>JBGAJG010000004.1:405000-406320 GCA_044225015.1 Chitinophagaceae bacterium | reverse complement strand
CAACTCATTAGACCATTCGTGCAGGTCGGAACTTACCCGACAAGGAATTTCGCTACCTTAGGACCGTTATAGTTACGGCCGCCGTTTACTGGGGCTTCAGTCAGAAGCTTTGGCTTGCGCCGAACATCCTTCCTTAACCTTCCAGCACCGGGCAGGTATCAGGCTCTATACGTCATCTTTCGATTTTGCAGGGCCCTGTGTTTTTGTTAAACAGTTGGTTGGACCATTTTACTGAGACCCACCAGAAGTGGGTACGCTTTATCCCGAAGTTACAGCGTCAATTTGCCTAGTTCCTTCTCCACGGCTCACCCGAGCGCCTGAGAATATTCATCCCGTCTACCTGTGTCGGTTTGCGGTACTGGCTGCTACAACCTAGCCTTAGAGGTTTTTCTCGGGGGTTTGATTAGGGACATTATCAGCGCAGCCGAAGCATTGCTGTACTATCAGGTTCGCCATTCTCTGCGGATTTACCTACAAAAAATATAACTACACCCTTTAACGTGAACATCCGTGGTCACGCAGTCCTTTCACTACCCCGTCACCCCATCGAAATTGCAGCAGGTGCTGGAATATTAACCAGCTTTCCATCAGCTACCCCTTTCGGGTTTGCCTAAGGACCAGACTAACCCTGATCCGATTAACGTTGATCAGGAAACCTTAGACTTACGGCGATAAGGTTTTTCACCTTATTTATCGTTACTTATACCTACATTTTCTTTTCTGAACGCTCCAGCATGCGTCGCCACACACCTTCGCAGCAGTTCAGAATGCTCCCCTACCACTCTAGCAAGCTAGAGTCTAGAACTTCGGTTCACAGTTTGATGCCCGATTATTTTCCGTGCAGGATCTCTCGACCAGTGAGCTGTTACGCACTCTTTAAATGAATGGCTGCTTCCAAGCCAACATCCTGGCTGTTATAGAAATCCCACCTCGTTTGATCAACTTAACTGTGTATTAGGGACCTTAGTTGCTAGTCTGGGTTATTTCCCTCTCGGCCACGGACCTTAGCGCCCGCAGCCTCACTCCTGGAGATATCTGATAGCATTCGGAGTTTGTCAGGGTTTGGTAGGCGGTGAAGCCCCCTAGCCCAATCAGTAGCTCTACCTCTATCAGACGTCTATATCCAAGGCTGTTCCTAAAAACATTTCGGGGAGAACGAGCTATCTCTCAGTTTGATTGGCCTTTCACCCCTATCCACAGGTCATCCCATAACTTTTCAACGTTAATGAGTTCGGTCCTCCATTCTGTGTTACCAGAACTTCAACCTGCCCATGGATAGATCACAAAGTTTCGCGTCTGCCCCCACTGACTAGTCGCCCT
>JBGAJG010000004.1:0-400000 GCA_044225015.1 Chitinophagaceae bacterium | reverse complement strand
GCAGGATCAGGAAACCCGTATTGGAGGAAGAAATGACTTCCCCGCCTTTTTTGATATAAAACAGTTGTTGATTTTCACCCTGTATGTAGATGAAATGGTTGTGCTGCGCGAGCATCCGGGCCGGCAATACCAGGAGTATAAATAGGATCAGGATCCGCATATATAAAATTAGGAATTTACAATTAACAATTGGCAAATAGCAATTGGCACTAGTAACTAAAGTTTAATTTCTAGTGCCAATTGTTAGTTGCTAATTGTTAGTTGCCAGTTGTTAGTTACCAGCTGCCGCCGGCGCCACCGCCGCCAAAGCCGCCGCCGCCGAAGCCGCCGAAACCTCCTCCGCCACCGCCGCCAAAGCCGCCGCCACTGCTGCCTCCGCCTGAGGGAAACCAAATGATGGGTGGACCGCGGAAATCACGGTAGCCGCGCCTGCTCATGAAAGATCCTCCCCTGCCTCCGCCCCTGCTGATGATCATAATGATCACGATGATGATAATGATGATCAGCAACACAGGTACTCCCCCTTCGCGTTCACCCCGGTTGGCATAGCCGGGAGGTGCCTTATATTCCCCTCTCGCCGCAGCCATCAGGGCATCGGTTCCTTCATCAAGGCCCCGGTAGAAATCATTCCCCTTGAAATTGGGCAGGATATCATTGTCTATGATCTGTTTGGCTGTGATGTCTGGGATAGCGCCTTCCAGGCCATATCCTGGCGCAATAAACACCTTCCGGTCGTTCTTTGCCACCAGTACCACTACGCCGTTGTTATTTTTCTTGTTGCCCACTCCCCAGGACCTTCCTAACGCAAACGCATAGTCGGAAATATCATAATCACCGGTGGTGGGAATGATCACAACGGCGATCTGGTTAGACGTGCTATCATCATATGCCACCAGTTTCCGCTCCAAAGCCTCCATCTGGTCCCGCGTGAGCGTACCGGTCTGGTCCGTCACCAGCCGGGGTGGATTGGGCGGCTGAGGAATGGCTTTCTCAATTTGCGCGTGGGCAAAAAGAGACAGCAGTAAACCGATGGATAACAGAATTTTTTTCATCAATGACCAAATACGATATCGTCTGGCAATTCATTCTTATCTGTAGCACGTTCGTAAGGAAATTTCTCATGCAGGGCCTTGCCAATATCCCTGATGATGGTGATGATGCCTTCAGCAAAATGGTTTGCATTAAAGGCTTTCAGCATGGTATGCACTTCTTGGTTCCAGTACTCGTTTCCCAGCGCCTTGTATATACCCTCATCCCCAAAGACCGCCAGTTGCCGGTGCTGATGAGCGATGTAGATCAGTACGCCATTGCGATGTTCCGTTTGCTCCATCTCCAGTTTAAAGAAAACCTCCCTTGCGCGATCCACAGGGTCTACGTATTTGCATTTACTTTCTACGTAGACCCTGATCTCGCCGCTGGTGCGTTGTTCTTCTTCCCGGATGGCCGCAACAATGGCCGTTTTCTCCGGTTCAGTGAACAACGCCTTATGCTCTTGAAATGAAAATAGTCCCAAAAGCTATGGTTTAGTTTCCGAAGTTAACGGTAGGCGCTTTGTCTGCACCGGGATCAGAAGCAAAGAAGCCTTTCTCCTTAAAGCCAAACATGTTGGCGAAAATGTTATTGGGGAAGGTCTTCACTGCTGTGTTATATCCCTGAACAGAACTATTGAAATCATTACGGGCAACCTTGATCCGGTTCTCGGTTCCTTCCAGCTGGGTCTGCAAGGCGGTGAAATTGGCATTGGCCTTCAGCTCTGGATATTTTTCCACGGTAACCAGCAGCCTGCTCAACGCGCCGGACAGCTCTCCCTGTGCCTGTTGGAACTTCTGTATATTCTCCGGAGTGAGGTTTGCCGGGTCAATAGTAGTTTGCGTTGCCTTTGCCCTGGCCTCAATGACTTTGGTGAGGGTTTCCTGCTCAAAGTTTGCCGCACCCTTCACGGTATTCACCAGGTTGGGGATCAGGTCTGCCCTGCGCTGGTATTCACTTTGTACGTTACCCCATTTTCCCTTGACGTCCTGGTCAAGTTTAACCATGTTGTTATATCCGCTGCAGCCACAACCGCCCAGCAGAAGGATCAATCCAAGAACAACGATAAGACCTATATTCTTCATTTTGATGTGTTTAGTATGCCTAAGTTAATGTTCAATCACTGATCTGGTGTTACCACCTGTATAAACTATGTGTCAAGTTTATTTTATTGCAGCGATACCCGGCAGTTCCTTCCCTTCAAAATACTCCAGCATGGCTCCACCACCCGTTGACACATAGCTTACCTTGTCTGTATATCCAAACTGGTTCACGGCCGCCACACTATCGCCCCCGCCCACCAGGCTGAACGCTCCTTTTTCTGTGGCTTCAGTAACGGCTTTGGCAATGGCCTTTGTCCCATGTTGGAACTTCTCCATTTCAAAAACCCCCATCGGCCCATTCCACAATATCAATTTAGACTGATGCAGTACATTGGCGAATTGGTTGCATGCCATCTCACCAATATCCAAACCCATCCATCCTTCCGGGATCTGGTTTGAAGGTGCAACGGAGGTGTTGGCCTGGGCATCAAACTTGTCTGCAATGATAGAATCCGGCGGCAGGTGGATGCGAACACCTTTTTCCTCCGCCTTAGCCAGGAGAGATTTTGCGGTTTCCAGCCGCTCCTCTTCACAAAGGGAATTCCCGATATGCCCACCCATGGCTTTCATGAATGTATAGGCCATTCCCCCACCAATGATGATGTCCGTAGCTTTTTCGAGAAGATTCTCCAAAATCAGGATCTTATCAGAGACCTTGGCACCTCCAATGATGGCGGTGAAGGGCTTTGCCCCACTGTGCAGCACTTTTTCTGCACTGGCTACTTCCCCTTCCATGAGGAGGCCGAACATTTTCTTACCGGCGGGAAATTCATCGGCAATGATGGCCGTGGAAGCATGGGCACGATGGGCCGTACCAAATGCATCGTTCACATAAACATCACCCAGCCGGGCAAGTTTGGTGGCAAATGCCTTGTCCCCTTTCTCTTCTTCTTTGTAAAAACGCAGGTTCTCCAGCAGCAGGACCTCTCCTGGCTGAAGGGCCGCGGCTTTCTGAACAGCCTGGTCCCCGATGCAATCATCGGCAAATTGTACATTTCTGCCACCGAGCAGTTCTTGTAAATGCGGTAACAGGTGCTTCAGGGAATATTTATCCGTAGGCCCGTCTTTAGGCCTTCCGAGATGGCTCATCAGGATTACCGCACCCCCATCACCCAGGATCTTTTCAAGGGTGGGCAGGGCAGCACGCATGCGCGTATCATCTGTGATGGAAAAATTACTGTCCAGCGGAACGTTGAAGTCAACGCGGATCAGGGCTTTCTGCCCGGCAAAATTGTGCGAGGAAAAGGTAGACATAAAAAGTATTGGTTATTGGGTATTGGTTATTGAATGACCAATTCCACAATAACCAATACCTGTTATGAAGAATTATTTGCTGATCAGCCTTGCAAAGTAATCAACGGTACGTACCAGCTGGCTTACATAGCTCATTTCATTGTCATACCAGCTCACCGTCTTCACCAGTTGGGTATCTCCTACCGTGAGTACCTTGGTTTGCGTGGCATCAAACAGCGAGCCGTAATGCATACCTACCACGTCAGCACTTACGATCTCATCAGTAGTATATCCAAAACTTTCATTGGCCGCTGCTTTCATGGCTGCATTCACTTCATCTGCAGTCACCTTCTTACCCAGCACCGTAGTGAGCTCAGTCAATGACCCGGTAAGGGTGGGTACCCGTTGTGCCGTGCCATCCAGTTTGCCTTTCAGGCTGGGTAAAACCAGTCCAATGGCTTTTGCTGCACCCGTACTGTTGGGAACGATGTTCTGCGCAGCAGCCCTTGCACGCCTGAGGTCTCCCTTAGGATGCGGTGCGTCCTGCGTATTCTGGTCATTGGTATACGCGTGAACCGTAGTCATGAGTCCGCCAACGATGACATAGTTGTCTTCCAGTACCTTGGCCATGGGCGCGAGGCAATTGGTGGTACAGGATGCACAGCTGATGATGGTTTCTGATCCATCCAGTGTGTCATGGTTTACATTGAAAACAATTGTTTTGAGATCACCGGTTGCTGGTGCGGAGATCACCACCTTGCGGGCACCGGCAGTAATATGGGCCGCTGCTTTGTCCTTATCTGTAAAGAAACCGGTACACTCCAGTACCACATCCACCTGGTGTGAACCCCAGGGGATCTGCGCGGGATCTTTCTGTGCGTAGATTTTCACCTCATCGCCATTCACAACAATGGAACTATCCGTGGCAGAAACTTCTGCATCAAAGCGGCCTTGCGCTGTATCGTATTTTAAGAGATGTGCAAGTACTTTGGGACTGGTCAGGTCATTGATTGCCACTACATCGATCCCCTTCATGTTATAAATCTGCCTGTAAACCAGGCGCCCGATCCTGCCAAATCCGTTAATTGCAACTTTAACTGTACTCATTTCAGATACTTAATGGTTAAAAATGGAGCACCAAGATACGGTGATAATGTGAGAATGTGGCAATGTGGTAATGCGGTAATGGCGTGTAAAAAAATTTTGCGGTAATTTCTCCCGTGTATATCTTTGCACTCCCCAAAAACAAATGGCCCGTTGGTCAAGGGGTTAAGACGCCTCTCTTTCACGGAGGAATCACGAGTTCGATTCTCGTACGGGCTACAGAAAAAAGGCCCCGCTTATGGCGGGGCTTTTTTAATGCGGTAATGTGGTAATGCGGGAATGCGGTAATGGAGGATTAAGTAAATAGGGTTTGGTACAGGAGGTAGCCGTTTAATACGATGATGATCCCGCTGATTACCCAGGCCAGTATGGTTAGCCAGGGCTTGTTCACAAATTCACCCATTTTTACCCGGCTTCCGGTGAACATAACCAGGGGAACTACGGCAAAACTCAGTTGCATCGACAAAACAACCTGGCTCAATACCAACAAACTGGTAGTGCCTTTTTCCCCGTAAAAAGCGGTGACCAAAAATGCCGGAATGATGGCGATCAACCTGGTGACCAGTCTTCTCAGCCAGGGCTTCAGCCGAATATGCAAAAATCCTTCCATGACTATCTGCCCCGCCAGGGTTCCGGTAAGGGTGGAGTTCTGGCCTGAAGCCAGCAAGGCCACCGCAAAAAGGGTGCTGGCCAGGGTGGTTCCCAGCAAAGGCGTAAGGAGGGCATGGGCATCCGTGATATCTGCTACATCACGGTGACCCGTATGATGAAAGGTGGCTGCGGAAACTACCAGGATCGCGCCGTTGATAAAAAATGCAAGCAAAAGGGACACTGTGCTGTCAATGGTTGCAAACCGCAGTGCTGTTTTCTTACCAGGCAGGTCTCGTTTATAGTCCCTGGTTTGCACAATAGCAGAATGCAGATAAAGATTGTGGGGCATCACGGTAGCACCTAAAATTCCAATAGCCAGATAAAGCATTCCCGGATCTTTCACTATCTGTGCATCCGGTACCAGGCCTTTCAGCATGGGCGCCAGGGCAGGCTGCGAGCGCAGCAGTTCAAAAACAAAGCACAGTAGGATGATGATGATGAGTCCGGCCACAATACTTTCAATCAACCTGAACCCTTTGTACTGGAAGAACAGAATGATCAGCACATCAAGACCGGTGATCAAAACACCCCAAACCAGGGGTATATCAAACAGTATATTCAGGGCGATGGCAGATCCGATGACTTCGGCAAGATCACAAGCCGCGATCGCAATTTCACATAGAACCCATAACAGGATGCTTACGGTAGGATTAAAATGGTCCCTGCAGGCCTGGGCAAGGTCTCTTTCAGCCACTACGCCCAGTTTGAGCGACAAATGCTGGAGGATGATGGCAAAAAGATTGGAGATCAGGATCACGGAAAGAAGGGTGTATCCAAATTGTGCACCGCCGGCAATATCCGTAGCCCAGTTTCCGGGGTCCATATACCCTACGGCCACCATCAGTCCCGGTCCGGCAAAAGCCAGCAGCTTTCTGAAAAATCCAGCATGCTCCGGAACATGGACCGTTGCGTACACCTCTGGCAATGAATGACCAGCCTTCTCTTTGCGCCAGGCTTTCTTATGCTGTATTTCCATGCAGGTCTTAAAATACGTTTTTTCCAGCCTCTGCCCAACAATCAAGACCGTAATTCAAACACAGGCGTCCAACTTTAGCATGATTGGTTAAATTGCAGTAGTGAAGAAAATATTCCTGCTTGCAGACGATGACCTGGATGATCAGCAACTGCTGACAGAGGCAATGCATATGGCTGATCCGGAAGTTGTCCTCGCAACGTCTTCATCTGTCAAAGAAGCAATTCATTTTCTTCAACAGCTGAGAGACGAGCTACCCCGGCTCCTGATCGTGGACTACAATATGCCGGATCAAAATGGAGAAGATCTTCTGGATGCAGTCAAAAAAGATCCCAGGTGGTGTGGCATTCCCATAGTGGTCTGGAGCACATCTGATTCTTCACATTACCAGGCTGTTTGCCTCCGGAAAGGGGCAAAAAAATATTATCGCAAACCTGAGCGCTTCAGTGAATTGGTGGAACTGGCCCGCAGACTGCTGACTGATGCATCCCCGGATCAGTGAAGCAGGTATTCCATCCGGATGGTTACAGACGCTGTTTTAAATTTGTCTTCTGTGTTGAATGACCCGCCGTAGCTGAAATCTTCATTCTTGTTTTTACCGGTGATCTGGAAAACGCCCATGCTGGCTTTCTGTAAGCCTGCTACGGAAGTTCCTGCGCTCTTCGCAATGGTCTCCGCCCTTTCTTTTGCGTCTGTGGAGGCTTTAGCCAGAAGGTCCATTTTCAATCCGGCAAGTTTGGTATAGAAATACAATGGTGTGGAAGAATTGAGTTCAATACCTTTCTCAATCAGCCCGGTCACTTCCCTGGACAGGATTTCAACCCGGTCTATGTCCATGGATTCAATCTTTACTTTCTGTGTAAGGGTATAGCCGGCAAATGTAGTTCCGGCAATGTTGCCCGCTTTGTCGTAGATAGTATTGGTTTCTTTATGGATATCCACCGCCGAGAAAATTATTGCACTGTCTGCAATGCCTTTGGATTTTAAATAGGCCCTGATCTCATTTTCATCTGTCTTCAAAGCATTGTATGCTTCCCGGAGGTCCATACTTTTCCTGCTGAAAGAACCTTCCCACACAATCAGGTCACTGGTAAAGTCCACTTCTGCCAACCCCACCACGGAAACCGTTTCCTGGGCTTTGAACTTATACTTGTAGGCGTTGGAAATGACGAAGACGGAGATGATGGCGGCCAGGCTAACAATGAGTGCGGTCAGATAATTTTTCATGTTGTAAATAACTGTAGAAAGGTAGACGTAATTTCCAGAAAATGGCACAGGCATTTTCGTTAATATTTTGACAAGTTCTTCGGCTTTTTGATACCTTTCCTGAAATCCCCGAATATGCTGCAATTCCTCATACCGGTTGATTTTTCAGATACGTCTGCCAATACCATCAAATTTGCATTTGACATGAACAAACATTTCATGGCCAAACTGCACGTGATCCATGTCTTTGACCTTCCCTTTACTGCGTCTCCGGAAACAGACACGGCTATATATGAGTATAACAGCATCAGGGAAAGTTTTGAGGAAAGGACCTGGAAGTTTATCCATGATCATAAAGGTGATTACCATTATGATATGGAAGTGCGCGTAACCTCCGGCGGCCATTTCCAGGAAATTGCTGCTTACGCGGAGGAACAAAAAATTGATCTCATCATCCTGGGCAATAAGCAGAAGTCTGGACTGGGCCGTTTATTTTACGGAACGGTAACCCAAAGCCTGCTGCGGAAGTCGCCCTGCCCCGCCCTTGCCATACCCGGAGACTTCTCCTGGACCGGATTTCAGCAAATCATTGTATGTACAGACTATAGTGAGCCGCTTACGCCCCGCCAATGCGGCTTTCTGAAAGAACTGCAGGACCGTACAGGTGGATCGCTCTCCTTTCTGCATGTGCAGGACAAAGTTGATATCTCCCTTCCGGAAGACAACCTGTCCAGGGCTACTATTGAGAATATTTTTGGGAAAGAACCTGTTACCGTAGATTTCGATACATCCATCCCGCAAACGATCAACCAGTATATCCAGCATAATGGTGGTAACCTGGTGGTAACCATCCCCCATCGCCACAGCTGGCTGGATCATTTCTTACTGGGATCTGAAACCTCAAGTATTTCGGAACATATCCACCTACCGGTGCTGGCCTTGCACTGATCATTTTTTGTAGCGGCGTGTAACCATCCTGGTGACGATGGTGTCATAGCGGGGAAGCTGATCAGCAGTACATTGCTTGCGGAGCTCACGAAAATGCTGGAATAGCAGAATATCATTTTCCCGCGTCTGTTCCGTCCATTTTGCGGTGTAATAATTCACTGTTGAATCCGTAAGCTGCGCATCGCCCAAATGCCCGTATAAGCTATCTTTCAGCACATTTACCTGCTCCCACCTTGGCTTCATGGCAGCCATGAATGATTCCTTTTTTTCTTTAAAGGCCCTGGACTGATCATCGGTAAGGTTCAATTCTTTTATCAGCCAGTCTTCCTGCCTGGATTTCCTGGGGCTTGAATTGGAGAATGCAAAAAACACCAGGGCCAGGTTTGACAAAACGAGGAATACTACCAGCAGCAGAACCCATTTATTGGAGGTAATAGCTCTCATGGTGTATTGGTATCAAAATAAGTGATCTGTTGTGCCACATAATCCGTTGCCGGAGTAACCTGCTCCTCCCGCTGGTTATACAAATTGAACACCAGGTATCCATTCAACAGGAGAAACAGCAGAAGAATTCCCATGGATACAGAAGGCCTGGCCAGCCAACCCATCCACCGGTTCCATTCCCCCGTTTCCTGCCTGGCCATCCTGGCTTTCAGGCGGGTATAGAAAAATGGGGCCGTTTCCGCCCTCGTCAGCCCATCCAGGCTGCCCAAGGTAAGATCCACCTCTTTTTGTATGTCTTCCCTGTTTTTCATGTACATATTTGATGCTGTTAATTTAAAAAAATTGTGCTTACCCTTGATTTTTATAGTAATCCTCCAATATTTTCCGCAGGTTGGCTTTGGCCCTGTGGATCAATGATTCCACCGCGGAAATGGTTACCCCCATGATCTCCGCGATTTCCTGGTAAGACACCCCTTCAATCTTATGCAATGTAAACGCAACACGTTGGTTTTCAACCAATTGAGAAATTGCCTGCATAAGTTTTGCTGCCCGCTCACGGTTATCCATTTGCACCCCGGGGTGCACAAAATCAACGGGGTCATAGCGGGGTTCATTGTTTTCCCCGAAAAGGCTGGTGACAAAGGCGAAACGTTTTTTCCGTTTGCGGCTCCTGATGAGTTCCAGGGACTTGGTGACTGCGATCTTGTATAACCAGGTGGAAAATGCCGATTCTCCCTTGAACTGGTGAATGGATTCAAAGACTTTCACGAACACTTCCTGGGTGATATCCTCAGCATCCTCTGCATTCTGGAGAAGACCAATAGCGGTGTTGTATACCAGGTCCTTACGACTCTCTACGATCAATTTGAAAGCCGACTCATCGCCTTTTTTCAATTGATCCACCAGATGCCATTCATCCGCTCTTGGTATAGACTTGCCTGCAATATCCGTCATGTACACAGTGTCCTTGAGAATGATAAAGATAGCAGTTGAAAAGTTCATTTCCTGCCGGTCTCCGCAGTATATTAATTGCCTCATTAACTTACCTTTATTGCCCTCAGCTAATAAATTAAACAACAGGCATGAAAAATTTTGAATGGAAAGGCGTTTTCCCTGCACTGCTTACTCCTTTTACAGCTAATGATGAACTGGATCTGCCCTTATTTGCCAAAAACCTGCAAGCGCAGCTGGATGCCGGCGTGGAAGGTATTGTATTGGGCGGTACCCTCGGCGAAGCCAGTGTACTTACTACAGAAGAAAAAGAGAAACTGGTAAAATTTGCGATTGAATCCGTTGCCGGCCGCGTACCGGTGATCCTGAACATTGCGGAAGGCGCTACCAGGGAAGCACTTCGCCAGGCTGAACTTGCAGGGAAATGGGGGGCCGATGGCCTGATGCTCCTTCCGCCCATGCGTTATAAATCAGACCACCGGGAAACGGTTCATTATTTTGCCACCATCGCAGGATCCACTCCCCTCCCCATCATGATTTACAACAACCCCGTGGATTATAAAATTGAAGTGACGCTGGATATGTTTGAGGACCTCACTACGTCTCCCAATATCACGGCGGTGAAGGAATCCACCCGTGACGTAACCAACGTTACCAGGATGATCAACCGTTTTGGAAAAAGATTCAAGCTGCTCTGTGGTGTGGATACCCTTGCCATGGAAGAGCTCTGCCTGGGCGCTGATGGATGGGTTGCTGGGTTGGTAGACGCTTTCCCTAAAGAGACCGTCACTATTTTCAACCTTGTGAAAGCCGGCAAACTGGAAGAAGCCGCTGCCATTTACCGATGGTTTATGCCCTTGCTTGAACTTGACATCCATCCCAAACTGGTTCAATACATCAAGCTTGCTGCTACAGCCACAGGCATCGGCTCTGAATACGTGCGCGCTCCCCGTCTGGCACTGGAAGGCAAAGAACGTGAACAGATCATGTCTGTAATCAACAGGGGGTTGGCCAACAGACCCCAGTTATAATCATTACATCTTCATGGTACACCGGTTCCTCGCATGTATGCTGCTGGCCTTCCTGGTTCTTAATGAAACACAGGGACAGCCTTCCGTTATGCAACGTGGCAGGATTGTGGTGACACCAGACGGCAGATATCTTGCCTATGAGGATGGCACACCGTTCTTCTGGCTGGGTGATACCGGATGGGAACTCTTTCACAGACTCACCAGGGAAGAAATAGCCAGCTACCTGCACAACAGGAGTGAAAAAGGATTTTCCCTGATCCAGGCTGTTGTGCTGGCGGAATTTGACGGACTGAAAAAGCCCAACCGCTATGGTGAGCTGCCGTTTAAGGGCCTGGATCCGGATGCACCCAATCCTTCCTATTTTGAATTAGTAGACTGGACACTACGGCAGGCCGAAAAAGAAAACCTTGTCATAGGCCTCTTACCTACATGGGGAGATAAAGTAACTAAGCTATGGGGTGAAGGGCCTGTGGTTTTTAATGAGGAGAATGCGTATCGGTACGGCAGGTTCCTGGGTAACAGATATGCACAAACGAAGAATATCATCTGGATCCTGGGAGGCGACAGACCCGCGCTGAATGACACGCAGGACTGGAGACCGATCTGGCGACAGATGGCTAAAGGTATTCTTGAGGCTACCAACAACCAGGCATTGATCACCTTCCATACCTGGGGTGGTGCTTATTCCACTTCACAGCAGATGCACTCAGAACCATGGCTGCAGATCAACATGATCCAGAGTGGACATGGGGGCGGACATGACGTGCCAATCTGGGAATGGATAGCGCGTGACCGTTCTCTCAGTCCGGCAAAGCCCACACTGGATTCGGAACCTAACTATGAAGACCATCCCGTGAATCCCTGGCCCAAATGGGATCCCGCAAACGGATACTACCGGGATTATGACGTAAGAAAACAATGTTACCGGTCTGTTTTCGCCGGTGCCTGCGGCGTAACCTATGGCCACCATGCGGTTTGGCAATTCTGGAGTGAAAGAGAGGAAAAGATCAATTATGCAGACCGTTACTGGACCGATGCCCTCAACAGGCCCGGCGCCTACCAGGTGGGCTACCTCCACAGACTGATCAGGTCCAGGGATCCCCTGCACCGGGTTCCGGATGACGCTATACTGGTAGAAGGACAGGGCGAAAAAGAAAACCACGCCACAGCTTTCAGGGATGAAAAAGGACGGTATGGGATGATCTACCTGCCCATCGGAAAAAAAATAAAAATAAATTCCTCGTTTATACATGACCGTGAGTTTGTTGCATGGTGGTTCAACCCAAGAACCGGCAAGGCCATTTCCGCGGGCACCTACAGCAAGGGAATACATGAACTGCTGCCGCCTACCCAGGGAACGGAACAAGACTGGGTATTGGTAATGGACAGCCCATCAGAAAAATTTTCGGAACCTGGTAAATAAGACATTATGCAGAAAGAAATTTCACGGGAAGGGATTGATGAAGTCATGCAACAAGCATGGGATGCTTTTATGGTATACAGACAGGTTTCCATCCGGGAGCGTGCTGCATTGATGAAAAGCATCGCCCAAAAACTGGAAAACAGCGGGGATGAACTGATCCGTGTAGCCATGCAGGAAACCAACCTGCCCGAGGCCCGGTTAAAAAATGAAAGGGGCAGAACGGTGTTTCAGCTGAACAGTTATGCAGATGCCTGTGTGCAGGGGCATTTCCTGGACGCAAGAATTGATACGGCATTGCCGGATCGTACACCACCCCGTCCTGACATCCGCAAGATGAACATTGGCGTGGGCCCTGTGGTGGTATTTGGCGCTTCCAATTTCCCCTTTGCCTATTCTACGGCGGGAGGAGATACGGCAACAGCATTGGCAGCAGGATGTCCTGTGGTGGTGAAAGCACATCCGGCACATCCTGGCACTTCTGATATGGTAGCTGCATTGATCAGTGAAGCCGTCAAAGAAGCGGGCTTGCCCGCGAGTGTTTTTCAGCATGTTCACGGGCTGTCATTTGAGGTGGGTAAAGGATTGGTCATGCATGAAAAAACAAAGGCTGTGGGTTTCACCGGATCTTTTCTCGGCGGAAAACAATTGTACGACTGGGCGCAGCAGCGCAAAGAGCCCATTCCTGTGTTTTCAGAAATGGGAAGTGTAAACCCTGTATTTCTTTTGCCAGGCAAACTGGCTACAGACTACAAGGTTCTGGCTGAACAACTGGCCGGATCAGTGACCCTGGGTGTGGGCCAGTTTTGTACCAACCCTGGGTTGGTGATTGGCATGGAGAGTCCGGAACTCGAAAGCTTCATAGAGGAACTGGGCATGCGCATTGCCGGCATTGCACCCGGAAAGATGTTACACCAGGGTATCGTCAAAGCATACAAAGATAAAAGGGAGCATGCGCTAACACAAGCCGATGTGGATGTGGTTTCCGTTTCCACTGTGGCGGTGTCCTCGGATATGGATGCTGTGCCTACCATTGCTACTGCCAATGGCCAGGCTTTCTTGAATAATCCTGTGTTGCACCAGGAAGTGTTTGGCCCTTACTCACTGGTGATCCGCTGCAAGAACGAGAAGGAAATGGCCGATGTGACGGCAGAACTGGAGGGCCAGCTTACCTGCAGCCTGATGGCCACTGAACAGGATATGCTGGATCACCATACACTGGTAGATCAAATCAGTTTATTATGCGGCCGGATGATCATGAATGGTGTTCCCACCGGCGTGGAAGTCTGCTGGAGCATGCAACACGGCGGGCCGTTCCCTGCTACCACTGATGCAAGGTTTGGTTCTGTGGGCCCAGACGCTATCAAGCGATTTGTGAGGCCGTTAAGTTTTCAGAACTTCCCTGATTCGCTTTTGCCGGAGGAATTGAAAAATGGTAATCCGCTGGGTATTCCGAGGATTGAAGATGGCAAACTAAGCTAAACACTACTCCCTACCAACTGGTCCTCCCTATAATGCCTGTACACGAAATAAGCCGTGACGGCCCAGGAGACTACAAAATAGATGGCCAGCATGCCATTCACCCAAGGGTATTGCCGGGCTGCGCCAAACCAACCGGAATGATAAAGGGCATACAGCCCAAAAGCCATTTTCAGGGCTTCCCAAATCAAGGTGCCCTGTTGCCTGTCCATCAGTTCTGTCAGGGCATACACAAACAGGAACACAAATCCACCGTAGATGAAAATTTCCGGCTTACCGATGGTGGCGATGTTGGCGAAAAAATAACTGATGAAGAGCAGGAGCGCAATGAGCTGTACCCAACACCAGGTGTGCAGAGCTGAAGATGCCCTGGGGTCATACTTTTCAAAATGGTATACGTTGCTGATCTTATGAACCGGATATTGATCCTCCACATCAGCAGGACGCCAGCCTGTGGGCATAAACCATATGCGGAATTTGTCTTTCACGGAATTTGTTCTCCAGGCATCTTTAACCAGCAGCCATAAATGCTGGAAATTGATCTTGATAGGATTCCAGGTAGACACCGGCCTGGTGATGCCGTATACGGGCGGCACGCCATCGATCTCCTCCTGAAAGGTCCCAAACCACTTGTCCCACCAGATGAAGATAGCCGCAAGGTTTTTATCAAGGTACTCTGGGTTGATGGCATGGTGCACCCTGTGGTGAGACGGCGTTACAATGATCTTTTCCAAAAAACCCATCCGCCCGATGTGCCGGGTGTGATACCAGAATTGCGCAAATAAATGAAGGGGCGCAACCACGGCAATCACCTGTGCGGGAACACCCAATAATGCAGCGGGGACCAGCAAAAACGTAAAAATGTTGATGAAGACAGAAATACTCTGCCGCAATGCACAGGCCAGGTTGAATTCCTCACTGCTGTGATGCACAATATGCCGGTTCCAGAGAATATTGATCTTGTGCGCCCATCGATGGGTCCAGTAGCTGGAAAAATCCAGCACCAGGAATGCCACTACGTAGGTGAGCCAGCTGGCTTTAATGGAATACAGGGCAATATGGTTCACCAGCCATTCATAGGAGAGTATAGTGATGCTGAGGCCCAATACGTCCTTGGTGACGTTGGTAACACCTGACGCCAGGCTGGAAATCATATCCATATTCCGCACCGTATCCTGGCCCTTTGCCCAGCCGTACCATTTCTCCAGGAGCACCAGCACGAGAAAGATGGGCATCGCTATCAACAATATTTTACCGTATGTTTCCATAACTTGTACGCTTTATATGGCATCCCTTTGGGATCATTAAAGATAGAAAAATGGCAGGATTTGACTTTGAATGTATAGATGCCCATACCTGCGGCAACCCGGTGAGGCTGGTGGCAAAAGGCGGCCCCACACTGCAGGGTGCGGATATGAGTGAAAAAAGGCAGCATTTTTTGAGAGAGTATGACTGGATCCGGAAAGGGCTGATGTTTGAACCGAGGGGGCATGATATGATGAGTGGTTCTATCCTGTACCCCCCGCATGATCCCGCCAATGATGTAGCCGTCTTGTTTATAGAAACCAGTGGTTGCCTGCCCATGTGTGGTCATGGTACCATCGGCACCATCACCATCGCCATCGAAAAAGGCCTCATTAAACCGAAGGTGAAAGGGGAAGTACGCATGGAGGCCCCTGCCGGCCTGGTGATGATTCGCTACGGTGAGGAAAACGGAAAAGTAAAATGGGTGCGGCTCACCAACGTCCCTTCCTATCTGGCAGCCACAGAACTCAAAGCCGAGTGTCCCGAGTTGGGCGAGCTGGTGGTAGACGTTTCCTACGGAGGTAATTTTTACGCCATAGTAGATGTGCAGAAGAACTTCCAGGGGCTGGAACATTATCCGGCAGATAAGCTCATCGCCTGGGCCCGCGAACTGCGTAAAAACATCAACGAGAAATACCAGTTTGTACATCCAGACAATCCTACCATCCGCGGGTGTTCGCATATCCTCTGGACAGGCACACCGCTGGATCCTAAATCCACAGCCAGGAACGCGGTGTTTTATGGCGACAAGGCTATTGACCGCTCACCCTGTGGCACCGGCACCAGTGCACGGATGGCACAATGGTATGCACAGGGTAAACTGAAAAAAGGCGATGAATTTATCCATGAAAGCATCATCGGCTCCAAATTCATTGGCAGGATTGAAGAAGAAACCTTTGTGAACGGCATTGGCGCTATCCGCCCCAGTATTGAAGGCTGGGCCAGGATCTATGGTCATAATGTAATTAATATAGACACCCAGGATGACCCCTATGCTTACGGTTTCCAGGTTGTATAGGGTATCCCTTACCGTTATAATATTGAATACCAGAAGTATGAAAAGGCTCTATTTGTTTTTACTTGCCCTTCCTATGGCTGCAGTTGCGCAGGACCACCTGCATATGCAGCCCGTGAATTTTTCCAATGTAGCCATCAATGATGCTTTCTGGAAACCCAAACTGGACAAGGTGGCCACCAAAACCCTGGACGCCTGCATCTACCAGACGGAAGTAAAAACACCCAGGCTGCGCAATTTTGAAAAAGTGGCACAGGGTTCAAAAGAAAAACACGAGGGCATTTTTTACGATGATTCAGATGTATTCAAAGCACTGGAAGCCATCGCCTACTCCCTGAAAAATCACCCCAACCCTGCACTTGAAAAAAAGGCAGATGAATGGATCGATAAAATTGCAGCGGCACAACTGCCAGATGGTTACCTCAACACCTATTATACCCTCAATGACCTCAGTAAGCGATGGACAGACATGAGTATGCATGAGGATTACAATGGAGGGCATATGATTGAGGCTGCCGTTGCCTACTACGATGCCACCGGCAAAAGAAAACTATTGGATGTCTCCATCCGCTGGGCCAATCATTTTGATTCCACTTTTGGTCCGGGTAAAAAACATTGGGTTACCGGCCACCAGGAACTGGAACTGGCACTGGTGAAATTGTATCGTGTTACAAATGATCAGCGATACCTCTCCCTGGCGCACTGGCTGCTGGAAGAACGCGGAAAAGGCCTGGCGCATGGATACACCTGGACGGACTGGAAAGACACCGCATACGCGCAGGATGTAGTACCCGTGCGGGAACAGAAAGAGATCACCGGCCATGCCGTACGGGCTATGTACATGTACACCGGCGCTGCTGATGTGGCAGCCCATACCGGCGATGAAGGATATCTGCGCGCCATGCGCACCGTCTGGGAAGACGTGGTGTTCCGCAACATGTACATCACCGGTGGCATCGGATCCGCCGGCAGCAATGAAGGATTCAGTGTTGATTATGACCTGCCCAATGAACAGGCTTATTGCGAAACCTGTGCCTCCGTAGGCATGGTATTCTGGAACCAGCGGATGAATGCCCTCACAGGAGATGCAGAATACATTGATGTGTTAGAACGCAGTTTGTACAACGGTGCACTGGACGGACTCTCACTCAGCGGTGACCGGTTCTTCTACGGAAATGTTCTGGCCAGCACGGGTAAAAATGCCCGAAGGGAATGGTTTGGCACAGCTTGCTGCCCGGCCAATATTGCCCGCCTTGTAGCTTCTGTTGGAAACTATGTTTACGGCAGTTCCGCGCAGGGCATCTGGGTGAATCTGTTCATCGGTAACCAGGCAATGATCCCGGTGGGCAGCCAGAACGTACAGATAACCATGGAAACCAATTATCCCTGGGAGGGAAATGTAAAAATGACCGTCAAGCCCGGCAAGAAACTCACCACAAAGATCTTTGTACGCGTGCCCGGATGGGCCCGTGGCATTGCGGCTCCGGGTAACCTTTATGGCTTTGCAGACCAGGATAATACCGGCGCAGAACTCTGGCTCAACGGCAAGAAACTGGACCTGCCTGTAAACCAGGGATACTTTATGGTTGACAGAACCTGGAAAGACGGCGACCAACTTGAACTTCGTTTACCCATGAACGTTAGAAAGATCACGGCCCGGAAGGAAGTATCTGCAGATGACGGTCGAATCGCCATCCAGCGCGGCCCCCTGGTATATTGTGTGGAAGGGGCAGACAACAGTGGCAGGGCATGGAACATTATTGCAGATCCTGATGTGCAGTTCAGTACCGCCGCGGCCAAAATCCTTGATGAACCCGTTCTTACACTGCAGGCAACCCTTCCCGTTGTATCCATTGGTACAGATAAGCTGGGTGTGCAGACGGAGAAAAAGCAAGTGACCGCCATCCCCTATTATACCTGGTGCAACCGTGGCAGCAACGAAATGCAGGTTTGGCTGCCCACCGCTATCAGGAAAGTGAGGATCGATTAATCTTTCAGCAAACGAATATGCGCATTCTTTTTTTACTGATCGTGCTGGGTTGTTCATCTGCCGCCATGGCCCAAAACTGGAAGCCCGCGGGTGACAGGATCAAAACACCCTGGGCAGAAAAAGTGGATCCATCGGCCCCCCATAACTACTATCCCCGGCCACAACTGCAACGCGCACAATGGCAGAACCTGAATGGTTTGTGGGACTATGCCATCACCTACGTGGATGACGCTAAGCCGGCCTCATATGCAGGGAAAATCCTTGTGCCCTTTGCCATTGAGTCTTCACTTTCCGGCGTAGGGAAAATGGTGGGAGCCAACAACCTGCTCTGGTACAAAAGAAATTTCAATGCACCGGCAATAAACGCAGGTGAGCGACTGATCTTGCATTTTGGTGCTGTAGACTGGAGGGCTGATGTTTTTATCAACGGTAAGAAAGCAGGTGCACATGAAGGCGGATTTGATCCCTTTGACCTTGATATCACTGACCTGGTACAAAAAAGCAAATCCAATGAACTGGTGGTGAAAGTCTGGGATCCAACGGATGACGGTCCACAACCAAGAGGTAAACAGGTGAATAAACCCTCGGGGATCTGGTATACACCGGTGACGGGAATCTGGCAGACGGTATGGCTGGAGACGGTGAACAGCACCTTTATTCAGCATCTTTACACCACTACGGACATCGATAAGAAATCACTTACGCTGGTAACCACCGTTGCTAACAAAGGCCAGGGTGATCAACTACATGTGATCATCAGTAAAAACGGCCAACGGGTGGCGAGTCAGTTAGCTCCTGCCGGATCAGACCTGAACATTACCATGCCGTCCATTCAATTATGGGAGCCCGGATCTCCGGCATTGTATGAACTGGAGGTGAGCCTGGAGCGCAATGGTAAAATCATAGACAGGGTAAAATCATATACGGCTTTCCGGAAAATTTCCCTGGAGAAAGATGCCAATGGCATACAGTGGGTAATGCTGAATAACAAGTTCCAGTTCCAGTATGGCCCGCTGGACCAGGGCTGGTGGCCAGATGGATTGTATACCGCACCCACTGCTGAGGCTCTCCTGTTTGATATCGTCAAAACACAGGAAATGGGCTTCAACATGATCCGAAAGCATACCAAGGTGGAACCAGCGATCTGGTACAGGTACTGCGACAGTCTGGGGATGCTTGTATGGCAGGATATGCCCAGTGGGGATATGAATTTCAGTACAGACAAATGGATCACCAATCCATCGCTTGAACCCATTGATAAAGTAAGAACACCTGCTTCAGAAAAAATTTACCGGACAGAATTAAAAGCGATGATTGATGCGTTCAGGCCTTTCCCCTGTATTGTAGTGTGGGTACCTTTCAACGAGGCCTGGGGGCAATTCAAAACGGTGGAATTCAGTGAATGGACCAAAAAATATGATCCCTACCGGTTGGTGAATCCAGCCAGTGGCGGAAACTTCCATGCCACTGGTGATATGCATGACCTGCACAATTACCCTGATCCCCAGATCCACCGTCCTGAAGTGTTTGGCAAGGACCGGGCGGTAGTGCTGGGCGAATTTGGAGGTCTGGGGCTGCCGGTAGAAAATCATACCTGGACAGACAAAAGCAACTGGGGTTATCAGAGTTTTAAGAACAGGGAAGAATTATTGGCACGATATGGAACACTGATCGAAAAACTTTCCACGTTGGTTCCAAAGGGGCTGTCGGCAGCCGTGTATACCCAAACCACAGATGTGGAATCAGAAGTCAACGGATTGATGAGTTATGACCGTAAAATCATGAAATTTGATCCTGAAACCATCAGAAAAATCAACCTTAAATTATATACCCTAAAAACGAAACTGTAGACATGAAAAAAGTTACGGTCATTGGTGGAGGCGTGATAGGCTTGTGCTGCGCTTACTATTTGAAGAAAGCAGGTTACGCGGTACGTGTGATAGAGCGCGGTGATATCCGCCAGGGCACTTCATTTGGGAATGCAGGTTATGTATCCCCCAGCCATTTTGTACCCCTGGCATCACCGGGTATTGTGGCCAAGGGATTGCAATGGATGATGAGTTCTTCATCGCCGTTTTATATCAAGCCGAGGTTGAATATGGACCTCATCCGTTGGGGGCTTGCATTTTACAAGAGTGCCACGGCTAAGAAAGTGGAAGAGCATGCAGTGCCACTCAATGATATCCTCCAGCTTTCCCGGGAACTTACCACGGACATTAAAAATGATCTTGGCAACAAGTTTCGTATGGAAGAGATCGGCTGTTTCATGCTGTATAAAAGTGCCACCACAGAAAAACATGAGATAGAGCTGGCCAAAGTGGCCATGAAGTTCAGGATAGATACAAAGATCATGAATGCTGCTGAAGTGCAGGCGCTGGAACCCGAGGTAAAGGTGGACTGCCTGGGTGGCGTGTTATATCCCATTGATGCGCACCTGCATCCCGGTGAATTTATGCATGCCCTGCATCAATTCATGGATGAGCAGGGAGTAGAGCTTATGCTGAATACCACGGTAACCGGATTTGAGAAAAATGGCGACAGGGTTACGAGGGTACTTACAGATAAAGGCGATGTGGAAGTAGAAGAACTGGTGGTGGCCACGGGCTCCTGGCTGCCCGTGGTAACAGAAAGCCTCGGCATCCATATGTTGCTGCAGGCGGGGAAAGGTTACAGCATGACGTTTGAAAACATGAAAAACAACCTGCGCTATCCGGCGATCCTGGTGGATAACCGTGTGGCCATGACACCCTTCAAAAGGGATCTGCGGATGGGAGGCACCATGGAAATC
The DNA here is from genome assembly GCA_044225015.1 of Chitinophagaceae bacterium. GTDB lineage: Bacteria > Bacteroidota > Bacteroidia > Chitinophagales > Chitinophagaceae > Pollutibacter. The sequence continues at coordinate 379,330 of JBGAJG010000004.1, read as the reverse complement.
AGTGGATTGCAATCCCCTACCCTTATCAAACGTGCGCAGGCCATTTTTAAAGCGGCGAAACTGTATTATCCCGAACTGGAGGTGGAATTTCCAGGTATCGATAAAGTCTGGAGCGGACTCAGGCCATTAAGTCCTGATGGACTACCCTATATTGGCAGGCATTCCCGTTACAACAATCTCACCATTGCCGGAGGTCACGCCATGCTGGGACTCTCGCTGGCCGCGGCAACGGGTAAACTGGTAGAGGAATTGGTGGGCCATAAACAAACCAGTATAGGCCTTGAAGCCTTTGATGTGGAGCGATTCTCCTGACGGTTTAACGGCCAGAATAATACATTCATCGGGTGTATACTACCTGTTGTCGAAATCCCCTGAACCAGTGGAAAATACACTGCATCTTTACATCATAAACGGATTTGACACCTAACCACAAAAGCACCTTACTGAAGCCCATCAACTACGGATTTGACCTGGAAAAAGAAAAAAGCCGGACTCGTTCCGGCTTCTGTCATTATAGGCATTGAGGCATAAAGGCATTGAGGCATTGAGGCATTGAGGCATTGAGGAGGAGGCTTCCCTTAATGCCTTAATGCCTTTATGCCTCAATGCCTCTACAGTCCAACTTCATAATGTAACTCCGGAATCTCCACATCCAGAAATCCCTTACGGATCAGGCGGTTACGAAAATCTTCCTGCACATTGTACTCTCCATGCACGAGAAAGAGTTTCTTAACAGCCTTGGGATCCTGGCAGGCCAGGAACTGGCAGAGGTCTTCGTAATCCCCATGGGCGCTCATACTCCTGATAGAACCTATTTCCGCATGTACTTCATGTTCTACGCCAAAGATCTTCACCACCTTGTTACCGGCAACAAGCCTGGCGCCGAGGGAACGGGGTTCACAGTACCCTGTCATAAGGATAGAATTCCTGCTGTTCTCCACGTTATTGCTGATATGGTGTTTAACCCTGCCCGCTTCCGCCATACCACTGGCGGAAATGATCACACAAGGTTCATTCCTGAAATTCAGCAGTTTGGATTCATCCACCGTGCGTACATATTGCATACCCCTGAACTTAAAGGGGTCATCATCGCTTTTCAGGATCTTCTGGATGGTGGAATTGAAATATTCAGGATATCGTTTCACAATTTCGGTGGCTTTGATACTCAGCGGGCTGTCCACGAAATAATCAAGCTCAGGCAATCGCCTTTCCAGTTCAAGCTGATTCAGCGCATACAGGATCTCCTGGGTGCGCCCCACACTGAAAGCCGGAATGATCAGCTTTCCCTTCTTCTGAATGCAGGTTTTTTCAATCCATGAAAGCAGGTTATCAGGGGTAGTCACATGCAGATCATGCAGGGAGTTACCGTAGGTGGATTCCAGTAGTATATAATCCGCCTGGGAAAATTCTGCGGGGGAACGTAGGATCACATCCCGGTACCTGCCTACATCACCACTAAAACTCAACTGCCTGGTGGATCCATCTTCATTGATCCTGAGATGAACCGCTGCTGAGCCAATGATATGGCCCGCATCCGTATACATCAGTTCCACGCCATCATCAATTTTTTTCCACTGGCCATAGTCCACCTCTGTAAAGCGAGACTGCACGGCCATTGCATCCTCTGAAGTATACAGCGGCTTGAGGTAGGGCTGACCCTCAGCAGCCCTGCGCTTATTGATATACTTTACTTCGTCTTCCTGGATCTCCGCTGAGTCTTCCAGCAAAACAGCAGTGAGTTCCCGGGTAGCCGGTGTACAATAGATCTTGCCCTCATAGCCATCAGCCACCAGTTTTGGCAGGAGCCCGCTGTGGTCAATATGCGCATGGGACAACACTACAATATCCACTTCCCGGGGTTCAAAACCCCAGTGCCGGTTCAGGGCATCGGTCTCCTTGCCCATGCCCTGGAACATTCCACAGTCCAGCAAAATCTTTCGTCCGTTCTTAAGTGTAAGCAAGTGTTTGGAGCCGGTCACACAACGCGCAGCGCCATGAAATGCGATCTTCATAATTTATCTCTTTGATTTAAAGGACCAGCGGATATTAAATACCGATACCAGTTCTCCATTACTGTTCCGGCCTGTGGATACCACATCTACGGTTACGCCCTCGCCGGAGGCTATGGCTTTTTCGATGGCCTCACGAATCTTATCTCCTTCATCACAGGTAAAAAAGGTGGTGCCTGTGGCTTTCTTATGAAAGCTCCCGTTGACCTGTAACACCAGCATGGACACTGCAGGCGTTCTCTTATGGATATGCATCATGGCCAGCAGGCCTGTACTCATCTCTGCGGCCATGGACTGGCAGGCGAAATAGGTTGACCGGAACGGATTCTGCGAAAACCACTTATACGGCACCGTTATGACGGCAGCCTGGGGTGAAATGTCTTTTACGCGTACGCCAGCGAAATAAGCCGATGGTAATTTCCGGAACATGAAGTAACCCATTTTCAATGGACTCTTCATTGTGTTGATGAATGCGGTAGTATCAGGTAACTGCATGGCAGCAATATATACCTGAATATACTACTATCTTAGCTTTTGTGGTTGTACCAGGACCGCGAAGGTTTAAAAATCCACTTCAATCTGGTTGCGCAGCAGGTCTTCAAAAACATCACGCTGGCGGATGAGGTGGGGCTTTCCTTCGCTCACCAGTACCTCGGCAGGCTTAAGCCTTGAATTGAAATTGCTGCTCATCTCAAAGCCGTAAGCGCCGGCGTTATAGAAGGTCAGAAAATCACCTTCCCGCACTTCATGCAGTTTGCGGTCCCAGGCAAAAGTGTCTGTTTCGCAGATATTTCCCACAACGGTGTAGATCCGTTCAGGCGCTGTTGGATTGGAGATATTTACAATGTGGTGATAAGCATCATAGAACATTGGACGAATGAGGTGATTGAAGCCGCTGTTCACACCCACAAAAACCGTTGCCGGTGTTTGCTTGATCACATTCGCCTTCACCACAAAATAACCGGCCTCGCTCACCAGGTATTTTCCCGGCTCAAACCAGACCTGCAGTTTACGACCGGTTTCTTTCTCATGGTTTTTAAATGCTTCCGTCAGTTTCTGGCCAAGGGACATCACATCCGTCTCAGGATCGCCAGGCTGGTAGGGAACTTTAAATCCGCTACCGAGGTCTATCAATTCCAGGTCAGGAAAATGATCTGCCATGCTGAACATGACCTGCAGGCCTTCCAGGAATACACCGATATCCTTGATCTCGGAACCGGTATGCATATGGATGCCTTTCACTTTCAGTTTGGTAGATTTCACCACCCTTTCAATATGCCTGATCTGGTGAATGGATATCCCGAATTTAGAATCCACATGACCCGTTGAGATTTTGAAATTTCCCCCCGCCATGATATGCGGATTCAGACGGATCATCACCGGATAGCCTGCGCCAAATTTATTCCCAAACTGCTCAAGGATGGAAATATTATCAATATTGATATTAACCCCCAGCTCCTTAGCATCCACATACTCCTGAAAATCTGTACAGTTGGGAGTAAAGAGTATGTCAGCCGGTGCAAAACCCGCTTTCAGCCCCAGTTTCACTTCCTGGATACTCACGCAATCCAGGCCGGCACCAATCTTTTTCATGAGCTTCAGCACATTGATATTGGTGAGTGCCTTACATGCGTAAAAGAAACGGGCCTTTGTGCCTTTAAATGCCTTTTCAAGATTGGCATACTGATGGGCAATGCGCTCTGCATGGTACACGTAAACCGGCGTACCAAACTGCGTGGCAATGTCTGAAAGTTGTGCAGGAGTAAGTACTGGTGCCATATAAAAAAATAGCTATCAGCGGATAGCTATCACGGGTTAAATGATTAATGATTATGCGTTGCTTTCGGGTTCGTCTGTGCCGGTATTCTCCTCCGGAGCGTCATCACCTTTACTGATCAGTTCCCCCTCTTCACTAACGGCCAGCACTTCACCTTCTTCCACATCAAAATGCTCCGCATTCACGAGGGTGGGCGTCACCATCTGGTCTGCCAGCACCTCATTGATCTTGGGCAGATCTGCCGCAGAGTTGATTCCGAAATAATCCATGAAATGCCTGGAAGTACTGTACACAAGCGGCTTGCCGGGAAGTTGCTCATTACGGCCGGTGATCACAATCAGTTCTTTCTCCAGCAGTTTCTGGATGCTGTAGTCTGTATTCACACCCCGGATGGCTTCGATCTCTGATTTAGTAATAGGCTGTTTATACGCAATGATGGCAAGGGTCTCCAGTGCGGCCGTAGACAGGCGCTTGAGGAATTTATCACCATTGAGCTGCGCAATGGTTTTGTGGTAATCCCTTTTAGTAAGGAACTGCCATCCGCCGCCACTCTGGCGAAGTTCAAAAGGATAAAATTCAGCAGCGTATTTTTCGCGGATACCATCCACAGAGGTTTCCACCTGGTCCAGCGTGATCTTATCTTCCATGAACCCAAACGCATTATTCACCAGTTCCAGAACGTCCATGGACGTCAGTGGTTTCTCACTCGCAAAGATCAGTGCCTCAATATGGAGGATGAGATTTGAAATTTCCATGTCCAAATATACGCTATTCGCTAATAGCTACTAGCCTTGTAATGCTGCAGCACCAGAAACGATCTCGGTCAGTTCCGTAGTGATCGCAGCCTGGCGGGCGCGGTTATAAGTGATCTTCAGCGTCTTCAACAGCTCGTTGGCATTGTCTGACGCTTTATCCATGGCTGTCATCCTGGCCCCGTGTTCTGATGCGTTGGCATCCAGCACCGCTTTGTACAATTGGGTATTCAGGATCTTGGGCATCAGCTCAGTGATCAATTGCTCCTTGGAAGGTTCAAAAATAAAATCGGCCTTCTGCACCTTGGCACCAGCCTGCTGTATAGTTTTGGGAATAGGAAGAAAGCGCTCCACGGTAAACATCTGTGTGGCGGCATTTTTAAACTGGCTGTAAACGATTTCAACCACATCAAATTCGCCTTTGGCAAACGCTTCAACTGCTTTTTCAGCGATCTGCTGCACGTTGGCAAAAGACAGGGTAAGGAAGGTATCACGGTAGTCAGTGCTTACATTCCAGTTCCTGCGCTGGAAAAACTCCGTCCCTTTTTTACCTACACCCCAGATGGTCACATTTCCTTTCGCCAGCTGGCCCGCATACTTCTCTTCCGCAGTGGCCTTTGCCAGTTTCTGTACGTTGGCATTATATGCGCCGCAAAGTCCGCGGTCAGAAGTGATCACAATCATCAGCACTTTCTCCACCGGCCGCTCAGCTGCCAGGTTGAGGCCCAGTTCTCCACCCTCCACATTACTCACGATGTTGCTCAGCACTTCCTGCAGCTTCTTCGCATAAGGCCTCATCTGGATGATGGCATCCTGCGCACGGCGCAATTTGGCTGCACTCACCATTTTCATGGCCTTTGTGATCTGCTGTGTAGACTGAACGGATTTTATCCTGTTCCTGACCTCTTTTAATTGACCTGCCATAGCATAGTTTTTCCGGCCGCAAAAGTAAGGAAAATCCGGGATTTCAGGATGCCTGAATCCCCGATTCTACACTAAAACCGCTGCATCTGTCCCTGGGGGCGGGTGTTCCCCTGCTGCTGCTGCCCGGAAAACCGGTTCATCCTGTAGGTAAAACTCAACATTACGTAACGCGTTAGCCTGTTGGTGCGGGTGTCCACAATGGAGTTTGCCGTCACAGACCGGGTGATATTCTTGTTCTGGTTCAGGATGTCAAACGCATACAACCGGATAAATCCATTCTTTTTCTTCAGGATCGTCTTCTCCAGGGAACTGTTCAGCAGGGCGATATTACCATTGACCCCCGTTGCCAGCCCATTATTAATGGTATACTGGAAATCATACCGGAAAGTAACACCCCCGGGAATATCGATCCTGGAATTGGACGTGAGCACCCAGGAACCATAATTCTGGTTGAGCTGTTCCTGCAAACTGTACCGGGCAGAATTGAGGTTATACCGTCCGCCGAAATCAATCTCCAGCCACTCTTTCAGGTTATACTCAAAGGTCAGTCCCTGGCCCACCAGGATATTGGTACCAATACTCCGGGCACTGTCTATCAGGTTAATGTTATGGTTATAATTCACCATACCATTCAAGGACACCACATAGGTCCTGTTCTTGAATGGCTTCTGCCAGTTATAAAAACCAGTAAGGTTATAATAACCATCTACATTCTCCGGAATTGACAGCTGCGCTCCACCTGCACCCAGCGAAATTGTATTATTCACGATCTGGTTCTGGATGAAATTCACATTGATACCGGTAAACAACACCTTCCCGCTCTGGAAATTAAAATTGTTGAAGAAGGCACTAAAATTATGGCTCTGCTCCGGTTTCAGGTTGGGATTCCCCTGGGTCTGGTACTGGGGATTGGAAATGTCCCGTACCGGCTGTAGTTGCGTGAAGCTGGGCTGCCTTGCAGATCCCTGGTAGTTGAAATTAAGCCCCTTGGTACGGGTGAAATTATACACAAACCGGCCCACGGGAAAGATCATCACCCTGTGCTGTGGCGTGTACACGGAATCCTTCGTGATGGAATATCCTTTAAGCTCTACCGGCTGTATAGACACACCCAGCGTATAGTTATATTTCTTCTTAACCGTACGGTAGTTCAGCCCATAACGCTGCTCATTGAAATAATTCTCAAAGGCATTGGTAAGCCCCGGTACCAGCACCGGACTGGTTCCGCTTACATCATAGGTAGACCGGTCATTCTTGGTGTAGGTATGCCGATACTGGTAGATGAAATCAACAAAACGGTCTTTACGGATCGGCTCTGAATACTGTGCCCGGAATGTGATCCCGTTATTGTTATTATCCTGGTTGATCAGCTGCTTCAATATCACCGTCACCGGCGGCGTCTGCAGGTTATTGGTGGTCTGGTTTATCGTATTCCGGTCTGATTCCGTTGCACCCGTATTATAGGTGATGTTCACGGAAAGATTCCTGCCCCGCTTCCTGAACCTTCGGTTATACAAGCCCGTTACATTGAAGCTGGGGCTGGTATTCAATGCTGAATCCAGGTTATACCCTTCACTGGTAGTGATCCCCTTTGCATCAATATATCCGAAATCTGTCTTACTCTTATTATTTGACTCGTTATAAGAAAAATTAGGGGTGAGTTTAATGTAGTTGAAGGAATCAATATTGTATTCCCAGTTCAGGAATGCACGATGGTTGTTACCCTGGTTGTAATATTTGGTATTCTGGTTATTGGTGAAGGAATTGGTCTCAAATATATTCTGCTGTGACACATCCCTGATCCCGTCCGTCATTCTCCTCGTAAATACATAGGATCCATACAAAGACCCTTTCTTGTTCTCAAAATCATTCCTGAAATTGGTGCCGATGGCATGCGTGGTGGATATCCCATCTCCCCCGCCATTATTGGTGCCTTGGCCACCCATGCTGAAAACCTGGCGCATTCCGCCGCCGCCGCCCTGGTTTCCACCACCACCGCCGCCGCCGCCAGTAGTGACACCGGAACCCGGATCATTCTGGGAAAAAAGACTCTGGTTAATATTATTGGTGTTCCCAATCAGCGAGATCTGCTTATTATTATTAAAATAGTTCACATTACCATTCACCTGGTAACGCTGGTCCGTTCCTGCGCCCGCCGTCAACCGCCCAAATACGCCCTTGTTCTTGTCCTTCTTCAACTGCAAATTGATCACCTTCTCCGGCTCACCATCCTTAATACCAGACATATTCGCCTGATCGCCATAGTCGTCCACAATCTGCACCTTGTCAATCATATCCGCAGACAGCTCCCGGGTAGCCGTTTTAGCATCTCCCTGGAAAAAATCCTTCCCGTTAACTTTAACCCTGGTAACGGTTTTACCCTGGGCCGTGATATTTCCGTCCTTATCCACCGCAACACCGGGCAGCTTTTTCAGCAGATCCTCCACCATGGCATTGGGTTTTACCTTGAAAGAATCTGCTTTGAACTCCACCGTATCCTCCTTGATCACAATAGGAGGGGTTGATATCACAATTTCCTGTAATGAGCGGTAACTGGGGGTTAATTTGAAGGTTCCTGCCTGGATTTCCAGCGCTTCATCGGTTACCTTCCGCTCGCTTGCCGTAAATCCCTGGAAACTGACGCGGAGGGTGAAGGGGCGCGACTTAACGGCTGAAAACCTGAACTCCCCCTGCGAATTTGTCAGGGTTCTCAGGGTGTCACCGGGCGTCTCGTAAAAAAGACTTACCGATGCTTTATTCAGGGCTACCCCGGCGGTATCCAGGACTTTTCCCGAAACATTCCGGGTCCCCTGGGCCATCAGCAATGAACCGGAAAACAGGACCAGGAGCAGTGTCAATAGGCTTCTCATGCGAATCATAACCATAAGATGCCAAAATAGTTGTTAAACTTCGGCCTGCCCCCAATTTTGCGATGAAAGCGATTATTCCACCGATGAAAGGCGGTAAGCAGATTTATGTAAATTTGTCGCCCCGCCCATAAAGGCAGGGTTATTGGTAAATAGCAATTGGCAATTGGCCAGTTGGACAGTTGCAAAACTTTATTTTCATGCTTAATTTCATCAGCAAGCTTTTTGGAGGTAGTAAGTCGGACAAAGACGTTCAGCAGATCCGGCCCATGGTTACCAAGATCAACGAATTTTTCCAGTCATATCAGCAACTCACTAATGATCAGCTCAGGGGTAAAACCCAGGAATTCCGCCAGCGGATCCGCGAACACCTCGCACCCGTACAGGCCGAGATTGACGGACTGAAGCAGCGGGCAGAGGCCTTGCCTGCGGAAGACATCACCGGAAAGGACGATCTCTACAAACAGGTGGACGTATTGGTAAAGAAGAAGGACGATGACATTGAGGTGGTCCTCAAACAGATCCTTCCTGAAGCTTTTGCAGTAGTTAAAGAAACGGCCCGCCGTTTTACCCAAAATGCGCAGATCATCTCCACTGCCACACCGCTGGACAGGGACCTGAGTGTAAAGAAAGATTATGTGAAGATCGAGGGGGACCAGTCTGTTTTTTCCAACAGCTGGATGGCAGCAGGTAACCTGGTGACCTGGAACATGGTACACTATGATGTGCAGCTGATTGGTGGTACGGTGCTGCATGACGGTAAGATCGCCGAGATGGCTACGGGTGAAGGTAAAACCCTCGTGTCTACCCTTCCCGCCTATCTTAATGCGCTGGCGGGTGAAGGCGTGCATGTGGTAACCGTGAATGACTACCTGGCCCGCAGGGACAGCGAGTGGAACGGAACCATTTTTGAATGGCTGGGTCTTACCGTGGATTGTATAGACAAGCATGAACCCAACAGTGAAGCACGCAGGAAAGCATACCTGTGTGATATCACTTATGGCACCAATAATGAATTTGGCTTTGATTACCTCAGGGATAACATGGTGCATTCCAAGCACGAAATGGTACAGCGCAAACATCATTTTGCGATGGTGGATGAGGTAGACAGTGTATTGATTGATGATGCCCGTACGCCATTGATCATTTCCGGACCCGTGCCCAAGGGTGATGAGCAACAGTACCATCTTTTGCGTCCCAGGATCCAGCAATTGGTGGAAGTGCAGAAACAGGTGGTCAATAAAAGCCTGCTGGAAGCCAAGCGTCTGCTGGCTGATGATGCCAGTAAAAAAGATGAGGGTGATGGCGGACTCTTCCTGATGCGCGCGTACAGGGGCCTGCCCAAACACAGTGCCCTGATCAAATACCTGAGTGAGCCTGGGGTGAAAGTGAAATTGCAGAAAGCGGAGAACTATTTCCTGGCGGAGCAGCAGAAAAAAATGCCGGAAGTAGATGCGGAATTGTTCTTCCACATCGATGAAAAAAATAACCAGGTTGAGCTCACGGAAAAAGGCCTGCACTTCATCACGAAAACAGGCGAAGATCCCTCCTTCTTTGTGTTGCCAGACCTGAGTACTGAGCTGGCTGATATCGAGAAAAAATCCAGTACACCGGAAGAGAAATTGCAGCTGAAAGAAGGCATCCTGCAGGACTATGCGCAAAAGGCAGACCGGATCCATACCATCCAGCAATTGCTGAAAGCGTATACCTTATTTGATAAAGATGTGGAGTATGTGGTGATGGATGGCCAGGTTAAGATTGTGGATGAGCAAACAGGACGTATCCTGGACGGAAGGCGATACAGCGACGGTTTACACCAGGCCATTGAGGCAAAGGAGAATGTAAAGATCGAGGCGGCAACGCAAACCTATGCCACCATTACACTGCAGAACTATTTCAGGATGTACCACAAGCTGGCGGGTATGACGGGTACTGCGGAAACAGAGGCTGCGGAATTGTGGAATATCTATAAGCTGGATGTAGTGACCATTCCCACCAACCTGGCGATGGTTCGTAAAGACAATGAAGACCTCGTTTACAAAACGAAGCGGGAAAAATACAAGGCTGTTATTGATGAGATTGAACAGCTGCGTAATGCGGGAAGGCCGGTACTGGTGGGTACCACATCAGTAGAGGTTAGTGAATTGCTGAGCAGGATGATGCAGGCCAAAAAAATTCCGCACAATGTTTTGAACGCAAAACAGCACGCGAGAGAAGCGCAAATTGTTGCAGAAGCAGGATTTGCAGGCAATATCACCATCGCCACCAATATGGCCGGCAGGGGTACGGATATCAAGCTGGGCCCTGGCGTTAAAGAAGCAGGCGGACTGGCCATCATCGGCACGGAGAAGCATGAAAGCCGCCGTGTTGACCGCCAGCTGCGCGGCCGTGCGGGCAGGCAGGGTGATCCTGGTTCCACACAGTTTTATATTTCCCTGGAAGATGACCTGATGCGTATGTTTGGGTCAGACAGGATTGCATCCCTGATGGACAGGATGGGATATAAAGAGGGCGAGGTGATCCAGCATTCCATGATCACCAAGAGTATTGAGCGTGCGCAGAAAAAAGTGGAAGAAAACAACTTCGGTATCCGCAAACGCCTGTTGGAGTATGATGACGTGATGAACAAGCAGCGGAATGTGGTGTACACCAAACGCCAGCATGCTTTATTTGGCGAACGCCTGGCGCTGGACCTTGACAATGCGTTTTATGCAGTGGCCGAAGACCTGGTGAATGGTTACCAGGCGCAGAATAATTTCGAAGACTTCAAACTGGCGGTGATCGTCAACTTCGGTATTGATACGGCTATAACGGAAGAGGATCTGCAGAAGGGTAACCTTGCTGCGGTGGCATCCAGTTTATACGAAGAAGCCATTGGCAACTATAACCGTAAGAAGGGAGAGATGATGAAACAGGCCCTGCCGGTGTTCCAGAATGTACGGGCAACCCAGGGCTCCCAAATTGAGAATGTCATTGTGCCATTTACCAACGGCACCAAGGGATTGAATGTAATTGCACACCTTGATAAGACGGTTTCTTCCGGAGGTGCAGAGCTGGCAGCGGCGCTGGAACGTACGGTTACCCTCGCTATGATTGACGATACCTGGAAAGAGCACCTCAGAGCAATGGATGACCTGAAACAGAGTGTGCAAACAGCGGTATACGAGCAGAAAGATCCGCTGGTGATCTATAAGACCACGGCGTTTGAATTGTTCAGCAATATGAACAGTGAGCTCAACCGTGATATTGTTTCCTTCTTGTGTTATGCCGGCATACCCATCCAGGAAAATGCGCCGTTGAAAGAAGGCCGGGAGGAGAAGACAGACATGAGCAAGATGAAGGTGAAGAAAGAAGAGCTGGTTACCAGCGGCGGAGATCACGGTGTGCAGCAGGAGGAATACCACGATCCCACACCCGTAAGGCAGGACCCGGTAAGGGTAGGTCCCAAAGTGGGCAGGAATGATCCTTGTCCCTGCGGAAGTGGCAAGAAGTTTAAAGCGTGCCACGGGAGGGAAAGTTAGAAGATGAAGGGAGAAGTGCGAAGTACTTCGCACTTCTCCCTTCATCTTCTAACTTTCCCCCATATGGTATAATATTTGTGCGTAATATGGCTATGAAACTGTTCTTCTTTCTTATCACCATTATTCCTTTCACTGCGTTTGCCCAGGTGGATATTGTGAAAGACCATCGGCTTGACCTGTTGTTGAAGAAGCAGGAAGAATTGAACAGGAAAGTGTACCTGGACAATAACCGCACAGGCCAGGGTTACCGCATTTTAGTGGTGAGCACCAATGACCGCCAGAAAGCGATGGATGTAAAGACCCGTATGATGCGGGAGTTCCCAACGGAAAAGACCTACCTCATTTACCAATCACCGGTGTTCAAGATCCAGATCGGCAATTTCAAGAACCGCCAGGATGCCGATGCCCTCTACAAAAAGATCCAGCGCATCTATCCCACTGGTGTGATTGTTATCCCCGCAACAGTTGAGTTAAAGCCTGAAGAAGACCTGCTCTGAATTAAAGCAACGCCGTTTGTTGTATCTTCGATGGATGATCGCAAACAGGATTAAAGAGCTGGCGTCAAGGTATGCGGCTGATGTGATTGCCATCAGGCATCATCTGCATGCACACCCTGAACTGAGCTACAAAGAGTTTGAGACATCGGCCTTTGTGCGCAGGCAGCTTGACCAGTATGGCATTCCTCATAGTATCATGGCAGATACCGGTGTGGTGGGAGTAGTGGAGGGAAAAAATCCATCCTCCAGGATCATAGCTCTGCGGGCAGATATGGATGCCCTGCCCATCCAGGAAGAGAATGAAGTCCCCTATCGTTCCAAAAACCCGGGTGTCATGCACGCCTGCGGCCATGATGTACATACCAGTTGCCTGCTGGGGGCGGCCAGGATTCTTGCGGAGACGAAAGAAGAATGGGAAGGCACGGTAAAACTGATCTTCCAGCCGGGCGAAGAACGGAATCCCGGAGGTGCCAGTATCATGATCCGGGAGGGTGTACTGGAATCACCCAGGCCTTCATGTATAGTGGGGATGCACGTGAATCCTCAGCTAGAGACAGGTAAACTCAGTTTCAGGGGTGGCAAGGTGATGGCCAGTGCAGATGAGATCTACATCACGGTCTCCGGAAAAGGTGGCCATGCAGCCGCACCCCATAACACTACTGATGTGATCCTGGTGGCATCCCACATTGTAGTGGCACTCCAGCAAATTGTAAGCCGCAACAACAATCCATTTTCCCCATCTGTGCTGTCTGTTTGTGCCTTCAACGGCGGATTCACCACCAACGTGATCCCGCATGAAGTGAAGCTGATGGGCACCTTCAGGGCTATGGATGAACAGTGGCGTTTTAAGGCCCATGAACTGATCAGGAACCAGGTGGAAGCCATAGGAAGTGGAATGGGTGCAACCATAGACCTTAAAATTGATGTGGGCTATCCTACCGTATATAATGATGAGCAGTTGCACCATATTGCCATGGATACCGCAAGATCATTTATGGGTGAAGACCGTGTGGAAGAAACTGAACTGAGGATGGGTGCAGAAGATTTCGGTTATTATTCACAGGTAGTGCCCGGTTGTTTTTTCCGGCTCGGAACGGGGAATGTTGCCAAAGGCATAAGTTCCGGCGTACACACACCCACATTTAATATCGATGAAAATGCCATAGAGATCGGTATGGCGATGATGGCGTATTTTGGAGCAACGCTGAGTAATAATGCGGTAATGCGGTAATGCGGTAATTTTTTTTGACTTTTGAATTTGCCATATATGCAGAATGATTTAAGAAAAGAACAAGCCCTGGAATACCATGCCAAAGGCAGGCCCGGTAAGATCCAGGTGATCCCTACGAAAGAAGCAAAGACACAACGTGATCTCTCCCTCGCCTATTCACCCGGCGTAGCAGAACCCTGCATGGAGATCTTTCGCAATCCTGAAGATGTATATCAGTATACCGCCAAGGGTAACCTGGTGGCCGTGATCAGCAATGGTACTGCCGTGCTGGGCCTGGGTGATATTGGTCCGGAAGCCGGCAAACCGGTGATGGAAGGCAAGGGTGTGTTGTTCAAAATATTTGCCGATATCGACGTATTTGATATCGAGATCAATGAAAAAGATCCTGACAAATTTGTGGAGATCGTCAAAGCCCTGGAGCCCACTTTTGGTGGTGTGAACCTGGAAGACATCAAGGCCCCTGAATGTTTTCATATTGAGAAAAGACTCAAGGCGGAGATGAAGATCCCGGTAATGCATGATGACCAGCATGGTACGGCCATCATCAGCGGCGCGGCCCTCCTCAACGCCCTGGAGCTCCAGGAGAAAGACATTACCAAAGTAAAATTTGTGGTGAATGGTGCCGGCGCGGCGGCCATCGCCTGCGTGGAACTGTACATTGCACTGGGTGCAAGGAAAGAGCACTTCCTCATGTTTGATTCACATGGACTGGTGCATGATTCCAGGACGGATATGGATGAACGGAAATCGCGATTTGCCGTAAGCCATCTTCCTGCAGAAACCAAACTGGGCGATGCCATGAAGGGTGCTGATGTTTTCATTGGCCTCAGTAAGGGTGGCGTTTTGAATGCAGAGATGGTGAAGACCATGGCAGCCAAACCCATTGTTTTTGCGATGGCCAACCCTGATCCTGAGATCACCTGGGAAGATGCCACGGGTGCCAGGGAAGATATCATTATGGCCACGGGCCGCAGTGATTATCCTAACCAGGTGAATAACGTACTGGGGTTCCCTTATATCTTCAGGGGTGCGCTGGATGTGCGCGCCACCACCATCAATGAAGACATGAAACTGGCAGCGGTGAAGGCACTGGCAGAGCTCACCAAGCTTACTGTTCCTGACATCGTGAATATGGCCTACAATGAGCAGAACATTGGCTTTGGTCCCAACTACATCATTCCAAAGCCGTTGGATCCACGTTTGCTGGAAACAGTTGCGCCTGCTGTGGCCAGGGCAGCCATGGAAAGTGGTGTTGCCCAGAAAACGATTGCAGACTGGGATGAATATGCGGTGCAACTGAACAAGCGCCTGGGACTGGATAACCAGCTCATGCGGGCCATCGGCAACAAAGCCCGTAAAGATCCTAAACGCGTGGTATTTGTAGATGCAGAGAACGTCAAGATCCTGAAAACGGCGCAGCTCAGCCAGGATGAAGGCATCGCCTTCCCCATCCTCCTCGGTGACCCCAAAAAGATCACTGCCATTGCGGAAGAAAACAGCATTGACCTGGAAGGTATTCCCATCATCGATCCCAAATCTGATGAACTGGAATACAAGCGGGAGGAATATGGTAAAATGTATTTCCAGAAAAGGCAGCGCCGCGGGGTGAATTATTACGAGGCCTTCAAAAAGATGAAGGACCGCACACATTTTGGCTGTATGATGGTGGAGAACGGTGATGCTGATGCCATGATTTCCGGACTCACCCGCAACTACCAGGACACCATCAGGCCGGCTATCCACATCATTGGTACGGAGACGGGCGTGAGCAAGATTGCAGGGATGTACATCATGCTTACCAATAAGGGCCCACTCTTTCTTGCAGATACCACGGTGAACTTCAATCCCACTGCAGAAGAACTTGCCAATATTACCCTGCTGGTGGCCAAGGAAGTGCGTTCCTTCGGCATTACACCCCGGATTGCCATGCTCAGCTACTCCAATTTTGGAAGCAGCAACACGCCGGAAGCGATGCTGGTGAGAGAAGCCAGGGCCATCGTGAAACAAAAAAATCCTTCCCTCATTGTGGATGGTGAGATCCAGGGCATGATGGCTTTCAACAAAGAGATCCTGAAAGACAACTATCCTTTCAGCGAACTGCTGCAGGGAGATGTGAATACCCTGATCTTCCCCAACCTCAGCGCGGGTAATATTGCGTATAACCTGCTGCAAGAAGTGGGCGGATCAGATTCCATCGGTCCCGTACTGCTGGGATTGAATAAACCCGTTCACGTCTTGCAATTAGGCAGCTCTGTAAGAAGCATCTTTAATATGGTGCTCATTGCTGTAACCGATGCGCAAATGAAAGCGGCGGCCCATGAAGGCGAGGAATTTGTGAAGAAGTCTGAGTGGTGGTCAAAGTTCCGCTATGTTTCGCACGAGATGTAAACCATGGAACAGATATCCAGGAAGAAACGCATTTTCCCCGTAAGCCGAAGCTTCAGGAAATACCTCCGGAGCTACGGCAGGGAAAGCAAACTGCCTGTGACCTATGACACCCTGAAACATTTCAGCGGCAGCGTGCCCCTGTATAATGCCCGGGGGCAGGATACTTTCTGGGAAACGGTCTACTATCATCCCACCCTCACGGATGAAATACACAGAGGACTTAAGCGGATCTATTCTTTACTAAAAGCGAGCGGTTATACGCAAGCGGAAGAGCACCTCCACATTGAGCGCATTGATTTTTGCGTATTTGGCAACACTAAACCGTTCCGGATCAAGATCGTCAACAGCTACAATGAAGTGTATGATTATTTCTACATCAAAATAGCCGATGCCTCCCGTATCCTGGGCCTGGAACTGGAGCATATGCTGTCTCCATACTGGATCAACTACCTTGTTGACGACCAAACTTTGGTGGAAGAGCATATTGCCGGTATACCAGGGGATATGTTCATCGAGGAATATATGAACCGGCCGGAGTTCAATCCCAAGCGCATCGCCAAGGAGTTTGTGAAATTCAATGAGCGTTGTTTTTTCCGCCTGCTCGGTGACATGCGCAGCTACAATTTTGTGTTTGACATCACCCAGGACTTTGACGATATCCAGTTCAGGATGCGGGCCATTGACTTTGACCAGCAGAGTTATGAGGGCCGGAAAAACATGTACCTCCCCCAGTTCTTCAAGGAAAATCACGTGTTTGTGGAATTGGTGACCCGCCATTTCAATCCCGATGTCATTAAACAATACCAGGCTGAGGAGAGGGCCGTAATTGTACGGCGTATCCGCTCACAAAGGCATCGGATGAAAGACCTTCGGGATTCCCTGCTGGATGATGATATTTCCACGCCCGAAAAAACCCGGGAACTGGCAGAGGAACTGGCTGCCCACCATGGAGATCCCTATTTCCTGGAATGCAAGACCATGTCTGAGATCCTTTCCCACCACGTCAGGGACCTCATCTTTCCCGTCAAGAATGGCTAATTGTTGGGCTTAATCGTTATTTTGGGACGATTTTGCGAACCAACTCATTCCGATGAATTTTTTTACGCATCTGGGGCGATTTTTACTGATGATCAAGGGGATGTTTACCAAACCCGAGAACTGGAAGATGTACTGGAAAGAATTGATGCACCAGTGTTCTGAAATAGGCATCGGGTCATTGGGCATTGTTGCGATCATTTCCATTTTCATTGGTGCGGTATCCACGGTGCAAACGGCTTACCAGCTGGTAAGCCCGGTGATCCCTAAATCCACCATTGCCCAGATTGTGCGGGACACGGTGATCCTGGAATTTGCCCCTACCCTCACCTGTATTGTACTTGCAGGAGTGGTGGGCAGCAAGATCGCCAGTGAGCTGGGCAATATGCGGGTGAGTGAACAGATTGATGCCCTGGAGATCATGGGCATCAACTCAAAGGCCTACCTGGTTGCGCCAAAAATTGTAGCGGCACTGATTGTGATCCCGCTATTGGTGGTGATTGCTTCGGTGCTGGGAATATGGGGTGGCCGTATGGCCGGGTATATGGCCAATATCCTGTCTACAGAAACCTTCGACAAAGGCCTTTTGTTTGGATGGATGCCCTTCAATGCCACTTTCGCCCTGATCAAGTCCTACACCTTCGCTTTCATCATTTCCAGCATTCCTGCTTATTATGGATACAATGTGCAAGGGGGTGCGCTGGAGATTGGCAGGTCCAGTACCCAGGCTGTGGTCACCAGCTGTATCATGATCCTGTTCGCAGATTACATATTGGCCGCTGTACTGCTTTAAGCAACTGAGCTAACATGATTGAAGTAAAGAATATCAAAAAAGGATTCGCAGATAAAATCGTGATCAATGATGTATCTGCCCGGCTTGACACCGGTAAGTGCAACCTGATCATTGGCTCCAGTGGCAGCGGGAAAACGGTGATGATGAAATGCCTGGTGGGATTATTTGAGCCCGATGAAGGGGATATCATTTATGACAACCAGAACTTCACCAAAATGGGAATAGCCGAGAGAAAACTGATGCGCCAGCAGATAGGGATGCTGTTCCAGGGTTCGGCGCTGTTTGACAGTATGACGGTGGAAGAAAATGTGATCTTCCCGCTGGACATGTTCTCCACCATGTCCTATAAAGACAAAAAGAAAAGGGTACGTGAAGTGCTGGACAGGGTGAACCTGCAGGGGGCCGATAAGAAATTCCCTTCAGAGATCTCCGGTGGCATGAAAAAAAGGGTAGGCATCGCCCGGGCCATCGTACTCAACCCAAAATACCTTTTCTGTGATGAACCCAACTCAGGCCTTGATCCGCAGACATCATTGGTAATTGATCAGCTCATTCGGGAACTCACGGTTGATTTTAACATCACTACCGTGATCAACACCCATGATATGAACTCTGTGATGGAGATTGGGGATCATATCATTTATATGTACCAGGGCGTGAAGGAATGGGAAGGATCCAACAAAGAGATCATCTTCTCCAAAAATGAACGGCTCAACAAATTCATCTTCGCATCCAACTTCCTGCAGGATGCCAAGGATATGCGGATGCTGGAACTGAAAGGAAAGATCGATGACGACCGGGATATGGATAAACTCCTGAATTCATGAGCAGGAAGTTGCTGATGGTCTTAGCCCTGCTCAGCAGCGGATGGTTAGTGGCCCATGAATTCTGGCTGGAACCGCAAAAATTCAACCTGCAGCGCGGCGAAGCCCTGAAACTGAATTTCAGGGTGGGTGAAGATTTTCACGGGGAGAACTGGACGGGTAACCGAAGTTCTGTTGAAAAGCTCACACTACATTATAATGGTATTAAAGATGACCTGGAAAACCTGATTGCAGAAGAGAACGCCGGAGACTCGCTCAACCTGCAATTCTTTGATGAAGGCACGGGTATGATCAGCTATCACTCCACCAATAAGCGTATTGAACTGGAACCGGAAAAATTTCTCGCTTACCTGAAAGAGGACGGATTGCAAAATGCCATCGCCTACCGGGAAGAACATCATGAAACCGATTCCCTTGGAAGAGAATATTACCAGCGCTCCGTAAAAACAATATTCCAGGTGGGCAAAAATTATGACAATACCTATAGCATTGTTACCGGTATACCCCTGGAATTTATTCCCCTCCAACATCCATATTCATTAAAAAAGGAGCAGCCCCTGAAAATTAAATTGCTGTTTCAAAATCAACCACTGGAGGGCGCTACAGTGAAGGTCTGGCACAGGCTGAATGGTAAAACAACCATGGCATCGTACACCAGTAGCCATGACGGCGTAGTGAGTTTCAGTCCGCTCCGCAGTGGCAGGTATATGGTAAGTGCCGTGCATATGCAACATATTGATACCAGTGCCACAACGCAATGGCAGAGTTACTGGGGCAGCCTTACCTGGGGTTATTGAATTTTTTTTCCGCATGATCCTCAATTGCTTGCGTCCTTTTTATAACCGGCTGCTATGAAATGTTGAACTCTGGCAGTATATTTGGATCACTCATCAGATAGCATTTAAATCCACTCCTTTTACTGTTTAAATCCTGTCCTATGCTGCCAACGTCACCGTTAAAAGCATAGAGAATGAAAAAGTTTTGTACCCTTTTGAGCCTCCTGGCTTTAAGCCATGCAGGTTTTTGCCAGACCATCACCACCAGCGGAAGCATCGCTTCAAATATCGCAAGGGTGGGCACCAGGAGCTGGAGTATTGGTGCTACATCCTCCACTGCTTCACCACTGAACAATGGCCTTACCACAACAGACTATCTTTTTATCAGGGGTTTTGATTTTTCCAGCCTCCCCCCCAGCATTTCCGTCACATCCCTTACAGTGACCTTTACCCGCCAGGCAAACCCAACCGTAACCGATGACGAAGTGAGGCTGGTACTTGCAGGTACGGTATACACGGCTGCCAATACCAATGCCGTATCCACACCCGGAACCTGGCCCGGGGTGGCCGCCTCGCAAACCTATACCTTTCCGGCTTCAGCGTACAGCACCCTTGGTGCCGCTGATCTGCAGAATGCCAATTTTGGGGTAGCCATCTCAGCCATCAGGACTGCAGGCAATACGAGTGCCACAGTTGAGAATACCGCCAGCATAACACTTACCTATGTAGCACTGGCACCATTGATCCTCACCAATTTTACTGTAACCAAAAATGCAGAAGATCAGGTGGACATCCGGTTCTCTACGGCCACAGAGGAAAATATTGAGCATATTTATGTAGAGAGGTCTACAGACGGCCTGAGGTTTGAAAAATTATTTACCATCACGCCAAAAGGTGCCAGGAATGTTTATACCCATTATAGCATGACAGACAAGGCTCCCGCAAAAGGCAACAACTATTACAGGATCACAGAAGTGGATAAAAATGGCAGATGGGCATATTATATGACCAAGATGGTCACCATCACCAGGAGTGGTGCCGCATTTGCTACCTATTATAATGGTAGCCAGGTAGTTTCCAGCATCAGTAATATCCCTGGTCAGTACACGGTTTCCCTGCATGATCTGTCGGGCGCCCTGTTATCTAAACGAGAGGTTTCCATGACGGGCAAATCTGCAACGGTTGAACTTCCGTCGCCGGAGCGCACCGGTATTTATATTATTGTATTGAGCGGGCAGGGTATGCATGAGGCCCGGAGACTGGCGATACGCAAATAACTTTACCATTAAACTTAATATACACAGGGCTGCCCGTAATGGCGGCCCTGTTGTTTTTCAGGGCGTTTCGGAGATTCCCTTCGTAAGATTACGTATATGCATAACCGTAGTTTAAACCCATTCGTCTAAATTTGCAAAGTATAATGCTGTGAAAATCAATGATGGTTTAGTCCAGTCATCGATGATAATCGTACCTTGGTCGAAACCGCATCCCTACAGTTTGCAGGAACTGAATAGTGTTTTTACTTTTGACTCGTAGTTATACGGAACACGCTCCCTATAGCTCCAAAAAACGCATAGAAAACATGAAAACGATTTGTACCCTCCTGATCGCGCTGATGATGGCCGGCACTATGAATGCCCAGACCATCACCCGTACCGCATCAACGGCAAGCAATCTTGCCAATCCTTCGGGAGGACGCAGTTGGTCCATTGGCGCCACTACTTCTGATGCCAGCCCTTTAAATAATGGTCAGAGTATTTCTGACTATTTATTCATCCGTGGGTTCGATTTTAGTAGTCTTCCCGCCAACATTGTGGTTACCGGTCTTTCTGTGACTTTTACGAGGTCTGCCGGAGCAACGGTTGTAGACAGTGCGGTAAGGCTGGTAGTAGCCGGGTCAGTATATTATGCTGCCAATTCCAATGCAGCTTCAACACCAACCACCTGGCCTTCTACTGCAGCGGCCAACACCTATACTTTTAATGCGGCGGGATTAAGCCTGTTGAACACGGCTGATTTCCAGAATGCCAATTTCGGTATTGCCATTGCAGTAAGAAGGACGGCAGGGAACACTTCAGCTTCCGTGACCAACAATATTTCTGTCACTTTAACCTACTCAACACTTGCGCCGTTGATCCTTACAGATTTCAATGTGTCCAAGAACAATGAGAATCAGGTGGAGATAAGATTCTCTACAGCAACTGAGGATAATGTCCAGAATATCTTTGTGGAAAGATCTACGGACGGAAAGAACTTCGAAAAACTGTTTACCCTAACACCCCGTGGTGCCAGGAATGTATACACGTATTATAACCTGGTAGACAAAACCCCTGCAAAAGGAAATAACTATTACAGGATCACAGAAGTGGATAAAAATGGCAGGTGGTTTTATTACATCACCAAGCTGGTTACCATTTCAGAGCGCGCTGAAGCTTTCAAAGCTTTCTATAACGGATCAGGCATCAACGTGAGTTTGAATATCCCCGCAGGGCAGTATGAGGTTCTGCTGGCTGACAGGTCAGGAAGAACCATCGAAAGAAAACAGATTAGCATTCGAAATTCAACTGTACAAACAATATTGGATGTACCCAACAGAACCGATGTTTATGTTGTGGTACTTAAAGGAAACGGTATCCATGAAGCCAGGCAGCTCGCTATCACCAGATAGTCCGGCCGCTTTACCATTAACCTTTAAAATGTGTGTATGAAAAGATTTTTACTTGTGGTATTATTATGGTGTTCCGTATTGGTTACAACCTGGGCGCAAACCATTACAGCAAACGCAACTACAGTTACCAATACCGGATCTGGTGGAACGGGAACCCTGTGGACCTTGACGAGTGGAGCCCTGCCTGCAAGCTTGTTGAATTTTGGGGCCACCATTTCCCAAACCATAGAAGCCGGGGGGTTCGACTTCTCCGCTTTGCCAGCCGGGGCCATCATCAATGGCATTGATGTTACCATCACCAAAAGTGGTGTTGTGCGGGACAACCGGGTAAGCCTCATGAAAGGTGGTGTGATCCTGCCTACCAACCTGGGCACCAGTGCCACCTGGCCTGTTTTTGGCGGAAGTACTGTGTACGGATCTGCCACCAATCTCTGGGGAACCACCTGGCTGGCTACAGACATCAAATCCACCGGATTCAGGGTAGCCATCAGGGTGCAGTCGGTAGGCTTTGGCTTGGTTGCCAACGTAAGCAATGTGGCCATTCGCATAAGTTACCTGACGCTGGCTCCTATAACACTTTCCCGCTTTGACGTGGAGAAAACAAATGAAAATACGGTCAGGATCTCCTGGAAAACAGAGCTGGAAGATAAAGTGCAGACACTCTTCGTTGAACGTTCCGTGGATGGAACAAACTTCGAGGAAATAGCTTCCCTCCAGCCCAAAGGCGGAAGAAATATGGGTGCGCTGTATGAAGTTACAGACCGTACCCCGGCCGATGGGAACAACTATTACAGGCTCAAAGAACTGGATACTGAAGGGCAATTCCACTATTACCAAACCAAACTGGTAAGGATGTTCACGGCAGGCCAGAGAACCGCAGTATACCAGAATGGTAGCCAGCTGGTGATCAGGACCTCAGGACTTCGGGGAGAAGTAACGGCCAGGGTGTATGACGCCAATGGCAGGCAGACAGGGGTGCAAAAAGCCAAGGTCAGCAACAGCAGTTCAGGGTTCACCATGCCCGCGCCAGCCCGTGAAGGGATACATTATGTAACCATCAGCGATGGCACTACCTCGGAAACCATAAAGATATTTATAGCCCGATAAACCCAAGAGTTTCTATGCGTGATGCAAACCCTGCCGGAATGAAAATGAAGGCGGGGTTTTGTATTTTAGCCTATATTTGCGCGACCAAAATACATCTCACATGGCGGTTTTAGTGGGTAAAAACTCAAAGGTTATTGTTCAGGGATTTACCGGTACGGAAGGTTCCTTCCACGCCTCCCAAATGATTGAATACGGCACCAACCTGGTGGGTGGTGTAACCCCCGGCAAGGGCGGTAGTCTCCACCTGGAAAAGCCCGTTTTTAATACCGTGGCTGACGCTGTGAAACAAACCGGTGCAGACGTGTCTATCATCTTCGTTCCCCCGGCTTTTGCGGCAGATGCCGTAATGGAAGCCGCCGATGCAGGGATAGGCCTGGTGGTTTGTATCACCGAAGGCATTCCTGTGCAGGATATGGTAAAAGTGAAAAACTACCTTCAGGGCAAGAAAACCCGCCTGATCGGCCCCAACTGCCCTGGTGTGATCACTGCCGGCGAATGTAAAGTGGGTATCATGCCCGGCTTTATCTTCAAAAAAGGCAATATCGGTATCGTTTCAAAATCAGGTACGCTTACGTATGAGGCGGCTGACCAGATCGTAAAAGCTGGTATGGGTATTACAACTGCCATCGGTATCGGCGGGGACCCCATCATCGGAACCACTACCAAAGAAGCGGTGGAACTGTTCATGAACGATCCTGAAACCAAGGGCATCGTGATGATTGGTGAGATCGGCGGCGGCATGGAAGCCGAAGCGGCCAATTGGATCAAGGCCAACGGCACAAAGCCGGTTGTAGGTTTCATCGCCGGCCAAACGGCTCCTCCCGGCAGGCGCATGGGTCACGCCGGTGCCATCATCGGCGGATCTGATGATACCGCTGAAGCCAAAATGCGCATCATGCGTGAGTGCGGCATCCATGTGGTGGACAGCCCGGCGGATATTGGGAAGACTATGGCATCTGTGATTAAATAAGGGTATAGGGTATAGGATTTAGCTAAACCCTAAAATTGCTATAACAAAAGGACTGCGGTTTCGCAGTCCTTTTGCCTTTTAGGGCCGCCCTGCAAGAGGCCGCTCTTGCAGAGCGGCCCTAATTTCCTTTTATGTAATTTACCTCCGCATTGCATCTTACCAGATGAACCCGAAGATTATGCGCATGAGACATATTGCATTCATCATCACCATTATATTCCTTTTTTTCAGCTGTAAAATGACGCAGAAAACACCCACCAACTACCCCGCGCTTTGGGAAAAAGTAGAACAACTCGTGAATAAGGAAGGGCTAACCCAATCCGCCATCACCGAGATCAAATCCATTTATGC
Organism: Chitinophagaceae bacterium; assembly: GCA_044225015.1. Lineage (GTDB taxonomy): Bacteria > Bacteroidota > Bacteroidia > Chitinophagales > Chitinophagaceae > Pollutibacter. The sequence continues at coordinate 354,840 of JBGAJG010000004.1, read as the reverse complement.
CAAGGCCGAAGCAGAAAACCAGCCCGCCCAGAAGATCAGGGCCCTGGTGTACCTGACGGAACTGATGGAAGACGTAACAGATGATGAAAGCAGGGAAACCATCGATATGATCCGAAAGGACCTGCAGACCGCCAAAGCGCCGGAAAAACAGTTGCTCCACTCCATCCTCGCCTCCCGCTACCAGCAGATCTATGAAGAAAACGATTGGGAGATCATGGAGCGCACGCCACTCGGAGCCCCTGATGAAGTAGATCCCAATGAATGGAGTGCAAAGGAATTTCATGACTTCATCAGTAAACACTATCTGGCATCATTGGAAGAACCTGCCCTGCTGCAACAGACTTCGTTAAAGGACTATCAACCCCTCATTAAAAAAGGAAACGCCTCTGCGCTCCGTCCCACCCTCTACGATCTGTTGGCCCATCAGGCCCTGGGTTATTTCAAAAGCAATGAGCGCGATATTGCTGATCCCATCAACGTTTTCCAGGTCAATGACCCTGCCGCATTTGCACCCGCTAAAACATTTGCCAACACCCACTTCCAGACAGAAGACAGCAGCTCGCTGAGCTTCCGTGCACTCACCATCTACCAGGAACTGATCCGGCTGCATATCAATGACAGTGAACCCTCCGCACTGATTGATGCTGACCTGGAAAGGCTGCGCTACTTGAATGAAGTGGCCGTGAGCGGTAACAAGGATGAACAATACATTGCGGCCCTGGAACAACTGGCTGCGCAATATCCGCAGCACCCCATGGCCGCCGCGGCCAAAGTGGAAGCACTGTCTGCAACCCTGCGGAACAATGAGGTATTCAATCCAAAAACAGATCCGCCTGCCAAACAATTTATTAAGGTAGAACTGGCGAAAGCCTTCCGCAAAATCGCAGACCAGTTTCCCAATACCCAGGCCGGTTTCAATGCCCAACAACAATGGCTGGTGATCACGGATACCACTATATATGCGCAGACAGAAAAAGTGAACCTACCCCACAAGCCTTTTTTGTCACTGGTGAAATTCCGAAACACCCAACAACTCTATTACAGGATCATTGCGCTGGATATGAACCAGCCCTTCGTGCAACGCACGGAAACCTATTGGCAGGATCTCGCGAAACTGCCCTACCTTAAGCAGGAGCGCGTGGCCCTTCCTGATCCTGGCGACCTGCGGGAGCATAGTGTGGAACTGGGGATCGATGGATTGCCCGTGGGACGGTATGCTTTACTGGTGGGCGTGACCAATAGTTTTGCGGACCTGGACAACCCCATATCTGTGCAGTATTTTCATGTCTCCGGTATTTCCTTTGTACAGAAAGACAAGGACTATTATTTTCTGGACAGATATACCGGTAAGCCACTAGCGGGCGCAGAGATAAGGCTGGTGCAACACCAGTTCAACTACAAGAACAGCAACCACTCCTTCAATCTGCTGGGTACCATAAAGACTGACGGTAACGGCTATGCGAAAATTACCCCGCCCGCGGGATTCTATGGTAGCTATGCCATGGATATACGTCATGGCTCAGACAGGCTTTTTTCGTCTGACGAAGACTATAATTATAACAACCAGCGCGAGAAGGAAAAAGAATTTGATGTGGAGGGGGTCTTGTTTACGGACCGCGCGATCTATCGCCCGGGCCAGCCGATCTATTTCAAAGGCATCCTGATCAACCGGGACAGCAAAGGAAAAAGAAATTCGGTTATTCCTGGCCGTAAGGTGACGGTAACCCTGAATGATCCCAATGGGGAAAAAGTCACATCGCTGGACCTTAGTTCCAATGCTTACGGTTCCATTCACGGGCAGTTCACCCTTCCGGAAGACCGCCTCACGGGGGATTATAGCCTGGAGATTGATGCAATGGCTTCTGTAAACTTTAAGGTGGAAGAATACAAGCGCCCCAGTTTTGAAGTGAAGTTTGATACCCTGAAGAAAGCGTTCAGGTTGAAGGATGAAGTGGCAGTAATGGGAACCGTTGCTGGACTGGCCGGGAATATGCTGAACGATGCCCGCGTGAAATACCGCGTAGTGCGGGAAACGCGCATGCCCTGGTGGTGGGGCTGGTACCGGCCATCACCAAGGGGTGGTAATGCCGAGATCGCCAACGGTGTGGTGAAAAGTGATGCCAACGGAAAATTCGAGATCCGGTTTGAAGCCCAGCCAGATCTTAGTGTAGATAAAAAGTTGTCACCCCTGTTCACCTACACGGTGTATGCAGATGCTACCGACAACAGTGGCGAAACCCGCAGCGGCAGCAAGTCTTTGACCATCGGTTATCAATCCATGGAACTCCGCATGGACCTCCCAACCCAGGAAATTCCCAATAGCCTGCATGCATTGAAATTAAAAGTGACCAACCTGGAGGGGCAACCATTATCAGCCACCGTGCAACTCAGCATCAGCAAGCTGCAGACGCCCGGAAGGTTACTAAAGCAACGATACTGGGAAACGCCAGATTTGTCGGTGATGGACAAGGCCGCTTTTATCAAACAATTTCCGAACGATCCCTACCTGGATGAAAGCAATACGCGGGAATGGAAATCTACGGGCATTGCAGCATCAGCCACGCAAACGGTGAAAGACGGCGACTCCATTAAATTCAGCGCGTTGAAACCCGGATGGTATCGGATAAGGCTAGACGCAAAGGATAGTTATGGAGAACCCGTGATAGCGGAGCAGGATATCCAAATCATCGATACTAAAAATGTACTCAACAATGAACCAGCGTATGTTCTGAACCAAACGCCTGCACAGGTGGCAGAACCCGGTACTGAACTAGGACTGGTCTATGGATCATTTGCCGATAGCATTACCTGGCTGCGCACCATTTCTGATGGCAATGGGGAAGGCAGTACCAAACTACTGGCATCTGGTAGTGGGATTCAGCAACTGCGCATCAAAGCCACGGAAAACGACCGCGGTGGCATTGCCGTGAACCATGTATTTGTGAAGCACAATCGCCTGCACCAGGTGCAGCAGATCGTAAACGTGCCCTGGAGCAATAAAGACCTGCAGGTGAGTACGGTGACGTATCGGGATAAGCTATTGCCCGGTAGTAAAGAAACCTGGAAAGTGAAGATCAGCGGGCTGAAGACAGACCAACTGGCAGCGGAACTCCTGACCAGTATGTACGATGCATCACTGGATCAGTTTGTACAGCATGGCTGGAACTGGCCATCTTTGTTCCGCCAGGTGCAACAGGTGGAATGGTATGGCGACTGGAATTTTGCGGAAGCGAGACCGGAGTTGAGAGCCAACTATCGCAAATTCCAGGGGAACAACATTGCTCCTGTGATCTACGATGAATGGGTGTGGGCAGAGCAGCGGTATAGCAGGGCGGTAAGGATGTATAGTATGAGGGAAATTAATATTGCTTCTGATGAGGCTGTAATGGCCGCACCTCCAGCTGAAAAAAAGCTCTCTTACAAAATAGGCACTATCAATCAAAACAGTGATAAAAAAGAAGGTACGCTTAACGAAGTAGTGGTGGGCTATGCTACAAGCTCCAAGACGCCACCCCCAACCACAAACGAACCCATCGCTGCCAGAAAAGTTTTCACCGAAACCGCATTCTTCCTCCCCAATCTCACCACCGATAAAGACGGCAATATAGAATTCAGTTTCACCATACCAGAGTCGTTGACCAAATGGAAGTGGATGAGCTTTGCGCATACCAAAGACCTGGCAACGGGCATGATGATCAAGGAGATCGTCACGCAGAAAGAACTGATGGTGCAACCCAATATGCCGAGGTTCCTTCGGGAGGGTGATAAGATCATCCTCTCTGCAAGAGTGAGCAACCTGGCTGATAAAGCCGTTACGGGTGAAGCCGTGCTGCAGCTCATCGATCCAGAAACCAATGCGCCGGTAGACGGTCTCTTCAAGAATGCATTCCCCACACAATACTTCACAGCAGAATCCAAACAAACCACTGCGGTGCAGTTTGAAGTGGAAGTACCCAATCAATTTACCAAGCCACTGCAGTATCGCATCATCGCCAAAGCCGGAAACAACAGTGATGGCGAAGAAAACATCCTGCCCGTGCTGAGCAACAGGATGCTGGTGACAGAATCATTGCCGTTGCAAATGCTGGGTGACGGACAGCAGACATTCACACTGGAGAAACTGCTGAACAACCATTCCACTACGCTTACACACCGGCAAGTGATGGTAGAGTACAGCACCAACCCGGCCTGGTACGCGGTATTGGCCCTGCCCTACCTGATGGAGTATCCCTACGAATGTTCAGAGCAAACTTTTTCACGCTACTACGCCAATACTATCGCGGCCAGCGTGGCCAACAGTTCACCCGCCATCAGGGCCATGTTTGAACAATGGAAGACCGAAGACTCATCGGCCCTCATTTCCAACCTGATGAAAAACCAGCAGCTGAAACAACTGATGCTGGAACAAACACCCTGGGTGTTTGAGGCTAAGAGTGAATCCCAGCAGCGCCGTAACATTGCTTTGCTGTTTGACCTGCACAGACTGGCTACGGAAGGCAAAAAGAACCTGCAGAAACTCGCAGACATGCAGCATGCGGATGGAAGTTTCCCCTGGTTCAAGGGCGGGCCTTCCAGCCGTTATATCACACAGCATATTGTTCTTGGTATGGGGCGATTGAAACATATTGAAGGTGAAAGGTTGGAGGTTGAAGAGATCGTGGAAAAAGCACTACCCTATCTTGATTACCAGCTCAGTGAAGACTATAAGAATCTGGTCAGGTATAAGGCAGATCTAACTAAGCAACAGTTGAGCTACACACAGGTGCAATACCTCTACATGCGCAGTTTCTTTGAGGATTCCATCGATACAAATCATAAGACAGCATACAACTACTATTTGCAGCAGGCTAAGCAGTACTGGCTGAAAATGGACCGCCAATCACAAGCCATGATCGCAATAGTATTACATCGTGCAAAAGACAGGGCAACGGCGCAGTTGATCCTGAAAAGCCTGAAAGAAAATGCCATTGACAACCCCACCCTTGGCATGTACTGGAAAGAAAACACCCGCGGCTATTTCTGGTACCAGGCACCGGTGGAAACGCAGAGCCTGCTGATTGAAGCCTTTGATGAAGTGGGAACCGATAAACTCGCCGTAGAGAAAATGAAACTTTGGTTGCTGAACCAGAAACGCGTGCAGGATTGGGAGACCACCAAGGCCACGGCCGATGCGGTTTATGCCCTGGTGCGTAAGGGCAACAACTGGCTGAAAGCAAACCCATCGGTACAAATCACCCTCGGCACTGTTTCTATCAGTCCGCAGAAACAGGAAGCGGGTACGGGTTATTTCAGCCAGGTAGTTGACGGCCCCAAAGTGAAAAATGAAATGGGTAAGGTTACTGTAAACATGAGCGGCACGGGCGGAAGCGGCCTGAGCTGGGGTGCCCTACACTGGCAGTATTTCGAGGACATGGACAAGATCACATCGGCCAATACCACCCTCAGTCTCACCAAGCAATTCTTCATTGAGCGCAATGGGAAATCAGGCCCCATGCTGGAAGAACTGAAAGAAGGAAATACACTACGGGTGGGTGATAAAATCAAGGTGCGTGTGGTATTGAAATCAGACCGGGATATGGAGTTCATGCACCTCAAAGACATGCGCGCTTCCGGCACCGAGCCGGTGAATGTGCTCAGCGGATACAAATGGCAGGGCGGCCTGGGCTACTACGAGGCCACCAAAGACGCCAGTACAGACTTTTTCTTTGACCGGCTGCCCAAGGGCACCTGGGTCTTTGAATACCCGCTGTTTGTGACCCATGCCGGGCAGTTCACCGCGGGCATCAGTACCATCCAGAGCATGTATGCGCCTGAATTCAATGCCCACTCAGAGGGCAGGAAGATCGGCGCGGGGCCACGGGAATAGGCTGAATTGTAGTATTTTCGCCGCCTATTTCAGGCTGATGGATCACGAAAAAGTCTATTACATCCCGGCGCGGTTCCGGCGTATTGAGAACCTGCACATCCTGTTCTGGCTGATCAAGGACCTGTGCTGGGCGCTGAACTTCAAATACATGGCCCTGTTCATGATCATCCCTACTATGGGCGTGGCCATCATGATCACCTGGCAAACACGGTACATCATCTCTGAATTCATCCACAACCTGGCCGTAATCCTCTGGATCACGGCTAACTGTACCTGGATGATCGGGGAATTTTTTGGCTGGGATGCAAACCTGATCGGGAAATACGGCCTTCGGGAATTTTCTGTGATCCCTTTTGCGCTCGGCCTGCTCGTGTTGCTGTATTACTACATTGTCCTCGCTCGCCGAGAAGGCTTCAAAGAACAAATGTTCAAACGCACCAACGAGATCCTGGAAAAGGAACTGGAAAACAAATCATAAATTTTTGACTTTAAGCATATGTATAGATCACATACTTGCGGAGAATTGAGAGCAGCAGACAAAGGAAAAGAAGTAACCCTGGCAGGATGGGTACAAACCGTTCGCAAATTTGGCGCCATTACATTTGTGGATATGCGTGACCGTTATGGCATCACGCAGCTCGTATTCAATGAATCCCTGAATGCACAGCTGGACAGCAACCCACTGGGCCGGGAATTTGTTTTACAGGTAGCCGGCACCGTGATTGAACGCAGCAATAAAAACGCCAATATCGCTACGGGCGACATAGAGATTGCAGTGAGCAGTTTTACCATACTGAATAAATCCGCTGTACCACCTTTCACCATCCAGGATGATACAGACGGGGGTGACGACCTCCGGATGAAATATCGCTATCTCGATCTTCGCCGCAATGCCGTGAAGAAAAACCTGGAACTGCGTTATTCCGTGAACCGCGCCGCACGTAACTACCTCCATGAAAACCATTTCATGGATATCGAAACACCATTTCTCATTAAATCAACACCGGAAGGCGCCCGTGATTTTGTAGTGCCTTCCCGTATGAACCAGGGCCAGTTCTACGCACTGCCGCAAAGTCCGCAGACCTTTAAGCAATTGCTGATGGTGAGCGGGTACGACAGGTATTATCAGGTAGTGAAATGTTTCCGCGATGAGGATCTCCGTGCAGACCGGCAGCCTGAATTCACGCAGATCGATTGTGAGATGAGTTTTGTGCAGCAGGAAGACATCCTGAATATGTTTGAAGGGATGGTGAAACACATCTTCAAAGCAGTTAAAGGAATTGACTATACCGATGCTGTGGAACGCATGAGCTGGGAGCAGGCCATGTGGCAGTTTGGGAACGATAAGCCCGATATCCGTTTTGGGATGAAGATCCTGAACATCAAATCTGCGTTTACCCTTGACGGTAAGATCACCGCTACCGGTGAGTTGCTGAAGGGCGTGGACTTCTCTGTATTCAATGACGCCGAAACTGTACTAGCGATTGCCGTTCCCGGCATTGCAGAATATACGCGCAAACAGGTGGATGAACTAACCGAGTGGGTGAAGCGTCCGCAGATCGGCATGAAGGGCCTGGTCTATATCCGTTACAATGCCGATGGCAGTGTAAAAAGCAGTGTCGATAAATTTTTCAGTGAAGATCAACTGCGCGCCATCGCAGAAGCAGCAGGTGCACAGAAAGGTGATATGGTCTTTGTGCTGGCCGGCCTGGAAGAGCGCACACGTAAGGCAACCAGTGAACTCCGTTTAGAAATGGGCGAAAGACTGGGACTGCGCAAGAAAGAGGAATTTAAATTACTGTGGGTACTGGATTTCCCGCTATTTGAATATGCCGAAGAAGAGAACCGATGGGTAGCCCGTCACCACCCCTTCACCTCGCCCAAGCCGGATCACATCAGTGTGATGATCAATAACGATCCATCCATACCTAACGCGGCCGACTACCTGAAGCATCCTTATGCGCAGATCAAGGCCAATGCGTATGATATGGTGTTGAATGGCAATGAAATCGGGGGTGGATCGATAAGGATCTTCCAGCGCGAGTTGCAGGAGAAAATGTTTGACGCCCTGGGCATGACCAAGGAAGAGGCCTTACATAAATTTGGCTTCCTCCTCGGCGCCTTTGAATACGGCGCACCACCACATGGCGGCATCGCCTTTGGCTTTGACCGTCTTTGCGCCATCCTCGGCGGCAGCGAAAGCATCCGGGATTTCATCGCCTTCCCCAAGAACAACAGTGGCAGGGATGTGATGCTGGACGCTCCTTCTTCCATAGATCAGAAGCAGCTGGATGAATTGGCGATTGCGCTTAAGTAAAGGGAGAAGATAAAGGGGAAAGTGCGAAGATTAGTGCGGAACCTTGCACTTAACTTCGCACTTCTCCCTTCATCTTCTCCCTTGCATTAAAACCTGCTCCACACTTCCGAGATAGCATCTCCCCTCGAGCTCTTCCCAGAGTGATACCAGTCCTTGCCTTCAAGTTTGCCGTCGAAGGTCAATGACATACCAATACGGGAACTGTCTCTGGAGAAGAACTCGATGTGCTCCGTATACTTTCCATTGGTAAAACTGTAGTTTCCGCCACCTGTACCAAAGAACTCACCGGTTTCCGTATTGATTGCTGCCCATTGGAAGCGGCTTGAGGACAGCATTTTTATCGTCTTGCGCGGCCCGCTGGTATGGATAGCCGCCAGCTTGCCATCGGCCCCTGCGCGTTGGGTAATGCGCCAGTTGCCCGAAAGATTTGTAGTGCCGTCATCTAATCGTTTAAACTCCAGTGTTATTCTGTTGAAGGTGCAAGTCATAACATTGCCCTTGATGGCCATCGTCATACTGAAGGGCTTACCTACCGTTTCTTTATGCTCGGAGTCAAATTCAGCTACACCCTGAATGCCGCCATCGTAGGATGTTATGCGGCCGCCATGCGTACCATAGAACTTCTTGTTTTTCAGGTCATACCGCGCTGAAGCCAGGTAGTTATCCGCAATGATCATGGTGATGATCATATCATCCTTCTGCGCCTGCCAGGCGCCCTGGGCGGAGGTGGAAGACGGTAGTTGGAAGGTGGAAGGGGCCGCCGCGAGGGCCACCACTGCTGCTATGGCAAGGAGTAATTTTCGCATATCCTAATTTACCCCAAAATCCTTAACTTGAACAAAATGCGATTGCCATGATCAGACGTCAATTCCTCAAGACCAGTGCCCTTGCCGTAGCGGGTAGCCTTGCCCTTCCGGACTTTCTTACTGCCGGACCCAATTACCCCAAGAAACTGGTGGGACTTCAGTTGTATTCCGTGCGCGATGATATGAAGAAAGACCCGCTTGGCACCTTGAAGCAGCTTTCAGAAATGGGTTATAAATACGTGGAGCATGCAAATTATGTGAACCGTAAGTTCTATGGATATGGCGCAACAGAATTCAAAAAGATCCTGGATGATCTCGGCCTGAAAATGCCGAGTGGACATACCGTATTTACATCGCAGCATTGGGATGCGTCCAAAAATGACTTCACCGATGCCTGGAAATATACGATTGAAGACGCCGCCACCTGCGGGCAGCAGTTTGTGATCAGCCCCTGGCTGGAGGAAGGCAAGCGCAAGGATGCGGATACGTTGAAAGGGTTCATGGACATCTTCAATAAAAATGGCGCCCTCTGCCAGAAATCAGGGATGAAGTTCGGGTACCACAACCACGATTTTGAATTCAGCCAGAAGCTGGGTGAACACACCGTGTTTGACCTGATCCTTTCCAATACCGATCCCAAGCTGGTGATGCAGCAATTGGATATTGGCAACATGTATAACGGAGGCGCACAAGCGCTGGACATCGTGAAAAAATATCCCGGCCGTTTTGAATCCTGGCACGTGAAAGACGAGATCGCAGCTGCAGCTGGTGGTCATGAAAAATTTGAGAGTACTATTCTGGGCAAAGGAATTGTTCCGGTAAAAGATGTACTCGCCATTGCGGTGAAGGCCGGCGGCCCCAACCAGTTCATCATTGAACAGGAGTCCTACCAGGGCAAGACGCCTTTAGAATGCATGAAAGAAAATATCGCCATCATAAAAGGATGGGGATACAAGGCATAAAAAAAGGCGCTAAGGCGCCTTTTTTTTATGCAATGTGGCAATGTGATAATGCGGTAATGCGGCAATGGAACCCTAGTACTTCACCGTCCTCACCCCAAACACCCGCCCCGCGGTCTTGCCAAAGTTGGCAGAGACCCGCACCGTCACCACATCTTTGGACATCGTAATGGACCCAGGGATCTGGTAAGTATGATCAAAAAACTTCCCGGTCTTGCCACCGGGCCAGTCAACCGTTGCAATTTTCTGGCCATCCACCAGGATGTCAAACTTGCGGTCCTTATCGTCCCCAATATAGGTGAGCACTAAAGCATTATCCCGGCCCTTCTCCACCCGCATCTCAAATTCAAAATAGTTGTCCGCCCTTGCCTCCCTGCCTTTCCGTCCCAGGGCATCGTCTACATAAGACCGCTCCGTGGCTTTCAGTTTATGATCTCGCTCCGGCTGCATTTCGCCGATACGGAAATAATCAATGGTCTTTGCTTCCAATGCCTGCTGCGCCTTCTTTTCTTCTTCATACTCTTTCTGCTTCGCACTCCAGTCGGCCTGTGTAAAGAAATCAAAATACACCGAGTAATACTCATTGTACACCTTATAGAAAGGCTTAAGCGTCACATCAAAGGGCTTGCCCACATCATAGGTCCGGAATATGGTAGGAGTCACTTTGTCCTGGCGCGCAATGGCGATGGGCTCGCGTTTACTGGTCAGCAGAACCGGCGTGCCAAAAACAGGATCGGGAATGGTATCGCCCAAAACACCCGCCAGCACCAGCGGTCCGTATTTAAAAGCGATGCGGGACGGATTATCGGGCATACTCTCGGTATATAATTGCATACCGGTAGTAATAGCGATACTGTCGCCTTTTTTGAAATCTCCCTGGATCAGGTAATATCCTTTGTCGTCATCCATGGTTTTGTAAGGGGCACCATTCAGTTCCACTACAGGCTGGCCAATTTGCCAAAACGGCTTCCGAATTTTAATACCGGCCTTCACCGGCTTAGCTTGCTCAAAACGAAGCACCACCCTTTCACTTTCCGGAAAGGAAGTGCTCATCGTCATTACCATTCCTTTCTCCTTCCAACGCACCGTAGACGGAATGAAAAGATTCACCCAGAGGTTATTGTTATCGTAGCTGTAGATCTGCTCCTGGTACTTACTATGATTCTCAATTCCACTGCCCACACAACAGGTGAATGTATGGAATGAGTCAGAAAACTGTTTACGGGTACCCATCCGCAACGGAACAAAATAGGTCATCATACCCGTTTCAGGATGCTGTGATGCCAGGATGTGATTATACAAAGCCCGCTCATAAAAATCCATATACTCCGCTCCCGGGTTCCACGCATTCAGGTGCCGGGTGAGCTTAAGCATATTATAGGTGTTACAGGTCTCGCAGGTATTATCGCTCAGCCGGTCATTCAGTTTACCTTCCGGACCGCAGTATTCATAATTGCTGTTACCCCCAATCACATAGCTGTGTTTCGTTGTCATCACCTCCCAGAAAAAAGCGGCAATGGTACTGTCCCTGCGGTTGCCGGTGAGCTCATACTGCACAGCAGATCCTATCGCTTTAGGCACGTTGGTATTGGAATGTTTCCCAGGCAAGGGATCTATATGCTGGGCAAGCAACTCCATGACAAAATAGTCGTAGAATTTATAGGAGAGGTCCAGGTATTTCTTGTTGCCCGTGAATGCATAGATCTGCGCCAGCACATCGTTCATACCGCCATACTCACAGCGCAGCATCTTCTGCCTGCTGGAATCCGGCAGCGCATTCACGATGTCATAGGTCCAGTCTGCCATCCCCTTCACCACCTGCAGGGCCTGCGGATTATTGGTGAACTGGTACACATCCACCAGCCCGGCCATCACCTTATGCACCGTATACCAGGGGCTCCAGCCACCATTGAGGTCAAAGCCCGAGGATTTGATGTCCCCGCGTTTTACTTTAGCAAAGATGGAATCCTCGCCCGGGATGGCGCCTACATAACCAGTCTTCCTTGCCTTCTGGCATTTGGCGAGTTCACTAACGATATAGTCTAACCGCTTTTTCAGTTCAGCATTGCCCGTTGATATATACATCATGGAAGCCGCAGACAGATAATGGCCGAGGGTATGGCCGCTCAGTCCTTCTGACTCCCAGCCTTTATACACAGAATCCTTAACGGGCAGTTTTGCATAGAGGTGAAAACGGTGCAACAACCTGTTGGGCTCCAGCAGGAGCAGGTAGTTCAGGTCTTTCTGCCGGGCATTGTAAAAGGGGGAGCCGGCATTCAGGGTCACATCCTGCAGAGGAAACCACTTTACCCTGGGCTGCTGAACCAGTGGGGCTTTATAACCCACCACCTGTGCTTGTAAAACAGTAAGTCCACAAAGGAAAACGCTAACCAGAACAATCCTTTTCATATCCGTAAAATACAAATTGCGTGGTGAACCACTCAGGACCACGGGCTTTTTTCTGTAATTTCCACAGAATGAATTGGTTTCAGCGTGTAAAGAAATCCCTGGGGCCGGGAATTGTGACCGGTGCCAGTGATGACGACCCTTCCGGCATTGCAACCTATACCCAGGCCGGCGCCATGTTTGGGTTGAGTTTCCTGTGGACGGCCATCGTCAGCATCCCTATGATGATATCCGTACAGGAAATGTGCGCCCGGATCGGTATCGTCACCCGGCAGGGGTTAACCGGCCTGCTCAAAAGGTCCTATCCCCGCTGGGTGATGTGGGTAATGATCCTCTTCAGCGCGCCGGCCATTATTCTGAACATCAGTGCAGACCTTGCCGGTATGGGTGCTGTCTGCAATCTCTTGCTGCCCAATATTCCCTCAGCCGTTTTCTCCATCTTGTTCTCGGTCATCTTACTATTCTCCCTCATCAAATTCAACTATCGAAAGATTGCCAATATTCTGCAGGTCCTTTGCCTGGTGCTGCTGTGTTATCTCATCGTTCCTTTCTTGACCCACACGCCATGGGCTAGTGTCCTAAAGAAAACCCTGGTGCCAGAACTCAGCTGGAGCAAGGATTATATCGCCATTCTTGTGGCCATCCTGGGAACCACCATTTCCCCCTATCTTTTTTTCTGGCAAACCGCTATGGAAGTTGAAGAAGTGGAATCGAAAAATGTATTTGTTGACAAGACCATGATCAGCGACATGCGTACAGATGTTCGCCTGGGCATTGTCTTTTCCAATGTGATCTGCTTTTTCATCATTTTGGTGGGTGGAACAGAACTGCATGCAAAGGGAATTACCGATGTACAGACCGTTGACCAGGCGGCTCTGGCTCTCAAGCCCATTGTAGGCAATGGGGCATATGTACTGTTTGCTATCGGCGTGATCGGTACCGGCCTTCTCGCTATTCCTGTGTTGGCGGGTTCTTTGTCTTACATGTTCAGCGAAGCCTTTAACCTGAAGGAAGGTTTAAACAAAACCTTTCACCAGGCACCAGGATTTTACGGTGTATTGATCGTCTCTATCCTGATTGCACTGGGGATCAACCTCGCCGGCATCAATCCCGTTAAGGCGCTGATCTACACGGCCATTGTATATGGTGTCACTGCGCCGGTGCTCATCGGCATTATCCTGCACATCTGCAACAACAAGCAGGTGATGGGTGATTTTGTCAATAAGCCAAGGCATAATATCATCGGGATCATCACCTTGCTGGTTATGGCCGCTGCTGCCATCGCATTGTTCCTCACCCTTTAATAGCTCCAGCCTATATGTTATTTACGATTGGCATCAATAAATTCATCCGTCATCTTCTCCAGTATACCTAAGGTAACGGTACCGCGCGAGAGGATCATATCATGAAATGCACGGAGGTCAAATTTAGGGCCGAGGGCAGCCTCAGCCTTCTTACGCAGTTCGCGGATCTTCAATTCACCAATCTTATAGGATACCGCTTGCCCCGGCCAGGCAATATATCGTACCACTTCTGTATTCACTTCGTGTAAACTCAATGCCGTATGATCCGCGAGGTAATCCACGGCCTGTTGCTGCGTCCAGCCCTTCGCATGAATACCCACATCAATCACCAGCCGGCAGGCACGCCACATCTCATAGGTAAGTTTTCCAAAGCGGCTGTAAGGGTCTTTAAAAAATCCCATCTCGGTACCCAGGTATTCACAGTAAAGTGCCCAGCCTTCTCCATATGCGCTGAGGTAGAGGTTACGTCTGAAAGCAGGCACGCCCTCCACTTCCTGGTTCAGGGCCATCTGCAGGTGATGTCCCGGCACAGCTTCATGAAGCGTTAGTGATTCCAATACGTAAAGTGGTCTGCTCCGCAGGTTGTATGTATTCACCCAATACTCACCTGCCCGGCCGCTTTTAATGGATGCAGGAGAATAACGCCCGCCTGTGTAACCCGGTGCCAGGAAGGCAGGCACGGGCTGCACACCGTAGGGTTGCCGGGGCAGTTTGCCAAAGAACTTTGGCAGCGTCCAGTCTATTTTCTTTGCGATATACGATGCTTCCTTCAACAATGCCTCCGGCGTGGTCACGTAAAAACGATCATCATTCCGCAACTGCTGAATGAACTCCTTCAAACTACCCCTAAACCCTACCTCCTTCATCACCTCTCCCATCTCGCCCTCAATCCTCGCCACTTCTTTAAGTCCCGTTTGGTACACTTCCTCATAACTCATGTTGGTGGTGGTGAAATAATTAATGCGCTGCTGGTAGTATCGCTGTCCATCGGGAAATGCGGTGGCCCCCAGTGTCTTGCGGGTATTAGGAATATATTCCTCTTCAAAGAATTTTTTGATGCGCACATAATTGGGTATCACAATTTCCTTCACCGCCTTCCTGCCTTTTTCCTGGTACTGTGCCCATTCTGATTCGTTAATAGCAGCGGGCTTATTCAAGAAGGGCTTGTAGAACATGCTCTTCTCCACTGTATCCACAATGTGGTTATTGTAACTGCTCTTGAAGCCTTCCACCACAACGGGCGGCTGGGAAATGCCCATGCTGATCCCTTTACGGATCAGGGCCATGTTTTCATCCACATACAAGGGAAAGGCTTCCAGTCTTTTCAGGTAATTATCTGCATCTGCCTTGCTTCTGATGATGGTAGAACTCTGGCCCACAAAATCAATATGGAAACCATCATCGCTCAAAATAGGATTCAGGTAGGTTTTGAATTCATATTCCGCCAGTTCATTGGCATTGGTGAACTTCAAAAGTTCAAGTGTCACTTTATCATTTTCATCCAAAGTTGCCGGCTGGATCCTGGCGAGTTGCCCATCGATCTTCTTCCGGAAATCATACCGGTACTTCATATCCTCCTCGCGATAGCGGCCCAGCGGGTACTTCTCATCATACTGTTTTTTGGAAAAGGAGTCGAGGGCATTCAACACTGCTTTGATGGCCGGACTTTTAACACCATCCTGGGCAAAAACGCCCAAAGGCAGCAGAAGAAAAAAGAAGAGTTTTTTCATATCCCAATGTAAAGAAAACTGTCCGGGAATTCCTTAATTTGGGTGAGGCCCGTAACAAAAATCACTTTTCGCGACGGCCAGTGCCATTAATTTTGTACGATGGGCAAGCCAGTACAACTCGGCCTTAAAGAAAACTGGAAGCAGTTCACCCTGCTTGTCATCGTCAACGGATTTGTGGGCGGCATGATTGGCCTGGAACGTACCATTCTCCCTAAACTGGCAGAGAGCCAGTTCCAGATCACCAACACTTTCTACGTCATTGCCTTCATCATCGTTTTTGGGGTATCCAAGGCCGTTACCAATTATTTCACGGGGGCGCTGGCTGATCAGTTCGGCCGCAAAAGATTATTATTGGCAGGTTGGCTGCTGGCCCTTCCCTTACCACTGATATTGATGTACGCCAACAGCTGGAACCTTATCCTCCTGTCCAATATCCTCCTTGGTATCCACCAGGGCCTGGCCTGGAGCAGTACTGTGGTGATGAAGATTGACCTGGTGGGTTCAAAGCAACGCGGACTGGCCATGGGCATCAATGAATTTGCGGGATATTTGGCCGTAGCTGGTGTTGCCTTTGCTACAGGATATATCGCTGAAAATTACGGCATCAGACCCTATCCATTCCTGTTAGGTCTTGCCATCGTCGTCATCGGTGTTCTGCTCAGCTGGCTTTTTGTTCAAGACACGCAGCATCATGTAAAGGCAGAATCCGGCTTATCTGATCTGCCGAGGTTAAAGAATATTTTTTCAGACACCAGCTGGCGCCATCCGCAATTAGGATCTATCACACAGGCGGGACTTATCAATAACCTCAATGACGGAATGGCCTGGGGACTATTCCCGATCTTACTTACCAACAAAGGTTTTTCACTCACGGAGATGGGAATGATAACAGCCACCTATCCCGCAGTATGGGGACTCGGCCAGTTGATCACAGGGAAAATGAGCGACCAATTCTGCAAAAAAGATATGTTGTTCTTCGGAATGCTCTTGCAGGCCGGCATCCTGTTCCTGTTTCCGGGAAACCATTCATTCTGGATTTTCATCGCACTGGCGGCCCTCCTCGGCTGGGGAACGGCCATGGTGTACCCCACCTTTCTTGCCGGCATCGCAGAAAACACCCATCCGGCAGACCGTGCCAAAAGCCTGGGCGTTTTCCGGCTTTGGCGGGATCTTGGCTACGCCATCGGCGCCCTGTTGACAGGGCTGATCAGCCAATGGTTTTCCATCACAACCGCCATAATAATAGTTGCCCTGCTCACCATGGCCTCCGCCGCGGTGATCTATTTGAGAATGAAATGCAAACCAAAGCCTACACCTTACTCCCTACACCCTACCCCCTGACCTCACTCCCTAGCCAACATCACCAGAAAGCCTGACCCCCGTCATTCCCTTCCCCCAAACTGCTGTCTACTTTGCACCATCATACTTAATTACCAGTCATGAATGCAAATCATCCCCAAAACACAAACGGCAAGCCCGAGCACCTGGAAATCATGGACGGCAACGAAGCCGCCGCATATATAGCCTACAAGACCAATGAAGTCTGCGCCATTTACCCCATCACGCCCAGCTCAGCCATGGGAGAATGGGCCGATGAATGGAGCGCCAAAGGCATGACCAATATCTACGGGCAGGTTCCGCGGGTGATGGAGATGCAAAGTGAAGCCGGTGCCGCCGGTGCCATCCACGGTGCCCTGCAGGGCGGTGCGCTAGCCACCACATTTACCGCATCACAGGGCCTCCTGCTGATGATCCCCAACATGTTCAAGATTGCCGGTGAGCTCACGCCCACCGTTTTCCATATTGCTGCCAGAACCCTGGCCACCCATGCGCTCTCCATCTTCGGTGATCATTCAGACGTAATGGCTGCACGCTCCACAGGCTTCTCCATGCTTTTCGGTAACACACCGCAGGAAGTGATGGATATGGCCCTCATTGCCCAGGCCGCTACTTTTAAAACAAGGGTGCCCTTCCTGAATATCTTTGATGGATTCCGCACCTCCCACGAGCTGAATGAAGTGGAACTGATCCCTGACGATGTGATCAAGGCATTGATGGATGACGATGCCATCAACGCCCACCGGGATCGCGCGCTCAACCCATCCAGCCCCTTCATCCGCGGTACGGCACAGAACCCTGACGTATATTTCCAGAACCGCGAAGCGGCAAACAGCTGGTACCAGAAAGTACCTGAAGCCGTGCAAAGCATCATGAATGAATTTGGAAACCTCACCGGCCGCCAATACCAACTCTTTGAATATTATGGTGCGCCGGATGCAGACCGTGTAGTGATCCTCATGGGCTCAGGTGTGGGCGCAGTGAAGGAAACCGTGGACCACCTCAACAACAAAGGCGAGAAGACGGGCGTACTGATCATCAGGCTCTTCCGTCCCTTCTCTATTGAAGACTTTGTCAAGACCCTTCCCGCAACGGTTCAACGCATTGCCGTCCTGGACCGCTGCAAAGAGCCCAATGCTATGGCCGAGCCTTTGTACATGGACGTGGTCAATGCCCTCAATGAATATCCCGTGGCGAGGACAAGCCCGCTAAGAACTGTGGGTGGCCGCTACGGTCTCTCCTCCAAAGAGTTCACCCCCGGCATGGTGGTGGCCATCTTTGAAGAGCTTAAAAAAGAACAACCGAAAAACCATTTTACCGTAGGTATTGATGACGATGTCACCCATACCAGCCTGGCCTATGATAAACATTTCTCCCTGGAATCACAACATAAATTCAGGGGGCTCTTTTTTGGATTGGGTGCCGATGGTACCGTGAGTGCCAACAAAAACTCGATTAAGATCATCGGTGAAAAAACACCGTTCCATATCCAGGGATATTTTGTGTACGATTCTAAAAAATCCGGATCGCTCACCGTATCCCACTTGCGTTTTGGCGAGAAGCCCATCGAATCCACCTATCTCATCAACTCGGCTAATTTTACGGCCTGCCATCACTTCAACTACCTCACCAAATATGACATCCTGAAAGATGCCGAGGAAGGCTCTGTATTCCTCTTGAACGCGCCGTATGAAAAAGATGAGGTGTGGGATAAACTGCCCCGTAAGATCCAGGAGGAGATCATCGCCAAAAAACTGAAGTTTTATACCATTAATGCCTACACCGTTGCCAGGGAAACGGGCATGGGTAACCGAATTAACACCATCCTGCAAACCTGTTTCTTCGCCATCAGTAATATCCTTCCCCGTGATGAGGCCATCGCCAAAATCAAAGAAGCTATTTATGAATCGTACTGGAAAAAAGGCGAAGCCGTAGTGAAGAAAAATTACGATGCGGTTGACAATACCCTGGAGCATCTGTATGAAATTGACTACAGCCAGTACACCCTCGGCAACAACGCCTTTGGTGAACACATCCCTGATGCGGCTCCTGATTTTGTTCAGCAGGTCCTTTCCAAAATCATTTCAGGTGAGGGCGATGAGCTTCCTGTTTCTGCATTTCCCGTTGATGGCACCTATCCTTCCGGCACTACCAAGTGGGAAAAACGGAACATCGCAGATGCCGTGCCTGTGTGGGATCCTGAACTATGCACCCAATGCGGTAAATGCTTTTTCATTTGCCCGCACGCTGCCATCAGGCCCAAGGTGTACAACAGGGATCTTTTAACCAATGCCCCGGAAGCCTGGAAACATACAAACCCCATCGGCAAGGAATGGGATAAGACGAAAGAAGCCTACACACTCCAGGTGTCCACTGAAGACTGTACAGGATGCACTTTATGTGTTGAATTCTGTCCCATCACCAGCAAGACAGAACCTGGCCACAAGGCCATCAATATGATGGACAAAATGGACATCCAGGAAAAAGAGATCGATAACTGGAATTACTTTATCAATATCCCCGAAGTGGACCGCACGCGTGTCAATAAAAACACGATTAAAGGCTCACAGTTTTTCCAACCCCTATTTGAGTTTAGCGGTGCCTGTTCAGGCTGCGGCGAAACCCCCTATTTAAAACTCCTGACCCAACTCTTCGGTGAGCGTATGATTGTAGCCAATGCAACTGGATGTTCATCCATCTTTGGCGGCAACCTGCCCACCACCCCCTGGAGCACCAACACAGAAGGGGTTGGTCCCGCATGGGCCAACTCCCTTTTTGAAGACAATGCAGAATTTGGCTTGGGCATCAAAATGGCCAACCAGAAAAAGAAAGAGATGGCCATTGCCCTCCTGGGTGAACTGAGCCCGCAAGTGGGTGAAGACCTTGCCACTGTACTGATCCATGCACCGGAAAATACAGAAGCTGAAATCAAACAAAAGCAAGACCTCATCAAAAACCTGAAAGGTCGCTTGAAAGACCTCAAGTCTGTGGCAGCCAACAACCTTTTCCACCTCGCTGATTTCCTGAGCGAAAGATCCGTCTGGATCATTGGTGGGGATGGATGGGCCTATGATATTGGTTATGGAGGTTTGGATCATATCCTCTCTACCGGTGAAAACGTGAACATCATGGTGCTGGATACAGAAGTGTATTCCAATACGGGCGGACAAAAATCCAAATCAACCCCTGTGGGCTCCAGTGCCAAGTTCTCTGTGAACGGAAAAACTACCAGTAAAAAAGACCTGGCAATGCAGGCCATTGCACACGGCACCGCCTATGTGGCACAGATTGCAATGGGTGGAAATGATATGCATACCCTTCGTACCATCCTGGAAGCAGAAGCCTATCCGGGTCCATCGCTGGTGATCGCCTACAGCCATTGCATTGCCCATGGTATTGATATGGCCCACGGCGCAGAAGAGCAGGACTTTGCAGTCAAGTCTGGTTACTGGCCTTTGTTCCACTACAACCCGATGAAGCCCAAGGGTGAACGTTTTGTAGTAGATTCCAAGCAGCCCAGTATGCCGCTGAGTGATTTCATGTACCATGAGAACCGCTTCAATGTGATCAAGGCAAAAGATCCTGCACTGGCAGAAAGATTCCTGCACCAGGCAGAAGAAGAGAAGAATGCGAAATGGGAGAAGCTGGAACTGTTTAAAGGACTATAAATTGGTGAAATAGTGAAGTAGTGAAATAGTGAAGTGGTGTGGTTGCTACCACTTCACTACTTCACTACTTCACCAATTCACCAACATTTTTGGTTTAAGTATGATGGCTAAGGAGCGCGGTCCAGTGGGGCTGCGCTTCCTGTTTATGACCGTTTCCTGTAGGCAAAAACCGCCCAGCCATTGAGGGCCACTGCAAAGATGGCCATGATGCCAAAGTGGCGCGAGATATCACTAAAGCTGCTGCCTTTCAGGATCACCATCCGCATCACCTCAATAAAATAAGATACGGGATTGACCGCTGCAATCATTTGCGCCCACTCCGGCATAGATTCTATAGAGGTGTACAAGCCACCCAACAAGATAAACACCATCATCAGGAAAAAAGAGATCAGCATGGCCTGCTGCTGGGTTTGCACAAAGGTGGAGATGAGCAACCCAAGGCCCAGAATGGCCAGCATGTACACACTGGAGAAAGCATAGATGGTGAGGATATTACCGGCGGGTATAATTCCATAAACCACCCTGGCAATTACAAATCCAATGGTCATGGTGATTTGGCCCATGATCCAGAACGGAATGAGCTTGCCCAGGATGAAATGGTGTTTGCGGATGGGTGTTACGTTGATCTGCTCAATGGTGCCAATCTCTTTTTCCCTTACAATATTCAATGCAGCTAGGAAAGAACAGACCATGGTTACGAGGATCACCAGGATGCCCGGCACCATATACCGCTGGTAGTTGAGATGGATATTGTACCAGGTGGAATAGGTTGTGTTGATCATGGGCTGCGGATTCATCCGGGGCCACTGGATCCACTTCATTCTTACCTCATCATTGAAATTCCGGATGATCTGTTGCAGGTACCCCGATCCCAGGTTAGCCCTTACGCCATTGATGGCATTAACGGCAATGAATACAGGTGCTTCCTGCTCCTTTACCAGATCCCGCTCAAAACCTGCAGGGATCTCGAGGATCATATCCGCCCTGTCCAGCTCAATCTCTTCCATGGCCTCTTCCATACCCGCTGCATTGCTGTTCAGGATAAAATACCCTGAGCTCGTGATCTTCTGCACCAACTGTGTGGTATAGCTGCTCTTGTCGTGATCCAGTATCGTGATCTTTACATTCTTCACTTCATAATCGGCCGCAAGGGGCAGGATCACCAACTGGATAACGGGCATCACAAAAAGGATCCGCAGAATAGACGGATCCCGCAGGATCTGCCTGAACTCTTTCTCCAGTATGAAAAGTATGGTTCTCATAGGCGGATCCTGAATTTTTTTAGGGCGATGACCAGGAAAAATAATGTCATGCCTGACAATACCAGGGTTTCCTTCCAGATATTGGCGAGGGTAAGCCCTTTGAGCATGACAGATTTCACGATGATAAAATACCATTTAGCCGGAACGATGTTAGACATCACCTGCAATGGCCGGGGCATGTTCTCTATGGGGAACATGAAACCACTCAGCATCAGCGTGGGCAGGAACATGCCCACCAGGCTTACAAACATGGCGGTGCGCTGGGAATCCGTGATGGTGGAAATCAGCAAACCGAGTGAAAGGGATGTGATGATAAACAATACTGATTCAGCAAATAAAAGGACCAGGCTGCCCCGGATGGGAAGTTCCAATACAAAATAACTCATCAACAGGATAGAGCATATATTGATCACAGACAGAAACAAATAGGGAATCGCTTTGGCGATGATCACTTTCAGGGGTTGGGCCGGTGATGCCAGCAACACTTCCATCGTACCCAACTCTTTCTCCCTTACAATAGACACGGATGTCATCATGGTACAGATCAGCAGCAGGATCATAGACATCACACCGGGCACAAAATTATAAGCGCCTTTCAACTGCGGATTATACATCATGCGGATCTCCGGCCTGATGCGGTAAGGAAGTTTCTGGGGTCCCAGGTTCTCCTGCTGAAAATCATTGATGATGGCCGTGGCATAGTTGACTACTGTGGTGGCAATATTAGGGTCAGATGCATCGGCAATCATTTGTATGGTCACCTGGTGCCCGTGTTGCAATTGCTCGTGAAATGCAGGTGGAAATACTACCACCATGCGCACCATGCCTTTACGGAAGATCGCATCAATGTCCTCAGGCTTTTCCAGGTGCGCCTGCACATCAAAATACCTGCTGGCATCCAGGCGCTGAATGATCCTTTGTGTTTCCACATCTTTGGAAGGATCCAGCACAGCAATGCGGGAATTCTTGACCTCATTGGTGAGTGCAAAGCCAAAGATGAGCATCTGCGCTATGGGCATGCCAAACAGGATCAGCAGGGTCTTCTTGTCCCGCCAGATATGCTTCCATTCCTTCAATATGAATGCCCAGAATGTCTTCATCCGTCTGTCCTTTGTGCTTTTCTGGCCAGTTGTAAAAAAACCTGGTTCATGCTATCTGCATTGTATTGCTGACGCAGTGCTTCCGGCGTGTCCAGCGCTTCAATCTTTCCATCCACCATGATGCTGATGCGGTTGCAGTACTCAGCCTCATCCATGTAATGGGTGGTCACAAAAACGGTGGTACCCTGGTGCGCGGCACGATAGATCATTTCCCAGAACTCCCTCCGGGTTACCGGATCCACACCACCTGTGGGTTCATCCAGGAAAACAATGGGTGGTTCATGCAAAATGGCTACACTAAAGGCCAGTTTCTGCTTCCAGCCCAGGGGGAGCGTACGTACCAGCACATCCGCCCTGTCCTGAAGGGATAGTTCATGCAGGATCAGCTTTGTCTTTTCTCTGATCTCCCCCCGGCGCATACCATAGATCCCGCCAAAAAACCGCATATTCTCTGTCACGGTAAGGTCCTCATACAGGGTGAATTTCTGGCTCATATAGCCAATGGAACGTTTGATCTGTTCAGCCTGTGTGAATACGTCAAATCCTGCAACCCTGGCTTTTCCACTGCTGGGTACCAGCAACCCGCAAAGCATACGCATGGCGGTGGTTTTTCCCGCACCATTGGCGCCGAGAAAACCAAATATCTCCCCCTTCCCCACTGTGAAACTGATATGATCCACGGCAGTAAAATGACCAAATCTTTTGGTGAGTCCTTCAGCAGAAATCATATGTTCCAGCGGTTCACTCATACCATTTTTTTCATAAATACGTCTTCCACGGACGGGTTTGCCGGCCTGAACTCCAATCCCGCAAAGCCATTTTCGTTTATGCGTGTACGTAAGTCATCAGGTTGCAGGTTCCCCTGCAGGGTAAAATGGTGGTATTCACCAGAAGGATATACCCTCAAGACCTCCGGCTGCTTGCGCAGGAAGGCCATCAGCCCATACATATCAGAAGCCTTGACGGCCCATAGCGGCTCACCAAAGCTATTCCGGATGCCCGCGGGTGTATCTATGCCCAACAGTTTTCCGTCAAACATCAGTGCAATAGTATCACAACGCGAGGCTTCATCCATATAAGCCGTGGATACCATAATGGTAATTCCTTCTGTTTTTAAGCGCTGCAACATATCCCAGAACTCCACGCGCGAGACCACATCCACACCGGTAGTGGGTTCATCAAGGAATAGAATTTGGGGACGATGGATCAACGCACAGCACAATGCAAGCTTCTGCTTCATCCCACCGGATAAAGCTCCCGCCTTCCTGTCTTTAAAAGGTTCCAATTGTACATAGATATCCCTGATCAGGTGATAGTTTTCTTTGATAGTGGTTTTGAAGATGGTGGCAAAAAACTGCAGGTTTTCCTCCACACTCAGATCCTGGTACAATGAAAACCGCCCCGGCATGTACCCGCTAATCTCCCGGATGCGCATATAATCATTCACTACATCAAATCCTTCTACTTCAGCCTTACCCTCATCAGCCAGCAGCAAAGTCACCAGGATACGAAACAGGCTGGATTTGCCTGCGCCATCCGGACCAATCAAGCCAAACAATTCCCCTTTCTGCACTTCAAATGCGATCTGGTCCAGCGCTTTCACTGCACCGTATTGTTTACTGATTTTGTCCACTAATACTGATCGCATCCCTGATTTATTTTGAGGCCAGTTTGATCTCTCCGTACATGCCGATACGCAAAGCACCATCGTTCACCACATCCACTTTCACTGCATACACCAGGTTGGCTCTTTCATCTTTAGTCTGGATGGTCTTGGGCGTGAATTCTGCCTTGTCTGCAATCCAGGTGATCTTACCATCATAGTTCCTGTATCCCCCTTTTCCGTCATCCACCTGCACCTTTACCATCTGCCCCAGTTTGAGCCCAGCCAACTGGTCATTGGTGAGATAAGCACGGAGGCGCATCACATCAAGGTCTGCCATTTTGTATAAGGCCTTACCTGGCGCAGTGATTTCTCCTGCTTGCGCGTATTTGGTGAGCAGGGTTCCTTTGGAAGGCTGCAATACCACCGTACGGCTTAACTGGTCGTTCAGTTGCGCCACTTTTTTCTCCATGGGTTTTTTCTCACTGAGCACCGCGCTATTCTGCGTTCCGGAAAGGTTTCGCTGAACCTTGATCTGTTGCTTTGTAACCTGCATCTGTTGTGTGAGCTGGTTCATCTGGGCTACAATATCATCCAGCTGTTTTCCGGTAGCCGCATCCGCTTTCACCAGGTTTTCAAACCGCTTGCGTTCTTTCTCCAGGTTTGCCATCTGCACCTGCTGTACTTTTAACTGGTCTTCAAGAAGAGCCACTTGCAATCCCACATCCGTGGTCTTCTGGGGCAGGGTTTGAATGCTGGCCTCCACCTGTTCTTTCTGTAGTTGTAGTCCGGTGGGATCAATGAACACTACGGAATCTCCCTGCGCCAGCTTGCTGCCTTCCACGGCATCAAAACGAAGGATCTTTCCGGCGAGTTCAGAAGACACAACCACTTCATCGGCCTCAAATACACCCGAAGCATCGTGATCGCCATTACCCTTTCTGCAACCGATGCCTGCCAGTATGAGCAGGCTGATGATGATCGTCTTTTTCATATTCATTGACCAATTAAAGTTTTCTGATGAACCACCGCCTGTATCCGCTGCAGCTGGTGGAGTTTCTGGTTCAGCCTGGCCTGCTCTTCTGCATTAACGTCTCTTACATAGTCACTGCTGGTGATTACGCCCTGCTCCAGTTGGGCCGCCGATGCCAGCTTCACCTGGTTTCGCAGCTGAATGATCTCCTGGTCTGTTTTATCCAGGGCGCCGTACTTCTCAATATCCGCGTCATATTTCTTCAACTCAGACCGCACCTGCCACATAATCTGGTCCTGCTGCACCAACAAGCTCTGTCTGCTCAACTGGTTTATAGATCTGTCCCGTCCCTGGTTGTAAAAGCCAGACAAATTCCAGGTGAACCGCACGCCGCCCATATAAAAGAAATCAAACTCATTAAGGAGCATATTCAATCCCGGTTTTCCATAACCACCCTGTGCAAACAAACTGATCCTGGGTGTTTTCCGGACATCGAAATACCGGCTCATGGTTTCATTCAGGGCCATTTGCCGGTTCACCAGTTCCAAATCCGGGCGTTTCACAGAAGCGGTGTCTGCCCTACTGTCCCGGGGAACCTGCAAACGCTGGTCCGCAGGCAGTTCCTTTCCCAGAAAAACACTCAACACATCCAACAATCCCTTCCTGTTATAGTTGAGCTCCAGCGCACGCTGGTCATTTTTCAACTGCTCTGCCCGCAGTGTGGCTAAGGAAGACCGGAAAGCCGTACCAAATTGGACCTGCGCTTCCACTTTTGACACCACCGCGGCCAGGTCCTTCTGTGATATGGCTACCTGTTGCAACTGCTCATCTACAAACAATACACTGAACCAAATATCATTGATGCGTTCCCGCAGCTTCTGGTATTCCACTTCCACCCTTTGTTCGTCTACCCGTTGCTGTTGTTCTGTTATCATCCTTTGCGCCTTGCTGTTTCCGCCGTCATACACCAACTGATTTACGTCCAGCAGGGCGCGGTATTGATCACGGCTCAACGCCGATATCTGGACACCGGGAATACTGATCTGCTTCGGAAAACGGGTGACGTCTGACTGGTAAGTGGCTTGCGCGTTGAGGGTGATCTGGGGAAGATAGACCGAGGCGATGTTTTCCAGGTTGAGCCCTGCCGTTTTCTGGATCAGGTCTTTCTGCCGGGTCAATGGAAACTGCCTGATCGCCAGGTCATAGGCCTCCTCCAGGGTGAGCACACTGCCTTCTCCCGCCATGAGAGACATCGGCCAGCATACAAGGAAGATCAATAGACGATAAGATTTCATGACTTGTATTTGATGGCATCAATAATAAACTCGGAAACCTCCGTAACCCTTGCTTCCAGCATCGCTGCATACTGCTTATCAGGTATGCCTACTACTTTCTTGAAAATGGGCCTGCCCACAAACGGGAAAATACACAGCGACAGGATGTTCAGCATAAGCTGGGGCGGCGCTATGGGTTTGATCTGTTTTTTTCTGACGGCGGTTTCTATGGACTGCATCACGGCCTGGACGGGGTTTCCGGAGAGCTTACCCACGATCTTCGCCACCATCGCACCCTCATGGGCGTGGATCTCGTGCAACACAAACATCGGTATCAGGGGATGTTCAATCCAGGTACGGATATAAAGGGCACAGAAGTTCCTGATCTTATCAAAGATGTGTGTTTCCTGGTCTTCAAATATTGCCCGCATCCTGGGCAAGAGTTTGCTCACGGCATCAGTGAATACCACTTCAAACAATTTGTCCTTGCTGCGAAAATAATAGTGCAGCAGGGCCTTATTGATCCCCGCTTCATCGGCAATGTCCTGCATCCTCGCCCCGGAGAAACCTTTTGCAAACAACACTTTTCTTGCTGCTTCCAGGATTCGCTCTTCGGTGTTCTGGTCAGATTTAACTTTAACCATTTGGTTAAACCATTTGGTCTAAATTAGAGAAAAAAATAACACCGCCAAATAAACATGCATTTTTAACTGTAATAGGGAACATCATCCAGGGATACTGCCATCTTCTGCAGCCAGTAATCCCGGGTCACCACATGTCCGTCTGCCGTGCGCAGCAGGCGCCCGTAGATCGCATTAACGGAATTAAATGTTACATCGGTTACCCCCATGGTGAAAGTAGACGGTGGAGCTTGCAAAGCGGAAGGTTCCGGTGCGGGTTCGCCTTCTGCAGGTGCGGCAGGTTTAGCCGCCGTTTTAGGCGGAGGCGATGGGATCACCACTACGGTATATCCATTATGTTCAAGCAGGGCTTTGAGAAAGGCCACCCGTTCAGCAGCCACATTACGTTCCACAACAGCACACTTAACGCCGTCTAACTCTTCAAATGGATGGTTCTGATTGATCGCCATAACCCTTATTTACACAAATGATTGAATATGCTCATACACCCAGCTCAGTACGCCGGTGAGGATGATACCTGTTACACAGATGGCCAGGCCAAACCAGACCGACCTGTTTGCCGCTAATGGCGTTTGCTGACCTTCACCCGTACTAAAGACCAACCGCACTACCCGCAAATAGTAATACAGGGAGATGATCATATTCAGTGTGGCGATGCCAATAAAAATATAATTCCCCTTTGATGCGCCGGCCATCAGCAGGAACATCTTCCCAAAGAATCCCGCCGCAGGTGGCACACCCGCCAGGGAAAACAACCCCAAAGAAAGGGCCCAGGCCAGCATCGGACTCCGCTGGTATAATCCCCTGAGTTCGCTGATCCTCGTAATACCCGCCTCACTCCGCAGCACCGAGGCCACACCAAATGCAGCGAGATTGGAGAAAACATAGACCAGGATAAAATAAGTGGTGGATGCCACTGCCTGCTCATTCTGCCCGCTAACGCCCACCAAAATGAAACCCACCTGGGCAATGGAAGAAAATGCCAGGAATCTAAGTATACTGTCTTGCCGCAGGGCAAACAGGTTCCCGATAAACATCGTTAACAGGGACAATCCCACTACCAGCACATACCAGCTGGTGCCCAGATTCACAAATACCTTACTCAAAACATTCACCAGTGCAAAACTGACTGCACCTTTTGACACCGCACTGAGAAAGGCCGTCACGGCCACGGGTGCGCCTTCATACACGTCAGCCGTCCAAAGATGGAATGGAACAATGGAAAGTTTGAAAGCAAATGCACTGAAGAAAAAAACAAAGGCCATGATGTGCACAGGCTCAGCCTTGATCTGGCCCCATATCTGCGCAAAATCCAGCGTTCCTGTTAACCCATACATCAATGAAATGCCAAACAACATTATACCCGATGCCAGGGCCGAGTTCATGATCATCTTCATGGCCGCTTCCGCACTCTGCCTGCGCTCCAGGTCAAAATTTGCCAGCGCCGCCACGGGAATACTGGCCAGTTCCAGGGCCAGGTAAAACATCAGCAGGTTATCTGCCGAGATCAGCAGGTCCATCCCCAATAAGGCAGACAGCATCAGGATAAAAACCTCGGGCATATGCTCCGTCTGTTTCAGCCATTGGGAACAAACCAGTGAAATAATATACACCGCCAGGGCCAGGACGCCTTTCTGAAAGCCGGCCAGCCCATTGTGCAGGAACATCCCGTTAAATATTCTGCCGGTATCATTGTAAACAAAGGAGATCACCACATTCAACAACAGCAGCAACTGCACCACGGACAGGAGGCTGTCATTAGACATGCCCTTACCCAGCTTGATGAAAAGCAGTATGAAGATGATCAGCAGGACCATCGCTTCAGACTTCATCAGATGTAAATACTCAAACATGATACTTGGTCTGCTTTATTTTCCGGTCAATTGGTTTACAATAATATCTACGCCCGGACTGATCAACTCATACAGCCAGAACGGCGCAAGGCCCATGGCCAGGATGCCTGCAATAAGGATCACCACCGTCCACCGTTCAAACCACCGGGCATCACCCACACCTTCACCAGAAGCTGCCAGAGGCCCCATGGCCACCTGTCCCACAGCCCGCAGGATATACACTGCCGTTACCACAATGGACATCGCGCCAATGATGGTGGCTGTCCGGTGAAACACGGTCTGGTTCTCCCATGACCCCACAAATACCGTCATTTCCGCCACAAAACCACTCAGTCCGGGAAGTCCCAGTGAACAGAATCCTGCTATGAACATCGCAGCAATAATAAAAGGCATCACTTTCAATAATCCACCCATCTCGGCCACCAGCCTCGTATGCGTTCGTTCATACACCATGCCAATGATGGCGAAGAAGAGTGCCGTCATCAGTCCATGGGATACCATTTGGAATACAGCACCCGTGATGGCCGTTTTGGTGAGCATGCCAATACCCAGCAATACAAAACCGCAGTGACTGATGGATGAATAGGCATTGATATACTTGAGATCCTTCTGCATCATGGTGGCGAAGGCTCCATAGATGATAGCAATGGAAGACAGAACGATGATCACGTTGGCATATTCCTGTGCTCCCTCGGGCATCAGGTAGGTAGCCGCACGGAGACAGCCGTATCCGCCCAGTTTCATCGAGATACCTGCAAGGAACATTGACCCCGCTGTAGGTGCGGAAGAGTGTCCGTCTGGCACCCAGGTATGAAACGGAAACAGTGCGGTGAAAACACCAAAGCCTACAAACACCAGCGGGAATGCCCATCGCTGGATCTCATATGCAATGCCCGTCTCCGCAAGTTTTACCATATCAAAAGTCTGGCTGCCCTCAGGCATAGAGAAGTAGAGCCCAAGAATACCTACCAGGATGAGTGCCGATCCGCCCATCAGCATCAGTGCCAGTTTATTGGCACTATAGGTTTTATTGCCACTGCCCCAGATACTGATGAACAGGTACTTCGGGATCACGGCTACTTCCAGGAAGAAAAACATGACCATCAGGTCAAGGGATATAAAAAATCCATAGGCACCCAAAGCCAGTAAGGTCAGGAAAAAGAAGAACTCCTTCTTCATATGTTCCATCGTCCAGGAGACAAGCACACCGGCTGTCACCACAAATGCCGTAAGCATGATCATGGCCACAGAAATTCCATCAACCCCAATATGAAAACTGAAACCCAAGGCAGGGAACCATGCAAATTGCTGTTCAAACAACAAGGGAAATACATTACCCACCTCACGTTCATGCGCAAACGAAAAATACAGTGCCATCACCAGCACCATCTGTATCACGGCACCCGCCAGGGCAACCGTACGTGCCAGCCTCGCCGGAGCCAGCAAAATAACCAACCCAGTCAGCAAGGGGATCAACAGGATCAAAAGCAAATTCATACGTCTTTATTTAGCGCCCCACCTGCGTGTACAGGAAAATGGACACGATAATAATGATACCAAAGAGAAAATAGAGCCCATACTGCTGCACCTTTCCAGACTGCAAACGCTTGATCTGTTCAGATACCCACTGGGTAAAGCTTCCTGCACCTTTCACTATGGCATCCACAATGTTTCTGTCGAACCACGCCACGGGTCTACCCACCAGGTTAAACAAAACGCCTTTTGTGAAGCCCATCCAAACCTCATCGATATAAAACTTATGTTGCGCAGCTTTGTAAAACACACCAAATCCTGCAGCTGTTTTCGCTGGCCGGTCAGAGGGCGATTTATACATCCATGCCGCCAGCAGGATGCCCAGCAGCGCAATCCCTACAGGTGCCAGTGAAAACTGCAGATGCAATTCCTGGTGAACAGGCTTTCCATTGGCAGAAACATATTCACCAAAAGGCACCCATCCGGCCAATAAGGTGCCAATACCCAGGATCACCAGCGGCGTCAGTTCAAACCAGGATCCCTCTTTATGGTGATGCCCATGAGTATCACTGCCAGAGGGTTTGTTCCAGAAAATAGAGAAATACAAACGGAACATATAGAATGCTGTTAACCCCGAGGTCAGCAGGGCCATAAAAAACACAGGCCTGTTATGGTTCCACGCATTCAGCAGGATTTCCTCCTTACTGAAAAATCCGGCAAAAGGCGGAATGCCGGCAATAGCAAGACAGGCAGCCAGGAACACAAGGTGCGTGACAGGCATTTTCTTTGCCAGTCCGCCCATATGCTCCATCTCATTGCTGTGCACATAATGGATCACCACGCCCGCAGCCAGGAACAACAGCGCTTTAAAAATGGCATGGGTGAACAAATGAAACATGGATGCGGTATACCCCAGCTGGTCATCACTGACGATGCCGAGGGAGAACATCATAAATCCAATTTGTGAAACAGTTGAATACGCCAGTACGCGTTTGATATCCGTTTGCGTGCAGGCTATCAATGCGGCAAACAAAGCCGTAAAAGCACCTACACTGGTCACCAGGCTCAGCAGGCCCGCACCGGCGATGCTATACAGTGGATACAATCTTGCCACCAGAAACACACCCGCTACCACCATGGTAGCCGCATGGATCAGCGCAGAAACGGGTGTAGGGCCTTCCATTGCATCTGGCAGCCAAATGTGCAGGGGGAACATTGCACTCTTTCCTGCTGCGCCCATGAACAATAATCCAAGGCCCCAGCTCAATGCAGTAATACCCATCCAGCTTCCGGCGGTCTGCTGATAATCAGGGCTGCCCAGCGTTGCCATGAGTTGCTGAAAATCCAGGGTCTGCGCTTCACCGGACAACACGAGAATACCAATAAGAAATCCCAGGTCCGCAAATCTTGTGACAATAAACGCTTTCTTGGCAGCAGCAAGGGCACTGGCTTTTTGATAATAGAATCCAATTAAAAGAAAAGACGAGACGCCCACCAGTTCCCAGAAAATATAGATCTGGAAAAGATTGGAGGCCAGTACCAGCCCCAGCATGGAAAAAGTAAACAATCCCAGATAAGCATAGTAGATATGGAAACGATCTTCCCCTTTCATATAACCCAGGGAAAAAATATGTACCATGAGAGAAATGAAGGTGACCACCAACAACATCATTGCCGTGATGGGCGTGATCATGGCACCCATATCAATCTGGAGGCCATTGCCAAAAGGAAGCCAGGCAAAACTGAATGGCACTACTGTTGTATAGCCTTCAGCGGGGCGCTGACCAAAATAATCCATGGATACCAGCAATGCCAGCCCAAATGACACCAGCATAAGCAGGGTGCCTGCCCAGCCGGCCTGCCTGCCCAGCAGTTTCTTTCCGCCCATACCCAGTATCACGAAGGATAGAAAGGGCAGCAGGGGAATCAATATGATGTTGGTTGTGTTCATGACAAATCGTTTGCCTCAATACTTCATTTCTTCAGCCACATCCACCATAATGGATTGATGACTGCGGAACAGGTTAATAATAATGGCGATGGCAACCGCCGCTTCTGCCGCGGCAATCGCAATCACAAAAACGGTAAAGAAACTGCCATCCAGTGAACCTGGCCAGAGGTATTTATTAAAGGCGATGAAATTCACATTGACGGAATTGAGGATCAGCTCCACACTCATCAGCATGGAAATAAGGTTTCTCCGCGTCAGGAAACCATAGATGCCGATAAAAAACAATACGGCACCAATTACCAAAAAATGATACAGGCCGGGTTCTGCTGTCATACCTGGGGCTTTTTACGCATGGCGATGACGATGCATCCTACCATCGCGGCTAATAATAATATACTCACCACTTCAAACGGCAATGCATAGCCGTTTATATCCAGCATCTTCTCACCAATGGCTGAAACAGCCGGAGTTGCACTTGTATCAGCAGCTTCTACAAATCCATAACGGAAAAGCTGTACCAATACCAGCGCCGCGCCAGCTACACTGGCAATGGCACCAGCAGCTGCCCTGCTTAGTGGCGGTGCCGGCATCCGCTCACCGGATTGCTGGGTCAGGAATATCGAAAAGATGATCAGCACAGCTATACCACCCACATACACTACTATCTGTACCGCCGCAATGAACTGGTAGTCCATCCAGAAATATAATCCTGCAATACCAATCAACGTAAACAAAAGGTAGATCGCAGACCGGAAGATCTGTCTTGACGTCACAGACAATACTGCACTGACGATACTCATCAGTCCCAGGAGATAAAAAACTATGGTTGATCCGTTCATAAAAGGCATTAAGGCATTAAGGCATTGAGGCATTGAGGCGCTTCACCACTTCACTACTTCACCACTTCACCACTTCACTACTTCACCACTTCACCACTTCACCACTTCACTACTCCACTCCTTCCTCCAGCTTTGACCCGGGTTTATTCAAAACCTTTGTCAGCTGGCTCCGGTCAAATACACTGTGTTCAAAGCTTTGTGCCATTTTAATAGCATTGGTAGGGCAGGCTTCAATACACAGGTTGCACATGGTACACAACTCCAGGTGATAAATAAACTTATCTACCGCCTTCTTCTTCTTGCCCTCCGGTGTGATATCAAATTTTGTCACCACTTTGATGGTGCCGTTGGGGCAGGCCAGCTCACACGCGGTGCACCCTGTACAGCGATGTTCATTCTGGTCTGTATGCGTCATGACCACTTCCCCCCGAAACCGTTCCGGCAACACCAGGGTATCCCGGTTGTCTGGATACTGCTCCGTGATGATCTCTTTGTGGTGCGTGAAATAGTAGACGGTACGCTTCATACCCGTCCCCATCGATCTCATCGCCCCCCAAACATTTTTTATATAATCAACTATAAACATAATTACCGCATTACCACATTACCACATTGCCACATTACTACAAGTGCCATCCCCAAATAGCTACCACTGTTGCCAATATGATATTGAACATACTGATGGGCAGCAAATATTTCCACTCCAGGTCCAGCAACTGGTCAATTCGCAGTCGTGGAAAAGTCCACCTGAACCACATGATCACAAAAATCAAAAAGAAGGTCTTACCGAAAAACCATACCGAAGAAGGGATCCAGTCCATGACATGGTTAAATCCTTCCCAGTTGCCGATATGGAATGGCATCCAGCCACCCAGGAATAACGTTGCCCCAACAGCGCAAACGATAAACACATTGATATATTCTGCCAGGAAGAAAAGCGCGAATTTCATTCCTGAATACTCCGTATGAAAACCTGCCGTAAGTTCAGATTCCGCTTCTGCAAGGTCAAAAGGTGCCCTGTTGGTTTCTGCGGTAACGGCAATAATAAAAATGACAAATGCGATCCACACAGGCAGGTGCCCTTTGAAGATCCACCAGCCATTCCGTTGGGATTCCACAATTTCACTCATCTGTAAACTACCTGTGAGCACCACGATGGTCAGGATCGCCAGGCCGGCACTCAGCTCATAACTCACGATCTGCGCACCACTGCGCATAGCGCCCAATAAAGAATATTTGTTGTTGCTGCTCCATCCGGCCATCAGGATCGCGATCACAGAAAGTGACGATACCGCGGTGACATACAATACACCAATGTTCAGGTCCCAGATATGAAAGTCTTTGGCAAATCCCAGGGGAGCCAACAACAACATCGCCGCGATCATGGCGATAAATGGCGCCAGGTTGAACATAAATTTATCTGCGCCCGCCGGTGTAAGTCCTTCTTTTACTAAAAGCTTTACCGTATCCGCCATGGACTGCAACATCCCTTTGGGCCCAACCCGGTTGGGTCCCAGCCTGATCTGCATATACGCCGCCACCTTGCGCTCCATAATTACTAATACCAATCCCAGCAAAGCAAACAGGGCAATGGCGCCTACACCCGCAATCACCATCTCCACGGCCAGTACCCAGCCCGGAGCCATCAGGCCACCAAGCCATTGATGCACAGAAGAAGCTATTTCTGAAAAACTTGTCATAAAATCAAATTACCGCATTACCGCATTACCACATTGCCACATTACCCTCACCTGTCAATATCCGGAATCACCAAATCCAGGCTTCCCATGGTTGCCACCAGGTCTCCGATCTTTGATCCCCTCGTCATATGATCCAGCGCACTCAGGTTGGAAAATCCGGGGGATCTGAACTTGATCCTGTAGGGTGTCATACCACCTTCACTCACGATATACACGCCAAATTCACCACGGGCTGTTTCCACCCTGGAATAAAATTCACCCTTGGGCAATTTCAACACCGCCTTGGTTTTAGCCTGGAAATCGCCTTCCGGAATATTGTCTATCAGTTGTTCAATAATGGACAGGCTCTGGCGGAGTTCTTTCATCCGCACGAGGTAGCGCGCATAGGTATCCCCCTCCGTCAACAACACCTCATCAAACTGCAACTGCTGGTAAATACTGTAGGGATAAACCTTCCGGATATCACAGCTTACTCCGGAAGCACGGGCGGATGGGCCGCTCATTCCGTAACTGATCGCATCTTCTGCACTGATCACCCCAACGCCTTTTGTTCTATTGATGAAGATGGTATTGTTGGTAACCAGCTCATCGTATTCATCCAGCTTATCCTTGAATTGCTGCAACAGCTGTTTTACCCTCCGGTGGAAATTAGGATGCAGGTCAAACATTACCCCACCCGGGACCATATAATTCATCGTAAGCCTCGCTCCACAGGTTTCTTCCATGATGTCATTGATCATCTCTCTTTCCCTGAACGCATGGAAAAATGGCGTGAATGCGCCAACGTCCATTGCCAGGGCACCCCACCATAATATATGTGATGCCACGCGTGTGAGCTCACCCATCAGTACCCTGATCACTTCAGCACGTTGTGGGATCTCAATCTGCAGGCCCTTCTCCACCGCCAATGCACAACCATGGTTATTAATGTGGGACGATAGGTAATCCATCCTGCTGGTGGAATAGATAAACTGGCGATAACTAAGGCTTTCGCACATTTTTTCTATGGATCGATGGATATACCCCAGATGCGGCTCCACTTTCTTCACCGTTTCGCCGTTGAGCGTGATCACCAGGTGCAAAACCCCGTGTGTTGCCGGGTGTTGCGGACCAACGTTGATGATCATGTCACCCAACTCATTAACACCGATATGTTCTGTAGTTGAATACATTTACAATTTTATCATATTTACTTCATCCTCAAAATCCTTCCTCAATGGGTTCTTACCCTCCCAACCTTCCGGCAGAATCAGCAACCTTAAATCAGGATGGTTCAGGAACTGAACACCAAACAATTCAAACACCTCCCGCTCGTGAAATTCAGCTGTGCGCCAGATGTCGCAAACAGTCTCAATCTCCGGCTTCTGGCGGTCAAGCTTAACTTTTACAACGATATTGTAACGGTAACGCGTACTGGATAAATGATACACCATGGTAAGGTGGGTTTTCCAGTCCACACAGGTGAGGCAAAACAGGTAATCCATTTTCAGCTGCTCATCGTTCCTCAACGTCTCCATGAGCGTACGGAAAGCAGCCGGCTCCGCAAACAGGTTGATCCACTCCCCGCCTTCTTCAAAACTCAGCTGGCCAAGCCCGTTCAAATATTGTTGTAATTCCGCGCGCTCCATTTTTTACTTTTTATTCAGATCAATATCGATCCTTTCCCGTTTGCCTCCGCTCTTGATCTTTTCCTGCAAAGTGATGAGGGCGTGTAGTAAGGCCTCCGGCCGGGGCGGACAGCCAGCGATGTACACATCCACCGGAATCACGTGATCCGCACCTTTCACCACGGAATAGGTATTATAGAAGAATGGGCCACCGCTGGTGGCGCAGGCTCCCATCGCAATGACATATTTGGGATCAGGGATCTGGTCATATAGTCTTTTAAGCACGGGTGCCATCTTATTCACGATGGTTCCGGCGATAATGATCAGATCTGCCTGCCGGGGTGTGGCCCTGGCCACTTCAAATCCAAAGCGCGACCAGTCGTACTTCGCGGAGGCGGTAGACATCATTTCAATAGCGCAGCAGCTGGTACCAAAAGTGAGGGGCCAGAGTGAGTTGCTGCGGGCCCAATTGATCACATCGTCAATAGCGCCGGTAAGGATACCCCCTGTAGGTGTCTGGTGCACCTGTCCCGGAAATTCAGTCACGGGCCTTTGTCCTTCCGTTAATGCCATAGTATGTTTGATGCTTTGCCCTAGGTCCACTTCAGCGCACCTTTCTTATGCGCGTATAGAAAACCAAGGAACAATATGAAAAAGAAAATAATAATTTCTACCAATGCCACCAGCCCCAGCTTCTTCACCACCACCGCCCAGGGATACAGGAAAACAAGCTCCACATCAAAAATCAGGAAGATAAGGGCAAAGAGATAATAACCCACATTGAACTGGATCCAGGTTTGTCCCTGCGTGGGTATCCCACACTCATAAGGCTCCAGTTTCTGTTTGTTCACCGTGCCTTTGACGATGAGTTTAGACATCAGGATCGCAATTACCGAAAAGGCTACGGCAGCAAGCGTCAAAACGATCATGGAAACAGGTCCCATCATGGTAAGTATTCAATCTACTATTATACAGATTTATTCAACCGTCACAAAATTTATTCATCCACCATGGCAGAAATATGAGGATTTCCGCACCTCCTTATGATTTACATCATCCCGCTCTGCAAGAGGCCGCTCTTGCAGAGCGGTTAAGCAAGTTTTTGTATATTAGGTGCAATGGCCAACAAATATCATCATATCCGGCGCAAAACCTTTGTATTACTGCATCCGGAAATTGGAGACAGCAGATGGGATAAGCTGATCAACGCATTTATTATTATCCTCATCCTTTTGAATGTGGTGGCTGTTATGCTGGAGACCGTACCCTCCATTCATGATCCGTATGCACATTTTTTCAGAGCGTTCGACAGGTTTTCGGTCTATGTCTTTACGGTGGAATATGTACTCAGGGTATGGACCTCTGTGCATGAGGATGAATATAAAAATTCCTGGCGGGGGAGATTGAAATACATGCTCAGCCTTGGAGCACTCATCGACCTCCTGGCTATCCTTCCCTTCTATCTGCACCTGGCCGTGGGTCTGGATCTGCGGGTACTCCGCATCCTCCGGCTCATGCGTTTTCTCCGGCTTTTCCGCCTTACCCAATATATGCGCACCACCCGGATGGTGGTCAATGTATTCAAGAGCAGGGCACGGGAACTTTGGGTGGCATTCATTATGGGAATGTTCCTCATCCTTATTGCAGCATCCCTGGTATACTTCGCTGAACATATCGAGAATCCCAAGCAATTCAGCAGTATTCCCAAGACGCTCTGGTGGGCAGTAGTTTCCCTCACTACCGTAGGGTATGGTGATATGATCCCTATCACGCCCCTGGGCCAGTTTTTTACCGGTGCCATCCTCATCATCGGCGTTGCCATCCTGGCCATGCCGGCCGGTATTATTACTGCAGGGTTTATGGAAGAAAGCAGGAAAGCAAAAGGCCATGGAGACATCCATTGTCCGCATTGCGGCAGAACCATCAGTGAGCATCACCTTCGCAGCCACGAGCATCATTGATCCATTTACATTAATACTTAGGCCCCGTGCTGGATACTACAGAAATATGGAAATTCTTCGCCGGTATCGGGTTCTTTTTGCTGGGCCTTCAGCAAATGGATAGCGCGTTAACCAAACTGGCAGGCAGGCGCTTTAAAACCTTTCTCAGAAATAGCACTTCCGGTTTTCTCAAGTCTGTAGCAGGAGGCGCCATCATCACCGCGCTTCTGCAAACCTCATCCGTAGTGGCCCTGATCACCCTGGGCTTTGTAGAAGCCGGAATGATCCCCTTCAAGAATGCCCTTGGCGTGATCATGGGCTCAAACCTCGGATCTACCGTAGTGGGATGGATCATCGCAACAATTGGCTTCAGGATCAATATTGAATCCCTTGCCATGCCCGGTTTGGCCATCAGCACCATTGGCATGTTCTTCTCCCGCTCCCGGAAAAACATCTACAACAGTTTCAGGCTGCTGTTTGCCCTTTCCCTGCTTTTCTTCGGACTTGCATTCATGAAAGAGACGGCAGAACAACTGTTCAAAGGATTTGATATCACCGTCTACCAGCACTACCCTCTGGTCATCTTTGTGGTGATTGGGCTGCTCATCACCGCCATCATCCAAACCAGTGCCGCCGCCATGGCCATTGCTATGACTGCCCTGTATATGCAATCCATCACCCTGGAAGCCGCTGCAGCACTTGTGATAGGTTCCGAGGTTGGCACTTCACTGAAAACCTGGGCCTCCGGTATCAGCGGCGGTCCTGAAAAAAGAAAAGCGGGTTATGGAAACCTGTACTTCAATGTGGTAACCACTGTTTTCGCTTTTGCCTGCCTGCACCCCATCCTGCGTTTTATCCGTGAAGGGCTGAAGATCACTGATCCCCTTATCAGCCTGGTGATGTTCCAGACCCTGATCAACCTGGCTACCATCCTCATCTTCCTTCCATTTATCAACCGCTTTGTACGGTGGCTGGATCAGAAATATAACCAGCAACCTGCTGATGCATCTTTTGTTAGGCCAGATATTCTCCAGGCTAAGGAGATCACAGCTGCCATGCTGAAAAACGAAGCTGTTCATCTCCTTCATAAAACCATCGCTTTTCATGACCTGGCCCTGGATATCCAGGCAGATGAGGAAGAGGGCCTGGCGCAACAATTCCGGCGTTTTACAAGGCTCTCTGGCCAAACGCAGGGCATGTATGAGCGCCTCAAAACATCCGAGGGACAACTACTGGAAATGAGTCTGCAGGAAAATGGGGGCAATGATGAAGCCACTACAAAAATCATGACTGCCTTACGGCAATGCATACACGCCGCAAAATCAGTGAAAGACATTCACCACAACATGGATGAGCTGGAACAATCAGCCAGTGACACCCTGCATACCCACTACCATCGCATCGGGGAAAACTGGGAAGCATTCAAAAATTCCCTGCTTGCAGCACAGGATAAAGCAGCGCTGGATATCCTCATCCGTCATATTCATACCCATTACCAGCAACAATCAGATCTCATCAGGGCAGACATTATGGAAAATAAAGTGAGTGAGCTGGAAGCTTCTACCCTGCTGAACATTGAACGGGAAATACTTTCATCAGGGAAATCTCTGGTAGGCGCCTGGGAGTTGCTGATGCTGGAATAGATCAAATTTCGCAGTTCTCATCAGCTATGCACCGCCTGGGCTTGAAAAAGCCGGTGATGATCATGACGCCACCAAACAACAAGGCGGGCCATCCTCCTTCCTTAAAATACATGATACCCACGGATACAAAAATGGCACCTATACCCCAGCGGAGGCTTCTGCTTAACCATATCAACCCTTTCTCAGTCATAATACAAATGTAAACCGATGATCCATCTTTTTGGGTGACAATACTCACCTAATCACCGTAACCGTCCCTTTGTACACCTGTTCCCTTCCATTCTTAAACCGCACTACCACACTGTAAACAAAGGTGCCGCTACCCCTGCTGCCGTCCTTTACGTCCCCATTCCAGCCGTATACCGGATCATTAGGCGGAACGTTATTTTTCTGGAACACCAACTGGCCGTAACGGTCGTAGACCTGAAACTGTTTCACCACTTCAATGTCAAGGCTTCCCAGCACATAAAACACATCGTTCCTGCCATCACCATTGGGCGTAAATGCATTGGGGATATTGACGGGACCATCCGTAAACATCTGCACCACAACGGTATCTGAAGAAGTACATTCATATTGGTTCTTTCCTGTAAAGACCAGTTCACGGGAATAGGGTATTTTGACGATGGGGTCCAGGCACTGAATACAGCTCACCATATCCGCGGGTTTCCAGAAATAACTGGTCAGCTGCCCGCCGGTTGCGGAACCATGGAGCTGCAGGAAGCTATTGCGATAAACAAATGTGTCAGCAGGCAGGGCCGTCACAACAAATCTTTTCACAGCGCCCGAGGCAATGTTATTGGTGAGATCAGTCTCTCGGAACAGGGTATCCGGGAACAATGACCCACCCATATCATTCACCACGGCATAGATGGTATTGCCTTCAGGGGAATTGATGATGGCAGAAAAGGTATCACAACCCTGGTTACTTTCTTTACTTGTCAGAAATAAGGGTTCAAGGAGCTTGCGACTTCCACCGGCAGGGTCTTCGGCATAAAAACGAACGGGCAGTCCTTTGAAAATCTTATCGTACCCATTGTTCATACAGATCCTGAAATACACCAGGGTGGCAAGGTTACTGTAGCATTCCGTGCCCGTGATCTGGATGGTAAAGTCCGGGGGAAGTATATGTAGTGTAGCCCTTCCCGTTAGTTTGCAGCCATAGTTGTTGAGCATGCTCACCTCCACCTGTCCATCATCCCTCACTGTTGCTGTGGGAGATATACATGTGCTGCAGCTGAGCACAGAGCCTCCGCTGCTTGACCACTGAATAGACCCTGGATTGTACAGGGGTGACCGGATCAACAGGTTAACAGAACTATTGCGCAGCACTGACGTATCCGCCGGAGACACTACCACAGGTTCCGGAATATAATTATAGGCTATGGCATTGTTGGTATATACAGATTCTATCAAAACGGAATCCTTGGGGAGGGAAAACGGAGAAGTGCCGGGATCATTCACCACAGCAAAGATCCTGGAAGCACCTTCACTA
The DNA here is from genome assembly GCA_044225015.1 of Chitinophagaceae bacterium. Lineage (GTDB taxonomy): Bacteria > Bacteroidota > Bacteroidia > Chitinophagales > Chitinophagaceae > Pollutibacter. Next base: position 313,092 of record JBGAJG010000004.1, on the reverse strand, counting down.
TAGATCACATGACTAAAGCTTGCGCAACGGGCGTTCACATCTGAGGGTACAACAAAGACCGGGCCCAGCAGCTGGCCGCCAGTGGCTGGATCATCCTTGTAAAAACTCACTTTGAGGTCTTTAGGGATATAGCCCCGCTTGAATGCATTGCAGACATCAAACCTCACCAGTGCGCTATCCTTACCATAGCAATCCATTTGCCTGATATCTACCGTAAGGTCATCAGCAGGGGGTACCTGCACCAACAACTGAGCGGTATCAAAACAACCCAGGGCAGTAGTTGCCCTGAAGCGGATCAAAGCATCTGCTCTTTTTGCGATGAATTGTGGATTGGGGCAGGCAATGCAACTGAGCGCAGATACATCACCTGACCAAACGGAACTGAAGGCGCCTGGACCTGCGGCACCTGTAAGCTGGAGGGTATCGCCGGGTTGCAGAATGGCCGTGGCAGGAAGGATGTCTGCCTTGAATCCAAATCCACTGATCACACCCACGTTATTCTGGTAGTCCAGTTCATCCAGCGGGGTGGAAGGAAATTTTATGGGAACGCTGGTGCCTTTGTCATTGATCACCGCATACAGGGTGTTGACGCCGGCCCTCTTAAAATCAACGGTCAGAGAATAGATCCGGCCGCAACACTTACCCGTCACTGCATCTGGCAGAAGGAAGGTGGAATCCACTTTCACAGCACCGGGCCTGGTAGGGTCTCCGTCATAAAAACTGATGGGTGTTCCTTTGGGAATTTCGGCATAGCCGTTGTTGCACACATACAGCTGAAATCTCAATTTGGTTTGCTGCAGGCATTCTGCATTAACCAGCCAAACGGTTGCATCCAATGCAGGGTCTACTACCTTGAAACTAAAAGTCTCTGTGGTATCCGCACATCCGCCATCTGAGGCTATGAGCCTCACCGTGTAATTTCCCTTGTTACGAAATGGATAGATCAGGTCTGCAGCACTACTCACTTGCACTTCTGCCATACCGGTATCATTGGCCATCAGCCATCGGTAAGAACTGGCGTTGACAGACCGGTTGGTGAAGGCGATGGTATCCAGCATGATGGGATCCTTCGCTGCTATCAACCGTTTATCCGGATAAAAACGGGCCATCACTCCACAGGTGACAATGACATTATGCGTATAGGTAGCAAAACATGCGGGGTTGGATCCATAGGCTTTAACACTAACCCTGTACTTGCCCAGGGCCGGGAAACTATGGCTCAGATTGGGGTTGTCTCCCCCAACTACCACACCATCCACCGTCCATTGAAAATGGGTGGCGCCCGTGGAACTGCTGGAAAATAAAATGGTTGCGCCCGGCAAGGGATTCCAGTTATTCCTGGTAAAACGGATGCTGATATTTTCCGGGCAGGGAGGGTCACACTGGTTAGCCAGCAGTAAACTGCTGCGGGTAGAAGACAATGCATCCCGCATTTTCTGGGACTGGCCTTCGGTGAACATATTGGCACAGCCTGCGTAGCTCATAAAATTCACATTCAGGTCCACGGTATCTGCCCCAAATCCAGACAGGGTATCTGTAAAACAAGAGTTCTGCGGGCTGATGCAGGAACCTGCTGATATGCTCTGTGGGGGTGTATCACAAACGCCGTCGCCGTCTACAGAACAATCATTGTTTACACAAGAGCCAAAAGTAAAAGTATGTTTGAGGCCAAGGTAGTGGCCCATCTCGTGCGCCAGCAGAACACCAAATCCCGTAACTACAATGCCATCCCTGAAATCACTGCCATCTGAATAGGTTGCATATCCAGCTTCTTTCATGCGGGACCATTTACCACAGGTGTATAAGGGATAGATCTCAGACTTCAACCCCTCCACATACCAGATGTTTGCATAGCGCCGGTTATCCCAGCTGATGAGGTTCTTGGTTCGCGTATTCTCTATGTCCACGTCAAAATCTGCCAATGCGGACTGGGTGCGCGTTATGCCATTGGTTATACCGCCATCGGGATCTTTCTTAGCGAGACAAAACTGGATTCCGGTGTTTGCACCCGGGCCTGATGCATAGGGTCCTGTATGGGCAAATGCATGGTTGAGGTCATCTATGGCGGCAATAATGGCAGCATCGGGAATGGCATCCGGATTACTGCTTACGATATGGACCACTACCGGTATAGTCACCTGGGATTGGCCTGGCTTACAGAATAGCAATCCGGCCATGAGTAACCAAAGCCAGGGATACGGAATGCCATAATAATTTGAATGACCGTTACGGTACATGCTCACATGATCTTACCCAGAGCCTAATTACACTGGCCCAGGAGGTAATAGATGATGATAAAAATCAAGACGGTGCTGAGACAGCCCCCGCCTAATTTCTTGGCACCATATCCGGCAATCAAAGCACGAATGAATTTATTCATGCTGTCAAAATACTACAAATTCTGCTAATATGAAAAGCTGAACGCCATGCGAACTTCATTGTCTGTCTTAACCATCATGAGGGATGGGCGTTCAATTTTATGGTCTTCCAGGAGGAATATGAAGCTTCCGGTCACCAGGCGATGATCTCCGTTTCTTTCTTCTTTAGCCCTGATATTTACGGGTTTTTCAACGCCGTGAAACTTGAGTATTCCTTTTACATCGTACCCCTCAGTTGTTTTACTTACTGTGGTACTGTAAAAACTGACCGAAGGGTAGGTAAGCGCGTCTGTGACTTCAAGCATGTGTGAATCCCTGTTAGAATTCTTGCTGTCAAATGACTTTACAGGTACCGAAGCGGCTACCTTCTCAATATTTCCATTGGCGTCAAGCTGTATTATGCAGCTGACGTCCCTGGACACCCCTTCCCAACTGTGCAGGGCATGCTTCATGTAGTACGTAAGGGTAGACTTTGTTTTATCTGCCCGAAGCGTTTGTTGCGCCTGCAGGGGTAGCCATAGCAGGCTGCCTAGCATGATCACCAGTATCCGCATACTCAAAATTTTATCACCACCATGGCCGCTGCAAAGCTGGCAAAAGTGGTATATGCCGCTGCCCTGTGGTAAGGTTTCAGTTCCGGATGGGCGTCTATCTGGTTAGCCAGGATATTGGTGGCAATCATGCCAGACATATGCACCACTGCCAGCCAGCGGTGGAGTTTGATGGACGACATCTGTTTATCCCTGTTCACCAATGGCGGCGGGGCAAACAATGAGGTGAGGGCGCCCATGGTATAGGTAATATTGATTCCTGTAGCCAGGGCTTCATGGGCTGATTTCAAATTAGTCTTGCCATTGTATAATTGGCTGCCTACAATACCCTGTGCCACCATACCACCCAGTGTTACAAATCCCAGGATCTGGTGGGTCTTGAGCATGAACCTTCTTGTGCCCATTTCTTTCTTCCGTTGCTCAGTAGTCAACGGTGCGATATTCCATTTCCGGAGCAGTCCCTTCTGCCCCCATAATAATCTTTGTGTAAAGATGATCTTGGGAGGAAGCAAGGCCGTATCAGGCCTTACTTCCTGCTCCAGTTGTTTCAGAAGCTGATCATCTTGCGCCATGGCAACTGATCCTGCCGTAATCAGTACGAGGGTAATCAGAAAATGCTTCATACGCAATCAGGAAAAAACACGCAAACTTGTACCGGTCAAAGAAGTGTTGTAACGTTTCAGCGGAGATGCTGCGGGACCGTTGGTGACTGATCCCGTAGCGGAAAATGTTGATCCGTGGTTGGGACAATAAAACCTGTCATTCCCCGCTTGCCACACCACGGAAGTGCCTTCGTGTGTGCATGACTGTGCCACCGCAATGTAAGTATCTGACAAGGTATGCCCAATGATGATGCCACTCTGATAAATATAACCTCCAGGTGCGGCCAGTGCGGCATTGGCCCCGTCAGCCAGGTTGATGGTAAAATCAACGCTGGACGGTGGCGTGGTGCCACCACCTCCCGAGGATCCGCCTTCCTTTGAACATCCGGCCAGGCAGGCACCAGCGAAAATGGCTGCCGATCCCAGACCCAGTTGTGCTAAAAATTCTTTCCTGTCCATGGTATAGTGTGTTTGGTTTTGGCAAACAAAAGGGGCCAGGTGTAGGAAAAAACCAGTTGAGCAACCTGAGATAAACGAACGCACTGGCTGAAAATGTCCTCCAAATCCATTTTCTGAACCCGGCCCAAATGCTTGATTGCAATTGAAATAAAAAGGTTGGGTGGCGATGGGATTATATGGTAATGCGGTAGTGCGGCAATGCGGCAATGCGGCAATGCCGGCGAACTGCGAACTATTAAATATATTTGGCCATGCACTTGCCGCTCCTGCGAACTATCCAGGTTATCCGTTATGTAGAGCCGCTTCGGGAAGGAGGTTCATTGCCTGCCATTGTGGAGGGTGACGATGGATTCCTGTATGTACTAAAATTCCGCGGTGCCGGCCAGGGCAGCAAGGCCCTTAATGCTGAGCTGATTGGCGGCGAACTGGCAAGAGTGGCAGGCCTCAAAGTTCCGGAGCTTGTTTTTGCCGAACTGGATCCGGCCTACGGCCGGTCTGAACCTGACGAGGAGATCCAGGATCTCTTAAAAGCCAGTGCCGGCCTCAACCTGGGTCTCCATTTTCTCACCGGTGCCACCACCTTTGATCCCGTTTCCCACCATGTGGATGCTACCCTGGCTTCCCGCATTGTGTGGCTTGATGCATTGCTGATGAATGTGGACCGCACGGTCAGAAACACCAATATGCTGTTCTGGAAAAATGAACTCTGGCTCATAGACCATGGTGCCGCACTCTACTTTCACCATCAATGGGATCATTGGGAGGAACAATCAGTAAAACCCTTCGTCCAGATAAAAGATCATGTACTCCTGCAATGGGCAACCCAAATGGAAGAAGCTGACCAGTTCATGCGCCAGCTGATCACCCCTGCACGCATAACCGAAATTGTGCAAATGATCCCGGATAACTGGCTCAACGAGCATGAGTCCAAGAGTGTTTATGTTTCATTTCTTCATCAGAGGCTTCGTCACGCTGAAGTTTTTGTAAACCAGATCAACCATGCAAGAACGGCAGGTATTTGAATATGCGGTGATTCGTGTGGTGCCCAGGGTTGAACGCGGCGAGTTTCTGAACCTGGGGGTCATCCTTTTTGCCAAGTCCAAAGGATTTCTGGGCTTCAGGTACCACATCGATACAAAAAAACTTCTCACGCTTTTCCCGGAGACAGACCTTGATGAGGTCCGTTGCCAGCTGGAGTCCTATGATAAGATCTGCAAGGGCAACGCATCCGGTGGTGCCATTGCCAGCCTTGACCTGCCCTCCAGGTTTCGTTGGTTAACCGCCAAAAGAAGTACCATTATCCAGAGTTCAGCTATTCATCCCGGTCTTAGTGATGATCCGGCCTCTACCCTGGAAAAATTGTTCAGGGAAATGGCAGGGTAGGCTTGCACTGTCAGGAAACCCGTCCAAACGGGATCCCCGCACCCTTCAGTTGCTGCACGCTGCCGGTCCTCTTTAAGGTCCCCCAGCTCTGTGCTTCCCCTTTCAGGGCCCTGCCCAGGGCGCGGAACAAAATCACATACATCAACTGGCGATAGATGAATCGCTGGGGCAACAACCACCATATAGTCTTCCTGTTCTCTTTCTCATAACCAAAAGCTACCAGGCTCACCAGAAGATCCACAGCAAGAAATACCAGGTAAAATGTAGAGATTTTCCACAGTGCTCCGGGGTCTGAACGGTTCCAGACAAGACTGAACACCAGAATCAGATCTGCAAGGGGAGCCAGCATCGGCATCAGGATCTGAAACAACAACACATTGGGCAGCGCAATCATGCCTAATCCGCGATACTTAGGATTGAAACAGGCATCACGGTGCTTCCAGAAAGTCTGCATGACGCCATAACTCCAGCGGAACCGTTGTTTCATAAACTGGGCATAGGTCTCCGGCACTTCGGTAACAGCGATGGCTTCCGTACAATTCACCACGGTAAACCCGGACCGGATGATCCTGATGGTAAGATCGCAGTCCTCCGCCAGTGTATCACTGGTAAATCCGCCTGCTGTTTCCAGAGCAGATCGCCGAAATGCACCAATAGCACCTGGTACTACAGTAATCCCGTTGATGAGATCAAAAGCCCTGCGGTCAAAATTTTGCGCGGTAACATATTCAATATGCTGCCAGCGGGCCAGCACAGTTCTGAGGTTACCGGCTTTGACATTCCCGGCTACAGCCCCTACCCGTTCATCGGCACATAATTTCTCCATCAGCTTTGTTACCGCATTGGTACGTAATTGGGTATCTGCGTCTATACATACCAGATAGGCTGCCGTGCTGATCTGAATCCCTTCATTCAGCGCTGAACTTTTCCCGCCATTTACTTTAGTCACCACCCTAACCCTGGGATTGTCTCTGAATGCAAGACGCACCTTCTCAAAGGTCTGGTCTTTTGACCCGTCATCTATGAAAAGGATCTCGAGCGCCGGATAATCCTGCAACAGCAGATTCTCCACCGTTTTAACGGCATTGACTTCCTCGTTGTATGCCGGCACAATAATGCTCACCAATGGAAATTCACGCAAAGGCTGCAGGGAGGCTTGCGCTTTCTTATCCTTTCGTCTGCTGAAGTGCGCCATCATACCCATCATCAGTATTCTCAGCATGCCGAGGATAATGGCTACCCAGAATGCGGAATTCAGCACCTGCCCCAGTTCATATAACAATTCAACAATGCGGGCATCCACGCGAAGCAAACGCCCGCCTGCGGCGGGCATAATTTTGTTCCTGTCTACATGCAGTAAATCCGAAACGGAAACAAAACTGATCTGGTGCTGCCGGAAATAGGCAATGATTCTCGGAAGCGCGTCAACCGTAGCCTGCCTGTTACCGCCGGCATCGTGCAGTAAAATAATGCCCTTTGACGGATTGGCTTCATACTGGCGGATGGTTCGTTCATATATAGTGTCTGCCGTAACGCCTGCTTCCCAGTCATTGGGATCAATGCTTTCACCTACCGTATAATAGTCTTTCGCTTTACTCAACGCCACCGGCCGCAGTTCCACCTCGGATGAAGGCTCTGCATCTGCATTGTAAGGTGCACGAAACAACACTGTACTTCTGCCGGTAACCGCCTCTATCAACAGCCGGGTGGTTTCCATTTCACTGGTTGCCCGTTCCAGGCTAACCTGTGCCATATTGGGATGTGTAAAGGTGTGATTGCCTATTTCATGTCCTTCCCTGTAGATCCTCTTCAGCAAAGGCAGGTTTCTTTCAGCCTCCAGCCCCACAATAAAAAACACAGCGGGTATCTTCTCCTTTTTAAGCAGATCCAGGATCTGTGGCGTATACACGGGATCGGGACCATCGTCAAAGGTGAGAACCACCTGCTTTTGAACGTTACCAAATTTTCGAATAACGTATTTCGTGGGCAGCTCATCATAATACTCCTCTGAGATCACTTGTTCAGTACTGTCTACCACCAGCCTGATCTTGCCTTTCTCCGGCGAAGCCACCACATCCAGTACTTCACCATCACCGATGTAGTCTGGTTTTCCAATCAGGTTGTGAACGCTTTGCATGGCTGCAGGATCAAAAACCTTCTCAGCCATGTGGCGGTTATCCAGTGGCAATGCATAGTACTGCCACAACCGCTGGTCTTCACTTCCCAGGCGCCACAATGCGGTTCCTTTCAATCCGTATTCATCTGCAAATCTTACGGTATTAAAATTGGATGATGCATCTGTAAAATACACCTCGTGCTGGCCACCCTCATCATCAGTATACGTATAGTGAAGGTTGTAACTGTCATTATCAAAGTGAATGAGGGCATTCTTCATACGTGCTTTTGCCAGCGCCTGCTGGTAGGTCACTGTTTCGGCTTCTCCGTGCGGTGGCCAGTCGTAGCCATATCCCGCCAGTCCCAGAATGATCTTTGATGGTGGCAATTTATCCGCAGCCTCGTCCACCACTTTCTCAATCCATTTCTGGTCACACACAGGGCCTGGCACGCTGGTGCTCCAATGCTGATCATACGCCATCAGCACCATATAATCATTGAATGCTGCGAGCCGCTTCAGGTTGAAGTCTTCATTGTTCACCATAACGTCCTGTGTCACCAGCAGCCCGCGGGCGTGAAAAGCTTCATATATTTCTTTCTGAAAGGATACGATCGGTTCGTCAGATTTTTCATGGAATTCCTCAAAGTCCACATTGATGCCCTGCAATTGATACAACGTCACATAGTGCACCAAATCATGAATCAGTCTTTTCCGCTTTTCCTGATCATGCAGGATACGGTGCAGCATAGCCGCGTCAAATCCTCCGTCCTTTTCATCGTTGATGTTATTAACCAGCGGCAGGATGCGGATCTTATGCGCACGCATCAGCGCCAGGGCCGGCATATCAATCTGCGGCCGCAGGGTATCTGTGTCAGGGTCAATGAAAAACCATTCTGGAAACACCATGTTCATCTGACCTATCCCCTGCTGCAAGGCATAAAAACTCTGTGGATCCCAGTCTACAAAAAACCCTGCCCTGATCCTGTTGCTATCCGCGTCCATGCGGCCGTGGATGAGCATCTCCGTATGCCCGCGTGACGCCAGGTAATCAGCAAACCCGCGATACCGCCTGATTTCCGCAGCTGAGAATGCAACGGGTTTCACCAGTTCCAGGTTTCCATTTTTCTTTACCTGCTCGTCTTTTAAAGAAGGTAGCTGCGGAAGCTGCGCGCGGTAATACGTTATCACCAGGATCAACATCACCAACAGTGAAAAAAACAGCGCCAGGCGAAGCACCCATTGATAGGTTACACGCCGCCACGGGGAATTGGTATGAAAAATCTGTTGCTGGTTACCCATACAACAAAACTCCTCCAGTGATGAAAAGGAAAAAAGGGCGCGTCGATGAACAGGCATTAAGTATCGGCCGTTCAATCCACCAGCTGTGAGCGGAAACGATGGGCCTCTCTGACGGCATCGGCACAAATAACCTGCAGCTTTTTAAACTGCTCCCTGAACCCCTGTGTTGTGAGCTGATCATACTCAATGCTGTCCAGGATGGGCTTTAGCTTCTCATCGATCCCCATTACAGAAACAGTGGTCTTCAGGTTGTGTGCAATTTGTTTTGCACGGGCCTGGTCCCCGCTGTCCCAGGCTTTAAGCAGTGCATCCAGTTCTTCAGGAACAGCTTCAATAAACTGTGATGTCACCAGCCGTTCATAGGACTTGTCTCCGCCACTAACATCCCGCATATATGCCAGGTCAATAGTATGGTACGATGGGTTTTCATCCGGTGAATAGGCCTGGAGGATTGCATACAGTTCTGCCTGGCGGAGGGGCTTGGCGATGTAATTGTTCATACCCTGCGCCAGGCAGTTTTCCTTCTCTCCGGCGAGTGCATGTGCGGTCATGGCAACAATGGGAATACCCAGCGTCAATTCCTGCCTGATCTTTCGGGTGGCTTCATACCCGTCCATCCCGGGCATCTGGATATCCATCAGGATGAGATCGTATGGTTGTTTAGCCAGTGCAGCCAGCACCTCCATGCCATTGTCCACCATATCATAACTGATTCCCCACTGGCTCAGCAAATGTCTCACCAGATTCTGGTTAATTGAATTATCCTCTGCCACCAACACGCGCAGATGCAGCGGCTTCACGCCAGGCAACTGATCCGTTTCCCCGTCTGCGGCCAATTGCTCTGCAGAGATAACATAGGGAAGCATTACATGGAAGCGGGTGCCTTTGCCTTCAACACTTTCCACGCTGATACTCCCTTTCAACAGTTCCACCAGGTCTTTCACAATGGATAAGCCCAAGCCGGTTCCGCCAAATTTCCGGTTCACTTCATCATCCGCCTGTGTGAACCGCTCAAAGATGGCGTCCAGTTTTGACGATGCAATACCCACACCTGTATCTTCCACGAGAATAACCAGGGTAAATGTCTCCCCGGTATTTTGCCTTGCATTCAGGCTAACGCTCACTTGCCCCTTATCCGTAAATTTAATGGCATTACCCACGAGGTTAACCAGGATCTGGGTGAGCCTGGTGGCATCACCGATGATGACATCCGGCAGGGAGGGATCCCTCCTGAAACTAAGCTGGAGACCCTTATCAATCGCTTTCTTTCGCAGCATCTGTTCCACGGCATCTGTCACCGTTGAAATCCGGAAGGGGGCAGATTCTATCTTCATCATGCCCGCTTCAATCCGGGACAGGTCCAGGATATCATTGATGATGTTCAACAGGTTCTCTCCGCTTTGGTGAATGGTCTGCACAAACTCGCCGGCCTTTTTATCCAGGGGTTCCTGCTTGAGGAGATCAGTAAATCCCAGGATAGCGTTCATGGGTGTCCTGATCTCATGACTCATGTTGGCGAGGAAATTCTCCTTGACATGAACGGCCTCTTTTGCAGCTCGTTCTGAGGCGTTCAGTTTCTGGATGAGTTGTTCCTGCTGCCTCATTTTGTAAGAAGCAAACCCAAAGGCAAGGATGGACGCAATAGCAGCAATGATGGCCATTACCGCACCCAGGGTCTTCGCTTTAAGGCCGTTCTTGTCTGTTTCATTGATAAGCGCTGTTACCATCTGTTCATGCTCTGCATGTATCCTTGCAGTGGTAGTGCGGATAGAATCGGTAAGCTTTGCACCCGCACCAGTGCTGATAACGGCTTCCGCTGCCTGCTTCCCTTGCTCCTGAAAAACCCGGATGACCTGTCTATTGAAAGTTACTTTACCGTCTACCTGGCGGTAGAGATCTCCAAGCATCTGAACAATGTGGTTGTCTTTCTCCAGCACAACCAGCTTGTGGCGGTAGGCATCAATGGCCTGGAATTCTCTCTCGATGGCTGCGGTATCCTTCCACTGACCACTGATCACTTCACCCCGCACCTTGCTCTCCAGGCTGGTAATGGCGCTTTGCAGCATCACCAGGTCATTGCGAACCCGCAACTCCTCCATCAGGGTTTCATTCCCTGATATCAACTGATCAATATTCCTGTCTGAATTAAACTGCAGTACCACAATAAGCAGTACGGAAAGAAGGAAAACAGCTACCAGTATGATCCTGAAATATCGACCCATGTACATTTATGGGACTAAGTTAGTCATCCAGGCGGAAATGATCACCCTGTCCCCTACGCATATAGTGAAAGAAAGTCCAGACAATCAATATCAGCAGGATGGTGGCCGAAATGGTAAGCACAACCAACATGAATAGTTCACTATGGTGATCTACCGCACGCAATAACCCATACACCGCGGCCATAAACGCCAGGGTCAGAATACCCAATATGAACACTTGCTTAAAATGCATATAAATTATATAGGCTCCCCGAGGAATCGGGGAGCTTGCAAAACCAAACCTGACTGCTATGAGAAAACATAATTTACTGCTCTGGCAAATCAAAACTAAAGCGGCTGCAGCCCGCATTGCTGGCAGAATCGTTGAAAGGGCAAAATCTGGCGGTGAATCAGGTATGGCAGCGGGACGGGGGCATGAGTTGCTCAAAGGATATTCATCCTCCGGTTTAATGCGGCCCTATAGCTGTCTGCAACGGGAACGGGTTTCCCGGCAATAACCAATGCCCCATCCCTGATGGCATCAATCTTGGAGAGTGCTACAATAAAGGATCGATGTACACGAATAAACTGTGCGGAAGGCAAACGGTCCTCCACCTGCTTCAGGGTGGTATGCACTAAAAAAAATTTCTGGGAAGTATGCAGTTTTACATAGTCGCCCATTGCTTCTGCGTAGTGTATGTCATCCACCATCAGCCGTCTTACAATATTACCGTCCCGGATGAAAATAAAACCCTCAGGGGAAGCTTCCACTTGTTCTGCCTTAGTTTCCAGCATCTCAGTGGCCTTATCAATCGCCTGCAGGAACCTTACCGGTGTTACCGGCTTAACGATATAATCCGCCACATTCAGGTCAAACGCTTCCGCGGCGTAGTCTTTCTTTGACGTGGTAAAAATAATGATGGGCCTGGGATCGCGCAGCTGGCGGGTTAGCTCCAACCCAGTCATTCCGGGCATTTCAATGTCCAGCAACAACAGGTCCACTTTCTCCTTCTTCAATAAGGCATAGGCTTCCAATGCATCAGCGCATTCCCCAATCACTTCAAGATCTTTTATCTTGCCGGCCAACTGGCGCATCGTTGTTCTGGCTATCCGGTTATCGTCAATAATCAGGCAATTCATTCATCCAAATTAATGCTTAATCCAATGGAGAAATAATCAGCTTCACTTGTTGCTCATGCATCCGCACTTTAAGCCAACGAATAATTTTGTCCTGCTCAGCTGCGGGCAGTTTACCTTTCATGGTTAGAACTGCCAGTAAAAATGGCGGCGCGGCAGTACTGTCCGCCACCGGTTGCACTTGTTGAATAATAGCCGCCGTCAACTGCGGATATTGTGATTTCAATTCCAGGAATACCTGGCTCGCATCTGAAGCCTTTCCGTGCAAAACCTGTACGGCCCTGGTCAGGGAATCCACAATCCTCGTCTGGTCATCCAGGGCCTTACCCACAATTTCTCTGTCAGGGCCCGCTTTAGATGCGAGATAAGCAAACCCCTGCTTTACGTCAATCTGTGTTTCTTCCAACTGGTAGTAGCCCATTTTTGAACGAAGGGTGTCTATCTCAGATGGGCGGATCTCCCTGCCTCCATAAACCAAAGTAATTTTCCGCAACACGGGATCCACCTCACTGCTCAGCAGGTAATCATTATCAAAAACCGCTTCCCTGTCAATGAAGGTTTTTGCTTTCTTGACAAAATTTTCGTTCCGCACCATGGTGAATGCAAAATAGATACTCGGCAATAAAGTCAGCAGCGTAACCAACCAAACTGCCAGCCTTTTCTTCCTGGTATTTTCATAAGCATCAAATCCTTTCACCGGGAACTTCAGCACCCTGCTCATCAACAGGGTAGCCAGGGCAATGAATACCGTATTGATCACGAAGAGGTAGAAGGCCCCCAGGAAAAACGAGAGCTGAAGGGTTGCTAATCCATATCCCGCCGTGCAGAGCGGCGGCATCAGAGCCGTAGCAATGGCCACACCGGGAATTACATTTCCCTTGTTCCTGCTGGCAGTGGCGAGGGTACCCGCCAAACCGCCAAAAAGTGCAATGAGAACATCATACACATTGGGCGAGGTGCGCGCAAGGATCTCTGAGTGGGCATCATTGATGGGCGACAACAAAAAGAAAACCGTAGAGGTGGCCAGGGCCACCATCGTTGCCACACCAAAATTATAAGCGGCTTTCCGCAACAGACTGATATCGTTAATGGCCAGGCCAAGGCCCATTCCCATGATGGGACCCATCAGCGGTGAAATAAGCATCGCGCCAATGATCACAGCAGTGGAGTTCACGTTGAGCCCCAAAGACGCTACGAAGATGGCGAAGATGAGGATCCATAAGTTGGTTCCGCGAAACACAATCCCCGCTTCAATATTGGCATACACCGTTTCAAAGCTTTCCTTTTCATTGGTGAGGCTGAACTTTCTGAAAAAATTCTCCATAAACAGGTTTGCCTGCTAAAGGTAAGAAGCCCAAAGCACCTGAAACAGCCCTGGATATGACCAAAGTCAATTTTTTTGCACTATCTTCTATATACCTTTTCCTATCATTCACCTCAAACTTTTCTTTATGAACCTCCATCTCAAAGAGTATCATCCAGTATCTCGCATATCCATCTATATGCTGGCGGCTGTTCTGATAGCCATAGGTGTCTTTCACCTGATGAGACCCTATGATACCCTGGTATATGTTCCCAGCTTTCTCCCTGGTGGCATTACCTGGGCATACCTGGTTGGGGCTTGCTTTATCCTGGTGGGAATTTCCTTTGCCACCAACCAGTATGTAAAGATCACCAGCTACCTGCTGGCAGCCTTTCTCGTATTCTTCATTCTTACGGTGCATGTGCCCAATGCAAGAAATGCGGGGAGCGATGAATACAGGCTATTCGCCTTCATCAACATCATGAAAGATACAGCCATTGCAGGTTTCGCCCTGCACATTGCAGCGAGTGCGCATCACCAGCACCTGCATTTTGAAGAAGACGATTGACGTTTCTCGTTATATCGCCCTGCTGAATACGGGCTTATCCTGCCCTGAAGGGGAATAGTATTGATCAAAACATACAGATACATTGCGGATCAGTGCCCGGCCGGTTGCCGTTACCCGCATCTGTGATCCATCCATTTGCACCAGCTTGTCTTCCACCAATGTGTTGATTTTTTCCCGAACTTCTTCTGCCAGGTCTTCCGGGATATGGGCTTCGCCACTACACATGAGCGTTAGGATCAACTGTCGCCTGCGAAGATCCTCCGCAGTCAATATATGTCCGTTTACCCAGGGCCACTCCCCTTTCAGGATCTTCTCCTGGTAGGCTTCCACTTCTTTTTCATTCTGTGCAAATCCCTGCCAGGCATCACTGATGCTGGATGCGCCCAAACCAATGAGCAGTTTAGACGGATGGTGCGTATAACCCATAAAATTACGGTGAAGGGTTCCCTGCGTATAGGACCGGTGCAGCTCATCATCCGGCAAGGCAAAATGATCCATACCAATGGAATGATATCCCATAGCCTCCAGCAAATCCTTTCCAAGGGTAAACATCGCCCGTTTGGCCTCTGCCCCGGGTACATCATCATCTGTATACCTGCGCTGCCCCTTGCTTTTCCAGGGCACGTGCGCATAGGAATAGAATGCTATCCTGTTAGGCCGCAACAGGGCCACTTTTGCAATAGTGTCTTCCACACTCTTCAGTTCCTGCAGCGGAAGTCCATACACCAGGTCAAGGTTTACACTTTGAAAACCCACCAGCCTGGCCTGCTCCACCACATGGCGCGTTTGTTCAAAGGTCTGGATCCTGTTGATCACAAACTGTACCCGCGGATCAAAATCCTGCACGCCTACACTGATGCGGTTGAAACCCAGTTCCCGCAGTACCGTAAGCTGTTCATCAGATGTATAGTTGGGATGCACTTCAATACTGAACACGGCATCATCCACCGGCGTTGCCAGGGCCATGATCCCTTCTATCAATTCCCGCAGATGATGTGCTGAAAAAAAACTGGGAGTGCCGCCACCCAGGTGCAGCTCACGGATCAGCGGAGGCGCGCCTAACAGCGATACATACATGGACCATTCCCTGAGAACGGCATCCAGATAAGGTTTCTCTACCTGGTGGTTCTTCGTGATCCTTTTATTACAGGCGCAGTAAGTGCAAAGCTCCTCGCAAAATGGCAGGTGTATATACACCGCTACCGCCCCCTGCTCATCCTGGAACCGGCTGCGTAAAATTTCCATCCAACGCACTTCAGTAAAATGGTCAAACCGCCAATAAGGAACCGTGGGGTAACTAGTATACCGGGGCAGGGGCACATCGTATTTCTGCAACAACTGCGGGGAAAGGCATGACTGCATATCTGATGCTTTAGCACCACAAAACTACCGCCCCTGAACCGGCAGATTGTCACGAAATTGACAGGTCTACACTACTAATACATGACCTTCATCATAGTGTACTGACGATGCTCATTTTCCACTCAGTTAAACCAATTCCTGATCTGCAGGTAATCCAGGAAATAGATGAGTTTTACAGATAGATTGTTGTTCTGGTCAGCAGACAGCACATTGCCGAGATTCTTGACATAACCATCTACAACAGTATTCTGGTAGTCTGTGGCAGAGCTCTTCCAGACTACATTCAGAAAGCTTCCGGGTGCAAACTGCCAGGTGTACACCATGTCTATATTGAAGAAATTGGCATTCATATCCGCATTACCCGTAAACGCGGGATTACTGTTCAATAAACCACTGGGCTGGTCAAGGCTGAAGTACTCGGCATATTTTACTGAACTGTAATAATGCCGAAGCCTGAAGGTTACCCACATCTTATTGGAAAAACTGTATTTAGCATCAAGGATATTTTCAATTGTATTCACCCTTCTCCGCCCAAATACAGGTTTATTCTGATCCACAGTACCAAATCCCACACTGTTGAACCGGGGCATGAAACTGAAATTGTACGCCAGGGAAAATTTCTGGTTGAACCGGAAATTCTGCCTTATCATAAGATCCCATGCCGTGAGGTTATAGAAATCGAAAAAACGCCGTGTAAAACTTTCCGCCTGGAAAGAATACTTTTTAGCGGAGTTGCTTTCAAACCAACCTCCCACTGCCAGGCTGGCGCCCCGCCTGAAATAGTATCCATTAACCCTGGGTTCATAAAAGTCATTCTGGGCCGGAGTAAAACCGGTGAAGAATCCAAACCAGTGCAATGTCTTCAACTGCACATTGACGTTGGTATTGATATCAGCCCGTTGAAATACCGGTTCCAGGTTCCCGATTTGCTGATAGAGATAACTGAACCTTGAATTGAAATTGATGAAGATCCTGTTATAAAAATGTTTAGGCTCCGTCCAACGGTAACCAAAATATGCACCCACATCCCTGAAATTATTATTGGTAAAATACCCGAGATCATTGTGCGTGTACCGCGTATCCGAAGCTTCATGATACAGGTTAAAATTGAACCTGCCACTGGTTTTTCCGGTGTATAACCGATAGTTGTATCCTACCTCAGTACCTCCTTTCTGCTGGCCATAAAACAACTGGCTCACCGCCATCTTTCCGCCCACATTCCACTTGTTCTTCTTGTTGTTAAAATCAAACAATCCCGCCGTTACGTTGGCATCATAATCTGATCCGCTCCGCATCACATTGGTATTGATCAGGGACACACTGGAATTATATTTGAGCGTCTGGTCAAATACCAGGATATTATAGTTGGTGAGCGGACTGGTCTGGTACTCCCTTTCCAGTTTGCCATCCGTGGATTCAATGGTGGCGTACTGCGGTCTCGTGATCGCATTCAGGATACCAATACCCAGCCCTTTCTGGGTTCTCCCGGATATCTTGGTAGCATTGAGCAATTTGGATTCACTGGGGTTGCGAACCACCGTTTCATTGGAATCAACGGCATCGTAGGCATCATACAGGTGCATGGGCGTACCTCCTATTCGCCTTGAGTAAAACAGGTTCCCTTTACTGAACAGTTCCGTCCCTTCGGTAAAAAACGTCCTGTATTCATTGAACTGTACTTCAAATGGCGTCAGGTTCAAAACACGGTTATCACTTTGCACCTGCCCGAAATCCGGCACCAGGGTCATATCCAGTGTAAATGCCTGGTTGATGCCATACTTCACGTCCATCCCTCCATTCACCTGGCCGGTTAGGTTTTTTACACCCGACTGGTTGGCGGGAAAATGGTTTGCATATACGGACAGATAGGGTGAAAACTGCAAACGCACCGGCGGCTTGATATTAGAGATCCCATGCCATACACCCTCCTGCGTTAAAAACCCATTGACATTGGGATCGATGGGATTCCACGTAACCTGTTGCTCCGTTTTTCTGCGCCTGCGGGTTACATTCATCCCCCAGTTCTGGATGTCCTTTGGACCAAACCGAATGGCTCCATAAGGAATAAACATCTCAAAGCTCCAGCCGTTGTCATGGATCTTAGTAGCACTGGTCCATACGCCGTTCCAGGAAAAATCCTCATTGCCATTATCCGTCATAACAGGACTCATCTTAGCATCCCATTGCTCATTCAGTGGAGTAACGAAATACTCAAAAGCATTGAGTTTATCATGATACGTATCAAAAATGATCCCCACATAGTCATTGGTGCCAAAACCATCACGGCCTTTTAGTTCATAAGCGATGCTGTCCCGCGTGCGCTCATGGCAGAATCCGCCAAAATAAATACCCTCGTCATTATAGATCAGGTAAGCCTCCGTTTTAACAGCATCAGCCTCCGGCGCGCCAATCTTAGGCCTGAACTCTACAAAATGTTCCAGTTTGGAGGCCGTCTTCCAGCCTTCATCGTCCAAGACACCATCAATGCTGATGGATGTTTTCAACCGCACCGCGGGGAGGGATCTTGGTGCAGGATTTTCACCGGCAACTGCAGTAGCAAAAAAAACAATACCGAAGACGCATAACAGAGTCCATTTTCTCATGACAGTTCAGTTTAGCACAGCTAGTGGACAAATGTGTTCCGGCCCCGCGGATTTACCTTGTTAAAGACTGATGAACAGTCTGATAAACTGACCGGTGGTACCACTGAAAAGTCTTGCTTACCCGCAAAATGTTGCACCGCTCATCCTTCTGGTGGCCAAAAGCAGCATTTTTTTAACAGTTTACCCCACCTTCCCACGGGAAGGGACATCCGAAATGAGGGCAAAAAGCCCGACATTTGTAGCATCAAACCAGACGTATGAAAAGAGTTTTTTCACTGTGCCTTCTTCTCGTTTCTTTAAAGCTGGCCGCCCAGCCCAGCGTGCGGGAACAATTTGAAAAAATCAACACCGTTGCAGACGCAGAGAAATATGTAACTGCCAACCCCAACCTGAAACCCGCCATTCTCCGGTTGAGTTATGGGAAGGATACGGCCATCATTGACAAACGTTTGCTTAAGCAAAACAAAGGGGACATTTTTTCCGTGGGATTTGTGACCTACAAAGTGGTGGACGTGAAGGAATCCAATGCGTATCGTGCCAGCTATATTTTCCTTGACCGCGGCACGCTCAATAACCGCGAAGTAGACAGCCTGAGTAAATTAATTGTTGACCGGCTGAATAGCGGTGAAAGTTTTGAGGCACTGTCTGATAAATATACCATGGACGGCAATGAAACCAAAGGCGACCTTGGATGGTTCTATGGCGAAGGCCAGGTGCCTAAAGAAGTGCAGGATGCAGTGGCCAAACACAAAAAAGGTGATATATTCTTTCTCGATATTCCTGAACGCCAGTGGTATTATATCCTGAAGAAAACCTACGACGATGATTTCAAGAAAGAGATTGTGGTGCTGAGAGCCAATGGGCGATAGCGGTTTAGTTCGCAAGGTTGCCTCAATGCCTCAATGCCTCAATGCCTCAATGCCTATTGCCTAAAAAGAACGCCGGTTTCCAAGGAAATTGAACCTTTAAAGGTAGTTTCTTCCAGGAGACTGGATTTTGCTGGTCTTTCACTGGATACATGAAAACCGGGCGTTTGGACTTCAGAGGTATTGGATGTTCAATATATAATACGTCAACAGTCCATACATTATTGCATGGACCGGCATTGAGAACCAAAATTTAACGCGGGGTCCTCAATGCATTAGCGGCCGGAAGACTTCTATAAGTTCACTTGCGAGGATCGCATGGTCTTCAACATTTGGATGGCCCGTACACCCCCTTGCGTTCATCGGTTTAAAGAAATATGTAACCACTTCCGGATCAGCAGGATAAGCCAGATCGATGGCCTTCTTTACATCCGTAAGACAGTGTTGAAGGAGTTCCCGGTTATTACCACTCACCATTCCACTGCTGAGTAATACAATCCTTGCCCTGGGTTGTGCACGCTTGACCATTTTTACAAAATTGATATACCCTCTCACAAATGTGGCACTATCAAATGCTGGTCTGTCTGTTTTACCGTCTCCCCTGCTCAGGTCATTGGTGCCCAGGGCAATGCTCACTACCCGGGGATGAAAATTCTCAACAGGCCAGGGCGTATCATCGCTGTCCTTAAAATGCAGATTTCCATATACCAGTGGCATAGATGGGTAATCTTTGTTCCAGGTACGGTAAATGCCGATACCACTTACACTGTTGAGCACAAAATCAGCACCAATGGCCCTCGCAACCCTGGGGCCATACGCATAATACGCATTATGCTGATCATGGTATGATCCCGTTCCGCAGGGCACCTCGCTGGGGTCAGCCGCTGCACCACAGGTGATACTGTTGCCAATGAATTCTATGACGGGTACTGTTGGTGGCGGTAAGGCCCTGATATTTTTCCCTACGATATGATCAATATAAAGTGCGCCGGAATGGGCTTCGGTTGTTTTGAACACCCGTACCCGGTGGCGGCCACCGCCGGCCGCACCTATTGAAACCGTATCCAGGGCCTCCACCCGATACCTGCCGATGTAAGCGCCATCCAATTCCAGTTGCACATAATTATGGGCTTCCTTTGATGCCAGTGAAAAAATGATCTGGCAGTGCTTACCGGAAAATTGAAAATCAAAATGGGCACCAGAACTGATGAGTTCCGTACGCCCGTCAGGCAATACAGCAGAACGCCCAACCACCTGCCAGGTTTGTTGGGCGTCTGTATATGTACTGTAGAGTATGCCGATGATAATAAAGAGTAATCGCATACTGCAAATATGCAACTTTATTTTGCTGGTGGAGGCGGTGGCGGTGGCGGATTGATTTCTGCCTGGGGTACAATATTGTTGACGGCAGGCACTGTCTGCAGGTAAGCAAACATCGCCTTTAACTCGTCATCGGTCATATTCCTTACCGTTTGCCAGGGCATGGGCGGCAGCAATGGCCGGGAGCCAGGCAAGCCCTTATACACGCCGTTCCTGATGGCATAAATAAACTGGTCTTCTTTCCAGCCCAATAATCCCGTAGAATCCGGGGTAAGGTTAGACGCATATGAAACTCCCCAGGGCCCTACCCATACCGTAAGGTCATTGGTGACAGCAAGGCCTTTCTCGGCCATTTCTTTTCTGTTCACATCGGGGACCGGAGTTCCGGCAAGATGTCCAGCAAGGCCCTTGCTCATGTCAGGCTCCGGACCTTGGGGCCCCATTTTTTTCGTGGTGTGGCAATCATGACAGCCACCGATGGACACCAGGTGCTCGCCCCATTTCACTTGTGACGCATAGCCGCCAAACTTCAGGCTGTCTGCACCTGCAGAAGCAACGGCTTGATCTGAAGTTGGCTGGCAGGAAATCATGTACAGCGCAATAGCAAATGACAGAAAAGACAGAGGGATGATCTTTCGCATAGAAGTGTGTTGAAGCATTTAAGGTAAACACAAATACACGGCCATGCAAAGATTTGTTACCGTTAAATTACAGTTGCGTGGAAATAAACTCCGATGCATACTCCCTGATCTGGTTGCGTACAAGCCTGAACTGGTCCATGATCTCTTCTTCCGTTCCTGTGGCTTTGGCCGGGTCAGGAAAATTGTGGTGAAACAACTGGGCGGAGGACGGAAAATAAGGGCATCGCTCCCGGGCAGAATCACAAACCGTAATGACGAAATCAAAATCAATATTCCGGTATTCATCCACATGGTTAGAACTGTGGCCGGATATATCCAGGCCATCCTCTTTCATGATGGCAATAGCACGGGGATTCACGCCGTGGGTCTCCACACCAGCGCTATACACCTCTGCCCTGTCACCGGCAAAATACTGAAGGTATCCATGCGCAATCTGACTACGGCAGCTGTTACCGGTACAGAGGACAAGTATTTTCTTCATGCAAAAATTATTTTCTTGACAAAAACCCGGGCACTGGCCGGACAAACATGGCTGAATTCAGTAGAGGCCTTCACTTCCGGTGGCACCTCCTCCCGCGCAATCTCCTGGTAGCCTCTTTTTCCAAAATAGGAAGCGGCAGTTTCAGTCAGGAGATACACGGCTTCTATGTCCCGGGCCCTGGCAGCAGATTCCAGGATTCCCACCAGCGCAGCGGCAATACCCTGACCCCGCACAGCTTCCTTCACTACCATCGATCTTAATAGTCCATACTGTCCGTACAATTCCAATCCTATGGCGCCCACAACATCATTTTGTTGCAGGGCAACCCAAAATTGATGCTTAGCCTGATCCAGATCTTCCGATGGTAATAGATTGCTGCGCAGCAGGTCCACAATAGGGCCACGATGCGCGGTGGTTGCTTCCTGTATGATCATCATGTATGTTGATAAGTTAACAACAATCCGGTCCGCAGCAGGTCTTGACGGCAGCAGGTTTCTCTGCATAAACGGTGATGCTGCGTATCCCCGTTCCTGATTTTTTGAATGCCGCCAGCTCTTCTCCGGAAAGATATTCAGAGAGGATATCATCCGGTACAACAATGGCTTTATCTTTTTGCACCGTAACATTCACAAATCCATTCTGTGCAATCAGTTCCATATACACTTCGCGCTGGATGGCACCGGACACACATCCTGCATACATTTCAGCAGCGGTCCTGATTTTCTCCGGTAACAAGCCTTCCAATACAATATCAGAAATGGAAAAATGCCCGCCCGGTTTCAATACGCGAAAAATCTCTTTGATAACAGCATCCTTGTTGGGCACCAGATTCAGCACACAATTGCTCACTACTACGTCTGCCACGTTTGCCGTCACAGGCATCTGCTCAATGTCTCCCTGCCTGAATTCCACATTGTGAAAACCGAGCTTCTCTGCATTCATCCTCGCCCGTTCAATCATGGCGGGTGTAAAATCAATCCCGATCACCTTTCCCGCTTCCCCCACTTCGTGACGGGCAATGAATGCGTCATTACCGGCACCACTGCCCAGGTCAATCACCACATTGCCTTTCTGGATTTTTGCATACTGCGTGGGCAAACCGCACCCTAATCCTAAATCCGCATCCGGGTTGTAGCCCTCCATACCGGAATAATCATCCGTCATAATGTTATACACTTCTGATGAGCAACATCCCGATCCACAACAGGAGCTCTGATTCATATCCTTGTCCTGTGTGGCAATCTCCGTGTACTTCTGTTTTACCAGATCCTTTAATTGTTCTTGTGTTTCCATGCTATTCCTGTTTTTAATTAATCGAAATATTACGATGAATATGACCAAAAAAAATCAACAACACTGGCCAACGTTACTGTAACTGTTAAACAGATCATTTAAGGTGGCCTGGGCAAGCTTCCACTCTTCCACATTGATACAATAACATACTTTCACGCCTTCAATTTCACCTTTGATCAGTCCCGCCGCCTTTAGCTCCTTAAGGTGCTGTGATACCGTACTCTGAGACAAAGGAAGTTCATCCACAATATCCCCGCACTGGCAGGCTGCCTTCTCCGCGAGGAGCTTCAGGATGGCCACCCGCGCCGGATGCGCCAGTGCCTTTGCGTACCCTGCGATCCGGTTCTCCTTTACCGTAAACTCTTCTGATTTCGTAGCACCCATATCTATCGCAATATTACGATTAATTTTTTATTTCCAAATTATTTCCGGGAAATTTTTCTGGCGGCTACCCCTTCGTGGGTGATTTTCACCGGGAGGATCCGGCCATCACTGTCAAAATTCATCCTTTCCATACAGGTAACCCTGGCATTGCGGTCCGTTTCCCCGAGAGGTCTCCGGTGATAAACGATATACCATTCATCAGTGCCTGGAATATTGATGACGGAATGGTGGCCCGCACCGGTGGCAATGGCAGGATCCTGCTGGAGGATCTTGCCCTCCCGTTTGAACGGTCCAAACGGAGAGTCACTAACGGCATAGGCTACACTATAATCAGGGCCCGTCCAGCCGCCCTCAGACCACATGAAATAATACCTGCCATTCCGGAAGAACATAAAGGGGCCCTCCACATACCCTTCCGGTGTGATTTCCTTATAAAGGCTGCCATCCTCCCAGGGCAAGAGCCCGGAAAAATCCTGATTGAGTTTTACCATATTGCAATGCCGCCAACCGCCATAGATCATATAATATTGACCGTCCCTGTCCTTGAAAACAAACTGGTCTATGGGCTGTGCCCCGTTGTGAAATGCATTGACCAGCGGTTTACCCAGGTGATCCTTGTAAGGCCCCCCGGGTTTACCGGCCACCGCAACGCCAATGCCGCCGTATTCAGCATTACTCTGGATATCATTGGCAGAAAAAAACAGGTAATACTTTCCATCCTTCTCTACTATCGCAGGTGCCCACATCGCCCGTTTCGCCCACAGCACAGCAGCCGTATCCAAAACTCTCGGATGCTTTTCCCAATGCCTAAGATCCGAAGACGAAAAGGCATCGAGGAAAACCTGTTTCTCATAAGGAGCAGAATACGTGGGGTATATCCAGACTTTCTTACCAAAAACAACAGCTTCAGGATCGGCATAAAAACCCGGAAATACAGGATTCTGGGCTTGAATGGCTGTGCATATTGACAATAGTACGCTCGTAATAAAAAGCTTCATAAAAAATAGTTCGCAGTTCGCATCTTCACACTTCTCCCTTTATCTTCTCCCTTTCCAGTCAACATGTAAAGGGTGCTTAGGATCGGTCAAAAGTGAGAAGGAGTGTGCTCCAAAATAATCCCGCTGGGCCTGGATCAGGTAAGCATTGCTTCGCGCCTCAGTGCATTGCCCGAAATAGGTCCAGCCTGCCATCATCACCGGGCAGGGAACGGTTGCCCCTGCCATATCCTGCACCACCTCTCTGATCTCAGTTCCGTAAGCGGCAAACAATGATGTTGTATAGCTATGCTTCAGGATATCTCCTTCGGATGCCTCCCAGCCCTCTTTCAGCAGCTGCAGCAATGCAGATCGTATGATACACCCTCCGGACCAGATCGTCAGCAAGGCACCCATATCCACCTTCCATTGATGCAGCTCCGATGCGGCCCGGATCAGCGCAAATCCCTGGTGGTGGTTCATCAGCCGGCAAAACTGGTAAGCCCGCTGCAGGGCCGGAAGGCTGGCATCCGCGGTTGCATGGTCTGCAAAATACAGTAGTGAATTATGCTGCCGCATTTCCCGCTGTGCCGAAATATATCTTGCATAGAGTGCTGCGGTGAGAGATGGTGTGGCAATACCCAACTCCGCTGCAGCAATACTCGTCCAGCTTCCCGTTCCTTTATTGCCAGACTGGTCAAGGATCTTGTCCAGCAATAACTGTCCATCCCCATCTTTATACCGAAGAATATCAACGGTGATCTCCAACAGATAACTGGCTGTATCACCCTGGTTCCATGCATCAAATACCGATGCAATTTTTTCTACCGCCATCCCGGCATCATACCGCAGAAAAGAAAACAGTTCCGCGATCAATGCCATTTCCGCATACTCGATACCGTTATGAACCATTTTCACAAAATGCCCTGCGCCCTCTTCTCCAATGTATGCACAACAAATATCCCCCGCACGGTTCCGGGCAGCAATGGCATCCAAAACGGGTTGTATGATCTTGTACCCTTCTTCACTGCCACCCGGCATGATGGCCGGACCATTCAATGCACCTTCCTCACCACCAGAAACACCGGCTCCTACAAAATGAATTCCCTTCGCTTTCAACTCCTGCTCCCGCCGCACCGTATCCTTGTAATGGGAGTTCCCACCATCCACCAGGACATCACCCACAGAAAGATGGGGTAATACGGCACTGATCACCGCGTCCACGGCAGCACCGGCATTTACCATGATGATGATCTGCCTCGGTGGAGCCAGCGCTTTTACAAATGCCGCCATATCTTCAAAGGCATGGGCGTGATGTAACTCAGGAAAATCAGCCACAGCTTTCATGGCCACTTCTTCTTCCTTCCCCTCCACCCTGCGGTTGTACAAAGCAAGGGGAAAATGCCGGCGTGCAATATTGCGGGCAAGGCTAGTTCCCATTACCCCCAGTCCTACCACACCCACGGAAGGCCCAGGATGACGCAGGATACCCAGGATCTGTGCAGCAATCTCCTCCACACTGGCCTCCACAGGTATCACCCTCCCCTCCACCGGCTGTTCATAGTCGCGGAACTGCGAAGCCAGCATCTCGGCACCCATAAAATGCCCTTTTCTGGCCAGCATACGCTGGTGGATCAACTCAAAAGAACCTTGCAGATGGAACCATGCCAGGTCTGCCTTAGGAATGCCATCGCTTAACCATTGCCGATAGGTTTCCTTTAGCGCGGAACAGGCAATGACCAGGCTGCCGCGCTCCAGGTGCTCACGAATGAAGCTGTTCATCGCTCCCAGCCAGGGCCTGCGGTCTACATCATTCAAGGGAATACCCGCAGCCATCTTATCCTTATTGGCCTTTGGATGAAAATCATCTCCGTCAAAAAATGGCAGGTGCGTGAGCCTGCTCAAGGCCTCCCCCACGGAGGTCTTTCCACTCCCAGACACGCCCGTGATTATAATAACCTGGTGTTGCATCAGCCTCAAATTACCAAGAAATCAAATAAATCCCCTTTTTACAGGATACGGAAGGGCCGTTTCCATACCCATATTTGAATGAACAATTTAAAACGGGTCACATGAAACGCCTCATCGTCCTAACCATCGCTCTTCTGGCCCTGCATTCCGGCCAGGCCCAACTCCTGAAAAAACTGAAAGATAAAGCCCAGCAAACGGTAGACAATACCCTTTCCAAAGCCGGTACGGAGTCCACCAAAGCAGGAGAAAAAACTGGCGGAGAAAAGAAAGATGCCGGAGCAGATAAACCTGCCAGTGGCAAGGGCAATCTGCAGGTCTATAGTAAGTTCGATTTTGTGCCCGGCAATACCATCATGTACTTTGATAATTTCGATAAAGATAACGTGGGTGAAACACCAGAAGGCTGGCTCACCAACAAATCAGCTGAAGTAGTAGAGATCGAGGGCTTGCAGGGTAAGTGGCTCAAACTCGCACCTGTCTCTTCCTCCCATATCTCCCGAAACAAAAAACAATCCTGGGGTAATAATTTCACCATTGAATTTGATATCCTGATGGTAAAAGAAGGCTATGACCCCCGCCTGGGCATAAGCCTGATCAATACAGAAGGAAAAATGGTGACAGATGAAACGATGCTCATTGGCCTCAGGCCTGCCCTGCAATTTGATGGCATCGTGGTAAAAGGCGGCAGCAGTCGCATAAGCCTCACCAACAAAGACGCGAGAACCGTTTCTGACAACATGAGTGAAGAACTGAATTATGAAAATACGGTTCCGGTGCACATCAGCATTTGTGTACAGGGTAAACGCTTCAGGATGTGGTGGAACGAAAAGAAATTGTTTGACATGCCGGCCATCAATGAATCCCTCATGCCCAACCAGTTTGGATTCATGTTTGGAAGCGTAGGCGGATCGGACTTCTATGTTTCCAATATCCGCGTTGCCAAAGACGTGCCTGATACCCGTGCAAAATTTGAAGAAGGCAAACTGATCAGCAACCTGCTGTTCTTTACAGGCACCTCCCAGCTTAGGCCGGAAAGTATGGGTGCTTTGCTGGAAGTAAGTAAAGTAATCAAGACAGGTACTAAGCCCGTAAAAATTGTGGGCCATACAGACAGTGACGGTGAAGACGCCGCCAACATTAAACTCTCCCAGGAACGCGCAGAAACGGTGAAACAGATCCTGGTGAAACAATATGGCGTGGAAGCTGATAAACTAACTACAGAAGGCCGGGGTGAAACGCAACCCCTGGCAGACAACGGCAGTGCAGAAGGAAAGGCACAGAACAGGCGGGTGGAATTCATCTTTAAACCCGAGGCCGATAAATACACGCCGCTGGCAGTTGCCAAAACAACAACAACAGCACCAGCAGGCACAAAGACGCCTTCCGCCGCACCAGCAAAATCATCTACCACTTCTGCCGGAACCACCAGTGTAAAATTGCAGAACAAACTACTGACTATCGCACTGCCTTATGCATCCATTATGAAGTCAGGAGAGAATCGATATACTTTCATGGCCAGCAAAGAAGAAGGCAACGGTAAGGAGAACTTTTTCAAAATAGAATTGAGCACCCCCTATACCAATCTCAAAGCAGAAACTTTCCAGTTTCCGGAGGCCTACAAAAGTAATCCCCTGTACGGCACCAAAGCCTTCCCTGAAATCGTGAAAACAGAATCCGTGCTGTATTATGGAGATGGCAAATCGCCCTATATCTATAAGTTCTCGCCCGTGATCGCCAACGGACATATGGCAACCTTTGTGACGGAATCACTGGAAAGAAAACTGCCAGCACCCTCCCCCAACTGCAAATTCGTTATTGAGAAAATTGAGAATGGGATGATCAGTGGTTATTTCCTGTTTGGTGCGATGAATAAAGGACTTAAACCCATCACCAAGGGCGATGCCATGACAGAGACCTTTACAGACGGATTTGTAGGCGAGATCAAATGCACCTTCACCAACGTACCCGTTTATTGAAGCAGGAAGCCACCGCTTTGCGTTTCAACCGTACCACCCAACAGGCAGCCCGTGATAGGGCTGCTTTTTTTTGTAATTGGCAATTGGGCATTTGGGCCATTGGGCAATTGGGCAAAGGGGCCATTGGGCAATTGAATCCAGTTTGTGACAAGCGGCTGTATCAGTTTTGCTAATTTTTCTACCTTGATCCACTAGAAAAGGAAATGGTATGAAACAACTTACGATCATTGGGATGGCTTTATTTGTCAGTATATCACAAATCACTTTCGCACAAACAGCAAAGATCAATTCAGTAGAATCCGGGCTGACTGAATATAAAGAACTGGTTTTTGAAGACAGCCTGGTGCCCCGGTTCAGTATTTCAGAAAGAATGCGCAAATACAAAGTGCCATCTGTTTCTGTAGCAGTGATCAACAATGGAAAAATAGAATGGGTAAAGTCCTATGGCTTTTCAGATGTGGAACACCAACGAAAAGCAAGCCCAGAAACAATGTACCAGGTAGCATCCATCAGCAAGTCCGTCAATGCTTTGGCCATCATGCGCCTGGTGCAGGAAGGTAAACTCTCCCTGGACCAGGACATTAGATCCTATCTAAAAACATGGACCTTCCCCGACAACAGTTTTTCAAACGGCAAACCTGTCACCCTGCGGCAATTGCTCAGCCATACTGCGGGACTCAGCGTACATGGATTTATAGGCATACCGTTGGGCGATAGTATCCCTAGCATAAACCAGATCCTCAATGGTCAGAGACCTGCTAATAATGAACCTGTGGTTCCAATTTTTTCGCCGGGAGAAAGATTTGAATACTCCGGCGGTGGCAGTACCGTGATCAGGAAGATCCTGGATGATCAGTTCAGCCAGAACTATGACAGTTTATTGCACTTGTTGGTATTGGACCCGCTTCAGATGAGATCCAGCAGTTTCAGTCAACCGTTGTTACCGTCCTTTTCCAATTTCGCACTGGGTTATGACCAACAAATGCAGGTACTGAAAAGCAGGTATTATCTCTATCCGGAACAGGCTGCGGGAGGGCTCTGGTCCACCGCTTCAGATATTGCCCGATTTGTCATTGCCATCCAGAAAATGCTGAACGCCAAATCTGCTGTACCGGTTTCAACACCTTACGCAAAAGAAATGCTCAAGCCCGTGATGAACAGTTATGCCCTGGGATTTGGTATCCTGGAGAAGGGTGGTGAACAATATTTCTGGCATGAAGGAGAAAGTTTTGGCTTCAATGCAATCTACTATGGCAGCTTTACCACCGGCAAGGGCGTTGTAATTCTAACCAATGCGTATCCTGAAAACGGGCAGCCCTTTATCCGGGAGCTTGTAAACAGTGTAGCCACAACCTATGGCTGGAAAGACTTCTACAACCCTGTGAGGAAAAAATTATGGCCAGTGGCAGACGCTGACCTGAATAAATATACCGGTGAGTATGTAAGTGAAGACGGTCGGATGAAAATCACTATTGCAAAAACACCTGAAGGACTGGTGCTCACGGCAAGAAGACCTGAAAAGATGTATGCCGTGGGGAAAGACCGGTTCTTCCTGGCCTCCTCCCCTTCAGACAATTGCATATTCAGCAGCGCTAAAAATGATGGCAACTATGACACCTTTGAAGTGGAGCAAAACGGAAAGATCATCATTAAGGCTCGTAAAAAATAAAGACATGGCCAGAATTCCTTTTTCGCATATCAATTGGGAGGATATTTCAGTTACAGAACACCCCGGTACATCGGGCGTTGCTTACTGGCGTACACTGATCATAGAAGGCATCAGGCTACGCATGGTAGAATATTCCGAAGGCTACCTAGCAGATCACTGGTGCCAGAAAGGGCATATAAAAAGGGATGAGTTATATTGTATCTGACAACATGAGTTCCCATCGGTCCACCACCACCCATGGTGCTCAACTCCTGATCATTGATGGCTTCTTCCTATCGTAGTTTCATATTTACCGGATCCCACTGGATCATTTTTTTCTGGAAATAACTTTCATTGCAGGCCAGGGCCGGAGCCGCTGCCCTGAAACCAAACTCAGCATCCTCCACCACTTTCTTCCCTGTTCTCACCGCATCAAAAAAGTTCGTAAAATGATCCAGGTGATCATCATAACCATCCGGCACCTTGATGGCCATGCTTGCTTTCTGCGGCCGCTTTCTTTGCTCTGCCGTCCATTTTGCCTGATAGGATTGCCGAAGATCAGCCTGCATTTGTTTGGAAAATGTAAATACGGAATCATAGCCATCAAAACCAGGCGCTTCCGGCATGATGCTGTAAGACACATTCAGGTTGTTGCCTTTGATCTCAATCACGCCTTCGGAACCCACCAGGCGGATCACCTCCTGCCCTCCTGTTCCACTGATGAAATTCACCTGCAGGGTCATCTGGAAGGCCGGATGATCCGTATTGTCTGGATACTGCATTACACCTGACATCACATCAGGAAGATTTCTTCCGTCTTTCCAGTAACTGAACTGCCCGGTGCTGAATATCGTTTCAGGTCCTTTGGAGTTGGTGATGAAATGCGATCCACTTAACAGGTGTATGAACAGGTCCCCTGCAACGCCGGTCCCCAATTCTTTGAATGCACGCCACCAGAAAAATTTCTTGGAATCATAAGCCATTTTCTCTGTGACCTCAATAAACCTGTTCCAGTCTGTAGTCTCCGCACTGGCATCAGAAGGGATGGTATATTCCCAGGCGCCAATTGAACTCTGGCGGTCATATACCGCGTTCACCATATTCAGTTTCCCAATAGCACCTGCGGCCAGCAATTCCTTGGCTTTGGCATAACCGAGGCTGCTCACCCGCTGGCTGCCCACCTGCAATACCTTACCTGATTTTCTAGAAGCCTCCACTACGCCCTGGCCCTCACTGATCTTGTAAATCATGGGCTTTTCCACGTAAACATGTTTCCCTTTGGCGAGGGCGTCTTTGATGATCCTGGCATGCCAGCAATCTGTAGTGGCAATGATCACCGCATCAATATCCTTCCTATCCAGCAGTTCTTTATAATTCCGGGTGGTGAATATGCCATCGCCATAAGTCTCCTTAGCATTCACCAACCGGCCGGTATACAGATCACAGATTCCCGCCAGCTCCACACCCGGAACTTTCAGGGCCGTGGCAAGGTCAAAATGTCCCTGAACGCCAAAGCCTATGACGCCCACCCTTACCTTATCATTGGGGCCGATGGGCCGGTCATAACGCAAAATCCTTTCTTCCGCGTGTTCCTTTGCTGTCAATGACGATAGAGGGTACCCTGCCAGTGCAAGGCTGGTAGCGCCTATCTGCTGCAGGAATTTTCTTCTGGAGGCCTCACTATGCTTGGGCATATGCGTTGTATTTTTTGAAAAGATAAATTATTTCACCTGATAACTAACGAATGCAATCTGCTTTCCATCGGCACTCCAGGAAGGCACATTGATGGTCCCCTGGCCGCCATAAAAAACCGGTGTGAGGTCTTTAATTTTCCGCGTCTTCAGGTCCATCAGACGGAGTTTAACATTCCTGCCAAACAAGTGCTGTTGTTTCTCATCCGAAGTGTAGGCGATGTAAACAATAGATGTATTCTGGGGCGATGGGTGCGCAAACCAGTTTGAATTTTCGTCAAACGTGAGCTGCTCAGGTTCAGTTCCATCTGCCCGCATTCTCCATATCTGCATATGCCCGGTGCGATAGGAATTAAAGTAGATATATTTCCCATCCGGTGAATACTCTGGTCCATCGTCCAAGCCCTCTGTTGTGGTTATACGCGTCTCCTGTCCGCCGTTTACACTGATGGTATACACATCATACTCGCCGTTTCTTTCTGCGCAATAGGTCAGTGTCTTTCCATCCGGGCTCCAGCCATGCCAGTAAGAAGGTACGCCGGGTGTAACACGTCTTGGTTCCCCTCCACCAATGGGCATGATGTAAATGATGGACTTATAGGGCTTGTTGGCTGTGTCTGATGGATCTGCATTGCTGATGGCCAGCCATTTCTTGTCTGGCGAGATCCCGTGGTCATTGTTGCAAAGCCGGGCAGATCCTGTGTTCAGCAATGTCATGCTTTTGGAGCCCAGGTCCAGCGTGTACAATCTGCCATAACTATTTACGATCAGGTAATTATCCGGATGCCAGTTAGGCGCTTCCAGATGACCCTTAAAAGCAAGTACTGTATCTATCCTGCCAGTGCTTATGTTCACGATCTGCAGGAAACTGGTGGTGTCTGAAAATGCACCGGCATTAACCGTGCTGACCAATAACTGGACAAGGAGGAACAGGCAAATAAACCTGGGATATCTGACCATGGCTGGTATTTGACAAGTTGGATCAAACAATACGGTGTTTACGCACTATGGTCAGCCAAGTCACGCCTCCTTCCAGTACCATCACTTACTCACTTCAGTTTTCCATTAAAGAAATCAACCGTCCTTTGCCAGGCAAGCTCCGCTGCTGCTTTATCGTAACGTGGCGTGGAATCATTATGGAAACCGTGATTGGCATTTTCATACATGAAAGCGGTATATTCTTTACTATTTGCTTTGAGGGCGGCCTCGTAAGCGGGCCATCCTTCATTCACCCGGGTATCCAGTGCTGCATAATGTAACAGCAATGGAGCCTTTATTTTTGGAACATCGTCGGCCGCAGGCTGCCCGCCATAAAACGGAACTGCCGCCGCCAGATCGGGCACTCGCACCGCCATCATGTTGGAGATCCAGCCTCCAAAGCAAAAGCCTACCACGCCAACTTTGCCGTTTACATCACTACGTCCCTTCAGGTAGCCAGTGGCAGCAATAAAATCCTCAAGCATGTCATTTCTGTCTCGCTTGGATTGCAACTCACGACCCTTATCATCTGAACCGGGATAACCTCCTAATGGCGTTAATGCATCCGGTGCCAGCGCTATAAATCCGGCTACGGCTACCCTTCTTGCCACATCTTCAATATAAGGATTAAGCCCGCGGTTCTCATGAACCACTACAACGGCGCCGAGTTTACTTTTAACATCAGCAGGTTTACACAATAATCCCTTTATATCCCCCGATTTCGGGGAGTTATAATGGATATACTCAGAACTTATCCTTGGATCATCTTCTGCAATCTGCAGCGTGGTATTATAATCTGGCATCAGGAAACCCATGAGCGAGGAAACCGTTATACCACCTACCGCATAGAGCGACAATTTCTGCATGAATCCTCTCCGGTCAATGCGATTATGCGCATAATCATCGTACAGGTCAAAGACTTCCTGCTTAACGTCTTCTTTCTTAATTGTGCTCATAAGTGTAGTATTCAATGTTTCTAAATATAACAAAATCCCTACAATAAAAGGAAGGTAATAAAACAAAATAAGCCGTTTAAAACACAGTTGCAACCAGTGACATAATCACTAATTTTGACCTCAATTCTTCAAATAAGGGTTCAACGTATATAATCCATTTACCCAGGGTCAAGGCCGAAATGGATGACGAAATAGACATATATGGCGCGTGTAGAAATAAACGATGTATTTGACCTGGCTTTCCGTTTTATAACTGAAACCAATGAAAATATTTTTCTTACAGGTAAAGCAGGTACAGGAAAGACCACTTTCCTGAAATATCTGGTTGACCACTGCTCCAAAAACATGGTGGTGGCAGCGCCAACAGGCGTAGCAGCCATCAATGCCGGCGGCGTTACGCTGCACAGCCTGTTTCAACTGCCATTCCATCCGTTTCTACCCACAGAAAAAAACCGGCAGGAATTACTGGCCAAAATCCGATACCAAAAACAACGCCTGCAGTTACTCCGCAAGATAGAGCTCTTGGTCATAGACGAAATCAGTATGGTCAGATGTGATGTACTGGATGCCGTTGACACTATTTTAAGAAGTGTAAGGAGAAATCATTCAACCCCGTTTGGTGGCGTCCAGGTATTGTTCATTGGCGATCTGTACCAATTGCCTCCTGTTGTAACCAGAAATGAGTGGGAAGAGGTTTTGGGCAACTATTATGAAGCCCCATTCTTCTTTGCCAGCAATGCCGTAAAGGAACAAATGCCCCTGTTGATAGAACTCACCACTATCTACCGGCAGAAAGAGGAAGGTTTTGTATCACTCCTGAATAAAGTACGCAACAATCTTCTGGAAAAAGAAGACTATGATGCGTTAAATCACCGATTCATTCCCAATTTTCAACCCACCACTGAAGAAAAATACATTACACTTACCTCCCATAACCAACAGGCTGATAGGATCAATCTGGCAAAACGAAACAAACTTGATACGCCCGCCTTCACCTATAAAGCAACAATTGAAGATGATTTCCCGGAAAACCTCTACCCCGCTGAAGCAGAATTGATATTGAAAGAAGGCATGCAGGTTATGTTTATCAAAAATGATACCGTCACAAAAAAATACTTTAACGGAAAGATCGGCATTGTTTCTTCTCTCAGTAATAGTAAAATAACCGTAAACTGCGATGGCGAGGAAATTGAAGTATTTGAAGAGACCTGGGAGAATACGCGATATACGCTGAACAGATCCGATGAAAAACTAGAACAAACACTACTAGGCAGGTTTATCCAATATCCTTTGCGGATGGCCTGGGCCATCACTATTCACAAAAGCCAGGGGCTCACCTTTGACAAAGTAATGATAGACGCGGCTTCATCTTTCAGCAGTGGGCAGGTTTACGTAGCGCTGAGCCGCTGCACTTCACTGGAGGGCATTGTGCTGTTGTCAAAAATTCCACCCACAGCCATCCATAGCAATCAAAAAGTGGTGGATGGCCAGCGTGCGTTGGCGCCTAAGGGATCACTGGCAGAAAGGTTTCAGGGTGCCAGGCAGATATTTACCCTGCAATTACTGGGTGAATTATTTTTACTGGACGAGGCAGAGAAAAGCACGGTTTTCCTGAAAAATATCATCGATGATCACAATAGCAAGTTGAACGAAACCGCTACTGCCTGGATGGCGGAGCTTCTGGATGAGGTAAGGAAACTAAAGTCCACCGCAGAAAAATTCCTATCACAGGTGAATCTGCTGATGAGAGATAGCCCCCTGATTGAAGATAACGAGCAGCTTCAACAAAGGATCAAAGCAGCGGCAACGTATTTCCTGCCCTTGCTTGAAACAATAAAAACCAAGCTGCATCAGCATCCGCTACTTACGGAGCATCGGGAAACGGCAACAGCGGTTGATGAAGCGCTTCATGAAACCATGACCAGTTTGATAAAAACCATTCATGGTTTACAGTACTGCAATGCATCCTTCACTATAACAGGCTACTTAAAGCATAAACTCAATCTCAGCATTCCCAGAATCCATATCAGCAGCTATGCCGCCAATAAAAAACCAACGCCAGTTGCGGACATTCCAAACGCAGGATTATTTTTTAAGTTAAAAAACTGGCGGGATAATACCTGCAACCAACAGGACCTCCCTATTTACCTTGTTGCCAATAATAATAGTCTGAAAGAAATTGCAAAATTTCTCCCCAGAACTGAGCAGCATCTTCAACTGATCAGCGGTTTTGGCAAGGCAAAAACAAATAAATATGGCGCTGAAATTCTGGAAATGGTGGAAGATTACTGTACTGAACATGCTCTTGAAACCAATATTGAACTAAAGGAAGCCCATCCCAAAAGAAAACAGAAAGAACGCAAAGCAGAGAAGGTTGACAGCAAGATCCCTTCTGCCCATATCTCTCTGCAGATGTATAAAGAAGGAAAAGACATCCAGGCTATTGCCAAAGAAAGAAGCCTTGCGGCGAGCACCATAGAAGGGCATTTGACTGAATTCATCAGAACAGGCGATGTTAACATTCATGCTTTTGCGGACGCAACTACCGTGAAGATAATTGCTGCCTGCCTTGATGCTAACCCGGAAAAAAAACACAGCGAAGTAAGAACGATGCTGAACAATGCGTATAGCTTCGCACAGATTAAAGCCGTAGCCAATCATCTCATATGGCAACGGAACAAAAAAGAAGCGTTGGAAATATCCTGACTGAAGAGCCGCGGTTATTTCCCAATACAGAACTTACTGAAGATATAATCCAGCTGGTCTTCGTTGGTGATCTCGCCGGTGATCTCACCAAGATAATACAAAGCGCGACGGATATCCAATGCCAGCAGATCACCGGGTATCTTATCAGTCATGCCCACTTGCACATCATGAATGGCGGAAGCCACCTGTTGCAATGATGCGTAATGCCGTGCATTGGTAACTATGGTGCTTTCTGTATTCACTTTCCCCTGGAGTACTTTGTCAACCAATCGCTCTTTAAGGGTGTCCAGATGGTGGTGGTTTTTGGCCGAGATGAACAATGCGTCAGTACCGGTGAATATTGTGGCTGCATCCTTCAATAAATCAGCTTTGTTACCCACCAACAGGTAATTATCATTTACTTCCCGCAACTGCAACATGGCCGCATCTACGTCGCCTGCGGTCTCTTGGGCCGCATCAAACAGGTATACCACAATATCTGCTTCCTTCATCTTCTCCCTGCTCTTCTCCACGCCAATCACTTCAATGGCATCCCTGCTTTCCCTTATACCGGCAGTATCTATCAAACGAAAGAGAATTCCATCGATATTGATTACTTCTTCAATGGTGTCCCGTGTTGTGCCTGCAATCTCACTCACAATGGCCCGGTTCTCATTCAGCAAACTATTCAACAAGGTAGATTTGCCAGCGTTGGGCTTACCCACAATCGCCACTTTAACGCCGTTCTTGATGACATTCCCCAACTTGAATGAATGCAATAAATCCGATACGGTTGAATCAATAGTATGGATCAGCTGATGAAGCTGGGTTCTGTCTGCAAATTCCACATCTTCCTGAGAAAAATCCAACTCCAGTTCAATCAGTGCAGAAAAGCTGATCAGTTGATCCCGCAAGATCTTTAGTATATGGGAAAAACCACCGCGTATATTCTTCAGCGCCGCCTGCTGGGATGCTGCTGTATTGGAAGCGATAAGATCTGCCACGGCCTCAGCCTGGGTAAGGTCCAGTTTCCCTTTCAGAAACGCACGCTGTGTGAATTCACCTGGTCTTGCCAGCCTCGCCCCATGGGAAATGCAAGCATTCACGATCTGTTCCTGGATATAGGGTGATCCATGGCAGGAAATCTCGGTCACATCTTCACCTGTATAACTCCGGGGTGCCCGGAAGATGGACACCACCACTTCATCCAGGATATGTTCTCCATCTTTAAGCAATCCCACATGCAGGGTATTTCCCGCAACCCCTGATAAATCTTTAGAAGGGAACAAGGTATTGGTGATGGAGATAGCCTGAGTACCGCTCAGCCTGATTACACCAATAGCACTTACGCCGTGAGCCGTTGCCAAAGCCACAATTGTATCATCCCAGGACATTTGCATGCGGCAAAGATAGGCATAAAGGCATTGAGGCACTGAGGCACTGAGGCATAAAGGCATAAAGGCATTAAGGCATTAAGGCATTAAGGGGAGACCCTCAATGCCTCAATGCCTTTATGCCTCAATGCCTCAGTGCTTCAACGCCTAATACGGCAATTGTAGCAAAAACCCTATCGAAAAATTAGCATCCCAGTCAAATACAAACGTATCACATCCCGTAGCATCTTTGATAGCCTTGTAAATATTCAGGCCAGCCCTTGTTTTTGGCTTATCTGCCTTGTAGGATTCAGGGGCTCCCAATACGGTATAGCGCTCATCGCCCTGGCGGATCTGCTTGGCCAATTCAAAAGGCGTACCGCCAATAA
The DNA here is from genome assembly GCA_044225015.1 of Chitinophagaceae bacterium. Lineage (GTDB taxonomy): Bacteria > Bacteroidota > Bacteroidia > Chitinophagales > Chitinophagaceae > Pollutibacter. The sequence goes on along the minus strand of JBGAJG010000004.1, from coordinate 275,504 downwards.
TGAAGCAAACCTCATGTTGTGCACCTGGAATTTTCGAAGCCTTCTCTTTTACTTCCTGGTACACTGCATCATCAGCCAGTTCTTTTTCATAGTACTTTGAACCCGGTGTTTCCAACGCGGTTACACCGTTCCCGTTCCACCAGGAAATCTTGGTATTACCGGATCCCATATCTGTAACAAATGATGAAGTCCTGTATGAGGGAGGCAGCACGGAATGAAGTGCCAGCTTACCTTCCTGTTCAGGTGTAACCAGGTTCACTACAAACCCCATCTTTTTCAGCTCTGCGGCAATGATCCCCGTTTTCGGTTCTTTCTGCGCACCTGAGCTGATGATAAAATGGACATCCCTTGATTTTACCCCTTTATCAAACATCCCGGCGATGTATTTTTTCAGGCCAGCCCGGATATCATCCGTGGTTGCCAGTCCCTCATAGGCCAGGCTCTGGCCAAAATCCTTGGTGACCACTTCCCAGCGTTTCTCCTGGTCCATATTCACTACAAAAGAATTAAACCCGGTTGCGCCTACTTCTACCACCCCCTTCAATTTACCATTGACGGGCTTTTCTGGCTGGTAAGCGAAGATCCTATTGTCTGGCGAACCATTCCCGGCCCTGGTTTCAGCTTTGCCACTGGCTTCTTCAGATTTACCCGTAGCAGGAGCTGTACTGGTTACAGACCTGTCTATCTCCTTTTCCGGAGTGGCAGTTAACCAGCCATCATTGATGGCGAAATAGGCAAAGGCAATTACCGGCGCGGCAATCAGTATTGCCTTAAAAGGCCAACGTAACTTACTCCAGGTGCTGTGTGTTGATGTGCTCATTTGAGAGGTTATTTTGTTATGGTCAATTACTAGTTTAATATGTTAAATCCCTGATCTGCTTTGTCTTCCTTCTTCAATTCATACCCGGCAGACCCAATCAGCGGAACATTCAGTTTAGTCAGCTGGCGCTCGTCCACCTTCTTCACAAAAGCTTCCAATTCTGCCTGGGAAGGCGTACCGCCTACGGTAACATTATTATTCTGGTCGAGGAACTCCAGGTTGGAACGTATTGACGCGATATTCTGGCTGATGGCCTGGGTGGCGGCACCCATTGCCTCCTGGAATACCCATCCGTCTTTGATCTGGAATACATCGGCAAGTCCCTCTGTTGCATTCTTCATCTTCTGCGTTGCCTCCAGCTTCTTGCGCAGAATCTGGATACTGCTGTCAAGGGTATTCACATAGATTCGTGCAGCGCTCTCATTGTCCTTCAACACCTCAATCACTTTAGCAAATTGATTGGCGTATTGCGCATATGCACGGGCGTTATGTTCTTCGGCCTCGCCCTCCTTGGCCATCAGGAAGGCCTTGGTCCGGATCTCCTTGGCAGAACGGTTATGCTCATTGGCTTTTTCCGCATCGCCTTTTTGTGTAGCTTCTGCAGCCATTGCTTCCTTGTCCGAAGCATCGCTGGTCAGCTTCTTCACAAAAGCGTATTTCTGCTCTGCTGTTTGCTGAGATTGGCTTCCACTTTGGATCATGTCTATGCGGACTCCATCCACATGGGTGATCTTTTCTTTCACACGCTTAAGGGTATCTTTTGAATCCCTGAGTAATAATTCCAGCGCTGTAACAGGATTATTCCTGACCAACTGCTTTTCACTTTTAAACAGCAGCATGGTGCCCGCCCGATGCAGGAAGCCTACAATTTTTGGCATCAGCAAAAGCAATACGAGGAAAGTGATGGTAAACCCTAAGAAGAGTACAGACTTCTGGGCAAATGCCAGCAGGGTGTCCACATGGGTGAAAAACCAATAGCCGGCCCCTGCCAGTAAAAGCCAGAAGACAATCTTTGAAAAGGTACGTTTACCTTGCACTGCCACAGGCGTTGCGGCAGGAATGTTCTCGCCCAGTACCTGAAAAATGGGCAATTGATTTTTAAGCTCGGCCGGAATCACGGCGAGTGACGAATTGTTGTTGCTCATGTATGTTAGTTTATTTCCTGCTGAATGATGGAAAGGACCTGTTGTATTTCCAGAACCACGGTATCCATGGCCTCTTTACCGTATTTTATTTTTGACTCTACCAATGCAAGGCCAGGATCAGATGGTTGCTGCAATTCCTGCCACTCTTTTTTCCTGAGATCAAGGTCTTTCTGCAATGCAGCAATCTGCACTTCCAGGTCACCCATACTTTTCTGGAGTGTTACCCTGGCTTGCTCTTTCTGCTGTATGAGCGTAACACGCTCGGCTTCACGCTTTTTCAGTTCGCCGGAAAATGCCGATTCCAGTTCTAATATGTAATCCTGCCCTGTTTGCAATAAACGCTCCCTGTTGAGTACAGGATCAGCATGTTTCAAAGAAGTAAATGCCATCCTGATATTGGCAGTTGTTGCACCACCCATATCCTGCGCAGCACGCCAGACTTCCAGAAAATCCACGCCCTGCTTATTCCTTGCATCCAGCAGTTGCATGATGTTCCGCCGGATTCCTTCTTTTAATCCAGCACCGTCATATACACTAGTTGGTGTAGCGCTCTGGGGCGTTGTCTCCTCGTGATGAGTGGCTACCGGCGGTGTTGACTGGCTATTGACGGTGGTTGCATCCTGGAAAAAAATTTTTCTGAGGCCCTGCAGGAAACCGTTTTCAGCATTGTCTTTCTGATGATCCATAACTTAGTCTCCAATCCTTCTGTAACTGGAAAACAATATGACGCAGACGTAAACTGAAACGTTGGATGTTCTGAAAGAAATATACAAGGATCAACAATGGCTAGTTCCAATATGCTTTCGGGACAGGCAAATGGCAATTCTCCGGGTGGAGCTTATCTAGTACTCAAAGCTTAGCCTTAATATAATGGAGCTCATTCTTTAATCAGGGACAGCATAGCGGGTAACTTCCGTTATGGAAAGTTCGTCCATCACATCAATAAACTGCTCATAAGAGCAGGTGGAATCAGGCCTTACCACAACAAACAATTCCTTAGCATCGCCAAATAATTGGCTGATCTGCTCCTGTTTGGCAAGAAGTCTGCTTCTTAATTCCCTTCCGGGATAAAGCTGCAAAGCCAATGGCTGTTGCTCTATGCCATCTATGCAGTCGATCCAATTCACCCTGCCGTCACCAAGCGGAACCAAAGTAATGGTCTTTGTACATTTCACCAACATGGGATTGTTGAGATCAGGCATCGGAGTTTTAAAATCGATGGCTTTAGATTCCATCATGCTGGTAGTAAACATAAAAAAAGTGATCAGCAAAAAGCCGAGGTCAACCATCGGGGTCATATCAACCCTTACGTTGCGTTTAACATATTTGCCATTACGCTGGGGTGTTTCTATGGATGCCATTGCAGTTGTTTTTTATTGAGATGCAATGGGAAGTGAAATCCATATACTAGTTCGCAGGGCGCAGTTCGCAATCTGGAAACTGTGAACTAGTAGGTTGCTTTAATCACATAAACATAAACAAGCCCTTGGGTAGCCTGTGCAGGAAAGATGATATCTGTACCCTTGGAAGAGGACTTATAGCTTAGCTTAGCGCGTGATCCAAGCAAGCTCAGTTTCGCTTTTGCAGGCAATTCAAGGTGTTGAAGGTGGAGGTTCTTACCAGGATCACTATAGAGGAAAATATACTTCGTCTTACCGTCTTTGGACGATGTATACCGCACCTGATCCCCCTCGCCAAAAACGCTGTGCATACGGGTTCCATAAATGGCTTCGCCATTAACTTTCATCCACTGGCCTATCTCATTGAGCCTGGCATATGCTGTATCATCAAAGTTTCCGTCCGGACCGGGGCCTATGTTCAGCAGATAGTTACCGCCCTTGCTCACGATGTCCACCAGCTTCCGGATCAGGTCTCCCGTGGGCTTATACACATCATTGGGTACATAACTCCAGCTATTGCCCATGGTCATGCAGGTTTCCCAGGGATAAGGCAATCCCGTTTCCGGAATATGCTGCTCCGGTGTAAGGTAGTTCTGTTGTTCGCCGGGTACCGCACGGTCAACCACAATGAGCCGGGGCTGTTTCACCCTTACTTCGCGCACCAGTCTTGGCATATCGATATCCTGGCTTTGCGGAAAGCGAACCATCCGGGTATTATCATATCGCTCTGCATATTCATCCATCACCTCTTTGTCTGTTTTTACCCGCACCCATCCGCCATCCAGCCAAAGAATATCCACTTTACCATAGTCGCTTACCAATTCGTTGATCTGGTTATGAGTGTAGTCTACAAATTTTTTCCACTGCTCAGGATATTTTTGTACATCATAATTCGCATTCCTGTCGCTGGCCGGAAATTTCTTCCACCAGTAATAATCACTGTGCCAGTCGGGCTTGCTGAAATATGCCCCGATCCAGAAATCCTGTGCGCGAAAAGCATTAAAGATCTCCTTCGTTACATTACTGCGTGGATTTGAAGAGAAGGGGACCGATGGGTCCGTGATCTTATAGTTGGTATATTTTGAATCAAACATCGAAAATCCATCATGGTGCTTGGTGGTAAACACCATGTACTTCATCCCGGCTGCTTTGGCCGCCGCAGCCCATTTTTCCGGGTTAAAATTTACAGGATTGAAAGTTTTGGGTAAGGCTTCATATCTGGCTACATATTCCTGATAACTATCCCCTACTCCCTTCTTCCTCGCCCCCGTGGCCCAGCCCACATCCTCAGGGCAAATACTCCAGCTTTCCACGATGCCCCATTGGCTGTAAGCACCCCAATGCATGAGTAAGCCAAATTTAAGGTCCTGCCATTCTTCCAGCCTGGCCCTTATTGCAGGATCCGGGTCTGGGTAGTAAGCCTTATGCTCCTGGGCTTTTAAGGAAAGGGAGAAGATGAAGGGGGAAGCGAGAAGGATGGCGAACTGTTTTAGCATGGTTGCTGCTTTCGATAAAAATACAAAAACAAAGCCGCAGTAGACACTGCGGCCGGCACACTAGAACAAATGAAAAACCTAGTTCGCAGGGCGCAGTTCGCAGAATACCCGCGAACGCTGCGACCTGCGACCTGCGAACTGCGAACTGCGCCCTGCGAACTAACTCATTACGATTGCTCCAACCGTAATGTTACAGGTTGTTTCCTGATGGATCGCACGGCTTTGCCATCACTTATTCTTTTTGCGGGTTCCCACTTAGGGCCGTTTTTTACTGCGTTCACCGCCACTTCCGCCAGTTTAGAATCCGGGCTAAGACAATTTTTTCTGTCAGACTCACAACAGGACTCTGCCCTGGGGTTTATTACCTGCCCATTCGTATCCACTGTGAATGAAACCACCACGGTTCCGGACAGATTTTCATCTGTAAGCGCATCCATGTTTTGTTCAATTGCCGTGGTGATAAGCTTGTTCCATTCCATTGTACCACCGGGAAATTCAGCTTCGGAGGCCAGATTTCTGTCGTCATTCCATACTTCTTTCTCCGGTGAACTTTTAACTGCAGGGTTCTTTTGATTCTGTTGGCAACTGGTTATGGCAATGAGAAGCCATACCGATGTTACATAAGTCAGTCTCATAATAGTTGTGTTTCAGTATGAGACACAGAAATGGGGAAAATCCATAAGTTAGTTCGCAGGGCGCAGTTCGCAGCGTTCGCAGGGTGCTAAGCTCGCGGGCTTTCTGCGAACTGCGAACTGCGCCCTGCGAACTAGAAACCCTATTCTTCCTGCAGCTTGAACGTAATGGGCTGTTGACGGTAAGCTTTTACTTTACGGCCGTTTTGCTCAGCAGGCTTCCATTTAGGGCCTTTCCTGATGGCAGCAATAGCCACTTCCGCAAGTTTGGATTGTGTTCCTATACAGTTAGCAACGGTTACTTCATTACAACCCAGAATCTTCACATCAGACACATTCCCTTCTGCATCCACCACAAACTGCGCAACCACGGTTCCACTTTTTCCATCATCCTGCAACTCTTCCATATTCCTTGTCACAGCCTTGCTGATGTAATTAAACCAGGCTTGATTACCACCGGGGAATTCTGCTTCCATTTCAACTTTAAAAAAGATGTCTGGTTCTTTGACTGCAGGCGTTTCCACTACGCCACTGGCTACTACTTCTTTTGCAGGAACTTCATTGCCCGTAGGTACATCGCCTTCAATATGGGAAGTACCAATCACAGCACTATCCAGCTGATCCATGGTGGGTGGGTTTTCTTTCACCTGGTCATTGGGCACTACTTTAGGAATCACATATGCCTCAGTCCTCACAGGCTTGATCTCCTGGGGTTTGGGCTGCTCAGGTTCAATGGGAGGTGGCGGCATTACAACATCTGTAAGTTGCATCACCGTAGCCACTTCTTTTGGCTTTACGTTTTTAGGATTGTACAGGAAAGAAGACAGAAAAAGAATGAGGCTAAGTCCGCCGGTGATCAATAAAGCCACAGACATCCTTGAATTGTACTGCCTGCGTAACTCATAAGCGCCGTAATCTTTATTCCTGTTTTCAAACAGAATGTCCAGCGCATCGCTTTGTAAGATTTTGTTTGCTTCCATGGTAATTGCCTTTTATCTATGATGTAGACAAAATGCAAAATCCATAAACGATAGGGAGAAGATGAAGGGAGAAGTGTAAAGAAAAAGGCGCGAACAATGTTCGCGCCTTACTCAATTGCAAATTATAAATTGCTAGTTATTAACCTTATTGTTCTTCAAGCCTGAACGTTACAGGCTGACGGCGATATGCTTTTACATTCTTACCGTTCTGAACAGCGGGCTTCCACTTGGGACCTTTTTTGATAGCTGCAACTGCAACCTCAGCCAGTTTGGAACCAGGGCCAACGCAGTTGGCAACACCGGCTTCACCGCAGGGCAGCGCACGTACTTCAGATACAGCACCTTCCTTGTCCACAATGAAGAGTACTACCACGGTACCAGACTTACCATCTTCTGTAAGTTCATCCATGTTACGCTCAATCTCGCGCGTTACATATTTGGTCCATGCACCTGTACCGCCGGGGAATTCCGCATCAATCTCCACCTTCTGGAAAACCTTGTCTTCATCTTCCACTTTAGGCGCTTCAACCACACCACCTTTATCTTCTACGGGTGGTGCTACGATGCCTTCATCTTTCTGGCCTTCCTGGTTAACTGTACCAATCTTGGTCTCCTCCAGCTTTTCTACTTCTGGTGGTTTCTCCTCTTCTTTTACTTCTTCATCTTTCACCACTTTAGGCGGTGTGAATTTTGCCATCTCCACCTTGGGAGGATCTGGCGGCTTTGGCGGTGGCGGAGGAGGAGGTTCATTCTTCTGTTCCTCCTGCTGGATCTGTTCCAGCTGCACCTCTGCAACTTCTACCTTGCCTTTGGTCTTCTTGGCTACATTGGCAATGAAGGCAGAAAGGAAGATCAAGGCACCGAGTGCAACCGTAATAATCAGGGCGTTTCTCAGCCGCTTATTATACTGCCTGCGAAGCTCATAGGCACCATACTCCTTGTTCCGTCCTTCAAAGACGATGTCAAGCAGGTCTGATTGTAATATTTTATTAGGATCCATAGTTCTTGCTTATTTAATTCCGTTTGCAGCTTCCGTAGCTCTTACGAGTTCATATTCCTGTGGCGAAATATCCACCATCGCATACCTTTTTATCTCTGCGATAGCCATTTCGTCCAGCATATCAACCGTATTCTTATACGTTGCTTCTTCAGAAGGTTTGATGATCATCACCAGATCCTCAGGGTTGGTGGATTTCTTCTTACGAAGGATCTCATCACGGATGCCCTTGAAGTTGGTTGCCTTCAGTTGGGTAGGATCCAGACCCTCATAATAATACACCTGGTCAGCTTTACCCAGCATGATAGTGAAGGCGCCGGATTCCTTTACTTTGTTTTGTTCCTCCGGCTTATCCACATCCTTAGGCAGGTAAAACTTCATCGCTGTGGGTGATGCCACGGTTGTGGTGAAAATAAAGAACGTGATGAGCAGGAAGCCCAGATCCACCATCGGGGTCATATCCACCCGCGTAGATAGTTTTTTCGCTTTCTTAACACCAGGCCCTTTTTTGTGGCCACCACCGCTATCGCCCGTATCTAAACTTGCCATATCAGTACTGTTTTGTGATCTTTAAAAAATATTATTCCGTTTTAGCAGGTGCCGGGCTACTACCCTGTTTTGCACGGGACTCGTGCAAAGGCGTACCCACAGGGGCATCTTCTGGAGCAGTGATGAGCAGGAACTTGTTCTGATCGTTCTTCTTGAACGCATTCAGGACGTTCTTGAACACCGGATACTTGGTATTGTTGTCTGCCTTGATCAACAGGTTCAGTTTCCTGCCGGAATAGGCCACCAACGCATCCCGTACCCAATAATACAACTCACCGCCTGTGGAGTCAGATGCAGGTATACCGGGTTGGTTTACCTTTTTCTGCTGTTCAGGATCCAGGGCCAGCAATCCTTTCAATTGATTGAAAGGAACACCCACACTCGGAATATTAATAAATGCCTTCTTTTCCGCAGGAGTAAGTCCCAGGTTGCGGGTCTTATCCAGGTTGTCAATCAACACCTGGCGGAATTCAGGATTGTCCATGGCCACGAAAGCCCTTCCGTTTTTATCCACCGTTACCGTAAACACATCCTTTTCCGGAACTGCATCCGCAGAAACCGAACCAGGTGTGGTTACTTCCACCGCATCTTCAGGCTTGAACTTGGTAGCCAGCATGAAGAAGGTGAGGATAAGGAAGGCAACGTCCACGAACGGGGTCATGTCGTTATCCGTCGACTTCTTCGGTATTTTAACACTTGGCATGAATACTTCTGTTTGAGATGATAATAAGATGCAACATCTGCATCATTCCATAATTCCCGTACAAATTATTTGTACATAGAAGCGAAGCTCTGGGTCAGGGTGAAACCAGATTCATCGATGCCATAGGTGATTGAGTCAATCTTCGTAGTGAAGATGTTATACATTACCAGGGCGAAAGAAGACGTGGCGATACCCAGGGCTGTGTTATACAGGGCCTCAGAGATACCAACCGCCAGCTGTGCAGCAGCACCGGCACCACCTTCTTCACCGAGTGAGGAGAATGAACGGATCATACCCATTACCGTACCCAGCAGGGCCACTAGGGTACCGAGGGATACCAGGGTTGACAGGAACACCAGGTTTTTGGAGAGCATAGGCAGTTCAAGCGCGGTAGCTTCTTCCACTTCTTTCTGGATCGCTAACACTTTCTGCTCTGTGTCATACTCAGTGTTTGTGATCATTTCTTTGTATTTGCGCAGACCAGCTTTCATTACGTTTCCTACAGAGCCTTTCTGTTTGTCGCACTCCGCCAGCGCTGCGTCTACATTCTTATTGGCGAGGTGGTACTGTACCTTACGAACAAATTCAGAGATATTACCCTTACCCTGAGCCTTAGAGATAGTAAGGAACCTCTCAATTGAAAACGTGATCACCATCAGGAAGCAACCGATCAGGAGGGGAACGATGATACCACCTTCATAGATCTTGTTGAACTCACCTTTGGGGCCATGGTGCTTGGGCCAGAATCCACCAGCGGCATCAGGCTTGCTGAAACCGTCAGGATTTCCCATGATAAACCTCCAGATGACGTAACCGGCAATAATACAAAGTATCGGAGCCAGAACGGAAATAAGATTGCTGCTCTTCTTAGGTTGTACAGATGTTGTTGCCTTTGCAGCAGTTGCTGTTGCAGTCGGTTTTGTCTCAGCCATGACTTTTTGTTTTTTAAAGTTTAAATGTTCGTTTTGGTGATTGGTTTTGATGCCACAATTCTACTTAAAAATGTTTTTCACCAGACAAGCCGGGTTAAAAAAAATTATCAAGGGAACACAATATAGTAAGTTTTGTAAAAAAAAGTCATCAAACCCATACATTGTGAATATCCCGTCAGGTCCGGTGTATTGAAATGTTTCAAATTACCCGAATTTGAATCGATCAATTTTGCATTGGATGCGTTTATTCCCAAAAACCGTTACGTTCATTTTAATTTTTTTTCTAAAACCCGCCTGATGAGGGTATCTAATTCCTACATTCGGCAACCTAAATTCCAAGACATGCAGACTGCGAAGTTTACGTTTCGATGGCTGCCCCTCCTGTTAGCCGTAGTATTATGGTCAACGGATGGCATGGCCCAGAGAAGGAACCCTTCTCCCACACCTACTCCGGCTCCGGCTCCCGCACCCGGGACCCCCGGCGCTACCCCACCCGTACCCGGCGGCATGCCCGGTGCAGGCAGAACTACCACAGGACCAAAGCCTTATGGCGAAGTGATCACCGGGAAGGCTAAGACCCAGCGGGGACTTTTTACCGTTCATAAGGTAGACGATAAGTACTATTTCGAGATCCCCGATTCCATCCTGGGCCGGGAGATTATTGCGGTAACCCGTTTTTCAAAAGTAGCCGGCGGAGGCCGAACCTACGGCGGCGAGCTCGCCAACCAGCAGGTCCTGAAGTTTGAAAAAGGACCCGATAACAAAGTCTTTATGCGCGTGGTACTCACCATCGCCGTGGCAGATTCCGCCGATCCAATTTACAAGGCCGTCAGGAACTCCAACGTAGACCCCATTGCCGCGGCAATGGACATCAAAGCGTTTTCCCGTGATTCCATGGGCGTGGTGGTGGATATGACTGATTACCTGAAGGGCGACAACCAGCCCGTATCCCTCAACCCCAACGCCAAGCGCGCCATGAGCCTGAGCGGACTGGCTTCTGACCGTTCATATATTGAGAGCATCCGCAGCTACCCTATCAATACAGAAGTGAGGACGGTGAAGACATTCAACGCCTCCGCTGCCACGCCTTCTTTTGGCGCACCTTCCCCCTTCCCCACCACTTCTTCCCTTCCTGCAGCAGCCGCAGCCGGTGCCATCACCATGGAGATCAACACCTCCTTCCTGCTGCTGCCCAAAGTGCCTTACCAGCAGCGCCTGGTAGACCGCAGGGTGGGTTATTTCTCTGACGATTATGTGGTCTATTCCGATGACCAGCAGAAAGTAGAGGAGGACAATTTCATCGTTCGCTGGAAACTGGAACCCAAGCCGGAAGACATGGAGAAATGGAAGCGCGGAGAACTGGTAGAGCCGGTGAAGCCTATCATTTACTATATCGATCCCGCTACACCCAAAAAATGGCGCAGCTACCTGATCCAGGGAATCAACGACTGGCAGGCGGCATTCGAAAAAGCCGGTTTCAAAAATGCCATCTTTGGCAGGGAATGGCCGGAAAATGATAGCACCATGAGCCTGGAAGATGCCCGGTTCAGCGTGCTCCGTTATTTTGCTTCAGACATCGCCAACGCCTACGGCCCCCAGATCCATGACCCCAGAAGCGGGCAGATTCTGGAAAGCCATATCGGCTGGTACCATAATGTGATGCAACTGGTGCACGACTGGTACCTGGTTCAAACCGCGGCAGTTGACCCCGGTGCCCGTAAAATGAAATTTGATGATGACCTGATGGGTAACCTGATCCGTTTTGTGTCTTCCCACGAAGTAGGCCATACCCTGGGTCTCCGCCATAACATGGGTTCATCCTCCAAAACACCGGTGGAAAAACTGCGGGATAAGGCCTGGGTGGAAGCCAACGGCCACACCGCCTCCATCATGGACTATGCGCGTTTCAACTACGTGGCGCAGCCCGAAGACAATATCGGAAGGGCCGGTCTGTTCCCCCGCATTGGCGACTATGACAAATGGGCCATTGAATGGGGATATGGATATGCTCCCGGTAAAGACAAGGAAGAACAAAAGAAATTCCTGAGCAAGAAATTCAACGAACGCTATGCTCAAAATCCAAGGGTTTGGTTTGGCACTTATGAAAGTGGCAATACCTCAGATCCCCGCACCCAAAGTGAAGATCTGGGTGACAATGCCATGAAGGCTTCTGAATATGGCATCAAAAACCTGAAACGAGTAATGGCCGGCCTCCCTGAATGGACCAAGGAAGAAGCCGATGATTACGAGAATCTTTCCGAAATGTATGGAGCCGTAAGGAGCCAGTTCAGCAGGTATATGGGCCACGTGAGCCGTAACATCGGTGGCTACTATGAGACCTGGAAAACGGTAGAGCAGCAGGGCGATGTATTTGAAATGGTACCGAAGGCCACGCAGAAGGAAGCCGTTGCATTCATCAACAAGCAGGCTTTTGAAACACCAACCTGGATGCTGGACAAAAATATTGTGAACAAGTTTGCGTCCCCGCTCAATGATCCCGTAACATCTTTACAGGATCAATTGCTCGGCAGCCTCCTGAACTCCAGCCGTTTGTCAAAGATGGCCAATATGATGGCAAGGTATAATGACGCCTATGGTGTGGATGAATACCTGGTTGACCTCAAGAAAGGCATATTCAGGGAATTGCCCGCTAAGGCAAAAACCGATCCTTACAGGCGTAACCTGCAGAAGAGTTATGTTGAGCGTTTGCTGGCCATCCTGAACCCAGGCGATGCCGGTAATGCCCTTAACCAGATTACGATTCTTCTGGGTGGCGGCGCCGGTGGCGATATCAAAAAGAACGATGTGAGCTCTGTAGTTCGTGCACACCTGGTGCAATTGCGCGGTGAGATTGCCACTGCCGCAGCAGGCAACACAGATAATCTTACAAGGTATCACCTGCAGGACCTCGCGGAGAGGATTAAGCAGGGACTGGATCCTAAATAGTGTGTAGGAAATAGGGGTAGGGTGTAGCTAGGACCTAGCCTACACCCTACCCCTAAACCCTACCCCTACTTTTATTCATACCGCAGTGCCACAATGGGATCAAGCTTACTCGCTTTCCAGGCAGGATAGATGCCGGCAGCCAGCCCAACCAGGGAACAGATGATGATACCGGCGATAACTACGCCCCAGGGGATCAGGAATCCGGTCTTCAATAACAAGCCCACGGCATTGCCCACCATTACACCCAGGAAAATACCGATAGCCGCTCCCAGCAGGCTGATAAAAATGGATTCAAAAAGAAATTGCGTCCTGATATTCGTTTTCCTTGCACCTAATGCTTTTATCAAACCCACTTCACGGGTTCTTTCAGACACTGCCACCAGCATAATGTTCATCAATCCGATAGCTGCACCCATCAGGGTGATAAAACCAATAGCACCTGCGGCAGCTGAAATGGTTCCCAACAACTTGATAAAAGTCTCGGCAATACTGTCGCTTTTATCTACATAAAAATTATTCTCCTCGGTGATGGCCAGGCTCCTGATGGGCCTGAACACGCCTTCCGCTTCGCCAATAGCGGCTTCCATATGCTTTACATCATCCACCTGCACTGCCAGGCTGAAGCTCTGGTTACTGTTGGTATAGAGCCTGCGGATATTGTTATAACTGGTGATCACCACGTTATCCATCTGAAGGAAAGCACTGGATCCCTTCTCTTTCATCACCCCAATGATCCTGTACTTATTGCTTCCCACACGGATCACCTGTTCCAGGGCTCTCTCTTTTCTTCCGCTGAAAAACTTTTCTGCAATATCACTTCCAATAACGGCAACATTACGGCCGCTTTCCACATCCAGCTTATTCAGGTTCCGGCCATATTCAACTTCATAGCCATTGAGGAGTAAGTAATTTTCATCGCCCCCATTCACGGTTACCGTTGGGTTTGATTTTTTGCTTTCATAAAAGACCGTTTGGTTACGGGGGCCATTAAGTCCTATGGCTACAAATGCAGGGTATTCAAACCGTTGCTTGAACATCCTCGCCTGCTCGTAAGTAATTACCTTGCCTTCGTTGGATTTCTTGGCTTTTTTACGCTTATCCGTCTTCTTGACTTCTCCCCGTCCAAACTGAACCCTGCGTTCTTTGTAACGGATACTGAATGCGTTGGCACCCATGGTGGAAAAACTCTCCCGGAGGCTCTTATTCATCGCTTCAATGGCGGTGATAATGCCTACCAGGGCCATAATACCAAAAGCAATGATGGCTACGGTAATGCCGGTACGCAGCCGTTGTGCGCGTACGGTATTCCAGGCCAGTCTCAGCGTATCGAGGAATTTCATGGCCTAAATGTACAGAATCCCCGCATTTGGGGTGCCTGAGGATTATAAACGGCATATTATACTGGCAATTGGCAATTAATAATTGACAATTGACAAATAGCACTAGTGTCTAAAGTCTAGACTTTAGTGACCAGTGCCCATTGTCAATTGTTAATTGTCAGTTGTCAATTGCAGGTCTAGAGATTCAACAAATTCAGCAAGAGACCGGGTTTTACGCCCAACAGGATTACCAGCGCAGCCGTAACAATCAATAAGGTCCTGAACCCCGGGCTAACGGATACCACGGGTGTCTCATCGGACTCCTTAAAATACATGCTCTGGATCACGCGGAAATAATAATAGACGCTGATGGCCGCGCATACAACGCCCACAATGACGAGCCAGAACATCTGGTCTGCTTTCAGGGCACTCAGCAACATGTAATATTTTGAAAAGAATCCTGCAGTAAGGGGTATTCCCGCCAGGGAAAGGAGAAAGATGGAAGTGGTGAAGGCCAGGACGGGATCGTGTTTTGCCAGTCCGTTAAATCCATCAAAGGTATAGTCCTTCATTTTGATCAGCACGGCAAATACACCAATGGTAGCCAGGCTGTAGGCCGCAGCATACAGGATAAGACCACTTTTTCCGGTAGCATTGAGGGCAAAGATCGCCAGCATCATAAATCCGGCCTGGGCAATGGAGGAATAGGCCAGCATTCGTTTAACACTTTGCTGGAATACCGCCGTGAGGTTACCAATGATCAGTGTAGCCGCGGTGATGATGGCCGCCAGAATCTGCCAGCTGCCATGCATTTTTCCGAATGCGTTTTCAAACAGGCGGAAAAAGGCAATGAATACCGCCGCCTTCACAATAGTAGCCATGAATGAGGTAAACACCGTAGGTGATCCGTCATATACATCCGGCGTCCAGAAATGAAAGGGTGCTGCAGACGCTTTAAAGGCCATGCTCACCATCATCAGCACCACGCCTATGGCAGTGATGGATGTGAGTGTGCCTGCGCCCAGGTTCAGCCCCTCTAGATAAAAAGTACCTGAAGCACCATACAGGAGTGCAATACCCATCAGCATCAGTCCCGTGGAAAATGAGCCCATCAGGAAATATTTAAGGGAGGCCTCATTGCTCTTCAGGTTTCGCTTATCACTTCCTGCCAGGATATAAAGGGGTATAGAAATGATCTCGATTCCTATAAACAGCATCAGCAAACTCTGGAATGCACTCACCACGCTCACACCACACAAGACAAAAAAGATCAGCGCGTAATAGTCAGAAAGATTCTTTCCTACATCTTCCATGTCTTTGCCGGATAGCAGGAAGTAAAACAGCGTGGCCACAAAAGCCACCAAATTAAACACCAGTCCAAAGGTGTTGAAACTGAGCAGGCCCTTGGTATCTATCTGGAAAAAACTAAAACCAACCAGTTCCAGCCAGTTGACCACAATCAATACAACAATGCCGATAATGGCGGTAGCCTGTACAGCAGCTTTGTTCCTGAGAAAAATCCCCGAATACATCATCACCACGCCCAAAACTGCCGATAAAATAATTGCGTTCATATTACTGCTCTGATTATTTTGTAAACCTGCTTAATAACACGTCTGATGCCTGCCTGATCATATCAAACATGGGCGCAGGGTAAACGCCCACAAAAAAGATCAGCACTACAATCAGTCCAAGCACCAGCTTCTCCTTCAGGACGATATCCCTGAATGAAGCCGTGAGTGTATTGAGGTTTCCGTAAAAAACATTCTTGATCATGTTAAGGGTGTACACGGCGGCGAGGATAATACTGAGTCCGGCCGCTGCAGCATACCAGGGATTGAATTTGTACAGTCCGGCAAACATCATGAACTCGCCCACAAAGGCATTGGTGAGCGGGAGGGCGATGTTGGCCAGCGCAACAATCACCAGCAGGATGGCCAGCCCCGGCGCCTGCTGTGCAAGTCCGCCTAACTGGGAGATCTTGCGAATGCCCGTTTGCTGTTCAATAAGGAATACCACGATCCACATCCCGATGATGTTAATACCGTGGTTGAACATCTGCACCATCATCCCCTGCACAGCAACCTGGTTAAGACTGAATATGGCTGCTGCCATGAGACCGATGTGCGCAATAGAGGAATAGGCTACTAGTCGCTTAAGGTCATCCTGCACCAGTGCCACACAGGAAGCATACAACATACCCACCACAGCCATACCAATCACCACATTATCTACATTCTTAATGATGTCAGGAAAAACAGGCACCAGCCAGCGTAATACCGCAAACAAGCCCATTTTAACCATTACGCCACTGAGGACCATGGTTACCGGCGTAGCGGATTGCTCGTAGGCATCCGGCTGCCAGGTATGGAAGGGGAAAATGGGCATCTTGATGGCGAAGGCCACAAAGAACAGCCAGAACAACCAGGTTTGTTCTTTGACGGAAAGATTCACATTGTAAAAAGCCACCACAGAGAAGCTCTGGTCTGCCGTTTTGAGGTATACATAAAGGATACCGATCAGGAGGAACAGTG
Source organism: Chitinophagaceae bacterium (assembly GCA_044225015.1). Lineage (GTDB taxonomy): Bacteria > Bacteroidota > Bacteroidia > Chitinophagales > Chitinophagaceae > Pollutibacter. Next base: position 259,051 of record JBGAJG010000004.1, on the reverse strand, counting down.
ATCCTGCAAAAGTGTAGATGAAAAATTTAAAGGCTGCCTGCGTTCTCTTCTCTCCTCCCCAAAGCGAAGCCAGGAAATATGCCGGGATCAGGGCAAGCTCCCAGAAGAAATAGAACACCAGCGCATCCACCGCCATAAAAGTACCCATAAGACCACACTGCGTTAACAGCATCAATCCATAAAACTGGTTTGCATTCTTATAGGTAGCAGAACTGGTTGATGCAAAAATGACAGGGAAAGCAATAGCCGTAAGCAACACCAATATGCGGCTCATACCATCCAGCATTAATGCAAAGCTGCTGCCCAGTTCAGGCAGCCATACATAACTCACCGCATTAATGCTGTAGTGCTTCTGGTCTGTATACAACAGACTCACGCAAACCAGCGCAAGGGTGGCGATGGAGGCAAAAAGCGCCCAGGTTTTGACCGTCTTTTCCTCTTTGATGAAAAAGCTGACCAATCCGCCCAGCAGGGGGAACCAGATCAGTAGTGCGGGGAAATTATCGAACGCTGCAAACATATCTTGGTTTTAACCCGGGTTTACTTACTGAATAATTGAATGATGAAAAAGATCACGGTTGCCGCCACCATAATCAGGATATAGGATCCCACCTGTCCGCTTTGCAGCCATCTTAACTGCCTTCCTCCATATTGCACCAGCCTGCCCACGCCATTCACCACCCCATCTATCAGGGAACGCTCCACTACATTGTTGAGGAACCTGGAAAATGCCATCAAGGGCTTATTGATGATAGCCTCATACAATTCATCCACATACCACTTGTCCTGCAATACCTTCGCAAAACCTGCAGCACGTTCTGCAGGCGCGTGATTCGTGAATTTTTTTATGGCGATGAATACGATCACCAGTATCGCCGCTACTGTTGCACCCATCAGGGCATACTCCGTAGAATGGCTGATGGTATGTACTCCCTGCCGGGCCGTTGACTCGGCAAAAACAGGTGCCAGGAAATGCTCCAGCCAGTGTGCATCTTTGGCAAACACTTCAGGAATGCCCAGAAAACCAGCCACCACAGCGAGGATGGCCAGCACTACCAACGGCATCGTCATTGCCGCGGGTGATTCATGGAGGTGATGCTCCTGTTCATGCGTACCCCGGAACTTACCCAGGAAGGTAAGTGCGTACAACCGGAACATATAAAATGCAGTGAGCAATGCGCTAAACGTTCCAAAAGCATAGAGCACAGGGCTATGTGCAAAAGCACCCATCAGGATCTCGTCTTTTGAAAAGAATCCGGAGAAAGGCGGTATGCCCGCAATGGCAATACAACCAATCAGAAAGGTAATATGTGTAACGGGCAGTTTCTTCCTAAGCCCGCCCATGAATCTAACATCCTGCTCATGGTGCATGGCATGGATCACAGAACCCGCACCCAGGAAGAGCAGGGCCTTAAAAAACGCATGCGTCATCACATGAAAAACAGCACCGGTGTAAGCACCCACGCCAAGACCGAGGAACATCAGGCCCAGCTGGCTCACTGTTGAATATGCCAGTACTTTCTTAATATCATTTTGCTGAATGGCTATACTGGCCGCCAGCAAAGAAGTCACCAGCCCAATCACGGCCACCACCGTTGGGGTGATGGGCGCCAGGGTGTACATAATGTTACTGCGCGCAATCATGTAAATACCTGCTGTAACCATTGTAGCCGCGTGGATCAGTGCTGATACGGGCGTAGGACCCGCCATGGCATCCGGTAACCAGGTATATAATGGAATCTGGGCAGATTTACCCGTAGCGCCTACAAACAATAATAAAGTAATACCTGTCAATACTGCAGGTGCTGTATTGCCCGCTTTGGAAAACACATCGGCATAAGACACACTGCCAAACTGCATCAGCATCCAGAATATGGCCAATAGGAAACCAAGATCGCCGATCCTGTTCATCACAAAGGCCTTCTTTGCCGCATTATTATAATCACCATTCTTGAACCAGTAGCCAATCAGCAGGTAAGAACAAAGACCCACGCCCTCCCAGCCAATGAACATGATCACAAAATTGGATCCCAGCACCAACAACAACATCGAGAAAACAAAGAGATTGAGATAGGCAAAATACCTCGCATAGTGCTCTCCTTTCTCTTCATGCATATAGGCAGTGGAATACAGGTGGATCAGAAAACCCACACCGGTGATGATCAGCAGGAACAGCGATGACAACTGGTCAACCTGGAAACTGAAGGGAATATTGATTCCTGCCGTATTAATGAAGTCAAAATACTTTACTGGGGTGGCATTGAATCCCGGCGTATTCACCACCATGAACAACAGCACACTCAGGATAAAGGATCCGAGGATGGCACCGCTGGCAATAATGCCCACCAATGACTTCGACAAATATTTACGCCCTAGACCATTGATCAGAAACCCGATCAGCGGCAAGAGGGGAATGAGATAAGTTAGTTTTGTCATATTGTTATATCAAGGGAGAAGATGAAGGGAGAAGGGTTTAGCTTCCCGCATCACTTCTTAATGTTTTAGCCTGTTCAGGAAATTTATATCTACTGAGTGAATGTTCCGGTACAGCATCACAATGATGGCCAGTCCCACACTCACTTCCGCCGCGGCTACCACCATGATGAAAAACACAAACAATTGCGCTTCTGATCCCACTTGTGTTGCCTTATCCATCACCAGGGCGTTGCCATGGTGCATTTTAGAGAAGGCTACCAGCAAGAGGTTCACAGCATTCAGCATCAGCTCGATGCACATGAAAACAATGATCGCATTCCTGCGCGTAAGCACGCCAATCACGCCAATGCTGAAAAGGGCCAGCGCCAGGAATATGTAATAATTTATGGGCATATCAATCAATTCATTTAGTCTTTCTTACCAATGACCACGGCACCTACCATGGCACTAAGGAACAGTACACTGCTGATTTCAAAAGGCAGTACATAATCATTGAACAGCACCTTTCCTAGGTTCTGGATCAGGCCGATATCACCCACCTTCATCTGGGCAAACTGGTTGTTCATTTCCGTCTGCCGAAGGGCGGCAACCACCACCAGCATCAATGAACCACCGGCAACTACGCCAGCCATTTTCATCCATCGGTTTTTCTGGGGCTCGGTCTCCGCATTAAGGTTCATCAGCATGATCACAAACAGGAACAATACCATAATAGCACCTGCATATACAATCAGGTTCACCACGGCAATGAATTGCGCGTTCAATAAAATGTAATGGCCTGAAATAGCAAAGAAAACGGCGATGAGCCAAAGTACACTGTGTACAGGATTCTTACTGAATACCACCATCAGCGCGCTGAGAATGGCCAGTGCAGTAAGAAACCAGAATAGAATTTCCGTAATACTCATGTCAGTTATTGATCGTTTTTGGCTGCTTTCACATGGGCTTTGTGCTCTTCGATCCTGCCCTGTGCCGCCTTGAATTCTTCTGGCTGGGTCTTGGGGTTGGGGATCAGCAGATCAGGTTTGCCGTATATGAAACTTTGACGGGTATAGTTTGCAGGTGCAAATGTTTCTGAAAGATAGATCGCATCCTTAGGGCATGCCTCTTCACACAATCCACAGAAAATGCAACGCAGCATATTTATTTCATATCGTGCGGCGTATTTCTCTTCGCGATACAGATGCTCTTCATCTCTTTTCCTTTCCGCGGCCTCCATCGTAATGGCTTCTGCAGGACAGGCTACGGCACAAAGTCCACAGGCGGTACAGTTCTCCCTCCCCTCCTCGTCCCTGTTCAGCACGTGCAGTCCCCTGAAGACGGGACTGAATGGGCGCTTCTCCTCCGGATAGTTGATCGTAGGGCGTTTTTTGAACATGTGCCCAAAGGTGATGGCCATCCCTTTTGCAATATTGGGGATGTACAGCCGCTCCATAAAACTGAGGGGCTTCTGCTCCAGCACTTTCGCTCTATTGGTTAATGGTTGCATGTCATTATTTTTCAAATCCTATTTTTTCAGCCACAGGATCACTGCTCCTGTGATCAGCATATTGGCCAGGGCCAGCGGAATCAGCTTCTTCCATCCCAGGTCCATCAACTGGTCATAACGGAAACGGGGGATTGTCCACCGCACCCACATAAAGAAGAACAGGAATGCCACGATCTTGACGAGCAACATCAATGTGCCCAGCAAGCTCACAATATTGACACTCCATTTCTCTGCCAGCGCGGCTTCATTCACAAACGGAATATCGTATCCTCCAAAAAAGAGCGTAGCCATTAAAGCACTGCTCATGATCATATTGATATACTCCGCAAACAGAAAAAATCCAAGCTTCATCGAAGAATACTCCTGGTGATAACCGAAGTTCAGTTCATTCTCCGCCTCGGGAAGGTCAAAGGGCGTCCTGTTGGTTTCCGCAAAGGCACAGATCAAAAAAATCAGAAAGCCCAGTGGCTGGTACAAAACATTCCAGATACCGTTGCTCATCTGTTGCTCTACAATGGTCTTTAAGCTCAATGATCCGGTGAACATCAACAATGCAATCAGAGAGAGACCCATCGCCAGTTCATATGAAATGATCTGCGAGGCGCCCCTCACGGCAGCCAGTAATGAAAACTTGTTATTGGAAGCCCAGCCACCAATCATGATTCCATACACACCCATACTCACTACGCCAAAAATGTACAACACCCCTATGTTGATATCCGCAATTTGCAGATCAATGGTCCTGCCAAACAGCTCCAGCTTATTTCCCCAGGGGATCACTGCACTGGTCATCATAGCGGTGATCATGGCCAGGTTAGGGCCCAGGATGAACAGCCATTTGTTAGAGGTAAGGGGAATAATCTCTTCCTTCATGATCATCTTCAGACCGTCTGCCAGCGGTTGCAACAACCCGAAAGGTCCTGCGCGGTTAGGTCCCCTGCGGTCCTGGATGATGCCCGCCACTTTACGTTCCGCAAAAGTGGTATACAGCGCAATACCCAGCGCCGCCAGAATCACTACTATGATCAGCGTGAATTTCTCCAGGAACAATGCGATATCAATAGCAATCATCATGGCTTAGAAGGGTTTATGGCTTTTCCGCCTGCATTAAATACATCGGAAGTAGCTGGTCCTTGAATGGCACTCAGGTCAATACCGGGTTTATTGACTTCACTCACCGTGTGGATATCAAACAACAACTTAGGATCCCTTCCACCCATTACCGCAGGAACCGTTTCCTTGGGCTTAACTGTATCTACATAGTGTCCCTGGGAGATCACAGAATGCCTGCTGATCTTTGCAGGGCCTTCAATCACCCAATCATTCACGTGTTTTTTCTCAAAGCGGCAGGTATTGCAGATCCATTCTTTCACTTCTCCCCATTCATCTTTCCGCGCTGTAACCCGTAATACTTCATCACCCCTTTGCCAGAGCGTTACCTTTCCAGTACAGGTAGGACAATCCCTGTGCGCGTCCACAGGTTTGGTGAACCATACCCTGTTTTTGAAACGGAAAGTCCTGTCTGTTAACGCGCCCACGGGACAAACATCTATCACATTACCGATAAAATCATTGTCCAGTGCTTTCTCAATATATGTGGCAATCTCGGCATGATCTCCGCGGGAGAGCACCCCATGTACACGCTTATTTGTCACCTGGTCTGCCGTGAACACGCAGCGATAGCATAGGATGCAGCGTGTCATATGCAGCTGAATATATGGACCGAGGTCATGCTTGTCAAAAGTTCTGCGCTTGAATGCATAGCGTGTACCCTCAGAACCGTGTTCATAGCCGAGGTCCTGAAGATGACATTCTCCTGCCTGGTCACAAACAGGGCAATCCAATGGATGGTTGAGCAACAGAAATTCAACCACACCTTTACGGGCATCCACTACGCGTTCACTGGTGATATTCTTCACTTCCATGCCATCCATGACGGTGGTGCGGCAGCTGGCCACCAGCTTAGGCATGGGCCGGGGGTCAGCAGTGCTGCCCTTGCTCACTTCCACCAGGCAGGTGCGGCACTTACCGCCGGAGCCTTTCAATTTGGAATAGTAACACATCGCCGGCGGCGCCACATCGCCCCCCACCTGACGTGCAGCCTGCAGGATGGTTGTCCCCGGCTCCACATCAACCGTGATATTGTCGATGGTTACTTTGAATAATTTCTTTTCTTCAGACATACCTTATAAGTAGTTTCTTTTCTGCGGGCTTATGCCGGTTGATAAATAGGATCCGCATAATGCGCAAGGCCATAATTGCGGCGTTGCGATTCCTCCGGATTATTCACATGCCATTCAAATTCATCACGGAAGTGACGGATAGCTGCAGCCACAGGCCAGGCAGCCGCGTCACCCAGCGGACAAATGGTATTCCCTTCAATCTTGCGCTGGATATCCCACAACAGATCGATATCGCTGATTTTACCCTTTCCATATTCAATATTGTGCAGGATCTTCTCCATCCAGCCAGTGCCTTCCCGGCAGGGAGAACACTGTCCACAACTTTCATGGCGGTAAAACCGCGCAAGGGTCATCGTATTTCTAACTACGCACTGGTCCTCGTCAAACACAATGAAACCACCGGACCCCATCATAGAGCCGGTTGCAAAGCCTCCATCAGAAAGACTTTCATAATTCATCATCCTCGCCTCCCCTTTCGCCGTCTTCAGTAAAAGATTAGCAGGAAGGATGGGGACCGATGAACCACCAGGTATACATGCCTTCAGTTTCTTGCCATTGGGAATGCCCCCACAGTATTCATCACTGTAAATGAACTCTTCCACAGAGATGGTCATATCAATCTCATACACACCTGGCTTATTGATATTACCACAAGCAGAGATCAGTTTGGTACCCGTTGATTTGCCCACCCCGATCTTCGCATATTCTTCACCACCTTCATTGATGATGGGAACCACCGCAGAAATGGTCTCCACATTGTTCACCACCGTAGGCCGGTCCCACAAACCTTTTACCGCAGGGAACGGAGGCTTGATGCGGGGATTACCGCGTTTACCTTCCAGTGATTCCAGCAAGGCCGTTTCTTCCCCACAGATATATGCGCCGGCACCACGCTGCACGTGTACCATACAATCAAAACCGGAACCAAGGATATTCTTACCCAGGAAGCCGTTGTTTTTGGCTTCCGTAATTGCCTGCTCTAAAATGTCAACGATCCACGCATACTCGCCCCTGATATAAATATAAGTATCGTTACTGCCCAATGCGTATGAAGAAACAATCAACCCTTCAATCAATAAATGAGGGATGAACTCCATCAGGTATCGATCCTTAAATGTTCCCGGCTCGGACTCATCCGCGTTGCAGACGAGGTGGCGGGGCACGCCTTCTGGTTTGGCAAGGAAACTCCACTTCATACCGGCAGGGAAACCGGCACCACCCCGGCCACGCAGGCCGCTCTTCTTCACTTCCTCCGTCACCTGATCTGGGCTCATTGTCTTCAGTGCTTTCTCCACACTGCGGTATCCACCCTCTTTACGGTAAACGTCAAAAAAGCGGATGCCTTCTACGTGAGCCTTTTCTAGTAATAGTTTTCGTCCCATAAATTATACAATCAAAAGTCAAACACGGAGTGTTGACCTTTACATTTTCTTCAATACATATTTACTCGCCAGTTTCCCTTCAATGCGCTTGCCACTCATATCCAGCTGGATCAGTGAACTGTCTGTCCTGATGTACATTGATGGGGCGTCTTTCCTGCCCATCAGGTGTACCGTATCTGCGCCGTGCAGCATCCATTCACCCGCTTCATTAAACTCGTTGGATCCGGGTCCTTTTGCCGGGCGCTTGTCATAGATCATATGCATAGCCCAACTGTTATCTGATTTCAGCGTCAGCTCCGTTTGGATACCGGCACAGTCCGCGCAAGGCAATGTACCCGCATAGGTAGTGCTGGTCACCACCGGTGCCGCAGCCACTGTATCCGCTTTTGCGATCACAGAATCCACAACGGTTGGTTTTTCTGATGCCGTTTCCGGGTTCCCGCAGGAAGCCAGCAACAGCAGACATCCGAATGTTACCAATGGTTTTAACATGATCAATTGTTTTGTGCTGATTTTGACCTGCACTCTTCCACAATCGCATCCACTTTCTCCTTCGTCAGGTGTTCCCGATAATGTTTGCCCAGCTGCATCATAGGTGCATATCCGCAGGCACCCAGGCATTCCACGGTTTTCAACGTGAAAAGTCCGTCCCTTGTGGTCTCACCCACACCAATGTCCAGTTTGGCTTTGATGTAATCAATGATCTGATCAGACCCCCGCAGCATACACGGACCGGTCTGGCACACTTCAAATACATAATGCCCTACCGGTTTGAGGTTGAACATGCTGTAGAAAGTGGCCACTTCATACACTTCAATGGGCTCCAGCTTCAGCAGTCCGGCCACATAGTCCATGGATTCCGGACTGAGCCAACCGCCAAACTCATCTTGCGCAAGGTGCAACAAGGGGATCAGTGCACTTTTCTGCTTCCCTTCCGGATAGCGTGCAATGAGCCTTTCTGCTTCCTTTCGCGTTGTTTCTGAAAACTGTATCATTAATTTCTTCTTTCTTAAATTACCGCACTACCGCATTACCACATTATCAAGCGTCCATCTCCCCTGCAATCAGGTTAAGGCTACTCATGGTCACAATAGCATCACTCAGCATGGCGCCCTGTACCAATTCAGGATAGCTCTGGTAGTAAATGAAACAAGGCCTGCGGAAGTGCAGCCTGTACGGACTTCTGCCGCCATCACTGATCAGGTAGTATCCCAACTCTCCGTTGCCGCCTTCCACGCTTTGGTATACTTCCCCTGCAGGGATCTCTGTTTCGCCCATCACAATTTTAAAGTGATAGATCAGCGCTTCCATTTTTGTATACACGTCAGCCTTCTCGGGCAGATAATAATCCGGCACGTCAGCGTGGAACACTTCCGCTTCGGCACCTTTAAACTCCTGAACTTTTTTATAGGCCTGCTCTATGATCTTCAGGGATTCCCACATCTCTGCATTCCGCACCTGGTAACGGTCATAGTTATCACCGGTTGTTCCCACTGGTACCACAAAATCAAAATCTTCATAAGAGGAATAAGGGCTATGCACCCTTACGTCATAGTCAACCCCTGCAGCCCTTAGGTTGGGGCCGGTATAGCTGTAGTTCAGCGCCCGTTCTGCGCTGATGGCGCCGGTACCCACGGTCCTTTCCACAAAGATCCTGTTACGGGTGAACAGGTTTTCAAATTCCCGCAACACACCAGGATATTCTGCAAGGAATTTTTCAAGTTTAGTGAAGGCGGCATTGCTGAAATTCCTTTCAAACCCGCCGATCCTTCCAATATTGGTAGTGAGCCTGGAGCCACAAACTTCTTCGTAGATCTCATAGATGAGCTCCCGGTATTGCATCACATAGAGAAACCCGGTATACGCGCCGGTATCCACACCCACAATGGAATTGCAGATCAGGTGATCTGAAATCCGCGCCAGCTCCATAATAATGACACGCAGGTAGTCCACACGTTTAGGCGTTTTAACGCCCAGCAGTTTCTCGCAGGTGAGATGCCAGCCCATATTGTTGATGGGCGATGAACAATAATTCAACCTGTCCGTCAGCGGTGTGATCTGGTTATAAGGCCTTCGCTCCGCAATTTTTTCAAATGCGCGATGAATATAACCTACGGTTGACTCTGCTTTCACGATACGCTCGCCATCCAGTTCCAGGATATTCTGAAATACACCGTGCGTGGCAGGGTGCGTTGGACCCAGGTTGAGCGTGGTGGTTTCTTTTTCTATGGAACCTTCGGGAAGGCGTATGTTATTATGGTCAGTCATGTCAATTAATATTTACTTATCGTCCAAACATCTCATCGTCCTTATCCGTCCTTGTCTGGTCCTCCAGCGGAAATTCCTTCCGCAGCGGGAAATAATCCATCTCTTCCACATTCAACACCCGCTTGAGATTAGGATGGCCGAGGAAGTTCACGCCAAAAAAGTCATAGGTCTCGCGTTCCATCCAGTTGGCGCCGGAGAACAATCCCGTGGCCGTATACACGTCTGGCTGTTCCACCGGAGCGTATACTTTCATCCGCACCCGCACATTCTTGACCAGGTTGTGCAGATGGTAAACCACTGCCAGTTCCTCGCCTTTCCTGTCTGGATAATGCACTCCTGTAAGATCCGTCAGAAAGCGAAAACCCAGTTCTTCATCGTCATGCAAAAAACTCAGCACTTTCAGGTTAAGATCCTTTGGAGCCGTAAAGGTCAGCAACCCATAGGGTTCTTCCCAATGGGTCAACGCCTCACCAAACTTCTCCGTCAGTTTTGTTTTAATAATATCGTTGGTCAACGTCATATTTTTAACTATTTCACCACTTCACCATTTCACCACTTCACCATTTCACTACTGTATTCCATAACTCTCCAGCAGCGCCTTATACTTAGGCCCATTCCTTCTGCGCAGGCTTTCATTATGCACCAGATCCTGGATTTTCATGAAGCCATCCAGGATAGCTTCAGGGCGGGGCGGACATCCAGGTACATACACATCCACCGGCACAATCTGGTCTATCCCCTGCAACACTGAATACGTATCAAAAATACCTCCGCTGGATGCACAGGCACCCACGGCCATTACCCAACGGGGCTCAGCCATCTGCAGGTATACCTGCTTCACTACCGGACCCATTTTCTTGGCAATAGTACCCATCACCATCATCAGGTCACACTGGCGGGGAGAAAAACCAACGCGCTCAGAACCAAAACGGGCGAGGTCATAATGCGCACCCATGGTGGCCATAAATTCAATACCGCAGCATGAGGTAGCAAAGGGCAGGGGCCAGATGGAATTTTTCCTGGCCAAACCCACAACCCTGTCCAATGAGGTGGTGAAATACCCTTCCCCGGAAAATCCTTCCGGTGCTTCCACCATATTGATCCCCCAGTCACTGGTATCCTTCTGTTTCAGGTTAAATCTTACCGGACGTGCCATAATTATTTTTTTTGATCAGTGTTATCTTCTTTCAGAATAACACCCAAATGACCTACTAGTTTACCACACCACTTCACCACTTCACCACTTCACTACCCTAGTCTTCCCAGGTCAGTGCACCTTTCTTAATGATATAAACAAATCCTGCCAGGAAGAACCCCACAAACAGGACCACCGCCATAAAGCCATTCCAGCCCAGTTCCCGGAAATTCACCGCATAAGGGTAGAAGAAGATCACTTCCACATCAAATAAAACAAAGAGGATGGCCACCAGGAAATACTTGATCGCCATGGGGCGGCGGGCATTACCCTGCTGCTCAATTCCGCTCTCAAATGTCTGGAGTTTATCGCTGGTTAGTCGCCTCGGCCCCAGCCAGTGAGACAGCAACATCATGGCTGCTACGAAAACGATCGCAAAGATCAACTGAACGCCTATGGGGAAGTAATTACTGGAGCTGTTAACAGCTTCTCCCACCGGAACTTGTAGAATATACAATGGGTTCATCAGGGATTATATTGACGCGGGCAAAATTAAGGCTAATGCAGTGGAATTCCCATAAAAAACAAAAATCCCCCGGCGCGGGGGGATTTTGCTATTAAATGTCTATTCTCAATGGCCAACTCAGGGTTTCTTACCCTTGGTCAGCGCCTTTTGTAAAATCTCTTTATTTTTTATGGCATCGGCATTGGCAGGATCAATCTCAAGGATCTTATCCAGGAAGCCAATGGCTGCAGAAAAGTCTTTTTTGATATTGGCCTGATAACCGGCCATATATCCGTAGGCCGTCAACAAAGTGGACTTGTTTTTCGCCTTATCCAATTCTGCTATCTCAATAAATTTGGATGCATCTGGTATGGCCAGGCCCTGCTCCATGGTGGAATCCAATACAGACAGAGCCCTGTAGCTCCAATAGTAACCATAAGTTTCATCAGGATACTTGCCTTTGTATACGTCAAAAAGACTGTCGGCACGCAGCAACTCGCCAGCTTTAAAATTCTCAAAACCAGCATTATAAAGGTCCACTTTAGATGGATTGGGTGACATTTGCAGCACTTTGATGGCCCATTCTGCCGACTTTGCATTGTTTCCTGCCTTCTTAAAAATTTCCACCGTTTTCTTAGCCAGGTCTGTCTTTCCCTTAGCAGAGGTATCCATGGCGATGGCGGCATTTACATAGCGCTCAAAATTGGCCTGACGCTCAGGGAATTTTGCCGCCAGTTCTGCAGCCACCATCCAGTTGTCAGGAACCACATCTTCTTCCTTGGCTTTGGAGAAAAATGTTTCAAAATCCTTAATGGCCGTAGCAGAGTCGCCCAGTTTCCAATTGGAATAACCGCGCAAACGATACAAGCGGGCATCCGCATCATTGCCATATTTATTCAGCAACTCAGTGGATTTTGCCACCGCATCCTTGAAATCACCGGAGGCAAAACTAAGGCTGGCTTCTTCGTAATCCAATGCGGCACCTTTATCTGCCAAAGGCTTGTATTGGGCGAAATAGTTTTTAGCCTTGTTCACATCCCTGAAGAAAAAATACACATAGAAGTCGTAGTACGCAGGAGCGAAATTAGGATCAGCCGCTATGGCTTCATTGAAATACCTGGAGAAGGTCTCTTCCTGGTCCTTTCCCTGGGTATAGTACACTTTACCGATCTTGTAGCTCGCTTCAGCATATTTTGGATCGATGGTCAATGCATTCTGGTAAGACCTTACGGCACCGCCACCATCATTTTTCTTACGGTAAGCATCGCCCATATTCACATATACATCAGGCTCCTTGAAACCTTTAACGGTAGTAGCCTGGGTCAGCTTCTCAATCGCGTAGTCAGGATCTCCGTTTTTGTCTGCATTGGCCCGGCCAATGGCATTCAACACCGCTACATCCTTCCCTTTAGATAAGCTGATGGCTGTTTCAAACCGGCTGCGGGCGTCGGTCTTTTTACCTTCCAGGAGTTCAACATGGCCCATGCCCACCAGCAAAAGCGGGTTGCTGCCCAGTTCTCCCACGAGGATCTTGCGATATACCTCTTTGGCTTTTTCCAGCATGCCTGCTTCTATGTACGCCTGCCCTAACCAGTAGTGTGCTTCTGCACTCCCGGGATTAGCAGCTACCACTTTTTCCAGTGTGGAAACCGCACTTTGATAACGCTGGTAGCTGATCAGTTTCCTGCCTTCCTGGACCGTCTGGGCAAAAACCAGATTGCTCATCAACAGGATCACCGCAACAATGCCGAGTTTGATTTTTGTCATGAACCGCAATTTTAGATTTGATTGTTTGCTATAACTAATATGATTCAAAAACTTGTTTCTTCCATATCCATGGTCCTCACCTGCAAACTCATCCTGGACGGTGCCAGGTAAGCCCTCCTGAAAATCAGCTGCCCCTTCTCCCCTGTCAGGAAATTACTGAATCCGGAGCCCAGTCCGGCATAATTTTCCTTGACGATATAATACAATCCCCTCAGCAGCGGATATCTTTTCAGCACAATATTGGCCTGATAGGGTCTCACATAGGGTTGGTCCGGACAGGCAGCACACTGAATGGCTGCAATGCGTACACTTTTCAGGAAACTGAGCTGTGTAGAGTCTTCTTTATTTCCAATCCAGCTCACCCCCACAAAACCTACGGCTTCCGGATGCTGGGCAACATAATTGATCACCCCCTCACTATTTTCAGCCGCCTGAACATTTGCCGCCAGCGGCTGGCCCCGCAGCACAGAATCCATCATAAATCGTACCGTGCTGGTGGCCTTGTTGCCGTCCATGACCAACTGGTATTTAAAGCCGCTGGTCCCGTTCAGCATTCCCCTGATATCTGTCACATAAAATAGAGAGTCTTTAGCCTTGTTGTTCACCACCACTGCTATAGCGTCAGACGCCATTTTGCCGTATTTGGGTGCAAAGCCGAGGGTATCCCGGAAAAAATTAACTTCCTCTTCACTAAGCCCCCTGGTCACAATCACCATGCGGATGGAATCCACCAAAAGGTCTTTAAGGCATTCAGCCTCAGGCTTATAATGGGTGATGATCCTGGCATTGGGGAACTGGGCCATAAATACCTGGATCTGGGAATCAATCACGGGCTTAAAACTCTCATCCACACTGATGTGAATGGTGCCGGAACTGAGCGTATCATCGCTTTGGTAAACCGGCTTCTTCCCCCCGCCACCGCAACCGGCAAAAATACCCGCCGCCAACAACACCATATATATGTGGAATCGCCTGCCCATCCTGGGAAATGATTATGGTTTTCTGTTTTTAAAACCCCGGTAAAACCGAAATATGCCGTACGCTACACAGGTGACACCAAAAATGCGTGCCAGCGTCCTGTCGAAGTTAAATTCAAACCCCATCTGTTCATGGAATAACAAGAATACGCCCGCGCCGGACCATAATACGCCCATCGTCAGATCATAAATTGCCCGGATATAGGCCTGGTTGCGCCGTTCTTTCTGTTCAATATTCATACCGCCTTAGTCCAAAAAGTGGGATGGGCAAGATAGGCATTTTTTGGAAAGAGGGGAAAATTAGGGTGTAGGGATTAGGGGTAGGGTTTAGGCGCTGGTTGCTACCAGTCACTCCTTCTAAGCCCTACCCCTATTCCCTACCCCTAAAACCTCGCCCTAAACTATCTTTGCCTCCATGAAAATCCTCATGGTCTGTCTTGGAAATATTTGCCGCAGCCCACTGGCAGAAGGTATCCTCCAGCAAAGGGCCTGGGAAGCCGGACTCCAATGGAGCGTGGAAAGCGCGGGCACCAATGGCTATCATACCGGGGAACCGCCTCATCGCCTCTCCCAGAAAGTAGCCCTGATGAACGGGATCGATATCAGCCAGCAGCGTTCCAGGCCGTTTACTGCGGCGGACTTTGAACGGTTTGATATGATCTATGCCATGGCCGAAGATGTGGTGCATGAAATGCGGCGTATCGCGGGAAAAAAATTCAATCCTGCCAAAGTAGACCTCTTAATGAACCTGCTCCACCCCGGCCAGAACCGCGATGTCCCTGATCCCTGGTATGGTGCTGAACCCGGCTACCATGAAGTCTTCCGGATGATTGATGATGCCTGTTTGTCCCTGGTAAAATCCAGTACGAAATAATCTTTTTTGACTTTTTACTTTTGACGTTTGACTTTTGCACTATGTCTACCAAACCCACCATCCCCCAGGGTACCCGTGATTTTTCTGCCGATGTGATCCGTAAGCGCAATTATATCTTCAGTACCATCCGTACCGTATTTGAATTGTATGGCTTTGAACCCCTGGAAACCCCGGCCATGGAAAACCTGGATACCCTGATGGGTAAGTATGGGGACGAGGGTGATAAACTGATCTTCAAGATCCTGAACAACGGGCTGGACAACCCCGATAAAAAAACGCAGGCACTCGAAGGTTTCAATGCTGTTCTGGCTGGAAAAAACAACAAGAACATCACCGAAAGGGCGCTTCGGTATGACCTCACCATTCCCTTTGCACGCTATGTGGCCATGAACCACGGCAAGCTGCATTTCCCATTCAAACGCTACCAGATACAGCCCGTGTGGCGGGCTGACCGTCCGCAGCGCGGCCGCTACAGGGAGTTTTACCAGTGTGATGCCGATGTGGTGGGCAGCCTGTCCTTACAAAACGAAGCCGAACTGGCCTCACTCTACGCCACCGTTTTTAAACGGTTAGGCGTGCCCGTTAGTATCCGAGTGAACAACCGGAAAATACTGGCTGCCCTCGCAAATCTTTGCGGTGGTCCCGCATTCATGACAGATATTACCGTTGCCATTGATAAGCTGGATAAGATCGGGCTCGATAAAGTAAAGGAAGAGCTGGCAGCAAAAGGGATTTCATCGGCCCAGATCAATATTATCGAACAATACCTCAACATCAACGGTACGGAAGAAGAAAAACTTGCGCTTGCGGAGGCTTTGCTGGGACAGGATCCTGAAGGAGCCAAAGGCATTGAAGAGCTGCGGTATCTGCATTCATTCACCCCCGGCATGCTGGAGACCGATCTCACCCTGGCCCGTGGGCTTAACTATTATACGGGAACCATTTTTGAAGTGAAGGCCCTGGGGGTACAAATGGGCAGCATCGGCGGCGGCGGCAGGTATGATGACCTTACCGGACTCTTTGGTGTAAACGGTGTTCCCGGCGTTGGGATTTCCTTTGGGGTAGACAGGATCTATGATGTGATGGAGGAACTGGGACTCATGCCCAACGATATCGCCAAAGGCACCACCGTGCTGTTCTTTCACCTGGGAGAAGCAGAGTCCAGGAAATGTCTGGAGATGATGGGGAGCCTACGCGAAGCGGGCATATCCTGTGAGCTTTACCATGAGAAAGCCAAGTTTGATAAGCAATTCAAATACGCCGAGAAAAAACAGATTCCCTATGTGGCTATCCTGGGCGAGGAAGAGCTCAAGAACGGGACAGTGATGATCAAACATCTTTCCAGCGGAGTGCAGGAGAAACTACCCATACATAACATGGCTGACCACCTGAAGTAGGCTCCTCAATTCCTTAATGCCTCAATGCCTTAATGCCTCAATGCCTCAATGCCTCAGTGCCTCATACACCACCGCCGCGCCCTGCCCTACGCCCACGCACATGCTCGCCAGGCCATAACGGCTGCCGCGTCTTTTCATTTCATGCAAGAGCGTGGTTGAAATCCTTACTCCGGAACACCCCAGCGGATGCCCCAGCGCAATGCTGCCGCCATTGACATTGACGATGGCGGGATCCAGGCCCAGTTCGGCTATACATGCCAGTGACTGTGAAGCAAAGGCTTCATTCAGTTCTATGAGGTCCAGGTCATTGACGGTGAGTCCGGCCCTTTCGAGCGCCTTCCGTGTAGCGGGCACCGGACCAATACCCATCACCGCTGGGTCCACGCCGGCAACCGACATCGAAACAATTCTTCCCAGCGGCTGCACGCCGAGTTGTTTCACCATTGCTTCACTGGCCAGCAACATCGCGGCAGCACCGTCATTCAATCCAGAAGAATTACCTGCAGTGACGGTACCGTCTTTGGCAAAGGCGGGCTTCAGTTGTGCCAGCTTCTCCAGGGAAGTTTGCCGGGGATGTTCATCCGCCGCAACGATATCGGTTTTCACATCTACCGGAACCAGCTCATCATGCCACTTACCACTGGTGCGCGCTGTAAAATATTTCTCCTGTGATGCCAGGGCAAAAGCATCCTGGGCCTCCCTGCTGATGTTCCATTTTCTCGCCACATTCTCTGCTGTTTCCCCCATGGAATAGGGATGGTATTGTGCGGCGAGTTTTGGATTGGTGAAACGCCAGCCTATGGTTGTGTCAAATAGCTCTGTTTTCCTGGAAAATTTATCCTCGGCCTTGGCCATGACCAGCGGAGCCCGGGTCATACTTTCCACGCCACAGGCGATGTAGATCTCCCCATCTCCGCACATGATAGCGCGGGAGGCATCCATAATGGCCTGCAGGCCACTGGCACAGAGCCTGTTCACTGTTGACCCCGCTACCGTTTCCGGAAGCCCGGCGAGCAGCGCCGCCATCCGGGCCACATTCCGGTTGTCTTCCCCGGCCTGGTTGGCATCTCCGGCAATCACGTCTTCAATCAGTGATGGATCGATGGAAGTATTCCTGGCCAGAAGCGCCTTGATGGCCGTAGCCAGCAGGTCATCCGGACGCACGGAAGCCAGCGCCCCTCCGTACTTTCCGATGGGTGTGCGCACGGCATCTATCACGTACACTTTTTTCATACCGCAAATATAGGGTGAGAAACAGGGCGAGGGTGTAGGGTGAGGTTTTAGGGCGAGGATTTAGCTAATTCCTCTACTGAATCCTCACCCTAAATCCTCACCCTAATTAAGTACCTTTGCCGTATGAACAAAAACCTCCGCCATTTAAGTCTTGGGGATATTGAAGAACTCCTCCAAAGCTTTGGCGAACCACGATTCCGGGCCGGACAGGTCTGGCAGTGGCTCTGGCAGAAAAATGTATCGTCCATTGACGGTATGACCAATCTTTCCAAATCCCTTCGGGAAAAATTAAATGGTTCTTACACCATACCGTCCCTGGCCATAGATCATACCCAGTATAGTGAGGATGGCACCATCAAAACCAGGTTCAGGACCCACGAGGGTCATATGGTGGAAGGCGTGATCATACCCACGGATACGAGGCTCACGGCCTGTGTGTCTTCTCAGATCGGGTGCAGCCTCAGTTGCAAGTTCTGCGCTACCGGCTACTTGGAGAAAAAGCGCAACCTGGAATTTGACGAGATCGTGGATGAAGTGGCCCTGTTGAACCAGCTCTGTGAAAAAACCCATGGGAAACGCCTCAGCAATATTGTTTTCATGGGCATGGGTGAGCCCCTGCTCAATTATAAAAATGTGATGCGCGCCATTGAGAAGATCACGGCAGAGGATGGCATGGCCATGAGCCCGCGCAGGATCACGGTATCCACCGCAGGCGTATCAAAAATGATCCGGCAGCTGGGTGACGATGGGGTGCGTTTCAAACTGGCGCTTTCCCTCCACGCTGCCAATGACGCCAAGCGGAACCAGATCATGGGGATCAATGAATCTAATAACCTGAAGACGCTGACGGAAGCCCTGAACTATTTCTATAAAAAAACGCAGAACGAGATCACCCTGGAATATATCCTGTTTAAGGATTTCAATGATTCCCTGAAAGATGCTGATGAGCTGATCAAGATTTACAGGCAGGTGCCCGCAGATCTCGTGAACATCATCGAATATAACCCCATTGAATTTGCACAATTCTCTAAGCCCGATGAAGAGAAGGTGCAGGCTTTTATGGAATACCTGGAAAAGCACAGGGTCAATGTGCGGTTGCGTGTAAGCAGGGGAAAAGATATTGACGCGGCCTGTGGCCAGCTCGCCAACAAATAACCCATCACCTTCAAACCATTGCCTTGAAAAAGCGAACAGATAATTTCGACAAGTTCCTGCCCTCTAAAAAGAATGCGGCCATCAAGGAGCAATTCAAGCAGGAAAAGAAAAAATGGAAGAAGGAGCGCTCTGCAGCTATTGAACTGCAAAAGCAACGCAAAGCGGAAGCGGATAAGCCCCGGCCCATCGTGATCCGTAAAAAGATCACCAACGAGGAGATGCCCCTGAATAAATTCATTGCCCACAGCGGCGTGTGTGCACGGCGGGAAGCCGCACTGATGGTTAAAGACGGTAAGGTAACGGTGAACGGTGAACGCATTCTGGAACCCGGACATAAAGTGACACCGGAAGACCAGATCAAGGTCAATGGCAAGCTCATCCACCTGGCAAAAAACCTCGTTTATATCCTGCTCAATAAACCGAAAGATTACCTCACCACCTCAGCAGATCCGGAAGGGAGAAAGACGGTACTGGAACTGATCAAAGGTGCCACTACGGAGAGGGTGTTTCCGGTAGGCAGGCTGGACAGGAATACTACCGGTGTGTTATTACTGACCAACGACGGAGAGCTGACACAACTGTTATCCCATCCTTCCAATGAAGTGCGGAAAGTATATGAAGTGCGGCTTGACAGGCCATTGCTTAAAAAGGATATGGAGGAGATCGCGAAGGGTTTAACCCTGGAGGACGGCTTCATCCGGCCGGATGCCATTGCCTACGCAGATGCAAAAGATAAAAGTATCATCGGCATCGAAATCCACAGTGGGAAGAACCGCATCGTGCGCAGGATCTTTGAACAGCTGGAGTATAAGGTAGCCAACCTGGACAGGGTGATGTTTGCCGGGCTCACCAAGAAAAATGTAGACCGCAGCAGCTGGAGATACCTGACTGAAAAGGAAGTACGCGCATTGAAATACTTTGGCGCCGGCAATAAAACCAACAAGAAGAAGGACAACGTCAAAGATGCATAATACCGAAGTGCCCATTATTGCAGAAAACGACTCCCTGGTGGTTGTTAACAAACCCTCCGGTTTACTCACCATTCCAGACAGGTTTGACGCCCAGCTGCCTTCAGTCAAAACAAGGCTTCAGCTACAGTATGGGAATATTTTTGTGGTGCACAGGATAGACAGGGATACCAGCGGCATCCTCCTGTTTGCGAAAAACGAAGACGCACATAAATACTATTCCGCCGCTTTTGAAGAAAGAACCATTGTAAAGAAATACCTGGGATTGGTACATGGAAGTCCGCTCCAGTCCAGCGGCACCATCAACAAGCCCATTGCCCATCACCCCGTACAGAAAGGAAAGATGGTGGTGCACCGCAGCGGAAAACCGTCTGTCACCCATTATCGCGTCATGCAAAATTTTGGACTGTATTCCCTGGTGGAATGGCAGATTGAAACCGGCCGCACCCACCAGATCAGGGTTCATATGCAGGACCTGGGCCACCCCATCGTCTGCGATGAGCTGTACGGGACCCCGGAACCTATTTTTCTTTCCCGCATCAAAAGGAAATTTAAACTCTCTAAAAACGAAGAGGCGGAGCGGCCAATGCTAAACCGGTTGGCACTGCATGCCTTTTCCCTGGATTTCACCAGCCAGGAGAACCGCCAGATACACCTTGAAGCTCCCCTGTTCAAGGATATGCAGGCCACTTTGACCCAACTAGGGAAAAACAGCAAGTAAGTTCGCAGTTCGCATAGTTCACAGTTCGCGGATACCCTGCGAACTTGAGACCTGAAACCTCCGAACTAAATATTCTACCATTTCAGTAGACTTTACTATATTTGTGTCCTGACCTTAAAAAATTATATGTTATGGGACTAAGACTGGGCGACGTAGCGCCAAATTTTTCAGCAAAGACCACCGCCGGGGATATTGATTTTTATGAGTACCTGGGCGATGGCTGGGGTATCCTGTTCTCTCACCCCGCAGACTATACACCAGTATGTACCACAGAACTGGGTAAAACGGCCCTCTTGCAGGAGGAATTCAGGAAACGCAATGTAAAAGTGCTGGCCGTGAGCGTAGATCCCCTGGATAAACACAAAGGCTGGATCAATGATATCAATGAAACGCAAAACGTAAATGTGCAGTTTCCCATCATTGCAGATGATGACAAAAACGTGGCCACACTTTATGACATGATCCACCCCAATGCTTCAGAGACATTTACCGTAAGATCTCTTTTTGTCATTGGTCCTGATAAAAAAGTGAAGCTCATCATTACCTACCCGGCTTCCACAGGCAGGAATTTCCACGAAGTACTGCGCGTAGTAGATTCACTTCAACTCACCGCAGGCTACAGTGTAGCTACGCCGGCGGACTGGAAAGAAGGTGAAGACGTGATTGTGGTACCCGCCGTAAGTACAGAAGACGCTATCAAGAAATTCCCGAAGGGCGTTAAAGTGATAAAACCTTATTTGCGATATACCCCGCAACCCAATAAATAAAACAGTTTGGTGAAGTGGTGAAATAGTGAAGTGGTGAAATAGTGAAGTGGTGAAGTGGTGAGGGTGCATTCACCATTTCACCATTTCACCACTTCACCACTTCACCACTTCACTACTTCCCTCCTGCTTTCCCCAGGGAATTTTTCCCAAACCGGTCTTTCACTTCATCAATGGCTTTATAGAGATCGGCTTTGCGCTGCTTGTCCGTAAATAAATTCGTTTGTACGGCCTCGTTAGTGAGTTCCGTGAGCCGCACTCCCATCAGCCTTACCTTCTCTCCCTTCCGGTATA
The DNA here is from genome assembly GCA_044225015.1 of Chitinophagaceae bacterium. Taxonomy (GTDB): domain Bacteria; phylum Bacteroidota; class Bacteroidia; order Chitinophagales; family Chitinophagaceae; genus Pollutibacter. Next base: position 237,503 of record JBGAJG010000004.1, on the reverse strand, counting down.
ACTGGTGAAACAGCTCTTTAGCTACGGGAATGAGCTCATCGTCATAAAAAGTATAGGCAATGGTTGTCTGGCGGGAGGTGGTTTCAAAATTGGGATAACGGATCTTTACCGCAATGACGCCGGCCATCAGGTTATCTGCCCTGAGTTCATGGGCAACCTTCTCCGTCATACGCACCAACTCCCGCATGAGAAACTCCATGTCATCTGTATTCTCATGAAATGTATTCTCCGTGGAAACAGATTTTGCTTCGTGGTAGGAATGTAGCTGACTGGAAGAAATACCTTGCGCTTTCCTGATGAGCTCCAGTCCGTATTTTCCTAATCGCTGTTCAAGATACGCTGGCGGAACCTTAAGGATGTCCCGTATGAATTCAACGCCCATTTCCAGGAGTGTGCGATGCGTTTGCTCCCCTACACCGGGAATCTTGCTCACTTTCAAGGGCCCGAGGAAATCAGCTTCTTTCCCTTCCGGAATCATCAGGTATCCATTGGGTTTGGCCTCGTCCGTGGCTATTTTGGCCACCATCTTGTTTGAAGCCAATCCAAAAGATATGGGCAGGCCCGTCTGGTCCATGATCTCCTGCCGCAACGCAATGGTCCATTCCAGTGGCTTATGGTATTTCTCCATTCCACTGAGATCAACATAAAATTCATCAATAGATGCTTTTTCAAATACCGGAGCCTTTGCTGCAATGATATCGGTAACCCAGCGGGAAAATCTGCTGTATTCACCCCTGCTGCCCTGGAGCACCACCGCCTGCGGGCAGAGCTGCATGGCCCGCGTCATGGGCATGGCAGACCGCACGCCAAACCTGCGGGCTTCATAACTGGCCGTAGTAACCACACCTCGCTCCCGGCTGCCACCTACAATCAGCGGCTTGCCTTTCAGCGAAGGATCATTCAATACCTCCACAGAAACAAAGAATGCGTCCAGGTCAAAATGTGCAATCACTCTAATAATTAACAATTAACAACTGGCAACTGGCAATTAGCACTAGTTCTTAAACTTTAACAACTAGTGCCAATTGCCAATTGCTAATTGTTAGTTGCTAATTACTAGATCTGCGCGTCTATAAGCCCATCCGGCAACTCAAGATAAAGTTTCTTCCCCCGCTTATCCATCTTCACCAGGCTCTGTTCATTCACCGGGATCAGGATCTCATCGTTCCCCTCATAATCAATGCGAACCATCACCTGGTGCGGCTGTTCAATCACTTCCAGCACTTCACCCAACTCCTTCTTACCATCTATCACCATATATCCCAACAGTGAGATGGGAGCCGATGCTGCTGCGTACTTTGCAAAGTCTTCTTCCGTAAGCCACACCAGTTTGGGCACAAGTGTTGCCGCCTTTTCTTTAGTGCGCACCCCTTCCACTTCCATCAGGATCTCCGTATCTGATTTCGCTTTCATCTCCACAGGGAAATAGGGAAGAAAAGCTCCGGGCAGATCTTCAATAAAAAATGCTTTCAGCCCCTTCAGGGTGGTTTTCTTCCCGAGATGATGCTTCAGGACCAGGGTCCCGGTGAGACCATGGGTAGCAACCAGTTTACCTATGCTGATGTATTGGGCCATGCGATGTTGATATCGGTATAAAAATAAAAAACCCGAGTGAACCCGGGTTTTAAAATGTTATGTAAGATAGTCTTATTCAGGCCTGCGTTCCGGGCGACGCGGAGCACCACCACCACGGCGGTTATTCCTGCGGTCCCTTGCGGCTTCTTCCTGGCGCTTGCGGATCTTTGTTTCATGCTCCTCGTGCCATACAGAGAACTTCTGCATTGCCGTAGCTTCATCAAACAATCCCAGGCTAACACCCCTCAGGAGGTGCTTCAGGTACAATACACCTTTGTAAGAAAGGATCCTGCGCACAGTGTCTGTGGGCTGGGCACCTTTGTGCAGCCATTCCAGTGATTTCTGACGATCAATCTGTACAGTTGCAGGAACAGTCAGGGGATTGTAAGTACCGATTTTCTGGATGAATTTACCATCGCGGGGAGCCCTTGCATCGGCTACCACAATAAAATAAAAGGGTCGTTTTTTACTCCCGTGTCTTTGGAGTCTGATCTTCACCGACATAAAAAATAGAAATTTTTCGTGGGTTGTGAATAAATATTGGTTTCAATTTCAGGTTTGCGAAGATAGTGCACTGCGCAAACTTTACAAAACAAAAATACGAAGGATTTTTGGATTTATTGCATCATCGGCCCATGCCCATCCTGCCCCCGATAGGCATTTTGTTCATCATTTTCATCATCTGTTTCATCTGCTCAAACTGCTTCATGAACTGGTTCACATCCGCAATATCCTTTCCGGAACCCTTGGCAATCCGCTTTTTACGATTCATATCAATCACATCCGGATTTGAACGCTCATAGGGTGTCATAGAGTGAATAATGGCTTCCACGCCTTTAAATGCATCATCACTGATATCCACGTCTTTAATGGCCTTACCTACCCCCGGGATCATCCCCATCAGGTCTTTCAGGTTACCCATCTTCTTGATCTGCTGCAGTTGGTCCAGAAAATCCTGGAAATCAAACTGGTTTTTGCGGATCTTTTTCTCCAGTTTCCGGGCCTGCTCCTCGTCATATTGCTGCTGCGCCTTTTCCACGAGGGTGGTGATATCACCCATCCCCAGGATCCGCTGGGCCATCCTTTCCGGGTAGAAAACATCCAGGGTATCCAGCTTCTCGCCACTGCTGATGAACTTGATTGGCTTCTGGACGGTATACTTGATGGACAATGCAGCACCACCGCGGGTATCACCATCCAGCTTGGTCAGCACTACGCCCGTGAAGTCCAGCCTGTCGTTAAACGCCTTGGCGGTATTCACCGCATCCTGGCCCGTCATGGAATCCACCACAAACAGGATCTCCGTAGGATTTACGGCGGCTTTGATATTGGCCACCTCGGTCATCATGGCCTCATCTACCGCTAAACGACCGGCCGTATCTATGATCACCACATTTTTATTCCTGGCCCTGGCTTCTTTAATAGCTGCTTCTGCAATGGCAACCGGATTCTTATTCTCCGGCTCACTGTACACATCCACATTGATTTGGCCGCCCAGCACCTGCAGCTGGTCAACGGCCGCCGGCCGGTATACGTCGCCCGCCACCAGCAACGGGCTCTTTCCTTTATTTTTCAGGTAATTGGCCAGTTTTCCCGAGAAAGTGGTTTTACCACTACCCTGCAGGCCCGCAATCAGGATCACCGCAGGATTGCCATTGGCATTGAACTGGCTTTCCTCGCCGCCCATCAACTCGGCAAGCTCATCCTTCACGATCTTCACCATCAGCTGGCCCGGACTGATGGCCGTAAGTACCTTTTCACCAAGCGCCTTGTCTTTCACCTTATCTGTGAACTCTTTGGCAATCTTGAAGTTCACATCCGCGTCCACCAGGGCCCTGCGGATCTCTTTCACCGTATTGGCAACATTCAGCTCATTGATGCGGCCTTCACCTTTCAACTGCTTGAATGCCGAATCTAACCGTTCACTTAAATTCTCAAACATGGGATCTGCTGTTATTCAAATAAAAAAAGTGAACCTAAGTTCACTTTAAAGCGTTGGCAAAACTACGAAACCTGTATTGAATAATTCGTTATGTCCCGAGATAGCTCTTCAGGAGCTTGCTTCTCGATGCGTTTCTGAGCTTGGTGATGGCTTTATCCTTGATCTGCCGTACCCTTTCCCGGGTGAGGCAAAACCGCTCCCCGATATCCTCCAGGCTCATGGGATGATCAATGCCTATCCCAAAAAAGTAGCGGATGACTTCCTGTTGCCGCTCGGTAAGGGTATTCAGGGATCTTTCGATCTCTTTTTTCAGGGATTCCTTGTTGATGATATTTTCATCCGCCAATTCAGCATTGGGATTGAACATGATGTCCACCAGGGTACTGTCTTCCCCATCGGCAATGGGCGAGTCCATACTCACATGGCGGGAACTCATGCTCAGCGTGGCAGCCACCTCTTCCGTGTCCAGTTCCAGCACTTCGGCCAGTTCTTCCGCGGAGGGTTCACGCTCATATTCCTGTTCCAGCTGCTGGAAGGCCTTATTGATACGGTTGGTGAGTCCCACCTTGTTGAGGGGCAGGCGCACGATCCTGGACTGCTCAGCGAGGGCCTGCAGGATGCTTTGACGGATCCACCAAACGGCGTAAGAAATGAATTTGAAACCCCTGGTTTCATCAAAACGCTGTGCGGCTTTGATAAGACCCAGGTTACCTTCATTGATGAGGTCAGGAAGGGAAAGTCCCTGGTTCTGGTACTGCTTTGCAACAGAAACAACGAATCTGAGGTTAGCTTTTGTCAGCCTGTCCAATGCCTTCAGGTCACCCTGCTTGATACGGATAGCGAGCTGAACTTCCTCCTCAGGCGTGATCAGTTCTACTTTCCCGATCTCCTGGAGGTATTTTTCTAAACTCTGAGATTCACGGTTTGTGATGGACTTCGTGATCTTCAGCTGGCGCATACTCATATGCGGAATATTTAAAGGTTGTGACCGTTTCTTGCTACTAACGGAACCCACTATTCCAAAACGCCTGTGCCGCCTCGATATTGCTTACCAGCAATTTATGGAAATTAAACTTTGTGTCAAAAAAATTGTTCTTTAAGCGGTTTATTGTCAGCCCCTTAGCTCAGCCCCCGGTGGAAGCGGCCGTCATAAACCCGTGAAAATCACGGCAACCCGCCGGTCAAAAAATATTTTGAGGGTACCATTATTTTTCTATTATTGCAAAGACCTAGCTAAAGACAACAAATTTCGAAATCACTGATGAGCAAGCAATTATATACGTTAGAATACTCTGTGAGATGCTCTCCTTCCATACTGTTTGAATTTCTTTCCACCCCTGCAGGCCTGCAGGAATGGTTTGCCGATAAAGTTGACGAAAGGGACCAGGTGTTCAGTTTTACCTGGAGCGGCAGTACAGACCGTGCGCAGGTACTAGAGTCTGAACTGGATAAATCCATCAAATTCCACTGGCTTCACGCCCCCAAGAGCGAATACTTTGAATTCCGGATTGAAAAGGCCGAAGTATCAAACCAGACCATCCTCCAGATCCGCGACTTCGCTGAAAAAAAGGACATCGCAGACCAGAAGAGGCTTTGGGATTTCCAGGTGAATGACCTTAAGCACAGGCTGGGGAACTAGGGTGTAGGGTTTAGGGTGTAGGGGCAGGGTGTAGGGTTTGGTTTAGGTCATGATATGCCCTTTCCAATTCTTCTCCCAGGCTGTCTTTCTCCAATGGAAATTTCTTACTGATCTTCAGAAAGGGATGTGTGCCGATGTGTGCACAGAATGCGTCTGCATTCATGGTGCGTATTTCCTTATAAAAAGGCGCCACCACGGCATGCTCCCATTCATCGTTTGTACAGGCCACCCAATAGCCTTCCTGCAACATCTCAAAAGCCCCGGCAACCTGCCCGGCAAACCTTTCCTGGTACAGCCCTTTCAAATGGAGGTTCACACTGATATAATTCCCCCACCAGAAATGGGTACGAAGGGCCATCACATGCTGGTTGCTGAATAAGCGGGGATAGTCCAGCATCACATAAGGAAGTCCGCGATAGTTTTCGCCTTTTGAAATTTTAGGGGACACCGCTTCTGCTTCACCGGGCCAGGGCATCTCGCGTAATACATCGGCCATCGTCCCAAACAAACCATATACCTTGTCAATGATCCTGTTCTTTGTTAAAATGATCCCCGGATCCATCACAAGCCTTCGTTCCTCTTCCGAAAGCCCTAATTTTGCGTTTTGCATGGCCTAAAGTTACACGAACCATTGTGTTAAAGAAACTGGATAAACTCATATTAAAAGCATTTGCAGGTCCCTTTGTGGCAACCTTCTTCATCCTGCTGTTTGTATTGGTCATGCAGTTTTTCTGGAAATACATTGATGACCTGGTGGGTAAGGGGCTTGATTTTTTCACCGTATTGGAACTCACCGGTTATGTTACGGTGAATACGATTCCCCTGGCGCTACCCCTTGCCGTTCTGATCTCATCCATAATGACTTTTGGTAACCTGGGAGAAACCTATGAGCTGGTGGCCATTAAGTCTTCCGGAATACCCCTGTTGCGTTTCATGCGTCCGCTCATGGTCACTTCCGCCATCATCTGCCTCTTTGCGTTCCTGATGGCTAATTTTGTGGTGCCCAGGGCAAACCTGAAATTCTATACCATGCTCTATGATATCCGCGTGGCCAAACCCGCGTTTGATATCAAAGAAGGGATCTTTTATGACAAGCTTCCCAACTATGCCATCAAGGTGGGTAAAAAAGATAAAGACGGCAATGGCATCTACGATGTGATCATTTACGAAAATGATTACAAAATGCAGGACAATATCATTACGGCTGAAAAAGGAAGGATGAGCATCAGCCCGGATAAGAAATTCCTGGAGTTCCACCTGGAAAACGGCTGGCGCTATGTGGAACGCGGTCCCTATAATTCCGTGCAAACAGACTACATGCGCGTGGGTTTTTCCAGTTACAAGAAAGTATTTGACCTCAGTGTTTTTAAGGTGATGAAAACACCTGACAGTCTGTTCAAAAACAACTGGATGATGCTGAATGTGGTGCAGCTAAAGAAAGCATCGGACTCCATTAAAAGAGACCTGCGCGTAACACTCCCCCAGCGTGTTTCGCGGGAAGTACTCAACTACCTGAGCAGCGGAACCCTGCTGGACAGTGGCTGGCAATCCTTTCCTGCATCCGTGCCCGCCAGTGCCAAAAGCTACCGTGACGTGTTGCCAGACACGGCACTTACCACTACCATCACACGGCTCAATGAGAAATCCAACCTCATGAAATCCGGGCTGGACATCATCCTGTCAGACATCCAGAAAAGACGCGAGGTCCTGTGGGCCAACCAGGTGGAATGGCACAAAAAATTTACGTTGTCGCTGGCCTGTCTGGTGCTTTTCATGATAGGTGCTCCACTGGGCTCTATCATCCGCAAAGGCGGCCTGGGTATGCCCCTCGTCATTGCCGTTATCTTCTTCCTGATCTTTCACCTCCTGAATATGTTTGGGGAAAAGCTGGCAAAGAAGGGCACGCTGACGCCTTTTGAAGGCATATGGCTTTCAACTTTTGTACTGGTACCGGTAGGTGTCTTTCTCACCTATAAAGCCATGCATGATTCTCAACTATTCAACCAGGAATTTTATTACCGGTTTTTCAGAAAGATCAAATCCTATCTGCGTCCATCAAAAGCTTAATTGTTACATTTAGGTAACAATCGCAGATTATGAAAAGAAGAAAGTTTATTGCCGATGTCTCCAAAGCCGGATTATTAGTTGGCGTTGCGGGTTCAGGTTCAGCGGCCTTTACTGCTGGCACTGGAGCTATACAATACTTTATCGGGTTTGACCAAACGCCCCTGCCCTATGGCTACGCGGCTTTGGAACCAGGTATTGATGCCAGAACCATGGAGATCCACTATACCAAACACGCCGCAGCGTATTCCACCAACCTGAAGGATGCCGCAAAAGCAGAAAATATAAGCCCATCCACTTCGCTTGAGCAAATCCTGGCAGGTATTTCCAGGTATTCAGCCAAAATGCGTAACAACGGGGGAGGACACTTCAATCACGAAATGTTCTGGAAATGCATGAAGCCGGGTGGCGGAGGGCAACCTGCCGGTGCATTGCTGGCAGACATCACTTCGGCATTTGGTTCCTTTGATGCATTCAGGACACAGTTTTCCGATGCGGCAAAATCCCGCTTTGGCAGCGGATGGGCATGGCTGTATGTGGATGGGCAGAAAAAACTGAAGGTAGGGTCAACGCCCAACCAGGACAATCCGTTGATGGACCTGTCAGACATCAAAGGCATCCCGGTGCTGGGGCTGGATGTGTGGGAACATGCGTACTACCTGAACTACCAGAATAAGCGGGCCGACTATGTGGAGGCATTCTGGAAACTCGTAAACTGGGACCAGGTGAACAGTTACTACCAACAAGCGATTAAATGACAAACATCAGGATCATCCTGTTTTTATTAACGGGTACGCTGTTCTTTTTTCTGGCCCTTCGCTTCCAGGGGCAACAACTTATCTCTCGGGAATCACCCGCGGGCATTGTATCCCTGGAACTGGCCGGATCTAAAGCACATACGGAAACCATGGTCCACGGGTGGCTTGATAACGGAAAGATTTCTGCCGTGAAAAGGAATATCCTCATAGATTTCCTTTTCATTCCTTTCTACGCCCTGCTTTTTTATACGTTGTGCGGCAGCATTTCTGTGAGGCATTCCGGAAGAGCCGCCAGCCTGGGCGTGCTACTCGCCTTCTTTTCACTCATAGCCGGCTTCTTTGATGTATGTGAAAATATACTCATGCTCTTTTCCAGTTATGGCTATTACAGCAACTTCACTGCTATGCTCACAGCTTTTTTTGCGGCAGCAAAATTTGCATTGCTGGGCCTGTCCGTGCTTTACGTCATCATCCTGGGGCTTCCCCTGCTGATCAGAAAATTTGCTTCGCGATGAAGTAGTTTATCATTCATCAGAAACTTTCTGAAGTTGTAAAATTTCTTGACGGTTTAACAATTCTTCTAACAAACCGCTCATTATATTTGCTCCCGATTGCAAGTCATCATCAGCCTTTGCCAGTCTGACTACCCGTTGAGTAGAAGGTTCTGTCAAAGGCTGAGCCTATTTATAAGGGCAGGGTCAAACTAAACCCTACCCCTAAACCCTACACCCTATTTTTAACTATCTTCGCTGCCTCAACGAAAGAACATGCAAGTCTGGAAAGATTATCAGGAGAAAAACAAAGACCGGTTCCTTGATGAACTGATTGGTCTGCTCAGAATCCCTTCCGTAAGCGCAAGAACCGAAAACAAATCAGACATGGTGCGGTGCGCAGAAGCCGTGAAGCAAAGCCTGCTGGATGCAGGTGCTGATATGGCAGAGATCATTCCCACTGAAGGGCACCCCATCGTATATGGAGAAAAGATCATTGATCCTAAGCTTCCCACGGTACTGGTCTACGGCCACTATGACGTGCAGCCTGCAGATCCGCTGGAGCTTTGGAAAAGCGGCCCATTTGATCCGGTGATCAAAGACGGTAAGCTGTATGCCAGAGGCTCCTGTGATGATAAAGGGCAGTTCTATATGCACGTGAAAGCGCTGGAGATCATGGTCAACAGCAAAACCCTTCCAACCAATATTAAGTTCTGCATTGAGGGTGAAGAAGAAGTGGGCTCGCCCAACCTCGGAAAATTCCTCGCTTCTAACCGCGAGCAATTGAAATCCGATGTTATCCTGATCAGCGATACGTCCATGCTGAGCATGGAAAATCCTTCCATAGACACAGGCGTACGGGGATTAAGCTACATAGAAGTGGAAGTGACTGGCCCTAACAGGGACCTGCACAGTGGTGTTTATGGCGGTGCTGTGGCCAACCCCATCACCATTCTTGCAAAAATGATAGCTTCCTGTCATGATGAAAATAACCACATCACCATTCCCGGATTCTATGACGATGTGGTAGTGGCCACCCCTGAAGAAAGAAAGAAACTGGCCGAAGCTCCTTTTAATGAAGCTGAATACAAGAAAGATCTGGGTGTGGAAGCACTCTGGGGAGAAAAAGGATTTACTGCCAATGAACGCACCGGGATCAGGCCCACCCTGGAACTGAATGGTATCTGGGGCGGTTATACGGGTGAAGGTTCCAAAACGGTACTGCCTTCCAAGGCAACGGCTAAAATTTCCGCGAGGCTGGTCCCCAACCAGCAGTCTGGCAAGATCACCAAACTGCTGATGGATTATTTTACGAAAATTGCTCCCGAAGGCGTTTCTGTAAAAGTCATGGAACACCACGGCGGTGAACCCTATATGACGCCCATCGATTCCAATGCTTATAAAGCAGCAGCCGCTGCCATCAAAGATACCTTTGGCAAAGACCCTATCCCCGTGCGGGGTGGCGGCTCTATTCCCATCTGTGCGTTGTTTGAAAAGGAACTGGGCGTGAAGATCGTTTTTATGGGATTTGGTCTGGACAGTGATAACCTGCATTCACCCAATGAGAAATACGATCTTTTCAATTTCTACAAAGGCATTGAAACCATTCCGTATTTCCATAAGCATTTTGCTGAAATGCAACGCTGATTTGGAATGTCAATCATTCAATCATTCAGTAATACAGACATTCTGAAGCGGGTATCCAGGATTCTGGTTTCCCACTTCAGATTGCCTGTATTACTGAATGCCTGTAATGATTGATATTCCAACTTTATTTTCCTCCCGGAGGACAATTCCTCTTCAGGTACTCAGTATATAATGTCTGCAGGTGCACCGTGGTGCCTTCGCCTTCATTGATGCTGTGTGTGCGGTTGGGATAGGACATAAATTGAAACTGCTTATTGTATTTGATCAGCTCATTCAGCAGCATTTCGGCATTCTGGTAATGCACGTTATCATCCCCCGTGCCGTGGATATACAGTAGATTTCCTTTCAGGTTTTTCGCATACGTAATGGGCGATCCTTTAATATAGTCCTCCATGGTCTCGGAAGGAGGCCCCATATACCGCTCCTGGTAAATATTATCATAGGTCAGCTGGTTGCCCACCGCGGCGATGGAGATCCCCGTTTTATAAATCTCCGGATACTGGAACATAAGGTTCAGCGTGGCGGATCCGCCGCCGCTCCAGCCCCACACGGCCACCCGTGAACTGTCAACATAAGGAAGTTTCAGTAACTCCTTTGCAGCAAGCGCCTGGTCCCGGATATTGACCAACCCTATTTTCCTGTACACTGATTTACGCCAGGCCCTGCCCTTGGGCACCGGCGTGCCCCGGTTGTCCATACTCACATAGATATAGCCATCTTCAGCCATATCGCCATTGTATAAAAAATTATGGGAGGAGCCATAACTGTTCTTCACCGTTTGTACCCACGGTTCCGTATACACGTAAAACACGAGCGGATACTTCTTCCCCGGGATCATCTGCTTTGGCTTCGTGATCCAGCCATCCAGCTCCACCCCTTCCGAAGTCTTAACGGTAAAAAATCGGGTACCAGATTGGGTGCTGTCTGACCGCTTCAAAGCCTCATCCACCCGGTTGTTTCCACCCACGCCTTTATGTTCAGGCAGGGAAATGAACTCAGAAACCGGTGGTGTGTAATAATTTGAAAAACTATGAACAGCAAACTTTGCGCCAGGAGACAGGTTATACCGGTGAGATCCATATTGATTTGCCGGGCTCACACGCTGCACTGTTTTCCCATCCATGGTTGCACTGTACAAATACAATGAAGTTGCGTCTTCAGGTGATGCCAGAAAATATACCTTCTTTCCCTCTTCATCCACCCGCACAATATCCATGACATCAAAATTTCCGGTAGTGATCAGTTGCGCATTACCGGCGAGGTCTACCTTATACAAATGGCGCCAGCCATCCTTCTCAGTTGCCCACACAAATGAATTACCTTTCTCGAGCCAGTCCCAGCCGCCATTGGCGTAGTCCTGGTCCCATGCGGCCTGGATATCAATCCAGGCATCATCCTGTTCCTGGAAAATTCGCTTAGCCGATCCCGTTAGGGCATTGCAGATATACAGGCTGGATACCTGCTGTTTCCGGTCCAGCTGCTGGGCTATTACCCCACCACCCTGCGGCTGCCATTCCATCCTGACCAGGTAATTTTTATCAGGTTCTCCCGGAATGTTCATCCAGGTTGTCTTTGCCGTGTTCACATCCACCACGCCCACACGAACTTTTGAAATGGGCTGGCCCACTTTGGGATACTCTACCGGAATGATCCTGGGATAAATGGAATCCGTATTGTTGATCATATAGTAATCCCGGGTACCGGTTGCGTTCACCTGCCAATAGGCAATCCGCTTACTGTCTGGGCTCCACCGGAATCCATCCCGCAGGAAAAACTCTTCCTCATAAACCCAGTCAAAGGTACCATTGATCATCTTGTCTTTGCCATCTGTAGTCAGCGCCTTTACCACACCTGTTGCCAGGTCTTCCACATAAATATTTTTCATGCTCACATAAGCCGCCTTCTTGCCATCAGGAGACAGCTTCGCAAACATCAGGCTTTGCGAAGGCCTGCCTTTACCAAGCTGGCGAAGGGTTTTTGCTTTCAGCGCGTAAACCCAATAATCACCACGGGTATTGTAACGCCAAACTTTTGCTGTGTTGGTAAAGATCAGCACATACTGACCATCATCTGACAACGTATAACTTTCAATATCAAGAGGCTCACCATGCTGTTTGATCTGGTCCCGGCCCAGGACTTTCTCCTCCCTGTTGTCCCCCACCATCATCCTTACAATACTGCCATTCTTCAGGAAAGTAAAACCTTTGCCATCCTGGGTCCACTGGATGTCTTCACTTCTTTGGGCAAAACCCTGAAATGCCAGAAAAACGAGTACAGATAAGGAACGTAAACGTAGCCACATATGGGAGTTCATTTCACCCAAAGTAAAGAAAACTTTATATTCGGTATCTCATGCAAAAATCAAAAGCCATGCGCATTGCACGCGTTTTACTCTTCGTCCTCGCTTCCATACCATTGTTCTGCTCAGCCCAGTCAGGTGCGGAACCTGTTAAACTGAGTGACCTGCTCAAAGTGAAGCAGGCCAGCAGTGTTACCCTCACAGATGACGGCAAGAAACTTGCCTTTGTGGTCACCGATATCCGCAAAGATGACCGTACCGGGGAAGAGGATCAGTATTTCTCGCAGATATGGGTGGCGCAAACGGATGTGCCGGGCAGTGCGAGGCAGGTTACCTGGGCCAAAGAATCATCTGCCCAACCTGCCTGGAGCCCGGATGGAAAGACACTGGCGCTGGTGCGTATAGTGAATGACAAGCCTCAGATCTTCCTGCTGGGCTTTGATGGTGGTGAAGCCATGCAACTCACCAGGATCAAGTCTGGTGCGTCCAATCCGGTATGGAGTCCTGATGGTAAACAGATCGCTTTTACAACGTCATTCAACGCTAAAGACTATGCCAATGACAGCACATTAAACCCCGGAAAGACAGCACCTCCGTTTCCCCTGGAAAAACCAGGTTTACAAAATTCAAACTTCATTGCCAATGGTGCCAAAGCTGATCCTGATGGAAACATAGATCAGATCAGGGCCTGGCTGGCTAAAAATGAAGCCGATAAAAAAGCAAAGGTCATCAACCGTCTACAGTTCCAGGGCGAGGCAAGTACTTCCGGCGAGTGGAGTGTGTCTCATGTGTACATCACGGACATCACACCAGACAGTAAAGCCACGCCGGTAACCAAAGGGTTCTTTTCATACAGCAATCCGCAGTTCATCACACCCACTCTGCTGATGGTGCAGGCTAACCTGGATTCTCTACACGCGCCAGACAAATCCCAGGAAACTTCCATTTACACCGTCAACACCAATGGGACAAACCTTAACAGGATAACAGGCTCCCCAGACAGCAGGCATTTCAGTGGTGCATTGTCAAACAACAAAAAATTCCTGGCCTACCTCAAAGGCCGCGCTCAGTTCAATACCATCCCCACCCTGGTGATCATGCCCATGGACACCAAACAAGCCTCTCTGGAGATCAACATTGATCGCGCCAAAACAGATATGGTATGGGGTAAGGGAGATAAGTACCTCTATGTTTCCACGCCGTCCAATGGCGGCAGTGTGATCCAGCGTGTAGATCCGGTGACAAGGCAGGTAACGGTCATGGGTAGCCTGAATGAAGGTATCGGCAGTTTTGATGTTAAGGAAGACAAAATTGCATTTGTAAAAACATCGGTGGAAAGTCCATATGAAGTATACGTGGGGGATGCCGCTATGAAAAATGTAAAGGCCATCACGGAACTGAACAGCAGCTGGCTAAAGTCAAAGAAACTGGTGATGCCTGAAAAACATGTCTTCACCAACAACGCCGGTCAGGAAGTGGAATATTGGGTGATGAAACCTGCCAATTATGAACCGGGTAAAAAATATCCCCTCCTCCTGGAGATCCACGGCGGTCCATCTGCCATGTGGGGCCCCGGTGAAAGTTCTATGTGGCATGAGTTCCAGTTTTTCTGCGCCAAAGGATATGGAGTGGTTTATTCCAATCCCCGCGGCAGCGGCGGCTACACGGAAGGGTTTCTCAGGGCTAATGTAAATGACTGGTCGCGCGGGCCCGCTTCTGATGTATTAACAGCACTGGACAAGACCGTTGCGGAAGGCTGGGCTGATACCAGTAAGCTATGCATCACCGGCGGATCCTACGCGGGCTACCTGGTGGCCTGGATCATTGGTAACGACCAGCGCTTTAAGGCAGCCTGCGCACAAAGAGGCGTCTATGACCTCCGTACTTTTTTTGGCGAAGGAAATGCATGGCGGCTGGTACCCAGTTATTTCAGTGGATATCCCTGGGAGAAAACAACATATGATATCATAGAACGGGAATCGCCCATCAACTACGTTCAAAACGTGCATACACCGCTCATCATGTTCCATGGAGAGAATGACCTCCGTACCGGTGTAATTTCAGGCGAGCAATTTTACAAAAGCCTGAAAGTACTGGGCAGGCAGGTGGAATATGTACGCCATCCCGGTGCCACACATGAGATCACAAGAAGCGGGAATAACCGCCAGCGGATGGATCAGATGCTGCGTACCTATGAGTTTTTTGAACGCTTCATTCAACATTAAAACAACGGATATGAACATCAACGATTTATTGGTTGCCGAGTGGGACAAAGAAGTGGCCAATACACGCAAAATGCTGGAGCGCGTACCAGCAGAACATTTCGGATGGAAGCCGCATGAAAAAAGCATGACCATGCAACGCCTGGCCGTTCATCTGGCAGAGATCACCGGCTGGCCAGATTTCATGCTGCACAGTACCGGGCTCGACTTCAAAGCAACCCCATATACACCCGCACCAGCTAGTTCAACTGATGACCTGCTGGCACTCGTTGACAAAAATGCGCCCAAAAGCCGGGCATCCATACTTGCCGCTACAGAAGCGCAGCTCAACGAGCCCTGGGTGATGAGCATGGGTGATTATATTATCAGCAAAGACAGTAAATATGAGAACCTGCGCCATTCCTTTGGCCAGATGATCCACCACCGTGCGCAGCTGGGCGTATATCTCAGGCTGCTGAATATCCCGATTCCCGGTGTATACGGCCCCAGTGCAGATGAAATGAATAGCTAGTTCGCAGTTCGCATAGTTCGCAGTTCGCGGAGTTTGCATAGTTCGCAGAGGGGCTGCGAACTGCGAACTGCAACCTGCGAACTGATTTAAGCTATCTTTGCAGCATGGCAGAGAAACTGCGCATAGACAAATACCTCTGGGCCATCAGGATCTTCAAAACCAGGTCCCAGGCAGCGGATGCCTGCGATAAAGGCAAGGTGAAAATGCAGGGTGTACCTGTAAAAGCCTCCAGAAATGTGGTAGTGGGCGATGAGTATGAAGTGAAAGCTGAAAATCGCAAATGGGTTGTGAGGGTTGCAGCCCTCCTTGACCATCGTGTGCAGTTTGCCGAGGCCATTAAATTCTATGTGGACCTCACCCCCGAAGAAGAAAAACAAAGACTGGAATACCAGGCAGCGGCTTTCTTCACCGGAAAACGCCAGAGTAAAATTGGCAGACCCACTAAAAAACAAAGACGGGATCTGGATGATTTCGTGAACGATTAACAACAGCCCCTATGCATATTCATGTGCTCTCTGTTTTACCGGAATTATTAGACAGCCCTTTACAGCATTCCATCATGAAACGGGCGCAGGAGAAGGGCCTGCTCACTGTGGAGGTGCATCACCTGCGTAAGTGGGCTGTGAATGAATACGGGCAAATAGACGATTACCAGTTTGGTGGCGGCGCAGGGATGGTGATGATGCCTGAACCCCTCGCCAGGGCCATCGAAGAACTCAGTAAAGACAAACCATTTGACGAGATCATCTACCTCACGCCGGATGGCAAAACCCTGAACCAGTCGCTCGCCAACCAACTCTCCCTGAAGGAAAACATCCTGATGATCTGTGGCCATTATAAGGGGATCGATGAGCGGATCCGTGAAAAATATATCACGCGGGAGATCTCCATCGGGGACTATGTATTGAGTGGGGGTGAACTGGCCGCAGCCGTACTCATTGATGCCATCGGAAGAATCATACCCGGTGTATTGAATGATGAAACCTCTGCCCTGTTTGATTCTTTCCAGGATAACCTGTTGGCACCTCCCGTATATACCAGGCCTTCAGAATGGCGGGGCATGAAGGTCCCTGAGATCCTGCTCAGTGGTGACCCTAAAAAAATTGAAGACTGGCGCCATGACCAGGCGGTGGAGAGAACGGAGCAAAGACGGCCTGACCTGCTGAAATAGGAAGCAGGACTTAGGGAGCAGGGAGTAAGGAGGCGCGCAGCTGCAATAATTTTTCGCGCTCCGTTTCCGGAAGCTGCCTGAACCTGCGCTGCACCTTCCACTGCGTATAGCGCTGCCACCATCCCAGGGCAAGCCAACCTAATAAAGGCATAGCCACTGCTATGCAAACCATCACAAAATTTCCGGTGAGCAAGGCGATGGCCCAGAACAACGCCAGCCAGATGACATAGCTGAAAGCAGATACCGCCGAAAGTACACTGGTGTAAAAATCCTGCCTGTTTACTTTAGTGTCTGCCATCCACTTGCCAAATCTATAAGGGGGGTAGTTGATCAAACCAGCAAGGAAGATGGGAGAACTAAGCGCCAATACCAAAAACGGCAGGCTTACACCCCTGGTGCCTGCCACTACTTCATCATTCAATTGATGTTTTTGTAGTAAACCGAAATAGTTTTCCTGTTGCGCAGCTAACGCTACTGCCTGTTCCTCCTCCATTGCGCTGATCCTGTTGCACAGCGCTTTCTGATCAGCGAAATCCCTGTATGTAAAATGAGTCCCGGAGGAATGATCAAACAACTCCAGCTGACGCTCCATCACCATGGACCGGTTATCTTGTTCAACATAAAGCACCACATCCTTCAGGGACCGCTCCAGTTCATGGGTGAGCTCATTCACTGCCTTCGCCGCATGTGCGGTGTACAATTCCCGATAGTGTTTGCCCACAGCCACCACCGTCCCGGTAGTGAGTTGCACATCAGACAGTACTTCGTGCTTCCGGTAATGAATACCGATGGGTACCACATGAATGGTCATATCCGGTGAACTCGCCAGGGTTTGCAAAATGATCCTGGAGGCGCCTTTTCGGAAGGGCAGGATATTACGCTCTAACCTGCTCAGTCCTTCGGGAAATATGAGCAACAGGCCATTGTCTTTTAATATTTCCTCTCCCTGTCCAAAGCTGTTGGCATTCCTGTGCAATTGATCCTTGGCAAGGTCTGCACTGAACAAAGGAATCATGTGCAAACGCTTGAGTACAACCCTCACCCATTTCTTTGAAAAAATATCGCCCCTTGCAAAAAAATAAATCGGCCTGCTGAGCATTACCCCCATGAGCATTGCGTCAAGGAACGATGCAGCGTGATTGGCTATCACTACAACAGGACCAGTTGCGGGAAGACGGTCTTTACCCAGGTACCAGCTTTTCCTGAAATAGCAGGCCAACGCGGGCCCCATGATCAATTTTGCCAGATAGTACAGCAGAAGCCGAATATAATAAATACTTATCTTGCCTGCATCAATCTACATGAACATGAACAACAACCGAAGGAAATTCTTACGTAACATAACCCTGGGTGCAGGTGCCCTCGCCACGGGCGTTGAAGTGAGGTCTGAAGAGCAAAAACCCAACAATGACCAAAAAGGTACAGCTGCCTTCAATATGTGCGGATATGCAGCACCCAAGATAGATACCGTAAGGATTGCCGTCATAGGTCTGGGCCAGCGTGGCTCAGATGCGGTTGAGCGTCTCAGTTATATTGATGGCGTAGAGATTGTTGCGCTTTGTGATAAATATGCAGATCGCGTAGAAGCCGCACAGAAAACCCTGGAAAAAATGAAGCGCCCCAGGGCCAAAGCCTACAGCGGTGAAGAAGGATGGAAGGCCGTCTGCGAATCCAATGATGTTGACCTGGTATACACGCCCACACCCTGGTACCTGCACTCTCCCATCGCACTCCGCGCAATGAATAACGGAAAACATGCGGCTGTTGAAGTGCCGGCATCGGTAAATATGGATGAGGCCTGGGCACTGGTGGAAACCTCAGAGAAAACGAAGAAGCATTGCATGATGCTGGAGAACTGCTGCTATGATTTTTTTGAACTGCTGACCCTTAATATGGCCCGCAACGGCATGTTTGGGGAATTGGTGCATGCCGAAGGCGCTTATATCCATGACCTTTCTAAAGACTGGCTGTTTAACAAGAACGCATACGCAGATATGTGGAGGCTGAAAGAAAATGCCAAACGAAATGGCAGCCTTTATCCCACGCACGGACTGGGGCCCATCGCCCAATGCCTGGACATCAACCGGGGAGACAGGATGGACTACCTGGTGAGTGTAAGCAGTAATGATTTTTCTCTGGGAGCCATGGCAGCAGAATACGCCAAAACGGACAACTTCTTTAAAGAGTACGTGGGTAAGCCCTATCGCGGGAACATGAATACCACCACCATAAAAACGGTGAAAGGAAAAACGATGATGATTCAGCATGATGTATCCACGCCACGCCCCTATTCCAGGATCCACCTGCTGAGCGGCACCAAAGGCTTTGCGTCAAAATGGCCAGGCCCTGAACGCATCGCTTTTGGCCATGAAGCCATCAAACCGGAGGAACTGAAAAAATTATATGACACCTACTCTCCTCCCATCGTAAAACACATCGGTAACATTGCCAAAGAAGTGGGCGGACATGGAGGGATGGACTTCATTATGGACTGGCGCCTGATAGACTGCCTGCGGAACGGACTCCCGCTGGACCAGGATGTGTATGATGCTGCATCATGGACGGCCATGGGGCTGCTGAGTGAGCAGTCTGTGGCGTCTCGATCCAAATCTATTGACATACCTGATTTCACCAGGGGCAATTGGAAAACCAATAAACCCGTGAACCTTACGCTGGACGGCGGAGGCAACACAAAAGTCAGGCAGTTGGCCAATAGCAATTAACAATGTTACGCTATGGTCACAAAGAAAACGTAGAACAACAAGATCATGGCCACGTAGAAAACGAAATCAACGGCAAGTGTTTTTTTCATAAAACATGGATTGCATGAAAAAAGGCTGAATGACATACATTCAGCCTTTAAAATTGTGCCAAACTCTCGTTTATCAGCTATCTCTTTTTACACCTATTACGGGTAGTGATTTCTCCCGGATGAGTTGATTCAGCTGTTTTACTTCATTGTCCATCAGCCTCTTAAGCTTCGCCAGTTCCGCATCAGCCTGAGAAGAAAGGTCTGCGTACACGTCACGTGCCTGCTTACTGGGAGCCATATTTCCACTGTTGGCCGCGTCAAACAGGCCACTGAGCTTGTCGTTCAGCCTGATAGGATAATTCAGCACATCCTGGCCACTTTTGGCCTTGGTCTGGTGAAATTTCTCCTCAATGGCCGTCAGCTGCTTCTGGATACTGTCTGCCAGCTGCTTCACATCCTTGGGCATATCCTTTCCCTGGCGGGCAGTAAAATCTGTGATCTGGCCCCTGACTGTCCGGATGTCTTTCACGCCTTTTTGCACCTCATTGTATTTGTTCTGCACCTGCTGCAGGAAAGCAAACTGTGCGTCATAATCCGCTTGCGTGATCTTATAGTTTGGATCTGCCAGTACGGTAAACGGAACTTCCGCAGAATCTGAACCAACCGTGACCCTCGCAAAGTACTGTCCCGGTGCGGCAACAATGGCGGAAGGCACTCCGTTCCAGAGAATCATCCCATCGGCCTTTTCTGCATCAGGATAACGAAGGTCCCATACAAACTGGTTCAACCCTTTATTGATATCCAGCTTGTTTTCTTTGGACGAAGTGGAATAGGTTTTAACCAGTTTCCTTTCCTTGTCAAATATGGACACACTGGCTTTTGTGGTATCTGTAGCCTGCGGTGCGTTATAACGGATCACCACGCCTTTGGGTGGATTGGTGCCTGCATTCTTAGGCGTGGGCATAAATGCGGCGAAGGGGCTTCCCATCATACGGTAGGCAGGATTCACTTCATACACATGCAGGTTTTTTGAATGGTTCTCCGGCTTCCACTGTTGCACCACAGATAGATCATCAATGATCCAGAACGCACGGCCCTGGGTGGCCACAATCAGGTCATTGTTCTTGATCGTAAGATCAGTAATGGGTACCACGGGAAGATTCAGTTGGAAAGGCTTCCAGCTGTCTCCATCGTTATAACTGATGTACATGCCAAACTCCGTACCTGCATATAACAGACCAGGTCTCTTCTTATCAGCACGCATGGCACGCGTAAAATGCATCTTGTTGATACCTGAAGTGATCAGTTTCCAGGTCTTCCCATAATCCTCCGTCCGGTAGATATACGGTGTATAGTCATCAACCTTATATCTCGTTCCAATGATATAAGCCTTGCCTTTATTGAATGGATCTGTTTCAATGCAGTTCCACATCACCCATTTGGGGGCATCCTTAGGCGTTACATTCTCCCAGTTCTTACCACCATCCCTGCTCACGTGTACCAGTCCGTCATCACTGCCCGTCCATAACAGGTCTTTCTCCAGCACGCTTTCGGCAGCCGTAAAAATGGTACAATAGTATTCCACCGAGGTGTTGTCTTTGGTAATTGGCCCACCGGATGAAGCCTGTTTGGACTTATCATTGGTAGTGAGGTCAGGTGAGATCTGCTCCCAGCTGGCACCTTCATTCTCCGTTACAAAAAGTGCATTACCAGCGGTATATAAACGCTTGGGATTGTGGGGCGAGAAGAAGATCGGGAAATTCCACTGGAAACGGAATTTCTGTACGTCCGCACCTGCACCCATCGGATTATCCGGCCATACAGAAATGGCGCGGTTCTCCCCTGTACGATGATCAAGCCTGGAAAGGTAGCCGCCGTAGTTGCCACCATACACAATATCAGGATTCAGGGGATCAGCCACCACGTATCCGCTCTCGCTGCCCGCTGTTACATCCCAGTCGTCCGTTGATATGGCATTCCCATAAGAGGTTGATTTAATCCTCACTGTTGAATTATCCTGCTGCGCGCCGAGGATCCGGTAAGGAAAAGAATTATCTGTACTCACCCGGTAGAACTGCGCAGTAGGCTGGTTCTCATAGGTGCTCCAGTTCATGCCTGCGTCAAAGCTTACCTGTGCTCCACCATCATCGGCTACCACCATGCGCCTTCCGTCTTCTGGATCTATCCAGAGATCATGATGGTCTCCATGCGGTGTGCGAAGGCTCGTGAAATTCCTGCCACCGTCCCTGCTCACCATGAAGTTCACATTAGGACAATACACGAGGTTCTCATTCCGGGGATCAACAAAAACTTTGGAATAGTACCAGGCCCGTTGCCGGATATTATTGTCACTGCTGGTGAGCGTCCAGGTGTCACCGCCATCTGCACTGGAGAACAATCCGCCATTCGCATTTTCAATGATGGTATAGATTCTGTCTGTATTGGAAGGCGCCACAGCCACGCCTACTATGCCCCATACGCCTTTGGGCAATCCTTTATTGGCTGAAATATTCTTCCAGGTTTCACCACCGTCTGTAGACTTCCACAAACCGCTGCCTTCTCCACCACTTTCCAGGCTGTAGGGTGTGCGTATCAGTCGCCAGGTACCTGCATAAAACACATTGGGATTACCCGGTTCCATCACCAGGTCAGACGCACCGGTTTGTTCATTTACATACAGTACTTTCCGCCAGCTCTTTCCGCCATCGGTGGTTTTGAATACACCCCGCTCCGTACTGGGCCCAAACAAATGGCCCATAACGGCCACCCAAACAATATCCGGGTTGCGCGGATGGATCACGATCCTGATGATGTGGCGGCCTTCCCTGAGACCCAGGTTCTTCCAGCTCTTTCCACCGTCTTCTGACCTCCACATACCCCCGAGGCCTTCACTAACATTTCCCCGCATGGTATTCTCACCCTCCCCCACATATATTACAGACTCATCAGACGGAGCCACCGCTACCGAGCCAATGCTGGAGCCAAAATATTTATCGGAGATATTGGTCCAGTTACTTCCGCCATCGTTGGTCTTCCAAACGCCACCACCGGTGGCCCCGAAATAAAACGTGTTTTTCTGCTTATAGCTACCCGCCGCCGCACCACTGCGTCCGCCGCGGAAAGGTCCTACAAGACGATACTTAATTTTTGAGAAGGTTGCAGAATCCGGCATGGCCAGGTCTGCTGCAGGGGTCTGAGAAGCCGCCTGCTTTTTCTTTTGTGCTACTGCCGGCCAAACCAGGGCCAGCATCAGAACTGCCAGGAATAATTGTCGCATAAACAGATAGTTGGACCGCTAATGTAGGAAAATTGCCGCACTGCCGCACTACCACATTGCCACATTAAAAAAGCCCCTTTGTGAGGGGCTTTTTTGAATTTGTTGAAACTGGTCAGAGCATTGTTTTCGTAGGGTTACTTCATCGCAGTTTCAGTTTCAGGGTACGATTAAAAATCGGGCACATTCTTCCCGCGAAGGGTCAGTGTTGAAACAATTCATCGTTACAACAACACAAATATGATCATTGTAAAGTGGAACTGCAAATGTTTTTCGATGAATGATATCATTTAATCGATGATTAGCCATTCGCCTGCAAAAAAAATTTATAACACATTGATACGCTCCATTACAGACGAGCGGTTTGCCTTACTTACGGGGATCTGGTTGCCCTTGATATACAGTGTATTTTCCTGGATATCATCAATGGCAGCGAGGTTAACGATATAAGAGCGATGCACTTTCAGAAAACTCTGTCCGGTGAATTTCACTTCCAGGTTTTTCATGGTATTGTGCGTAATGAATTTTTTCTCGGCAGTTACAAATTTCACATAGTCGCCCATGCTTTCCATGAACAGGATCTCGTCATATTTCAAACGCACCAGTTTTCCATTCACCTTGATAAAGATCTGGTCATTCTCTTCACCTTCTGATTGCTTCTTCCTGATCTCCACTTTCTGCAGGGCTTCTACAAAACGCTGGTAAGTAAATGGCTTTTTCAGAAAGTCACACACCTTATATTCAAAGGCATCGTAGGCATATTCCGTCTTAGAGGTGGTGAGGATCACCTGCGGCTGGTAGGCAAGCTGGTCCAGCATTTCAAAGCCAGATTTCCCCGGCATTTCCACGTCAAGGAAAATAAGATCCACCAGGTTCTCTGAAAGATATACCAACGCATCTTCTGCATTCAGGTAATGCCCTTTCAGGTCTATCATACCACTGCGTTCGCAGAGTTTAGTGAGGTGATCTGCCGCGGGCTTAAGGTCTTCTACTATCAGGCTCGTGAATTTCATGATACTTTCAGGTTTGAGTACATTTTCATTCTCGCCAGTTCCTGCGTTAACACATTCACTGTATCAGAAACTATACCAATTATTCTTTCATAATCCGGTGTGATATGTTCTATCCCCGGAACAAGTCCGCATTTATTCTCCACATCCTGCACATATTCCTGCAGGGAAGGAAGGCCCACATACCCAAACAAGGGTTTGATCTTATGAAACACACGGCGCAGCCCGTCAAGGTCACCATTATGGTAATGATGAACCCCATGGCCAATTTCAGCGGTTATGGCAGTGATGGAAGACTCAAAAATGTCCATGATCGTGTCCAGGTCATTATCATACAATTCCTGCAGGTAGTCCGTATCAAACCTGCCGGAGAAAATGTATCGCAAATTATTGTGACTCATGGCTTACAATTTTAATCTGAGGTTATCGTTTACACTGTACATCCCGCAACGGGCTTGAATATGAGAACGAACATCACCGATCAAATAGTATCCCTTCCAACAGTTATTTTGAGGAGCGGCGTCAAAGAAAACAGCTCCTTAGAGGCTGAAAAACATATTGTAAGACTTAACCTCTTCCTGTGTTTTGGCCTGGTAGTCAGTGTCATCAACCTGCTGCTCAGCGTAGCTAATGAACTGTTATTCAGCGCTTCTGTGAACCTGCTGGGTACCGTTGCGCTGATTGTGGCTTACTATTTCAACAAAGACGGGAAATACCTTCTGGCCAAGATCCTGGGTATTGTCACCATCAATCTCTATCTCTTTGGTCTTAGCTATGTGGAGGGTTTTCGCTCAGGGCAGTACCTGCTGTTCTTTCCGCTGGTACTGGCGTTGATCTTTGTGATAGACCTGAAAAATAATGTCAACGAGCTGATCCTTGCGGGGGTTATGACCCTGATGACCACCGCCTTTATTTTCATTGTGGCACCATACCAGAACAAGGACCTGCAGCACATACCACAGTCCCTGTATACCAGCCTGTTCAGCACAAACCTATCCCTGTCTCTTTTGCTCACCACCCTGTTTTCTTACCTGATCCTGCGTACCATTGAGCAGCACGAAGAGAAGATCCTGGAAGAGAAAAACCTGGCCAATACTATTTACGATACATCACTGGATTCCGTGTTCATCGTGAACATGCATGACCTCATGATCACAGACTGTAATTCAAGAGCCGTTACCCAGTTTGGCTATGTCACTAAATCCCAACTGGTAAAAAAGCCGGTACAGATGATCCTCGGCAGTCAGATGCTGGAATCCATCCGCAACCTGAACAGCAGTGAAGTTACCCATGCAACACCCTGGTACGGTAATATGGACTTCGCCAATATTGATGAAGAAGTTTTTTATGCATACGTAAACATCGTTCCTTTTCACCACCAATACACGTTGTTTTGCAAGATCAGTATCCTTGACATCACGGAGATCCGCATCGCTGAGTTTGAAATTCTGCAAGCCAAGGAAAGGGCGGAAAAAGCCGCCAAGGTCAAGACCCGATTCCTCAGCAATATGAGCCACGAGCTGCGTACTCCACTCAACGGCATCATCGGCACCACCAATATCCTGTTACAGGAAGACTACCTGGATGCCCAGCGTGACAGCCTGGATGTACTCAAGAACTCCTCGGAACATATGTTGCAGCTGGTGAATGACATCCTCGATCTTTCCAAGCTGGAGGCCGGAAAAATGGAACTGGAAGAACAGCCTTTCAACCTCAAGGAATTCATCTACAAGGTTGCGGCGCCCTTCGTTAAATCCACTCGCCAGAATACACAGATCAATATAGAAATGGATGAGAGCCTTGACCTGGAAATCATCAGTGATGAAACCAGGCTGCAACAGGTCCTCAACAACCTCCTGTCAAACGCGCATAAGTTCACCCCGGATGGTGCTATCACCCTGCGTGTGAAAACGCGAAACAGGAACAGCGATATCGTGGCAATCACCTTCTCTGTATCAGACACCGGCATCGGCATAGCGCCCAATAAACAGAAGCAGATCTTTGAAAGCTTTACGCAAGCAGATACGGAAACCACCCGCAAGTACGGTGGTACGGGCCTTGGTCTCGCCATCAGTAAGTACATCGTGGAAAAAATGGGCGGTGAACTGGATGTAGAGAGCGAGCCAGGCAAAGGCAGCACCTTCTATTTTACGCTGAAATTCCGTTTCAATGGCACCAAGGCCTATGTGAATGAAGCAAAACTAAAACAACTTTCCGGCGGAGACGGCATCCGTATCCTGCTGGCAGAAGACAATCCGGTAAATATGCTGGTGGCCAAGAAATTCCTCCACAAATGGAAGATGTCTGTGGATGAAGCGGTAAACGGCCTGGAAGCCATCGAACTCTACAAAAAGAATACCTATGACCTGCTGCTGGTAGACCTTGAAATGCCGGAGATGGACGGTGTTGCTGTAGTAGCCGATGTACGCAAAAAAGACAGCCAGACCCCTATCATCGCCTTCACCGCTGCCGTCTATGAAAATATGGCGGAGGACCTGAAGAGCAAAGGCTTCACGGATTTCATCACCAAGCCCTTCCGACCGGAAGACCTGCATAAAAAAATTCTGCATTTCACCACAGACCAGAGAGAGCATCTCAAATATGGCTAGGTTGGAATACTGGCATTCAGGAATTCAGACATACTGAATCACAATAAAAAAGGCGCACCATTCCTGATGCGCCTCAATGCCTCAATGCCTCAATGCCTCAACGCCTCAACGCCTCATACCTCCCCTCAGCATCCCTCAGCCGCTTCCTCAACAGCCCCACCTGCTCCAGCTGGAGATTACTCGGCGCCGTTTCATTGTATACCACAGCACTGTATACCTCAGTGATATCTTCCCTTAATCTTTTCTCATCCGCAAATGCACTGTTAGGCTTGGTAGGTACCAGCTCAGCACGAAGTGCTTCCAGCTTGTCCAATTTGTCCTGCAATTGCTTCCTCACCTTGGCAGTGACCTTCGTATTTGGCATCTTCGTTAAACTGTCACTCAACTTTTTCTGGCTCGCCAGAATATTATCTACCAATACGGCCAATTCTTCATGCAGGCCAAAAAGCTCCATACCCGTCTTATACTGCAGCTGACGGTCCGCTACAGTGAAAGCGGGATTTGCGGGGTCTTCCACCGTGGTGAATGCCTGGCTGTATTCCTTGTTGCCCACTTTCAGCTTTGCCGTGTACTTTCCCGGCAATACCATCGGCGAAATAAATGAGCCAGGATCCCGCTTGGTGCCAGGTGCTGTTTTAGGCCCCTTGATCCGCTGATTCCAGGCCACCCGGTTTACCCCTTTCCTATTGGTTGCAGGAATAGTCTGCAACAGTTTTCCCGCATCATCATAGATCTCCATTCTTACCTCGCCGGAAGATATTTTGTCTTTCAGGTAATACGTAAAAGGTACAATGTATGGCGCATTTCCGCCGTTCCAGGATCCCTGTGAATTGGTACCGCCACCGCCAAATCTGCCCGTGGTTAATACCATTGGCTCCACCTCAAATAAATGCACATCCTTTGCCAGGATATCTTTGTTCAGTGCCCTGATGGAAGAAATATCATCCACAATCATGATGCCCCTGCCATGGGTGGCCAGGATCAGGTCATGCGTCACCGGATGAATCTGAATATCCCGCACCAGTGCGTACCAGGGAATATTGTTTTTCATCCTGAACCAGCTTCCCCCACCGTCAATACTGCCAAACAATCCCATCTCAGTGCCCAGAAACAACAAATCTTTATTCTTCAGGTCTTCCCTGATCTTGTGTGCAAAGCCCGTAAACTCATCGCTCTTCATCATCGTCCAGGTAGCACCCATATCACCTGACCTCGCTACATAGGTTTTATGATCACCATACATATGATTGTCAAAGCTGGCATACACTACCTGCTTATTAAACCGGGAAGGTTCAATGCTGCTCACCCAGGTTTGTGCAGGCACACCTGCAACGGCAACATTTTTGGACACGTTGGTCCATGTCTTGCCGCCATCCTTCGTATACTGCAGGTTTCCATCATCCGTACCCACCCAGATGATCTGCTCATCCAGCGGTGATTCTGCAATGGTGAAAATGGTACAGTGATTTTCTGCAGAGGTTACATCGGCCGACAATCCTCCACTCTTTTCCTGCTCTTGTTTCTTTTTATCATTGGTGGTGAGATCCGGAGAAATCCGCGTCCAGCTCTGGCCCTTATTGGTTGACTTGAACAAATATTGTGAAGCCACATAAAGGTTGGCAGGATTAGCCGTACCCGTTACTATGGGCGTGTTCCAGTTCCAGCGATGCTTCTCCTCTCCCTGCGATGGTTGCGGACGGATAGACGTTGACTTAAACGTCTTCACATTGATCCGGTTCACATCGCCGCCCTGTGATTCCGCATAGATAAACGTTGGATCCGTAGGATCAGGTACCACCCAAAATCCATCACCACCATAAAATTCCAGCCAGTCGGAGTTCTTCACCCCGCCCGGTGCGGAAGAGGGTGCACCCCATGACCCATTGTCCTGCAAGCCGCCATATACGTAATAAGGATCTCTTTTATCTACGGCCACATGATAGAACTGGCCCACCGGCAGGTTATCTATGAATCGCCAATTGTTACCCCGGTCCAAACTTGAATACACACCGCCGTCTGTACCCAGGTACAACTGGTTGGGGTTTTTGGGATTGATCCACAAAGCATGGTGATCAGCATGCACTGGCGTGGAGGCATCCGCAAAAGAATAGCCACCGTCAACGGAATAAGAAAAAGTATACGCGGGACGGTACACGCGCTTGGCATCAAAAGGATCCACCACTAACGTGCTGAAATAAAATGGACGGGAAACCACATTCATGGTTGCACTCTGTTGTTTCCAGTTCTCTCCGCCATCGGAAGAAATATATAATCCGGTTTTGGCTGATTCCACAATGGCCAGCAGGTTCTCCGGGGCAGATGGCGCCAGGGCAAAAGCAATACGGCCAAAAGGCTTGGCAGGCAATCCACTCTTCAGTTCCCGCCATGTTTTGCCGCCATCCATACTCTTCCACATCGCCGATCCCTCACCACCTGAGTTGAACAGGTAGGGTGCCCGCCTGAACTCCCAGGTAGTGGCATATACAATCTGTGGGTTCTTCGGATCCAGCGCCACATCCGCACATCCTGCCTTTTCATTGATGTAGAGGATCTTTTCAAAACTCTTACCACCATCGGTAGACTTATACAGCCCGCGGTGTTTGCTGTTGCTCCACAAGGGGCCCGGCGCAGACACGTACAGTACTTCCGGGTTTTGTGGATCGATGATGATCTTGGAAATATGCTCCGTGCTGTCTAAGCCACCCACGCGAACCCAGTTGTCGCCGGCATCGGTACTCTTATAAAAGCCATTGCCTATAGACACGGAATTCCGCATATTACTTTCACCGGTACCGGCATACACCACCTTAGGATTTTTTTGATCGATGGCCAGCGCGCCAATAGACTGGCAGTGTTTATCGAAAACGGGTTTAAAACTGACCCCGGCATTGGTGGTTTTCCAGATGCCTCCACCTGCCGTTCCAATATAAATCACTTTGCCATTCTCTTCACTCACACCGTCAATGGCGGTGATCCTTCCGGAGTTGGTGCCCGGGCCCAGCCATCGCGCTTCCAGGGTACCGAAGGTGGCTGAACTAACAGACTGGGCAGACGTATAACTTACACTAAACAACAATACAATCAACAGGATATTTTTCATTGCAAACCGTTTTGGTATAAAAAGAAAAACCCCGCGGACGGGGTTTTTAACGAAAGAAAAGATATTACTGCGCAGGCTTAAACAAAGCAGGGTCAAGTGTAGGATTAACCTCTACTTTTTTAATATTAACGGGAGCAGGAGCACCTGGCATCTCCATAGAAAATGGAACCACAATGCCTTCAGGAAGTTTCTGGTAGTTGCCTACATTAATTTTCATTTCAACGTCCTGGCCATTTACCTTGGATTTATTCACCGTCCTGATCACATAGTAAGTAGCGGGGTCAATGAAATTGATCACCTCACTACCGCTTTTGCGTGTAAGCTTAATTTTATAGGCCTCAGTACCGTCCACATCTTCTTTACCCAGGTATTCAACCTTATGCCCTTTAGCAGCATAGTCCAGCAAATCACCCTGGATATCCAGGCCATCCTGTGCAGCCTTGAGTTCATCAGCCGTCATGGGCTCGGGCTTACTCTGGCCCATCATGGGATTAAAATTCCAGCCACCTTCCGTAGTGATGATGGTATATCCTGTCATATTCATGGCAGTATATTCCTGGCGCTGCGCTTTGTTGTGGATCTGGAAAATATTCACCGGGATCTCCATGCCCTGAACGTTCAGTGATGCTTCCATTTTCATGGAATTCACTTTAGACCATGCTTCTTTGCCTCCAATGGCGGCAATGTGCTTATTGATGATCTCATCAGCCGTTTGTGCCTGTACCTTACCGGCTACCAATACTGTCAGAAAAAGACCAATCACCTGTAAACGTTTCATACTTGTTTATTTAAAAAATATTTATTGCTACCTGTTTGTTGCATCTTGCAGCCTTTCGTTACAACCAGTCCGGCAACCTGAGGGTTAAAATGCTTTTTTGCGCGACTGAGCGGCTAAAAAAATGGTCGCCAAATATATGCCAAGCTTAGTAACTTCTCGGATAAATAGGATTTTTTTTATATGAATGGTATCACGGTTAATTATACGGATATAGCCAATCGGAATATTTACCAGGCCAGGGTGTTTTTCACGGACACGATCACCCGAATTGAGCACCTGGATGATACTGAAAATCCTGATCTCCCCTACCTGCTCCCCGGCTTCATTGACGCCCATGTACACGTGGAAAGTTCCATGCTCATCCCTTCGGAATTTGCACGGCTGGCCGTCACACATGGTACGGTTGCCACCATCAGTGATCCCCATGAGATCGCGAATGTATGTGGCATGGAGGGTGTTGAATTCATGATCCGCAACGGCAGGTCTGTACCTTTCAAATTTCATTTTGGCGCCCCCAGCTGTGTGCCTGCTACGGTTTTTGAAACTGCCGGCGCCATACTGGACAGCAAGGATGTGGAAACCCTTCTCCACAACCCTGACATTTTTTACCTCAGTGAGATGATGAATTTCCCCGGTGCGTTGCAAGGGGACCCAGAGGTGCTGAAAAAAATTGCTGCAGCCCATGCACTGGGTAAACCGGTGGACGGGCATGCACCCGGACTCCGCGGTGAGGATGCTAAAAACTATATCGCAAGGGGTATCAGCACTGATCATGAATGCTTTACCTACGAGGAAGCCTTTGAAAAACTGCAGTACGGTATGAAGATCATCATCCGTGAGGGCAGTGCCGCCAAAAACTTTGAGGCCCTGGCACCTCTGCTGCATGATCACTACCCAAACATGATGCTGGGTAGTGATGATAAGCATCCGGATGAACTGGCCTCCTGGCATATCAATAAACTATGTGCAAGGGCCGTAGCCATGGGGATCGATGTTTTTAAAGTATTACAGGCCGCCTGCATCAATCCTGTCTATCATTATAACATGAAGGTGGGTCTGCTCAGGGAGAAGGATCCCGCGGATTTTATCCTGGCAGATAACCTCAGGGATTTCAATATTCAAGCCACCTACATCAATGGTATCCTGGTGGCAGAGAAGGGTAAAAGCCTGATTCCCCGTAAACCCATTCAGGAAAGACCCAACCAGTTCAACTGCTCCAGGATCCATCCCACAGATCTGGAAATACCGGTGCAGGGTGAATATCCCTTCCCCATCATTGAAGCCCTGGATGGTCAACTCATCACCAATGCCTTAGACCTGCAACCCTTACAGGAGAATAGAAATTATGTGAGTGACACCGCAAGAGACCTGTTGAAAATAGTAGTGGTGAACCGATACAATGATGCCCCCATCGCCAAAGCCTTCATCAAAAATATGGGCCTGCGCCAGGGAGCGCTCGCTTCTTCCGTTGCGCACGATTCACATAATATTGTTGCCGTAGGTACTGATGACGAAAGCCTTTGCAAAGCCATCAACCTGGTGATTGATCATGGCGGCGGCGTGAGTTGTGCAAAACATAACCTGGATATGGTGGTGCCGCTTCCCGTAGCCGGACTCATGAGCGATGAAGACGGATACCAGGTGGCGGAATTGTACAGCATCATTGACCAGGAAGCCAAAGCAGCGGGGAGCACCCTGCGCTCTCCATTCATGACCTTGTCATTTATGGCGCTGCTGGTGATCCCCGCACTCAAACTATCTGACCTGGGGCTGTTTGATGGAAGAAAGTTTCGATTGCTCTAGAACCCATGTTAACATGTCAATCATTCAGGAATACAGACATTCAGGAATACGGAAGTTGGTATCCTGAATGGCTGTATTAATGATTGACTGATATGTCAATTTGATTTCACCACATTGTCTTTCCCTATATTCATCACCTTATCTCCCTTCATCACCCTGGCTTCGCCATTGTCAAAATTCTCGGCATAGCTGTATTGATAAGCGATGACCATTTTGCCCTCTTTATCCGTATAGCCCCAAAGTCCTTTTTTATTCTGAACGGCAGCGAGTCCTTCATGGAATCCCTTGGCCGCTTCAAACTGTGGTTTGATCATCATCACATTCTGGTAATTGATGAAACCCCAGCCATCCTTGGTGGCTACAGCAGCAAGGCCTTCATGAAAACACAAAGCATCCAGATAAACAGGTTCTACCAGTATTTTACCGGTGCTGTCATAAAATCCCCACAAGGAGCCTTTCCGTACGGGTGCAAACCCCTCGCTGTAGGCTACCGCCTCGTGAAACTCAAGTGGCACAACAATTTTGCCATTTACATCCACAAAACCATATTTGCCGTCTTTTTTAACCAGCGACAAACCATTGGAAGGATTATCCACAAAATCGAAATTACTGGCCCATTTCTGGCCAAATGCCGGTAATACCATCGGCAGGAGGAGGATGAACAATATTTTTTTCATGGCAGGTTTGTTTTATGGTAAACAATGATTTTCCACCATACAAGGTAGCCCCCGGAACCGCCGAAAAAAATGACTTAAAACAGGAAATTTGATGACACCACTTCACTATTTCACCACTTCACCATTTCACCACTTCACCACTTCACCACTTCACCACTTCACCACTTCACCACTACACCACTACACTCTCTTCCAGCACTCTCACCGTCCGGTCATAAATCCTGTCCACAGACGCGTGATCTTTCCCAATACACACCACCCCCAGTTTACCATACTGGGAAAGGGCGCCAATCAGGTGAAACATTACGCCTTCCTGTGATGCGGAATCGTAATGCAGCTGGTTACAAATAGCGATCTCAATCAGGTCGTGCGGTGTGAGTCCCCGGTAATGCTCGCTCTTCAGGTTATCCGTAGCATAGTAACAGCGCGTTTGCCCGTTGGGCATTTCATACCGGCCCTGCTCGGAATTGTATTCCCCGTCTGTGAGGAATTGCAACATCAGGTAAGGATGCGTAGTGCCGCCTTTGCGGAGGTTGATCTCAATGGCATAATGCTTCCAGCCTTCGGGTTCTTTCACGGAAAGAAAATCAATGGAGAACCTGCCCAGCGCGCCCAGTTCAGCAAGCCGCCTTGCAATAACATTTCCCATCGCCCCAATTTCTTTACTGTACTGATCATTGGCCGGGAATCTTGCGCCCAGGAATACCTGTCCGGATTCTCCACCCAGGGCCTGGTCGTGCGTAGATAAAACATCCACCCTGCCCAGGGGGTTGATCCTGCATTGAACCGATGGCGATGTTTTGATGGGCGCATCCACAAAGGCTTCTGCGATGCCCCGCATGGATTGGAACTTCTCCATGAACTGTTCATACTTCAGGTCATCTGCCACGCAACGAAGGGTATGGATGGATGACTGGATCCAGCTCTCCAACCGGCTTGAAACGGGCGATTGCTGATAGGAAAAAATCGCATTGCCTTCACCACTGAATCCATCGTCCATCTTGATCACCGCTTTCTGCAAATCGGGATTTCGTTTTTTGAGTGCTGCCAGTGCCTGCACCACGTCCTGTTCATCCCGCAGGTGCTCCATGCCATCCGGAACGGGGATACCACACTCCTTGAAGATCTCACGGCTCCTGCTTTTGGTACCCAGTTCCCAATGATCCGGATCAGTTCCGTAAATGGGAATCCCCAGTTGTACGGCCAGGGAACGTTCCTGAGCAGTAACATTGAAACAGGCAAGGTGCGCCAGGTGATTTTCGGGTATACATTGCCGTATGCGGCGTATGAGCCGGGGCCGCTCCAATACTTTTTCTGTCAATGAGCGTGGCGAAGCATCGTAACAACTCAATAAGGTGAGGCGCTGCCGCGCATGATAACTGGTAATACCGGGAAGCAGATGAAGATAGTAATCCACAATCACCGGATCCACGGGCATCGAGGTTACATATACCAGCCTGGTATGGGGCATGCGCAACAGGAGCATCATACAGAGCAGCCGTTCTTCATAATACACATGCCCCTTGATCTTGCCAAGGATCTCCTGGTCCAGGGTTAAACTGGGCACCACCACCACAGTTTTTTCCGCATGGTTATGTGGAAATACGGCTTCAAACTGGGGTGCAAAATTTTCCTGCAGTTTCTTAAATGCACTGATCTCCTCCGGAGAGCCGTGGGTGAAAAGATAAGGGGGGAAAGCGTTGTGCACAGCAGTGGGTTTCCAACAAGGTAAGCAAAGGCCGGCAGGCAACAAATGACGGGAGTCATTAGCAAACCTGCTACCCATCCACTAAGACCCTGTACTCCATATAGCGCCACCTACACTGTTCCTGCGTGCGCCAGTGACGGAAGCCAGTACGGTGGGCTCTTCGCGCCAGCGAAGCACGCCCAGCAGGGCCATGATAATGGCTTCTTTATAATTGATGATGGAAGGCTCCGGAAGTTCAACAGCCACTCGCAGGGGTTCCAGCATTGTGCTGATCCGCTCCACCAGAAATTGGTTAAAGGCTCCGCCTCCTGTGATCATCATTGATGGATGATCTCCCAGTTCATGGGCATGGTGTTCCACGGCCGCCGCCACCTGGATGGCAATATGCTCCACGTATGTCCGCATCAGGTCCTCTGCCTTCCACTTACCAACTTCCAACAGGGGAAAAACCACATCAGTACCAAAATCATTCGCCAGGCTCTTGGGGAAAGGCTGGTGGTAAAAGGGTAGTTGGTTTAATTGTTCCAGCAATGCAGGTACCAGCGTTCCTGCGGCAGCCATCGTCCCCCCCTCATCATAGGCCTTGCCCGCAAGATTAGCCAGCATATTGAGTACCCGGTTAGCGGGGCAAACATCATAAGCCAGGAACTGGTCCTGCTGTCTTACAGAAAGATTGGAGATACCGCCGATGTTGAGAAACAGTTGCTGCGAAGGCCAGAGCAACAGCTCACCCATCGGCACTATGGGTGCGCCCTGTCCGCCCAGGGCAAGGTCTGCCGCCCTGAGTTCAGTGACCACCGGCAAGCCCGTTTCCGCAGCAATGGCGGCTCCATGGCCCAGTTGTATGGTGGCACGCGGTGGAAGGTGAAAACTGGTATGGCCATGGGAAGCAACGAGTTGTACTTTGAACTGCAGGTCATGGCGTGCAATAAATTCATTCACACATTGCCCGAAATAATGGCCGAGGTCGGCGTCCAGCAGCACGTGATCCCGGGCTGATAATGCAGTAGGATCCTGTAGCCTTTCCAGCCATTCAGCAGGGTACGGCACACATTCCGAAGCCATCACCTCAAACTGCCATTTTCTTTGCTGCTCTTCCAGTTGCACACACACCATATCCAATCCATCCAGAGAGCTGCCGCTCATGAGCCCCATCGCCCTGTATATCATGATCCGTAATTTTGTGGCTGCCGTTGATACCCTATCTTCGCAGGCATACGGCCACCCGTTTCGGGGCCGAAATTACATTATCCCATGGTCATCAATCTCAGCGAAAAAAATTCACTGGTAAATACCTGGATCAGCGAGATCCGGGATATCAATGTACAAACTGACCGCATGCGTTTCCGCCGCAACCTGGAAAGGATCGGCGAAGTGGCAGCATTCGAGATCAGCAAAACCATGCCTTTTGTGGATCGGGAGATCCAGACGCCCCTGGGCACGTCTGTATGCAAAGTGTTGCAGGACCAGCCCGTGCTGGCCACCATCCTGCGTGCCGGTATGCCGCTGCACCAGGGCATGCTGAATTATTTCGATAAGGCCGATAATGCTTTCATCTCCGCCTATCGTAAACACCACCGGGACGGTACTTTTGAGATCAGCCTGGAATATGTGAGCTGCCCAGACCTTACAGACCGTATGCTCATCCTCTGTGACCCGATGCTGGCCACAGGTTCATCCCTCGTAAAAACCATCCAGTATTTGAAAGATGAGGGTATGCCAAAATCTATTCATGTGGTGTGCGCCATCGCGTGTACCGTTGGTATTGAATATGTTAGGCGTGAACAACCCCATGTAACCATCTGGTGTGGGGATATTGACGAGGAGCTTACGGCCAAAGGATACATCGTGCCGGGGCTGGGTGATGCCGGCGACCTGGCTTTCGGGACCAAGCAGCAGCAATAGGGTGCAATTGAAAATAAATTGTATTTTACAGTTCCCGAATACAACGTGATGAAGAAATTCCTGCTACTGACAGTGTGTTGTGTAACCTTTACCCTAGCTAACGCCCAGGACCCGCATTTTTCCCAGTTCTATGCCTCACCCTTAACACTAAATCCTGCACTGACTGGCCGGTTTGACGGCACATTCAGGTTTGCCGCCAATTATAGAAACCAGTGGCCCACCATCAATAACGCATTCACCACGGCAACGGCATCAGCAGACTTTGCCGTGATGGCCAATCGCCTTCCGGAATATGATACCTGGGGCGTGGGCGTGATCGGGCTGTCTGACCAAAGTGGCAACAAGATCCTCCGCAATAACTACGCAGGCATTTCCACCGCCTATTCTAAAGGTTTGGATGAAGACGGATTCCACCAGATCTCGGTTGGATTTCAGGGCGTGTTTGCCAGCAAGAGACTGGATGTATCCATGGCTGATTTTGAAGATGAACTCACCGCGCTGGGTTTCACCGGCGTGACCTCTGAAGTGTTTTCAAACCAGCAGGTGAACATCAACTATTTTGACGTGAATACCGGTATCCTCTATACAGGATCCACCAACGGGTACAACAATTTTTACGCCGGCATTTCCCTCTACCATATCAACAAGCCCAAGGAAACTTTCATTGGCGGGAATTTCTACCTCCAGCCCAGGATGACGATCCACGGGGGAGGTTATGTGCCGATGGGTGAGAATAAAACCTTCCATGGCAGCTTCATCCACCAGCGACAGGCGGGTGCTTCCGAAACCGTTTTTGGCGGAGCGGTATCCATGAACATCAATGGTGAAGAAGACAGACCTACAGAAATCTATGCGGGTCTCTGGTACCGGTGGAATGACGCAGCCATTCCCTACATCGGGCTGGAAGTGGCCAATTTCCGCGCGGGCTTCACCTATGACCTCAACACTTCATCGCTCAAAACGGCATCCAATGGCCGGGGCGGTGCCGAGATCTCACTGATCTACGTCAACAAGCCCGGCGATCCCAACATGAAGAAACTGAACTGCCCCAAGTTCTAGAGTTTCACCATCCCCATTATGGGAGGGAGAATCCAGTAACAAAAAATAACGATGAGGATAATGGCGATGATATTCATCACCAGTCCGGCCTTCATCATTTCTTTCATCCTTATATGTCCGGATGCAAATACGATGGCATTGGGGGGCGTACCCATCGGCATCATGGAGGCGCAGGAGGCAGCCAGCGTCATCCCCACACCCAGCACATAAGGATTGATCCCCGCGGCAATAGCAATACCCGTAACCACCGGCGCAAAGACGATGACCTGCGCGATATTGCTCATCACCTCACTGATAAATATGGATACAGCTACAATCACCACCAGCAATACCAGGGTGTTGGTTCCCGAGAACGTAGATATCCAGTTGCCCAGCATCTCCATCAGTCCGGCCTTCTCCATGGCATTGGCGAGGGTGATACCACCTCCAAACAGCAGCAGTATGCCCCATGCCATCTTTTTGGTATCAGACCAATCCAGGAGTTTCCCATTGCCGTCACCAGAGGGCAGGATAAAAAGCCACAAGGCACCAAAGATGGCAATCATATTATCATCCAGCTTAACAACACCTGTCTTATTGATAAGGTCCCGCGTGATCCATAACAGTGCCGTACAAACGAAAACGATGAGCACGCGTTTCTCCGGTTTTGTGATGGGCCCCAGCAGGCTGAGTTCATGCTGTATGAGTTCTTTTGTTTCGTTGCTGGAAGAAA
Organism: Chitinophagaceae bacterium; assembly: GCA_044225015.1. Lineage (GTDB taxonomy): Bacteria > Bacteroidota > Bacteroidia > Chitinophagales > Chitinophagaceae > Pollutibacter. Next base: position 199,797 of record JBGAJG010000004.1, on the reverse strand, counting down.
TGCGGTTCGGGAACAGGAATTTCACCGTCACCACGTAGAGGCTGAACATCAGGATCAGTGCCACCGGCAGGCACACCACCATCCAATCGAAGAACGATATCTCCTGTCCAAATTTCTTATTCATATAGGACACATACGCCACATTGGGCGGTGTTCCTATGATGGTGGCCACACCGCCAAAATTGGAAGCGTAGGCAATGGCCAGCATCAGGCAGAGCGAAAAATTCCGCATATCCTTTGCATCGCGGCCTTCACCAATAACATTGATGACAGATACAGCGATGGGGAACATCATCATAGTAGTAGCTGTGTTGCTCAGCCACATGGAGATCAGCCCTGTAGCAAGAATAAAACCGAGGATGATCCGGTTTCCGCTGGTACCCGTCACTTTAACAATAGAGAGGGCGATGCGTTTGTGCAGGTTCCATTTCTCAATGGCCAGCCCAATCATAAAGCCGCCCATAAATAAAAAAATCACTTCATTACCATACGGTGCCGCTGTTGCACTAATGGTGGCAATATTGAGCAGGGGAAACAATACGATGGGTACCAGCGCCACCGCCGGCATTGGAAAAGCTTCTGTGATCCACCAGGTGATCATCAGCGCTGCCACCGCAATCACCCGGCAGGCCTTCTCTTCCAGGCCAAAAGGGTTTAGGAACAACAGCAGGAAAAAAAGCAACAGGCCGGAAAGGATGGCCATCGTATTACGGGTGATACTGCTCAAGCGATACATTTTAAAGTGAATGATTTTGCAGAAATATTCTGATGGCCCCTAACAGCAAAACGATACGGCAGCAAAGCATCCTCACCCGCATAGTCAACGCCTATCCTTGGCGTAGCCACCACTGCTTCCGTTACAAATCCATCATCAGCCAGGAATAATTCATCAGACAACAAGCTCATACCGCTCATGGCAGTGGTGATGCCCATTGCCCGCGTCAGGTTCCCCGGCCCTGCGCCAATGCCAGGTTTCCAGCTCTCCCTGCCCATCCTGCGCATCATATGGTCCCGGCCCTCCATCGGCTCAATTGCCCTCACTAAAACGGCATGCGGGATATCCTGCATATTCGTAACCACATTAAATAAATGATGAATACCATAACACAGGTAAACATATGCCACACCACCCTGGTGAAACATGACCTCCGTGCGCGCGGTGCGCCGTCCGCCAAAAGCATGTGAGGCACGGTCTGTAATACCATTGTATGCTTCCGTTTCAATGATCCTGCCCGTACACAGGGCACCGTCCATGTTGGTCACCAATACTTTCCCGATCAGCTGCCTTGCCAATGAGACCACATCATCCTGCAGATAAAAGGAGGCCGGCAGTTTCGTGTAATTGCGGATCAAAATCGTTAAGTTTGGAATCGGAAGTAAAATACGATAATGATTGCTTAAAGAGATCGTCATAGCCATTCAATCCTACGGAAAAGCCCACCAGTTTATCCGCAAACACAAACTCTGGAAATGGATCATCATTCCCGGGGTTATCTACGCGCTGCTATTCATGGTGAGCATGTATTTTTTTGGCAAAACCGCCACCAATGTCATTGAATATTTCACGAATGCGATAGGCCTGCGCGACTGGATGCAGACGTTCCAGAATTCATGGCTCGGTTTCCTTTTCACCCTTGGCGGCATCATTCTCTGGATCATCCTGATGTTCTTCTACTTTTCGCTGTTCAAATATCTGTGGCTGATCCTCGGTTCACCCATCTTCGCCTACCTGAGTGAAAAAACAGAGGCCACCCTGGAAGGCCGGGAATACCCGTTTTCCATGCAACAGCTGCTGAAAGACGCCGTACGCGGTATCAAACTTGCGGCAAGGAATACCCTCTGGCAAACCGTCTACACTGTTTCTATCCTGATCATTTCTTTCATCCCCGTGGTGGGCTGGGCCACGCCTATATTAGCCATGTTTGTTGAGTGCTACTACTATGGATTCTCGATGCTGGACTACAGCTTTGAGCGGCATAAAATCTCGCCCCAGCAAAGCATTGCCATTGTGGGTAAGCATAAAGGTCTTGCCATAGGAAACGGCATGATCTTTTACCTCATGCACATCATTCCGCTGATCGGCTGGGTACTGGCACCCGCCTATGCCGTCATTGCAGCCACCATCAGCATCATGGATCAAAAAAGCCAGATCGCCGTTGTCCATGAATAACCGCCTGTTCCTAATCCCCTGCCCCATTGCGGAAGACGCCCTGCATACGCTGAGTCCTGAAGGCCTGGATGCAGTGAAACAATGCAGTACCTTTTTCGTAGAGAACGAGCGTACGGCCCGCCGCTTCCTCAAGAAGATCTGGAAGGAGATGGTGATCGATGACTACCGCTGGTACCTCATACAGGATGAGCACGCCAAGCGGGATTTTCGCGCGGCTGTCAAACAAGGCAGCAACATCGGCATCATCAGCGAGGCCGGATGCCCCGGCATTGCCGATCCCGGACAGGAACTCATCGCCATCGCCCAGGAAATGGGCATGGATGTGCACCCTATTGTGGGACCCAACTCCATCATCCTTGCCCTGATGGCCAGCGGACTGAATGGCCAGCAGTTCAAGTTCAACGGCTACCTGCCCATCAACGAGCAGGATAGAAGCAAGGCCCTCCGGCAACTGGAAGGCGATATCCAACGTACAGGCACCACGCATATCTTCATCGAAACGCCTTACCGGAACAACCAGCTCATCCAGACCATCACCAAAACCCTGGATGCCAGGCTTCGGTTATGCGTGGCCGTGGATATCACCGCACCCGGGCAGTTGATCCGTACGCAAACGATTGGCGAGTGGAAGAAAGCGGCTCCGGATATCCATAAGCGGACGGCGATTTTTCTGATAGGGCAATAGGATTGGAATTCAGGCATTACAGGAATTCAGGCATTCTTGCATTCAGAAGCGGGAATCAGGGATACTGGAATCCAGGAGGAAATACAGGCCGCTCAGGTTTTATGCCCTTTTTGCAAATCACGATTTTTTTTTGCTGTTTGAATACTGGTGGTGATGATTTTTTGCATGGACACCAGTTCATCCATCATCGCTTGGTTTATGACTACTTTGTCTCGCACAATTTCCAGCCAATACATGGTCTCTTTTGCCTCCTTCAACGCTATTTTCATTTTATGGATAAAGTCATCAGCACTCTCTGCTTCACTGGCTTCTGCAGTTAATGCTCCTATAGCCGTTCCACAACGAATGAGCTGCTTCGATATCGTTTGCAGTTTTACGTACTCCAACTCATGGGATATCGCCACTATTTTTCTGGCAAACTGAACGGCAATCTCTTGTAACCTGGGTTTTTCCATACCACAATGATCACACTTCCAGCTTATCAACGCATCGGTATTTAGACCTGAAAAAGAATAGAAAAATCCCGGAATCCAGGCGTTAAAACGCCTCTACTCCGGGATCCCATTCTCCAGGATTCCCGCTTCTGAATGCCAGAATGCCTGATTTCCTGTAATGTCTGAATTCCAACTAAAGTCCATACTCACTCACCAACCACAACAGCTGGCTCATCACCGCCGCTCCCAAATGCAACTCTCTCCTGCTCACCGCTTCAAACACATCCGTAGCCGCGTGGTGAATATCAAAATAGCGCTGTGAATCCGGTCCTAATCCGGCCAGTACAGTGCCCAGCGGACGCAGCGGGCCAATATCAGCACCACCACCACCATCAATCAGTTTCACATCATAAGGTTCAAACAGAGATGCCCAGGCAAAAGCTTTTGCCTTCTGCTCCGCTGTTCCGGAGATGCCCAGGTTGCGGGGGGTAAATCCTCCCGCATCAGACTCCAGTGCAAAAATGTATTTCTTGCCATCTTTTTTTGCCAGCTCCGCATATTTAGTGCCGCCCCGAAGCCCATTCTCTTCATTCTGGAACATCACCGCACGGATGGTACGCTTAGGCCGGATGCCCAACGCTTTCATCACCCGGATCACTTCCATGCTCTGCACGCAGCCGGCGCCGTCATCATGCGCGCCTTCGGCAAGATCCCAGCTGTCAATATGCCCGCCTACAGTGATGACCTCATCGGGAAACATACTGCCCCGGATCTCGCCTACAACGTTGTGCGACAAAACCTCGCCCTTCATGCCGCAGTTGGTTTTGATGTAAACCTGTGAAGGAGACATTCGCAGCATCAGCGCCTTGCTCAGTTTATCCGCGTCATTGGTGGAAATGGCCACCGCCGGAATCTTCGGAAAACTATCGTTATAATTCATGGCACCCGTATGCGGGAAGTCGTCAGGATTGGAAGCGAGGGAACGCACGATCACGCCAATGGCACCATACTTAGCCGCACGGGAAGGTCCCTGGCCGCGGTACTTACCCGCATCGCCATAGGCCATGAAGGTGCGAATAAACGTGGGGTTCATCGGGTAATTATAAAAAACGATCTTACCCTTCACCTTGTCCTTCATCTGCTCCAGTTCTTCAAAATTCTTTACTTCAATCACCTCCGCCCTGATCCCCGCAGCGGGTGTACCCTCGGAGTTTCCCAGCGCTGCAATATTCAAGGGCATTTTCTTGCCATTAGCCATGATCAGCTCGGCCTTCTCCTTCTCGCCCCGCTCCCATTTGGGCACCATACATTCCTGGAGATACACCGTATCAGCGCCCATCTCCCGCATCATCCTGGCCGTTTCTGTCACGGCCTTGGCACCACCGGCAGAACCGGACAAACGCGGACCCACTTTCTTACAGAGGAATCGAAGATTTTCATACGCCGCTCCGCGCGTGAGGATATCATCCGCAATCTTTTTCATGGTCTCAGCGTCTGATTGCGCGCTCACGCTAAAAGAAAAAAGCAGTCCGCCGAGGACTGCAACTATGTTACGCATCGTTGTCATGTTATTTAACTGGATCGTTAATGGAAATAATACTGTCAACAATATACCTGCTGTATCCTCTCCACGGCAACGCTCCCTGGTACTCTTTGTAATGGAGGTTAAAAATCTTACCCTGGTTCACCAACAGTTTCTGGGCAATTTCGTCATTGGCAACGGAGAAATCAAAATCGTACGACTGCACCGTATTGGCAGAACGGGACCTCAATCCAGACTGGATGATCTTGCCTTCCCAGGTTTTGAATACATAGCCTTTCTTGACGATGTAGTTCAGTTCTCCGTCCCGGGCACCTTCGCCCAGTACAAAATAGAATTTCCAATAAATGAATGCCGCGCCAACAATGATCAGCAGCAGGAAAACCCAGGTGACTATCCTTCCCATAATAAGAAATTAGGCCTGAAAAATAAGGAATGTTATCTATAACACAATGGTTAACTTCGTACCGAATATCTCCTCATGAATATCGGAATTGTTTGCTATCCAACTTTCGGCGGAAGCGGTGTACTGGCAACTGAACTGGGAAAGGCCCTGGCGGATAAGGGCCATAATATCCATTTCATTACTTACCAGCAACCGGTGAGGCTAACCGGCTTCAGTGCCAACATTTTCTACCATGAGGTGAGGGTGCCTACCTACCCTCTTTTTGATTATCCGCCCTACGAAACCGCTCTGGCCAGCACCATGGTGGATGTGATCCGCAACCAGAAACTGGAACTGCTGCACGTGCATTATGCCATCCCCCACGCGGCTGCGGCCTATATGGCCAAAAAGATCCTGCAGGAAGAGGGACTTGATATACCCGTCATCACCACCCTCCATGGAACAGATATCACCCTGGTGGGTAAAGACAAGACCTACGCGCCGGTGGTTGCCTTCTCCATCAACCAAAGTGACGCCATTACAGCAGTGTCTGACAACCTCCGCCAGGAAACCTTCAGGACCTTCCGTATAGAAAAAGACATACAGGTCATCCACAACTTTGTGGACGTGGAGAGATTCTCCAAAAGACCCATTGATGCTTTCCGTAAAGTCATAGCACCCAATGGTGAAAGGATACTGCTGCATGCCTCCAATTTCCGCAAGATCAAACGCGTGCAGGATGTGATCAAGGTATTCCAGATCGTCAATAAACAAAAGCCTTCCAAACTCCTGCTCGTGGGCGATGGACCTGAACGCCCCGGTGCGGAAGAGCTGAGCCGAGACCTCGGCATCTGCGACCATGTGCGTTTTGTAGGCAAGCAACAGGATATGGAAGAAATCATGGCCGTGGCAGATCTTTTCCTGCTCCCCTCAGAATATGAAAGCTTTGGCCTCGCCGCCCTGGAAGCCATGGCAGCCGGCGCCCCCGTGGTATCCTCCAACGCCGGTGGATTACCGGAGATCGTGGAGCAGGGCAAATGCGGCTATATGGCCGATGTGGGGGACGTGGAATCAATGGGCCGCTACGCCCTGGACATCCTCACAGACGATGACCGCCTGGCCAACTTCAAAGAAGCCGCACGCGCCAAGGCCAAACAGTTTGACATCCACAACATTATCCCTGAATACGAACAACTGTACAAGCAGGTTGCCGATGGAAGGCTGGAGGTTGCGGGATAGACCCTTGGTGAGAGTGAGAAGATAAAGGGAGAAGTGCGAAGGCTTCGCACTTCTCCCTTCACCTTCTCACTTTTTCTCCAAAGTGGGATACACAATCCCCAACTGCTCCAAATACGTAGCATACTTACTGGGATCATAATAGAATTTCTTCATCTGCTCCCTGTAGGTCTCCTGGATCTCTTTATTAATGTACGTTGGCGCCGGATCGTCTTTGGTTATAAATGGCTTGTACTTGGTGTCCTTGGTTTGCACATCCGTAAAATATGCCTTTGCGTCCGTGAGTATTTTTGGATTGGTGAAGATGTCTACCAGCGTCAGCGCCGTAGCCTTTGCACCTGCCAGGGTGCCCTTATGCGCAATGGGTGTGGCCATCGCAATGGCATCGCCCCAATGATGGCCCTGCGTGCCCGGAATGTTAGCAGGATATCGCAACACCACAGTTGGTATATTCCAGCTGATATCACCAATATCATCACTGCCGCCACCCCAGGAAAAAGGAACCGAACCTTTCAGGGTATCTATTTTACTGCCGAGCCCGTCAATCAAATTACCCTGCTGGTCTTTCTTGGGCGCATTCAATAATTTCTGTGTGGCCCTGGCCAGCTGCTGGTCTGCCTCGCTCCAAACGGGCATGCCTACCCGAACAATATTGGGATAGAATGCCTCCGCCAACGCCTTATTAAAATGCCCCGGCCAGGCCGTACCCACAATCTTATTGCTCACCTTGGTTTCACTCATCATGGCCGCACCATTGGCAATCCTCACGCCCGCATCATACATAGACTTAATGTCCTCATAATTCCGCTCCCGGAAATAGTACCATACACTCGCCTTAGACGGAACCACATTGGGCTGGTCGCCGCCGTCTGTAACCACATAGTGACTGCGCTGCGTGGGCTTGAGATGTTCCCGTTTGTAGTTCCAGCCAATATTCATAAGCTCTACGCCATCCAGTGCACTCTTTCCCCTCCAGGGTGCACCTGCCGCATGGGCCGCATCGCCATCAAAAGCAAACTGCACAGATACCAATCCGTTGCCGCCATTATCTCCATAAGGCGCTGCAAACCCACTGCTCACATGCGTGAAAATGCAGGCATCCACATTTTTAAAATAACCGTCTCGGATATACCAGGCTTTGCTGGCCACCAGTTCTTCCGCCACACCGGGCCAGATGATCAATGTGCCCGACAGCTTATTTTTCACCATCAGCTCCTTCATGGCTATGGCCGCATAGATGATCACGGCCTGGCCACTGTTATGTCCCTCGCCATGCCCCGGCGCCCCTTCCACAATGGGATCCCTGTAAGCAACACCAGGTTTCTGTGACGCTTTAGGGATGCAATCAATATCACTGCCCAATGCAATCACCGGACTCCCATTGCCCCATCGCGCAAACCAGGCCGTAGGAATGCCGGAAACGCCTTTCTCAATCGTAAATCCATTGTCAGCCAAAACCTTTGTGAGGTAGGCCGATGTCTCCGTTTCCTGGAATCCCAGCTCCCCGAAACTAAAGACCATGTCCACCATTTCCTGGACCTTCTTGGCATTGCCCTGCACATGGAGCAGCGCTTCCTCTTTCATGGCAGCCACCAGTTTTTTATCAACGGGCTTTACTTGTGCTTCCGCTGCAGTGATACAGGCAAAAGCAAAAAACAGGGTGAAATAACGATACATCGGCAGTTGGTTTTAGTAGAGGGCTTAAGTTACGATTTTGTTGGATTCACCCCTCGCACGAGATACACCATATCAATGTTATCCCCTTCATGTATGAACCTGCCCACAGTGAGAAACCCACATCGTACATAAAAATTTATCGCACGGTGATTCTCTGCTTTCACGCCGCCCCATAAAAAAATCCGGGTAGATCCCAGCGAGATGGCGTCTTCCAACACGCGCGCCCACAACTGGGCAGCCACTCCGGTGCCTCTGAAATCCGTAGCCACAGACGGCGCAAAAGAAGCATCTATCCGCTCATCGGGCTTAAATCCATACCCCACCATCCGCACTGTATCATGCTCCAAACCACCACATCGCAAAACGGCATACGCCCCTATCCTTCCCGTCTTCGGAGAAACATAACACCAACCCCTGTTCTTTGGATCCAAATAAAAAGAAGCCAATGCTTCCGGGGAATTACCATGCGGTGAAAAAAACCGCTGGGCATCCGCATCCAGTTCCTGTAAATAGGCCAAGAGTTGTAAATGATCACCAGAAATCAATGGTCTGATCATAGCAGGAAAACAATTTCATTATGAAGGCTCAACACTAATCCGTCTGGTGCTCCCAAACATACTTGCCATTCAAAAACCTGACCACGCCGCCGCCCACTTCATCCCGATGCACCACCAGTGCACCATCTTTTGTGAGTGCCCAGTAACTGGCCCAACTGAAATCATCCCCCAGTTCTTTGAAGGTAGGATCACTTCCCACGGTCACCTTGCCGCGGGCTCCGTCAATCACCAGCTGCAGCCGGGAACGCTCTCTTGCAAAATATGCGCGGTTTGTTTGCTTATCCCCATCAAGGTCCGCAAAAATAGTATCGGTGATCCTGAAAAGGCTGGCATCCCTGAACATTGCATCCAGCGTAGACTTCCGGAAAGCAGCATTAGCATCCAGCGCATAGAAATCCACGATCTCCTGGATATAATCTCCGCCGTGCACCATATTGAGCATCATCAATGGCTTGCGACCAGGACCCGTCATCAGATACCCATAGTTAATGGTATCCCTGTCCATCCACGGTGCACAGTTTGCACAATCCGGAAAGCCGATATACCGGGCATGGGTAACCGTAATGGTGATCCCTTTGAATGCTGCATCCCTTTGAATACTGTCTACCGTTTGCTGAATGGCAAATCCATGGTCACTGTCCACTTCCACCGCTCCGGATTCCGGATCCGCATTCAACACATCAAAACGAATACTATCAGGCACCAGGAACACCACCGCATTCCCCTCTACCAGGATTGAATCCTTTAAGTGATAGGCCTCCGCAGGAGCTTGTTTTTTGCCACAGGACAAGGTTGCCAAAGTAAAAAACGCCCCTATCATCCAGGCGCCGTTGAATTTCTTTTGTTGTGTCATGGCGTGCTATGGATAGAGTAAATATTTCTTGCGCATCTGCTTGTACGCGCCCAGCTTAGGTTCCCAGGATGCACGGATCTCTTTCTCGGGAACGCCCGCCATGATTTGTTTTTTAAAGGCGGTATCGCCCGACAAATAATCAATATTGCCGATCTGCTTGCTGATGGTGCGGTCAAAAAAGGCTTCCTTCTTTGGATAGTTCCTGTACAACTCCATCATCCATTGGATATTGATCTTCCCGGATTTTCGAAGGAGGTCCGTATTATACTGCCGAAGGTCCATCCCATAACAAACCTCATTCATATACAATGGCGCTTCACTCATCCCCTTCAGGCTCACCGGCGTATAGGAAAAATCATACTTACCCTTGAGGAGGGGACTGCCCATGATGGTGAATGCAAAATAAGTACCGCGCCCATGGTTCAATGACGTGCCTTCAAACAGGCAGGTGGAGGGATATAACAAAATGCTTTGCGCTGTATTGAGATTGGGCGAGGGCGGTATTGGCAAAACATAAGGCATATCATGCCGGTAATTTTTCACCGTGATCACCTGCAGGGAACACTGGGCCTTATTCGCCATCCATCCTTCCCCATTGATCATCTGCGCAAACTCGCCAATGGTCATGCCATGGGCTATGGGTATGGGAAACTGACCGATGCCCGATTTCAGTTTCATATCCAAAATAGGTCCGTCAACCAGGTATCCATTGGGATTGGGCCTGTCCAGGATCAACAGGGGTTTCCGGTGCTCAGCACATGATTCCATCACATCGCGAAGCACATTGATATAGGTATAAAATCGGCAGCCCACATCCTGGATATCAAAGATCACGATGTCCACATCGGCAAGATCTGCCGCAGAGGGCTTTCGCTTTGATCCGTACAGGGAGATGATCTGAATGCCGGTGGCAGAATCTCTTTCATCAGCAACCTTTGCGCCATTGCTGGCATTACCCCTGAATCCGTGTTCCGGACCAAAAACCTTGACGATCTGCACACCTCTCTTCATCAGGCTGTCTACCAGATGTTTTTTTCCAATAACAGTGGTGGGGTTTGCCAGCACGGCCACACGCTTGCCTTTCAGCAGATCAATGTATTTTTCCGTTTGCTCCGCACCGGTGAGTATTGCAGGAGCATATTTGGCCTCCGTTACGGTGTCTTTTTTTAATGTGCCCCATCGAAATAAAAAAACTACAGGAGCAAGTACAATAAGCATCCAACGCATATCCAAATGATTGCATACAAGTTACTGCAAAACAGATAACCTGACATCAATGCGTGGTCATTTACTCCGCTGTAGCCGGATCAATGATAGTTACCACCTCACTGACACTGTTGGCGGGAAATCCGCCCTGTTTGGCGTGCTCGCGCACCAGTTCTTCATTGGCCGCATGGTAAATGCAGTAGATCTTATCTCCCGTCACATAACTATGGATCCACTGGATCCGGGGGCCCATGTTGCTCAACACTCCACAGGAGGTCTGCGAAATGGCTTTGAGCTGTTCCTGGCTCAATTTTCCTGCGCCAGGAATCTCCCTTTCAATGACATACTTTGGCATATAGCTGGGTTTTGTTACAGGATAAGGTCGCAATTAATCTCCACATCATCAATAGCTGCGCCTTGTTTTTGGTAAAAAGCGATGGCCCGCTCATTCCAGCGGGAAACCTGCCAGCGCAGCTTGTAGCAGCCTGCCTGTCTGGCTTCAACAATAACCCGGTCCAGCAGGGCCTGGCCCACGCCTTTGCCGCGGTGCTGCGGCTGTACATAGAGGTCATCCAGGTACACGGCCTTACCACTCCAGGAGTAATAAGAAGGAAAATAACTGGCAAAGCCGATGATCTTTTTCTCTTCACAGGCCACCAGGCATTGAAATAGATCCTGATCCTTTAACATTTGATCTTCCGTGATCACCAGTTTGTCTGGTGTTCCGATGAATTGTGCAAATTCCAGCAGAAGCTGATATACGTTGGAAACATCCGCTGCTTCCATTTTCCTGATCTGGTATGACATACGGAGAAGATACAACCAAAAAACCTGACGGCCTTGTTACGGAACAAGTTTCCCCAACGCCCTCAAGGTGGCCAGCAGCCTTGCGTCATTGCGCTTGTCTTCAATGACAACGCCCGCAACCGTACCGGGATATCCGAGGTTTATCTGAATGATGCCGGGGCTAAATGTATTCATCGTGATGGACGCATCACAACTACTGCTGGAGTAGAAGGATTTAATGATCCCATAGTAAATAACTTCTCCATCCACCGCCACCGCAAAAGGAATCATATCACCCAGGTCTTTGACTGCAGCGTAACCAGACGCGGTGAGCGTAAACTGGTATTCAGATGCGGAATAGGACTCTATATCTTCACTACGGATTGCAGGGGGCGAGCTGAGCCTGGCTGACGATTCGTTAACCTTGCAGGCACCCACTGCCAGGGCCCGGGAATCCAGGAGGTAGATCTCCACGTCCTTCCCGCCCATCTTGTCTTTTGAACAACCCAAGGCACCCATCAAAAGAAATATGAAAAGCAGACCCTTCCGCATAGTAGTATTTTACTGGCTGACACTTATCCCGGCCATTCTGTTGCAGAATTTCAGTGAATTTATAGAAATACCCTCTTTTATTGCGGTTCCTTCAAACCCTTGACCAACAGCCATAGCGTAAAGCCAAATTCAGCCAGGAAGATCACCGGCATCATAGCCATGAACCAGGGATTACGGAAACCATGATCCAGGAACATGATCACCGTATTCAGGATATACAATACCCCAGCAAGCGCGTACACCACGCCCAGAAAGGGCGGAACATACTTCCCCCTGTATAAAATATACCCCACCACCATGCAGTACACGCCAAAGAATGCCAGCCCAATACCATAACCCTGCGCCTGAATATGGATACCCAGCATGGTCAGGGAAGATATCTGCAGCGCGTTGAAACCAGAAAGTCCATTGGCAGGATGTTCCAAATTCAGGGGCAGCAACTGAAACACCAGGTTGAGGGCATTGACTCCCGTTTGAATCAAGGCCATGGACAGTGCCAGTAAGGCCAAACTCCGGAAACGCTTACGAAACACGCCATAGAGAATAACAAGGACAGGCACACCAATTACAAAATTAAACAGGTCAGCCAGTACACCCCATCTGTACAGGGTTTCATGCGCCCGTATATTGGCAACCGTTGCCAGAGCATCTCCCGGCACCTGCAGTGCCTGCCGCACCATGATCTCGGAAAAAAGTCCGCTCGCAATCACCCCCAGGTATAAGATCCCCGCTATCCTGCTCTTTTTCTTTACATCCATTCCTTTCTCTTTATAATTGAAAACTACGGCAATGCCTACATGAATTTGATGCAATTGGGATGAATGGGACGATGGGGTGATTTGGTTTTAAAAAGTGCTGCTGAAAATTAGGCTTTTCTGGGCTGGCGGCAAGTTGAAACGTTTTTATGATCCGAAATGCAACGTATGCGAAAAAATTATTTAGTTTGCTGAAAATCATTCAATATGAAATGGGAAGGCAGAAGGGAAAGTACCAATGTTGACGACAGGCGGGGCATGTCCACGGGCGGAATGGTGGCGGGAGGCGGTATCATTGGTGTGGTTATTTATCTCCTGGTGGCATTTTTAGGAGGCGACACGTCCCAACTACCCTCACCCCTGGAACAAGTACCCATGGGTAGCAGCCAACCCATGAGTGAAGAGCAGAAAAAAGCGGATGACGCCAGGGCCAGTTTTGTAAAAGTGGTACTTGCCGATACGGAAGATGTCTGGGGGAAAATATTTGCTGAAAATGGTCAGCGTTATCCGGCACCAAGGCTGGTACTGTTTCGCAATGCCGTACAGTCGGCCTGCGGTAATGCCAGCGCGGCCAGCGGCCCGTTCTACTGTCCTGGCGATCAGCAACTGTACATCGATCTTTCTTTCTACGAGGAGATGCAGAACAACCTCAATGCACCCGGTGATTTTGCCATGGCCTATGTGGTAGCCCATGAAGTGGGCCATCATATCCAAACCCTTAATGGCACTTCAGAAAAAATACAGCGCATGCGCGCCCGCATGAGCGAAGCGGATGGGAATAAACTTTCCGTTATGATGGAACTGCAGGCAGATTTTCTCGCCGGCGTGTGGGCCCACCACGCGCAGAAAATGAAAAACATCCTGGAACCCGGTGATATTGAAGAAGCCCTGAATGCGGCCAATGCTATCGGAGACGACCGCCTCCAGAAAAGAAGCTCCGGCATGGTGGTGCCTGATGCTTTCACCCACGGCAGCTCTGCACAAAGGGTATACTGGTTCAAAAAAGGATTTGAAACCGGGGACCTCAACCAGGGAAATACGTTTGACGGTATTGATCCACGCTGAGGAAAATTGAAAAGTCTGCTATCTGATAGTCATCAAAAAAAATTGCCGGAATTCACCGGCAATTTTTTTTATTTTCTTTCGATGTCTATGATCTCACCCTCTTTAACCATTCTCTTTAGCTCGTCTTTCAGGAATACATATTCTTCTTCACTGTACCCGGCTTCACCCTTGCTCCGAAGATCTGCCAGCCCACTAATTTTGTTGGTTTCGTACTGGTTGGGCTGCACAATGATGGAATCACCATACACGGCATTGACCTTGATCAGCGTATATTGCCCTTCCTTGGTTTTTACTTCAAATACATCTCCCGCCTGTGGTGCAAGGATCAATTTTGCATTTCGCTCGTCTTTCTGCTTATCACTTACAAATCCAACTGCCATGAGAACAGCCACAAGGGCAAGACCGGAAAAAGTCCAAACCGGAATGCGCGTCTTTGCCTTTATGTTATCATAGGCCACTAGAAATGACGAAGGCATCTCTTCTTTTTTGAGAATCTGCTTACAATGGTTGCACTGGCTCACACCGGTTTTACCGATGGGGAAAAATGGAATCCAGAATACATGGGCATACTTTTGAAACACATACAGTTCAGTGTTATGGGTTGTTCCACAATGCGGACAGGCTTCGGCTATAGACTCAACAGCCTGCTTGGAACTACGGGTACCGTAAACGATCATAGGATAAGTGTTTGACTACCCTAAACGTTAAACATGCATGAAAAGTATGTCATGGTCAGGCAACTGCCCAACTGCCCACTTGCCCAATTGCCCAATTACCCAATTGCTACTTAATCCTTTCCAATACCCCTTTACGCTTGACTATATTCTTATAGTCCCACTGGATATCTCGGCTCTTCTTCAGCCACCTCCGCAGGTCTTTAACATGGATCTCTTCGGCGGTGGTGTACCGCGCCTCTGCCGCCTTAAACTTCCCTTCCACCGCCAGACCGGGTTCTTCAAAGCCCTGGCCGCTCCAGAAGAGCAGCCGTACACTGTCCTTCAGTTTACTGTACCCCACAATGGGATTTCCGTCCAGGAACCAAACAGGGTGTGCGTGCCATACCTTATGTTCCGCGTCCGGTAATGCCTTCATGATCTCCGCTGCCAGTATATCACAGATGGCTCTGTCGCCCGGCGCAAGTTGTTGATGGTATTCCTTAACGTCTTTGTTCATATACCTGAGGATTTATGTTTAAAGCGATGATGCCGGCAGCTTTGGCCAGCGATAGGCCTTCCAGAAAATCATGGCGGTAACTATCGATTCCACGGCAGCAAGAAACACATAAAAAGCATTCCATGTTGAAACAGACACCGCACCAATCAACAACATCACCAGGGTATACATGGCTGCAAATACCATCTGCAGTATCCTGTTCAAGGGTGCCGTAGCCAGCACGGAGACCATGATCATCAATGCCGGAATCAACAATAAAACCATGGCCAGAAATAATTTTGCCGGACTGTCCAGCATATTCACCCCACTAACCAGGCCCGCTGTTTTCCCGGGAACATACAATTCAAAATAGTCGCCATAGATATAACAAAACATCACGGTGGTCCACATGGCCATCAGTTGTATCTTGATATTCACGCGGAGATCAGACCAGGGTTGTTGCATAACAATGAAAATATCTGCCAAAATACAATCTTGGTCATATATCTAAAAACCACTCATCCTTACATTAGCCATCTGCTACCGTTGATTTTAACTACCTTTGCGCCACCTTAAAACAATCTTCATGGCCATTTCCTCCGCTCTGTATGCGCGCTGCAACGCCACCTGTGAACTGTGTAACAATGAACCCGCCACCCATGCCTATGGCGTTTCTCCCCGGGATGCTGATGCACTCGCTAACCAGGTTGCCCTTTGTGAAACCTGCTTTCAAGCCCTGGATGCTGCGGACCAGCAGGAACACTGGCGCTGCCTGGAGGGAAGCATCTGGAATCCTGAACCCGCGGTACAGGCCCTGAGTTACCGCCTTCTTCATGCCCGCAACAGCCAGCCCTGGGCCGCGGATATCCTCAGCTCAGTTGAGCTGGACGAGGATGTGATCCAGTGGGCACTTTCTGCATTCCAGGTGGCCGATGTCCATAAAGATGCCTTTAATAATACCCTCAGCAACGGTGATACGGTTGTGCTTACACAGCCACTGAATGTAAAGGGCACCAGCTTCACCGCTGCCAAAGGAACGGTGGTGAAAAAGATCCGGCTGGTACCTGACAACACAGAACAAATAGAAGGCAAGATCAATGACCAGACCATCGTGATCCTTACTAAGTATGTCAAGAAAGGCTGATCAAATTACTTACGGCTACGCATAGACGCTAATAGCTCGTCAAGGTTCCCCAGGCCCATGGTAAATCCTTCCTTGAAGCCCATGGCAATAATGGCTTCCAGGTCTTCCAGTCTTTCATGGGAGATGGTGATATGTACCGTTGTGGTTTCACCGGTGGCCTTGAATTCATTATTCCATGCTGTCCCGGGAAGGGTACTGTTCTTCACACCATTTTCATCACAGAATGCATCTATCCAACTGAAGCTGCGCTTACTGTCAATGGCCTGGTAATCCGCATAACACCAGTGTACTTCGTTCTGGGGACTGATCATACAATATAACCATCGGCCCCCTTCCCTGAAGTCCAGCGATTTTGTCCTGTTCTGATATGGCCTGGGGGCCCACCACTGGTCTAGCAGATCCGCCGTGGTCCATGCTTTCCACACCATGTCCAGATCAGCATCAAATTCCCTGGTAACCAATATGGATTTGTTCTCCTTGTTGACGTCAAAGTCAAACTGCAATTTCTTAGTGGTCATGTTACTTTAAATGAGGGTGAATAAATAACTGAAAAATATTTGCAACCTTTCAGTTGCAAATATATACGCAACTTTTTGGTTTCGCAAAATTTCAGTCTTAATTTTTTATTGGAGGTATCGGTTGGGAAGGTTGCCCGGTGTATAGTCTATGCCGTAGTGTTTCAGCATCAACAACCGTACCACCGCATAAATCTGCGCCTCGCCACGCTGAAACTGCCTCAACAGGCCCATCATGGCATAACTGATGGGATTCACCGCAGGAACAAAGGTCTCCCAGCTGTAGCCCTTTCCCCACACGAGCCCCTTCACGGTGAGGCCCAGATCTGCCCCATAGGCAAGCAACAATTCCAGCATCGGAAGGCAGGCATTATCGTGCTGGTTCACGGTGTGAAAAACAGGCGTTTGTCCGCCCATCCCATAACCATCCACACCCGCTTGTATATTCACATCCATCCCTGCATCCAGCAACACCTTTGCGCAGCGTGGAAGATTATACTCTGCACAGATATGCAACAATGAAGCCTGCTCCAGCGGCGTAAAGGCACTCCTGAAATCATAGGTTTGATGGAGGGCCGATGGGTTCTCGCGTAATAGCCCGCCCAGCTGCTCCGCATCTTCCGTTAATACTGCAGCCAGCACTGCATCAATCTCCCATCCATGATCCAGGATCACCTTCACACAATCGGTAAATCCCGGTCCACGCAGGTACATGTCTACCAAACGCTGACCCAAAATACTGCCATCATAAGCCTGGTTAGGGTCCAGTCCTTCACGAAAGGCCTGCTGCAATTGCTCCGCATCCAGGATCTCCATGGCGTCCATGGCTTTTTGAATAGCAACACTCATGACTGTTTATTGAACCGCACATTACGTGCTCGTGATACACTCACAGCAAAGCCTATTACCCTGCCCTTCTTATCCCTTTCCGCATACAGGGTGCCCAGGCTCGGATGCCTGAAAGCGTCTTTGTACGCGGGCACCAAAGTATATTCCATCGTTGGTTTCAACTGTAAAACCAACTGGCCGTTCTTCTCCTTGATGACCGCCGTTGATACGGTTTCCGATGAATAATACGCACCCAGATAATCCTTCACCGGAATGGTTGCTGCGGGTGCAGATACTTTATCAAAACGCATGGTATCCTTTCCCGGAAAAATTTTTTGCAGGCCGGATCTGGCGTCTAAAACATATCGCTCACCCTGATGGATAAACGAATTGCCAGTAAGCTGCTGTACCGCAAAACCATCCGCCGTTACCCTTCCGTTGTTCACTGCCAGCAGTACGCCGATCCCATCCCTGTTGTTCCGGTACCATCCGCCCATCTGACGGAACAAAGCCGTGTCTGCCGCAACCGCCGCAACCGGTGCAGGTCTCTTCTCCGGCGCAAATACATTGAACATCGCCTTGGGCGCATCCCCAAAATATCTCGGGGTATTGAAGAGCATCGCAATGCTCAGGTGCAGCTCCGGATAGTAAACAAGCCATGCCCTGTATCCTGCAGTTGCACCACTGTGTTGCACCGCCGGCCATCCACCCACGGGTTGTAAAAAAAGTCCTGCGCCGTATTCATTCATTACACCATTGTTGAAACGATATGCCTTCACCTGCTTCTCCCGCAGCGAGGGTTTCCCAAATTGTCCGGTGAGGCAATAAGAAGTCCAGGCCTGTAAGTCTTCTACCGTTGTCAGCAACCCACCGTTACCATACACATACTCATTGGGCATATCGGTTTCCCAACCTCCCCGGTCCGGAGAATAGCCGATTGCCCTGTTGGGTACAATCCTGTTGGGATCATCGCGCCATTGCGTATGCTTCATGCCCGCAGGCTCAAAAATTTGTTGTTTTGTAAACTCCGCCAGGCTCATACCGCTCACCCGCTGCACAAGGATGGCCATCAGGTTGTAATTGGAATTGCTGTAAATGAATTCAGCGCCCGGGACATGGTTCAGCGCCTTCTGCCTCACCATGATATCCAAAGCATCTTCGTTATTATAAAACTTGGTGCTGCGCGGCCAGCCTGCAATAACGGCTATGCTTCCCCAATCCCTTAACCCACTGCTGTGGTCCATCAAATGCCTGATGCGGATCACATGACCATAGTCCGGCAACTCAGGCACATACTTGCGTACATCATCTTCCACACTCAACTTTCCCTGCTGCTCCAGCAAGAGGATGGCAGCGGCCGTAAACTGCTTGGACACTGAGCCCGCCTCAATCCTGGATTCAAGCGTCAGCGGCACCTTTCTCTCCAGGTCAGCCAAACCAAAGGCCCTGGTATACAACAACTGTCCATCCCTTACTACAGACAATTGCCCGCCGGGTCCCGCAGGATCATAATATCGGGCAATGATGGAATCTAATACCCGGGTTGTGTCTGACCAGTTTTGTGCTTTTGCAGATACACTTAAAAAATACACCGTCATGCAGAGGAACCAACGCATAGAAAACAATTTTCTTTCAGCAGAAATGAGCATCGTTTCCTAAGATAAGTTTTCCTGTGTTTACTGCATGGAATAAAATCCGATGGTATTGCCTTCTGTATCACTGGCGATACCGATAAATCCAAATTCGCCAATCGAAAACTTAGGTGCATTCACTTTACCACCAGCCGCTTCCACCCTGCTCAATTCCGTTGCACAATCTTCGCAGCCAAAATAAACGAGTGTGCCCGTTGCACTGGGCTGGCCCATGGGATGCTTCACCAGGGCTCCCGAGGCATTGGGTGCATCATTCACCCATGGAAAGGCCCACATCTCTCCACTTTCATCACCATTGGGGGAAGGGAGCGGACTGAGTGTAGTGGCCAGTACCGTTTCGTAAAATTTCTTTGCCCTGGCCATGTCCGTTACGTAGATCTCAAACCAGGCAACAGCATTTGCTTTCATGGTAATTGTTTTTATAAGTGATCGATGAAATGAATGCAAGGAAAGCATCAGGACTCCGCAAGTTCACGCAGCTTCTCCAGGGCCTTGGGATAGGTCTCATTGAAATAATCCAGGTATTTTTCATTCACATCCACGTCAACACTTACTGTGGTAACCCCGTCCTTCTCTGTAAACCGATACTCTTCCATACAGCCTGCCCAGCCCTCCACCTCAGGACCCGAGGTAACTTCCTTTCCGTCTTTAAGCATACCAATGTGCTGAAGGGATACAAATGTTGCAGGATCATTAGCCTTCACATCGGCAACCATTCCTTCCTGTTTCCCCTCTGCATTGGTTCCCACAAAATGGATCCTTGATCCAGTTTCCCAGTTCCCGGCAAATGTGGAACTGGGATTGAAAGCCGCTGTCCAGTGATTATAAGTATGTACATCATCCAGGCCCAGCATCATGCGATAGACTGAATTTGCATCCTTATTGATCTTTACGGAATACGTCATTTTTTTCATGCCGATGTGTTTGATGGTGAGGGCGATAAAACAACAATTCTTTGTCCGCAGCGGCAATCTCTTCTATGACCAAAGGCCTCTTATAGGGATAAGTGGTGAAGTGGTGAAGTGGTGAAGTGGTGAAGTGGTGAAGACAACCCGTGATCACAATCTTTGCCCAAAGGTGATCAGGTTGGAATCTGGATCCAGCAGGGAAAATTCTTTCTGCCCCCAGGGCTTAATGGTCAATGGTCCGTTGGGATGAATAGCCGTTTCCCTGTCCAAAAGTTCTTTGTATAATTCATCGATCTTATCTGTGCGGATGTAGATCTGTCCGTAGTTCTCTTGCGGGTTCAGATCATCAAATAAGAAGAAATGGATTTCGATGGCGTCCCGCCTGATCATCAGGTACTCCGGGAAATTACCCGAACCTCCCATTTCCATAAATCCCAATTGGTTGACATAATACGCTAATGTGCGCTGCTTATTCCGCATGGGCAGTTTGGGATGAATAGCTGTGAGCATAGTATTCTTTTCCCAAATTTGATGAATTCCTGCCACAGATGAAATTGATCCGGATCAGGAAATTCTAAACCTTGCCCTTACCCTGCTCAGGGTCTCCGGTGCAAGTTTCAGGTAAGAGGCAATCATTTTAACGGGAAATACGGCGTGCAACTGTGGCCTGGCCTGCATCAACATCGTATACTTCTCCATTGGATCCATCGCTTCATCAAACATCTGTAACCTCTCCTGACCCTGGTTAAACAATCGCCCCAATTGAAAAAATGCAGGCCCGAGGCTCATCAATGCGTGTATCTGTGGCAGTCCCAGAACAGCAACCCTGGACAACTGAAATGCCTGCAAAGTCACTCCGGAAGCCCTCTGCCCCACCAGGCTTTCCTGCACAAACATCCATTCTCCTGCCAGATGCAGGTCTGTTACTTCCTCGTCATCCCTTTCTCCTTTGTACTGATAAAAAGCGCCATGCTCCAGATAATACACTGCACTGCAAACCTCTCCCGCACGCAGTAATGTTTCACCAGTTTCCAGCTCCCGCCACTGCAGATGCTGCATCAGCCAACTGCCTTCGCGGTCTGAAAAACTGCCGAGACCTGCTAACAATTTTGATTGAATGCCGTCCATATTAACGCTCCGTTGGATTCATCTCCCTGAACACCTGGTTGCAACGGTCAAGGTATTCATGAATGGGCTCCAGACCCACCTTCAGTCTGCGCTTATCCAGGTTGGCCGTATCCCGGCAGGGTTTAATCTGTGTTTGTAATCCCATGATCACCTGCGTTCCATACACCTGCGGCCTGCCGGCATTGATCTCCACCCTGTCCGTCAGATATGCATACTGCGATCCTGAAGCATTTTTATGGAATACTTCTGTCTTCATACTCCTTAACACCTGCTGCTGGAACGCCGGTTCAAAATCACTGTGCTGCACCAATAAAAAATACTGGTCAGAGGCTTCCTTCCCAATCAGTGAATACCCCGGATATCCATATTGGTCAAAAATCGCTTTTACCAGCGGAAAATTTGAATGGATGGCCCTCTGGTACCTTGCCACTGCACTATCCACTGGCCTAACGTCCTTACTGGATTGATCTGCCTGGTACATGCTGTCAATCTGCTTCTTCAGGATTTCCCGTTGATCTGTAGTGAGTTTAGCCGTCACACAACCAAAGCTTACAGATGCTGCCATCAACATGATGAATATAGTGCGCATGCCAGTGTAGATTTGAAATGAAAAATTTTCTACAAGATGTCAATCCTTGTTGAAAAGCTTTGTGAAAACCCACCATACCAGCCATACCCCTGAAAAGTATAACAGTCCTTTAAGGTTGTATCGCACATCCTCAGGGTCATAACGGCCGTGGATGGTACGGCCCAGCCATTTGTTGGAATACTCTTGCGCATGCTCAATGGCCACACTGAATGCAAACAAGCCTGCAAAAATGATGGCGTGCCATACCCAGTTCTTCCCAGCAAACAAAAAATTAAAAAATGCAGCGGCCGCAAAATAAAATCCGGCGTGCATCTCTTTGTCGTGCCCGCGAAACGCCCTCGGCAACTTCAACATGAATCCGATCACGGAAATAACTATACACAAAACCGCCATCGCAATGCGCGCATTCCTGCTCAACTTCATACACGTGAAAATACTAAGGTGAGAATTCTGGGAATACCTTTCTCATCACCGGCATCAAAATACTCCCGTAACAGTTCCAGCCTGAATCCATGCGCCGCTGCAGCCACAGTAAAATCCGAAATATGATGATTGAAACAGGTCACCACCTGTGTGCCTTCATCGGTATCAAACCGGGCCTTGGAACCCGCATATTGCTTGAACGGATGCAGCTCTCCCACATACACCCTTCCTCCGGTAGCCACCACCGCTTTCAATTTCTCAAAAATCATGTCCAAATTCTCGATGTGCTCCAGCACCAGGCTGAACACCACCGTATCAAATGTACGGCCACCGGTAAACGCCCATGGCGCCGTCATATCTGCCTGTATAAACGCAACCCTGGCATCCTGCACTTTCTGCCGCGCAATGGCCAGCATTTCGGCCGACAAATCCACGCTTACCACATCCGTTGCGTGCTGTACCATCCAGGCGGTGTTCTTCCCCGTACCACACCCCATTTCCAATACCCCACCCAGTGCCTGTCCGGAAAATGTCTCCCTGAGACTGATGGCCTCCAGGTCCCTGGTGCGGTTCTGGTTGCTGTCATATTGCTCCGCCCATTGGTTATAGGCCGCTTCTACATTAGTTTCTGGCTGCATAATTAAAGATCTGACCTCCTGTTCAAAGCTACACTGAAATGTGCATTGTCAACAACACCTCCCATCAACGGATCCGTTTTTGAAGTTGCTCCCGTCTCAATATGCCCTGCAAAACGTTGCACATAATCAGGGAAAGCATCCACGCGCACACTCAGGTCATACCAATGGTGTGAAGCATCCAGGCGCATGAGAATCCGCTCTTCAGCACCCGCCTTTACCAGGTATTTTTTTTCTCCCGTACCATAACTTTCATCCTTCAGCAATATCGTTAAGCCACTCGCTCCAGTATTATTTATGATAATCAGCAAGTTCCCATCAGGCCTACCTTTCTTACCCATGACGTAGTCAGCCCTCACCGTTACAGCGGGATCCTGGGGACTGCCTGAAAAAGACCTGTAAAACCCATTAGGGCCATAGGCCTCCAGATGATACAACCCCT
Organism: Chitinophagaceae bacterium; assembly: GCA_044225015.1. Taxonomy (GTDB): domain Bacteria; phylum Bacteroidota; class Bacteroidia; order Chitinophagales; family Chitinophagaceae; genus Pollutibacter. The sequence goes on along the minus strand of JBGAJG010000004.1, from coordinate 176,480 downwards.
CCCGGAACAATGCAAGATCAAATCCATCCTGCAGGGTATCACCCTTGGCCACGGCATAATCCCGATGCACCTGCCCCTGCATATCTTTCAATCCAGCCATATACACGTAAAACGGCGCGCCGGCATGATTTCCGCTGCCCTCATTTTTAACGGATAACGCAACCATCACTTTCTGTCTGCTGGCATCCAGGGCTCCATGCACCGCTAATTGATAGGGCAAGGCACAGGCATTACGCACGCCTTTTTCCTGACGGGGAAGAAAATCCGACAAATGCCCTTCTCCATTTATTTTTCGCTTATCCGTTTCCGTTAGTTTCCTGAATCCCTGCGGATCACCTTTGAATTTTGCATTATAAATATCCTGCACAAATTTGTCCCGCTCCAGGAATTCAGGTTTTGTAACAGCCTCACCATGGTAAGGCCTGAATGCTGAACTAAGGTTGCCACAAACCGTGCGCCGCCAACGGGTGATATTTTCCTCCCTGATTTTCTTGCCGGTCTTCTTCTCCAGAAATGTTTCCAGGAATTGCAGGGACGATGTATGATCAAACACCTCGGAACATACAAAGCCACCCCTGCTCCAGGGTGAGGCTATGATCATGGGCACCCGGTAACCCAGCCCGATATTACTCTCCCGCATCCAGCGCGGATCTTTTTCACTCTGCTCCTCCCTTCGCACCCATTCTGCAGTGGCATCGATCCCTGCAGAAACCTTACCGCTGTTGGGTGCATACGGATTGGGCGCACCATAAGGGGGCAGATGATCAAAATAACCATCGTTCTCATCATAGGTGAGCACCAGGATACATTTCTTCCACACCTCGGGATTCTGGGTGAGGATATCCATTACCTCACTCACATACCAGGCACCAAACCAGGCAGAGCTGGGGTGATCAGAAAAATGCTCCGGTGCTGCTAACCAGCTCACGGTAGGCAATTTGCCCTGCTGCACATCTTCGCGGAAATTTTTCAGCACATCGCCCTTGGGTATGGCAATGGTGCGCTCAGTATCACCATCTTTATACCTAAGATCAGTAAGTGCATGATAATTGGCGTCAGCGCGGTTGGTATCAAAGGCCTTACGGTGGATGTTTTTCTGGAATGCAGAAAGCCCTTCCCATTTTTCCATAGTGAAATCAACCTGTTCCTGCTGTAAGCCGGCCAGTCGCGCCCGCTTACGCCCTATCTCCGCCTGCAGCCGGTCTTTCTCCTTAGTAGTCAAAGCCTCTCCAGTCAGCTTTTTTTCTGCACTTTCTATGTCTTGCTTAAGCAAACTGATCTTAGTGGGCAGGTAGCGGATATACTCCGGATGCATGCGGGCATGGTACTGCTCCATATACTCCAGGGGATTGTCGCCGAAATTATCCAGCCAGCTCTGCTTCTCCCCCAGGCCCACATCCAGGTACAATTCATTCTGGTACACCTTCCAGCTTACACCCTGCTCTTCCAGCCTTTCCGGATAGGTCTTCCAATTCACGATGCCGGCACCATGATCCGCATTGTGGTTCCAGACATTGGCCTGGGCCGATGCCTGCATTTTCTCCCGTATGGTCCCGCTCCAGAAATAAAGCCGGTTGGGTGTTGTGCCGGTGAGGGATGAACAGAAATTATGATCACACACGGTAAAACAATCTGCCAGGGCATAATAAAAGGGAATGTCTTTCCTTGAAAAATAACCCATGGTGTAAGGCTTGCCTTCATGTTCGCCACCGGGATCCTTGGCCTGCAGCCACTGGTCATAACGGCCACGGTTACGCGCATCCACCTGGTCTGTCCACCCGTGTGGAAGTCCGCCAATCCAGGTAATATTACTATCCATCATGCTGTAGGGGAACGGCATGTAGGACTCCCCTTTTTCGTTGGTCTGCATCCATACTTTATCCCCGTTGGGCAACCGTACGGCGCGGGGATCATTGAAGCCCCTCACGCCCTGCAAGGTACCCAGCGCATGATCAAAGGATCTATTCTCCTGCATCAGGAAGATCACGTGCTCCGCATCATAAAACGTAGAGCCCGGCGCCGGATTGATGGCAAATGCTTTCTGCAGCGTAGGCGGCAATACCGCCCAGCCACCGCTCAACAGGCCTGCTTTTTTCAAGAAACTCCTTCGCGTATCCATATCTTAAAGATAGTGAAAAGGCGGGTAGAGGTTTGTGGAGAGCCGGCAGGGTTAACGCAAGGTTAATAAGGGCGTAGCGTTACTTGTGTTTGAATCTTTTCCATTTTACTGCATCACCCGGATCCAGATCTTCGAGAGAATCAATTAAGGTATTCAACACTTTAACCGTTCGTGTTCCCCGGTCAAAAAATAAATTATAATGCGTTACATCCACCATTCCATTATCTTCTAAAACCTTGACCCAATAAAGTGAATCATCCTGTGAAGGTCTGTTCCAAATCTGAACCTGAATGTGCGTTGGCCATCGGTCTTCTCTTTCACATAGGCAGCGCGAAGTTTTACTGTGGGCAGATCTTCAATATAATGTAACAGGCTGTCTTCAAACCTCAAGTCCACTGAATCCCTGGCTGAACCTTTTATGGAAATCAATGGAGTGTCAGCTTGACGCTCAGCAATTCTTCCCATCGCTTCTTTCCTGGAGTTTTTACATGAACCCAGGCTAAAAAACAAGCATAAGATCATAAAATTTTTCATGGCCTAATGGTTAATGCCGCTCCGATGCTGACATGCTGGTATAACTCTTCAAGTTCAGCATCGGTTAATGCAATGCATCCGTTGGTCCAATTCTGCAATCTCTGCAACCTCCCCACCCAGCCAAATCCATTTTTCAGTCCATGAATCTTAATGTCTCCCCCTGGAGATCTCTTCATTTTCGAGGCACGTAGTTTGTCATCTGCGTTTGGATAGGAAACACCAAGATTCTTGTAAAAATCACTCTGCGGATTCTTGTCTACAATGGTATAGTTCCCTTCCGGCGTCCGTTGATCTCCTTCCCATTGCTTAGCACCCTCAGGCTCTTTGCCCAAGGTTACAGAATAAGTCAAAATATATCGCCCATCACTGTAAGCATGCATTACCCGGTCCTTTTTGACCACCACTAAAGAATCAATCTTTATGCCAGCCGGAATTGCCTTTACTGGCCAGTAATTCCAAACTGACAACAACCCAATCAGGATAATTATTATCAATAATAGGCGACGAAAGCTCAACATTCTGATTAAATCTTTTTCTGCACCTGCCAGTAATGGCCAAACGGATCACGGAATATCCCCTGCCGGTATCCATAATCATGGTCCGTAGCCGCCTGGATTTCTTCCGCGCCAGCCAACACGGCTTTCTGCATTATGAGGTCCACATCCGGAACAAAAATACCGATCACCGCAGTAACTCCCCCCGCAGTTAAAGGTTCCAGCGCATTCATCCACTGCATGGTTTCATGCACATGGAAGACTGCGCCATCCATATCCAACTCGGCCACATGAATGCTGCCGTCATCGTTCCTAAAACAAAAATGCTCCTTCGCTCCCATTAAGGAATAGAAACTGATGTCCTTTGTTCCATTAGGGATATGCAGCTCCGGCGCAAAATGTGTTGTCATCGCTACTCCTGGTTTATCTTGTTATTAATCACCCCTTCCTGTTGCGACCGCATGATCAGGGGCAAACAAATACACACAACCAGGATCATTACATTGATCAAAACCCGGTCTATCCTGAATGGCCCAGGCGTTACATGGGAATGCGGCCCTTCACCCTTCTCCCTTCATCTTCTCCCTCAAATACACCTCCCTGTCATACAACTCCATCCACCTCCCCGGGTTCTCAATGGCCTTCCAGCCAAATTTCTTATACAGCTCATGCGCATCGCCCGTCAACAATATCCAGCGCCGCAGGCCCTGCAAATCCGGATGCTCCATAATCGTTTCCATCAGCCACTTGGAAAGGCCTTTTCCCCGGTATTCCGGAAGAATGAACACATCACCCAGGTAGGCAATGGTAGCATAGTCTGTGATCACTTTGGCAAACCCTGCCAGGGTTTCACCTTCATACACCCCAAAACATAACGCATTTTCAATGGATCTCTCCATCACCTCTCGTGGAATATGCTTACTCCAGTATGCTTCCGTAGATAAGAAACGATGAATTACATCTATATCAAGCTTTTCCTTGTCCGTGGAAATCGTAAAATCGCCTTTATGTATGGTAATCTGCTGCATGATCTTGTTTACTTCGTTGCCGGCCAGTCCCAGAATTTTTTGTTCTGCTCCAGTTGCCGGATCATTTTAACAATCCGGTTGACCTTCGTCTCCACGCCCTTGGCCTCATCGATCCAATCGATATAATACTTCTTATTGCTCTCTGATAGTTGCTCAAAATGTTTGTAAGCTCTGGGCGACTGCAACAGAGAGTCCAGGATGTCCTCGGGAACCTCAATGGCAGACGAATCCGGAAACAATTTGATATGCACTTTATCGCCCCCCTTCTTCTTAATCACCTTACGAATAGTTGCTTTGATCACCAGCATCTTATTACCATTCTTCATCGGCAACAAATTAAACTGGCGGATCTCCACTTCATCGATCCATCCCCTGATCCGCACCAGTCCATTGGCCGCAACATATTGCTCCGGTATCCCGCTCAGCTCTACATAATGCCAACCCCCGCTCACTTGCTTATGCTGAATGGTATACGAAGCATCGATGATGGGTTGAGGCTGCATGACAAGTCAATTTACTTTCTTTCCTCGTACATATAGGTATTGTCCACCAGTGTAAAAGGCACACGATTACTCCGGCACCATTGTTCACACTGTTCCGCATAGTCCTTCCATAGTGGTTTGGCCCACTCCGGAGCGTCCTTCAGCCATAACAACTCCGTAGGAAAATACACATGGTTAATCCCCATCGTCATTTCAAAAACTAAGACTCCCTTCCGGCTGCTGGCTACAATTTCTTCTTTCCACCGTGGTTGAAACTGGATATACTCCATACGGACTTATTTGTAATCACTGAATAACATGGCCGCCAATTGGATCACCAGCAACAGCACCCAGGGACCTGCACTGATCCAGAGTGCCCACTTCACCTGCCCGCGAACAAACAGAACATAAAATCCTGCCAGCGCGAGGGCCGTAAATACCAGTCCATAAAGGAGGGTGGCCCCCTTGCCATACTTACTGGTCTGCAAAATATTCAGGCTGTTCAATAAAAACCGGATGCCTATATAAGCATCAGCAAGCAAGAACAAAGTGGCAATGATTCTGGCAAACATAGTTAGAGGGCAGGCCAATATGCCTGTTCAGCCTAAGATACAATCAATCATAGATATGTTTTTCACCGTATATACGCGGGTTGCCGCCACCCAAAACAAATTGCCCTCCCCCTGCCATTTAAGCCCCAGCTTGCCTATATTTGGCGCGTAAAAAAACCCAGATATGCGGAAACTCCTATCCTTTTTTGCTCTGGCGCTTTCTGTTGCCGGATCGCTCTCTGCCCAGCAAACCACTGAATACCCCACAGACCAGCTGAAACCAGCCTTCCACGCCGCACGGCGCGCCGCCTTCCGCGAAAAAATGGGTGCCAACACGGTGGGGATCTTCTTTGCTGCCCAGGTCCGCAACCGCACTAACGACGTGGATTTCCAGTATTCCCAGAATAAGAACTTTTTCTATTTCACAGGCTTTGAAGAACCCAATGCCGTGCTCTTCATCTTCAAGGATCCGCAAACCATCCTCGGCAAAACCGGTAATGAGTTTCTCTTTGTACAACCCCGCAACCCGGCCATGGAACTCTGGACCGGTAAGATCATGGGTGAGCAAAGAGCGCCCCAGCTCCTGGGCATTGAAAACGTATTTAACCATACCCAGTTCAACGCCTCCGTACTGCCCATCGCAAATCTTGATTCCGTTTACAGTTTATATCGTACTGAAGACATCCTGTCCAGGATCAAACGAAATCCCGATCCCCTGTCTAAAATGACGGACATCGTAGACAGCCTCATCACCAGCTCCGGAAAAAAACTCGCCAACAATACAGCTATGCTGATGCGCACCTTGCGCCATCGCAAAACCGCCGAAGAACTGGTATTGATCCAAAAAGCCGTAGACATCAGCTGCGAAGCCCATAACGAAGTGATCCGCGCCGCCAAACCCGGCATGACGGAATACCAGGCACAGGCCATCATGGAATGGGGCTTCAAAAAATCCGGCTCTGAATATCCCGGTTATCCCAGCATCAACGGCTCGGCAGACAACAGCTGCGTACTGCATTATGAAACCAACCAGCGACTGATGAAGGACGGCGACCTCCTGCTGAGTGATTGCGCCGCAGAATACCACGGGTATACCGCAGACGTTACCCGCACCATACCCGTCAACGGAAAGTTCACTCCGGAACAAAAGATCATTTATGAACTGGTGCTGGAAGCGGCAGACAGCGCCATTGCAGAATGCAGGCCCGGTATCCCTTTCCGCCAACCGCATATGGTGGCCAACCGCGTCATCGCCCGTGGCCTCGTGAAACTCGGCATCATCAAAACGGAAGCAGAAGTCAGGAAATATTTCCCGCACGGCACTTCACACCACCTTGGATTGGATGTGCATGATTGGGGACTGCAAACCCTGGATGAGGGTGTGGTGCTTACCGTGGAGCCTGGCATCTATATTCCTTCAGGGAGCGATTGTGATAAAAAATGGTGGAGCATTGGTGTGCGGATTGAAGACGATATCGTGATCACCAAAGACGGAAGAAGGAATATGTCTATTGCCTCCCCCAGAACCGTAGCGGATGTAGAAAAGATGATGAAACAGAAGAGCCGGTTTGATTAAGACCTGAGGATCTTCTCCATTTTTTTACCCTTCGCCAGCTCATCTACCAGCTTATCCAGGTAACGCACTTTCTGGGTAAGCGGGTTGGTGATCTCTTCTACGCGATACCCACAGATCACACCGGTGATCAACCCTGCTTTGGGGTGCAGTTTTGCATGCTTGAAAAAAGCTTCAAAGCTTTGTTTCTCTTTGATTATTTTTTCCAGTTCCTTGTCGGAATAGCCGGTGAGCCAGCGGATCACTTCGTCCAACTCTGCTTTTGTACGCCCTTTCTTTTCTACTTTTGTGACATAGTGAGGATACACGGATGCAAAACTCATCTGTGCTATTTTATCATCATGATGGCTGGTTGACTGCATACATTTTATTTACGGGGCAAAACTAATTCGCTTATTGTACAAACTTCCTCTTTTCACTACAAAAGATACTTTATCGATATTCTTGATATCCGCACTGGGGTCTGCATCCAGCACCAGCAGGTCTGCCTGCCTGCCCACGGCAATGCTGCCTGTAAGCCCGTCAATACCCAGCGCCCTGGCGCCATACCATGTACCACTGCGGATGGCCTGCATGGGCGTGAATCCTGCATCGGAAACCAATAACTTAAGTTCCCGTTGTACAAACCTGTCTTCATCCGCGTCCGTTCCCGCGCATACAGGCACGCCTTCTTTCAGAGCCAACCTTATAAACCTGCGTGCCATCTCATACCTCGCCCGGTAAACCAGTCGCGCATACTCACTGTACCCCGCCGCCTCTTTTCCCGATTTCTCCACCAGGAGAGTGGCATCCAGGATGGTGCCATGGGACTTCATTGCGGAAATGTATTTGCTCACCGGAAGGTCTGCAAACGCCTTATCCCAGAACAGACTGTCCAGGTTCGGCTTGCGCCAGGCCATCGGGATACTGTCCTTCCTGTCTGGTTGCCAGCGTGCAATCATTCCTGCATGTGAAATACAATCTACGCCCGCATTGATCACTTCCAGTGGTGAGGCCTCGGTAAGGTCTGTATGGCTCCATACCCTCAACCCCTGGCGATGCGCCTCATCCGTAAGTCTCTTCGCCAGTGCGCCAGACAGTCTTGCATAAAGCTTGATACCCGTGGCACCGGTGCCTGCGGACTGTGCCATTGCGGTTACCAGATCAGAAGAATCCGTCACGGCCAGCATGTACTGCATTTGTCCGGCCACACCGCCCATGGAAGCACGATGTGTCCTGGGGTCATTAAAAAAAGAAGACCCGGCAAACAGGGAACTATAGTAGATGTCCGGGGCAATGATATCCCCCAGTGATGCATCCCTGGCCATGGCCGCCAGGGATCTAGCGTCTCCGGCCATATCCCTCACCGCGGTGATCCCGCTGAGCAGCATATCCCTGGCATCATGCTCTGCGCGCCCACGATAGTCTGTTGCCGAAGGATCGGTAAACAAATGAACGTGTGCATCAATCAGTCCCGGCATCACATAGCGGCCATTGCCGTTGATGATGACAGCAGCGTCCGGGATTTTTATCTGCGCCACCGGCCCCAGCGCGGTGATCTTTCCATGATCAATGATGATGGTCTGATGCTGCAGGATGGCATCGTCCTTACCATTGATGACATGTACATCGCGGAGCGCTAAGACATCGGGATTGAATTGTGCGTGGGCCAAGGAACAGATCAAAAGCAGGGCTAAAAAGGTTATGAATTTGTGCATAGGTGGCGATGTTCTACGATATGATATGTATATGCTGAGCTACCAATTTGTACGCTATGTATCTCAATGAATGGGACTTCCGGTTGACCAGGGAGCGAACGGGACGGGATTGTGTAGTCCGGGCCTCACTCAGGATACCTGCCTTTTTGAAACTCACTTCTACCCTAACAATGTAAGTGGTTCCCGGCATAATAGCAAGCCATTGATCTGGAAACTACCTCAGGGTTGCACTACAGATGAAAATATTTGCAAGCGATGCCTACGCGATACCTGAAAAAGATTTTCTGACAAACTCAAGCGCCTTTCTGGTGCAAAATGCCTGATAGGGAAGTGTAAAGAACGGGGCAACCATCCGGGAAACCAAATTGCCCGGAACAGAAACGGTTGAAATGGTAAAAACACAGTTAGTGCCTTGCCGCCTCATAATGAACTGAGACTCTCCCAATTCAGGATGACCTTCCAGGGTCTCATAGCTAAATCCAAACTCATTCTCCCCGGTCCAAATCCTATTCACCCTTACACCAAATATCAATTTCTGCGAAAGCCTGACTCCCGGCGGCAAATATGCCTGTTGAACAATAGTATCCCCTATCTCCATGCTTCTATTGAATCTTCGCCATTCTCCATAGCCAACTAAAATATCAGAAGGGAAAATAGAATAATCGAAGAATGATTTTTCAGCCATCTGCCGTTGCGACCAATTGCACGCGAACTGAATTGAACTCTCTTTCGGAGTGAGCTTCTCAGGCCTGTAAAAGGCTACACCCTTTTCTTTATGAATATCAAGATACTTCTCTAAACAATGCTTTTGATCAAGTAAACGTATAATCATGGTCTTTGTCTATAGGCTAAATGTTACGGTTTACGGCTTGGTGACGGCGGGGCGCTTGAAAAACCTCAGCCCAGCCTCTGCACAAAAGCCCAATAGTAGTACAACTATTGAATTCACAACTGCCTGCCTCACTATTGCCAAACCGATGTTGTGCGTCCGTACCATTTTTATACTTACAATCACTTAGTTTTCAATAATTCATCTAAATAACTTTTTACTTCATCGTCAGGTTTTATTTTGAGAGATTTCTGATAAAACCAAATTGCTTCTTCCTTTCTTCCAACTTGAGCCAAAGCATAAGCATACCAACTGTAAACGTTCCAACTGTTAGCGTTTGTGCTATTTTGGAACAATAAGGTATTAAGCTTAAAAACTTCTAATGCTAGTTCTAAGTTACTATTCCCTTTTAAGGACCTATCTTCAAGAAGTTCTCCCCCCAAACTAATCATCTCATCTTCATTTAAATAATAATAAACGGAATCATCTTTTAATTGTTGAAATCTAAAGAAGGCTGAATCAATGCCTTTCGATACCAAAACCTTTCCATATTCCTCAACAATCGACCTTTTGGCAATCAAAGATGGTTCTGCATTATTGAGTATGCTCATTGCATTAACTCCATTTTTATAAACTCCGTTAGAAAACGCATTGTCCAGTAGAATAACAGTTTGGTTTTTTGAAATATTCCTAAGAAAAATACTCAATGTACCGGGCACTCCACCAGTATGCCAAACAATCTTTCCTTTCGAAACATCATCAAAAATAAACCAGCCCAAACCGTAGTAATTTTTGCCGAGCGCCATAGAATTTTCTGCAAGTTCACCATTGTTAAGTTTTGCTGGGGTAAAGGCCTCATCTAAAGTGGCTTGCTTGAGCAAACTGCCATTGTATAAACTCTGGTCATATTTCAATAAATCATTAGTTGTTGAAACAATCTGGCCTTCGCCTTTGAAACCACTATAACGGTAAGTTCTTGTATTAAAAAAGCCAAATTTTTTGTTTTCAATATCTACAGGTATTTCTGAGTAAAGTCTAACCAGTTTATGATTTTTCACCCTGTTTGTATCATTTTGCCGCTTTGGATATTCATTCAAAAAGATAGGTGTCTAACATCTTTGCCTTAGAAAAGATATTTTTCTGTAAATAATCTTGAAAGTTCTGACCCGAAACTTTTTCCACCACTTCTGCCAACAAGCAGTAATTTATATTCGCATAATCCCATTTTTCGCCTGGTTTGAAAGACAAAGGAAATTTGAATTTATTCAAATCATCTAAAATATCTTTGTTTGTATAGATTCTTAACGGCTCTTTCTCATACGTCTTGTCATAAAAATAATAATCTGGCAACCCAGAAGTATGTGACAATAAATGACGAATTGTTATATCGTCATACGGAAATTCAGGCAGATACTTTTTAACTGGCTTGTCGATATCGACTTTACCTTTTTCTTTTAATTGCAGAATAGAAACTGCAGTGAATGTTTTTGAAACTGAAGCGATGTTAAATCGCGACGTTTCGGAATTTGGAATCTTATTCTCGAAATCAGCGAAACCAAATGACTTTTTATAAATTGATTTCCCATTTTCAGCAACCAATATATTTCCATTGATTGGATTTAATGTGGTTGAAAAATAATTATCTAATTTTTGTGAACTGTTCTGGCCAAAAGACTCTGTCCAAAGAAATATAAACGCTATAATAAAACGCATTTTCATTTATCAATTTTTTATTTTACTTACAATTTGTTGAGTGCCGGTGAGGGAAAAATTCTCATTGCGGAGGATACTTCTGCAAACCCAGTTAAAGCAACTTATAACCATAAACAGCCTGTATTCAGGCAGAAATAGAACAACTGGGATGCCAGATTGATAAATTACTGGTTATCAGATATTTAACTTAGGCAATTACACCCAAGATGTCCGTTTTTGATACAATGATTGTTCGTATAACATACAGTAAAAGATATTGGATATCGCCAGCCATCTATACAGATTCAAACCAATTTATGGCGGCACTGGTATACTTGTAAGTTAGTGTTTCACAAACGACACCTGGGTTGCCCACCAGCCGATGTTGTGCGCACATTATTTCTTCCAATAAGTCAATAATTGAATTTTATTCTGTCTCCAAGGTCCTTTACGGAAAGACGGATTTGTGATTTTCTGAAATAACTCTTTGCTACATTCAACTTCAAATTTTATCTCATCAACATTTCCTTCGTCAAACAACAATCCCACACTGTAGTCATCTTTACGAGTATGTTTAGATATTTCTTTCTCTAGAAGAGTCTCACATTTACTTACGTTGGACAATTGGCTGTTCTTTCTTACATAAACTGCCCCAACCCCCGGAAGCTCGTGGGTATTGTCCTGGAAACAAAGAAACGAATCATTATTCTCATGCTTCCGTAAATAATCATCCAACTCTGACTTGGAATCAAATGTCACCCAAACAGCTTTATGTTCGATTGGATAAAGCCTGTTCATCCTCCTAAGTTGCGATGTATCAAAATAATATGCATTATATTCTCCCTTTAAATCGGTAATCACACTATTATAACTCGTATTAAACAAAATCTGTTTTCTTATTACTTCCTTACCTTTAAGTATATAGAGATTTATTAGATTAGCTACGGCATCCTGCGGAGCTGGTCCACCTATTTCAAAACTAGACATTACATTGTCGATAGCATCTGCATTATCACAGTAAAATGTGAATCTCTTATTTTTCTGTAAACTATCAAATCGGTCAGTAACACAAATCAACTTCAAATCTGGCTCTAGCTTTAACTTACTGAAAAGCTTTTGTTTTTGAGCATAAGAGGAAAGACTAAGAAACAAAAAAAGAATAACCCTCATGAATATTTTTTAATCTGTTTATTGCGCACAACGTCTGGGGCTTGATGCAGCCCGGGCTTGCGCCGCGGAGATCAGTGCCGCCGTAAATTGGTTAACTTTTTTCTAAACCAATTTACGGCGGCACTGGCATAAAAGCAAGTATACTATTCCATCTAAGGCCCGGGTTGCATCACAGCCCATGTTAGCGGCAGTTGACAGCTATTACGTTTAATATTCACCTCCATCTATTAAGAACCACTTCTTATAAACACCATTCTCAAGACGATAAACGGACAAGTCTGAAGTTCCGCACTGACTGCCACACAAACGTTTAAAATAAAAGAAAAATATTGACCTATTTCTTAGGAAAATAGGAACTGAAAACTGAAAAGTATTTGAAGCCTCTATCCATTTGCTTATTGCCTGATTTCTACTGGAATCAGATTTCGCATTTACTATACGATCAGCACTTTCCTTATGCTGCTTATCAATACGGGCCCAAATGCTGTCCTTAGGTATTCTCTCCGAGTTATTAAATAACGAATTCTGCCAATAAAGCTTTGGCAGTAACGTAATGACCGAGTCAACATATCTATGTTCCGCTTTACTCAAAACCAACTTGACTGGCTTATTCGATTGTAATTGTCCAACAAAATACTTTTTCTTGAACGAATCCTTGATACTCAAAATATCGGCTTCACCAAGTTGATCAGTATATACAATAGTTCCACTCGGCTGTTGCATTCTCAATATACTTTCCAATACTACAATAGCTTCTCTATCGAGTTGGCAATATGCATGAGAGCAAAGAATATTAAATATTATGATTGCGAATGTTTTCATAAGAAATTGCCGCTAACGCTTAAATGTACGCAGTTGCGCAGGGAAATGCAAGGCGAGGTAGGAAATTTTTATAGCGGTCTGTGCGGGTGCTGAGTTGAAAGAATGCTGTATAACTACGGAAGACTAGTGGAGTAGATGAAAATGGCGGGAAATGAGTGTAGATGGAAATAGTTGCGTGAAACGAGTTGACGATGATGAGGGGAATTTTGGTTGAGGATGTGGGAACTGGAGGGAAGAGGTGAATGGTGTGGCAAAATGTCCATCATTTCTTCAACCCGCCCAGGTCAAGGTCATCCAGCGGACTCTTGATCTGCGTGATCTGGCGCAGGCTCACATGCGTGTACCGCAGCGTGGTACCCAGATTGTTGTGCCCCAGCAGATCCTTGATGAAACGGATGTCTGTGCCGGACTCCAGCAAATGCGTGGCATAACTGTGCCGCATCGCGTGGATGCCGCCAGGCACCTTCACGCCCGCGCGCGCTTTGGCATCCTTGAATACCTGCTGCACACTCCGTATTGAATACTGGCCCCCGCCCTGCCCCTCAAACAACCACTCCGCCGGGCGGTACGCTCGGTAATAGTTGCGCAGGTGCTCCAGTAAAACGGGCGATAAAGTCACCACCCTGTCCTTCTTCCCTTTCGCCCGGCGCACATTGATGCACATCCGGTCTGAATCAATATCCACCAGCTTCAGGGCAACGATCTCACTCACCCTTAACCCCGCCGCATAAGCCAGCATCAGCATCGCACGGTGCTTTTCATTGTCCATCCCCTGGATGATCAGCGCAATGGATTCCTTCCCCATCACCCGCGGCAATACCAACGGCTTCTTCGGCCGCGGCAGGTCATACACCACCCGCGGCTGCAACATCACTTTCTCGAAATAAAACTTGATGGCATTCACCGCCGTATTCGCATGGCTCTCCCCATACCCTTTCTTTGTGATCAGCCACAACACATAACTCTTCACCTGCTCCGTCGTCAGCGTGGCCACATCCCGGTCAGCCAATAATATCAACAGCTTCTGGAACTCCTGCCGGTAATGTTGTACCGTGGAAGGACTGTAGGCCTTCATCGCCAGCGTCTTCATATACTTGTCCAGCGCCAGCAAATTGGCTTCACTCAACTGGTGCGGCAGGGAAACCACCGCCTGCATAGGCATGTCCAGCTTCCGCAAACCCAACTGAATTTTTAAGACACGCAGATCCAGGGCTACTAAACCCTTAACCCTATCCCCTAAACCCTTCAGGATATCCCTGTCCAACGGAAAATGCCAGCCCCCATTGTGGCGGGCCCCAGGCAACTGACGAATGATATCGTCAATTGCCCGCACCAATCCCCGATCCTGCGCCTCAACCCCGGTGTGCCACGGTTCATTCTTCACCATCACACGCTCCTCGTTCCGCTCGCACACTAACATCAATCGTATCACTGGTAAGCCTTCCACAATGTAAACTTACCTCAAGAAGAAAGCCATGCCATCCGTGTTTTAAACGGATCACATGGCTTTTAATACTTTGATGGATGGGGATTTTGACGGAATAGAAACAGACTCCGCTTATCTCGGCTTCAGCCACTGCTCAGGATCCAGGAACTTGGTCTCCTGCGTCACCACAAACAGGATCTCGCCGTCACCATCATCGTTGGCGCCGGCCTTGCCAATCACCTGGCCCATCTTCACCTGGTCATTCTTGCCCACCGTCACACCCGTAAGATTATAATAAGTGGTGAAATATTTACCATGCTTGATGGTCACCGTCATGGACCCCTGGATATCATACACCGTGGTAACCACACCCTCAAATACGGATTTCACATTGCTCCCCGCCACCGTGGCAATGGTCACCCACTGGTTGTTCTCCGTGATGCTGGTACCCTCAATCTTTGTATTACCAAACGGGATCGCAATGGTTCCCTTGTCCACCGGCCAGGGCAGGTTGCGGCGGTTGGCCTCAAAATTCACAGATACCTTGGTCACCTCAGGCGTGCTCTCCAATACGTTATACTTACGGCCAGGGGTAGACGAAGTTCTGGGGGCCGTGGCAGCTGTGGTATTGGGGGCGGTGGTATTACCGGTTTTGGCTTCCGCAGCCTTGGCCGCCGCAGCCGCTTTCTTCGCTTCCTCTATCTCCCGCTTCCGCGCCGCCTCAATCTCTCTTTTCACAATAGCCGCAATGGCATTCTGCAGATTATTGGCCACCCTGCGCTTGGCGGCCATCTCCTTAGTCAGCTCTTTCTCCCGCGCCTTCAGCTTGGCCACATAACTGTTCTGCTCTTCTTTCTCGCCCTGCAGGGTCTTCATCTCCTTGCTCTGCTCCTGCAACACCTTGCTCTTCTCTTTCTTATTTTCATTCAGCACATTGATCTTGTCCACCAGCAGGTTTTGCGTTTTCATGATGTTCTCCACCTGCTCCTCCCGGTAACCGCGGTAACTCTTCAGGTACTGGATCCGGCGGATGGCATCGTTGAAACTGGAGGCGGAAAAAAGAAAATTGATCATATCATAACTGCTCCGGTTCTGGTAGGCATACACCAGGGTCTTGGCATACTGCTCTTTCAGCGTGTCCACCTGTTTCTTCAGCCGGTAAATTTCGCGGTTGTTGGAGAAGATATTGTTATCAATCAGCTTTACCTGGTCATTGATATTATTGATCACCGCATTGCGCTTCTTGATCTTGTTCTGGATCAGCGCCAGCTGCGCCAGGTTGGCCTTCTTGTCTTTCTGGATCGAGGCCTGGGTGGCCTGCAACTCAGCAATCTCCTGCTGGATCTGTTTCCGCTGGCGCTCCAGGTCTTCGCGGGATTGCGCCACAGCACCGGTGACAATGAACAGGGTAATCAGACAAGTCAGAATGTTTCGCATGCACGGGGTTTTTGATAAGGATGATCAGGGGCTTTACCCAAAAGATGTACAAAATACTGTTTTGCATTTTGCACACCTGTTAAAATTACTTCAATTTCAGGTTTTTAACACTAAAGGGATAACTCAAGGGGATATCAAACTGCACCTGCTTGAAATCAAGATCAATGTCCAGCTTGTTCTTATCACTCACACTGATCCTTCGCTTACTCGCAAAACGCGGCCCACCGTTCCCATCCGTATAGTCCTGGTAACTGAGGTCTGCACTCCGGCTCCGCGTCACATCCACATCGTCCAGCTTGCTCCGTACAATCGTCAGGTCATCTGCACTGAATTGCGAAAAGTTCTTGAAGTATACGCCCAGCATCGTCATCGAAATCAATTTCTCTCCTTCCCCATAGGCAACAATATTGGAATCAAGAAACACCTCGTTCCCAATGATCAGATCCTGCAGGGTACTGAAATCCACCGGTAACTTAGATACTTCTTTCAGGTAGTCAAAGGTCCGGTACTGCACCGTGTTCTCGATCTTATTAGCCAGCACCACCGTATCCGGTGTGATGATGGCCCGCACCGCCTCTATCCCCAGCAACGCATTCACAGAAATCCAGATGATGCTGTCTTTCTTCATCCGCAACACCACATTCAGGTCCTTGTATGATTTTTTGCCATCGTCATAATCCAGCTTCAGCTTGGCCTGGAAGGTGTTAAAGTTGATGCGCTCCCGGGAGATCTTCGAAAATGCATTCATCACTTTGTGGGCAGAATCGGAATTTTTGGGATCGATGATGGTCACCACTGAATCCCGGACCCCGATAGATGATGAGATCTTGCGCGTGGAACGGCAAGACACCATCACCACAAGCCCCAGTAACAGAACAATAATATTTTTCATCTGCTCATTTTAATGTGTACCCGTATGACCAAAGCCGCCATCGGCCCTGGCCGTAACATTGATCTCCTCCACTTCCCGCCACTCCACTTTCTCCACCTGCTGCACCACCATCTGGGCAATCCTGTCCCCGTGGCGGATCACCTGCACGTCTTCGGAAAGATTCACGAGGATCACTTTGATCTCCCCCCGGTAGTCTGCATCAATCGTGCCCGGCGTGTTCAGGCAGGTGATGCCCTGCTTCGCTGCCAGTCCGCTCCGCGGCCGCACCTGCGCCTCATATCCTTCCGGCAACTCAATATAGATGCCCGTAGCCACCAAAACCCTTTGCAGCGGCTTTAGCGAGATGTCTTCCTGCAGGTTCGCCCGCAGGTCCATACCGGATGACCCCGCTGTGGCGTAGGCCGGCAGGGGATTGGTTGATTTGTTGATGATGTTGACTTTCATGGAAGACGCGAAGATACTGATATTCAAGGGAGAAGGTAAAGGGAGAAGTACGAAGGGGGTTAACTCAACGCTGGAGCGATGTAAACATATCCTGCACAATGGCTGCGCGATCAAAATTCTCCCAGATCCCGATCTTCCTGGGGTTACCAGGCCGCTCCTGCCACTGCCCGTTCACATACAAGGGCGCTGGTATGCTGTGCAGCGTTGCCCATGCAGGGTTTTTAACGATGGCCACCGCCGCCAGGTCAAACAAAGCCCGCGATGGCGGATCACCATGGTAATCTATATGCTGAAAAAGATTCACGGAATAATCGCCAAAACAACTGAACATGCCACCATGCCGCCCTTCCACCGGCTTGCTGATCTTGGGTCCGAGGCCGGGCATGCGCTTGTCCACCTCTTCTTTGGTGATGGTCACCGCACCCGTTCCGCTGGGCTTGCCATAGCGCACCGTCACCATCTCAAATTCGATGTCACTGTTCAACACATAATTCATGGCCGCCGTATCATTCACCTGGTTGTGCTCGCCGGGCTCGGGATAGTTGGAACCCAGCCACACCAGCCGTATGCGTGATGCTATGGAAGGATCTTTCGCCAGCGCCAGCGCCATATTCGTGAGCTTACCCACCGCCAGCACCACCAGTTTTTCCGATGCCGGTTTTTTGGCTTCCGCGATGATGCGATCCACCGCTTCTTTCCCATCAAAGACTGTAGAATCAATGCCGGGCAGGATATCCCTGAACGAAGCATCCGCCCCTTTCAACACCGGCAGGGTATCTGCGTTGCAGAGTTGCAACACCCGCCTCGCCTCCGCATACTGCTGGTCCATATGTCCCCCGCTGCTGGTAGTATTGATCGTAATGGCGTCAATTTTAAAACGCTCCTGGTTGAATACCAGGTAAGCCAGCGCATGCTGGTCATCCAGTTCATTGTTGGTATCCGTGTCAAAGACCACGCGTATTTTTTCCTTGGGGGCCTCCGCTTCTTTGCAGGCAGCTACCATGAGGAACATCACTGCTGTAAAAATTAGTCTCAACATCCATTTCATTTTATCTCGATAAAATAATGATCCCGATCCCCACCACATACAGTGCCAGCATCAGCAACAACAGCTGGTGAATTCTCCGGGACGCGCCACTGAATTCTTTCCAGATATAGATGCCCCAGATGGCCGCCACCACCGTTGCACCCTGGCCGAGGCCGTAAGAGATGGCCGGACCTGCCTTCTCCGAAGCAAGGATGCTGAAACCCATGCCCAGGCACCAGATGGCACCGCCCAATATACCCACGCCATGTTCCTTCCAGCTGCCCCTGAAATATTCCGCATAGCGCAGGGGCGCACCCGTAAAAGGGAAGCGCATCAGCAGGGTGTTGAAGACTATATTACTGGCGAGGATGCCCAGTGAAAATATCACCAGCGCCGTGTAGGGCGTGAGTTTGGAAACTTCAGGATTTGAAAAATCAGTAGCCATGGACTGCGCCACATACTTATAAAAAAGGCCCATCAAACAGCCGCTCACCACAGACAACAAAAGGCCCCGTCCCCGCTTCTGCTGTACCTGTCCCTGCTGGCTGAAAGCATATGCATTGAGGCCGATGGCCAGCGCAATGCAGGCCACGCCGCCAAACAACAGCAGCGGATCTCCCAACGGAGCGTCCAGGTAATTCACCACCACGCCTATCACCAGGGCCAGACCAATGCCCACGGGAAAGGCTACAGACATACCCGCAATGGCAATGGCTGCCCCCAATAAAATATTGGCCGCATTGAAAATGATGCCGCCCAGGAAGGCGGAACCCAGGTGGGTTGATGACGCCTGCTGCAGATCCGCCAGGAAACTGCGGCCCTCGGTGCCCGTGCTGCCCAGCGTAAAAGCCATGAGCAGGCTGAACAATACAATGCCCAGCACATAGTCCCAGTAAAATAATTCAAAACGCCAGCTCCGGGCGGATAGTTTCTGTGTGTTGGCCCAGGAACCCCAGCACATCATGGTGATGATGCAAAAAATTACAGCGGTAGCATAGCTTCCAACAATAAACATGGTGGTGTCATTTACAGTTCATAACGGTAAGGCATAGACGCTTGCGCACCCATCCTCGTCACAGACACAGCAGCGGCCCTGCAGGCAAATCTCACGGCTTCAGCAAGCGTTGTGCCCTCTCCCAATGCTACCACCAGCGCGCCGTTGAAACAATCTCCCGCGGCCGTGGTGTCCATCGCTGCCACCTCCGGTGCGGCTACCCATCCCTGTTGGGTGCCGTCACTCCAGTAAGCTCCGCGCTTACCCAGCGTGATCACCACGCGTTGCACGCCTTTGCCATGCAATACCCTCGCGGCTTCCGCCACCGCTTCATCACTATCCGGCATCACACCCGTCAACAATTGTGCCTCTGATTCATTGGGCGTTATAAGATACAGTTTACTGAGTAGGTCATCGGGAATTTCCTGGGCAGGCGCAGGATTCAGGATCACCCTGGCCCCCTTCCCTGCGGCTTCTTTAACTACAAAAGCCACGGTGCTCAACGGTATCTCCAGTTGCAACAACACCAGTGAGCCATGGTCCATGGCTTCCACGGCATTACGCACCACCTCCGGTAACAATTGCATATTGGCACCCGCAGCAACCGTAATGCTGTTCTCGCCTTTACCATCCACATTGATCAGGGCCACGCCAGACGGATGGTCAGGATCCGAAGAGATAAACGCAGTATCAATGCCTTCTTCTGAAAACTGCTTCAACGCCTGTTCCCCAAATGTATCTGCGCCCACACGGGCCACCAGGGTCACCGCTCCGCCCAGCCTCGCTGCCGCAACAGCCTGGTTGGCACCCTTGCCACCGGGGTTCATGAAAAACTGCCCGCCCAATACGGTTTCTCCGGGAAGCGGGAGCCTCTCCGTTTTTACCACCATGTCTGTATTGGAACTGCCCACAACAAAAATAGATGCTGCCATGGCTCTTTGAATGAAAGTCTTCACCCTTCACACTTCTCCCTTTCCCTTCTCCCTTTTACATCTCCCTTTGCATCAGCAGAACAGACGCATACGCCACAACCCCCTCTTCTCTTCCCACAAACCCCATCGTCTCCGTAGTGGTGGCCTTAATAGAAACGCCATCGTCACCCAACTCCAGTATTGCCGCTATCACCCGCTGCATCTCCGGCACGTAAGGCTTGATCTTGGGTTTCTCCAGGCACAATGTGGCATCCACATTCACCACAATATATCCTTTGGATCTCACCAGCGCATAGCTGCGCTGCAATAAAATTTTACTGTCGATATTTTTGAACTCAGCACTGGTGTCCGGAAAATGTGTACCGATATCACCCAGCGCGAGGGCGCCCAGCATCGCATCACAAATCGCGTGCAGGATCACATCGGCATCGCTGTGGCCCTTCGCACCCTTATCATGCGGGATCTTCACCCCGCCTAGCCAGAGGTCACGGCCCGTTACCAATTGGTGAAAGTCAACGCCTTGTCCTATTCTGTACATGCAGTGAAGATAGCTTAACAATTGAACAATTGGGCATTTGTACAATTGCACAATTGTACAAATGCCCAAATGCTCAATTGTCAAAAAAAACTACTGCTGCGTAGAACCAGACTCGTTATTCCCGAAATCAAACGTCAGCCCAAACCGCAGGGTATTGGACAATGGATTCCGGTTTACGCCGTTGCCCGTGGGCAACAGGTAAGAGAAGTTGATGCCAAACATATTGTACTTCACAGACGCACCCACCGTAAAATACTGGCGGTTGCCCTTCTGTGCATTCTCGTGGAAATACCCGGTACGGATCGCAAACTGGTCGTTATACCAGTACTCCGCACCCAGGGAGAAATAGAATTCTTTCAGCTCTTCGCTCATGCCACCAGGCGCATCGGTAAATGAAGAGAACCAGCTGCCCACCACGCCCTTGGAACGGTATTCCGCAAGACCCGCTGAATCTCCCAGCGCCGGCGGCGTAGGCACCAGCAGCTTATTGATGTCAAGGCCAAACATCAGCTTATGCACTTCTGAAAACGTTGTAGTATAGGTTCCGCCCAAGGATAAATTCGCAGGAATGAAATCTTTTTGATTAGGATCATCCGTGTAACCAATTTTGGAGCCGAGGTTGGTCATGGCCACACCAAAACTGAAGCCCTTGCCTTCATCGTTCAGGCCGGTATAATACAGCCCGATATCACCCGCCACAGCTGTACCTGCTTTATAAGACACGCCATTCACCGCGGCACCGCCTGCAAGATTGGAATTGATGTAACGCAGCGCCACACCCAGGGCCATCTTGTCTGAAAGCTTACGGGAATAACCGAGGTCAAAACTGAATTCACGCGGACGGAAAGAATTCAAATCATTACCAAGATTATCAGTGAACTGGATGTTACCGAGGCTGAAATAACGCATAGAGGCAGACACGGCCTGCTCGCGGTCTTCACCAAACTGCGTGTAGCCGGAGGCGGTAGCCATGAATACATCATTCAGGCCAAGGTCTTTCAACCAGGGCGTATAGGTTAATCCCGCTGCTGATTTGGCACCGGCAAAAGGATATTTCGCGAGGTTATAAAACTGGCTGTTCACATCCGGAGATGTGGCTGTACTCAACTCACCCATACCACCGGCACGGGCATCAGGAGAGATCCTGAGGAAGGGAACCGCCGTGGTCACCACATTAATGGGATCAGAGGTTTGGGCACTTACCCCCCATACAAAACACACTCCAACTGCCGAGGCAGCTACTCGCTTGATCAATTGTTTCATGAAATTCCTGTTTGGCTTTAATAACTTAAAAACGTTGGAGTAGAGTTATGCCATTCATTGTTGTTGGAGGCTTCAAAAATACGGTTTTTTGGGTATGAAGCGTACTTTCTGCCTTTTCTTGGTTACGGAAGGGTCTTTTTAGGATTGCTGACCTGCTATCCTTTCCCGTAAAACCAGTAGGGGGAGAACGCCCAAATGGGCTTATTTATTGTCTTTCAGAGCACCACCAGCTTCTCCAGCTTGTCCACCCGTTTACCGTCTGCCGTGCGCACCGTCAGCTGCCAGAGATAAACACCTCGTCCCAGTTTTGCACCGTACTCATCCCTCCCGTCCCAGCTGATCTCATCAGAGCGGTTGCCCGCTGTATTGATGGTGCGCCGGATCGTTTTTACCAGTTTGCCCGTTACTGTCAAAATCCGTACCATAACCTGGAGGTCTTCCAGCGGACGGTTATGCTCAAACCAGAACCGGGTATGCGTGGTAAAGGGATTGGGGTAGTTCAGTACATGTTTCAGCATGAATTCTTCCCGCTTTGTGACGGTGAATTCCAGGATATGTTCCGATGAATTGTTGAACACATCCCAGGCCTTGATCTTAAGGCTGTGCTGGCCCGGCGTGAGTCCCGTCAGCGGGAAACGCACCGTACCACTGCTGTAGCTGGTATCGGCCTCATAAAAATCATTCAGGATAAAGATCTGCCGGGGGTCATTGTCCAGCATGGCGGTGATGTCATGCCCAATACCCGTGCCCACGGTATTGATGCCGGAAGAGTCTTTCAGTTTTACAATCAGCACGGCATTTTCATTCACCAGTCCGCCATTCACAAATTTTTCATCATTGAGATAGGCGCGCAGCACCGGACCCTGCCCATCGTCTTTCACCTCATTCCCCAGACTGCCCACATACCAGCCGGTTTCAGCACCGGCTGCATCCACCAGGCCATTGTCTGCATAATAACTCAACCGCCCCTTCCCCGTCCGGTAGTCTATATCCTTGGGGACGATGAAACTGTAACTGAACCTTCCGTTCTGCACCTTCGTCTTGCCGGAAAACACGAGGTTCTGCTGCTGGCTGTACGGGGCAATGATACTGCCGGGATCATTACCCCGGGTACTGAGCTCCTGGGCCTTATCATACAGCACCGGGTACACCGTTCCATTAAAATCCGCCATCACCGCTCCCTGCAGGTTGCGCACCTCCCCCGTAATGGTATAACGGTTCAGGGCCTTGAGGGTATCCGTGAATGCAGCAGTAGCTATATTATTAATGGTAGTGCTCACCACCTGCATTTTGGGGTAGCCCAATGTGAGCGCGGGATCGCCAAGAAGGGTGAACTTTCGGTTGTTCAAGGCATCCCCGGAAGTCTGGTACGTATAGTTTTTAGTGCGCTTCACCGCCTCACCCAGGCTGAGGTATTTCCCATCCGCCTGCCTGTACAAAGCGGTGGCCAGGTAATTAGTATTAATGATACGGTTGGAAAAGGCGAAGACGGGACGCGTGGTGGTCATCAGCGCCACCGCCCCTGTCAGGGGACGCATCAATATATTATCCCCGATGGAACGGATCTCCGGATCATCATAAGGTGCAAAATCGCAGGTGGCCGTGATCATCAGCGGCAGCTTCTGCGCATTGGTCCAGGTGTTCACCATCTCCTGTTCCAGCACCGCTTCTTGCGCCAGCCTGCTGGAACCCCCGTGACCACTGTAGTTCCAGATCAGGTTGCCCGTGAACATGCGCCGGTTGATGGCTTCATTCACCTGGGGATAACGGCTTCCGCCCGTACCACTTTCCTGAACATAGGCATCCAGGTATATTTTAGCCGTGTTCACCACTTCACTGGTTTCACCAGATTTCCTGCTGATGATCTCCGCATCATTAAAATGCGTATTCTGGTCTTCATCATCGGCCACAAAACTGATCTGATTACGCCAGGGCCCAAAGCTTTTTCCATAGGCGATCACCTTTTCCACATAGGCTTTTGCATCTGCAATGGTGGTGGCGGGGACGCGACCAACCCCCACATCCAGCAGGGAGACAGGTGTGATGGAATTCACGTCGTCATTATCATCCAGCAAGCCAAAAAAATCATCGCTTACATAACTCACCAGGGGATCCAGGGCATTCACACTTTCATACACGGGCACGAGGTTGCTGGTGCTGTCTGTTCTTTTCTTATAGTCAAAACTGCCATCGCCAAATAACAGAAGATACCGGGGCCGGCGGCTGCTGTCCTGCCCCGCCCGGTCATAGAACATTTTCACAAAATCCCGAATGGCCGAAGGGTCCGGCGTACCGGAAGAGAACTCATTATAGATCTGCTGCACATCGGCCACAACATAGGCCAGTCCATCGTTCTGGCGATGGTACTCCGCCAGCCGGTTAGCCTCCGTGAGCAATGAAGAATGGGTAACAATTAAGTACGGCACCTGCGGTGACCCATGCAGGTCCTGGTTAGGGATCCTGCCCGTGAATACAGGCGTAAGGTAACGGTCTGGGCTAACCGCAAAATACTCACGAAGCACGGAGGCGTCATTCACAAATGCGAACTGCGAACTGCCCCCTGCGAACTTCATGGCCACTGGCGCCAGGGGATCAGTAACCTCCCACACCCTGCCCCCCGTCCCCAGTCCGCCCACCTCAAACCTCGCCACATTGCCCGCACCCACAGACGCCCTGTCCCTGAAACCTAACCCCTCGCCCCTCACCTCCAGCCTCGCCCTAAACCCCAGCTCTATTTTATTCAGCCAACCCTGCCCGTTCACACTGCCGGGAAAAAAAGCCAGGTTCACCTGCAGGCTGTTCTGCGCCGTGGGCTGGCGGCTGAACTGGCTGGCAGGCACTGCCATCGGCTCAAACGCAATACCCGGCAGGGGCGGCACCTGTATATCCTGGATCAAATTCTGATTCAGCCGCACCTCAAACCTGGAGTACTGCCCCACAGCCCTCGCCACCACATCGGTATACACCGCCACCCCCGGCTCTGCAAGAGCCCGCTCTTGCAGAGCGATGGTGTAGTTGCGAGATTGCACCTTGCCCGGCGCCGTACCAAACTCCTCGCCGTACCATTCCTTGCCGCTGTGCAAAAAATTAATGGTATCCTTCTCAAACACCCATCGTTCATCATAACTGTTCACCGTCACATTGCCTACCGCCTCCCCCTGCGTCTTCACCCTTCTCCCTTCCCCTTCAACCTTAACATAGAACCAGGCACTATCCGCATAGAGGTTCCGCTGGAACCGGTACATCTTCAGCGCCTCATCCCAGGTCCAGCTGTGCGGCCCGGGCGCATAGAAAAGGAAATAATCAGTGCCGGAAAAACTACCGTCGCCGCCGTCTTCCACCTGGATGGCCAGCTCTGCAAGATCATCCTGCCGGGGCAGGGCATTATTCTCCGGCAGCATCTGCCCGCCATTGCCATACATCCTGATCTGGGCGGAAGGGATGGGCAGGTTGATACCCAACCTTGTAAGGGCGGAAGCATCTATCCGGTAAATACCCTGCGCAGCGGTGGATAACTTGTACCAGTTGCCGGTAGCCAGGACAGACCTGGCGGCATAATTGCGCTGGGCCCGGCCAGGGGTGGACAGAAACAGTTGAAGCAGAAGGGGTAAGATCAATAGGCGCAGCCGGACCATCCTTTCAAAATTAGCATTTAGTAAACATTATTAATATGGGACCGATGCAGTTAGGTAGCCAGATTTCTTATAAATTCGCACACTAAGTAATAATTTTCAGTGGATTCGGGTACAATATTATGATGAGGCTACTCGTTATCCATCAGCTAAATCCAGCAAAAAATGCAAAAGTTAAGCGTGAAAAACCTTTTTGTAATCCTCGCAGCCGCATCCTTACTGCCTTCCTGTAAGAATGGCTTGTTTGGAAAAAAGAACAAGCATGAGCAGTCGTCCGTGACAGGATGGAACTACAATGACAAGAACATGGGGGGCTATAACGTCTCCAAAGAAAAGGAACAGAAAACTGGTCCTGGTCTCGTCTTTGTACAGGGTGGTACCTTTACCATGGGTGCAACTGAAGAAGATGTGATGGCGGATTGGAACAACGTTCCCCGCAGGGTTACCGTATCCTCATTCTTTATTGACCGCACTGAGGTGGCTAACGTCCACTATCGCGAATATCTGTATTGGCTTGAAGCCGCCTTTGATGATCCCCAATATGCAAAGGTGATCCAGGGCGCACTGCCTGACACCCTCGTATGGAGGAGTGAGCTGGCTGCCAACGAGCCTCTCGTAGAATATTATTTCCGTCACCCCTCTTATAACTATTACCCCGTGGTAGGTGTAACCTGGCAGCAGGCCAATGACTTCTGTCTCTGGAGGTCAAACAGGGTGAACGAAAAAATCCTTGTTGACAAAGGTTATGTCAATAAGAACCAACTGAAATCTCTGCAGGGCCAGGGCGAAGAGAACTTCACTACGAAGTCTTACCTCCTCGGTCTGTATTCTCCCCAGCCTGGTAAACCCAGCGCTAAGAAAAATCCGCTGCTGGATGCAAACGGCAAACCCCGTAACTATGTGAAGTTTGAAGATGGTTACCTGTTGCCCGACTATCGTCTCCCAACAGAAGCGGAGTGGGAATATGCTGCCTACGGTCTGATCAACCAGAACCCCAAGCCGAAGAAAAAAGATGGCAAGCGTGGTGAAGAGTTGGTGATGAACAAGCAGGTATACTCCTGGAGCAATAACGTAAACGGTCTTCGCGAAAATAAAAGCGGTAGCTGGCAAGGTAAGTTCATGGCCAACTTCAAAAGAGGTTCTGGTGACAACATGGGTGTTGCCGGTGGTCTGAATGATAACGCTTCTATCCCCGGTCCTATCGATGCATTCCTGCCCAACGGATTTGGTTTGTATAATATGTCTGGTAACGTGAACGAGTGGGTATCTGACGTTTTCCGTCCGATGTCTAACCTAGACGTGGATGATTTCAACCCCTATCGTGGTAACAAATTCAAGAAGCTCTATAAGAACGATGCTGGTGAATTTGAGCGCGACAGCCTCGGCCGTGTGAAGTATGTGGATGTGACCGATGAAGAATCTAAGAACCGCAGGAACTACCAGCGTGGTAACGTGATCAACTACATGGATGGTGACTCTGCCTCTATGGTATACTATGGTTACGGTAAAACATCACTGATCTCTGACAAGTCAAGGGTGTACAAAGGCGGTAGCTGGAATGATCGTCCTTACTGGCTGAGCCCCGGCACACGCCGTCACCTGGAAGAAGACCAGGCTTCTGCTACCATTGGTTTCCGTTGCGCGATGGATCGCGTAGGTAGCCAGGAAGGTAATGGCTTCAAGAATGGCCAGTACTTTGGCAAGAAGCGCCAGAATTCACGCAAGAAATAACTTAGCTGATTAGCATAAAAAAAGGCCGGGCAAATTGTCCGGCCTTTTTTTAATGTGGCAATGTGGTAATGCGGTAGTGCGGTAATGGAGGGCTCAGCCCTACCCCTACACCCTCGCCCTATCACTCTCCCGCTGGTTTCAACATCAACGCCTGTATCTGCTTCATCGTATTCTGCATGCCTTCTGAGCTGCCGTCCAGGAAGATCACATTGCCCTTTCCGTATTCTGCGAAATTCTTGATGGCTTCCGTCCACATGCTGAACAGGATCACATTGGTATCCAGGTTGGCCTGCTTCATCTGCAGTGCCGCTTCACTCATACCATGCGCCACTTCCTGGCGGAACAGTGCAACACCCTGGCCGCGTAAACGCGCCGCTTCTTTTTCCGCTTCTGCAGAAATTTTGATGGCGTTACCATCTGCTTCCGCAGCCTTGGTCTTGGTGATCAGCAAAGCCTGGCCCTCATTCTCTGCTGCGGCTTTCAGGTTATTGCTGGCCACCACCTTGCTCATGGAATCCAGGATCACCTTATCAAAGGTGATATCGTTGATCTGCAGATCCTGCAGGTGATAGCCCCAGGTTTCCAGGGTGTGATCTATCTCGCCCTTCACATACTCAACAATCTCCTTGCGCAACCCCAGGATCTCCGCCTGTTTCTTGGTGGCCACAAAAGAGCGGATATTCCCTTCAATGGTGCGCACCAGCGCCTGCATCAGGTCTTTTTCCGTATAGAATTTAAAGGCCACTTTCTTGATGGTTTCTTCATCCGCATTCTGCACGGAAAACAAGAGCATGCTTTTGAAGTACACATTGGCCTGGTCTGCCGTAACCGCCTGGAACTCTAATTCCACAGACCGGTTCTGGATAGATACCTTGGTAAACACCTGCTCAATCAGTGGAATTTTAAACCTTAACCCCGGTGTGGCAATCCGCTGATACTTACCAAACATGGTGATCACCCCAACATATCCCTGGTTGATGGTAAATAAACCGCTGAAGAAGATAAAGCCCACGATGAACAGCCACCAGAAGGCGCCGATGAATTTCAATATTTCCATGATTTACGTATTTGTGGCACTAAGATACAGGAGTTGGAATTCAATCATTACAGGCATTCAGTAATACTGGCATTCAGAAGCGGGTATCCCGGTATCAGGATACCCGCTTCTGAATGCCAGTATTACTGAATGCTTGTAATGATTGATTTCCAAGTCTTGTATCTTTGCAGCATGATTGCGGCCCTCTACGATCTATATCTCAACAACAGGAGTGTTCAGACGGATACCCGGAAACTACAGGCCGGGCAGATTTTCTTTGCATTGAAAGGCCCCAATTTCAACGCAAATACATTTGCCAAACAAGCACTGGATGCCGGCGCGGCGGGTGTGGTGATTGATGAAGACCAGGGCATCAGTGATCCCAGGATCTTCCTCGTCCCCGATGCACTCAAGGCCTTGCAGGATCTTGCAGGACACCATCGGTCCCAACTCAATATTCCCTTCCTGGCCATCACGGGCAGCAATGGAAAAACCACCACCAAGGAACTTGTAAGTGCGGTGCTGGGCACCACCTATAAAACTTCCACCACGGTGGGGAACCTCAATAACCACATCGGCGTACCGCTCACCATCCTCGCCATTCCTGAAGGAACCGAGATGGCCGTAATTGAAATGGGCGCCAACCACCAGAAGGAAATTGCAGGCTATTGTAGTTATACCAACCCCACGCACGGACTGATCACCAACTGCGGCAAGGCGCACCTGGAAGGATTTGGCGGCGTTGAAGGTGTGCGCAAAGGCAAGGGCGAATTGTATGACCACCTGCGCAGCCACAACGGTACCGCTTTTGTGATGTGGGATTATGACTATTTCCACACCATGAGCAAGGGCATTCCCAACATCATCACCTATGGTACCCAGGATGCAGATGTAACCGGTGAAGTCATTGCCAGCGAGCCTTTCCTGCAGGTGAAAATGCATCAGGGAAACATCGGCACCATCCATACGGAACTGGTGGGGGATTACAACCTGCCCAATGTGCTGGTAGCCGTGACCGTTGGCCAGTATTTCAAGGTGCCCCAGGAAAAAATCAAACATGCCATCGAACAATACCATCCCACCAACAGCCGGTCTCAGCTGCTGGAAAAAAACGGCAACAGCTTTATCCTGGATGCATACAACGCAAACCCCTCCAGTATGAAACTGGCCATTGAAAATTTCAGCAGGCAACAGCATGCCAAAAAGATCATCTGCATTGGTGGCATGATGGAACTGGGAGAAGATAGTATCAGGGAACATGAAGAGATTGTGCGGCTGCTGCAACAATATCCCTGGCATAAAGTGATCCTGGTGGGTAATGATTTTTCAAAAGTTGCGCATCCTTATGCATACTACCCTGATGCAGACCAGGCTGCAGCTGCATTGAAACAGGAATCCATCCAGGGTGCGATGTTCCTCATCAAAGGATCACGCAGCATGAAGATGGAAAATATCATGAAAGCATTTGAATAGTACAATATGAATAGTGAAGCAAGGCCCAACTACCTGGTGAGTACACTGGATAACCGATGCCCGCGTTGCCGGACCGGACGGATATTCTCTTCATCCAACCCTTATGACCTGAAGAATACGGTGAAGATGAACAGGCAATGCCCCGTTTGCGGGCAGCCCACAGAAATAGAAGTGGGTTTTTATTATGGCACCGGCTATGTTAGCTATGCGCTCACCGTGGCCATCAGTGTGGCCAGTTTCATTGCCTGGTGGGTGCTCATCGGATTCTCCACGGAAGACAATCGCTTCTTCTACTGGCTGGGCACCAACGCCCTCTTGCTCATCGTTTTCCAGCCCTTTATCATGCGCCTCTCCCGCAGCCTTTGGCTGAGCTGGTTCGTGAAATATGACCCAAACTGGCGAACCAATAAAATTGAAAAACTGGAGCGGATCATTCCCTCGCAGATGGAAGGATTGAAATAGCCGTCTATCCCCTGTTGGCTTTGAACTGTTCAACACCAGTAGCCACTTTATCCTTCAATTTCCTCACCCTCAGGCCCAGCATGATCAAGGCAGCACCAATGAGGATGGCGAAGATGGCTATGAAAAAGATGAGCGTAGAGATGCCGATGGCAGGCCGTCCGATGATGATGATGCCAAAGAGTATGGACAATACACCACTCAGCGCCAGCCACCACTCGCCTTCAATTTCTTTACGCAGCTGTATGGCAAGACCAATGCGGGTTACGCCAGCAAAAATGGCCCAGAATGCCATGAGCAAAACGGTAAATACGGCGTAAGTTTCCGGGCTCCTGTAAATGAGTATGCCGAGAATAATACCCAATACGCCTTCCAGCACCATCAGCCATTTGTCTTCCTGCGTTTGCCAATTCCGAAACACCGAGATAAGGGTAAATACACTGTCTATGATCAGGTAGGCAGAGAACCAGATCAGCAATACCGCAAAAGTAACACCCGGGTTGATGAGTGCAATGATGCCAAAGATGATCAACAGTACACCCCTGAGTGCCAGTAGCCACCAGTTATTGAAAAATGTCTTGAGCATGATGTAAGCGTTTAGGAAAAGATAATACAGTTTGTTTCGTTTAACCAACCATTACCATCTTAGTTTGTTGCAAATGATATCTTTGCTCCAACCAAAATGGTTGAGCGCATTCATGACTACCTGCCTGAAACCCTTGCGCAGTCTGTTCCTCCTGTTTTGCCTGGCATTACGCTGTTATGGCAGTTCCCTTGCGCAGGATCATGTAGCGGAATCTAAACCCGCGCGCCCCATCAATGTGATCATCGGCACCCATCTTCGCAAATTTGATCTGGCCACCATCAGCTTCCAGGCGCAGGCCGGTATCCAGAAAATCTTTCATCGCCGCCAACTGTTTCTCATCTATGTAGATTCCATAGCGGAAGCAGCAGTGCGAATTGAAAAACTGATGGCAAAAAAAAATGCGCGGATCCGGCATTTGTGGTTCGACAGCCATGGGCATATTGGCCGGCGCGTGGCTATGTTTGAAGTAGGAAAAGATGAAGTGAATTACCAGACCATCCATGAACCACATATCAGTGGCGCGCTGCAACGCATCGGCAAGTTTTGCGATTCATCAACCCTCGTCAGCATCGGCTCCTGTTATTCCGCGGCCACCATTACGCTGCCTGCTGTAGACAGCTTTCCCGCACAACGCATGAATGGAGATTCACTGTTACAGCAGGTGAGTTCCACCATGAATGATGTCACCGTGTATGGAAGCAGCAGCTGGGTGATGACAAAGCCATTTATTTTTGGAGGTGGTTATGCATTGGCGGGCGGGCCCAGTGCCATCCGCTTTCAGGATACTCTGCTGCTGCCGCTTTGGGAAACATTGGGGGAATGGATGGCGTATGAGGGGAAGACAGGCAGTTTCAAAAGCATACCCACCGTAGCCATGGACGGCCGCGGCACCATCTATCTGAAAAAGAAAACCTACCTGGACATCCCTTCAAAAAAGAAACAACAGGAACGCCGCATCCGTGACCTGCAACCCGGCAATTTTCTGCCCAGCTGGTTTGTGAAGTATAGGCTGCCTAAGCATGAAAGACAGTAGGGGCAGGGTGTAGGGGTAGGGTGTAGGGGTAGGGTGTAGGCTAGGCCCTGGCTACACCCTACCCCTACACCCTACACACTACACCTACGCCCTATTAAAAAAGCTCCTTTCTCCGCAATCATATACACCGGCGCATTGGTATTACCAGAGGTTATAGTGGGCATCACGGATGCATCCACCACCCGCAGGCCGCGGATGCCATGCACCCGTAGTTCATCATCCACTACGGCCATAGCATCATGTCCCATCTTACAGGTACCCACCGGATGATACAAGGTTTCCAGGCTCTTTTTGATGTGCGCGCGCAGGTCTTCATCATTGCTGCGTTGCGAGGGGAAATTAACACCCTCACCTATCTTCCTGAATGCTGGTGCTTCTGCGATGTCAATGGCTTTTTTCAATCCCCACAAAAGGATATCCAGATCCTGCGGTGCAGAGAAAAACTGCGGCTGGATCAAAGGTGCCGCCAGGGGATCGGCAGAAGCAAGGCCCACATAACCCCTGCTCTTCGGATGCAGCAGTATGGCCAATACGGCATAGCCATCATGGTGCGGAAAAGTCTTGAGGTCATAGATGTCTGTGGAGTAATCTGCCCCCAGGCCCAGCGGTACAAAATGAAACTGGATATCCGGTCTTGCATCGGCAAATGGTGAACGGTCAAAGGCATTGGCTTCCAGCGGGCCCGCACAGAGCGGACCGCGCTTGCGCACCAGGTATTGCACCAATGCCTTCAACTGGGCCATGGGCTTGATATGCCGGTTGGATGAGGGGATCGATGAAAGTCCAGTGGCACCACTCCACACATGATCCTGCAGGTTCTTACCCACACCGGGCAGGTGGTGCACCAAAGGAATTCCCACGCGCGCTAGTTCCTCACGGTCACCTATACCCGAAAGTAAAAGCAGCTGCGGACTCTGGAATGAACCCGCGCTCAGGATCACTTCTCCTGAACAGTTGAAAATCCGCTCTACACCCTTAACCCTGCACACCACGCCCTTGGCCTCAGCGTTTTCCACAATGATGCGTTCCACCCGGCAGTGTGTTACCACAGTAAGGTTAGAGCGGTGCATCACCGGTTTCAGAAATGCATCAGCGGCACTATGTCTTCGGTTATCCCTGATCGTGAATTGCAGGGGATGGGATCCCGCAGGGTATCCATCGTTATAATCCACTGTATTGGGCAGGCCTGTTTCCGAAGCCGCTTGCAAGAAATGGGAGGTGAGGGCCGAGGGCTGCTGCAGGGTGGTTACATGCAAAGGGCCATCCTTTCCGTGAAAAGGTG
Organism: Chitinophagaceae bacterium; assembly: GCA_044225015.1. Taxonomy (GTDB): domain Bacteria; phylum Bacteroidota; class Bacteroidia; order Chitinophagales; family Chitinophagaceae; genus Pollutibacter. The sequence goes on along the minus strand of JBGAJG010000004.1, from coordinate 143,304 downwards.
CACCCAGTTGTGCATTGCACTCAGACTTGATAAAATACGGCAACACATCGTCCCAACCCCATCCTTTGTTGCCCAATGCGGCCCATTCATCATAGTCGTGCCGGCTGCCTCGCACATAGGCCATAGCGTTGGTGGAGCTGCAGCCGCCCAGGGTTTTGCCGCGCGGGAGGTAGATCTTCCTGCCGTCTACATGGGCCTGCGGCTCCGTCCAGAACTGCCAGTCCACCGCTGACCGATGCAGCTTGGCATAACCGCCGGGAATGTGTATCTCCGGCTTGCTGTCCTTTCCGCCGGCTTCCAGCAGGAGGACCTTGTTTTGGGCATGGGCCGAGAGGCGGTTGGCCAGCACACAACCTGCTGATCCTGCGCCGATGATGATGTGGGTGAAAGTCATTCTTGAAGATAGGCATAAAGGCATTGAGGCATTAAGGTATTGGGGAAAGCAAAAAACATATTAAATTTAACCACGAACTGCGAACTTGCGAACTGCGAACTAAACTATGGTTGAATACGCTACACATCAAGACATCCCCGCCATTGTTGACCTGCTGAACAGTGCATACCGGGGAGAACGTTCCACCAAGGGGTGGACCACTGAAGCACACCTCATTGCGGGTGAAGTAAGGTCCGATGCCCGGCAGGTGGGTGAGGTAATGGCCAAAGACGGCAGTGTTTTTCTGAAGTATATGGCCGAAGACGGGCGGATGCTGGGTTGTGTGAACCTCCAGAACAATGAACGGGGTGTTTACCTGGGCATGTTCAGTGTGGAGCCGGAATTACAAGGCGGCGGCATCGGCAGAAAACTGCTGCAGGCCGCAGATGACCATGCCCGCAAGATTGGCGCCTCCCATATCTACATGTATGTGATCTCTCTGCGGGAGGAACTCATCAACTGGTATAAGCGCTACGGTTTTGAAGAGACCGGGGAGCAGTTTCCCTTCGCTGAAGACGGGCTTACGGGCAAGCACCTGCAACCCCTGGAGTTCATTGTACTGGAAAAGTCCCTGAACTAAAAAACCTTTGCCAATCCCTGATTTTTCTGTAGTTTTGCTGCCCCCACGGAGGGGTGCAGGAGTGGTTGAACTGGCACGCCTGGAAAGTGTGTATACTCGAAAGGGTATCAAGGGTTCGAATCCCTTCCCCTCCGCCAACAAAATAAAAAGCCCCGTAAGGGGCATTTTTTTTAAATGTAACTGGTCATTGTTTAGCGGATTCTTTGTTACAGTCCCTTTACCCATTTTGCCGTCACCCGCAACTGCCCCAGATGCCGCATACTATGCTCAGCCGCATGGAACAACAAGCCCAATACATTGGTAGGTATTTTTTTACGTCCGATGCCCCTTGGCAGGAGCAGATCTTCCGCAGACGTTGTGGTTAATTGCTCCATGGCTCTCGCAACTTGTTGATCCAGCAGTTGCAACAACACAGTAAGATCAAGATCAGCAGGCCTGGCTTCCTGCTCCAATTGCAATAACTGGGATTCAGACAGTGATTCATCCCGGGCATAGGTGAGCAAGCGGTCTATGACGCCACAGATATGCTGCACATGAAATCCTGCAGAAGCGAGTCCATCCGGTTTGGTCCACAACTGCCCGGCAGGAAAATCCACCAGACACATCTGCACCTCGTCCCTCATCTGCAGCAATGCATGGGCCACCGGTTGTAATAATGGCGTGATCCCTTCCACAGGTCCGCGCATCCAATGTTCTAATGCTGAATCTGCCATAGTAAGACTTATTAACTCATAGAACCCCGCTCCTTATAATCAGCGCCACCCCAAACACACAAAACAATACGGCCATCACAGCCTTACGGTGCTGCACCAGCCAGTGCCGCCATTGAACCACTTTCTCCTGTGCGGCTTCACCGCCGGAGAGAAACACCAATACGGGAATCCCCACCCCCAGGCTGGCGATGACTGTAAACAACAACACCATCACGGCCAGTCCGGCAAAAGGTAAGGCAGCCCGCGTCATGGCCAGGCATCCCGCTACCGTAAGCGCCATGTTTTTGGGATTGGTGACATCGGCAAATAAAAAACCTACCACCACTGCTTTCCAGGGATTGATGAAATCCACCAAACGCATCAGCAGCGGCTTGTTGTGGGGATCATCCGGCTGGTGCCGGTTCCTCCACCGCCAAAGGGCCAGCACAATCAATACAATCCCCGCTGCCAATCTCACATACATCACGGTTGCCGATCCGGGTGTATCAGATTCATTCATTTGCTTAACCGCCAGCATCAGCACCACCACGGCGGGAATACCGATGCCCAGGAACCACCCTGCCAAAAAACCGAGCGCATTGGCGGCAGGTCTTGGTGAAAACAACATCAGGATCGCTGTAATGATGGGTACAGGACTGATGGCAATGCCCACGGCAAAGGGCAACATGTTCAGCAATACTTCTTGCATGTGCATCTGGATGACCGATGCGAAATTAATGCAGATTACTTCCCATTGCACGTACTCATTTGGCATCATTGCCATAATTTAGACTTCCGCACCCAGGATAACCTAATCAATGACAGGCAAAAGCCTGCAATTTTTCCAAAAAAAACGCTCCATATGTATAGAACCACCATGATTGCGAAACTTGCATTGTTCGCCATTGTAATGACCGCCTGCAATAACCCGGAAAACAAAAACCAGGCCTCAGGCAAAGAAACAGCAGGGCAGTCCCTCACCGCGGCCGAAGTAAGGGAAATAGCCAAAGAAGCCTATATCTATGGCTATCCGCTGGTTGACGACTACCGTATTCAGCATGCTTATTTTGTGCAGAAAGACAACACAGAATACAAAGGCGCATACAATGTTTTACATAGTAATGCAAGGGTATATACCCCCGCAGATAAAGCGGTACAAACGCCCAATTCAGATACGCCCTATGGAATGGTGGGGTTTGATCTGAGAACAGAGCCCATGGTGATCACCATTCCGAAAATCGAAAAATCAAGGTATTACAGTATTCAGCTGGTGGATGCGTATACCCACAACTTCAACTATATAGGGAGCAGGACCACGGGTAATAACGGTGGTAATTATCTGATAGCCGGACCGTCATGGAAGGGAGAAAAACCCAAAGGCATTACTGAAGTCATTGTGTGTGAAACGGAGATGGCATTGGCTATTTTCCGCACCCAGCTGTTTAATCCTGCAGATCTCCCCAATGTGGTGAAGGTGCAGCAAGGATATAAAGTACAGCCTTTGTCGGCTTTCCTGGGACAACCCGCACCTGCACAAGCTGCCGCCATCAACTTCATTCCCCCGGTGAACGCAGCACAGATCCGTAACTCACTGGAATTTTTCAACATTTTGAATTTCAAACTGCAGTTTTGTCCGGTCAATCCCACTGAGGTTGCTTTGCGTGAACGCTTCAGTAAAATTGGGATCGAGGCTGGTAAAACTTTTGACACATCCGCATTTTCTCCGGAAATCAGGGAAGCCTATATCCAGGGCCGCAATGACGCCTGGGCTGAATTTGCCGCACTGAAAGCGCGCGCAGACAAGAAAGAAGTAGAATCCGGAGATATGTTTGGTACCCGGGAATTTCTCAAGAATAATTATCTGTACAGGATGGGTGCTGCCGTATTGGGTATATACGGAAACTCTAAAAACGAAGCGATGTATCCTTTTTATACAGTGGATGACCAGGGACAACCGCTGACAGGTGCCAACCGCTACACCCTGGAGCTTTCTGCCAGTGCCATGCCGCCTGTACATGCTTTCTGGTCCCTCACCATGTACGAGTTGCCCTCAAGCCTGCTGGTAGAAAACCCCATCAACAGATACCTGATCAATTCACCGATGTTGCCTAACCTGAAAAAAAACAAGGATGGTTCCATCACATTGTATATCAGCCATGAATCACCTGGAAAAGACAAGGAATCCAACTGGCTGCCGGCGCCTGCCGGAAATTTTATGGGAGTGATGCGGCTTTATTGGCCTAAGGATGAAGCCATTAACCATACCTGGGCGGTTCCTCCCATGAAAAAAATTTCCTGAGGTTTAAACGTATGGTAGGGTTTGCAGTCCAATATCCAAACGTTTACCCATGAAGAAGATATGGATGTTGATCATTTTCGCTGGCTTGTTTATGACTGCCAGCGCCCAGGCCCGGGTGAGTGTGGGCGTAAGCTTTGGCACCCCGGTGTATGGATTCAGGCCGATGTATTACAGGCCAGCACCCATAGTAGTGGTGCCCCGCCCTGTTGTGTATGCACGCCCCTATCATCACCGCAGGGTGGTGGTGGTGCCTGCGCCGCGCGGAAGGGCAAGCTGCTATCGCAGACCATACTAAATACACCCGCCTGATCAATAGGAGGCCTGCAGGAAGCGGGCCTCTTTTTTTGTACCAGCGAAGCTTCGTACCTATGCACAAACGATTGCTATGAGCCAACAGGCCTTTAGTTTTTCAGGGGATGCAGCGAAAAGCTACGACCAATATCTGGGGCCCTTCCTGTTTGAACCCACGGCGGTGCTGCTTTCAGCCATGGTAGACGCACCATTCAACGGGAAGGTCCTGGAAATAGCCGCGGGGTCTGGCAGGCTCACCCGGCATCTCGTGCGCAGGCTGGAAGATCCCGCCCTGCTCACCGTTACAGACCTGAATGAGGATATGCTGGCTATTGCCAAGCAGAAGGTTGACCAGGACGGCGTAGTCTTCAAACAGGAAGATATGCAGCAGCTAAGCTTCCCGGAGCAACAGTTTGACCTCGTGGTTTGCCAGTACGGTGTGATGTTTCCTCCTGATAAGCCACAGGCATTTCGCGAAATGTACAGGGTGCTGAAACCCGGCGGTGAACTCATCTTCACTACCTGGGAAAGCACTACGGCAATGCCGTTTTTCAGGCTCCTGTTTGACGAAACCCTCCTGCCCTTTTTCCAGACTCCGGATAAAACAAAATATGTAGTTCCCTTTCATATGTACCGCCCGGAACAACTCCATGAACTGATGGGGCAGGCAGGATTCCAACGCATTACCGTGGAACCCCGGGATTTTAAAGGCACGGCCCCCTCACCATCTGAACTGGTGCGCGGTTTCATTCACCACCACCAGCTCAGCAAGGAGATCATGGAACAAGAGCCTGCGGCAGTAGAGCGCATCGCGGCTCACCTGGAAGAAGAGATTGGGAAACGTTTTGGCGAGGGACCGGTAAACTGCGATCTCCGCTGCTACGTGGGCCGCGCCATACGCTGAGAATTCAATACAAATTTCCAGGCTCCTCTTTCTGCAAAATCCGAACATCCATTTACCTTCGGGCGGCTTTTATGCGTTCCCGGATCCCGCATCATACCACCATTGTTACACTGCTCCTCTTCCTGCTGTACGCTACTAACGGCTACGGACAAACGGAGTTGAAGGATACTATTTTTATGAAAGACGGCACGGTGCTGTCTGGTGAGTTAAAGGGCCTTAAGTCTGGCAGATTGGAATTTGATATCGATAATATTTCGATCGTCAAGATTAAATTCGACAAAGTGCGGATGGTAAAGGCAATTACACATCAATACCGGTTGGAAACCAGCAATCGCAAAATCTACTTTGGATACCTGAGCAGGGCGGATTCTACAGGGTATGTAAAAATCAGGACTGCAGACAGTTCCGTAGTTATCCCTATCAATTATATCGCCTTCATGACTTCTTATGATGGATCTTCGCTCACCCACATCCGTGGTTATCTGTCATCAGGATTCAACTATGCAAGGTCAAGCAATGCCGGCCGTTTTAACCTTGACGGTTCTATCACCTGGCAATTTGAACGCCTTCGTACAGACCTGACCGGGTCCATGTTCATTTCCCAGACGGATACCACCTGGGTGCGGGACCGTGAGAACCTGAACCTGCAGAGCTATTATGTACTAAACCCGTGGATATCCGTGGGAGGCATGTTCAAATACCAGCGTAACTATGAACTGGGGCTTGCCAGGCGTTACCAGGAAGGGTTGGGTATTGTGTATACCTGGCTCACAAAAAACAATCTGCAGGTAAAAACTTTAACCGGCCTGGTATTCAACCAGGAGAGAAATACGGAAGGGGCAACATTTCCCAACCAGGTGGAAATTCCCCTAACCCTGATGGCTGAATTTTTCAAATTCAGCCACCCTAATATCTCCGTCACTACCAACCAGTCTTTCTACCTCAGTCTCACGGATGCCGGCAGGATGCGCTGGGATGGAGATACCCGCATCACCTGGGAGCTGATTGATGACCTCAACCTCTCCATCCAGATGTACCATAACTATGACAACCGCCCACCCTCCGGCTCATCCCGGAACTGGGACTATGGTACGGTGCTGGGACTGAAATACACTTTTTGATTATTTCGGAAACAGGAAGACTGCCACAGCGCGCCATCCCATGGTAGCTTTGTTGGATTCCGGTGCCGCCAGGTTGAAACGCGGGCCAAAGGCCAGGCTCACTTTTTGTTTACCCAGACTGGTTACGCCGGAAATAGTAGGGATCAGCCACAATGTGTTGGTGGAGCCCGTCCAGCTATGCGTGTACTCAAACGCAGCTCCGGCACCTGCGCCGGTTTTCCAGTTGTAGTTCAGAAATGGCTGCAGGAACATCTGGTTCACCTTGGGCCTTCCCTCACCACCAGCAATACCCCAGATCTGGTTAACCAGTGCACCCAAGGTCCAGCCCTTGGTTTGCTTCAATGCAACGGCAGTGGGGCCAATCCCAAACTGCTTTGATGCAAATACATTATTGGTGGCCACCGGCAACAACAACACAGGTCCCGCACCCCAGGTGAATCCATTCTTCGTATTCTTTGGACTGAAAAATCCGCTCACCACCGCGTCTGCCAGCCCTGTTTGCGTTTGGCCCTCACCCGTGATGTTTCCCTGGGTGATGATGGGCTGCACCCATCGCCCAATTAAATTCAGGTCCTTGCTGATACTCACAGGCACTACCGGTTGAATATTCATGGTATTGCGGAACCCTTTGCGGGGACCTATTCCATAATCCGAGTTATTCTGAAAGGGAAGGCTGACAAGGCTGGAAATGGGGTTAGCAAGTTTTTTTGCCAACTCTTCTGCAGAATCCTGAGCCCTGGATATTTGCTGGCTTGCGAGAAAAATAAACGAAAGCCCCACAAACCTTTTAAAGATGCGTATCATGCAATAAGTTTACGCAAATGTAAAAGGTCTGTGGGGCTATTCCTCAGAATCCGTTATCAACTCTGTTCAGAATTAATTTCTTTGGGACTGCTAGTTAGACGGCGCCGTGGTCATTTGCTGCAGCACCTTGTCTACACTCAGGCTTCCGCTTTTTGCCGGCGGGAAATCTTTAAAGGTAGCAATGAAGTCTGCAACAATGGATTGAGCCGGCACCATGGTCCACATTTTTTCACCCTGCCAGCGGAGGTACATGAGGCTCTCAAAGGGAGCACGCTCATATGGATCCTGCCTGAGGTTCACGATGATGGGCCAGCTGGGTGATTTCCGATAAGCCGTGGTAAGGTTACCCTCAATAATGCTGAAGTGAACCTTCCAGTCTTCATATCGAAGCGCATTGAGGTTACCGCCGGCATCAAAATAAAAGATCTCTTTACGCTTGCCTACACTATCCTTGCCGGTAAGCATATCCAATTGGTTGTAGCCATCCAGGTGGTTCTTAAAGGTTTTTCCATTGGTTTTATACCCGGTGAGGAGCTTTTCCTTGACATTGGGTTCACCCACGGCAGCTGCAAAAGTGGGCAGCCAGTCCTCATGACTGAAGATCCCGTTCACTACTGAACCCGCAGGAATTTTGCCGGGCCAGCGTACCAGTTGGGGCACCCTGAAACCGCCCTCAAACGTTGTACCCTTCTCTCCCCTGAAGGGAGAAGCACCACCATCAGGCCAGCTCATAGCCTCGGCGCCATTGTCTGTACTGAACACCACAATGGTATTTTTGGCGATGCCCAGCTGATCCAACTTATCCAGCAACTTACCCACCACATAGTCCAGTTCCATCATACCATCACCATACAAGCCACCTCCCTTGGAACTGCTTTTCCAACGGTCAGCCAGGTGCGTCCATACGTGCATCCGGGTACTGTTGTGCCAGAGAAAGAAGGGCTTGCCGGCTTTTACCTGCTCTTCCATGAACTGCAGGGAACGGTCCAGCAGATCCATTTCCACGGTTTCCATTTTCTTGGTATTCAATGGGCCCAGGTCCTTGATGGTCTGCTTGCCCACCTTGCCCCAACGGGGATCCACGGTGGCATTATCCGCTGCAGTGGCATAGGTTTCCAACATTCCCCTCGGACCAAATTTTTCATGGAAGGCCTTGTCTTTCGGATACTCGGGATCCTCAGGCTCTTCCTCGGAATTTAAGTGATAGAGGTTGCCGTAGAACCGGTCAAACCCATGTACTGTGGGAAGGAATTCATTCCTGTCGCCCAGGTGATTCTTCCCGATCTGGGCCGTGGCATAACCCTGCCCTTTCAACATATCCGCAATGGTCATATCCGTCTCTCGGATACCTTCCTTGGCACCGGGCATGCCAATGGTAAGCATACCGGTACGGAAGGGATGCTGCCCCATGATGAAGGCGGCCCTTCCGGCAGTACAACTCTGTTGGGCATAGGCATCGGTCATCATCACCCCTTCTTTTGCCAGCCGGTCAATATTGGGTGTATTGGGTTTCAGCATACCCTTATGGTAAGCACTCACATTGGACACGCCCAGGTCATCACCCCATATGACAATAATATTGGGTTTCTGCTGGGCCAGAACAGCCATTCCCATCAACATGAAAATGGCAAAAAGCATAGATGTTCTCCGCATATGTTTGGTTTAAAGAATGTGCAGGAAGATTAGGACCGATGAAAAGCCAAATAAATGACGTAAAAAAACCGAGTCCAAAAACAGGGACAAGTGTTGTGTAACGGATTAGAAAACGATACAGTTATTCAGCAGGTAAATGCCTGAAATAAGATGAGGGATTCATACCGGTAGTTCTTTGGACGGCACGGATAAAGGTGACCCTGCTGGTAAACCCGGCTTCGCGGGCCAGCCCCTCCAGGGTCATTTGCCTGAGCAGGTCTTCTCCCTCCATTTTTCTACGGAGATAATCAATACGAAGATTGTTCACAAAATCATTGAAACGGACATGGTATACTTTATTCAGCACATAGGACAGATGGTGCTGGGGGATACCCAGCTCTACAGACAAATCCCGGATACAAAATTTGGGCGAGAGAAAGGACTGACCCTGGAGTTTGTACTGTTCCACCAGGGAAGTATATCGGCCTAACCATTCAGGCTGCCCTTCCGGCGATGTGCTGTCTAATAGCAGGTCTGTCTCAATTGGTGAAGGTGCAGCCGCGTTGGGCATCTCCTCTTTTACCGGCTTTTGAAGGAAACGGTTGAGCAAGGGCATACCATACAATAACAGCGGATGGTAAAACAATGTAAAGGAACATACGCTGAGGGTGAAAGCCGACCAGAATGCCAGGTTAATCGCACGGTTATCTGGTGTAGCCCAGCCACCAATGAACGTACTGAAAATGGACAGCGAAAAAAGAATCACCACGGCAGACAGGCGAAATAACCAAGCCTTCATGCCCGTGAACAGATTTATCCTTCCCTTATCAGACCGCAGGTCTGCCACCAACAGGTACAGCATCATCAGGCCGTAAACCAGCCCCTGGACACCCCGCAAAATATTGTGGATATAGGCCGGAAATACACCTTCATCATGTGCATAGGTACCCAGGGGGTTCTTCATCGTCTCCAGGATATGCTGCACTTTGTAAGCATTAGAGCGCAAATAATAAGGTGCATATTCAATGGCATGCAATACGGCTGGCAGAAAATGTATCCATTCCGCTTTTTTTAATCTTGGCTGATCCCTGAGTGTCATTACCAGGTAGAGATAGGCTGCGGGGAACATGGCATAGTACAGGGGGGAAGGAAGACGGAACAACCAGGGCACGTAAAGAATGTGACCGGTCTTGATCAGGAAGGTCATGAGGTTCACCATCAGCATCCCCAGCAGAAAAACCATCAGGTAAGGAGTGGCAGGGGAATAACTGCGATAATATCGCACAAATAAAAAAACGATGATCACCGCATTGAATCCAGCCAGCGCATTGAATACATAGACCAATGCATCCAGATTAGGCAATATCGCGTTAATCATACCCATACTCGCTTGCCCGTAAAATAGAGATAAACCCTGACGAAATCCCAGGCCAGCACCCAAACCAATGTCTCACATGTTAAAAAAAACCTATACCCTACCCCTACACCTTACACACTACCCCTAATCCCTTTCCTCACCGCCGGTGCCACCACATCACCCAGCAATTCAATGGATTTCATCGCCAGCTTATGCGGCAGGGCGCCAATGGTCATTTGTGCAAGAAACCGGGTGTGGCCAAACAATTCATGTTCATACAGGATTTTATCAATGACTTCCTGCGGACTGCCTACGAGCAAGGCACCCTGGGATTGGGTGGAGTACTCAAACTGCTCCCTTGTAAGGCCGTTCCAGCCCCGCTCTTTCCCGATGCGCGTCATCACTTCGGCATAGGTAGGATAGAATTCATCGCGGGCCTGCTTGCTATCCGCGGCAATATAGGTGTGGGAATTAATCCCGAGCTGAAGCATGGTCTCATCATGACCTGCTTCCTTGTATACGTCTCGATACAATTTCGCAAACGGTGCAAACCTTGCCGGCATCCCGCCAATGATGGCCAGCATCATGGGAAATCCATACTCCGCCGCACGCACTACAGACTCGGGCGTTCCGCCCACGGCCACCCAAATGGGCAGTTTCTCCTGGTGGGCACGGGGATACACCCCTTTGTTTTTGATGGTCTGCGTGTGCTTACCCTCCCAACTGATCACCGCCTGTTCATTGATTCGCTGTAACATGTGCAGTTTCTCTGCATACAACGCATCATAATCCTGGAGGTCATATCCAAATAAAGGAAAAGACTCGATGAAAGAACCTCGTCCGGCCATGATCTCCGCCCGGCCGCCAGATAAAAGATCTACGGTGGCAAACTGCTGGTACACCCGCACAGGGTCATCGGAACTCAAGACGGTAACGCCACTGGACAACTTGATTTTTTTTGTACGTTCCGCCGCTGCCGCCATCACCACCGCAGGTGCTGATACGGCATAATCCGGCCGGTGATGCTCGCCAATCGCAAACACATCCAAACCCAGTTGATCTGCCAGGCTGATCTCTTCCATCAGGTTCCTTAGACGCTGATGCGCACCAATCTTCTCTCCCGTTACCGGATGCGTACCAATATCACCAAACGTACAAATCCCAATCTCCATAATTCAATGTTTAAACATCAAATGCAAAGGTATCCCTTTATCCCGGTATCTTGTGTTAAGGTATCACTCTTCCCGGAAGATGCGCTTCCGAAGCCGCATCACCGGATACTGCAAGGGATTCAGCTTGGGGTTATCGTCCCCAAAAAGCACGGCCCAGTGCTTCATAGAATGGGTTTTATCGAAAATCACCTTCAACACAGCCACCGCGGGGATAGACAGGAACATACCGCCCACGCCGGCCAGGGCCTGGCCAATGATCACGGCAATCACCGTCACCAGTGCATTGATCCGCACCTTGGACCCTACGAGGTTGGGCATGATGAAATTATTGTCCACAAACTGCACCACCGCCAGGATCACCACTACCCATAAAGCATCGGAAATATCCGGCGATGTGGAGAGGGTGATCAGGATGGCCAGTATGTTAGCAATGAGCGCGCCGAGATATGGGATCATGTTCAGCACGGCAAAAATGGCCCCGATGAGGATGGCATACTGGATCCCGAATAAAGTGAGCACGATGGTTACCAGCACCGCCAGGATCAGCATCTCAATCAGCAGACCCATCAGGTAATTCTTCACGGTGGATTCTCCATCGCGGATAGACTCTTCTACAATGTCGTGTTGTTCCGTTTTGCTGGCCAGGAAAATAAACCGCACCAGCAGGTTCTTATAAAACAGGATCAGGAACACATAAATGGGTACCAGGCCAAACCAAACCAGATAGCCACCCAATGTGGAGGCAGTAGTGGCCAGCAAGCCACCGGCATTATCATCCGCGCCGTCCATCTGCTTCTTAAAAAAAGCCTGCTGCGCTTTCAGGTTCATCCCCGTCTTATCCTGGATCCACAGCCCGATCTCTTCAATATGCTTATCCACGTTTCCCTTCAGGACTTCTTTGTTTTCCAGCAAATGGCTGAATTCCAGGGAAAGGATAAAGACAATGGCTCCTATCACAATCACTCCGCAAAGGATGGAGAAAACAATGGCTAATACATCGGGAAACCGGAATCGCTTAAATAATCGATATACCGGTAAAAGGGAAATAGCGATCACAAATGAGAATCCCAGGGGAATGATGATATCCTGGCCAATGTAGATCAGTAAACCCAGCAGGAAAAGTCCGATTAACTGAAGAACACGTTGTTGAAGTACTACTGGTTGCATAGAAAGTTATTCTGGAGGAAAGCTGCACGTTTTATGCCAAAGCAATGACCCGGATAAAAATACAGTTTTCCCGCTACCTTAGTGGATCATTAAACTGATCTGATCCCCATGCGCACCATCCTTCTCTTATTGATCTCCAACTGCTTCATGACCTATGCCTGGTATGGTCACCTGAAAAAAGACCTGACCAACACATCGCTGCTTAAGCTCACCCTGCTGAGCTGGGGCATCGCATTTTTTGAATATTGTTTCATGGTGCCCGCCAATAATAAATACGGATTACAGGAAGGGTTCTCCGCTTTCCAGCTCAAGACCATCCAGGAAGTGATCTCATTGCTGGTATTTTTTCTCTTTGCGATGTTCTTCCTGGGTGAAAGCTTTAAATGGAACTACCTGCTGGCGTTTATTTTCATTGCTGCAGGCGTATTCTTCATGTTCTATAAACCTGCAGCATAAACCGCCAGGGCCAACATAAGATTTCCCTCTTCACAGCATGTTCCATAGTAGTGGCCAACATGATAGGCACTGGTGTATTTACCTCGCTGGGATTCCAATTGCAAACCGTACAAAACCTCTGGACCATCATGCTGCTTTGGATGGGCGGTGGCATCATTGCCCTCTGCGGCGCCCTGGCCTATGCTGAGCTGGGCGCGCATTTCAGGCAAACCGGGGGCGATTATATTTTTCTTAGCCGCGTGTTTCATCCGTTGATGGGATACCTCTCTGCGTGGGCCGGACTCACCATCGGTTTCTCGGCACCCATCGCGCTGGCTGCCATAGCATTCATAAAATACCTGGCACCCCTGATCCCCCTAAGTCCGTTGATGGCAAAACTGGTTGCTGTTTCCGTAATTCTTTTAATAACGGTAATGCATAGCCGTAATTTAAAATTCAGCAGCCTGTTCCAGAACAGCAGTACCGTCCTGAAGATCGGCTTTCTGTTCCTGCTCATCATGGCCGGCGCTTTTGTCCCGGCGGCGTCTCCCGGATCCATCATTACAGGTCCTGGCTGGACGCGTGAGATCACCACCACGGGCTTTGCGGTATCGATGATCTTTGTCACTTATGCCTATACCGGATGGAATGCAGCAGCTTACATAGTGGGAGAGATGAAGGATCCGCAAAAGAACCTGCCGCGAGCCCTCATTGTCTCCACCCTCCTGATCATTGGGCTTTACACGAGTTTTCAATGGGTACTGCTCCGTCACGCGCCCATCAGCCTGCTACAGGGAAAAGAAGAAGTGAGTTATCTTTCCTTTCTGCAACTATGGGGTGAAAAAGGGGCGAAATGGGTAAGTTTCTTCATAGCGCTCCAGTTGATTGCCACCATCAGCAGCTATCTCTGGGTGGGGCCACGTGTCACCTGGTCCATGGCATCCGCGCATCACCACTGGCAACCACTGGCTAAACAAAACAGTCATGGTATTCCTGTGCCCGCGTTATGGTTACATGCGGGGATCAGCATCGCACTGATGCTTTCCGGCTCATTTGAACAGATCCTGGTCTATGCCGGATTTATTCTGCAACTGATGACCGCCCTCACCGTGGCTACCAGTCTTTTTATCAAGCCTGAACCCGGTGCTTTCAAAACGCCCTTGAAGCCCCTTCCGCAATATATATTTCTGGTGTTCAGTGTGTGGGTGCTGGTTTTCACGGCCATAGATAAACCCATGGAAAGCCTTATTGGCATTGGCATCACGGTTGCCGGGCTGGCAGCATCAAGAGTTCGCAGTTCGCAGGGCGCGTAGTTCGCAGCTGCGCCCTGCGAACTACCAACCATTGGCTCCACAGATCCCCATCTCCAGTCCGCGCAATTCTGCCAGTCCGCGCATACGTCCTATGCATGAATAGCCGGGATTGGTTGTCTTGTTCAGGTCATCCAGCATCTGGTGGCCATGGTCTGGGCGGAAAGGAATGGGTTCGGCTATCCGTTGCTGTAAGGTGAGCAGCTCCTTCATCACAGCATACATATCCACATCACCGTCCAGGTGATCCGCTTCAAAGAAATTGCCTTCCGCATCCTTACGCACATTGCGGAGATGAATGAAATGAATGCGTTCCCCCAGGGCCTTTACCATATCAGGGAGATCATTGGCGGCAGAAGCGCCCAAAGATCCCGTACAGAAACAGGCGCCATTACTTCCCGCAGGAACGGCTTCCATCAATTGCAAATAGTCTTCCTTATTCTTCATAATCCTGGGTATTCCCAGGATATCATAGGGCGGATCATCCGGATGGATGGCCAATTTGATCCCCACTTCATCCGCTACCGGTGTAACGGCCCGTAAAAATTCATGGAGGTTCTCCCGCAAGGCATCGTGCCCCATTCCTTTGTACATCGCAATCCGTTCGCGCATTTCCGCAAGGCTGAGTTTGCGCTCACCAGGGATACCAAAACGCACGATCCATGCCAGGTGCTCGCATTGCTCAGGTGTAGATTGTTTGAACTTTGTTTCCGCCTGCTGAACAATGGATAAAGGATAGTCCAGTTCCGCTTCGGGTCTCTGCAGGATATGGATGTCAAACATCGCCATATCCACCCAGTTGAAATATAACGCGCGGGACCCGTCCTTCATGGGATGGTCCAGGCTGGTGCGCGTCCAGTCGTTCACCGGCATGAAATTATACGTTACAATACGGATCCCTTCCGATGCCAGGTTCCGCAAAGTCTGCTTGTACTTATCGATCCACATCCCATACTGCCCGCTGCGCATTTTGATATCCTCGTGCACGGTAACACTCTCCACTACATCCCAGGACAATCCTTTGGCCCTGATCTCGTCTTTGCGTTTACGGATCTCATCAACGGTCCAGATCTCGCCATGGGGAACATGGTGCAGTGCGGTAACAATGCCCTGTGCACCGGTCTGTAAAATATCCTGCAGGCTCACCGGGTCATCCGGACCAAACCAACGCCAGGTTTGTTTTAATTGCATGTAACAATGTACTGATAAAGGCTAACTTCCTGTAACTATGAAAAAACCAATCTAAGTCCTACACAAAAACAAAGTCCGCATTCCGGGTTGTAATGGCCGCCACTTCTTCAACCGTATTCCCCGTGACCTCCGCGAGCTTTTCTGCTACCAGCCTGACATATGCGGGCTCATTGCGTTTGCCACGGAAGGGAACCGGCGCCAGGTATGGCGCATCAGTCTCCAACACCACACGCTCCAGCCCAATTTCCTGTATCACCGCATCAAGGCCACTCTTTTTAAAAGTTAGCACGCCGCCAATGCCCAGGTACATGCCCATATCCATGATCTCACGGGCATCTGCAACACTACCCCCAAAACAATGGAAAATCCCCCTGATCCTTCCGCCGCCTATCCGCTTTACTTCGTCTATACATTCCCGTAAGCTCTCCCTGGAGTGAATGGAAACCGGCCAGTCCTTCTCCAGTGCCCATTGCAACTGCTGCCGGAATGCCCGGTATTGTTGCTCTTTAAAGGTGAGATCCCAGTAAAAATCCAGACCGATCTCTCCGATGGCAATAAACCGCCGCACATTGATCCAGTCCCGCACTACTTCCAGCTGCTCCTCCACATCGTCCTTCACATAACAGGGATGGATGCCCATCATGGCGTGGCAATATCCCGGGTTTGCCTTTTCCAGCTCAATCATCTGATCCATGGAATCCCGGTCTATATTAGGCAGCAGTATACGATACACCCCTGCATCCTTTGCTTTCTGCATCAC
Source organism: Chitinophagaceae bacterium (assembly GCA_044225015.1). Classification (GTDB taxonomy): domain Bacteria; phylum Bacteroidota; class Bacteroidia; order Chitinophagales; family Chitinophagaceae; genus Pollutibacter. The sequence goes on along the minus strand of JBGAJG010000004.1, from coordinate 127,156 downwards.
CCCGGCCCGGTCCTCTAAAAATTCTTCTGCATAGAGATGGCAATGAGTATCAACGAGTTGAAATCCGTGCATAGTGCAAAGGTCGGAAATCTTTGCGGGACCATTAAACCTTGACCCACAGCCATCGTCCTACTAAGGCCCTTTAACAAAATGAATCACTAAAAATTGCCTTTTATGAAAATGCGTTCACCCCTGCTTATGGCTGGAACTGCACTGATGCTGTTCATCGTGTCCTGCCAGAAAGAAGACAGCACCTCCGCAGACATACCGTCCAATGTTGCTGAAGCCACCGCCAACGAAGTAGATTTTTCCGAGACTTTTGACGATGTGTTTGACAATACCGCGGGTATTGATGCCACCTCGGCCGGAGAAGACCTCGGCATGTACGGTGCCTCCGGTTTTGGTCTCTTTCCCTCTGAACCCAACAGTTCTACCGCCGGCCGTTGCTTTACCGTTACCGTAACGCCAAAAGAAAGAGGCGTGTTCCCTAAAACCGTGGTCCTGGATTTTGGCAGCGGCTGCCAGATGAACGGAAAACTGCGCAAGGGTAAGATCATCACTGTTTACTCAGGCCCGCTGCACAAACCTGGCAACAAGGCTGTCACTGAATTTGACGGCTACCAGGTTGACAACCGGAAAATCTCCGGCCGCCACGTCATTGAAAACACTACCCAGCCCGGATCTAACCAACGCCAGTTCACCCGCACCTACGAAACCAAAGTCCTGAATGTGGAAACCCAGATTTGGAGGCATTGGGCCGGCACCACCACCATGACCCAGATTGAAGGTAATGGCACACCCCTCTGGCCCGGCGATGATATCTTCCAGTTTACGGGTAGCCGCAAGGGTGAAAACTCCCTCGGCAAGAGCTGGACAGCCGAAGTAACCACCCCGCTGATCAAGGCCTTTACCTGCCGCTGGATATCCAAAGGGGTGATTAAAATTACGATCAACGATAAGACAGGCACCCTGGATTATGGCAATGGCAACTGTGATAACGAAGCCACCATCACCGTAAATGGGGTCACAAAGACGATAAAACTGCGTTAAAAAATTGTTGCATACATCAAAAAGAATTGTAACTTAGCCCTAGTTTTCATAGGGTACGGATTAAAAACGGGCCAGGGTGTCTACCCCGGCCCAATTCTTTTTAAGGGCTGACCCACAGCCCATTACACCCCTCCTTTTACAATTTTTCGGCTACCCATCCCCGCTCCTGAATTCTTTCAAGAACTAACGGTAACGCATACTGCATTTTTTGCAGCGCTTTAATGCTATCATGAAAAACAATAATATTTCCTGGTGCCAAATGGCGCAGTACATTGAGCGCACAGGCTTCTTTAGACAAGGCCGGATCAAAGTCGCCACTCAGCACCGTCCACATCACGGGTACCATGTTCATAGCCCGCAGCGCCTTTGCCTGGCTATGCCTGATACGCCCATACGGCGGCCGGAAAAATGGCGAACTGATCAGTTCCGCTGCCCGCTGAATATCCTCTACATACTCGCTATTGCCGGTTTTCCAGCCATTGAGATGGTGGTATGAATGGTTGCCCACGGTATGGCCCTCAGCCAAAATGCGCTGGTATATCTCCGGATACTTCCGCACATTATCGCCAATGCAAAAAAAGCTGGCCTTTGCCCCCGCGGCCGCCAGCATGTCCAACACCATCGGTGTGGCATCCGGGTGCGGCCCGTCGTCAAAACTGAGATACACCTTTCCGTCACCCGGCGGCATCTCCCACAAGCAATGCGGGTACAAGCGCTTCAACCACCAGGGCGACCTTGTTAAGTAAAACATGCTTAAAGATAAAGCCACTCATTTGGAATACAGGCATTACAATCATTCAATAATACAGGCAATCAGGAGCGGGTATCCTGGATTCCGGAATACCCGCTCCTGATTGCCTGTATTCCTGAATGATTGTAATGACTGAATTCCAACAGGCGTCGGTATCTTTGCATTTCATGAGTAAGATCAGCGTAAGATTTGCCCCCAGCCCCACGGGCGGGCTCCACCTCGGCGGTGTACGCACCGTTCTCTATAACTATCTTTTTGCCCGCCAGCAGCAGGGCCGTTTTGTACTCCGCATCGAGGATACAGACCAGACCCGCTATGTCCCGGGCGCGGAACAATATATTATGGACTGCCTCCAATGGTGCGGCCTGGAGGCGGATGAAAGTCCGCTCAAAGGTGGCCCCTTCGGCCCCTACCGCCAGAGCGAGCGCAAGCCCATCTACCGGCAGTATGCTGAACAGCTGGTGGCACAGGGCCATGCCTACTACGCTTTTGACACCCCTGAAGAGCTGGAGGCCATGCGCGCCAACTATAAATCAGAAGAAAATCCATCGCCCCAGTATGATGGGAAGATCCGGACGAAAATGCGGAACTCCCTGACCCTGGATAAAACAGAAACGAAGCGGCTCTTGGATGGCGGCACCCCCTTTGTCATACGCATCAAAATGCCGGAAAACGAAGAACTGCGCTTTACAGACCTCATCCGCGGGGAAGTGGTGTTTCATACCCACCAGAGTGACGACAAAGTACTGCTGAAGGCCGATGGTATGCCCACCTACCACCTGGCCGTGGTGGTGGACGACTACCTCATGAAGATCACCCATGCCTTCCGCGGGGAAGAATGGCTCCCCTCGGCCCCCGCCCATATCCTGCTCTGGAAATACCTGGGCTGGGAAAAAGACATGCCGCAATGGGCGCACTTGCCACTTATCTTAAAACCAGACGGTCACGGTAAACTCAGTAAAAGGGATGGGGACAAACTCGGTTTCCCCGTTTTTGCCATGAACTGGACGGATCCCAAAACGGGCGAACTGACAGCAGGTTTCCGCGAGCGCGGCTTTCTGCCGGAAGCCTTTATCAATATGCTGGCCCTGCTGGGCTGGAACCCCGGTACGGAACAGGAGATCTTTACCCTGGAAGAACTGGCTCAGCAGTTCAACATTGAACGCGTACACAAGGGAGGCGCCAAATTCGATTTCGAAAAAGCCAAATGGTTCAACCACGAGTGGATCAAACGCAGCAGTGCCGAGCGCCTCCTCCCAGACGTCTACGCCGCTCTGCAAGAGGCCTCTCTGCCAGAGCCAGCTCTTGCAGAGCGGGAGAAACTGCTCACCGTCATTGATCTTGTGAAGGAAAGGTGTACGTTGATCCCGGATTTCGTACAGCAATCGTCCTTCTTCTTTGTAAAACCCAACAGCATCGATATAGATGTCATCAAACCGAAATGGGACGATGGCAAAGCAGCATTCTTTCATGCCCTGGTAAACACCTGGGCCGCACAGGATAACACAGATGCGGCAGGCCTGGAAGCATCCTTCAAGGCGCTGGCCACAGAGATGAATATCAAGCCCGGCGAATTACAACTCCCCTTCCGCATCATGCTGGTGGGGGGCAAGTTTGGTCCGCCCGTCTTTGCCATTGCCGCCATCCTGGGTAAGGAAGAAACCGCCGCAAGGATCACGGATGTGTTGCAGCGCCTTGCTGTTTAAACTACATTTGTTGTATGACGGAACTCAACGATAAACCCATCAGGGTACTGGTTGCCAAAGTGGGCCTGGACGGGCACGACCGTGGCGCCAAGGTCATTGCCACCGCACTTCGTGACGCCGGTATGGAAGTCATATATACAGGTCTCCGGCAAACACCTGAAATGGTAGTGAGTGCGGCCATCCAGGAAGATGTGCATGCCATCGGCATCAGCATATTATCCGGGGCACATATGACGGTATTTCCCAGGATCATCCAGCTCATGAAAGAAAAAGGGATGGACGATGTACTCCTCACCGGTGGCGGCATCATCCCGGAAGAAGACATGAAGACCCTGAACCAAATGGGGGTAGGCAAACTCTTTGCACCCGGCACCAACACCCATGATATTGCAGACTATATCAAAAGCTGGGTAAAAGAACATCGATAAATACATACTAGTGGAAACATTACTGACACAACTGGAGAATGGCATACTTACGGTAACCATCAACCGCCCAGACAAACTGAATGCGCTGAACAATACCGTATTTGAGGAATTGAATGCATTGGTTAATGATATCTATCGCAACCCAGACATCCATGGCGTGATCATCACCGGTGCAGGACCTAAAGCTTTTGTAGCAGGAGCAGACATCACTGAGTTCATGAGTCTCTCCAACCAGGAAGGGGGATCATTGGCCAAGCGGGGACAGGATGTGTTTATGCGGATTGAGCATTGCAGAAAACCTGTGATTGCCGCCGTGAATGGCTTTGCATTGGGCGGCGGCTGTGAACTGGCGATGAGTTGCCATATCCGCATTGCCACAACAAACGCGAAGTTTGGCCAGCCCGAAGTTAACCTTGGCATCATCCCCGGTTACGGAGGTACACAACGCCTTGCTCAATTGATCGGGAAAGGCAAGGCGATGGAGCTGTTGATGAGTGCCGAGATGATCAATGCTGAACAGGCTCTGCAACTCGGTCTCGTGAATCATGTGGTTGAACCTGAACAGTTGATGGAAAAAACCGTAGGCCTGATGAATACCATTTTATCCAAAGGTCCAGGCGCCGTGGGCAAAGTGATTGCCGCTGTGAATGCTGGATACAACCATACGGTAAACGGATATGATGAAGAAGTGAGATTATTTGGAGAATGTTTTAATACCGATGAGATGAAAGAAGGCGTTATGGCTTTTCTTGAAAAAAGAAAAGCAGCATTTAGGAAATAGCAATTGACAATTAACAATTAGAACCAGTATATGGAATTTAGAATTGAAAAAGACACCATGGGGGAAGTGCGGGTACCCGCTACTGCATACTATGGTGCGCAGACGCAACGGAGTATTGAGAACTTCAAGATCGCGCAAGACATTAACCGTATGCCGAAAGAAATTATCAGGGCATTTGCATACCTGAAGAAAGCGGCTGCGCTCACCAATCTGGACGCAGGCGTATTGCCCAAGGAAAAATCAGACCTCATTGGGCAAGTATGCGATGAGATCCTGGAAGGCAAATTGGACGATTATTTCCCGCTGGTAGTTTGGCAAACAGGCTCTGGCACGCAAAGCAACATGAACGTGAATGAAGTAGTAGCGTATCGTGGTCATGTATTGAAAGGCGGCAGCCTTACGGACAAAGACAAATTCCTGCATCCCAATGATGATGTGAATAAGTCGCAGTCCTCCAACGATACTTTCCCCACGGCCATGCACATTGCAGCTTACAAGATGCTCATAGAGACCACCATTCCGGGTATTGAAAAGTTGCGGGATACACTGAAGGCGAAGAGTGAACAATTCATGCAGGTGGTAAAGATCGGCAGGACGCATTTTATGGATGCCACGCCCCTTACCCTCGGCCAGGAATTCAGTGGCTACGTAGCCCAGCTGGATCATGGATTGAAAGCCATTAAAAACACCCTCGCCCACCTCAGTGAGCTTGCACTGGGGGGAACAGCCGTAGGAACGGGCATCAACACGCCTAAAGGATATTCAGAGAATGTTGCGAAGCATATTGCACAACTCACCGGACTGCCTTTTGTGACCGCGCCTAATAAGTTTGAGGCACTCGCCGCGCACGACGCCATTGTGGAGGCCCATGGCGCACTGAAGACGGTAGCGGTTAGCCTGATGAAGATTGCAAATGACATCCGCATGCTGAGCTCCGGACCACGGTCTGGTATAGGCGAAATATTCATCCCTGACAACGAGCCCGGATCATCCATCATGCCCGGCAAGGTGAACCCCACGCAGTGTGAGGCGCTCACCATGATTGCGGCGCAGGTAATGGGGAACGATGTGGCCATCAGCATTGGCGGGGCCAACGGACATTTTGAGCTGAACGTGTTCAAGCCCGTGATGATCTATAATTTCCTGCACTCAGCAAGACTGATCGGCGAAGGCTGTGTGAGCTTCAATGATAAGTGCGCTGTTGGTATTGCCCCCATTGAAGAAAACATCAAAAAACATGTGAACAATTCACTGATGCTGGTAACGTCACTGAATACTAAAATCGGATACTACAAAGCGGCAGAGATTGCGCAGAAAGCCCACAAAGAAGGTACTACCCTGAAAGAAATGGCTGTGAAGCTGGGGTATGTTACACCTGAAGAGTTTGATGCATGGGTCAAACCTGAAGACATGGTGGGACTGTATTAACAATTAGCAACTGGCAATTAACAACTAGCAATTGGCACTAGTATCTAAACTTTAGTAACTAGTGCCAATTGTCAATTGCCAATTGTTAGTTGTTATTTACTAGTAAGATTATTCGTAGTTGATATACCACGCCACCGCCTGTTCATCAGTGGTTACCATGGTCTGGTACCAGTTGTATAATTTACTGCTGATCATTTCCTGCACACTCATATTGGGGCAGGTGGGGATATGGTAATTTTCGCAGGAAGCGAGAACGGACATATAATTCAGTTGGGCAGCCGCATCTTTCGGCATGTCTACAAACAGGTTCTGCATAGCGCACCAGATTAAAAAAGGATAACGCAAAACCTTCGGGAAAATTGTGCCCGTCTACCTCAATGCCTTAATGCCTCAATGCCTTAATGCCTCTTTGCCTCAATGCCTAACTAACCTGCACCTCGTCATTCACCGTACTATTGGTTTCCACGGTGGTAGGGGCAAGTTCCTGGCGGGGTGTGAAGAAGCGTTTCTGGAACAGCAGGATGGTGATGACACCGATGGAAATGGACGCATCGGCAATATTGAAAACCGGCCTGAAAAATTCAAATGGTTCCCCACCCCATACCGGCACCCATTTAGGGATGGTGGCATCGGTTATGATCGGGAAATAAAGCATGTCCACCACTTTTCCGTGTAAAAATCCGGCGTATCCGCCCCGGAATCCTTTATCTGTGATGTTCATGGATATATTCTGAACAAAGGGATCGCTGTTCTCAAAGATCATTCCGTAAAAGAGACTGTCAATCAGGTTCCCGATGGCACCCGCATAGATCAGCGTGGCGCAGATGATGAAACCGAGGTGATATTTCCGGCGGATAATATGCCGGATATAAAAAGTACCAAAGACAACGGCAACAAGCCTGAACAGGGTCAGCGCCATCTTACCCCAGCCTCCGCCCAGTTTCCAGCCATAAGCCATCCCTTCATTTTCTATGAAGTGGAGCCTGAACCAATTGGTGATCACATATTCCTGGCCCAGGAAGAAGTGGGTTTTGATATAAACCTTCAATAACTGGTCAAAAAACAGAATAAGGAGGGTCAACAAAATCGCATGCCGGAATCTCACTGTCTTATTTTAGGCAACAAATATACCGTAAATCAGTCCTCGAAATACACCCTTTTGACCCGCTGGGAGATGCCCGTCATGATTTCGTAAGGAATAGTACCTGCCCAGGCGGCCAACTGGTTCAATTCCAGCCCTCTGCCAAACACCACCACTTCTTCCCCTTCCCTGATATCCGGCAAATTGCTTACATCAATCATCGTCATATCCATGCACACGGTCCCAATTACGGGAAACAACTGGCCACGGATCATCACCTTCCCTTTTCCCAGGCTGAGCGCCCTGGGATAACCATCTGCATACCCAATGCGTATGGTGGCTATCACGGAATCCCGATGCACCATCCCCCTTCGGTTGTACCCAACAGTGTCACCTGCAGCCAGTTTGCGCACCTGGGCAACCGTGGTGGTGAGTGTTGCGGCTTCTTTCAAAGGTAAACTACGATGAGCTGTGGTATCTACGCCATACAGTCCAATACCCAGCCTCACCATATCCATCTGCAATTCAGGGTGCCGGTTTATAGCCGCTGTATTGGAAATATGACAAATGAACCCATATCCCAACCCTTTCTCCAGCGCCCCGCAGGCTTTCCGGAAAAGGCTAAACTGTTCCATAGTAAACGCGTCTTCTTCCGGATCCTCACTGCCCACCAGGTGGGTAAAGACCGAGACCACCCTTAGGCGAGCGGGCCACTGCGCCAGCAATGCAGGAATGTCCTCTTCCTCAAACCCGAGGCGGTGCATGCCCGTATCCAGTTTCAGGTGTACAGGAAACTCGGTTACCCCTTCCGCCTGCAAAAACTGATTGAACTTTTCCAGCATTTGAAAAGAAAAAATCTCCGGCTGCAAATCATCATTCAACAGGGCTGCAAAGGTGGCCTCTTCGGGATTCATCACCATGATGGGCAACCTGATTCCCGCACGCCGCAATGCCACGCCTTCATCCGCATACGCAACCGCCAGGTAGTCTACCTTGTGAAACTGAAGGAGGTTTGCGATCTCATAACTTCCACTGCCATAGGAGAAAGCCTTGACCATCACCATGATCTTTGTACCTGCTTTCAGCCGGTGACGGAATGTAGTAAGATTATGGGCCACGGCCCCCAGGTTGATCTGCAGTACCGTCTGGTGCCATTTGGTTTCCAGCAGGGCACTTATTTTTTCAAAGGAGAAAGACCTCGCCCCTTTTATCAACACCGTTTCGTCCTGAAAAGCCAATTGGAAAAAAGCTGCGATGAAATCCTCCGTACCGCTATACCACTCTGTACGTTCACATACCGCCTGGAAGGCCTTGGCATACGAAGAGATCACCGGGCCGATGCCGATAAACCGATTGATCCCATGCCGCTGAACCAGCGATACAATCTCATGGTATAGTTCTTCCTCCCGTATTCCGCTCTGCAAAAGGTCTGAAAGGATAAGGGTGCGCCGGCGGTGTTGTTTCTGCTGCTGCAGGAATTCCAGCGCTAGTTTCAATGAATCCAGGTCTGCACTGTAACTGTCATTGATGACCGTACAACGGTTGATCCCCTCGCGCATCTCCAGTCTCATCCGCAAAGCAGGCAGGTCTTCCATCCTACTCAGCGCCAATTCCGCCCTGCCCATGGCTTCCAGCACGGCGGCACAAGTCATCGCATTGTCCAAAGCGATGGTTCCTGAAAAAGGGATCCTGAAACTCCGGCTGGTTTCATTATACCGGTAATGTATAACCGTAAACTTACCCTCTTCCTGTGTTCCGGTGATCCTGAGTGCCGCGCCTGAAGCATATCCCCATGTAACGCACTGGATCTTGTGTATGCGTGCAAACGCTTCCGCCTTCTCCGCCAGCAGCGGCTGGTCTGCAGGAAAAACCAGCACCTTAGCGTTTACAAACAAACGCAATTTCTCTTCCACCTTGGTGGCCAGGTCTGGAAATCCTTCACTGTGGGCATCGCCAATACTGGTAAACACACCTATATCCGGACGGATCACAGGCTCAAGTTTCTGCATCTCTCCCATGGTGGAAATGCCGGCTTCAAAAATACCGAGGGTATGTTCTTCGCCCATCGCCCAAACACTGAGCGGCACGCCAATCTGGGAGTTGTAGCTGCGCGGGCTGCGCACAATCACAAAAGCATCCTCCAGTAAATGATACAGCCATTCCTTCACGATGGTCTTGCCGTTGCTGCCGGTGATGCCCATCACAGGATAATTAAACCCTGACCGATGGGCCGAGGCCAGCCGTTGCAATGCATACAATACATCCTCCACTACCAGGAATACCGCATCGGGGAGTTGTTGTATAAAAGACGCATCGTCTACCACAAAGACCTTAACTCCCTGCTGCCAGGCTTCGCCAATAAACTGGTGCCCATCTCTTTTCTCACCGCTTATGGCAAAGAAAACAGAACCCGCAGGATGGGTGATCTTGCGGGTATCTGTAACTAGGTGGTCCACAGTGATATCAGCCGCTTCCGCATCCATGCGGGCATTGAGCAATGCGGCTATCTTTTGGACACTATAGGCTGCCATAAAGTTTGCTATTCTTCTTTGTGGGCGATCTTCCGTTGGCCGTGGTACATGGAATAAATGACCGAGCCGGCGATACAAGCCACAATCACGGCAAGGCTCACAAATATGGATATCCTGATCTCAAAAAATTCCAGCAACATTTTCACCCCAATGAATACCAGCACAATGGCAATCCCTTGCTGCAGGTAATCAAATTTATCCACCGCACCCCGCAACAGGAAAAACAGGGAACGCAATCCGAGGATGGCGAAAATATTGGAAGAGTAGATCACCAGGATATCGTCATTGGTGAACGGCGCATTGGCTTTATCACGTACCAGGGACACCACCGTGGGGATGGAATCCAGGGCAAAAGCAATATCCACACCGGCAAGCATTACCACTACTACGGCCAGGGTGGTAAAGAAAGTTTTTCCGTGGTGGTTGATAAAGTATCTGCCCTTCGGCTCTACCTCAGATAAGCGCAGGTAGGTACGCATGAACTTGTAAATACCAGTCTGCCCCGGATCAAACTCCGCCTCATCACGTTTGGCAAACAACTTGATGCCGGTATACACCAGGAACGCACCAAACAAATACAGTATCCAATGGAAACGCTCAATCAATTCAATACCCACGGCAATAAAAATGATCCGGAATACAATGGCCAGCAGGATACCAATCAGCAATGCACGGGCCGCATCACGCTCCTCCACTTTGAAATAGGTAAAAATGAGAATGAACACAAAGATATTGTCCACGCTCAGGCTCCACTCCATCAGGTAGGCAGTGAAATATTTTGTTGCCACCATGGGCGTTTTCTCAAACCACAGGAAAATACAAAAGGCCATGGAAAGGCCCACCCAGAAAAGGGTTTGCCAAAGCGCTTTCCGGATAGACACCACCTGGTTCTTCTTACTCAGGATGCCCAGGTCAAACACCAACGCCAGCAAAAGCAACAATCCAAAAACAAGGTATGTGATCTGATCTGCATTCATAGTCTGAGGCATTGAGGCATTAAGGCATTAGGCATTGAGGCATTGAGGATCTGTCCTTTATTTTGCAAATGTACGTTTACGTACAAATTGATACATGGCTACCAGCACAATTACCAACAGCACGGGGGCCAGGATGTTCAACAGCTGCCATTGGCTCTTGCTGTCTTCATATTTCGCTTTGTCCAGCAACCGAAGGGTATAATCCTTGCCACGGGTTTCAAGGATGCCCATATTACCCACAAGATACTCCAGGGTATTTAATATAAATTCCCGGTTGGCATATTGCTGTTTTGTATAGAGGTTCATGCCCATGGGTATAGGACCGTCTGTCTGGTTCACCGCATTCAGCAGCAGATCGCCATCACTGGCAACCACCATCGCACCCTGGTCAACCGAAGCTTTGAAAGGCATTCCTGCCGCCGCCAGACTGTCTCCCATGGCCTGTGTAAGGCGGTTTGAAAACAAACTCTGAAACCTTCCTTCCAGCAACACCGCCACAGGAATATTTGACTTCGTAAATTTCTTCAGGTCTTCCTCGTTCTTTACACTCGCCCATTCTACAAGGGCTGGTGTACTCAGGATCCTGGACTCCGTTGATGACGATAGCAATATTGTTTTACGCACCCCATCTGCCTTCACCGTATCCAGTGATTGTGGGAATTGTGATACCACATAGTCCAGGTTCTTCGTAATGGGATGGCCCGATGTGTTCCTGAGCAAAGGAAAATAAGGCCAGGGCAACAACTGGATCTGCGGTTTGTCTCCCATGGATCCAATCACTGATGGGATCTTGTCGCATTGCAGGTCTTGCACCAGGTCCTGGTTGATGCGCACGCCATATCGAAACAGCTGGTCATCCAGGTTCAACCCCATGTCAAAAGCCACAAACCGGCCCTCACTCCTTTGGAGACTGTCCAGGCTGGCATATAACTGATCAATCATCCACACGGCTTTCCCACCGTTCATGATGTATTGGTCAATCTTCAATTTCTGCGCATCGGAAAATTTAGTCACAGGCTTCACAATCAGCAGGGCCTTGAAGATGGGTGGTATCACCGCAACACTATCTACCGGTATAATGCGAAATGCATAATTGGGCCTGAGGGTTCTCTCAATCAGGTCATATACCCGGTAATCCACCGGCTCACCATTGCCTGTGAGATACCCGATCAACGGCACGGTGTCACGCGTGATCTTATCAATGCCCGATGCGAGTTTATATTCCAGCAGTGCTTCGGCGTTATTAAGTGAATTAATGCCATCCTGGAAATTCTGCCCTTGCAGAAAATCAATTCCAATAGCGCGGTCCTTGTACCGGATCACGGCACCGGGATATACCAGCTGTTCTTCCTGGCCCTCACCTTCTTTCGTTTGTGCCTTGACGTTAGTAGGGTTGATGCCCAGCATACGCAGGGAATCTGCCAGTCCGGCACGGGCTGAATCATCGATATTCTCCCCCGGCTTCTCCACCCGGTAACTGATGTTATTGGAAGAAATCTCTTTGAATTCATTCAGCAGATCCGTGGCACCACCAGCAAGCTTCTTAAACCCCGCGGGCATATCTCCTGCCATCAGCAGGGTAATATCCACCCTGCTGTCCAGTTTCTCCAACATCTGTCTGGTGGCCGGTGAAACCGTGAATCTCTTTTCGGCAGTGAGGTCTGCACGAAACCTGAACAGAGAAAAAAGATAGTTCACCGCTACCAGGAGCAACAGGAGCAGCACCCATCCATATCGGGAACGAAGCAGTTTTGTCATCATGGGCTCAGCGTTTCACAAGGTTTCGGGCGGTAAGGAATAGGAAAAAGGCGATGGCAGACAGGAAATATACCAGGTCTCTTGAGTCCAGTACGCCCCTGCTGATATTCTTGTAATGAAAATCGATGCCCAGCATGCCGATATAATAATCTGCGCCCGACTGGAATGCCGGGATCCGGCTGATGGCTTCAAAAGCGCTGTACACCATGAAACACGCGAAAGCACTGATCAGGAAGGCGGCTACTGCATTGTTGGTGAAACTGCTGCAACAAATACCGATGGCCGTGAACACAGCAGCCAGCAGCAACAGCCCCAGGTATGAACCCAGGATGCCCCCCGTGTCAATTCCGCCGGTGGAAAGGCTACGAAGGGTATATACATACACCAGTGTGGGTATTATGGCGATGAAGGCAATGATCAGGGAAGCGAGGTATTTACCCAGAATGATCTGGCCGTTGGTCAGCGGTTTGGTCTTAAGAATCTCAAAAGTTCCTGCTTTGAATTCTTCAGAGAAACTGCGCATGGTGATGGCGGGGATCAGCAGCAGCAGGATCCATGGAGCCGTATTGAAAAACGTTTCCAAAGAAGCATACCCGTAATCAAACAGGTTAGAATCAGGAAACACAAAAAGGAACAATCCATTCAGCACCAGGAAAACGATGATGGCCAGGTACCCGGTTAAGCTGCTGAAGAATTGGCGGAGTTCTTTGACACAAACAGACCACATATGGATAATAAAATGCAAGATTACATGAATAGGAGAAAATAACGTTGTTTTTATGGTGATTCTCCCTTGGAAAGCCCTGGCATAGCAATCTATATTGCTAAAAAAAGGGGTATGTGCAGATGGATGATGGTGTTGGCAGGAATCCTGTTTTTTCAAGTGGCATGGGCGCAAAAATCCTGGGATGGCGGCGCAGGTACAGATCAGTGGACGGATGCGGCAAACTGGTTTCCTGATGGAATCCCGGCAAATACGGATGATGTGGTGCTGGACCACCAATGGATATCTTCCGCATATCAGGTGAGCCTGCCTGCTGGTTTGCAGACGGTATCATTGCATTCCCTCCTCATCGCCGGTAACGCAGAAACCATCACGCTGGAACTTCCCCCGGGCAATACCGGCAATCCCGGCCTTTCCCTCACTGGCACCGGCGATGCGCTTACCCTGCAATTCAACAGCGTATTCATCAATGCTTCCGGGGCAACCGCGGGCAGCGGGCTTTTACTGGCCGGAGCCTTGCGTATAGAAAATGGCGCGAGATATGTTCACCAGACCGCCCGGTCCAACGCCGCGCTGATTGACCGGATCTCCACCGTCGCCGGCACAGAAACCGGCATCTTTGAATTCAATGTGCCGGGCACAGCAGGATATACAGTATCCCTTACTGGCAATAATTTTGGCAGTTTGTATTTCCGGGCCAGCGCAGCCGGCGGAACAAAAAGCTACAGCGGCAGTGGAAGCGGCACCCTCACCATCCGGGGTAACCTGTTCATTGACACCGGAGCCCAATTGACCAGCACCTTAACGGCCGATTGGGTTTTGGCCGGGAACCTATCCCTCCATGGAAAATTCAATCTTCAGCCTGCTACAACCGGGAACACGGCCAGAAGCCTGCGATTCGTTGGTCCGTCCTGTATGTATAAAGGCAGTGGCAGCCTCATCCTTGGCGCCAATTTCAGGACATTAGAAGTTAACCGGTCCTCCGCACTTATCCTGCAGAAGAACATAAACCTTTCACAGGCAGGGCAGTCCTTCCTCTGCCGAGGCTCCCTTAACCCGGATACCTTTTATATTGACGGCCCAGGCCTGTTCATTCTCCCGGACAGCGGGCAACTGACAATTGTACACCAGGCAGGTATCTCCTTAGACGGGATCAATGGTCCGGTAAGAACCCAGCAACGGGCTTTAAGCAGTATGGCCGCTTTTATTTTCGAGGGGCGGGATCTGCAAACCACCGGAGATGGCCTTCCGGATACCGTCTCTTCCCTCTGTATGCGCAATGCAAGTGGAATTCAACTGTCGAAAAACCTCTATATCCGGGACTCTTTGCAACTCTTGCTGGGAAAAATCAGCAGTACCTTTCCACACCTGCTGACCCTGGGACCCTGTAAGGTCCTGAGTCCGGCAAGCCGTTACGGCCCTGAAAACCAGGGTTACGAAAGTAGTTTCATTGAGGGTCCGGTGGGCATCCACTTAACGCAGGGCGTTACCATTACTGTTCCTTTGGGTACCGATACCGTTTTTGCGCCGGTAACAGTCCTCCGGACAGACCCGGGATCCGAGATAAGAATTCTCAGATACCAGCCCACACCGTCGCCGCCATCGGGCCTTTCACCTCCCTTGATACGGGTCAGTGACCTTGAGCACTGGGTATGGGACCAGCCTTTGTCTGCGACATCCAGCATCTCATTGTCCGTAAGACCCTGGAGCCTCCAACCGGGTCCCACGGAGACACCGGTATCCGCAGGGCTTTCTTCCCAGTGGACCCTGCTGGGAAACAACTCGCAGGGAGATGGGTATTACTGGATCCAGGCGGGCCAGTCGGCACCAGGCTTATCCGCCATGGCACCCGCTTTGGCAGACCAAAACCTTATTCTCCCGCTGCGCCTAAATGCTTTCCAGGCCTGGGAAGAAAACGATGGGATCCTGCTCAGCTGGGAAGCCGAGGAAGATAACCAGCCGGTCCGGTATACCATCACCAGGAGTGAAAACGGATCTGTTTTCTCAGACATTGGCCAGATTTCCTCCTCAGGTAAATCCAGGGCAGTTTACCGTTGGGCGGATCTTCATCCCCTGCCCATCGCCTATTACCAGGTAATCATGGGAGACCGGAACGGTGGTATCCGGTCAAAAGTTATCCGGAAAATCCAGGGGTCCAGGCAGGTGAAGATCTACCCCAATCCGGTTGACGACCTGATGACCATAAATTTTTTAACCAGAAGCAGCAAATACGAAGTGGAGGTTGTCTCACTTACCGGTACTGTTTGTAAGAAGTTTGTTTGTAATACTGCTATAACTCAGGTAAGGGTGGGCGATCTGAAACGAGGTTTTTACCTCCTCAGGTTAAAATATGGAAAAGATTGGGTCACCCTTCCATTTACCAAAAACTAAGAAAGTTTCAACCAAAACCAACTGCGACCCGCCGGACCAAAACCGGCGGGATTTTTTTGCCCTGAACGTAGTGACAGCGATGCCCTAAACAGCGAAAGATTCCCCGCAGGCACAGGTCCTGGAAGCATTAGGGTTGATAAAATGAAAGCCTTTTCCTTCCAGTCCTTCCGTAAAGTCAAGGGTGGTATTGAATAAGTACAGGACACTTTTGAAGTCTGTGACGATCTTCATCCCCTTGTCCTCAAACACCTGGTCCGTTGGCTTGAGGTTATCATCAAAGTCCATCTTATAACTTAAGCCGGAACAGCCTCCGCTCACCACACTTACCCTGAGGAAATGTGCCGGAGTTCTGCCTTCTTCCTGTAACAAGGCTTCCACACGTTCCTTGGCTTTGTCACTGATATAAATGCCTGTTTCCAGTTTCATATGGCAAAGATAAGTAGTAATATGGCAATGCGGCGAATAGCTATCTTTATGGTATGGCAAAACTGGAACATATCGGCATTGCTGTAAAAAGCCTGAAGGAAGCGATCACCTTATACGAAACCATTCTTTGTACAGACTGTTACAAGGTGGAGGCCGTGGAATCAGAGAAAGTAATTACTGCTTTTCTTAAAGCCGGTGACACCAAGGTTGAACTGCTGGAAAGTGCTGATGAAACTGGTGTCATCGCCAAATACATTGAAAAACGCGGCGAGGGCTTGCACCATATTGCTTTTGAAGTGGAAGACATCTACGCGGAAATGGCGCGCCTGAAAAAAGAGGGATTTACCCTCCTGATGGATACGCCGAAACAAGGGGCAGACAATAAATTGATTTGTTTCGTACATCCCAAATCCGCGGGAGGGGTTTTGTTGGAGTTGTGCCAGGAAGTTAGGTAGTTATCAAGTTCGTAGGTCACAGTTCGCAGTTCGCAGGGTTGCCCGCGAACTGCGAACCCTGCGAACTGCGAACTACCCCTATATTCCCAGTTTCTCTACCGCCACTTGCGCGGCAATCTGGGAAGCATCTTTCTTGTTGTACGCTTTTCCTTCTGCGATGAGTTGGCCGTCAACCATGGCACCGATCTTGAACAACCTTCGGCCATTTTCTATCCTTTCTTCCAGGGTCTCAAACTCCAATACTTTGCCGTTCTTATTGGCCCAGCCATAGAGCTTGTTTTTATGGTTGATCTCCAGGTTCTCCAGGTCGTCCACAAACATATGCGGAGCAACAACGCGCTTGTAAACCCAATGTTTTGTTGCGTCATACCCTTTATCCAGGTAGATGGCACCCACCAGCGCCTCAAGGGTATTACCGAAGATCTGGGAGATCTTCAGTGAATTATCCGAACGGTTGTATAAGGTGATTTTCTTGAGGCCCATCTTCACGGCAATCTCATTCAGCGTTTGGCGGTTCACCATCTTACTGCGCATTTCAGTGAGGAATCCTTCGCCTTTGTACGGATAACGCTTGAAAAGATAATCAGCCACAATGCCACTCAGAACGGCGTCACCCAGGTACTCCAGGCGCTCGTTATTTTCGTCTGCGTGTTCCTTAACGGAGCGATGACTAAGGGCGGTTGTATACAGGTTCATTTTGCCTGGGGCAAAACCCAGCACATTACAGAGCTGTTTGTAGTAAGCCCTGTCTTCTTTGTTGATCCTGAAATATTGAAGCCAGTATTGCACACCGTAGCCTTTGATGAACGTATCCCCAGCGCCTTCGGTAAAGTTAAGCAAGGCCATAACAGTTACCGGTCAAATTTCTTCACGATTACGGATGCATTATGGCCGCCGAAACCGAAAGTATTGCTGAGTGCCGCCCTTACCTTCCTGGCCTGGGGCTTGGAAAAAGTAAAGTTCAGCTTTGGATCCAACTCGGGATCATCAGTGAAGTGGTTAATGGTTGGAGGGACCATATCATTTACCACAGCATATACGCATGCCAGGGCCTCAATGGCACCAGCAGCGCCCAGAAGGTGACCAGTCATGGACTTGGTAGAACTGATGTTCAGGTTATATGCATGGTCACCAAAAACATTAAGGATTGCCTTGGATTCCGCGATATCACCCAATGGTGTGGAAGTACCGTGTACATTGATGTAGTCAATGTCTTCCGGTTTCATGTTAGCGTCTTCGAGGGTCTGGCGCATAACATTCAACGCACCCAGTCCTTCCGGATGGGGAGCAGTGATATGGTAAGCGTCTGCCGTAGCGCCGCCGCCGCCTACTTCTGCGTAGATCTTGGCACCGCGGGCCAGTGCATGTTCCAGTTCTTCCAAAACGAGCATCCCGGCGCCCTCTCCCATCACAAAACCATCACGGTCTTTGTCGAAAGGCCTTGAAGCCGTAGCGGGATCATCATTCCTTTCACTCAGCGCCTTCATGGCATTGAAACCGGCAACGCCGGCCGCACAAACCACGGCTTCGCTACCACCCGCGAGGATGATGTCAGCCTTACCCATCCGGATCCAGTTGAAGGCCTCAATCACTGCATGGGTAGAAGATGCGCAGGCACTCACCACCGCAAAATTGGGTCCCCTGAAGCCGTGCCTCATGGAGATCTGCCCCGCAGCGATGTCTGCGATCATTTTCGGAATGAAGAACGGATTGAAACGTGGTGTGCCATCACCTTTGGCAAAGCTGATGATCTCCTCCTGGAAGGTGACAAGGCCACCAATACCGCTGGAGAAGATAACGCCCACCCGGTCACAATTCACATTGTCTTTGGAGATGCCCGCATCTTTCACCGCTTCATCACTGACCACAAGGCCAAACTGGGTATAACGGTCAACCTTACGCGCTTCCTTCTTATCAAGAAACTCCGTAGGGTCAAAACCTTTTACCTCACAGGCAAAACGGGTCCTGAACTTTGATGCATCAAACAATGTAATGAAATCAGCGCCTGGTTTACCCGCCATCAAACCTTCCCAGTAAGCCGGGGCAGTATTGCCGATGGGTGTCAGTGCGCCGATTCCTGTAACTACAACACGTTTTAAATTCATATATAAAACTCGCCGTATGTAGAGTTATTTTGCGTGCTCCTCGAGATAAGCCACGGCCTGGCCTACAGTAGTGATGGTTTCTGCCTGCTCGTCAGGAATAGATATATTGAACTCCTTTTCAAATTCCATAATGAGTTCAACGGTATCCAGTGAGTCAGCACCGAGATCATTGGTAAAGGAAGCCTCAGGCGTAACTTCAGCTTCGTCAACACCTAATTTGTCAACAATGATCTTCTTAACTCTGGTTGCAATGTCAGACATGATTGTAATGTTTGGTTAATACTGGCTGCAAAAATATAGTTTTTGATATAAAAACCACGCTTTGAAGGATTATTGATGTTTTGGCTCTATTTTTCGTATTTTTAGTGACTTCCCGTTATTTTTTTGTATGGCACTTAAGATCATCGAACACGGCAGTCCGGAATACGTAAAAATGGTTAAGCTGAGGAATGAAATTCTCAGGAAACCCCTCGGATTGCAGTTTTCTGACGAGGATCTGGCCAAAGAAGCCAATGACATCCTGATTGGCGCGTTTGACGACGAGGATATCCTCGCCTGCTGCATGCTCACCCAGGAATCCAGGGATAAAGTACGCCTCCGCCAGATGGCCGTACTGAACAACCTCCAGGGGAAGGGAATCGGCGCCTCCATGATGAATTTTGCCGAAAATGTGGCCCGGGACAGGGGCTTCCACGTCATGTCTATGCACGCCCGCAAATCCGCCGTGGGATTTTACGAAAAACTCGGCTATAAGATCAGCTCCGAAGAGTTTGAAGAGGTTACCATCCCGCATTTTGAGATGCAGAAGAAGCTGCGTTAAATGCAGTAATGTGGCAATGTGGTAATGCGGCAGTGCGGTAATGAAGGACACCGAGCTATGCGTTGCGCGCTCCGGCAAACACTCCAAGCCTTAATCTCCAGCTACCAGTGCCAATTGTTAATTGTCAATTGTCATTTGTCATTTACTAGCCGGAATTCCGTCTCTCATATACCTCCTCGCCGCCTGCACATCATCCGTACTCGCAAACACATCTTTGGGCAACAGGAAAAAAGACTTGCTGTCAAAATACAAATGAAAAAATCCCGGCGTCTCCAGCATATGGCTGAACTCACGCCAGGCCCAGATCTTATGACTCTGAGAAGTATCAATGGACATATGGTTCTCGTCAAGCGTAACCGTAAACTGGTCTTTAAAAGTCCTTGAACGCCGGTAGATCAATGCAGGCAGCCAGATCCAGAATGCCACCATCATCGCAATCCACAACACAGAGCTCATTAAAAATGGTAATGGCGTGATCAGTTTAAAATAAAACAAACCGGCAGACAGCAATGCAAATACATTCACCAGGATGATCATGAACTTGATCTCCCGCTTGCTGATAAAATGGTAACGCAGCGCCTGCAATACCTGCGGCTTACGATAAGATACATCCAGTTTCATAGCTTACTTCAATTCGTTTTCATGAACACTCCATTCTCCGATGGACTCGCCCTTTAGCCCCAGGAATGTGACCGTCAGTTTGCGATCCTTTGCCTTGCCAGATACCGTCACGCGTCCATAGTTCTGCTTCTGGTCTATCCCAATAACCCGATAAGGATTTTCTTTCTCGTCCCCACCAAAAACATGGGTGCCTGAGGTCAGCGGTGACACCGTGATATCGTACAACGGATAGCTGGTTTGCCCCTCCACTTTGATGACCTCGGAATGGTGGCGGTCTCCCGTTAGGAACACCACGCCCCTGATCTTCTCTTCCCTTAAAAATTGCATAAAGGCATGATACTCCACCGGAAACCTGCGAAAACAATCGAAGGGCGACTTCGGATTCAGCACCTGGCTGCCCGTTGCAATGATCTTGAACGTTGCACTGCTGCCCACCAATGCATCCCGCAGCCACTGCATCTGCCGGTCTCCAAACATTTTCTTCTCCGGATTGGGTTTACCGCCAATGGAATCTTCCCAATTGTCTGCACTCCGCCAGGTTCTGTCGTCCAGCATAAACACATCCACATCGCTATAACTGATCTTGGTATAAATACCCTGCCCGTTCTCACCATAAGACGGATTGGCCCAGTAACTCGTGAACACGCGGCGGCTCTCTTCTTTCAGCACATACTCCGCTCCCTGGTCATTGGGACCAAAATCATGATCATCCCAGATAGCATATTGCGGCATTTTTTTCCAGAACTCTTGCAGGATGGGCCTGCTGCGGTCAAACTGCGCCCGATACCATAATCCCCAGGCACTGTAATAATCCACCTCCCTCGTATACCAGTTATCTCCCAGCCACAACATGAATGCAGCATTCTCCCTGGCCATCGAACTATAAATAGATGAATCCCCGCCATAGGGCTTTCCGGGCCTGTCATACTGTGGTTGGTTCATATAAGAACATGAGCCCGTAAGGAAACTGAAATCAGGTGCCGGCTTCCGCCACTGCCACAATTCCTTGGTGGTAAAACCCGCTGTACTAACCGGCTTCCCGTCCACCACCAACTGGTATTCATATCCCGTATTCACTTCCAGGTTGGGCAGGGTAAAATGCACGATCCCCATTCCCTGCGCACCCGCATCACCGCTGAATTGCAGCAGCGCCTTACTTACCTGTGCAGGCTGCCCTTTTTTCCAGAACCGGAGTTCCACAATACTGCCGGGCGTCACTTCTGCCCATACCTTCGCCATCCGGTAATCTACCTGGCCCAGCATGGGCCCTGATACCAATCCTTTTTTTACCTGCGCCGCAGAAACAATACTTACAAAAAGCAACAGGGCGGTATATAAATGCTTCATAATTTTATCCAGTGTCCGGCAAATTACTGCATTGCGCCCTTTCTCCGAGATTCACCATTTTAATTTTATGGTGGTTTTTCTGCGGCGCCTGTGCCAAGCCCGCCCCCCCACCGGAAAAAGCCATGTATTTCTGGCGCTCCGTCTTCAGGCCCGGTTATACAGAATCGGCATTCCTGCGCCAACAAGGCATTCGTACACTTTATGTAAAGTTTTTTGATATCGATGTGGATCCGCAAAGCGGCAAGCCCCTGCCCGTTGCAGATATCCAACAGTTGCATCCACCGGCGGATGGTATCCAGGTCATTCCCGTTGTCTTTATCACGCAACAGGCCCTCCAGGCCATGGCCGGTGAAAACCCGGACACCATGGCAAAGCGCATAGCCACGCGCATTAAGCAGATTGCTGAAACCGCGGGCCTCCCACCGGCGAAGGAATGGCAGCTGGATTGCGACTGGCTGGCAAAACAACAGGGGATATATTTCCCGCTGGTGAAAGCACTTAAAACCATCGCCCACCAACAGCATACCCTCCTCTCCATCACCCTCCGGCTCTACCCCTATAAATACCGTTCTGTGATGGGGGTACCTGCTGCTGATAAAGCCCTGTTAATGTGTTATAACATGGGCAACCTGAAAAATCCGGCCACCGTCAATTCCATTATTGACCCTGAAGAAATGGAAAAATACCTGACCGTGGGCGCGCCCTACCCCCTGCCGTTAGACGCCGCCCTGCCCCTGTTCAGCTGGCACGCCTGGTTCCGGGATAAGTCTTATCAGGGATTGCTGTATCCCGGGGAACTGGAGAACCTGCCCTGCCTGGATAAACGAGGTCATCTGTCTGTTTTCACCCGGGATACCGTTCTGGACGGTAGACTTTTTTTGAAGGGCGATGTATTACGCGAAGAGTCCGCAGACATCCAGGATCTCCAGAAAGCCCGGCACCTGCTTGATACAAAGCTAGGCGGCCAACCCATTGGAAGACTGGCCCTCTTCCATCTCGATTCATTAATTTTAAAAAAATATGTTCCCGATGCGCTGGAAGCTTTGCTTGGCCGCAACCCTTAACCTGTTCCTCCTCGCTTTTCCCTATAATATCATTGGCTGTGCCGGATCAGACGATCCTTATGATTATTACACCGGCTTCTTCGACTACCGCCTGGGTAACAATACCAGCCTGCAGCCCTTTTATTATACCTATAATTTTCTCTGGAGTACAGATGAGCCCGTTGACCAATGGCAGGTGACCGCGCGCGACTGGATCAGTTATACCGGTGTGGACGCTACGGGAAAAGAAGCCGCAGATCTCACAGGAAATTACACCCATGCGCAATTACAGCAACTCTATGCCCAGGCAGAAAAAGGTACGCCGGCCAAACTCCCGGATTCGGTTACCCGTAACCGTTTGGCAATGGCCCTGGTGAAGAGCAATGATACCGAGGCCATTGGCTACTTGATGTACCTGCGCAAGATCCAGCCCTATGTGCAAACAGACAATAGCTGGGATGCACCCGCAAAAGACCTGGATAAAACAGCGGCCTGGGCCAACAACGGCATAAGTTTATACAACGCCGCCAAAAAAGATTTTTTCCGCCAGCGCTACGCCTACCAGGTTTCCAGGCTCAGCCTGTATAGCAAAAGCCCCGATCTCGCTATTGTTTGGGCCGATAAGGAAGCATTGAAACCGGTATCCCCCTCTGTCCACGAACTTACGGAGGCCATTCGCGCCGGTGCGATGTATCGCCGTGGAGACAAGGCACAGGCTGCCTATCGTTTCTGCCAGTTGTTTGCCGAAGGCAGGATGAAAAAAGTATCCAACTACTACGGCTACCATGTATACACCAACAAGATTCCCACAGCCATGATCCTGGGCTATTGCAAAACAGATAAGGAAAAGGCCAATGTATTATCTACCATCAGCATGGGCAATCCAGCCCTGGACCTGCGCATGCTGGAGCGCATCAGCAGGCTCTCGCCGGGAGATACCCTGCTCAATATGCTGGCCGTTAGGGAGATCAATAAGATCGAGGAAAAATACCTCAGCCCCAATATGCCTGAGGGCGACCAGAGTTTTGCATACAACGTCTACTATGAAAACAAAGACACCGTTACCGCAAAAGATGTGAAGGAAACTGCAGAATGGATGCAATGGATGACCGCACAAAAATCTACCGTAAACCCCGGGCTATTTGCTACCGGTGCCGCCTACCTGCATTATATAAATAAAGACTACACTGCTGCACGGCAGTGGCTGCAGACAGCCAAGGAAAAAGGAGTGAAAGGCGTGCTGGCAGACCAGTGGCGGCTCACGGAATTGCTTATTACCATCAACGAAACGCCTGCTATTGACGCAGCATTCGAAGAAAAACTCCTGCCCTCCCTGCAATGGCTGGAGGCAAAAGCCAAAGCTGACCACAATGCCCTGGGCTATTATACAGACGGCCCCTGGACTAAATTCTACCGTAACCTGATGAATTCGGTTATTGCTCCCCGTTATGCCAAACAAAACGACAAACATAAAATGACCCTGGCCATTGGGGCAGCGGAGAATATCCGCTCTACCGTTGACAACGGCTATAGTAGTTACCATGCCCTGTCAACCCTCCGCAATTCGCTTTCTTCGGCTGATGCGCTCCGCCTGGAATCTTATATGCGCAAACCCTCACCCAGCGCCTATGATAAATACCTGATCAGCCACACCGGAATGGTCATTGCCGATGTGCAGGATGTGATTGGCACTGCATTGCTCCGTGAAGATAAATTAGAAGAAGCCCTGGTTTGGTTCAATAAGGTTAACCCTAAATACTACAAAGAAGAACCTTACGCTACCTACCTGGCCGCCAATCCATTTGCAGATCTACTGCTGGACATCCATGCGCCCACCAGCCAGGACACCGTGAAATACACCAAAGCCGGCTTTAGCAAAAAAATGATCAGTCTTAAACAGCAATTTGCCGCACAGACAGATCCCAACAAAAAAGCAAAACTGGCGTATGAACTGGCCAAAGGCTACTACCACATGACCTACTGGGGGAATGCCTGGATGCTGGTTGCCTATGATTGGAGCGGATCAGAAGGTGATTGGGGACCAGACAAAAAAGAAAGCTGGCATGATGAATATTACGATGCTACCCGTGCGCAAAGCTGGTATCAGAAAGCCTTTGATCTTTACACAGACAAAGAGATGAAAGCGAAAGCGCTGTTCATGATGGCCAAGTGCAGCCAAAAACAGGGGAAACCCTCCTACGCGGCATCAAAAGATTACGATACCTATGATAAGGCGATGAAAGATTATGAAATGAAAATGATCCGAAACCCCTTGTTTACCCGGCTGAAATCAGACTACAGCACTACTAAATTTTATAAAGAAGCCCTGAATACCTGCAGTTACCTGAAAGACTTCCATACAGGTAAAACCAAGATGCCCGGTAAATGAATACCGGGCATAAGCCTTAAGTCCAAACTATAAAACTATCTTTTATCTAACGGCCCGGCATGATTTATATCTGCCTGAAGCGGCTTCAGAAGGGGATACTGACCTGCTGCAGGAAGAAGCGACGATCGTAAGAACGACCAGAGCAAGAATCAACTTTTTCATGTTTTCAGATTTAGGGTAGATTTTCGTCTATTGTTGTCTGTTATGTGGACTAGATAACGCAGATTTTGTACCAAAAATTATTAAAGCGAGTATAAAATTCCACAATACCCTGATTCCCAGTCCAAAAAAAAATCCGGCCCAAAGGCCGGATTCTGTATTCCATTACCGCATTACCGCATTGCCACATTGCCACATTGTTAACTGCATCCCATTGAATTCCCGCAGTTCAGGCATTTATAGCAGGTGCCGCTCCTTACGGTGATATGGCCGCAGGTGTTGCAGGCGGGTGCATCAGACTGCATACTCTTCATGAATTCCTGGGTGCTGTTCTCCGCTTTCACAGCTGCAGCGCGCTGCACCTTGATGGCAGGAGAAGATGAGCCACTGTTAGAAGCAGCTGGCGCAATCACGCGCACATCAGACAGCTCAGGTTTGTTATCAGCAACGGGTTCATCCCAATCATCATTGCCGGTGTTCCCAATTTCAGGCTTGTCCAGTACATGCACCAGGTCTGTACGGTTCAGGTATTCATATGCCAGGCAGCGGAACACAAAGTCAACAATAGACGTTGTTGATTTGATATTCGGGTGGTCTACCATACCTGCAGGCTCAAACTTGGTGAACACAAATTTCTCTACAAATTCTTCCAGCGGTACACCATATTGAAGGCCCACAGATACTGCAATGGCAAAGGAGTTCATCAGGCTGCGAAGGGTTGATCCTTCTTTGGCCAGATCAATGAAGATCTCACCCAATGTACCATCAGAGTATTCACCCGTGCGCAGGAACAGCGCCTGGCCGTTGATCTTGGCTTTTTGTGTGAAGCCCCTGCGTTTGGCGGGCAAGGTCTTGCGTTCTACGATGCGGGAGAGCTGACGCTTCAGCTTGGTATCCGGAGATGCCGTCATACGCTTCTGCAGTTCATCCAGCAGCTCTTCCACGGTGAGTTTACCCACGTCAATCAATGGGCTCTCAGCTACCACAGCCTCTTCTTTCGCATCTTCGTCCTTGGCTTTTTTATCGCTCTTATTGCTCAGCGGCTGGGACAGTTTAGAACCATCGCGATACAGTGCGCAGGCTTTCAGTGCAAGCTTCCAGCTCAGCATATATGCATCTGCGATCTCATCAATGTTGGCCTCATTGGGGAGGTTGATGGTCTTGGAGATGGCGCCGGAAATGAAAGGCTGCGCCGCTGCCATCATGCGGATGTGGCCATGCGCATGGATATAGCGTTCACCTTTTTTACCGCATTTGTTGGCACAATCAAACACCGGCAGGTGTGCATCTTTCAGGAAAGGCGCACCTTCTACGGTCATCGTACCACATACATAATCGTTGGCGGCATCCATCTGCTCGCCAGTAAAGCCGAGGGCTTCCAGCATGCTCCAACCGGGGTTGAAATACTCTTCGGGCTTGAAGCCGAAGCGCTGCATACATTCTTCACCCAGTGTATAAACGTTGAATACAAATCCGATTTCAAAGGCTGATTTTACAGACTCATCCAGCTTCTTGATCTCTTCCGCAATAAAGCCTTTCTCACTCAGGGTCTGGTGGTTGATGAAGGGCGCACCATTGAAACTGGCAGCACCTACAGCATATTTAATGATGGCCTCCTGCTCTTTCTCTGTGTAACCCAGGTTACGCAGTGCAGAAGGGATGGATTCATTGATGATCTTGAAATAACCACCGCCGGAGAGCTTCTTGAATTTCACCAGGGCAAAATCAGGCTCCACACCGGTAGTATCGCAATCCATCACCAGGCCGATGGTACCCGTGGGGGCAATCACCGTGGTTTGTGCGTTGCGATAACCATATTTCTCACCCATTTCCACTGCATCGTCCCATGCTTTGCAGGCCGAGGTCAGCAGGTAATCAGGGCAATACTGTGCCTTGATACCCTGGGGCTTGATGCTCAGGCCAACGTATGCATCTTCCGCATCGTAAGCGGCAGCACGGTGGTTGCGCATTACACGAAGCATATCTTCCTTATTCTCTTCGTAACGGGCGAAGGGGCCGAGGATCTGCGCCAGTTCAGCCGATGTCTTATAAGAGATACCGGTCATGATGGCGGTGATGGCACCGGCGATGCCGCGGGCTTCTTCACTATCATAAGGAATACCGCTCACCATCAGCATGGAACCGAGGTTGGCATAACCCAGGCCCAGGGTGCGATAATCATAGCTGAGCTGGGCCACCTCCTTAGAAGGGAACTGGGCCATCAGCACGGAGACTTCCAAAACAGTAGTCCAGAGCCTTACGGTATACTCAAAACCTGCTACATCAAAGCTGTTGTCTGCTTCGTTGAAAAACTTACGCAGGTTGGCAGAAGCCAGGTTACAGGCGGTATTGTCCAGGAACATATACTCGCTACAAGGGTTGGAGGCCCGGATGCGACCACCTTGAGGGCAAGTGTGCCATTCATTGATGGTGGTATCGTATTGGGTACCCGGGTCTGCACAACGCCAGGCTGCATACGCAATCTTATCCCAAAGGGCTTTGGACGGAACTTTTTTCATCACCCTTCCGTCTGAACGGGCAGTGAGTTCCCAGTCTTCGCCTTTTTCTAATTTTTCGAAGAATTCGTTGGGGATACGAACAGAGTTGTTGGAGTTCTGACCAGATACGGTACGGTAGGCCTCGCCTTCATAATCGCTGGCATAACCCGCTGCAATCAGGGCTGCCACCTTTTTCTCTTCTTCTACTTTCCAGTCAATGAACAATTCAATTTCCGGATGATCCAGATCCAGGCAAACCATTTTTGCTGCACGGCGGGTAGTACCGCCACTTTTGATGGCACCGGCTGCACGGTCGCCAATCTTCAGAAAACTCATCAGACCGGATGAAGTACCACCCCCACTCAACTTCTCACCCTCACCCCTGATGCTGGAGAAGTTAGTACCTACACCTGAACCATATTTAAAGATCCGGGCTTCCCTTACCCAAAGGTCCATGATGCCCCCGTCATTCACCAGATCATCCTCTACAGAAAGGATGAAACAGGCGTGCGGTTGCGGGCGCTCGTATGCAGAAGTAGACTTCTTCAGGATGCCGTCAGCAGCGTCAACAAAATAGTGACCCTGGGGCTTACCCTTAATGCCATAGCTCTCATACAGTCCTGTATTAAACCATTGTGGTGAGTTAGGAACGCAAGCCTGGTTAAGGATGCTGTACACCAGCTCATCATAAAATACCTGTGCGTCTTTTTCACTGTTGAAATAACCATAGCGCTCACCCCACACCTTCCAGCAATTGGCCATGCGATGGGCCACTTGCTTTGCTGAAGTTTCCCGGCCCAGGGAACCATCTGGCTGGGGAACACCCGCCTTACGGAAATACTTCTGGGCGAGGATATCCGTGGCAATCTGGCTCCAAACCTTTGGAACCTCTACATTGTTCATCTCAAATACGATCTCGCCGCTAGGGTTGCGGATAACGGAGGTACGGTAGTCGTACTCGAACATGTCGAATACGCTGATATCGTCGCGGGTATACTGGCGACGAAACTCAAGACCAGTGGGGTTTTGGATCTTTTTGGTTGGCATTGCAGCGCAGGTTTTTTATGGTTTATAAAAACAGATTCTTAACAATTCCTTAAACTTTAAGGGGGAAACGAAAATAATTTCCAGAACCTTTCCGCCAAACTCTTAAATATCAACAGCATGTGGATAAGGACGGGAAAGTGAAGCCTATGGTAATTCATATGATTTATGCACCTTTTTTACCATCAGGTCAGTATTTTTTTTGGGTGATATGATAAAGTTTACATGGGCCTGATCCACACGGGTTTGAAAGGGCCTGTAAACCGGCTACAACCCTTTACCATAGCGGTTTTACGCGTTTAATTGCCATTCCCGCCACACATTAGGCCGATTCTCTTATTTTTGTTGCGGATGACGAAGTCTATTTACCAGGACATCACCAATAGGAAACAGGCCGGAAAGAAGTCTTTCGCGGTGCTGGTGGACCCGGATAAAGTAAGTCCGGGCCAGATCAGTGAGCTCTGTGCGCTGGCCGATGAGGCGGGTGTGGATTATCTCTTTGTAGGCGGCAGCCTGGTGGTCACCAACCACCTGGATGAAGTGGTCACTAATATCAAAAAAGATACGGATATCCCCGTGATCCTCTTCCCCGGCAGCCCCAGCCAGCTCTCCCGCTATGCTGATGCCCTCCTGTACCTGTCCCTGATCTCCGGCCGCAACCCGGAGCTGCTGATAGGGCAGCACGTGATCTCCGCACCCATTGTGAAGCAGAGCGGACTGGAGATCATGTCTACCGGATATATGGTAGTGGATGGAGGTGCGCCCACCACCGTGTCATATATCAGCAATGCAGCGCCTATTCCGCATGATAAAAACGAAATTGCTGTTTGTACCGCCATGGCCGGTGAAATGCTGGGTATGAAACTCATCTACATGGATGCCGGCAGTGGCGCCCGCCGGGCCATCAGGGAAGAAATGATCAGCGCTGTGGCTCAACATATTTCCATCCCCCTCATTGTGGGAGGCGGCATCACCGATCCTGAAAAAGCCTACCTCAACTGCAAGGCCGGCGCGGATATCATTGTAGTGGGCAATGCCATTGAGAAAGACTTGGGGCTGTTAAAAGAGATGAGCAGCTCGATTAAACTAGCCAATTAGTCAATGCGGTAATGCGGCAGTGCGGCAATATAGGAAGGCGCGCCCTGCGTTGCGGCGCGCAGGCAGTCACTCCGCGAGTTTCCGCGCAGGCCGGCAACGCACGGCCGCGCTTCCATCATTACCGCACTACCGCATTACCGCATTACCACATTAGTTCATCGGTTTAACCCTGCTCGGTGTTTGCTTTCCGCTCACAATTCCCTTACTGCTTTCCGCAATAGCTTTGATGATCTCCGTCATATTCACCATGTCAAGCGTTTCAAACTCGTCATTCACGGTATGGTAAAATTTTTCTGAATCCATTTTAGACGTGGAAATAGTATGCGCCGGTACGCCCAAACGCGCCAGGGTAGCATTGTCTGAGCGATAGAAAAGATTC
Source organism: Chitinophagaceae bacterium (assembly GCA_044225015.1). Lineage (GTDB taxonomy): Bacteria > Bacteroidota > Bacteroidia > Chitinophagales > Chitinophagaceae > Pollutibacter. Next base: position 97,166 of record JBGAJG010000004.1, on the reverse strand, counting down.
TGCTCAGGATACGGATCCGGATGGAACATGAACTGGGTACCTTTCAGGCTCTCCTGCAACATCGTTCCCATATCGCTTTTCTCAAAGCCCGTGATATATGCACTGTTCTTACCCCATTTGCTGTCTGTCCCAATCATCTCAATATTAAACATGGCAATGACCTGCTCAGGGGGCAGCTGCCTGGAGAAATAAGTGGCCCCGTAGCCTCCGCTCTCTTCTGCGGTGAAAGCCACAAAGAGCAGGGTACGTTCCGGCTTGGGTTGTTTGGCAAAGTACCTGGCCAGTGTAATGACCGCCGTGGTACCGGAAGCATCGTCATTCGCGCCATTGAAAATAGAATCGCCGTCAACAGCCTTTCCCGTTCCGATATGGTCATAATGCCCGGAGAAGATCACAAATTCATTGCTTCGCTTGCCGGGGATCATAGCCACCACATTCTTGTATTCCGTTCTGCCGATATAGTTAGTAACGTTTACAGTATAGGCCGATGGGCTCTTGGTGGTGAGCACCACTACAATGTTTCCGAGGCCACCAAAACGCTGCATACCAAAACTCCTGAACCTGCGCAGGGTCCTGCGGTTTGAGGTATCGGCAAATATGATCTTATTCCCTTTCTGGCTGGTCATGCCAAAAACCTTCTGTCCCAGGTTGGTCCCTTTATCGATCCATATCTTTTCCGCATCACCCGTATTCCAGTTGATCTGCTCATCCTCGCCCAGGACCATCACATCAGAGGCATCCACCGCCTCCCCATCCACCGTTACCCTGGCTTCAATGGGGATGGACTTTACCATGGGGAAGGTTTGGAAATAGCCGGATAGGCCCGTCATAAATGGCAATCTGGCCTGGCGGAACTGTGCCGCCACCATATTTGCCGCCCTGTCTATATCCGGTGTGCCGGCCATCCGCCCTCGCATAGAATCAGCAGAGAATGCCTGCAGGAAAGAAGCCACGGATTCCTGTTTGATCTGCGCCTGGGCAGCAGTAGAAAGGATCAGAGCCAGCAAAAGAAGTCTGTACATACCATTTATTTGGCGGCAATTTAACTTTTTGTGAAGAATAAGGCAGGCAACCCATACCGGAAAATGACCTACTATAGAAAGGCATTGAGGCATTAAGGCATTGAGGCATTAAGGGAAGGGGGGGATGATTTTTTCATTATGAAAAAAAAACACCCCTTTAAGAAAAATTTACGCAAATTTGTATCCGGAAATTCAAAGCCCGAGCCGATAAACGAAGATGAAAAAAAACCTGACCATATCAATCGCTGAAGCGCTCTCCCAGAGTGCCATATTGCGTTGGGTTTTTACTGTTCAGCCCAGAACAGTTTTTGCGTACACCCCACGTCCCTTTTGGGTGCGACGTTGATACTCCCTTTGTATAGGGCTGCCCGGGGGCAGCGCTATCGTTGACCATCACGGACCGAAGGGGTCCCATTGCTCATTTCTTTGACCCGTTTTACCATAATGCAACAGCAACAGCAACAACAGTTCCAGATACTGGTGGCCGATGAAAGTCATTTTCATTTCGCCCAAACCATCTGTGATGAAATGGCAGAGTCTGCCAAAGCCCGCGGAACCGGTATTGCCAAACGTACCCCTGAGTACATCATCCAAAAAATGAAGGAAGGCAAAGCCGTCATCGCCCTCTCCTATGCCGGAGAATGGGCAGGCTTCTGTTATATAGAAACCTGGGAAGGAGAATACGTGGCCAACTCGGGCCTCATCGTTTCCCCTCAGTTCCGCAAGAGCGGCCTGGCTCGTTCCATCAAACATAAGATCTTTGAACTGTCCCGGAAGAAATACCCCGATGCCAAGATCTTTGGACTCACCACCGGCCTGGCCGTGATGAAGATCAACAGTGAACTGGGCTATGAACCCGTGACGTATTCAGAACTTACCCAGGACGAAGCTTTTTGGGCCGGCTGCAAGAGCTGCGTGAACTATGAGATCCTGATGAGCAAGGGCCGGAAAAACTGTATGTGCACCGCTATGCTCTATGATCCCAAGGATCACTATGAGCCTGAAGAAACCAAACAGTTTTTTGAGGAGAAAAAAAGCGTGCTGGAGCGGCTGATGAATTTCAAGCAGTGGAGCCTGCTCAAAGCCTTCCGCAAAGACGGCGCATCATCTGTGAAAGCATTTTTCAGCCATTTGTTTCATTTCTAATCAACCAACATTAGTATATGCAAGACCCTAAACCCGGTACTGGAAAAAAACTGGTTCTCGGATTCAGCGGCGGACTGGATACAACATTTTGTGTGAAATACCTGGGTGAAGACCTGGGCTACGAGGTACACAGCATCATCGTAAATACCGGCGGCTTCAGTGCAGATGAACTGAAAAAAATTGAAGCGCACGCCTATGCGCTTGGTGTGAAGACCCATACCACCGTGAATGCAGTGAAGAGTTACTATGACAGGATCATACGTTACCTGGTGTATGGTAATGTGCTGAAGAATAATACCTATCCACTGAGTGTAAGTGCAGAAAGGCTTTCCCAGGCACTGAGCATTGCCGAGCATACAAAAAAACTGAACGCCGATGCCGTTGCCCATGGCAGTACCGGCGCGGGGAACGACCAGGTGCGGTTTGACATGATCTTCCATATCATGATCCCTTCTGTAGAGATCATTACGCCCATCAGGGACCTCAAGCTGAGCCGTGAAGAAGAGATTGAATACCTGAAGAAAAAAGGGGTGGACATGAACTTCGAGAAAGCGCAGTACTCCATCAACAAAGGTCTGTGGGGCACCAGCGTGGGCGGAAAGGAAACCCTGAACTCCAAGGGTATGCTTCCGGAGTCTGCCTGGCCAACACCTATGAGCAGGGCCGGTCAGGAGGAAGAGGTTGTATTGAGGTTTGAGAAAGGAGAATTGGTGACCGTGAATGGAAAGTCTTTTGAACATCCAACAGAGGCGATACAATACCTGCAAACGCTTGCAGGTCCTTACGGTATCGGCAGGGATATCCACGTGGGCGATACCATCATCGGTATCAAGGGCCGGGTGGGATTTGAGGCGGCTGCGCCGATGGTGATCCTGAAAGCGCACCATGCCCTGGAAAAGCACGTACTCACGAAGTGGCAGCTGCAGTGGAAAGACCAGCTCGCACTGTTCTATGGCAACTGGCTCCACGAAGGCCAGATCCTGGATCCCGTGATGCGTGACATTGAAGCGTTTCTCTCCAACTCGCAGGCCAATGTAACGGGTGACGTGTTTGTTCAACTCATGCCCTATCGTTTCCAGGTAACGGGCATAGCTTCACCCTATGACCTGATGAACAGTAAGTTTGGTAAATATGGGGAAATGAATTCCGGCTTCACGGGCCAGGATGTGCGGGGCTTCAGCAAAATTTTTGGCAACCAGACCGTGATCTGGAATAATGTACAGGAGGAAAACAAATGATCAACGCGGGCATCATAGGCGGTGCAGGATACACGGGTGGCGAGCTGATCAGGCTACTGATCCATCACCCGGAAGTGACCATCACTTTTGTTCACAGCAAGAGCAATGCCGGTAATCCGTTGCATAAAGTGCATGCGGACCTGCTGGGTGATACAAACCTGCATTTTACTGCTGACCTGGACCTTAATGTAGATGTTCTTTTTCTTTGTGCAGGTCATGGAGAAGGCCGGAAGTTTATGCAGGAAATTGACCTGCCGGAACATATCCGCGTGATTGACCTGTCTAACGACTTTCGCCTGTCCGCGTCTTCGGTTATAGGTACACGTGAGTTTATATATGGCCTGCCGGAATTGAACCGGGAAGCCATCCGTCATGCAAAGAATATCGCCAATCCGGGTTGTTTTGCCACCTGCATTCAATTGGGCTTGCTCCCACTGGCCAAGGCGGCCCTGCTTGACGATATCCATGTTACGGGCATCACCGGTTCCACTGGTGCCGGTCAGAGCCTGGCACCCACCTCCCATTTTAGCTGGCGTGCCAATAATATACAGGCTTATAAAACCCTTACCCACCAGCACCTGGGCGAGATTGGCGAGTCACTGCTGAAACTACAACCGGGATCAGATATTGAAGTGAATTTCATTCCCTGGCGTGGTGATTTCACCAGGGGAATTTTTGTGAGCTCACTGATCACCTGTGATTGGAAAGGGGAACAGATCTATACATTGTTTGAAGAATTTTATGAAGGGCACCCGTTCACGCAGGTTTCCCGGGATCCCATCTTCCTCAAACAGGTGGTCAATACAAATAAATGTATCATCCAGCCTGAAAAAGTGGGCAGCAAGCTGGTAGTGCATTCTATCACAGATAATCTGTTAAAAGGAGCATCGGGTCAGGCGGTGCAGAACATGAACCTGATGTTTGGGCTGGAAGAGACCACAGGATTGCAACTCAAGGCAAACTATTTTTAAAGCGATACCATGAAGTTATTTGACGTTTACCCCATCAATGACATCACCATCGTGAAAGCCAAGGGCTCCAGCGTATGGGATGACAAAGGACAGCTGTATCTGGATATGTATGGCGGTCACGCGGTGATCAGCATCGGCCATACCCATTCACGATATGTGCAAAGGGTAACGGAACAACTCAACAAAGTGGGATTTTATTCCAACTCTATCCATATACCCCTGCAAGAGGAACTGGCGGAAAAACTGGGCCGGGTGTCAGGAAAACCGGATTACCAGCTCTTCCTCTGCAACTCGGGCGCTGAAGCCAACGAGAACGCACTCAAACTGGCCTCTTTCCACACAGGCAGAAAAAAGATTATTGCTTTTTCAAAAGCTTTCCATGGCAGAACGTCCCTGGCAGTGGCGGCAACGGACAACCCAAACATTGTTGCACCGGTAAACCAGACAAACAATGTAACCTTCCTGCCTTTTAATGATGAGCAGGCCCTGGCTGACCATTTTGCAAAGCATGGCAGTGAGATTGCAGCCGTGATCATTGAAGGCATCCAGGGTGTAGGCGGCATCAATGTTGCTACGCCTTCTTTTCTTCAACTCATCCGCCGTCTTTGTGATCAATATGGTGCCGTGTACATCGCGGATAGTATTCAATGTGGTTATGGCAGAAGCGGTAAATTCTTCAGCCATGATTTTGCCGGTGTGAACGCGGATATCTATAGCATGGCAAAAGGTATGGGTAATGGATTTCCGGTGGCGGGTATCATCATCGCTCCCCACATACATTCCAGGCATTTCATGCTGGGTACAACATTTGGGGGCAACCACCTTGCCTGTGCAGCTGCACTTGCCGTTCTGGAAGTCATGGAAGAGGAAAACCTGATGGCCAATGCGGCGGTAGTAGGCGAAAACCTGCACCAGCAGCTCGGCAAAACAGAAGGACTACGCAATGTCAGGGGCCGTGGACTCATGATTGGTTTTGACGTGGATGAAGGCCTGAAAGACCTGCGTAAGAACCTGCTGTGGAAGCACCATATCTTTACGGGTGAAGCCAAGCCGGCTGTTATCAGATTGCTCCCATCCCTTGCACTGACGCAGGCAGAAGCAGACCAGTTTACGCAGGCTGTGCATGAAGAGATCGCCCAATTACTCACCAGCCAAAAAGCATAGGTAAACATGAAAAATTTTATTTCCGTAGAAGACGTACAGGGAATGGACGCGCTGGTGGAGAAAGCCCTGCTGTGCAAAGCTGATCCCCTGGGGGCAAAATCACAGGGAAAGCATAAACGTATTGGCTGCATTTTCCTGAATCCCAGTATGCGCACCCGGCTCAGCACGCAAATTGCTGCACAGAACCTGGGCATGGAAGCCGTGATCTTTAATGTTGGGCAAGAAGGCTGGGCACTGGAATTTGAAGACGAAGCCATCATGAGCGGCAACACCGTTGAGCACGTGAAAGATGCCGCACCCATCCTCGGAAAATATTTTGATATCCTCGCTATACGAACATTCCCGTCCCTCAAAAACAAGGAAGACGATTACAGTGAACTCTATATCCGCCAATTCATCAAATACGCAGGCGTGCCTGTTGTAAGCCTGGAAAGTGCCACCCTGCATCCATTACAGAGCCTCACAGACATCATTACCATGACGGAAGAGATGAGCAAATGGGAACAGGCGCGCAAACCAAAGGTGGTCCTCACCTGGGCTCCGCACGTTAAGCCCCTGCCACAATGTGTGGCTAACAGTTTTGCCCAATGGGTGAATGCCTGGGGCAAGGCTGATTTTGTGATCACCCATCCGGAAGACTATGAACTGGATCCCAGGTTCACAAAAGGCGCCACCATCACCCATAACCAGGATGAAGCATTGAAAAATGCTGACTTCGTGTACGTGAAAAACTGGAGTACCTATAATGACTACGGCAAGATCTATTGTAATGATCCAGACTGGATGCTTACCCATGATAAACTAAAGGATTCCAATAACGCGAAAGTGATGCATTGCCTGCCCGTTAGGCGTAATGTGGAACTGAGTGATGAGATCCTGGATTCCCCTGCTTCGCTGGTCACCCAACAAGGTGCCAACCGGGTATGGGCGGCACAGGCAGTACTAAGCACCATCCTTGAAAATAAAAAATAGTGAGGCAACCCGTTTACATAATCAAGATCGGGGGCAACATCATTGATGATGAAGCAAGACTGGAGGATTTTCTCAAATCCTTTTCTGCACTGAAGGCCCATAAGGTCCTGGTACATGGCGGCGGTAAACTGGCAACCAAACTGGCGGCCTCCCTCCACATCCCCCAGCAAATGGTGGATGGCAGGCGCATCACAGATGCAGAGACGCTGAAAGTAGTGACGATGGTTTATGCAGGCCTCATCAATAAAAATGTAGTAGCCACCCTGCAGGCCCAGGGCAGCAATGCCATCGGCCTGTCTGGTGCAGACGGCAACCTGATCCGTTCAGATAAAAGGGGCACTGCAGCACTTGACTATGGTTTTGTGGGCGATGTAAGGGAAGTGAATGCTGCACTATTGTCCAAACTCCTTGCGGAAGGCTATACGCCGGTCATCGCTCCCATCACGCATAATGGAAAAGGCCAGCTGCTGAATACCAATGCAGATACCATTGCACAGGAAACAGCAAAGTCTTTAGCCGGGGCATTTGCAGTGCAACTGGTATACTCATTTGAAAAGAAAGGTGTACTCCTGGATGTGGATGATGAAGAATCCGCCATCCCCGTCATTGATCCGGTAGTCTATGAACGTTTGAAAAACGAAGGAAAGATATTTGCCGGCATGATTCCTAAACTGGATAATGCTTTTGCTGCCATAGCAGCCGGTGTAGAGAATGTGATCATTGGCCAGGCCGAAGACCTGCACAACCTGGTACAGGGAAAGGCCGGAACAAAGTTGACAAATGGAAAATAGCAATTTGCAATTGGAAGCGCTGAATCTGCTGAAAGAGCTGATCACCATTCCTTCTTTTTCCAAAGAAGAGTACGGAACGGCCAGCGCCATCACACGCTTCCTCGCGCTTCATCGGGTAGAACACAGCAGGGTAGGCAATAATGTCTTTGCCCTGAACCGGCATTTTGATCCTGCAAAACCAACCCTCCTGTTGAACTCTCACCATGACACGGTAAAGCCCAATAAATCCTATACCCTTGACCCTTTTCAACCCATTGAAAAAGACAACAAACTCTATGGCCTTGGCAGCAATGATGCCGGCGGCCCCCTGGTTTCCCTCATAGCTACCTTCCTTCATTTTTATGAACTGGAGGGCCTTAAGTATAATCTCGTAATTGCCGCAACAGCAGAAGAAGAGATCTCTGGCACCGGCGGCATAGAATATACCCTGCCCTACCTGCCCCGCATTGATTGTGCGATAGTGGGTGAACCCACCCAGATGCAGATGGCTGTTGCAGAAAGAGGATTACTGGTGCTGGATGCCGTGTCCAAAGGCAAGCCGGGACATGCCGCAAGAAATGAAGGCGACAATGCCATAACACATGCTGTTCAGGACATCCAATGGTTTCTTCAATATGCTTTCCCACGCGTATCTGACATGCTGGGACCTGTGAAAATGAGTGTGACCGTGATTGAAACCGAAAACAAAGCACACAATGTGGTGCCCGCAGAATGCAGATTTGTGGTGGATGTACGGGTGAATGAATTGTATAGTTTTGATGAAGTGATGGCAGAGATCCGTAAGCATGTCAAAGCGGACATCACTGCCAGAAGTACCCGACTGAAAAGTTCCATGATCCCCATGGACCATCCGCTGGTAAAAAGCGGACTGGCGCTGGGACGCACCACTTACGGATCGCCTACTACCTCAGATAAAGCACTCATGCCATTTCCGGCACTGAAAATGGGACCAGGTGATTCAGCCCGCAGCCACTCGGCAGACGAATTTATTTTTGTAAACGAGATCAGGGAAGGCATCGATATGTATATTCAATTGCTCACCCCGCTACTCATCGGATAAAACACACATATGAAACTCTGGCAAAAAGATACTACGGCCCTTTCCCAGCTCACAGAGAATTTTACGGTTGGCCGGGACCGTGAGTTTGACCTCCTGCTTGCAAGATATGACGTTCAGGGTTCCATCGCTCATGTAACGATGTTATCAGAATGTGGATTGATGAGCAGCGAGGAAGCTTCAAGTGCCATTGACGGCCTTAAAGAGATTGCAGATGCCATTGAAGCCGGAACTTTTGTGATTGAAGATGGCGTGGAAGATGTGCACAGCCAGGTAGAGTTTCTGCTCACCCAAAAAATTGGTGAAGCCGGAAAAAAAATTCATAGTGGCCGGAGCCGGAATGACCAGGTTGCCGTGGATATCAAACTATATCTCCGTGCAGCTATCCTGGATATCAAGGACGATGTTGAAAAACTATTCCGGCAATTACAACTGCAAAGTGAGGCATATAAGGATATTCTGTTACCTGGTTATACGCACCTGCAGATTGCGATGCCCTCATCCTTTGGCCTATGGCTGGGCAGTTATGCAGAAAGCCTGGTAGACGATCTTGAAATGCTGTCTGCAGCCTATTCCGTAGCCAACAAAAATCCGCTGGGCAGCGGTGCAGGCTACGGCTCATCCTTTCCGCTGAACCGCAGCAGGACCACGGAAATACTGGGTTTCCGCACCCTCAACTGGAATGCGGTATATGCCCAAACCAGCAGGGGCAAAACTGAAAAACTAGTGGCCATGGCCATCAGCAGCATCGCCGCCACGCTCAACAAACTGGCGATGGATGGCTGCCTCTACCTGAGCCAGAACTTCAATTTCATCTCATTCCCGGAGCACCTTACCACCGGAAGCAGTATCATGCCGCATAAGAAAAACCCGGACATATTTGAACTCATCCGCGGGAAAAGCAACCGCTTGCAGAGCCTTCCCAATGAACTCACCCTGCTTACATCAAACCTTCCTTCCGGTTACCACCGTGAAATGCAGCTCACCAAGGAAATTCTGTTCCCAGCCATTGAAGAGCTGAAAGCATGTTTACAACTGATGCTGGTGATGATGAAAGAACTCCGGGTGAAGGAAAATATCCTGGATGATCCCAAATACACTTATCTCTTCAGTGTGGAAGCGGTGAATGAACTGGTGAATAAAGGCATTCCCTTCCGTGAGGCCTATAAACAGGTGGGCAACCAGATTGAGAAAGGGGAGTTCAGGTTTGATCATCACAAAGGGCTGCACCACACCCACGAAGGCAGCATGGGGAACTTGTGCAATGAGCAGATTGCGGAAGAGATGACCAAGGTGTTGCACAAGTTTAGTAATTAACAATTGACAATTGACAAATAGCAATTGGCACTGGTTATTAAAGACTAGACTTTAGTAACCAGTGCCAATTGCTATTTGCTAATTGTCAATTGCTAATTATTAGAGTGACATCATTTCTTTGAACTTCACTGCCTGCCTGCGGCTCACTTCAACCTTCTCTCCGCCTTTGATCTCCAGCAAAAGTCCGCCGTTGAAATAAGGCTCTACTTTTTCAATCATCCGGAGATTTACAATATGCTTCCTGTTAGCGCGGAAAAACACCCGGGGATCAAGACGCTCTTCCAGGGCATTGAGTGACTTCAGGATCAGTGGTTTATTGCCGGCAAAATATACTTTAGCGTAGTTCCCCACGGACTCGAATAAACGAATATCTGATAGCTTAACAAACCAGCATCGTTCACCATCCTTCACAAATACCTGGTCTGCATCACCCAACACACCCCGATGTATGGTAACCGAATCACCCGCCAGTGCTTCCCTGTCTTCAGCGCCTTCCAGTTTATGAATGGCATCTGATAGGCGTTTGGGTTCCACGGGTTTCAGCAGGTAATCCAGTGCGTTGAATTCAAAGGCTTTGATGGCAAACTCATCATAGGCCGTGGTGAAGATGATGGCTGGTGCTTTGTCCAGTTCCTCCAGCATATCAAAGCCGGTTTTACCCGGCATCTGGATATCCAGGAAAATGAGGTCTGGCTGCAGCTCATTGATCTTCTCAATGCCTTCACTGGCGTTGGCAGCTTCTGCTACGATCTCCACTTCAGGATGATCTGCCAGCAGCTTACGAAGTTCATTGCGGGCCAGTCTTTCGTCGTCAATGATGATTGCTCTTTTTGACATATGTTTAATCTATAAAAGTTAAATCTGTACTGGTATGCGCACCCTTGCCTCCACCAGGTTATCATGGAGATCCTTTATCTCAAAATCAGCATCCGGCCCAAACAATAAACCCAGTCTGTTAGATGTGCTCTGCAATCCAAACCCCTCTTTATTGATACCGCCGTTTAAACGGCCCGTATTCCGCACGATCAGCTCGTGATGGTCACCGCTGAAGTCTGAAATGATCTTCACCGTTCCCCCTTCCACATTCTTGCTGATGCCATGTTTGATGGCATTTTCCACCAGGGTTTGCAGCATCATATACGGAACGGGCTGGTTGAGGGTATTCTCATCGATATCATACTCTACTTTCAACCGGTCTTCAAAACGAATATGTTCCAGGGCAAGGTAATCTTTCACAATATCCAGTTCCCGGGTAAGCGGCACCGTTTCCACATTCTCAGCCTGCATGCTGCTGCGGAGGATATTACTCAGCTCTGTAATGGCAGCACGCGCACGGGAAGGATTTTCATCAATAAGCGCCCTGATGCTGTTCAGTGCGTTAAAAATGAAATGGGGATTGATGTGTGATTTGATGGTTTTCAATTCCAGTTCTTTTACCAACGCCTGCAGGCGCAGGGTATCCAGCTTCTGCTTGCGTACCGCATTGATATAGTGATCAATGAAGTAGATCATATTCCAGATGAAGAGGTATACAAAGGAGTTGAAAATATTGGTAATCAAAATATAGGAGCCATCTTCATTTGCATCCACATCTGCACGCAACTTGAAGACATCCACCAGCAGGGATTCCACACTGGCCACCACAACGGCAAAACCCAGGGTTACCAGCAGAAAGCCGATGATCTGCTGGTTCAATGACCGCTGTAAAAGATTCAGTCTGCGTATGGTTTCCCGCATCAGGTGGGTGAGGGTGATACCCAGCGTAACAAAAATGAGAAGCCTCCCTACAAACAGGGAGTTGAACCGGTCAAAAGAGATCGCAAAGAAGATATTGATCAAGAGAAATAATCCCCAACCCACGGCCTGGTAGAGCCAATATTGCGCTATTCTGCTGATAAAACTTCGCATGCCTGGTGCAAAACTATGGTTCTGTAGAGCCTAATTTAAGGCTTTTGGACTAATGGTGATATACAGGGTAGAATGGGGATAAACTACCCCATGTTTTTCTCAATTTTTTTTACGCGAAAACGTTTAATAAGAGCCGTTTATACCCTATTTCAAATCCGTACTTATGAAAAGAAATTTTACCATTTTTTGTGCCCTGATCCTCACGCTTTTAGTGGGGCAGGAAGCAAAAGCCCAATTTCCCTTTGGCAGGATCCTCCTCAATGAGTATCTGCCCTGGCCCAACAATTCCTGTGGGGCCACCGCGGAATTTGTGGAGCTGTATAATATGGGTCCCGGCCCCGTGGATATCGGTTGCCATGTACTTACAGATGGTGATTTTTCAGTAACTATTCCTGCAGGAACCATCCTCCAACCTGGTCAATTTTATGTGATTGCCGGCCAGTGGTTCATCCCCGCCCCCTGCGCCAATGTAGCCCGTGATATTGTGGCAGACCTTAACTGGAATGATTGTGAATGTTCCAGCGACGTTATTCCTTCTACTGCGCCAGGTTTTTTTACAGACGGTGGTTTCGCCTCTGAACAGATTGCGCTGCTGGACTACTCCGGCAAAGTGGTGGACGCGGTAGTGAGAACATTTCCCACTGAAATTTCAAACACCATCACCACAGCCGCCGCACCAGGCTGCACACCCTTTACCTTCAACCTGGACAATATGGGTGTGGAATATGAAAATATTGGAGAATCCGCTGGACGCGGTAACTCCATCGCCCGTAAACTGGATGGTGATTGTGGCTGGGTGAAAGATACGCAGCAAACCGGTGGGGAAACCAACAATACCCCTGGAGCAAAATCACCCTTCACCTTGTCCATGTATATCACTGAAGATATCTACTGTATGTTTGGGCAGGCGCGGTTTGTGGTGGACCAAAACCCGGCTTCTGCGTGGTTCCCGGTAGATTATATCCTTGGGTATGATTCAGACGGAGACGGCCAGTTCACCTTCAATGACACCTACAGTACAGGAATAGACTATGATGCACCGGATCTGGTGATCGGCAACCTTCCTTTTGGCCTGTATGCTATTAATATTGGTCCGCGTCAGGGCTGCAGCTACCAGAATTTTGTTTTTGCGGTAGGCCCCTGTACTACGCTGGGTGCCAGCATCCGCTCCTTCAATGTAAGTGCGCTGGACCAGGTGAGAATGATTGCAGACATCGCAGGTGGCAATGAATTACAGAGAGTAGTGCTGGAAGGCAGCACCAATGGAAAAGATTTCTCCAAACTGGCCGATGTTGACTTTGCATTAACGGCAGGTATTCAACAGGTGTCCTGGAACGGTACCCCCGCTGAAGAAATTCAATACTTCAGGCTAGCCATCATTAACAGGGACTACAAAACGGTGTATTCCCCGATCCGAAAACTGGGCAATAAGCCCGGTGGACAGAAACTTACCCTGGCTGGCAACCCCATATTTGACGCCTTTAAACTATACAGCACCAGTACCAGGCCAGAGCAACTGGAGATCCAGGTCTTCAACGGATCAGGTCAGCAGGTACTCACCCGCAAGTTCACGGTATCCTCGGGTACCACCCTGCTGGAAATACCCGCCTCAAATTTGACGCCCGGTACCTATATCCTCCGCGCTACGATGGGCAATATGGCCCAGCAGAGTTTCAGGGTCATAAAACGATAGCCGCAGAACAATACCGCCTAATTCTTGTTAGATTGGCATAATTTACAACAGCTGGTAACCCCGGCTGTTGTATTTTTGTCCCTTGCTCAACCATGCACATATGGAATATATCCCGGGTCCATTGCTAAAAGATATCAACGCTCCTGAAGACCTCAAGAAGTTGTCCAAAGAACAACTCAACCAGGTTTGCGATGAGCTGCGCCAATATATCATTGATATTGTGAGTGTGGAAGGTGGCCATTTTGGGGCAAGCCTGGGTGTGGTAGAGCTGTCCGTAGCGCTCCACTATGTGTTCAATACACCTTATGATCAACTGGTATGGGACGTAGGTCACCAGGCTTATGGACATAAAATACTGACGGGAAGAAAAAAAGAGTTCCACACCAACCGGAAATATGGTGGCATCAGTGGTTTTCCCAAACGCAGTGAAAGTGAATATGACACTTTTGGCGTGGGGCATTCATCCACATCCATTTCTGCCGCACTGGGTATGGCCATAGCTGCAAAACTGAAGGGCGAAAAAGACCGCCAATGCGTGGCGGTTATTGGGGATGGAGCCATGACAGCAGGCCTCGCTTTTGAAGCCATGAACCATGCCGGTGTTTCCGATGCCAATATGCTCATCATCCTGAATGACAATTGTATGAGCATTGATCCCAATGTGGGCGCATTAAAAGAATACCTCACAGACATCACTACTTCGCAAACCTATAATAAGTTTAAGGACGATATCTGGAAGGCACTGGGTAAACTGCCTGTGGCCAGGGACATCGCCAGCAAGATCGAGCATTCCGTAAAAGGATTTATCTCCCGCAGCAGCAACTTATTTGAAGCGATGAAGCTCCGGTATTTTGGTCCCATTGACGGGCACAATATCACCAACCTTGTTGATACATTGGAAGGACTCAAGAATATCCCGGGACCCAAGCTTCTGCATGTCATCACCACCAAGGGTAAAGGATATGCCCTGGCGGAAAAAGACCAAACCAAATGGCATGCTCCCGGTCTTTTTGATAAGGTCACGGGCGAGATTTATAAGAAAACATTTGATACCCCGCAGCCACCCAAATACCAGGATGTGTTTGGCCATACCATCATTGAGCTGGCGGAGCAAAATCCACGCGTCATGGGCATAACGCCTGCCATGCCTTCAGGCTCTTCTCTGAAATGGATGATGGATAAGATGCCAGACCGTGCTATTGACGTAGGCATTTGCGAGCAACATGCTGTTACCCTCAGCGCGGGCCTGGCCACCCAGGGCATGCGCGTATTCTGCAATATCTACTCTTCATTCATGCAGCGTGCCTTTGACCAGGTGATCCACGATGTGGCTATACAGAAGCTGCCGGTAGTATTCTGTCTTGACAGGGCAGGCCTTGTTGGTGAAGACGGACCCACGCACCATGGTGCCTATGATATTCCCTATATGCGTTGTATTCCCAATATGATTGTGAGTGCACCTATGAACGAAGTGGAACTCAGAAACCTCATGTACACTTCACAATTAGAATCAACCACCCTGCCGATGGTGATCCGGTATCCCCGTGGAGAAGGCGTGATGCCAGAGTGGAAGGCACCCCTGTCTGCCATTGAGATCGGCAAAGGCCGCAAGCTGAAAGACGGGGAGACCCTGGCCATCCTCACCATAGGACACCCTGGAAATTTTGCTGCGCAGGCTATTCGCAATCTCAAAACCTATGGCATACAACCTGCGCATTATGATATGCGTTTTGTTAAGCCGCTGGATGAAGCATTGCTGCATGAAGTATTCAGCAAATACAGCAAGATCATCACCGTTGAAGACGGCACAGTAGTAGGTGGTTTTGGGTCAGCCATACTGGAATTCATGGCCGCACATCACTACCAGGCTGAACTTCGGATGCTGGGTATTCCAGACAGACTGGTGGAACACGGCACACTGAAACAACTTCACCGGGAATGCGGTTACGATGCCCAGGGTATTGAAGAACTGGCAAGGGAAATGATGCAGGTGAGCATGCTGACCAATGGGTAAAAGCTGCTAACTGTTCAAATACACGGCAATTCCAAATGCCAGTACTGAAATCACCAGACCATACATGAAGATGGTATAACAGATACTGAGATACCTGTATTTCTTGTTTAGCACCAGGCCCTGGTAGTAAATGTCCTTGATCAGGCTGGTGTACAGATAGTCTTTCTCTTTAAGCATTTGCTTGATTCCTGTACTGTATTGATCAAAACTCAGTTTCTGGAAATGGCCGAAGAACAGCATATTGATCTTCCTAGTTTTAATATCTGCCTCGGTGATGTCATTGGCGATGATCTTGGGCCTGGTGGCCAGGATCGCAAAAATGATGGTTGAGATATTCACGGTAAGCATCAGGATGGTTGGGATCACCAGGTGCGGCTGGTCTTCCAGCTTTCTCAACAATACCGTAAGAATTACAGAAACGATAATGGAGTTCACGGAGATCATGATGCCCGCTTTGTTATCTGCAAGGCCATTCAGGTCCATCTGGTTACGGGACGTGAGGCGAAACAAAGTTTCAATACCCCGGGAAGGCTTATCCTTTTCAGCATCCTTTCCCCTGGGTTTCTCCTCAGAATGCTGTTTTACCTCTTCAGGCGGCTGCATTGCAGCAGTCTCTTTTGATTTTTTGGCCAGCTTTCTTTGCTGCTTCTCCTTCAAAATCTCATAGGTCAGCTCCTTCTGATGTTGCAATTCATGTTGCGCAAACTCCGTAAAATAACGGTGGGATTCCATAAACCGTAATACGTGTGCCCGCCATTCAGTGCCTGTTTGTTCCACACCGGTAAGCATTGCAGTTTCATCGCGCAGCAGTTCTGTTTTCTCCTGGAAATTGGACTTACCCAGGTGATACAGATCTGCGTCTGCAAGTATCTTTTCTTTCAGGGTGTTTGCCTTTTGTGGAACTTTGGTGGCCATGATACAACCTTCCACTTCCCTGATTAGTGCATCGGGCACTCCTTTCTGCATCAGATAATCCCTGGCCAGGATTGCACTTTTATGTTCATGATCTATAGCCCCTGAAGATATCCATGCCAGATCATGAAACCAGGCAGCGGCTATAATGGGAAATCGTTCATCTTCACCCAGTCCATAATAACCGCTGATAGTGGTTACGGCAGAAACCACTTCCCGGATATGATCAATATTATGATATAACAGTCGGGGATCCGGATGGGCATTAAATTCAGCGGTCACGTGTGCTTCTATGTCCGCCAGCAGTTTGTCCAATTGCATGTACTCAGAATTGCGATTGTTAATATACAATAATATTGATAAATTCAGCCGTATGAAGAAAGCACTCACTGTGTTAGCCCTCTGCCTGACGGTATTGTCATGTAAACAACAGGAACAAAAGCCCGTGGTTTCCCCTCCTGGCTACAATTTCAGCCAGCCAGTGAAAAGGGTACTGAGTGAAGACCTCAATGAAATTTCCGGCCTGTATTTTCTGCACCAGGACTCTTCTATTATTACATTGAACGATGAAGAAGGAAAATTTTACCGATTGGATCTAAAGGGAAAACTACTGGGGAAAGCTTTCAAGTTTGCAAAGAAAAGTGATTTTGAAGACCTCACAACGGACGGCAGATTCTGGTATGCCATCAAAAGTGACGGCGAAGTGTACAGGGTAAGTGGCGCCTTCACTGACCAGGTGGAAACCAGAACCTACCCATTCACGGAGGCGGGGTGGGAATTTGAGTCCATTTTTTTTGATGCGGCAAGGCAACAACTGGTAACCCTCAGCAAAATCCCGAAATCATACTCACAGGGTAGGATACCCGCATTTGTGTTGGATACAGCATCAGGTGCCTTCCGGTTTGATTCCAGCTATTCTCCTGATACAACATCAATACTTTCTCTCACTGGCAAGAAAAAATGGGAATGTAAACCCACTGCAGCAGCCATTCATCCGCTTACGGGTGAATTGTATATCCTTTCTGTGCATGACAGGCTCCTGCTCACCATGAAAGAGGGAAAAGTGAACGGCGTGTATCCGCTCCATAAAACAACATTCAGACAGCCGGAAGGAATTGCATTTATGCCCAATGGAGACCTGCTGATTTCCAATGAAGCCCAGGAAAGCACGGCGAATATTTTACTGTTTGCCTATAAGCTGAATTAATGTGGCAATGTGGTAATGCGGTAGTGCGGCAATAAAGGCACTACACACTACACACTACCCCCTACTTCCTGTTCCTCATTGTACTCAATAATGAAGTTATTAAGTCCTTCGCCAATGAGGATCTCCAGGTGCTTGAGTTGTACCAGTTCCAGAATAGTGAGAAACATAAAAATGGCGTGGATCCGGTCCTGGGCCGCTTCAAAAATCTTCTCGAAAGACATCGTTTTCTCCGTACGCGCCGTTGCCAGCATATACTCACGGGTATCTTCCATGGTGTAGTTGTAACGATACACCACATGCTGGGGCTTGTTGTTTCTGTCATGAAGGCGTTTCATGACTTTCTCAAACACCTTCATCAACTTGTACACGGTGATCGTCTGGATCTCTGTTCCTTCTGCATTCTCTTCACCAAGGCTGTTTAGCTCCCGCTGCACATTCCCCCGCTTAACCATCAGCATCCTCGTGGCCTCAAGGTCTGCCAGCTTTGCCGATGCTTCCTTGAACTTTTTATACTCCAGGATTTTATCTACCAGTTCCTGCCTGGGATCAATCTCATTGCCCTGCTCATCCAGTTCCTTACGTGGCAACAGCATCTTGGCTTTGATCCGCATAAGGGTAGAAACGAAGAGAATAAATTCACTGCTCAGTTCAATATTCAGCTCGTCCGTTGAATGGATGAATTTCATGAAATCCTCAATAACCCTGGTAATGGGAATATTATAGATATCCAGTTCATCACGCTCTATAAAAAACAACAGCAGGTCAAACGGACCCTCAAACTGCGGCAACTTGATCTGGTAGGAAGTATTATTCATAACACACAATAAAAAAATAACCAATAACAAATAACGAAAAAGTTACCAGTTATTGGCTATTCAAATGTAGGCTTTCTTTCCTAGAATCTGCCCGCAAATCCTACAGAAAGGAGTGATTTGATCTGCGTACGGGGCGCATTGTTGGCGGGGCCAAACAAACGTGCATCGTCATCATAGATCAGATCAAAATTATACGTGATGGATATGAACTTGGTGACCTTCATCGCCAGCACGTTTGTCCAGAAGATATCCACATTCTGCGGATTTTTCAGGTAGTTAGAATAAAGATCAAGCCTGCTTTTAAAATTGATATTCTTGGCTATATCTTTTTTGAAATTGGCTGATAAAAATGCGCCGGCTTCAAAACGGGTAGTCTTACCGGGATCCAGTCCATACCTTGGGCCGAGATTATCTGCATCATCTTTCACAAAAGTCCACCTGCCGGAAATGGGCGACATGAAAACACTGAAATAGTCAGTAGGTGTCCATTCAAAACCGGGTGCCAGGGTCAGGTAGGCAGGAGCAAAAATATCCGAGATCCTCAACTTGGGCGTCTTACTGTAATCATAACCATCAGTGAACTGTGTTCTGAAATTTCCTACCACACCAAATGACCATTTTTTGGACAATTGGTGGGTGTATTTTGAATACAGGTCAATACGGTCATCATTCTTACGCATCCCCAGGGAAGTGGTTCTCTGGATGGCATAAAACAGGTCCAGGTTATTAACCCATTTGTCTTTACCCCTTTTCAGGTTTGCATAAAGGTTCAGGTAGCTGGTGACGGTCAGTGAAAACTTTTCACCACCCGCAGCCCAGTTGCTGGTGGATCCCTGGGCGAGTCCCAGGTTCAGCAAGCCCCCTCTTTTCCATCCTGATTTGTGGGTGGTATCGTCTTCCAGTGTTTTCTCAGCAGTAGATTTCAATTGGGATACGGTAGCGTCCTGGGCAAAACCATAAACAGCCACCATTAGCAGTACGGTAGTCAGCAAAATTCTCATAGTCAGAAATATTTCGGATTTATTTTTTTAGTGCGTCGCGGATCTCTTCCAGGAGCGTTTCAGTTTTAGTAGGTGCAGGAGCTTCCTGAACCGTTTTCGCTTTAAACCTGTTGATGGTCTTCACCATCAGGAACAGGGCAAAGGCGATGATGATGAAATCCAGCACAGCATGAATCAGCAGCCCGATCTTTACAGGACCCAGGGTGATCCCATCAAACTTGTCAACATCACCAGTGAACATACCTATAACGGGCATGATGACGGAGTCCACCATTGCCGTGATGATCTTACCAAAAGCACCCCCGATGACAACACCCACTGCCAGGTCCATAACATTGCCACGCATGGCGAATTCCTTAAATTCTTTTACAAAGCCCATATGTTAGTTTTTTTAAGTATGTGTAAAATTATAGAGACCTTAGCAGTTCACACAATTTTTTATTGAACAAGAATAAATCAACTTTGCACCCTGCATGAAACAGGAAAATGGTCAAAAATGGTTTAACTGGGTGCTTTTCATCGTTCTTTCCATTATTTGGGGCTCTTCTTTCATTCTGATGAAAGAAGGGATGAAATCACTCAGCGCCTACCAGGTAGCATCCATCCGTATCCTGTCTGCCGGCGCCATCCTCATTCCCATCGCCATTAAAAATCTGGCGAAGGTTCCTAAAGCTGATCTCCCCTATGCAATCCTTTCCGGCCTTCTCGGCAGTTTTTTTCCGGCCTATTTATTCTGCATCGCTGAAACCAAACTTGACAGTGGAATCGCCGGCATACTCAATGCACTTACACCGCTCTTCACAGTTATCATTGGCGTGGTATTCTTTGGCCTCAAGCCTTCCATCTGGAAATGGGCAGGCATCATCATTGGTTTGGCTGGCCTGATCCTGTTGATCGTCTCCGGATCCCGGGAGATTTCCTTTGCCAACATTTCATATGCTGGCTTCATCCTGTTGGCCACCATCCTTTATGGCTTAAATGTGAATATGGTGAGTATGCGCCTGAAGCACCTGCCTTCCACCACCCTGGCCGCCGTCGCGTTCTCTTCCCTCACCATTCCTTCTTTACTAATTTTGACCTTTACCGGTTATTTTTCTGCATTGGCACCCGGACCTTTCGTTTACAGCACCGGGGCTTCTGCCATCCTCGGCATCTTTGGCACCGCCATCGCCTCCATCCTTTTCTATATGTTAATGAAGAGGGCCGGAGCTCTTTTTGCCTCAATGGTAACCTACGGCATACCCTTTGTAGCCCTCGCCTGGGGCTACCTGGCCGGTGAACACATCACCGCTGCACAGTTTCTCTGTCTGGGGTTGATTTTGATGGGTGTGTACGTGGCGCGGCGCTAATCTTATACAGACATGATCTCCTTCTCCTTGCTGGCCAGATGCTTGTCAACCAACAAAATGTTTTTGTCTGTAAGGCCCTGGATCTCATCCTCTCCATCTTTAGCGGCATCTTCACTCAAGCCGTCTTTCTTGAGTTTTTTAATATGTTCGATGGCATCCCTGCGGATATTACGTATCGCTACTTTTGAATGCTCCCCTTCCTGTTGCACGCGTTTTACGATCTCTTTCCTGCGTTCTTCCGTAAGTGGCGGGAGGTAGATGCGAATGATGGTTCCGTCATTCTGAGGGGTAACACCCAGGTTGGCTGCAATAATAGACCTTTCAATGGGCTGCAGCATATTCTTTTCCCATGGCTGGATGGTAAGGGTCCTGGCATCGGTCACTGAAATATTTCCTACCTGGCTAATGGGCGTGGGTGAACCATAATAATCCACCGTCAATCCATCAAACATATTGGGGTTTGCGCGTCCTGCCCTTATTTTCACGAGTTCTGCTTCCAAGTGTGCAATTGCCTTGGTCATGCTGTCCTGGGTATGGGCAATTATTCCATTCAGATCATCTGCCATATACTATTCTTGTGGGTGCAAATCTACAAAATGCGATGGAACAGCAATCTTTTTTGCCCTAGTTCTGTTCCGGATGGATGTAGGTAGTCTTGTTCTTGATCTGGAGGATCTTGGAGGGCAGGTCAGGATCCTGTAGTTGCATTCTCCTTTCCTGGATACGCAGTTTATGCCTGCGGGAAGTATAGTATAATATGCCTGTACTTACGGATGCTACCAGTGTCATCAGGCCAATCAATACCGTGCAGTTCATATTCCTTAACAGATAGGCTGCCGCAACAAAAACGATGTTTACACCCACCAGTGTATAGGTGATCATGGAATGTGACATGCCATGGTCCATCATCAGGTGATGCAGGTGATTCCGATCCGGTGAAAAAGGCGATCGCCGGTTGAGAATGCGAAGGGAAAATACCCGCAGCGTATCAAAAAGGGGAACGATAAGGATGGCAATACCCAATGCCGGGGCGGATTGCAGGGGCAATGGCGACACTGGATTATTGGAAACATTGATGAATTTGATGACCAGGATGGCATTGATCATACCAATCAGGAGAGAACCCGTATCCCCCATGAAGATCTTAGCCGGTGAATGGTTAAAGATCAGGAATGCCACCAGGCTGCCGGAAAGGCAAAAAGCCAGCGTTGCATATTCAACTTCACCAATCAGGTAAAAATAAATGCCAAAAACCAATGAGGTAGTCAGTCCGAGGCTTCCCGCCAGACCATCCACACCATCTATCAGGTTAAAAGAATTGGTGATCAGTACGATGGTCAGGTATGTAAATGCCAGGCTGAACACATCCGGCAACTCATAGACACCCAGAAAACCGTGCATGCTGTCTATCAGCAGATTGCCCTTGTAAATGATGAGAAAAGTGGCGATGATCTGGCCCATGAATTTCTTCAACGGTGAGATCACCACGATATCGTCTTTCAAACCCAGAAAAAAGATCACCAGTGAGGCCGCAAAATAGTACTGGAAGCCAGGTGCATTGTAAAAACTGATGGTAAACAGGCAGGCGAGGATGAATCCGGCAAAAATACCCAGTCCCCCGAGGGAAGGAATGGGATTGGAATGGATTTTTCTTTCGTCAGGATGATCAAAAAGCTGT
Source organism: Chitinophagaceae bacterium (assembly GCA_044225015.1). Taxonomy (GTDB): domain Bacteria; phylum Bacteroidota; class Bacteroidia; order Chitinophagales; family Chitinophagaceae; genus Pollutibacter. The sequence continues at coordinate 74,911 of JBGAJG010000004.1, read as the reverse complement.
TTTGAATTGGCTACCTGGATAATAATGGGGATGGCCGCAAATGTTATGATAAAAGCTATAGCCGTTCCCAGTAAAATCTTATCCATCAGTCAGCGGTTTGTATGCAAAAATAATATGAAATGCACTCTAAACAAAAGTCATACCCGGTTTATGGCATGCAAATGATGTGTCGAATTCTAATAATGTCACCTATACATAAAACGCATGTAATGAGTCATTTATTATGTATATGCTTTTCATTCCCCACTGAATGGTTTCTACTGCAAATCGATTAGCTTTGCCGCACAAAACCAAGCAATGGAACGTCTCCGGCAAATCGCTACACAGGTCAGAAGAGATATCGTCAGAATGGTTCACGCCGTACAAAGCGGCCACCCCGGCGGTTCTCTGGGCTGTACTGATTTTCTGACCGCCCTCTACTTTGACGTCATGAAACATGACCCAAAATTCAACATGGACGCGGCCAATGAAGACGTTTTTGTGTTGTCAAATGGGCATATTTCTCCCGTTTTTTATTCGGTCCTTGCCCGTTCTGGTTATTTTCCCCTGTCTGAGCTGGGAACTTTCAGGAAACTGAACAGCCGGTTACAGGGTCATCCTACCACCCATGAACACCTGCCGGGTGTCCGCATCGCCTCCGGCTCCCTGGGCCAGGGCCTCAGCGTAGCCATCGGGACCGCCCTTGCCAAAAAACTCAATAAAGACAGCCATACTGTTTATTCACTCCACGGTGATGGTGAATTACAGGAAGGCCAGATCTGGGAAGCCATCATGGCAGCAGCCCACCATAAAGTGGATAACCTGATTGCCACTGTTGACTGGAATGGCCAGCAGATTGACGGCACCACTACCAAGGTGATGAACCTCGGAAATATCAGAGAAAAATTTGAAGCTTTTGGTTGGGCCACCCTTGAAATGAAGGGTAATGATATGGATGAAGTGCTTGCAGGCATTCATAAAGCCAAATCCATGCTGGGACAGGGCAAGCCCGTTGCCATCATGATGCATACCATTATGGGCGCCGGAGTGGACTTCATGGAAAATGACCACCAGTGGCATGGCGTGGCACCCAATGATGAGCAATTGGCAAAAGCACTCGCGCAATTACCGGAAACGCTTGGTGATTATTAGGATATAGAGTTAAGGAACACCTACACCCTACCCCTACACCCTACACCCTGCTCCTCACCGTAGCTCAAATGCCTGCCTGCTGGCACGGTAAGCCGGAAATACTGATGCCAGAAAGCCAATACCCAGTGCCGTCAACAGCACCAGGGCAAAATCCCGCCATAGTAATTTGACAGGGTAATAATCTATCAGGAAGCTCTCCCCCTGTAATGGAACTAACTTATAGGTGATCTGCAGATAGTACAGCAGCAAGGCCAAAAGAGATCCCACCACTGCACCAATCCCCGCCAGTACCAGGCCTTCGGCAATAAAAATCCTCATGATCAGCCCCCTGGTGGCTCCCATCGCCTGCAGCACCTGGATGTCTTTTTTCTTCTCCAGTACCAGCATGCTCAATGCGCCCACCATATTAAATGATGCTACCAGCAGGATCAAGGTAAAAATGCTGTAAATCGCCCATTTCTCCAGATTGATGGTGGTATACAGCGTTCGATTCTGTTCAAAGCGGTCCTCTACTTTTACCGAACTGCCCAGCATTTGCTGTAAAGCCTGTTTCACGCGGGGTATATTATCCGTTTGGTCAACCGCAATTTCCATGGCTGAATATTCATTCTCTCCATAGTGCAGATACTGTTTGGCAAAATCGAGGTTGGTAAGTACATACTTGTTGTCGAATTCCATTTGTACGGCAAAACTCCCGGTGGGCACCAATATGCCTTCGCTGAGCGCATCCAGCGGATTCTGCAGATCCGTCACCCCTCTCCGGGGCATATATACCGTGAGCGGCATGATGGATCGGTCTGCCAAGACACCTACCGCATTCTCAATGCCCACGCCCATTACTGCTCTTGGCTGTTCTGCTGTACCCAATTCATAGCGCCCCCTAACCAGCTTGGTTGCCAGGTTTGACACACGGGTATAATCTGCGTCAACGCCTTTTACCACTACTACCGTCTGTAATTCGTGATTTTGCAACAGTGCCCTGTCTTCCGCAATCAGCGAGGCTGCAGTAACACCCGGCACCCGTCTGATCCTGCTGATCTGGTCTGGTGTAAGACTGATCACTTTTCCTTTCTGTGCTGCCACCTTCAGATCTGCATAAAAAGAGGAGTACAGGGATTTCACCAAAGACTCAAACCCATTAAATGCACTGAGGATGATGATCAGCGAGGCCGTGCCCAACACGATGGCCACCACACTCACGGAGGAGATGATATTAATGGCATTGGTTGATTTCTTAGCCCTGAAATATCGCCAGGCAAAAGTGAAAATCATGGTGTTGGTGAAGTGGTGAAGTAGTGAAGTGGTGAAGTGGTGAAGTAGTGAAGTGATGTTGCAACCTCACCATTTCACCACTTCACCACTTCACCACTTCACCAATCTAGTCCCCTTTATTGAGTTTTTTGAAAATCTCTTCTATCTTAAAAACATGGTCAAGTGTGTCATCGTGAAAAAACTTCAGCTCGGGCATCCGCCTCAGCTGGTGCTTCACGCGCGAAGAAAGCTCACGTTTGATCTCTGGTTTCCGTTCATCAAAATAATGAATGACTTTCTGTGCATCCTGCACCTGGAATAGACTGAGGTATATCCTTGCTTCCAGCAGGTCAGGCGTGACCTTCACTGCTGAAATGGAGACCATACCCCCATCAATCATGGTGAGGCCCATGCGCTGAAATATCTGGTTCATCTCGTCCTGGATGACTCCAGCCACCTGTTTCTGTCTTTTTCCCTCCTGCATAATCCACCAATTAAAGGGTGTAAAATTAGTTACTTTTGCCGCAATCAAAGCGGTATTCCCCACAAATGAAGAGCTTACGTGTCATCTTCCAATATATTAAACGATATCCAAAGCTGGTGAGCCTGTATTTTTTCCTCAACCTGCTGTCGTCATTTTTCTCATTGATCTCTCTGGCCCTCCTCGCCCCCTTTCTCTCGCTGATTTTTGGCGTAGATACCGGAGGCGGAAAAATGTTTGGCTCACGTTTTTCCCTGGGTAAGATAACCAATAATTTCAACGACCTGCTCACGGAGTTGATCCAGACGGATGCCGGCAAGGTACAGGCATTGGGGATTCTTTGCCTCATTGTTGTTGCAGCCATCCTCCTCAAGAATCTTTTCTTATACGGCGCACTCTATGTACTTACGCCCATCCGCAACCGCATTATCAATGATATGCGGAACGAGATGTTCCAGAAGATCCTCCACCTGCCCATTGGTTATTTCAGTGAGCAACGTAAAGGCGATATCATGAGCCGGCTCACCAATGATCTCCAGGATGTGGAGTTTTCCACCATCTCTTTCCTCGAAACATTTTTTCGTGAGCCCATCACCATCACCCTGTATCTTTTTGCAATGATCAAGCTCAGTCCTGAGCTGTCCCTTTTCCTGCTCATCTTCTTACCCGTGGCGGGCCTGATCATCGGCAGGATTGGCAGGTCCCTGAAAAAAGTCTCTACCCGCGTACAGGAAAAACTGGGCGATATCCTGTCAACCATTGAAGAGACCCTGGGCGGTATGCGCGTGGTGAAGGGCTTTAATGCTGAACAACAACAGATCAACCGGTTTAAGCAGGAGAATGAAAATTTACTGGAGATCAAAAATGCGGCCAATCGCCGTCGTGACCTGGCTTCGCCCGTTTCGGAAACCATGGGGATCCTCGCAGTATGTGGTGTATTGTATTATGGAGGCCGGCTGGTATTGGGTCATGGGTTTGCATTGAATGGCCCTGACTTCCTTACATACATAGCCATATTCACGCAGATCATTAATCCCCTGAAGTCTTTCAGTGCAGCCTCTTATAATATTCAACGTGGGGCAGCCAGTATAGAAAGAATCCAGACCCTTATCCAGGAAAAGGAAACCGTGGTTGAATCACCGGATCCCGTTCCTTTACCGGGTTTCCGGCATTCCATCGAATTCAAAAATGTGGGATTTGCCTACGGCGATAAACAGGTGCTGCACAACATCAGCCTTACATTGGAAAAAGGAAAAACGGTGGCACTGGTGGGTTCTTCCGGATCGGGTAAATCCACACTGGCAGATATGATCCCCCGTTTCCACGATGTGAGTTCCGGTGAATTGTTGATTGATGGAATCAACATAAAAAATTATAAGATCAGTGAAGTCCGCAACCTGATGGGCATCGTTACCCAGGAGCCTATCCTGTTCAATGATACCATCGCCAATAATATTGCCCTGGGCAGCCTTGACACACCCAGGGAGCAAGTGATCCAGGCCGCTAAAATTGCGAACGCCCACAACTATATTGTTCAAAAAGAGCAGGGGTATGATACCAACATCGGCGACCGTGGTACCAAGCTTTCCGGTGGGGAAAGACAGCGGCTCACCATCGCCCGCGCGGTATTAAAAAATCCTCCGATCCTCATCCTTGATGAGGCCACTTCCTCTTTGGACACCGAAAGCGAAAGACTGGTACAGGACGCATTGGAAAACCTGATGCATGACAGAACCAGTATCGTGATTGCGCACCGGCTCTCTACCGTGCGTCATGCAGATGAAATTATAGTATTGCACCAGGGCACCATCGCAGAACGTGGCAGGCATGAAGAACTCATGGCCAATGATGGGATCTATCGGCGGCTGGTGGAGATGCAGGCATTGAGGCACTGAGGCACTGAGGCATTGAGGCATTAAGGCATTGAGGAGGGAGTAGTCTTCCTCAATGCCTCAATGCCTTCATGCCTCAATGCCTAATACATGCCTACTGAATATTCGGATTCCTGGCAATCCCCATTTTCGCTTCAATACTCAGCGTAGCGTGGGGAACGGCACGGAGACGTGCCTTGTCAATGAGTTTACCGGTTACGCGGCAGATACCGTAGGTTTTATTCTCGATACGCACCAGCGCTTTTTCCAGTTTGTCAATGAAATCAATCTGGCGGCTGGCCATCTGGCTCAGCTGTTCGCGCTCCATAGACAGACTTCCGTCTTCCATGGTCATATATCGGTTATCCTGTTCATCACCGCTCATTTCGTCTTTGCGGGTGATCAGTCCATGCAGGTAAGCGAGTTCTTTTTTGGCGGCTTCCAGTTTCTTCGAAATCAGTTCTCGGAATTCCTGGAGTTCAGCATCACTGTATCGTAAAGAAGGTCCATTCATAATAGGAGACGGTTGATCTAGTACGGATTTGGTAAATTCCGGTTCATATTTCCGGGATGATGTGGCATTGATCTTAGGCATAGCTACCGGCTTCTGCGGTTCTTTTTTTGCCGGTTTGGGTTTCACTACCGGTTTAATATCCAGCAGGGGGATCGCCGGTGTCTTAGGCACCACTACCGTTTCAGGTTTGGTGGCCGTAGCCGGCTTTATGGGAAACTTAGCGGGAGGCATTGGTTTGCCCGGGATCTTAGCCGCTGGTTTAACGGGTTGTTTGGCAGCCGGAGCCGGTTTGGCTACTGGTTTGGCAGGCGCGGCTTTCACCGGGGCTTTGGCAACGGGTTTTGCAGGTGCCTTGGCCACGGCCTTGACGGGCGCTGCCTTTGCAGGAGCCTTAGCCACCGCCTTAGCGGGTGCTGGCTTTGCAGGCGCGGCCGCTTTCTTCTTGGCAACCGGGGCTGGTTTGGGCGCAGGTTTGGCAGTTTTGGCTGGCTTTGCCGCTTTTTTCACGGGTTTAGCCGGCGCTGCCTTTTTAGCTGGTGCAGCCTTCTTTGCCGGGGCCTTTGTGGGCTTTTTGGCTGCTTTTACCGGTTTGGAAGCAGCTTTCGCATTTTTCTTGGTTGCCATATATAGAAATTAGCCTTTTTTCTCAACAATGACCCTCAGTGGAATATCATTCACCTCGATCTCTGTTCCCCCGGTAAGATCCGGCACTAATTCCAGCGTATCTGCCAAAATTTCGGCGCAAATATAATCATTATATTGACGAATAGACGGATTCAGGCTGCCGGAATCGGTCAATTTCACCAATACCCTGTCTGTGAGCTCAAAACCGCTGTCTTTCCGGATCCGTTGGATCCTGTTTACCAGCTCCCGGGCATTTCCCTCCCGTTCCAGTGCTTCTGTGATGGTAATATCCAGCGCCACCGTCAGGGAATTTTTTGCCGCCACCATCCAGCCCGGTACGTCCTCGCTCTGGATGTCAACATCACTTAAAAATATCTCAACTTCCTCATTTCCAATGTCTAATATGGCAGAACCCTTGGACTCCAGCGCCCGGATATCCGCCTGGGTATAGGCCGCCAAAGCGGCACTCACCTGCTTCATCCTGGGCCCCATCTTCTTGCCCAGCGCTACAAAATTGGGCTTGATCTTTTTCTGGATAAAAGCATTGGTGGCGCCAAGATACTCGATCTCCTTCACGTTTACCTCCGCTTTGACCAAATCTTCCACTTTTTCCAGCTGCATTTGCATGGAATCAGTCAGTACCGGGATCAGCACTTTCTGCAAAGGTTGCCGCACCTTGATATTTACTTTTTTTCTAATGGACAAGACCAGGGAAGACGCATCCTGCGCCAGCTGCATCCGTTCTTCCAGTGCGGGATCTATGGCAGACAAATTCACCTCCGGAAGCAGGGCATGATGTACCGAGTCTACCGTATGCCTTCCTGTTACTTTGTTCAATTGGGAAAAAATGGCATCCACGAAGAAGGGTGAAATGGGTGCCGCCAATAGGCATACTGTTTCAAGGCATTCATACAGGGTCTGGTAAGCACTGATCTTATCAGCTTCGTACTCCCCTTTCCAGAACCGCCTGCGGCAAAGCCTCACATACCAGTTGCTGAGCTGCTCATCCACAAAATCCTCGATAGCCCTGCCTGCCATGGTGGGTTCGTAATCATCCATATGCTCCTTCACTTTTCCGATCAGGGAGTTGAGGGCCGACAGGATCCAGCGGTCAATTTCAGGACGTTCCGCCAATGGGATATACGCTTCTTTAAAGCGGAACCCATCCACATTGGCATAGAGGACAAAAAATTGATAAGTATTATATAAAGTACCAAAAAACTTACGCTGCACTTCCCGGATACCATCGATATCAAACTTCAGGTTATCCCAGGGCGAGGCATTGGTGATCAGGTACCAACGCGTAGCATCCGCGCCAAACTGGTCAATGGTCTGGAAAGGATCCACCACATTACCCAGCCTTTTACTCATCTTGTTGCCGTTCTTATCCAGCACCAGTCCGTTAGACACCACTGTCTTATAGGCAACTGAATCAAATAACAACACACCCAGTGCATGCAGGGTATAAAACCATCCACGCGTCTGGTCTACTCCTTCTGCAATGAAATCCGCGGGGAAGGCCTCGCCTTTGTCCAGCTTCTCTTTGTTTTCAAACGGGTAGTGCCACTGTGCATAGGGCATCGCACCGGAGTCAAACCACACGTCAATCAAGTCTGGCACCCGCTTCATGGGTTTGCCACTATCACTTACCAGGATGATCTCATCCACATATGGTTTATGCAGGTCAAGAATGCCTTCGTGCAAATAGTTCTTATTCACATCACCGCCCAGCACCTGGCTGGCTTTACGGATCTCTGCATTTAATTCCTCAATAGAACCGATGCATTTCTCCTCCTCGCGGTCTTCAGTACGCCAGATGGGCAAGGGTGTACCCCAATACCTTGATCTGCTGAGGTTCCAGTCCACCATATTCTCCAGCCAGTTGCCGAAACGTCCCTCACCTGTTGATTTAGGCTTCCAGTTGATGGTTTTATTCAGCTCCACCATCCTGTCTTTCAGTGCAGTGGTGCGGATAAACCATGCGTCCAGGGGATAATAGAGGACTGGTTTGTCTGTACGCCAGCAATGCGGATAGCTGTGCTCATATTTCTCCACCTTAAAAGCCTGGCTTTCCAGCTTCAGCTTAACGGCGATGTCCACATTCACATCCTGGTAGTCTTTCTCGTCCTTATAATTCTTAACATAGCGGCCACTGAACTCACCCAGTCCATCCACAAACTTCCCTTCACGGTCCACCAGGGTAAGAATACCCAGGTGATTCTTCTGCCCCACTTTGAAGTCGTCTGCCCCAAAAGCCGGGGCAATGTGAACAATACCCGTTCCATCTTCAGTAGTCACAAAATCACCGGTCACCACGCGGAAGGGCCTGGCTTCGGGCGTTATTTCCCGGATAGCGTCTAAGCTATTGGCATCATATGGCAGGAGCTGCTGGTATTGCAGTCCTTCCAGCTGAGACCCTTTGGCACTGGCCAGCAGTTTCCATGGGATCAGTTTATCGCCAAGTTTATAGGAATCGAAATCCAGGTTTTCACCTTCTGGTTTCAGGTATTTTCCAAGCAATGCTTTGGCCAGGATAATAGAGCAGGGCTGGCCGGTATAGGGGTTAAAAGTCTGCACCACAACATACTCCACCTGGGGGCCCACAGCCAGCCCGAGGTTGGAAGGCAGGGTCCATGGTGTGGTGGTCCACGCCATAAAGAACAGGTCTCCATGGGCAGGCAGGTCTTTAAATAAAAATTCAGACTGCTCATCACGGATGGCCCTGAACATTGCCACGGCACTGGTGTCCTTCACGTCTTTATAGGTTCCTGGCTGGTTCAGTTCATGGGAACTGAGGCCAGTACCCGCCGCGGGTGAATAAGGCTGGATGCTTACGCTTTCATAGAGCAGTCCTTTGCTGTAAAGGCGCTGAAGGCACCACCACAGGGTTTCAATGTATTCATTCTTAAAGGTGATGTAAGGGTCATTCAGGTCAACCCAATAGCCCATTTTCCGGGTGATATCATCCCATTTGTCTTTGTAACGCAGTACCGCTTCCCGGCATTTCTGGTTATACTCCTCAACGCTGATCTTCTTGCCGATGTCTTCCTTGGTGATACCCAACTCTTTCTCCACGCCCAGTTCAACCGGAAGGCCATGGGTATCCCAACCGCCTTTGCGTTTTACCTGGTAACCCCGCATGGTTTTGTAGCGGCAGATCAGGTCTTTGAGGGTCCGGGAAATGACATGGTGAATGCCGGGCATACCATTGGCACTGGGCGGACCTTCATAGAAAACGAAGGGTTTGGCTCCTTCGCGGAGGGAAACACTGGCTTCAAAAGCCTTTTCGCGCTCCCAACGGGACAGGACCTCTTTCTCAAAAGCGGGCAGGTTCAGCTGCTCAAATTCTTTATATCGGGACTCCATAATTGCGTAGAAAGGGTGCAAAATTAAGGATTAGCCAGCAGTTTAGGCCCTATGGATGCTTATAGCAGGTGCTTTTTAAAAAAACTTCCCTGGCCTGACCTTCCGCAATGCATTGGGTAGGAATCCTTAAGCAATAAACCTGATGCAACCAGGGGCCGCAGATGCTGTCTGCTGGCGGTTTTACCATACTATTTCCCACCTAGCCGGCGTTATTAATACCACAATGTGATCAAGTTTTCCACAGAAAAGAGGTGTTGGCATAGTTCTGGCTTGATCATCAAATAAGTACCCACAAAATCCAAGTATATGAAAACGAATGCAAGTCATCCATTGAGAATGCTCTATGCCGCACTTAGGATGCCTAAAAAAGATCGCAAAGTTTCATCTCATCAACGCAGTCACATCATTACCAGGGAGGAATCCCTGAACAGAATATTTATGGTCAAATACAGGATGCAACACCTGTGACCAAGGTTTCCAGGGTTTAGGGATTAGGGATGGAGGGGAGCATATTTGTTTCCCTCCTCTGTTTTGAGGCATTGAGGCATTAAGGCATTAAGGCATTAAAATTTAACACCCACAGAGAAAAACACATTCCTGCCATCAGATGGCAACAAGCCTGGTCCAGGGTAGCCACCTGCGCGGCGCGTGAAATACATGGCGTTGGTCAGGTTGTTTACACCACCCCGCAGGGTCACATATTTGGCGAAAGCATAAGATAGAAATACATCGCCCACTGTATAGGCCGGTATCAGTCCGTTCTGGCCATTAGCGGTGGGGGTCTCTGTATTATTTGCATCCGCATAGGCCTTGTCAACATAAGAAACCTGTCCCGTAACAGAAAAACCCTTATACGTATACGTTAGTCCGGCCCTCAGGATGTTCAAAGGAGCATTCTCGATATACTTTCCTTTCAGGCTCGTCTTCACCAGATCAGCACCCACCCGTTGTATCACTTCAAAATCATCGTACTTAGCTTCCGTATAACTATAAGAGGCAAAGACACGCACGTCACCCCACAGGGTTGAAGGGCTGAAAGCCTTAACAGGACTGAATTCCACCAAAGCCTCCACGCCCTTGCTCCGGCTGTCTCCCACATTGGTCACAAGATTATAAAAACTGCCATCCGCCCTCTGCTGGATAATAGTTCCAATGCGGTTATTATATCTCAGGTAGAAGGCGCTTGCATCAAAATACAACCAGCCCTTCACCCTACCCCTATACCCTATATCTGCATTATATCCCCGCGCATCCTGCAGGTTAGCATCAATTTCATTGGTGGTAGGCGGTGCCGTTAAATCCGCAAACTGCATAGGCCTGTATGCCTGTGTGATATTGGCGTAGAACTCTGTATGCTGAGAAGTATGGTATTCTGCACCTACACCCGCCAGTAAAAATGCGCGTTGCCTCTGCTGATTCTGAAGGTACACCGGCTGCCCATTGCTGTAGCCGTTGATACCCGTGGCCTTTGCATCAATCCACTCATATCTCAGTCCGGGCACCACCAGGAATTTATCCGTAATGCGAAAAATGTTCTCGGCAAATGCGGCCACATTGTTGGTTTTGTAATCAATATCCCTGGGCCAGATATCAGTGGTTCGCTCAATGGTGTATTCTGAACCTGTGGTACCGGCACCATCCCTGTAGCGGAAGGTGTTTCCGTGAAAATAACGAAGCCCGCCGGAAAGGGAATTGCGAAGGCCCAGCAGGGTATAATCCCCGAGGTACCTGGCCTCCACGCCGTAGTTGCGGTATTGGTCTATATCCACTGTACGGGGATTATACTGGCCGGTGGAAGCATTGATGGTATCCGCAATTGTGATGGCCCGCACGTAACCAACACTGTTTCTGTCACCGGCTACCCTGAACAGTTTTAGATTGATCTTCCTGTTCTCAGCCAGTTGGTAATTGAGGATCATTGCTGTTGTGAACCAGCTGATATCCATCCAGTTTCTGGCCCGGAAACTTTGTTTCGCATCGGCCTTAAAACTCAGGTCTGTATGCCCGCCAGGTTGCTGGCTGTTGATATGGTTTTTCATGACCTCAGCAGTGAGGGATAATTTCGGATTCACGCGCCAGGTGAAAGTCCCGAATCCTGAATTTGTATAATACCCGGAATTCTCACGCCAGCCATCCGCACGGCGATGGTCAAAATAGGCATAATAGTGAAACTTTTTTGTTTCCCCTCCAATAGCATTGTAGGTATTAAACAACCCGAAACTGCCTGCTGTTTGCTGGCTCTCAATTTCAAATGGCTTGTTGATTTCATTACCGTTCCGAAGGATATAATTGATCATCCCGCCAAACTGCGGTCCATATTGCAGGGATCCATGGCCCCTTATAATTTCTATCCGTTGCACGGCCTGCAGCTGCGGATTGTAATAGGCTTCAGGATACCCAAACGGATCCGCGGCAATGTCATATCCATTCTGGCGGACATTGAATTCCCAACTGCGGTTGGGACTGAGTCCACGAGCCGCAACACCAATCTGGATGCCGCTTCCATCGCTTTCCCATATATGGATACCTGGAACTTTAGCCATCACCTGCCGCATCGAGTTAGTGGCTACATTCCCTTTCACATTGTCCATCAGGATCAGTGCGTTTTTCTTCCCTGCATAAATGCTGGTACCTACTATTTCGGGGAGCTGGTGGATGTCTGACTTACTGCCGAGGCCCACTACGGTAATCTCGGGTAAACGATTGTGCTCTTTCTGAATACTGTCTGTTTGTGCCTGTGCTGCCACTATACTACCCATGCACAGAACCAAGAACCATTTTCTCATTACATCTTAATTGTGATGCAAAGGTGCAAACACAACTATGCAGATAGTTTCGCAATCAGGAAAATGCATTTTCGAGAAAAGGAAATTAGTTGTTGCGGATGAGGAGCTCGCAGGGCTTGATCCCGGTATGTTTCTTGAATGCTGTGGAGAAATGGGAGATCGATGAATAGCCCAGCATAGCAGACACTTCAGAGACACTAAGCCCTTTTTCGTAGAGCAGGTAGCGTGCATGTTCCATGCGCTGGTTCTGGTAAAAATCAAAAATAGTAGTGCCAAACATCTCCTTGAATCCTTTCTTCAGGTAACACTCATTGATCGCAACTTTTCTACTCAGTTCCTTGATGGTAAGCGGATCACCGATGTGCTGGATCAGGATCTCACGCGCCATGGTGATCTTCTCCCGGTCTGCTTCATTGTGTAAAAATTTACAGGCGATCACGGGTTCATCCTTGCCGCCCATCATACACTCCATACTGTAGAGCAGCAGGATCTGGGTTTGTGCATTGACAAAAATATTCTCCAGTGTGTCTGAATAACTATGGTTCAGCAGCGAGTCTATACTGGTGCGCATCTTACTACAGAGGGGTAAGATCCTTGTGAAGGAACTGTTGTTCCTGAACTGCATGATATCCTGCGATGCATCAGAGGCTTTCATTCCCTTGGCAAACTGCATCAGGTGGGCAGGCTCAAAGCGAAAATTCAGCACGTCCACGGTAGGCGTTTTGTGCTCGCAATGACGGGAACTGGTCATCCTGCACTGATCGCAATCCATCGCTTTATCTGTACAATATCCATTACCCATCACGCAGAACCGTAGCTCCATATAGCTGTTGGCCGGCATGTCTGGCTCCACATGGTACACAAATATGCCGGTATCTTCTGCATTCCAGTACGTATGTCTCTTATACCTGCGGATCTGGTAACTCCAGGTGCCGGGAATCAGTTTCTCCTTTTCGTGCAACAATTCCAGCTCTTCAGCCATAACCTGCTGCCGGTGGGCTAAAGTCAATATGTCTGTAGAATACGACATCGGCCACAAAGGTACGTAATTCACTGTTTCTTCAAGTTGTCAACATACTACTAAAGCAAGGGGAAAACCTTGCTCTTCCCCCTGATTTTCGTTACATTTGCAGGATACGATTTTCGATAAAATCCTATTGTTCCCAAATCACATATGAGTACAGAAGTAAACGAGATTACACCTTCAGTGTCAAATGGTTATGGTGCGGATAGCATCCAGGTGCTGGAAGGGTTGGAAGCGGTGCGTAAGCGTCCGGCAATGTATATTGGCGATATCGGTGTAAAAGGCCTCCATCACCTCGTATATGAGGTTGTGGACAACTCCATCGATGAAGCCCTGGCCGGCTATTGTAAAAATATCTTCGTCACCATTCATGAGGATAATTCCATCAGTGTAAAGGACGATGGCCGTGGTATCCCTACCGGCATGCACCCCAAAGAAAAAAAGAGTGCATTGGAAGTGGTGATGACGGTGCTCCACGCGGGCGGTAAGTTTGACAAGAATACGTACAAAGTATCCGGTGGCCTTCACGGTGTGGGTGTGAGTTGTGTGAATGCGCTTTCTTCCCTGCTGCAGGTTAAGGTGAACAGGGAAGGCAAGACTTTTGAGCAGGAATATAAACGCGGGATTCCCCAATACTCAGTTCGTGAGATCGGCACCAGTGACGCCACAGGAACAGAAGTACATTTCTGGCCTGATCATGACATCTTTACCAGTACCACGTACAATAAGGATATCCTGGAGGGACGCCTGCGGGAGCTGGCTTTCCTGAACAGGAAGATCAGTATTACGCTGACAGATCTTCGCGACAAAGACGATAACGGTGATGTATACACGAAGAACTTTTACAGTGAAGGCGGAATTGTGGAGTTTGTGGAGATGCTGGACGAGAGTGCCAAACGCAATGCCATCATCCCCCGCGTTATCTACATGGAAGGATACGATGTTGATTCCAATGTGACAGTAGAAGTGGCACTGAATTATTCTGACTCTTACAGTGAGCATATCTTCTCCTATGTTAACAACATCAATACCATAGAAGGTGGCACCCACGTTGCCGGCTTCCGCAGGGCCATCACCCGCGTATTCCAGGCCTATGGTAAAAAAGAAGGGCTGTTTGAAAGGTCCAAAGTAGAAGTGGAAGGGGACGATTTCCGGGAAGGCCTTAGTGCCATCATTTCGGTAAAAGTACCCGAGCCCCAGTTTGAAGGACAAACCAAAACAAAACTCGGCAACTCTGAAGTGATTGGCGTGGTGGATAGTGCGGTATCCAAAGTACTGGATGCCTACCTTGAAGAAAATCCGAAAGAAGCCAAGAACATCATCAATAAAGTGATCCTGGCGGCCCAGGCCCGTGCGGCGGCCCGCAAAGCCAGGGAACTGGTACAACGTAAAACGGTCCTCACCGGCGGCGGCATGCCCGGTAAACTGTCTGACTGCTCAGAAAGGGACCCGGAAAAATGTGAACTGTTCCTGGTTGAGGGTGATTCAGCCGGCGGTACGGCCAAGCAGGGGCGCGACAGGAATTTCCAGGCCATCCTGCCGCTCCGGGGTAAGATCCTGAACGTGGAAAAGGCTATGGAGCACCGGATCTATGATAATGAGGAGATCCGTAACATGTTCACGGCGCTGGGTGTGAAAATAGGTACAGCAGAAGACCCCAAAGCCCTGGATATCTCCAAACTGCGATATTCCAAACTGATCATCATGACCGATGCAGATGTGGATGGTAGCCATATTGCCACGCTGATCCTTACCTTTATCTTCCGCTATATGAAAGAACTGGTGGAAGGTGGTAATGTATACATTGCGCAGCCCCCACTTTACCTGGTGAAAAAAGGCAAGGACCAGGCGTATGCATGGAACGAAGACCAGCGCAGGGGCCTGGTGGAAAAATTCGCCAACGGTAAAGAAGACAGTGTAAACGTACAGCGATATAAGGGTTTGGGAGAAATGAATGCAGAGCAACTGTGGGATACCACCATGAATCCTTCCACCCGTACGCTCAAACAGGTTACCATTGAAAGTGCGGCAGAAGCTGACCGGATCTTCAGCATGCTGATGGGAGACGAAGTGGCACCGCGCAGGGAATTTATTGAATCACACGCACGTTACGCAAATCTGGACGTATAAACATTTAACCATTACGATTATGTCAAACAAAAACATGCTCACCGCTTACAACGTTAAAACGAAAGAAAAAAACGTACCTATACAAGATGCTGTTGTGAACCGCACTGCCAAAGGTGGTTACATTGCACAGGGACATGACGGCAAAGGCAATAAACTTACTGCTCTGCTGGGCGAAGCCAAGGCGCTTGAAGCCATTAAGAATGGCGTAGCCAAGCAAGGATGGTAGATTAATAATTAGCAATTGACAACTAACAATTAACAATTGGCACTAGTTATTAAAGTTTAAAAACTAGTGCCAATTGTTAATTGTTAGTTGTCAATTGCTAATTGCTTATTTTTTTGATACCCGTTTTTTATGAAAAAGATTCTTCCCGTTCTCCTTACCGCACTCCTGCTCAGTGGCTGTATTAATATCACTGAAGAGATCTTCCTGGAGAAGAATGGCTCCGGAAAATATTCCATGACCATGGATCTGGAAAAAGCCGTGGAAATGATGGATATGCTCAAGTCATTTGCACCTGACTCACTGGGCGGTGAAGGAAAAGACATGGGCGGGAATATGTTTGATTCCGTTAAGCAGAATTTCGATGTCTTTGATTCAGTTCCGGGCATCACCAATGTCAAAAAGGAGCAAAAAGGCAACACCATCAGCGTTTCCTTTGATTTTAAGGATATCCGGGCCCTCAATGAAGCTATGCGCAGGCGCAATAAAAAAGCAGAAAACACAAAAGACCTGTACGGTTTTGCCCCGGGAAGTTTTTCGTTTAAAGACACTACAGCCTTTGGGCTAACAGACGCAATGAAGGACCTGGACCAGGCAGGTTCAGATTCCATGGCAGCCTCCATGGAAATGATCAAAGCCATGATGGGCGATATGACCTACAATACCATCTATCACCTCCCCGGCAAGGTCACCCAATTCAGCAACAAGGACGCAAAACTGGATGCAGACGGCAAAACACTGCGGCTCAGCGTGAACCTGCTGGACAGGTCAAAATCCTTCACCCTGGAGAATAACATCAGCTACCAAAAATAGCCCCACACTGAACGGTTCATTTGATAATGTTGTAAATTAACCTGCAACTTTACAACATATGAACCCCAACAGACGAAAATTCATTCAACACACCGGCGTACTGGCGGCCGGTATTGGACTGGGAAGCCTCATCCCCGAAGAAGGCTGGGCGCTGATCAGAAAACAGATCTCACCAAACGATAAGATAGGCGTGGGTGCCATTGGCATCAATGGTATGGGCTGGTCTAACCTTTCAGCCATGCTTAAAAACAATCCGGACGTTGTTTGCACTGCCATCTGCGATGTAGACGCCAGCGTCCTGGCTAAACGCGCTGCTGAACTGGACAAGAATTTCTCTATGAAACCAGTTCAATATGGAGACTATCAAAAACTCCTTTCAGATAAAAATGTGGATGTTGTGATCATCGGCACACCAGACCACTGGCATACGCTGATGATGACGGAGGCCTGCGCTGCAGGTAAAGATGTATATGTTGAAAAACCCATCGCCAATTCAATTTACGAATGCAGGCAAATGGTGGCTGCCCAGCAGAAATACAATAAAGTAGTGCAGGTAGGCCAATGGCAACGAAGTCACGCCCATTTTCAAAGCGCGCTGGACACCCTGCGTTCCGGTAAACTGGGAAAGATCCGCATGGTAAAAACCTGGGCTTACCAGGGATGGATGCAGAACATTCCCAAACAACCAGACGCCCCCGTTCCCGCCGGTGTGAACTATGATATGTGGTTAGGGCCAGCGCAGAAAAGGCCTTTCAACCCCAACCGTTTCCATTTTAATTTCCGTTGGTTCTGGGATTATGCAGGCGGACTGATGACGGACTGGGGCGTACACCTCGTTGACTATGCCCTGCTGGGTATGAATGCCAAAGATCCGCTGACCATTATGGCCAGTGGCGGCAAAATGGCCTATCCTGATGATGCTGCAGAAACGCCGGATACCCTGGCTACCGTGTATGATTACGGCGATTTCATAATGCTTTGGGAACATGCACAGGCCATTGACGGTGGTAACTACGGACGCACGCACGGGATAGCCTATATCGGCAACAATGGTACCCTGGTACTGGACAGGGGCGGCTGGGAGATCATCCCGGAAGGAAAGAAAATGGAGGCCGTAAAAGTTCAACGGTCTGATGATGGCCTCGGTAACCACCATAAGAATTTCATTGCTGCCGTCAAAAGCAGGGATTTTGCAAGCTTAAATGCACCCATTACGGCTGGTGCTACAGTAGCTACGGTATGCCAGATGGGCAACATAGCCTATAAAACGGGAAAGAAACTGCACTGGGATAAGCAAAAACAACTCTTCACAGATGCTGATGCCAACAAACTGATCACACCCGCTTACCACAACAATTACAAACTTCCTAAATTATAATCCAACATGAGATTGTTCATTTGTGCAGCATTGCTAACGGTAACGGCTACCGCAAAGGCCCAGGAGATCAACAGGATGCTTGACTCCGTAAAGAATTCGCCTAAACTCAGTGAATACTATTCACCGGTCCCCCCCGTGGTTACCCCCGGAAAAACAGCGTCAGAAGCGCCCAGTGATGCCATCGTATTATTCAATGGCAAAAACCTGTCTGAATGGACCGGTGTCCGCAAACCGGAAGTAGCCTGGACTATTGAAGGCGATGCGATGGTGGTCAAACCCGGCAGTGGAAATATCAAAACAAAGCAGGGATTTGGTGATTGCCAGATCCATATTGAATTCAGGACACCCGCCAAAGTAGAAAGCCAGGGGCAAGGGCGAGGCAATAGTGGAATTTTCATCATGGGGAAATATGAACTGCAGGTGCTGGACAATTACAATAACACCACTTACGTGAATGGCCAGGCCGGAAGTATTTATAAACAACTGCCACCGCTGGCAAATGCCTGCAGGCCCCCGGGTGAATGGCAGACTTATGATATTATTTTCACAGCCCCCCGCTTTTACGAAGATGGCCGCGTACAGTCACAGGCCCGCATTACAGTCATACAGAATGGCGTTCTGGTGCAGAACAACACCACCATCTGGGGCGGCACTGAATACATCGGCTCGCCCGTTTACAAAAAACACAGTGATAAGGAACCCATTGAACTGCAGGATCATGGAAATTTGACTGCCTTCAGGAATATATGGGTAAGGGAATTGAAGTAGGGTGTAGGTGTAGGGTGTAGCTAGCCCCTACACCCTACACCCTACACACTATTTAATAATTCTCCACGTCAGCGGATATCTGTACATCTTATTTTCACTGGCTTTGATGGTGGCAATGATCACCAGCACCAGCATGATGGGTGCAACTATCCAAACCAACAACAAGCCAATCACTGAGATGATCATCACAAAAATGATGATAGACCAGGTGATCTGGAAATTCAGGGACTCCTTCGCCTGCTCAGCCACCCACTTGGATTCATCTTTCTTGATCAGGTAGATCACCAGCGGACCAAAGATCCAGAAGAATATAGTTAATACATGTGCCAGGATGGACATCGTTCTCTCATCACTGGTAGGTTGATAAGAAGGATCTCCCTCTTTCTGGAAGCCGCTTTGCCAATAGTTCTGTTGTTGCTGTTCCATTTGTGCGAGTTTGGTATTCTAATATAGCCCAAAATAGCTATATATCTAAGTAGAAAAGACGAAACTTACACTACAATGGTTGTGCGCATGTCCAGAATGAAGCGGTGGAGCGCATCCATATTGTCAATATCCTCTACTATAAGCATAAAATTCCGGCCGGTCTGCTTGAGCCTTGCCTTGTTAGTGCGGGTTTGCACGTAGTGAAGTAACCGGTTGAAAACGGGCGATTCAAAATAAGGTGAATCAGGGTTGTTGACAAAGTAGCATTTCAGGGTATCTTCCTTCAGCACCATCCGCTCAAATCCTATCTCCACGGCCATTTTCCGGCAACGTACCGTTGTAAACAGATCTTCAACCGGCGGTGGTATGGGACCAAACCGGTCTTCCATTTCCTGGTGAAACTCTTTCAGGTCCTGCTCATTACGGCAGTTATCCAGCCTGCTGTATAAACTCAATCTCTCTGCAGTATTCTCCACATACCGGTCTGGTATCAGGATCTCCAGGTCTGTATCAATGGTACAGTCATGCACAAAATCATCCTGCTTTTCAATCTCCTCTTTGAAAAGTTCCCTGAATGAGGTTCGTTTCAATTCCCTGATAGCTTCATCCAGCACTTTCTGGTACATCTCGAAGCCGATCTCCACGAGAAAACCGCTTTGCTCTCCACCCAACAGATTACCCGCACCCCGGATATCCAGGTCACGCATCGCAATCTGGAAGCCTGATCCCAGGTCTGAAAACTGCTCCAATGTCTGCAGACGCTTACGGGAATCTGAAGGCAAGGTTGCCATGGACGGAGCCAGTAAATAACAAAATGCTTTTTTGTTACTCCTGCCCGCACGCCCCCGCAGCTGGTGCAGATCACTCAGCCCAAAATGGTGCGCATTGTTCACAATGATCGTATTCACATTGGCTATATCCACACCGCTTTCCACAATATTGGTACACACCAGCACATCGTACTTACGATCAATAAAATCAAGTATCCGTTGTTCCAGTTCAAACCCTTCCAGCTGGCCATGGGCTACCCCCACACTGAGATCCGGGCAAAGCCCCCGGATCATGGCCGCCATCTCCATAATATTCTGAACCCGGTTATGGATGAAAAAGACCTGTCCGCCCCGCTCCGTTTCAAAATAGATGGCATCCCTTATAAAATCCTCATTGAAACCGTGCACCTCCGTCTGGATCGGCTGCCTGTTGGGAGGCGGTGTGTTGATGATGCTGAGATCCCTGGCGCCCATCAGGCTGAACTGCAGGGTTCTTGGGATAGGCGTTGCCGTTAGTGTGAGGCAATCCACCGTGGTCTTCAGCGTCTTGATCTTCTCCTTATGCCCTACGCCAAATTTCTGTTCTTCATCAATGATCAGCAGGCCGAGTTCTTTGAATTTAACCTCCTTGCCAATTAACGCATGGGTACCAATAATGATATCGATCTTCCCTTCCTCCAGTTTCTTCAGCGTCTCCTTTTTCTCTTTGGCCGACTTAAACCGGTTCACAAAATCCACCGTCACCGGGAAGTCCTTGAGTCGCTGGCTGAATGTTTTGTAATGCTGGTATGCAAGAATGGTTGTTGGTACCAATACAGCTGCCTGTTTCCCATCCAGGCAGGTTTTGAATGCAGCCCTCACGGCCACTTCCGTTTTACCAAATCCCACATCGCCGCACACCAGGCGGTCCATAGGATGCGGCGCCTCCATATCCTTTTTCACATCGCTGATAGCCTTACCCTGGTCTGGTGTATCCTCGTACATAAACGAAGACTCCAGCTCCAGTTGAAGGTAGTTGTCAGGCGAATGTCCAAAGCCTGGCTGGGCTTTGCGCTGTGCGTATAACTTGATCAGGTCAAATGCAATCTCCTTGACCTTGGTCTTTGTTTTTTCCTTCAGTTTCTGCCAGGCATCACTGCCCAGTTTATTCACTTTGGGCACATGGCCTTCCTTGCCTGTGTACTTTGAAATTTTATGGAGTGAATTGATATTGACGTAGAGGATATCACTGTCTTTATAGATGATCCTCACTGCTTCCTGCACCTTACCGTTGCTTTCAATTTTCTGCAACCCGCTGAAAACACCAACGCCGTGGTCAATATGCACCACATAATCTCCCGGCTGCAGTTCCCGCAACGCACGGATGGTAAGTGCCTTGTTCTTGTTGTAGGCCTGCTTTACTTTGTATTTGTGGTAACGCTGGAAGATCTGGTGGTCTGTATAGCAAACCAACTTCAGGTCTTCATCAATAAACCCTTCATGTATAGCGGCAGGTACCGGCGTGAAGCGGATCTCAGCTTTCAGGTCCGTGAAAATGGAATGCAGCCTTTCCAGCTGCTTGGGGTTCTCCGCAAAGAGAAAGATGCCGTACAAACGCTTATCATGCACCTTGAGATCATTGATAAGCATATCAAACTTCCGGTTGAAGGCCGGTTGTTCACGGGTGTGGAAGGGAATCACTTCTGTTGGGTCATCCGCAGCCGCAGAACCTCCCATCTCTACCAGGGCCCTGCGATGCAACTGCCTTAGCAGTTCATCCGCTTTCTCAAAGTCCTCTACCCTTACCCTTGCCTTTTCCTCGCCCTCCGTTTCCTCGGAAGCCGGCGCAGGCTGATCCTGTTTGCGGTCAAAAAACAGGGCAAGGTCCTCCTCTTGGTTCAGCAGGGTCTCGTGAAAAAAACTTCGATCCCTGATCCACACTACGGTATTCTCCGGCAGATAATCCAGGATAGAAATCTTCTCCCCCTCTTCAAACTGGGTTTCCACATTGGGGATGATGGTCACCTGCAAAAGCTTGCGTTCACTGAGCTGGCTCTCCGGGTCAAAAATGCGGATGGAATCCACATCGTTCCCAAATAGTTCAATCCGGTAGGGCTTATCATTGCCATAGGAGTAGATATCCAGGATGCCGCCCCGCATCGCAAACTGCCCAGGCTGGTATACAAAATCAGTTCGTTCAAAACCATAGCTCACAAACTGTTCCATCAGGGCATTCACATCCAGTGTATCATTGGTTTTGATACGGATGATATGTTTAGAAAGGGTAGACGGCAGAACCACTTTTTCAAACATCGCTTCAGGATAGGTGACCATTATCCGGCGGTTGCCTTCATGGCTGAAGCGGGTCAGTGCTTCCGTGCGCAGCATCACATGACTGCTGTTCAGCAGGGTATAATTCTTTCTATTCTTAAATGAAGAAGGAAAATAAAACAGGTCGATGGCCTGGGTAAGGCTCTCCAGCGTGTTGTGAAAATAAGCGGCTTCTTCTGCGTCATTCAGGATAACCAGGTGATTGAGGCCTGCGGCACCGGGCTGGTTGTAGGTGGCTGCCATCACAAACTGGGAAGCACTGCCATACAGTTGCGTGAGCCGGAGGGGTTTGGGATGGGGCATGGTGATCCGCTCCGTTATCGTTTGGATACGGGGATCAGATGCATACCTTTCCATCAAAACCGTCAGATTCATGAACGCAGCGCAAAGTTAATGTGAAAATGTGGAAGTATGGGAATGTGAAAATGAGGCACCCAGATGTCCTGATAACGGATTTGGTTGGGTTTCAGGAATTAATTCAGCAACAGGCCTAAATCAGCCTCCACAAAGCTTTCTACTTACAGATATTACCGTTAATTTGCTTTTCCAGACCAGTTTTATCATGAGAAAATTTTTGTTGCCCCTGGCCTTGGCCTTTATCACCATTTCCGGAGCTTGGTTGATTATGGCCGTACCTGAACATGAAGCTGCCGGTGAAGAGATGGAAGAGAATGAACAGGAGAATGGTGACCGCAGACGATACTATGAGTGGCTGCTGGCCCGTGATCCCAAAACCGGGAAGATTCCCGAAGGTGCCCGCCAGCGGGAACTTGCCTGGGCCGCCACCGCGCCCACCAAATCCAGCCTCAATCCCTCAGCCCTCGTGGCCAATACTTATTTTTCCGTTGGCCCTTCACGCAATGGTGGCCGTACCCGCGCCATCGCATTTGACGTAAGGAACAACGGCTCCAGTAACCGGGTAGTGCTGGCAGGTGGTCCCAACAGCGGAATTTTCCGTAGCACAGACGGAGGTGTCACCTGGACCTATGTGCACAACTCCGAGGAAGTAAGGAGCGTTTCCTGTATTGCCCAGGATCCCAGACCCGGCTTCCAGGACACCTGGTATGCGGGCACTGGTGAGCCCATTGGGGCGTCAGCGGCCTATCCTTCCGGATTCGTCTTTGGATATGGTATCCTGAAGTCAACAGATAATGGACTTACCTGGTCTAAACTGGCTTCTACCGTAGGCACCAGCAGCCAGTTCGCTTTTGATAATTCATTTGACCTGGTCTCCAATATTACCGTTCACCCCACCACAGGACATGTTTACGCCTGTGCACACAATGGCATCGTACGTTCCACAGATGGCGGCAACAGCTGGTCTTTTGTTCTAAGAAGCACAGCATCTGCCTTCACTTTTGCAGGCGTCTGCGATGTTTTGATCAATAAAGCGGGAACACAAATATTTGCCGCTATCTCTGGTCGCAACCCTGACCGGGCTGCAGCTGGTGTATGGTCATCAGCCTCCGGTGATGCCAACAGCTGGACGAGGATCGCCGGTGGTGTTCAAAACGCACCGGATTCTGTACCCGGTTGGCGAGCTTATGATCTTTCAGGCCCTTCCGCAGGTGAATTCACCGCAGGCTGGGGTCGCATTGTATTGGGACTTTCCGCAAACCAGGACCAGCTATATGTATTGGTGGAAAACTCACAGAGTGCATCTGCCAGCCAGTCTGAAGCCGATCTTTTCAGGGGAAATGTTTCAGGCAGTCCTATCACCTGGAGTGCCAACCTCGGATCCAACCTCGTTGCCAAGTTCAATGGCACGGATGATAACTGGATGCAAACCCAGGGTGGCTACGATATGGAAATTGTACCCCACCCCACCAATAACAACATCGTTTATGTGGGTGGCGTGAATATGTACCGGTCTACGGATGGTTTCTCCACCACTGCCAACAACCTGTTCATGGGTGGCACCGTGGGCGGCGACACTTCCAGTACGTATACAGACCCCGACCAGATTTCGCACGTGGATTTTCATCGCTTCAGGTTTGATCCCTCCAATCCCAACAGATTGCTGGTGGGATCTGATGGCGGCATTGCTCTTACCAATGATGCCACGGCAACCAAACCCCTGTGGCAAAATGCCAACATCGGATACCAGACCTTCCAGTTCTATCATGTGAATATGGACCCTGTAGTAAACAGGAGAAATTTTGTGGGAGGGGCGCAGGATAACGGAACAACCTACAGGGATCTGAACAACGTGGCGTTTCCTTCCCTGCCGGATAGCAATGACCACCTGATCATCCCGTCTGGTGATGGTGGCCAGGCCTATCTCTATAATGTGGGTACCAACTACTACCTTTTGCTTTCTGCACAGGAGGGAAATGCAGTGCGGTTTAATTTGTTCGGGCAGTTTAACTCCTCACGCATCACACCAGACAATACTAAGCAGGAAGTTTTTGTAACATACTATCACCTGGATGATGATAATCCGGATTACATGTATTTCCCCGTAAACGATACCCTGTACAGAACCACCAGTTCCACTACCGTTACCAACGCTTCCGGATGGACGAGGCTGTCTGGGGTAGACGCCACCCTCTCCGGCGATATCTATTCCATGGCTACCACCAAAGGTCCATACAGTGCCAACAGTATGCTGCTGATCGGGACATCAGACGGAAAAATCTACCGGCTGAAAGATCCGGCCAACACAGCATCCAATACAGCGCCCACTGATATCACACCGGGCAATATGTCTGCAGGCAGCGTGGTAAAAGATATCGCCTTTAATCCCCGTAACCAGGACACAGCCATTGCTATTGTTTCCAATTATAATGTGAACTCCGTATTCTGGACTGGCAATGCAACTGCTGCAACCCCCACCTGGACGGTCATTGAAGGTAACCTCACCCTGCCCTCCTTCCGCAGTTGCGAGATCGTGGCTAAAACAACCGGTGTGGAGTATTATGTAGGTACCACCGTGGGCTTGTACAGCACAACTTCAGTAGCTGGGAATGGAACATTCTGGACCCGGGAAAACGGCGGCCCCAAGGGTGAAATGAATACTGCTGTGATCCAGTCTCTGGCCTATCGGTGGAAAGACAATTCCCTGCTGGTAGGTACCCATGGTAATGGTATGTTCTATGCCAGCATTGGCAACGCCATCACCATACCCACTGCCACCAACAATCCCATCCGGGATGATAAAACCTTCATTGTGAAAGCGTTCCCCACTATTACCAGTGCGGTGATCAACTGGCAGGCAGGTAATCGCCTGGATATCCAGAGCATTCAGGTACAGGTATATAATCTATCCGGACAGGTACTGTATAATCAAAAGCATCAGTACCAAAGCGGTACGGTAAATATCAGTGGATTACCCAATGGCAGCTACATCTTAACCATTACCAGCAGCGACAGAAAATATCAATTCATAAGACGATTCACCAAGGCTTAACATCGGCTTTTATGTAAAAGGGGCTGAATAAGCATCATCATGCAAACAACAATCATGATGATCTTATTCAGCCTTTTTCTTGCGCTGCATACCCAACCGCAGACACTTACCGCCTTCCGTCAGGAGATCAGGGGTGGCAATCCCACCATTGGCACCGCAGAAGACGGAAGGATATTCATCACCAACAATGACCAGGTGATGTACTACCTCTACCTGACCACGGCAGTTGCGCCGGAAATAAGGGAGGTATGGATCGATGGGAAGGCTTATGCTTTCACCCTTAACCAGATCCAACAGCCAGTCATCATAAAAACAGGATTTGCTTTTAAAAATGATCAGGAGCGGTGGACATTGGCAGACCCGGGGACACTTCCTGTTTTCAGGATCGTTATCGGTGAAATGCTGGCATTGAAAAACAAAAGAATACCACAAAAAGGGGTGCACATCATCATGCAGGACGGCAGTATACTGGGGGCAGACCTGCAACAATTGCCAGATGCGCTTATGCAGTAAGGAATGATTCCCCATTTAAACTTATTTTCGATGAAATTTTTTCATGAGCAACGCCCAATGGAAAAAAGGAATCGTTACCAGGATCCAGGAAATAGCGCCGGAAACACGGCAGTACTTTATCCGGGTGCCGGAGCTTGAACAATTCAACTTTCAGCCGGGCCAGTTTGTAACCCTTGACCTGCCTATAGGGGAACGAAATGCAGAACGATGGAGAAGTTATTCCATCGCCTCGGCACCAAATCAAACCAATCAATTTGAACTGGTAATTGTAAAAGCCAAAGATGGCAGGGGAACGGACTATATCTTCAATGATTTAACAGAAGGAGCCGCCGTGGAGGTAAAGGGACCGCTGGGTAAATTCACCCTCCCTGAAGAACTGAACACTCCCCTTTTCCTGATCTGCACCGGCACAGGCATTGCCCCATTCAGGAGTATGGTCACCCATATTTTCCGGGAAAAAATACCTCACAAAGAAATCCACCTCATCTTTGGTTGCAGGTTCCGCAAGGACCTGCTGTACTATGATGAACTGAAAAGTCTCGCTGCCGCCGAGGCGGGTTTCTACTATCATCCAACCCTGAGCAGGGAAGACTGGGAAGGCCACAGGGGTTATGTGCACGAAGTTTACCAATCATTACTCGCCACACGCCCGGAAGCTAATTTCTTCCTGTGTGGCTGGCGTGACATGATCCACCAGGCTCGTGAAACCATCACGGGATTGGGGTACGATAAAAAGAATATTCACTTTGAACTCTACGGATGATCTTTCTAATTTCAAAAATCATTTCATTTTTTATTGAGCCCATCGTCTGGATCACTCTCCTCCTGTTAACGGGAAAGCTGATCCGCCACAGTATCTGGAAAAAACGATGCTACAGAATGGCTCTTGGTGTGTTCATTATTTTCACCAATTCCTGGCTGATGAATGTGGTGTGGAACAAATACCAGTGGCAACCAGTGGATATTGAATCCCTCCCAGCCTCAGACGCAGGAATTCTGCTGGGGGGTATGTCTGGCTATGACGACGCAATGAAAAAGGGATTTTTTGGACCCGCGTCTGACAGGTTTATTCAAATGAGCAGGCTATATGATGAAGGCAAGATCCGAAACATCATTGTTACCGGGGGCAATGCCATTTTTGTGAAAGAACAATCCTATAGCGAAGCGGAATTCCTGGTACAAAATTTTGAAGACCTCAATATTCCGAAAGAACATCTCTTCAAGGAGACAAAGGCCAGGAATACCTTGCAAAATGCAAGTTTCACTAAACAGATGCTGGACAGTATGCACCTCAAAGGACCCTATATCCTGGTTACGTCCGCTGTGCATATGCCAAGGGCGATGAAAGTCTTTGAAAAAGCAGGTGTGCCCGTGATCCCCTTTCCCAGCAACTATGTGGTTACACAAAATGATACACGCTTTACTCCCATTAAATTAATCCCTTCCGCATATCCCTTATTACACTGGGGAAGCCTGCTCAGGGAGTGGATGGGTTTGGTGCAGCTAAAACTGGTAGGATAGTTTTGTTAGTTCGCAGGTCGCAGGTCGCCGTTGGCGATCTTTCTGCGAACTGCGAACTAACCTAAAACGATAGACTTAATCTGAGCAATAGGCACTCGCTCCTGTTGCATGGAATCCCTGTGCCTAATGGTCACCGTCTGGTCTTCCTTGGTCTGGTGATCCACGGTCACACAGTATGGCGTTCCTAAAGCATCCATTCTGCGATAACGTTTACCTATGCTGTCTTTTTCTTCGTAAAAACAGTAGAAATCCTGGCGACAGTCCTTAATGATATCACGGGCAATATCAGGCAAACCATCTTTTTTGGTCAGAGGTAACACAGCCAATTTAATGGGCGCAAGTTTTGCGGGGATGCGCAACACTACCCGGCTGTCTTCCGTTCCGTCTTCCTTTGTCCATTTTTCTTCCGCGTAGGCATGGCACAGGGTTAGCAGGAACATACGGTCAAGACCAATGGAGGTCTCCACCACATAGGGAATATAATTCTGATTGAGCTCCGTATCAAAATACTGCATCTTCTTACCAGAAAATTTCTGGTGGTTGCCCAGGTCAAAATCCGTGCGGGAGTGAATTCCCTCTACTTCTTTCCAGCCAATGGGAAAATTGAATTCTATATCCACCGCAGCATCTGCATAGTGTGCCAGCTTCACATGATCATGGAAACGGTAAGAATCTGCAGGGAAACCCAGTGAAGTATGCCAATTCATGCGGGCTTCTTTCCAGTACGCGTACCATTCTTTCTGGGAGCCGGGCCTGATGAAGAACTGCATTTCCATCTGCTCAAACTCCCGCATCCTGAAAATAAACTGACGGGCAACGATCTCATTTCGGAAAGCCTTACCCACTTGCGCAATGCCAAAAGGGATACGCATCCTGGCCGTTTTCTGGACGTTCAGGAAATTCACAAAGATACCCTGGGCAGTCTCCGGGCGCAGGTAGATCTGGTCAGAATCTTCGGCTACGCTTCCCAGTTGGGTGGAGAACATCAGGTTAAACTGCCGCACATCGGTCCAGTTCACCGTCCCACTCACCGGGCAGGGAATTTTGAATTCTTCGATGAGTAATTTGAGTCCGGTGAAATTATCTGCCGCCAGCAGTTTATCCATTTCTGCCGTAAGGTGTTCAGATTTCTCAACATCACCTTTTTTCTGCAACTCGTCAGCAAAACCTTCTATAAGATGATCTACGCGATAGCGTTTTTTGCTATCCTTGTTATCAATCATCGGGTCACTGAAATTATCCACGTGACCGGAGGCTTTCCAGGTAGTGGGATGCATGAAAATAGCCGCGTCAATACCCACGATATTATCATGCATGCGGGTCATTTCATTCCACCAGGCATCCCTAATATTCTTTTTCAGTTCACTACCCCAGGGTCCATAGTCATATACGGCACTTAAACCATCATATATCTCACTGGAAGGAAATACAAATCCATATTCTTTGGCATGGGAAATAATTGCCTGAAACTTGTTGGGGTCTGTCACGCTCATATGCAAATATAGGCAACTAGTGAAATAGTGAAGTGATGAAGTGGTGAAGTGGTGAGGTGGCGGACCACCTCACTATTTCACTACTTCACTATTTCACTATTTCACTATTTCAGTTTTTCATTCCCCTTATGCCTCTCCGCATCCCTGGCTGTTTTCTTTTCCATATTCTTGTGGAAGGCTGTGGTAAGGTCCACACCGGTTTGATTGGCCAGGCAGATCAGCACCCATAAGACATCAGCCATTTCATCCCCCAGGTCTTTATTACGGTCAGAATCCTTAAAACTCTGATCACCATAAGTCCTTGCCATGATCCTGGCGAGTTCGCCTACTTCTTCAGTAAGGATAGCCATATTGGTGAGTTCGCTGAAATAGCGAACACCGATGGTTTTGATCCACTGGTCCACATCTGCCTGTGCCTGCGCGATGGTCATAATTTATTCTTTTGCTTTGGTGTCAATGGTAATGGTAACCGGACCGTTGTTCCAGAGGCGCACCTGCATATCAGCACCAAAAATGCCCGTCTGGATAGGCTTTCCCAGATCTGCCGCCAGTTGCCGGGTCATTTTTTCATATATGGGTACGGCTACCTCTGGTCTGGCTGCTCGGATATAGGAAGGCCTGTTCCCCTTTTTAGTAGAAGCATGAAGGGTAAACTGGCTCACCAGCAGAATATCGCCCCCGGTGTCTTTTACAGAAAGATTCATCACCCCTTCAGGATCATCAAAGATCCGCAGGTTGACTATTTTACTGCTCAGCCACTGAATATCTTCTTCATTATCAGCGTCTTCAATCCCCAAAAAGATCAGCAGACCCTTACCAACCGATCCCGTGATCTGTTCATCTACCGTAACAGAAGCCTCATTGACGCGCTGGATGACTGCTCTCATATGTGAAACAACGATCTTATCGTAACTTTAAGAAATGAAGATAGATATTAGCCGGGAATTGACGTTCAGGACGGCGAGGAGCGGCGGAAAGGGTGGGCAGAACGTCAATAAGGTGGAGACGATGGTGGAAGCGATTTTTTCTGTGATGACTTCTCAAATTCTGGATGATGGGCAAAAAGCAAGGGTGGTGGAAAGGTATCAACACCAACTCAATGCTGACGGCACACTCACTACCCGGTCCAGTGCTACAAGGTCACAACTGAGCAATAAGTTGCAGGCTATAGAAAAAATGAACCACTTGATCCAGGCTGCCCTGGTAAAGAAAAAAGCAAGGATCGCAACCAAGCCCTCTGCCGGTTCAAAAGAGAAGCGCCTGGAGGGCAAAAAAAATCGTTCCAACCTTAAATCAGGAAGAAAAAAAATACATAGAGATGCGTGGTAAAACTTTGCTGCTAAAAAGCGTTCGCGGGTGCTACTTATTAATGACCTGGTTAACCATTGTCATCCTGCTGTTTTCCTGTCAGAAAGACCTGAGTGATCAAACCGGGGCTTCTACACTAAAGCTCAGTTTTCGAATCCTGAACAATGGAGAACCCCTTAGCACAACGGAACAATATGTAAACAACAGTGGTGAAACGTATCGGGTTGATGTGTTTAAATTCTATGTATCCAATATCACCCTTCGCAATTCAGCTCAGGAAATTACAAGGGAGAAAGACAGCTATCACCTGGTGGATTTCGCCAATGCCGAATCCCGGGAATTGAATATCGAAGTTCAAAATGGCAGCTATCCACAACTGGAATTTACCATAGGCGTTGACAGTGCCCGGAATGTGAGCGGTGCGCAAACTGGCGCGCTGGATCCCATGCTGGGCATGTTCTGGACCTGGAATTCAGGATACATTTTTGCGAAACTGGAAGGGCAGTCGCCGCAATCCACAGCCTTACGGCAAAGTTTCACCTATCACATCGGCGGATTCAAAAAAGGCGAAAATGCGCAGCGTACCATTGTGCTGAATATGCCTGCCGATAAGCCTATCCAGATAGGCAAAACCAACCTGGTGATCATTGACGTAGATCTGGCTAAATGGTTTGACGGCGCACAAACGCTTTCCATTGCCAAAGACCCTTCCATCATGACGCCGGGAGGTATATCACTGAAAATTGCAGACAATTACGCCACCATGTTCTCCCTGTCAAACATCATTACACCCTGATGAAGAAACTGGGGTTGATATTAATAGTGTTGTCCATAGCCCTGGCAGGCATGGAAGCCTGCAATAAAAAAGAGGGCACCTCCCCTGTTACACACCCCCTGACGCTAACGGTACCTGAAGGGTGGCCCGCTCCCGGCGATGCGTTTGCCAATAATCCCCTGACCCAGGAAGGCTTTGATTTGGGTAAAAAGCTTTTTTATGATGGAAGACTTTCCAAAGATGGCAATTTCCCCTGTGCCTCCTGCCACCAGCAGTTTGCCGGATTTGCCACATTTGACCACGCCCTGAGCCATGGATTTAACAACCAGTTCACCGTCAGAAACGCGCCTGGCCTTTTCAATCTCGCCTGGTATAAAGAGTTTCATTGGGACGGTGGGATCAACCACCTGGAAGTACAACCCCTGGCACCTCTGACCGCACCCAACGAAATGGCAGAAACGGTGGAGAATGTAATCACCAAGTTAAAGACCGATGCAAGCTATCGCTCCATGTTTGCCGCTGCCTTTGGTTCTGAAGAGATCAATTCACAAAAGATGCTCAGGGCCCTGGCCCAATTCATGGGAATGATGGTTTCTGCCAACAGTAAATATGACAAAGTGCAGCGTGGACAAGCCAGCTTCACGGATGCAGAACAGCGGGGCTATACCGTCTTCCGCGCCAAATGTTCTGCCTGCCACAAAGAGCCCCTGTTTACAGATCTCAGCTACCGCAACACCGGCCTGCCAATGGATGCGGAACTGAAGGACCTCGGGAGGATGAGGATCACCAAACTATCTTCGGATTCATTGAAGTTCAAAGTGCCTTCTTTACGCAATGTCATGTTAACTGCACCTTATGGCCATGACGGAAGGTTTTTCTCCGTAGGCGCCGTGATTGACCATTACCGCTTCAATGTAGTCAATGGCCCCACTACGGATCCTATCGTCAAAAACAAGATCAGCCTTGACATTTTTGAAAAGAATGACCTGATCATTTTCCTGAGAACCCTTAGTGACAGCAGCTTCATCGCAGATAAACGGTTCAGCCAGGAATAGCGGTAAATGCAGGCGCCCACCCAGGTTTATTTGGGGATCTCATCCTTAACTTTCCCCTTTCCCTTGCCATTTTTGAATACATCCAATGCTGATTTTCTGCCGTCAATTTCAGACTGCAGGCGGGCCTGGTCTGTCTTATTTCTTTCGAGTTCCTTTTGGATATCAGCCAGTTTTTTCTCCAGCCTAGACTGGTCCTCCACCAGGCTTTTATACTTCTTTTCGGCATCTTTTATGTCTGCCTCCTGTTCCTTCACCTTCATTTCATGATCATGGTCGCTAAGGGAACTCCCCACAGCAGCCACTACAGCTGCGCCACCCGCGGCAGCCAGTAAGCCGGTATGCGAAGTGGATCGATTGTTCAGATCCTCACCCGGATCAGCCAGGATCATATATACCTTGGACGCAGATTTTCCATCACGCTCCACTTTATAGTACATGTCGCACACCCTGCCGTTCAACTTCAGGATGGTGACATTTTTAGCTTCATGAAAACCATTGCGTTCCTTCACTTTTACACCCCGTTCTTCGGCCATTTTCTGCATACCTTTCTCTACCTGATCTTTCGGGTAAGGCAATTCAAAAATGGTGGCATCGTGCTCCAGCTTCTCGTACTTTACCTTTCCCGGATAGTGACGCACATTGGCGTCCCTGATGTCCTGCCCCACTACCTTCCCTACAGCCATTACCAGCAGTATCAATATCAATCCATTACGCATATGCTTGTGTTTATACCCCAAATGTTGAAAAAAAATATGGGCTTCCACGCAACTATATATTAATTGAAACATATTATTCCTTCGGTTATTTTTGTGGAAAGCGATCGGTATTTGAGCAGTATTAAAAAACTGGCCTCCCAAACCTTCTGGTACGGTTTCAGTAATATATTCGGGAGGTTCCTGAATTACCTCCTGACTCCACTCCTGACCACCGTATTTGGCGCTGCCAAGTATGGCGACATCTCTATTCTTTTTGCGTCTGCGGCATTCCTGCAGATCATATACACCTATGGGATGGAAACCTCCTATTTCCGGTTTTCCAACCAATCACCGGAAAAACTGGTGTATAACACGGGATTAACCACCCTCACCATTACATCCGTTTTCCTGACCCTGGTTTTGTTTATTCCCGTACAGTCGCTGGCCAACTACATGGAGATCGGCAGTCATCCTGAGTATATCAAATATGTATTGCTCATTGTGGCCCTGGACACCATGGCCGTTCTCCCGTTTTCCAAACTCCGGTATGAGGGAAGGCCCCGGAAGTTCGCTTTCCTGAAGGTGTTGAACATCATCATCAATATTTCCCTGGTGGTATTCTTCCTGGTCTGGTGTAAGGGCCAGCACGAGAAAGGAGCGGATAATGTATGGAGCCTGTTGTACAATCCATCGGTAGACATCGGTTATGTATTCATTGCCCAGTTGATGGCCAGCGGCATCACCCTTCTCTTATTATGGAAAGAACTTGCATCTTTTACTTTCAGTTTTGATAAAAAACTGGTGGCAGAAATGCTCATCTATTCAGCACCCCTGGTTATCGTGGGTTTTGGCGGGATGATCAATGAAACCATTGATCGTTTCATGATCACGTCTATGTCTGCCGGCACCCCGGAGCAGGCGCGGGCTGCCAACGGCATCTATAGTGCCAACACCAAACTGGCGATCGTAATCACCTTGTTTATTTCTGCCTTTAAAATGGGGGCAGAGCCTTTTTTCTTCAAGCATTCAACCGAAGGCCAGGCTCCCCGTACCTATGCCAGGGTCATGAAATTTTTCGTGCTTACCTGCTGCCTCTGCTTTCTGGGAGTTATGCTTTTCCTGGATATATGGAAACATTTCATGAATGTAAGGAAGCATCCGGAGTATCTGGAAGGCCTTAAAGTGGTACCCTGGCTGATGCTGGGAAAAATCTTCCTGGGTGTATATTATAATCTGTCTATCTGGTATAAACTCACCAATAAAAACCTGATGGCAGCTTATGTAACCATCGCAGGTGCAGCCATCACCATTGCACTCAACTGGCTGCTCATCCCCCGCATGGGATACCTGGGTTGCGCCATTGCCAGCTTTATCTGTTATGGATTTATGATGGTGGTGAGTTACCGCCTCGGCCAGAAATATTATCCTGTACCCTATGCATGGAAGAAAATGACGGCTTATGTGGTGATCTGCGTCCTGCTGTTCCTCCTCCACCAACTTGTCAGGAAATATTCACCCAGTATCTGGCTCACCCATGGATTTGGGGCGATGGAAATGCTGGCCTTTATGCTCTTCGTGTTTAAGGTGGAGCAAAAAGAATTTGCCCGTTTCATTCCTGGCCGCGCACAAAAGGGTTAGACTTTTTTTCCTCTCCAATAGTTGTGACGTCTCCATGGCCAGAATATACCAAGGTGTGGTCAGGCAATGCATACATCACTTCCCGGATGGATGTTGCAAGGGTTGCCGGGTTTCCGCCGGGGAGGTCTGTACGCCCAACGCTTCCACGGAAAAGGACATCTCCACTTACAACAAACCCGTCCTTAGATGAATAGAAACAAAGGCTGCCCGGAGAATGGCCCGGCGCAAATAAGACATCCAGCGGGTCCCCTTCCAGGCCCGTGGTATCCCCGGGCTCCAGGTAGGCCAGCGGACCCTGGTATGCATCAAAAGGCATATTCCACATCAGTCCTGCAGCTGGCGCATAGTCCAGCAACTTTTTCTCAAGGCGGTGGATATGCGGCACCAGGCCCCATTTTTCAGCCACAAACTTATTTCCAAACACATGATCCAGATGGCAATGTGTATTGAGCAGCAATACAGGATGGAGACCCACATTTTCAATGAAATCAGCCAGCACGTCCTCTTCCCCGGTACCATAACATCCCGGGTCAATGATCACCGCCTGTTTCCGCTCATTATACAACACATAAGTATTCTCCTGGATAGGGCTAAATATGAAAACTTTAACGTTATACATGCCCGGTCATTTATGGGGTAAAACCTTTAATTTTATTATAATTATAGGCTTTTTAGACGAATTGCTGAGGATATCGAAACACTGACTATGCTATCAACACGTTGCAGACTTTTACTTTTCTTTTTCATCTTGTCTTCCGCGGCACAGGCGCAGGTGAATTCCGTAGAGTTTGGGAAGAACAGGATCCAATACAAGAAGTTTACCTGGCGATATTACCAAACCCGGAATTTCAACACCTATTTTTCGCAGGGCGGGCTCGCGTTGGGAAAATTTGTAGCCCAGGTAGCAGAAGAGGAATTACCCCAATTGGAAGAGTTTGTTGAATATGGCCTTCAGCGCCGGGCCAACATCGTAGTTTATAACAGCTTCAATGACCTCAAACAGTCCAACATCGGCATCGGTATTGAATGGCAGAATACAGGTGGCGTCACCAAACTGGTCAACAATAAAATGGTGGTGTATCACAGTGGCGATTATAACCACCTTCGCATGCAGGTGCGCCAGGGTATTGCCAGGATCCTGGTAGACAACCTTCTCTTTGGCGATGACCTGGGTGAATATGCCAGCAACCAGGCCCTGCTGGATCTCCCCAAATGGGTAACAGACGGATATGTGGCTTATGCCGGTGAAAACTGGAGCCCTAAACTGGACGACCAGCTGAAGTCTGAACTCCTTTCCGGTGAATACAAGAATTTTTACCAGTTTGCTTTTAAGCAGCCAGAACTGGCTGGTCACGCCTTTTGGAGGTTTATTGCTGACAACTATCGTAAGGACAATGTGACCTATTTCTTGTACCTCACGCGCATTTATAAAAGCCTAAACTCCGCGTCATTACGCGTCACCAAAAAGAAATTCAAGGACCTCCTCAACGAGTTCATGGAGAAAGAGTCCGAGAAATACAATAAAGACCTCCGTGGAAGAAGGAACCAACCCCGTGGTAATGTGGTGGCCATCCAGGAATTGAAAAAGAACGTAGACTATTTCCGATTCCAGGCCAATCCCATCCCCAGGAACAATTCCTATGCTTACGTGGAATACAAGCGCGGCCTCTATTGTGTGGTTCTGGAAGATGCCGCCGCCAATAAGAAGATCCTGCTGAAAGCCGGCATCCGAAATAAAGCCGCAGAAGCCAATCCCAATTATCCCCTGCTGGCCTGGGATCCCAAGGGCTCCAGGTTGCTGGTGATTTATAACGAGGAGGGTAAGATCAGGATGTTTGTTTGGGATATGGTGAAGCGCCTCAAATTCAATAAACAGGAGATCAAAGATTTTCAGCTGATCCAGGATGCGAAGTTCATGCTGGATAACAACACCCTGGTGATGAGTGCTGTGAAAAATGGCTGGTCAGATATATTTGTGTACAAGATCAATGAGCAGACCTACGAGCAGATCACCAATGATGTGTATAGCGATATTGACCCCTCATTTGCAGCCTTCCCCAATAAAAGCGGTATCCTGTTTTCTTCCAACAGGCCTTCCGGAGGTGCGCAAAGGTCAGATACATCACTGCCCTCCAGAAACCATTTCAATATTTACATGGTAGACAATTTCATCCGGAGTGAATACCGGCAGATCACGAAACTGTCTGACATGAAATACAGTGACGCCCGGTTCCCCCTGCAGTATAACGTGAACCACTTCACTTTTGTTAGTGAGGAGAATGGCATTGGCAACCGATATGCCGGGTTTTTCAACACCAAACGCGCCGGGTTGGATACCCTTTACCTGGTTGGCGATGAGATCCTGAGGAACCCGTCACCTAAAGACCTGGACTCCACTTTAAAAATCTGGGAAAGACAGGAACCGGATTCTGTAGGATATATCTCCATCACCAAAGACAGCGCCTACGTATTCCCGCTCACCAACTACCAGAGCGGATTACAGGAAACCAGGGGCGCCGGGGATAATAATCTCGTAAGTGAAGTGCGGAGAGAGGGCGACCTGAAATTCCTGTATAAACTCAGGATTGATGAGAATGCACTGAAACGCAGAAACATCAATGCAAAGCCCACGGAGTACATGAAAAAACTGCAAGAGCAGGAAAGAGCGGCCCGCGGCCAGGCAACATTTTTTGAGAACGGTAAACCCGTTGCAGAAACAAAAACCAAAGACAGTTCCGCTAACCAGGATATTTTCCAGACCGAGTTCCAGGACGAAGCAAAAGATACGAGTGGCGGCAAACCAGTACTCCAGCCGCAGGAATACCGCAGGGAATCACCACTGGACAATGCCAAGATCTATGATTACCGTAAGAAGTTTGCCTCTGAATATGTGGTAACCGGTTTCAACAACCAGGTATTGGTAAACAGGTTCCAGCCGTATGCAGGGGGTGCAGGCCCTGTATATCTTTCCAATGCAGACATCCTGAATGGTATCATACGCATGGGCACATCAGAACTCTTTGAAGACATGAAGTTTACAGGGGGTTTCCGCATTGCCACCAACCTTACCGATGTGGACTATCTCGTGCAGTTCCAAAATCTGCGCGGGCGATTGGATTGGGGTATCACCTATTATCGGTCAACCCAAAGGGATTTCCCGATTTACGATCCCAATATTGATCCCATCAAATCCCAACTCCCGAATAAACTGTATTCAAACCTGTACCAGCTGAACCTGGCATGGCCGCTGGATGAGGTACGCAGCGTGAGAGCCACATTGGGTTACAGAACAGACAGGGTAACCATTAAGACCAATGCCAACTGGTCAGACGCCCTGTATTACCCAGACACACTGATGACCTATGGTCTTGCGAGGCTGGAATACGTTCATGACAATACCCTCAATCCGGCATTGAATATATGGGATGGTCTTCGCTTTAAAATTTGGACAGACGTAAACGCGAAGATGAATAATAAGAATACCGAAGGCCGGTATACGTTCAACGTAGGTGGTGATTTCCGCTATTACCAACCCATTTACAGGAATTTCATCTGGGCGGGAAGGGCA
This sequence comes from Chitinophagaceae bacterium, assembly GCA_044225015.1. GTDB lineage: Bacteria > Bacteroidota > Bacteroidia > Chitinophagales > Chitinophagaceae > Pollutibacter. Next base: position 37,070 of record JBGAJG010000004.1, on the reverse strand, counting down.
GCCTTTGACGCATCCTTCGGAACACAGAAAATCATCTACTACCTGGGTGGTGTGGACGGCTGGATCTCACCTAAATTCAATTCTGCTAACAGGCCAGCACCAGATAATACCTATGCATTCCAGAGTCTTGCGTTGAATATGCGCGGGTTCAACCAGAACGCAGCCAATGGCAATAATGCCGTGGTGATCAATAGTGAGTTCCGGTTGCCCATCTTTACCACGTTTTTCAACAAGCCCATCAATACAGCCCTCTTAAGAAACCTGCAGATCATACAGTTTGTGGATCTGGGTACTGCCTGGAACGGGCAATTCAAGGGCATCACCAGGCCTGAAACCATTTACGGTAACATTCCCGTGCAGGTGGCCATCAAATCCGGCGGCATAGGTCCTTTCCTGGGTGGCTATGGTTTTGGCGCAAGGACAACCCTGCTCGGCTACTTCCTTCGCGTAGATGCAGGCTGGCCTATGGACGGTGTGTTCAAGGGGAAGCCAAGGTGGTATTTTGCACTTGGACTTGATTTTTAGGCATTGAGGCATAAAGGCATTGAGGCATTAAGGGGAACCCTCCTTAATGCCTTAATGCCTTAATGCCTTCATGCCTCAATGCCTACCATTCAGTCCCCAAATCTTCCTGTTCACTCCTTTCCAACATCTTCTTTCACCAGTGTAGTGTTTTAAAAGAAAACTATGCTATGAAACAGAATATGTCCCGTTTCTTTCTGATGTTGGCAGTTGTAATGGTAGGTTTCACGTCTTGCGACAATGATGATGATGGACCTACAGGGCCGGATAATATTGCAGGAATAGTGGCCAATAATGCCAACTTTTCCATCCTAAACTCGGCCATCAATAAAGCCGGCCTGGGTAGTGCCCTCAGCAGTGGCTCCCTTACTGTTTTTGCCCCTGACAACGCCGCGTTTGAAGCGTCAGGTATAACTGCAGCCACTATCAATACACTTTCTGCCACCACTATTGACTCCATCCTGAAATACCATGTGCTGGCATCACAGGTATCATCCGGATCAGTACCTGCCAGCGACGCTGTAACCACACTGCTGGGTACCAGGTTATTTGCATCCCGCAACACCAATGGTGTGTTCGTGAATGGCACCAAGGTGAAAACAGCTGATGTGGCTGCCGCCAATGGCGTGGTACATGTCATTGAAAAAGTGCTGATCCCACCTACAAGGACCATCGCGCAGATCGTGTCCGCAGACACCTCTTTCTCTATCTTGCTGGCCGCCGTAGTGAAGGCAGGACTGGCAGATGCCGTCTCACAGCCCGGCAAATACACCGTATTTGCTCCCACCAATGCCGCCTTCAGGGCAGCAGGTTTCGCTGATGCAGCCGCTATCAATGCCGCACCTACAGCTACCATTACGGCTGTGGTAAAACAGCACGTACTGGCTACCAATGTCTTCGCGAGTGACCTGACCGAGGGCGCAACACCCACTACACTGCAGGCCAATACGCTTACAGTGAACCTCAGTCCTGTTAGGGTGAAGTTGACCGGCAGTGCCAATGCATCTTCCAATGTTACTTCTGCAAACATTGTGACCACTAATGGGGTTATCCATGTGATCGATAAAGTGATCCTGTAGGATTCTGACATTATGAAGACCGGTCAGGATGCCCTGCCCGGTCTTTATCCTATACTAATAGATCATGGAACTTTTCAGTAATAAATACAGATACTGGTGTATGGGGCTGCTGGCCACCTACTCCTATCTTAATAGTGCATTTCTGGAAGTGTTTCATTATTACGAAGTTGAAGAACCAGGCTGGCTGGTATGGCTGGGATTTGTGCTCATTACGTCCGTTGTGTGGGAGGGGAACCGATGGATGGAGCCCAAATTAAGCGCCCTCACCCTTTCCCTGCACCCGCTTCTCCGGCAGTTCCTTGCCAGCCTGATTCTGTCAGCTGTAACGGGCTGGCTGGTAACCCAAGGGCTGAATAGGGTATACCATGGACAATGGTTGCCCATCACTGATATTCACCTGAAACTCAGCATCACCTTTGCTTTGAGGGTAAATCTCTTTCTGCAATGCATTAATGCTTTCCTGTATTTTGTGCGCCAGTCCAAAGAAAAAGCCAGCGAGGCTGAACACCTGAAGACTGTGGTGGCCCAATCTGAACTCCAGCAATTGCGCAACCAGATCAACCCCCATTTTCTTTTCAACAATCTTAATGTACTGTCTGCGCTGGTCATGAAAAACCAACAGGAAGCCAATAGCTTTATTGAGTCATTCGCCACGGTATACAGGCATATTCTGGAAGCCAAAGACCAGGATCTCACGCCACTGGAAGAAGAACTGAACATGCTGAAACCATACCAATTTCTCCTGGAGAAAAGATTTGGTGAAGCACTGGTTATTCAATTCAGGATACCTGAAGAAAGCCATCAATGCTACATTGTACCGGCATCCATTCAACTGCTGATTGAAAATGCCATTAAACATAATGCCTTATCTGTACACCAGCCTCTGCATATTACCATATCTGCTGACCCGTCAGGCCAGGAGCTTTCTGTAAGCAACAAAAGACAGTCTAAATACAAAACAGAAAAGTCTACGGGTACAGGTCTCCAGAATATAGCTGAACGCTATAAATATGCAACTGGAAAATCCATCAGGGTTATAGACGCCGAAGGCGTTTTTGAAGTACGCATTCCGTTGGTCAAAAATTAATGCCTGTTCAAACCTTTTGGCTTTTGGGATGTTACATCTTGCACAAACCTATGCATGAGGATTTTGCTGATAGAGGATGAACCACTTGCCGTAGAGAGGCTGGCGTCAATGATACACCAGTATGACCCAGGTATTGAAATAGCTGGAACGGCAGACAGTATTGCATCGGCAACCGCCTGGCTGAAAACCAAGCCGCTGCCAGATCTTGTCTTCATGGATATTGAACTGGGTGATGGAAAATGTTTCCCGGTCCTGGACCTGATCGGGCAAAGATGTCCTGTTATATTTACCACTGCGTATGATCAGTTTGCCCTACAGGCTTTACAGCACTTATGTATTGATTACCTGTTAAAACCTGTTTCTGCGGAGGCACTGGCTAAAGCCATGCAAAAATTCAGCCTTTTATCGCCCAGGGAAAAAGACAACAGGTACAAGAAAAAATTCCTTTTACGGAATGGCCTGAGGATGCAGTTTGTTGACATCCATGAAGTGGCATATTTTTTTGCCGATGGTAAAAACTGTTTTCTGGTAAAAACTGATGGCACGCGTTTTCCGATAGACCATAGCCTGGAAAAACTGGAAACCATGGTGAATCCCCAACAGTTCTTCAGGTTTTCCAGAAAACTGATCGGGAGCATACATGCCATTAAAGACATCCGTATGCAGGAAAACAGCAGGCTGCGCATCGCACTGCATGCAGGCAACCAACAGGATGAAGCCATCGTGAGCAGGGAGCGCGTGCCCTTGTTCCGGCAGTGGGCAGAACTTCAATAGATACAGGATGAAAGCATTGATTCTTCTATTTTGCATGGCTATTTCCCTTTCCCTGTGGGCACAGCAGGCTCCGGATACTTACAGGGAGAAAGGATTTGGACATTACACAGAGATCGGTGCATTGGCCGCCACTAAAAACCGTCCTGATAATGTAACCACGGCTGCCTTCAGTTTTCAGACTGTAAATGGATATCGATTTTCACATCGCCTCTTTACCGGGATTGGCATAGCGGCCGATCTTTATGCCACCCAAACCATTATTCCTGTTTTTGCCAGTGTAAGAACCAATCTTGTGCATAACGGTATTTTTGTGCCCTATCTTTTTGCTGACGCGGGATATGGATTTGACATCACCAGCAGCAGTACACAGGTGCAGTATACAGGAGGGCCCATGATGGCCGCAGGCATCGGATTTAAAATTCGCTTCAGTGCTGTGGCGGGTTTTCACCTGAACATGGGCTATCGGATCCAGAAAGGAAAAACAACAGTGGCGGGAAGCCATTCAGATCCCTATACCAACCAGCGAATCGCTTTGCGTGCAGGATTTTACCTCTGAACATTTTTCAACACGGCTGCAAGCTGGTCAATTTCACCCGTTGAATTAAAACTATGCAGCACTACGCGGATTCTTTCTTTCTGCCGGGGAACAGTGGGATAGCGAATGGGCCTGCAATCCAAGCCGGCCTTCTGTAACATGAACGCCAGATGGGTCACCTCAGCATTTCCCGGCACTACTATTCCCTGGATGGGGGAAAGACTCTTTAATTTAGTCTGCGGCAATTCAACGGATTGAAAATATGAGATCAGGGTTTGCAAATGCTGTCTTTCTTTCTGCATGGCGGGAAAAAGCTGGTAGGCCTCATCAATGGCAGCAATAGCAACAGGTGGCAATGCAGTAGTATAGATCAATGGCCTGCTGAAATTGATCAGAAAATCTTTCAGCATCTGGCTGCCCAGCACCGCGGCCCCGTGGCAGCCTATGGCCTTTCCAAAAGTGTGAATTCTCGCAAACACCTTCTCCTGTAGTCCCAGTGCCTGCACATAACCCTCGCCCCGCTCCCCCACTATCCCTGTGGCATGGGCCTCGTCTACAATAAGGTAGGCTCCTGACGCTTCACATAGGGCAACCATGTCTTCCAGCGGCGCCCAATCCCCATCCATGGAAAACAAAGACTCGGTAACCACATATACATTTCCCTTTGCCACTGCCATCCGCCGCTTGAGATCAGACAGGTCATTATGCAAAAAAGGAAAGGCCTCTGCCTTGCTGAGCCTTATCCCGTCCCTGAGGGATGCATGTGAAAGAATATCGTAGTAGATGGTGTCCCCTTCGGCGGGCAGCACACTCAGCAGACCCAGGTTAGCATCATAACCACTGTTGAACAACAGCGCAGCCTCTGCCTGGTGGAAGCGGGCCAGTGTCAGTTCCAGCTCCATTGCCGCGGCGAAATTCCCGGAAAGCAACCTGCTGCCGGATGCCCCGTGTGATAACTGAGGTATTTTCAGAGGCCTGCCAACCCTGGCAAGGCCCAGATAATCATTGCTGGTAAAGTCTACAGCCCCCGGCCCGGGGAGCTGCAAGGTCCTGAAAGCATGATTTTTCTGCTGTTCTTCCAGCTTTTGTTGGATATAGGGATGTATTTGAGCGGGCATTATGCAAGTAAATGAAAAATCGCTTCATATTTTTGCAACTATGCGTCTGAAGGGTCTCCGTGTATGTGTCATCACCATCGTTCTGGGTATCATTTCTATTTCCACATGGGGTCAGGCCAAACGGATCCGGGGATTGGTAAAAGACGGGCATAGTGATGAGGTGGTGCCTTTTGCTACCATCCAGTTCAAAAAAGCCAGTTTCGGGAAGCTGACAGATAGTGCAGGCCGTTTTGACTTTGCCATCAGTAAATGGCCTTCAGACACCCTCGTGATCACCTATGCCGGCTTTGAAGACAAATTAATAAAGCTGGATACCAGTCTCTCTGATATCCAGTTGGTAGTTGCCATGGAGCGGGGTAAACCTGTGGGTGAGGTGGTGGTAAAAGCTAAGATCAACAGGGGACTGTTATTGTGGCGAAAGATCGTCAGAAACAAACCTGTAAATAACCGTACGCGCTTCTCCAATTTTGCCTATGAACTGTATAACAAACTGGAGATCGATATCAATAAGGTGAATAAAGAGAAACTACAAAAAGGATTTCTTCCCCCCAAGCCCTTTAAATTCATCCTGGAAAATATTGATACGGCATCTGAGGAAAACCCGATACTGCCCATCTATCTTACCGAAACGATATCTGACTACTATTTCAAATCAGATCCCCGAAAGACAAAAGAGGTGATCAAGGGGAACAAAACCATCGGCATAAAAAATGAAAGCTTCTCCAGATTCCTGGGAGGCATGTACCAGAATATCAATGTCTATAATAATTTCATTCCGATTTTTGACCTTGAGTTCATCAGCCCTATCAGTGACAATGGAGACAACTACTACACCTACAAGGTTCCCGATACACAGTTTGTTGCCGGCAAGCGCTATTTCCATTTTGTTTTCTATCCCAAAAGAAAAGGGGAGAACACATTCCAGGGCGATGCCTGGATTGCAGACAGCAGTTTTGCTGTGCAGAAAATGAACCTTCGCCTATCACCCACAGCCAATGTCAACTTCATTGAAAAGCTTTCCCTGGTTCAGGAATTTCAACTGGTGAATGATTCCATCTGGTTTTTATCCAAGGATAAATTCATCGCAGACTTCTCCCTCATCGGCAAAAAGAGCATCAACTTCATAGGCCGGAAAACCACTACGTACAAGGATGTGATGATCAATTCAGACAGTGTATTGAATTTCCTTGAAGGAGAGCAACTGAAGGAAGCCGTGGTAATGATGCCTGGGGCCTCAGATAAACCAAATGAATACTGGCTTCAGAACAGACATGAAGATCTTAACAAAAATGAACAGGCCATTTATGCTACGGTGGATACCCTTCTCAAAATGAAGAGCTTCCAACGCTGGAAAGAACGACTATACTTCCTTGGTGTGGGATACAAGAACATTGGAAATTTTGAAATAGGGCCGTGGTTCAACTGGGTCAGTTATAACCGTTATGAAGGTTACCGGATGCGTTTTGACCTGGGCACCAACACCAAGTTCAGCAGGAAACTCTACCTCCATGGATATCTGGCTTACGGCTTTGAAGACAAAGGCTGGAAAGGCATGCTGGAAGGCAAGTATATGTTTTCCAGAAATCCAAGGTCTTTCCTGCATGTCAAGTATAAGGACGATGTGGATTTTGGCCAAACCTACTATGATGAGGTTGCTTACGACAATATCTTTGCCCTTGCCGTCAGAAAAAGACAGGTGCCTTTTAAACTCATCCGGATCAAGGAGCAGGAGATAGAATACCTCAAGGAATGGAAGAACGGTATTTCTGTGCGTACCACCGTGGGCCGGCAGAAATACACGCCGTTATTGAACCTGCCAACAAAAGAGCAGTTTGCGGCGCCGGAGCAGGGGGAGCTCTTCAATACATTTGAGGTCACCGCTCGCCTGAGATTTGCCTACCTGGAACGGTACCTGGAAACCAGTTTCAACAGAACAACCCTGGGCAGTGATTATCCTATTGCAGAGTTCAGGATCACCAAAGCCATCCCCGGCATCCTCAGCAGTGCCTATGATTATACAAAGATTGGCCTCAATGTCTCAGATTGGGGTTCAATTGCCCCATTTGGTTCAGTTTACTGGAGCGCGTTTGCCGGTAAAACCTTTGGAACGGCGCCTTATATGTTCCTGAACATCGCTCCTGGCAATGAGATCTACTACTACAACAAATACGCTTTTAACCTGATGAACCGCTATGAATACCTGAATGACCAGTATGCTGGGTTCATTTTTGAACACAACATCGGCAATGGGATATTCAAATTGCCGGTACTTCGGGTACTTAAATTCAGGCAATTCTGGAATGTTAAAATGCTTACCGGAACACTTACCCCGGAAAACAAGCAACTTAACTTTGTGGATGGTCATCCGTTCACCAGCCTGGACGGTAAGATGTACATGGAGGTGGGAACGGGTATCGATAATATCCTGAAATTTTTCAGGCTTGACCTTGTGTGGAGGGTATTACCCCAACCCCTACCCGAAAATAATTATCAGAAATTTGGCGTTTTCGGGAGTTTCAGGATCGGATTTTAACCAAGCTGGTACGCCAATTGTATAGCACCATTATATGAAGAAGCTCCTCCTTATTTTCAGCCTCAGTGCCGTAGTACTGATCCATGGCTGCGCCAAGAATCCTGTAACCGGAAAGAAAGAAGTGGTACTCATGTCTGAAGAACAGGAGCTGGCCATGGGTAAGGAAGCCGATCCGCAGATTGTTGCGGAATTTGGGCTATATGAAGACAAGGCATTACAGGATTACCTGAATACCGTTGGACAGAAAATTGCAAAAGTTTCCCATCGGAACAATATCAATTACACCTTCCGTCTGCTAGACGCTGAACTCATTAATGCATTTGCATTACCGGGTGGTTATGTCTATTTTACTCGTGGCATTATGGCCCATTTCAATAACGAAGCTGAGCTGATGGGTGTGCTGGGGCATGAAGTGGGTCATGTGGCGGCCAGGCATTCCGTTGCCCAGCAGCGAAACCAGCTTTTTGGCCAGCTGGGCCTCATTGCAGGATTAGTGCTGGTACCAGACCTGGCACCCTTTGCAGAATCTGCACAACAAGGCCTGGGCCTGCTCTTCCTGAAATTTGGCCGGGATGCAGAAAGGCAGTCTGATGAACTGGGCGTTGAGTATTCAACCCGCCTGGGTTATGACGCCGCAGAAATGGCAGAATTTTTCAAGACCCTGGAAAGACAGGATCAGCAAAGAGGCCAGGTGATCCCGGAATTTCTATCCACCCATCCTAACCCGGGGAACCGTTATACTACCGTTGGACAATTGGCGAAGGAATGGAAAACCAAACTGAACCTCACCAACGCGCAGGTGAACAGGAATGACTACCTGAGAAGAATCAACGGTCTTATCTATGGTGATGATCCTAAACAGGGTTTCATTGAAGGAGGGGTGTTTTATCATCCTGTGTTGCGCTTCCAATTGCCTGTTCCTGCAGGATGGAATGCGCAGAATTCACCGCAGAGTTTTCAAATGGCGGCAAAAGATGGCAGCGCGCTGATGATCCTCACCCTGGCCCAGGGCCAGCAACTGCAGGAAGCGGCGTCTGCCGCCTTGCAGAAATATAAACTCACCACAGTGGATTCAAGGCCTGTAACTGTTAACGGACTGGAAGCATTGATGGTAGTGGCAGACCAGGTGCAACAAAGCGGAACGGTACGTACAGTGAACTACTTCATACGCCATAACGGGGCAATTTATCATATCCTCGGAGCCACTGCCATGAACAACTATGAAAAGTATAGCAACGCTTTCGGAGGTACAATGATGGGCTTTAAAGTGCTCACGGATCCTGATAAGATCAATCGCAAACCAGACCGGATCCAGATCAAACAAATCAATACTGCCACAACGCTTCGTGATGCATTAAAGGCCAACAACACACCTGACAACAGACTTGAAGAACTCGCCATTCTGAACGGCATGGCCCTAACAGACAAAGTAAACGCAGGAACGCTGATTAAAGTTATAACAAGGTAAGCTGCTACCTGGCTGGAAATATTTGTTTCCCCCCTGTGATGGGTAGCTTTTTACCATTCCACTCAAAATTTCCTGCTAACCCCTTTGGCGTGCTCACCTCCCACTGTCCGTTTTTCAGGGACACCCTGATCTCACCCAGGGGATGTGGCACCGTAGCATCAAAAGCAGTAAGGTTACCAGGATGTGGTTTGATCACCACTGTCTTGAATCCAGGCTCGGCGGGCATTACCCCCGCCACCAGAGAAAGCATTTCATAGAGTGGCGATGCACTCCAGGCATGGCAGTCACTTCGTGTTGGCTCAGGATTTTCTGCAAATGTTGTGAGGCCGATGTTCAGCATATCTTCCCAGGGCTTGAGCTGGCCGAGATATGCATTACCCAGCCCTGTCTTCTTCATCGCCTCAAACATATAAAACCGGAAATAATACGTTGCCTGCGTAATATCCTGATCTGCCATAAGTCTTTTCAGCAGTTGCGGTTGTTGCTGCACCGGCACCGCATCCGTGAGGATAGCCAGGATATTGGCATGTTGGCTGAATTCTTTTCTGGCATAAGTATCAGCCAGGTATCCTTTTGCGGGATCCCAGCACAATTTGTAAACATCAGCACAGATACTTGCGGCGCGGGATTGATAGGCCTCAGCCATTTTTGTACGCCCATAGGCACGCATCAGTTCCGAAGCCCTTACTAACGTATACGCGTACTGTAAACTCACGATAGCAGATCCCCCTTTGCTTACACCCGGCGGAACACCGCCCACGCGGATGCTGTCTACCCAGGGCCAGCTCCAGTCTACAAACTGCCACCAGCTGAGCGGCCCCAGCATCCCGTTGGGCGCCATTTTTTCATCATACCACCGTAACACATTCTCAATGCCATTGAGTTGTTGCTTTATGAAAACATCATCCTTCCGGTGCATATACAGATCATGCACCATACACACCCACCAAAGGGAAAATGTGGGGATCACCTGCAGGTCTCGGGAAGGATACCTGCTCTGGGTGAGTCCCTCCGCCATGAAGGAATGGGAAATATCGCTGATCGCCTTTTTCATCAGTCTGTCGTCCCCGGCCACGTACAACGAAATCATCGCCTGTATACGCGTATCTCCCACATACTGAAGTTGTTCATAGTAAGGACAGTCCATATAGGTATCCATGGCGCAAAGCCTGGCTGTTCTCCATCCCGTTTCCCAGATCTTCTGTAAGGTGGGATCGGCGGTAGTGAATTTTCCTTTCTCTTCAAATGGATAACCGGTAAACCTGCTGGTAATGGCTTGAATAAGGATTGGTTCTTCCGCGGTTTGAATATCTACTTTCACATAACGGAATGTGCGGTAGTGCAGCGGTTCGTAGGCCTGGCCTTGCTGTCCATTGGAAATATACCTGTCGCTGATTCCTATCAAATGCTTTCCTGTCACATCATTCCGGTTGCCTTTCACCCTTTGCTGGTCAATCATTGCCTCGGCGTAAGTAAGGGTTATGACAGCGCCGTTACCACCGGCCAGTTTCAATTGTGGATAGGCATTGGTGAGGGTACCCTGGTCAAGCAGCAGGCTGATGTTGGATTTTGCAGGGACCGTCCAGGGGAAGGTTCCGGCAATTTTCTCCGTGCCTTTCTCTTTGTTAAGAAAGCCGGATCGCTCTGTTGCAAAAACCTGTGGCCTGTCTTCCATCATGGGAATGGTTCTGGGCACCAGTTGCCAATTGCCATCTGTACCGTAGCTCCTGGGTTTTGCAGGATACCAAAGGGATTTCACGGGTTTCCAGGGAAGGTTAGCAGGCTGATCATCGGCAAAACCCCAGCTGTACAAACGGCCATCCACCAGTTCTCCGGAAGCCACGGCAAGATAAGTTTGTAAGGAAGCTTTATCTATGGGGAGGGGTTTGTACGCCTGGTCCTTCACCACCTGCCACCCGTTGGGTGTGTTTGCCACAAATTCAAGATCACTGTTTCCCTGCATAATGAACGCCGATTCATAACTGGTTTGCGCATACGCCCGCTCATCGGCAAAATTCCATACTGTTGCCGCAATGATATTCCTTCCGGTATGCAGAAACGGAGCGAGGTCAATGGTTTCATAATTCCAGTAGGCGGGGTCACTCCTGGCCGGGCCTGAAGCCACACGTTTCCCATTGATGAAAAGGTGATAGAGATTGTCTGCAGACACATGTACAATAAAGGTGGATACGGGGGCAGTAAGATTGATTTCTTTGCGGAAATGATACACGCCAAAATCATTGGCGCCCGCTTCCGGGTGGGATACCCATTTTGCCGTCCAGAACCTGTGCTCCCACTGGCGGAGGTCCTGTGCTAGCGAACCAGCGGCCATTACACAACAGATGGCCCAAAAAAATAAACCTTTCATCTTTGCGATTTTTTAATCGTGCAGATGAAAGGTAAACAATTACGAAAAACCCGGCTAATTAGCTGTAAGCATGTCACGCATAAATGCAGATGGCATCTTCCCTGTAGACTTCTGAAAAGCCCGGTAGAACGTAGACCTTGAACTGAATCCTGCCTGGTGTGCCAGTCCTTCAAGCGTATACATGTGCGCATCCGGACTTTCCATCAGGGACCGCATATGCTTAATGCGATACCTGTTGATCAGGTCATTAAAGTTCAATCCATACTCCCTGTTGATGATGAAAGACAAGTAGGTGTACGTCACATCTAGGTCTTCAGAAAGATTCCGGAGAGAGTAGCCATGTTTTAAATATGGCCTGGCGGTCTCCAGATGTTCTTCAATCATCTGCAGGATCTGGTCACGTTTTTCTCTGGTTAGTTGATAAGCGATCATAAATGAACCCGTTAAGGCGTAAAGAATGGTTGTTATGCTCTATTAATATATTACAAAAAGCGCAATAATGTAACCCCCTGTTGCATCTTTTTTTACGCTTTGCAACTTATTATTCACTAATTATCAGAATAATACCAAAGAATTAAATTTTGTTTAATTAATGGGCGTAAAATGGCTAAAAATCTTCCCCTCATTCATCTGTCATTCATTAGTGGTGCAGGATGGGACAGTCGGTTGACCGTTAACGTGAGTAATCATCTGAAACCAAAATACCACCATTAGGGTATTGGCAAAGACCGAAAAAAACCATGTCTACTTTTCACTTCTAAAACCTTGGTGCTTCTCACACAGTGTTGTAAAAATAACTAGCCCAGAATTGATAAAATATGATCTACGGCATGTTCTATTTCTTCCATCGTAATGGTGAGCGGTGGAGCTAATCGCAGGCAATGCGGGGCAAAAAGAAACCAGTCTGTGAATATGCCTTTTTGGATGCACGCATCAATGATCTGTTTATTCTCTTCAAAGGAGGAAAACTCCAGGGCTATCAGAAGGCCGGCAGAGCGAACGGCCCTGATTTTGGGATGTACTAACTTTTCCTGGAACAGGCTCGCCTTTTGCTGAACGCTATCCATTAACCCTTCGTCTCTGAGTACCTGAAATGAAGCCAGCCCCGCAGCACAACTTACGGGATGCCCACCAAAGGTGGTGATATGGCCTAATACCGGATCCGCGGTTAGCGCGCGCATAATGTCCTGTGATGCTATGAATGCTCCCAGCGGCATACCACCGCCCAGGGCTTTGCCCAGCAGGAGAATATCGGGAACTATTCCGTACTGCTCAAATGCCCACAGTGTGCCCGTTCTCCCAAAGCCCGTCTGGATCTCGTCCAATACCATAAGTGCTCCCATCCGGCTGCATTTCTCCCGCAGTGCAATGATCCATTCCGGGGATGGCTTGCGCACACCTTTCTCTGCCTGCACCGGTTCAAGGATCACCATGGCTGTTTGTGGATTGATCCTGTCAAGGGCGCCAAAATCATTATAGTTTTCATGCCAGATCCCTGGCAGCAGCGGCCGGTATGCATTGCGCCAATATTCATCTCCCATCACACTCAGGGCACCCTGGGTTGAACCGTGATAGCTTTCTTTGAAAGCGATGATTTCCGTTCTGCCGGTATATCTCTTAGCAAGTTTCATGGCCCCTTCCGTAGCTTCTGTCCCGGAATTAGTGAAGTAAACAGATTGCAATTGAGGAGGAAGGTTTTCGGCCAAAGCACGTGCATACTTCACCTGGGGTGATTGCACCAGTTCACCGTATACCATCAGGTGCATAAACTTACTCGCCTGCTCCCTGACCGCTTCTACAACCCGCGGATGGCAGTGGCCGGTATTACAGACACTTATGCCGCCGATGAGATCCAGGTATTCTTTTCCCTGTACATCCCACATGCGGCACCCTTCAGCCTTAACAATCTCCAGGGCCAGGGGTGCGGGAGAAGTCTGGGCCACGTGCTGCAGGAACAAAGCGCGATGATTCATGAAAATGCCAGTTATCGAAGAATAAAGGTACGAAATCGAAATCCGCCCCCGGAATTCAGATTCAATATTACCTTTATACCATGCCAGTCATTTTACCCGTTAATGGCGTGTTGCCAGTCTTTGGAAATGAGTGTTTTATAGCACCTAATGCCACCATTGTGGGCGATGTGGTGATGGGCGATGCCTGTTCAGTCTGGTTCAACGCTGTGGTAAGAGGGGATGTCAACAAGATAAGGATGGGGAATAAAGTGAATATACAAGATGGTGCTATTATTCACTGTACATACGAAAAAACCCAAACAAGCGTTGGTAATAATGTAAGCATTGGTCATTTGGCTATTGTACATGGCTGTACCATTCACGATAATGTACTCATAGGAATGGGCGCCATTGTCATGGATAATGCGGTGATTCACAGCAATTCCATTATTGCTGCAGGAGCCGTGGTGCTTGAAGGCACCATCGTAGAACCGGGATCCATTTATGCAGGTGTGCCTGCCAGGAAAGTGAAGCAGACACCGCAGGAGCTGGTAGATGGAGAGATCAACAGGATCGCTAATAATTATGTGAAATACAGTGGCTGGTTCAAAAATGACCCGTCATGAACAATCCGGTATCCCTATATCCAATTTCTAAAAACCCTTTCAGGATATGATGAAAAACGTAGTTACCAAGGCAGCAATGCTGTGTATAATCGTGTCAATGATGTGTAGCTGTTCACAGAAATCAGGCTGCCCGAGTAACGGGAAAAATGTGGGCGCGGAACGATTGCTCTCCGGCGAGAAAGTGCCGAAGGCCAAGAAGTTCAAAGCCTAAGCGGGAATCAAAAAACCCTCATATGGATCTTACCCTAAGAAACGAATTCGGCTGTACAGAAGCTGTCATTGCCGAAAACTGCGGATTCGACAAATTTTACAAGGTTGCGGATCTGCTGGCTGAGAGAATCAAGATCAGGTTTACCAACAAGATCGATGACTCTGACACCTCTTACTGGGATTTTATATACCGTGGGCACAAACTCACCCTTCACTACAATATTTATGATGGCGTTTCCATCTTTCCCCGCAATTGGAAAGACGCTGTGAAGAAAGACAACGAGGCGGTTGTGGCGCTGGCACAATCACTTAAGGCCATTGCCTGAAGAAAGGGAGAAGATAAAGGGAAAAGTGCGAAGCTACTTCGCACTTTTCCCTTTATCTTCTCCCTTTCCTTAGTACGACTTCTCTTCAATAGAGTCCAGAATAGTACAGTAACTGACGTAACGGTCAATATGTATCTTCTCTTCCTGCACTGCTTCTTTTACCGCACATCCCGGCTCGTTCATGTGTAAACAATTATTGAACTGGCAATGCATGATCAGGTCACGCATCTCGGGAAAATAGTGTGAAAGTTCCTGCCGGGGTATGTCTACCAGCCCAAATTCCCTTATGCCGGGTGTATCAATAATACTTCCGCCACCAGGCAGGTCAAACATCTCTGCAAATGTGGTAGTGTGCATTCCTTTGCCACTCCATCCGCTTACATCCTTGGTTCGCAGGGCAAGCTCTGGCAGCATCTCATTGATAAAAGAAGATTTACCCACACCGGAATGCCCGCTGATGAGGCTGATCCTGCCCTGCAGCAGCGCTTTTACACCTTCCACACCTTCCCTGTTCTTCACACTCATCGGAAAAACATGATATCCAATTCGGGTATACATGTCCATTAACTCGTTCAGCTTATCCAGTTCCTTTTGGCGATAGAGGTCTGTCTTATTGAAAACAATCACAGCCGGGACATGGTAGGCCTCACAGGCTATCAGGAACCGGTCAATAAACCCCTGTGAAGTGCGGGGTTCTTTCAACGTAGCAATCATTACAGACTGATCTACATTGGCTGCAACAATATGGTGCTGCATCTTGTGTGAAGGGCTTTGCCGGTTAACATAATTCCTTCTTTCATGAATAGCCGTGATAATTGCCACCTGTTCTGTGCCGCCTTCCATCTCCACCTCCACATGATCCCCCACCGCAATGGGGTTGGTGGAAGTGATCCCCTCTATTTTGAAAACGCCTTTGATGCGCGCCTGTAAAATATCACCCGCCCGGGTTTTCACCACGTACCAGGATCCGGTTGATTTATACACCGTTGCAAACATGGGCTGAAATTAGGCAATTAGGAAATATGGAAATGGTCAGGGAAACTTTTTGAAAACAGTAAACCGCAGTAAAACTTCAAGGAACAATAACAACAGTGCCAGCATCACCAGTGGATAATACTTCTCATTATACCTTTTGGTAGTATTCACTTCTATTTTCGTCTTTTCCATCTGGTCAATCTCCGCGTAAATCTGTTTCAGGCTTTCGTTATCCCGGGCCCTGAAATACTTCCCACCTGTCTCCGTTGCAATTTCCGTCAGCAGCTTCTCATCAATATTCACTTTCTCCTGCTGCATGATGATCTCACCGGTGGGCGTCTGCACGGGAGTGGGCGCAAAACCTTCAGATCCCACACCCACCGTATACACTTTAATGCCCAGCGCCTTTGCAATCTCTTTGGCAGTTTTGGGATCAATGAGACCTCCGTTATTTTCGCCATCTGTCAGCAGCACCACTACTTTGGACTTAGTCTTGCCGGCCCTGAGCCGGTCAACACTGGTGGCCAGCCCGGAACCAATAGCAGTACCATCCACCATGAATCCCCCCCTGACGGCATAAATCTGTGCGGTAAGCATATCATGATCCGCTGTAATGGGACATTGGGTAAAACTTTCGCCAGCAAAGATCACGAGGCCTATCCTGTCTGTGGGCCTGTATTTCACAAAATCAGCCGCCACCTGTTTTGCAGCCTCCAGGCGGTTAGGATTGAAATCTTGTGCCAGCATACTTCCACTGACATCAATACACAAAACCACATCTATCCCTTCACCCTCAGTCTTTTTCTCTTCATAGCTGGTCTGCGGCCGCGCCATGGCAACAATCAAGGCTGCCAGTGCAAGCAACCGAAATGTAATGCCTGCATGACGCAGTGTACGCTTCCATGATGCGGTATTATGAAAACTCTTCAGGGAAGACACCTTCAGTGAAGCCAACTGCCTGTTCTGCCGGCTGATGTACCATCCGGCAAGCAGGGGTATCAGCAACAACAGAAATAACAGTTGCGGATAGGCAAACGCTATATGTTCAAAATAATCCCGGATCACTTTCGCTTGTTTAACGATTCAATAGACTGCCTTATATTCTCCATTGCCCGTTGCGCCTCCTGGGCAGAGGAACCGTATTTGGCGAATTTCACTGCATCACTGATTCGCAACGCCTCACCCAGTTTGCTGAAATCATCGCCCTCCATTGCACCTTTCATCCAGATCAGCACATCATCTGTGGTACTCTGCAATAAATTCCGCCCCAACACGGCACTGCCGTAGAGCCTGAAGATGTCATACAACACTGAATAGTACTTTTTCATCTCGCCCTTCGCGGGAAGCTGATCCTGCGCTAATTGTGACAAGGCTTTCATAGCCTCTTCGTATGCGCTGCCCCTTGATACCGGCTTAACCACCATTGGCTTCTTCTTCCTGTTCCGCCACCAGAAATATATCAAGGCAACCAACAACAAAACGCCGGCTGCGTACATCAGGACTTCTTTCCAATTGATCCCCGGCGGGGGCACCGCAATGATCTCCTTAATATCATTATACTCACTTCCCTCCAGCTTGATAAACTGTACATTAATGTCTGCCGATGCACTTTTCACTTCCTTTCCATTCACCATCACGCCCACCGGAGGAATAACCCAGTGGCCTGAATCAAATCCCGTCATCACCAGATCCTGGGTATAGAGTATCTTGTTTCCTTCGCGCACACTATCCACTGCCCTTCTTTCCACCACTTCAAGATGGTTCACACTGTCTGGCACAATGGGCCAGGCCGTCACGGCCTGCCCTGCAGACGCCGTAAGTTTCAGTTTCAGGATAAACTGCTCTCCCAGCAGGATGTCTTTACGGTCTGTGGAAAGGGTCATGTACTGGGCCTGCACAGCATAAGACTTTGCCATGGCAAACAGCAACATGATGCCCCAACAGAGAAACCGCAAAACTGATCTTCTCGCTCTCATATTATTTACGCTGCATGAAGAATTTCTGGAGGATCCTTACATAATCCTCGTCTGTGCGCACATACAATAGTGCGGCGCCTGCCTTCTTAAAATGATTTCGGCATGCTTCTTCATTCTGGTTGAATTGGGTTGCATAATTATACTGAACAGTGGCGTCACTGGTATCAAGCCATTCTACAGCACCAGTCTCCGCATCCTGCACCTGCACGAGGCCTATGGAGGGCAACTGCATATCCATCTTGTCATATACTTTCACTCCAATTACATCATGACGGTTACCGGCTACCCGCAACGCGTCATCATACTTATCTGTCATGAAATCACTCAGGATGAAAGCAATACTTTTTTGCTTAACAGAATTGTTGAAGAAACGAACGGCAGCATTCAGGTCTGTTCCCTTTCGCTTAGGCTCTATCGTTAGTAATTCCCTCACGATGTATAGCACATGTTCCCTCCCTTTCTTGGGCGGGATGTAGAACTCCACTTTATCACTGAAGAAGATCACACCCACTTTATCATTGTTATTAGTGGCTGCAAAGGCAAGCACGGCGCATACTTCCGTAATAAGATCTTTCTTCCGCTGATGCACCGTACCAAACAAAGAGCTGGCACTTACATCCACCAGCAGCATCATCGTGAGCTCCCGTTCTTCTTCAAACATCTTGCTGTAAGGATGGCCAAAACGCGCAGAAACATTCCAGTCTATAAACCGGATATCATCCCCTGCAGCATATTCCCGAACCTCCTTAAAACTCATCCCACGGCCTTTGAAAGCGCTATGGTACTCACCCGTAAACAGGTGGGAAGTGAGCTTCTTGCTTTTGATCTCCAGCTCGCGGACCTTCCTTAATATTTCAGCAGTGGTAAGCATCAGGGGACCTGTATGGTTCTCAGGATTTCATCTACCACGTGTTCAGACGTTACATTCTCTGCTTCGGCTTCATAAGTAAGTCCTATCCTGTGGCGCATGACGTCTTTGGCAATGCTCTTGACGTCATCCGGGATCACATAGCCCCGTTTCTTTATGAAAGCATAGGCCTTGGCGGCCAGAGCCAGGTTGATACTCGCCCTTGGAGATCCACCATAGCTGATCAGCGGCTTGAGTTTATCCAGGTTGAATTTCTCCGGTTGCCGGGTGGCAAAAACGATATCGAGAATATAACCCTCTATCTTCTCATCCATATATACGCTTCTCACAAGGTTCCGCGCCTGCTGGATCTCCTGGATGGATGCCACCTGGTTGATCTGTGTGGCCTGCTGTCCCAGTACATTCTGGCGAATGATCAGCTGCTCCTCACTGCGGGATGGGTAATCAATCATCACCTTCAGCATAAACCTGTCTACCTGGGCTTCCGGCAACGGATAGGTTCCTTCCTGGTCAATTGGGTTTTGGGTAGCCAGTACAAGGAAGGGCTCTTCCAGCTTGAAGGTATTCTCGCCAATGGTCACTTGTTTTTCCTGCATGGCTTCCAGCAGCGCGCTTTGCACTTTGGCCGGCGCACGATTGATCTCATCTGCCAACACAAAATTCGCGAAGATGGGCCCCCTGCGTACCACAAACTGCCCGCTCTGCTGGTTATAGATCATCGTGCCTATTACGTCTGCCGGCAACAGGTCTGGCGTAAACTGGATCCGGCTGAATTTGGCATGGATGGTTTGCGACAGGGATTTGATAGACAATGTCTTTGCCAGTCCGGGAACCCCTTCCAGCAGTACGTGTCCGTTACTGAGCAAACCCACCAGCAACCTGCTGACCATATAGTTCTGACCAACAATGACCCTGCCGATTTCCGCTTCTATCCTGTCAACAAATCCGGCGGCTTGCTGAATGCGCTCATTCAATGCCTTAATATCTTCTGCGTTCGTTATCATATATGCTTTCTAATTGCTAATTGTCAATATCCCAGGTATTTGGCAACAATCGGCACCCTTCGCCCCACGCCAAATGCTTTTGTACTCACGCGGATGATAGGGCAAAACTGGTTCCGTTTGTATTCATTGGTATTCACCAGTTTAAGTACCCGTTTCACCAGCACCTCATCCACGCCCATGGCAATGATCTCCTGGGGGCCCTGCCTGCGTTCAATATACTGGTATAATACCTTATCCAGCAAGGCATAATCAGGTAGACTGTCACTGTCTTTCTGATTGGGCCGCAGTTCCGCACTCGGGGGCTTACTGATGATGTTCCCTGGTATGATCTCCCGGTTTCGGTTAATATACCGTGCCAGGGCAAATACCTGCATCTTGTAGACATCTCCCAACACGCTTAACCCCCCGGCCATATCACCATAAAGCGTGCCATAACCGGTGGCCAGCTCACTCTTATTGGAAGTATTCAATAAAATATAGCCAAACTTATTTGAGATCGCCATCAGAATATTACCCCTGCTCCGGCTTTGGATATTTTCTTCGGCTATACTAAAGGGTAAGTCCTTGAATACAGGTTTCAGGGATCCCAAAAAAGCGTCATACACCGGCTTAATGGGGATGATCTCAAAAGGATTACCCAGGTTTCTGCTCAACTGTTCAGCATCCGCTACAGAATGGCCCGTTGAAAACTGTGATGGCATCAGCACAGCCAGCACATTATCCTTGCCCAGCGCTTCACAGGCCAGCGCCAGTGTTACTGCACTGTCTATTCCCCCGCTGCTTCCCAGGATCGCTTTGGTGAAACCCATTTTCCTGAAATAATCCCCGATGCCCATCACCAAAGCCCTGTGGATCTGCGCGATATTATCCTCCCTCGTCAGGTATTCAATCACCTGCTCCGGATCTTCTACCTTGCTCACCCGCATTTCTTTGTCAAACATGTCCAGGTGGGCGGCGCTATCCACTTCCGCAGCACTACCTTTTTTCTGCAGGTCAAGCTCAGCAAGAAACTCATCTTCCTCAAAATATTTCATCTCCTGCAACAGATTTCCCTTGGCATCGTACACGAGGCTGCCCCCGTCAAAGACTATTTCCGTTTGTGAACCCACCGCATTACAATAAACCATGGGAAGCCCATACTTCCTGACATTCTGGTGCACTACCTCTCTCCGGTCTGCATCATGGTCATAATCAAAAGGGGAAGCAGAAATATTCACCATCAGCTGGGGCTCCTGGAGAATCAACTGGTCCATAGGGCAGATCCTGTATAGTGGATTATCACCCAGGTTCCAGATATCTTCACAGATGGTCAGGGCAATGCGTATGCCTTTGAAATCAAAACACTGCCAGTGAAATGCAGGTTCAAAATATCGATACTCATCAAACACATCATAGGTAGGCAGTAATGTTTTATGCGAAACTGCCTTCACTTCTTTTTCATACAAGAACCACGCTGCATTGAAAAGGTCTTTCCCCTCTGGCCGGGGATTACGAGCCGGTGCGCCAATGATGACCCCAATGGTATCCGCATGCGCTTTTATTGCATCTACCGCCGCATAGCATTTGTCTATAAAATCCGAAAACTCGAGAAAATCCCGGGGAGGGTATCCACATACACATAACTCAGAAAACACCACCAGGTCAGCACCTGCCTCCTTTGCCCTTCCTATGGCCGCCACAATCTTGCGGGTGTTTTCTTCAAAGTTGCCAATATGGTAATTTTGCTGGGCGAGGAAGATCTTCATATAACGAAGTTCACAAATTGTTTCCTAAAAATCATTATCCTTGCACACCATATCCTTCACATGAGAGCAATCACGCTGTTTTTTTCCATCTCCCTGCTGTTGGGAGCCTGTTCACCCCGCGATAAGAAACCTGATCTGAGCCAGGTAAAGATAAACCTGCAGGTCCAGCGTTTTGAACAGGACCTGTTTGGGCTTGATACCAATCAACTGGCTTTGTCCCTGCCACAGCTGGCGGCCAAATACCCAGGCTTTTTCCAGGATTTTATGGCTAATATCATTGGCGTCCCTGCGCAGGATCCCCAGGCCGGCCTGGTTGTTAAAAAATTCATAACGGATTTCAGGCCGGTGAAAGAAGCGGCGGATCAGCGGTTCAAAGACTTCTCCCCCCATGTGAAGGAAGTGGAACTGATGCTGAAGTACACCCACCATTATTTCCCCAATTATCCCCTTCCCGGCAAGCTGATCACATTTGTTGGGCCGATGGATGCGTTTTATGAATCGTCCCTGGGATGGTCAGGAGATATCATAACCACCTCGGGCCTTGGCGTGGGACTGCAAATGCACCTGGGTGCTGCTTCTCCCCTGTATGTGGAAGAAAGCGGCCAGGGATATCCCACCTATATCTCCAGGCGTTTTGAACCGCAATATATTGTGGTCAATTGCGCAAAGAATATCGTGGACGATATGTATCCTGTTCAGTCTAAAAACAGAACCCTTGTGGAGCAGATGGTTGATAAAGGCAAAAGGATGGTATTACTTGACCTTCTCCTGCCGGATGTAGCAGATACGCTGAAGATTGGCTATACGGCCAACCAACTGGCGGCTTCTTATAAAAACGAAGCATTGATCTGGAACATGTTTACCGAAAATAATTTCCTCTATGAAACAGAATTCCAGAAGATCAAATCATTCATAGGAGAAGGTCCTAAGACTCCGGAGTTGGGCGATGAATCCCCTGGCTATATTGCCTTATTTACGGGCTGGCAGATCGTAAAAAAATATATGGAAGACCATCCGGAAACCACGCCTGACGAGCTTATGAAACTGGACAACAGGAAGCTGTTTGAACTGTCCAAGTACAAACCCAAGAGCTAGCAATTAACAATTAATAATTAGCAATTGACAATTGGCACTAGTCTTTAAAAACTAGTGCCAATTGTCAATTGTCAGTTGTTAATTATTAATTGTTAGATAGATTTTTCCCGAGTTGATCCATGATCTTAAAGTGGGAATACACCGCAGCGCCTACCGTGGGGAAATAATTATAACGAAGCTTAAACTGCTCACAAGTATCCTTTACGATCTTACTGATGGCAGGATAATGAATGTGGCTGATGCGCGGGAACAGATGATGCTCAATCTGGTAATTTAATCCGCCGAGGCACCAGGTCACCAGTTTACTGCCCGCTGCAAAATCTGCCGTGGTCTTGATCTGGTGGATGGCCCACTCGTTCTCGATCTTCACAGGCTCAACGCCGGCCACAGAAAATTCTGCGTGCTCCACTACGTGCGCCAGCTGGAATACAACGGCGATGGTAAGCCCCAGCACAAAATGCATCACCGAAAATCCGATCAGCCAGGGCTTCCAGCCCAGCACTGCAATGGGAATAACCACATACAACACCACATAGGCCGTTTTGGTGATCCAGAAGATCATGTGCTCTTTCACATCCATGGGCTTCAGGTCTGTAGTGTATACCTTCTTTGAAAAATACTTGATAAAGTCTGAGATCCACATAAACAATGAAGTGAATCCGTACAGCATGAACATATAATAGCCCTGGTACTTATGCATCGGTTTCCAGGGTTGCGTGGGGGCCTCACGCATAAAAGGCATATTGTTGATGTCATCATCCACACCGTCAATATTCGTGTACGTGTGGTGAACAATGTTATGCTTCAGTTTCCAGAGAAAGGCATTACCACCTATGAAGTTCAGCGTTAGGCCAAACACTTCATTAACCCATTTGCGGGAGGAAAAACTGCCGTGATTGGCATCATGCATAATATTAAACCCGATGAAGGCCATACACAGCCCAAACAGGGCACTCAGGGTGATCCCCAGCCAGCCCGGCATCTGCAGGAACAGTACGCTAAGATAGATAGCAGTAGTGGCAATGATCAGCGTGGTGGTCTTTACGTATAATTTATAGTTACCGGTTTTTCGGAGATTATTCCGCTCAAAATACTCGTCAACGGCTGTCTTAAGTGTGTTGAAAAATACCCGGTTGCTGTTGTTAAAACTTACTTTGTAGGACATAGAACAATTGACAATTCAAAATTCAAGAGTAAAATCAAAATTTCTGGACCGTGCAAAGGTAAGTTATTCAGGGAAAACCCTGTGTTAACGTTTAACCCGCATTTTGCCCTTTGATGCTATCTCTTTAATTCATTTTGAAGGGTACCACCATGTCAAAGACGGGGATATTAACCTCAAACTGCTTCCTGTTGGCCAGATCCTCCATCAGGTAGGTGCCAAACATCTTACCCATTTCTGTTTTAAGGTTACAACCACTGATGTACTGGTACTGGTCGCCCGCGTTGATCTGGGGCTGTACACCCACTACGCCTTCGCCTTCCACTTCCCGTTTGCTGGCGTTACTGTCGAAGATATGCCAGTGGCGGCGTAATAACTTAACGGGAAAACTATTATGGTTCTCGATGGTTACCCGGTAGGCAAACATATATTCACTGTTCAGCGGATTGCTGTAATCCGGCTGATAAAAGCTTTCAACGCTGACTTTGACGCCCTCTGTCACCTTTGAGACCATGAACCGCTCGCTTTTGGCTAAATATAGAAAAATAACACCAAGTTGTAAGAATTGTTGGCTCCGCAGATGCTGAAAAGCACTTAAGCGAGTATTTTTGCAGCGCCACATTTAAATAAACATTATGAAAATTGCTGTAGCCAAAGGAGATGGAATAGGGCCGGAAATCATGGATGCCGTTTTGGGTATTTTTAAGGCCAATAAAGTGAATCTTGATTATGAGTATGTGGAAATGGGCAAGTGGGTATTTGACAAGGGCTACTCTAATGGCATGACACCGGAGGCGCAGCAAACCATTGAAACCCTCGGAATCTTGTTCAAAGGGCCTATGGAAACCCCCAAGGGTAAGGGTGTTAAAAGTGTGAATGTCACCGCCCGTAAAACATGGAATACTTATGCCAATAAGCGTGTATTCCAGACTCTGCATGGCGTGGATACCGTTTTCAGCAAGGCCGGAATTCCAATTGACGTAACTATTGTAAGGGAAAATATCGAAGACACGTATGGCGGCATTGAGCATATGCTCACCCATGACGTGGCCCTGAGCCGCAGATTCATCACCCGTCCCGGAAGCCTGCAGGTCATCAAATACGCCTTTGAAATGGCCAAGAAAAAAGGCACCCGTCGCATCACCTGTGGTCACAAAGCCAATATCATGAAGATCACGGACGGGCTTTTCCTGGAATGCTTTTATGAGGTAGCCAAAGAATACCCAGACATCAAGGCCGATGACGTGATTGTGGATGATCTCTGTATGAAACTGGTTACCCGGCCTGATGCATTTGATGTAGTGGTACTCACCAACCTGCAGGGGGATATTGTTTCAGATCTTTGTGCCGGATTGGTGGGCGGACTGGGTTTTGCACCTTCAGCCAATATTGGAGACCATATCTGCATCTTTGAAGCGGTGCATGGCACTGCCCCGGATATCGCCGGAAAAAACATCGCCAACCCAACAGCCTTACTCCTGAGTGGCCTGGCCATGCTGCGCCACCTCGGCCTGATGGAAAATGCTGCCGTCATAGAAAATGCACTACTATACACGCTGGAACAGGGAATCCGCACCGGTGATTTTGGAGACAAATCCCGGCCGGCTCTTGACACCACATCTTTTGCGCAGGCCATTATTGACAATTTCGGAAAGACACCCGTTCATGGCGCCAAGCCGCTGCTGCCCAATAAGCCCATCACTCCCACTGTTTTCAAACTGGAAAAGAATCCGCTGATCATGAGCAAAGAGATGGAGGACGAGACCATTGTGGGAGTGGATATGTTCATTGAAAGCGCAGAGCAACCCAATCAGGTTGCGGAACTTTGCCTGAAACATACGCTGGATATGTTCAAACTGGTCACCATCAGCAACCGCGGTACGCAGGTATGGCCCAAGGGGTCCATTTTCACCAACCTGGTCAACCAATACCGTTGCCGTTTTGAAAGCGTGGGCGATGCACCACTCAGCCAAACAGATGTTATTGAACTCTACAAAAGAGTATCAAAAGACTTTAAAGTTTGCTCCACTGAGTTACTGAATATGTGGGGTGATAAAAAAGCATATTCCCTGGCACAAGGACAATAGACTAACAATTAGCAATTAGCAACTAACAATTGGCAATTGGCACTAGTTTTTAAACTTTAATAACTAGTGCCAATTGCTAATTGTTAGTTGCTAATTGTTAATTACTAGTTTTATATTTTAGTTTTTGCAGATACTGCAGCACCTTCTCCCGCTGATCACCCTGGATGATGATCTCACCATCCTTTACAGATCCGCCGGTGCCACAGAACTGCTTTGCTTTTTTCCCAAGTTCTTCCAGGTCTTCCGAAGTACCAACAAAACCGGTAATGAGCGTAACGGCCTTGCCCGCACGCTGTTTGGTATCAAGCAGGATCCGCAGTTTTTGTTTTTCCGGAGGCAGGGTTTGCTGCTCCTCCTGTGAATCATGTTCAAACTGGAACGATGGGTCCGTACTATATACAAACCCGCCTTTGTCTGCTTTATTCTTCTTACTCATAAATTACCGCATTACCGCATTGCCAAATTACCACATTAAACCTGCGCTTTAAGGCTCAGGTCCAAACTCCTCGCCTGGTGTATCAGCGCGCCCACAGAAACATAATCTACGCCGGTTGCCGCATACGCTTCCAGGTTACTGAGATTGATGCCGCCACTGGCTTCGGTTTCAAAACGGCCATTAATCATCTTAAGGGCCTCTCCCACTTGCGCCGGAGTGAAGTTATCCAGCATGATCCTGAACACCTTTCCTTCTGCCATATCCACTACAACAGCAACATCTTCCAAAGACCGCGTCTCCACCTCAATTTTCAATGCTGGTTTCACGCGCTGTACATAGTCATGTGCTTTATTGATGGCCTTGGCCAGCCCGCCACAATAATCAATATGATTGTCCTTCAGCATGATCATGTCATACAATCCAAACCGATGGTTGATGCCTCCACCTATCCTTACCGCTTCTTTCTCCAGCAATCGGAAATTGGGGGTGGTCTTGCGGGTATCCAGGACACGGGTATGATATCCCTTAAGTTTATCCGTATACTGGCGGGTAAGGGTTGCAATGCCACTCATGCGCTGCATGATGTTCAGTACAAGTCTTTCCCCTTTCAGGATGGTATGTACCGAGGCCTGCAGGTCAAAAGCTATATCCCCTTTAACCATGGCGTCACCATCATTTCGATACCGGTTCAGGACAGAACCAGCCTCCAGTAAGTGAAAGATTTTTTCTGCAACAGCAACACCTGCCAGCACCCCTTCATCCTTAATTTTCAGGACGGCCCTGCCTGTGGCCAAAGGATCAATGGTGCTCAATGTAGAATGATCCCCTTCGCCCACATCTTCAAGAATGGCGGAGGCTACCAGTTGCTCAAGTGCCTGATCAAAAGAAAGCATTACCAAAAATAACTACTTGCCCATAGCTATTCAAAACGAAGTTCCTGCACCACACGTTTATCGCCCCTGGATTTAACCAGAACCGTGGTACGGAACTCACCCCGGGCGGTAGTGAGCTTACCCACAAAATACTCGGCATTATTGCTGTTGGCTTTGTGGAGCATGGTGAAGTTGCGGACGGAATGGGTATTGAAAAAATCGCGAAGTACAACCTCGGCCTGGGTCCGGCTGTAAGAATAGCTTTTTTCAGCAACCGTGATCTCCACCAGGCTATCAAAATGGCGGGACATTTTCACGGCATCACCCTGGCGGATGGCGCCCATGATCTCGTCTACAGTGAGGTCAAACGAGGTTCCAAAAAGGAAAATGAAAAGGATCAATATGGTTCTGAATGTCAGAGGCATCGGTATACTACTACGTATCCTTGCGAAAAATGTGCCAAGTTTTGCCGTAGCTTTACCCTATGAACGGAAAGAAAGTATTGTTGATCATTATGGACGGCTGGGGATTGGGCCAGGTGCCCTCCAGTGATGCCATCCAGCATGCCCGGGTACCCTTCGTAAATTCCCTATGGAATAGCTATCCACATACTACCCTGGTGACCTTTGGCGAGGCTGTGGGACTACCGGAAGGGCAGATGGGCAATAGCGAAGTGGGTCACCTGAATATCGGTGCCGGCCGCATCGTGTACCAGGAACTGCAAAGGATCAACGTGGCCATCCGGACCGGGGAACTGGCCGCCAACCCCGTTTTCCGAACAGCCCTGGCATATGCCAAAACCAATAAAAAACCCCTGCACCTGCTGGGCCTCGTAAGTGATGGCGGTGTGCACTCCCATATCAGTCACCTCAAGGCCATCACATCCATTTGCCAGGCCGAGGGTGTTCCCGAAGTCTATATCCATGCATTTACGGATGGCCGTGATACGGATCCAAAGAGCGGACTGGGCTACTTAAAGGAATTGCAGGATCACCTGGATAAAACCACGGGCCGTATTGCGTCAGTCACCGGACGTTACTATGCCATGGACAGGGACAAACGCTGGGAGCGGGTGAAACTGGCCTATGACGCCCTGGTGCATGGTATGGGGGAAAAAGTCAGCAGCATACTCCCCGCCGTTGAACAGTCCTATGCGTTGAATGTCACTGATGAGTTTATCAAGCCCATCATCCAGACTTCTGCTAATGGCCAGCCATTGGCCACAATTAAAGATGGGGATGCTGTACTCTGTTTCAACTTCCGGACAGACCGATGCCGGGAAATCACCCAGGTCCTTACCCAGGAAGATATGCCAGACCATGGCATGCGCACCCTGAAGCTGCACTACACCACCATGACGGAGTATGATAAAACGTATAAGGGCGTTAATGTGGTGTTTGAAACAGACAACCTGGTGAATACCCTTGGTGAAGTTTTGGAAAAAGACGGAATACAACAGATACGTATAGCCGAAACCGAAAAATATCCCCACGTCACCTTTTTCTTCAATGGTGGCCGGGAAGTTCCTTTTGAGGGCGAAAGCCGGATCCTGGTGCCGTCACCCAAAGTAGCCACCTATGATCTGAAGCCGGAAATGAGTGCAGTAGAGCTCACCGATGCACTGGTTCCGGAAATTAATAAGGGCGAGGCAGGTTTCATTTGTATCAACTATGCCAACGCGGATATGGTAGGCCACACCGGGGTTTGGGATGCGGTGATCAAAGCGGTGGAGACGGTAGACGGTTGTGTTCAAAGACTGGTATCGGCAGCCCTGGAACAGGACTACACCATTTTTATCATCGCAGACCATGGCAATGCAGACTACATGATCAATGCCGATGGCACCCCCAATACCGCGCATACTATGAATCCGGTACCGCTTATAGTGGTGAGCCGGGAGTGGAAAGGGGAGTTGCGCAGTGGCAAACTGGGAGACCTTGCTCCCACCATGCTTAAAGTAATGGGGATCGCCAAACCCAAAGAAATGACGGGCGATGAACTCCTGTAATGCGCAAATGCATCTTCCATATCGCAGCATTTTCATTGGTAGTCATCAGCTTTCTTCCAATGGCTATTCCCGGCATCCTGCTCTTGCAAAAGAGCTATGTGCGATGGGAAATGAGAGAAAAACTGGAAGAAGAGCAGTTGCAGACCATTCGGGTTAAAGCATCAGCCGTGCAATGGTCCTTTTTTGGAAACGAATGCCGGATTGAAGGGAAGATGTTTGACGTTAAAAAGACCGCCCAAGACGGCGATTTTCTCATACTTACGGGTCTGTTTGACGACAGGGAAACAGAGATCGAAAAAGATATTACCAGGAACTGTGAAGAAGATGAACAGGAAACTGTTTTCCTCTTTATGACACTTACAGCAGTAAAACCTCAAAACAACTATACCGTCATTACGGGCATCATTAATGATAATCCCTCGTGGTGGCGGGAAGCCGGTACTCCGGCCTTACCCTCGTCTTCAAACGCCATTCAAACCCCTCCTCCTGAAGCTTAAGCAGTACTCCCCGTTTTATTTTCATCACTGCTTAAAAAAAATATCATGAAGGAAAGGATTATGGTCCTTTGTGCCTGCTTTCTAACGGGAATGGTTTCCGCGCAGGACAAAGGAAAAACAGATTCTGTGCAAGACCTGCAGAACATCATCGTATCATTCAATAAATGGGAACAGAAACTCAATGAGGTTCCTAACAAGATCGTTAAACTACCGATGCGGGACGCACGGCTTCGCAATCCACAAACCACTGCGGATCTCCTGGCGGCAAGTGGCGCAGTTTTCGTACAAAAAAGCCAGCTGGGTGGCGGCAGCCCCATGATCAGGGGATTTGCCACCAACCGGGTATTAATTGTGGCCGATGGCGTGCGTATGAACAACGCCATTTACCGCAGCGGTAATATCCAGAATGTCATCAGCATTGATCCCCTCGCACTGGAAGATGCTGAAGTGATCTTTGGCCCTGGTTCAACCATCTATGGCAGTGACGCCATTGGCGGTGTGATGGATTTCCACAGCCTGAAGCCCAGGTACGCTACCGATGGAAAAATGTTTTCCAGGGGCTCAGCGCTGGTACGCTATGCCACGGCCAATCAGGAAAAAACCGGGCATGCAGATCTCAACCTGGGCTGGAAACGCTTATCCATCCTGGGTTCTGTGAGCTTCAGTGCATTTGATGACCTGCGCATGGGTAAACAGGGTGGCCAGGACAGTTACCTGCGTCCTGAATATGTCCAGCGGTTCAACAATGCTGACAGCATCGTTAAAAACAGTGACCCGCGTATACAACGCTTCTCCGGTTATAACCAGTGGAATGTACTGGGGAAGATCGGTTATAAGCTTAGCGAAAAAACTGAACTGCAATATGCATTTACCTATGCCAATACAGGAAATGCGCCGCGGTACGACAGGCTGATCCAGTATCGCCAAGGTAAACTTCGTTTTGCAGAATGGTATTATGGGCCAATGATCTGGCGCATGCACCAACTGTCATTGACGTCTGTGGCCAAATCTGCGTTATTTGATGAACAAAGGCTCATCATTGGCTACCAGGATTATGACGAAAGCCGGTTTGACAGAACCAGGGGCAACAACAACAAGAACGAGCAGGCGGAGAGAGTCAATGTGTATACTATCAACTGGGATGCCAATAAAAAGCTGGCAAAAGGTGAATTGTATTATGGACTTGAAGGTGTAATGAACAAGGTCAATTCCTTTGGATTTACAACCAATATTGTTACCGGTGTGGTGAATCCTTATGTGAGCCGTTATCCAGACGGCAGTTCAACAGGATCCATTGGCTTGTATGGAAGTTATAAGCGAAACCTTTCGGAAAAACTGACCCTGCAGACCGGGCTTCGATTCAGTTATAATACCGTCAAAGCCAATTTTGACACCACATTTATCAAGTTCCCTTACAAGTCTGTGAATCTTCGCGATGGTGCACCCACGGGTAATCTGGGGCTGGTGTTCAGGCCCGCTCCCACCTGGCAGATCAACGGGAATATTTCCACGGGCTTTCGTATGCCAAATATTGATGACATCGGTAAGCTGTTTGAAAGCACGCCCGGGATACAAACCGTTCCCAATCCTGACCTGCAATCTGAGTATGCCTGGAATTTTGAACTGGGATTTGCGAAAAGGGTGAACCAGAAACTAAACATTGAACTCACCGGCTTTTATACCATTCTGAACAACGCCATTGTAAGGAGGCCCTTCACATTCAATGGTGAAGACAGCATAGTCATCGGCGGCAATAAACTTCCGGTAGAAGCTTTACAAAACGTAGCTAAGGCTGAAGTTTGGGGGATACAACTGGCTTCAGAAATATACCTGACGCGTAGCCTTATCTGGCAGTTGAATGCCAACTGGATCCAGGGTAAAGAGACAGACGATGTCAGGAATGAGCAAGTACCCCTCAGGCACGCACCGCCATTCTATGGCAACACCAGTTTCAGGTATGTGCGGGGAAAACTCACTGCAGAACTGTCTGCGTACTTTAATGGAGAAATCAGCAATGAAGACCTTGCACCCTCTGAGAAGGCCAAGACGGATATTTATGCAAAGGACGATAACGGTAACCCCTACTCGCCCAGCTGGTACACCCTAAACCTCAAGTGTTCATACGCATTGCATAAGAACCTGACCCTGAACGCAGGTTGGGAAAATATGACCAACCAGCGCTACAGGCCGTATTCATCCGGTATTGTGGCAGCGGGGTCCAATTTTATTTTTTCACTCAGGGCATCATTCTAAAGAAGATTTCCCGGATCGCTTTCAAAAGGCCCTGGCAACAGGGCCTTTCTATTTTCATAACACATTGAATTTTAATAAATTATAAAAAATGCCCGATCAATTTTATTTTATCGGACCGAAAAATCTTAACTTACGGATAATCAACCTGGTTGAATGACGGAAGAGCTTTTGATCCACGGGTGTCTCAGAAACGAAGCGTCTGCACAGCAGGAGTTGTACTATCGGTACAGTCCAAAGATGTTGTCTGTATGCTACCGGTATGCCAAAAGCAGGGAAGATGCAGAAGACATGCTCCAGGAGGGATTTATTAAGGTTTTCACCCAGATTCACCAGTTTCAGAACCGCGGTGCACTGGAAGGTTGGATCCGCCGCATCATCGTCCATACCTGTATCAACAATCTCAAGAAGAATAAGAAGTTTTCAGATAGCGTAGATATCATCCATGCAGCAAGTGTGCCTGTAAGGGAGGAGAATATTCCTTCCATCCTGCAGGCTAAGCAGGTGGTGGAATGTATACGGTTATTGCCCATGGGTTACAGGACTGTACTCAACCTGTATGCAATTGAAGGCTATTCCCACCGGGAAATAGCGGAAATTCTGGATATAGAAGAAAGCACCAGTCGCTCCCAATATACCAGGGCAAAAGCCATGTTAGAAGATATCCTCGTGAGAAAGAACATCTTAACGAAATCTGCCGAAAAAACCGTGTGGTTAACGGCAATTCAGTAAGATCCGAAGCATCGAAACTGTAAGTATCGATGTCTTAGGTAATAGTCCGGTATCCTGAAGAAAGCTTTGAACCTGGCTTTTAAACTGCGTATGGAGAGCAACGAGTACAATAGTGGCTTTGAACACTTCCTTCGGGAGAAGGCGGATCAGTATAAACTGTATCCATCTGACAAAGTGTGGGCTGCGGTAAATGACAAGCTCCATCCCCGCAAAAAATGGCCTTATGTTGTGGTTGCCGCCATCTTTATTGGTTTGGGTATCAGCGGCAACATTCATGACAGTCTCATTGCCAATGGCAGCAAGGGTAAAAAATCTCCTGATATCTCCCGTGAATTGATGGCATCCCAGGGAAGCAACCAGCAAAAGGTCATGGTTGACAATCCTGTTATTGCAGCAAAACTGAACCCGGCAAGCCAGGATTTGGATGAGGTTTCCTCTCCTGCATCCGTATTAAAAGTGGTTCACCGTAATACAGAAGTACAGGTTGAGGAAACAAGGGCGGATCTGGGTAACAGGTTAACCGCTGTTCCGGCTGATCTGGCATCTGTAGAATCTTATCGCAAAGAATATAAACCTGGTAACAGGGAATCTGATGTAACCGCACCTTCCAGTGCTTTGCTGGAATCTGGCTCCCTGGCCATGAATGACCAGGTACATCTCCTGGCCACGGTATCTAGACGAAATGGGCCGGTAGACAATAAATTGGTTGCTGAAAGTAAAAAAGCTGCCCCCAAAACAACGGCCATTAAAGTATTGAAGCCTTATAAGAATATGTTTGGTCTTCAGTTCTACGTGTCTCCTTCCGTGAGTTACCGTCGCCTGGATGGTCATGGCATCAGAACCTATAATGCTACCACGGGCGGCTTCAACTATTCTGGCGATGTCAATAATATCGTAGACCAGCGTTCTATGACGGGCGTTGAAGCCGGTGCCGCACTGGTATTTTCCATGAACAAGAAACTCAGGTTCAAAACAGGCCTCCAGTTTAACATGTCCCAGTACGAGGTGAAAGCTTATCAGCATTCTGCAGAGTTGGTACCCATGACCGCAGCGGGCATCGGGCACTCCCAAGTGAATGCCATCTCCTTGTTCAGGAGCACAGGCATCAATGGAAGGTCCACCCTCAAAAACCAGCGAATGATGCTTTCCATTCCGGTAGGTGCTGAGTGGACGGTCATCAATAAAAAGAAATTCCAGTTCAACGTAGCGGGTAGCATTCAGCCTACCTATGTCATCAATAACCAGTCATACATGGTATCTTCAGATTTGAAGAACTATGCACAAAGCCCTTCTTTGTACCGCCATTTCAATTTCAACACCGGATTTGAAGCGTTCATCACCTTCAGGACCGGAGCTACCAAGTGGAATATAGGACCCCAGGTGCGCTACCAGCTGATGTCATCTTACAAAAGCCAGTATCCCATCAATGAACACCTGATGGACTATGGATTCAAAGTGGGTATGACGAGGGTCCTCTGGTAAGCATCACCCGGATTAACAAGCCTTTCTTGGTTTCACCACCCTGTTTTGCGTAATTTTATGGGATGAAGAAAACTATTCCCTTCCTCGTGGTATTGGTATTTCTGTTTGCCTGCCACCAGGATAAAACCTATGATAATGCCAATACCAATTTCTTTCCCATTGCCGGTAATATCAATGCTGAATTAAATGAACTGGATTCACTCCCCGTAGGAATCAATAAATACGTTACGGCTGGTGATAAAACAGATACCCTTGTGGCTACCAAAGAGGAGTTGAAGACCGCAGCGCTGGATATGACCACACCGGATATAAGCAGTGATACCTGGAAAAAATATTATAAGGAAACCGTCTTCTATGATAAAAGCCTGGATTACCTGACCATG
Source organism: Chitinophagaceae bacterium (assembly GCA_044225015.1). GTDB lineage: Bacteria > Bacteroidota > Bacteroidia > Chitinophagales > Chitinophagaceae > Pollutibacter. The sequence continues at coordinate 2,900 of JBGAJG010000004.1, read as the reverse complement.
AGTTACGATACAGAATCCGGCAAGCCTGAAATCAGGAAAATTGACGTGGTGATCAAACAGGAAACCAGTAAGCTCAGGTCTGTATATGTGGAGAAAAGGATCTCCCGTAATGATTCCACGCTGTTGAAGAAAATGGTTTGGACACCAGGAAAAAGTCTGCAGGTGATATCCATTAACGGGTATGCTGGCAAAGAAGAAACGCGTACGGTGAAGTATGCCTGGGGAATGGAATGACCTTTCATGTAAGCCATGACAAGTAGTGAATTCAGTGCTATTGCGCCGGGACTGCCTGCAGAGCCCGGAATTTACAAGTACTACGATGTAAGCAGCACCTTATTGTATGTGGGTAAAGCCAAAAATATCCGCAAAAGGGTGTCTTCCTATTTTTCAAAAACATTCACCAGTTATAAAACCCACGAACTGGTTCAACGGATCCACCACATTGAGTTTACGATTGTGCACTCAGAACAGGATGCATTCCTGCTGGAAAATTCACTGATCAAACAATTCCAGCCCCGCTTTAACATCAACCTTAAAGACGATAAAACCTATCCCTACATCGTTATCAAGCAGGAACCTTTCCCCAGGATATTTCTAACAAGGCGGCTGATACAGGATGGGTCAACCTACCTGGGCCCCTTCACATCCGTAAAAAAAGTGAGAGAGCTCCTGGAATTCATAAGGCAAAATATTCCCCTGCGAACCTGCAAACTCAACCTCACACCCCAGAATATCCAAAAGGGCAAGTTCAAAGTTTGCCTGGAATATCATCTCGGCAACTGCAAAGGACCCTGTGAAGGGCTGCAGACGGAAGAAGATTATGCCGAGGGCCTCCAGCAGGTCAAACACCTGCTAAAAGGCAACCTGAATCCGGTGATCCATGAATTCCGCCAACGGATGAAAGACCTGGCTGAAAACCTGGAGTTTGAAAAAGCAGAACTCCTCAGAAAGAAACTTGAGCATGTACAACAGTACCAGGCCCGGTCTACCGTAGTTAACCCCAAATGGGGCGATATTGATGTGTGCAGCATGGCTGCGGAAGGTGAAAAAGTATATGTGAATTTCCTGATGATGCGCAATGGCGCCATTGTGGATACGAAGACCATGGGAGTAGCCAGACAAATGGATGAAACAGAAGAAGAAGTGCTGGTGCTGGCGATCCTTCATTTCAGGGAAGTATTTGCCAGCGATGCCCCTGAGATCATAGTGCCCTTCAATCTCCACTATCCAGATCCCGGTATCTCCATAACGATTCCGAAATCCGGTGAAAAGAAAAAACTTTTAGAGATCTCCGAAAAAAATGTGCAGTTCTTCCGGGAAGAAGAAAAACGCAGGCTGGCCCTGATGCTGTCTGACGAAGAAAAGGATATGGGCGATACCCTGTTGCAGCTACAGGAAGACCTCAACCTGCAGGCCTTTCCAGACCATATAGAGTGTTTCGACAACTCCAATTTTCACGGCAGTTACCCTGTTAGTGCAATGGTTTGCTTCATGAATGGAAAGCCGAGTAAAAAGGACTATCGCCATTTCAATGTGCAAACCGTTCAGGGGATCAATGATTTTGCCACCATGAAAGAAGTGGTGAAGCGCAGGTATAAGCGATTGTCTGCGGAGAAGGAGCCTCTGCCCCAGCTGGTCATCATAGATGGAGGCAAGGGGCAGCTGAATGCCGCCCTGGAAGGGATTGAAGAACTGGGATTAAGTGGCCAGATGACGCTGGTGGGACTGGCTAAAAATGTGGAAGAAGTATTTTTTGCCGGCGACCAGGAGTCTCTCAAGCTTCCCTATGGCAGCAGCAGCCTGAAATTGCTTCGTTTTATACGGGACGAGGTTCACAGGTTTGGCATTACTTTCCACCGGCAGAAACGCGCCAAGGGCACCTTCAGGAATGAGCTGGAAGATATCAAAGGAATCGGTAAGGCTACGGCGGACACCCTTTTGAAGCGATTCCGCTCAGTAAACAACGTCATGAATGCCACTGAATCAGCGTTGGCGGAGACCATCGGCCTTTCCAAAGCCCGTATCATCCGGAGTTATTTTGCCAGCAAACCCCAATAGGCCATCTTTCCCTTCCAAACCGCCCTGGATTTCGACGAAACCAGCTTTTTACGCCACCAGAAGTATAAATAAATTAACCCGGGACTATGATAGTATGGGACGAATCCATTATCTTTACTCCGGTTTTTCATAGGATATTGGATTTTAAAAACGGGGCAGGATTTCTATCCAAGCCCCATTTTTTTTAATGTGGCAGTTTGGCAATGCGGTAGTGCGGCAATTATTCCCGTTCCTTTAACCGTCGTTTACAGGTGCTGATGATTGCATTGAGTAACCGATGTACTTCCTGTAGCTCCTCCCTTAATATAGTTTGGTCACCTCCTCTATTTCCATCCCGCAGAAGATTCAACCAATACTCAGTTTCTCTTGCTTCCTTGTCTGCAATCTTGAGCTTATGTATAAAATCTATCCTGCTTTCTGCAGTCTGCGCTTCGGTAACGCTGGCTCCTATTGAAGTCCCGGACCTTACTAACTGATAGGCAATTGCCTTGGAATCCGGGGGAATATCCCTTACAAATAACAACAGGTTACGTGCAAAGGAGATTGATTTGTTCAAGATGATGTTGTTCTCCATACTTGCAAGCTAAAGTCACCAGGTAGCACTACAACAGGTGTTTTGCTCAGACTGAAAGCAGAAAAAAACGGCCGCAATTGCCGCATTACCGCATTACCGCATTGTCTAATTGTCTACTTGTGGTCATACTAGAAAAATTATAAGCATAAAAAAACCCAGCCAAAGGCTGGGTTTTTTTATGCTTTTAATTTTTCTAGTATGACCACCAGTAGCCAATTATACAATGCGGTAATGCGGGGATGCGGCGATTGCGGCCGTTTTTTTGAGG
>JBGAJG010000003.1:0-497151 GCA_044225015.1 Chitinophagaceae bacterium | reverse complement strand
TGCGGGTGGCCATACCACTTCACCACTTCACCACTTCACTACTTCACCAAAAACCCATGTTTCCGGTTTGGAATGATATTGTCCACTGTCCATTCCACTTTTTCTTTTTGGGGATGTTTGCGGACGTGGCAGTCAGTTACATTGCAGATATAACAGGAGAAGTCAAGGCATCCGTCTGTATGGATAAACAGTTCTACCGATTCTCCAAATTCCTGCCTGATCAATGAACTCAGTTTGTCGATTTCCGCGTGGGCCTGGTGAACATTCAGATACCAGGGAACGGTAAGATGGGCGTCCAGATGCAGGACGGAGCCGTATTTAATGATCCGCATATTGTGCAGATCTATCCAGTTACTGCTCCGGTGTTGATTGATATAGTCAACAAGTTTAGCCAGTAATTCGGTATCTGCTTTATCCATAATGCCTTCTACGGATTCACGGATGATGGTATAGCCAGTGTAAATGATGAATAACGCAAAGCCCATCGCTACAATGCTGTCCAGTTTATTCCAACCTGTGAAGTAGATCAGTATCAGGCCAACAACGATGCCAATGGTGGAGTAGGTGTCTGTTTGCAGGTGTTTTCCGCTGGCAACCAGGGCCAGGGAATTGTTTTTCTTTCCGGTACGCACGCAATACCATCCCGTGACATAATTGATGATGGCAGTGATGGATACCAGGATGATTCCCTCATCAAGACCTTGCAGGGCTTTTGGCTCCATCAGACTTTTAATGGATTCGTAGATAATGATGAATCCGGCAATGGTAATCATACTGCCTTCAATAGCAGCGGAAAGGAATTCGGCCTTTCCATGACCATAGGGATGGTCTGTGTCCCTTGGCTTTGCAGACACATATAAACTATACAGGGAAATAAACCCGGCTACCACATTCACAATACTCTCCAGGGCGTCTGTGAGAATAGATACCGAAGAGGTGAGCCACCAGGCGGTGATCTTAATGGCAAATAAAACTACCGCAACTATGGTCACTATTTTCTGGAGCCTGAGATTGGTTTGGGCTGTTGACAAGCGGATTCAATTTCGGCGTAAAACGATGATATAAAGCGAATATCGCTAAAAACTCCCACTGACCATATCATTTTTTACGAACAGTTGTTAGTATTTGTCCCGAATTGGTTTATTTTTGCGCAGCAGAAATCACACTGAAAATCAGACCCATGCAATTTCAACTTACTGAAGAGCAATTAATGATCCAGCAGGCCGCAAGGGATTTTGCGCGTAGCCAGTGTTTACCCGGAGTTATTGAAAGAGATGAGCACCAGAAATTCCCGAAGGAGCAGGTCATGCAGCTGGCAGAGCTGGGGTTCATGGGTATGATGGTATCCCCAGATTACGGTGGTGCTGGTATGGACACAGTGAGTTACGTGTTAGCCATGGAAGAGATCAGCAAGATTGACGCCAGTGTGAGTGTTTGTATGAGTGTGAACAACAGTTTGGTGTGTTGGGGCCTTGAAGCCTATGGAACAGAGGACCAGAAAAGGAAATACCTGACACCCCTTGCCCAGGGCCGTAAGGATGGTGAGCTGTATATTGGTGCGTTTTTATTGTCGGAGCCAGAAGCAGGTAGTGATGCTACTTCCCAGCGTACCACGGCTGAGGACATGGGAGATTATTATTTGTTGAATGGAACTAAGAACTGGATCACCAATGGGAACTCTGCATCTGTATATCTGGTGATGGCCCAAACAGATCCCTCCAAAGGCAGTAAGGGTATCACAACATTTATTGTAGAGAAGAACTGGCCTGGTGTAACGGTTGGAGGTAAGGAGAATAAGATGGGCATCCGTGCCAGTGATACACATACCATTCTGTTCAATGATGTAAAAGTGCCTAAGGAAAATATCATTAAGGAGGTGGGTTTCGGATTCTCCTTCGCGATGAAAACCCTGGCCGGTGGCCGCATAGGTATTGCGTCCCAGGCCCTGGGTATTGCCAGTGGGGCCTATGAACTGGCTCTGGAATATTCCAAACAACGGAAGGCTTTTGGTAAGGAGATCATGCACCACCAGGCTATCCAGTTCAAGCTCGCCGATATGGCCACCCGGGTGGAAGCTGCCAGGTTACTTTGCCTGAAAGCTGCCTGGGAAAAAGATAACGGAATAGATTACACCACGTCTTCATCCATGGCAAAGGTTTACGCATCAGAAGCAGCGATGTGGATCAGCACTGAAGCTGTGCAGGTGCACGGTGGCTACGGTTATGTTAAAGAATACCACGTGGAAAGGCTGATGCGTGACGCCAAGATTACACAGATCTATGAAGGTACCAGTGAAGTACAACGTATTGTCATAGGCAGGCAAATCCTTAAATAGAAACAGATGGCTGCCCGTTTGGATGCATACCATGAATTGATGGCAGCACTGCCGGAGAAGGTAAGCCTGGTGGCTGTGTCAAAGACAAAGCCACCAGAGGATATTGGTGAATTGTATACAGCCGGGCATAGGGATTTTGGTGAAAACTATGTGCAGGAATTGGTAGCCAAGCAAGCGTTACTGCCCAATGATATACGGTGGCATTTTATTGGCCACCTGCAGTCTAATAAAGTAAAATACATTGCACCCTTTGTGTATTTAATCCATGGGGTAGACAGCCTTAAGTTGCTGCAGGAGATACAGAAGCAGGCTGTTAAAAATTCCCGAAAAATTAAGGTTTTACTGCAATTGCATGTGGCTACAGAAGAAACCAAATTTGGTTTTGATGAGGCAGAGATTTTCCAGGCACTGGAGATATATACCACTTCCCCTGCTTGGAGTGAGGTGGATATTTGCGGCATTATGGCTATGGCTTCATTCTCTGATAATGCAGACCAGGTAAGGGCTGAGCTCGCACATGCCGCTTCTGTATTTCATACGGCCAGGGATCGGTATTTTACAGGGAATGATGCATTTTCTATTCTTTCCATGGGCATGAGTGCAGACTATCGTGTAGCTATAACCGAAGGTTCCACCATGGTCAGGATTGGCAGTATGCTGTTTGGTGAACGCCGGAAAGCTTGATTAACCCTGCAGGTTTACTATTTTTGTTTTATCCATTATCAACTAAAATCAATAATTCATGAAAACAAAACTGCTATTCCTGTCACTACTCGTATTTATTGGTTTCCATACTAAAGCTCAGGTGAGTTTGGGTGTTCAGGGCGGTGCCGTATTGTCTAATGCCTCAGGTGATCAGTCGTCTTTTAATGTAGATGCTAAGCCACAATCTAAGTTCGGTTGGCAAGCTGGGCTTATGGCAGACCTTCCTCTGGGTGAAGGGGGCTTTCGCTTCATGCCTGAACTCAAGTATACGAACAAGGGTTTTAAAGCAAATACAACTGTTAATGTATTGGGACAGGTCACCAGCATCACAGGGTCCAGTAATCTTGGGTACATAGAACTACCTGTTAACTTTGCATACTCGCTTGACCTAGGAGGGATGAAACTGGTGCTTGGTGCAGGCCCTTATGTAGGATACGGTATCGGTGGCAAGAATAAGTTTGAGGCAAAAGTCAATGGAACTATAGTGCAGTCCATTGACGAAAAAGTAAAATTCGGAAGTGCAGAAGATGAACTGAAACCCTTTGACTATGGGGCAAATGCCTTAGCGGGACTTTTGATGGAGAATGGCCTGATGATCAAGGCCAATTACAGCCTTGGCTTGGCAAATATCTCCAATGTCTCCGGTTCTACCTTCAAAAATAACTACCTGGGCCTGAGCCTGGTGTATTTCTTCAAAAGGGCTGGCGAGTAGGTTGGTGAATTAGTGAAATGGTGAAGTGGTGAAGTGGTGCGGCCGCCCGCACTATTTCACTATTTCACCATTTCACCATTTCACCATTTCACCATTTCACCATTTCACCATTTCACCACTCCACTAATTTTCTTATCTTTGCGGCTTCAATTTTCCCCATGATCAGTGTAAAGAATATAACCCTTGCCTATGGCAAGCGGGTTTTGTTTGAAGATGTCAATATAAATTTCACCAAAGGCAATTGCTATGGTGTTATTGGTGCCAATGGTGCCGGTAAATCCACTTTCCTGAAGATCCTGAGTGGGGAAATAGAGCCCAATAAAGGCAGTATTGAGATCTCCAGTGGGGAGCGAATGGCGGTTCTGAAGCAGAACCAGTTCCAGTTTGATGAGGTTACGGTGTTGAACACCGTCCTCATGGGTCATGAAAAAATGTGGAAGGTGATGCAGGAAAGGGAAAGAATCTACTCCCTGGCTGATTTTTCCGAGGAAGACGGTATCCGTGCCGGTGAACTGGAGCATGAATTTGGGGAGATGGGCGGTTACACCGCTGAAAGTGATGCAGGCGCACTCCTGGGGGATTTGGGTGTATCTGAAAATTTTCACCACAGTCTTATGAAAGACATTCCCTCTAACTTAAAGGTGAGGGTGTTACTGGCCAATGCGCTTTTCGGCAATCCTGACATTCTGTTGTTGGACGAGCCTACCAACGGCCTTGATATTGAAACCATTTCCTGGCTGGAAAATTTCCTGGCAGATTATGAGAATATAGTGCTGGTGGTGAGCCATGATCGTCACTTCCTGGATTCTGTGTGTACGCACGTAGCGGATGTAGACAGGTCCAAGATCAAAGTTTTCACTGGCAATTACACTTTCTGGTATGAAAGTTCCCAATTGATGGCCCGCCAGTTAAGTGACAAGAATAAGAAGATTGAAGATAAGCGTCAGGCATTGCTTGACTTCATTGCCCGTTTCAGCGCCAACGCTTCTAAATCCAAGCAGGCCACCGCTCGTAAGAAGGCACTGGAAAAACTTACCATCGAAGAAATACAACCGTCTAACCGTAAATACCCTGGAATCATCTTCCAGCCGTTACGTGAAGTAGGAAACCAGATCCTGTCTGTTGAAAATCTTTCTAAGACGGTGGATGGCCGTAAACTCTTTGACAAGGTTAGTTTCAGTGTTAACAAGGGTGATAAGATAGCATTTGTGAGCAGGGATCCCCTGGCTGTAACCCAGTTTTTTGACATCATTAATGGTGACTCCCAGGCAGATGGCGGAAAATTTGAATGGGGTACTACCATCTCAAAAGCGTATCTGCCCATAGAACACAACCAGTTCTTCACGGAAGGGCTGTCTCTGATGGAGTGGCTTCGCCAGTATGTGCCGGCACATGTTACCGATGCAGATGAACCTTTTCTTCGCGGATTCCTCGGTAAGATGTTGTTCAGCGGAGATGATATTATGAAGAAGACCAATGTACTGAGTGGAGGAGAGAAGGTACGCTGTATGATCAGCAGGATGATGATGCAGAATCCCAATTGCATCATCCTTGACCAGCCCACCAATCACCTTGATCTGGAGTCTATCCAAAGCTTTAACGAACAGTGTATTGATTATAAAGGCGTGGTGTTGCTCACATCACATGACCATACATTCATGCACACCACCGCTAACAGGATCATAGAACTCACCCCTAAAGGTATCATCGACAGGTTGATGAGTTTTGATGAATATCTGGAAGATGACCGTGTGAAGTTTATGCGGGAAGAGATGTACCAGTCTTAACGATGTTCCCCGAATACATTTCTTAGTTCGTCTGAGATTTCGCCAAGTGTGCACTTGTTTTCCACGGCTTCAATTACAAAGGGCATCAGGTTACTGCCGCTGACTGCCGCAGCATGTATTTTTTGCAGGCATGCCATAACCTGTCCTGCATCGCGTGAGGCCTTAAACACCCGCAGTTTTTCTACTTGCTGAAGCTGGATGCTGTTATCTATTTTCAGCAAGGGTATTTGCTCATGTTCACTGGACTGGAATTTATTGACGCCCACAATGATTTTTTGTCCATCTTCAATGGATTTCTGGTAGGCATAAGCGCTTCGCGCGATCTGTTCCTGCATATAGCCGCTTTCAATGGCTTCCACGCTTCCGCCCATGGCGTCAATTACTGACATGATCTCGAGTGCTTTTGTTTCCACTTCATGGGTGAGCTGCTCAACAAAATATGAGCCGGCAAGGGGATCCACCGTATCCGCGATGCCACTTTCAAAGGCCACAATCTGCTGTGTACGTAAAGCGGTGCGCGCAGCGTCTTCCGTAGGCAGGCTCAGCGCTTCATCATAGCCATTGGTATGCAGGCTCTGGGTTCCTCCCAGCACGGCAGCGATTGTTTGTATGGTTACCCTTGAAATATTATTGATGGGTTGCTGGGCGGTTAGGGTGCTGCCGCCTGTCTGTGTATGGAATCTAAGCATCATAGCCTTGGGATCCCTGGCACCCATCTCTTGCATGATGGTAGCCCACATTCTCCGGGCCGCCCTGAATTTGGCCACTTCTTCAAAGAGATTGTTGTGCGCATTGAAGAAAAATGAAAGCCTTTTCCCGAAAACATCGATATCCAGGCCCTTTTCCAGGGCAGCCTTCACATAAGCCTTACCGTTGGCCAAAGTGAAAGCGATCTCCTGTGCTGCAGTGCTGCCAGCTTCACGAATATGATAACCAGAAATTGAAATGGTATTCCATTTAGGTAATTCCTTGCTGCACCATTCAAATATATCCGTGATAATGCGCATGGAGGGCTTGGGGGGAAAGATATAAGTACCCCTTGCGGCATATTCCTTCAGGATATCATTCTGAATGGTGCCTGAAATCTTCTGCAGGTCGGCACCCTGTTCTTTCGCCAGCGCAACATAGAAAGCCAGCAGGATAAATCCTGTTGCATTGATGGTCATAGAAGTAGATACTTCTTCCAGCCGGATTCCGTCAAATAGCATCCGCATATCATCCAGCGTATCAATGGCTACACCCACTTTACCCACCTCGCCGTCAGAAAGGGGATGGTCACTATCATAACCGATCTGTGTGGGAAGATCAAAAGCCACACTAAGACCCATCACACCTTGTGAAAGCAGGTAGCGATATCGCTTGTTGCTTTCCTCTGCCGTGGAAAATCCGGCATACTGCCGCATGGTCCAGAGCTTGCCCCGGTACATATCAGCCTGAACGCCACGGGTGTATGGGAAGGCTCCGGGATCTTCTGACATGGGTATCCGGTCCGCTTCAGAATAGCAGGTCTTGATCTCAATACCGGAATCGGTCCATTTCTTTTCCATACAACTGCAGTGAGGTTAGAGTAATTTCTTGGCTTCAAAATTAAGCGCCTCCAGCACAACGGGATGCAGGGACACATTGGGGTCTGCATTCACGAGGTCCATGATCCGTTTGCTGAGTTCCCATCCACGGTCGTCAGGGTTTAGGGTTTCCGCCACTTTATTGACTATGAATATGTTCTGTTCCTTGAGGTTATTTACTGCTTGCCAGGCCTGGGGTGCCACGTAGATCTGCTGGCTCAGGTTATAATCAAATTCCGTCTTGATCTGTTCCGTTAACACACCCTGGAACTGCCTGACGGAAAGGTCTCCGGCCGGGACTCTGGAAATAAGGCTGGGAAGGGCGATTCTTTCTGTTAGCATCACCAGCCTTTCATAGGCGCCCAATTTGAAGTTGAGGGTGCCTGGTGAAGCGGGCTCCTGGGGAGCTTGTTTCAGGCTGTCTTTTTCCTTTTTCCAGTTGATCAGGTAAACAATTACAACTACGGCTACCACAAGGATGCCGCCATACAAAACGAGGTCATTGTTGCTCATACGGTGGTTTGTGGCCCAAAAGTAAGGTATAAACCTCTTACTGCTTTTTGTGTTAAATTTGCTGTATGGAAAAAGTTATGGAACCCCCGGTGCAATTCACCGCCACCGCAGTGGAAGAATTGAAGAAACTGATGCAGGAAGATGGATTTGACAAATCCCAGGTACTTCGTGTGGGTGTGAAGGGCGGAGGTTGTTCAGGCCTGAGTTATGTGCTGGCTTTTGATGAAGCTAAGCCCGATGATGAGCATTTTACCGTTGAAGGCATACCCTGTGTGATGACTCCGGCACATGGACTTTACCTGATGGGTATGGAAATTAACTGGAGTACGGGACTGGATGCCCGCGGGTTTGTATTTACCAATCCTAACGCTTCCAAGACCTGTGGTTGTGGCAGTAGCTTCTCTGTGTAGTTGAAACAGATTATATAAAGTAAAAAAGGGGATCTCAAATGAGTCCCCTTTTTCTATTATTTACTTTCCAGTGTTTACGCTTTCGCGGTTTCTGTTTTCTTCTTCACCACTTGTTTTGCATCCACCTGGGTTGCCAGCGGCTTGTCTTTTGCCAGGTCAACGAGGATGGGGGCCGCAACAAAAATAGAAGAGTAGGTACCGGTAACCACACCCACCAGCATTGCAAAAGCAAAGCCGCGGGTTACTTCACCACCAAAGATGAACAGTATCAACAGGGTGAGGAATACCGTCAATGAAGTCATGATGGTACGGCTCAGGGTATCGTTGATCGCTTTATTCACAATGGCTTCTTTGCTCGCGCCTTTCATCAGCCGGCTTTCTTCACGCACCCTGTCAAAAACAATCACCGTATCGTTCATCGAGAAACCAATCACCGTCAGGATCGCAGCAATGAAGTGCTGATCAATCTCCAATGGGAAGGGCATCACGCCCCGCAGGAATGAGAATACGGCCAGGGTCACCAAAACGTCATGCAGCAAGGCTACGATGGTACCCAGTGAATATCTCCAGTCGCGGAAACGAAGCAGGATATACAGGAAGATCGCTGCCAGGGCAAAGATGGTGGCCTTGATAGCGCCTTTCTTCAGGTCATCAGAAATAGACGGCTGAACAGTTTGTGAACTTTGCTTGTATTTGGTCTGGAAATCAAACAGGCTGGTGTTTGCAGGCAGGCTTGATTTCAGTCCGTTATACAGCGCCACTTCCACGGCTGAATCCGCCGTTTTACTGGGATCATCAATCTTGAAAGAAGTGGTAATGTTCAAGGTCTTATCGTCACCTACAGTTTTAATAACGGGGTATTCACCAAACGACTTCTGCAGTTCATTCCGCACTTCATCGTTCTTCATTGGCCGGTCAAAGCGTACCGTATAACTACGGCCACCTTTATATTCAACACCTTCATCAAAGCCGTTGAAAAGAGCGGCCACACCCAGGATAAGCACTACCACAGAGATGCCATAGGCTACTTTGCGATATTCCACAAACTTATACTGCGCGTGTGCAAAGACTTTGCGGCTCAGGTTGGTGAAATAGGTAAGGTGCCTGTTTTTATTAGTATAGATATCTGTGATCAGCCTTGAGATCAGGATACCGCAGAACAGAGACAAAATGATACCGAGGATCTGCGTGGTGGCAAAGCCTAAAACCGGTCCCAAACCAAAATAAAACAGGATAAGGGCCGTGAGGAGGGTAGTGATGTGACCATCCAATACAGGTGGTAATGAACGTTTGTAACCATCAATAACCGCCTGTTGGTGGCTCTTTCCATGGTTCAACTCGTCCTTGATCCTTTCAAAGATGATTACGTTGGTGTCAACAGCCATACCAATAGTAAGTACAAGACCGGCGATACCCGCGGCAGTCAGGGTTGCACCCAATGCGCTCAACACGCCCACAGTGAACAGGAGGTTAAGGATAAGGGCGATATTTGCCACCCAGCCAGCGGTATTATAATATACCAGCATCAGGGCGAAGATCACCACGAATGAGATCGCAAAAGCCATAGACCCACCTTTAACCGCTTCCGCGCCCAGCGTGGGACCTACTACCTGTTCCTGTACAATTTTAGCAGGCGCGGGCAGTTTACCAGATTGCAGGATATTGGCCAGATCCTGGGCTTCCTGGATGGTGAATGACCCACTGATCTCCGATGTTCCGGAGGTAATGGGTCCGTTTACATTAGGTGCAGAGTAAACGATATTATCCAATACAATGGCAATGGGTTTACCCACGTTGTTGGTAGTGAGGTCTCCCCAGATGCGCTCACCCTGTTTGGTCATCAGCATCTTGATGGCGGGTCTTCCCCTGTCATCATAATCCTGTGAGGCCTGTTGTACACCATCACCTTCCAGCTTGGCTTTATCAGAACCTTCAACGGTTTTCAGCGCATAGAAGGGGAGGAAGTCGCTTTTCACACCTTTATCATTACGCTCCGGATTTCCGTAAGCAAAAATGAGGTTGGACGGAAACTGGGACCTCACGGTTTCCAGGTTCAGGTATTCACTCAGAGCCGCGGTGTCAGAAGCCTGCACCATACCCAGGTAAGGAGCGTAAACGGGCCTTCCATTCTGGGCCTGTTGCGGGGGAATGATCTGCAGATACCTGCCCAGTGAATGCACCACAGCGGCTGTATTGGCCTGGCTGCTGGTAGTATCACCGGTTTTTTTATTGAATTCTGAAATGGTTACAGTACTTGCTCCGGAATCCTTGGGCTTTGTGGCTGCTACTGCCTTTGCAGTATCAGCTACAGGCTTGGCGGAGTCCTTAGCAGGTTTTACATCACCATAATAGGCTTTGATGGCATTCTCAGCATTCACGAAACTCTGATCCAGTTCAGAAATGTTGTACACTTCCCAGAATTGGAGGTTGGCGGTAGCCTGGAGATATTTACGTACACGTTCCGGATCATCTTTTACACCAGGAAGTTCCACGGTGATGATGCCTTTGTTTTTATCCAGGCTGATGTTAGGCTGTGCCACACCAAACTGGTCAATACGTTTCTGCAATACGTTGAATGTATTGGATACTGCACCATCAGCAGAAGCCCTGATCTTGGTGAGCACATCATTATCACTGTCATTGATATTGATGTTTTTACCAGCGCCGGCAAACATGGATGCAAGTCTGCCTGTAGGATTCTGTTCTTTGAAAGCAGCCGAGAACAATGTTATGTAATCCGCATCACTGTTGGCTTTACGTTGTGTGGCCGTTTCCAGTGCCTTCAGCAATACTGGATTTTTGGCATTGTTGGACAATGACTTCAACAGGCCTTCCAGCTCCACTTCCAGGGTTACACTCATACCGCCCTGGAGATCCAGGCCGAGGTTAAGTTCCTGCTCTTTGGCTTTCTGGTAGCTGACTGTTCCAAATGCCAGCTTTGTATCACGGGTACTGTCTAACAACCTGCGAAGCCTTTTCTTGTACTCGAGGTCTTGCGCCTCGGCAGTGGCATTCGCGAAATTGGCTTTCACATAAGACGTCGCCTTTTTCTCCATTGCACTTTCATGGTTGCGAACAACCCAGGTGAAGTGCAACTGGTAAAGCGATATCAGGATCAGCAATACCGCAAAAATTCTTACCAAACCTTTCAGTTGCATATTTCGGGATTTTCTAACCTGCCAGTTTTTGGGCAGGGCGGCAAAGATAGTGTTTTTTGGTTGTTTACCGCCGCCCCTGAAGCCCCCGCAAATGGCTATTTTCTGCTAATTTGCGATATGATAAAAAAATGGCTTCTGTGCCTGTTCCTGGCCGTTCTGCTCATCACAGCCTGCAGGCCCGCACGCAATGCCGGATATGTGGTTTCTCCCGCAGGCGAGGTGAGGGCGGAAACCGTCACGGTAGACAGTTTTGCGCAGTGGCTCTTATCTGACGAAACCCTCCGTCCATTCCTGGCGCAAAAAGACGAACTGAAAATTCAGATCATCTATACCCAGATCAACAGGGATGCGGGGAATAACCCCACCTTCAGGGACTATTTTTTTAATGTGAATCCTGCCCACTACTTCTACCCGGCATCTACGGTGAAAATGCCTGCCGCTATCCTTGCCCTTGAAAAAATGGCAAAGTTGAGAGAGCAGGGGATATCTAAGGAATCCACCATGATCACAGAATCTGCCGGATTTGCCGAGACGCCCGTTTATAATGACCCTCTTGCGCCGGATGGCAGACCCACCCTGGCAGGATATATCCGCAAGGTTTTTCTGGTAAGTGATAACCAAGCGTTTAACAGGATTTATGAATTCCTGGGCCAGCAAGACCTGAACGAAGGCTTACGCCGTAAAGGCCATCCGGAAGCGGAAATTATCCACCGGTTACAGATTTCGCTGACGGAGGAAGACAACCGGCGTACCAATCCCATTCGTTTCTATGACGGCCAGGGTAAATTTTTGTGGGAACAGCGGGCCGCCAACAACACAACGCCTCATTTTCATCGCCGGGATTCCCTGGGTTCCGGATATATGGTGGGAACAAGGCTGGTAAACGGCCCCATGGATTTTTCACACAAAAACCGCATTGGGCTGCAGTCCCTGCATGAAATCCTTAGATCAGTGATATTCCCCCAGTCCGTTTCACCTGAACACCGGTTCCAGATCCCGGAAGACGACCGAAAATGGCTGGTAAAAACGATGGGCGAATTTCCCACAGAATCCAGGTTCCCGCCCTATCCTGGCCAGGACACAGCTTCCAATAAAATACTTTTTTATGGCGACGATCATCCTGCCGGGATATTACCAGGCCTTCGGATTTTCAACAAGACCGGCGGCGCTTATGGATTTCTGCTGGACGTGGCTTATTTCGCCGATGTTGATCAACAATTAGAGTTCATGCTCAGCGCTGTGATTTATTGTAACAGCGATGGCGTGTTGAATGACGATCAATACGACTACCAGACCGTTGGTTATCCCTTTATGAAAGCATTGGGCAGGCGTATTTACCAGTACGAACTGACGAGAACCCGGCAGCACAAGCCGGATCTGTCTGAATTCAGGGGCAGCCGCTGAAACTGTGTGTAACTTGCTGTTCAACAACACCCACGAATCCTTATTTTTGCGTTTTGAATTTTTTACTTTCCACTGAGCAATGAACTTATCTTCCCGTTTAACCTGGTTCGCTGAACCAGAAACCCTCAAAATGGCCAAGCTGGGCCGTGAACTCCGTAGCCAGGGTATTGATGTAATAGACTTGAGTCTCGGAGAGCCTGATTTTGACACTCCACAACATATCAAAGACGCGGCCAAAAAAGCCATTGATGATAACTGGAGCCACTACCCACCGGTTGCGGGTTATCCTGATCTCAGGGAAGCAGTTTGTGCAAAGCTGAAACGGGACAATAACCTGGATTATAAGCCTGAGAATATTGTGGTTTCTACCGGTGCCAAGCAAAGCCTGGCCAATGCCATTTGGGCAACCATCAGCCCCGGTGATGAAGTTGTGATCCCTACGCCGTTTTGGGTGTCTTATTCTGAAATTGTAAAGCTGGGTGAAGGTGTGCCTGTGCTGGTACGTACAAAATTTGAGAATGGGTATAAAATGACAGCCGCTGAATTGGAAGCAGCCATCACACCCCGCACAAGGTTGTTCATGTTTTCTTCACCCTGTAATCCCAGTGGGTCTGTTTACAGCAATTCCGAACTGGCCGCATTGGTGCAAGTACTGGAGAAGCATCCGGAGATCTTTATCATCTCTGATGAAATTTATGAGTATATCAATTTCGTGGGAAAACACGAAAGCATTGCCCAGTTTCCCACAGTAAAGTCCAGGGTGATCATCATCAATGGGCTGAGTAAAGGTTATGCGATGACGGGATATCGTTTAGGATATATTGCCGCAGATCCCGCTGTGGCTAAAGGTTGCGAAAAGATACAGGGCCAGCTTACCAGCGGTGCCAATGCTGTAACGCAACGTGCAGCCATTACCGCCCTGACAGGAGATATGAAACCCACCCATGACATGAATGTGGAGTTTGGGAAAAGGAGGGCAAGGATTTTGGAACTGGCGGGAAAGATACCCGGTTTGCAATGCATAGCTCCGGATGGCGCATTTTATATATTCCCTGTAGTAAAAGCATATTTTGGAAAATCCATTGGTGAGCAGAAAATAAACGATGCAGATGATCTCTGCATGTATTTACTCAATACCGCACACGTTTCTACCGTAACCGGCCGCGCTTTTGGAGAACCTGATTGCATCAGGATTTCCTTTGCCAACAGCATGGAAAAAATTGAGGAGGCAATGCGCAGGGTGACAAAGGCACTGGCGGATCTTTCTTAGTAAGCTGGAAACTGAAGCAATGCTCAATTCCTGACCCGCTTATACATTAAGCCACCCAGCAGGTCAATCAGGAAGTGGATGATCACCACTATGATCAGGCTTTTGGAGAAAATGAAGATGACCCCAAAAAGGGCGGAGAGAATGAAAATTTTCCCCATCGCCGCATAACCCTGGTAAAAATGCGCGATGCTGAAAAGCACTGCGGGAAAAATCACGGCTATCCACGGGAATCCATCCTTCATGGGGTTGATAAAATACGTGACAAGAAATCCGCGGTACATGATTTCTTCACATACCGCTGCGCTGATGCATAATACAGTATAAGCCGGCAACTCCCTGCTTGTCTGTGGAAGGAACGGTACATTGGCTTCAAGCTGGTCAATATTTTTTTTTAGTTGATCACCTGGCCGGTTAGCCATAACGATCTCAACAGCATACATGAGGCAGAGCGCCGCCGTACTCAACCAGGTCATCCACTGAGATTGGATCCTTCGGAATCCCATCAATTCCCAGCTCCTGTTCTGAGCAAACCAGATGGCCATCACTATCAAAGCCATTATGGCCAGGACCAGGCTGTTGGAAATGAAAAATCTTTTTCTGGTGGCTTCATTGAAATCAATATGCTTCATTTGTTCACCACCCCTTATCCCTGACAAAAAGGGCAGCACGAGGCCCAGGACTATGACCAGGAGATGGTCTATGAGTGTTGGGATCATTTATTGTGCTGGTGAGGTAGAATGGTGAGAAAGTAATCTTTGATGAATTTCCAATACCTGAGGAATCAGTAATTGCTGCTCATCATTGACGATAACGGCATCGCATAACCGCATTTTGATCTTGTCGCTGATCTGCTTCTCCATTCTTTTAAGCACCTCTTCTTCGGTTATGCCATCCCTCTGTATGGTTCTGCTGATCCGGAGGGGGGTAGGGGCGGTTACCCCAATAATATAATCCAGGTCCCGCTGGGAGCCGCTTTCAAAAATCAAAGCGGCTTCTTTGATGGCGTAAGGTGCCTGCTGGGCTGCCAGCCATTCTGCGGCATCACGAAGTGTGGCCGGATGTACAATGGCATTGAGCTGAGCCAGTTTCTCCGCATCGTTAAAAACGATATTTGCCACATATTTACGATTGAGGCCCGCAGGGGTATATGCTTCAATTCCCAATAAGGATATGATCTGTTCTTTAACACCCGGGTCTTCATCCTGAATTCGGCGCGCTGCGTCATCGGCAAAATACACAGGGATACCCAGGGTGGAAAAAATCCTGGCTACCACAGATTTTCCTGAGCCAATTCCGCCGGTGAGTCCAACCTTTATCATGGGATAAAAAACCCCGCCGTTTGGCGGGGTGGATTTTTTAAGATTTAGCGGCTGCGGCCTGTTGTTGCTGGCTCCATTCCATACTGATGGCGCTGGCCTCAATTTTCAGGTAACTGCCAGGGTTCACTTCAATCTGGATGGTTCCGTCTTCATTGATCTTATTCACGGTTCCATGGATCCCAGCAATGGTTACGATCTTGTCTCCCTTCTGCAACTTTGTCTGAAACTCCTTGGCTTTCTTCGCTTTCTGTGCCTGTGGCCTGATCATGAAGAAATAGAAAACAAGGATCATACCACCCAGCAGGACAAGCTGCATGATACCGGCATTAGGGGAGGCTTGTAATAAATAGGTCATCATTAATGGTTATTTGTTATTGGCTAATTACTAATTACTATTCTTTGCGATTACATCTACATCAAAAGTCAGGGGGTAAACCATTACCTCTGTATTGGCATAAACCGTGATACTCTTATGCTGGGTACCGGCACGTCCGTGACTGTCGAACACTGCTTTCACCACCCCTTCCTTGCCAGGTGCAACAGGTGCTTCTGGTTTTTCAGCCACAGTACAACCGCAGGTGGGCACCACGTTCTCAATCACCAGGGGTTCATTGCCTGTGTTCACAAACCGATAGGCAACTTCTACTTTTTCCCCTTCAGAGATCTTGCCGAGATTCTTGGTGGAATCCAGCCACTGTATGGTAGTCTTCTTCTTCGCTTCCGTAATGCCTATGGCACTGCCTACAGGCTGCTCCGTTTCCTGTTGGGCCGAAGGCTGGCAGGAAAAAAGAACCAGAGACACGGTAATAGCGGACAGCATCCATTTCATAAGCAGCAAACTTACTGTTTTTTGTAATCTACCTTTCGTAGTTTGTTTTCAAGGGTCAGTTCCTTATGGATATTATCCAGGATCCCGTTCACAAAATGGCCACTTTGCGCGGTGCTGTAGTCTTTTGCAAGATCGATATATTCATTTAAGGTCACCTTGGCGGGGATGGTCTCAAAATAGAGGAACTCACAGGTGCCCATGCGCATAAGGATCATATCCAGGAGGGCGATCCTGTCTGCATCCCAGTTCTTAAGTTTTGGTTTGATCAGATCCAGGGTATATTCTTTTTTCTCCATGGCAGTTCTCACCAGGTTACGGGCAAAATCAAGTTTTTCCTGGCTGATCAGTTCCAGGAATTTGTAGGAACCTGGCTTTTGAAGAAAATTAAGCATCATCAGGTTCATCATTTCCGCATCATCGTCCCAATGGATAAATAATTCCTCCACGTGGCTGATAAAATCATCATGAGGAAGCATCAGGTCCGTGAAAATGAACTCGAGAATCTGCTTTTCGTCCTTTTTTTCCCTGGAAGGGGTATGTATATACGTATTATATATGTCTGTGTCCACCAGTCTGAGGTAGGTTTTACGTACCAGCTCCTTATCCAGCAGGGAAGGGAGATTGTAATGCTCGGCTGCAGCCACAAATCCCTTGTCTTCCAGGATTTTCCATAGCAGGCTGTTGCCGGCGATCTTGGTATTTACATTGAGGTCTTCAGCGGAGGGCAGGTGTTTGGACGCTTTCTGGCGGGCATCCGTTTCGGCATAGCGGGCCACTTCCGTCAGGAAATAGGTAAGATAGGTAAACATCTGCCTGGACTGCTCCAGATGTTTATCCAGAATACTCAGGGCCTGGGTTACGTTGATGACAGGTTCCGTGGTTTCCACGGCATAAAGGGTTTGCATCACTTTTACCCTGATATTTCTTCTGCTGATCATGCTGTAAAGAACTGATTCGGGCGCAAATATAGGTCTTATTCCCCTAGCCTGAAACGTTAACGATATGAAAAAATGGCATATGGCAGTCCGGCCCAACTGACAGGCTGCTCGGGGTAAGGGCAGTAAATACATAGAATCTGTCAAGTTTTCCCGGTTTGGCCAACTGGTATGATATTCGTTGCTTTGCGCCTGCCCTTAGGGCACAAAAAACTTTACTTCCATTTTAATTTAAAAAAATCTTACGCTATGGCTAAGAAGTTAAACATTACCCCACTGCATGACAGGGTAATCGTGAAAGCAGCTCCCGCTGAGGAGAAAACTGCTGGCGGTATCATCATTCCGGATACTGCAAAGGAGAAACCACAAAGAGGTACCGTAATTGCGGCAGGCCCCGGCAAAAAAGATGAGCCCATGACTGTAAAGAACGGTGATACCGTACTGTATGGCAAATATGCCGGTACAGAGATCACTATTGACGGTGCTGATTACCTGATCATGAGGGAATCAGACATCCTCGCTGTTGTATAATGACGCGCACAATGATGTATTAATTATTCATTCAAACAAATCTGAATATGTCAAAGCAATTATTTTTTAATACAGATGCTCGCAGTAAGATGAAAAAGGGCGTTGACGTCCTCGCTAATGCTGTGAAAGTGACCCTGGGTCCCAAAGGCCGCAATGTGGTGCTTGAGAAAAAATTTGGTGCACCTTCTGTTACCAAGGATGGTGTTACCGTAGCCAAGGAAATTGAACTGGAAGACCCCATTGAAAACATGGGTGCCCAGATGGTTAAGGAAGTGGCTTCCAAAACAGCTGATGTTGCCGGTGACGGTACCACCACTGCCACGGTACTGGCCCAGTCTATTATCACGGAAGGCCTGAAAAACGTTGCCGCCGGTGCCAACCCCATGGACCTGAAACGCGGTATCGATAAAGCTGTAGACGTGGTTGTGGCTAATCTTCAGAAACAATCCCAGACAGTGGGTAATGATACAAAGAAGATTGAGCAAGTAGCTACCATCTCTGCTAATAACGACAATGAGATCGGTAAGCTGATTGCTGAAGCGATGCAGAAAGTGGGCAAAGATGGTGTTATCACCGTTGAGGAAGCACGTGGCACAGAAACCAGCATCGATATCGTGGAAGGTATGCAGTTTGACCGTGGCTATATCTCTCCTTATTTTGTAACCAATGCAGATAAAATGGAAGTGGAGCTGCAGAGCCCCTATATCCTGATCTACGACAAGAAGATCTCTGCCATGAAAGATATCCTGCATATCCTGGAGAAAGTTGCCCAGCAAGGAGCGCCCCTGCTGATCATCTCTGAGGACCTGGAAGGCGAGGCACTGGCTACCCTGGTAGTGAACAAACTCCGTGGTACCCTGAAAGTGGCTGCTGTAAAAGCACCGGGCTTTGGAGACAGGAGGAAAGAAATGCTGCAGGACATTGCCATCCTTACCAAGGGTGTGGTGATCAGCGAAGACCAGGGCTTCAAACTGGAGAATGCAGACCTGAGCTATCTCGGCCGTGCTGAAAGGGTTAATATCGACAAAGACAATACTACCGTTGTAGGTGGTAAAGGCAAAAAAGACGATATCAATGCAAGGATCGGCCAGATCAAAGCACAGATTGAAACCACTACTTCCGAGTATGATAAAGAGAAGCTCCAGGAGCGCCTGGCCAAACTCAGCGGCGGTGTTGCCGTACTGAATGTTGGTGCAGCCACTGAAGTGGAAATGAAAGAAAAGAAAGACCGTGTAGACGATGCCCTGCATGCTACCCGTGCTGCCGTAGAAGAAGGTATTGTGCCCGGCGGTGGTATCGCTTTCATCCGCTCCATTGAATCCCTGGCCAAAACCAAGGGTGCCAATGAAGATGAGAATACCGGTATACAGATCGTTCGTCGCGCACTGGAAGAACCCCTGCGTACCATTGTTGCCAATGCCGGCATCGAAGGTTCCATTGTGGTTCAGAAGGTGAAAGAAGGTGCTGCTGATTTCGGTTACAATGCACGTACTGATAAATATGAGAACCTGTTGAAAGCAGGTGTTATCGATCCCACTAAAGTGAGCCGTGTGGCGCTGGAGCATGCTGCTTCTATCGCAGGTATGCTGCTGACTACTGAGTGTGTGATCGCTGATAAACCCAAGAAAGAAGAGCCCCTCCACAACCATGGTGGTGGCGCTCCGGGAATGGGCGGAATGGATTACTAAAAAAAGGGCCCCGGTTATCCGGGGCCTTTTTTAATGGGGCAATGGGGCAATGCGGTAGTGCGGTAATGGAGTGAGTTGGTATTACTCAGCGAATTGTTGAGACAATGCGTTGGATACTACTTTAAAGCGTCCGTTTTTGTGTTTGATGATGTATCGGTTATTTAGCGCCCGGATATTGGGATTGGAGTAATGTTTTTCATCATATGGTTTGATAAGGTCAGTTTCTTCCTCAACGTTGCCCTGGTTGTCAAGCGTGATTTCCACCACACGATAACTGAAATGCCAGGGTGCCATTTCTTCTTCATTACCATTGCCCTTAAAGGTGTCATTAAATCCTTCAAAGATCAGTTCATTATGGAAGTGCTCGCCATCCCTGAGGAGACTGGAGATATCCACAGCCTTGTGTAATTTGGGATCATCATGGATAATTCCGCTATCCCAGATGATCTCCCCATTGAGATAGATGACAAGACGGTTGTCAACATTGCCGATTTTAATCCAGTATTCCTTTTTCATGATGCTTGGTTTTACGTATGATGTAGTTTGTTTGGAGACCTAAAATTCCAAAAATTGCCCCTGCGCCGGAATGATTCCGGTTACACCATTTGCTGATCTTAATTAGGGACGGTATATTTAGTGAAACAACCCTCAATGGAACCCGTCCATCCTGATATATCCCTTGCAAAGACACTGGACACGGCATTCTACAATGATCCGGCGTATTACCAACAGGCCCGGAACAAGATCTTTGCCGCTTCCTGGCAGTGGTTGGGAGATACCAGTGGCCTGCAGGCTCCCGGGAACCTTGTTCCCGTTACACTGCTGCCGGGCATGATGGATGAACCCCTGGTACTTTCTTGCGATGAGCGCAGGCAACTCCACCTGCTGTCCAATGTTTGTACGCACCGCGGGAACCTGCTGGTGAAAAAGCCTTGTACTTCGCCCCATATGCGCTGCAGTTACCATGGGAGAGTATTTGATCTGGATGGCCATTTTCGGTCTATGCCGGAATTTGCCGAAGTGAAGAATTTTCCGGCCCCGGAGGATAATCTTCACCGGCTGCCTCTCCATCAGTGGGGACCTTTTCTGTTTACCACACTGGACTATACACGAACGTTTGAACAATATTTTGGACCGATGATGGACCGCATCGGATTCCTTCCCCTTCATTTGTTTTCTCCCCGGCCGGAGTTGTCCAGGACATTTACAATAGAGGCCAACTGGGCGCTTTATTGCGAGAATTATCTAGAAGGGTTTCATATTCCTTTTGTGCATGCAGGCCTTAATGCAGTGATAGACTATGGAGAATATACTACGGAGCTCTTTGATCTCAGCAGCCTCCAGCTGGGGATAGCCAAGGACGGGGAAGATTGTTTTGAACTTCCCGAGAATCACCAGGATTTTGGGAAGAACGTGGCGGCTTACTATTTCTTTGTCTTCCCCAACATGATGTTCAATTTCTATCCCTGGGGACTGTCTGTAAACATTGTAGAGCCTAACGGGCATCAGCAAACGAAGATTCGGTTTCTTACTTATGTATGGAAACCGGACTTGTATAACAAAGGAGCCGGATCAGACCTGGATGTAGTGGAATTGGAAGACGAGGAAGTTGTGCAGCATGTGCAGACAGGCGTACGTTCCAGATTTTACCATCATGGCCGTTATTCCGTAAGTCGTGAGCAGGGCACGCATCACTTTCACCGTATGATCACTCATTTTATTCTCTGAATATGGCAGCATCCCAATTGGGCCGCACCATTGGTTTCAGAGGGGCCTTGTCTTTGATGGTGGGCACCGTTATTGGCTCAGGAATTTTCATGCGCCCGGCGGAAGTGGCTGCCCTACTGGGCGCACCCTGGCTGATGTTGCTGGCCTGGATCCTGGGAGGTTTGGTGACGGCCCTGGTCACCATGGTCCTTGCCGAAGAAGCTGCTATGCTGCCTGATGAAGGGGGGACATACAACCTCATGTACCATATGTTTGGTGACTTTTTCGCTTACCTGTATGGATGGGCCTGTTTCATGGTCATCAACTGTGCCGGTACAGCAGGCATTGCATTTATATTTTCCGAGTACTTCTCCCGATTTGTAGCCCTGCCTCGTTTTTCGGCAGCCATTGAGCAGTCTCTGGCCTTACATATCCCCGTTTTAGGAACGGTATATCCGCTGGAAAATTTTGGCACAAAACTGTTCACTGTTGTATTACTGGGCATCTTGTCTTATGTGAACTACCGAAGTACAAGGGCTGGCAATCTTTTACAGATTCTTGCTACCTATGCCAAAGTATTGGCCATTGCATTGTTGTCCCTGGGTTTACTTTGGAGTGGTCAAGGAAACTGGTCGCATTTTTTATCTGATCCTTCATTGGCCAGGCCGGAAGGAATGGCCCTGGTTCTGGCGATGGCAGCAGCGGTTAACGGCAGTTTCCAGGCTTATGATGGTGCCAATAATCTGCTCTTTATCACCGGGGAGATCAAAGATCCGCAAAGAAATATCCCCCGTGCACTGATGATAGGCATGGCAATCTGCATTATCGTGTATCTGCTGGTGAATGTTGGGTTACTATACATCATGCCGGTTAGCAAAATGGCTTCATCCGCGCTGGTGGCATCAGACGCGGCCCAACAGGCTTTTGGTTATATGGGGACGATGTTGGTATCTGTGCTGATCTGTATTTCCGTGTTTGGCACCACCAATTCCAATGTAATGACGCCCCCCAGGCTTACCTATGCCATGGCCAGAAGGCAGCATATGCTCGCTTTTGCAGGCAAGATCCATCCCCGTTTCAATACCCCGGGTAATGCCATCATCCTTCACTTCCTGATGATGGTATTACTGGTCTTCAGCGGATCTTTTTATATGCTTACAGACATGTACATTTTCATTGTATGGTTTTTCAATGTGTTTTTCATTGCGGGGCTTTTTGTTTTACGGCGTAAGATGCCCGATGCATATCGGCCTTACAAAGTATGGGGATATCCCTGGATGCCGGCGCTACTGTTGATCGCCAACATTGTGTATGTAATGTTGATTGTATCCAAGGATGTACAAGCGTTTCAGGCTGGTCAAACCAAGGTCATCCATTCCGTTACCGGACTGGCCATCACGGCAGCGGGAATTCCCCTATATTTTGTCTTCAGGAGAAGCAGGAAGCGAGCCTAAAGACCGGATATGGGCTATGCTTCCCAGTGCAAGGCAGGTTTGTGCAGCAACATAGGTTGACATCACCAGAATTCCGCTAGCGGGGTGCGACTGATAAAATCGGTTGAGCGCCAAAGCAGAGTCAGACAGGACAAAAAGCATCGCCCCAAAAATAAACAACAGGGCTGTATTCCTTTGCAATTTGCCATATTGCCACAAAGCCATGGCCAGCATGGTTCCGATGACCAAGGCATACACCAGGACAGGGACTTTCAGGTGACCCAGATGGGGCCAGAGTAAATACAATAACTCTATCACATATGCTACCACGGCAATAAACATTACGGGCCTTTTCCTGAAGAATGACTGCGTATCTGATCTTATCCCCGCGAAATAAAGTATATACAGGATATGGGCAGTGAGAAAAGAAGAAAGGCCGAGAATGAAATACAGGTCGTTCCTGTCTTCAAACATCAGGAGGATGTCGCCCAGCCATGAAAAAAATAAAGCGAGGATAAATCTTCTGGAAAAAGCAGATTGAAAACCCACAGAACCGATATAAAAAACCATGATTGCCGGTATCAATAGGGGCTTTGTCCATAGCCTGAGGTCTGGTTGCGTTTGCCCAAGGTAAATATCAACCACTACCAGTATGACGAGGGCAACTAAAAAGGTCAGGGTATTTCTTTTCATATGACTGCAAGGGTTTCCGTGCCACCGTTATTGGTGGTTAACTGAGTCCACGGGTGCGGTCATTTCTATTTCCGGCGTTTTGATAGGAATGGAGATCCTGGCAGCTACAGAGTCCTCAGCAGGTTTTACGGTTTTCTTGCGGGGTTTTTTGACAATAGGTTTTGCCACGCTATCCGCTTTGGCTATGATGTTCTGTTGTACGGTAGAGGAGTCAGGTATTGAAGATACAGAACTTAAGGTCTTGTCCAAATTTGTATTGTTGTTCTCAGGAAGCACCAGGTTAGCTGAACTGTCAACCGTTGTTTGCACTGTAACAAGATCTTCCTGGTTCTGTTGAGTTGTAGTCTTTGGAGTGGTGTCCTGGATAGCCATGGGTTCACTTTCCAGGATCAGCTGAGGTTTGTCTGAACTTGCGCTGTTCCTGTATACGCCATAGCCTACCCAGCCAAGCAGTGCAAGGCCTACAAGCAGAAGGCTGGCCACCGTAAGATTTCTTGATTTTACCGGGCGTTTGACCGTGGGTTTCAGGTAATTCTTGGTGAATTGAATGGGCTCGCCAGCCTCGTCAAACTTGCGGTCCGGAGAAGCTGAATTGTCTGCCTGTACCAATTGCACAAATTCAATCTCGCCTTTATTGGTTTTCTGGAGGGAGCCCAGCCCTTCAATGGTGAAAGGTTTGCTGATATTGATCAATTGTTTACCCTGGATGACGAGGGCTTCAAGGTCTGAAGAAGCCAGGGGCTTGATCTTGCCCGTCACTGAGGAGATTTCGGCAATCAGTGCCGGATCTTCAGGAGTGGCCGAGTTCCAGGCGAAGGAAACAGATCCTGCGGGAAAGCCCGGTTGTGCGTCTTTCTCCGGCAGTGCTGCGGCAACTTCTGAACATGTGAATACGCCCAATCCCGGCAAGGAAAGGCGTTTATGGTTTTGGAGATAGCTGATCAGGATCTCGGATATTTTCACCTTGGTTTCTTTTTAGGCTGTTGGATCAGTGAATGAACAAGTTTAAAACGTTTTTTTGGGCAGATTATTATGTTACAGAACTTTGTCTTTTAATATGTTAACAGACGAGGAACAGAAGTTTATGGAATATTGGCGCGTTCAGCGGGAACGGCAATCAAAACTGGGGTACCAGGCCCTCGCCGGAATTCCCTATGGATTGTTGTTTTCCCTGCCCATTGGCGTCAATTTTATCGCCGGCCGTTATTGGTATAAGCGAGCAGATGCGGTGGGAATGAGCCAGTTCAATCCATGGATCATGGTTTTTGCCATCCTGGTCATGACGGTGTTTATTTCGGTCATTTACAAACGTTTTCGTTGGGAGCAATACGAGCAAAAGTATAAGGAGCTGTTGTTCAAAAAAGACCGAAACGAGGGTTCTAAGGGCCAGGATACGGATGTCCAAGCCTAATCTGCGTATATTTGGGACCTTGAAAATTAGAACATGAAGAAAATCCTTGCTTTGTCCGTTTTATTGATCACCGTTTTGGGTGCGTGTAAGAAAGGGGTGGAATGTACCAGAACTTCCCCTTCCATCGTGGCGCCGGCATCTGAGGTGCAGGCGGTAAAAGATTACCTGGCTTCCAAAAGCATTACGGCTTCCCAGGACCCCAGTGGCGTTTTTTATGTAATGACTGAACCGGGAACCGGCACGGAAACACCGGGTCTTTGCACTACCATCGTATTTACATATAAGGGTACCCTCACCAATGGCAATGTCTTTGATATCTCCACCACGCCCATTTCATACCCGCTGGGTGATTTGATCGCCGGTTGGCAAAAGGTTATCCCCATGATGAAAAGGGGAGGTAAAGCAACGATGTATGTTCCACCCACACTGGGATACGGCAGCAGGGATGTAAAAGACGCCAATGGTAATGTCATTATACCTGCTAACTCCATCCTTATTTTTGACTTGCAGTTAGTGAACTTCTAAAATTCATCACTTGCCACACGAATCGATTTCCGTTTTTGACATGTTCAAAGTGGGGATTGGTCCTTCATCATCCCATACATTGGGCCCCTGGCGTGCAGCACAGCAGTTCTGCCAGGGACTGTTGGATGCAGGAAAGGTGTATGATGTGGCAAGCCTTGAAATATTACTGTATGGATCCCTGGCTAAAACGGGGAAAGGCCACGGAACGGATATCGCCGTTCAACTGGGTCTTTGTGGCGAGGATCCGGTTCATTTTGATCCTGACTTACTGGAGAGCAGGATCCAGGATATCAGGAGCATGAAGGCGCTGCTGCTGGCTGGAAAACATGAAGTCAGTTTCAATCCCGATGAAGACCTGCAGTTCCTCATGACGGAAAGCCTCCCATACCACCCCAATGCGTTGACTTTCATGGTGAAACTCAGGTCTGGTGAAGCAATTGCTGAGACCTATTATTCCATTGGAGGAGGATTTGTAGAGAAAGAGGGCGGGCAGGGAAAGGCACAACAGTCTGTGCAGTTACCATTCCCCGTTGATACTTCGGCAGATCTGCTCCATTGGTGTATGAAAACCGGAATGTCTATTCATGAGGTGGTGATGGAAAATGAGCATGCCTGGCGTCCCGAGGCACAAACCCGCGATGGCCTGCTGGCCATCTGGAAGGTTATGAAAGACTGTATTTACCGGGGTTGCCACAGGGAAGGAATGCTTCCGGGCGGCTTGCAGGTGAAACGCAGGGCTTCAGAACTAAACGGCAAACTCATGGCTGGCAGAACCTACCAGGATTATGACTCCTGGGTGGCGGTGATGCGGGAAGGGGGTAGTGACTTCAGGTATATCCTGGATTGGGTCAGTTGTTTTGCATTGGCTGTTAACGAAGAGAATGCCTCATTTGGGAGGGTGGTCACTGCGCCCACTAATGGTGCAGCAGGCGTTATCCCGGCAGTTTTACAATATTTCATCAGCTTTATGGGCGGTAACCAGGAGGAGAAAATTGTCCAGTTCCTGGCCACAGCGTCGGAAATCGGCAGCATTTTTAAAAAGGGTGCCACTATTTCTGCCGCCATGGGAGGGTGCCAGGCAGAAATTGGGGTTTCTTCTGCCATGGCCGCGGCCGCACTTGCAGAGTCAATGGGTGCCACCCAGAAGCAAAGCATCATGGCAGCCGAAATTGCCATGGAGCATCATCTCGGCCTTACCTGTGACCCCATAGGAGGGCTGGTCCAGATTCCCTGTATTGAAAGAAATACAATGGGCGCCATCAAAGCCATTACCGCAGCCCAACTGGCCATGCAGGGCACCCCGGATTATGCCAAGGTATCCCTGGACGTAGTGATCAGGACTATGTGGGAAACAGCGATAGATATGAGCCATAAGTATAAAGAGACCGCTGACGGCGGTTTGGCGGTACATATTCCCATCTCTCTGCCGGAATGTTAAGGTATTTTAACAACCCTTAATGTCCATTAGATTTGCTTTTTGCTGAACAAATTTGACAGTTAAGTGTCTAATGACGAAACAAACGGGTGTAGCTTTGTACCCGCTTAAACAGAGCCAACATTCTTTGGAAATTTTGTAACCCATGGCAGAAAATGCTTTAACAACCCGGAAAAATCCGATCACGAGGATATTGCAGGTCCTGAAGCTGGAAAAGCAGGAGATCACGTCCATATATTTCTATGCCATCCTGAATGGTATAGTGCAGCTGTCTCTTCCGCTGGGCATCCAGAGCATCATTAGTTTTGTGTTGGGTGGAGCCATCTCCACCTCGCTGATCATTCTGATCATCCTGGTAGTGTTAGGGGTGTTATTCAACGGATTCATTTCTGTACAGCAAATGCAGCTGATAGAAAAAGTACAACAGCAATTGTTTGTACGATATTCTTTTGAATATGCGCATAAGATCCCCCGGCTTGACCTGAAAAGTGTAGACCGGTACTACCTGCCAGAACTGGTGAATCGTTTTTTTGATACCATTTCTCTGCAAAAAGGGATATCCAAACTTTTACTTGAAATTCCCACCGCTACCATCCAGATCATGTTCGGCATGATACTGCTTTCTTTTTATCACCCGGTGTTTATCATCTTCAGCCTCATCCTTGTATCCCTGGTGGGATTGATCCTGTATTACACCAGTCCCAGAGGTATGGCTACTTCCATCCAGGAAAGTGACTACAAGTATCGTGTGGCCGGATGGCTGGAAGAACTGGCCCGGGTGATACGGTCATTTAAATTTTCAAAAGGCAGTTTCCTGAATATGCGGAAGACCGATGAACTTGTTTCCGGATACCTGACGGCGAGGACGGCGCATTTTAAAGTCCTGAAACTTCAATACTGGACCCTGATCAGTTTTAAAGTACTGATCACAGCCGCAATGCTTATTGTAGGCAGTATCCTGTTGATTAACCAGCAGCTCAACCTTGGGCAGTTTGTGGCTGCTGAAATCGTTATTCTGCTGGTACTGGGCTCTGTGGAAAAACTGATCCTCCACCTGGATAAGGTATATGATGTACTCACGTCAGTGGAAAAACTCGGAAAAGTAACTGACCAGGATGTGGACGAAGATGGCAAGATTGAGTTTCCTGATAACCACCTCGGCGTAAATATCCAGGTACAGAACCTGGGCTTCGGATATGACTCGGAACCCGTATTGAAAGGTGTTTCTTTTGAAGTGCTGCCTGGCCAGAAAGTGGCTGTGATGGGTGCCAATGGATCCGGCAAGTCAACCCTGTTGCGGGTATTAAGCGGTGTGTATAAAGACTTTTCCGGTGGCGTGTTGATGGATAATATTCCTTTGCGTAATTACCATGCAGACTCACTGCGTGCGAGAACGGGCATTCTGCTGAGTGCCCAGGATATCTTTAATGGAACTGTACTGGAAAATATTTCGATGGGGGACCCGGGCATCAGGCCCAATGAGGTCATGCGTCTTTCTGAGAATGTGGGGCTCAAAGATTTCCTTGAAGGGCAACCCAATGGTTTTGAAACAGAACTGGATCCTGTTGGAAAGCGTTTATCCAGAACCGTTATTCAGAAGATACTGCTGTTGCGTGCGCTGGTAAATGATCCGCGCCTGCTGTTACTGGAAGAGCCGTGGTCTGGTTTTGAACCCACCATGGAAATGCAGATCAAAAATTACCTGCTCAGTCAGCAAAATTGCACCGTCCTGGTTGCTACCAATGACGCTGCGTTTGCGGAAAAATGTGACCTGGTGCTATACCTGGAAGATGGGAAACTGATTGCGAAGGGTCCCTTTCAAACTTTAAACCGGAATTAATCTAATAGCATGGGCGTTGATTTTATCAATAAAGCGATGGAACCACAGTGCCGGGATCTTGAACTCCGGTCTTATGATAATATTTACCTGGTGGGGCGTAAAAGCCAGGTAAAAAAATGGGTGCTCGGTTTTTTGCTGGTACTGGTGGTGATTTTATTTCTTCCATGGACGCAGAATATCCGTGCAAGGGGATCTGTGACTACCTTGCGCCAGGAACAAAGGCCACAACAGCTGCCTACGGTAATTCCGGGACGGGTAGTGAAATGGCATGTGAAAGAAGGTGATTTTGTAAGAGAGGGAGATACCCTGGTGCAGATTGCTGAGGTTAAGGAAGACTATTTTGATCCGCAGCTCTTGCAGAGAACCCAGGAACAGATAGATGCAAAGGAGCTTGCAGTTCAGAACTACCAGAGTAAAGCGCAAACGGCTGATGTTCAGATTTCCGCACTGCAGCAGGCCCTGCAGCTGAAGATTGCTGAGCTGGATAACAAAATTTCCCAGCAGCGGATGAAGATCCGCAGTGATAGTATGGAAGTGATTGCAGCCAACAATGATTTCAATATCAAGTCTGAGCAGTTCAAGAGGCAGAAAGTGATGTATGACTCAGGCCTTGCTTCCCTGGTACAATTGGAGCAACGCAACCAGGCCTTCCAGGAATCGTCTGCCAAAAAGACCAGTGCAGAAATCAAATACGGTAATGCAAGGCAGGAGTTGTTACGCCTTCAATTGGAAAGGAGTGGAGAGGTTCAACAGTACAATGAAAAGATCTCCAAAGCAGAGGGGGATAAATTCCAATCCTTATCGCAGGCCCAGACGGGTGCAGGTGATGTTGCCAAACTGAAGAACCAATATATGAATTACAACATCCGGAGTGGGCTGTATACCGTTCGTGCACCACAATCCGGCCAGGTGGTCCAGGCAAAAAAATCCGGCATAGGTGAGATCCTGAAAGAAGGTGATGTCCTGGTGGAGATCATTCCGCAGGAAGTGGAGTATGCGGTGGAAATGTTTGTGCGGCCGGTGGATCTGCCCCTGTTGAACAAGGGCCAGGATGTGCGATTTTTATTTGATGGGTTTCCTGCCATTGTTTTCAGTGGGTGGCCACAGGCTTCCTATGGTACTTTCACCGGCGAAATCGCGGCAGTGGAAAGCAGTGTCAGCGATAATGGATTGTTCAGGGTACTGGTAAAGGAATCTCCCGGTGAAAAACCCTGGCCCAAGCAACTGATGATGGGAACGGGAGCACAGGGGATTGCCCTGCTGAAAGATGTCCCCGTATGGTATGAACTCTGGCGGAATATTAACGGCTTCCCCCCGGATTTCTATAAGGCGGAAACCAAGGCAAACCCTAAATCCACAGCGCAAAAAAAATGAGCAACCCCATGATGAGATGTTGTGTTGTGGTCATTCTTTCGATGGTTTCACTGTTCTCTTCAGCCCAGGATTCTTTAAAGACATTGTCTGAAGCGGAGTTCCTGAACATCGTAAGGCTTTACCACCCTATGGCCAAACAGGCTAATTTACTGGTGGAAAGGGCACAGGCAGAAATGACGGCCTCTCGTGCGGGTTTTGATCCGGCGTTTTATGTGAGCGCAGACCGTAAAACATTTGATGGTAAAAACTACTATAACTATCTCAATCCTGAACTCAAGATACCCACATGGTTTGGTATTGAAGTAAAAGCAGGGCTTGAGAACAATGCCGGTTCCTACACCAACCCTGAGATGTCCCTGGGCAAATCAAGCTATCTGGGTGTTGCTGTTCCTGTTGGTAAGAACCTGTTGATGGACAAAAGACGGGCAGCCCTGCAGCAGGCCAGAATTTTCAGGGACCAATCAAAGGCGGAGCAATCTCTTGCTATCAATGACCTGCTCCTGGATGCCGTGGAAGCCTACTGGAATTGGGTACAGGCCTATGAAGTGTTTTTCATCCTTGACGAAACAGTGAAAGTAAATGAAGAGAGATTTGGCCTGGTGAAGCTGGGGTGGCGCCAGGGAGACAGGCCGGCGATTGATACAACAGAAGCATTGGCACAGCTTCAAAGCTTTCAGATGGCCAGAAATGACGCCTACCTGAAGTGGCAGAACGGGTCATTGAACCTGTCCAACTATTTGTGGCTGGCCAATGATTCGCCTTATTATCTTCCGGAAACCGTGAAGCCAGATCCGTCCTGGAAGCAGTATGATGTCCTGAATGCGCCCCTTCCTGTGTTGGAAGAACTGCTGGCTACCGCACGCACAGCACATCCTAAACTGGCCAGCTACAACTTTAAATTGCAGATGCTGGATGTAGAACGCAGGTTAAAATTTCAAAACCTGCTGCCCCAGGTTGACCTTCGGTATAATATCCTGAACAAGGACTACAACGTCTTCAAAAACGCCAGCTGGCCTTACTATGAGAACAACTATAAATTTGGTTTTGATATTGGAATGCCTTTGAGATTATCACAGGGCAGGGGAGAATATCGTGCAGCAAAGATCAAGATCCAGTCTACCGAGTTGGATCTGGGCATGACCCGGCTGAACATCCAGAACAAGGTGAAAGCCTACTTCAATGAACTCGCCAACTTTCAGCAACAGGTGAGACTTGCCGATGCCAGCCTGGACAATTATGCACGCCTTTTCAGGGGTGAAGATATACGCTACAGAAATGGCGAGAGTTCATTGTTTATCCTGAACAGCCGTGAAAATAAAGTACTGGAATCCAGGCAAAAAATGGTGGAGCTGAAAACCAAGTTCATGAAGTCCATGCAGGCCGTGCGCTGGTCAACCGGCCAGCTTCGCTAATTTCCGCACTACCGCATTATCACATTACCACATTATACAACGTGTCTCTTTCCACCGGCTCCCTTCTCACCTGGCGGATAAGGTTCTTGATTTCTTCGGTAGTCATTGCAGGGTTCTGCTCTTCACTGCCCGCCATGGAATAGATCTTGGTGGAGTCGTCAATGGTTCCATCCAGGTCATTCACGCCAAAAGAAAGGGTTAGCTGTGCATTCTGTCTACCCAGCATGGGCCAATATGCCTTGAGGTGCGGGAAATTGTCCATATAGATCCTGGACATGGCGTACACCTTCATATCCTCTACAATACTGCATTCAGGTATATGGCTCATTTCATTGTCCATGTTCCTGAATTTAAGCGGAATAAAACAGTTGAATCCACCGGTTTCATCCTGCAGGGTTCTCAGGCGATCCATATGATCAACCAGGTGTTCATATTTCTCAATATGACCATAAAGCATGGTGGCATTACTATGCATATCCAGCTTATGGGCGGTTCTGTGAATATTCAGCCATCCATCGGCATCCACTTTGTCTGCACAGATTTGCTCCCTGATCACCGGGTCAAAAATCTCTGCTCCACCACCGGGAAGGCTTTGCAGGCCTGCATCACGCAGATAGGTGAGGCCTTCTTCCACGGTCATTTTGGCTTTGCGGAACATATAGTCCAGCTCAACCGCCGTAAATCCTTTCAGGTGAAGGTCTGGACGATGCTGGCGTATTTTTCTCAACAGCTCTGCGAAGAAATGCAGGTCCATCTTGGGGTGCACACCGCCTACAATATGCACTTCTGTCACTGGCTGCCCATCATATTTTTTTACGATGTTCAGCATGTCCTCTATCGTGAGCTCCCAGCCCTCTTCGCGGTGAGCATACAAACGGGAATAGGAACAGAATTTACACGCAAACACGCAAACATTGGTGGGCTCTATATGGAAATTACGGTTGTAGTAAGTGGTATTGCCGTGTTTGGATTCCCTGATATGGTTGGCCAGGGAACCCAGGAAGGAAAGTGAACCTTCGTAGAAAAGTTGAATACCTTCTTCACGGGAGATCCGCTGTCCCAGTTTAATTTTTTCAGCAATGGCAACAAGTTCCGGAGATACACTGGTGTCTGTGAAAAGATCCTGTACGGTAGGGGTCATGCTTATGCTTTAACGTATATGCAAATTTACGCCGATGCATCTATATCCCATGAAAATGTTGAAATGATCTTCCTCATTCCATTACCACATTAACTCAGCGCTCCGGCAATACAGGCACACATCAGGCATGCTATAGTGCCCCCCAGCAAAGCTTTGAGACCCAGTTCTGTCAGGTTTTTCCTTTGGTTGGGGGCCAGCTGGCTGATCCCGCCTATCTGGATGCCAATGGAGGCAAAGTTAGCAAAGCCACAAAGTGCATAGGTGGTGATAAGGATTGATTTAGGGTCAGTGATAGCGCCGGCATTCTTCATTTTACCAAAACTGATATAGGCCTGAAACTCATTGATGATGGTTTTCTCCCCCAGCAGCTGGCCCACCTGTACCATCTCGTGGCTGTTGACACCAATGATCCAGGCAATAGGGGAGAAGATATATCCCAGGAGCATCTGGAAACTCAGCCCGTCATAACGGCCCCCTGATGATTTTGCAATGATATCGTTCAATCCGGTATGATAGCCCACAGAACCGAGGATCCAGTTGAGCAGGTACATAAGGGCAGTGAAGACTACCAGCATTGCACCAACGTTAACGGCGAGTTTCAATCCATCGGTAGTGCCCAGGGAAATGGCATCCAACACATTATCGCCCAGTTTTTCCTGGTTAATTTTGATCTCCGTATCCACGGTTTCGGTTTGTGGGAAAAGGATCTTCGAAACTACAATGGCGGCGGGGGCACTCATAATACTCTGGCTGAGCAGATGGAGTGCGAAATAGTTTTGCTGGGCCACATCGGTCCCCCCCAAAAAACCCACATAGGCGGCCAGCACAGAACCCGCGGTATTGGCCATGCCACCCACCATGATCATCAGGATCTCAGATCGATTCATTTTATCCAAAAAAGGCCTGATCATAAGTGGCGCTTCCGTTTGCCCGAGGAATATGTTAGCAGCTGTAGATACACTTTCGGCACCAGAAATTTTTAACTTACTTAACAGGATGGCAAAAAAATGGACCACTTTCTGCAGGATGCCCAGGTAGTACAGCAAAGCTGAAAGGGCTGCAAAAAATATGATATTGGGAAGAACCTGCACTGCAAAGATATACGCCCAGCTTCCTGTAGGATCTGCAAGGCTGCCAAAGATAAACTCCGTGCCTTTGTGTGAAATATTGATGACTTCCACAAATTTCTGGGACATCCACTCAATGATGATCCTGAAGAAATTGTACTTGCCATTAGACAGCACGCCAATGGCAAATCCGATCTGTGCAATGACACCAAAAAGGACCAGTTTCCAGTTGATGGCCCTGCGATTGTTGCTGAAGACATAACAGATCAGGATCAGGAAAAACATACCCACCATCCCTCTCAGCAGGTTTTCAACTTGTAGGCTCATGCAGTAGATTTAGCTGTTAAGGCGAATTTGCGTATTAATTGTTGAATTTGGAAAATCTTTTTACAGCCAGCCTGAAAAGGTCATTCAGGTCTGCTGATACATTCCATCTGAGTATCAGGAAGCTGAATACAACGGTGAAAAGGATTGACTTTACAGCTATGCCTGCCAGGGGGGAAAACAGATTACCCAGGAACCATAGGGGGGCAAATATAATGACAGCCAAAAGCAGGGCCTTTAGATTATTCCAGGTAAAGGGTTGTAAGCCAAAAAGCTTCCAGATCATACCATAGCGGAGCCCATTAAAAATGATCAGGGCTATGAGGTTGCCATAAGCGGGACCCAGGGTATTGAATCGCCTGGTAAGCCAGTAATTTAGGGGGATGCTGAGCGCCACGAAGATCATATTTGTCAGGAAATCAAGTTTCCAATACTTAGAAAGAAGTAAGATCTGTGTATTTAGTCCAGTTGACAGATCAATCAGTTTCGCAAGGCCCGCAATCAACACTATGGATGCAAGAGAAGTGTACGCCGGTCCCAGCAGGCTACCGATTTCACGGATATTGAGTAAAACCAGTCCAAAAATTCCCAACCCCGCGATCATCAGGTTAAGGGATGTTTTTTGATACAGCCGGTTGATCAACAGAATATTTTTAGACCGCCATGCGGAAGCAATCAGGGGGGTGGTTATGGAAACGAGACTTCTTTGTGGCACTTCCATCACCGTAACCAGGTAAGTGGCAATGGTAAACACGGCAGCATCTTTGAGGCCACCTTTACTCTGGCTGGCAAGGATGATGGTATCATTGGTTTTGGCGATGATGTTTAATACCGCGCCCGCAAACAGGAATCCACCAAAGGACATTATTTTGTACTTGATCCTTCCGGTAAGGTTACGGACCTTGTCTAAGGGTACCAACAACCGTTCCCTGTACATCATAGCCAGAAAGATGATCACTGGCAGCAGAAAAATCCAGGCGTAGAGGGTTATAAACTGGTTGTATTTCAACACACCTGCTATAAACAGGAAAATGAGTACTGTTGTGAGAAGCCGGAAGGCAAACTCTTTCAATACATTTGAAAGGATTGTTTTGTGCAAAGACCAGGCATAGGCTTCCAAAACACTGAAGTACGCCAAAGTAATGGTCAGCGGATAAAGCAGGTCAAAATAGTCAACAAATAGGGGAGATTTACTTCCAAATTTTCTGATGATCCAGGGTTTCATCCATGGCAGTATCAACACGGTCAACAGGCAACCTGCCGTGACCAGTCCCAGGGTAAGCCAGGGGAGATCGTTTCTGCCTTTTGTAGTGTTCCTTTGGTAAAACGGGAAAAACTTAAGTACGATGGGGATGCTTCCCAGTGTACAGATGGTTGACAGCAGCATCGCAACATCCAATAAGATTCTTGTGAGACCAAATTGTTCCGGCGTGAAATATCGGGGAAACAGGAACAATATGTTAACAGCGCCAATCGCAAATCCGAGGTACGTGAATACACTCGATACCAGGCTTTGTCTACGAATCATATTACTGGCCATGTTGTAGGATAAGCTCCAGGAAACGCTTTCCCGGGGCCGGTTCATGAAGGGTTTTTGCTCTTTGGTAGGCACGCTTACCCATGTCTTCCCAGGATGATCTGCATTGCCAGGCGCGTTCCATGGCATCATCCAGGGCCTGGATATTGGCGCCTGCTGCTATGAATCCATCCTCGCCGTCCCTTACCCATTCTGTATTTCCACCAACATCCGTAGTGATGACCGGACGTGCGCACAGCATGGCTTCCACAAGGGCCAGTGGGGTCCCCTCATTCAGGGAAGGTAACAAAAGCAAATGGTTGTTTTGCCACACAGAAAGAATATCTGAGGACCTTCCATGGAAAATGATCCGGTCACTGATTTCATAAAACTCAGCAAGGGCTTTTAGATAGCCCTCGTCATATCCGCTTCCATAGAGGTGAAGGAATACTTCCCGCTTCCGCCATTTGTTCTGCGATAAAACGGCCATGGCAAGGTCCTGGCCTTTATGGTTGACCAACAGATTGGCAACCGTGGCCATATGTACAGCGCTATCCGTAGCCGGCATAGGTAACGGATCAGTAGCAGAAAGGTTAACGGGATTACGAAGAATCCTGGCGTTATGTATGCGCATTAACAGATGCCTTTCTGCCACATCAACATTTCTTTGGGAAACAAAAACGGCAGATGAAGACTGTTGGTAGATTCCGGTCAGGAAACTGGCTTCTTCATTGTTAATGGGTCTGCCATACTCTACATTAACCTGGATATTCAGGATATAAGGAATCTTGCTGCTGATGAGCCCCTGAAATAAGGGTTTGTTGAGGGTCATGGAATATGCGGCTCCGGTATAAACAACTATGTCAGGTTTTTCCCGGAATACCTTTGAGAAAGGATTACTGATTCTGTTCTGAAGATAAATAATGACTTTATGAAAGATGCGTTGCTTTCTTGTCCAGGCAGGATTAATAAATCCCCTCCTGTAAAAAACGCTGGCACCTTTTTCTTTCAGCGCTTCAAATCTTGGAGAGGGAACATTGAGTTTTACTGCAGAGATCACCACTTGATGTCCTTCCTTCAATGCGGCTTCTGCAGCTGCGGCCCATAGTTCTTCGCTACCACCCCAGGGATCCTTAATAAATGAGATGAATGCGATCTTCATGAGCTACGTTTTTTAGCCAGGATCACATTGTTCAGGTAGAGTTCCTGGGATTTAGGAAGCAGGGACTTCCATGCTGCAGCCCAAAGATTGTTTCCTCCAAATATGGTTACGCGCACTATAGTGCGCAGGACGGGAATACCTGCTATCCGGGATATGACATGCCTGTCCCAATAGGCGATTCTTTGTTGGACGATGGCTTCAATAAAGCTTCCGGTTTTCTCGTAATGAATGACGTCAAATCCATGGGTGGTAAAAAGATGCCTGATCGCAAATGAGGTGTACCGTGCATAGTCAGCAGGTGCTTCATGCTCGCCAAATGCAAAAGGGCAACTTACCAGTATTAAACCGCCCGGTTTAAGTACCCTATGGAGTTCAGTCATTATTTCTGGCAGGTTAAAAACATGCTCAAACACTTCACTGCTGAAGATGGAGTCAAAATGATCATCGTTAAACGGTAGTGTGTGACCGTCATAAAATACATCCACTTTGTCGTGGCTGTAAGTGGGGCCATCGCCCTTATAGTCCACACCTATATATTCTTCAACCTGAAACATCGCTTCATAGGGCTTTAATCCACATCCAAAATCCATCAGCTTCCCTTTGAGACGGGGAACCAGTTTGCAGAAGGCTTTGTACAGGCCTGATCTGATCAGGTACAGAGGATGGAATATGCCGGGATTGAAGTCCGGATGAACAGTCAGGGGTTTTATGGACATATTGGGGCTAAAAGTAGGAATAAAATAAAATTCATGGGAATACCCGGGCAATGTAATTTCGATGCCCAACCAGATTTATCCATGATAGGAATGCTGAATAAGCTCGCAGGAAAATTTGATCTCAAACTGGTCAGTAACAAGGTTGCTATACCGGCTGATATTGCAGGAGACGGTCAGTTTATGAATTTGTATAAACAGGTCAGACCATTCACGATGACGTCTCCGGAAAGACTTTATGCGCTTTACCAGGCAGTTCTCTATACCATTGAGCATCAAATTGAGGGTGATTTTGTTGAATGCGGGGTATGGAAGGGGGGGAGTTCCATGATGATTTTGAAAACGCTGCAGTTGTTGAACGTGCAAGACAGGCAAATTTGGATGTATGATACTTACGAAGGGATGAGTGAGCCCACTGAAGAAGACCGGGACTTTTCCGGGAAAATGGCTGAAAATCTACTGCAGTCATCTGAAAAAGCCGATTCAAATTCTGTATGGTGTTATTCATCCCTTGAGGAAGTGCAGCGTAACCTGGCTACTACCGGATATCCTATGGAAAATATCCGGTTTATCAAAGGCAAAGTGGAGGATTCCATCCCAACTTCAATGCCGGAACGTATCGCACTATTGAGGCTGGACACAGATTGGTATGCCTCAACCATACATGAACTTGTTCATCTCTATCCCTTACTGGCCAGCAAGGGCATCCTGATCATTGATGATTTTGGTCACTGGGAAGGTGCAAAAAAAGCGGTACTGGAGTATTTTGGTAAACAAGACAGAATGCCGCTCATCCATCGTATTGATGATACCGGCAGGATCATCCATAAGTTCTGACAGGCACTCGCCTGGATCGAAAACAAAAGAGGATGCTAAAAACATCCTCTTTTATTTTCAAGTCATCCCTGGACTAGTTCATATGTGATTCAATCTTCTTCACAAAGTTGCCCTTTGGCTGGGCACCCACCAGTTTGTCAACCACTTTGCCATCCTTGATGAAAAGGATCGCAGGAATACTGGTGATGCCATAATTCATGGAAAGTTGAGGATTGTGGTCAACATTGACCTTCCCAACGTTCACTTTGCCATCATATTCCTTAGACAGCTCTTCAATAATGGGCCCTATAGCTCTGCAGGGACCACACCATTCTGCCCAGAAATCAATAACGGTCAATTTGTTGGAAGAGATCACTTCTGTCTGGAAGTTTGCATCTGTGAATTCTTTTGCCATTTTTTGTACTTTATATATTGTAACGATGAAGAATACGCTCAAAATTAGTTCCAAATTTCCCGCACTGTTGAAACGGCATCAATTGCCATTTCCCGTCACCACATTGACATCAATATAGGGGTTGTCCATCAAAAAAGCGGACAATTCGTCATTCACTTCCACCCCCTTTGCCATAGACACCAGGTTGATATTCCAGTTGTTTTTGGGCTCCACCACCCTGAACCTGACCCGGGCATTACCGGGGTGCTTTTTCAGGTTGTTCACCAGGAAATCTACCAGCTCCGGTTTCAATAATTCTCCCAGTATACTTATTTCCAATGCCTTGGTCATGGTTTTCTTTATGGTCTCCAGCAGACAGATCTCACTGATCCGGAAGTTCCACTCATTCCTTTTCTCCCATTTCTCAAATTTCCCCGTGACATACAGGCAGGTTCCCGGCTCAAAGTAATTGAGGTACTTCATGTATACCTCGCCAAAAAGGGTGATTTCCGTTTTCCCCGAAAAGTCTTCCAGGGCCAGAATGCCATACTTGGCCCCCCTTTGGGAGATCCGGTGAATGGCCGAGGTAACCAGGCAGGCAATCCTGATGGTTTGGGTTGGGTGCGGCTGGAGTTCCACGGATTGCTTGAACTCGTTAAAATCTGCCACAGACATGACGCCGTAGTATTTGTTCTCAAAACGGAAATGATCAAGTGGATGACCGCTCACAAACATACCGGTCACCTCCTTTTCATGATCAAGTTGCTCCGTCAACGTCCAGTGCTTGCAGTCCGGGATTTTGGGTGGTGGGATGTCCATCACGGGCATATCGCCAAATAAGGTGTTGCCGGTATTCACAGACTGCGCCTGGATAATATTCCCGTATTTAATGATCTTCTCCAGGCCGGTAGTGGTATCACCTTCCGGCACATGAAAATATTGTGCCCGGTGCAAAGCAGGAAAGCCGTCAAAAGCGCCTGAATAGGCAAGGCATTCCAGCGACTTCTTGTTTACCGTGCGTTGGTTCACCCTTTTCACCAGGTCAAAAATAGAGGGGTAAGGCCCCCGCTTTACGCGCTCTTCTATGATGCTTTCCACGGCGGCTTCACCTACGCCTTTTAAGCCACCCAGGCCAATGCGGATCTCACCTCTATGGTTAACCGAAAATCCTTTTCCGGATTCATTGATATCTGGCCCCAGTACTTTCACGCCCATCCGCTTACATTCTTCCATGAAAAAAGTAAGCTTTTCAATACTGCCCGCATGGTTGAGTACACTGGCCATATATTCTGCAGGGTAATGCGCTTTGAGGTAGGCCGTCTGGTAAGCCACAAAAGCGTAGCAGGTGGAGTGCGATTTGTTAAATGCGTATTGCGCAAAAGCTTCCCAGTCTGTCCATACCTTCTCTAATATCTCCGCCGGATGGCCTTTTTCCATTGCACCCTTGATGAACTGGCCCTTCATTTTGTCCAATACAGCCTTCTGTTTCTTACCCATCGCCTTTCGCAACACGTCTGCATCACCTTTACTGAAGCCCGCCAGTTTCTGCGCCAACAACATCACCTGCTCCTGGTATACCGTGATGCCATAGGTTTCCTTCAGGTATTCCTCCATATCCGCCAGATCATAAGTGATGGCTTCCTTACCATGCTTTCTGTCTACGAAATTGGGAATATAGGACATGGGACCCGGACGATAAAGCGC
Organism: Chitinophagaceae bacterium; assembly: GCA_044225015.1. Classification (GTDB taxonomy): domain Bacteria; phylum Bacteroidota; class Bacteroidia; order Chitinophagales; family Chitinophagaceae; genus Pollutibacter. The sequence continues at coordinate 457,323 of JBGAJG010000003.1, read as the reverse complement.
GTTCATCGCAATCAGGTCATCAAATTTATCCGGCTTAAGTACCCGCAGGTATTTCTGCATACCCGGACTTTCAAACTGAAAAGTACCGATGGTTTCACCTTTCTGGTATAAGTGGAAAGTGAGATCATCATCCAACGGTATTTTATCGATATCAATCTCCACACCATGGTTTGTCTTCACCAGTTCCAGGCAAGTCTTGATGATATTCAGGGTCTTGAGACCCAGAAAGTCCATCTTGATAACGCCGGCTTCTTCAATCACAGAACCTTCAATCTGGGTCACCCACAAATCGGAATCTTTGGCGGTACAAACGGGCAGCAGCTCCGTGAGGTCCTTGGGCGCAATGATGATGCCTGCCGCATGGATGCCCGTATTGCGAACAGAACCTTCAAGGATCTCCGCTTCATGCAGGATCTGGGAACGGATATCCTTGCCGTTGTATATCTCCCTTACCTTTTTTACATTTTCGATTTCGTCTTTGGAAAACCCTTCTTTTTCTTCGAGGCTTTTCTCTCCGCTCAGGGGCGCATGCAGCACACGCTTCAACACCACACCAGGGCGTTCTGGAATCAGTTTGGCCAGGGCATTAGATTCCGGCAGGGGAAGGTCCATCACCCTCGCTACATCCTTGATGCTCATCTTAGCAGCCATGGTGCCATAAGTAATGATCTGTGCTACCTGGTTCTTGCCATACTTGTCCACCACATAGTCAATCACTTTCTGCCGGCCGTCATCGTCAAAATCAGTATCAATATCCGGCATACTCTTCCTGTCTGGGTTCAGGAATCGCTCAAACAGCAGGTTGTATTTTATGGGATCGATGTTGGTGATACCAATGCAGTAGGCCACTACGGAACCCGCTGCCGAACCCCGGCCTGGTCCCACAAACACACCCATATCCCGGCCTGCTTTGATGAAATCAGATACAATCAGAAAGTAGCCCGCAAATCCCATTGTTCTGATGGTGAACAATTCAAATTTTAGACGCTCTTCAATCTCAGGCGTCATCACTTCGTAACGTCTGTAAGCGCCTTCCCAGGTAAGGTGCTCTAAGTATTCATCCTGTGAACTAAAGTCTGCGGGTACTTTGAAGTGGGGAAGAAGAATATCCCGCTTCAGGTCAAGCAGCTCTACTTTGTCAACAATTTCATTGGTATTGTCTATGGCTTCCGGCAGGTCATGGAAGACCTTGTTCATCTCTTCTGTCTTCTTGAAATAGAACTGGTCATTGGGGAAGGCAAAGCGCTTATTCTTGATCAGCACATCGTCATCCGTGAACTCACGAAGTGCCGGGGTCGTAATTTTTTCGTTGGTATTGATGCAAAGCAGGATGTCATGGGCATTAAAATCTGACTGGTCCACATAGTGTGAGTCATTGGATGCAATGACTTTTACATTGTACTTCTTTGCAAACTTCAGCAATACTTCGTTCACCTTATCCTGTTCCGCCATGCCATGGCGCTGGATCTCCACATAATAATCATCCTGGAAAATATTCAGCCACCATTTGAATTCATTCTCTGCCTCTTCTTCTCCTTTTCTAAGGATCATCTGCGGCACCATGGCACCCAAACAGCAGGTTGTGGCTATGAGTCCCTCATGGTATTTATGGATCAGCTCCTTGTCAATCCTTGGATACTTACTGTAGAGTCCTTCAATGTATCCCAGGGAGGTGAGCTTCACCAGGTTCCGGTAACCGGTCTCATTCTTCGCAAGCAGGATCTGGTGATGCCGCGGATCTTTTTCTTCTTTGGTGAAATTTTTACGCTGCCTGTTCTCTGTAAGGTAAAACTCGCACCCAACAATCGGCTTTACTTTAAGTGGACTTTTCTTGTTGTCTGGATCTACCCTGTGCTTATAGGCTTCAGACACAAATTTGAACACCCCAAACATATTCCCATGGTCTGAGATGGCCAGGGCAGGCATATTATCTGCCATGGCCTTCTTGTAGAGCTGCTCAATGTTGGCAGCACCGTCAAGCAGGGAGTACTGGGTATGGACGTGTAAGTGTGAAAACCGCTGCATGGGTTGCCGGGATGTTAAATTCGATGAGCCTACAAAGGTCGGGAAATCCTGCCACTGGGATAACCCGTTTTTTCCACCTACATTTGCACATTCCGGTAGAACATGACAAAACCCCTGTGGCCCATATGGTTCATCATGCTACTGCTTGCGTCCTGCAAGTCATTAAAACCTGTGCAGTCACAGGCGCCCCATACTGCCGCTGCGGATAAAAAGAAATCGCCCTTCCTGGATGATATCAGTATGACCACCTCCGGTACGGCTTCCACCAAGCAACCAGGTGAGGAAGGTCTTCCGCCCTTGCAGGATGATTATAAGCCCGCTATGCAGATCAATACCGGGATGTCCGTAGGGGATGCCACCCTGGAACAGTTCCGTTACGCAATTCTGCTCAATACCGAAGTGGAGTACCTCTCCAACAAGTCCCTGTACCAACTGATCCATGCCTGGTGGGGCACACCGTATAAAATTGGCGGATTAACGCAGCGTGGTGTAGATTGCTCCGCCCTGGTGCAGACCCTGATGGCAGGGGCATATGATATTGCGCTGCCCCGGACTGCAAAGGAACAGAAGCAAATGGCTCAAACCATCAGCAGGGGAGAACTGAGAGAGGGCGATCTTGTTTTTTTTAATACCCGTGGTGGTGTTTCACATGTAGGCATATATCTGCATAATAATAAATTTGTTCATGCCTCCACTTCCGGCGGGGTCACCATCAGTGATCTGGATGAAGCCTACTGGGCAAAACGATACCTTGGTGCGGGAAGGGTGGTTGAATAATATGTACAGGCTACTTCTATTTTTTCTGCTCTTAATCGCTGGCTGCAGGCAAAACGATGCAGACAGCAGGCAGGTTTTTCACTATAACCAGCCTGAAGGGCTTACAACCCTGGATCCCGCTTTTGCCAAAAGCCAACCCGTAATGTGGATCAGCCACCAGCTGTACAATACCCTGGTAGAAATCAGGAGTGATTTGCGGGTGCATCCTTCCCTTGCGCATCGCTGGGAGATCAGTACTGATGGCCTCCGTTATACATTTTTTTTGAGGGACTCCGTTTTTTTCCACAACAGCGCGGCTTTTCCGGACGGAAAAGGAAGGAAACTGAGGGCCGATGATGTGGTGTACAGCCTGAAAAGGATCCTGGATCCGGCCGTTGCCAGTCCGGGTGGCTGGATCTTCCGCGGCAGGGTAGACAGCCTGCATCCTTTTGAGGCCGTCAATGATTCTGTGTTTGTTCTTCACCTGCAAAAACCTTTCCCGCCCATCCTCGGAATCCTAAGCATGCAATATTGTTCCATTGTGGCGCGTGAGGCAGTGGAGAAATTTGGTAAGGATTTCAGGAGAAACCCTGTGGGCACAGGTCCCTTCGCACTGAAAAGCTGGGAAGAGGGGCAAACCCTTATCCTGCATAGATTTGAAAAGTATTTTGAGCGTGACGGCCAGGGCCGTTCGCTACCATACCTGGATGCTGTAAAAGTCAGTTTCCTGGACAACAAGGCCACGGAGTTTATGGAATTCAGGCAAGGGCGCCTGGATTTTGTCAATGACATAGAAGCCAGTTTTAAGGATGAGATCCTCACTAAAACAGGTGAATTGAAAAAAGACTGGGAAGGACGGATACAGCTTTTCAAAACGCCCTACCTTAATACGGAATACCTCGGCATCCTCTATGATACAGCCAACCCGGTTCTGGGTTTATCGCCCCTGAAATGGCGTAAGGTTCGGCAGGCGATGAACCATGCGATTGACCGGAAAAAAATGATGATGTACCTGCGCAATTCCATTGGTACTGCGGCGGAGTCCGGATTTGTGCCCGCAGGGCTGCCCTCCTTTGACACCGCAAAAGTAAGAGGCTACCACTATGATCCGGTAATGGCCAGGAGGCTGCTGAAAGAAGCCGGATACGATGAGAATTCACCAGTAGTTACCCTAAAGACAATACCCATTTATGCCGAGTTGGGGGCATTTGTAGCCAGGCAGCTGGAAGATGTGGGTATGCGGGTAAAAGTGGAGACCGTTCAGCGCGCAACCCTTTTGGAAGAAATCGCCAAATCCAGGGCCTTGTTTTTCAGGGGGTCCTGGATTGCGGACTACCCTGATGCGGAAAACTATCTCTCCGTTTTTTACAGTAAGAATCCTGCACCACCCAATTATACAAGATACCGTAACCCTGCTTTTGATGCCCTTTATGATAAAGCACTTACAGAGACCCGCGACTCTGCCCGATATGCATTGTATCAGCAGATGGACCAAATTGTGATGGATGATGCTCCGGTGATTCCTCTGTGGTATGATATGGCCATCCATCTGGTAAAGCCCGGCGTTACAGGATTTCACCCTAATGCGTTAAACCTGCTGGAACTTAGGTACGCGCAAATTACACCCAGGCCAAAAGCAGGCAATTGAACTATTGATTCTTTAATTTTTTGGCAAAGACCTTCTGGAATTTTTCCAGCTTTGGCCTGATCACAAAATAACAGTAGGGTTGGGAACCGTTCAGTTTGTAATAGTCCTGATGATAATTTTCCGCCGGGTAGAAATTTTTATAGGGCTCGATGGCTGTAACAATTGGATTGCTGAACGCACCACTCTTGTCTAGTTTTTCCTTGTAGAATTCAGCCTTCTTTTTTTGCTCCGGATTCATATAAAAGATCACTGACCGATATTGCGGACCCACATCATTGCCCTGGCGATTGAGGGTGGTGGGGTCATGGGTTTCCCAGAATACTTCCAGTAGCTCATCGAAACTGATCTTGGCAGGATCGTATTCAATCTTGATAGCTTCAGCATGACCGGTATTTTTCTCACAAACCTGTTCGTAACTGGGATTCTCTACATGGCCGCCACTATATCCACTCTGAACGCTCTTTACACCTTCTAATTGCTGAAAAATGGCTTCTGTGCACCAGAAGCATCCGTTACCGAATATCGCTGTTTCGTTGTTCATGTCTTTGTTGGCTACCTGCAGGTTCTCCACGGTGGGTACGATGGTGTGTGATGATTCACGCCGGTTACAGGCGGCAGTGGCGAGGAGCAGTAAAAATGCAGGGTAAAGTTTTTTCATCATAATTTAATCCAGATCGCAAATTTCCCATTTGCCGTTGGGTAAACCATATTTTGTTTGTTAATCCCAACCTTTGCAATGTAAGATTTATGTTGACTTTAACAATGGTTTGTTAAGGTCTTTAACGCCCGCGGCATTTGCCTATCTTTGCCCACCTAAAGTAGTGTTTGCGTGAAACTTTTCCCACAATCTGCCGATGTTCAACTGGAGTTTGACAAGATCAGGGAGATTGTACATCAATATTGTAATACCGAAATGGGCCGGCATCGCGCCACCCAGATGCGGATCCATACCCGTAAGGAATTTATTGACCTGGAACTTTCCCAAAGCCATGAATACCTGTTATTGTTAAACGGCGGACAGTATTTCCCCAATGAAAGTTCCATCAACCTGCACAGGGAGCTCAAGCTGTTGGGTATCCCCGGTGCAGTACTAACCGGCGAGGATTTCCTGCAGATCAGGCGCCTGGCAGAGAACACCCACCAGTTGTTCCGATGGTTTGATGCAGACAGGATGGAAAGTTATCCGGCCCTCCATAAAGTGATCAGCAATACCTATTATGAAAAAGCCATCATCCTGGCCATAGACGATGTACTGGACGAGGGAGGGCAGGTGCGGGACAATGCGTCAGAAGACCTGGCACGCATCCGGATGAATCTGTTCAGAAAAAGGTCTGAATTACGACGGTTGTTTGATAAGATCATCCAGAAACTGAATAAGTCAGGATTTACGGCTGACATTGAAGAGTCTTTCCTCAACGGAAGAAGGGTTGTGGCCGTTCAGGCAGAATTCAAGCGCCAGGTCAAGGGCATTTTCCATGGTGAAAGTGATACCCGGCGTACCACTTTCATTGAGCCGGAGGAAACGATTGAATTGAACAATGATATTTTCTCTTTGGAAAGCGAGGAGCATAAAGAAGTGTACCGCATCCTGCGGGACCTTACGAAAAGACTGAGCATGCATGCCAGTTTGCTTATGCAATGGCACGATATCCTGGGAGAGTTTGACTTTATACGGGCTAAAGCTAAATTAGCCGTGGATGTGAATGGTGTGTACCCTGAGTTGGTAGATAAATCCCAAATTGATATCATCAAGGCCTACCATCCGCTTTTATATTTGTACAACCGTAAACAGGGGAAACCTACGATACCGGTAACCCTGAAGCTGGATGAGAAGAACAGGATTCTGGTGATTTCCGGTCCAAATGCTGGAGGTAAAACGGTGACCCTGAAAACCATTGGACTGCTTCAGATGATGATCCAGGCAGGATTGCTGGTACCGGTTGCGCCGGGATCCGTTTTTGGCATTTTTAAGCAGTTAATGATCCATATTGGGGACACCCAAAGTATAGAGTTTGAGTTGTCAACGTATAGCTCCCATCTTAAGCACATGAAGCATTTCATGGAGACGGCCAATGGCCGTACGCTGTTTTTTATTGATGAGTTGGGTAGCGGAAGTGATCCTAACCTGGGAGGTGCTTTTGCCGAGGTGATCATGGATGAACTTTTAAGGAAACATTCATACGGGGTGGTTACCACACACTACCTCAACCTTAAAGTGATGGCGGGTAAAACCGCTGGCATTATTAATGGAGCGATGGCTTTTGACGAAAAGAACCTCCTGCCCATGTACCAGTTAAACATTGGCAAACCGGGCAGTTCTTACACCTTTGCCATTGCGGAACGCATTGGACTGGAGAAGAGGATCATTGACAAGGCCAGGAAGCTGGTAGACGAGGATCATTTCAGCCTGGATAAACTGTTAAACCGCACAGAGCAGGATCTCCGGAAAATAGAGGACCGGGAGAAGGAACTGCAGAAATTACTGAAACACAATGAACGGCTGAAACGGGAAATGGAAGTGCAGCTGGATAAGGAAAAACATCGGCAACAGGTAGAACTTCAGAAGGAACAGAACCGCATTGCAGAAGACAGGATCAGGTACCTGAAAGAAATGGAGCGCAAGCTTAAACAGATCGTTTTTGACTGGCGCAGGGCAGAAGGGCAGGAGGATAAAAAGGAACTGATCAAGCAGCTGCAGATCCTTTTGTTTGCGCAGAAGCAAAAGCAGGTCTCAGAAAAAAAACAGAGAAAGATCAATGCCCGTTATGAAGAGACCGGTGGTGAACCCAAAGTAGGAGACCTGGCGCTTATGCAACAGAATAACCAGGTAGGCACCATTAAAGAGATCAGGGGCCGCAAAGCCATTCTTCAGTTTGGACTTATCCCCATCACTGTTGACCTGGACGATCTGGTGGTGGTGAGGGAGAAACAGGAAGCTTCCTGATCACAGCCAGATTTTTACCTGCTTTCTGAGGCTTCCATCCTGCCCCACAACCTTCACCACATAAATCCCTTTTTGCAGAAAAGACAGATCAAGACGTTTTTCTTCCTGGTATTCCACCTGCAATATGCGTTGCCCGCTGATGGTGAAGATGCCGATCTGGCCCGGGGTGCGATGGCCAGACCGGATCAGGACTTCCCGGTTCTTTGCTGATATCTTAGTAGTTCCTGTTTTGGCAGCAGCGCCAACTTCCTTACTGAAGTAATGACGAAATGCTTTGTCCTGGGCCTCTATCCTGTACACCACGTCTTCTTCCATAAACTGAACATTATTGTCTGTGTACTCACCGGCTGCAGCATTTATTCTGACAACATTATGGTATTCTGGCGCTGAAGCTGACCTTCGTTGCAGCCAGCCTGCATTGAATTCTGATGCTGGCTGGATATTCCACCGGATATTCCTGGATCCATCATCTGTGGCTACTTTCAGGTCAATCCAGGTAAACGGAAGCAGTTGGTAATAAGGATTAAGCAAGGTTGTGAGGTTCACTCTTTCCAGGGCCTGTGTGATGGTGATAGGAATGCCAAAGACAACACGCGTGAGACTTTCCCTGGATATAAAAACGTATTCCGGATTCTTGAAAGCAATGCCTTCCGTTTGGCCAAAATTGTTCAGCGTAATGTATCGTTTGTTTCCTGAAAAAAAATCCACGCCGGAAAAATCATACAACAGATAAAGAAACCTTGCGCCTCCGGAAGTATAGCCACACAGTGCTATGGATCTTTGCGCTTCGGCTACATCGGCTCCCGTCACCAGGCCTGCAGGTGCGGTATTGCTGCTGACTTTTTGCGCCGCCCAGGTACCTGGTGTGACGGGTAAACTGTAGACGGAAGTTCCCAGCGCGGTCCACTGCTTGGTGAACAGGTATACATTACCGTTATAGATGATCATGGATTCGCAGTCAAAATTGGTGGTGTTTCCCGGAAGTGCGGTGAAATCAGTTTGGTCTGCGTAATGAAAATTGATGACATCCGCATTCACGGAATTGCCGGCCAGCAAGTCAGCCTTGGAGACCCTGTAAATACGAAGGTCTGTCCGGTTTCCGCTGGCATTGTTACCAAAATCCCCCACATAGATGTAATTATTATCCTGGGCAATGTCTTCCCAGTCGATATTGGTGGCATTGGTGATATTAACCGTGCGAATGACATTACCTACGGTATCCATTTCAAACAGTTCCGTGGTATTTCCTCCGTCATTATGTGTCCAGATCCTGTTATTCCAGTAGACTATGCCGGAATTCTCCAGAAGGCTTGAGGGCAGGTTGCCCTTGAGTGTGGGCGAAATAGATACTGCGCCATAAGTACAGGAACCGTCATTGGCCGTTGCCACAGGGTTGTAGTTACTGGCAGCCGGATCCGTGCAACCACTTTGCGCTTTCAGGTTGTTCATGAACAGGCACAAGATGCCCATCAAAATGAATTTGCGTGACATGACCTTAAGGTTTAAAGACGGTTTTTCCCTTCAGGACTTTTTCAACGGATTGGCGTGAGGTAAGTTCCGGCCGCTTGCCGCCGGTGGCAAACATGAGGGCCTGGTCATCATAGTGTTTATTGAGAAAGTATCCAGATTGCCCGGTGGGGTTTACACTGTATCCTATGGTGGGATCTCCGAGGTCAATTATTCTCCTTAACGCCGGCCCTGCCGTAACCGGATACCTGCCGGTGGAATCAAGGCTAAAGATAAGATTATTCAGGGTTTCCCTGCCGCCGTTTACGGGGATGGGCCCCACATTGAAAAACCTGCCCAGGCCCGGAACAATGCCCAGCGGATGCTTGTGTTCAAGTGTGTGCACCTTTTTCCACTGCCAGGAAAGCATATCCTTTCCCAGGTCCTTTTCCAGGAATGCAACGGCCTGGTTGAGGCTTGCGGTAAGGATCTCGGCCCTGCTTTCATGAATATCTTTTGTTTGAACATTGTCCCACCATGGAGAAGCATTATTCAGGACAAAGCTTTCCATATTTCTTTTCCAGGCGTAGGTATTCTGGAATTCATATAATCGCTCCAGCCCCAACTCGTCCTGAAATGTATTTCTGATCACTTCATACACAAACCGGTAAAAGATAGTAGGCTCCACCTGCTCCAACTGGTGATTGCCATCCCAGGCCAGCAGCCGCTCTAAGGCAAGTTTACCCTCCGCCGTTAATTTGTCTTTCGCTATCAGGGGAAGTATGTTTTGAAGCATCTTTACATATCCTGTTCCTCTTACATCATTGATCACCGTTCTCAGTTCTTCTTCCGTCCAGTCTTTCTTGTCATTGAATAAAAGTTCTTCTATCCTGGCCGCACGGTCTGCCGGTACATAATACCCGGGGATCAACCCTTTGCCCATATCAGCAGGCTGGTTATTGGCGGAATACAATACGCCACGTTCTGGATTGACGATTTGCGGGTTGTCTTTAAAATCATACCATCCCAGGATCTCATCGTTGCCGGAACTGCCATCCAGTATCCTTTGTGGATCTACATGGCCGGGCCTGATGGGGAGTTTGCCAGCGGCCCACCATCCAATGTTTCCTTTCACATCAGCCCACATAAAATTCAACCCCGGTGAGGTAAGCGGTTCAACCGCTTTAGCAGCATCTGAAACATCTTTTGCAACGGTCATATTGTAAAACACTTGTGCATGACGGTTGGGCATTTGATGAAATACCCACCAGAAAGCAATGGGTTCTTTGTATGCATCAACATCCTTGAATGCACCGTTAAGGATATAGCCGTGCCTGCTCTTTTTAACCTCCAGGATCTCGTCTGGTTTCCCCTTTACTTTAATCACTTCTTTTCTGACCAGTAAGTCTTCCCAATGATCCCTGAACCAAACCTGATTGGCATTTTGGGGATTGGGTTTCTCCCGGTAAAGATCTGCATCATCATTTTCAAACATGGTCAGGCCCCAGGCACCGTATGCCGTATGGCCCAGGGCAGGAAGCGCAACGCCTGCCACAAAATTGCCATACACACTGTATCCTGGGCATTCCAGGTAGGCTTCATACCATACGGAAGGCTGGGCATAAGCCATATGCGTGTCATTGGATAAAATGGGTTTCCCTGATTTGGTTTTAGTACCTGACAATACCCATCCGTTGGATCCATGGAAGGTAGGGTAGGGCAGATCTTGCTCCATCTGATTTACCTGCGCAGACATCATCGCCAGAACTTTCATCGCACTGTCTGCATTTCTTTGTTCACCAGCCTGAACAGGAATACGATGCAGGCTGTCTGGCCATTGCAGCATCACGTCTTTGTAATATGCCGGGCCCAAAGCATCATAAATGTAACTGGCAATGACTTCGGTTTTAAAAGTCCCAACAAATGTATAGCCCATATAGCCTGTGATCACCAACATATCCTCCAGGGTGAAGGGCTGCTTTGGTAAACCCGCCAGCGTGAATTCAATGGGGGTCTTACCTTGCACCAAATACTGGTTTACGCCTTGCAGATAAGCCCGTGCTGCTCTTACATAGGGAAGGGTACTGTCCCGGTAGAGCGAGTCTATGGACATCTTTGCATGTTCCCTTAAACTCAGTGTTCGGAAAAATTTATCGGTAGGCAGCGCTTTTTCGCCAAATACTTCAGACAGTCTCCCATCCGCCAGTCTTCTTAATATTTCCATCTGGAAAAGGCGATCCCTGGCATGCACATAACCAAATGCCTGGAACAAGTCATCCTGGTTTTTTGCATAGAGGTGGGGAATACCATAATTATCATACAGTACCTCCACGTCTTGTTTCAGTCCCTTCAGTTGAATGTCATCATTCAAACTGGGTTGCAGGTATTGCAGGTAAATGAAAATGCCCGCTGCCAGTAAAATTAACAGGGTTAACAGTCCAATGAGCAATTTCCGGAGAATCGTAAACATGGCAGTAGCGTTGATTGGTAGCAATGTAGTAAATCATTAACTTGATGCCAATACTTTGATGATGCTACGAGTTATTTTTTGGTTTGCATTTTTAAGCATTTCTGCTGCCCAGGCTCAACAGAAAACTGACCCCAACCAGATCAGGACTAAAATGCAATGGTTTGAAGATGCGAAACTGGGCATATTTATCCACTGGGGAATTTATGCGGTCAATAGTACCGATGAAAGCTGGGCTTTCTATAATAAGAAACTGAGCTGGGCAGACTATATGAGCCAGATGAAAGGATTTACCGCTTCTGCATATGATCCTGAAATGTGGGCAGAACTGATCAAGGCTTCTGGTGCTGGTTATGCAGTGATCACCACAAAGCACCACGACGGTGTTGCGCTGTGGAACACCAAAGAAAAGCACTACAACGTAGTGGATCATACACCCGCAAAAAAGGATCTCCTGACGCCATTTTATCAAGCCATTCGTAAAAGGGGGATCAAGGCTGGTGCTTATTTTTCCTTGCTGGACTGGAGTTATCCAGATTATCCGGGATTTCTAAATGATAGTGCCCGCTATCAGATCTCCAATGATTATGAACGATGGAATCGCTACCGCAAATTTATGCATCAGCAATTGCAGGAGATCAGCACATTATATAACCCTGACCTTTGGTGGTTTGACGGGGACTGGGAGCATAGTGCAGAAGAGTGGGAGGCTGGGCGGATCAGGGCATCCATCCTGAAATCCAATCCCAATGCCATTATGAATGGAAGGCTGGCAGGATGGGGGGATTATGAAACACCCGAGCAGAATATTCCGGTCTCCAGACCAAAGTATCCATGGTGGGAATTGTGCATGACCACTAATGATAACTGGGGATTCAAGGTCACTGACCAGCATTGGAAAACACCGTTTGAGATCATCAGCATTTTTGCCGATGTGGTGAGCAATGGCGGCAATCTCCTGTTAGACATAGGACCCAAAGCGGATGGCACCATTCCCAATGAGCAAGCGTATATTCTGAAAGAGCTGGGTACCTGGAACAACACAAACAAGGAGGCAATTTTTGGATCGAGGCCCGGCCTTCCTCCGGGACATTTTTTTGGCCCCACAACCCTGTCCAGGGATTCCAGTAAACTTTATCTGTTTGTATCGGGTAACAGCCAGGGCCCATTGCTGGTGAAAGGACTGATCAATACCATCAGGAGCATCAGGGTATTGGGGAACAATACGGCGCTTACACCTAAAATTGTTGGTAAGATATCATGGAGTCCCGTACCCGGACTGGTGTTTATTGATCTGCCTGCAAAATCACAGACACCCTATATGACTGTCCTGGAATTGACACTGGAGGGTCCGGTGAAATTATACAGCGGGCATGGTGGCTTTTAATGCGTGATCATTCCACCACATACCAGGAATAACCACCCGGCGGGAGCGTAAAATTAAATTCCACTTCATAGTTTCTGTTCATCCTGTACTCTTTTGAGGCACCCTCCTGTTCCCTGATCTTTACACTGTAAGTAAGGCCCGTATAGTATAAGGGTATCCTGATGGTTCTGGTAACGGTATCTTTGGTGGGGTTGAACAGCATAAAAAGCCCTTTATTTTTCAGCTTTGGATCCACATGCAGCCAGCCATCCCAGTCCCTGGCGTCAGCACGCCGCAGGTGTATGAGGTCTGCATTGAGGATGTCCCGGTATTTTTTATACCACTGGATTACCTGTATCACGGTTTGCCTGGTACTGTCTGTGTCATAAAGCCTTGGCCCCCTGTAGCAGGCTTGTACGCCGGCCCCATAGTATTGCATCATGAGTTGTTTGTAGTCTGCAAGATGCTCTTCCAGTGGTTCCAGGATGGCTTCGGGACCTCCGCCCTGGTATTTGACTAAGGGTACAAAACCCCAACCCATGGACGGTGTTTTTTCCCAGGTACCGTCATAGATGTTTTGCCTGTTGAGAATCTTCTGGTTCTCCCTGGGGAGGGAGAAATTAACTTCACGATACCCAATGGCTATTTTATGGGTGCCGTCAAGAAAATACCAATCGGGTGCATTGATATAGACGCCTTTTTGATTCAACCAGCGATAAAGTTCTTTCTGGATATCCATTTGTTTCCACTGTGAATCATCCAGTCCGGTATGACCGGGGTGTGTGGTGGATGCGCATACATCACCGGGATAAGGACCGTCATTCTCCCAGATCGTAAAACCAGTTTTTTCAAAAAAGTATTTGATCTTGTCGCGGTAAGCCAGGCCCCATACACTGCCAAAGCAAGGGGCATTTCCAAAAAATGCACCGCCTGTTTTGCCGGTCAGCGGATTCACCACATCATCTTCCTCACTGATCTTTCGGGAGCTGAACAGTGAGTATCCGCCCATCCTGATACCCCTTTTGCGCGCACTGTCTGCCATATTCTTCCAGCGCTGGATATTAGCCGCACTTGTGTCTTCCATACTCAGGTGACTTCCGAAACTTAGGATCAGCGCTTCATATCCAGTTTCAGCACATTGGTTGATAGCCTCATAAACTTCTTCATCATTCCTGCTTACAAGATGCATAAATATGGGATTCTCGGTCACCCAGGGTGCAATTTTCCGATACATTTTCCTGACGGCCAGGCCCCGCCTTTCACGGTCATCACTATCCATCAGCAACTCAAAACTTTTGACGGACTCCAGGCTGTCTCCACTTAGCAGTTTTATGGCAGTTACCTTGTCAGGATATACTTCCAGCACACAGGGCGTCTCAAAATTATAATTGACTTGTGAGGTATAGCTGCTATCAGTTTTCCAATGAGTGGTTTGGTCACTGATGTTGTAACGCATAGCGTTATTGAACGCATAGTTAGTTTCAATATACAACCCCTGGGGCTTTTTCATTTGCTCTGGCTTCCCAACTACGGCACTCTCTTCTTCTACCATGGCCAGCACCTCATTTTTGATCTGATTCACGATGATGGGTGCTGCTCCTTTATTGACCAGTTTCACCCATTTGGCCAGCAGGGGAACGCCGTCATACAGCGCATAGTGAACGCTCACGGTAAGGGGTAAGTGAATACTGTCAGGGTTTGAGAAAAAGAGTACCAGTTCTTTTCCGGCGGGCTTTTGCTGGTATTGGGGAACCAGGGGATCGATGTTCTTCACCTGGTAACCGGTATACTTCAGGTCTGCTTCATTTCCCTGCAAAGCGTCCAACGCTTCCTGCTGTAGAAAAGCCTGTTCCTTCTGCCCCCAGAGGCCGCCAACATTCATGCGTTGCTGGTTGATGACCAGCACAGCCTCAGGCCTCAGGGCGCGTATCAGCGATTGGTTATTGGTAAGGTTCTTGAATTCTATACAGGCGAGATTGGGAGAAATGCGAAAAACACGTTTCACCAATCCATTGGTCAATACAATGTCCTTTTTACTGGTATCGGCAAAATAAACACCAGCCCTTTGTGCAACGGGTTCAACAAGCCAGTCTCCCTGAAACAACGGTTGCTTATCCAGTACAGGCAGCTCCTGCGTAAAGCCTGCAGCATGGGATGCAGTCAGAAGATACAGACACCAAATAATTTTTCTCATGAGAAATCAAAAACCTTGTCCATCAATTTCCATTTCCAGGGATCGTCCGGATTTTCCCAGGGGAGCGACTGCTGATAGTTAGCCATCAGTTTTTCCCATTCCTGGACTTTTGGATTTGCCAGGTCACTGGCTGATTTTTTTTCGAAACTAAAATCCGCATCCGTTTCAATGATCATGAACATCCTGGTCTTCAGGCGGTAAATCTGCATTTGCAAAATTCCACTGTCCCTTAAGCTTTGCAGGATTTCAGGCCACACCGCACGGTGATAGTCCTCATATGCCCTGATCAGTGCCGGGTCATCCTTCAGGTCAACGGTTAAACAGTATCTTTTCATGATGCAGCATCCGTTTTATATCCTTTCAGGCCATACCATAATACAAAAAAGAAGCATACCAGCGGGACAATGTATGCGGTTTGTGTAGAATAATGATCGGCAATCCAGCCCATCACAAATGGCATTATGGCACCGCCGGAAATGGACATGATGATAAAGGAACCTCCCAGTTTAGTGTAGCTGCCAAGATCTTTTACCCCCAGCGCAAAAATGGTGGGGAACATGATGGATTCAAAGAAAAGAATGGCCATCAGGGAATAAATAGAGATCATCCCCGGTACGCCCACTACCACCAGGCAAAGGACGATGATAATGGCGGCATACACTGCCAGCAGGTGTTGTGGTGCATAGCGCCTCAACAATGCCGTTCCTGTAAACCTTCCCAGCGTAAAAAGAAGCTGGGCACTGGAGAAAAGATATGCAGCCTTCTCATTGGTGATGGGTTCTGATAATTTTTTCTCCGTACAGTAGTTGATGAACAGGGCTGCAATTCCCACCTGGGCCGCCACATAAAAAAACTGGGTCACCATCGCCCCCACAAAATGTGAATGTTGAAATAGTTTCTTGCCAGCATGGCTTTTAACGTCTACTACCAGTTCTTCCTCTTTAATCTCGGGCATACTTGTCCGGTAGATCAAAAAGGCTACAAAAAGTACAATGGCTGCAATACCAATGTATACGGTTTTCACTGAGCCCAGGGCATCGCCGGCACCTGATCCAAAAAACAAGGCGCCACCAATGATAGGGCCAATGATGGTACCCACACCATTAAAACTCTGCGACAAGTTTATTCTGAATGCTGAGGTCTGGGGTTCTCCCAATACGGTAACATAGGGGTTAGCTGCTGTTTCAAGGAACGTCAGTCCTGATGCAAGAACAAAAAATGCAAACAGGAAAAGGGGGAAACTGGCAATCTCAGCAGATGGGTAACAAAGCAAGGCTCCGCCTGCAAAAAGAAAAAGGCCCAGCAGAATTCCTTTTTTATATCCCTGGCGTTTCATGAACATCCCTGCCGGTATGGCTGCAACAAAGTAAGCGCCGAAGTAGGCCAACTGCAGCAGGGTGGATTTTTGCCTGGTGATGTTAAGGGTTTCCTGAAAATGTTTATTGAGTACGTCCAGCAATCCATAGGAGAGTCCCCACAGGAAGAAAAGGGAAGTGACCAATATGAAGGGAATCAGGTATTTATTTTTTGTCATGTCAAACTTTTAATGATTAACTGCAAACGGTTAACTGATCCGCCTGTCCAGGTGGGTGTATCCGCCATCAACATGAATCAGCTGGCCCGTGGTATGACTGCTTTTGGGCGAAAGCAGGAACACCACCATATCAGCAATCTCCTCTGGTTTTGTCATCCGTTTTTCCAGGGGTATGCGGTCCGTTATTTTTTTCAATTCTGCATCAGGATCAGGTAATGTTTTGATCCATTTGTCATACAGGGGAGTATAACTCTCTGCAACTATAACGGCATTTACCCTTATGCTATAGGGAAGTAGTTCTACCGCCCATTCACGGGTTAGCGCATTGCGGGCTCCATTGGCAGCCGCATAGGCTGAGGTCCCGCCCTGCCCGGTCTCTGCCACTTTAGATCCGATGTTCACAATGGCTCCCTGGCAAGCTTTGAGAAATGGTAATGCATAATGTGCCAGTAAATAATAATGCACCACATTTTTATGCAGCGAAGACATAAATCCTTCATAGCTGCCGTGCTCCAGGCCAACACCATCATTCACCCCGGCATTGTTCACCAGTCCATCGATCCTGCCATATTGGGAGACCACAGTATCTATGGCCAGTCTGCATTGTTCCGGATCAGAAAGCTCTACGGCAACCTGTGAGCCGCGCCCTGCCCGTTCCAAACCCAGCATATTGTCCTGTATGTTTCGCCCCAGTATAACAGGTATGGCACCTTCTGATGCAAGGGCTTTTACAATTGCTTCTCCAATCCCTTTGGCGCCTCCTGATACCAGGATCACTTTGTCTTGTAATTGCAGGTCCATCAGTCCAATTTATAGAATGTCTTTGTATTAAGGCTTAATACTTTTTCCCGGTCCGCGGCAGGAACCTGCTGCAAGAATTGGTGTACTACCTGAATAACCCGGGAGTAATTGCCAGCAACCAATGCAACGGGCCAGTCTGAACCATAACAAAGCCTGTCCGTTCCAAAATACTCTGCCACCGTGTCAAGATATGGCTCCAGGTCCTGGTAGGTCCACCGTTGCCAGTTGGCTTCTGTAATCATCCCGGAAACTTTACAATACATATTGGGGTTCATGGCCAGTTGCCGGATGCCTTCTTTCCATGCTTTCCATTGTTGGTGTTTAATGGGAGGCTTGGCCATATGGTCAAGTATGAATCGCTGGTCAGGATATTTCTCTGTGAACCTTATGCTCTGCGGCAGTTGGTCATGGTAGATCAGCAGATCATAGGAATAGTTCCATGAGGATAAGTGAGACATGCCCTGCAGAAACTTTTTGTTCTGGAAGTATTGTTCATCTGTTGCCCCCTGGATGATATGCCGGAAACCTTTCAGCATCGTCTCATGCTTATATGCGGCAAGTTTTTCTTCAAGGGCATCATCCGCAAAATCAATCCATCCAACCACAGCCCTGATGATGGGGTTTTCAGCAGCCAGCCGAAGCAGGAAACGGGTCTCATGGTCTGATTGGTCTGCCTGAACGGCAACGCATCCTGTCACGCCGTGGGTAGCAAAAGTTTTCTGCGCGTCTGCCGGTGTGAAGTTTCTTCTTATGACCGCCATTTCTTCATTGATCCAGGCATCTCTCACCGGGTCATAATCCCAGAAGTGCACATGTGCATCAATGATGCCACTGGATATCAAGTCAGCATTGATGCCTATGGATTCCATCCGGTGACCTGTTGTTTTTGTACGCCTAATCCATCGATCCCTAATTCAACAATATCTCCTGGCTTCAGGTACCAGGGTGTGGGTTTCTGACCCAGGCCCACTCCCTGCGGCGTACCGGTAGTAATGATGTCTCCGGGCAAAAGGGTCATGAACTGGCTGATATAGTGTACCAGGAACGGAAGCTTAAAGATCAGGTCCGATGTGTTGGAATCCTGCATGCGCTTCCCATTTACGTTTAGCCATAACCGTAAGTTGTGCGGATCCGCTATTTCATCTGGCGTCACCAGCCAGGGGCCAATAGGTGCAAAGCTGTCTGCACTTTTACCCTTTACCCACTGTCCTCCGCGCTCCAGCTGAAACTCTCTTTCACTATAGTCATTGTGCAGCACATAACCGGCAATATGCGCCATGGCATCTTTTTCTTCCACATAGCTGGCCCTTTTCCCGATCACCAGGGCAAGTTCAACTTCCCAGTCCGTTTTTGTTGAATTCCTCGGGATCACCAGGGGATCATTAGGGCCACACAGGGCGGTGGTGCTTTTGAAAAAAAGTACGGGCTCGGCGGGCGGTTGTGCACCGCTTTCGATGGCATGCTGGGCATAATTGAGGCCCACGCACACGAGCTTTGAAGGTCTTGCCACCGCACTGCCATAGCGTTCATCTTCACTTACCAATGGACAATCGTCTGCATGTCCTGCCAGCCATATGGCCAGTGCATCCAGGCCCGTATGGGTGAAGAATGCTTCATTAAAATCCTGGGTGAAGGCTGAAACATCCAGTCTTCGGCCTTCAAAAATCACGCCTGGCTTTTCCCTGCCGGGTGATCCGTATCGGAATAATTTCATACTCGGTTCTTCTAGTTGTTTATGGTGATGAAGCCGCCATCAAAAGGGTAATCGCTGCCTGTAACAAAAGACCCCTCGTCACTGCAGAGGTAGAGTGCCAGGGTGGCTACCTCCCGGGGTTCTGCCATGCGTCCGATGGGTTGGGTTGCTGCAAGTTTCGCAAACATCTCCTCCTCTTTGCCCGGATAATTTTTTGCCAGGAATCCATCCACAAACGGCGTATGTACCCTTCCCGGCGAGATGCAATTGCAGCGAATACCATGTTTCACATAGTCCTTTGCCACACTCATGGTCATGGCAAGTATGGCACCCTTGGTGGTACTATAAGCAAAACGGTCAGGAATGCCCACACTGGCTACCACGGAACACATATTAAGGATCACGCCTTTCTGTCTTTGCTTCATGAATGGGATTACGGCATGAATGCAATTGTAGGTACCTTTTACATTTACCTGCATGAGGCGATCAAAATCTGCCTCCAGGGTGCTCTCCGCGTTGCCCACATGGGCCACGCCGGCGTTGTTGACCAGGATATCAACCGGACCCAAAGCAGCAATGGATTCTACGATGCTTTTTACGGCGCCTTGTTGTGTAATGTCTGCAACATGGGCATGCACCTGCAGCCCCTCATTTCGCAGGATGGTTACCTGTTCTTCGGCCAGGACCGTATTAATCTCCAGAATATGCACTACAGCACCCTGCCGCGCAAATAAATTGGTGATGGCCAGGCCAATGCCACTGGCGCCACCCGTCACCAGCGCCGTTTTTCCTTTCAGTGAAAACATGGAATACGCATATGTTTGATCAACATTCAATACCGGTGAAAAGGTATAAAATTTTGACTATCTACGTAGTTGTTTTTACATTACAAGATGCAGCTGTATAAAAAGGACCAGCATTTGTGGCTAGTATTTCAGGGCAAGACCTATACCCGTCACGCACATTGGGATGAATGGGTAAACAGGCGTGGACTTTATGATTTTTTGAAACAGGATCTGCCCCACTGGCATGAAGTGGATTTTTTACCGGAGCTGGATTTTGATGCACCCATTGCCAGTCAGGAAGTATGGGCTGCCGGGGTTACCTATTTAAGATCGATGGAGGCGCGCATGGAGGAATCTAAAGACGCCGGTGGTGGTAGTTTTTACGATAAAGTTTACCTGGCCAGCAGGCCGGAATTGTTTTTCAAGGCCCAGCCTTACCGTGTAGTGGGTAGCGGGATGCCTATACGCATCAGAAAAGATTCAACCTGGAATGTGCCCGAGCCTGAGCTCACCCTGTTTATGTCATCCGAAGGCACCATTGAAGGGTATACCATTGGTAATGATGTCAGCTCTCGCAGTATTGAAGGGGAAAATCCATTATACCTGCCGCAAGCCAAGAGTTATGAAGGAAGTACGGCGCTGGGACCCTGCCTGTTGGTAGCGGGCACAGCTATTGATCCCACCACGGAAATCCATATGAACATTAAACGCGGTGAGCATATGATGTTTTCCCAGTCAGTGTCCATCAGCCAGATGAAGCGCCAGCATGATGAGTTGGTGTCATGGCTGTTCAAAGAGCTGCATTTTCCTAAAGGATGCTTTCTCATGACAGGTACAGGGATGGTGCCACCAGACAGTTTTACGCTTCAGTCCGGAGACAGCGTCAGGATAGATATTGACGGCATTGGTTCACTCATCAATCCCGTGGCATGACAAGAATATCAGGCTTACTCGTATTGGTTCTGCTGATACTATCTGGAGCATATGCACAAGACAAACCTTTTGGTGCCACGCCTTCTGACCGCCAGCTTGCATGGCAGGAAATGGATATGTATGTCATTATTCATTTTACGCCCACCACTTTTGAAAACAAAGAATGGGGATATGGTGATGCAGACCCTGCCATTTTCAATCCGCAGCAATTTGATGCAAACCAGATCATAGGTGCCGTGAAGAATGGAGGCTTCAAAGGAGTGATTTTTGTTGCGAAACACCACGATGGATTTTGCCTCTGGCCCACGGCTACCACATCGTATAATATTTCAAAAAGCCCCTGGCGAAACGGTAAGGGTGATATGGTGAAGGAAATGGAAACCGCCTGCAGGAAAGCCGGTTTGCGCTTTGGTGTGTATTGCTCACCATGGGACCGCAATAGTGCTTTGTATGGAACGCATGATTATGTGAAATTGTATCGTGCACAATTAAAAGAACTGTATTCCCGCTATGGATCTCTTTTCATGAGCTGGCACGATGGTGCCAATGGGGGCGATGGGTACTATGGCGGGCGGAAAGATAAAGTGAATGTGGACCGAAGTACATATTATGGATGGGATACCACCTGGGCGATGACGCGTAAAATGCAACCCGGTGCAACCATATTTTCAGATATCGGACCAGATGTGCGTTGGGTGGGCAATGAACGGGGCGAAGCAGGTGATCCGGGCTGGGCCACCATCACTCCAATACCACTGCAGGGAAAGGCAAAGGCCGGGCCAGGGGATCTGGACGATAGAAATCTTACATCGGGCGACCGGTTCGGGCAGTATTGGATACCTGCTGAATGTGATGTCCCGCTGAGACCGGGGTGGTTTTTTCATCCTGAACAAAATGACAAAGTGAAATCACCGGAACAGTTGTTTCAGCTCTACCTGAAATCCGTTGGGAGGGGTAGTTCGCTGGACCTGGGTTTGAGCCCGGATACCCGGGGGCTGTTACATGAGAACGATGTGAAGGCTCTGGAAGATTTTGGCCGCCTCGTGAAGGAAAGTTTTGCGAAGAATCTGGCCGCCCAGGGAAATGGATTATCTTCTGCACTCACAGATAGTGACCGCTACAGTTATACAAAAGGAGATGTATTTACCGTAACCTGGACACAGCCACAGGCATTTAACCTGGTTCGGTTAAGGGAGAATATTAAATTCGGGCAACGCATCGGCCGCTGTGTGGTGGAGGCAATGGTGAATGGCCAATGGGAAACCCTGGGAGAAGGTACCAGCATTGGTGCCTGCCGGATTTTCAGTTTTCCCACTGTTTCGGCAACCCAGCTTCGGGTACGCATTACTGACAGTGCCGCTCCGGCTATGTTGAGTGAATTAGGTGTATTTATTAAATCTGCATTATGAGAAATATTTTTTTATTGATTGCCCTTCTGCTTGGACAGTTCTCTATGGCGCAGCAGGATTATACCATGGAATCCAAAGCAGGGAAAGATGCTCGTATGCAATGGTGGCGGGATGCGGGGTTTGGTATGTTCATCCATTGGGGGGCATATGCAGTACCTGCGGGGATGTACCAGGGTAAGGAAGTGAAAGGGGTAGGTGAGTGGATCATGCATACCGCAAATATTCCAATTCCGGAGTATGAAGCGTATGTTCAGGTCTTTAACCCAACAAAGTTTAACGCCCGTGAATGGGCGCGGACAGCGAAGCAGGCGGGCATGAAATATGTGGTGATCACCTCCAAGCATCATGATGGTTTTTGTCTCTGGGACAGCAAGGTCACTACCTATGATATCATGGATGCTGCGCCGTTTAAAAGGGACATCCTTAAGGAACTGGCAGATGCCTGTAAAGCAGAAGGAATCAAACTTTGCTTTTATCATTCCATTATGGACTGGCATCAGCCAGATGCGGAGAGTAAAAAAGACTATACACACCAACATACGGCCAATCCAGACTGGGCAAAGTACAGGGACAGTTACCTGAAGCCGCAATTGAAAGAATTGTTAGAGAAGTATGACCCTGCGGTGCTGTGGTTTGACGGTGAATGGGTTCCGGAGTGGACGGAAGATCAGGGAAAGGACCTTTACAACTGGCTCAGGTCCATGAAGCCTGACCTGATCATCAATAACAGGGTGGGGAAGGGCCGGCAGGGTATGCAGGGCATGAATGCCTATAACCATGCCGCGGGTGATTTTGGCACACCGGAACAGGAGATCCTGGAAGGAACTTCAGATATGGATTGGGAAAGTTGTATGACCATGAATGA
The DNA here is from genome assembly GCA_044225015.1 of Chitinophagaceae bacterium. Lineage (GTDB taxonomy): Bacteria > Bacteroidota > Bacteroidia > Chitinophagales > Chitinophagaceae > Pollutibacter. The sequence goes on along the minus strand of JBGAJG010000003.1, from coordinate 434,457 downwards.
TACCTGGGGTTTTAAGAAGAATGACCTTAACTGGAAATCATCTAAAGTCTTGATTGATAATCTCATAGATGTAGCAGCCAAGGGGGGCAATTATCTCCTGAATGTAGGCCCGGATGCATCTGGCTTGATTCCCGCTGCCAGTGTGGAACGCCTTCAGGATATGGGAAAATGGCTGCAAGTGAATGGGGAAGCAATTTACGGGACCAATAGCCGAAAGCAGTATAAGGAAGGTGATCAGGTACGCTTTACCGTTAGTAAAGATGGATTATATACGTATGCCATCATCACTGGCCATACAAATTACCAGGTAGCCCTATCCTCTGTTTCACCCGCGGCAGGATCCAAGATCCGGATGCTGGGAGTAAAACAGCCCCTGCCCTGGAAGAAAAATGGGGATAAGGTGGAGATCCATTTGCCTTTGAAACTTCCTTCAGATTATGCATGGGTGCTTAAAATACAGAATCAATAAAATAAAAAAGCCCGGATTAATCCTGGGCTTTTTTATTTTTTCTGCATCGGTCACTGCAGTATTTCACCTCTTCCCATACCTTCTCCCATTTTTTTCTCCAGCTAAATGGCCTGCCACATACCAGGCAGGTCTTCACGGGAAGCTGCTGTTTCTTCATGGTTTATTTTTTACCTCCTGCCGTTGTACTCATATTCATATAGTCCAAAGCAAGATTGCTGAGTGTTTTTACTCCCAGGGAAAGGCCACTATCGTCAATAAAAAAATCAGGCGTGTGGTGAGAAGCCACTTTCTTGGGATCTGAACCCTTGGGCATACCGCCCAGAAAGATGAACAGTCCCGGCACTTTCTCCTGGAAAAATGAAAAGTCCTCTGCACCGGTGATAGCGGGTCTTAACAGCACATTTTCATCACCAGCGGTTCGTTTCAGGGTGGGCAGCATTTTTTCTGTAAGGGCTGGATCATTATAGGTGACGGGATAGTGGCTTTCATACGGAATGTTTACTTCAGCAACAGCACCCATACCTTCTGCTGTGGAAACTGCGATCTTCCTCACCCTTTCTGTAAGGAGCTTTTCGTCTTCCGGGCTCAGGGCGCGGATGGTACCCTTCATTTCCACGGATTCAGGAATAATATTTGACCTTACGCCACCGTGAATGGATCCGATGGTGACTACCCCGGCATTTTCAGTGATATTCAGGTTCCTGCTTACGATGGTCTGGATATTGTTGATGATCTGAGCTGACACTACGATGGGGTCCACAGAACTCCAGGGTGAGGCGCCGTGCGCCTGCCTGCCCTTGACCACAATGCGAAGATCATTAACACTGGCCAGTGCGCCACCAGGTTTATAGCCTATCTTACCAATCTCCGTCTGGGAATTGATATGAAGACCGAAAGCCACATCCACTTTTGGATTTTCCATGACGCCTTCTTTAATCATTTGCTCCGCACCACCCGCTTCGCCGATGGGAACACCTTCCTCTGCCGGCTGAAACACAAACTTAATGGTGCCTTTAAGGTCTTTTTTCATACTGGCCAGCAATTCAGCAACACCCATCAGGATGGCTACGTGCGTATCATGGCCGCAGGCGTGCATCACACCCACTTCCTGCCCATTGTAGTTTGTTTTGACTTTTGAGGCAAATGGCAAACTGTTCCTTTCCACAACCGGCAGAGCATCCATATCTGCTCTCAGTAACACAACAGGCCCAGGCTTACCGCCCCTGAGAATCCCCACTACGCCGGTGGTGGCAACACCGGTTTTAACTTCTATACCCAGAGACCGAAGGTGATTGGCCACCAGTTCCGCGGTTCTGGTTTCACGGTTACCTAATTCAGGATGTTCGTGGATGTCCCTGCGCCAGGCAATTACTTTGGCGTCCAGTTTTTCTGCCAGCTGGGCTACCCTTGCCTGGTCCGTCTGCGCTATCCCCGATATGGGAATCAGTACTGCTAATAAGAGCTTTTTCATCATTGTATGGTAGTTGTTCTTTATAAAACCTAATATACTATGGATTGTTGAACATTGATCTCAGGGAGCTGATCTGTTCATACATTGCTTTGTTGTTAATCATTCCGGACCGGGGCCTGTCCAGATCCAGGATCATATATATAGACAGTCCCACCATGATCAGGAAACTGGTGACAATACCCCATTCCGGTTTCCGGTTGTCTGCGTAACCTATCAGGAATGAACCTGTGAAGCAGAGTATGAACAGCAGGTACAGTATAAGATCGGGAACTTTGGCCATGAGCATGGCTTGCCGGGTGGAAGCCAGGTCAAACATCTCATTAAGGGCGGGTACCATCTGGTTGGTACGCACAACGTGTTCCGGATGCTGTGCGGCAGCACTTACCATTTTCCAGATGGCCTGCTGGTGCAAAGCAGCCGTTTGCAAAGAGGCAATAATTTTCTCCTTGTCTGCACCGGCATCATCATAAGCGATCCGGGCTTCCAGATAGTCTCGCATAGCCAACTTTAACGGCATGCGGATGGAATCAGGATACAGGTCCATGCGAAGAATGGCTGTACCAATAGCATTCCCTTCGTCAATAACCAGCCCCATTCGTTTATCATACCGGCTGTTACTGAGACTGAAACTGAATCCCAGGAGCAATGCCAGCAGGCCCAGCAACGATCCCTGGACTACGCCCGTGGTGTCATGCTCCTTGGAGTCGTTATGTACTTGCCTTCTTGTTGTAATATAATGCCCCAGCCAATAGAATAAAATCATGAAGATCACTACAACAGTTGTAATCTCAGACGAAGTGTACTTGCTTAAGAATGAAACAGAATCCATATACATTATTTTCTGGTAGGTTGCCCAGCTGTCAATGTACAAAAAAATGCACCTTTGTTGGCATGGACGGCGCATATCATATGGAAATTCTGATCCGGCAGGAAGATATTGACGAGCTGAGTCATGTCAACAATGTGGTATATCTTCAATGGGTACAGGATATTTCCAGGGCGCATTGGTTTGAACTTTCAGATGCTGAGATGCGTGAGCGTTTTGTATGGGTGGTATTAAAGCACGAAATCAATTACCTTAAAGCGGCGAAATGGGGTGATGCGCTCACTGGCACAACCTGGGTAGGGGAAACGGGTGGATTCAAATCAGTCCGTCATGTGGAGATACGGAATGGTCAGCATGAACTCCTGGCTTCCGCCCAAACAGTTTGGTGCCTGTTGGATGCCCAAAGTTTTAAACCCACCAGGATTACCAACGAGATAGCCCTGTGTTTGAAAAAAGGAATGTTGTCTTGAATTTACTGACGTTAAAAATAAACCAAATGAAAAAATGCCATTTGATCTTCGTTCTTGTTGCATGGTTTTGCCATGTTGATGCAGTTGCCCAGTCCGAAATCTATAAAGTACAACCTGGCGAAACAGTCATGGGGGCCTTGCCGGTAGGGATGCGCTACATCTATGCAGATTTCAAACCGGGGATAGTTCAGTTCCGTAATGGCAACCAGGGCGGGGGACAAATGAATTATTCCCCTGTTTTGCAGGAGATGGATTTCATTGCCAACGGGAAGGATACTATGGCTTTGAATGATATTGAATCCGTGAAGTATATCGTCCTGGAAAAGGACACCTTCTACCGGGTTCAGAAGTTTTTTGTGCAACAGGTAGCTAATAACGGGGAAATCAGGTTATGTGAACGCCGTGCGGTGAACCTGATTAACCGGGAACGCTATGGAGGGCATGGGGAGTTGCAGGGTGGCAGTTCCGTACAGGCTGTGGAGCAATTATCCGGAGATCTTAACCCCATGCGCCAGATGGTGGCTAAGCAGGTGATGACCTTCAGCCTGGATAAGACCTACTATTTTGGCGACAGGTTTGGTACCCTGCGACTGGCAAACCGAAAGAATCTTATGGATGCATTTGGTAAGCAATATCCCGGGTTGGAAAACTTCCTGGCACAGAATAAGATCAACTATCTCAAGTTGGATGATATGAAGCTGGTACTGGAGTTTTTGTCCATTGACGAGCAGAAGAAAAAATAGCCACTACATCCAGCTGTCACACCGTTAATGGGTTAACATACGCATAGTGCCGTTCATCCCGAAATGAAGGATTATGTTTGGAATTCTGGTTTTTGATTTATTACTTTGTTATTCAAAGTGCTTTTAAAATGTCCGATTCAGAACAGGAATTACAAGCTTTACAGGATATCCGAAAGATGATGGAACGCAGCAGCCGGTTCATCAGCCTTAGTGGCTGGAGCGGGGTTGCCGCCGGTGTTTCAGCATTGGTGGGAGCAGGCCTGGCGCATGTACGCATCAAACGTTATTTTGATAACTGGCGAGTAGACGATAGTTGTCCGGAATGCCTGTTGAAGGAACTTATTTTTATTGCAGCGGCTGTTTTTATGGTTGCCCTGGTTACAGCCTTCCTGTTTACTTTTGCGCGGGCTAAGAAAGAAGGTGTTGCGGTTTGGGGTGCTACTTCAAAACGATTGTTGTGGAACACCATGATGCCCATGCTGGTGGGCGGTGTGGTGATCCTGAGGATGATGGATCTGCAATATTATGATCTAGTAGCTCCGGTGTCCCTGTTGTTTTACGGGCTTGCATTGGTGAATGGCAGTAAATATACCCTGGGTGAGGTTAAGTATCTGGGACTGGCCATCATCGTCACCGGATTAGTGGGTTTATGGACCCCCAGAAACGGCCTGTTGATATGGGCCATTGGTTTTGGTGTGTTGCACATCGTTTACGGAATGGCCATGTGGTGGAAGTATGAAAGAAAGCATTGAGTGTGAAGAATCCAATTGAACATCTGAATAAGGTATTTGACAGCCGGATCCGGCTGGGGATCATGAGTGCCCTTATGGTGAATGAAGAGATCAATTTCAACGATTTGAAAGAACTTATAGATGTTACAGACGGGAACCTTGCCTCGCACCTTAAAACCCTTGAAGAGCAGGGATATATTCAGGTTCATAAAGGATTTGTGGGCAGGAAAACCAACACAACCTATGCGGCAACCAGGGCAGGAGAGAAGGCCTTCAAATTGCATTTGGATGCCCTGGAGAAAATGATCAGGGGAATCGGGGGATAATTTTTTTTGCTCTTATACTTTGAAATACAAAGCACTTTTTAATATGGCATATTTTTTTGGTACAGCGGGCAGGCTCTGGTGGAGGGCTAACTTATTACTGATGATTCCTACCATTGTTTTGGTCTTAAGCACGGGTGATAACGATGGAGCCATCGTGTGCGCCATGGTTTGTGTAGGGGGGATGATACTGAGTCTTCCGGTGATTGTAGTACTGATGATGTCAGGATATTTTTTAGATCGATTTGTTACCGCCCCATTTGCAAAGATCCGCTGGTATAGGGCAGTGGCATTGTTACTGGGCGCAATAGCCTGTATACCGTATACCCTTGTTTTCATGCTCTTACAATCAGACAATACATGGGCTGTTCAGGTTTGGGCGGCACCTGTTCTATTGATGGGGAGCGTTGCCGGTGCCTTGTACCAGTCAAGGCAAGAGATCGATGAACTATTTAATACAGCGTCTTATCACAATAATCATATAACAATGGAAAAAGAACAAAACACCCAGGAATCAACGCCCGGATCTTCAGGAATTTTCACAAAGGCACTTATCACCGGTGGCCTTATCCTGTTGATGCTCATCCCCACCATCTTTATCATCAACCTCGTACATGAGCGTAAGGAACGGCAGAAACAAGTAACCCTTGAAGTGAGCCAGAAATGGGCTGGCCCGCAAACCGTCACCGGCCCTTTTTTATTTGTACCCTATGCCTATAAAACCATCAATGATGAGAAGAAAGAAGTGCTGGTACAGTCGCATTTCTGGATCCTTCCGGAAGAACTAAAGGCTGATGGCAAACTGGATCATGAGACAAGAAAACGTTCCATATACAATGTGCTGTTATATCGTGCCCAGATCAAGGCCTCAGGAAATCTGCGGATCAGTTTACCCAAAGACATCATGCCGGAATACGTAAAATGGGATGAGGTAAAACTATGTGTGGCAGTTTCAGATTTCAAAGGCATTGAATCCAGAGTTGTAGTGAAAACGGGTGCCCAGGATATTGAACTCTCTCCCGGACTGCCAGACAATGACCTGGTTGAAAAAGGATTATCCGCTCCGGCGGGCATCACCGCTGCAGACCTTGATAAGCTGGTTTCCTTTTCCACAATCCTCCAGCTGAGGGGTAGTGAAAGCCTCCATTTTGTGCCCCTGGGCGGTAACAGCAGTTATGCATTGACATCCACCTGGCCCGCCCCGTCCTTTGATGGCAATAGCCTTCCTTCTACCCGTCAAGTGAATGATGCCGGTTTCAGGGCCCAGTGGCAGTTCAATAAAGCCAATCTGCCCTTTGGGACCCAACTGAGGAATGCGAAATTGGATATCTCAGACCTGGCCTTTGGCGTCACCATGGTACAGCCAGCGGACCAGTATGCAAAATCTGAGCGAACCGTGAAATACGCCATACTCATCATCGGACTCACATTCTCGCTTTTTTTTATTGTGGAGATCATGCAGAAAAAGCCGGTTCACCCGGTCCAGTATATCCTGGTGGGTTTAGCCCTGGTGATCTTTTACACACTCTTGCTCTCCATGAGTGAATTCATTGAGTTTGATTATGCCTATGGGATAGCTGCCTTTGCAACCATTGCCCTGATCAGTTTTTATGTTAAATGGCATTTTGAACAATGGCGTTCAGTAGCCCTGTTTTCCCTGGTCCTGGTATTGTTGTACACCTTCATCTTTGTACTTGTTAGACTGGAGGATACTGCCTTACTGGTGGGAAGTATTGGCATATTCCTGATCCTTGCCATAGCCATGTATTTCAGCCGTAAAATCAACTGGTATGGCCACCGGGAGCAGACCTTGTTAACCACCTGATACAGCCATGATCCGGAACTATGAAAAACACCGGGGTGGGAAATAGTCCCACCCCATTTTTTTAATGAAAATTCCTGGCATCGGGAAAAAGGGAAGTGCCGGAAAGGTTATCGCCTGGTTTGAGTTTCTTTAGTAAACGGTTGAAATTATATGCCTGTTTAACGATAACATGGATAACCCCACTTTCTCTTTGTAATAAGCCTTCCACCATGATCAGTTTAGATTGCAGGATCACTTTCCTGTATTGTTCAAACTTATCCTGGAAAATCACCAGGTTCGCAAATCCACATTCATCTTCTATGGTCATAAAGCAAACCCCTTTGGCGGTTTCCGGTTTCTGGCGCACCAGCACCAGCCCGGCAATTTTAATGTAACGGCCCGCAGGCATCTCGTCCAGTGCAGCCGTGGTACAAACCCCGAGCTGTAAAAGACTGTTGCGGATAAATTGCACCGGATGGCCTTTAATGGATAGCGAAAGGCTTGCATAGTCCTGGACCACATGCTCGGCCAAACTCATAGCCGGTAGTACAGCATCCTCAGGCTCTGCAGGCAATTCCTGATACATGCCTATGGGATCATCTTTCCGCATCATGGCCCAATAGGCTTCCCTTCGATCCAATTGCATGGAACGATAAGCATCTGCCCTGGCAAGCATCTCAAGGGTGGATGCGCTTAGAAATGACCTGAGTTGATGTATCTGCCACGGAGATTGATTTCTTGTTTGGATGAAGGCACACATCTCTTCTTCATGCAATCCTTTTATTTGCCGGAAACCCAGCCTTATGGCGTGATATTTTCCATCTTTTACTTCAAGGGTATTGTCCCAGGAAGAATGCAGAATATCTGCAGGCAATATTTTCACACCATGTTTAACTGCATCCTGTATGATCTGTGCCGGTTGGTAAAATCCCATCGGCATACTGTTCAATAACGCACAGGCAAAAACATCAGGATAATGACATTTAAGCCAGGAAGAGACATAAACCAGTTGTGCAAAACTGGCTGCATGGCTTTCAGGAAATCCATAACTGCCAAAACCCTCTAATTGGCGAAACACCCTTTCTGCATAATCCTTATCATATCCTTTTGCCGTCATCCCTTTGATGAGTTTATCATGATAGGCAGACACAAGTCCTTTGGCCTTAAAGGTGGCCATGCTTCTTCTTAAGCCATCGGCTTCTGCGGGTGTGAAACCCGCAGCAATGATGGCAATTTTCATGGCCTGTTCCTGGAACAAGGGTACACCCAGGGTGCGGCCCAGGATCTGTTCCAGTTCTTTGGAAGGAAAACTCACCGCTTCTTCTCCATTCCTCCTTCTTAAATAAGGATGTACCATGTCGCCCTGAATAGGCCCCGGCCGCACAATGGCCACTTCTATGACAAGGTCATAAAAGTTCCGGGGCTTAAGCCTGGGCAGCATGGATTGCTGGGCCCTGCTTTCAATCTGGAATACCCCAATGGTATCTGCCCTGCAGATCATGTCATACACGGCAGGGTCATCCTGCGGAATATTGGCGAGGGTTAGGGATGCACCATATGCCTCTTTAACCAGGTTAAAAGCTTTGCGGATGCATGTGAGCATGCCTAAGGCCAGGATATCGATCTTTAAAAATCCAAGGGCCTCAATGTCATCTTTATTCCATTCAATACAGGTTCGGTTTTCCATTCGTGCATTCAGGATGGGACAAAGATCTGTAAGCAGCCCCCGGGTGATCACAAAACCTCCGGTATGCTGTCCCAGTTGACGGGGGAATCCGATGTACTGGTTAGTAATATCCAGCACTTTCTGGAGATAGGGATCTTTGAGGTTTAAGCCCTGATCATCCAGTTGTTTACTACTAAACTGGCCATCGCTGTAATGCCATGAGGTTCCTGCAATACGGGCGATGGTGTCAACAGATAATCCCATGGCTTTACCCACGTCTCGAATAGCACCCCGCTGGTGCTGCTGGGTTACGGTTGCAACAATGGCCGCCCTGTTCCGGCCATATTTCTCATAGATGTACTGGATCACTTCTTCACGCCTTTCGTGTTCAAAATCAACATCAATATCCGGCGGTTCATTGCGCGCCGTGGACAGGAACCGCTCAAAGAGCAGGTCAAATTTTTCCGGGTTAACTGAAGTGATCCCGAGGCAATAACAAATGGTAGAGTTGGCAGCAGAACCCCGGCCCTGGCAGAGTATACCTTTGGAACGGGCATACTTAACAATATCATACACCGTAAGGAAATAAGGTGCGTAAGCCATTTGCTCAATAAAATCCAGTTCATACAGGATGGCCTTTCTGGTTTTATCCGGTATCTGATCACCAAAATAAAAATGTGCTCCTTCCCAGGCCAGTTGGGTCAGTTCTTCCTGCGGAGTCCTGCCGGGATGGGTGATCTCCTCCGGATACTGGTATTGTAATTCATCCAGGGAGAAGCGGCAGGCTTCACTGATCATTGATGTGGCCTCTAACGCCGATGGATAGGCGCGGAATAAACGTTCCATTTCCTCCCTGGGCTTAAGGAACCTTTCTGCATTGGCATGCAGTCTGTATCCGGCTTGCTGGATCGTACATTTTTCCCTGATACAGGTAAGCACATCCTGCAAGGGTCTTCTTTGCGGATGATGGTAGTGCACGTCATTGGTAGCCACCACTGGCAGTTCTAAGGATTGCGCGAGTGTCCACAACAGGTGGTTGATCTTCTGATCCTGACCATTGTAGTTTCTATTCAGGGCTACATAGCATGCATGCCCTAACGCTTTGGCATATTCCCCTGCAGCCTGAACAAAGGCTGAAGGCAAGGTCCAGGAACTGTCAAGGAATTCTTCGAACAGCAGGATATAAATGATCCCTTCTGTACAGTTATACAGATCTTTCTTATACAAATGACAGGCTCCTTTTTCTGTTCTGCTGTTGCCCAGGCTCAGTAAACCGCAGATTTTTCCATAGGCATCTTTGTGGATGGGATAGGCGAGGAGGGAAGGTCCATCCTGCAGGTCCAGCCTGCACCCCGGAATAATCCGGACCTGGTGCTTTCTTCCTGCCGCATGTGCCCTAACCACACCGGCCATGGTATTACGATCTGTAATGCCCAGTGCATTATAACGCATCAATGCAGCCTGCTCTACCAATTCTTCAGGGTGTGAACCTCCCCGCAGGAAACTGAAATTGGTTGTAACCTGTAATTCTGTATAACCCATTGTCACACTAAATAGCCATGTAAATACCAGGTATAGGTTTTGCCTTCATCATAATGACCGCTTCTGAAAAGCCAGTATCTTTTCCCTTCTTCATCTTCTACTGCATAGTAGTCCCGATGTCTTCCCCTGGCCACCCACCATTTCTGTTCAATGCGTTCTGGTCCGTCTGCCCTGGTGATCCTGTGCAATTTTCCTTTGTGCCGGAACAACATCGGCGGATAATCAGGGATGGGAGCGGTAACTTCAATTTTTTCCGGCGGATCCAGCAGGTGTATGGGTCTTACCGGGCCCTGTAGCCATTTCAGCGCAGAAGACAACTTCAGATCAGCAGCGTTAACAACAGACTTTTCCGGAATGTTATGTTCCGATGGAAGGTATCGCTGCACTGAATCCCTGCCAAACTTCATAATGATATAATCCATCCACTCAGAAAGCCGTTCAATATTGATTCCTGTGGAAGTTTCCCAGATCTTCTCCTGTGTGGGGTTATACGCCTCTGTGTGCTCTGCAAATAAGGTGAACAGTTCAAGACCCGCTTCTGTTTTTACCTGTTCCAATTGTAGTGCCAACAAGCCAAAAACATGGGTAATGTTGAGTGTTGCCATCCCCATTTGCACCAGCAGGGTATAGACCTTTCCGTCTGCGGCATATGCTGAAAACCGGATCTTGCGCAATCCCTGCTGTTGCTGTAACAACAGTCCTTTCAGGTCATCCAGTAACCGGTGGATCGCTATTTCAACGCCTTGACGGCTAATGATGGGCTCCAGGCAGGGCAATCGCACTTCAAATGGCTTGGGGATTACAATGGTTTTGATCCAGATCCTGCATTCACCCATGGATTGTTGGATTCTTGTAACTAATAACTGGCCAAATCTTCTTTTCAGTGCATGAACAGGAATGGATAACAACTGTTTCACCTCAAACAGTCCAAGGGTATGCATTGCATCCAGCATCTCCGGTTCAATCCTTAATGCAGCTATAGGCAGGGCCAGAAAAGCAGACGGGGAAAACCCCTGTATACAATACATCTGCTGACCACCATACCTACACAGTCCCCAGGCCATACCGTAACTATCAGCCATGGCTAAACGAATTTCATAACCCCTTTCTGTAAATCTTTCCCGGATATACTCCAGGTAAGCCTTTTCACCACCCCATAAATGCGCACATCCCGTCACATCCATATATATCCCGTCTGGTAAGTCTATACCTACTTCCGGGGAGAAGCGGATAGACCACTGTCCCAGTTTTTCAAGTATTTTTTCTCTAGCAGCATCTGGTTCATCGTGATCCATCAAATCCGGTAAAATGGCACGTGCATCAGCTAGGGTCTGGCCAGGAAAAATACCCTGTTGCTCTGCTAGTTGATTGACTGCAGTAATGATCTTCCGGCCATGGGAAAGCTTTGTCATGGCCACTGCATGGCCACGCCATTCAGGATGTTTTAATGAAAATGCATCCGTTAGTAAATAAGTAAAATAAATAGATACAAAACGCATGTCATCCTGTCTTACTGATCCCTGGGTCTTCCAAACGCTCCAACATTTCCTCCCGGAATTTTCCCCTGACCCATGAAAGCTGCCAGGATCCGGGTTTGCCATTCCTGGCTTTGCACAGATCTACCTGCCAGCGTGGAAATCCAAGACCGGGTAAACCATCCAGTACCAGACTAGGTTGGGAGCGGACCTTCCATCTTGCAATACAGGCACTTGCAGCCACAGTGTTGTCACGAATCAGAAAACCAGTAACACCAGATTGCTCCACTGCTAACTGATATCTGCGGCATGCTTGAAAACTAAACTGGTGGTTTTCCCCTACCACAGCCTTTATCGCTGAACATTTTAAGGCTGCTTCAATAGCCCATAAGCGATCCATTTCACTGGCCAGTGTTATAAAAATGCATTGCTCAGGCCTGAGTCCAAAATAAGCCAGTGCTGACGGAAATATTGATTTAGATCTCCCCACCCATACAATCATGCCTTCATGCAGTCTGCAAGCATGCATTAGTCCGGCTATAAATCCAGTTGTTGCGGCAACATCCGTCCTGTCTGCACAATGGTATTCATGAATGGCTCCCAGCGGAATCTGCTGCCCGGGGAAGGCTCGGGCAATACATTCCAGATCCTGATTCATTGCAGGCTGCAATCGGGGTTTATACCCTTGCAGGGGCAGGATCTCCCGCTGCAACCTGGCAATGATATCAGTCTTGGAAACCATATGCAAATATAGATAAACTAAAATAATTAGCAAATAAAAGCTAAAAAAATTAGTTTTCTTATTTGAGCAGCTTATTCTTATAAGCAATAGTTAGTGCCTGGGCCCTTCCTGAGGCATGCAGTTTCTGGTAAATATTAATGCAGTGCTTTTTTACGGTATTGGCACTGATACCTGTCATGACGGCTATCTCTTTATATTCAAGCCCCTCGCTGAGCAATTGAAGGATCTCACGCTCCCTGTCAGACAGGTCAAAGGGATCTGCTGATACTGGTTTACTGGGCCCATGCGCCTGCAACATCTGCAGGATCTTGAAGGCAATACTGGGTGAAATAGGTCCGGCCCCGTATTCATGCAGATTCACTATCGCTTCGTTTAATTGAATGGCATGCTCTTCTTTCAACAGGTAGCCTACTGCACCGGAACGAATGGCATTGAAAATTTTCTCATCGTCATCAAAAATGGTCACCACAACAAATTTTATATCCGGATATAAGGAAGCACCAGCAGCAATTGCGGCAATTCCATTCATTTCAGGCATCTCCAGATCCATTAATACAATCATCGGTAACTCATTTTTCTCCATTTCAATCATGCTATCCAGAAACTTCCGGCCATCTGAAGCTTCCATGACAATCTTCATACGTAGGTCTCGCTCCAATTTTTCACGGAGAATTTTTCTATTAGCCATTTTATCATCAACTATACCTATCCTTATCATTTGTTGGATTTAAATGGAATTACAATTTTAATCACAGTTCCCTTTTGTGGTCCCGTAATAATTTCAATTTGAGCCCCTAACTTCGCAGACCTTTCTTTCATATTTTGCAAGCCATTCCCTTCATTAGCTACCGCTTCCATTCCGTATGCAAAGCCTTTCCCATTATCACTGATACAAAGAAGCCAATGCTCCCCACCCACTTCACTTTTTACCTGGACCCGGCTCGCACCTGAATGCTTGAGTGCATTGTTCATTCCTTCCATCAGGATCATCATCAGGTGCAATGACCGTTCTGCGCTTAAGGGAAAAGCGGGCGGCTTCTGTCCCATTGACTGAATTTCCATTTCTGGGAATTGGGTTGCTGTGCGCCGACAAAAATGAATTATGCGTACCCATAGAACCTCAGCTGTTACTTCATCATGTTTTAATGCCCAAACCGTTTCCCGCAATCCGTAAAGCATTTCCCTCGCCAGATCATGCATGCGATGGGAAAGATGGTTGACATGTTCCGGGAATTCCCGAATCTTTTCAGCTTGATATAAAACTGCATGGGCCTGAATGCCAAGATGATCATGCAAATCAGCCGCGATCCGTTGTCTTTCACTTTCTTTTGCTTCATGCAGGGCAATTTCTGTCTTCAGCAATGCTTGCTGGTGGGCTAATAACTGCTTTCTTTTATATCTTCGGAATATCAGCCAGACCATCAGTATCAATCCCAACCCCAGTAATAACAGGCCATAAAACAAAAGGTTCTGGCGGTATAGATTAAGTTTCTGATTCGCAAGTTCAGTTTCAATTTTCTGAAGTTGATAACGGGACTCGATTTCTTTAATCTTTCCTGCCGTATTCACAGAATATGAAGAATCCAGGCTCACTAAAAGCTTCTCCAGATTTTCAACATAACCTGGCATGTCTCCTTTTGCTTTATATGCAAATGACAAGGCGGCGAATAGGTCAACCATTCCCTCATGGTGCTCACTGCGTTGTGCCAAACGAATAGCCTGGTTCAAATATGCAATGCCAGAGTCAAATTGCTTCCCTGCCAGGAAAAACCCTCCGATTCTGCCAAGGTCATGAACGATGTATAATGGGTCTCCTATCTGCTGGTGGATCTGCAGTGCCGTAAACAGATCTTCTCTTGCATGCACAGTATCTTTCAGGAACATTCGTTGCATTGCCCTTACAGATAACGCGGATGCGTGCAACCAGTGAAATCCGTACCGCTTACTGTAGCGAATCACCTCAGCCACCGAATATTCCAGACTGTCCCGGAGTATATTTATTGAATCAACGGGAGCATTGACAAACCAAAGCGCTTTGTTGGAATGAAGGGTGGCATATATCTCTGCCCTGTCCCTTTGGTTGGGAGGGGTCACTACCTGCAGACCTAACAACCATGCATGCTTTGATTTTGCTCGTTCATTGCTGTTCAAATAGGTAGCGCCAATATAGTTCTGGTAATAGGCGATGGCCAGGGTGTCATTCAGTTTCTCTGCCCACTTCAGACCATCTAATTGTAGTTCCAATGCTTTGGATCGTTCATTTTTCCGGTTCAATGCATTTGCCCTGAGGAGTTGCAGACGCCATTGCAGGGTCTGGTCATCGTAATACATTGGTTGAAGTTCCGGACGTTGATCCAACCATAATAACGTTGAATCTGTAAGACCCTTTGCCAGTTTGCTGGCTGCAAGGTAATAATGCATCCAGCCTTTCTGCGTTATACTTCCATTTGCCATGGCTAAATCACATCCGATGGAAGCATATTTAGACATTGTGTCTCCTGGTATAGAATTCTTATGAGACAGGAAATCCAACAAAGCCTGAATTTTTTGTTGATCAGAGGATGAATGATAATAGCGTTGCTTGAGATCATCAATTTCCGGGAACTGGGCATATGATTCCCCTGACAGAACAATAAAAATCCAAATCAGCAAAAGTTTCCCCGTTGTCATCCTTTCTTTAAGATAAGGATTAATCTCTGGCGCATCTGCAAGACTTAAAGGGCGGGTTGCCGGATTGACCCGGATTCAGGGTTTGGCCAACAAACATTTCCGGACTGCTATTACTGAACTGTATCGTATAAATTGAACTGTTATTTGCAGCTGGGCTATATGAGGTCCAAAGTTGGGCCCAGGTTCCGAAAAGCCCATACCCGTAACCCAGTTCATACTGGCCCGCAGGTAAAACTGAGAATTTGACACTATCAATGCCAACAGAAGATCCTGGATTCCATCCATTAACGGTTTTGAGTACCCTTCCAGCGGTCTTAAGGCCCCCCAGATAACTGGCCATCTCCTGGTATTCTGCCAAACTGGGAATATGCCAGCCTTCAGGGCAAATTCCTTTGACCTTACTGGGATTGCTATTAGAGCTGACCTGCCCGTTCATCATCATTGACCAGGAATATAACCTTCCATATGGGTTTATATTAGTGGGATTTTCATTAGGGAAAACACTGCCAACACTATTGAAACGCAGGTTTTCGGCAAACCATTCTTTCCCGTTAATGCATACCAGCCTGTATTTTTCTCCATCCCTGGGGTCTGTAAAACTTCCTTCCCCGCATCGATACCAATAGTTGGGAGCTCCGTATAATTGCATGAAACTCTCGTATCCGGGTGCATTGTCATGTACCCTGGCTTTAAACGCTTCACCATTATTTTTGTAAGCCGCACCTGTAGTATCCATAGCATTGAACATATGATTAGCGAAGCTGATTTCCGCGGCTATCGCATCTTCGTTGGCTACTTTTTTTGCAGAGCCGTTAAATGGCACCCATCCGTAGTATGCAGCGAGGCCTTTTTGCGTCATCAAATCCCGCATATAAAGCCTTCCGTCTTCATCTCTTCCGTTTTTGAGTGAAGCGCCGCTGTAACACATATTGGCAAACAGGATGGTGCTGTCCATGTTAGGCATTTTCTCGAGGAATTTTGTAGTCACGATGGCTTCCAGATACTCTTTATTGTCATGCAACTGATTTACTTTGTTATACCATGCTTTGAATCTGGTTGTGTTGATCCTGAAGGAAATTTCAGACTCAAGATCGCCAGACATCAGCATGTTATATTCCTCAATTGAATTGTTGGTAATAAATGCTTCCCGAAGTGCCTGTTCATTTCCGATTGGCATCCTGATATTCGTTTTTGGCACTCTTTCTTTTTGACCATTATATACAAAGTCAACCGTGTCCACACCCACACTCAAAAATAGATATCTGAAGATACCGTATCTGAATCCGTAGGGAGCTCCATGGGTAGCCATCATTACCAAGCCATAATTTCTGAAAGTTTCTATAAGGTGGAAACTGGAATCACGTTCGTTTTCGATTTTAAGGGTTACTCCGGCAGGTGATTGTTGGATACTTTCCAACATGGCTCTCATATTATTTCTGTCATTTGTCCCGGAGTAAAGATCTGATTCTACGGGGCTGAAGAATAAAACCTTTTTGTTTTTTGGGCTGCGTTTTGTGCCGCTCGCAAGAAATTGCTGTATCTGTCCCAGGGGCTGGCCCCCACGGGATATACTCTGGTTTTCGTCATTAACCTCATCAATCCTGAGGCTGCCGGAGAGGCCGTTATCCACTGTTATCCTCATCAACAAACTGTCAAACACCACTACGCGTTTTACTCCCCTTTGTTTGCGCATGATCTCTGCAGTTTTCATCATGGCTTCACGGATGGTAACATCTGGATGCGTAGCTCCGTAGAGCATGAGCTGATTGGCCGCATTCACTTCTGCATTGATCGTAGTAAGCACTCCATCGCCTTCCATATACCGCTCCGGAATAATTTTTTCTGAATCAATTTTCTTGCATGAAAATCCCCAGAGAATGGTGACGCTTGCAATCAAAATTGTTAACAGGGACCTTGGCATATTGAAGTTTTAGGTAACAAATGTTGCCTTTACAACTAACTCCGCCAATGGTCCAAATGGAGTATTGAAATTCATCATATGTATACCTTCTTTTACTTGCAAATTGACTACCATGTACCGTATGATTGTTATGGCGGCCTTGTTCTCTTGCCTGTATGCCTGTGCTCAGACCAGCAGGGACCCCGGAACAAAGAACCCCATTACACCATCGTCCAAAACAATTGCCGTGGAAGGAAAAGACTACACCATCTGGAAGCGATACCGTATCATCGACAAATCAGCTTTCTCTCAGCCTGTTGAGGCCGTATCTTTCCTGGTACCCGCACATTGGCAGGTACAGGGTGGTGTCTCCTGGAATAATACCCGGTGCCTTTCTGATATGGTGCAAACCTCCGTTCAGGCAAGGTCTGCAGATGGACAATGGGAACTGATTGTTTACCCTGTAACGCAGTTTGACTGGGTAAATAACGCCCAGATGATGGATGCCCTGCAACGTGGAGGTTATGGGACTGGCTGCCAAATAGGCCAACCCATGGACGCAAGCTCTTATCTCAGAACGGTGGTTGCAAAAATGGCCGGAGCGCAGGTTATTACGGTTACGCCTCACCGCGAGTTGGATCAGCTGCTTGTACAACAGATCCAAGGCGCGGGGATCAATGGCATACCCACCACGGCGGAGGCGATAATGCGTTTTCCCGATGGCCGAAAAGGCCTGGCCACTTGTTATCTCCTTCGCATTGACCAGCAGTCTCCCTCCTGGGACGGCAGCACCATCACCCATACTCAAACTGTGGTGAATCAACGTATAGTTTTGAAGTATCCGGCTGGGCAGGACGATGAAGCGCGTCGCATTCTTTCCACGGTTATCTCCAGTACCCGGATCAACCAGATATGGGGAAATGCCATACAAACCATGTTCAATAATATCCGGAACAATGTCCTGAATGAAAACTGGAAACGTATCCAGATCACATCTGCGGCGCAAAGGGAAATCAGCGAAAATATGGTGCGTTCCTGGGAATCCCGTTCTGATGACCAGAGCCGGACTGTTGCGCAGTTTGGGCAATACATTCGGGGAGTTGACACCTGGACCGATGCCAACGGTAATCGTGTAGAACTTGCGTCTGGTTACGGCAGCGCCTGGAGCAGGGGTGATGGGAGTTTTCTGCTGACCAACAATACATCTTTTGATCCTAATGTGGCGTTCCAGGAATCCTGGGCACCACTATCTAAATGAGCGGATTTGGTGACTTTTTGTTATCTCCAAATAGCCTTTTTACGATTATTCCGAGCGTCATCCCCTGTACAATAATGGAGAAGAGCACGATGATATAGGTCATGGCCACAAACTGGTTTTTGGGCAAAGGATCCTGCAGGGAGAGGGCCATGGCAATTGATAACCCGCCCCTAAGGCCGCCCCAGGTCATCAGCTGGATGGTCTTATGATCTGTACCCACCCATCGCTTTAAAAAGGCAGAAGGGATCACCAGTGAAATATATCGGGCAAAAATAGAAATCGGAATGGCCAGCAGCCCGGCAATGAGATAGGGTTTACTGAATTCGAGGACCAGTAATTCCAGCCCTATCAATACAAATAAAATGGCATTCAGGAGCACATCCGCCAACTCCCAGAACTTATCCAGGTAAAGTTCTGTAGTGTGGCTCATGGCTTCAGCCTTGGCGCGGGAGCCGGTGAATAATCCGGCCATCACCATGGCCAGCGGACCTGAAACGTGCAATACTTCCGCCAGCGAATAACCACCCATGACCATCGCCAGTGTAATCAGGATCTCCGCCTGGTAATTATCGATCCGCTTCATCATGTAAAATCCAACCCACCCTAATACCATGCCCAATAAAATACCACCACCCACTTCACTGAGCAGCAACATAAGGATCTGTCCGCCTGTAATATTATCTGTACCAATGGAAATGATCTTGATCAAAGAAAGGAACAGAACCACGCCAATGCCATCGTTAAACAGTGATTCACCCACAATTTTTATTTCAGCCTGTTTTGGAGCACCGGCCTTGGTGAGAATACCCAGAACGGCGATGGGATCCGTAGGCGCCACCAGTGCACCAAACACAATGCAGTACCAAATATTGATGTCCTGTCCAAACAAGCGGAACATGTAAAACAACAGCACCCCTGTTATCAAGGCAGATAACAATACTCCTATGACGGCAAATACAGATATTGCACGATGATTGAATTTCAATAGCGAAATATCTGTATGCAAGGCACCGGCAAACAAGAGAAAGCATAGCATGATATCTACGAGTACAGCACCAAAATCAATACCGGTTACAAAGGCTTCCGTGGCATGATAGAAGCCAGGGAAGATATTACCAAACAAGATCAGCCCCAGTGAAAAAAACAGTGATACCACCATGATGCCAATGGTATCCGGTAATTTAAGAAACCGGGTATTCAGGTAGGCAAATAAGGCTGATAGTGTTACCAGGATTGAAATAATGAGGAAGAGGTCCATATGCTAACGAGGTCTTCTAATAAAAATTTTTCTCATCCAGCCTGAAGAAACGAACTGCATTGTTGAACAGGATATCCCGTTTCTGGTCAAAGGACAGGTAGTTGGCATTTTCAATGATGCCCAGCGAAGTTTCCAGTAATTTGGGCCACACCATGAGGTCCGTTCCGTACATGATTCGTTTGCCAAATCCTGCCTGTACCATCCTGCGGATATATTCATTGACTTCAGCCTGCGGATAGCTCCAGATCATACCTGCTACATCCACATAAACATATGCATTGGCACCCATCAGGGCTATCATTTCATCGATCATCGGATAGCCGGCATGCATCACCCAAATTTTCAGCTTAGGATGTTTGGCCAGCAGGTCCTCCAGTAAAAATGGACTACCCAATGACGCACGATACTTGGGATTGGTAATGTTGATGTTGCCATTACCACCCGTACCCATATGTATACCTACAGGGATATTCAGTTTTTCTGCTGCGGCAAAATAGGCATCCAAAGAAGGATCGCTGGGGCTCATTCCCTCATACTGCGGGGCAACTTCACCCATCACTTTATAGAATCCGGAATTCAGTGAGTCTGTAAATGCTACAACGGTCATCTCATCGGAAGAACTCAGACTGATGCTGGGAATCACCCTGCCCGGCTGGGCCGCTTTTTGCCAGCTCCTGATCACGCCTGCGTCTCCACTGGCAACAATAGTGACGTTCAATCTGTTCATGGTGGCAATCAGTGAATCCTGGAATTCTTTATCTGTTTTTGCCGCTTTGAGTGGCTGTGCACAATCCGTATGGATAAATGCCGGCGCGCCACCCCTGGGATCAGCTCCAGGCATGTCACTCAGGAACCAGGGACACAGGTCGCCCGAAAATGCCGGACTCACTTTCATCGCATGCACGTGAACATCAATGATGGGAAGATGCTTTTTTTGCGTTGTTTGGGCATTCCCGGAATTTAAAAGTGGGCACAGCGTCAACGCCAGCATGATACTTCTTACAATCATTTGTATGCAGTTTGGATTTAAAAAACGATAAGATTCTAAATATCCCGAAAATTCTTCAAAATTGTGGGTGTATTTTCGCGCCGCAGAGATGGCCGCGCGGTTTAATGCGGCGGTCTTGAAAACCGTTGACTGTAAAAGGTCCGGGGGTTCTAATCCCCCTTTCTCCGCCAAATAAGAAAAATGCCCCTTTCTGGGCATTTTTTATGTTTTTCAGTGCGTTTTTTTGTTTACGCAATTCCCGTAACAACTACGGATAGATAAATCATGCGATCATCAACGGGATATTTCCGTTAGCAACAACTGCTTTTCCAGTTTGCCTTTCTTGTCATAGGTTTCTTCTTTCACAATGCCAACTCCTTTTGCTACCCACGACTTTGTGGTTGCCTTTTTGTTGCCAAGCACCTGTGTTTCAGTAACCGCTGTTACGATCATGCAATCAAAACTACCCGCCGGCACTGTGATGGTTTCCTTACCCACTACCATCCTGCTGTGTACTTTAATTTTTGCAGTCATTGATATGGAAGAATGGATCAAGATGTCTATCTCACTATCGGGCAGGTTTTGTCCTTCAGTAAGCTCCATAGGCGTAACCAGGTTTGTACCTTGTACTTCTGTCCGCATGTTGGGATCTTTCATATTGGCAGCCATTTGATTCCGGACAATGGTTTTCTGGTCCATAATGGTGGCATCGCCTGTGCATTCAATGGTATAGTCTGTGTTCAGTATTTCCTTCCCTTTCTTGTCCACCGAAACAACGTGTCCGGTAACAACATTGCCGGCTCTTTTCACAATCTCATACGAAGTGGAGCCGGCTGGTTTGGACAGGTCCCCATTTTCATATGCCTTCAACAGGATTTTTGTGCCCTGCTTGGCGGCTACATATCCATTGCAATCCTGGGCGCAAACGGAGAGGGACACCTGTAAAAAAAACAGGATTGGCAGAACAATAATTGTTAAGGATCTTCTACGCATAAAAATAATGTGAAATACAAAATTGCCGGATTTAACGGAATCTCACTCAAGTGGGCAGGCTTAAATTTTCACATCAACAATTCATTGATACAGATATTGAATAAGCACGTATGCCGAGTAAATTCTGACACAAGCGTAAAACAGTCTTTGCAAAAGGAAAAAGATAAAAATAGTATTTAGTGTTGTCCTAGTATGCCTCTGCCCTGAAACTGTAGTTAAGGGTAATATTCCACATGAACTGTTGGTTACCTGGAATATTTGATTTGAAGGTCTGGTTAATGGTGGATTGAAGGGCGAAGGGATATTTCACATGGGAGATCCCGGCGGTGGCGGTGAAGTAACTGCCCGTATCACCATCTGTATTCAGGAAAAAAATCGAGGGAAAAGCATAAGCCCGGAAGTTCTTACTGATACGCAGGTTGGTCAAATTGGCATTCAGGAACAGGACCCTGGTGGTTTGTGGTCCGTGGCTCTGTAATCCATGTCCTTCCAGGTACATTGTACTTACGCCAAAATGAGGATTAAACTGGTAGCTGGGTACAACTTCAAATGCGCCAAAGCGAAGCATTTCCGTGATCCTGGTATTCACACCATCAATGATGGCATCCTTGCGCACAAAAGTAAAAGCAGGGTGTACGCCTAACCTGAGTTTAAATTTCTGCTGATTGATGATCCTGTACCGTAACCACCAGATCATCCCACCTTTTGTTGCATCAAAGGCCAGGCGAATATCAGGCTCAAAACTCAAACGCCTTTTACCAAAATAAAAATTCATTACCGCGGCGGGTTTATTCAGAGAAAATGTGGGGATGATGGAGAATCCATTGGTAGTAACACCGATATTACCCGCAATAATGGTTTTATGTTTGAGGGAATCACCAGGCTGTGCCTGCGTGGTATGGGAAAGCAGCATCAAGAGAAAAGTCCCGGCTATCGGGGTTAACAGTTTCATTCAGACTGGTTGTTTGGGTTGGCTCAAAAGTAGAAAAATCCAGTATCTGGAGATTATACCCATTCCTGTTTTACCTACCTGTTTTACTGATGAAGACAGCAGTCAATGGCCAAAATGCATATCATCAGGGTAGTTTCACATTTCTGAATACTTAGAAATCAGCAAATATTCAGATCAAGTATTCAGTATAACCAGCAAATCATGTGGGATATTTTAACCCTCAGTTTCAGTGCTGAAATGAAGGGGATTTGACCTTTTAATGTCAATATTTATTGTCCAATTCCCGTTGCATAACCATGATGGCCTCCGTACAAAAGCCGCGACTTTCAATGTCAATGTTCATTAATTTCTGTAAAAGGTTTGAGGGGGAATCATCATACCCGTTCTTCAAAAACCGCACATATTGTTCGGAGAACTTTTGCCTGTCTTCCAGAAATTGCCTGAAATAGTGTAAAGCAAGGAGAGAGGCCAGCATGTCGTTCACATTATGCAATGGCGCTTTGTAGTTAGTTTCCATTTGTAGCCAAAGTTCACCAGCAGAAGAGTTCTGGTGGATGTCCTCATATTTTGCCAGTGTTGCCAATGTAATCCTGTCCATGTCCATAGGTGTTTTGACCTGTTGATTGGTGATTCCTTCTATGAGACGATATTCTATATCCGCTTCACTGGTGCTTCCAAACAATCCTCTAAGCCTTTCATGATACCGGGCAAGGTAATACTGCTTTTCGGTATCTGATGAGGCATTTAATACCAGATGGTAACAAACCAGCAACTCATTGAACTTGCCAAAAGACTCTGTGAAAAAACCCGGACCAGCACTATTCAGTATGGATACATTGTTGCCGGCCATCAGGGACGCCTGAATAGCATGCCCGGCTTCATGAGCCATTACCATCAGATCCATGAAGTATCCTTCATAGTTTCGTGCAAAAAATACACTGGTATGGATTGGATAAACACTGGCAACACCCTGCATGCCCAGCCTATTGCTCCCTCCAATAATGTCAAGCCGGCCATTATGGGGATCCAGCAATGCGCTTGCTTCATTGAGGTATTCTCTCCCTAGTGACGCAAAAGCACTCTTCAGAATTGTGGTGGCGGAGTCAATGGAAAATTGATGATGGTCAGGCTCTGATCCCTGCTGTTTTTGAAGACTAATGCCTGCTGCATTGGCAAGTGTGTCTAGGATCTGCGTTACCGCAGTCTTTTTGATATGCAGTTTATCAAAGGTTTCCTCTATCAGGCCAGTATATCCTCTGGCTCTTGCAAAGGCATTCATACCTTCTATCATTTGAATATAACGAAATCCCACCTCGTTTTTAACTGAATGGTATCCCGCTGCCAGATTTTCTTCGCCTTGTTTTCTGACAGAACTGTCGCGGTGGTTTTTCCATGTACCCATATCTCTGAATAGATCCAGGCTGTCCGTTCCAGTGAAAACTGGTTTAAAAACTGCCTTATCCAGTATTTCACTATAATAGCTGTCATCTAAGAGATACTTGAACTGATCAAGCATCCTGGATTGCATTGGGGTTAATGAATGAACACCCTGTTGCTGTAGCGTTGTGAGATAGAATTTATAGGGGCGAAGCACAGGCAACCGAAGAGCCTGGTTGAAGGTATCCGGTAACATTGTTCTGATTCTCTCACGGAACACCATCCTCCTTTTTGCCATTTCATTGTACAGGGAATCCTCTTGCTCGGCAGCACGTATATTATTGGTATTTATCGCAAACTGAAGAAAAAGATAGAGATCAAACTGGCGAAACCTATATTCAAGTTTGCTGAGCATTTCAGTGTTGGAAGCCAGGTTTTCCTTGTTGTTTTTAGCCGATAGCATTTTGTCCAGCCTTTTCATGGCAATGGCAAAAGACTTCAAACTGTCTGTGAAGGCCTGTGGTGTACTAAAGAAAAGGCCAGGAAGGTTAAAATGGTAAAGTTTCTCGCGTTCCGGAGGAATGATATTCTGCCTCTCCTGTCCAAGACAGTTCATTGACAGCAAGACCAGGAAAAAAATGACGGGGTATGTAGAACCTTGGCTGATGTGCCATTTTGATTTTTCTGTTGACTCCATGTGATCTTATATGGTTTGACCAACTGCAAACTTAACCGTACAAATTGCTCCAAGCGTGAAAATTACACATATGCGTGTTTTTGCTACGTGAACTGCTGGCAGGAGTCAAATTTCAAACTATCTTTTCAGCGCCTTTTTTTGCAATTGAAACCATAAGTGTTTCTTAAAGCTTCGGCCTACGGGAATAAAAGTGTTTCCTAGTATAATCTTTTCTTCGCGAATAGATTCTATTTTATCCAGTGGAACAATAAATGACTTATGTACTTTAATAAATCTATCGGTGGGTAGTTTTTCTTCTACAACTTTGAGCGTGATATACACCAGCATTTTTTTTTCGTGAGTATGGATGACCACATAGTTACCCGCAGCTTCAATATACTTAATGTCAGAGAATGAAATCTTGATCATCTGCTGGTTGGATTTAATAAACAGGACCTCCGTTTCTTGGGTTGGTGTTCCCGGGTTGCCGGCCCTGAGCAGATGATAGTTCCTTGCCTTTTCAGCAGCCTGGGTGAACCTATCAAACGCAACAGGCTTAACAAGGTAATCAAGGACATCATAATTATAGCCTTCAATAGCATACTGGCTGTAAGCTGAACAGATGACAACGGGTACTGCTGGTTTTTCATTTTTCAGGAATTCGATACCTGTTATTCCAGGCATCTGAATATCCAGGAATAGGAGATCAACTTGCTTGTTCAGCAGAAACACACGGGCTTCTTCTGAGGTTTCTGCAGATCCTGCTGTTTCCAGGTAGGGGATATCATCAATATATTCCTGCAGTCCTTTGCGCGCCAACGGTTCATCGTCTATGATCAGGCATTTTAACTTCATTGCAACTCAATTATAAGGTGTACTGTATATATACCTTTGTCATCTTTGATGTGCAATTGGTGCTTGTCAGGAAAGAGTAGAGCCAGCCTTCTACGGATATTCTTTAGTCCCATCCCGCTATTTTCAGTGTTGCAGGCTTTGTGATCTTCTGGTTGATAGCTATTAGTCACCAACATTGTAAGTGTCGTTTCCCTGAGTTCAAACTCGGCCACCAGGAAATTTTGACGGTTGCTATAATTGCTAATGAACTTGAATGCATTTTCAATGAAACCGATAAAAAGCAATGGGGGTATAGACTGATCTTTGTCCGGAGTTGGACAGGAGAACCGGATAGAGTACCGGTTGCCCTTGCGGAGTTTCTGTAGTTCAATGTACTGTCTGATATAATTAAATTCCTTTTGAAGGCTCACGGTTTCTGCATTGCACTCATAAAGATGGTACCTGAGTAAGGATGAGAATGTAGATACAGTGTCTCTGGCATCCTGATTTCGTTTGTCGATCTGGACATAAATGGTATTCAACGCATTAAAGAGGAAATGCGGATTGATTTTTTCTGTAAGATATTTCACTTCTGTCTGCAGATGCTCAATTTGCATCCTCGCCATTTGGCGTTTTTCGCGGATGTATTTTCTTGCAGTATGCAGGGCCACTGTACTACCAAGGAACCAGAAATTGCTTACAAATTGTGTTCCGAAATAGTATAATTGATGACGTTGCCAGTCTGTTGAGCCTATCTTCAAATCACTACGTAAGGGTGAATATGTTTCAAGCCAAAGGAGGGCAAATGCCATCGCCAGGTTCAGTAGAAATAGCAGGGCCAGGTACAGAGAGTGCCGCTGGTTTAATTCCACCAGGTTAGCCCACATTACATACAGATTGATATAGCACATCAAAATAATCAGCAGGAATTTTACCAGGATCCTGAAAGTATTGGACTGTAAAACTTCTGGCTGCAGAATAGCCGGTTGTACAATGATGTAGCCTGTGATGACACAGATCCAGAACATTCCGTGCAGAAACCCTCTTTTCTGCAAAAGTATGTCCATGATTCTGTCTGTCTCTGATGCCATCATAAGTTTAAATCTAAAGCAGTTTTGAGTAAGTATCAGGATTTTTGACAAACAGGCGGAAATCCTTGATGACTTGCAAAACCGCTATAGTAGTTTGGTATTCTTTTGGATTGCTTGCAAGAAAACATCAACTATTCCAGCATATTCCTTTCGCTTTTCAATAAAAGGGAAATGCCCTGCTTTCTTAATAATTTCCAGCCGGGCATGCAACAGGCCATTCCTGATTTTTTGTGAAACGGCTAATGGGATAGCATCTGCTGCTCCGTGAACAACCAATACGGGGCAAGTAATTAATGGCAGCATTCCGTAATAGTCATAGTTGGTTAAATCCTTTGACATGTAGAAAAGGATCTTTCTTTTTGCCAGGTAATCTGGCGGTAGTTGGAGGTTCAGTTTATTGATATTCTTTTCTTCCGCAAAGGAAGGTTTAAAAGACAGCTGAAGTAAAAGGGTATATGCTGCCAGGTCCCCTTTTTTGAATGCATCTGACTGCAGAATGGCAGCGCGGGCCACACTGTCTTTGGAGGTAGTCCTTTTTTTCAGTTCCTGGCTGGTTTCTGCGTCAAATTCACCTGACTTCAGGCTAATGGGGTTGCTAAGGATGAGTCCGTTGGTATGTTCTGGATATTGTGCAGCATATTGAATGGCCAGAAGAGAACCCCAGGAATGTGCCAGAATGTAAATGTTGCCCAAATGCAGGCTTTTTCTGATCGCTTCAATGTCTTCCACAAAAAGACGCATAGTGACCTGGGTGCTATCAAGCCTGCCTGATGACCTTCCACTAGCACGTTGGTCATAGTAGATAAGCCGGTATTGTTTGGCTAAATCATTGAGGTGAGGCTGAAGATAGCTTTGGCTTAATCCCGGACCACCGTGAATAATGATAATAGGAGAGCCTTTTCCCGTGTCTTTAACAAATAATTCTGTATGGTTTATGGCCAAAACTGTATCCTGGCAATGCGCTGCACTGTAAAAGGCAAGGCTAAGCATGAGAATAGTAAAAACTGATCCCGTTTGCCAATATTTCCTCATAGACTAGATCATCTTATAAAAGGTACCCAAAGGTATGCCCTAGGTAAATGGATGGGGACAACTTAAGCATTATGGCAAAAGACAAGAAGTTTTTGGACAAAAAAAATGCCCCTTTCGGGGCTTTTTATAGTTCCTTGCGGAGAGAGAGGGATTCGAACCCCCGGACCTTTTACAGTCAACGGTTTTCAAGACCGCCGCATTAAACCGCTCTGCCATCTCTCCGGCGCGAAAATACACCCACAATCCTTTCACGCCAAAAAAATCAGCATCCCATTTTCCCGCTAATGCTTTCCTTAATGCCTTAATGCCTCAATGCCTTTATGCCTTAATGCCTCAATGCCTTTATGCCTTAATGCCTCAATGCCTTTATGCCTTAATGCCTCAATGCCTTTATGCCTTAATGCCTCAATGCCTATCTTTGCCTGTCATGAGACATCTGAGGGCGGTGAACAAATACTTCTGGCGCTACCGGTGGCGCCTGGGGCTGGGTATCATCTTTATTGTGGTATCCAACTATTTTGCTGTCCTCGCTCCGCAAGTCACCGGTTTTGTAGTAGATAAAGTTTCTTCCCGTATGGGCGCTGACATGCCCGCGGGGCGGAGTCTTCCCAGGTCCGTAGCCGTGGATCCTCTTGTGCATTGGTTTACCACCCGGGTTGATCTTTTTGATATGCCCTTTGCTAAGATGATCCTGTATACGGGGATTATTTTATTGGGACTTGCCCTGCTCCGGGGCTTTTTCATGTTCCTGATGCGGCAGACCATCATCGTCATGAGCCGTCATATTGAATATGACCAGAAGCGCGACATCTATGATCATTACCAGAAACTGGATATGCAGTTCTATAAAACACATGCTACCGGTGATCTTATGAGCCGTATGGCGGAAGACGTCAGCCGGGTACGGATGTACACGGGCCCGGCACTGATGTACCTGATCAACCTGGTTGCACTCATTGGCCTCAGCCTTTACTATATGTTTTCCAAAGACTGGCGGCTAAGCCTTTTTGTACTGGCTCCGCTTCCCATTCTCGCCGTAACCATCTATTATGTAAATACCATCATTAACCGGAAAAGCGAGAGGATCCAGGCCCAGCTCAGTGATCTTACCACCAATGCCCAGGAGTCGTATTCTGGCATACGGGTGATCAAATCATATGTCCAGGAATCTGCCATGTTCCGGTTCTTCACGGAGAACAGTGAGGCGTACAGGCAAAGTGCGGTGAACCTCGCCAGGGTTGAAGCCATCTATTTCCCATCCATCGGCCTGATCATTGGCGTAAGTACCCTGCTGACCATCTTCATTGGCGGTATTTACCAGATGGAGCATACCACTACAGCGGGTACCATTGCAGAGTTTGTTGTTTATATTAATATGTTGTCGTTTCCCGTCAGTGCATTAGGGTGGGTAGCCAGTATGTTTCAGCGGGCATCGGCATCCCAGAAAAGGCTCAATGAATTCCTGGATACCCGGCCTGCTATTGTTTCCCCGCCGGATGCTACCCAGGCAACACTGCATGGTCATATCGTTTTTAAGGACCTCAGTTTTACCTATGCCCATACAGGGATCAGGGCGCTTCATCACCTCAACCTGGAAGTGAAACCAGGACAGAAAATAGCGATCATTGGTCGCACCGGTAGCGGCAAATCAACCCTTGCCCAATTGCTGTTAAGGCAGTTTGATCCGCAGGAAGGTATGATCAGTATTGATGGAATGGACCTTCGCCAGCTCAATCTCCACAGTTTGCGGAGCCAGATAGGTTATGTACCACAGGATGTTTTTTTATTCAGTGATACCATCGCCCACAACATCAGTTTTGGTGAGCCCCAACAGGAAGCCGGACGCGTAATGCATGCAGCCCGGCAGGCCAGTGTTGACGGGGAGATCAGCCAATTTCCACAGGGATATGAAACCCTGGTAGGGGAGCGTGGCGTAACCCTTTCCGGCGGACAGAAACAACGGGTTTCCATTGCCAGGGCGCTGTACAAAAACAGCAGGATTCTGATCTTTGACGATTGCCTTAGCGCAGTGGATGCCAAAACGGAGAAACAGATCCTGGGGAACCTGTATGAGGTACTGAAAGATAAGACTGCACTCATCATCACGCACCGGATTTTCAGCCTGCTTGAATTTGACCAGGTAGTGGTGATGGACAAAGGAGCCATTATAGAACAGGGAACGCACCAGGAATTGCTGGAAAAAGACGGCCACTATGCGGAACTTTACCGTAAACAGCAGTCGGCCGAAACAGAGGAATCTACCTAAATGCACGCCCATGCTGCATTCCAGCGAATTTGGAAAAACTTAACGAAATTTTGACAATTCAAAAACATTTTTATCTTTGAAGATCAACAATGTTGAGCATCAACTAATAACAAAAACAAACAACTGTGGCGTACGACAACAACGACAAAAGGATGGAAAGCGTGTACAGCAAGCGTATACGTGCAGGTAAGCGAAGGACCTATTTCTTCGATGTGAGGACAACCCGTGGAAACGACTACTACCTGACCATTACGGAGAGCAGGAAACGTTTTAATGACGATGGGTATGACAGGCACAAAATCTTCCTTTACAAAGAAGACTTCAACAAATTCATCAAGGCCCTCACGGAAGCTGTTGATCATGTAAAGACTGAACTCATGCCTGATTTTGATTTCGATGCGTTCAACCATGAGAATGACGGGGAAGGCGATGAGCATTATGGCTCCGAAGTGAGGGAAGAGGCCGAAGCACCGGTGGCAGCCAAAGAGGAAGTGCCTTACCAGCCCAGCCAGGACAATGGCCAGGGTGAAGAAGTAGATAAATGGTAATCAACACCTTATAAACCCTCTCCGGAGGGTTTTTTTATGCCCATCCATCATAAAACGGAAGTTCTTGCGTTGTATCCTTTGTGCTGAACAAATCCAATATCTTCCTGCTATGCATAGCGCTGTGGTTTTCACAGGCTTCTGTGGCTCAATCCCGTTGCGGATTTGATGTAGTCCACAAAAAAATTCTCGATCGTAGTGCTGTATACAAAACCGGGGTGGAAGCCCTGGAGAAAGTAATCCAGTCCAGGAACCAGATGCCTCACGCCGGCAGTGGTATCCAGGGGCAATTGGGAACGGCAGCAGCCCTGTATACGGTGCCCGTAGTAATCCATGTAATCCATACCGGTGGCGCCGTTGGTTCACTGGATAATCCTTCAGATGCCCAACTGACTGGTGCTATAGACTATCTTAACAGCGTTTACAATGGAACCATGCCCGGGATTGAAGGGGTTGGGGATATCCAGATCCAGTTCCAGTTGGCATCAAGAGACCCCAACTGTTCTGCAACTTCCGGGATCAACCGGGTTGATGGTTCAAGTATTACCAGTTATGCATCCAAAGGAGTGAATGTTTTCAACACGGATGGTGTGGAAGAACTGGACATCAAGAACCTTGTTCGCTGGGATCCCACCAAATATTATAATGTATGGGTAGTAAATAAGTTTGACGGCCAGGACGGAACATCTGGAACGTTTGTAGGAGGCTTCGCCTATTTCCCTGGCGCACCGTCCACCCTTGACGGAACTATGATCCTGGCCACCCAAATGGCCACCAATAAGAAAACCCTCCCGCATGAAATGGGTCATGCATTTGCTGTATATCATCCGTTCCAGGGATCCAGCGGATCTACCTGTGCAACAGAATCAGACTGTAGCCTGGATGGAGACCGGGTGTGTGATACAGATCCCATTACGCAGAGTTTTTCCTGCCGTACCGGCACCAATGCCTGTACCGGAACACCATATTCAGATAATACGGAACATAATTTCATGAGCTATTCAGGCTGTTCCACTTTGTTCACCGCTGGTCAGAAAGCAAGGATGTTATCAGCTGCTGCTTCATCCTTCAGGAACTATTCTGGATCCTGGGCTTTGAGCAGTACCTATCCGGTAACTCCATTTAATGCACCGGGTAGTGCCAGTTGCTCTCCGGTAACCTCGCCATCAGGCCTGGCTTCCAATTTTGGGGGTGTCATGGAACTCTCCTTAAATGGCATTACCGTTAAATCATCTACCTCCTTTAGTGATGGAGGATACAGGAACAATTCAACATCCTGCCAGAGTCTGTATTATCTGCAGGAAGGACAAACCTATTCCATCAGCCTGCGCTTGTATGGCCTCAATGCAGAACAAGCTAAGGTGTGGATTGATTTCGATAACAATGGTATTTTCAACAATGCCGAAGAATACCTGGGAGGAGTTGACGAATTAGCGACGCCTGGCTCACGTAC
Organism: Chitinophagaceae bacterium; assembly: GCA_044225015.1. GTDB lineage: Bacteria > Bacteroidota > Bacteroidia > Chitinophagales > Chitinophagaceae > Pollutibacter. Next base: position 402,902 of record JBGAJG010000003.1, on the reverse strand, counting down.
AGGAGGGCTTACCATATCAGTTCCCGTGAATATACCCGCCAGTGCTGTCAAAGACCAGGTGATCAGGATGCGGGTGGTGGAAGACCTTTCAGTAATCTATGGACCTCCGGCCATCAGTACTGCATGCACTGATCCCGTTTACGGGCAGGCAGAAGATTATCCGGTCTTTATACGGTCACTTGCGTTGTTGCCAGTGGACTTGATCAGGTTCACAGCTTCTCCTGATGGCAATGACGTGCGCTTATCATGGGAAACTGCCCTGGAGCAAAACAGTGCCTATTTTGATGTTGAACGATCCACTAACGGTAAAGACTACCTGACAGTAGGTAGCGTTGCGGCCAAGGGTTCTCCATCTGCTTATCAATTTACGGACAGGGGTATACCCACGGGCGAATATTATTATCGCCTGAGACAGGTGGATAAAGACAACAGGGCCGCCCTTTCTAAAACAGTTCGCGTAAATATTGGACTTTCAACGGCTGGATACAGGATCCTGAACAACCCTGCATCCTCCTATGTAGATCTCAGCCTGCCGGCACAACGCACAGCCACTACGCTTAACCTTGTGGATGTAAGCGGCAGGATCCTGAAGCAACAGGTGCTGGGTGCGGGAACCACGCAATTCAGGCTTGAAGGGATAGAGCAGTTCAGTCCGGGACTCTATTTTATCCAGGTGGTAACAGGGAATGAGAAGACGGTGCTGAAATTCATTAAAAAATAACAATTGGTGAAGTGGTGAAGTAGTGAAGTGGTGAAGTAGTGCGGGCGCCCGCACCACTTCACCACTTCACTATATCACCACTTCACCACTTCACCATTTCACTACTTCACCAACATCTCTTTATATGCGTTGATTAACCCATTTGTGGAGGAGTCATGGCTGGTTACTTTGTCTTCATTTTCCAGCTCAGGCAGAATCTTATTGGCCAATTGCTTACCCAGTTCCACACCCCATTGGTCAAAGCTGAAGATGTTCCAGATCACACCCTGTACAAAGATTTTATGCTCGTACAGTGCAATCAGTTCTCCCAGGGTAAATGGAGTGACCTGTTTCAGGAGGAAGGAATTGGTGGGCCTGTTTCCCTCAAAAACTTTGAAAGGAAGAAGGGCTTTGCGCTTTTCTTCAGGTAATGACTGCAGTTCTGCATTTACCTCTTCAGCCGTCTTACCATTCATCAGCGCTTCTGTTTGTGCAAAGAAATTACTCATCAGTTTCGGGTGATGGTCGCCGATAGGATTGTGCGAAATGGCAGGAGCGATGAAATCACAGGGAATCATTCTGGTTCCCTGGTGGATGAGCTGGTAAAATGCATGCTGCCCATTGGTGCCTGGCTCACCCCAGATGATGGGGCCGGTTTGGTATGCTACTTTCTTCCCGTTTCGGTCTACGTATTTCCCGTTGCTTTCCATATTGCCCTGCTGGAAATAGGCCGCAAAGCGATGGAGGTATTGGTCATAGGGCAGGATGGCTTCAGATTCCGCCCCAAAGAAATTGGTGTACCAGATCCCGATCAGGGCCATAAGCACGGGTATGTTCTTATCAAAGGAAGTATTCCTGAAATGCTGATCTGAATGATAAGCCCCCCGGAGCAGCGCGTCAAAGTTGTCATAACCAATGGTGAGGGCGATGGATAGACCGATGGCACTCCAGAGGCTGTAACGCCCGCCTACCCAGTCCCAGAACTCAAACATATTGGCTTTGTCTATCCCAAACTTCACCACTTCTTTTTCATTGGTGGAAAGGGCTACAAAATGCTTGGCCACATGGGTTTCGTCTATGGCATGCCGGAGGAACCAGGACCGGGCCGTATGGGCGTTGGTCATGGTTTCCTGGGTGGTGAAGGTTTTGGAGGCAATCAGGAAGAGGGCCTCTTCGGGCCTTACTTTCTTCAGTGTTTCGGCTATATGGGTACCGTCTACATTGGAAACAAAAAACACTTCCATTCCTTCCACCCAGTAGGGACGCAATGCTTCCGTTACCATCACTGGTCCCAGGTCACTACCACCAATACCAATATTGACAATCTGGGTGATCTTTTTCCCAGTGTATCCCCGCCATTCACCCTGGTGGATCTTTTTGCAGGTATTCTTCATCTGTTCCAGCACTTTCTGGATTCCGGGCATGACATCAGTCCCGTCAATAATGAACGGATGGTCAAAGCAATTGCGAAGCGCCACATGTCCCACCGCGCGGTTTTCCGTCTGGTTGATCTTTTCGCCGGTAAACATCGCCTCTATAGCTCCAGGCAGCCCAACTTCATGGGCCAGGTCAATCAGCAGCTGCAGGGTTTCCCGTGTGATGATATTCTTGGAATAGTCAAAAACAATATCCTCTATGCAGGTACTGAAATGACTGAACCGGTCTGCTTCTTCAGCAAACAACTCCCGCAACGGAGTGGTCTTCATTGTTGCATAATGGGCTTCCAGTCTTTTCCATGCATTTGTTTCTACAGGGCTAACCGATGGGAACATGATTTATAATTTTTGGATGATACCGATGGTTTTTTCCACCATTGCGGTGGTGATGTCCAGGTGGAGTACAAGCCTTACCTGGGTGGGGGAGATGGCAAACATGAGGATATCGTGTGCTTTCATAGCATCCATAAAATGCTGTGGCGTATAAGGTGCTTTGAAAGATGCTATGACGATATTGGTCTCAACAGGAAGTACAACATCCACAAATGATTTAGCCCTGAGGGCTTCTTCAATCATCTTTGTATGCAGATGGTCCTGGGCAAGCCTTTCCACATGGTTTTCCAGTGCAAATATTCCCGCAGCAGCCAAAATTCCAGCCTGGCGCATCCCTCCGCCAAATACTTTACGCACCCGCCTGGCCTTTTTAATGAAGACCTGGTTTCCCAACAGTACACTTCCTACGGGAGCACCCAGGCCCTTGCTCAGGCATATGGAAATGCTGTGAAACAAGCGGCCATAATCCTGTGGATCTTCCCTTTTTGCTACCATGGCGTTAAAAAGCCGGGCGCCGTCCAGGTGAAGGCTCATGCCCCGACTATCGCACACTTGTCTGATTTTTTCAATATGTTTAAGGTCGTAACAGCTGCCGCCACCCCGGTTGCAGGTGTTTTCCAGGCTCACCAGCCGGGAAACCGGCCTGTGTACGTCATCAGGGTTAATGGATTCCAGGACCTGATCCGCCGTGATTCTGCCCCTGTCCCCATCCAGCAGGCGCACAGAGGCGCCGGAATTGAAGGCAATACCGCCCCCCTCATATACATAAACATGGGAATTCTTATCGCAGATCACTTCGTCCCCCGGCTGTGTATGGCATTTGATGGCAATTTGGTTGGTCATGGTACCACTGGGACAAAATAGTCCTGCCTCAAAGCCAAAGATATTGGCGGCAAGGCGTTCCAGATGGTTGATCGTGGGGTCTTCGCCAAAAACATCGTCCCCAACAGGAGCTTTCATCATGGCTTCCAGCATGGCGGGTACGGGTTTTGTAACAGTATCTGATCTGAAATCAACGGTCATGGCCGCGAATTTACCGGAATATCAGCGTTTGCAGAAGAAAAAACGGCTGATTGTATCAGGCAGCGGAATACCTTATTTGTGTCAGTTTTAACCTTTTTTCCACAGGCATTATGAAAAACAAAATCTGCGGATTAAATTTGCAGACTGCACAAGCGGGGTTTTATTATATTTATAACATATTAGTAGCAACCCACACAGATCCGTTTGTGTCTTTCACTAAAACGTTTTAACCCTATCGGGTTGAACAACAAGTTTGTATGAGGCAACTAAAGATAGCAACACAGATTACCAACCGTGACTCACAAGCGGTTGAGAAGTATCTGCAGGAGATCTCTAAAATTTCAATGATCACTCCCGAAGAGGAAACCATTCTGGCGCAGCGTATCAAAATGAACGACCAGAAGGCATTGAACAAACTGGTGCAGGCGAACCTTAGGTTCGTGGTATCTGTAGCTAAGCAGTACCAGCATCAGGGTCTTTCCCTTAGCGACCTTATCAACGAGGGTAACCTCGGATTGATCAAAGCAGCCCAGCGTTTCGATGAAACCAAGGGTTTTAAATTCATCTCATACGCGGTATGGTGGATTCGCCAGTCCATCCTGCAGGCGTTGGCAGAGCAGGGTAGATTAGTCCGCCTGCCTCAAAACAAAATTGGCACCTATAACAAAGCCAACAAAGCGTACATGGCCTTTGAACAGGAACATGAGCGCGAACCTTCTACCGAAGAGCTGGCTGAGTTGCTCGAAATGAGCGAAACCGAGATCAACAACATTTTCCAAAGCAACACCCGCCACACTTCACTGGATGCACCTGTGCACGAAGCCGAAGATGTAGCGATGGGTGACCTGCTGGAAGGCGGTGATGATACCGATGATGACGTAATGAAGGATTCACTCCGCGCGGAGATCCGCCGGGTGCTGAAATCCCTCAGCCCGCGCGAAGCGGAAATCGTAAATGCCTATTTTGGCCTGGACGGAGAAAACGGTGTGACCATCGAACAGATAGGTCAGAAATACGATCTCACTAAAGAACGGATCCGCCAGATCAAAGAAAGGGCAATCAAACGTTTACAAAAAGCCCGGTACAGTAATGCCCTCAAAGCTTACCTGGGATAAATAAACTAAGATCAAAAAGCCCCGGCACCTCGCCGGGGTTTTTTATTTCCCGTAACTTTAGCGCTGGTTTGTTGTTATGAAGTGTATGCGCAGCTGGATATTACTGTGGTCATGCTGTTTACTGGCCACCGGGTGTGAAAAAGAGATCACCATTGAGCTTGATGAAACTACCCCAAAACTGGTAGTGGAAGCCACCATTGAAAATGGTGTGCCTCCCCGTGTTACCCTTACCCGCAGCCTCAACTATTTTTCTGAGATAACACCAGAATTGCTGATGGGCTCATTTGTTCATGATGCCAAAGTGGTGATAACAGAAGCTGGTAAGGCGTACACGCTGAGGGAAGATTCCTTGAAGATCAATGCCATCAGCCTGTATTTTTATACCACAGACAGCCTGGTGGGAAAGCTCAATACCAATTACCAGTTAAGGATAGACGCTGAGGGCAAAACTTATACCGCCGCAACCCTCATTCCCAATATCACCAGGAAGATAGATTCATTATGGTGGGAGAAGGCCCCGGGATTTACGGATACCAGTTATGTGAGGATGATGATCAGGGCAACGGACCGGCCTGGTTTTGGCGATTATATCCGTTATTTTACCAAGGCCAATAGTGAGCCGTTCTTTCCGGGATTCAATTCAGTATTTGATGACCAGGTGATTGACGGGAAGAGTTACACGATACAGGTTGACAGGGGGCTGAACAAGAACGCAGACAATTCTGATACCTCGGTGTATTACAGAAGGGGAGACACCGCCACACTCAAGCTTTGCAATATAGACAAGGCCACCTTTGATTTCTGGCGCACATTTGAATTCAATTTCCAGAGTATCGGCAATCCCTTTTCCAGCCCTACCAAGGTAACTACTAATATCTCCAATGGCGCATTGGGATACTTCGGAGGGTATGCCGCGCAATATCGAACACTCATTATCCCCAAGTGAGCGAAGTCACCGTTGCAGTCCTGTATTGTTGTACCTTCGCATAATCTTTTGATGACTTTTGAACTAGTATAACGATGTCTGAAACTAAAACCATTGAACACGTTCATTGCCTGATCATTGGATCAGGCCCTGCCGGATATACCGCGGCCATATATGCTGCGCGCGCTAATGTAAAACCCGTTTTATACCAGGGTATACAACCTGGCGGACAGTTAACCATAACAACAGAAGTGGAAAACTATCCCGGCTATCCTGAAGGTATCCAGGGCCCTGAAATGATGGTTGATTTTGAAAAACAAGCCAGCAGGATGGGTGCAGATATTCGCTTTGGACTGGCTACTAAAGTTGATTTTTCCAGCAGGCCCTTTAAAGTCTGGATTGATGAAGAAAAAGAGATGCATGCAGACGCGGTGATCATTGCAACCGGTGCGTCGGCAAAATGGCTGGGCCTGGAAAGTGAGCAAAGGCTTAATGGCTACGGGGTAAGCGCTTGCGCGGTGTGTGACGGTTTCTTTTTCCGTGGCAAAGAAGTTGCCATTGTAGGTGCCGGAGATACTGCAGCTGAGGAGGCGCTATACCTGAGTAAACTTTGTACCACCGTGCACATGATTGTGCGCAGAGACGAAATGCGTGCGTCAAAAGTCATGCAGGACAGGGTGAAAAATACTGCCAACATCAAGGTGTACTGGAACTCGGAAACAGATGAGATCCTTGGTGAGAAATCTGTGGAAGCGGTAAGGTTAAAAAATGCAAAGACAGGGGAGTTAACCGTTGTTCCTGTCAAAGGCTTCTTTGTAGCCATAGGACATAAACCCAATTCAGATATTTTTAAGGACTTCATTGATATGGATGAAGCCGGATATATCAGAACCATTCCCGGTACTTCAAAGACTAATGTAGAAGGCGTTTTTGCCGCCGGAGATGTGCAGGATAAGATCTATCGCCAGGCAGTGACCGCAGCGGGCAGTGGCTGTATGGCCGCGCTGGATGCGGAAAGATTCCTCGGCGGAATCTAAATTAACAATCAATCATTACAGGCATTCAGGAAATCTGGCATTCTGAAGCGGGCATCCTGGAATTCTGGTATTCAGGATACCCGCTTCTGAATGTTTGATTTCCTGAATGCCTGTTATGATTGATATCACTTAATAGCTTAAATAACTCGTCAACGTCCTCGCCACACCCGTAGTTCCCGTAGTCTGGTAGCGTCCCCTGAAAACCAGCGTGTAACTTCTCTGCCTTGTTGGATTAAATCCATTCAGCGATGCAATATTGGTAGTTGTTCCGGTAGCCCTCACGTGTATGGTGTCAGTAATGGGAGAGGCTGCAAAAAACGGGATAAAATCTGTAATTCCATTTACTGCAACATTCGTGAAGATATTTTGGGCCCGCCTGACGGAATAAATATCCACATTAGGAACTGCTGTGGCTGAGTAGATCAGGTTAACAAAGCGCACCCTTGATGTGGTATCAGTGGGCACCACAATATTATCCTTCACCAGCAAAGCTTTTGCTTTGTTCAGGGTATCATAACTGAAAACCGTATAGTTAGCACCTGCTTCCAGGTTGCCGGTAACCGATACAGCTGGTTGTGTTGTGGTGGCCAGGGTATCTTTAATGGTGATGGTTTTTGACCCCGGGCTCACTGCTATATAAGAGGGTGAAGTACCGGGATACAAGGGTGATGTGGCATATGTAGTGGCAGTACCTGACGCCAGGATATTATCTACATATACATACGTACGTACGCTGTTGAGCGTGGAATTATAATATTGAATTGAAGCCTGGCTGGCAGTGGGCAACGGGTTCACTTGTAAATTCAGCCTGCCGGCATAGTCTTTTTCCTTTTCGCAGGACGCAAAGCCCAGGGCTATGAATCCGGAAAGGCATATCGTGAGCATTTTTTTCATAATAATCATTTTACAGCTTTTACTTTTGGGAGAACCATTGTTCTTTAGTGTTGTAGTCCAGCGCCAGGGCTCCAATCCGCTCTAATTCCTTCACATTGTACAAATACTCTGAATTGTAACGGGGCCTTGCACGGTATACTACTTTATTGTTGTTGTTCACGAAAAGATCAATGCCACTGGGTGGTGTGAAGTCTGCATACACCTGCGTTCCATTTTCCTGGTCCGTGTAATGATATCTGCGCATATCCACCCAGGTCTCAATGATTCCATAGGCATAACTGGCGATGTATTTCTGCAGCATGATATGACTTAAGGTAAGGCTTCCTGCTGCCGGAACAATCTTGGCATTGGCCAGGAATGCAGCCCTGCTGGCAGCAGTAATGCGAACTCCCGCAGGAACGCTGGTTTCATACACGCTGGTCAGCAGGTCAAAACTGAGATTGATGCCATCCTTATATGCCTGTAAAGCCGCCGTTTTATCTCCCTTGCGATAGTATGCTTCGGCAAGCATAAACTTTGTTTCCGTTGCCGTAATGATAGGGAAGGGTGAATTGTTTTTGAACAGATAGCGTGCGCCGGTATCCACAGTAGCGGAGGTAGTGGCAAAACTGCCACCCCAGAAGTTCTTGGGTTGGTCTGCGGTAGACAGGTTGCTGGTTCCTTTGTTCGGAAGAATTCCTCTGTAGGTTCCGTTGGTATTTTCCCTGATCAGGTAGGGGGTTCTGGGATCCGGTACCCCGCTAAACGTTGGGTTGAGGCCGTTCATCAGGTTGGCAATGAATTGCGTCTGGCGGAGTGCACCCACATTGGCCCTCAGCGGACCAAAGAAATTTGACGTACCAGAGATGCCGGTATTGGCAAAGGTTGCCATCGCGTTATCATCATTGCTGTTGATGCCCAGTAAGGCATACTTGATCACAGAATCCGGTTTGTAATCTGCCTTATTGGTGACCCGGTGGTAAGACCTGGCAATTACAGAATACACAAACTTCTTCCACTTGTTGACATCGCCTTTGTAAAAATACTGATCACCTTTGTTAAGGTTTTCCTGGCTTACGCCGTCTCCGGTTCTGTTGAGATACTCCAGCGCCCTGAATCCAACTGCCCGCACACTGTCATAAAACTCAGGCTGCTCATTGTAATTAAAGACCAACTGGCTTGTGTTGAAAGCATCCCTGAGGATCGCATCGCCATACATATCCGTTAATTGCAACAGACTCCAGGAACGGATAGCCCAGCCCACACCTACATAGTCCCATTTCTTTTCTTCTTCTGCCCACTGGATCATCTTATTCAGGTTCTGGCCCATGCCATAGTAATGCATGCCCCACACTGATCCCAGCAGATCACTGGCGCCCGTGGCCCCACCCATCTGGTCAAACTGGTTGCCGGAAGCATTGGTAGCCCAGAACTGAACATATCGGCCCACATAAAGGCCGTCATTGGCGGTTCCGTATGCACTGCCCGCTGCTGATGAGCTGCCTACAAAGTTCCCGATGATACCCGGTAATAAGGTTTCCACGGGTACCCTCACATCCGCATTGGGATTAGGAAATGCTTCATCGATCTTTTTCTCGCAACTGCTGAAAATAACCAGCAGGGCGAGGACCTGTAAAATGTTTCTGATGAATTTATTTTTCATGATGTAATCATTAATGGTATTAAAATCCGGCCCGTACACCAAAGTTCAGGCTGATGGGAATGGCCAGGGTTCCATAGTCAAAACCAAATCCGCCCACACCTCTTGACCCTGCGGTGTTACCGTTTACCTGGGGATCTGCACCTGTATAGTTTGTAAACAGCAGTAAGTCATTGCCGGTCACAAAAAATTCCAGCGACTTCAAAGAACGAATGTCCTTGATGGGCCTGGGGTTACATACATACGTGAGGGACACATCCCTGAGGCGAAGCCAGTTAACATCTTTTTCGATGAATGCTTCTTCAGGCATGGTTGAATAATAACTGCTATTATAGAATGGCGTTACACTGATGGTATTGGGTGTGGGTGTAGCAGAGTTTTGCTTACCGTCGTTCAAAACACCTTCAATAACCCTTGATGTCATACGGTCTGCAGTAATCGGGTGCCTGCCTATCCTGGCCAGGAACAGCCCGGTACCATTGAAGATATCTCCGCCCATTTTAAGATCCCAGAGCACACTCAGTCTCCAGTTTTTATAACGGAAATTGTTTGACCAACCCAGGGTGAAATCAGGGTTACGGTCGCCGGCGAGTTTAAAAGTACCATCCACTACAGGAATACCGTTGTTGGGATTCACTACTATCTGGCCGGCATTGTTACGCTGGTAAGTGTTGGCGGTAATAGAAGTAGTGCGACCATTCAATACGAGACCGCCCCTTGCATTACCATATAACCAGGTGTCAGCGATATAATACTCACTCACGTTGGCGGGCATCTTGATCACCTTGTTCCACATCTTGTTGAAGTTGGCCTGCATATTCCAGCCAAAATTGCGGTTGTTCACCAACGGTGCTGTTACCACTACTTCAATACCCGTGTTGCGTGTACTGGCCGCATTTTGAGTATTCAGCACATATCCCGTTCCATAGCTCAGTCGGAAATTCTCAATGATCTGGTCCTTGTTCAGGGTGTTGTAATAGGTAGCTTCAATACCAAACCTGTTTTTAAAGAACCGCATCTCTGTACCAATCTCGTAGGTCTGTTGTTTTTCAGGACGCAGGTCAGGATTGGCATTGGTGAATCCGTAAGAATATCCTCCTCCACTCGCAAAATTGTTCACGAAAACGGACTGTGTAGAGTATGGAGTGTTCAGCCTCGCCGTGCTAGCCAGTGATGCCCGCAGCTTCCAGTAACTCAGTACATCCCCTTTTTTCAGGAAGGGCAGTACGTCCGTCATGATCGCACTGATACCCATACCGGGATAATTGTAATTCCTGTTCTTGGCAGGAAGGGTAGACGCGGATTCAAACCGTTGGGTATAACTCAGGAACACCATGTTCTTGTAGTTCACGGCAAACTCGCCAAAGTAGGCAAACTGCCGCAGGATCTGCTTGTTATACTCGCCAAAATTATTCCGCAACAGCCTCACCCTCGTATTAGCAGCGGTATTACTGCTGTCTGTGACCTTTGGATCCACCAGGCGTGTACCATAAATGGCGTACTGATCTGTCTGGTAGTCCTGCCACATCGTACCACCCATCAGCCTGAAATTGAAATCACCAAAGGATTTTTTAGCCGTGGCGGTAATGGTATGGTTGTAACCTTTGTATTTACGCCAGTAGTTATCCAATGATCCAAGATTAGCCAGGGATGTATTGGAAGAACTTTGCGGATGGATCAGCAAGTATCCATAGGTCTTGTAGGTATCATAACCAAACCTGCCGTTGATGGTGAGCCAGTCTGTAGCCCGGATATTGATCCCCAGCGTGGCCAGGTAGCGGTTGGTCTCATCCGCACTGATATTCTTGTACACATTGAAGAACGGATTGTCAATGTCATTCACGGCATTGGCATTGAACAGCGGTATTTTACCACCCTGTGCATCGTCATAATTAATGATAGAATATTCATTGGGCCATTGCAACAACGTGAGCAGATAACCACCTGCACTCCTCAACACCTTATCGTTCTTGGTGTGGGTGTACGCAAAAGCCGGCATGATGTCTATCCGCTTACCAATTTTTGTGGTATTGGAGATACGGAAATTATACCTGTCGTAGGTATTATTGGGCACTACACCATTCTGGTTAAAGATAGATCCCGAAGCCCTGAAGATGGAATTCTTGAAACCAAAATCAGCCCCCAGGTTATGGGTCTGTGACCAGCCATCTTTGAAGAAAACATCGATGTTGTCAAACAGGAATGTACCTTCTTTATAAGCCGGACCAAAATAGCTGAATACGTTGGATGGCGTACCATTCACACCGTTAGAGTAGCCCTGGTAGATTTCCGGAAACCTGGTTACCCGTGACCAGCGGAATGCGTTATCATATTGCAAGGCAAACTTGTTGCTTTTTGCCTTCTTGGTTGTAATGATGATAGCACCGGAACTGGCCTGGCTGCCGTACAGCGCTGTGGCTTCCGGTCCTTTCAACACCGTATATGACTCGATGTCATTGGGATTAAGGTCAGAAATCCTGTTGGAATAGTCCGTGTTCCTGTTGGGCCTGTCTGATGCCAGACCGATGCCCCTTCCTCCGTCTGAGTTTTCATCCAGCGTGGAGTTATCCAGGATTACGCCATCCACCACAAACAGCGGCTGGTTGCTAAGGGAGAGCGAGTTGAACCCCCTGAGCACAATCTGTGAAGACGCTCCGGCTATACCTGAAGTGGGGTTAACGGTAAGCCCCGCTACGCGGCCGGCAAGACCGTTAACCAGGTTCTCTCTTTGGGAATTTTTTACCTCATCCCCGTTGACGGTCTGAGAAGAATAAGGGACCTCTCTCTTGGTGAGCCTGCGATCCATTGTACCTACGATCTCCACTTCCTGTAACAAGCCATCGGCCTGCTGCATTCTTGCATTCAGCACACTGCCATCTCCAACAGTGATTTGGAACTCTTTCTGTCCCACTGCGGTAATCAGGAGCGTCTCACCTTTTTGCGCGGCAATGGTGTAAAATCCATTGGCATTGGTTTGGGTAGCCCTGTTAGTACCCTTGACCGTGACGGTTGCATTGGCCACCGGTTCATTTTTGGCATCTGTGACGGTTCCGCTCACATTTTTGGTTTGCGCCATGGTTGACAGCGCAAATACAATTGTGAACATCATACACAGAAAACCATTAAGCTTTCTTCTCATACATGGTTGATTTTGGTCTGGCTCCGGGCCAGTATCTCAGATTTAAATAACGCGTACGCCTGCATTTACATAAGGTTGTAGACGTGGATCTTCAGGATTGGATTCTGTGATAAGGATATCGATTTTATTCAATGGGCAAACCTGAATGGGTTGCGTTGTATCAACTTTCTCCAGGATGCTCAGGCAGACTACTTTTTTGGCCGATTCAATCATCGCCTGTTTCAATTGCACCACATCCCAGTCATTGTCTGTTACCCCATGATTCAGATCAATGGCATTGATGCCGAGAATACACAAGTCAGCCCTGAACTGCCTGATCTTCTGCAATGCATCCCCGCCGGTGGTGATCCTGGAACTCTTTGAAAGTTTGTCACCAATGACAATAACATCAATATTGGGATGATTCATGTACTCCATCAGTACAGGCAAGCTTCCGGACAAAAACGTTGCTTTTAGCTGGGGTGGGAGGGCCTTGGCCATTTCAATGACCGTAGTACCACCTGAGCTCAGGATGAACATGCCATCCTGGATCAATGATATAGCCTTGATGGCTATTGTCTTCTTGTTGGAAAATGAATAGATCTCATTCTCCGGGAGAAACTGGTTGTTAAAAGAACGTGAAAGAGCACCACCGTGCACTTTAATGAGTTTGCCTTCATCTGCCAATTCCTGAAGATCTCTTCTGATGGTATCCTCTGATACGTTGATCTCCTGGCTTAGGGTTGAAGACAATACTTTATTGTGCAGGTTTACACGGTGAATAATCAACGCTTGCCTTTCTCTTTTAAGCATAGTCTGGTTGCCAAAAGCCAAATTAAGGTAAAAACCTGCAAAAACCTGCAAGAATTTGCGGGATAAATCTATTAAACCAGAAAATTCAGGCACTAAAACGTATAACCAGAGGAATTCGTTAAATCGCAATTCCTTCACTTAACCGGGCATCTTTTTGGAGGTCCAAAGGGATAAAGCAACAGATATGCAAATCCCTAAACACTTGCCCTTAATCCTCGCCCTGTTATTCCTGGCCCTTACCAGTAGTGCCCAGTCTTATAAATATGGACTTGGTTTAAGGGTTGCCAGTGACCAGTCAATTCTGGGAACCGGTGCATCTTTCAAATATTTTCTTAACAACCACGCAGCGGTGGAAGCCATCGTTGGATTCAGGCCCACCAGTATTGGCGCCATGTATGCACACCATTTGCCCTTAGGAACGCCAGGCCTGCAATGGTATTTTGGTGGTGGCGCTTTTGGCTCCTTCCATGAGACGGATAAGTTTGGGGCGATGGGCGTATTGGGGCTGGATTACACCTTTAATAAGGCGCCGGTGAACATCTCACTGGACTGGAAACCAGAACTGATCCTGGCAAGGGAAACAGGATTTGAGCCTGCGGCTGTAGGCCTTTCCGTCCGGTTTGTTATGAAATAACCTGGAAGCTATTCCTCACTGCTGCCCCATATACGCAGGGTGATCACACCCAGTACAACGGCGGCTAAACTGGCGAGGAGTACACCAATCTTGGCCGTGTCCTGGGTCATGCTATCGCTAAACGCCAGCATGGAAATAAAGATAGACATGGTAAACCCGATCCCCGCCAGCATACCCACCCCGGTAAGTTCCATCCAGTTAACATGGGTAGGTAATTTACCCCAGCCAATCCTGACCAGCAGGTAACAGAACAGGAGTATGCCCAGCGGTTTACCCACCACTAAGCCTGCCAGAATTCCGAAGTTAAGCGAAGTCTGCAGGGCGCCCATGATGTCAGGCGGGAGCAGTATAGCTGTATTTGCCAATGCAAAGACGGGAAGGATCAGGAAATTAACGGGTACGTGTAAACGATGTTCTAGTGCATGGAGTTCTTTCAGCGGAATGGTGAAGGCAAACAGCACTCCCGCAACGGTTGCATGTACTCCTGAATTGAAGACACAGTACCAGCATACTATGGCAAGGAGCAGCCGCAGGGAAAATGACCAACCCTTTTTCCCCATGGCATATATTACCAACAGCAATGCCAACGCGGCACCGAGATAACCCCAGGAGATATCACCCCCGTAGAATATGGCAATCATAACTATAGCACCCAGATCATCAATGATAGCCAGGGCTGTCAGAAATATTTTCAGGGAAACCGGAACCCGATTGCCCAGTAAAGAAGCAATGCCCAATGAGAAGGCGATATCCGTTGCCATCGGTATTCCCCAGCCCCCAATATAAGGCGTTCCCTTGTTGATCATTGAATACAAAATGGCCGGCACAATCATCCCACCCAATGCCCCAAAAATGGGTAAGAGGGCCCGTTTCATTTCCCTCAATTCTCCGTCCAGTAATTCCCTCTTGATCTCCAGGCCTACCAGGAAAAAAAACACCGCCATCAGCAGGTCATTGATCCAGTGCAGGATGCTGTGCGGTACATGCAGATTTCCCGGGATATGCAGCTCCGCATTCCATACAGAAAGATATGCCTGGCCCCAGTTGCTGTTGGCAAGCAGAAGAGACAATAAGGTACACAAGCTCAGGATGATCCCTAATGATCTGCTGTCATGGATGATCTTCTGCAGTGGGCTGAGTAGTTTTCGCCTGATTCTTTTCAGCATACCCAAATATACAAAGGTCAGGATGTAAAAAAACCTAGTAGTTCAGGTAGGCAAAAAAGTTAAGTTGATTCCTGCTGGTAGCCGATGTTACCTGCGTCATCCATCCCATTTCCAGCCTGAGCATTTTATTGAACCGGTAGCCAAGACCGCCATAGATCCTGTCCCTGTCAAAATAATTTTGCTCTGTATTCAGGAATATTTCGTTGTAGGCACTGAAATAAATGGTCTTGTCTGACATTGTTTTTTTGGATAACGCAATATTGAGCGCAAGGAAATACCGGAATCTCAGCCGGAAATCATTCGAGAGAAATCTCTCTTCCAAACGATACCTGTGTTGGAAGGATACACGGCCAAAGGCCTGGCGGGTAATGAACTGCTGGTAGATCCGGTGTTCATATGAACTGGTCTTTGTGCCGTCACTCAAGTATGGCTCACTATATATATATGCGTATCCCAGCAGAAGGTTGTTGTTGTTATCAGAGAGGTTGTATCCAATCCCCGTCCGTAACAATAATTGTTCCGTGTCACCCAGCAGGTTAAAATTCCGGTATTGAATTTCCTGGTGCCAGTTCCATTTAGGATTAAATCGTTTGTCGCCAATGGCAATCAGCCAGTTCCCAAGGGATGCCGGTTGCGCCAAAGCCTTGAAATGAAGGCAAACAACAGTCATAATTACAATGCCGGCAATTTTTCCCTTCATTTGTTTTTGTTCATTGCGGTTGGAACTAATCAGGACCCAGTCTATTCAAACAGTTCAAGCCTGGTCTTAGGCCTTCTGTCATCAAGCCATTTAAAGGCTTTCAATTGCTTTTTATCTTCTGGTATCTGGTTCATAGGATAGTTGGTCCCCTCTACGCCATTTACCCAGCTCACCCTTTTTAATCCTTCTTTCCCAAAAAGCATGGTAATGGCATCTGCCCTGGCATAGTTCATGCCCACGTAGGCGCTGTCATCGTCCTGAAGGTAGTATACACTTTCTGCATTTCCTTTGGCCCGCATAAAATCAATGGACCCGTCAATGAATCCTCCATTGATCCTGTTTCCGCGGATCTGATTGAAGAAATTTTCTTTGGTTTTGCTGATCGCAAAACTGTTTTCAAACACATAGAGTTGTTCCGGTTTCTTGTTCCTGGTGAACAAGTAGATGGTGTCTCCAAATAGTTGGTTGTTGGTTGACCAAACAATGGGGTCTGTGAACATCCGGAACACTGAGTCCTCCGCTGAATAATATAAACTGTCACACACACCCTGCAATGAGTCTGAGAATATACGCACATGCCTGTAAGCCTGGAAGAACCGTATGCTGTCAGCCTCTTTCAGGTCAGTTTTTTTGCCGGTTTTAAGGGTGTCTTTGATCGTATTTTTTGAAAGGGCATTACTGTCTGCCTTCTGCAGTCTGATTGTTTTGGAGGAAATAAGTGTATCTGCTGCAACATAGATGGAATCCTTATCCTGCCTGATGATCATTACCGGCTTTTGGGTAGCCAGCACCTTGTTGGTTTTATTATTGAACTGTGTGGTTCCTGCCAGGATGGTCACCCCCTGGGCCGTATCCTTATATATAACATTACCATCAGCAGAACCTTCTCCTGATTTCTTATCAAATCTGATCCTGTCAGCAACTATCTCTTGTGTACTGTCCTGGATAGCGGTACGCTCAGAAAAATCTGCCAGGCCGTTCTTGGCATCATAAATCCCTGCTTTTGTCCTGATCACGGAACTACCGTCATTGATGGTAGTGGGGGAGACAATAGTAAAGATGTCCTGCTGCATATTGTATAACAGGGTATCCGTGGCAACGGTGCGGTCCGGACTCACCAGCTTCACATCATTGATAAAATATGCTTCTTTGGTATCTGAATAGTAATAGCCTTCTTTGCTGGTGAGAGTGTTGTCTGCATTAACCAGTTTTCCGGGCGTTTTATAAATGCCGATGCCTGAATTGAGGTCATACTCCAGCTCTTCCGTAGTGAGGGTGCTCTTCCCATCCGTCAGCCGCACCTTTTTTTTCAGGTAGGCCATTTTAAGGTTCCCCAGGTATTTGGCATACTGAGAATATGTGTGAACGCTGTCTGCATCATTGATGTGAACATTGCCAAAAGCTTCAATCTGGTTAAGCTGTACGTTCTGCACGGCGCTATCGCAACTGAAAATAGTGGTACCCTGGGCCATTACAACGTGCCCAATGAGCTGGTTGAGTTCCGTGAGGCTATCCACTTTTACACGTCTGTATTTATCTGCACTGATCAGTCGGATGATCTTTCCGGAATCTGCCTGCCCGGCGGGCAACAGGGTATCCTTGCCCACTTGTGCTTTTGTGGAGAAACTCAACAGCAACCATAAAAATACAGGTAGATATCGCGTCATTTTTTTTCAGTGGTCATCGGGGTTGCAGACAGCGAATCTTCCAAGGGTTTCGACAAAGGCTCGGTTTTATCTTTTTTCCCGAATACCGAGAAGCTCACATATCTTTTAGGGTGAAGCTTAAAATCCTGCAGCAGTACATTCATGCTGTTGGCAGTGGCGTTCAGGTTATTGTATAGTTTTTTGTCGTTCATCAGCAACCCCAGGCTTCCTTCGCTTGAATTGATTTTAGCTAAGGTAGCATTGAGCTGGTCAGCCGTCTGCTGCAACTTTGTTAAAGTAGGGTTGAGGTCCAGTTCGGAAAACCGCGCGGTGGCTTTCTCCACATTGCCTAGAATCCTGTTGATGGTGTCTTTGTTGTTGCTGAGATTAGCAGTGATGGCATTCATATTGGTCATGGTTTTCCCTATCGCGCCATTGGCAGCCATCATGGCATTTAATGCCTTGGTTGACGCCTCCAGGTTAGCGATCATCGCCTGCATATGCTTACGGGTAGCGGGATCCATGGTACCACCCACCACCTCTACCAGCGAATCCAGAGAGGTGAGGGTGCCATTTACTTTATCCAGTGCTGGATTCAGGCTGGATTTGACATCGTCCAGTAAACCTTTGCTGTTTACAGTGCGTATGGTGTCTCCTTCCTTTAATAATGTGGTAGCCGTTCCTTTATAAATGGCAATGGTGGTGGAACCCAGGGGAGCTGAGTTGATGACCGCATAAGAATCCTGTGGAATAGATACGTCTTTGGTGAGATTGATGGTCACCAATATGCCAGTGAGGTCCGGATCCGTTTCATTGATCTCATACACTTTGCCTACGTCAAGCCCGTTGATCTTTACGGCATCCGAAGAAGCCAGTCCTTCCACTTTCCGGAAAACGGCATAGATCTCATGTTTCCGGTTGAACATATTCTTGCCCTTCAGGAAATTAAATCCCAGAACCAGCAAGGTAATGGCAACGGCCGCAAGGGCACCAATCTTGGTCTCATTTGGTATGTTCATCCAAAATATTTTAGAGAAGCGCAAGGCACCCCTCGACAACGAAAATATAAAAACTTTATGGAGCCTGTCACTAGCTACCGGCGTTTGTCTGCCTGTAAGGCTGCAGCGGGCGCTTTTGAGGGCAAATTGGTTGCGGGCTTTTTACCGGAAGCGGCTCCGGATCCTGTGGTTTCAACAGATTTTGGCGCATCTACCAGGGCCTTGTAGCTTACCACCGCGCGGGCGATAGCCTCCGCCATTTCCTTTTGCCCGGCATCTGAATTGAGGTAGTCCTCTTCTTCAGAATTGGTGATGAAACCGGTCTCAATCAGTACGGCTGGCATATTAGTAGCCTGGAGCACCCAGATGCCCTTCTCATTCCGTTGAAGAACGCCCAGGCTTTTACGTCCAATGGCGGTAAATTCATTTTCAATCATACTGGCCAGGCGAACGGATCCTTTAAAGAACTTCTGGGACCATAACCGGGCTTTGATGGTGGCTTCAGGACTGGCAGGATCTGGTACGTCTTCAACCTCAGACTCAGATTCAAAACGTTCATCAGCAGCAATACCACTGGCTTTTTCATCCAGCCTGTCCGCAGCAAATACATAAGACGAGGTGCCGTAACGGGGATTTGGGGTGGTCCATGTACGGTATACCGGATCCTTACGGGTATGTTTCTTTTTTTTCTTGCCCTTACCGGTATAGTAGGTTACCGTTTTATACCCCGTCAATTCCTTGTGCTTAATGGGTGGTGCCGCATTCACATGCACACACACAAAGAGGTCACCTCCCTGGGTATTGGCGATATTGGCCTTTTCCCGCACATTGTGGAAAATATCCGTTTTACGGGTCATCACGATGCGCGTATCAGGCAGCATCTGACGCATGATCTCTTCTAATTTGAGGGAAATTTGCAGGGTGATCTGAGCCTCTGTGGAATATCGCCCCCTGGCACCAGCGTCACTGCCGCCATGGCCGGCATCAATGATGATGGTTTTAATCTTGGATCCGCCAGCGCGGGTCTGCGCTGGGAGTTTGACTGTGGATATGACCAGCAGGCAAAGAATACAGGAAATCAGGCGTACGTTCAAAAACATAGGTACTCACTGGATTTTTGGGTTAGTTGCTTACCCATCTTCACATAATCTTACAACTTTAATGGCTATTTTTGCCCCCACTGCTATGATGAATAAACGTTGTAAAGTTAGCCCAAATTATTATTTAAGCCTGCTTTACATGGTTTTTGGTTTGACTTTTTTATGCAGTGAAAGTAAAGCACATACCCCAGATCCGCACAGGTTTGACCTTCTCTTAACAGTTCAGGACACAGTACCGCCATCTAAGGATACCACCCGGGCTCTCAAGGATTCCCTTGTTGTCAAAACAGATACCCTTAAAATACCGGTTTCGGCAGACTCCCTGACGGCTCCAGTTAATTATTCAGCCCAGGACTCCATGGTGCTGGATGTCTCTACCAAGAGGGTCTATCTCTATGGTAAATCCGAAGTAAAATACACGGATGTAACACTTACTGCGCCATTTATTCTTTTTGACCAGCAATCCCAGAACGTCATCGCAAGGATGGCAAAGGATACAGCGGATAAGGTAATAGGGATGGCCAGCCTCACCCAGGCTGAAACCACTACCGTGAGCGACAGCATCATTTTCAATTTTAAAACACAGAAAGGGATCACGCACAATTCCTATTTCCAGCAACAGGAGATCTACAATTTTGCGGAGAAGGTAAAAAAGATTGATGCTGAAACTTTTTTTGCCTATCGTGGACGCTTCACCACCTGTAACCTTGACACGCCGCATTTTGCCTTTCGCTTCAAGAAGGCCAAGTTTGTTAACCAGAAAGTGGCCGTCACAGGTGCTGTACACCCTGAATTTGAAGATGTACCCATTCCTGTATACCTGCCATTCGGTATTTTCCCATTGGCCCAGGGCCGACGCTCAGGGCTGCTGCCCCCTCAGCTCACTTTCACACAGCAGTTTGGTATTGGCCTCGAAGGATTGGGATATTATAAAGTGATCAATGATTATTTTGATGCAAAGATCTGGGCGGATCTGTACTCATATGGTTCATGGCGGTTGAATTTTTCACCTACTTACCGTAAGCGTTACCGTTATAGCGGAGGGCTCACCATCAGCCTTCAGAATACAAAGTTTGCTTTCAAGGGAGACCCGGATTATTCTGTTACCAAAAGCTTTTTCATTACCTGGAACCACTCTCAGGATTCAAAAGCCCGCCCGGGCGTTACCTTTTCTGCCAACGTGCAGGCTGGTAGCAGCAAATACCTGAAACTGGTACCCAACGGAACACAGATCAACACAGGTTCCGGAACGGGATTCAACAGTGGGAACAATAATATCCAGCCACTCAATTTTACCAACCAGCTGAATTCATCCATCTCCTGGCAGAAGCAGTTCATAGGAAAACCATTCCAGCTGTCTGTGAATGCCAACCACAACCAGAATACACAAACGGGGATAGTCAACCTTAATTTACCGGACGTGGCATTTGTGATGAATACCATTTACCCTTTTCAGCCAAAAGAATTTGCGGGCCAAAGCAAATGGTATGAGAAACTGGGTATCGGCTACACCGGTAATGTCAAAACACAGATTTCATTTTACGATTCTGCGTTTCAGTTTGGCCAGCTGATTGACACCATGCAGTGGGGTGCGAGCCATGACATACCTGTGATCCTGAGTTTGCCCCCCGCCGGCCCGTTTCAGATTGCTCCCAATTTCAGTTACAGGGAGCGCTGGTACAGCCAGAAATTTGTACGCAGCTGGAATGACGTAGAAAAGAAAGTAGACACTAATATCACCAAAGGGTTGTATACAGCCAGGGAAATGTCTGTGGGGCTGTCCATCAATACGGGCATCTTCACCAAGTTTGAGTCCGCAAATAAAAATGCCAAGATCCAGGCGCTCCGGCTGGCTACGAGACCATCATTTGGGATGAGCTATAAGCCAGACCTCGTGTCGCAATATTATTACCGCACCAAGGTAGATACCCTGGGCAATGAACAATTGTTCTCTTATTTCGATGGCAGTATCTTCGGCCCGCTGTCACCCGGCCGCAGTGGAGGTATCAATTTTGGGATAGACAATAACCTGGAGATGAAGGTGCGTTCCAAAAAAGATACCGGTGATAACCCCGTGAAAAAGATCAAGCTGATTGATGGTTTCGGGATCAACGGTGGGTACAATTTCCTGGCAGACTCATTCAAGCTGTCCACCTTCAATCTTTATGCCCGTAGCACGCTGTTTGAAAAAGTGAATATTACTGCTAACGCCACCCTCGATCCCTATAAAAGGGATGCACGCGGCTACCGGAAGGACGTGTACAATTTTCCCGGAACCATCACCAATGGCGGTGTGAATATCTCAACCAGTTTCCAAAGCAAGAAGAGTAAGGATAAAAAGACCAGGGAAGAAAGGATGAAGGACGAGATGGATTATATTGACCAGGACCAGCTGATGTCCCAATTGGACTATATGCGGAGAAATCCTGCTGAGTTTGCTGATTTCAACGTGGCCTGGTCTATTAATCTGCAATACTCCCTGCAGTTTGCAAGGATAAGAAAGTCAGACTATTCAGGCGATACAACGTTATTTACATCCAGTGTGAACTTCAACGGGGATTTCAATCTCAGCCCCAAATGGAAGGTAGGGGCCAATGGTTATTACGATATCCAGAACCTGAAATTACAGACCTTCAGTTTGTTTCTGTCCAGGGACCTTCATTGCTGGCAAATGTCCATTAATATCACACCCATCGGACTTTACCGTTACTTCAGTATCAACATCAATCCTAAATCTTCGCTCCTTCGGGATTTGAAAGTAAACCGTACGAGGTATTTTTACAACCGCTAGGTCCATTTGGATTTGTTCTCAATGATGAACTTCTCCATGATTGAATAAACCCTTTCCTTCAGACTTTCCGCTGTATCTTCTCCCTTTACATAAACAGGGTCCAGGAAATGCATAGACACTTTTGCCGGCATCAGGTAAAAACTTTTATCAGCCGGTAATACTTTCTCCGTATTGAAGATGATGGTGGGCATGATGGGCTTACCGGTTTGTACTGCCAGGCGGAAAGCGCCATCATGGAAAGCGGTAAGCGGTTTGTTTGATTTGTTGCGTGAGCCTTCAGGGTAGATGCACATATGCATACCGAGCGTAAGTGTTTCTTTCATCCGGGAAAAGGCCTCTTTTCGGCTGGCATCACTTTTTCGGTTAACCAGTACGGATCCCCTGCGGTAAATCATACCAAACAAAGGCACTTTTACCAGTTCCATCTTTGCGATGGTTTTGTTGGCACCGGGAATACCCGGACTGGTGAGCGGCACATCCATCATGGATTTATGGTTGCAGGTAAGGATATAATTCTCTCCGGGTTTATAGTTTTCTTTTCCGGTAACAGTCATCCTGATGCCTGCCAGTGGGAGGAAAATGGCCATCCAGCGGCGGATCCAGCGCATAAATATCTCTGTACGCCCCGGTTCAGGATGAAATTTCACGGCCCACATCGGGATCCAGAAAATAAGCATCGTGGAAATAAAAATTACTGCACACCACAACATCCAGATGAAACCAACAATTCTTTTGAGCATGATATCAGGTAAAAAGCCAAAATTAAACAGGAAAAAGGGAACGTATTTTTTTACTTTTCAAAGTGCCCAGTCAATAGGGTCAATACCGTGTTTCACCAGTGCTGCATTTGTTCTGGAGAAATGGCGGCATCCAAAAAAGCCTTTATCAGCAGAAAAAGGAGATGGGTGTGCCGCTTTCAGCACCGAATGCCTGGACGCATCAATCAGTCCCTGTTTTTCCTGTGCAAAGCGGCCCCAGAGCAGAAAGACCAGGTTGTTTTTTCTGGCGTTGAGGGTTCTGATAACAGCGTCTGTAAAATTCATCCAGCCTACACCTGAATGGCTCATCGGTTCATTGGCACGCACGGTTAAAGATGCGTTGAGCAATAACAACCCCTGCCTGGCCCAGGGCGTAAGGTCTCCGTTTTCCGGATTCATTTGTATGCCGAGATCAGCCTTGATTTCCTTGAAAATATTCTGCAGGGAAGGCGGAGGCTTAATGCCGCGGGGTACGGAAAAACTCAGCCCCATGGCCTGGCCCGGACCGTGGTAGGGGTCCTGGCCGATGAGCACCACTTTTACCTGGTCAAAAGGGGTTTGTTCAAAAGCGGAAAAGATGAGGTTTCCAGGAGGGTAAATGACCCTGCCTGCCTGCTTCTCCGCCTTCAGGGAACTGACAATATGTAGAAAGTAGTCTTGTTTGAATTCCGTTTGAAGTGCTTCTTTCCAGCCTTGTTCAATCTTTACGTCCATACACACCCGGTTTGGTGCAAACTATGAAAAAAATTACCTTTGCGGCTACTTCGGTTCCGTAGCTCAGTTGGATAGAGCAACAGCCTTCTAAGCTGTGGGTCTCGCGTTCGAATCGCGACGGAATCACCCTCTGAACGCCCGCGCATTTCCGCGGGCGTTTTTTATTTGGTTATCCTGCCATCTGTGAGCGCTTTTCGTGCATTTATTCAATTTATTCCCCCGATTATTAACCTGCATAAGCGAAAGATTCTTCAATAGCGCAAATTCATGGTCAAATTACCATTATGGTAAAACTAACGCTGCTGCTACTGGGAACAATTCTTTGCGTGCTTGTGGTAAGGGCGCAGGAAAATGATACAACGGCCAAGGGAGCCATAGATAAAAGTTACCTGCAGAAAGTAGAGGAGAAGGCCCAAAAAATTTCAACCAGGCTTTCTTCAAAAACACAGCAATACCTGGACAGGATTAAAACTGCAGACCTGGCAGTATTGTCTGCAGGAACTGGTGCGGCAGGCCCGCTTACTGAAGAACTGAAATCTGTAGAAGCCAGTTATGCAAAACTTTCAGCAATACTGGCCCAACCGCTGGATGCTAAGACATTACTGAAATCAGAGCAGTATGATAAACAGCTCGACAAACTTCGCACCATGATGCAGTTTTTGTCTGGCGATGGTTCCTCAGTGCTTGCCAGTGTTGATGGGATCGATGACCAGGTGAAGGCTGCACTGGGTAATCTTAGCAGTTTGAGGGAGCAGTTCATAAAAGCTGAACTGTTAACCTCTTTTTTCAAACAAAGACAGCAGGCCATTGCCGGTCTCGTGGCAAAGCACTTACCCCTTAAGCAGCTGGAGAAATTTAATAAGGAAATCTTCTACTATAATGAGCAGATCAATTCTTACAAAGAAGCTTTAAAGGACCCTGAGCTTATGCTGGCCAAAGGATTTCAGCTGGCACAGCAGATCCCTGCCTTCAGGCGATTTTTCAGCAAATATTCAGACCTCGCGCAACTATTTCCCCAACCCACGAACCTCGGAACAGCAGCAGCATTGCAGGGATTGCAGACCAGGGCACAGGTACAGCAGCTGATCAACAACAGGGGCGGAAGCAGTTCAGGTTTGTCAGGGAGTCAGCTCATGCAGCAAAACATGGGATCCGCACAGGCGATGCTTCAACAGTGGCGCTCCAAAGAATTCATCTCGGGAGATCCTGGGAAGTCGGCAGAAATGCCTGGATTTAAGCCTGCAGATGCCAGGCCAAGGAGTTTTACCCAAAACCTTGTTTTTGGTTTTAATGTCCAGAACACCAGGGCCAGAAGTTTCTTTCCTACCATGACGGATTTTGCTGTTCAACTCGGATATCGGTTTGCAAAAAATGGCGAAGCAGGTTTGGGCGCCAGTTACAAGATGGGCTGGGGCAATGGCTTAAGGGACATCAGGATTTCCAGCGAAGGCATTGGCTTAAGGAGTTATATGGATTGGAAGATCAAAGGCCAATTCTATATCAGCGGAGGATATGAGCAAAACTATTTGCAACGGTTCAATAAGATCGATCCGTTGAAAGACCTGAGTAACTGGCAGAAGAGTGGCCTCATCGGCATCAGCAAAAGATATAACGTAGGCAAGAAATTAACCGGTGATATCAAGCTACTGTTTGATTTCCTGTCTTACCAGCAAATACCCAGGACCCAACCCATACTATTCAGATTCGGATATCAGCTTAAATAGATAAAGGCTATGAGAAAATTCTTTCTACTGACCCTTCAATGGGGTCTTACAGGTATGTTATGGGCTCAATCAGGCATGCCCAGTATTGTGCCTCCAACACCCAATGCCGCCGCACTTCAGCGCTACGGTGATATCCCTGTGAGTGCCTATACAGGAGTGCCCCAGATTTCAGTGCCCATCTATGAGGTTGCCGCCGGCGAGATCAAAGTACCGGTATCTGTCAGCTACCATGCTTCCGGGAACAGGGTTTCAGATGAAGCGAGCAAAGTAGGCCTGGGATGGGCCCTGAATGCCGGTGGAGTCATCACCCGTACCATTCATGGGCAGGACGATTGGGCGTACACTGCTTTCAACTACCATGCCACCACCAGCGTACCTGAGTTCAATGATGTTTTCCAATTCCGGTACTCAGATTTTTATGTGCAGCGCGGATGCAGTCCAATCAATTTACCGGGTAACCCCAATCTGGATACATACCTGCGGCAGGACTATGATTTTCAGCCAGACATTTACACGTTCAACATCAACGGATATACCGGCAAATTCATGTTACGGCGGGGGAAGGCAGTGATCCTGGGAGAGAAGCAGAAACTGCTGTTCACGCCCCTGGATGCCAACGCTACACAATGGTCTTTGAGAACACCCGATGGTATGTTGTACCTGTTTGAGGAAAGTGAGAACTATCTTGACCTGAACAATAACGCACCCAGAATTTCAGCCTGGTACATTACAAAGATCATCTCTCCCAAAAAGGACACCGTTTATTTTGACTATCGGGCAGAAGCAAACCGGGTGTATACGGTGGGCTCATTTACCGAGTTTACGAATGTCAATGTCTTTAACCAACAGGCGCAGAATACCAATGGATGCGTGGGCCAGACATTGCAAGCGTCAACTTTTCCGCAGATCAGAAGACAGAATGCCAAGATGGATTACAAAAACCTGACACTGATCAAAATCAGGTTTAAGTTGGGTGAGGTGGTATTCAACTATTCAGGTGGCAGGGAAGATGTGGAGAACGATGTGAAACTGGATAATGTACAGGTTTATACAAAGAACCCGGATGCATCGCTGTCAAAACTCAAGGAATGGGCCTTCAGCTATGGATATTTTGAAGGGGCGGGAGACAATGATTACTCCACACAGGGAGCCCTTGCTACCGGGTTCATGGCCAAGCGTCTGAAACTAACTGCCATTCAGGAAAAAGATCCTTCCGGAAATGCTATTCCACCTTATCAGTTTACATATAACCACGAAACAACGGATCCTGTAAATCTGCCCGCCAAGTCCTCCTTTGCAAGAGACCATTGGGGCTATTGGAATGGGAAGACGCAGAATACCTCTCTGATCCCCGGTTTCACGTCAAGCAACTCCACCAATATCGCTGCATTTTATTTAGGGAAGATGGGTACTGAACGCAGTGCTGACCCTGCTTATACGGGACTCTTCATGCTAAAATCCATCACGTATCCAACAAAGGGCAGAACCGAATTTGAATTTGAAAGCAATACCTATGATATCAAAAAGTCCTCTGAAAATGATAAGAGCTTTTTTGAGGCTTATCCGGAAACGGGCACGGGTACAGCGTCAGCCATGTATGTTTTTAACAGGACGGGCTTGTTCCCTGACGACAATGGTACCGTACCACAGCAGTATATATTGAATCTTAATGATCTCTACCTCGGTCCCAATGAGACAACGTCTACCGTTACACTGCAGGCATTCTTCCGGTTTCTCTCACCGCAGCCCAATTGCCAGCTCACGCAGTATCTTAATAAACTTTATGTAAGCCTTTTTGATGGAAATGGCCAAAGACTTAGTGGGCCAACGGATGTGATTGCATCGCTGGGAAGTTTTTCTACTTGCGCTGGTAATGGCGCGGGGATTACTTTTCAGAATACCTACACCCTTAGGCCTGGTATCTACTACTGGCAGATAGATCTGGGTCAGAATGCTGATTTACTGGGCCTTTTGGCCGATGCGCAACTCAATGTAGATTATACCACCAGACTTGATCTGTCTTCTATCACTTATGAAGGGCAACAGATGAAAGGGGCCGACTATGGCGGGGGACTTCGAATCAAACGAATAAAGGATTATGACGATGAAAACCTCAATCCCAAAGTCAGGCATTACCAATATCATGGCTACCAGACTGGCAATATCAAAGAACCAGCCAGGCTCTTTTCATACGGCAAGCGCATGTCCAGGCCTATTTACAGTTATTATGAACCTGGATACTATACGGTAAGCTGTGATATCGGGGGAAACATCATCACCTTCCCGTTGTACGCACAGCACCTATGCAGGGAGTCTGAAAGTAATATTCCTTTGAATGGTTCTGCATCAGGGCAATTGGTGGGTTATGATAGAGTAGTGGTACTGCAGGGAGAGACGGGGCAGTATGGCAAAACTGAAATGGAATATGAGAATGCACCAGACCTCATCCTGGACTACAGTGTAGAGGAAGGCCTGAATGGAACATCTGTGAGGCAGCCCAGAAAGCCTCCAGCAATACCCACCATTCCAAACTTTGGCAACGGTAACCTGCTACGGCAGACGGATTATGAATGGAAGGGCAATGTGTTTGCTCCTGTGCAGGAAATCATTAACACCTATACTGACTTTTCTCCTACGGTATCAGCATGGCTGGGTATAGAGAAAAGGGTGCTTCGGGGTAATTATGTCCCTGGCCCGCTCTGCATCCAGGACAGTTATATCTATCCTGCCATCGTGGAAAGGCGTAAACTCCTGACAGCAACACTAACCAAGACCTATGACCGCGTCAGTGGAATGACCAGTCAGCAAACGAAATCATTTACCTATGACCATGGTACCCATCTGCAGATGACGGAATCAGTGACCTCTGTCAGCAAGTCTGAGTTGGTTAAGCTTAAAACCAGTTTTCCATTAGACTATCAGGATGCCGATGCAGATCCTGCAATCATAGCAATGAAGTCAGATGCAGTGTATATGCATGCAGTACCGGTGACTACCACTACAGTTGTTAGACAGGCAGATGGTACGGAGCGGCAGACGGCCGGGAGCATCACCCGCTACCAACAGTTGAATGGGATGGTGCTGGCCAAAGAAACAGCTGTTTTTGAAACCAATACAGGCGTAGACCCCAACAGTATTCCAGTCTACAGGCCAGTAACACAAACATATCCCACAGGTTATGCACCCAAGATTCTTTATGATAATTACAATGACCTTGGAAGGATAACGCAGGTCAGGAAAAAAGACGATATACCCCTGGTTTATGTTTGGGACAATGGAAGTATGTATCCTGTTGCGGAGGTAAAGAATGCCTTATCCGGCGAAGTGGCATTCACCAGTTTTGAAACCAATGAAACGGGTAACTGGCAAGCTTCCGGTATTAGTTATGCAGCCTCAGGTTTTACTGGACAGCGCTCTGCCCAGTTGGGTGCAGGCAGTTATTTCACGGCTACCGGCCTGGTTGTAGGCAAAGCTTATGTGGTTAGTTACTGGTCAGCCACTGGTACGCTCAGTATAGCAGGTTCTTCTGTACGCACGGGTGCAACCCGTGGTGGATGGACCCTCTATGAGCACACCATCAATTCATCATCCGGTTCTGTGACCGTCTCCAGTGTTGGCTCAGCAACTATTGATGAACTCCGGCTTTACCCGGCCAATGCTCAAATGACCTCCTATACGTACTCCCCACTGGTGGGGCTGGTAGCCACCTGCACGCCAAACAACATGGTGAATCATTATGTGTACGATGGACTCAACAGACTGGTACTGATCAAGGATTTTGAAGGCAACGTTGTGAAAACCTTCGAATACCGATACAAGCAATAACCACCAAACTCATTGCGCATGTTACGCTCAATCATACGTCATTCAATTTTTCTGGTTGTTTTAATTTCTGCCTCGGTCATTGCCCGTGCCCAGGTGTCCATCTCCGGCCCAACCTGTGTGGTGGCCGGCGGTACGGCAGGGTACCAATACACATTGTCAGGAAGCTTTAACCAGAATACCAGTATTCAGTGGTGTGTAACCGGAGGGATTATTGTCCAGAACGGACAAACCTGCCGTACAGGCACCTTCGGGTCCATAGGTGCATCCGTGCGAATTGTCTGGACCCCTGGGCAATCCACCTATCGTGTTAATGCTGTAACAGGAAGGGGGAACGCACAGCGAAATGTCACCGTGGTAAGCATTGCGCAAACGGCTACTCCGGCCTCTCAGAATGTTGCGTATAACGGTTCCTTCACCATTACCGGAGGCGGACCTTCAAGTACCGCCTGCACGCCCACTTACACATATTCCTGGGAATACGCAACTGCGGCCGCAGGTCCTTTTACGGCGTTGACAGGAAATACCAAAGACTATACTTCCACAGCCACATTTATCGGAACACGATATTACCGCAGGCGCACCAACTTCAACTCCACAGATGTATTGTACACGCCCATTGTATCGGTAACCATCCAAAGCCTGCAGCCAGGAAGCCTATCCGTACCATCTACGAGTGTTAACTACAATACCCGCCCGGCCATCAGTAGTACGGCCGCATCAGGAGGTGCATGTACTACGGTGACCTATCAGTGGCAGCAATCTGTGGAGAATGGTCCCTGGACTAATATTGGAACCACAGAATCATATCCTGCCTCGGCACCCCTTATCAAGAAAAATACCCGTATTCGCAGGGCAGTCACCTGTGGTGCAGAGACACTGTATACAAACATCCTGGATCTGACGATGGTGTATGTGTCACCCAATGCGGAAAACAGAAACTATGTACGCACCAACGATATTTGGGTAAGGAATGTCCAGAACTGGATAGAGGCAGATCAGCTACCCATTGGAGACAAACAGCAAAGCACAACTTATTTTGATGGCCTTGGCAGGCCTTTGCAGACAGTAGGTATGAAGGCCAGCCCTCAGCAGTATGACCTCGTTACGCCGGCTTTCTGGGATGAGTCTGGCAGGGAACCGTATAAGTATCTTCCCTATCGGGCAAGCTCCCAGGACGGAAAATTCAAGGCTACGGCTGTAGCAGACCAGCAGGCATTTTTAACCAGCGGACCATCGCCATTTTATCCGGGGGAAACAAAGCCCTATACAGAAGTGCAGTTTGAGCAATCACCTTTGAACCGTGTATTGGCAACCTATGCCCCGGGCAATCTCTGGGGTGGTGCGGGCAGGGGTGTGCTTGCAGACTACCAGGTTAATGAGGCCGCGGAAGATGTAAGGATATGGACCATTGCAGATGCGCAAGGAAGCATTCCTACCAGCCCTGGTGCCTATGCTGCGGGGGATCTTCTGAAGACAACCTCGGTTAATGAAGATGGAAACAAGGTGGTGGAGTATAGTGATAAATCTGGTCGTATTATCTTGCGAAAAGTACAGTTGTCAGTGACTCCTTCAGTAGACCATGATGGCTGGCTCTGTACATACTATGTATATGACTTTGTTAGTAATCTTCGATTTGTGATTCCGCCTAAAGGCGTGGTGGATATGACAACCAACCTACGGTCAGGTTATGTTCGATGGCAAATGCATCCTGATGTGGCAAACCTGCTTTGCTATCGATATGAGTTCGATCTCAGAGGAAGAATGATCATAAAGAAAATTCCGGGAGCTAATGAGATACATATGGTTTATGATGTTAAAGATCGATTGGTTTTATTGCAGGATGGGAACCTTCGGTCACCCAACAAATGGAACTATACCATCTATGATGACCTTGGTCGCCCACTGTCTACAGGGCTATGGACAAGTACGTTAACCAGGGCTGGTCACCAACTGGCGGCGGACCAGTCGGCTACCTATCCTACACTTACGACCGGGGATCCAAATATCGAGGAACTAACCAGGACTTTTTATGACAACTACGAATGGGCAGCTTCAGTTTCTATGAATACAACCCTTGAGCCTGCAAACATCAACGCATCCAACTTCATTACAAACTATGGCACTGCCCCATATTATGCGGAAGAAATTAAAGCCTCCCAGGAATTAAGGGGGATGACTACAGGAGTAATGGTGAAAGTACTGGGAACAACTACTAATCTATATACTATCACTCTGTTTGATGATCGAATGCGCCCAGTTCAAATAAAGTCTCAGAACTTTACAGGTGCTACAGATGTTTCAACATTGCAATATGACTTTTCAGGCAAACAACTTAGATCCCATATTTCCCATGTAAAGGCTGGAGTCAATAGTCAAGCACACCAAATTCTTACAAAAAATACATATGATCATTCCGGAAGATTGCTTAAAGTGAGTCAGAATCTTGACAACCTCCAGGAAAAGCAGATTTCTACTATGGCCTTCGATGAACTTGGGCAAATGAAACGAAAAGAGCTCGGTCGTGATCCTGAAAATTCAGCAATCCCGCTTGAGTCACAGGACTATGAATACAATATTAGAGGTTGGATGAGTGCCATCAACAAGCAGTATACTGAGGGCCAAGGGGCAGTAACCTCAAACTATTATGGGCAAATTCTAAATTATGGTGCCGGAGGATATCAGGGAGAAGCATATTATGCGGGAAATATTTCTGCATGGAAATGGAAAAGCAAAGGCGACGCAATTCAGCGACAATATCAGTATAGTTACGACAAGGCAGACAGATTAATCCATGCTGAGTTTAGTCAGCGCAATTACAGTGGAAGTAGTTACGCCACATCATGGACGAAAGATAAGATAGACTATACTGTATCAAACTTGACTTATGATGCGAACGGGAATATTATGTCTATGAAACAAATGGGGGTAAAGGTCAATACTCCGCAGGTAATCGATGATCTCACTTATTTTTATATCACTAATTCCAACCGCCTGGCTAAAGTGAATGATGGGATTTTAGGTGATAATAAACTAGGTGATTTTACGGATGGAACCAATCAATTTTCTACCGAGTATTCATTTGATTTCAATGGAAATACTACTTTAGATCGAAATAATGGTGGTTTTCTGAAGAATATATTTTACAATCATTTGAATCTTCCAAAGCAAGTCAATATTACAGGCAAAGGAACGGTTGAATATATTTACGATGCTTCAGGAGTAAAACATCTGAAAAAAGTAACAGACAACACTATATCGCCGAGCAAAGTATCCACGACGAACTATATTGGCGCTTTTGTATATGAAAACGATATTCTGCAGTTTGTGATACATCAGGAAGGTCGTTTCCGTGTTAAGCCAAATGGAAGTTCAGGTTATACATTAGTTAGCGACTATTTCGTAAAGGATCACTTGGGAAGTGTTCGTGAAATTTTGACAGATGAACAATTGCAGGATGTTTATCCAGCTGCAACTTTGGAAGAACCAGTCGAGAGTTTAAATCAGGAGAAGAACTTCTATAACATCACTGATGGCCAGATCGTAAATAGCAGTACAGTTCCTGAATTACCAGTTTATCAGAATAACAACGGTAACCCTCCATTTAATACAAATCCACTGGTAAACACTACAGCCAACAGCGTTAAATTATATAGATTGAATGGAGTTTCGGAGAAGACAGGGTTAGGGATCACACTAAAAGTGATGTCTGGGGATAAGGTAGATATATTCTTAAAATCTTATTACTATTTGGGAAATGGCGATATTGCTCCTGGAAATAACCCAGTCGATTTAAATAACTTGCTTGCGGACTTTGTTGGTGGATTCTTTTTTAGAAGTACAGGAAAATCAGTTCCGCTGACAGTCTTGCAGAATGATGCAAATATAACAGGGCAGCTTTCTAGTTTTTTGTCAAGCCAACAAGCAGGATCTTCCACTGTGCCAAAGGCCTACTTAAACTGGATACTATTTGATGAGCAATTTAATCCTATAATAAATTCATTTAACTCTAATTCTGGCTCTGATCCCGTTTCCTCGCAAGCAGGACAAATCAAAGAACATTTTAAAACTACGGGGGAGATATTACGTAATGGGTACCTTTATGTTTACGTGAGCAATGAAAGTCCTGTAAATGTGTATTTTGATAATCTTCAAGTAGTACATACCCGTGGCAGGCTACTTGAAGAGAATAATTACTATCCTTATGGCCTTTCAATGGCAGCATTAAGTTCAAAATCTATGCAGGTGAGCCCAACTAACAGGATTAAGTTCTCGGGTAAGGAAGAGCAGCGATTTGAGTTTACAGACGGATCAGGTATAGAGGTGTGTGATTTTGGTGGAAGATATTATGATCAGCAAATTGGTCGTTGGACTACTATTGATCCACTTGTTTCAAACTACTATTGGTTAACTCCTTACAACTACTGTAATAACAATCCTATAAAGTTCATAGATCCGAATGGTTTGGCATTTAAAGACACCTTGAACGGTCGCTATGATGTTGCTGTGCTGGAAACTATTGTGATTAGACCTAAAAAGAAGAGTTCATTGGCCAATCGCGCATTTCCTTGGGTGAAAAGCATCTATACAAAGGAGTCTCGCTTGTGGATGGACAGGAAGAGTACATATGTTCAGGCTCGTTTTCAAGATGTCGGCGAAAGTGATGCAGCAAGTTTGTTGGGTGACGATGTAAGTGCGAGAGACCTTCTTTCGTTTGAGCGAGCATATAAAGCTGAAGTTGCATATCGAAACTCTCAAATTATCTTTGTTTCGGCCCTCGCTGCACCTCTGGTGGCTGCGTACGCACCTGGGGTATTCATGGGTCCTTTGGAACTTAGGGCTGGATCAGCACTTTCCGATTTTGTAGTTCAATACCAGATAAATCTATGTAAGTATAGAACATTTGGGGACGCGTTTATGAATATCAATATCAGTTCAACACTTGGAAATTTCTTCATACCTGGGTCTGCTTTAGGATCTGCAGTTGTGGGAAATGGATTTCAATTGAAGATAAATGGGGAATATTCCGGATTTTCTGCTACTTCAAGGTCTTCAACTGTTCTGTCAAATATTTTAATTGGTTTTGGTGGTAATCTTTTAGGAGATAAGTTCCGGGGAAGTTCTGTGTATTTTACAGATATACTTTTGGCAGGTTATGCAGGTAATTTACCTGCGGGTGTAGTTCAAGAATTAAAGGATAATATTTCTGGTCAGAAATAGTTACTTTAAGCTATGAAGGGGGAAAATTTGGGTATTAAAATTGGAATTGGCGTCTTTGTCATTATTTGTTCTATTGCAGCGATTTATTCCATTCGCAGCCGCAATGACATCAAGACCAATGGAGTTCTTGTAAATGTTAGAATTGTTCGTTGTATAATTTCGGCCAAAGGAAGTCAATACGTTGACTTTGAGTGTGAATTTATTTTTAACGGACTAGTGAAAAATTTGGTTAGTGCCTCAAAGGTCACTACTAAGTGCAATCGCTATGTTGGTAGTTATTTTCCTGCTTTATATTCTGCTAAATATGACGCTGTTAAAGTACTCATAACAAATGACGAGTTTACCGAGTATGGACTTGAGTTTCCTGACAGTATTAGAAGCATGTTGAAGCTGATCAATAAGTAGTTTAATGTATTGCTAAATTGAGGGCGGGATGTATCACTTGTTAGTTATTCGGTGGCGGTTGTTAACTGGTGCTGGTAGTTTTGAGTGATGCAAATGATATTTTCAATAAAAATGAAAAAATTTCTACTTATTATTTTGGCAATGCAGTTTGCATTCAAGGGATCCAGTCAGTCTTGTACAGTATGCCCAGGTACTATTCAGGTGTCAGGTAATGTGATAACGTATTTGAGCTACCCTTGTCCGCCTCCGAATGTTTGCCTGACAACGGGCAATTATACCGGCAGCGTTAGTTGGGGTAATCCCAGTTCCAGCGGAAGTACTGGAACAGTGGACAATATTTATGTTGATGTGCAAAGTGGGGGCGTAGCCATTATAACATTCCCTGCCGGAACAGTAATTGGTAACTTGACCGATCCTATGGGATGGAGTTATACGCAGTTACTTAAAAAGGATGCCCCATACAGTGGAACTGAATTTGTATTTGATATTCAGTATGGTGATTTAGCAGGTGCTCAGGCCGCCTGCAACTGCACCTTCCCAATCACTATAACAAATGAGTCTATCAGCAGCTTAAGCTCGCCCTGCAAGGTGACTTTTACTGCAACGGGATCTAATGCAAGCTTGATGAAAGATATGTTCCTGATGCGAAGTTTAGATGGAGTGAGTTTTATGAGTGTTGCGAGGCAGGATATTTCTTATGTTAATAATGGCGTTCCGGTAGGTCTTTCCATATCGGATGATTATCCTAAGGGAAACAGCCAGAATAAGGCCTATTATAAACTTCGATTTGTTGACTTAAATGGGAAGATTAGCTATTCGTCAACCAAATTGGTAACGCTGGCATGCCAATCCCCGTCTAACGGTGTTTCAGATTGCTCCAATGTAAGTCTGGTTGGTTCTGATACTATTTGTGGTTCCAATACTATGGGATATGTGCAGTTGTCAAATTTGCCCAACTATACTGCGGTCCAGTGGTCATATACTCCAGCAGATAACTCTATTGCAACAATTTCAGTTAAAGATGTAGATCGTATAATAGTACATAGGCAAGGGGCTGGTAATTTTGTGGTGTCTGCCTACCTCCCCGGATGTAACAAAACTTTGACCAAGAACATCCAGGTAACCTCCATCCCCCTCGCAAAACTCACCAATACCAGCACAAACCAATCCTCAACGCTCAGCCTGAATACAAGCGTAACGGCAGGCAACTACCGGATTGACCTCAATTGCCCAACCTGCACCAATGTAACCTGGACGGGTTCAAGGCCTTTGTCGCCCACAACCGGAAACCAGACTAATTTCTCCCTGGTGTCTGGCAACGCATGGGTAAGAGCAACAGGTAACAATGCCTGCGGTCCATTTACAAGAACCTATAACTTTTATGTAAGGTCCGGATACGGCTTCACGGTAACGCCCAATCCTTCCGGCGGACTTACCACCCTGGCAGCAGATGCCGGTACTTCCATCAAAGAAGTGAGGGTGTTTGACCAGATTGGCAGGGAGTATTTCAAAAAGGTGTATCCCAATGGCGTAGATCGCGCCCAGATAGACCTTTCCTCACTGAAAGGCGGTTTCTACCTGATTCAGATCAATAATGGTAAGGAATCTAAAGTTCAGCAATTGGTTATAAAGAAGTAGACCCATGAGTAGCACCCGTAAAAAAGACCGGATCTTCCGGTCTTTTTTTATGCTTCCAGCTTGAGCCTTTGCAGAAATCCTTCTTTCTTACGCTGTGACACTTCCACCGTGGCACCATTATCCATCTCAAGGTAGCCGCCTTTGCCTTTAAAATATTTCTTGATCCTGTGAAGGTTGACCAGATATGAATGATGAACCCTGAAAAACATCTCCGCAGGCAAGAGTTCTTCAAACTCTTTCAGCGTGCCCGTTACAAGGATACTCTTGATCTGCATAAAATGAAAACGGGTATATGGCCCGTCAGCTTCGCAATGCACGATGTCTTTGATGGGATAAAAAGCCAGCCCATCCTGGGTGGGTAGGGCAATCCGGCTGTTTTCATTCGTGTGCACCTGGTTGTGCAGCAGGTTGTTCAGCCTTTCGTTGATGTCTTTTTTCAGGATCCTGACCCTAGCCTTCTCGATGGCCTGCTGGAGTTCCTCAATGTTCACTGGTTTCAGGATGTAATCCAAAGCATTATACTTGATTGCATTGATCGCATAGTCTTTATAGGCGGTTACAAAGATGATTTCGAAGTCTACCGGCATCAACTGGTTTATCAGGGAGAAAGCATTCTGACCGGGCATTTCGATATCCAGAAACACGAGCTGGGGGTGTTTTTCCCGGATCAATTCAATGGCAGATTCCGCACTGGTGGCTTCACCAATTACGTTGATGTCCCTGCAGTATGTTTCAATAAAATGCCGGAGTATCCGGTTGTTTTGTGGTTCGTCGTCAATGATCAGTGTGGAAATCATAGTTTATTGATATATTATAGATAGTAGGTAAACGGCTATTCTAACTGGGATTAACCGGAAAGCCCAGTCTTACCTTTGTTCCTGCGGGGGTCCCGTCTGTTCCCACCAAGTCCTCAAATGAAATGGAAATAACACTGCTGTCTTGTTGGTTAAGCAAGTCTATTCTTTCCTTCACCAACTGCATTCCCCTGGAGGGTGAACCCGGATGTATTGATTTACTCACCAGTTTGGCGGCTTCTCTGCCTATGCCATCATCAGTGACCGTACACGCTATACCCTCAGGTTCATGCATGCTGAAATGCACTATAATTTTTCCTTTCGTTTGCTTGTTCAGGATACCATGCCTGATGGAATTTTCCACAAATGGCTGGATCAACATCGCCGGTATAAAAATGTCTGACAGGTCAATATCCCTGTCTACCTGAATATCATAGTCAAACTGGTCTTTGTATCGCATTTTTTCCAGCGCAAGATAGTTGCCCAGGTATTGTATTTCCTCTTCCAGGCTGATCTTTTGTTTTGCGGATGAATCCAGAGTCTGCCTGATAAGGTGGGCAAAACTGCTGATGTATTTATTGGCTTTCACCTCATCTTTATCAATGACAAATTCCTGGATAGAATTCAGGCAGTTAAAAATGAAGTGCGGATTCATTTGGGCCTGCAATGCCATTTGTTCCAGAGAACTCAGCTTCTTAGCCGTAGCGGCATTCTCCAGCAGCTTTTGCTGTGCGCTGATCGCTTCTTTTTGCTGATAGATCTTTGTTTGCAGACGCTTGGATCTGAA
The DNA here is from genome assembly GCA_044225015.1 of Chitinophagaceae bacterium. GTDB lineage: Bacteria > Bacteroidota > Bacteroidia > Chitinophagales > Chitinophagaceae > Pollutibacter. The sequence continues at coordinate 364,972 of JBGAJG010000003.1, read as the reverse complement.
AATAAAGAATGCCGCACCCAGAGAAAGCAAGGCGAGGCTTCCTGACAGTAAACTGATGGTGCGTTGGCTTTTCTTCTCTGCTGTGAGCTGCTGGATCGACTGGTCTTTCTTTTCAGTTTCAAACCTGCTGGTCATTTCAGCGATGAGCTTTTGCTTCTCATGATCGTAAATGGATCCAATCATGTTGTGGCTTTTCTTCAGATTGGTTAATGCCAGCTCATACTGGTGCATATCTTCATAAATCTCCGCCCTTCTTTCAAACAGGTTCATGTACAATGAAGGAACCGAGTCCTTAGCAAGTAATGCTTCCAATTCATCAGTTAATGCCAGCGCTTTTTCAAACTGTCCCTGATCTTTATATCCCTGTGATAAGCTGCCGGCTATATATTTCTGCGCCATTTCGAGATGGGCGGCTTTAGCCTGGTTATACATGGGTTCCAGAAGGTTAACCGCCTCCCTTGGCCTGCCAGTTGCCAAATAAATGCCCGATAAATTATACACCAGGTTCATCCTGGCCTGCATGATCACGGGCATGGGCTGGCTCCTCACCATTCCGGTGAGTTCAATCCCTTTTTTTAAATAGAAGACAGACGAATCATACTGCTGCATGTTCCCATAGATGTCGCCAAAATATGTATAGGATTTGATCATCCGGAAACTGTCATTTGTGCGGATAGACTGATCAAGAACCTTTCTGTTATAAAGAAGCGCCTCGGTAAAGTCTGTTTGATCCCCGTACACCAGGGCAAGGGTGAACATGGAATTGATCTCAAGTTCCTTATAGCCGTTTTTCTCACTGATCTTTAAACTTTCCAGCAATACCTTAACGGCATCGTCAAACTGGTCATAGTACCTGTAAATGAGGCCCATATCGTTCAACGTCAGTGCCAGACCTTTGGGATATTTAATTGCCCGGGCAAGATCCAGGGCCTGCTTCATGCAGATAAGGGCAGAATCGAGATTTTCGTGCTCCTGGTAATACTTCCCTGATTTGTAAATAAGGTTGAATTTGGCAGTGTCTTTCTGGGATTGAGCCTGTTTCATCCATGCAGCCGGACCATCATCCTGGCCCTTTAGCAATGGTGCTGCCAATAGAAAAGATAGAAAAACGAAAATATGCTTGTGCATTCGGGAAATTAATAAATGAATCGAAATTATCACAGTTGCGTAAAACTATTTAATAACTGTGCTTATCCCGGTAATAACTGCTATGTATTGATATCACCTGAATGTGATATTTGTTAAGTTTTTTGACTTAACGAATTGTAGTGTCACCGCTTCTGGCGGTTACAGCCCAGGTATTTTTCTATGTGTGTAATATGTTTTATTTATATCTTTATGGCATAGTTAAGCTTATGATTGTTCTTTAATCAGACGCACAGCGTTCTCCGTGTACAGTATTTGACCAGGGTCAATACGGTTATCTATTTATCATCTGATTAAAGATTTTATGCATGTCAGTTTTCCCTCTTAAACATAAGTTTGCCAACATTTATAAATTGATTCTGGCCTCCCTGAAAGGCGAAGATCATGATTACACCCAGGGCAGTATTCCCAAGGCAGTAGTCCTTCTGGCTATCCCCATGATGCTCGAAATGAGCATGGAAAGTGTGTTTGCCCTGGTGGATATTTATTTTGTAAGCCATCTGGGCAAGCACGCCACTTCAACCGTGGGGCTCACGGAATCCGTTATTACCATCGTATACTCCTTAGCGATAGGCATCAGTATGGCCGCAACAGCCATGGTGGCCCGGCGCGTAGGTGAGAAGAATATGGAAGCAGCTGCCAGGTCAGGTGCGCAAGCCATGACGCTGGCCATCATCGTAACAGTGGTTATAGGTGTGCTGGGTTTTGTCTTTGCAGACAAAATTCTGTTCATCATGGGTGCCGAGCCGGAGTCCATCGCCATCGGCATCAACTATACCAGGATCCTGATGGCCGGTAGCGTGTCCATCATGCTGTTGTTCCTGATCAACGGAATTTTCCGTGGTGCCGGAAATGCGATGATGGCGATGAAAAGCCTGTGGCTCGCCAATATCTGCAATATTATTCTCTGTCCCATTTTCATAAGGGGTCTTGGTCCCATTCCTGCCATGGGCGTAGCCGGTGCTGCTGTTGCCACCACCACTGGCAGATCTATTGGCGTGGCATACCAGTTGTTCCACCTCTTTAAAGGGAGCAATGCATTAAAGATGCTCCGGCAATATTTTTGGCCTGACCTGCACCTGATGAAGCAGGTGGTCAATATTGCACTTCCGGGGGTGCTGCAATTCATCATCGGTTCGGGATCTTGGATCATCCTGGCCAGCCTGGTGGTGAACACCGGACAAAGTGAAGCCTCTGCCGGTTACCAGATTGCCATACGCATCGTCATGTTCTTTATCCTGCCCGCCTGGGGTATGAGCAATGCTGCGGCAACCCTGGTAGGGCAGAACCTCGGCGCAAAGAATCCGGAGAGGGCGGAAGCATCAGTAAAGGTCACCGCAAAATACAATACCCTTTTCATGCTCCTCGTTTCCTTCATATTTCTGGTGACGGCCGAGCCTATTGTAGCCTTCTTCACTACGGATCCCCCCGTGGCCCGCTATGCCGTGACGGCCTTGCGCATTATGGCTTCGGGTTATCTTTTCTATGGACTGGGTATGGTAATGATGAATGCGTTTAACGGAGCCGGTGACACACGTACACCCACCTACATCAATATTTTTGGCTTCTGGCTTTTTCAGATCCCGCTGGCATATTTTCTGGCAAAGACACTGCACTGGGGACCACTTGGCGTGTTTGTGGCTGTGCCCGCGGCGGAAACTGCTATGGCCATAGCATCCTGGTATGTGTTCCGGAAAGGAAACTGGAAAAAGGTAAAAGTATAACCAAATGATAGGGTAGGGGCGATGGACCTGATCACAGATTAAGCCAATAATTAAGCTTCAGTACAACGCCCCTGCTTCTGTTTTTCATCAGCGGATCCGTATAATAATTGTCAGTATATACGATAAACAGATCGCTCATAGGCCTGAACCGCCATTGGAACCTGCTGTTGATATTGAGGTTGTTTCGCTGGTTATTATACTGAATGAACGTGGTCCAGAAAATGCTGGTAGTGAAATTGATCTCTACCTGTGGTGCCACCAATAACAGGTTGGTGCTGCCATACCCATCCGGGAATCGCAGACTGTTATATGTACAATTGAGTGCGATATTCACATGGGGTAGTTTTCTGAAATTCAGACCGGCTGTGATCGACTGGTTGGTGCCGTTGTAAAAGCCGCCAAATCCGAGACCAAATTGCACCGTCAAAGCTTTTCTGAAATCAGAGACATAAGACAACTCCGCGTTTGAATACCGGTAATACCCCACGGGCAACGGGACTCCATCGGTAAATGAAATGGGGAACAATAGATTTACCACATTATGATTAACCTGGGCATTAATAGATGAGGTGTTCCGGAAACTCATCTCATAACCCAATGCGGTATTCCACTCGTTGAAACTGTTGTCCGGATTCAGGACCACATAGTTCTCCGCATTAAGAATGTGCCGGTTGATGGCACCCTTTTCAGGAAACCACCGGTATTCCGCTTCCGTATATGAGTGCTTGTACCCTAATCTTATCACCGTATCCAAAAGGGCATCATAGTTTTCAATGCGTTGCATGAACCCCATATCGGTATAGTAATTAGTTCCCACCTGGCTGAAATCCTGCACAATCATAAACTGGCGTGCATCATACCTGGCTCCGGTACTGAAAAAAATATTATCACCCCGGGTTTGGGGCTTGAAAGAAAAATGCCAGGCATTCCAGGCACTCCAGGTACCAGACTCGCTGAGGAAATTATACTCCACACCGGCATTCCTGCCATATTGGGATAAGGGATCAGCCTTGTTTTCTGCATCTGTGGTAAAGGCCTGCCTGTTCAGGAAATAGGCATTCAGCGATGAACGTTTCTGAACCCTTTGTTTCACAGAAAATGCAGCGTAATTCTGGCTGGCAAAATCACCCCGCCTGCCGGTCTGGATATCCAGGATGCCGATCCTGGTTTTTTCTCCCAGGTTACCCGTTAGCCTGGCACCCCCCAAAATAGGTACCGTATTATTATCCTCATCCACTCCAATGCGCCTGGAATAAAAAGGACGGGAATCTTCATAGCCGTAATCCGCAAACAGGTCTGCATTCTCCAGGAAAAAAGTACGCCGCTCGGGAAAAAAGATATTGAAGCGCGTAAGGTTAGTCACCTGCCGGTCTACTTCCACTTGCGAGAAATCTGGATTTACCGTGAAATCCAGGTTGAGTGAAGAGTTGACGGCAAGCTTGGCATCAAAGCCTGCATTGAATTTTCCGGTTACCGGTATTCCAGCATCTTTATCACTGTTCAACCCGCCGATCACATAGGGAATCAATGAAGCATTGCCCGAAGTGGCAGGAGGAGCCGCAGAAAAATGCAGGACGCCGGTATAGCCCATGTCGTACGATTTAAAATTGACCGGAACCCGGGACCATACAGAATACTCATTAGACTTTGTATCTATCCGTACAAAATTAACCCCCCATTTGTCATTGTCTGGTTTGTATCGCAGGGTCTTAAACGGTATAGCGATCTCTGCCAGCCATCCGCCTTCAAATTGGCGCGTAGCGGAAAACCATTTGTTGTCCCAGCTCATGTCCAGGTCTGCATTGGCATTCAGCAAGCCTTCACTTTGTGCGTTGTATGCGTTCACTACAAACCAAAATCCATTGGACTTCTGGTTCAGGGGATCCAATACAATGGCTACTCCATCACTGCCATCGTGACCGATGTCCCTTTTCAAACTCTGTATAAATGCTTTTGAAGAATCTTTGCAGGTAATGGCGAAATACACAAACTTCTCATCGTACAAAACCTTAACCTGGGTTTGCCTGCGGGGTTGCCCCTGGTCCGTGGGAAACTTTAAAGCAAAATCCCCTGATTCGGGTAGCTCCAGCCAGTCGGGCTCATTGAGATATCCATCCACCGTAATGGCTACACTTACTTTTTTCAACTGTATGGCTGCCCTCGTTCTGTTTAACAGGGAGTCCTGGGAATACAGTTTCCCCATTAAAAGCAGCAGCAGCACAAAAAGGTTCAACTTCCTCATCACTCAGGATTGCAAACGGATCACCTCCTCAAACAGTTTTTCATATTGCTGTTCAGCCTGTTTCAATTGCGATGCCAGCTCCTGGTATCGTTTTTCTGTTTCTACAAACCTGATCTTATCTGAGTAAATTTCAGGATCAGCAAGCTTTTTCTCTGCAGTCTCTTTTTCACCCTGTAACCTGGCCACCAGGGCTTCGGCATCGGCAAATTTTTTCTGGATTTTTTTCTCTTCCGCCTGCTTTGCCTTATCAATAGGCTCGTTCTTTTTCTTTTCCTCTTTCACTATTTTTTTAACAGGCTCTGCTTCGGTCTTTGCAGGTTGCCGCGCACTCATCCTTGCCTTCCATTCCACGTATTCATCATATCCTCCTTTGAATTCACGGATTTTACCGTCTTCTATTTCCCAGATCTTATTGGCAGTTTTTGAAATGAAATAACGATCGTGACTCACCAGGATGATACTGCCTTCGTATTTGTTCAATGCCTCTATCAGCAATTCCACAGAGTGAAGGTCAAGGTGGTTGGTGGGTTCATCCAGCATCAGAAAATTGGCCTTGCTTACAATGGTTTTCGCGAGGGCCACCCTGGCTTTCTCACCACCGCTCAGCACGCGGATTTTTTTGTCTGCATCGTCTCCACTAAACAGGAAGCATCCCAGCAGCGTGCGCAGTTCAAGTTCCGTCTTCTTGCTGCCACATTCCTTCATTTCATCCAGGATGGTATTATTCACATTCAGTGCTTCCAACTGGTGCTGGGCGTAAAAGCTTTCATCCACATTGTGTCCCCAGATCCTTTCTCCTTCACAGTTTTCTGTGCCGGCAATGATTCTCAGCAGGGTAGACTTTCCCTTTCCGTTGGCGCCAATCAACGCAATTTTATCACCTCTGTCGATCTCCGCACCGGTGTCTTCCACAATCCTTTGCTTCCCGTAATATTTGGTGATGTCTTTTAAAGTGCAGATCACCCTGCCCGGGGTTTTATCCACCTGGAAATTGATTCTGATCGATGGGCGTTCAATGTTTACATCCTCCAGCTTGTCCAGTTTTTCCAGTCTTTTCACGATACTCTGCGCCTGCGCTGCCTTGGAAGCTTTTGCCTTGAATCTTTCTATGAACCGCTCCTGCTGGCGAATATAGTCCTGTTGATTTTCGTATGCTTTTTGCGCCAGGTCTATCCGTACTGCTTTTTCTTTTTCATAGTAGTCATAGTTGCCCACATAGATGTGCAGTTCACGCTGGTAAAGTTCTACGATCTTGGTCACCATCCTGTTCAGGAAATATTTATCATGGCTCACAATTACTACCGATCCCTGGTAATGCTGCAGGTATTTTTCCAGCCATTCAATAGATGGAAGGTCAAGGTGGTTGGTAGGCTCATCCAAGAGCAAAAGATCCGGTGCCTGCAGGATCATCTTTGCCAGCAGTACGCGCATCCGCCAGCCTCCACTGAATTCCCTGTAAGGACGCTGGAGGTCTGCATTGGCAAACCCCAAACCCTGCAGTACTTCTTCAGTTCTATGGTGGATCGTATAGCCGCCCAGCAGCTCCAGTTCATGGAGCTTGTCTGTATAAACCATCAGCTGGTCGTCATCGTGTTCTGCCTCCAGTTTTTTACCCAGTTCTTCAATCTCTTTTTCCAGTTGCAGAACTTCCTCAAACGCACCCAGCGCCACCTGAAGAATGGAATCATGGGTGTCAAAGCTCAACAGGTCCTGGTGCAGGTAGCCTATCCGTATACCCCTGCTTTTCTCCACTGATCCCTTAGAAGGGGAATAATGGCCAGACAATAGTTTCAATATGGTGGATTTGCCCGTACCATTGTATCCGATGAGGCCTATCCGCTCATTCGGCTGGATATGCCAGGTGGTGTCTTCAATGATCACCCTGGCACCAAATTCAAAAGTCACATCCTGTAATCCCGCTAACATGAATACTTGTATTGCTCAACAAAGCTGCAAAGGTAGTGTTATCTTTGCTGTATACCGGATGAATATGAAGTACTTCTTAATAACGATGCTCCTGGCAGGTCTCATCTTTTCCTGTAATTCGCAGAAAGGGGAGAGCACTGAACAGTTGGCACCGCCTTTACAGGCAAAAGCGGTGAGTGTGGTAACGGGTGAGGGCGTCAAATCTTCGTCTGATGCAATGATGGCGGCCTATTTCAGATTGTCTGACGCACTCGTGATCTGGGATACCGTGGAAGCGAATAAAGCGGCGGTTGCCCTGGCATCTGCAGCGGATAGTATTGATCTTACCGGGACCCCGGATTCCAGCCTGATCCAGAACATCCGGGATTTGACAGGTACCATCCGTGCTGAGGCAGCGGCATTGGCAGGAGAGACGGATATCACCGAGAAACGCCATGCTTTCAACATGATCACAGACAATCTGTATCCCTTGTTGCAAGCGGTTCAATACGATGGTCAGAAATTGTATTACCAGGCTTGCCCTATGGCATTCAACGACAATGATTCTGGCTTTTGGATCAGCAACAAGGCTGAGATTGTTAATCCCTACCTGGGCACAAAACATCCTAAATACGCCTCAGGCATGTTGCACTGCGGAGACAATATCGATTCCCTCCATTTTTCCCGATAGCATATGAAGAAGTTGGCCAGTGTAGTTTTATGTTCCCTTTTGGTGATGACCGGTTCCGCGCAGCAAAAGTTCACGGTTAGCGGGTATGTGAGGGACTCTCTCTCGAGGGAAACACTCATTGGCACCACCATCGCCATCAAAGGGGAGTCTAAAGGCGTGAACAGCAACAGTTATGGGTTTTACTCTCTTACCCTGCCGGAAGGTGAGTATATGATAGTCGCCAGTTTTGTAGGCTATCTCCCTGCAGAGATCAACCTTTCCCTGCATGGCAATACTGATCTGGATATTGCTCTCCTGGCAAAGGCTTCGCTTTCACAGGAGATTGTGATCTCGTCTAAACGCCGAGATGCCAATGTGAAAAATGCGCAGATGGGAAAGCTGGAACTGTCTATGAATAAGATCCGCTCCCTGCCGGTGATCTTTGGTGAGGTTGACCCATTGAAAGCCTTACAGCTCCTTCCGGGTGTGCGCAATGCCGGCGAGGGCAATAGCGGGCTCTATGTACGGGGTGGCGGACCAGACCAAAACCTGATTCTCCTGGATGATGCCGTGGTGTATAATCCCGGACACTTATTTGGCTTTTTTTCCGTGTTCAACGGGGACGCCATCAAGAATGTGAGTCTGATTAAAGGGGGGATGCCCGCGCAATATGGGGGCCGCCTAAGTTCAGTGTTGGATATATCGATGAAGGATGGCAATATGCAGGACTATCATGTGGAGGGCGGCATCGGCACTATTGCCTCAAGGTTTACCCTGGAAGGACCCATCGCCAAAGACAAAGCATCATTCATGATTTCCGGCCGCCGTACCTATGTGGATATCCTCGCGAAGCCATTTGTACCCAAGTCCAGTTCTTTCTATGGCTCAGGGTACTTCTTTTATGACATGAACATGAAGATGAATTATATCATCTCCAAAAAAGACCGTTTGTATTTGTCAGGTTATTTTGGCCGGGATGTCTTTGATTTCCGTAACAGTGCCCGCTCCCTGGATATCGGCATTCCCTGGGGTAACAGTACCGGTACTTTAAGGTGGAACCACGTATTCAACAGGAAGCTCTTTGCCAATACTACTTTGCTGTACAATGATTATAAGTTCGCTTTTTCTGCCCGGCAGGATAATTTTGATGTGACCCTCAACAGTGGGATCCGGGATTTCGGACTTAAATCAGACATAGATTTCTATGCATCCACCCAGCACAAACTGAAATTTGGTGGCCAATATACCTTCCATCGGTTCACACCCTCCATCGTAACCGGCCAGCAGGACACGGTGGTGTTTGAACCCAATAATGCGCAGGCAAAGTATGCGCATGAGATTGGCATATATGTGCAGGATGATTGGGAAGTCTCCGAGAAAATAAAAGTGAATGCGGGACTGCGGTTTAGTGGTTTTCAACAAATAGGGGCATACACCGCCTATGTGAGGGACGATGACGGGAATAAACTGGACAGTACTGTTTATGGGCGCGGGCAGAAGATCCAGAACTATGGTGGTCTGGAGCCGAGGGTTACGCTTCGTTATGCGTTGAACGACCGTTCTTCCATCAAAGCATCAGCCAGCAGGAACCTGCAATACATCCACCTGGTCTCCAATTCAGGAACTTCTTTGCCCACGGATGTTTGGGTGCCCAGTACACTTCGTGTGAAGCCGCAGATCAGCTGGCAGTATGCGGCGGGATATTTCAGGAACTTCTCTGACAATATGTTTGAGACATCTGTGGAATTATACTACAAACAAATGCAAAACCAGGTAGAGTATAAAGAAGGATACACCCCGTCTATCAGGGATCCGGAAGAGGAATTTGTATTTGGGGATGGCTGGAGTTATGGTGCAGAATTTTATATCAACAAAGCCAGGGGTAAGCTGACGGGTTGGATTGGGTATACACTGAGTTATACCTGGCGGCAATTCCCGGACCTGAATGAAGGAAGGAAATATCCGGCAAAGTATGACCGGCGCCATGATCTTTCAGTAGTGGGCATTTATGAGCTCAGTCCTAAATGGAAACTGTCCGGAGTGTTTGTGTATGCAACAGGGAACTCGTTAACCCTGCCTGAGCGATTCTACCTGGTGGAAGGTGTATTGGCACAGCAATTCAGTTCCATCAATCAATACCGGCTGGATTCTTATCACCGGCTGGATTTTTCCGCCACCTATTCTCCCAAACCTTTTTCCATGAAGAAGTTCAAGAGCAAATGGGTGTTTTCAATTTATAATGTGTACAGCAGGGCCAATCCCTATTTTATTTATTTTGACCAGGAGGGCAGCGCATTGGATGGCACATTGCAGGTAAAGGCAAAGCAGGTTTCTTTGTTTCCCATTATCCCTTCTGTGACCTGGAACTTTTCATTTTGATTATTCATGCGGTATTGTACCTTCATGACCTAAACTACCAGTCATGAAAATATTGGGTACACTTCTGATCAGTACGGCCCTTACCCTGGGGGCAGTAGCGCAAACCACCGTTCATTTGGAGAAGATAGACCAGGCGATGATCGCTAAGATCAGGGCCGAGGGTATGAACAATTCCAAAGTGATGAACCATGCGTTTTACCTGACGGATGTGGCTGGTTCCCGCCTTACAAATTCACCCGGTTATAAGCGGGCTGCGGAATGGGCAGTAAAGCAGCTGAAGGCCTGGGGCATTGAGAATGCGCACCTGGAAGCCTGGGGTGATTTTGGAAAAAGCTGGAACCTGGATAAATCCTATGTGGCAATGACGGCCCCCTACTACAGGCCATTGATTGCGTATCCTAAGGCCTGGAGCAAAGGAACCAACGGTATGAAGAATGTAGAGTTGCTGATGATTGATCCCAAAGACTCAGCAAAGTTGGAATCACTTCGCGGTTTGATGAAAGGCCGGATGGTGATCCTGGGAAGAGAAGATGTGTATAAGCAAAGCTTTAAAGCAGATGCAGAAAGATATACGGATGAAGATTTAAAGAAAATGGAAGCCTTTGTGCCGGCACCTCCGGATACGGCCGCGCAGCGCAGGCAGCGGGAGGCATTCATGCGTAACATGGGTGGCCCCCAGAACTTCATGAATAAAGTACGTGCCCTGGCAGAGGCTGAGGGTGCACTCGGGATGTTTTCTGTGAATCCTCGTGGCCATGACGGTACCATCTTTGTGCAGGGGTCTACACGGAATGCCCAGAACAAAGATTCTGCCGATGCCATGACGGATATAGTGCTGGCTACAGAAGACTACATGAGTCTCTGCAGACTGGCCAAGGCGGGCGTGCCCGTGAAGCTGGACGTGGATGTACAGGTGACCAGCAGTAAGGCAGAAATCACCTCCTATAATGTTATTGCAGAGATCCCAGGTACGGATCCCAAACTTAAAGATGAGATCGTGATGCTGGGTGCGCACCTGGACAGCTGGCAGGGATCTACCGGAGCTACTGACAATGCCGCCGGTTCTGCTTCTATGATGGAGGCTATGCGGATCATCAAGCAACTGGGCATCAAGCCCAGGAGAACCATCCGCATTGCATTATGGAGCGGAGAGGAGCAGGGCCTCCTGGGTTCCAGGGCCTATGTAAAAAATACCTTTGGTGATGCAAAGACGCCCCTGGCACCGCATGAGAAATTCTCATGTTATTTCAATATAGACAACGGAACAGGAAAAGTGAGGGGTATTTATGCCCAGGGGAATGAGGCGGCAGCGGCCATCTTCCGTGAGTGGCTTGCGCCGTTCAAAGACCTGGGTGCTGCAACCGTAACGCTCAACAATACGGGTTCTACGGATCATATCTCTTTTCATAATGCAGGTCTTCCCGGATTCCAGTTTATACAGGACCCCATTGAATACAGCACCAGAACACACCATACCACCATGGACAGCTATGACCACCTGATTGAAGATGACCTGAAGCAGATATCCACCGTTGTGGCCGCTTTTGTGTTTAATGCAGCCATGAGGGATGAGAAAATGCCCAGGCAAAAATAGCTGGCGGCTAATTATGATTGCAGCAATACTATTGGGTATAGGGCTTAGTGCCAGTGCGGGCTACAGGGTTTTTATCCCTTTGCTGATCGCTTCTCTGGCGGGCAAGATGGGCTGGCTGCCCCTCACAGAGAGTTTTCAATGGATGAGCAGCACCTATGCTTTGATCTGTTTTGGCACCGCCACGGTGCTGGAAATTGCGGCCTATTATATTCCGGTTGTAGACAATGTGCTGGACACCATCACCACGCCCATGGCGCTGGTGGCCGGCACCTTGCTTACTACTTCCATTCTTCCTATTGATCAGGATCTGCTGAAATGGGTGACAGGAATTATGGTAGGGGGTGGTAGTGCCGGCATTATCCAGATGGGTACTTCAATGTTGAGGCTTGCATCTACCAAAACAACGGCTGGTGCCGGCAATCCGGTGGTTGCCACTGCTGAGCATGGCCTGGCCATTGGGCAATCTATTATGGCTATAGCAGTTCCCGTAATTACGGGCGTGCTGGTTCTGGTATTCTTAGTCTTCCTGGTTGGTAAGTTGATGAAACTAAGATCTTAGCTTATCATCTGGGTGAGGCATTTGCTAATTTGAACCTCACCGTTCCCGATGTTTGTTCAGACGAGGTGATGTTCACTTCATATCGTTTACCCGCTACCGTTACCACCATCAGGGCAGTATTGGGAGGGATGGTTCCCAGGTTTTCCGCAAACATGACCAGTTCATTATCTTCCCTGTTAGGATCCAGGTTGATCTGGATGCTGATGGGTTCTGTGCTCAGGCGTTGCCTGGATACCATCAGTTTTCCGTTATAGAACACACTGATGGTATCCCCGTCTATCTGACCGTTATCGTAGAGATCTACCCGGAAACTACTGGCTTCCACTTCAACCGTTTTGATCAATTGCTTGCCGCGCATGGTCAGCTTCGTTGAAGTTTGCCCGATGGTAGACGGCGCCTTCGGTTTTTCAATACTGGGTAGATTTTTTTCTATAGTCTCTGGTTTTTTGGTGACTTCCGCAACGGGCGTACTTGGTTTTGTGGTTGACCCGGTGGTGGTTTTAGGCTGGGGCTTCTTAGCAGGGGCCGGTGTTGTTGTTTTTGCCACCGGCGGTGCTGTGGTTTTTCCAGGGGTGGCGGATTTTGTACTGCTTGCCGGAGGTTTAGTACCCGGGGCTGCCGTCTTTGCTGTGGTACCCGTGCCCGTTTTGGGCTGTACCGTATTTTTTGAAGCCACTGCGGGGGAATTGGTTTTGGGCACTACTTTCACCAGTGCTTTACGTTCCAGTTCCGTTTCTCCTGTGCCACAATTATCCTGCGGCCTCGCCGGCTTCCATTTGCCCACCAGCACTTCCCGGTTGTCTGTCCCTTTCATATAGGTCAGGGAATGCGTTTGCAGGCAGTCCTGAAAATCCGGAGGGGTGTTGGATTTAACCTTTTCCACCTCTGTTACCACCAGGGATTTACTCTTCTTATCATAACTGCCGGATAAACGACAGATCACATAATAGCGCTTTTCATAGCCTGCAAAATATGTATATGAATAACCGGAAACAGCAGTTCCCTTGACATCCACTTCCAGCACATATTGGGTTTCACCGTTGGGGTCAATCCTGCCAAAGCTGTTAAACCCGCCCTTCCATTGCCCACTTAACGATTGCGCTACTGCCCCAGAAAACAAAAGGAACAATGACACCAGGAGTACAAATCGTTTCATAATGGCAAATTATCATCAATTACGCTGAAAGGACACAAAAACATCGTTAAATTTGCAGCCAAATTGTGAAAGCTATTAGCTTCTGGCTACTAGCAGGTAGCCTTTAACTTATCATGATGATCAAAATTACTTTTCCGGACGGGGCAGTGAGGGAATACCAGGAAGGGATTACCGGCATGGAAGTGGCAAAATCCATTTCTGAAGGGCTGGCCCGGAAGGTGCTGGCCGTAAAGGTGAATGGGCAGGTATGGGATGCCAGCAGGCCGCTGGTATCTGATGCAACCCTGAACCTCCTGAGTTGGGATGATACTGATGGGAAGTCCACATTCTGGCATTCATCTGCGCACCTGCTGGCAGAGGCGGTGGAATCCATGTACCCCGGGGTGAAGTTCTGGGTGGGGCCGCCTATCGACAAAGGGTTTTATTACGATATGGATCTGGGCGGTAAGACCATTTCTGAAGAGCAACTGAAAGACATCGAAAAGAAAATGATCGAACTCTCCCGCCAGGGTAATGTATACCTGCGTAAAGAGATCTCCAAAGCTGACGCTGTACAATATTTTACCGATAAGGGTGATGAATATAAACTGGACCTTCTCCAGGGTTTGCAGGATGGAGAGATCACTTTTTACACCCAGGGCAATTTTACAGATCTCTGCCGCGGACCCCATATCCCCAACACCGGACTGATCAAGGCTATCAAGCTTACCAGCGTAGCCGGCGCTTATTGGAAGGGCGATGAAAAAAACAAGATGCTTACCCGCATTTATGGCGTCACCTTCCCCAACCAGAAAGAGTTGGAAGAGTATCTGCAGATGCTGGAAGAAGCTAAGAAAAGGGATCATCGAAAACTGGGTAAAGAACTGGGTATTTTCACCATGGATGATGATGTGGGTCCCGGTCTTCCGCTCTGGATGCCCAACGGAACCATCATCATTGAAGAACTGGAAAAACTGGCCAAAGAAACAGAACAGGCTGCAGGCTATAAGCGTGTGGTTACACCCCATATTGCCAAGGAAAGTATGTACCTCACCTCCGGGCATCTTCCGTATTACCAGGATAGTATGTATCCTCCCATGGAACTGGAAGGACAGAAATATTACCTGAAGGCTATGAACTGCCCGCATCACCATAAGATCTTTGCAGCGGAATCCAGGAGCTATAAGGAGTTGCCCCTTCGCCTGGCGGAATATGGAACCTGTTACCGCTATGAACAGAGCGGAGAATTGTTTGGCCTGATGCGGGTGCGTTGCCTGCATATGAATGATGCACATATCTATTGCACCAAGGAGCAGTTCTACGAAGAGTTCAAAGCAGTGAACGATATGTACCTGAAGTATTTTAAGATCTTTGGGGTAGATAAATATGTCATGCGCCTCAGCCTGCATGATCCTGCCAAGCTGGGCCAGAAATATGTGAATGAACCTGAACTCTGGAAAGAGACCGGGGCGCTGGTAAGGGATGTACTCATCCGTACCAATACGCCATTTGTGGAAGTACAGGACGAGGCGGCCTTCTACGGCCCCAAAATTGATGTACAGATCTGGAGCGCTATTGGCCGTGAATTCACCCTGGCCACCAACCAGGTAGACTTCGCACAAGGGCGCCGTTTTCAGCTGAATTTCACCAACAAGGAAAACCAGGCAGAGACCCCCCTGATCATCCACAGGGCTCCGCTGGGGACCCATGAGCGGTTTATTGGCTTCCTGCTGGAGCACTATGCTGGTAAATTCCCCACCTGGCTGTCCCCCCTGCAGGTAAAGATCCTGCCCATCAGTGATAAATTTGCTGATTACGGCAAAGAGGTCCTGGCCATGTTGAATAAGGCCGGAATAAGGGCTGAACTGGATGACAGGAACGAAAAGATTGGGAAGAAGATCCGAGATACGGAACTGATGAAGGTGCCGTATATGTTCGTGATCGGTGAAAAAGAGATGACGGAACGCAAGGTGGCCGTGCGCAAACAAGGCGCGGGCGACCAGGGTGCACAGGACATTTCCGAAATAATTAGTATTTTGAAGGGCGAAATTGAAGAACGGCAGTAACCATTATTATCATTAAAATCAAGCACCGCTTATCACTGCAGTTGCCGGCTGACAAATAAGCACAAACATTTATGGCATTACCAAACAGGCCATTCGGAGGACGGGGCAGATTTGTTCCCCGCAAAGAGGCCGAACACAGGATCAACCATTTCATTCGCGTGCCCCAGGTAAGGCTGGTGGGCGACAATGTGGAAGTTGGCGTTTATTCCGTTCAGGATGCAATGCGCATCGCACAACAACAACAGCTGGACCTCGTGGAGATTTCTCCCAATGCAGATCCTCCTGTATGTAAAGTGGTTGACTATAATAAGTTCCTGTACGATAAGAAGAAGAAGGAAAAAGAGATGAAGGCCAAATCAAAGGCCGCTGAAGTAAAGGAGATCCGTTTCACGCCTGGAACGGATGATCACGACTTTGATTTCAAAGCCAAGCACGCGGAAAACTTCCTGAAAGATGGCAACAAGGTGAAAGCCTATGTACAATTCAAAGGACGTGCGATCATGTTCAAAGAGCGGGGCGAGTTGGTGCTCTTGAAATTTGCCGAGCGTCTGGCCGAGTTTGGCCAGCCGGAAGGACTACCCAAACTGGAAGGTAAAAGGATGCTGATGGTTATTGCGCCTAAAGGGCAAAAGAAAAAAGCGGCCGCACCGGTTCAATAGACCATTGACCATATATTTTTTGAGAAGCAGGAATCATTTCCTGCTTTTTTATTGTTGAGGTATGAGAATTCAGGCCATCAGATCACCTTGCCCTTCCATTTTCCACTGCGTAAGTACAGGAACGAGAGTGTGAAGATGGAGGACCAGTAGATCCATTCAGAACCCCATCCCCATACAATCCCCAACTGGAATTTTTCCAACACCAGATACACATACAGGCTGTAAAGGATGATGGTGAAAAACTCAATCGCAAGGTTGATTTTGGTGTTTCCGGTCCCAATCACTGCATTCAGCAAAATGGTTGCAAAAGACATTAAGATCAGTGCAACAGAGACCACGCGAAGAACGGGAAGACCGCGGCTGATAAAGGATTGATCCTCGTTGAATATCCGGAGTACCTGTGTATCAAAAAGGTTGAGCAAGATGCATACTACCACGGCAATACTGGTGCTGATGGAAACGATGCGCATGATCAACCTGGGTACGTCCTCATATTTTTTCTGGCCGATGATGTTGCTGACCATTGTGCTGCTGGTGGCGGCAAAGGCCCAGGTGGTCACACCAAACAGGCCAAAGATATTCCGCATGGTGTTGGAAACGGCAAGATCATCGATGTGGGTGGCATTTCTCTCTATCAGAATGAAAAAGAACTCCCAGCTGATAATGCTGATAGCATACTGGAAAATCAGGGGTGAAGACTGTACCAGTAAGAGCTTGGTAGCCTTCATGTCAAATCCGATGCTGTTGTATAAGTGGAATCGTTTTCCAAAACCTTTCATGTGAATGACGGCCAGCACCACCAGCATCCCTATGGCTTCAGCAATGACCGATGCATAAGCCGCTCCATTGAAGCCAAGTTCAGGCAAGCCAAGATTTCCGAAGATCAGTCCATAGTCAAGGACGATATTAGTGGCGGCTTCTGCCAGGGTGCCTATCACCAGGTAGCGGCTCTGGTTGGTACCCACCAGTAGCGCATTACGCATCTGGTAGATATACAGAAAAGGCAGGCCCCAGATTCTGATCTGCAGAAAAGAAATGATGCGTTGTTTGTCTTCCGGGTTACGGAGTACACTGTTAAAAATATAGGGTGCGAGCAACCAGGTGACGAGAATTCCTATGGTGGCAATCCCCAGTGCCACCCTGATACCCTGGGAAAAAAGCCTGCCGATTTCCTCAGGCCTGTTTTCACCGGCGCGGCGGGCTATCAGGGCCTGGAGGCCGTTGTTGAGGCCATATCCAATAGCGGCAAAAATGAGATAATAGACACCGGTAACACCGGCAGCTCCCAGTTCAGTTTTCCCCAGCCTGCCCAGGAAGACATTATTGGTAATAAAGTTGATCTGTGGCACCAGGATAGACGCAGAAATGGGTAGGGCAAGCTTTAAAATATGCGCCCTTGATATGCCCATCCGCAAATCGCCCGTCTCCTGGTGAATTCCTGCCATAAAGCCTGCAAACCTACATCTTTACCCGCAGAAATAGTGTATTTTGCGCCAGTGCAGGAAGCCCATTGAGTAGCAAAAAAAACAGCGTGCACCCAACATTTCAAATATCACCCCAGCAAACCAGGACCCTGCAGTTTGACCAGTGCAGGCTGGTGATTGATGCCGGAAGCGATCATTTTTGCTTTGCCGTGCAGATCATGGATACCCGGGAATTTATTGGACTGGAATATTACCAGTTCAAAGACAAACAGAATGATGATGTAGCCCAGCTGCTGCAAAGTCATAGTCTGCTCCAGATGAAATATGGCGATGTACAGGTGTATTACCACGGTCCCGGCGGACTGCTTATTCCGGACCTGTTCTATCGGGAAGACCAGGTGGCAGAATGGCTTGACGTGGTGAATGGGGATCTGCGCCAGGGCCTGATCATGCTGGATGGTGTTCCAGAACTCAAGGCCAGGCACGTGTATGAAAGCATTGAAGGCATGCATGAGCTGATTGCCGAAAAATTTACAGACGCCTCATTTTCACATTTTAATACAGGCTGGATAAAGAAAAAATTCAAGCAGCAGAGTTCCGCCACTGAGATGGAACTGGTCCTGTATCCTTCCCATATTGTGGTAGCTCTCTGGCGTGAAGGGCAACTCCTGCTGATCCGGCATTATGATTACGATACTCCGGAAGATGTAGCCTGGTGGCTGCTGAACCTGACCCATCAATGGGGGCTTGATCCGGAGCAGTTACCGGTAAAAGTCAGTGGCCTTCTGGAAACCCAAAGCCCTATGTATGCGGAGATCCTGAAGTATTTTCTTCAGGTAGAATTAGATGCGAGACCGGCCGCATTTCAATATGATTTTGCTTTTGACAATTATCCGCAGCATTTTTTCTCACCGTTATTTTCTTTGGCGCTATGCGGATCATAAGTGGCCAGTGGGGTGGGCGGAGAATCAACCCGCCGGCAAAAATGCCATATACCAGACCCACTACGGATATCGCCAGGGAAGGATTATTCAATGTGATCCAGAATAACCTGGACATTACGGCCTGCCACACACTGGACCTTTTTGGAGGGACGGGAGCTATCAGTTATGAATTGGCATCCAGGGGCGCGGCTTCACTGACCATCGTGGAAAAGGACCCGGCTATGTTTGAGTTCATCAAAAAGACCAGTGCCTCCCTCGGTATGCAAAATACACAGTTGCTGAAAATGGATGTGTTCCGTTTCCTGGAAACTGCCACTTCAACCTATGACCTGATTTTCGCCGGGCCACCGTACGCGCTGAATAATATAGATGACCTACCCAGGATAATCATTGATCGGGGACTGTTGAAAGAAGGTGGCTGGTTTATTCTTGAACACACGCCCAGAAACGAGTATACTTCGTTTAAAGGTTACAGGACAGAAAGGAAATATGGCACTACCATCTTTTCCATCTTCGTAAACAAGGCTGTATGAAGCCCATTTTTATTACCGGAATTGGGACTGACGTGGGTAAAACCCTGGTGAGCGCCATGGTAGTGGAAGCACTGGAAGCGGATTACTGGAAACCTGTACAGGCCGGTTTTGACGCAGGAACAGACGCACACACGGTTAAAGAACTTGTAAGCAATCAACATACCCGCATTCATCCTGAATGCTACCGCCTGGCCTTACCTGCTTCTCCCCATATCTCCGCAAGGGAAGAAGGTGCAGAGATCTCGCGGGAAAAAATATTGCAGGCTTTCCATGCACTGCCACTGAGTTCCCGGCCACTGGTGGTGGAAGGAGCAGGTGGATTGATGGTGCCCCTGTCTGACAATTATTTTGTGGCGAACCTGATCAGGGACATGGATGCCAGGGTGATCATAGTGAGCAGAAACTACCTGGGCAGTATTAATCATTCCCTTCTCACCGCCAGGGTTCTGAAGAGCCTGGATGTGGAAGTTATGGGCTGGATATTCAATGATCAGTATCTTCATTATGAACAGGAAATTGTAAACTGGAGTGGGTTTCCGGCGCTTGGTTCTGTGCCTTACATGCCAGAAATTAACCAGGACAGCGTATTGAAGGAAGCGGCCAAATTACGTCCTGTCTTGAGAAATTTGTTATGACCAAGAAACAAGCCCGTGCATATTATAAAGAGAAAAGGGCCGGATTGAGTGCGTCTCAATTGGAGAAATGGAACGATCTCATCCTGATCCGGTTTCAGCAGCTCAATTGGCCGATGGTAAACATTATTCATAGCTATGCTCCCTCTGCAGAAAAAAAAGAGCCTGACCCGGAGCCTTTGGTGCGTTACCTGCAGTTTATTCAACCCGGACTGCAGACGGCGGCACCCAGGACTGTTGGAGGAGACCAGATGGTGCATCTACTGGTCAATGATGACACCCAGTGGCTGCCGAACAAATTTGGCATCCTGGAACCTTCAGGCGGGCAAATGCTGGCACCAGAGGATATTGATATGGTCATGGTTCCGCTACTGGCCTTTGACCTTTCCGGCAACCGGGTGGGTTATGGGAAAGGTTATTACGACCGTTTTCTCGCCCAGTGCCGGAAAGATGTGATAACCGTGGGATTGTCCTATTTTGAGCCCCTGGAATTAGTTGAAGACTGGGACCCCTGGGACCTACCTTTGCAGTATTGTATTACGCCTGAACAGGTTTATGAATTTTAATACGTTTTTTTTACGGTCGTTCCGCATCTTACTCTTTCCGTTTGCCATTCTCTATGGAGTGATCCTCCGTATCAGAAATTTCATGTATGATAAGCACTGGCTCAAGTCAACTTCTTTCAATATCCCCATCATCAATGTGGGAAACCTTAGTGTGGGAGGAACCGGGAAAAGTCCGATGGTAGACTATCTCGTGACCATGCTGAAGCGGCAATATCACCTCGGCACCATCAGCAGGGGATATAAACGCAGGACAGAAGGGTATCTTCTTGCCAGTGATTCCACCACGGCAGTGGAAATAGGTGATGAGCCCATGCAGTTTCACCTTCGTCATCCGGACATTGCTGTGGCTGTGGGCGAAGAGCGCATTGTGGCCGTTCCGCAGTTGCTGTATGACCGGCCTGAAACACAGGTGATCATATTGGACGATGCATTTCAGCACAGGGCCATCACACCAGGATTCAATATCCTGCTTACAGACTATAGTAATCTGTATACCCGTGATTTTTATCTTCCCACCGGAGATCTCAGGGATAATCTCTCCAGTGCAGTAAGAGCCCAGGTGATCATCGTTACCAAATGCCCAAGAGACCTGGGTGAAGCAGAAAGACAGAAGATCATCCAGGAATTGAAACCGGAAGCCGGACAAACGGTTCTGTTTACCTGTATTCATTACGGCCGTTTATACCATATCGTAAGGCAAAGTCCGAGTGAACTTTCCCGGGAATCGGAAATCCTTTTGATCTGTGGAATCGCTAACCCCACGCCGCTTACGGATTTTATTGAGGAAAACAGCAGTTCCTATGAAGCGATGTTTTTCAATGACCACCATATCTTCAGCATTGATGACCTGCATGAGATCAACGAACGCTACGAGAAAATGCAGGGTCCGGGTAAACTAATGGTGACCACCGAGAAGGATGCCGTGCGGCTGGTGAAATACCGGCAGGAACTCAGAGATATGCCCCTGTATGTTTTGCCGATCTCTATACATTTTCTGTTTGACGGTGAGCAAAGGTTTCAGGCATTAATCAGTAATTTCATTCAGAATTTTTCAACAGCATAGCGTAAAAACGCATCGATGGGAAAAAAGCAAACCAAATCAAAAAAGCAAAAGCACCATACCAGTGATGGATATGTGGGGACCCTGGATATTACCAGGTCAGGAATGGGATTTGTCATTGTTGACAACCTGCAAAAGGATATCCTCGTAAGGCCGTCGGACATCAACCGGGCATTTCATGGAGATAAAGTGCGGGTAGTCATTACCAGGGACCGGGGGACCAGATCTGAAGGCATAGTCACGGAAGTGTTGGAACGCAAACAAACAGAATACATTGGCAGGCTTGAAGCCAACAAAGACTTTGCATTTTTTATTCCGGATTCAGCCAGGAAGATCCCAGATTTCTACATACCGATTCAAGCATTGCAGCAGGCAAAAGATGGTGACAGGGTAGTGGTAAGGTTCACCGGATGGAATAAAAATGATAAGAACCCCCATGGCACGGTAGTAAGTGTGCTGGATGACAGAGACACCAATGATATGGCCATGAAAGAGATCCTGGTGGAGAATGGATTCCCCCTGGAGTTTTCTGACGATGCTATGGAAGAAGCCCATCGGTTACCCGATGTGATCAGCCATGATGAGATTGGTCGCAGAAAGGATATGCGGGATATCCTGACCTTCACTATTGATCCGGTAGATGCCCGGGATTTTGACGATGCCATCAGCTTTCGAAAACTTAAATCAGGGATCTATGAGATCGGGGTGCATATAGCTGATGTGAGCCATTACCTGGAAGAGGGATCACTTCTTGACCAGGAAGCATATGAAAGGGCCACTTCTGTGTACCTGCCAGACAGGGTGCTGCCCATGTTGCCAGAGCGGATTTCCAATGAACTTTGTTCATTGAGGCCGCATGAAGACAAACTCACATTTTCCTGTGTTTTCCAGATCAGCGCGAAAGGAGAGGTTAAGCAATACTGGATAGGCAGAACAGTTATCCATTCAAACCATCGGTTCACTTACGAAGATGCGCAATCCATCATTGATAGTAAGGAAGGGTTGTACAGTAGTGAAGTGTTGATCCTGAATGACCTTGCGCAACAATTCCGGAAACAAAGATTTAAGAAGGGTGCTATCAATTTTTCATCGCAGGAGGTGAGATTCAGGCTGGATGAAGATGGAAAGCCCATTGGTATTGTGGTCAAGGAAAGCAAGGAATCTCACCAGCTTATTGAAGAGTTCATGTTGCTAGCCAACAGGACAGTAGCTGAAAATGTTTCTAAACTTAAGATCAACAAAAAGCCAGTACCCTTCCCCTACAGGGTGCATGACCAGCCAGATCAGGAGAAACTGTTGCCCTTCACAGCATTTGCCAGGAAGTTTGGCTATCATTTTGATACATCCAGCCCTGACGGCATTGCGAAAAGCTTCAATGATATGTTGGCGAAGGTTTCTGGAAAACCGGAGCAACATGTGCTGGAACAACTGGGTATACGAACCATGGCCAAGGCCATTTATACCATGGAGAACATTGGCCACTATGGCCTGGCTTTTGAACACTACTGTCATTTTACTTCACCCATCCGCCGTTATCCCGATGTTATGGTGCATCGGGTCCTCCAGGAATGCCTTGATGGCAATCCAAAGCCGGATAAAAAAATGCCTGAGAAATGCAAGCACAGCAGTGAAAGAGAACGTGCCGCAATGGAAAGTGAACGTGCTGCCAACAAGTATAAGCAGGTGGAGTTCATGAAGCAGTTTGTAGGTGATGAATTTGACGCGGTGATCAGTGGTGTGGCAAGTTTTGGATTCTGGGCAGAAACAGTAGAGCACAAGTGCGAAGGACTCGTAAGTGTGCAGAGTTTGCTGGACTATGATGATTTTCGGCATATGGAGGAAGATTATGCACTGGTAGGCCGGCGCAGTGGGAGGAGTTTCAGGATGGGCGACAAAGTGCGGGTGAAGCTTGTTTCCGCAAATCTGGCTAAAAGGCAGCTGGATTATGAATGGGTGCTGTTTGTGGACGAAGAGAAAAAAGGATCACCACCTAAACCTAAAATCAAGGCTGGTAAGGAAAAACAAAAATCAAAGAAAAAAAATACAGGGAAACCTGGTACCACCGGTAAAAGGAAATAGCCGGTTTTTTGTTCATTTACTTTTGACTTTTTACTTTATACGATGTTTCAATTTGAAGAACTGCAGCAGGCATTTGAAATACATTTCAATAAAAGGCATTTCCCTGTTTCACCACCCAGTTTGTATGATCCCTGCGAGTATTTTCTGGCCCTGGGTGGTAAAAGAATCCGCCCTGTTCTTTGCCTGATGGGTAATGAACTGTTTGACGCCATTGTTCCCGATGCTTATGATGTAGCTACTGCCATAGAGCTCTTCCATAATTTTACACTTATTCATGATGATATCATGGATAAAGCACCGCTCAGAAGAGGAAAAGCTACGGTGCATGCGTTACATGGGGAGTCAACTGCGTTGCTGGCGGGAGATGTGGTATTGGTTGCCGCATATGAATACCTGAATAGAATTGACAGCAGCTATATGAAGTCCATTCTTTCATTATTCAATACCACCGCAAAAGAAGTGTGTGAAGGGCAGCAACTGGATATGGATTTTGAGAAACAGGATGATCTTTCCCTGGATGAGTATCTGCATATGATCACCCTGAAGACTTCTGTTCTGCTGGCGGCAAGCCTGAGAATGGGTGCAATAATGGGTGGCGCGGGCGAAGGTAACCAGCAACATTTGTATGAATTTGGTAAGAACCTGGGGATTGCGTTTCAGATCCAGGACGACTATCTTGACGCGTTTGGTGATCCTGCAAAATTTGGCAAGCAGGTAGGAGGTGACATCATGGCCAATAAAAAAACTTTTTTGATGATTCATGCGCTGGAAGCTGCATCACCCAGCAGCCAGAAAGAACTCAGGCTTTTGATGAAAGAGAACCCTGCAGATAAAGTTCAGCGAGTGCTGGAGATATTCCGGGAAACCGGCATGGAAGCATGGGCCCTGGCCTTGAAGGATCAGTATTTGTCCGTAGCTTTCCAGCACCTTGAAGATATTGCGGTAGTGAGCAGCCGGAAGCAACCCCTGGCCAGATTGGCGCAGTATCTGGTACAAAGAGATAAATGATTGTAATAACCCCCTCACGGTATGGCAAATTCAGTTTTCAGAAAAAAATCGCTCGATCTCATATTAAAGGAACAGGCAGATGGCATCAGTGATGGACATGGATCAGGGCTGAAAAAAGTATTGGGCGTAAAAGATCTTACGTTCATGGGCGTGGCGGCTGTGATTGGAGCCGGAATATTCTCCACCATCGGGTCTGCTGCTTTTAATGGCGGACCGGGAGTCATTTTTCTTTTCCTGATCACCGCCGTTACATGTGGATTCACCGCTTTGTGTTATGCCGAGTTTGCCTCCAGGGTACCTGTTTCCGGGAGTGCATACACCTACTCCTATGTTACATTCGGGGAAATGGTAGCCTGGATCATAGGCTGGGCCCTGATACTGGAATATGCCATCGGAAATATTGTAGTAGCTATCAGCTGGAGCGCATATTTTAATAATATTCTGAGAGCCATGAATATCCATTTGCCGGATTGGCTCACGGTGGGATATCAGACAGCAAGGGATGCATGGCAGGCAGCTGTGGCCGAAGGCAAACCATTAGAAGATCTTGTTTATACCCATGCACCGGTGATCGGTGGATTTCATTTTATCATTAACCTGCCTGCCTTTATTATTGTTGTACTGATCACGATATTAGCTTATGTGGGTATCCATGAGAGCAAGCGCTCTGCTAATTTTATGGTGATGCTCAAACTACTGATCCTCGCGCTGGTGGCGGTGATCGGTTTCTGGTATATTTTCTCCGAGGGAACTACAGAGAACTGGTCGCCTTTTCTCCCTAATGGAATGACCGGTGTGTTGAAGGGGGTTTCTGCCGTGTTTTTTGCTTATATCGGGTTTGATGCCATTTCTACCACAGCAGAAGAATGTGCCAATCCTAAACGAGATCTTCCCCGGGGCATGATCTACTCACTGGTGATCTGTACCGTAATTTATGTGATCACCGCACTAGTCATAACGGGTATGGTTAAGTATAGTGAGTTTGAAGGCGTGGCAGACCCGTTAGCGTATGTATTTGATAAAATTAACCTTCCGAAGATTGGATTTATTATTTCAGTGAGTGCGGTGGTGGCAGCTACCAGCGTACTACTGGTGTTTCAACTGGGCCAGCCCCGTATTTGGATGTCTATGAGCAGGGATGGCCTGTTGCCGGGATCCTTTGGTAAAATTCATCACAAGTTCAGGACTCCGGGATTTGCCACTATAATGTCAGGAATATTGGTGGGCGGACTGGTGTTATTTGTTGACGATAAACTCATGACGGACCTAACCAGCATCGGGACTTTGTTTGCATTTGTATTGGTAAGCGGTGGTGTGCTCATGCTTCCATTCCGTGAAAAGGAAGCAGGGAAATTTCAGTTGCCATATATCAATGGCAAATGGATTGTACCAGCTTTATTCCTCCTTTTTTTGTTTCTGGGCAGAACACGAATCATGGAAGCAGTGGATAATCTTGGAAAAGAATCCTACCAGGAATACCTTTTCCTGGTGTTCCTGATCCTCGCTGCCCTGATGACCGTGTATACATTCATAAGAAACTATTCCCTGATTCCGGTCCTGGGGGTATTATGCTGTTTATACCTGATGATAGAAATACCCACCAAGAGCTGGATGGTATTTTTTGGCTGGATGGCGATAGGCCTGATCATTTATTTTTTATATGGCTACAGGAAGAGCCGCTTAGCTAATGCACGATAAATATGAAATTTCAACAAGGCGATAAGGTGATCCTGGTCCATTCAGGAGAAGAGGCAGAGATTGTTGATTTTATCAATCGCCAAATGGCCCTGGTGGAGGTGGACGGCGTAAGATTTCCGGTATACCTTGACCAGATAGACTTTCCTTACTTTAATCGCTTCTCCGCAAAGCCCGCAACGGATAAACCCAAGCCAAAAATTTTTATTGATGAGATCCGCAAGGAGAAGGCCGCAACAAAGTATAAAGTGGGAGAGGGGGTTTGGCTTTCTTTTCTCCCTGTCTTTGATAAAGATGTTTTTGACGATGATGTGGTAGAGTATTTCAAACTCTTCCTGGTTAACCAGACTAAGCTCCATCTTCATTTTCATTATGTGCTCAGGCTGCAGGGTGCAGTTCATTTTGAATTAAAAAACGAGATTCACCCCTTGCAGGATTTTTATATACATGATGTTCCCCTGGAACAGTTCAATGACTCTCCCAGGTTTGATGTGGAGTTTTCCCTTCATGTGCCTGATAAAAAGAAGGTCTCCCATCTGGAAACCAGTTTGAAAATACGGGGTAAACAGATCTTCCAGAAAGTGGAAGAACTGAAGATGAAGCAAGAAGCCCATTTTGCTTATGTGCTTTTTGAACAGTATCCAGACAAAGCAGAAGAGGAGAAGGCAGACCTGAATAAACTGGCCCAGGCAGGGTACAAAATTTATGAACATGGAAAGGTGAACCGCCAGCACCTGGAATCTGCGCGCTCTGTAGTGGACCTGCATGTGGAGAAACTCACTGATCAATGGAAAGGTTTGGGTAATGCCGCTATTCTTGACCTTCAACTCAAGACTTTTGAGAAATACTATGAACTGGCCCTGTTACACCATTTACCACAACTGATTGTTATACATGGGGTGGGTACAGGTAAATTGCGGGATGAGATCCATGACCTGCTGAGAATGAAAAAAGAAGTCAAAAGTTTTGTGAACCAATTCCATCCCAGTTTTGGTTTTGGTGCAACAGAGATCTACTTTAAATAAAAAAAAACTGCAAACCATAAGCCGGATCCTGTGTCCCTTGCGGGATGGCCATCATTTATCTGCCTTTACGGTTACCCGAAAAGATCCATCTGCCTACCCTGTAACGTTGCCGAAGCATTGGACGAGCAGCCCTCAACCGTTACTATACATGGCATTTCAGCACCCAAGGTTTACCCACGCCTGTTGTTACCAACGGACGTCGTGAGCTCTTACCTCACGTTTTCACCATCACCGTTTTGCAACGGCTGTAATTTTCTGTGGCACTATCTGTTTCCGTTTCCGGAACCCGGCTCTTCACCGGTGGGTTGCTCTGTGCTGTCCGGACTTTCCTCCTTCCACTTGCGTGAACGGCGATAGCCTGGTTTGCAGGAGGCAAAGATAGCAACAAAAAAACCGGCGATGCTATCGCCGGCTCCAAAAACAAACCAACTGACTGAATATTTCAGACTAAAACTGTCGTTATTTGATTGCGAGGATGCTGTTGTTCAGTTCCTGCATGATGCGATTGTGCATGGACTCATCCGCTATAGTGATCATATCTGCTGATGGTAGGCTGATATTCTCTGCAAAGAATTGCAGGGAAACCATTTCATCCAATCCTTCAGCACGGGGTGCTGCCCACTGTATCCTTACGGATTGGTTGAAATCTTTGATAACCATTGCATCATTTGCTGACCAATTAGCCGGCATTTGAATGTTTTCTGCCAAGAAACGGGCTGCCATCCACTCATCATCACCCAAGCGGGTCTTAGGAGCGGAGATCTGGTTTTCTGCATTAAACGCACGATTGATTTCAGCATCGCTGGCTGCAAATCCATCAGCAAATTGTTTTACCCTGTTTTCTTCCATGGAATTATACAGGTTCCTGGTAATCTCGCTGTCTGCCTTCCGGATATAGTCGCGGGAAGGTAGATTCACTTTCACCAGCTTTGCAAACTTGTTCACAGTGTTCTTTTTCTCAACACTGCAGCATGTGTCGCCCTTGTAATCAAGTGTTTTTGCACTCAGCACTGCGGGTTGCAGGGCGATGGCGAGCATCAGAACGAAGGCAATTAGTTTTCTGGACACGTTCTGAAGGGTTTTTCTGTTTCTCGGTTTAAGTGTTCCTGCCTTTGGATTCACTTCGTTCATCATTTGTTTCATTGTCTGTTCTTCTTAACTATCTATATTCTTCTTATATGACAAAGGTATATCTGAATCTACTACTATGCAATACCTATTACTATGTTTGGTCTGGAATCAGGATGAATGGTTGATTTTGACTTTACCTGATCGTTGATTTTCTTCTCGGACCTGATCCCGGATCCTGTTGTGCAGTTAGTGGCGATTTGCGCTGCAAAGATAGTGTGAACTTTACATATTTCAAACCCCCTGTTCGTGGTATTTTTGAAAATTATTCAATTAACGAACTATTAACCCTTTTATTACCCCGGAATAGGAATCAATTTTGAAGAAAACCTGAATATTATCAAAGAACTGTTTTTCAACCTTCTACCCATATTAGACGTTGTTTTGTCCCGTTTGTTACCAATAAAATGTTAAGGAATCTGTTGGCTCAACCGGTGGCCATTAGGGTGGATAAATGGCAAAAAAAGCCCCTTCCGGTTCCGGAAGGGGCTTTTTTAAATGTGAAAATATGATAATGCGGGAGTGCGGGAGTGTCAGATCAGGTCAAGGGCTTTCACGAGGGTGGTCACCAGGGGAACCACGGTCAGTGAGGTCATGGAAGGCAAAAACAGGTAAACAACAACACAAAGTGCGATGGAAGCAAAGAATAACAACCAGTAAATACCCCTTGATTTGGATTCCATGATGAAAAATTTTACGCGAATATAAATCGTTCTCTGATATTTATAAAACAGAAAGCTTTTTGTATTGTGTAACTTATACACTTAGTTCCGTATTTTTATAGACCAAACCCAACTTGCATGCTAATTCGTTTCCTCCTGCGCTTCTCCACAAAGCCAGGACAGTCGCTACACCTTTCCGGCGGGATTACCCAACTGGGAAATAATGATGCGGCGCTTGCCTTGCCGATGCAATACCTGAACAAAGATTTCTGGCAGGCAGAAATTCAACTGAGCCCGGCAGATAAGCATCCTGACAGTTTCCACTACAAATACATTCTTCATACGGAATCAGGGGAACAGGTCATAGAATGGGGTGAAGACCGCCTCATTGAACTATCCCGCATCACCGCCAATGAAATTGACAATATTGATACCTGGAACCACGCGGGCACCATTGAAAACGCTTTTTTCACCGCCCCATTCCAGGATGTTTTACTCAATTCGCCTAAGCAGGCCATTAAAGCGAAGCCTTACAGGGGAAGTACACATGTCCTGATGGTGAAGGCCCCCCTGTTGCGCAGGCATGAAGCGCTGTGCATTTTAGGTAGTGCCCCCGCAATGGGCGCCTGGAATAGTGCTGAACCGGTGCTTATGAACCGGGAAGGTAACTGGTGGACGCTCAAGCTTAACCTGCTCAACGAAGCAGGAGATATTTACTATAAATATGGTGTTTACGACACCCGCCTTAAGAAATTCAGCACCTACGAAGGCGGTGAAAATCGTTACATCCTTAATCAAAACCTCGCCAGAAAAGTAACCATTGTGCGGGACGGCTTTGCACAATTACCCGTGGCCACCTGGAAAGCTGCAGGCGTTTCAGTTCCCGTCTTCAGTCTGCGGTCAGACAAAGGTTCCGGAGTGGGGGAGTTTGCAGACATTAAATTACTGGTTGACTGGGCAAAGAATGTTGGCATGAAGCTGATCCAGATCCTGCCCGTGAATGATACGATTTCCAGTCATACCTGGGTGGATTCATATCCGTATTCTGCTATTTCCGCTTTTGCACTACACCCTATCTATCTTAACCTTGAAAAAGTGGCCGGGCAGGAATATGCTGCCTCAATCAGGTCTTTGAAAAAAACATACAAACAGCTTAATGAATTGCCGGAACTGGATTACGAAGCCGTGCTTCAATATAAGCTCAGTGTGATTGAAGACCTTTACCAGTTGCAGAAAGATAAAACCTTTGCATCAGACGACTACTTACGCTTTTTTGAAGATAACAAGGACTGGCTGGTACCTTATGCGGCTTTTTGTTATTTGCGGGACAAATATGAAACGGCTGAGTTCAGGTTATGGAAGACGAATGCTGTTTATCACCAGCAGCAGATTGAAAAACTGTGTGCTTCAACGCAAAAACATTTCGACCGAATCGGGATCCATTATTTTGTGCAGTTCCACTTGCACTTACAATTGAAGGAAGCCCATGACTATGCCAATAAACACGGAATTGTAGTAAAGGGTGATATTCCGATTGGCGTTAACAGGAATGGTGTGGATGCATGGGTAGCGCCTGACCTGTACTTCATGGATTACCAGGCAGGTGCTCCACCGGATGATTTTGCCGTCAAGGGCCAGAACTGGGGCTTTCCCACCTATAACTGGAAAAGAATGAAAGAGGACGGTTATGCCTGGTGGAAAAGAAGGTTTGAGCAAATGAGCCGTTATTTTGATGCTTTTCGGATTGACCATATTCTGGGTTTCTTCCGGATCTGGTCAATTCCTGAAGATGCTGTAGAAGGTATCCTTGGCCATTTTGTGCCTGCTATTCCCGTTCAGATCCAGGAATTACATCAGCGCAACATTTCCTTTGATCTCCATCGATACACCCGTCCTTTTATTAATGATGCTGTACTATGGGAAATGTTTGGACCTGATGAGAAAAAAATCAAACCCTTCCTTGATTCCCGTGGCGATGGAACCTACCAACTGAAAGATGAATTCAATGCACAAAATAAGATTGAAGTTCATTTTGCAGGCTTGCCTAATACAGAGGAACAGGAAAGGATCAAATTGGGCTTGTTCAACCTGGTATCCAACGTAATTCTTTTTGAGGATACAGATCAGCCGGGTATGGCATTCCATTTCCGGTTCAACATGCAGCAGACGCTTTCTTACAAATACCTTGATCACCACAGCCAGCAGCAACTCCAGGACCTGTATGTAGATTATTTCTTCAGGCGCCAGGATGAATACTGGAGGAGGGAGGCCATGGAAAAACTGCCTGCCCTCAAAAGGGCCAGTGAAATGTTGATTTGTGGCGAAGACCTGGGCATGGTTCCCGCATGTGTGCCTGATGTGATGCAACAATTAGGTTTCCTGAGCCTCGAGATCCAGCGGATGCCAAAAGACAGTAAAAAAGAGTTTTTTCATCCCAATGAAGCTCCATACCTCAGTGTGGTAACACCATCCACACATGATATGAGTACCATCCGCGGATGGTGGGAAGAGGAAAGGGCCCGCACCCAGCGCTTTTATCAGCATGAACTGGGGCAGTATGGGGAAGCGCCTTTAACTTGTGAGGCATGGATCAACAGAGCCATTGTGATCCAACACCTGTATTCCCCGGCCATGTGGAGCATTTTTCAGATCCAGGACCTGCTGGGTATTGACGAAAACCTGAGAAACCCCAACCCCCAGGCGGAGAGGATCAATGTTCCCGCCAATCCCAAACATTATTGGCGTTACCGCATGCATATTTCACTGGAAGAACTCCTGAGGCAAAAATCCTTTACCCAAGACCTTAAACAATTGGTGAGCGCCAGTAGCAGATCATGAACCTGAGATATTTCAAACATGCCTTACCTTTTGTTTATCCTTTTGCTATCTCCAAGGGTACCAAAACGCACCAGCCTACGCTGGTTGTGGAACTGGAATGGCGGGGGCTGAAAGGCTATGGTGAAGCGCCGGCGATCAACTATTATAATGTATCTGTAGATAGTATGATTGCTGCCCTGGAAGCAAAGCGCCCGGTCCTGGAGAAGTTTTCCCTCACAGATCCTGAAAGGTTCTGGCATTTTTTACATCACTTATTCCCGGGCCAGTCATTCCTGGTATGTGCATTGGATATGGCTGGATGGGATATCTGGGGAAAAATGACCGGTAAGCCACTGCATAAACTTTGGCAGCTTAATATGGCTGATGCTCCTATGACTGACTATACCATTGGTATTGATACTCCGGAGCAAATGATTGCCAAATTAGACCAGAACCCCTGGCCTATATATAAGATCAAAGTGGGGTTTGATGGCGATATGGAACTCCTGGCCGCCTTAAGACACCATACCACCCTGCCTTTGAGGGTGGATGCCAACGCGGCATGGAGCCGGGAGCAAGCCCTCGAGAAAATCCCCGTGATGAAAGAACTGGGTGTAGATATGGTTGAACAGCCCCTGGCCAAAGATAACTGGGAAGGCATGCAGGTTTTATACCAACAGTCTTCCATACCCCTTTTTGCTGATGAATCTTGCGTTGCTGAGCAGGATGTTGCCCGATGCAAAAACCATTTTCACGGGATCAATATCAAACTCACCAAATGCGGAGGCATCACCCCGGCCAGAAGGATGATCCGTGAGGCCCGGAATCTGGGACTGGAAATCATGCTGGGATGCATGAATGAATCCACCATCGGAACAGCTGCGATGGTGCATTTATCGCCACTGGTTGACCACCTTGACGCAGATGGGCCTTTGTTGCTGGCAAATGACCTTGCACGCGGACTTCAGTACCAGAATGGATTTGTCCATTTAAATAACCCTTCACCCGGGTTATCCATAGAGCCATTAGATACGCTCTTTCCATCTGAGGGGTGAATATTACCGGGGAAAACAAAAATGCCTGCGATCTTACCTGATCAACAGGCATTCTGGAGTGATGGATTGTCGGGATGACAGGATTCGAACCTGCGACCTCTTCGTCCCGAACGAAGCGCGCTACCGGGCTGCGCTACATCCCGATTGGGTTTCGCGAAAATAAATCTAATCAGGGGAAAATGGCCAACAGGCTATTTTTTTTTGGAAACTAGCCCATTCCACAGTCTTCCTTGTTTCATTTTAGGGAAAATAAACATACATGAAGCCGTGCAGCTTGCATTTAGCTGCCTTTCCGGTTAAGTTTGTTGACCATTCATCTTAACCACCTATTTGTTATGTCTATTATTACCTACACCGGCAATGGAACAATTCAACCGGAAAGACAAATCCTGCTTCGGCAAGTGGTAGACAGCCACATGAACAGCCAGAAGCCTTACCTGAAACACGGATTCTCCCTGCATGATCTTTCAAATCTGACAGGAATCAATGTGCCGAGTTTATCGTCATTCATCAATCGGGAATACGGTATGAATTTTAACGACTACGTTAACCAGTTCCGGGTAGCCTATTTCAAATCCCTGATTGTACAACCGGAATATCACCGTTGGACGCTGGAAGCCATCGCCAACCAGGCGGGCTTTAACTCCCGTACTACGTTCATCAGGGCATTTACAAAATTCGCCTCCTGCTCACCCAGCAAATATCTTAAAACGCTGAAATACAATTAGATACGTCAGTTATTTACAATTTAACTGAAATGGTGGCGCCATAGGTACGCGGGTTCCCCAGGTGCACCCCGCCGAAGTCGTAGCCATATGAAATGTAGGTTGTATTCGTCAGGTTTCTTGCCCATAAGAACAGCTCCGTTTTTTTCCAGCTGACACCTGCCCTGGCATTCAATAAACCGTAGGCATCCTGGCTTATGGCGTTGGCCAGGTCAAAGTACTGTTTTCCAAACAGACGGGCTTCCATCCTGGCTACCAGTTTTGTTTCTTGAGAAACAGGGTAGGTATATTGGGCAACTGCAAGGGTAGTATATGCAGGAGTGAAGATCTGCTTATTACCTGCATAGTTCACTGGCTGTCCATCTTTGGGGATGGTCAGTTCACTGTATTTGGCATCCGTAAACCCTCCGTTCAGGATTAATTCCAACCCTTTTGCTGCGGTAGCGGCAAGCTCCAGCTCCAGGCCCTTGCTATTAAGTTTACCCGCGTTACGGATCACTGTCACTGCATCCGGAAGGATCAGGGTAGGGGTTTGTACATTATTGACAAACGTATAGAAGAGAGTGGCATTCAGCCTGATTTTTTGGTTAGCCCATGCTTGTTTGAAACCGAGTTCTATGTTGTTACTAAACTCAGGATCATAGTGTGCCAGCGGTGGCTGGCTGGGATCAGACCCCAGGGGGGTGAATCCGCCTACCCTGTAACCACGGCTGTACAACAGGTAAAGAGTTTTGCTAGCGTCAATTGTATACTGCAGTCCCGCCTTAGGGGAGACTGCGCCGAAATTTGCCGACGCACTGGTATCAGGTTGTGTCTGGAAACTACTACCTGATTTTTCATACTCGCCAGACACAGTGAGTTTCCTTTGCTCGTAATCATATCTCAGCCCGGCAATCAGTTCCAGTTTGGAAGAGATGGGCCAATTGAGCTGGCCATATACAGCGGCGCCAGTATTCTTCCCGAGGTTATTGTTGATGACGGTGAAGTCTGTGTCAGGGATTCCCAGCAACCCTGCGTCCTGGCCAAAATAGGTGCCCTGGCGGGTAGGGTTATCCTGGTGGAAGAAAAACAAGCCCGCGTTCCACCTTAGCTGGTGATCCACCAGATCCCGCGATTGCAAGCGAAACTCCTGGGTGAAAACCTTGACATGGTTAAACGGCTTCCCGTAATTATTGACAATGGCAATGGCATCCAGCGGAGAAAAATCTCCATCTATGGGTGACTGGTAAATCCTTGCATTGGTTTGCCAGGCACTGATGGACTGTAGGCGAAAGGATGTAGCCGTATACTTCAGGGAAAGCGATGCGTTCAGGACATTGTCTTTCATCGTTGCCACGGCGTTCTGGTTCAGTAGGAAAGGATTTTGCAGGGCATCATCCTTATCTGCATTCAATGGAAATGCCCCTTTATTGGCGTTTTGCTGGTGCTTTACGTTTAAGGTAGCAGAGAAACGTGCACCGGGCGTATAACTGAGGTAATAGTTCCCTGAAAAACGTTGCTGGTTATCGAAATCCTTACCATTGAATTCATTGGTGTAATATCCATTGCGACTATCCCACAATCCAGACACTCCGAGGTATAATTTGTCTTTGATAAGGGGAGTCTTTGCAGATAGCAGGTAACGCTGCTGGTGGTAATTGCCAAAACTGGCTTCTGCATAAACCTCAGTGGCATTGGTGGGCTTTCGGGTAATGATATTGATAACTCCACCCATGGCGTTCCTGCCATACAGGGTACCTTGCGGTCCGCGAAGTACTTCTATACGCTCCACATCCAGCAATTGCGGGATATAGGTATCCAGGGAAAATTGATTTACACCATCAATATACGTTGCTACAGCCTGCTCATATGAGGTTGTAGCAATCCCGCGAATGGAAGTAACGTTTCTGTAATCACCGGAATTAGCACTATTGAGATTGGGTACAATACCACTGATATCTTTGACGTCCCATAAGCGGTATTCCCTGACCTGCCTGGCGGGTATAGCAGTGATGGATCCCGCAACCTGCTGGAGTTTTGCATCCTGTTTTTCCGCACTGACCACCAGCTCGTCCAGAGTGAGGGTGGAGGGGGTAAGCTTCACTTCAATAGTTGCCAATGAAGCACCCGTCTGAACGGTCATCAGTTTTTGGGCGTAGCCGATCGCAGAGACTGCCAATGTATATATCCCTGCATCCATGCCCTTTAACTCAAAATTGCCATGGGTACCGGAGACAGTTCCCCGAGTACTATTCAGCACGGTAATGGATGCATTGGCAATGGCTTCGCCTTTCTCATTGGAAATCTTTCCGAGAATGTTGAATGTTTGTTGGGCTTGGATAAACTGACAGGCAAACAGGACGGATAGGAGTACTACTAATCTTCTCATGTAATCAATTGGACCACAAATTTACCTAACCGAGCATTTCATCCATCGATTGCTGACTGAGATCATGCAGAAATTTTCCAATATTGTTGATGGTTCGCTCCAGAAATTGCTCTCCTTTGGCTACCGTGGCAAGTCTTGGGTCACCGGATCCGGTGTCTTTGGAGATCTTTGTCCAGGGCCTCTGGGTCCAGGCCCAGCCTTCCTGGAATCCTTGTAACCTGAAGCTGCGTGTAGCGCCGTCGCCGGCAGTGGACAAGGGTTGAACCAGCTGTGGGGCAATATGCATCATTACACTGGTTTCCATTTCATCTGCATGGTCTCCGGGTTGGTTAAAAATATCGGATTTCCTGCCCGCCTGGTACCAGTTGACTACAGAAATAAAGACCTTTGGAAACAAACCAGCCAATTCACGAATGATGGCCACAAACTGGTTGGCACCATGGCCATTGATGATAACCAGTTTCCCAACACCATGCCGCTGTAAAACATCGCAGATGTCTTTCAGGATGGCCAACTGGGTGGATGGCATCATGTTGATACAAAGATTTACATCCAGCTGGCCGGTATTCACGCCAAAAGGTATGCCGGGCAGGAGCACAATTCGCGATCCCAGATTCCATGCTATTTCCACGGCTTTTTCTGCCACATAGTTTGCCTGGTAATTGTCTGTCCCATAGGGTAAGTGATAGTTATGCGCTTCTGTTGCACCCCATGTGATTACGGCAGTAGTATATTGGGTGTCTTTTACCGTTGCCCAGTTGGCTTCTGCCAGGATATATGGTCTTGCCATTTGCATTGCTTTTACCAAATATAAAACCTTGGTGGAAAAGGACCTAGCTGGTCATTATGCACAGCCACGCCTTCCTACAACCTGTTCCTCATGCTCCTTCCTCCGCCTGGCGGCGGCGTGCTATGGACTTCAGGGAGTTGATGGAAACATTCAGTTCAAAACCGATCAGCAGCACCAGGGAGTTTACAAAAACCAACAGCATCAGGATGAGGATACTCCCCAGGGAGCCGTAAACCTTATTGTAAGAGGCCACATTGTTTACCCAGTAGGAGAAAACATACGTGAAACCAATGATCAGGCAGGTAGCGAGCAGTGCTCCCGGAGAATTGAGTTTCCATTTTTTCTCAATGGCCGGTGCAAACCGGTAAATGAATGCAATGGAAAAAAAGACCATGAAAAAAGTTAGTCCCAGTCTGATCAGCTCCACAACCCAGTCCAGCTGTTTGCTTTTCAAATGCATCCATTTCCGGAATAGTCCCAACACGTTGCCCTGCATAACGATGATGATCATGGTACCCACAATAAGTGTAAGGATGAGGACAGTGAGCTTGACGGCTTCGTATCGGATCTCAAAAAAATTTCTTTTCTCCACTTCAATATGAAGGATAGATTTATTGAAGGTTCGCATGATGGTAATCACTGCATTGGAAGCAAAGAATACTGCAAACAAAAGACCCACAGAAAGGGTTCCGCTTCCGGGCTTGAAAAAGTCATCCATGATAGACTTAAGGATCTTGTAGGTTGACTGGTCTGGCGTGATCTGCCTGATCAATAGCAAGGCTTCCCGATAAAGCTTATCAGACATGGGCAGATGTGAAAGGATCGTGAACAGGACGATGGCGAGGGGAGGAATGGCCATCAGAAAGTTAAATGAAATGGCAGCGGCCCTTTCATTAAGTCCAATTTGCTGGGTTTGCCTGATGAAAAAAACAGCAACGTCATAAAGTGGCAGCCCCTCAAATCCCGGCAGGGAAATCTTCTTGGATTTCCTGATCAGGAAAGCAATGGGGGGCGATGTAATGATGAGCCGTTCTAGCTTTGTCACGGGTTCAGGTTATTTGATCCGCAGGCTGTCCAGTGCCTTCTGGTAAGCCCTTGCATTTTTAAAATGGTCTTCCTCGTTGGAAGCAAAGCTATGGTATCCAGAAAAATCTGCCCTCGCACAGAAAAAAAGATAGTCTGTTTTCGCCGCCTGCAGCACCGCGTCAATGGTCTTAATGGAGGGAGTACAAATGGGACCAGGAGGCAGTCCTTTGTGCAGGTAGGTGTTATAAGGAGAGTTAGCCGCTTCTTTTATCAGCGGTATCGTGATCCTTTTTAATCCAAAGTTTCGCAGTGCAAACTTCACCGTGGGGTCTGCCGAAAGGCTCATGTTTTTCCGGAGCCTGTTCAGATAAACACTGGCCATGATGGGCTTTTCATCCAGTTTGTTAGTTTCTTCTTCCACAATAGAAGCAAGGATATACGCATCTGTTTCATTAAGGCCAATCCCATCAAGCCGGGATCTTCTTTCAGCATTCCAGAACTTCTCCCTTTCATCAGCCAGCCTTCGGATCACTTTATACGCCGGCGTTGTCCAATACATTTCATAGGTATTAGGGATGACCGAGGTCACAATATTGTTGGTGTCAAGGTCCAGTATTCTGACGGAATCCGGGCTGTTGAAAAATTGAAGGATATCCAATGAATCAATTTCCATCTGCCTGCCAATATATCCAGCCAGATCCTCCCGGGTCCTGAATTTATTGATGACGAGTTTTACGGGTGTTTGCCGGCCATTCTTTAATGTACGAACGAGGTCAAGTACCGAACTGCCATTATTGATAACATACTTTCCGGGCTTGATATTATCCCAGTACCCCAGCAGGCTGGCCAGGGTATTAAAAGCAAAGGGGAAAGAGAGCACTTTGCGATTTTGCAATTCTTCCAATACGCCAGACCGTGAATAATTTTGAGAAGGGATAAAAACGGCCTGTGATTTTCCTTCAAATGCAGTAGTGCTGCTCATTGCCATCCAGGCAAATCCAAGGGCAGCCAGCAGGATGATCACAAAGATCCATCGGATAAATTTCTTCAGCATATTGGTAGGGTAAAATAATCAAAAACCCTGCTAATTGCAGGGTTTTACGATAATATCCTATGAAATTACAATTATTTGG
Source organism: Chitinophagaceae bacterium (assembly GCA_044225015.1). Classification (GTDB taxonomy): domain Bacteria; phylum Bacteroidota; class Bacteroidia; order Chitinophagales; family Chitinophagaceae; genus Pollutibacter. Next base: position 326,223 of record JBGAJG010000003.1, on the reverse strand, counting down.
CAGCAGGGGTGGTTGCAGGTGCCGGTGCAGGTGTGGCAGCGGGAACCTGCTGAACAGGAGCCGTGTTTGAGCCTGCATTGGTATTTACATTCCGGATCATTTCATTACCCGTGCTGGGTTGGTTGATCAGCATAGATGAAACCAGGCAGAGGACTACGATCACACCAGCCAGGATCCAGGTGCCTTTTTCCAGTACGTCTGTAGTTTGTTTTACTCCCATGAACTGGTTGCTGAAACCTGCAATGTTTCCAGCCAATCCACCACCTTTGGGGTTCTGGATCAATACAATCAAACCCAGCAGAACAGACGCCACAATAATCAGTATGAGAAATAATAATGCCATGTCAGTTTTCTTTTATTTCCTGAATTCGGACTGCAAAATAAGCGCTTTTAGCGGGATCAAGCAAACTTAATTTTTCATACACCTCCAGGGCTTTATCTTTTTTGCCCTGTTTCAGGAAAACCTCTGCCATGGCTTCAGTAAACACCAAACTGGAGGCGTTGGAACTCTCAGAAATGGACCTCACCTGGTCTTCTTCTTCAGGCTTGAATTCCCTTGCCATTTTTTCCGGATGGAGCTTTTTCATTGCCCTCAGCCATTCTGTAAAGCTTCTGAGTTTCAAGGTCAATTGGTCCTTGGGTGAAGCTTCAGCAGGTATTTTTATGCCCTGGGAGGCAAAATAATCAATGGTATGTAATGGCTCAAAAGGCAGGTCAAAGGCCGGTTCCTCTGCTTTTTCAACAGAAGCTGGCGCCACGGCCGTAGATTCCATCTCAGGCTCCTCTATGGGTTTTTCGGTTTCATGGACGGTCTCCGACTCTTCTGAAACTATGATAGGCTGATCCTTGCTCTCCACGTCAATTTCTGATCGCAGGATCTGGTCTGCATCCGGTTCTTCGATTTCCGGAATTATGGCCGATGGGGATTCCAACACTGGTTTTTCCTCCTCCACCATTTCTGGTTGCTTTTCTTCCGCCCACTCCTGCCTTTGCCAAAGCTCCTGTTCAAAATGTTCCTCATCTGAAACAACATGCTGCTGGTATACCGGATTTTCGGCAAGGTTATTCTCCCATTGAATGGATTCCTCCGCTTCAACTTTATTGTCTTCTGGCAGAGGTTCAGGTTCTTCCACTACCATTTCTTGTTCTTCAACCAACCCAACTACATTCACCACTTCCGCTTCCGGAGATTCCTCTACCAGGATTTCCTCCCTGATGTCTTCTGTTCCCATATCAGGATTTGCAGAAGGAGCGGCAATGGCCGGGGCTGCGCCCAACTTCATTTCTTCCAGTATGCAATAGAACCAGTGAGGGTTGGGGAAATAAATTGCAGCTTTTGAAAGGGTGGGGGTTGCATCTGATTCAGCAGAGCCTGCAGCCTTGGCTGCTTTCAGCAGGTGCAGGGCCGAAAAATAGGGATACTCATCAATGAGTACATCCAATTCATCAGCACTCACCACTGTGAGGTCTGCACCGCCTGTTAACTGTTGTGCAAGATGTTTCAAACCCTGATTCATCCGTTGAAGATATGAACTACCAGTCAGAAAATATACGGTTGAAAATTTCGTCGGCCAGATTGTTGATCACCTGTTCCGCCAGCTGGGTTTCCGCCTGCTGCAGGCTTAAAGTGGCAGCAAAAGGGAAGTTCCGGGTTACGTCCGCTTCAAAGTTTCTTGTAGGCTTCACCTTATTCACAAAAACAATGTGTACGGTAACATTCAGGTTGTTACTGGCAGTTTGTTGGTTGGAGATACCGGAAGTACTTACACTGTAATCTGTAATTACACAGGCAATCTCGTAGTCTGCTTCACCATTGGTTTGGGTAAGCCTTGTCTGGTTCACAATTTTCTGACGCAGCTTGTCTGTAAGCTTAGGGCTAAGTTGGGGATTATTGTATCTCGCCCTGTTTTCAACTAAATACACCTTCACCGTCTTGGCCTCCGGCTCAATAGATACATCTCTTGTTCCCACACGGCAGGTGCCCTGCAAACCCGCAACGGCCATAGAGAGCAGGACCAGGTTTTTCCATTTCATCACTCTTCTATATTATATTCTTTCAGTTTACGATACAGGGTCCTTTCACTGATGCCCAGGTCTGAAGCCGCATCTTTCCGCTTGCCTTTGTGCTTTTTGAGGGCTTTCTCAATCAATTCTTTTTCTTTATCCATGATGTTCAGTGATTCTTCCACTTCCACGTGTTCATGAATATCATCCTCATGGAAGATCACGGGCTGGGGCAGGGGGGTACTTACCGGTGAAATCGTTGCATCCATATCTTTCAATGCAGAGATCTCGTGCAACATATTTTCATTGGCAAAAACCGCTGCCGCCGTTGTAGCGGAAGAAGGATTATGCAGGATCTCCAGGAACATCTTCTTCAGTTCTGTGACATCTTTTTTCATGTCAAAGAAAAGCTTATAAAGAATATCCCTTTCACTGGTGAAGTCTGTAGCAGAACCATTTCCGTTGAGATGCGTATGTGGCGCCAGCATCGGCAATCGCTGTTTATTCTCAGGGAGGAATTTCTGCAGGATGGAGCCGGTCACCATTTTATCCTTGGTAAGTACAGAAACCTGCTCTGCTATATTCTTAAGCTCCCTGACGTTACCAGGCCAGCTATATTCTTCCAGAACACGCTTCGCATCTTCATCCAGCTGGATGGGTGCCGCCTTGTATTTTTCAGCAAAGTCCACACAGAACTTCCGGAATAACAGCACTATATCTTCCTTCCTGTCCCGTAAAGAGGGTACCCTGATGGGCACTGTATTTAAACGATAGTAAAGGTCTTCCCTGAACTTGCCATTCTGTGTACCAGCCAGCAGGTCTTTATTGGTGGCTGCAATAACCCGCACATCGGTCTTTTGCACCTTAGATGAACCCACACGGATGTATTCTCCGGTTTCAAGTACACGCAGCAAACGGGCCTGCGTACCCAACGGCATTTCACCGATTTCATCCAGGAAGATTGTTCCGCCATTCACAGTTTCAAAATAACCTTTCCTGCTGTCCATGGCACCCGTGAATGATCCTTTTTCATGTCCAAATAATTCCGAATCTATTGTCCCCTCCGGAATGGCACCACAGTTCACCGCAATAAATGGATTATGCTTTCGTGAACTAAGGGCATGGATGATCTGCGAAAAAACTTCCTTGCCCACACCACTTTCGCCATAGATCAGTACAGTGAGGTCAGTATTGGCCACCTGGGCTGCTACCTGTAACGCATAGTTCAGTGCAACTGAGTTACCTATGATACCAAACCTGTTTTTAATTAACTGCAGGTCCATCTGTTCAAATGATTTGACCCAACAACGTACCCTGGGTACAGGCATTCACCTCTACCATTACATAGTCTCCGGGCCGGAGTTGTTGGTTGTTTTTTTGAAATACGATGACTTTATTCTGGCTGTTCCTGCCCATCCAGTCTGCCGCACTGCGCCTGGAGTCACCTTCAATAAGAACTTTGAATGACTTACCGATATCTTTTTTATTGCTCTCCAGGGACATCCGGTTTTGCAGGGATACGATCTCTTCCAGCCTGCGTTGTTTCACATCCATCGGAATATCATCTTCATATCGTCTTGCAGCCAGGGTTCCGGGTCTTTCAGAGTACATAAACATATATGAAAAATCATATGCACTTTGCTGCATAAGGTCCAGCGTTTCCTGGTGCTCTTCTTCTGTCTCTGTACAAAATCCGGCAATGACATCTGAACTGATGCCGCAGTCTGGTATCACCTCCCTGATCTTTTTCACTTTTGCGAGATACCATTCACGGGTATATGTGCGGTTCATGAGTTGCAAAACCCTTGTAGATCCGCTTTGAACCGGCAGATGGATATAATTGCAGATATTGTCATGACTGGCCATCACTTCCAATACTTCATCGGTAATGTCTTTAGGGTGTGATGTGCTGAAACGAATGCGAAGCAGGGGATTGATACCCGCTACCATGGACATTAGTTTTGCAAAGGTCACTTCTTCACCGGTTTCAGGATGATGCCAGTAATAACTGTCCACATTCTGTCCCAGCAGGGTCACCTCCTTATAACCATTCTCCCATAGGTCCCTGCATTCTGCCACAATAGAATATGCGTCACGGGATCGCTCACGGCCACGGGTGAAGGGCACCACGCAAAATGAACACATATTGTTACACCCGCGCATAATGCTTACAAACGCGGTAACTCCGTTGCTGTTAAGCCGTACGGGTGATATGTCTGCATACGTTTCTTCACGGCTCAACAACACATTAACGGCCTTCTGGCCCTCATCCGCCTGGTTGATCAGTACAGGAAGCGAGCGATAGGCATCAGGCCCCACCACCATATCCACCAGTTTCTCTTCCTCCAAAAGGTTGTTTTTTAACCGTTCCGCCATACATCCCAGCATGCCAATCAGCATACCCGGATTGTTTCTCTTCAGTTTTCTGAATTCACTTAATCGCTTTCTGACGGTTTGTTCCGCCTTTTCGCGGATACTGCAGGTATTCAGGAATACCAGGTCTGCCTCTTCCACATTTCGTGTGGCTCCATAACCGCTTTGCTGAAGGATGGACGCTATCACCTCACTGTCTGCAAAATTCATCTGGCAGCCATAACTCTCAATATAGAATTTACGGCTGTAAAGGGTTTGGTCGCCCTCCCGGGGAGCCACCGCCTCACCCTGCCTGGCTTCATCGTGTACTTTAGTTATCAGATCCAGCATATTTAGGAAAAAGAGCAACAAAAATACGACAATTTGTCATACGCCAACGGCTAAACGCGTATCAAGCCTTAATTTTAGCACTGTTTTGAAGATTATCGCCCTGATATCGATGTTTCTCCCCGTCCTGGCCTTCGGGCAGTTACGGGATGGCAGCCTGGAGGGCTCTGTGAGGGATTCTTCTACCCGGCTTGCCATCCACTCCGCCACGGTTGTATTGGCAAAGTATGGTGGCGCTTCCCGCCATACGCTAACAGACAAGACGGGATTCTTCTCCCTGGATTCCCTGCAGGAAGGCCGTTACCGCCTGTCGATATCTTACACAGGGCATTCGCCTTTTATCATGGACAGTATCGTAATCAGGCAGGACCGCAAGGACCTGAACCTCGGTGAGATTGACCTTACACCAGCAATATCAAGCCTGCAAACCATTGTGATTTATGCGGAAAAACCCCTGATTCAGTCAAAAGAGGGCAATATCACCATGAATGTGGCGGAGTCTCCCCTGGCTGCAGGATCCAATGCCGCTGATCTTCTCAAAAATATTCCGCTGGTGACGGCAGATCCCGATGGCAAGGTCACGGTCAGGGGGAAGGAACCCCGGATCCTGGTAGATGAAAAGCCGGTGGACCTGAATGGCATGCAGCTGGCGGATTTCCTGGAATCCCTGCCCGGTGGTATGATTGAAAAGATTGAAGTGATGACCAACCCGCCTGCACAGTATGCCCAGGAGCCGGGAGGCGTGATCAACATCGTTACACGCAAGGGTAAAGCCGGCCTGAACGGAAGGGCATCGGTTTTTGGGGGAACGAGGGGAGAGGCTGGTGCCAATGCTACGTTGAATTACCGCAAGAAAGGGCTTGTATTTACCATAACGGCGGGAGACACCTACAACGCCTTCAATGGATATGGCACCAGTGTCCGGAATAACTATTATGCAGATTCATCCAATGCGCTCCACACAGCTAATCATTATGTTAACCTCAGCAGAAGGCCTAACTTCCGGTTCAACCTGGATTATGATGTAAATGCGAGAAACAGTATTAATATCGTGATGGGTTATAACGGCAATAATTTTGACAACGATGGAACCACTCATTATGCCAACTATAATTCGCTGGGGATAAACTATCGTAACTCAACGAGGAATATTTTATCCAGCGGCAGCAACATCAATCCCAGTGGAAATTTTTCTTATATCCACAGAGGGAAAAAACAAGGAGAGCAGTTAAGGGTACAAACAGGCTGGAACCAATCCTGGCAGGACAATGCCAGGCACTTCGTCCAAAGTTATGAAGATGAAAAAGGCCAGCCTTTTGGAAGGGATTCCGTGCAATCCCAATTGGTGGGTAATGTTACAACGGGCTGGAATCTGCGCGCGGGCTATGACCTCCCGTTTAATAAGGCTAAAACAATTGTATCCGGCGGAGGCGCTTACTTTCTGCAACGAAGCCGGGTGATCCAGGATTCCTACTATGAAAATGAACTGGGTGATGAAGTATATGTTGATCTGCTCAGTAATGATCTTGGTTTTGAACAGCAGGTTGTTAATGTAAGGGGGTCTGTAAAGCAGAAATTCAGTAAGCAGTTTTCTGTCAATGCAGGTATTACCTGGGAGCTGACCAGTCTTTTATTTGAGCTGTACAAGCAAGGGGGCGAAGTAAGCAACAACTATGTAAACTGGCTGCCTTTTGCAGGGATATATTTTAACCGCGAAAATGGTAATAACCTCAGCCTCGTGTACCGGAGAACTATTCGCAGACCGGGAATCAGGGAACTGAATCCTTCTGTTGATTATACTGATCCCTATAACCTGCGCAGCGGTAACCCCTTTCTTGATCCCAGTTTTGCGGACAATTTCGATTTAACAGCAGGCAAAACAACTTCCCGGTTTTATGTTAATCTGGGTCTGGGTTTCAATGTGGTCAATGATATTTTCGCCAGTGTAAGAACCTTGATGGATGATGGCCGGACGTTGACCACCTGGAAAAACATCGATGCAAAAAAAGAATATGAAGCCAGCGCCTGGGCAGGTTATACCCTTACCAAGGGCTTGCGGCTGAATGCCAGTGCCAGCTATACTTTCCATCAGTACAGTGCATCGGATATTGAGCAATATCGCTACCGCAACGGCGGGAGTGTAACGGGTAAGATCAACCTCAGCTATGCGCCAAAAGATGTATGGAACTTTACGGGCAATGTTAACTATAATCGGTTCGCCAATCCCCAGGGAACCGTGCGGAGCACTATAGCAATGAATTTGGGAATACAGAAAAAGTTTTACCAGAAGAAACTCCTGGTAACGCTGAACATGATAGATCCTATTATTCAGCAGACTTACCAAAACACCACCACGGGTACAAATTTTATGCTACGTAGTGAGGGAACCACAGAAACCAGAAATTTCCGGCTTACGTTTACCTATAATTTCAAACTAAAGGCCTGAGTTATGCCGGCTGAACGGTAAACCTGGATGCCAGCCAGGAATCACCTGCGGGAATCAGCCAGCCGTTGATCAATTCCTGTTTGGTCTGCACCGTATTATTGAAGTACAAAGTTCCCCTGTCCAAAAATCCATTTTCAATGGCATAATTCAGCTGTTGAAGCGGGAGCAATTGAATTTTGTCTTTGATCCCAAATGCCAGCAGTTGCCTGTTGAAAAGCTGCACTTTGAACTGTTGCTCCATGGATTTGATCAATCGCACGGAACTGTCTGTGCTGCAGCCACTCACCGTTGCAGCAGACTCATCTGCCATGAGCACAATAAACTGCCCGAAAAACAAGGTGGCAAAGCCTTTTACGGGTGTGCCATGGGTATTCCACTGGGCCACAAACTCTTCCAGCTGGCCTTCAATCTGAAGGGCTTCCGTCATCGTGAAGAGACGGTCTGCCTGGTAGATCCAAACCCTTGAACAGGCATCAAATTCTTCTGGCAGGAGATGGGTATAAGACAGGTTCATACCACAAAATTAAGCAATAAATCCACTGATTATTTGCGAAGGGAGGCTGCTATTATTTCGGCGATATCCAGCACCTGCACCTCTGCCTCTTTTTCCCTTGCTTTTACACCATCCGTAAGCATGGTATTGCAGAACGGGCAGGCTGCGGCAATGACCTGTGCACCGGTTTCCAGGGCTTCGTTGGCTCTCTCCTGGTTAATGCGCGTGCTGCCCTTTTCTTCTTCCTTGAACATCTGCGCACCTCCGGCACCACAGCAAAGGCCATTGGAACGGCATCGTTTCATTTCAACGAGTTCGCTGTCCAGCAGTTCAAGCACCTGCCTGGGAGCTTCGTAAACACCATTGGCACGACCAAGATAACAGGAGTCATGGTAGGTGATCCTTTTGCCTTTGAAAGAGCCACCGCCTTGCAGGGTTATGCGGCCTTCCTGGATGAGTTGTTGCAAATAGCTGGCATGGTGCAGCACTTCGTAGTGGCCACCCAGTTCAGGATATTCATTTTTAAGTACATTAAAACAATGCGGACAGGTGGTGACTATTTTCTTTACCTGGTAGTTGTTCAGCACCTGAATGTTTTGGTAGGCCATCATTTGGAAAATGAATTCGTTACCTGCACGCCTGACGGGGTCACCTGTACAGGTTTCCTCATTCCCAAGAATGGCAAAATTTATGCCCAGCTCAGTAAGGATGTGTGCAAATGCCCTGGTGATCTTTTGAGCGCGCTGGTCAAAACTTCCTGCGCATCCTACCCAGAACAAAATGTCCGGAGATTTTCCTTCAGCGAGTAGTTCAGCCATGGTGGGCACCTGCATACCTGTAAATTTTCGTAAATCTATGATGAAAGGTGTATATAGATGGCCTGGGTGCTCAAATATTTTGGTGATGTTCTATCTTTACGCAGATTGCTAAATCCATTCCATGTCAACGATGCCTTTATACCCAGCTATACGCAATGTTTTTGTCCAACTCTCCGGTTCACTGGAACTGATGAGCCAGGATGAGTTTGTAAGACCCTGTTTACACCTTTCAAACGCAACCATTGGCCAGCACTTCCGGCATATTATTGAGATGTTTCAATGCCTTGAACAGGGCTATCATACCGGTACAGTGAATTATGAAGGAAGGAAAAGGGACCGTGCGATAGAGTCATCCAGGGATACCGCAAAGGCTGCACTCAAATCTGTGTTTGACCAGCTTGATAAAGATGACAAAGTGATTTTCCTGGAAGGTGCTTATTCAGACCAGTCCTCGGAGTTACTCCGTATTGCTACCAATTACCATCGTGAGATATTGTATAACCTGGAACATGCCATTCACCATCTGGCATTGATCAGGATTGGTATTAAAGAACTCAAGAATGTAGATTTACCGGAGGGGTATGGTGTAGCTCCTGCAACAGTGAAGTTTCAAAAATCATGTGCACAGTAACCTATCTTCCTGGCAAAGACGAAATATTTTTTACATCCAACCGGGATGAAAAACAATTTCGAAGCCAGGCATTACAACCGCATATTTATACAAATTTGCTGGGGAAAATAATGTATCCCCGCGATCCTGATGCCGGTGGAACCTGGATTGCTGTGCATGAACGAGGTCATGCCATGGTGTTGCTGAACGGAGGATTTGAAGGGCATTTGCCCGATCCGCCATACCGGAGGAGCAGGGGGCAAATAGTGCTGGATTTCATGGCTTGCGTTTCACCTGCAAAATGTTTTAAAGACATAGATCTGGCTGCGGTGGAACCATTTACAGCTGTTATATGGGATCAGGGACAATTATTGACCTGTGTTTGGGACGGCATGGAAAAACACACCATGCATGAAGACACTGCCAAGCCTCATATCTGGTCATCTTCCACTTTGTATAGCAGGGAGGTCAGGCGTAAAAGAAGCAGTTGGTTTTCTGTATGGCAGCAGGATCACCCTTCATTTGACCAGAAAGATATCATTGATTTTCATCGATTCTCTGGTGATGGAGACACTTACAACGATTTGCTGATGAACCGTGACGGCAAAGTGTTCACTGTGAGTATTACCAGCCTTGCCATCAAAAAAGATCAGGCAGAAATGATCTACCTTGATTTGAAAGACCAGAAGTCTTATATACAGAAGATCAGGTTATCCACTTCTCAATCTGCCACCATTGTTTAAGCGGCTCTTCCATCGCCCTTTTTTTATCCGTCTCTTCAACTGGGAGTACTGGTCTTTTGCGGCCATATATATTTGGACGGCGCCGGCATGGATCTATTTCTGCCTGCGCGCCCGGTCTTTCTTTTTCTTCACTGCATCAAATCCCTCCATCCGGAATGGCGGACTCATTGGAGAATCAAAAAAAGATATACATGATATTCTTCCTCAGGATCTTATCCCCAAGACCTTACATTTTAGGGAAGGAACTTCTCCCGAAACGGTATTGCAGGCCTTGAGAAACGAGGATATAGCATATCCCGTCATTGGCAAGCCTGATATTGGCGGGCGGGGCAGGGGCGTAAAAATATTACGTGATGACCGTGACGTTATTCAATATGTAAGATCTGCGGAACTGGATTTTCATGTTCAGCAGTATATATCTTTTCCTGAGGAGGTAGGGATCTTTTATTACCGGTATCCTAACCAGGACAAAGGAATGATTTCAGGCATCGTTGGTAAACAGTTCTTAACTGTAACGGGTAATGGAAGAGATGACCTGCAAACACTGCTTCGCGCAGACAAGAGGGGTATCATGTATATCAAAAGCCTGGAGAATACGCTTAGGGATGAATTGAAGTTAGTCTTGCCAGCAGGACAACGGAAAATTGTTTCTCCTTTTGGAAACCATGCCAGGGGCTCATTGTTCCTGGATTTTTCAGACCAGGCAGATGCACGCCTGCTGGAAGTGGTGGATGCATTCAGTAAAAAGATCCCCGGTTTTTATTTCGGCAGGTTTGATATTCGGTTTAAGGACTGGGAGGATCTGCGCCAGGGGAAGAATTTTTATATCATTGAGCTAAACGGCGCTGGTGCGGAGCCTACCCACATGTATGACCCCAGGCATTCGCTGTTTTTTGCACTGGGGGAAATCATCCGTCACTGGGGAATTCTTTGCAGGATCAGCCGCATCAATCATAGCAGGGGAGTGCCCTATCCTTCATTCAGGGAAGGCGTGAAAATATTCAGGCAGGAGGGTGAAGATTCCATGAAACTGGACCGGATGTCTGACTAAGTTGATAAATTCAGTGCATGATCAGGTTGCTGCTCACAGGATTATTCATCAGTTTTCTGGGAACCCTGCCCATGGGTACGCTGAATATGTCTGCCATGCAAATTGCAGTAACAGATGGCTTTACGCCCGCGCTGTATTTTGCGATGGGCGCATTGTTGGTGGAGATGGGCTATGTGCGGTTAACACTGGTAGCTATGGATTGGTTGCTTGCGCATAAGAAGTTGCTGCGCGTGATGGAGTGGCTTACCCTGGTGATTGTACTGGCACTGGCCATATCCAGTTTTTACACCGCATTGCATCCTGGGCTTAAGGCAAACCCGCTGCTGTCAGGAACCATACATCGTTTCTGGTTGGGTGTGGCATTGAGTGCCATCAATCCACTCCAGATTCCATTTTGGTTTGGATGGAGTACGGTACTCTCGGGTAAAGGCGTATTGGTGAGGGAGGGAAGCAATTATATCTATTATGTAGCGGGCATTGGCTTGGGAACATTTATTGGTTTTGCGCTATTTATTTTTGGCGGTAAATGGTTAGTGGACCAGCTTGATGCACAGCAGAATGCTATCCAATGGATCCTGGGCGGAATCTTCCTCCTCACAGGTATTGTACAAGCGGTGAAAATGTATCGTCACAAAGACGGTATATCTAAATTGTAACGCGTAAAGACAGTTATTGCTGTGTCCATGCATTTCGCTCATCCGGGGAAAACTTCCAGGGAGCAAAATTGTTTTCAGTGTTGCTGAACATGGCCGTCCATTCCTGGGGCACTTTGGATTCTTCCATTGCCTGGTAGCGCCGGAGCTGGAGGATGATGTCCAGTGGATTTATAGACACCGGGCATGCTTCCACACAGGCCTGGCAGGTTGTACAAGCACGGATCTCTTCCTCTTTAATGTAGTCATGCAGCAATGATTTACCGTCATCCACAAAGCTGCCATTCTTTTTGATATTGGCACCCACCGTTTCCATACGGTCCCGGGTATCCATCATGATTTTCCTGGGAGAGAGTAATTTGCCTGTTTGATTGGCCGGGCATGAGGATGTGCATCGGCCACATTCCGTGCAGCTATATGCTTCCAGGAGGTTGCGCCAGCTGAGGTCAAAAATATCCTTGGCGCCAAACCGGGCGGGTGGCTCCTGCCCGTCTGCAGGGATCTGCTCCGGTTGCATTGCATATAACACCTCTTTTTGAACGGCGGGCATGTTTTCCATTTTTCCCTGGGGATCCAGCTTGGCATAATAGGCATTAGGAAAAGCAAAAAGTATGTGCAGGTGTTTAGAATAGGGCAGATAGTTGAGGAATGCGAAAATGCCCAGAATGTGCAGCCACCAGGCGCCTCTTTCCAGTGCCATCAGCGCGCTGTTGCTCCAGCCATTCAACAAGGGATGCAACATGGATGAAAAAAAGAAATTCCCGGTCTGGTGCTGCGCATAGGGCTCTGCACCACGGGACTGAAGCAATGTATCTGAAGCGTTGAGCAACAGAAACAAGCTCATTAAGATGATTTCCGTAAACAGAATAATATGGGCATCACTGATGGGCCAGCCTTTCAATTCAGGCTGGTTCAGCCTTTTCACTTTTAAGAGGTCACGGCGGACCAGGAAGATCACGCAAACCAGCAACACACCCACTGCCAGCAGTTCAAATGCATTGATCAGGTAGGGATACAGCACGCCCAAAGGCCCGGCAAATACACGGTGGGTGCCAGCAATGCCGTCCACAAATATCTCCAGTACTTCCACATTGATGATCAGAAACCCTGCATAGATCACAAAATGCATGAGCGCCACCAGGGGTTTCTTAAACATTTTCTTTTGTCCGAATGCCAGCATCCAGACATTCCTCCAACGGCGTGCAGGCTGGTCATTAATGTTTTCCTGGCGGCCCAGATTAATGTTGCGCCGCATTTCAGCCAGTTTACGGACAAACAGGAAAATAGCTGCAGCTGAGGCTGCCAGAAATATAATTTGCTGTATCAATTCCATAAACCTTGGTTACATTTCGCTAATTTACGCTTCTGATACTTTGTTATGCCTACTCCTGATAAAAATTATATTCTTCACGGTGATGTAGCAGATAAAAAGCTGCAACGTATGGCTTATGAGATCCTGGAAAACAACACGGAGGAGACGGCTCTCGTCATCATCGGCATCAGGGAAAATGGGGTGGTGCTGGCCAGAAGGCTTGCTGCCATCCTTCAACAAATTTCACCCTTGCAGATCCATTATGTAAGTATGTCTATTGATAAGAAGAGCTATACAACCATTCAATTAGACCAAGCGGTTGACCTGAATGGGAGAGTGGTGATCCTGGTGGATGATGTTTCTAATAGTGGCAAAACCCTTACCTATGCGTTAAAGCCCATTCTTGAAGCCCATCCCAAAAAGATCCAGACCCTGGTGATGGTAGAGAGAAGCCATCGAAAGTTTCCCGTTCATCCTGACTATATAGGATTGTCTTTGTCAACATTCCTGCATGAGCATATTTATGTGGAAGTGGAGGGTGACCGGGTCTTGGGGGCATATGTAGCCTAGTAATACATTCCATGAAACTTAATGCCGCCCCTTGTATTGAATTCAAGAGCGGGAGCGGGAATTTTTATGACATTCACCGCGGAGAATAGGGATCTGAGCCATTTTTTCTTTGTGGGGATACGCGTAAGATCCAGGTCCAGGGAAAGGAAAAACCTTCGATAACGCTCCACATCAGAACGGTCAACGGTTTGCCCGTTCTCATCGGTCCATACATTCTCCCTTCCACCCAACATTACCCTTCCATTGTATCCTAATGCAAGGTTTAACCACTGTGGAAGGTCACTGTTGGGGAAAAAACTCCTTGGGTTAATACTGACCCAGTAAGTCTGGCTGTTATAATCTTTCAGTACGGCTTCCATACCAGTGCCAAATAACTCATGTGCCCTTGCCTGTTGGTCTGCGGGATAAGCATACGGATAGTAGCTAAGTTTAACCGTGATTTTTTGCTGTTTCCACAACAGCTGCTGACTTACATAAGCGCCTGCTCCCGCTACATTGGCCGCCATATCCCATACAGAGAATCCCCATTTTTCTGAGAAACCGTCAAGGATTTCAATAACACTTTGGTATGCCACCCCACTGATCCCGCCCAGCCAGATGGCTTTGTTTTGTTGTATGCCTGTCCACATCCAGATGTCTCCCGATAGCCTGCTGATTTGGTATGCCGTCCATATATGGCCAGCCTTGTCCATCTGCTGCCATTCAGGAAGGTCATTGAAGAAATGAAACGGTTGTTTAGGATAATCTGCGTACCAGGCCTGGTTTAGTGCAACAAAGGATCCCGCCCATAAGGCGGTCTGGGAACTTCCCACCACCCAGATCTTCGTTTTATCCGGACGGATACTGTCAACCGGGGCTTCCTGGGCTTTTAATGCACAGGTAAATAACAAAAGGAATATGGTCAGGAATCTGGTCAACAGGGTAAAATTAAAAATTCAATATCTTCATCGCTATATAACCAACGCAAAATATCAGAATATGGATGCTGCCATCGCGCAAAGAGTTCAGGTGTGGCTGAACGGAAATTATGATGAAGAAACGAAAAAAGAGATCAGGAAATTATCTGATGAGAATCCCAAAGAACTGGCGGACGCTTTTTACCGAAACCTGGAATTTGGCACCGGCGGCCTCCGTGGTATTATGGGAGTAGGTACCAACAGGATCAATAAATATACGGTGGGCATGGCTACGCAGGGTTTTGCCAATTACCTGAAATCAGCTTACCCGGGCCAGCCCGTTAAGGTGGCCATTGCCCATGACAGCAGGAATAACAGCAGGCTTTTTGCTGAAATCACTGCCAATGTGATGGCAGCCAACGGTATCCAGGTGTTTCTTTTCGAGGCTTTGAGGCCCACACCGGAGCTCAGTTTTACCATCCGGCATAAGCAGTGCCAGGGGGGCGTGGTGTGTACAGCATCTCATAACCCTAAGGAATATAATGGCTATAAAGCCTATTGGAACGATGGGGGACAACTGGTACCTCCGCATGACAAGAATGTAATTACGGAAGTGGACAAGATCACAGACGTAAATGATGTGAAATGGTCAGGTGGTGAAGCCAACATTACGCTGGTGGGCAAAGAAATGGATGAAGCTTACTATGAGATGGTAAAAGGTCTTAGTGTTTATCCCGAGGTGATTGCCAAACAACATGATCTCAAGATCGTGTATACCCCTATCCATGGCACAGGTATCAAACTGGTTCCGGAAGTATTAAAACGATTTGGATTTACCAATGTTCATCTGGTGGATGAACAGATTGTTCCAGACGGCAATTTCCCCACGGTAGTGTATCCTAACCCTGAAGAAAGTGAGGCAATGAGTATTGGCCTGAAAAAAGCCCAGGCACTGGACGCTGATATCCTTCTGGGTACAGACCCAGATGCGGATCGTGTGGGCATTGGCGTTAAGGACCACAAAGGGAACTGGGTTTTGCTGAATGGCAACCAAACTGCCGTGCTTGCATTTAATTATATGATTGAGGCCCGGAAGGCCAAAGGAATTGCCCAGCCCCAGGATATGGTTGTCAAGACCATTGTTACCACAGATATGATCGATGTTTTTGCCGAGAAAAATGGTGTTAACTGTTATAATGTACTCACCGGGTTTAAATGGATCGCGGAATTGATTAAGTCTAAAGAAGGTTCTGAACACTATGTGATTGGAGGTGAAGAGTCTTATGGACTGATGATTGGAGACAGGCTGCGGGATAAGGATGCTGTAAGTGCAGTGGCGCTGTTGTGTGAAATGGCCGCATACGAAAAAGATAAAGGACGCAGCCTCTTTGAAAAACTCATCGATTTATACCTGGAATATGGTTTTTACAAAGAACACCTGATCTCTATCACGAAGAAAGGGATGGATGGCCAACAGCAGATTGCTGATATGATGCAACGCTACCGCCAGCAACCACCTGCTGAGCTTGGTGGATCATCCGTGGTAGAATTACTGGATTACGAGATGCGTAAAGGGAAAAACCTGAAAACAGGGAAGGAGTGGACAATTGAATTGCCCAAAAGCAACGTATTGCAGTTTGTTCTGGAAGATGGCAGTAAGATCAGTGCGAGGCCATCAGGCACAGAACCCAAGATCAAGTTTTATTTCAGCGTAAATGATAAACTTAACGCAAAAGAAGATTTTGACAAAGTGTCTGCAAACCTGGATGCTAAGATCAAAAACATCATTGCAGGCTTAGGCGTGTAAAAAATAAAGCCTGTCTCATTCTCATGAGACAGGCTTTACTATCCGGATGATCAAACCATTACTTTGGTATTCTCAGTACCTGGCCCGGGAATATTTTATCCGGGTCCTTGATCTTATCCTTGTTGGCTTCAAAAATTTCTTTCCAGGTGACACCTCCTATTTTTGCGGCGATCTTGGAAAGGCTATCGCCCGATTTCACTTCATACGTTTGTTCAGCTGCCGGGTCAATGGTGATGTTCAGCACCATGTCTCCGGAACGCATTTCCGGGTCAATGGTTTCATACATTTTCCAGATCTGGTCCTTTACTTCTGTTGAAGGGGCGGTTGCTGTGATATACAATACACCTTCCTGCTCCTGCACGGTTGCATTGGTGACACCATTCCCCTGAACAAAGCTTACCAATGATGCATATTTGTCCTGTAGTCCCATAAAAATTATTTAATTGTCATTTGATTAAGCACTTTTTTGGGTTTCAGTTCCATGGCAGCCTGCATGACCTTGGTAAGATCTGCTTTCTTGATGGTTCCGGTAAGTGTAACCACACCATCAGCTACGGTTGCTGTTACACCCTTGATGGATTTAACGGCAAAAACTGAATCCACTCCTTTCCGTAATACGTCGTCAGGATTGATCACCACCGGCGGCGGCGGGGGAGGAGGAACCGTGAGACTGTTAACTACAGACTTCAGGCCTTTGATACCTTGCAGCGCTGTTTCAGCAGCAGCTTTGGTAGCATCATCTTTTACTTCACCGGTTAGCGTGGCAATACCTTCAGACACAGATACGCTGATGGTGGAAGCTACAGCCCCCACTTTGGCTTTAGCCTCTTCAGTGATTTTTGCATCACTGGGTTTACAGGCGGCAAACATCAGAACCAATGCAGCCATCCATACCCAGTTTCTGGACACAGTAAGACATTTCATGATGAAAAATTTACATGGAATGTACTACCATTCTTTGGATCTGTCATCAGGCAGGCAGGCCTTCTATAGAATTTGAATCAAGGTTGATAAATTGATTAGATTTGCAGGCATGCGTCCTTCAGAAGACAATTACAGGCACAAGGGGTTGAGGAAAAAACTGGTTGATGAGATTAAGCTAAAGGGTATTACGGACGAGAGGGTTCTGGAGGCGATACAGGCTGTTCCCAGGCATTTTTTCCTCGATTCGGCTTTTACGCAGATTGCCTATGACGATAAAGCTTTTCCCATTGGTGAGGGGCAAACCATTTCCCAACCTTATACTGTTGCTTACCAGACGCAGTTGCTGCAATGCAAGCCCTTTGATAAAGTACTGGAGATAGGTACCGGAAGCGGTTACCAGGCGGCGGTACTGGGTGCCATGGGAGTGTGGGTTTTCAGTATTGAAAGACAGAAGAAGCTGTTTGAAAGCAACAAAGACTTTGCTTACCTTAAATCTTTCCGGAACATCAAACTTTTTTATGGCGATGGCTTTGAAGGACTACCCACTTTTGCACCGTTTGATAAAGTTATTATCACGGCTGCCGCACCGTATGTTCCGGAAAAACTGCTGCAACAACTGAAAGTGGGAGGCATAATGGTCATTCCCGTGAATGAAGATGATGTGCAGCGGATGATGCGGATAACCAAAACAGGTGAAGACAGTTACGAGGAAGAAAAGTTTGACCGTTTTTCGTTTGTGCCCATGCTGGAAGGCAGGTCAAATTTTTAATGAACATAATAAAGGCTGCCATTTTACCGGCAGCCTTTTCTCTTTATTGCATTTGCATTCCTTCGGTTCCTGTGTCATTACCACTTCGGTTATTCTTTCTTTTGAAAAGATTGGTATCAAATTTACCAAACCGGTAACTGAAGTTTAACCGAACCACTCTCCAGTCCTGACGGCGAACAAAATCCTGAACGAAATACTCCGATTCAGAATAGGTTGCATACCGCCTTGTTTTAAAAATATCATTGATAGAGACAGCAATCGATGCCTTCTTATCCTTCATAAATTCTTTACGGATGGCGAAGTCAACACCATAATTAGGTTTTACATAGCCTTGTGCCGTGGTTTGAACAAATCCTCCCCAACCGCCACCGCCGCCGGGACGTCCGCCACCGCCACCACCTCCTCCGCCGCGGCCGCCACCACCGCCACCTTGTGGCAGGATGGCCTTGCTCTGATAGTCGCCACTCAACTGCATAGACCAGTTATCAGGTAATTTGAACGCCAGGTTTAGCTTGCCGAAAAAGCTCCATAAGTCACCTATGGTTGATCCTGACATGATACTGTCTGTATTGATCTTGGAGTTAAAAAAGTTTAGGTTGGTTGTGGCATCAAGCCATTTAGACAGCGGGTTTCTGGAAGTGATCTCCAGGCCATAAGCCCGGCTGCTATTGGCGTTGATATACGTATTGATGATGACATCCCGGCCTGGTACTGAACTCGGTTCTTTAATCTGGTAGCGGGTGATCAGGTTATCCGTGTATTTGAACCAGCCTGAAAACAACAGGCTGTGCCCCTTTTTCAGGTTCTTCTGGTAAGAAAGTTCAAAAGAATTGGTAAACTCCGGAACCAGATTGGGGTTACCGCGACTGATGTTCAGGGAATCTGTATAATCTACGAAAGGCATCAATTGGAAGAAGTTTGGCCTGTTGATCCTTCTTGAATAGTTAAGCTGCAAATCAGCATTGTCTTTCAGTTTCTTTGTAAGGAATACGCTGGGAAAAAGGCTGATGGGAAAGGAGTTACTGAAAGTAGATCCGTCTGTGAGCAGTGTTCCGTCATAACGTGAGCTTTCTGCCCTGAGTCCCAACTGATAGGAAAAATTCTCCCCAATTTTACTGGAATAGGTTCCGTAGACTGCATACACCTGCTCCTGGTATTTGAAGTTTGCGTTGATCTGGGCAATGGGAATGAGGTCACCGGTTATGGGATCCTGGATATAGTTCAGGTTCTCATTTTTCACAGTCCGGATGGCAGCCCTTACACCCGCTTCCATCTTTGATTTCTCATTGAGAGGTGTGGCAAAATCAGTTTGAAAAGTGAAGTTCCTGTTGGTACCATTTCCTTCCTGTGTCTGGTAAATGGGAATTCCTTTAGGATTGTTATTGGCGTCAAAATAATCTGTCCTGAAGCCACCCTCACTACCGTTTTTTGCCATACTGTAGTTCACGTCAGAAGTGAGTTCCATACCAGACTTCTTGAAAAGGCGCTTATAGCCCAAGGCGGTATTTACATTTCTGAAATAAAAATCATTGAAAGTAGTACGTTCGGAAAAAGACGTAGTGACGGGGTTGGTAAGCGTGTCTGTCTGAATCTTGAGAAGATCCGTACTGCTGTTGTCGCCACGTACATAATTGGCACTAAGCGTGATGGTGTTCCGGTTATCAATCAGGTAGTCAAAGCCTCCACGCAGAAACATGAAAGCACCTTCACCCCTGGGATTGTTGTTCTGGGTGAAACGCACATTGGGATCATAATATGTTTCCGTACGGATGCTTTGCCCGATGCCGATGCTTTTACGCTGGTTATACATTCCACTGAGGAACATATTGACTTTGCCCTGGCGCACGTTTATATCGCCGCCCAAATTGATTTTCGCACGGGAGTCAATGCCAGCGCGCAGATTACCATTGTATCCAGCCTTTCGATTTTTTTTCAGGACGATATTGAGAATGCCCGCCATGCCGCCGGAAGCATCATATTTTGCGGAAGGATTCGTGATCATTTCTACCGAAGCGATGGCATCAGCAGGGATCTGGTCAAGGGTAAGGGTGGTGGGCCTTCCGTCCACAAAAATGGTGGGCGTTGCATTGCGCAGGGTTACGTTACCGTCAATATCCACATTCAATCCGGGAATATTCCGCATCAGTTCCGTAGCCGTCTGGCCTTGTGAAACAATACTTTTTTCCACGTTGAATATCCTTCTGTCAACACCCATCTGCATAAATGGCTTGGTAGCCGTTACCGTAATGGTCTCCAATTGCTTGGCATCCACGTTCAGTTTGATATTGCCCAGGTCTTTATCAATCGCATTCATGATTTGTGACATATCACCGCCGGGCTTCACATCAAACTTGATTGCCTGCTCATAAGGTTCATATCCAATGGCAGTGATCTTCAGTTTGAACTGACCCATGACAGGGAGGTTTTCTATGGCGAAATCCCCGTTGGCAGAAGTAAGTTGGCCTCCCAGGACGGCCTCTACGCGTTTCTTCTGTACTGAATCAAATTTGTTGCCGAACAATTGGATAGAAGCAGCATCAATAGGCTTATTGGTTTTGGCATCTACCACTTTCCCATAAAACCGACCCATATTCATTCCCTGGCCGCCGCCACGGTTACCACCGCCTGGTGGCTGGGCATACAGGCTGGAGGCCGTCAATGTCAATAATATAAGCAGTAGATGTCTCATGGGATTAATTTGGGTAATTAGATGCAAAGCGTCAGGAAAACCTGTGCCGGGGGGTGTTATAATTCTTTGAAAGCTCAGTTAACAACCTGGAAGCCATAAGGTTCAGTAGTTGTAACGCTTGCTTTTACCGGGTAAACAAGACAATGGCAACCTGTACCAGGCCGGCCAGGAATCCCAGTAAACTTGCCATTATGGCCACCATCCGTAGTTCTTTGTTCAAGTGCTTTTGAAATAGCTTTTCCAGTGGCTGGGCAAACAGGGCCTCAGTCCTACTGGTCAAAAGCTGTTCAGGGGCCAGTTCATTTTTGAGCATTCCGGCATAATCCCTCATCAGGGTAGGGAACAGGCTGTTCAGTTCATCCATAAACGCCTGTTTCAGGGTTGCAATGGTCTTTTCACCTATGAACATGGAGATCATGGGAAATGCCTCTGGGAGCTTGTTCTGCAGGAAATGATCAATATGCGTTTCCACAGCCGGCATTAACCTGGCCAGGCTATCCGGATGGGATAATCTGGCTTCAAGATCCCCGGTTCCCTGGAGTTCCGCAGTAACCAATTTACCGAGTTTCTCCGTCCACTGCGTTTGATTTCCGGGAACAACTCCCTGGATACGGAGCCCGAAGATGTTAATGGGTTGCCTGGGGTGGAACAACAACCGGATACCCAACCAAATGGTACAATAGCCGATAAGTGCGGAAATAACCGGAACTGCGATCATCCAGAACTGCATAAGCGGGATTGAAGGGCGCAAAGATAGCCAGATTATCCTGATAAGATTTTGAAAAAGAACCGTATTTGCCTATTTTTGCAGTCCCCAAAACACGGAGTGTGTAGCTCAGTTGGTTAGAGCATCAGATTGTGGTTCTGAGGGTCGTGGGTTCGAACCCCATCACGCTCCCCAAACCCCTGCATAGCAGGGGTTTTTTGTATTCATTAACAACCACTCATCCCGGGAATTCAACGCTTCGTTAAAAGCAGCAGCGCCAGCAACATAAGCAGGGTTTTTCCGTTACATTTGGGTATGTTTCGTAAAACAATGCAATATATGTTCAGCAAACGATCCCTACCCGTACTCCTGATTATAGCTTTTGCCGGAATCCTGATTGCCTTCAACACTTCCGGCCACAGTAACCCTCCTACCAAATACGAAAAGATTTTTCTGGAAGTAGCCGGGATGCTGGAAGAGAATCACTATAGCCCGCAGAAGATCGATGACAAGTTTTCCAGGGACATTTTTAAGAAATATCTTGAATCCCTCGATCCTGATAAAAACATTTTCCTGCAGCAGGATATAACGTCATTGAAGAAATTTGAGAATAACATTGATGATGAACTCCATGGTGCTTCCATGCAATTCTTCCCTGCAGTAAATGCCATTTTCCAGAAAAGACTTACAGAGGTTTCAGGATACTATACAGAAATCCTGGCTAAGCCATTTAATTATACTATTGACGAAACCGTGATCCTGGACGCTGAGAAAACAGATTTCCCCGCAACGGAAGCTGACCGGAAAGACAACTGGCGCCGCAAACTGAAATATCTTTCCCTGGAGCGATATGCGGATTTACTGGACACACGTGAGGCTAATAAAAATACCCAGGGATTTGTTGCTAAAACAGATACTGAACTGGAAAAAGAAGCCCGGGAGAAAGTAGTAAAGATTGTGACAAGGAATATGGAACGCCTCAAGAACAAGTTCAATGAGGAAGAGCGATTCAACCTGCTGGTGAATACCATCACCACTACCATGGATCCCCATACAACCTTTTTCCCACCGGTGGAGAAGCGGTATTTTGACGAACAAATGAGTGGTCGCTTTTTTGGCATTGGAGCCTCCCTCCGTGCAGAAGATGGAAATATAAAAATAGCTACCATTGTTGCCGGAAGTCCGGCATGGAAGTCGCAGCAGATTACCGTTGGAGATATTGTCATGAAAGTGGGCCAGGGCGCTGAAGAACCTACAGATCTTACCGGATTTGACACAGAAGATGCGGTTAAGCTTATACGTGGTAAGAAGGGAACTGAAGTAAGGCTTACCTTAAAGAAAGCTGACGGTTCCATCAAGACCGTAACAATGATCAGGGAAGAGATTGTTACGGAGGAAACTTTCGCCCGCAGCGTGATCATCAATGAAAACAATAAAAAAGTTGGATACATCTACCTGCCAGAGTTTTATGCAGATTGGGAAAGGCCCAATGGCGCCCGTTGCGCGATAGACGTGTCAAGGGAGATCATCAAATTGAAGGAACAGGGTGTGGACGGAATCATTATGGATCTGCGTAGTAATGGCGGCGGTTCTTTATACGATGTGGTGCAAATGGTAGGATTTTTCATAGATGAAGGTCCTATAGTACAGGTAAAGGACAGGGATGGGAATCCAAATATCCTTCGGGACAGGGACCGCTCAGTTTTATATGATGGTCCTCTGGCTGTAATGGTCAATGAGTTTTCTGCTTCTGCTTCGGAAATCTTCGCTGCTGCAATACAGGATTATAAGCGGGGAGTGATCATTGGCAGTACTTCCACTTATGGAAAAGGAACCGTCCAGCGAAATATTGGGCTGGATGGAAATGGTACACTCACATCAACAAATCCGGCAGACCAGCTGGGAACGGTTAAACTGACCCTGCAGAAGTTTTACAGGATCAATGGCGGCTCCACCCAGTTAAGGGGCGTAGTGCCTGATATTGTCATTCCGGATCAAATGGAATATCTCAAATACAGGGAAAAGGATAACCCGGATGCCCTGCCCTGGGATGAGATCCAGAAAGCCAACTACAATGTATCCAAACAGTATTATGATCCAAATGCTGTAAAACTGGCTGCGGCAAACAGGATCAATTTGAATCCTGCGTTCAACGCCATCAGGGAATCAACCACTAAACTGGAGAAAATTAACGATAAAGAGTATTCCCTTAATATTACTAAATACAGGGCGGAACAAAAGGAAATCAAGGCCTCCATTAAGAAAGTGGATGAAGTCAACAAAAACCCCAGGGAACTGCAGTTGGCGATGATCCCCACCGATGAAAAACGCCTGGAATCTGATACAGACAAACTGGAACGCCGCAAACAATGGATCAAGTCTTTAAGCAAGGATATTTACCTCAGTGAAAGTGTCAATATCATGAATGATATGATCACGCAGACCGCGCTGGCTAAAAGGACTAATTAATTCTGATAACCTTTATAAAAAAAGCGGAGCCTGAGCTCCGCTTTTTTTTTAAGCAATGCCATATCGTTCTTTGAGGATAATAAAATGATGCCTGATATGGCCAACAATAATGTATCCCAGTGCAAGGGTGGTTATCGGATGCTTTGAAGCTGTTCCTTTTCTGGCCAACATGTCAGGGGTGAACCCTTTATACATCATGATCACGCTGCTGCGAAGCGTGAGGAGCTCTTCCTTAAGGTCCTTCAGGGATCTATGTCCCACTTCAGCCATTACCGCGTAGCTATTCTCGTCAAACCCGGGAAGTGACTGCTGCTCACCCCTGGCAATACAAACTGAACGATAGGAAAACACACGTTCTGTATCAATGATATGCTGTAATAACTGCTTGACGGTCCATTTTCCTTCGGCATATGCAAAATCGGCTTTGTCTGCATGGATCATATCCAGTACATTCCTTATTTCTTCAAGGGAATGCTGCAGAGCATCCATAAGCTCTGCTTCCGGAACCAGTGTTACATACGTTTCATAAAATGATCCATAATCTCCCTGTTGAGGTCTCATAAGCAGTGATTCGGTTATTTATCCTTTGGTTGATTTTCTGACTGAGGATTTGGGAAGGGTAGTTTTGGGTGAATTGGTTTTGGAAGCAGATAATGCTTCAGCCAGCTTGATGGCCTCTACGGCGTTCACAACGCCACCTGACGCACTCAGGTCAGAAAAACTCATCTGTTCTGTCTTTTCATCCATCTCATTGGGCTTATATACCATGGCATCCACGGGTTTGGCTGATTTTTCAATGACCTGCTTTACTTCTTTTGCCGTCAATTGCGGATAGTAAGTAAGGATCAATGCCGCCAGTCCTGCAACCACCGGACTTGCCATGCTGGTTCCCTGCTCCATCTTATACTGGTCTCCTGTGGGAATGGTAGAATAGATTTCCATTCCGGGTGCAAATACATCAACATCTTTTTTTCCGTAGTTGGAAAAATAGGCTACCAGATTCTTCTTTGTAGGTCCGCTGGCGCCCACCGTGATCCAGTTGTTAGCCTTGGTGCCATCCAGGAAAAAAGCAGTAGGGAAGTGCCTTTTTTCATCCACATTGGTAGCTTCATTGCCTGCCGCATGAACCAGAAGCACGCCTTTGTCCTGTGCATAGGCAACGGCGTCATCCACCCATTTTTTATGGGGTGAAAAGTATTTGCCAAAACTCATGTTGATCACTTTAGCGCCATTGTCAACTGCGTACCGTATGGCGTTGGCAATATCTTTATCGTGCTCATCCCCGTCAGGCACTGCCCTCAGGACCATGATGCGCACATTGTTAGCCACACCGTCTACGCCCTTCCCATTACCACGGGCGGCACCTATGATACCTGATACATGGGTGCCATGGGTTGCATCTGAAGCCATGATATCATTATTACCGTAATAACGGTCATTGACATCATCCGGATTGTCTCCAACTATTGAACGGTAGTCTGTGGGCGGACCGTTGAGGTTATCCACTTTCTTCTTCTCACCATTATAAAATCCCAAAAGGTCATCAATAATAGATTTATTGGTGGCCTCCATAGCATGAAGCTGCTGGAAAAGACCCAGCATAAGCCCTTTGGCCTTGTTCTCTTCCATTGACCGGGGTTTAAACGCAGTTAGCTGATCTCCGGTATACAAAGGCTTGCCCATCGCAACTTTCAGGACACTATCTGCAGCGGGCAGTTTTTCCACGATGTTTTTGTAGAGAAGCACCATTATTGAAGCCTCTTTGGCTGCACTTTCAATCTGGAATTTCGCCCGCTCAAAGGTTCTTACTTCGTCTGCTTCTTCGAGGCTCAGGGTTGTTACATCTGGGATACTATCACCGTATTTCTTCTTAAGGCTGTAATATACCCTGGCAGCTTCGTCACTGTCTGTAGTCACGTTCTCCCCATTCTTATTACCCAGGAAGTTCCAGCCATGGATATCATCAACATAACCGTTCTTATCATCATCAATGCCATTTCCGGGAATTTCTTTCTTGTTAACCCAAAGTACCGGCCTGATGTCTTCATGGGTGGTATCCACACCGGAATCAATGACGGCCACAATCACCTGCTGTTTAGGCTGCTTTCCTTTGAGCAAGGTTTGGTAAGCCTTATCCAGGCTGATTCCATAATATCCGTTTTCTTTGGAATCCATCAGGTGCCAGCCTTTGGGGGTTTCCTGAACGGATTTCTGGGCCTGAACGGAAACGGCCGCAGCAGCAAAAGCCACTGTCATCAATAGGTTGCGTACGGTCATCTGAACTTTTTGTTTAAACACAAATGTAATCATCCCCTGCCAATACCTATGTTAAAATGGGACTGGCGGCGGGTTACAGGTCAAACTTGATTCCCTGGGCCAGTGGCAGGGCAGTAGAATAGTTTATGGTATTGGTTTGCCTGCGCATATAGGCTTTCCAGGCGTCACTGCCACTTTCCCTGCCACCGCCGGTTTCTTTCTCACCACCAAAAGCACCACCGATCTCAGCACCGCTGGTCCCTATATTTACATTGGCGATACCACAGTCACTTCCCTGCTGGGAGAGAAACCATTCAGATTCACGCATATTCATGGTCATAATTGCCGATGAAAGTCCCTGAGGCACAGCATTTTGTATAGCGATAGCCTCTTCAAGGCTTTCATATTTCATGATATAGAGGATGGGTGCAAAGGTTTCCTGGTGTACAATTTTAAAATGAGGCTCCACTTCTGCAATACAGGGTTTAACATAACAGCCGCTCTCGAAACCCGTACCATCCAGCACGCCGGGTTCAACAGCAAAATGGCCACCTTCCTGACGGCACTGCTCCACGGCCTTGCTATACATCGCCACTGCATCTGTATCAATCAGTGGGCCTACATGGATTCCTGCCTGCAACGGGTCCCCAATCTTCAACTGGCCATACGCTTTTACCATTTTGTCCCTGAAACTGTTATACACAGAGGAATGGATGATCAGCCTTCTCGTAGAAGTGCAACGCTGTCCTGCAGTACCTACGGCACCAAAAACGCAGCCAATGACGGCCATATCCAGGTCAGCATGCTGGGAAATGATGATGGCATTGTTTCCCCCCAATTCTAAAAGGCTACGCCCCAGCCTGCCGCCAACAGCGGCGCCCACAGCCTTACCCATTCTCGTAGAACCTGTAGCCGAGACCAGTGGAATCCTGTGGTCATGGGACAGCCACTCGCCAAGGTCTCTACCGCCAATGACCACATTGCTCACGCCTTCAGGAACCTGACACTCCTTAAACACTTCGGCGGTAATTTTCTGGCAGGCAATAGCACAAAGTGGTGCTTTCTCAGAAGGTTTCCAAATACAAACATCACCACATACCCAGGCCAACGCAGTATTCCAGCTCCATACAGCAACAGGGAAATTAAATGCTGATATAATACCTACCAGTCCCAGGGGGTGCCACTGTTCATACATCCGGTGTCCGGGTCTTTCACTGTGCATGGTTAATCCATAAAGCTGGCGGGAAAGCCCCACAGCAAAATCACAGATATCGATCATTTCCTGCACTTCACCCAATCCTTCCTGAAGACTCTTCCCCATTTCCCATGACACCAGTTTCCCCAGGGGGTCTTTGTATTCCCGTAGTTTGTTGCTGAGTTGCCTGATCACTTCACCTCGCTTGGGAGCAGGCCAGGTGCGCCATTGCTGAAAAGCCTCTTCTGCTTTTGAAATTACCGCGTCATAAGATGCTTTGTCTGCCGTAAACACCGAAGCAATGGGTTTGCCATCCACAGGGGAGTAGGAGGTAATGGATTCACCAGTGGATCCCAGCCAGTGCTGGCCCGTTGACATTCCATGGTTATGTGAAGCAATACCCAGCTGTTCCAAGAAAGACATATGATCAGGATTTGATTCCTGCAAAGGTAGTTGTTTGAGGGATAAAGGCATAGAGGCATAAAGGCATTGAGGCATTGAGGCATTAAGGATGGGGTGTTTATACCCTGAATATCTCCTAATGCCTCAATGCCTTAATGCCTTTATCCCTCTTAGTATTGTTCCTTTTCATTGGGGAAATCCCTGGACTTTACATCCTGGATATAATGTTTAACGGCTTCATCCATGACATCTCTGAGTTGTGCATATTGCCGAAGGAACCTGGGCTTGAATTCATCATTGATCCCCAGCATATCGTGCATCACCAATACCTGTCCGTCACAATGGGGCCCAGCGCCAATACCTATGGTTGGTATCCGCAGGCTATGGGTCACCAATCCGGCCAACGCTGCCGGAATTTTCTCCAAAACCAAACCAAAACAACCGGCGTCTTGCAAAATCAGGGCATCTTTTTTGAGTTTTTCAGCCTCTGCATCTTCTTTAGCCCTTACCTGGTATGTTCCAAATTTGTAAATGCTTTGCGGGGTAAGACCAAGATGGCCCATTACCGGTATGCCGGAACTGAGAATCCTCCGGATGCTTTCAGACACTTCTTCTCCGCCTTCCAGTTTTACACCGTGCGCCCCCGTCTCTTTCATGATCCTGATAGCGGATGCCAATGCCTCTTTTGAGTTCCCCTGGTAGGTGCCAAATGGAAGATCTACTACTACAAAACAACGCTTTACCGCCCTCACCACAGATTGCGCGTGGTAAATCATCTGATCCAGCGTGATAGGAAGGGTTGTCTCATGGCCCGCCATCACATTAGACGCTGAATCTCCCACCAGGATCACATCGATACCCGCTTCGTCAATGATCTTTGCTGAGGAAAAGTCATATGCGGTAAGCATAGCGATCTTCTCGCCCTTTTCTTTCATCATCGCCAGCGTATGTGTGGTGATGCGTTTGGCTTCTTTTTGAACACTCATGGCAACAATTTGGCGGTTAAAAATCCAGGATCTGGTTATATAAGTGATGGATTAATCCATCGGCAAGTCCAATTTTAGGCACGTAGATTTCTTCACACTCAGCCCAACGCATTACATTGATATAAATGGAAAGCGCAGGTACTATTACGTCTGCGCGGTCTTCCCTGAGTTTATAGACCTGCATCCGCTCTTCCATGGTGAAATTGCTGAGTTCCTTATAATAATCCCGAAGGGTTTCAATGTTCAGGGGTTTACCTTCCTTCCGTTTCGACAATGAAAATACCTTATTGATATTCCCTCCGGAACCGATGGCCGTGATATGTTTCAGTTGTTTAGCACGGGTCTTGACCTCATTCTTCATATCCTCCCACTGCGCGTCTGTAACCATGTTTTTCAGCAAACGGATGGTGCCTATGTTGAATGATTTCTTATAATTCAGTTTGCCATCGCTGAAAAATGTAAGTTCCGTAGATCCACCACCTACATCAATATAGAGATATGAATCATTACTGCTCATAGTGTCTGCGATGTGGTTCTCATAAATAAGTCCGGCTTCCAGATCTCCACTGATCACCTCTATATCTATATCCGTTTCTGTCTTGACTTTTCTGATGATCTCCGCCGCATTGGAAGCATCCCGCATGGCAGAAGTGGCGCAGGCTTTGAGATGCTTCACATCATATGCTTTCAGCAGGTGCTTGTAGGCTTTGATGGTCTGCAGGATCATGTCTGTTTTCTCTGCGGAGATCTTGCCGGTTTCAAAAACATCGAAACCCAGTCGAAGCGGCACACGTACCAGATTCAGCTTCAGAAACTGTGGCTCCCCATTCTGGCGGATGATCACTTCCGAGATCAATAGCCGGGCTGCATTACTTCCGATATCAATAGCTGCAAGTCTCAAGCTTGGAAATTATCACCAATATTACTTGATTTTTGATTGTGCGGGGCTTGCTTTCTGCTGCAGATACCTGAAGGTTTCCTGCTGTGAACGGAAGGGCCGTCCTTTGTGTGAGACAAACTCATTACTCAGGTCATTAGAGAGCACCCTGGCTTTAACGTTGTCTTTAAGCTGGATCTGGAGGATATCCCTGATCTCCTGTTGCAGGGATTTATCCAGAATGGGGCAGGCTGCTTCCACACGATGGTCAAGGTTCCGGATCATCCAGTCCGCAGAAGAGATGAAAACCTTGGGAGTGCCATTGTTTTCAAAAACCATAAACCGCGCGTGTTCCAGGAATTCATCTACAATACTTACAGCGTGAATGTTTTTCCGGAATCGCTTGTTATCTGTTTTAGCGCAGAAAATACCCCTCACTACCATCTGAATCTCTACGCCAGCCTGCGCGGCTTCATACAGTTTCTGAATGAGCATTTCATCAGACAGTGAGTTTAACTTCAGTGAAATTCCTGCCTTCCTGCCTAATGCCGCATTCCTGATCTCACTGTTGATCAGTGCTATCAGCTGCCTGCGCATATAGGAGGGAGCTACAATCAGGGTCTTGCACATCCTGAGATCCTTAAGGCCTGCTTTTGGCTTTTCCAGGTATGCAAATATCCTGTTAACATCTGCCATGATATTTCGGTTGGCCGTCAAGAGGCTGGTATCGCAGTATACTTTCGCCGTTTGCTCATTCAGGTTACCCGTACTTACAAAGCCATAGTGGATGGTTCTTTTCCCTGACTTTTTCTTGATCAGGCAGGCCTTTGCGTGTACTTTTTCATTGGGATATCCCAGCAACACCTTAACCCCTTCATCTTCCAGCAATTCTTTCCACCGGAGATTGTTTTCCTCATCAAAACGGGCTCTGAGTTCCAGCATCACCGTTACTGCTTTGCCATTGCGAACAGCATTCACCAGTGCGTTTACCACTTTTGAATTCTGTGCAAGCCTGTAAGCCGTAATTTTTATGGATATCACATCCGGATCCATGGCCGCTTCCCTGAGCAGATCTATGACAGGGTCAAATGAGTGATAAGGGAAGTGCAGCAAAACATCATTCTTCAATATCACATCGGTAACCCGTGTAACATTTTTTAATTGTGGATGAATAAATGGCTTTACTTTATGGGGTATTTCCGGAAACACAGACTTGGGGAAGTCCATAAAGTGCCGGAAATTATGAATCCTTCCCCCTGGAATGATATGATCACGTTTGGTTAGTCCTATTTTGCGGATCAGGTATTCCAGTAGTGCGGCATCTATCTCTTTATCATAAATCAGCCGCACCGGCTTTCCTTTCCGGCGATTCCGTATGCCTTTTTCAATTTTCTCACTGTAGGCCAGGGCTTCATCATAATCCAGGTCGTACTCAGCGTCCTTGGTCACTTTGATAACGTGGGCACTATATTTATCATAACCGAAATAGGAAAATATCCTTGGCAGGCAGAAACGAATCACATCCTCCAGCAGTATGATATATTTTCCATTGTCTGACCGCCCGGGCAACTGGATGAACCTCGAGACCGCTCTGGTAGGCACTTCAATCAGGGAATATTTCTGACGATATGCGCTGTCTTTTTTGGACATTACTATCGCCAGGTAGATAGACTTTTCGCGGATATAGGGCAGGGCAGGGATACTTTCAATCATGAGCGGGATTACGTTAGACCGTACCTGCTCGTCAAAAAAAGTGTTGACAAATTCTTTTTGCCTGGCATCCAGTTGCTTTTCCGTGATGAGATGAATCCGTTCTTTCTTCATCTCGTGGACGATCTGCTCCCAGATCCTGTTGAATTCTCCCTGTTGTTGCAGCACAATCAATTGGATATTATCCAGGATTTTCTGCGGGCTTTCTTCCACATGCATGATAGACTTGGCGCCGTATTTCATCATCCTTTTCAGGGCCGCCACACGCACCCTGAAAAACTCATCAAGATTATTGGAAAATATACCGAGGAATTTCAATCGCTCACGGATAGGGATAGACGGATCCGCAGCTTCCTGTAAAACCCTGGCGTTAAAACTCAGCCAGCTGATATCCCGCGGAATAAGGTTGATCTTCTTCTTTGACTTCACCATAACTGTAAAAATAGTGCTCCAGTTACTATTCCATTATTAAGTTTTCTCAAAGTTTACGAATGGTCTCTATAAGGGAAGTAGTGGAATATCCTTGGACGATGGGTACAATTTGCACGGAGCCACCGTTGGCCAGCACTTCTTTTGAGCCTACTACCTGGTCAACCGTATAATCACCTCCTTTAACAATCACATCTGGTTTTAGGGCTATGACCAGTTCCAGCGGTGTGGGTTCGTCAAAAAGCGTAACACCGTCCACTATTTGCAGGGAAGCCATCATCCAGCTCCTGAAATTTTCGTCATTAACCGGACGTTCCGGGCCTTTTAGTCTTTTTACTGAAGCATCGGTATTGAGTCCTACAACCAGTACACTACCCATCATGGCCGCAGATGTAAGAATCTGCAGGTGGCCGCGGTGCAGGATGTCAAAGCAACCATTGGTGAATACGATAGTCTTTCCCTCTTGTCTCCATTGCGCAGCCTGGCGCACAAGATCCTCGCGGGATAAGATTTTATGTTGTATGTGTGATACCTGATTCATGTTTTTTTCGATTATACCAGGGTAAGGCCAGGAGACAAAGGAATCCAACGCCCAGCACCATTATCGTTTGCACCAGCCATAATAACCATCCAAAGGCCAGGCCGTTCACTTCTGAAACCCCATATAAGGTAAGTGTTTTCTGGATGGCCAGCTGGTAAGCACCAATACCGCCCTGGGTAACAATCATGGCCAGGCTTCCAAAAGTAAGGATGGTAAATGATGGTGCTAAACCCAGATGCCCTACAGCATCCATCGCATAGAAACCAAGACGAATAGATAAAAGATACATCGCCCAGATAAAAATGGAATGCAGGATAAATGCCGTTTTATTCTTCAGGTGTCTCACGCTCATAAGGCCCTCGCTGATGCCCTGAATGATTTTCCGGATTTTCCCAATGATACTAACATGGGCAAATCGTTTCAGAATATACCTGGCTATAATCCATATCGTCAGCAGGATCCCCAGCGGTAAAAGCAAACCGGCAGGGTTGTTCACCCCAGCCCTCCAGACCTTACTGAATTCTGCTGCCGCAAATGCACCCACCACGTCAACCTGGATCAATATGGTGATCAGGATAACAAATATCAGGCAAATGACATCGAAGGCTCTTTCTGCCACCATCGTCCCTACCAACTTATCTGCAGGAACTTTTTCATAGCGGGCCAACAAGGTGCACTTCATAACCTCTCCTAATCGTGGAACCAGCAAGTTGAAAAAATAGCCAAGCATTACCGCAAAAAAAGTATTGGCTTTTCCTGGTTTCACCCCCAGGGGTTCCATAAGTATTCTCCACCGGAGTGCCCTGCTGTAGTGACTGGCCAGTAACAATAACATGGCTGGTATTACCAACAGATATTTGGCCTCCTTCAACGCGGATTTCATCATTTTGATTTCTTCGGCGGAAAGGTTACGGGTGGTGAGCCATAACAGGAAAATTCCCAGGCCAAGAAATACGATGTATTGCGCAATACTGACCAGTCTTTTTCGCATCCTTTTGCTTATCTGGGTAGCTGGTTACCAGGTCCCGGGAAAACAACCCATGGCCTGAAAGATTTGGCCTTTTCAAAATCCATCCGTGCATAGGAGATAATGATAACGATATCTCCGGTAGCTCCAAGCCTGGCTGAGGGGCCATTCAGGCAGCAAACGCCACTTCCTCTCTTTCCTTTTATCAGATAGGTTTCCAGCCGGCTGCCGGTATTCACATTCACCACTGCAATTTTTTCGTGTTCAATCATGTTTGCAGCATCCATCAGGTCTTCATCCAGGGTAAGGCTGCCTACATAATGCAGGTTGGCTTCTGTAATCACAATGCGGTGGACCTTTGATTTTAGTACTTCAATATCCATAAGGCATCAAATTTAACGGAAATCATCTGGTTGCCATCCGGTCAGTTTAGCAACATATTGTCTATAAGCCTTACCTCACCCAGGAATGCAGCCACTACTGCCACCAGTTTTTGTTCACCATCCCATTCATCCCTGTTTTGGAGGGATGCGGCATCTGCAATGGAGAAATAGTCCAATTTGAATCCTGAAGCTTCTATGTTGTTCTCCATTGTACTGATAACAGGCTGCAGGGGGCCTGGTTGCAGATGTTCTTTAGCATAGCATAGTGCCTGGAAAAGTGCGGGCGCCTTTTTGCGGTCTTCTTCCGTCAGCCTCATATTCCTGCTACTCATGGCCAGGCCGTCCGTCTCGCGCATGGTGGGACAGATTTCGATGGCGGTTTTCCGGTTTGTGAGGGTGATCAGTTTACGGATCACCATACATTGTTGGTAATCTTTTTGCCCCAGGAACAAACAATCAGGCTCAACAATGTCCAGCAGGCGGTTCACCACCCGGCAGACCCCCTGAAAATGGCCTGGCCTGAACTTACCCTCAAGGATCTGGTCTAAAATGCCCAGATCATAATTTTCCGATGTCTGGTAACCCTGGGGATATATTTCATCAATACCGGGCAGGAAAAGCAGGTCACAGCCCTCGGCAATGAGCATTTGAATGTCTTTCTCGATGGTAATGGGGTATTTCTGGAAATCCCTGGGGTCATTGAACTGGGCGGGGTTTACAAAAATGCTGGCCACTACGGTAGGGGTTTGCTGTTTGGCGGCCCTGACGAGGGTAAGGTGCCCTTCGTGTAAGGCACCCATGGTGGGCACAAACCCTATTTTTCCTTGTTGGCGACGCTTCCGCAGGTGGCGGCGAAGGGCGTCAATTTCTTTGAAAATGATCATATCTGATGCTTGAAGGGCGTTGAAATCCGGCGATTTGAGTAAGATTCATTACCTTTGCGAGCCTTTTCGGCCCTTAATCTAAATAACGACAACGGGAATGCTAGCAAAGAAAAGAATTTTATTTATAGCGAATGAAATGTCGCCCTACCTGGAGCTGACTGAGTTCTCGGAGATCGTCAACAAGTTGGCTATCAAGGCTAATGACAATGGTTTTGAGGTGAGGTGTATCATGCCGCGCTTTGGTGTTATCAATGAAAGAAGGCACCGCCTTCATGAAGTTGTTCGCCTGTCTGGGATCAACGTATCCATTGACAATGATGATTTTCCCCTTCAGATCAAGGTAGCCTCCCTGCCCAATGCCCGCCTCCAGGTTTACTTCCTGGATAACGAGGATATGTTCAAAAGGAAGTTTGTATTTACTGATGAGCAGGAGAACTGGTATGAAGATAATGCGCTCAGGAGTATCTTCTTTTGTAAAGGGGCCCTGGAAACCGTGAAAAAATTTGGCTGGCCGCCGGACATCATTCATGCTTCTGGCTGGATGACGGGCCTTATACCTGCATACCTGAAAACCGTGTATAAAAAAGAACCGGTATTCGGCAACAGTAAAATTGTTTACACCATCGGCCAAAACACTTTCAAGGATAAATTGGGCGGTGATTTTGTCAAGAAAGCTCAGATCCATGCTTCCATCAAGGAGAAAGACCTTGAAGCATTCAAGGAAGCCACCAATACCGCAATGTTCAAAGGTGGTGCAAGTTATGCGGATGCCATCACCTTTGGGGCTGATAAAGTGGAGAAAAAGCTGGTGGAGGATTTCGGAAAAGTGCGCGGCAAGAAAGTCATTGCATTTAACCCAGAGTCTGATTTAACAGACTATTTACAATTGTATCGCGACCTTGCGGACAAGTAAGCCATCGATCAAGCATAATCTACTACCGGTGAATTGGAAAAAGTCTTGGATTGGATCTGCCCTTTTAGTCATTATCATTGTAGCCAGTTGTACTAAAATCTCCAGTACAGAGATAGGGCAGGACCTGATTCCCGCAGTGGATAATATCCATACATTTGATACCACCCTTGAGGTGGTTACTGAGAATTACGCTTTTACAGATTCAGCATTTCCCAGGCTTACCGTGACCTCAGTAGGTGGTGCACCGGAGATCTTAGCCGGTTACATCAGTAATGATCCGCAATTTGGAACCACCCAGGCTTCCATGTATTTTTTCCTGGGACCACAATCCTATCCTGCGCCGTTCAAGGTGATGGACAGCCTTTACCTGGATTCAGTGGTTCTCTGCCTGCGTTGGTCAGGAACTACTTTAGGCGATACCACCCTTAACCAAAAATTCAATGTCTTCCGGTTAAGGGAGCAATTAAAGTACGATTCCGCCTATAAAACCAGTGATGTTTTTGCAGTCTCAGATCTTTTAGGATCAAAAACTTTTCAGCCTCAGCGCCTGCGGGACTCACTGTTTGTGCGGGAACAGAGCCTTAATCGCCAGCTTCGTATTCGGTTGAGCGATGATTTTGGCAGGGAGATACTTAGCTGGGACACTGCCTTTGGTGCACCGCTTAGCAATGATTCATTGTTCAAAAGGGCACTGCCCGGTTTTGCTGTGACGCCTGACCTTGCAGGAGCTGCCGGTGCAAATGCATTGATGGGTTACCTTGTCAGTGATACCAACAGCTATCTCCGTTTGTATTACCGTTATGACAGCCTTGGAAAACAGGATACAACGTTTACCAGTTTCAAGTATGTTTTCAATGGAGGTTTTGCCAATAATGTCACCAGGAATTACGCCGGGTCACAAACGGCGCAGGCGGTAACTCCGGGGCCGGACAGTATTCTTTACATTCAAACCTCCCCAGGTACTTATGCTACCATCAGGATACCTTCACTGGAAGGTTTCAAGGCCACCAAAGGGAATGTAGTGGTTAACAGGGCTGAACTGGTGATGCAGCAGGTGCCGGCTTCAGGTCAGCTCAATGACCTGTTCCTTCCTCCGGATCTTTTGTATGTGGATTATTTTGATTCTGCCGCTAATTTGCAACGTCCGTTTTTAGACGATGGATTTTCTGTAGGAACCTATACACCGGCATTTCTGGGAGGTATCAGGAAATATGTTCCCGGACCAGGTGGCGTGCCGGTTGCCGAATATCGCTTTACCCTTTCGCGCTATATCCAGGGTATTATCACCAGGAATGACTATAACAACCCAATCTATTTGTATTCACCGTATTATATCCGGTATACAAGCCCCATCATTTACCAGACTGTGAACAAGCTGGCAAATGGGAGGGTGAAAGTAGGAGGGGGATCCAACAAACAACAGAAAATGTATATTCGAATTATCTATTCGAAGGTATAGGATTCAGATTTCTGGTTATCTTTGCAATCGAATTTCAAAAATCACCTTGTATTATGCCGTATTTATTTACTTCAGAAAGCGTTTCTGAAGGCCATCCTGATAAGATTGCAGACCAGATTTCTGATGCATTGATAGACAATTTCTTAGCCTGGGATCCCCAGTCCAAAGTTGCCTGTGAAACACTGGTAACTACAGGGCAGGTAGTCCTGGCCGGTGAAGTGAAATCCAAAACTTATCTGGATGTTCAGAAGATAGCTCGTGAAGTAATCGCCAGGATCGGTTATACGAAGAGTGAGTATATGTTTGAGGCAAATTCCTGTGGAATCATTTCTGCGATCCACGAGCAGTCTCCGGATATCAACCAGGGGGTGGAGCGCAAAAAGAAAGAAGACCAGGGTGCTGGGGACCAGGGAATGATGTTTGGGTATGCCACTAATGAGACGGAGAATTATATGCCTCTCGCCCTTGATCTGGCCCATAAAATCCTTCAGGAGCTTTCTATCATTCGTAATGAGAAGAATTCCAAAATGCCTTACCTGCGCCCTGATGCCAAAAGCCAGGTGACCATCGAATATGATGATCATGATAAGCCGGTGAGGATCGATACTATTGTAGTGTCAACACAGCATGATGCTTTTGACAAGGACGAGAAGATGCTGGCAAAGATCAAAAAGGACGTGATTGACATTGCCATCCCCCGTGTGATTGCAAAATGCAAAAAGTCAGTACAAAAGCTTTTCAACGATAAGATTGTATACCACGTAAACCCTACTGGTAAGTTTGTTATTGGCGGGCCTCACGGAGATACAGGATTGACAGGCCGAAAGATCATTGTTGATACATATGGCGGCAAGGGTGCGCACGGCGGTGGAGCTTTCAGTGGCAAAGATCCTTCCAAGGTAGACAGGAGTGCAGCTTACGCAGCAAGACATATTGCAAAAAACCTGGTAGCTGCTGGTGTGGCTGACGAGATTCTTGTTCAGGTTTCATACGCCATTGGTGTTGCCAAGCCCATGAACATCTTTGTGGATACCTATGGTACTTCCAAGCTCAGCCTTAGTGATGGGCAGATAGCCAGGGTAGTAGAGAAGCTTTTTGATATGCGTCCATACGCCATAGAAACCAGGCTGAAACTGCGTAACCCTATTTACAGTGAAACTGCAGCCTATGGCCATATGGGAAGGACCCCACAAATCGTGGAAAAGGTTTTCAGGACTCCCGAAGGAAAAGAGAAGAAAGTAAAAGTGGAATTGTTTACCTGGGAGAAGCTTGATTATGTGGATAAGGTGAAAAAAGCATTTAAAATTAAATAGTAAAAAGCCCCTTAAAACAAGGGGCTTTTTTGATTGAGTCAGGTTTGGGAATTTAGCTAAGTTTACCTGTATTTATTATCAACTGAAAGCAAAGAGCATTGAAACATCAGAAATCCAGTTATGTTATCGGTAGACAACCTGTAATGGAGGCCCTGGACTCCGGCAAAGAAATTGAAAGGATTTTCCTGTTGAAGAATGCAAGTGGTGACGTGATCCAGGACATAAGAATTGCAGCCCAGCAAAGACAGATCCCCATCAACGCTGTGCCCATTGAGAAACTGAATGGCATTTCAAGGGCTAACCACCAGGGAGTTATAGCCGTGATGTCTATCGTGAGTTATCTGGATCTGCAACAAGTTATTGACCATGTTGTGGCCGCGGGACAAATACCCTTATTTGTTATGCTGGATGGTATAACTGATGTTCGCAATATTGGTGCTATCGCCAGGACGGCAGTGTGTTGTGGTGCTCAAGCCCTCATCATCCCTGATAAAGGCGTAGGTGCTATGAATGAAGAAGCGATGAAATCATCTGCGGGGGCCTTGCACAAGATTAATATTTGCAGGGAGTCTAGCCTGTTGAAGTCTATTGATACCCTCCACATGAACGGCATTAAGGTATGCACTGCAGAGATGAAGGCCTCTATGAAACTGGAACAACTGGACTTATCCACCCCTCTATGTGTCATTATGGGCAGCGAAGACAAGGGCATTCAGCCTTACCTGATGAAAGCTGCCGATGAGCGGTTTACCATTCCAATGGCAAAAGGTTTTGATTCTTTCAATGTAAGCGTGGCTGCAGGAATCATTTTGTATGAAAGTTTCCGGCAAAGGTCATCTGGTAAATGATGCCTGCCTTTTCATTTCTTTCAGAAGGATTTTGTTTTTAAGGGTAGTAGGAAAGAACCAATCCAAAAAAAGGAAGAGCCGGTTGATTTTACCGGGGATAAAGGATTTCTTGCCGCTGAACAAGGCATCGAGAGACTGTTTTGCAACATCCTCAGGCATCATTACAGCTTTTTTTGCAAGACCCTTCATGTTCTTGTGGGCTTCCTGAATCCTGGCATTGGTCTCAACAGGGCCAGGTGAAATAGCGATGATTGAAACGTTAGATCCTTTGACACGAAGTTGTAATGAAGCGGTAAAGGAATGGACAAAAGCTTTACTGGCTCCATATACTTCTTTGTTGGGCAGATGAAAATACCCCCCGAGACTACCCACATTCAGTATAAAACACCTTTTATCAAGGGTCAGCATTTTCTCCAGGAAAACCCTGCACATCAGGACGGTACTGATCACATTCACCTTGAGTTGTCTCACATAAAACCCCTGCTGAAAATCAAGGAAAGGAAGGGTAGACCCTATGCCGGCATTATTGATCAGTACAGTTACATCAATCTGCTTTGCAGTGAGCCATTCCGCAATCTCAGTAGGGCAGTTTTCATCACTCAGGTCTTTTTCCAGGAAAAGGACTTCTACCCCGTGTTTTGCTGAAAGTGCTGCGGCTTTTTCACCCAATTGTTCCCCGGGTAAAGAAACCAGAACCAGCGGAAAACCCCGGGAGCCCAGTTCATCAGCAAACGCAAAGCCCAGCCCTGCACCGGACCCCGTGATCATTGCAAATCCTTTATCTACATTCTGTTTTTTCTGATCCATTCCACCGTTTGTTGGACGCCTTCATCCAGGCTCCGGATTTTGTAATCTATCTCACGTACTGCCTTGCCGCTATCCAGTTTCCAATGATAGTCATATCTTTTTACCCAGTCTGGTGTAATCATGGGAGCCGTGCCTGAAATGGTTGACCAGGTCTTCATCACATGGCTCACCAGGCTCATTAAAGGGAAGGGCAGGTTGTATAGTTTCTTGTTTACGCCACTGTGTTTCCTGATATAACCAATCAGTTCATTAAAGCTGGCATTCTCGCCGCCAAATATATACCGTTGTCCTTTCCCACCTTTTTGCATGGCTGAAATATGCCCATCCACCACATCATCCACATGGCAATAGGAGCCAATATCTTCCCCATTTCCGGGTATTACATGCCACTTGCGTTTCATATACAGTTCAACAATCTTGGTTACAGGATTACTGCCCGTATCCAGCCCCGGACCATAAACCCTTGCCGGGTTAACGATGGAAACATTCAACCCCCGCTCTGCATAGCCCAATACCAGTTTTTCTGCCATTGTCTTGGTTTCTTCGTAGGGATTGAAAAATCCTGTGATGCGGGGATCTTCCTCGGTCATGGGCTTGTCCCTTGAAGGGCCTATAACACCAGCTGTGGAAGTGTACACTATTTTGCTGACACCAGCATTCCATGCAGTCTCCATCACATGATGCGTGCCTTCTACATTGATTTTGTGGAATGTATCTGGTTCCTTAGCCCACAAACGGGCATAGGCTGCCATATGATATACTTTGTCAACACCCTGCATCGCCGCTTCTAGCGAGCCTTTATCAGTTATGTCTCCTTTTATCAACTGGACATTTGGTTTGTTAAAGGCTGCTATATCAGGATCTTTTCTCACCAGGATCCTGATGTCTTCACCCTTCTCTGCAAGTTTTACAGTTAATAATGAACCAATATAACCGGTAGAGCCCGTAATAAGTGTTGCCATAATTATACTCCCGGCACAAAGTTATCGCAATCTGGTTACTTTTTAAGCCTAAAGAATGCTTTAGACAGGCTGGTATTGACTTCCGCAGCAACACATATCCCATCTGCATAGGTATAGAAGTTTTTGTTTCCATCCGGAAGTTGAAGTTCGTACTGATGGGGTTTGAGCTGCCTGATGGGGATCAT
This sequence comes from Chitinophagaceae bacterium, assembly GCA_044225015.1. GTDB lineage: Bacteria > Bacteroidota > Bacteroidia > Chitinophagales > Chitinophagaceae > Pollutibacter. The sequence continues at coordinate 285,446 of JBGAJG010000003.1, read as the reverse complement.
CTGCTTATTGGCTTCGGAATATATCTGCGTAAGGCCTACGGGTTCAACATGCATGAGGCAGGAACTTGCATAACGGATTTTTTCACGAATCTCCATTTGCTTCCCATCGTCTTCAATTTTATATACATCCTGACTCCAGTGTATCCTTGAGTTGACCCTGGTACTGTTGTTCACCTTACGCAAAACAGAACCTGATATTAACTGCCCCTGACTATAGATACCGGTTACCTTGGTATAAATGGCTAAGTCTACCACTATGCTGACGTGCACACTTGATTCTGTCACATATTCTGTCAGGGTGCCTTTTTGTATTCTTGCAGAGCGCATCACACCAATAACTTTGTTATTGCGGATAACTTCATACGTCAGGTGATCTGGTGAAGAATTTTTACCGTAAACCCATGAAAACAAGGGAAGCAGAACTAATATTATCAATTTGTTTATTATGATCATGCGTTTGTCTGAACTGGAAGTTCATTGTTGGCTATACGGGCAAAATATGTAACAAGTTACAACCAGGCCTTGTTAAATACTTCAGAAAAACACTACCTTTTAGCAGACTTCGTACCCCAAAGCTTCAATATGCAAGGGATACGCTCACAAACTTCTTTTTTGCTGTTACTGCGGGAAAAGCTGCCCGGCAATCTTGCATTGGCAGATTTTTTATGTTCAACGCTCCATATCAGTGAAGACAGTGCTTATAGGCGAATACGGGGCGTTAAACAATTGTCCATTGATGAAATAGAGAAACTGTGTACTGCTATATCTGTATCCGCAGATAAAATGCTGGGACTTCCTTCAGTAGGGATAACGTTTAATGGTCAGTATATTAAGTCAGATCATTTCAACTTTCTTTCCTATCTGCAAGCCCAATACCAGGAATTGGCCTGGATAATGTCCCAAAAGAATAAAAAGATCACGTTTCTCTGTAAGGATATACCAGTATATCATTATTATCTCTTCCCTGAAATTGCTGCATTTAAGTATTTCAGCTGGATGCGCACCTTGCTGAATTTTCCGGAACTCCAGGATAAAAAATTTTCATTTCATTTCGTTCCTCCGGATTTTCTTCAATGGGGGCAAAAACTAGCCACCCTATATTATCAAATTCCCGGTGTAGAAATCCTGAATGAAGACAATATCCTGACCACACTTAGGCAAATCGAGTATTTCAAAGATGCCCGTCTTTTTGAGAAGCCCGATGATGTATATCGTATTTATGAGAGCCTGGAGAATATGATAACGCATCTCAGGCAAATGGCAGCAGATGAGAAAAAATTTCTGCCAGGAAAAGACAGTTCCCTCAGCCCTGGGGATTATAATCTTTATGTAAATGATTTTTATGTGGGTGATAATACGCTACTGGTTGAGGCAGGTGGTCTCTCACAGTGCTTTATAGTACATAGTGGTACCAATTTTATCCGTACCGCAGACAATCAATTTTACACCTATCACAAAAATTTTATCGAAAACCTGGTGGCAAGATCAGAACAGATTTCAGGTAGTAATTCAAAAGAATGTGATCAGTTCTTCAGACAAATTTCTGAGCGTATCAATGCATACAAAGACAACAAAGTACTGACCTTAGGTAATATCTGACATGAATACGCAGCAAGACAGGTTATTTGAGCATATTAGAACCCGGTTCCCGGATCCTTCGGCAATGGCCGATGAATTGTCACAAACCCTGAATATTAGCAAAGACAGTATTTACCGAAGACTCAAGGGAGAGAAGCCCTTGCTGTACGGGGAACTCATGGTTTTACTGGAACATTATAACTTGTCTTTGGATGCTTTGTCTGGCTACGACGAGAAAACAGTCATATTCAGGGGCAAATTTCTCAATGAAGAAGATTTTGACCTGCATGCGATGCTGTCTGATATGGCATCACAATTGACGCAGCTTAGCCAGTTACACCATCCGCTATTATATTACATAAGTAAAGACATTCCTGTATTCTACTATCTTGGAAATCCTGCAGCCTGTGCATTCAAGTTCTTTGTTTGGCTCAGGACCCAATTCAGGTTTACTTCATGGGAAAATAAGCCGTTCAGTTTCTCAATTCTTACTGACGAATTAACTAAGGCAGCTGAGAAAGTGACATTGTGTTATGATGCAATCCCATCAGTGGAGATCCTGAATGCAGACAATATTCTGAATGACCTTCGTCAAATAGAATACTACCATCGTACCCAAATGATCAGTGAGAGTGGTGATCTGGAGATCATCTATGCTGCATTCCATGAACTGGTTGAGCAGATGGAAAGAAAGGCAGCAAAAGGCAGCAAATCCGGAAGTGTTTCCCTCAGTGTATATGTGAATGATTTTTATGTGGGCGATAATACGGTATTGGCTGAAACAGATGAAGTGCAAAGGGTATTCCTGAATCATGCTGCCATTAATTTCATGAGTACGGATCACAAAGCTTTTGTGCGCTATAACAAGGATTTCATTAAGAATCTTATCCGTAGATCAACCCTGATCAGTGAGGTGGGCGAGAGAACCAGGTCCAGGTTTTTTCACCTGATTCATGAACGGATCGAGCAATCCCGTACCCGCACTTTCAATGCCCGGATTTGCCCCTGATAGCGTACCTTGCATGCTGATGAAACAGGAAATTCAAATTGTAGAGTGTCCCAGGGATGCCATGCAGGGATGGTCCCGTTTTATTGCAACGGAAGACAAAGTGAGGTATATCAACCTGCTGTTACAAGCGGGGTTCCATACGGTGGATTTCGGAAGTTTTGTTTCTCCCCGATGGGTGCCCCAGATGGCAGACACAGCGTTGGTTCTGGAACAACTTACCCCTTCTGATTCTGCTCTCCTGGCTATTGTGGCTAACCTCAAGGGAGCTACAGACGCTATGAAACATGGGGCCGTTCAATACATCGGATTTCCATTTTCAATTTCTGACACTTTTCAGCAAAGAAATACCAATAGTTCAAGGGAAGCGTCTTTACGTACAGTTGAAGAAATAGCCAGACTCTGCCAGTTACACCAGAAGCAATTGGTGGTGTATATGTCCATGGGGTTTGGCAATCCTTACGGAGATCCTTATAGTATGGAGATTCTGGCAGAATGGACCTTTAAGATCCACCATTTAGGGGTGCGAATCATATCTCTTGCGGATACGGTTGGGCTCGCTACTCCAGTACAAGTATTCAATGCGGTTCACCAACTTACTTCATCACTGCCAGACGCAGTAATTGGTGTGCATCTGCATGCGGCAAGGGAAGGTATGGTGGAGAAACTTGCTGCCGCTCTGGACGCAGGATGTAAACGAGTGGATGGTGCCATCGCCGGTATCGGCGGATGCCCTATGGCTGATGATGTGTTGGTCGGGAATATGGATACCCGTGTTATCCTGCAAGAACTCGGCAAAAGAGGAATTCAAACAGGAGTGGATCTTGCCGTTTTCAGGGAAGCTGAAGAAATGGCCCAAAAGATTTTTATACACTAAGATGGAGTTTCGCAGAGAATTTGACGTTCCACAACTGGAAGATCAGCTGAATTTGAGGCATAAGATCCTGCTGGTGGGTTCCTGTTTTACAGATCATCTTGGAAACAAGCTTGATCACTATCGTTTTTCAACTTTGCAGAACCCTAATGGCATCATGTTTAACCCCATCAGCATTGCTGATGCCGTGGTTAGCTACATAGACAATAAGCACTATACCCAACAAGATATTTTCTTTCACCAGGAGTGGTGGACAAGCTGGCATCATCATTCCAGGTTTTCAAATATGAACCCAGACATTTTGCTGCAGATGATTAACCGGTCACAGGAGCAGGCCCATGCATTTCTGGCCCATGCAAACTGGTTGGTTATAACGCTTGGGTCTGCCTGGGTATACGAGAAAGAGGATGGGAGGGTGGTTGCCAATTGTCACAAGATACCTCCGGACAAATTCAGGAAAAGGCTGTTGACTGTGGAAGAGGTACTTGCCGCGCTGGATAGCATGATGCATCGGTTGTTCAACTTCAACCCTGGACTTAGAATAATGTTCACCATCAGTCCGGTCAGGCATTTGCGGGATGGCTTTGTAGAGAATAACAGGAGCAAGGCCGTATTGATCCAGGCAGTGCACCATATGGTGGAGAAATTCAACAGGCTGCATTATTTCCCGGCCTATGAACTTATTATTGATGATCTCCGGGATTATCGGTTTTATGCCGAGGACATGGTACATCCCAATTATCTGGCAACATCCTATGTGTGGCAAAAATTCAGTGAAAGCTGTATTGATGCGGAAACCCTGAAGTTCATGAAGGAGATAGATCCGGTAAATGCAGCACGCGCGCATAAACCCTTTCAACCGGAGTCCATGGCACACAAGGCATTCCGCAAGAAGCAATGGGATAAGTTACAGCAGCTAAAGCTGGAATACCCGTTCCTGGACCTTGATGCAGACCTTGCTTTTTTCAAAGATTAATGTACCCTGTCTCCGCGTACGGACATTTCCAGCATAAGGTTGGCTTCATACACCAGCCATTCCTGCCAGCGCTTTCTGACTTTGTGTTTGGGGAGATAGTGTTCAGCCAACTCAATGAACAAAGTGTAGTGACCTGCCTCGCTTTCCATGAACTTTCGGTAAAAATTGCGCATGTAAGGGTCGTCAAGCCCTTCGCTGAGCCTTTTGAACCGTTCACAACTGCGGGCCTCTATCAAAGCTGATATCAATAAACGGTCTAATAGTCTATCATCAGGATGTCCGCCCTTCCTTTCAAATTCAAGCAGTTTATTGACATACTCGTCTTTCCGTTGTTTTCCCAGCTTCAGACCACGTTTATGAAGTTCTGCCAATACCTGTCTGAAGTGTCCCCATTCTTCCGTAACAATGGGGGAGAGTTCTGTAACCAGCCTGTCCAGCATGGAGTATTTCTGTATCAGTGAAATGCAGGTTGTGGCTGCCTTCTGCTCACAGAATGCATGATCTGTCAGGATTTCTTCCATGGACTTCTCTGCCAGGTTCACCCAACGCGGGTCTGTGGGGAGTTTAAGGCCGAGGATGTTTTTTACGTCTGAATCATACATGCTGCAGGGGTTTGCGCAAAGATAGCGTGCGGTACAGTATTGTTTTTCCTATCTTGCTGCCCAAATTTTCGCGCGGATGCGTATTGCAATATTCACCCTTTCCCTTCTGGCTGTAGTGGCCCTTGTAGTGGTTTTTGATACCCGCATGGCATTGCCTGTTCCGCTGGGCAAATTATTAAGCCCCCAGGAAGGCGTTTGGCAGAATGCTGAGCCCAAGAATGAAAGCTTTGACCTTAACCTGAAGTTCCAGGTATTAAAAGGCAGTGCCGATGTGTATTTTGATGAAAGGATGGTGCCGCACATCTTTGCAGAGCATGACGAAGATGCTTATTTTATACAGGGGTATATTCATGCCAGAGACCGTTTATGGCAGATGGATTTTCAGACCCGCGCAACAGCAGGAAGGCTGAGTGAACTGTTTGGTGAGAAAGCACTGGCATTTGACCGCCGCCAGCGAAGACTGGGGATCACCTGGGCAGCGGAAAAGACCCTGGCCATGTGGGAACGGGATCCGGCAGTGAAAGCGATGTGTGATGCCTATACCGCCGGTATCAATGCCTATATTGATCAATTGCCTTCCTCCGCCTTGCCCGTTGAATATAAAATACTCGGATACCAGCCGGAAAAATGGAATAATTACCGCTCGGTTCTTTTCTTCAAAGCCATGACCTATGACCTGGCCGGTTTTGACACGGATTTTGAGCAAACCAACCTTTTGAAGATCCTGGGAGAAAAAGATTTTGATGCCCTTTTTCCGGAAGTGCAGGATTCTCTTTCTCCCATTATCCCTAAAGGAACCTCGTTTTCCCGTTCAACAGAAATTCCTTCTGCCCCCAATAGTGCTGATTCAACCTATTTTCATCGGACAGATTCCCTGTGGTTCAAAGAGGCATTTAAGCCAGACCCTGATAATGGAAGCAACAACTGGGCAGTGGCGGGCTCCAAAACAAGATCCGGCAAACCCATCCTTTGCAATGACCCACACCTTGGGCTCAATCTCCCTTCAATATGGTATGAAATACAGATCAACACCCCTGGCTATAATGCTTATGGGGTAAGCTTTCCCGGGCTGCCTGGTGTGGTGATTGGATTTAATGATAATGTGGCTTTTGGATTTACCAATGCCGGGCGGGATATGAAAGACTATTATGAAATAAGGTTCAGGGACGATAGCAGAATGAGTTATTGGTTCAATAATAGCTGGAAGGATGCTGAACAAAGGGTAGAAAAGATCGGGATAAAAGATAAGGGTGAATTCCTGGATACCGTAGCGTATACCGTTTTTGGTCCGGTTATGTATGACAAGAGCTATCAGGACAAACTGAAGCAGAATAAAGCATATGCGTTAAGGTGGATCGCCCATTTCCCTTCCAATCCTATGAGGATGTGGTATGACCTCAACCGCGCCAGCAACTACCAGGACTATCTGCAGGCCATTAGCCATTTCAATGAACCTGCACAGAATATGCTGTTCGCCTCCAAGGATGGTGATATCGCTATCTGGCAGCAGGGGAATTTTCCGCTGCGATGGCCTGGACAAGGTAAGTTTGTGATGCCCGGCATTGACAGCAGTTATCTTTGGTCACAGTTCATACCCAAAGACGATAATCCCCATATCCTGAATCCGGACCAGGGATTCATCAGCAGTGCCAATCAAAGACCCGTGGATTCAACCTATCCTTATTTTATTCCAGGGCGGTATGACCTATACCGTGGCATCATCATCAACCGGAAATTGGCTGCCATGACAGACATTACCGTGGATGACATGAAAAAATTACAGACGGATAACTATGATGTTTATGCGGAACAAATGCGTCCGCTTCTCCTGAAGTATGTGGACAGGAATAAACTCTCTGCAGATGGTAAAAAGTATGCCGATATGCTGGCGAGATGGGACCTCGTAAGTGATGCTGATGAGACGGCACCCACGGTGTTGGAGCTTTGGTCTGATTCCCTCAGTAACCTTATCTTCCGTGATGACATTGTACGGAATGATCTGCCAGTGATCATGCCCAGTGACTATATCCTTGCCCAGTACCTGCTGAAAGACAGTACAGCATTTAAATTCATAGATAACATCAACACTCCGCAGCAGGAAACGCTGCAGGATGTAGTGACGATGGCCCTTTCGAGAGCGTCCGAAGAACTTCAAAAACTGGAAGGAGAAGACAAACTTGAGTGGGGCAAACATAAGAATACAACGGTGTACCATCTGTTAAAAACCGAAATGATGCCTTTTGCCCGGCAGGGATTGAATGTGGGGGGAGGCAAACGGATCATCAATGCCACCACCCATAGCCATGGTCCCAGCTGGCGTATGATTGTTTCCCTGACCACGCCCGTTGAAGCATATGGGGTTTACCCGGGCGGACAAAGCGGTAATCCTGGCAGCCCGTATTATGATGACCTTGTTGACCATTGGGCTAAGGGGCAATACTATCGGCTGTGGATCATGCAAAAGAAAGAATCAGGTGACCAGCGCGTGAAAGGAAAATTACACTTCAGTTTATAACCATCATCATGAAATTTATAGTCAGTACCATCGTAACCGCCCTTCTCGCCTATGCATTCGGGTTATATTTCCCCTGGTGGAGCCTGACCATTGCCGCATTTGCTGTTGCATATTTTGTGCCTCAGCGGCCCCTCTGGTCAGTGGTATCTGCATTTACAGGTCTGTTTCTGTTATGGGGCGTGATGGCATGGCTGATAAGCCTGAGCAATGGGCATATCCTGGCCCACCGGCTCTCATTATTGGTTGTAAAAAGTGATTCTCCGGCCATGCTGATCTTTCTTACCGCTTTGCTGGGCGCTCTGCCGGCAGCACTGTCTGCCCTTGCAGGAAGTATGCTCAGGAAAATGACACAGCCTTAGCTTCTGTGTTGTATCTTTGCCTCGCTTTAGGAATTTTGCCCGGCATGCAACCGGGGTTCCTCAGGAATTAAAATTTCAGACATGGCAAACCTGCACAACCGCGTCTCCCGTAAGGAGCTTAAAGAGCGTATGGCTAATGACCCTACGCCCAGAACTACCATTTCCTTCTATAATTATCAGTTTATTGAAGACCCCAAAGCTTTCAGGGATGAGTTATATGGCCGCCTGCAGGCATTAGGGGTAATGGGGAGGATATATATTGCCCATGAAGGCATCAATGCGCAGATATCCGTTCCTACACAAAACCTGGAGCTTTTCAGGGATTATCTCTACAGTTTGGACGGATATGATCAACTCAGGCTGAACATTGCCGTAGATGACAATGGAAAGTCATTTTTTGTGCTGGATATAAAAGTCAGGAATAAGATTGTTGCTGACGGAATAGAAGATCCGGGTTTTGATATGCGGAATAAAGGACGGTATGTTAATGCTGAAGGATTCAATGATCTGGCGAAGCAACCGGGGACAGTGATCATTGATATGCGCAATCACTATGAATATGAAGTGGGCCATTTCAGAGAGGCCATAGAAGTACCCAGTGACACATTCCGTGAACAACTACCTATGGCTGCTGACATGATGAAGGCAGATAAAAATGCAAATATCATCATGTATTGTACGGGAGGGATCCGTTGTGAGAAAGCCAGTGCTTATATGTTACACCAGGGTTTCAAAAATGTTTTTCACCTGGAAGGCGGTATTATCAACTACACGCGCCAGGTTAAAGAGCAAGGCCTTGAAAACCATTTTATCGGAAAGAACTTTGTCTTTGATGACAGACTTGGGGAGAGGATATCGGAAGACATCATCGCACATTGTCACCAGTGCGGCAAGCCCTGTGATACGCATGTGAATTGCAAGAATGAAGGTTGCCACCTGTTGTTCATCCAATGTGAAGATTGCGCCACGCAATTTGATCATTGCTGCAGCAAGGAATGCCAAGATGTAATCCATTTGCCGGTGGAAGAGCAAAAACTACTGCGCAAAGGAAAGGTCAAGGGCCAGAATATATTCAACAAATCAAGGATCCGGTTACAACAACTGCATACCTGAAACTTTTTTTACTGTATCCATTTCAGGCAAACTGGTGTGGGAACTGCAATTCGCTTTCCCGTATCTGTCAGCTTTCCAGTCTGGGCATCTCTAGAAAAAATGACCACCTCGTCTGATTTCATATTAGCCACCAGTAAAAAGCTTTCAGTAGGGTCAAAGGTGAAGTTTCTGGGAGCCGTCCCCAATACTGGCTGGTTGCCTACCTTGGTGAGCAGGCCGGATGAAGGATCTACCCTGAAAATGGCGATGTCATTTGCGCTTCCCCGGTTAGAAGCGTAAACAAACCGGCCGTCTTTACTGATATGAATATCTGCTGAACCCATATCACCGGTGAATCCATCGGCAGCGGATGAAATGGATTGGATTGCTTTTAAAGCACCTGTTTTTTTATCGGCCTGGAAAACCGTTACCCTGCCTTTAAGTTCTTCCATGAGGTAAGCATAGTTGCCAGAAGGGTGAAAAACAATATGCCTTGGGCCGCTGCCGGCTTCTACAGAAGCAGCGCTTTTTCTGGTGAGTTGGCCATTACTTGCGTTGAATGCATACACTACTACCTGGTCTATGCCCAAATCAGGCACATACAGGTAGGCATTATCTTGAGAAAAATATGTTGCGTGTACATGTGGTTTCTCCTGTCTTCCCGGATCGGATCCTTTACCAGTATGCGTAACTACCTTTGGATTTGGCTGCAGAACGCCTTTTACCGTCTGGAGTGCTTTCAATGAGCCGGAACTATAATTACCTACAATAACCCATCGTCCATTTTTATTTGTGGTGATATAGCAGGGATCATCGCCCCCTGAAGGCTGCTGGTTCAAAAACTGAAGGGAGGCAGTTCCTTTATCATATTGGTAGGCGTATACGGTTCCCGCATTGCCGCCTCCATTCTGTTCGGAAACGGCATATACATATTTATTATCCGGGGAAACTGCGAGGTAAGAAGGATTCTTTATGCCCTTGGTAACAGACAGGAGTTTTGAATTTCCTGTACCAGCTTCAAAATCAAATATATAGATGCCCTCACTTTTACCAGAAGTGTAAGTGCCCACAACCAGGCGTGGTGATTCCTGGCCCATGACCTGGATAAAACCCATCGTCATCAAGCACAAGATCATCAACGGTAATTTCGGATTATTCAGCATTGAGGGAGCTTTATAATGTTTTAATCCAGTTTTCCACGGCCAGTCTGATGTCATCATCTGTTACTGGCTGAGGCTTGAATGGTTTTCCGATCACTTTCTCGTACAGTTCAATATATCGCTGGGAAATAGTATGTATCCAATCGTCCTCCATGATGGGAACTAACTGGCCTTCTTTACCCATAAAATTGTTGGCAATAAGCCATTCCCTGACAAATTCCTTACTCAACTGTTTTTGTTTTTGGCCGGCTTGCTGCCTTTCTTCAAATCCATCGGCATAAAAATACCTTGAAGAGTCTGGCGTGTGCACTTCGTCCATGAGGCAGATCCCGCCATCAAGCAGCCCAAATTCGTACTTTGTATCCGCCAGAATCAGTCCCCGGGAAGATGCTATTTGCCTGCCCCTTTCAAAAAGAGCCAATGCTAAGCTGTGCAGCTGTTCCCATTGCGTTCCTGTGGCCAGGCCCTCGGCAATGATCTGATCTGCAGAAATATCCTCATCGTGGCCGGCGGCAGCCTTGGTGGAAGGGGTTACAATGGGGTGGGGGAAAAAGTCATTTTCTTTAAGGCCTTTAGGCATTTTGACGCCACAAAGTGTATCAGTATGCTGATAGGTACGCCAGGCATGCCCTACCAGGTTTCCACGTACCACCATTTCAATCTTAAAGGGCTCACATTTCAGTCCGGCTGAAACATTGGGTGCCGGTGTTGCCAGTAACCAATTTGGGCAGATATCCCTGGTTGCTTCTAGCATGAAAGCTGCAATCTGGTTAAGCACCTGTCCTTTGAATGGGATTGGCCTGGGCAGGATGACGTCAAATGCGGAAATGCGGTCACTGGCAATCATAACGAGATGCTGGCTGCCAATTCCATAAACATCGCGGACCTTACCCCTGTAAAAAGAGGTTTGTTGGGGAAACGCAAATTCACTCATGCCGCTAAAGTAAACCCAAGGTATCACTCAACCAATTTAAGAACCGGGTGTTGTTTAATTTTTTTTGGCAAAAGGGTAACTATTCCTATTTTGTCCCATAATTTTCAACCCAACTGAATTAAAAAGACTGCGTATGAAACGACTTGGCAACATGCTGGTTCTGCTGATGTTGGTCATGTACTCTTCGGTTGCTATTGCCCAATCTAATGTCATTAATGGTAAAGTCAGAACGGGTTCCAATACGTCTCTTGGAAAACTGTCTGTTACAATTAAAGGTACCCAGGCGGGTACTACAACGGATGACAATGGCAATTTTGCATTGAGTGTGCCTTCCAACACAAAGTATCCTTTCACGCTGGTGATCTCCGGCGTAGGAATCGCCACCCAGGAAGTGGTGGTTAGATCTATAACAGATGTGATTGACGTAGATGTCATCGGCACGTCTACCTTATCTGAAGAAATTGTGGTTTCCGCCACCAGGACCCAGACCAGGGCGCTAGAATCTCCGGTGACCATTGAGCGTGTGGGACTCAATACCCTGCGCCAGGCACCTGCTGCCAGCTACTATGATGTGGTGGGCAACATGAAGGGGGTAGACCTGGTAGCGTCAAGCCTCACTTTTAAAACAGTAACCACGCGGGGTTTCGCAGGTTCCGGTAATACACGTTTCAACCAGATCGTGGATGGCATGGATAACCAGGCTCCTGGTCTTAATTTCTCCGTGGGATCTATTGTGGGTCTTTCTGAACTGGATGTGGAAAGCATGGAACTGCTGCCCGGTGCCTCTTCAGCGCTGTATGGTCCTGGCGGTATGAACGGAACCCTGCTGATCAACAGCAAGAACCCCTTTAAATATGAAGGATTCTCCTTCCAGTCTAAAGTGGGTGTTATGCATGTGGACAATAAACATCGTTCTTCATCTCCTTATTATAATTTGTCTGCCCGCTGGGCCCAGAAAATATCTGACCGTTTCGCATTTAAAGTTACGGCTGACTTCCTGCATGCCCAGGACTGGCTTGCAGATGACCAGCGCAACTATACAAGGCCATCAGCTGCCAACGGCCTTACTGTAGGGCAGATCGTTCCCGGAACAAGGGAAACTGATCCCGCCTACAACGCAGTGAATGCTTACGGTGATGAAACACTGCTGGATCCGAGCGTGAACACGTTTATCCTGAATTCTATCAAGGCGCAGGCGCCGTTCCTGGGTAACACCATTGACAAGATCATAGCAGCCGGCGTACCGGGTTTGTCCCGTACCGGGTACCGTGAAGGCCAGGTAGTGGATCCCAACACCATTAACTTTAAGGTTTCAGGCTCGCTGAACTATAAAATATCCCATAATACTGAATTGATCGTGGCCGGTTTCTTCGGTACGGGTAATACGGTATACACGGGTTCAGACCGTTATTCACTGAAAGACCTGAAAATGGGTCAGTATAAAGTAGAATTGAACAGCAAAAACTGGTTGATCCGTGCGTATACCACCCAGGAAAATGCTGGCCAGTCTTACAACCTCACTGCAGCCTCCAGGATCTTCAATGAAACCGTAAAACCCACACAAGCCTGGGCTCCTGAGTACTGGCAGGCATATATTAATGGTACATTGAATGGTCTGAATTCCACAGATGCACACAATGCGGCCCGTGCTATTGCAGACGCGGGTACACCGCAGCCAGGCACTGCCGCTTACAATGCGATTTATGATAAGATCCGCAGAACACCCATCAGCAAGGGCGGTGCGCTGTTCCTTGATAAAACAAATCTTTATGCTGTGGAAGGCCAGTACAACCTGAGCCAGTGGACAGGAAAAGTGGTTGATGTATTGGTTGGCGGTAACTTCCGCAGGTTTGTACTCAATTCCCAGGGAACTTTGTTTATTGATACAGCTGGCACCATTCCTATCAATGAGTATGGTGCATACGTACAATTGGGACGTAACATTGGTGAGCGGGTTCGTTTGAATGTGTCTGGCCGGTACGACAAAAATGAGAATTTTGATGGCCGTTTCACGCCCAGGGCAACAGCGGTGATCAAAGTGGCTAAGAACAATAACCTGAGGATTTCCTATCAGACGGCTTATCGTTTCCCTTCAACACAACAACAATACATCCGTTTGGGTGTAGGTGGCGGGGAAACCCTGATCGGCGGTTTGCCTGTTTTCGCGCAGATCTATGATTTCGCCGGAAACCCACCGTATGATCTGCCCCTGGGTTCTACTCCCAAGCAATCTACGTTCACTAAGTTCAAGCCTGAAAGTGTACAGTCCATAGAAGTTGGTTATAAAGGATTGGTTGCGCACGACAGGCTTCTGATCGATGTTTACGGTTACCTGGGTCAATACACCAATTTCATTGTAAGACGTGCTGTAGGGCAAAAGATCGTTGTGGCGGGCCCTGTAACTGCATCAAACCTGAGAACCTTATCTATTCCGGTGAATACTACAGCGAAGGTTAAAACCTACGGTGCAGGCTTTACCCTTGAATATCGCCTCAACAAAGGTTTCTATGCGAATCTTAACGCATCTACGGATGTGCTGCAAGATGTTCCGGAAGGATTTGTGGCATATTTCAATGCGCCGAAGTATAGGTACAATGTTGTTTTTGGCAACAATGCCTTTGGTCCTAAAAAGCGAGTGGCTTTCAACATTACCTACAGGTGGCAGGACGCGTTCTTCTATGAAAGTGATTTCGTAACCGGAACCGTACCGGCCTTCCATAACCTGGATGCCCAGGTGAGCTACAAACTCCCGGCTATCCATTCACTAATTGGTGTGGGTGCCAACAACCTGCTGAACCAGTACTATTATATGGCGATGGGTAACCCTTCCATTGGTGGTCTGTATTACGTACGTTTTGCTTATAACATTTTCTAAACCGGAAATGAAAACAGAAATGATCATGAAAAAATTTCGCATAAAGAACTGGTTGCTCGCTGCCCTGGCAGCGGGGGTAGTGTTCACCTCCTGTAATAAAGACGTGCCGGAACCGGAACCCTTGCCCACACCACCTATACCCACAGGTAATACCATAGGGCAGGTGATCACCAATGATACAACATACAGCTACCTGCTGGCAGCCGTGAACCGTGCGGGCCTTGCCGATGCGCTGTTCACACAAACCCTTACCTATACGGTGTTTGCGCCAAACAATGCTGCGTTCAGGGCTTCGGGCATTCCCAGTATAGCCGTGATCAATGCGTTGCCGCTGACCACAGTTGTTCCTCTGGTACAGTATCATGTGCTGGGGGGAAAGGTTCCTGCAGCGTCAATCCCTGAGGCCTTCCCTAATTACCAGGCGCTTACGTTGTTTGCACCTCCCGGCGTTCCTGCACCGTTTGTAAGGCTGTCCAATTTCCCTTCAAGGCGCGGAACACAGGCTTGGGTTAATAATATCCCGGTAACGCAGGCTGATATCGCGGCTTCAAATGGTGTGATACACAGTGTAGCCAGGCTGGTTTCTCCGCCCTCTCAAACCTTGTCTGCCTTGATCAACGCAGATACGGCACTTACGTTCCTGCGGGCTGCCATCACCAGGGCAGATTCAGGACAAACAGGGCTCAACAGGCTGGATTCCGTTTTGAACCTCGCCATCGGTCCAAACCTGACGGTTTTTGCACCCAACAATAACGCTTTCCGTACTTTGTTGACTGCATTGGGATTGCCTCCTGTGGCGGGTGCATTCAATTTCATTCCTGTACAAACCGTAAGGGCCATCGTCAGCTACCATGGACTGGGAACCAGGGTTTTCTCACCCAATATTCCAGCCACTGACCTGGCATTACCCACCCTGTTAACGGCTCAATTACCGGGTACTACAATAACGGTAAACTCAACCAAGGGTGTGAAAGGATTGGCTAATCCAAGTTTTTCAAACCTGCTTTCGGTTGATCGCCATGCTACCAATGGCGCCATGCATGTGATTGATCAGGTTCTTAGATTCCAGTAGGCATTTAGACCTAGAAACATAAAAAGGAGAGGATTTCCTCTCCTTTTTTCTTTTGCAAAATGTTTTATTCATCCTGTTCGTTATATTGCAAAAAAATATCTAACCAATGAAAAGAAATTTGTTATTGCTCGCGCTATTGTTCACCACATGTTCCGCTTTTTCCCAGGACAAGATATACAAGCACGATGGTGATAAAATTGACGTTAAAATTATCAAGGTAAGTGAATGGGCTGTTAGCTTCAGCTACCCCGGCGAAACCTCTGAACAAATGCTGGGCAGGTACGCTATTGCAAAAATTGAGTACGCCAGTGGAAGGTCAGAGAAGATTTCAGACAAAGTAGTGGTTACCGGTGAAGATGACTGGGAGCAGGTGGTAATTATTGAAGACAAAAGTGCTGCGCTCGGATTGAAGAAAGGGGAGGAGATCCGCGGGAAAACTGCGGGGATATACAGTTTTCACACAGCAGGCAGTGCAGATAAGAAATCAATGATGAAACTGAAAAAAGCCGCGGCAGAAAAAGGCGCACCTTTTATTTTGATAACGGCAGACAAAGACAACCAGTTCACGGCACAGTCAATTAAAAAGGGAATTTTCTATACCTATAAATAATGATTTCGCATTATGATAAAAGCCGGTCAAATGACCGGCTTTTTTATTTGTTACCTGTTTGTAAACAAGATACAGTAGCGGATTTAAACATTAAAGCGGAAATGCATGATGTCTCCATCTTCCACGAGATAATCTTTTCCCTGGACGGCGAGTTTCCCGTTATCCCTGCACGCTGCTTCTGAGCCATACTGAACAAAGTCTGCATAGCGAATTACTTCTGCACGAATAAATCCTTTCTCAAAATCAGTATGGATCACACCAGCTGCCTGGGGTGCTAGCATGCCTTTGGTAATGGTCCAGGCACGCACTTCCTGTACTCCCGCGGTAAAGTAGGTGGCGAGGTTCAACAGTTTGTAAGTTGATTTAATCAACCTGGCTACGCCACTTTCAGACAGGCCCATGTCTTCCAGAAACATTTGCCTGTCTTCGTAATTTTCCATCACTGCAATCTCACTTTCAATGGCTGCTGAAATGAATATGATTTCTGCTTTCTCGTTCTTTACGGCTTCCATCACGGCCTGAGTATGGGCATTACCTTTTACCACACTTTTCTCATCTACATTACATACATACAAAACAGGTTTCATCGTGAGCAGGAATAGGTCATTAAAATGTTTCTCCCTGTCTTCAGGAGACACATCAAAAGAACGTGCGTTCTTTCCCTGTTCCAGGTGTGCCTTTAAAGCCTTCAGCAGTTCAAATCCGTGCTGTGTATCCCTGTCGCCTGTTTTCGCAATTTTTTCTGTACGCTGAACTTTCTTTTCTACACTTTCCAGGTCTTTCAGTTGCAGTTCCGTATCTATAATTTCCTTATCCCTGACGGGGTTTACATTGCCATCCACGTGGATCACATTATCATCTTCAAAGCATCGCAGTACATGGATAATGGCATCCGTGGCGCGGATGTTCCCCAGAAACTGGTTGCCGAGGCCTTCTCCCTTGCTCGCCCCTTTCACCAGTCCGGCAATGTCAACGATCTCCACGGTGGTAGGAACCACTTTATTGGGTTTTACAAGTTTTTCCAGGGTGATCAGGCGTTCATCCGGTACGGTTATCACGCCAATATTGGGTTCAATCGTACAAAAGGGGAAGTTCGCAGCCTGAGCCTTCGCATTGCTCAGGGCATTGAAAAGGGTAGACTTACCCACATTTGGCAAACCCACGATACCAGCCTGTAATGCCATAATCTTAAGCGTTTTTTTGAGGGTGCAAAGATAGGCTATTATGATTCAATTGCCGAGTGAAAGCGGGATTATGTAACTTGGGGGCAATCCGGTAATAATTATGACGCTTAGTTATATCTGGCTCGGTTTCTTCCTCATCGCTTTCCTGATCGCCTTTGTCAAATGGGCTTTTTTGAACGATCCCCTCATCTTTAAAGTGGTAGTGGATGGTATTTTTAAGTCGGCAGGCGATAGTGTTGAACTATCCTTTAAACTTATTGGCATCATGACCCTCTTTCTGGGTTTCATGAACATCGGCGAAAAAGCCGGGGCCATACGGTTCATTTCCCGCATAGTAGGGCCTTTTTTCTCCAGGCTTTTCCCCGAGGTACCCCGCCAGCACCCGGCGATGGGACATATGATGATGAATTTTTCCGCCAACCTGCTGGGCCTGGACAATGCGGCAACGCCTTTTGGCCTTAAAGCCATGGAAAGTCTCCAGGAGCTGAATCCCCAAAAAGATACCGCCAGTAACGCGCAGATCATGTTCCTGGTACTGCATGCATCTGGGCTCACACTGATACCCATCAGTATCATCGCCATGCGTGCCGCTGTGAAGCCGCCGGCAGCCAATCCCACAGATATTTTCATTCCTTGTATGATTGCCACATTTGCGGCAACGGTGGCTGCACTGCTGATCGTTTCATTTAAGCAGAAGATCAGGCTGTTTCAACCGGTGATCCTTGCCTGGATCCTGGGTATATCTGTGTTGATAGGTGCGCTTATCGCCTACATGAAGATCTTTCTGGACCAGGCCGGCATAGAGCGTTTTTCTACCGTACTGAGCAACGGGCTGATCCTGCTGATCTTTTTAGCGTTTTTATTGGGAGCCCTGCGGAAAAAGATCAATGTATTTGAGGCCTTCATTGAAGGTGCCAAAGGCGGGTTTGAAGTAGCCGTACGCATCATCCCTTACCTGGTGGCCATGCTGGTTGCCATTAGCGTGTTGCGCACTTCTGGTGCTTTTGATTTTGTATTGCAGGGATTCACCATGCTTTTCACCGCGCTGGGATTCAATACGGATTTTGTTGCCGCCTTGCCTACTGCGCTGATGAAGCCGCTGAGCGGAAGTGGTTCGCGGGGCATGATGATTGATGCGATGACAAAATATGGTGCTGATTCATTTCCTGGCCGGCTTTCTGCCGTTTTCCAGGGATCGAGTGATACCACTTTTTATGTGGTGGCAGTGTATTTCGGGGCCGTGAAAATTACCAATACACGATATGCCATCCCCGCCATGTTATTGGCAGACCTTGTGGGTATCATCACTGCCATCTTCATCGCTTATATGTTTTTTGGAACCTGAAGATTCATTTGAATGGCACATAAAAAATACATTTGGTTATTGCTTCTGGCGCTGGTATTCAGTTGCAGGAATAGCGATCAAAATGGAGGGCCATCGGTTCCTCTCCCGGAAGAGGTTATTGGAGAAATCAAGGAAAACGATACCCTTCCCCTGAGCCCACTCACGCCAGGTTTAGAAGCCTGGTTGAAATATTACCAAAGATCTGATCCTCGTTTTGTCTTGTCGGCTTTCCGAAATTCAGGCGTCAGCCTTCATTTTGACGATCTTGACAGCGCACATCCATCCCGGGACACCAGCGTTTATGGGAAGTATTATCGATATTCTCCTGACGGCAATCATTTCATTGATATGTTCAGCTATGATCATTTCATAGACAAGGGAATCCTTGTAGGAGGGGATTCTGACCAGGAACTGGTTATTGCAGATGCTACCAGGGGTATACGCAAACAATTGATGTATAACACGCCAGGCAGATTGGCAGAATGGGTTGACTGGCTGAATAACCATGATTTCCTGGTAGGAATGACCACGGTAAGTGAGGATGGAAAATGGATGGGTGCACAGATCCTGCTGTTCAGGATCAAAGACTCATCATATACAAATTTTGACCTGGATCACAGGATGGCCATGGATTCAATTTCGTTTGTACCAAAAAACTTCTCTGAAACTTACCTGGAAATGCTTTCAAAATGAGCAGTTATACCATAAGCCTTGAACACATTCGTTTATTTGCTTATCATGGCATCCATCCGGAAGAAAAGCTGGCTGGCGGCGAATTTGATGTGGATATGCAGGTGCGGTTCAGCCGCGACAAAAAGATTACGCAATTACATGAGACCGTGGACTACACCGTCATCTATACAATAGTAAGGGAAATCATGCATCAGCCCACCCCTTTGTTAGAGACCCTTTGCTGGGAGATAGGAACAGCGGTTAAAGACCGTTTTGAGGATCTCTCTGAAATTAACATTACCATAAGCAAAATCAACCCGCCAGTTGGTAATTTTCAGGGCCAGTTAAAAGTATCATGGCATAAGCAATACTGATGATGAAATATTTACTTTCCTTACTGATCATATGGATATGGATCGATGGGTTGCAAGCGCAGGATGTCAACTACCTGTTGACGGAAGGTGCGCAACTGGAAAAAGAAATGAAAGATGATGAGGCGTTGAAAAAATACCAGGAGGCTTTGCAGCTTTCACCCACGGATCTGAAAGCGCTCGCAAAGTCCAGTGAACTTAATACACTGATCGGGAACCGATTGACAGATAAAAAATCCCGCCAGGAGTATTTTGATGCTGCCCTCACCTATGCTTCTACAGCTTTAAAGATCAATGAACAGGATGCGGATGCCAACTATGTGATGGCACTGGCCCTCGCGAGATCTTCTGCCAACAAGGGTATGAAAGACAGGATGGACGCGGTAAAAGATGTAAAGAAATTCCTGGACAAAGCCATTGCTGCAGATTCAACGCATTACAAATCCTTGCATTTATTGGGTAAATGGAATGCCGAGGTTACGGGTTATAGTGTGCCAGAGAAAGCGGCACTTAAAGTAGCGTTTGGCGGATTGCCAGCAACCGGGTATGACGTTGCTATTGACCTTATGGAAAAGTGTAAGAGAAAAAATCCCAATTACCTTATCAATTACCTTGACCTTGCCAAAGCATACAAGGCTAACCGGCAGAGCGACAAAGCCATAGAAGTGTTGAACAGGCTGGTTAAGCTGCCTCCACGCACAGCGGACGATAATGCTTATAAAGCCGAAGGCAAAAATTTACTCGAAAGCCTGCTCTAATATTGATAAATTGCAGCCGCTCTTTAAAACAATCTGAATGAAAAAACTGATTGCAGGAGGATTCCTGCTTTTCTTTTGTGTGGGTGGATTCACACAACAGAACTATAATCCCTATGATCTTTTTGCCCCGTCTACCTATCCCTATGGTTCCAATTTGATCCGTAATGGCGCAGGCGAACCTGGGCCGGCGTATTGGCAAAATAAGGCTGACTATAAGATCTCTGCTACCCTGGATGAAGGAAAGTCTGAACTGAAAGGATCGGTGATCCTTACGTATACCAACAACAGCCCCCAGGCGCTTGGATATATATGGCTGATGCTGGAGCAGAACCTCTTCAACGTGAATTCCAGGGGGTTTGCCAAACTTCCCGCTTCCGGAATGAGCCGTTATGGAAACAGCAGGAGTGAATTTCCCGGAGGGTTTAAACTGGAACTGGTTACGGTTGCAGATGAATCAGATAAACCCATTCCGCTGGATACGGTGGTGAATGATACGAGGATGCAGATCCGGTTGCCTAAAGCATTAGCCTCTAAATCAAAGTTGAAAGTACGCATTGACTATAGTTATATAGTGCCTGAACATGGGGCAGACAGAACCGGATGGGTGAATACTGCTAAGGGTAAGATTTTTTCCATGGCCCAGTGGTACCCCCGGGTTTGTGTGTTTGACGATATCAGAGGCTGGAATACAGATCCCTATCTGGGCCCCTCAGAATTCTACCTGGAATATGGGGATTTTGAGGTGAATATTACCGCGCCTGCTAACCATGTGGTGGTGGCTTCCGGAGAACTCACCAACCCCCAGGATGTGCTTACAACTGACCAGTTAAAACGTTACCAGGAGGCTAAGGGGAGTGATAAAACAGTAGTGATCAAGAGAATGGAGGAAGTGGACAATCCTGCCGCAACCCTTAAGAAACCAACCTTAACCTGGAAATACAAGATTAGCAATGCCAGGGATTTTGCCTGGGCCAGTTCCCGGAGTTTTATCTGGGACGGCGCTAAAATTAACCTGCCAAGCGGCAAAACAGCGTTTGCCCAGTCCGTCTATCCGGCTGAATCAGCAACACCCAAAGGATGGGTCAGGAGCACGGAATTCACCAAAACATCCATCGAAAACTATTCCAAACGATGGTTTGAATTCCCATATCCGGCCGCAGTTAATGTGGCTTCCAATGTAAGCGGAATGGAATATCCCGGTATCGTGTTTTGTGGTTGGAAAGATGTGGGGGAGGACCTTTGGGGCGTTACAGACCATGAATTTGGGCACACCTGGTTCCCCATGATCGTGGGTAGTAATGAACGCCGGTATGGATGGATGGATGAGGGATTCAACACGTTCATCAATGAAATTTCTTCTGGCGACTTTAATAAGGGTGAGTTTCAGCAGGCACCTATTAATGGTGTAGTGGCGGGCAAAAGGATGACCGCAGAGGAAGCAGAAAAAGTATTCCTCACACCGGATGGCATGGAAGAAGGAAATATTGGGATCAATCTGTATTACAAGCCGGGTTACGCACTATACCTGCTCCGCAGCCAGATTTTGGGCGAAAAGCGATTTGATTTTGCTTTTAGGAAGTATATCACCGATTGGTCCTTTAAGCATCCCACACCCTGGGATTTTTTCCGGAGTATGGAATGCAGTGCAGGGGAGGATCTCTATTGGTTCTGGAAAGCCATGATCCTTGAGAATTATAAACTGGACCAGGCTGTAACCGGTGTTGAGTCAACGGAAGGGGGTGTTCTGGTAAGCCTGGCCAATAAAGACAGGATGGCAATGCCTGTGATCCTGGACCTTACCCTTGCTTCGGGTAAAACCATCAGAAAACTCCTGCCGGTTGAAATCTGGCAGCATGATGCGGTGTATGAATTGCGGGTTCCAACCACGGAAAAAGTGAGGAAAGTGGTCATAGATCCCGAAATGGTGTTTCCTGATGCCGTAAGGGAGAATAATGTATGGCAGGGATTGAAATAGGGTTAGACAATAGGGGGAGGGTCCCATCCCCCTATTACCTACCCTGAAATTGGTTTTTTCACAAAAAAAACTGTACTTTTGCTGCCCAATTAACCCAAACGGTTCCAAAAGTGCTTCGCCAGTGCGGGCCACCAGCAGGGTAATATGTAAAAGAATAGTAATGCCAAAGGTTAAAACCCATTCCAGGGCAAAAAAGACTTTTAAAGTTTCCGCAACCGGAAAGATCATGTACAGGAAGCCTTACAGGGGCCACCTGCTCACCAAAAAAACCAACAAACGTAAGCGTTCTTACCGTATTGAAGGTCAAGTAAATTCAGCCAACCAGGACTTTGTAAAAAGGCTGCTCCGGTTGAAATAACCCATCCATTAACTTTAAAAATCTTAGCATATGCCTCGTTCAGTAAACTCTGTAGCATCAAAAGCGCGCAGGAAGCGCATCCTCAAACAAGCCAAAGGATTTTACGGCAAACGTAAAAATGTATATACCGTTGCCAAAAACGTACTGGAGAAAGGTCTCCAATACAAGTATGTTGGCCGCAAGCTCAAAAAGCGTGAATACAGGGCCCTGTGGATCGTAAGGATCAACGCAGCGGTTCGTGAAGAAGGTCTTACTTACTCTGAGTTCATCAACAAACTCAAGGTAAAAGGCATCGATCTTGACAGGAAAGTACTGGCTGATCTGGCCATGAACGAACCCGCCAGCTTCAAGAGCCTGGTAGCTTCCGTAAAATAAGCCAGATATCATGAATATTTGTAAGACCGGATATGATAACTTCATATCCGGTTTTTTATTTTTATCCTATATTTTTGCGATCATTACACCCATTTCATTACAAATAAACTACAGAACAGGCATTGAGCAACAACACTTATACTGACCTGGTAAAGCAAACGTTTTATTTCCCCCAGGAAGGTTTCAATGTAGAGAACGGTTATCTCCAGTTCAACGGCCTTGATATCAAATCCCTGATTGAAAAATATGGCACTCCCCTGAAGATCTCCTACCTGCCCAAGATTGGCATGCAGATCAACAAGGCAAAGGACATGTTTGCAAAGGCTTTTAAAAAGCATAAGTATGAGGGCGATTATTTCTACTGTTATTGCACCAAAAGTTCCCATTTTTCCTTTGTAGTAGAGGAAGCACTAAAACATAATATTCATCTGGAGACCTCTTATGCGTATGATATAGAGATCATCAACAAGCTCTACGAAAAAAGGAAGATCACCAAGGATACTTTTATCATATGCAATGGTTATAAACAACGTTCTTATACCTCACGTATCGCCAAATTGCTGAATACCGGTTTCAAGAATGTTGTTCCTGTTCTGGATAATAAAGAAGAACTGGAAGCCTACAAGCGTTCTGTAAAAGTGCCTTTCAAATTAGGCATCAGGGTTGCGGCGGAAGAAGAGCCAACCTTCCCCTTTTACACGTCCAGGTTGGGTATGCGCGCTAAGGATATCCTGGAATTTTATGTTGACAATATTGAAGGATACGAGGATAAGTTTCAGCTGAAAATGCTACATATTTTTCTTAACAAGGGCATTAAAGATGACATATACTATTGGTCTGAATTAAATAAGGTAATCAACCTGTACTGCCAGTTAAAGAAGATTTGCCCGGAGCTTGATTCTATCAATATCGGCGGTGGGTTTCCTATTAAACACTCCCTTGGTTTTGAGTATGATTACCAGTTCATGGTGAATGAAATTGTGGGAAATATCAAGAAAGCATGTAAGAAAGCCAAAGTGAAGATGCCAAATATTTACACGGAGTTTGGCAGCTATACGGTAGGGGAGAGCATGGCTCATATTTATAGTGTAATTGGGCAGAAAAATCAGAACGACAGGGAGACCTGGTATATGATTGACTCATCATTCATAACCACTTTACCAGATACATGGGGAATAGGGGAGCGGTTCCTGATGCTGCCAGTTAATAAATGGGAGAATGAATACCACCGGGTAGTACTGGGCGGTATCACCTGTGATAGTCATGACTATTACGATTCAGAAGAACACATCAATGAAGTGTTTCTGCCAAAAGTTCACTCCAATGGCGAAACAGAGAAAGATAAAGAACCATTGTACCTGGGATTTTTCCATACCGGAGCTTACCAGGACCAGATCAGCGGTTATGGCGGCATCAAACACTGTTTGATCCCTTCGCCAAAGCATATTATAGTGGAAAGGGATAAGAACGGTAAGCTGGTTGACTGGGTTTATGCCAAGGAGCAGACTTCGCAAAGCATGTTGAAAATACTCGGGTACATTAAATAAAGTTGGTTAAAAGCCCCCTTTCTTTCTCTGACCCGGTGCATAATCTGTAGCGGATCCTCCGTAGACTTTCTTTGCCTGGCCAGGCGGCAAAGGCTTGCCAGTGCCACTGGATACTACTACGGTTGCCTTCCTGCTACAGGAGAACAACCCCAAAAAACAGATCATCATAAGGCTGAAAAATAATGGCACCAGATATTTCTTAACCATAGACAGGTTTTGCTTGAATGGTTACCATTTTCCTGCCAAAAACTATATTTTCAACGCATGAAAAAATATTTTCTGATAGTATTCACATTTTGGGGGTTCGGGCTTATGGCGCAGTCCACACAGGATTCCATTAGGCAAACCGTGGATCGAATGTTTCTGGGGATGAAGAACGCTGATTCAGCGATGGTAGTGGGTGTGTTTCATCCCTCCGCAGTGCTGCAGACCATCACCCGCGATGGTGGGATCAGGAACGAAGGGTTCACTGAGTTTGGGTCTACCATGCGCAAGGTGAGTCCTGGTCAGATCGATGAAAGGATCACCTATGGTTCTATTCTCATTGACGGGAATATGGCATCTGTTTGGACACCATACCGGCTGTACTTCAATGGCAATTTTATGCATTGCGGAGCCAATTCATTTCACCTGGTGAGAACCAATGGCCAGTGGAAGATTGTTCACCTGATTGATACACGCCGAAAAGACTGTGCTCCGGAATAGTATTGTGGTTAGTTTACCTTGATCTTATACTTCTTGATTACTTTAGGGTCATTGAAGTATTTCTCAGCATCCTCCGGACTCACGTTTTCCATTTCCACCATGGGAAGATCAACAAGCTGAAGTTTGGCTTGTTTTAATTCATCCCTGAGTTTTCTGGTTTTGGCCAGTACCTCAGGATCCCTGTCGCCTATCAGGGCATTTTCACTTTTAATATACTCCAGTCTCTTAGTTACACCCCGCAGTTGCGCCGCGGTATTTTGCTCCTGGATTTTATTGGGGGCTACAGCTTCCTTTACCGGCACAAGCGTTAAGCCCACACTGGGCATGATTTTGCCAAGATCTTCCACACTGGGATTGGTGGCGGTAGTTGACAGTACGGTACCCGCAAGGGCTGTGGTTGATCCCGTTATGTCAAAGGCAGTACGGGTGGATTTATTGGATTTAATGGTCTTACTCATCGCATAAAAAGTGAGTTTCAGATCCATGATATATTTATCCATTTCCTGTGAAACTACCTGGTGTTCCTGGTTTTTCTGTGGGTAGTTAATGCCAGGTTTAACGGTGATCCTGACTTCGGCCGTATCCTTGTTTCGGAATTTGTCTGTGCCAATGAACTGGAGGCTAAGCGTTTTCTGTTTAGCAGTATCCGTTTCACGTATAAAATCAAATGGGATGGCCCATGCAAATTCATCATCGCATTTGTTCACAGGCTTTAGGCTGGTAACAGGAATGTTGGCATTGTACACAATTTTTTCAATAGGGAAGGAGCCATCATCACATTGGATTCGGAATCTTACGGTATCGCCCTCTTCAGCATATACTGTTCCCATAACACCTGGCTTTACTTTGGAAAGAACAATTTCAGTGCTATAGAAAACAATAGTGAGAGAAGTATCAACTCTTTCCTTTGGATCTTTCAGATTTTGAACCCCTAATTCTACGGTATAGGGAACATCATACTTTAATTTTCCGCTGCGGAAAAATGATTTATCGGCTTTAAAAAAAAGGTTCCCTGTTTCTTTATCAAGCCTCAGTCCCACTGGTGCTTGTTTCAGGTACCAGAAATACAGGCTAGTATCCCTATTGATCTTAAGGTCATAACTCAGAATGGAGTCAACGTGAATGGTAAAGTAGGGATTAAGATTGATGATCCTCAGGGTGGAATCCACAGGGATCACAGCTTCCAGTTGATTTGTAGTGTCTTTCTTGTTGTCTTGTGCTGCCAGTGTTTGACACAGCAGCAAAAGAACCAGGAACGGCATTAAAATTTTCAATGGATAGTTGTTTTAATGTGTCGCGAAATTAAACGATAATTCAATGCGGGTGGAGGCGTAAAGGGTTAAAAATGAAAAATCCCTCCCCAGGAATGGGGAAGGATAACAAAACCAACTGCTTAGCTAAATCCTTACTGTATGTTGATCTCTTTTGGCTGCACCTTCGCTTCCACTTTCTTAGGAAGTTCCACCCACAGCACACCATTTTCGTATTTTGCAGTGATGCCATCTGACTGGATGGATTCATCAAGGGTGAAAGTCCTTGCAAATGATTTCACTGTGTATTCTTTCCTTACCAGGCGTTCCGTTTCTGATTTTTGCTCAGCTTTTTTCTCGGCAGCAATCGTCAGCAGGTTCTGATCAATATTGATTTTGAAGTCATTTTTTTCAAACCCGGGCGCAATCACCTCCAGGACATAGGTTTTGTCGGTCTCCCTAATATTAACGGGAACGTATACACCGTTTACATTGTCCTCATGGAAGAAACGGCTGGGGAACTGATGAAAAAAATCTTCAAACAGGTTATTGAACCTTTTGTCTGCAAGGCGGGGATTAAATTTTACGAGTGTCATATCTTTTTATTTTAGGTTAATGAATGTTACCTACAGACAACAAACCGGATACCAACCCAGCTAAGCTGCAATAATGTACCCAATTCCATTCATTTGAGCGCCATAATGGCGCTACCTAGAGTTCTGTTCGGCCATAATGACATAATTTGCCTGTCGATAACAAAATGCTTTAATTTTGTGTTTTACTAAAAACTGAAAAAGATATGTATCCTACAGAGATAGTGCAACCCATGAAGGAAGAGTTGACAGATAACGGATTTGATGAGCTGGTGACCATTGATGAGGTGAATTCAGCGATCAAAACGGACGGTACCACATTGGTAATGATTAACTCCGTATGCGGATGTTCCGCGGGCAGTGCCAGGCCTGGTGTATTGATGGCTGTGTATAACAGCGACAAGAAGCCAGACAGGCTCACTACCAGTTTTGCCGGTTACGATATTGACGCGGTGAAAAAGATCAGGGAATATTTACTCCCATATCCTCCGTCATCACCCGCAATAGCCTTGTTCAAGGATGGCCAGCTGGTTCATATGATAGAGCGACATCAGATTGAGGGGCGCCCGGCCCAGATGATTGCCAGTAACCTGATTGCGGCATTCAGTGAATATTGTAATTAAGCCTTCTTTACTTTGTACATAGATGAGGAGATCCTGCAGCTGCGGGATCTTTTCTTTTTAGCCCACTGGTATTGGTTTTTACGCTATACTTGCAAACCAATCTTTGTTCATGTATCCTAACCTTTACTATTTCCTGAAAGAGGCCCTGGGTGTTGAGCCCTGGAACTTCACAAAATATATCAACTCCTTTGGTTTTTTTGTGGCCATTTCATTTGTTCTGGCAGCCTGGCTGTTATCCAGGGAACTGAGAAGGAAGGAAAAGCAGGGATTGCTGACTTTCAAAGAGGAAGTTAAAATGGTGGGTGAACCCGCCAAGCCAGCAGAACTTATCCTCAACTTTATTTTTGGCTTCATCGTTGGGTATAAGATCATCGGCGTTTTTTTCAATGCCGGGGATATTCACCCACAGGACTATATTTTTTCTTCAAAAGGTTCAGTATTGGGAGGGTTGTTACTGGGGGGATTGTTTTCAGGTCTGAAATTCTGGGAGAAAAATCAGCAGAAACTCAGCCAGCCTGAAAAAAGGATGATCCGGGTATGGCCACATGAACGGGTAGGTGATATCACCATCATGGCTGCGGCCTATGGTTTTATAGGTGCAAAGGTTTTTGACAACCTGGAAAACTGGGACCGGTTCATCGAAAACCCCATTGCCAATTTACTATCACCCAGTGGTTTGACTTTTTATGGCGGACTCATTTGTGCAACCATCGCCATTCTTATTTACGCCAAAAGGAAGAATATTGGCATATTACACCTTTGCGATGCAGCTGCACCCAGCCTTATGCTTTCTTACGCTACCGGCAGGATCGGTTGCCAGGTGTCTGGGGATGGCGATTGGGGTATCTTCAACAGTGCCTATACCCTGGA
The DNA here is from genome assembly GCA_044225015.1 of Chitinophagaceae bacterium. Taxonomy (GTDB): domain Bacteria; phylum Bacteroidota; class Bacteroidia; order Chitinophagales; family Chitinophagaceae; genus Pollutibacter. Next base: position 257,167 of record JBGAJG010000003.1, on the reverse strand, counting down.
TAATGACGGTACCATCATCCCTGCCGCCGCAAATCAGTTCAGGGAAACCCTGATGCAGAATCCTGATTACAGTAAGTACCTGATCAGGGAGTATGGTCAGCTGGAAGCTATTCCCCATAGTTTTTTCAAAGGCCTGGATTTTATGCCCAATTGGTTCTGGGCATATAACTATCCGCATAATGTGAACGAGGTGGGTGTTCCCATTGCCAACTGTACCGGGAACTATTGTAACCAGTTGAATCCCCTCGTTTTCCCAACACCGCTATATGAGTTTATTGCCTGCACGCTTTTATTTGCTGTCTTATGGCAATTCAGAAAAAAATTCAAGGTGGCAGGGCAGTTATTTGGACTCTATCTTATGCTTAATGGCATAGAGCGGTTCCTGATTGAGAAAATAAGGGTGAATACAACCTATTCCATCATGGGATTTCACCCTACGCAGGCAGAACTCATTTCCGCTGGCTTGGTAGTTGCAGGACTTGCACTGCTGATAAAGTCCCGCAAATCTGGCCTTCCTTCCGCCTGATCTGCATAATTGACTGCAATACCGCTCCTTAAAGATTTCCACCACTCATCCTAAAATCCAGGTGACCAGGTAACCCTTTGGCTTTTTTCAACGTATCATCCCTGTCTTCAAAAGCCGAAAATCATGCCCAATAGCCTTTCGACACAAAACAAGCATCTATGCTATGCATAGTACCTAGTTTTGAATTCTACTGGTTACAGTAGGGCAAAAAACAACACGTATGAGAAAAGCATGGATTTTAACTTTAGCAGGGATTTTAGCGGGCCTGGTACTTCAGGCCCAAACCGGAAGGATCAGGCTTACCGTTGCCGATGCCGAACAACGGAATATGCAGGCTGTCACAGCAACCTTGCATCGGGCTGCCGATTCCGGAGTGGTAAAGGTGGAATTGTCAGACAAAGAAGGCCGGGTGGAATTTCAAAAGCTTAGCCAGGGAAAATACTGGGTTAGCCTAAGTTCAACAGGCTTTCAGCTTCAGGCAACTCCCCAGATTTCCCTTACATCTGATGCGCAGGAAATTGACCTGGGACGGATACAGATGAAGGCTGCCAGTAAGGAACTGGAAGCCGTTACGGTTACAGCCAGAAAACCATTTATAGAACAGAAGATCGATAAAATGGTAGTCAATGTAGATGCTGCAGTTACCAATGCGGGGAGCACAGTGCTGGAAGTACTGGAAAAATCTCCCGGCATCACCGTAGACAACGAAGGGAATATCAGTTTAAAAGGTAAACAACAGGTCCTGGTGATGATGGATGGCAAGCCCACATACCTTGGGGCAACGGAACTGGCAAGTCTCCTGAAGAGTATGCCTTCCAGCCTGGTTGAGCAGATTGAAATCATGACCAATCCTTCCTCAAAATATGACGCAGCGGGTAATTCAGGTATTATCAATATTCGCACAAAAAAGAATAAGCAATATGGTTTCAATGGTAGTGTGAACCTGGCCTATACACAGGGAAGATACTGGCGCAGCAATGATAACGTCAACCTGAACTACAGAAATGGGAAGTTTAATTTCTTTGCTAACGGCAGTTACAGCAAGTGGAATGGATTCCAGGACCTGGAGATCAAGCGAACTTTCATCGATCCCCAAACCGGCACAACAGACGCGATATTTGAGCAGATGACCCATATGCGGAACATCAGTGATAATTACTCTCTGAAATTGGGCGCAGACTATTTTCTAAGCAAGAAAACAACCATAGGAATTGTTGCCACGGGCCTGAAAAATCCGGAGACCTTCTCCAGCGATGGTACCAGTTACCTGATGAATGGGGCAATGCAAACAGACAGTGTGGTGAAGGCCAATTCATTTAATGATAATACCTGGACCAACGGTACCGTAAATCTCAATTTCAGGCACAGGTTTGACAGCACAGGCAGGGAACTAACTGCTGATGTTGATTACGCCGGATATTCAAGCCGTACCGGCCAGGAATTTACGAATACAACCTATGACCCCAAGATGAATGTTTTGCATGAAGAGAATCTCCGGGGTGATCTTCCTGTAACCATCAAAATATATACGGGAAAGATTGATTACACGCAGAATCTCGGCAAAGCTAAGGTTGAAACAGGGGTGAAGTCGAGCTACGTAACCACCACCAACGCAGCCAATTACTATGTAATCTCAAACGGTGGAGAAACCATTGACTACAGCAAAACCAATATGTTTGATTACAAGGAGAATATCAATGCCGCCTATCTTAACTACAACCGCCAGTTTGGTAAGCTGGGCGTGCAGGCAGGTTTGCGTTATGAATATACATGGCTGGAAGGCTATCAACATGGTAATGCACAAAGGCCAGACTCCGCATTTCAGAGAAACTATGGCAATCTGTTCCCAACTTTATTCCTTTCATATGAAGCAGGAAAAAATCACCAGTGGGGATTGAATGTGGGCCGTAGGATAGACAGGCCGGCTTACCAGGACCTTAACCCGTTCCTCTTCTTCCTTGACAATTATACTTTCCAGGCGGGTAATCCCTATCTGCGCCCTCAGTATACCAATAATATCGAGCTGTCGCACACCTTTAAGGGATTTCTCACTACCACTTTAAATTATAGCCATACCAAGGATTTCCATACAGAAACATTTGAACAGATCCAGTTGCCCAATGGTGAAATGGGATATGCTACCATTGTGCGCCAGGGAAATATTGGAAAGCGGGATAATGCCGGCATTGCGGTAAGCGCACAAATTCCTGTAAAGAAATGGTGGACCGCTATCCTGTATACTAATCTGAATTATAGCAAATTCAGCGGGGAGTTAAACAATGAAATGGTGAATGTGGAAGCCTCAACGTTGCTGGTGAACATCAACAACCAATTTAAATTCGGAAAAGGCTGGAGTGCTGAACTCAGCGGATTCTACAGGACCAAAGGTGCCGAGGGACAGATAATGATCAATCCCCTGGGCCAGGCGTCTGCCGGTGCAGCCAAACAAATCCTGAAGGGCAAAGCCACCATCAAGCTAAGTGCGAGGGATCTTTTCTATACCAATAAAGTGAGCGGCAATATTAATTTCCAGAACACACAGGCCTATTTCAGGAATGTGAGGGATACCCGGCAGATCACTTTTAGCTTCCTGTATCGGTTTGGAAAGCCCATTAAAGGTGCCCCCCAGCGCCGTTCCGGTGGATCCAGTGATGAGCAAAACCGGGTGAAGATGGGTAACAACGGATAGAACGGCCCACACTTAGAAAATCTAACTACATTTGGCGAAGCTAAATGTAGTTTTTTTATGCCAAGCTTTGACATCGTTTCCAAGGTTGACGGACAGTTGCTGGACAACGCCGTTAATGTCACTAAAAAAGAGATCACCAACAGGTTTGATTTCAAAGACGCGCACGTGGTGATTGACCTGAACAAAAAAGACTATGTGCTGAATATTGAAGCTGATGATGAGATGAAAATGAGACAGCTGCTGGACGTGCTGATCAACCGGGCAAACAAACAGGGCATCGCACCGCAGGCATTTGACCTTGGTAAAGAGGCATATCCCAGTGGTAAGGTGGTGAAGAAATCAGTATCCGTCAGGAATGGACTGAAGCAGGAGGATGCCAAAAAGCTCGTGAAAATGATCAAGGATTCAGGTATGAAGGTTCAGGCCCAGATCATGGATGATATGGTGCGGGTTACAGGGAAGAAAATCGATGATCTTCAGGCAGTTATACAGCTTTGCAGGGGTGCGGAGCTGGATTTTCCCCTCCAGTATGAAAATATGAGGAGCTAGGGTAATTTATTTTGAAATGAGGCCGTTCTGCCTTAATTTTGCAGCCTATTTAATATTTGCATGGCAAAATCCATGCGTTAAACCAAATAAACAATGAAAAAAGGTATCCATCCAGAGCAATACAGGTTAGTTGTGTTTAAGGACATGAGTAACGGTAAGAGCTTCCTGACACGCTCTGCAGCCCAAACCAAAGAGACCATCACATTTGAAGATGGCAAGGAGTATCCCCTGGTTAAACTGGAGATTTCCAACACATCTCATCCTTTCTTCACCGGGCAGAAAATGCTGGTGGACACAGCAGGACGTATTGACAAATTCAACAAGAAATACGGTAAAAAGTAATTTTTTCGATCCATGTAAAAAGCCCTCTTCCTCCAAAGAGGGTTTTTTATTTTTCGTAGCTTAGCCATACTGATGGAATTCCTGGAGAACCATTGCCATGCTGATCTTTTTCCCATTTCCCTAACGCGCGCTGTAGCAGACATCCGGGTGGGCATTTTTACTATACGGGAGAAATGGACATTATCAGGAGTATTGCCAGGGGCTCCCGTTCCGGCAAACCTTGTTCCTTCCTTTCAATTCCTGCATCTTGTAAAGACAGCCGGATTGAAGGCGGCATTGGAAGATTCATCCCTTTACAGAACATTCCAATACCCCTGGGATTTACCCTCGTTAAATGCTTGGGCAATACAGGAGGATATCCTCATGCTGAAATCCCTGCGCAAGTCAGCACCTATTCCTTCTTCTGTGATTGTAACGGGAGACAGGGATGCCGTGTACATAGATGAAGGAGCTCAGATAGAAAATGTGTTTGTGAATACGGTAGATGGTCCTGTGTACGTTGGTGCCGGTGCACTGGTAATGGACGGTGCCATGCTTAGGGGGCCCGTAGCCGTTTGCGCCGGGGCTGTAGTTAAAATGGGAACGGCCCTATATAGTGGTACTACCGTGGGGCCTTACTGCACCGTAGGCGGTGAAATAAAGAACAGCATTTTGTTAGGTTACAGCAACAAAGGACATGAGGGTTATTTGGGTGATGCCGTGATAGGGGAGTGGTGCAATATTGGTGCAGGTAGCTCATGCTCTAATATGCGTAACTTGGTTGCTCCTGTAAAAGTCTGGCATATGGCATCATCCAGCTGGAAACAGGCTGGGATAAAATGCGGCCTGATCATGGGTGATTTCACCACTTGTTCCATTAATAGCGCGTTTAACACAGGAACCGTTGTGGGCGTTTCTGCAAATCTCTTCCAGCCGGGTGGCCTATTGCCCAAGTTTATTCCGAGTTTCAGCTGGGGGGCAGATGGCACATTGAGGTACAGGTTGGATAAGGCATTTCAGAATATGAGATCCTGGATGGCTATGAAACAATTAGAACCCAGCCAGGATATCCTTAAAAAATTAACTGACATTTATAATCAACAGCAATGAGAAAAAAGATCGCCGCAGCTAACTGGAAAATGAACCTGCGTATGGAGCAGGGAGTACAATTACTGGATCAGATCCTGGCTAAAAACCTGGGCCTGGCTTCACACCAGCACGTAGTGTTTGCGGTACCGTTTCCTTACCTGGGCATGGCAGCAGAGAAAGTTAAGCACCATGCAAACTACAGTGTGGCCGCACAAAATTGTCATCATAAGTCGGCAGGCGCCTATACCGGTGAAGTGTCTGCAGAAATGCTCCAATCCATACATGTTCCATTTGTGGTGATAGGGCATTCTGAGCGCCGGGAATACAATGGTGAATCCAATGCAATGCTCGCCGAGAAACTGAACGAGGCCCTGGCCAAAGGATTACAACCCATCTTCTGTTGCGGTGAGCCATTGCAAATCAGGGAAGCAAATACGCAAAATGCATTTGTAGAGGTGCAATTACAGGAGAGTCTCTTCCATTTGTCTCCGGAGCAGATCAGCAAAGTGATCATTGCCTATGAACCCATCTGGGCCATAGGTACAGGAAAAACAGCCACTGCTGACCAGGCGCAAGACATGCATCATCACCTGCGTGCGGTTTTGGCTGGCAAGTATGGGGAAGCACTGGCCAATGACATATCCATTCTGTATGGAGGAAGTGTTAAAGGCGCAAATGCTGCCGAGTTGTTTTCTAAACCCGATGTTGATGGCGGATTGGTAGGGGGTGCATCACTGATAGCTGATGATTTCTCCCAGATCATTGCCGCACTGGCATAACCATTATATTTTGTAAGCCTATGGGGCTGGCCAGGCAGATCAGGCAGAATATTCTTTACAGGGGAATCTTTATCGGATTTCAGTTCCTGAATACCCTGCTGATCTCCAGGCTGGCCGGCCCGGTAGGATATGGTCAGTATTCCCTTCTTATCGTAAACGCTGGTTTTCTGCTGACCATCACCTCTATGGGGCTTCCCTCCGGTATTTTGTTTCATTCGTCTTCCCGTGACATCAGCCCTGCATGGTTGTTAAAGCTGACCTGGTCATCCACTGTTGTCCAATTGATGGTCATTGCTTCAATAGATTTTATCCTGTTCATGGGGTATGGTGATGGATTGCTTTGGCAACCAGAGAATGTATGGCTGAGTGCGGGGGGCTTTCTTTTTACCATATCCATCATACTGACAGAAAAATATTACGCACTGTATAACGGCTATGGATTTCTCCTGCAATATCATAAACTGCTTGCAGGATTTAATGTACTGTTGGCCATTATCCTGATAGCCTGTTCCAGCTATATCAGGGAAAACATCAATACAGTGCTATACATTTTTGTGGGCACCCAGGTACTGCAATTACTATTCCTGGCAGTTTGGTATTCAAAACACCAGCCTTCTTTTCAGAATGTAACGGAAGCCAGTACTAAGCTACTGTATGGATATGCCATCCATGCTTTTTTTTCAAACCTGTTGTATTTCCTCATGACAAGGATTGATGTATGGATGGTAGAGTATTTTTATGGGACAGGTATACTGGGCGTATATGCACTACCGGTGAGACTTATCCAGATGACCCTGATACTGCCCAGTCTGCTGGCCAGCATCATATTGCCCAAAATCACGTCTGGTGAATTACCTCCCAAAATGTTCGAGAGTGTTTTCCGTATGCTCGCCAGTCTGAATATGGCCATTATTTTTGCCGCTTTCGTTTTTTCTCCCTGGTTGTTACCTTTCATTTTTGGTACAGCATATTCATCCAGCGTTTACGTTTTGTTATGGCTATTACCCGGAGCGTTTTTTTTATCTATGCAGATCTACCTTGCCGCATATTTTGCAGGGAAAGGCAAATTGCGCATCAATATGGTTAGTATGATTGTAGGAACCATTCTTGCAATGGCCTTGTACCTTTGGCTTATTCCGGAATATGGAATCAACGGCGCAGCCATTGCATCATCGCTGGCTTATGCAGTAAGTTTTCTATACAGCTATTGGCAGTATTGTAAACAAACCGGCTATACCTGGTCAAAGCTATTCATCAGGAAAGAAGACATCCAAAGACTTCAGCGCATCGTGATTGAAAACAAACTCGTATGGTGATGCCGGAAAGATTGCATACCACGCTATTCAACAACATACCCCTTTTAGATCATTACCCGGTGATCTGGCTCGCCAGCTGGTACCCGTCAAATACGTATCCCACTAATGGCGACTTCATACAGCGCCATGCACAGGCAGTTGATAAACCGTTGCTCGTCATCCATACGGTGCATTCACCAGATATTGCAGACCCCTATGTTTTTGAAGTCAGGAAGAATGGTATGATCACGGAGATCATATTGTATTTCCGTCAGCCATCCGAGGGTGGAAATATCATGAACCGTTTACAATATCACTGGCGGTATCTTAAGTACACAAAATTTCTCCTGCGCAATGTCATTGCCCGATGCGGAAAGCCTGCACTGATCCACGTGCATGTGCCCATGAAAATGGGGCTATTGGCAACCTGGGCCAAAGAAAAATGGGATATCCCTTACATCGTCAGTGAACAATCCAGTAAATATGTGGGCGATTCAACTGACCATTTCTCCCGGAGAAATGCCCGTCACCAAGCACAGGTGTCCGGAATTTTCAGGGGAGCCATAGCCGTTACCAATGTTTCTGAAACAGTGGGCAGGCTATTGCAGGAGTTATTTTCTCTCAGGCATGTAGACGTTATCTATAACCTTGCCGATAGCCGGGAATTCTACCACCGGCCGAAGCAGCCAACGCCAGTCTTCCATTTTATCCATGTGTCAACGCTGACCAAGCAGAAAAATATTGAGGGTATGCTGAGGGTATTCTCCCGTGTATACCGGGATCGCCAGGACTTTAGCCTGAAACTGGTGGGTGGAGAAACCGGTGTTCCAATCAAGGCTTTTGATGATTATCCGTGGTTGTTGTGCACAGGTGTATTACCCCATGAACGGGTGGCGCCTGAAATGCAGGATGCAGACGCACTGGTGATGTTCAGCAGGGACGAAAATTTTCCATGTGTGATTGCCGAAGCATTGTGCTGCGGACTTCCTGTAATCACTTCAAACGCCGGAGGGTCTGGCGAAGTGATCCATTCAGGTAATGGCATTGTAGTACAGGTAGGGGACGAGACCGCACTGGAAACATCGATACGGCAGATGCTGGATCATCGGTTCACCTACAAGGGTGAGGAAATAGCCCGCGAAGCGTCTGCACTATTTGGTCACAAGGCCGTTGGTTCAGCCTTCCTTGAACTGTATCGAAAATGGGGAGTGGATCTCTAGCCTTTGAGTTTGTTGACCAGGTCAACATATTCCTGCATGGCCTGCTCCCTGGATTTTCCATTTTGTTCAGACCAGGCTTCATATTTCGCCTTGGCAACAAAATCAAACGGATTAGATGGGGGCTCTGCCGTGTTATTCCCTTCCATGCCCTGCTTATACAATGCATATAACTGTAGCAGTGTCTCATTACTGGGTTTTTCGGGCAGGGATTTGCTTTCAGATACGGCTTTTTCAAATGTTTCCTGGAGGCTCATACGGCGTCTTTGCTGCGAAAATAGCGGAATTCAGCACAGCTTACCCTTTTGTTGAAATATATGCGCCAGATTTTCCCTGATATCGCCGGGAAATGCAAAGGGGCAGCCAGTTTTTCGTAACTTTGCCGCTCCTCCAAGGAGTAATGGAATGAAGAATATCAGGAATTTTTGCATAATCGCCCATATAGACCACGGTAAGAGTACATTGGCAGACAGGCTGTTGCAGGTCACCAATACGATCAGTGAAAGGGATATGATGGACCAGGTGCTGGACGATATGGACCTGGAGAGGGAAAAAGGCATCACCATCAAGAGTCACGCCATTCAGATCAATTACAAACTGAACGGAGAGGACTATGTGCTGAACCTGATTGACACCCCCGGTCACGTGGATTTTAGTTATGAAGTGAGCCGGGCATTAGCCGCCTGTGAAGGAGCCCTTCTGCTGGTTGACGCCACCCAGGGTATTCAAGCGCAAACCATTTCCAACCTTTACCTCGCCATAGACAATGATCTGGAAATAATCCCGGTGATCAATAAGATTGATATGGACGGGGCGATGATTGAAGAAGTAAAGGACCAGATCGTTGAATTGATTGGCTGCAAGCCAGAAGATATCCTCCTGGCCAGCGGAAGAACCGGGCTGGGTGTGGAGGAAGTACTCAAGGCCATCATTGATAGAATTCCTGCGCCAAAAGGCAACCCTGATGCGCCCTTGCAGGCCCTGATCTTTGATAGTGTTTTTAACAGTTTCCGCGGGATCATCGTTTACTACAGGATCCTTAACGGCGCTATAAAAAAAGGCGACAAGGTGAAGTTTGTTTCCACAGACCAGGAATATGAAGCAGATGAGGTGGGCATCCTGAAACTCAAGATGACGGAGAAAAATGAAGTGACCTGTGGCGACGTGGGATATATCATTACCGGTATCAAAAATGCCAAGGAAGTAAAAGTAGGGGACACCATCACCCTGGCCAATAATCCCACTCCAGAACAGATCAAGGGTTTTGAAGAAGTGAAACCGATGGTGTTTGCAGGTATCTTCCCTGTGAATACAGATGATTTTGAGGAACTGCGGGAGTGTATGGATAAGCTCCAGTTGAACGATGCTTCACTCACTTATGAGCTGGAAACCTCTCAGGCGCTGGGCTTCGGTTTCCGTTGCGGTTTCCTGGGGCTGCTGCACATGGAAATCATCCAGGAGCGGCTTGAACGGGAGTTCAACCAGACGGTGATCACTACTGTTCCCAACGTAAGCTTTATTGCCTATACAACCGCGGGGGAGAAGGTAATTGTGAACAACCCCACCGAGATGCCCGATCCGGTAAAGATCGATATTATAGAAGAGCCTTACATCAAGGCTCAGATCATCACCAAGCCGGAGTATATCGGTAATATCATGACACTTTGCCTGGGCAAGAGAGGCAATCTGCTCAACCAGAGCTATCTCACCACTACCAGGGTGGAGTTGATCTTTGAGATGCCACTGACGGAGATCGTTTTTGATTTTTACGATAAACTAAAAAGCCAGACACGCGGATATGCTTCCTTCGACTATCATCCAATAGGCATGCGCGAAGCCAATATCGTGAAAATGGATATCCTGCTGAACAGTGAGAAAGTGGATGCGCTGAGTGCATTGATTCACAGGAGCCGCGCTGAGGATTTTGGCAGGAAACTCTGTGAAAAACTGAAAGAACTATTGCCCCGCCAGCAATTCCAGATCGCCATACAGGCCGCCATCGGTGCCAAAATTGTAGCCCGTGAAAACATCTCGGCCCTGCGCAAAGACGTAACCGCCAAATGTTATGGGGGTGATATCAGCCGTAAGCGTAAACTGCTGGAGAAACAGAAAGAGGGTAAGAAAAGGATGCGCCAGATAGGATCAGTGGAAGTGCCCCAGGAAGCATTCCTGGCCGTGTTGAAGCTGGACTAACCACTTCACCACTTCACTATTTCACCACTTCACCACTTCACTATAACCCCCCACCTTTCTTTTTCTTGGGAGTAGTTGAGTTGCTTTTCCCGCCAAACTTATCTTCAGTAAGTGGAACCGGCGTGGGCGCTTCTCCGTCTTTTAAGGCAAAGTTGAACACTTTGTTGATGTGTACCCACTTTCCATCTTTCCACTTGAAGCCTTCGTAGTCGCCGTCCGGGATATATGTGTAGTATTTATTGACCTCGCCGTTTTCCGGGATAAGGTGATCAAAGATGATCATAGCAAGGTCTTCATCATACTGCAGACGGGCATTACCGTCTTTTTTGTACTCAATGGCAAAGCGGGATTGGGTTGGTTTTCTGACAGAATCTTCCTGGAAACTGATGAAGGGCCCGCCAAATACGGGTTTACCCTGCGCATCAAAATACATCACCTCAATACGCTTTTTTGTACTACGCATGCTATGTTCATCGTACCCCAAAAATGTATAGTAATCCCGGTTATCACTTTTGGTTTTGATGACTTTATAATAGATTGCTCCAATCCATGCTTCCGGTCCGGTGACTGTGTCATTCTGAGATTCTACCAGAAGGGTTTTATCAATCAGGGGGAACAGCTTCAGTGATCCGTCGGCAGTTTTCATTTGAATGGCACCATGCCGCCTGGCCATGGTTTCATCTTTGACCACCTGCCAGGTGAAAATCCGAAAGGAAGAATCAGGTGCATATAATTTGGAAATCTGCTGCACAGAATCAAAAGGATAACTGAAGGAATAGGGTACTTTCAGTGCCCTCACCAACATCCGCGTAAAAAGACTATCCGCACGGAACCGATCACCTGCCTCCCTGGACATCACAATCTGTGGTGCAACGGTTTTCAGGGAATCCTCCTTGCTCCTGAGCAGGGCAAGATCAGCGTTTTTAGATCCCTGCCCGCAAACCCCAAGGGTAATGGAACAGAGCAGTAAACAAACAATGGATATTCGGATGGGTCTCATGTCAACAAAATTGCAGAAAAAATGCTTCAATCGCTGTCTTTTTGCAAAGCTTTAGCAAGTTCGTAGATGTTGTTAAATACGGCATCCACCAGGGGATGGGGCAGTTCAACCATCGGTTTAGCTGATTTGATGAAAACGGTATACATACCCGCGGTTCTTCCAAATGCCATGTCTGATAGTGTGTTACCCACCATAATGGATTTCCTGAAATCGATGTCCGGAAACGCTGCCCTGGCTTTCAGGGCCATCCCGATCCTTGGTTTGCGGTCTTCGTCTTCAGGATCTGCAGACGTGGCATAATACAGTTCGGTAACCCAGCCGCCGGCTTGTTGGACTTCCTGAAGCATTAACGCATGAATTTCCTTTAGATCAGTTTCAGTCATGAGGCCTTTACCTACTCCTTTTTGGTTGGTAACGATGAATATGTTTCCAAACTGGCGGCCAAACATCGCCATTGCCTGGGTTGCCTGGTCAATAAAAAAGAACTCAGCCGGAGTAAGAATATAACCGTCTTCCTTTTCTATATTGATGACGCCATCCCTGTCAAGAAACAGGGTCCAGTGTTTATTTACTTCAAGTAAAAAATCAGGTATCACGTTGTATCAGTTCATTTTGAGCTTTATAATAGTCCTCAGGAGTTCCAATATCAATGAAGTACCCACTTTGCCGGTGTCCAAAAAATCCTGCCTGATGCAGACTTGATTCCAGGAAGTCTTTTTCCCAGCTAAACAGTTTCGGGAGATTTAGTTGTTGGAATGCTGCCGTATGCAACAAATAAAGACCTGCATTGATCCAGGATGGGCCGGTTCTATTTTTCTCGCCAAAGCGGATGATCCTGTCTTTGGCATCTGTTTGTACAGACCCATATCGTTCTCCCTGATCCACTGCATTCAGCAGAAGGGTGCAAAAACTTTTATGGGCAAGGTGGAACTCTTCCAGGGCTTCCATGTCCGCTTCCACCAATGTATCGCCATTAGTGATCCACAGGTGTTCAGCACGTGTAAGTGACAAACAGGCCTGGATAGCGCCGCCCGTACCCAATGGCTGGTGTTCTGTGTATATCAGGTAGTCCAGCCCGGGATACTCCGTTTTTAAAAAATTCTGAACCTCATCTGCTCCTTTTCCGAGGCTGAAGATAAATTGCTTTACACCCTGCCGTAGATATTGTGCTATCAGGTAATGTAAAAAAGGCTTTCCGGCAATAGGTGCCAGACATTTGGGACCATCGCCTGTCACAGATTGCAATCTGCTGCCCTGGCCACCGGCAAGTACAATGATCTCCCTGGATATCATTGTACCCGGAAATACTCCGCCTCCGTTAACTGGCAAATGATATGCCCCAACAAAATATGCGATTCCTGGATGCGGGGGGTATCCTTAGATGGTACGGCTAAGAGGCAGGTACTCAGTGCAGCCAACGCCCCGCCACCTGTGCCTGTAAATGCCACTGTCAGGATATTCTTTGATTTTGCTGCTTCAAAAGCGCGGCAAACATTCACCGAGTTACCAGAGGTTGAAAATCCGAAAAGTATATCACCGGGTTCACATACACCATCCACCATCCTTGCGTAAACATCATCGTATCCATAGTCATTGGCTACGGCAGTGAGATAGGATGTGTTACAATGAAAGGCCTCAGCTGGCAAGGCTCTCCTGTTTTGATAGAACCGGCCTGTAAATTCCGCGGCCAGATGCTGCGCATCTGCAGCGCTGCCGCCGTTTCCGCAAAACCACAGTCGGTGCCCATTTTTAAGTGCATTCACCGTCAAATCAACCACCTGACGCACCGTGCGAAGTGTACCTTCATCCTGCAACAGATCCTGCTTTACCTGGATAGAAGCCTGGATCAGTTGCGCTATTGAATTATCCATAAGTCTGTTTTCTGGTGGCAAGTCCCTCTGCCGTAAAATGAACGTCATAGAACTGCCCGTCAAATGTACTCAATGCCTCTCTAACTGCCATCCTTGACGCAGGCAGACAAACAAGGGTAACAAATCCACCACCACCAGCGCCTGAAATTTTGGCTCCCAGGGCTCCCGCCTTCATGGCTGCATGGATCACTTCATCTATTAAAGGAGTGGCAATGCCGCTGGCAAGGTGCTTTTTATGGGCATACCCTTCATTAAGCAAGCCTGCAAATTGCCGGATATCACCCCTGGTAATCGCTTCCCGCATCAGGGGTACCAGTGTTTTCACGGCATGCGTGGCTTCAATAGCCTGCTCATCATGGTTTCTTACCCTTTCCTGCTGTTCCTGGATGATCTGGGAAGAATGGCGCTGCTGGTGGGTATGGAAGAGTAAGATGCTTTGTTCTAACAGGGAAATAAATGTGGGATCGATGAGAAGCGCTACAATATCTACGGCCCCGTCTTTTCGAAAACTCATATGGTTGAAGCCCCCCATGACAGCAGCATATTGATCCTGGAGACCCCCGGCCCAGCCCAGAACCCTACGTTCTGTGTTTGCCGCAAAGGCTGCTATGGTATCTTTCTCCCATGGCAGATGATACAGTTCTGCCAGTGCACCCACTATGGCAACCATAATAGTTGAAGAGGTGCCCAATCCGGACCCCATCGGCACATCGGATTGAACGGTGACCAGCAATCCGGAACCGGGAGCACCATATTCTTCGAAAAATCGTTTATACGTAACCGTGAAAAGGTCTCTTGCGTCAAAGCATAATGCGGGTGCCTGGGTTAAGGGGAAATTCAATTCAGGATAGGGCTGCATCAGCAGTATAACCTCATCTTCCGGAATAGTCTCTATTGCTACCCTTGCATAAAGCCCCAGTGTGGCATTGATGACTTCTCCACCATAGCGGCTAACATAGGGCTCAACATCCGTTCCCCCGCCTGCAAGACCGATCCGGAAAGGTGCCTTTGCCTTAATGATCATGGGCAAGGGTTAATATTTCGTTGGAAAAATGTTCCCAGGAATATCGTTGTTTTTCCTCCAGTATATGTGGGAGGAAATGGTCTTCACCCAGCTTATAGAACTCCAGGATATGCTCTGCCAGGGACGCTGGTGTTGGTTCTGCCACCAGGCCAACCCTTCCATCTGGTACCAGGTCTGGCAAGCCGCCCACATTGGTGACCACCATGGGTTTATTGAAATGATAGGCCAGGGGGGTAACGCCACTTTGGGTGGCGTTGCGATAAGGTTGTACTACACAATCTGGCGCACTGCAGTAGTACCGCACTTCGCTGTCAGTAATAAATGAAGTTCTTAAAATGATCCTGTCTTCCACCCCGCATTCCCTGATCAGGTCCAGGTACGGTTGGGCATCCTGGTAAAACTCGCCCGCCACCAGCAGGCGTATACCGGCATTCCTGATCCTGTCATCTGCCATGGCCCTGATCAGCAGATCAAGTCCTTTGTATGCCCTGATAAAGCCGAAAAATAGAATCATCCTGCCTTGTTCCGGCAAACCCAGGTAATGCCTTGCTTCCTGCTTAGGCAGGGGATCGCCAAAGTTATCATACAAGGGATGAGGCATCAATTTCACGGGTTTATGGTGAATCAATGGCAGCAGATCCTGCATAACCTTTTGGCTCATGGTAATGAAAGCATCCGGTGCTTTTAAGAAATAGCGGGTGAACCAGGCATCACCCGGCCTTTTCTCATGCGGTAAAACATTGTCTGCAATGCACACTACACGGGTCCTATGATTTTTCTTTGCAATACGCAGAATCCTGCCCAGGGATGGCCCCATGAAGGGAAGCCAATACCGTACAATGATCAGGTCTGGCAACAGTTTTTTCAGTTCCCGCCCCACGGTTTCCCAATTAAAAGGATTGACAGAATTTACCATTACCCTGATATCCAGATCCTGTGGTGCAGGTTCCGTTGAATACTGTGAGGTCCCGGGAAAAAGAAATGAAGGGTATTGAAGTGAAAAAGTGTAGATGGTGACCTTATGACCCTGCCGCATATACTCCCTTGCTAGCCTTTCATTGAAAGTGGCCATACCACCACCCCGCAGGGGATATGCAGGACCCAGGATCACGATATGTTGCAGATCAGGCATGGCCCAGTCCAACCCTTTCTTCAATCATATAACTATTTCTTTCCGGGGCATTGCGCGTGATCAGTTCACCCAGGAACCCGGCCAGGAAAAACTGGGAACCGAGGATCATTACCGTGAGGGCCAGGTAAAACGCGGGTTTGTTGGTTACACCAAATTCCGGGTGCATCCATTTTGAGATGGCCAGGTAGAGCATAAATACTAAGCCCAGGAAAAAAAACAAGGACCCGATCAACCCGAAGAACTGCATGGGTTTCTTACCAAACTTACCAATAAACATGATGGAAGTGAGGTCAAGAAACCCGTTGACAAAACGTTCCCAGCCAAATTTTGACACGCCGTATTTTCTGGCACGGTGTTCAACCACTTTCTCGCCAATTTTACGGAAGCCTGCCCACTTTGCCAGCACTGGAATATAGCGATGCATTTCACCATAAACCTCAATGGATTTAATAACCTTGTTTTTATAGGCCTTCAGTCCGCAGTTGAAATCGTGGAGATAGATGCCAGACATTTTCCTTGTTACGGCATTGTATAATTTAGAAGGCAGATTCTTGGTAACTACATTATCATACCGCTTTTTCTTCCAGCCACTCACCAGATCAAAACCATCCGTCATGATCATCCGGTACAGTTCTGGGATTTCATCGGGGCTATCCTGCAGATCCGCATCCATAGTGATTACAACATTTCCAGTGGCAGCCAGAAATCCTTCATTGAGGGCAGCGCTCTTACCGTAGTTCCTTTGAAATTTAATGCCTTTGATCAAAGGGTTCTCCCTGCTCAATTGCTGTATCACTTCCCAGGAGCGGTCAGTACTCCCGTCATCCACCATGATAACCTCATAGCTAAAGCCATGCTGGTCCATAACACGTTTGATCCAGGCACTCAGTTCCGGAAGGGATTCCTCCTCATCTTTAAGCGGTACAACAATTGTAAGATCCATGTGTGGAATTATGCAGCAAATTCAGGTTTCTTCTTCTTAACAATGGCGGCAATGATCAGGGCGATAATGAAATAGGCAACACATCCAAAAATAAAACTCTGCAGAATTTTTCCGATGGAATAAATATTCTCGGTAGCCAGCTTATTGATCTGTTTATCTATTTCTTCCTGGGGCACCTTGAATTTAGCCATCATCTGCTGGGTCTTTTCAATGGTGACCTGTTTCATGCTGTCTGCAAATGCAGTATCGATATAATTAAACAAGACAAAACTGAACAGGGATGTCACCAGACTGGTGATCACCAGGATGCCGAAAGATGTCTTAAGGGCTTCCCGGAAACTCAGGTAACCACCATTCTCCCGCTTTAGTTTCAAACAGGCCAACACAGCAAATACCACAGGTACAGCCATGGAAAGCCACGCTAGCGGGCTGGCGAAAGACTCACTTCCCATCAGGTAAAGCAAAACAAAAAAGAGGAGGGAGGCCACGGCGCTGAACATACCATATTGCACCAGTACATTGGATTTGCGGGGGGCTTCGGAGATCTGATCCATTTGTTATTATTTATTCAAATATAATCCTTCCTTGGTCACAATCCCCACCACCTTCCCTTTCAGTTGCTTACCGATAAAAGGGGTGTTGGCGGATTTTGAACGGATATCCTGTTTTTCAAAAGTATAGGTACTGCCAGGATTAAATAATGTGAGATCGGCCGTAGCTCCCGGCGCTAAGGTACCCGCATCCATTTGGAAAATTTCACGGGGTTTCTGCGAGAGTACTCTGCATATTGTTGCATCACTGAAGCCCAGGGCACCCAACACACCAAAACAGGTCTGCAACCCCGTCATGCCTGATTTTGCATATTCAAACTCGCAGGTTTTGCTGTCCCACTCGTGCGGCTGGTGATGGGTGGCCACGCAATCAATGGTGCCGTCATTCACTCCAGCGCGCAGCGCTTCCACATCCGCCCTTGTACGTAACGGAAGATTTACCTTCAGATTGGTGTCATAACCCTGCACATCCTCATCTGTAAAAAACAAATGGTAAGGGGTAACAGAACAGGTGACCTTCAGTCCGCCTTCTTTTGCCCGCCTTACATACTCCAGCGATTTAGCGGTGGTAATGCCCGTTATATGTAAATGAGAATCTGTATATCTCGCCAGTTTGATGTCCCTGGCCACCATGATCTCCTCGGCCATTGCCGGCTTTCCGGGCAAACCGAGCCTTGTAGACACAATGCCTTCATTCATGAGTCCTGCAGGTGCAATAGATTTATCATCAGGGAGCTGAATCACCACGCCATTGATGGCCTTTACATACTGCAGGGCTTTTATTAACAGACCGGCCGATTGTATAGCATGCAGTCCGTCACTGAATGCTGCCGCCTGGTAAGCATGCATATCATACATTTCAGCCAGTTCTTTGCCTTCAGTGTTCCGGGAAACTGCGCCAATAGGATGCAGATGAACCGGCAGCGCCCTGCTCTTTTCAATGATATATTCCACCTGGCTTTTTGAATGTATGGCAGGGCTGGTATTGGGTACAAGGAACACGTGCGTGTAGCCACCGGCTGCCGCTGCAGCCGCTCCAGTCTCCAGGCTTTCTTTATGCTCATAACCAGGATCACAAAAATGGGCGAAGACGTCTACCCATCCCGGAGAAACCACCATTCCCTCATTTTCAACTATCGTTGCGCCGGGCTGTTCTATTACCGCTTCAATAGCCTTAATCTTTCCGTCTGTAACGAGGATATCTTTAACCGTTTGATGAAAGGGAGAGGCAGGATCCTGAATATGCGCCTTCTTGATAAGGATTTGCATGGTAGGGGAATTGCGCGAAGATAATGTTAGCGATTGGATTTTGCGCAAAACGAATTAAGTCTTATTTTTGCAGCCCCTAGTTCGGGAAGTGGCGCAGCCCGGTAGCGCACTTGTATGGGGTGCAAGGGGTCGCAAGTTCGAATCTTGTCTTCCCGACTGAAAAAGAGCCCTGGCTTAATGCCAGGGTTTTTTTATTAGGCATAGAGGCATTAAGGCATTGAGGCATTAGGGCCTTTTTTCATATATTTCAATACCAAATCTGCTGATATGAAAAAGGTTCTGATCTCTGTTTTCTGCATGGTTTTATGCTTCCCGCTCTTTTCCCAAAACTTGACGGCCTTAGTGGGTGGAACCATGGTAGATGGTTTTGGAAGTAAACCAGTGTACAATTCTGTGATCCTGATCCAGGGGGAAAAGATCATCAAGGTGGGAAGGGTAGGGGAAGTACAGATTCCTAAAAATGCCAAGCTCATCTCAACAGAAGGCATGACGGTTTTACCCGGACTTTGGGATATGCATGTGCACATGATGATCAACGGTCATTCAGATTATCCGTATTGGGATAAAAAATATCCTCCCTTGTTTGAAAAAGTGATCATGCCGGCATCTGCGTACCAGTTACTGATGGCAGGGGTAACCAGTGCCCGCGACCTTGGTGGGCCGCTAAAGGAAAGTATAGCCGTCAGGGATGCCATTAACAAGGGTCAGATCCCAGGCGCAACCATGTATGTGTCTGGCCCATTCCTCCAGCACAGGCCTTATCCCGGAACTGAGCAGTTCCGGTGGGGAATCTATGGTGTGGAAGATGCCCGGAAGAAAGTCCAGGAATTGGCTAAAGCTGGCGTGGACTGTATCAAACTAATTGACCAGGATGAAATGACGGAAGAGGAAGTAGCGGCAATTATAGACGAGGCCCATAAACATAAACTGAAAGTAGTGGGTCACTCCCACAGGCCTGATGAAATCCGGGTTGGATTGAAGTACGGAGTGGATAATTTTGAGCACACGGGATTGTCATCATCGCCCGGGTATCCGGAAGACATCCTGAATGCCATCAGGGAACGCACCGCTAAAATGAGTGCGGGACCTTTGTTTTGGACACCCACGGTAGAGGGGCTTTATAATTACGAGGAGGTTAGGGACAATCCTGAAAAGATTGACGATGACTCCTGGCACAGGGGCTTGCCTGATTCTGTCATCGCTGATATCCGGAATTCACTGAAACACCCTGAACAATTATCCTATTTCCAACTCACCCCCATCAGGAAACCCACACTCATCAACAAATTTAAACAGCTGCAACAGGCCGGTGTAGTGATGCTGATAGGAACAGACAGTGGCATCCCCATGAAATTCCATAGCCAGAGTACCTGGAACGAACTGGATGTTTGGGTGAGAGTGATGGGGATCGATCCGATCCAGGCTATTAAATCTGCAACCTATTGGCCAGCTTTTTTCATGGGGGTAGACCAGAAGACCGGAACGATATCCGAGGGTAAAGATGCTGACATCATTGCCGTCAAGGGAGACGCACTCAAATACATCAATTTGTTGCAGCGGGTTGACCTGGTAATCAAGAAGGGAAAACAATATAAATGAGTGACCGGCCTTCACTATACCTTAACATTTGTTAAAAACGTAAAATATAAAGGCAGGAATTATGAAATGCCGGTAGAACAACCAATTTTTGCAGTCAAATCAGATTTATGTCTGGATACCGTGCTGCCCTTTTGATTACCGTACTTTCTTTATCCTGTACCTGCCTGAATGCCCAACAATGGGCTGTGGATGTCTTTGCCGGCACATCCAATTACCAGGGAGACATGATGGAAAAACGATATTCCATGCGCAATGCCAAAATGGTATTGGGCCTGGGTGGCAGCTATGTATTTAACGGACATTTCAGGGCCAGGGCACTGATAAGCCTGGCAAAATTAGGGGCTAACGATAAATACTCGGTAGAACCCACCCTGGTTGCCAGAAACCTAAATTTTTCTACTTCACTGTCTGAATTGTCGCTCACGGTGCATTATGACCTGCTGGACCTGGATTATTTCAAATTCACCCCCTATCTTTTTGGTGGTATTGCCGTATTTCATTTTAACCCTTACACATACGATTCGGTATATGGAAAAGTGTTCTTAAAACCTTTGAGCACAGAAGGGCAGGGATTATCAGCCTATCCTGAGCGAAAGCCTTACGCGCTCACCCAGATTTCATTCCCGGTAGGTGCCGGGATCCGTTTCCGCGTCAATGATGATATTGCCATCGCCTGGGAGATCGGGCTTCGTAAAACCAATACAGACTACCTGGATGACCTCAGCACCACTTACGTGGATCAGGCATACCTGCTGTCACAAAAAGGTCAGCAAGCAGTGGATCTGGCTTACAGGGGAGATGAGCTCAAGAATAACCCCGGCGTGTACCCACAGGATGGTACCGTACGCGGTGGAGCCGTTTATAAGGACTGGTATTATTTCTCAGGGGTAACAGCCACTTTCAAAGTAAATGCCGGCAAGGCGGCCCGGGATGCCCAAAGAGGAAGCACCGGATGTCCTAAGGGATTCTAATTTCTTGATTTTCTTTCATTTAAGTACTCAAAAAAGAAAGAGGCTCATAGACATGAGCCCCCTTTAGTTTCAACCCTAAACCCTTGAGAAAGATACTTGAGAAGTAACCATAATTATGCCAAACTCAGCATAGGGCGTAAATGTGGATAAGTAGCCTGCTACAGAAGGGAGGGCAATTTGTTATTGGTTAGCTAATCCATTGTTGTTCAGAAAGATTAATTTCTGGTTTCCATCTTCCATGACCTGGTCAAAAAAACGCTTAGCCTCCTGGTAGGATGCTGCCGGAATCCTGCTTTGGTTTACCACCAATTTGCTGACAGCAAAGACCTTTTTTGCCTCAGGATCATACCGGTATGTACTTTCAAAACTACCTCCGGAAAATTGTGATTGTCTGGCCGCAGGGAGGGTTTCTATCTGAAAGCCATCTGACAAAATGAAGACGGTTGTATCGATTTTTACAAAAGGGAATTTGATAAAATAGTCCAGCTTCCGCTCTTTGTTCTCTTCCAGTCTGGTGGTCCAGTTCTTATACGTTCTGGGTCTGAAGAAGAATTTTGACCCTGCTTTAAACTCATATCCTTTTTCGGCATAAAGGTCAATCTTAGTTGTATATCCGGCTGCCTGTGCAGCATCGTATGTCAACGAAAATTCATCGGGTTGTTTCATGCCAAAATAATCCAGCAAATAGGTTTTCTGGTCACTTGCAGACTCTTTGGACAATTGAATCATCATGTATTTGAATTCTCCTGTGCAAGTCATTGCAGTTTGAGTGGTAGCTTCTCCATCAGGCGTAAGCGAAATAACTGTAGATGAAACCAGGCTGTTTTCATCGGCCTTTCCCATAGGAGTACGAATGAGTTTTCCGCCGGTTTCTGTAAGAACCAGTCCATATCGGTTTTCAGTGAAAGAGCCCAGGTGTCCAAAATCATTAATATCGCTGGTACATTCAAGCCAAACGGTATCCTTACCCATGGGCACCATCAGGATCTGGTGATCAAAAGAATCATGCGGAAAATCAGTATCGAGATTTACATCTTTGGCACCTGAATTGATCCATACACTGTATGCCCGTATACCCACCGCAGCCAGACAGGCCTCCATATAGTTGCTCAGCCCTTTACAGTCGCCATATTTTTTCTCATGCACAAAATCAGCGGGAAACGGCTTAAAACCACCAATCCCCAATTGAATACTTACATAGCGGAAGTTCTTCTGCAAATGATTGTACAATTTCCTGACTTTAGATTTGGGGTCACTGATTCCTGTGACCATGGCCCGGATCTCATCCTGGTATTTGGCATTCAGCTTGTTGTTACCACCCAGAATGCTATTGTACCAAAGTCCCATTGATGTCCATGAACTCATATCACCAGAATAACCATCGTATTCTATCTTTGGCATGTTAAAGCTCACATGAGGCATGAGGAAACGCCAATCGCCTGACTGATCCTCTGGTGTATTGGCAGTGAAATTCCTGGCCTCCCAAAGGAGCGTTGTATACGAACCAGACGTTGTTTTCCGCGGCTCCTGCTCAAACTGGTAGTTCTTATAATTGACAACCAGCGTGACGGGATGTGTCAGTTCCAGTTTTGCCAACTCTACGGACTGCAACGGACTGCAGAATATAAATTCCGGGAGTTGCAACAGACCTTTATGCCGCATTGTATAATTAGCTTCAATAGTAACAGGATAGGCTGCTGTTGACAATTGTGTGTAATAAACCTTGTCATCATCTAGCAATCCACTGGTGGGATTGGTAACCGCCATATCTTTTTTCTTGCGTTGCTCAATTACTTTACCATTAGCATCATACAATTTCAACTCCATGTCTTCCAGCAGCCTGAATTTGTCTGTGTATATGTAGTAAAAAAGCTCCCTTTCGGCTTTTGGACTCAACAAGGTTGTGACTTCCCGATAGGAAATTGAGGCCTTATCTGGCCCTTCCAGTTTGTACTTCACATCGTATAGTCTTTTTACGGAGATCGCCTTTTCAGTCAGTTCCTTTTTTATCGTTGATGCCACGTAAATATTAGAGGAGTCCCCACCATAGCAAACTACGGGGACTATGAACAGCATAAGAAATAGAATTTTCATTGCCGCTATTTTTTCTTAATCACCAAAGGTTCATTCAGCAAACTATACAGCTTCTTGTAGAACTCGTAAAACAGCTCATACTCCGCGGGCGAATAGAATGGTTTCTTAACCTCAATCTGCACTACATACTTAGCAGACTGTCCTTCTATCTGGATGATGCGCGACATCTCGATACTGTTGTCTGGCATCACCATCTTCATACTTTTGGGCGGAGCTTCAAACACATACCCTTCAGGGATCTCGAGACTACCCCTCAGGGTGAATTTCTGGCCATATCCAAAGAATATATCGGTATACCTTTCTTCTGCTGTAAATGGATTTTGCTCAAGCCCTGTAAACAGGTTAAGGTTGAAAGTGAAGTACTCGCCATTCACTTCAGTGGGCACTTCAAACTTAAAAGAATGCTCCAGTGGCATGGATATGTTTTTGTCATTCCTCAGACCAAGTTCACTGATCTTTGCCCCCTGGGCTGCCTTAGTATAATATGCCGTTGTTTTTTCAGCATCGGGCTCAACCTGTACGCTGATCCGTTCACGGGCATAGTCCCTGAACATCACAAATGCATCACCGTTAACAATTCCCTTGCCGTCAAACTTGGCACTCACGTTAATCAGTTTCTGGAATTTCTGGTTCTCATTGTACAGTGTGCGCCAGCCCCAATCCTGGTCCTGTAATGCTTTGGTCCCATCATATTTACTGATTACCAGCCCTTCACTGTACACAACCGAAGGGGGTATAAGATTGGGGGGGGTAAATTTATCCGTTGCATCCAGCACATAAACACTGGAGTCAATGGTCACATACGCCATTACGGAATTAAACTGGTCATACGCGGGATCCATGGGTCTCACCCTGCCATGATCTTTAGTACTCACCAGCACGGGGTAGGCTTTTAAACCGGCCTCTTTAAGCAGGTTAACCATTATCAGGTTGATTTCTCCACTGTTTCCCCTTTTCTTTTCCCAGGCTTTCTTCACACCGTCCAGCGCCCAGATACTCGTAGCTTCATCCCAGGCCATATTCGTTTTAACATAGTCATGAATGGTGGTCATACGCTGGTAAGGATCCGAGATCTTCTGCAACGCAAGATCAAGGTCCTGCGTACGCTGGATGTTCTTTTTCAGCTGCATACCAAAGTCCTCGTCCTCCATCATGCTATTGACAATCCTTGGCCAGGTAAGGCGCAGATCCCGGGCTAATTCCCCCACTGGATTGTAATAGATCACATCAATTTTCAGTTTCTGTTTGTAATCCCGGGTAGTGGTCATGAAAGGCTCTTCTTTTACGGCGGGCAGGTTCCTGCAGATAAACGTTTTCTGTATACCGGTACCTACAGATTTTTCCGCATATTCAATGGGAACGTCATTGAGGGGCGTTTCCTTAAAAGTGAACTCGCTGGGGTGATAGAAAATAAACTTACTGTACATCACAGGAATATCCTGTTGAAAACTCCAGTTGCTAAGATGCCTGGACGTGAGTTCATACAGGTACTGAATCTGTTTTTTCACGGTATACCGATACTCAATGACACTTCCTGCCTTCACTTCCGGAAAGGTGAAAGTGAGCTTGGAGAATCGGTTATCTACCCGTGTGTCATAGACAGACTTCTTATCCAGTTTGGAAACTACCAGGTCCCCTGCGTCATTCAGGTTGTAGGTCTGGGCTTCCAGCTTTGAAATAGATTCCACTCCGTTCCTGTTGAAATAGGGGAGATTGATATTGGCCTGTTCAAGGCCTTTGGTATTATAAACTTTAATACGAATATGGTGTTTAGTATGGATCTCTGCAGTTCCACCCATGATGGTGAAACTCTGATCTGTTACTTCAAACAAGACTTCCGCTTCTGCGCCTTTATCTATGAGGGATTGTGATTTCTTTAAAAGTGCGATATCCACTTTGCCGAATTCAGAAACATCCTGAGCCGTTGATGGGATAGCCAGCGCGGAGAAAAGTGCAGCAGTCACTGCAGTTCTGAGATAACTAGTGCTTATCATTGGTTATGGTTTAAATATTCATCTTTCTGCAGGTTTGAAGCAGTAACATTCGTGGTAGGCTTACCGGAAACGCGCATTAAATCTTTGCCCCCGGATGGGGCTATGTGTTTGATAACCTGTCCAGGCAGGTACTGATGCATCCATTGCGTCTTGCAACATGAATGAACAAGGGGTGATTGGGGTTTCATAGTAAGCGTTGAGCAACAATAACAACTATAACGGCAGGAACAAAAAAAATCATATCGAAAGGATATGATTTTTTTCATTGTATGGCTTATATGCCACACGTATAAAAGCTGATTACTATGCGATCTGCTCCAGACCGGAGAAGAAGAAACTTCCTTCTATGGCGGCGTTCTCATTACTGTCGCTACCATGAATGGCATTCCTGCCGATGCTCTCTGCAAATTTTTTACGAATAGTACCTTCTGCTGCATTAGCGGGATTGGTGGCACCGATGAGGGTCCTGAAAGACTCAACCGCGTTTTCTTTCTCCAATATGGCTGCCACAATGGGTCCGCTGCTCATAAATTCCACCAATTCTCCATAAAAGGGCCTTTCCTTGTGGATGGCGTAAAATTCACCGGCTTTTCCCGGGGTGAGTTGGGTGAGTTTCATGGCCACCAATCGAAATCCGGCCTTTACAATCTGGTCAAGAATTGCCCCGGTATGGCCATTGGCGAAGGCATCCGGCTTGATCATGGTAAATGTTCTATTGCTCATAATGTTGACTTTCGGGCCGCAAAGATAGCGCAAAAGGCCATATCTTCGCGCCTCATGAAATCTATCCAGGAGCTTTTTCCCTTATTAACGCAGGAATCCCGCAGGGTAGTGGTTACTATGCACCAGAAACCAGATCCTGATGCCATGGGGTCATCCCTGGGTATGGCCAGGTTCCTGGAAAAACTGGGTCACTCCGTAACCGTGATTTCCCCTACCAACTGGGCGGATTTCCTGAAATGGATGCCCGGATGTAAGCAGGTCATTGATTATGAGGCGGCAAAGGAAAGGGCCGATGAAGTACTGGATCAGGCTGAATGGCTTTTTTGCCTTGATTTCAACACCTTTTCCCGCACCCGCCAGATGGCCTCCAAACTGGAGAGGATCAAGTGTGTAAAGATCCTGTTAGACCATCATGAGGAACCCCAGACTTCTGCCTTCAATTACGGTATCAGTGTGATTCCTATGAGCTCAACCGCTGAACTGGTGTACAAGTTCATTGTGGACTCAGGACACGCCCAACTGATTGATATACCCATTGCTGAATGCCTGTATGCTGGTGTAATGGCAGACACCGGTTCTTTCCGTTTTCCAGTGACTACATCCTCTGTCCATGAAATGGTAGCCGTTCTGAAAAAGACCGGATTTGACCATTCCCGGGTGCATGAACAGGTATATGATAACTTCCTGGAGAACCGCCTCCGGTTTATTGGCCATATTCTCACCAACAGGATGGAGATTCTCTATGAGTACAATACTGCCATAATAGCGGTGCCCAAAGCAGATATCCTCAAGTATAATATACGAACCGGAGACACTGAAGGCCTGGTAAACTATCCTTTGTCTATCCAGGGCATCAAATTGGCAGCACTCGTGATTGACCGTGATGAAGAGCGCAAGTGGAGTTTCCGCAGCAAGGGTGATTTCGACTGCAACAGTTTTGCCCGGAAATATTTTGAAGGAGGGGGACATTACAATGCAGCCGGTGGGCGCAGCAGTGAGTCCGTGGACGAAAATGTTCGCAAATTCAAAGAAGCACTAAAAGAATCAGCATCTCAACTACAATAACAAATACAATGAAATTCAACAAAACGATCTGGATGGCAGTGATTGCCCTTGCTTTTGCCGGCGCATCCTGTACCAGTGTAGGTTACAAAAAAACGAAGTCTGGTCTTGAGTACAAGATCTTCGAAGGAAGCGGTAAAGGCCAGGCGCTGAAGCCCGGTGATATCGTAAAATTCGAATACAAAATCACTTATAAGGATTCCCTGCTGGCATCTTCATACGGCGTAGTGCCCGGTTATGACATGGTTGACAGTGTGGGCAGGCCCCATGAATTTTCAGAAGTGCTTAAGCAACTGAAAGTGGGCGACAGTCTCGTGACTTTCCAGATCTATGATTCCATGAAGGCCCTGAACCCCATGCAGGCACCAACCTTCATGAAAAAGGGAGAGAAGATTAAAACTACCCTCAAGGTATTGGGGGCATTTAAAAATCGTGATTCTGTAATGGTTGACTACCAGAATGAAGTCAACAAATTCAAGAATACTGAATTGGTTGTCCTGAAAAAATATATTGACAGCAAAGGTATTAAGGCAGAACTGGTGAATGATGTTTATGTGGAAGTACAGGACAAAGGAACCGGAGAGCCTGTACTGGCTGGTAAAGAAGTATATATCAAATATTCAGGTTATAACCTTGAAGGAAAGTATTTCGATTCCAATATGGACAGCACCAAACAAACCTTTAAGCACGATCTGTCGCCGTACCCCTTTGTTGCCGGCCAGTCGGGCGCTATCCAGGGTATGCTGGTGGGTGTACTGAATTTTAATAAAGGCGGAAAGGGCAGGCTGTTTATTCCTTCAGCGCTCGCCTATGGCCCTGCAGGTTCTCCTCCCGCCATTAAGCCTAACGAAAACCTGATCTTTGATATTGAAATCGTGGATGTGAAACAAGCCCAGCCGCAAATGCAGCAGATGCCGCAGATGCCGGGTCAGCAGTAAAATTTTCTTGAATATTAATATAAGAGCTACTAGTCAAGGACTAGTAGCTTTTTTTATGGCTTCCGTCAGAACAATAGCTTCCTTCGCTTCACGTACATCATGCACCCTCAGGATACTTGCGCTATTCATCAAAGCAACAGTGTTCATAACGGTTGTCCCATTCAGGGCGTGCTCAGCATCGGTCTGCAGTAATTTAGAGATGGTGGATTTCCGGGATAACCCTGCAAGAATGGGAAGACGAAGGACAGATAGTGCTGATAGCTGGGCCAATAGCTGAAGATTATGTTCACTGTTTTTTGAGAATCCAAAGCCAGGATCAATAATCAGGTCCTTGATACCGGCTTGGTTGCAAAGTTTTGTCCGGCTAATGAAGTAGTCCAGCACCTCCAGTGTAACATTATCATAATGTGCCATGCCCTTCATGGTTTGCGGAGTTCCTCTCATGTGCATGAGTACATAAGGGACGCCCAGAGTTGCGGCCGTGGGGATCATATCAGCATCCATGGTACCTCCGCTAATGTCATTGATGATATCAGCACCGGCAAGCACGGCCTCACGCGCCACCTGGTGATGAAAACTGTCTATGGAAACCAGGGTCTCCGGAAAGGCCTTCTTAACAGCCAGAACCATAGGAATCACGCGTTCAGCCTCTTCATGGGCAGTCAGGTATTGGCTTCCGGGCCTTGTGCTTTGCCCGCCGATATCCAGAATATCCGCGCCGTCCCTGATCATCAGCCCTGCCTGTTCTATGATTTCCGAGCCAGAGAAACGGCTGCCTGCATAAAAAGAATCTGGCGTGGTATTAAGGATCCCCATTACCATGGGTTTCTCCACCACCACCAATCGCCCGCGGCAATTCCAGGTGGCAATAGGTTGCTTTGTACTATTTTTGGCTTTTTCCATTCTTATTCATGCAAAATACAATAAACACAGAAAGGCAATACAACGATGCAGTGGCAAAATGCCGGGACATCTTTCTGAAGAAGACAAGAGATTATGGTACAGCCTGGCGCGTGCTGCGCATTATTTCTGTTACAGACCAGATCTTTATCAAGGCACAGCGGATCCGTACCATCCAGGAGATCAGGCAACAAAAGATTGGTGACGATATCCCCTCTGAGTTTATGGGTATCGTAAACTACGGTATCATAGGTATGATCCAACTGGATCTTGCCAGTGCCATGGAGGACCTTCCGGCAGCCAGGGTTGAGCAGCTTTACCAGGACAAGTATCAGTTGGCAAAGTCTACCATGCAGGATAAAAACCATGATTATGGAGAAGCCTGGCGGGAGATGAGCCAGGAAAGCTTTGTTGATCTCATCCTGATGAAATTACAACGCATCAGACAGATCCTGCAGAATGACGGGAAAACCCTGATCAGTGAAGGGATCGATGCCAATTTTATTGATATCATTAACTACGCGGTATTCGCACTTATCTTAATTGAAGAAGGGCAACATTAATATGAAGATCGTCAGCACACTAGTACGGTATATTGTGGGAATCCTGTTTATTTTTTCCGGCCTCGTTAAGGCCAATGATCCCATGGGGCTGAGCTATAAAATGCAGGAGTTTTTTGAGGTATGGGGGATTCATTTCCTGAATGATTTCAGCCTTGGACTTTCTGTTCTGATGATTGCCTTTGAGATCATTGCCGGTGTGGCTGTTATCATTGGCTGGCGGTTTAAGTTGTTCAGCTGGCTGCTGCTGCTGCTGATCATCTTTTTCACATTTTTGACGGCCTATGCGGTATTCTCCGGAAAAATAAGGGAATGTGGTTGTTTTGGGGACTGTTTCAAACTCCAGGCCATGGAGTCGTTTATGAAGGATTTGGTGCTTACGGTGCTTATTGTATTCCTGTTCATCAAACGGAAAACCATAGCATCACAGGTCAGTAACCTCGCAGGCTGGGGCATTATGATACTGGCAACCGTTTTTTCTTTCGGCCTGCAGGGCTATGTGCTCAAACACTTGCCTATTGTAGATTGCCTGCCGTATAAGGTTGGGCATAATATCCTCGAGAAAACCAAGATCCCGCCAGGAGCTGTTCCAGACAGTACGGTTATCAACTTTGTTTATACTAAAGATGGTAAGGAACTGGAGTTTGATGCTGATCATTTTCCGGCTGATTTCAATGACTCAGCCTATACTTTTGTAAAGCGGTATGATAAGCTGGTTCGTAAGGGGAATGCAGAACCCCCCATCAAGGATTTTGTACTGATCAATGAGAACGGAGTGGATTCCACCCAGGCACTGCTCACCCAGCAGGGACGTCTGATGATTGTTTTTGTAAAGCAATGGAATCCCCAATGGAAAACAGCCATTACGCGTCTTGAAGAAAAGGCCAGGAAGCTAGGGATACCTTTCATCATTGCATCATCTAATGCAGACGCGGTAAGAAAGGACCTTGCCTTACCCGTGATGAAGTCTGACCTTGTAGCCATAAAAACGGCCGCCCGTGTGGATCCAACAGCGTATTTGCTGGACAATGGTACTATTAAAGGGAAATGGGCACTGGCAGATTTTGGCAAAGCAGAATCTACGATGCATTAATCATGAATGTACTCCACTACCTTCTCAGAAAATCAGCCTACGGCCTCCTGGTGATGTTAGGTGTTGTAGTGGTGGTCTTTTTTTTATTTCAGGGGTTTGGTGACCCTGCCAGGCTGGTGCTGGGTCAAACGGGAGACAAGGCTACCCTGGATAATATCCGTAAAGAACTTTATCTGGATCAACCCAGGGGCACACAGTTCCTCTATTACCTGAGGGATATTTCTCCGCTTTCAGTACACAGTGCAGGTGACATCCGGGATAAGCAACTGAAGGGCATCTTCATTGGGGGAGACACCAAGCTTGCCATTAAACTGCCTTATCTGCGCAAATCATACCAGAGCAAAAGAGATGTGCTGGACATATTGATGGATGCATTGCCCGGCACCCTTTTACTGGCGCTGGCAGCCATGGTCTTTGCTACCTTGGTAGGGATCTCACTGGGTATTCTGGCGGCAGTGAAAAAGGGAACCTGGATGGACAGTTCTGCGATCTTTGTTTCCGTGCTGGGCATCTCGGCCCCTTCGTTTTTTATGGGAATTCTTATTGCCTGGTTGTTTGGTTTTGTCTGGAGTGATGTTACCGGACTACATATGACGGGCAGTCTTTATGATACAGATCCATTTAAAGGACAGCAATTGCAGTTACAAAACCTGATTCTTCCCGCCATCACCCTGGGCATCAGGCCGCTGGCCATAATAGCCCAGCTCACACGCAGCTCCATGCTGGATGTATTGGGTCAGGATTACATCAGAACTGCATATGCCAAAGGTTTGCAAACATGGCGGGTGGTGTTGGGACATGGTTTGCGCAACGCCATCAATCCCGTGATCACAGCCATCACGGGCTGGTTTGCAGAACTCCTGGCTGGTGCATTCTTCATTGAGTTCATTTTTGGATGGAAAGGCATTGGAAAAATTACCGTTGATGCCCTGGAAAAACTGGACTATCCAGTGGTGATGGGGTCAGTGCTGCTTACTGCCGCCATCTTTGTATTGGTCAATCTGCTCGCAGACCTTTTGTATTCCATTGTGGACCCCCGTATAAGGATATAAACGATACAATCAGGGAAATCGATTTTGTTTTGTAACTTAAGGGAGACCAAAATTTCCATCATGAAAACCGTTGCAGACATCTTCGCCAGAAAGGGTAAAACCAATATCACAGTAGATCCTGAAACCACTGTCCTTGACGCATTAAGGATCATGGCCGAAAAAAATATCGGTTCAGTAGTGGTCATGAAAGACGGGCAGTATGCCGGGCTTTTCACAGAAAGAGATTATGCGCGTAAAGTTATCCTGCATGGTAAATCTTCGGCAGACTTACAGGTGGGGGAGATCATGAGTGAATACCTTCCTCATGTGGCGCCAACAGCAAGTCTGGAAGCCTGCATGGAGATCATGACCAATCATAACATCCGCTATCTACCTGTGTTCTCTGCAGATGGTTACATCGGAATTATTTCTATCATTGATGTGGTAAAGGAAACCATCCTGGCGCAGAAAGATACGATCCAGCATCTGGAGAATTACATACATTCCTCTATGTGATCATCGAATCACTACTTCAGAGATAACCTGTTCCCCAAGGGCTTCGTTAACCCGTTGGATGATTTTTTCTTTTTGGTACACCAGTTCATTGCGCAACGGTGCAACCCTGGTGCTGATGAAAAGCGTGTGGTTAACGATCTGGATGGAGTCTGTATACCTGGCCACAGTGGACCCCATAATCTGCTCCCATACATCCGTAATCTGTAGGGCCTGCATATTTCCTTTCATCCGGCTTTTCCGGAGGAACTGCTGCAAAGCTTCTGCCATTGAATATTGCCCCAAGTGACCTGTATTAGATGGTAAAGATAGTTAATCCCCGAGACGAATGACCTGGACGGGAATGGATAGTGCCTTCAGGGCATCGGTAAGCCGGCTTTCATGGGTGTCTGTCAGGAACACCTGGCCCTGGCGGGTACAGGCCCACTGCAGCAACTGGTGCATTCTTTCCGCATCCAGTTTTTCAAAAACATCATCCAGCAAAAGCAGTGGCGGGAAACCCTTTTGGGAAAAAAGTACCTGGTACTCGGCCAGTTTGAGGGCAAAAAGCAGGCTTTTCCGCTGCCCTTGTGATGCCACCTGGCGAAACGGAAGGGCATGCAGGAAAAATTCCACATCGTCCCGGTGAATACCGCCCGTGGTTCTCCATGCATATCGGTCTTTCTCCAGGTTCTGTTCCAGGATAGCAGCCATTGAATTATGCTGGAGCGAACTAACATAGTTGAGCCTGATCTCCTCCCGTAGGCCGGAGATCATCTGGTACATACGCTGAACCTCCGGAATATAGTCAAGAACAAATTTGTGGCGATACTCAAATACGGCTTGGGCGGGGGCACACAATTGCCGATCCAGTACTTCCAGCAAAGACGCGTCAAAACGGCCTGTCTCACCCATTTGTTTCAGCAGGCTGTTTCGCTGTTGGAGTACCTTATTGTAGAGGATCAGTTGCTGCAGGTATTCCGGGCTGAATTGGGAAATAATGGTGTCCAGCAGGTTTCTTCGCTCTTCGCTGCCACCGGTAACCAGTACCACGTCATCAGGAGCCACCACTACAACGGGAAACCGCCCGATGTGCTGGGAAAACCGAGTGTAGGTTTCCTGGTTGAGCTGCATTTCTTTCTTACCCGTTTCCCTGAGAATGCAGGCAACGGAATATTGGTTTGCCCCCACCTGTAGCAACCCATCGATCCGGAATCCCTGTTGTCCAAACCGGAGGTTACCGGTATCTGACCGCCCAAAATAAGTACGGGTAAGGCAGAGATAGTGTATGGCATCCAGTAAATTGGTTTTTCCCACGCCGTTGGCACCGCAAAAGGCCACTACGGGTGTATGGAAACGCAGACTAAGCTGGTCATAATTCCGGAAGTTGTAGAGGGAAAGCTGTTGTAGCGTCAAAATTTAAAAGTCAAAGGTCCAAAAAGCAAAACTACGTGCTAAAGGCACAAAATTTTGCCTTTTTGTCTTTGAGTTTTGACTTATCCTTTTGTGGTCATTTTTGGTTGTTTTCGCCTATCTTTGCCCCTCAAAATTGCCAAAAGTGAGTACTACCAACACAGTTGCCACTAAGTTCAGTAAAGAGACTTATTTGTACTGGTACGAGCTGATGCTGCTCCTGCGAAAATTTGAAGAAAAAGCGGGGCAGTTGTACGGTATGCAAAAAATCCGTGGTTTCTGTCACCTCTATATTGGGCAGGAAGCGCTTGCAGCAGGTTGCATGACAGCCACCAAACCAGAAGACACCTTTATTACAGCATACCGTGATCATGGATTGGCTATCGCCAAAGGCATTTCCGCCAATGCTTGTATGGCGGAACTTTACGGTAAAGCCACGGGCTGCTCCAAGGGAAAGGGAGGGAGTATGCACTTCTTTGGCGTGAAGGAGCGCTTTTTTGGCGGCCATGGTATTGTAGGTGCACAGATTGGAACCGGCGCAGGATTGGCTTTTGCAGAAAAATACCTGGGTACAGACAACGTTAGCCTTACTTTTTTTGGAGATGGCGCTGCCAGGCAGGGAATGCTGCATGAGACCTTCAACCTGGCTATGACCTGGAAACTTCCGGTCATATTCATTTGCGAGAACAACAACTACGCGATGGGAACATCCGTTGCCCGTACTTCTAATGTTGTGGACATCTATAAACTGGCTGATGCCTATGACATGCCGGGTGATTCTGTAGACGGCATGGATCCGGAGGCGGTACACGAGGCAGTAGCCCGGGCAGTTAAACGTGCCCGCGCCGGCGAGGGACCAACCCTGCTGGAAATGAAGACCTACAGGTACAAGGGCCACTCCATGAGTGATCCGCAGAAATATCGTACCAAAGAAGAAGTGGAGCAATACAAGGAGCGTGATCCGGTGGAAACTTCCAGGGAAAAGCTGCTGGAATTTTTCAAGGTGCCCCTGGCGGATATTGAAGCGATTGATGAAAGGGTGCGGGTGGAAGTTGAAGAATGTGTAAAGTTTGCTGAAGAAAGCCCCTGGCCCTCTGACGATGAGTTGTTGAAAGATGTCTATGTTCAGCAGGACTATCCATTCATCATGGACTGATAAACTATTTTTGACCTTTTACTTTTGAATTTATAATTAACACGAATGTCATCTAAAACACATCCAGAGTCTGAAATTGAAGTCATTGAGAAGGCGAAAGGATTCTGGGAAAAGAACAGTAAGTCTATTTTATATGCCAGTATCGCCGTAATAGTGCTGATTGGCGGTTACCTGGGCTACAAATACCTCGTTCAGGTACCCAATGAAAAGAAGGCACAGGAAGAGATCTTCAAGGCAGAGCTGAATTTCCGTAAGGATTCCGTGGCGTTGGCACTTAACGGATCCGGTACCACCCCTGGCTTCCTGAAAGTGATCAACAAATATGGTGGAACTCCATCAGGAAACCTGGCCAGGCTCTATGCTGGTGAATGTTACTTGCAGATGGGGGATTTTAAGAATGCAGCCAAATATCTTGAAGAATTTAATGCACATGGTGCCAAACAGATAGAAGCAAAGGTGGAGGGTATGTTGGGCGATGCTTATTCTGAAATGAAACAGAATGACAAAGCCGTTGATCATTACAAAAAATCCGCTTCCCTGTTTCCCCAGGATGAGAGTATGGCTTCTGAGTACCTATTCCGTGCCGGCATGTTGCTGGAGATGAATGGTAAAACCAAAGAAGCGGTAGAAGTATATAAGGAACTGAAAGAGAAATTTCCCAGAACGGAAAAAGGATTTGGTATTGATAAGTATCTTGCCCGGCTCGGACAAACAAATTAATATTCCGATATGGCTTCCAAAGGAAATGCCCAGTTGGTAAAAATACAAGCAGGCGCCCGTGAGTTTTCGGGTGCCTGTGTTGTTATAGTGAAAACAGAATGGAACGCTGCAGTAGTAGATGAATTGGAGAAAGGTGCCCGTAGAATTTTCAGAAAGCAGGGCGTGAAAGACGTTCGAACTATTGTAGTACCTGGTGCCGTGGAACTGCCGTTTGCCGTCAGAACCTATTGGGAAGCCCATAAATACAAGGATATTAAGCCAGACGCGTTCATCACCATGGGATGCGTGATCCGTGGGGATACACCGCATTTTGACTATGTCTGTAGCGCTGTTACGGACGGTGTCACCCATCTTAACCTTCACCTGCCCGTTCCAACTATCTTTGGTGTGCTAACGGTCAATTCCCAGGTGCAGGCAGATGGACGCTTAGGAGGTAAACACGGACACAAGGGCGAAGAAGCCGCGATCACTGCACTGAAGATGATTGCCCTGGTGAAACAAATCAAAGCTGAGCGCTGATGGATGTACAATTGTTTATACCCTGTTTTGTAGATCAGCTTTTTCCTGATACCGCCTTTAATATGATCAAGGTGCTGGAAAAGGCAGGGTGTACCGTACACTACAACGAAGAACAAACCTGCTGCGGCCAGCCTGCATACAATGCGGGGTTCAGGGAGGAGGCAAAAATGGTTTGTAAGAAATTCATCGATGATTTTTCCGGCAGGGACTTTATAGTTGCGCCCAGCGCATCTTGTGCGGGTTTTGTTCGGAATTACTATCATCAGCTTCTGGCGGGTGCCTCCAATATCAATGATATACGTGCCATGCAATCCAGGATATTTGAACTGAGTGATTTCCTGGTGAACATTGTCAAAAAAACTGATTTTGGTGCTTCTTTCCCCCATAAGGCTACCTATCATGACTCCTGCGCGGCATTGCGGGAATGCAAAGTGAAACAGGAACCGCGCAGTTTGCTGAAAAACGTTAAGGGACTGGAGTTAATTGAGATGAATGACGTGGAAACCTGCTGTGGCTTTGGTGGCACTTTTGCCGTCAAATTTGAAGATATCTCCGGGGCCATGGCCGACCAAAAAATTACCCATGCCAGGGATACTGGCGCAGAATATATTATCTCTACAGATCTCAGTTGCCTGATGCATTTGCAGGGTTATGCCCATAAGCAGGGAAAACCGATGCAAACCATTCACCTCGCTGATGTGTTAGCCCATTTTTAACTGATTGGATGTATGGCATACTGGCTTGTAAAATCAGAACCTTTTAAGTACTCATGGGACCAGTTTGTGGCTGATAAAACAACAAGCTGGGATGGCGTACGCAACTATGCGGCTAGGAATAACCTGAAGGCCATGAAAAAAGGGGAACAGGTATTTTTTTACCACAGCAATGAAGGCCTTGAAATTGTGGGGATTGCCAAGGTGGTAAAAGAGTATTACCAGGACCCCACTACAGACGAAGATGCATGGGTGGTAGTAGATCTCTCGCCTGTCAGGAAGCTGAAGAAACCGGTATCACTGGCCGAAATCAAGGCCAATAAGCAATTGATGAATATGGCAATCCTCAAACTGGGTCGCCTGTCTGTTACGCCTGTGACTGACGAAGAATGGGCGGAAGTGTTGCGTATGGCAAATGAAAAATAACACCCGGTAATCTTTCTTTCCAATGAAAAAACTGGTTGTACTTACAGGAGCTGGCATTAGTGCTGAAAGCGGACTTAAAACTTTCAGGGACAGTGACGGACTCTGGGAGGGGCATCGGGTAGAAGATGTGGCTACACCTGAAGCTTTTATGCGCAACCCCTCACTGGTACTGGATTTTTATAACTACCGCCGCCAGCAGGTGGCCGCAGCTGCGCCTAATACGGCACACAGAATTCTGGCTGATTTAGAGCAGGATTTTGATGTGCAGATTATCACACAGAATATCGATGATCTCCATGAAAGGGGAGGAAGCAGTAAGGTATTGCATCTGCATGGTGAGATCTTCAAAATGCGCAGCAGTAAAAGAAAAGATCTGGTATATCCCATCACAAAAGATATCCTTCTGGGGGACTTAGCGGATGACGGTGAACAACTGAGACCTCAGATTGTGTGGTTTGGTGAAGATGTTCCATTGATTGGGGAGGCTGCAACAATGGTTGAAGAAGCAGATCTTTTTGCAGTGGTAGGAACGTCTCTTGTAGTATATCCCGCCGCAGGCCTGGTACAGTATGCAGGGAATGAGGTACCGGTTTTTATCATCGATAAAAAAATACCTCCCGTTAGGCAAAACCACAGGCTGACCCTGATTGAAAAGACAGCCTCTGAAGGTGTGGCAGAAATGCGGGATATCCTGGTTAAGAACTATAAGTGAATGAGATCCCGTTAGCTGCCAGTGCCGGCAATACCTGCTCATAGATTTCCCTGTGAATGGGAATGGAAATGCCAGGCTTACGCAGTTTCCCGCTGGTGATGAGCAGGGCTGCAATGGCAAGTGGCAATCCCACCGTTTTGGCCATGGCCGTATGGTGCTGGCTTGTTCCCTTAACCATCAGGCTGGCTTTTTCAGTGAATACTCTGCCATCCAGTTGGTACGAGATTTCATGCAGCATGATGATCATGTCTTTGTCTGCCTCATCCAGCGCCAATTTTCGCTCCAGAATCCATTGCATGATATCAACGGGGCTATGCTGCCCTGGCGGCAGCTGATCATCTTTATCCATTCCCAGGAATGAAAACTGTTGCCTGGTAACTGGGTCACTCAAGAGCTTATCCGGTTGCGCAGAGATAAACTGTTGAAAAAAACTGCGGGTAGTGATGCCCGTTGTATCCATGACAGGAACAGGCTGGGTAAGGCCGAGGTCAACCACCTGTTTCCAGCCATGACAGAAGTCTGGGTGCCGTAAGGTAGTGCGTACAAAATCCTGTACGCCATCCAGGCCATAGGTGCGTATATAAGCAAGGGAATCCCTGTTGGCATACCAACACCAGGATCCTGCTCCCGGAACTTCCACTCTTTGTTCAGGAGAAAACAGCTGGTTATAGGGCACAAATACTTGTGCGCCGTCTTCCAGATACTGGGCTCCATCACTGCCGGCCATGACAATATTTCTAGGGTTCCAGCTGATCTTGTAATGCCAGGGATTGTTGTCTGATTCAGGGGAGATTAAGCCCCCGCAATGCGACCGAAAACGGGTGATCACTCCACCTTTTTGCCTGATGTCATCCAGCATTTCCATAGCACTCATATGGTCTATTCCCGGATCAAGCCCCATTTCGCAGATCATGGTAAGGCCGGCTTCTTCAGCTTCCTTTTTCAGGGCGGCAATCTCTTCTGTAAGATAGGAAGCGTTCAGAAACTGCTTTTTCAATGCAATACATGCCCGTATAACCTGGGCATGAAAAGGCGGAGGGAGCATGGAAATCACCAGGTCTGCCTGGGAAATAAGCGCGTCTAAAGCAGGCCCGTCAGATGGATTCACCGCATATGCCTGGCCTCGGGGATGGCCTTTCACCTTGGCTTCCGCTATGCTTACCTGCCCATCGGCCACATGGATGAACAGGTCATGATCAACGGCTTCTTTCAGGAGATGTTCTATGAGGATGGTGGCAGATTTACCTGCCCCAAGAATAAGGATGTGTTGCATAGCCAAATGGGTGGCTGCAAGGTAAGGAAATGCCGATAATACTAGAGATTCTCGGAGATACCTGCGGCTGAAGAAGTGATATAACTGATCCGTGTTTTCAACTTGATTCCGCGGGGGGTGTCCGGGGCCTTTATCTCAGGTTTGGCACCTGCTTCCACATTTTTAAACCGGATCGTTTCCGTTTTAAAAACCTTGTTGTTGTTCTGGAGGTATTGCAATTCCACTACTACCAGGTCCAGGCGAAAAGCGGAATTGTTATGCAGCGTAAGTTTGATATCATTTAATCCGCCAAACATACCCACCTTATAATTATTCAATGAGACATTTACGGCAGAGGCGAGGCTGGTTACAGCAGCATTGCCTTTCTCCGAAGCCGCCAATTGATCATCATTGAATCTGACCACGGTAGTTTTCTTGACCGGAAGGGTATTCAGCGATTCCTCCGTACTGCCTGCGGATTCTTTCTCATTTTGCTGCGGCAGGTTATTGTCTATAGTTTCCTGAACCGCGGCATTGGGTATGGATCCTGCTTCAGGCGCTGCAGCCGGTGCAGGCACTGCTTTTTTAACAACGGGAGTTGCAGGTGGCACGGTCAAAACAGGTTCACCGTATCCCGTCAGTAACAAATAGCCCACCATCAGTATTGTTAATACACCCATGCCAAGCGCGGTATACTGGATCAGGTCATTGGCAGACCATGAAGTAGAACGAGGTATATGAACCGGGAGATTGGAGACTGGCGCTATATCCTCAACGGTAGCGGCAGACATCTCAAGGCGATTCGTTTTTTTCTCAGCAGGGAAAATAGGTGCCAGCAAAGGTTTCTGCTCAGTTAAATCTTTTACCTCTTCCTCTTCCTTTGCCTTTACCGGCAGGGGATCAGGTTTAATGGGATCAATCTTTACCCGGTAAGAACCCGGCAGGGAAATGGATACATATTTACGGGCTGATATTTTTTTGACCTCCGTATTTTTCTTGACAGGAGGCGCTTCCTTTTTCAGAGCATCTTCTTCCACTTTCTTGTTTTCTGCTGTGCCCTGGAACTGGTAGTGTTCCTGCTGTGAAGGCTTTTTGAAAAACCTGTCGAAGGGTTGCTCATCCACCTGCGGAGCAAAGGATTTAAATTCTTCCAGTTCACAGGGGTACCGCCATGCAGCACTTTTCCCGTCAACCCAGATGAGGTCATATTTCTTCAGACCCATGGTTTTGATGTCGTCCAGACTGTAAGGCCCAGACTCCTTATTGTCCCGCAGTAAAAGATAATTGCCTGACATGTGTTGTAACCCCTCTATAAATGTACAATGAATTCTATATCAATCCATGTGAAGGATTAGTTATAATGCCTCATTTTCCTGATTCATGGCCCATTTCAGGGTCCGGCGCAGGGCTTTGACGAGGGCCTGCCGGGCAGGGGCAAAACCCCGCATAAAGTGGTTATTCACAACTTGTTGTATGGTGTTGAAATCCCCCGGTTTTGGTCAGGTTTTACGGCATAAAAAAGGTAAATTTGCCCACCCTGTAAAAATAGGGTTCAGGGGTAGGGAACAGGGCGATTTTTTACCTTTTTTCCACCCCCACTAAAAACTCCTTTTACGCTATGGATGAGCTGAATAAGCCAGAAGAGACCCGTGACAACGATCGTATAATTCCGGTGAATATTGAAGAGCAGATGAAGGCTTCCTACATTGACTACTCAATGAGTGTTATTGTAGGCAGGGCACTTCCGGATGTCAGGGATGGCCTTAAACCCGTGCATCGCAGGATTCTTTACGCCATGAATGAACTGGGTTTGGATTTCAACAAGCCCACAAAGAAGTGCGCCCGTATTGTGGGTGAGGTGCTGGGTAAGTATCACCCGCATGGAGACGGAGCCGTGTATGATTCACTTGTGCGTATGGCGCAGGAATGGAACATGCGTTATCCGATGGTTGACAAACAGGGGAACTTTGGTTCTCCCGATGGTGAGGGGCCAGCAGCCATGCGTTATACAGAAGCCAGGATGCAACGGATCGCCCATTTTCTCCTGGAAGATATTGAGAAAGAGACCGTGGATTTTCAGTTGAATTTTGACGATTCACTGGAAGAACCCTCGGTACTGCCCACCAGGATACCGCAGTTGCTGGTAAACGGATCCAGTGGTATTGCCGTGGGTATGGCCACCAACATGATGCCCCATAACCTGGCTGAAGTGGTGGATGGATGCATTGCGTTTATCGATAACCGTGAGATCACGATTGAAGAACTCATGCAGCATGTGAAAGCGCCTGATTTTCCAACCGGCGGTGTGATCTATGGTATGGAAGGTGTGAAGCAGGGGATGATGACTGGCAGGGGCAGGGTAGTAGTGCGGGGCAAAATGCATGTGGAATCAAAAGCCAATGGCCGGGAGCAGATCATCATCACAGAAGTGCCCTACCAGGTGAGCAGGGATGTGCTCACCACAAGGATCGGCCAGCTGGTGATAGATAAGGTTATTGAGGGAATCACGAATGTTAATAACGAATCCAATAAGGAAGGAACGAGGATAGTTTTGGATCTGCGCAGGGATGCAGTGGCCAACGTGATCATCAACCAGTTATTTAAGTTCACGGAACTCCAGACTTCTTTTGGGATCAACAATGTTGCACTGGTTCGAGGAAGGCCCAGAACACTGAACCTGAAGGACCTGATCACAGAGTTCGTGGACTTCCGCCATGAAGTAGTGATCAGGAGAGCTACTTACCAGTTGAAGGAAGCAGAGAAAAAAGCGCATATACTTGAGGGTTATCTCATCGCCCTGGATCATCTGGATGAAGTGATCCAGCTGATCCGTAACAGTGCTAATCCTGAAGCTGCAAGGGAAGGACTGATGACCCAGTTTGGGATGACGGAAATCCAGGCCCGCGCCGTTTTGGAACTTCGATTGCAGCGCCTGACCGGTATGGAGATCGATAAGATCAAGGAAGAGTATGCTGAGATCATGAAGCTGATTGGTGAGTTGAAAGCACTTTTGGCAGATGCCGGATTGCGCTATGAACTGATCAAGACCGAACTCAGGGAAGTGAAGGAAAAATTTGGCGACAACAGGAGAAGTGAGATCACCTACCTGGATAATGAAATGCGCCTGGAAGACCTGATCAAAGAGGAAGACGTGGTCATCACGGTTTCCCACCTGGGATATATCAAAAGAACCTCGGCCGCGGAATACCGTATCCAGAAACGCGGGGGCAGGGGATCCATTGGGGGACGCACCCGTGAAGAGGATTATATTGAGCACCTTTTTGTAGCCAGTACACACCATACCCTGATGTTCTTCACAGAAAAGGGACGTTGCTATTGGCTTAAAGTTTATGAGATCCCTGACGGAGAGAAGCAAAGTAAGGGCAGGGCAATCCAGAACCTGATCCAGCTGCCACCGGATGACAAGATCCGCACCATTATAGATGTTAAAAAACTTGATGATGAAGAATTTGTGGCACAACATTTTATAGTGTTGTGTACCAAGAACGGCATCATCAAGAAAACAAATTTGGAAGATTTTAGCAGACCACGTGCAACCGGTGTGAATGCCATTACCATCGTTGAAGGCGATCAACTGCTGGAAGCAAAGATGACGGACGGCAATTGCGAAGTGATTATGGCAGTGAAGAGTGGCCGTGCCATCAGGTTCCCCGAGGACAAAGTAAGGCCCACCGGAAGGGGTGCCATAGGTGTTGCAGGCATTGAAGTGGATGGGGAAGGTGATGAAGTAGTAGGGATGATCTGTGTCAATAAGGATGATATTTCCAGAACAGTGCTGGTGGTATCTGAAAAAGGATTTGGCAAACGGACACCCGTAGACGAATACCGGATTACCAACAGGGGCGGAAAAGGGGTTAAAACCATTTCTGTAACCGAAAAAACGGGTAAATTGGTGGGCATCCTGGACGTGACACCCAAAGAAGATCTTATGATCACCTGTATTTCAGGTATTACCATCAGGATGTCAGTTGACCAAATCAGTGAGCAGGGCAGGGCTACGCAGGGGGTTAAACTGATCAGGCTGGAGGATGGTGACCAGATCGCGGCCATCACCCAATTGGATGAAGAAGAAGAGAGGGCGGGTGAGCAGGGCGAGGATGCAGGAAAAATTGACCAAAGTCCGGAATAAATGCAATCACTTTTTAAACGATAACAAATGAAGCGAGTTCTTCTCACGGCTGCAATGGCCATCGCTGGTTCGGCTCTCTTTGCACAAGATGTAAAGAAGACCAAGGAGTTTATTACTGCCAATGCCTGGGACAAGGCAAAAGCTTCCATCGATGCTACCCTGGCCAACCCTAAAAACGCAAAAAACGCGGAGGCATGGTACCTGAAAGCAAAGGTGTACAGCGCCCTTGCCAATTACCCCAATCCCAAAGAGCCCAATACTTTTGAAAACAGGAATACAGCCCTGGAAGCCATCAAAAAACTCCAGGAAACAGATAAGACCCAGGCTCAGGTGTTTCTGACCATGGATCAATACAAACCTGTGTATGATCTGTACACCACCAGCTTTGAAGAATCTGCAGAAAAATACAACCAGGAGAAATATGCAGAAGCCCTGGAATCATTCAAGAATACCGGTGTGTATGGGGATTATATTTTCTCGCAGGGATGGGGCCTGTACAAACTGGATACAACCCTCACTTATTATACTGCGTTGTCTGCACTGAATGCAAAGAAAGAAGAAGATGCGGTGAAATATTTCTCCAAGCTGGCTGATGCAAAAGTGGGCAATAAGCCTGAAATGGCTACTTCATACAGATACCTCGCCAAGTATTATTACGACAAAAAAGACGAGGCGAACATGATGAAGTATATCACTACAGGTAAAGAGTTATATCCTAAAGATGATTACCTGCCGTTACTGGAGCTGGATTTTGTCAGGGATAAAGGAGATAAGGCCGCACTGTACAAGAAATACGACGAAATGATTGCAGCCAATCCTGACAATTTTGACCTGTTGTTTGAATACGGAAACGAATTGTTTGGCGAAACACACGTGGCTGATGCTTCCAAAAGGCCTGCAAATTATGCGGAGAACCTGAAGAAGATTGAAGACCTCTATACCCGTGCTGCCGCCCTAAAACCGGAAAATTCCGACATATGGCTTTCACTGGGCAAGCACTATTACAACCAGGCCTTGTTCAAAGAGGACGAAGTAAGGGCCATTAAAGGAACAAAGCCCGAAGACCTTAAAAAGAAAGCAGACATGAATGCTGACATAGTTGCGCTGGCGGATAAATCCATCGCCCCATTGGAAAAAGTGTTCACTATGTTTGACAGTGAAGGTAAACTGAAAACGCACGATAAGTCAAATTATAAGACGGCTTGTAATCTCCTGAATTATGCATACGGCATGAAAAAAGACAAAGCAAAGGCCGATATGTACCAGAAGAAATATGACGAAGCGGATGCTAAGCATTAAGTAAAAAGCAAAAAAATAAAAGTAAAAAGGTGGTCGGTTGATCACCTTTTTTACTTTTGACTTCACAATGACTACACAATATGGGTATCCAACTTAACCGTTCCACTTTTGGAAATCCGGCTGATTCAGGCAAAGTACTGTCCAGGCAAGAGGCTCACCAACTGCTGGATGAATGGGTTCTGAATGATCGCCTTAAACTCCATATGTACCAGGTGGCCCATGTCATGCGATGCTGGGCACTGGAAAAAGAGCATGCTTCCGAAGAAGACGCATGGCGATGGGAAATGGCGGGGTTGCTGCATGACGCCGACTGGGACCAATGGCCCGATCAACATTGCCGGAAAATTATCGAAGAATTGGAATCCCGAAGTGTTGATCCCGAAATCATCCGGGCCATCGCTTCCCATGGACCTAACCATTTTGGCGTGGAACCGGAATCCAGGATGGATAAAA
Source organism: Chitinophagaceae bacterium (assembly GCA_044225015.1). GTDB lineage: Bacteria > Bacteroidota > Bacteroidia > Chitinophagales > Chitinophagaceae > Pollutibacter. The sequence continues at coordinate 212,449 of JBGAJG010000003.1, read as the reverse complement.
TGCTCTACGCATTTGACGAACTCAGTGGTCTCATCCACGCATATTCATTGATGCGTCCGGAAGGATATAATGGGATGGAACTAAAGGGCGTCAAAAAACGGCTTAAGGACAAAGCATTTGCTGCCAATGTAAATCGGGATGAAATTGCGGATGCCGCTAATAGGGCGGGGATTGTACTGGATGAGGTTATACAATTTATTATTGATCACCAGGAAGGTGCAGGGAGAAGATAAAGGGAGAAGCGTGAAGGCCTAAATTCTACTTAACATAATATAAATTATAGGACAAAGTAGCAATTGCCAATTTGCATCTGAATTCTACTAGTGACTCAACTGTAACTTGCTGAGGCTCTTGTACAAACCATCACTTATTTGAACCAACGCTTCATGTGTACCCTGCTCAGTAACCATTCCTTTATCCAGCACATAGATACAATCTGCATTTCTCACGGTAGACAGTCTGTGTGCAATAACGAAGGAAGTCCGGTTTTTCATCAGGTTCTCCAGGGCCTCCTGAACCAGGGCTTCCGATGCAGAATCCAGTGAACTGGTGGCTTCATCCAGAATCAGGATAACCGGATCTTTCAGGATGGCACGGGCAATGGCTATCCGTTGACGCTGGCCTCCGCTGAGCTTAATACCCCGTTCACCTACTACCGTCTGGTAGCCTTCCGGAAACTGGGAAATGAAATCATCCGCATTGGCCTGGACAGCCGCCTGCCGGATCTCCTCATCCGAAGCGTCTGGCTTACCATAGGCTATATTTTCACGGATGGTGCCGCCAAAAAGCATCACATCCTGGGGTACGATGGCCATTTGCTGCCGAAGCTGCCCCAGGGGAATCTCCCCTGAATCCCTGCCGTCAAAATAGATATGCCCCCCATCGGCCTTATAAAAACCCAAGAGTAGAGACACAACGGTGGATTTGCCCGCCCCACTGGGACCCACCAGGGCAATCTGCTGGCCTGGTGCGCTTTCCAGTGAAACATCTTTTAAGACGTTTACTTCAGGACGTGAGGGGTATGAAAAGCTCACGTGTTCAAACCTTACATTCCCTTTCAGCCTGTATCGCTCCTGCAAAGGTTCCCGCTGGATATTCACGATTTCTGTTTGCTCGCGCATCAATTCCCTTACACGCTGTGTGGCACCGAGGGTTTTCTGTAACTGGCCATAGAGATCAGCAAACCCCGCCATACTTCCCCCAACAAACGACGTATAAATTACAAATGCAGTAAGGTCCCCAAAACTTAATTGTCCGCGCTGCATGAGTCCCACGCCATACCAAACCACAAAAATGATGGTGCCAAACATCGCAAACAAAATGAACGAAACAAAGGCACCACGGTTGATACCGTTTTTCACCGCAAGATCTACCACTTTAGTCAGCGCATGACTATACCGGGACATTTCAAACCACTCATTAGAGAATGCTTTAACATTGGTTATACCTTGTAAAGTCTCCTGCACAACGGTGTTGGAATCTGCCAGTTGATCCTGGGCCGCCCGGGATAGTTTTCGAATTCTTTTACCAAAGATCACCGCCACTACAATAATTACGGGAATGACACTGAGCATGACCAGGGTTAGTTTGGGCGATATATACAGGATCAGTCCTATTCCCACAACTAAGGTCAGCACCCCTCGTAATACTTCTGCCAGCATCACCGTCATGGCATCCTGGATCTGGGACAAATCTGCACTCAGCCGACTGGATAATTCACCCACACGTCTCTGTGCAAAAAAATCCATAGGCAGCTGTATCATCCGGTTATAAACGTCCTTTCTGAGATCAGCGAGCGCATGTTCACCCGCAAAGGCAAAGGTGTACACCCTGCCATAGGAGAATAACATCTGCAATACCAGTATCCCTACCATCCACAGGGCAATGGTATTAGGCGATATTACAGACTTCCCTTCTCGTATTGCCTGTGCACTGTCTATCAGTTTTTTGAGGAAATACGGAAAAGATAAAGTAGTGAGGCTGGACAACAGGATCATCAGCAATCCCAGAATAAAATACTGTCTGTATGGTTTAATAAACCGAAAAATTCCAACCGCTTCTTTCCAGTTTTCCTTGCTGAGTTTAACCTGTTTATCGATCTCATCCACTTCCCTGCGTGCCCTCGCCATGCGCAAAAAATTTTTACAAAAATAGATGGTTCACCTCGTATTGCGTGTGCCCGTTTTCGGTTATTCGTTAACTTACCCCCATGAAAAGAAGACAGTTTCTTCAAACGATTCCCGCCATCGCACCCATCGTACATCTCCAATCTACACCTCCCAACCCCCAACCTGTCATCATATCTACCTGGGATTTTGGCAAGAAAGCCAATAATGTTTCATGGAACACATTGATGAAAGGCGGTTCCGCCTTGGATGCGGTGGAGAAAGGAATTAACCTGATTGAAGAAGATCCCGATAATCTTACTGTTGGCATCGGAGGTCTTCCGGACCGTGAGGGGCATGTCACCCTGGATGCCTGCATCATGGACCAGGACTCCCGTTGTGGTTCTGTAATGGGTGTGGAACATATAGTAAACGTCATTTCACTTGCGCGCCGCGTAATGGAAAAAACGCCGCACGTGATCCTGGTAGGTGACGGTGCCCTGCAATTTGCACTGGACCAGGGTTTTCCTAAAACCAACCTGCTTACCCCTAAATCTGAAGCTGCCTGGAAAGAATGGCTGAAAACATCCCACTACCAGCCACGGATGAATATAGAAAATGAGCTCTATAAAAAAGATCCTATGCCCGGTGGTAAAGACAACCACGATACCATTGGTCTTATTGCCATGGATGCCAGGGGAAATATTGCCGGTGGTTGCAGTACCAGTGGTATGGCATATAAAATGCGCGGTCGTGTGGGTGATTCACCCGTCATCGGTGCCGGCCTTTTTGTAGACAATGAAGTAGGTGCAGCCACGTCAACTGGCGTGGGGGAAGAAGTGATCCGCTGCGTAGGTTCTCACCTTGTGGTGGAGTTAATGCGCCATGGATATTCACCAGAGAATGCCTGCAAAGAAGCCGTGATGCGGATCGTTAAGAAAAGTCCGGCCAAATCAAAAGAAATCCAGGTAGGTTTTCTTGCCATCAATAAGAAAGGGGAATATGGCGCCTATGCATTGCAGAAAGGCTTCTCCTTTGCCGTTAAAACGGCCGACAAAGACATCATAGTTCCCGGTAAATCATATTACGCATAGCCATGTACCAACTCGAAGTCATTGCCTTTAATATCCAGAGCTGCCTTATTGCAGAGATCGCCGGTGCACATCGAATTGAGCTTTGCGATAACCCCGGTGAAGGGGGCACCACTCCCTCTTTTGGCATGATCTCCATGGCCAGGGAAAGTACATCGCTGCAACTATATCCCATCATCCGTCCAAGGGGTGGCGATTTTTTATATTCAGATGATGAATTTGCCATCATGACAAGGGATGTCCAGGTGTGTAAAGAACTGGGATGTGACGGTGTGGTATTGGGATTACTAAACGCTGACGGAACCGTTGATACAGATAGAACTTCACGCCTTGTACATGCAGCCTATCCAATGGGTGTAACCTTTCATCGCGCCTTTGACAGGGTGTATGATCACCGGAAAGCGCTGGAGGATGTGATCCGTTGTGGTTGTGAACGTATCCTTACTTCAGGGCTCCAGCCAACGGTATCTGAAGGAATTGACACCCTCAAATCACTGACTGATCAGGCAGACGGCCGGATCATCATCATGCCGGGATCAGGATTGAGAAGCAGCAACCTGGCAGAAATAGCACAAAAGACCGGTGCCGTGGAATTTCATTCTTCTGCGAGAAAACAATTGGCCTCATCTATGAGCTATCAATCACCCAAAATGGGCGAACAGTTGCAGCAGGTCATGCTGGATGAGGAGGAAGTCAGGCAGATGAAACTCATCCTGCAACAGCTGCCCCATAAGCCAGCTACAGATTAATTTCCTAAATTAGGAATGCGATGTTTGCCCTGCTGCGCCATAAAATTTTTCTGGTTGTATTGCTGCTTACTACGGCCATCATCGCCTATGCATTTGTCGTCACGGGTAAAGTGGATTACAATACTGAGATAAAACCGCTGTTGAACAAAAAGTGTATCAGTTGCCATGGCGGAGTCAAAAAGAAAGCGGGCTTTAGTCTTTTATTCCGAAGTGAAGCCCTTGCCAATACTGAATCCGGAAAGCCGGCCATCATTCCCGGAGATGCCGCAGGTTCAGAAATGATCCGCCGCCTTACCACTGCAGACCCGGAAGAAAGGATGCCTTATAAGGAACACCCTCTTGACGAAAAGGAGATTAGCCTTTTAAAAAAATGGATAAATGAAGGCGCCGAATGGGGTGACCATTGGGCCTATGTGCCGGTGAAGCCGCCAGTAGTGCCACAACAAAAAACTTTCTTTGGATTGTTATCAAAGAATGATCCCTGGGCGCTGAATGATATTGACCATTTCATCAGAGAAAAGCTGGATGAAATGGATTTGCAGCCGTCATCTCAAGCGGAACCTTCCGTCCTTGCGAGACGCCTTGCCTTGGACCTGATTGGTATGCCGGCTGAAACTGCAGTTACCAAAAAATTCCTGGATAACCCTTCCCAGGAGAACTATGAACGCCTTGTAGACAGTTTACTTGCCCATCCTGGATTTGGCGAGAGATGGACTGCTATGTGGCTGGACCTTGCCCGCTATGCAGATACCAAGGGATATGAGCGGGACGATCGCCGCCAGATCTGGCGCTATCGCGATTGGCTGATCCGAAGTTTTAACGAGGATAAACCCTATGATGTATTTCTTACGGAACAGATAGCGGGTGATCTTCTGCCTGATGCAACTGATGATCAGCTTATCGCTACCGCTTTTCATCGTAACACCATGACCAATGACGAAGGCGGGACAGACAATGAGGAATTCAGGACGGCAGCCGTGTTGGACCGCGTTAACACCACCTGGGAAGCCCTCATGGGCACCACCTTTGCTTGTGTACAATGCCACAGTCATCCCTATGACCCGTTCCGCCATGAAGAGTATTACTCCTTCATGGCTTTTTTTAACAATACCCGGGATGAAGATACCTATGGGGAATACCCGTTATTGTATGAATATAAAGATGCAGACAAAGAGACATATGCTGCTGTTGTCCATTGGTTAAAACAGTATGGTGACCTTTCCCAACAAAAGGCCTTCACACAATTTTTACGCACAAGACAACCTGCAATCAACTCCCTGACGGCAGACTCTTTTCAAAACAGTGAGCTGGCAGACACCAAATGGCTGATCATGCGTAAGACTTCCGCAGCCCGCATACGAAATGTAAGCCTTGACAACAATCGTTTGCTGACACTTCGTTTACAATCCTGGTATCCAGACGGCCAACTGGAGATCCGTGTAGATTCTCCCAAAGGTCCGCTGTTGACTACTATTTATCCCGGTAAAACAAAAGGGTGGGAAATACGCGAGATAGCAGTTCAGCCATTCCAGGGTATCCATGACCTGTATTTGAGATACCATTCAGGCAAGGCCGTTAAGATGGTAGATAACGGGATCATGTTTGACTGGTTATACTTCTCCCCTGCTTTTCCCGGAAGGGGAGTGGCGGGATATGAGACCGGAAGAAAAAACTATCTCCAACTGCTTACTACGGGCAGTGCCATAACAACACCGGTGATGGTTGAGAACCCCTCTCCCATGGCCAGGACTACCAGAATATTTGAACGAGGAAACTGGTTGTTGAAAACCACCGTGGTGGAACCTGCAGTACCAGCATCACTGAACCCAATGCCAGATCCTTCCCTTAAGAATCGATTAGGGCTGGCCCGTTGGATGACGGATACCTTGAACCCACTGACCGCACGTACACTGGTAAACCGGTTGTGGGAACAGCTTTTTGGCCAGGGCCTCGTGGAGACCCTGGAAGACATGGGAACCCAGGGCACGGCGCCAACCCATCCTGAATTGCTGGACCACCTGGCCTATACATTTATGCACCAAAACCATTGGAGCTTTAAAAAACTCCTGAAGTCAATGGTTATGTCTGCAACTTACCGTCAAAGCTCCATGGCCAACTCAGTTAATACAGCCAAAGACCCCACTAATAAGTATTATGCGAGGGGGCCACGGGTACGGCTAAGCGCAGAACAGCTCAGGGACCAGGCCCTGGTTGTCAGTGATATGCTGCATCCTGTAATGTATGGTCCCAGTGTGATGCCATGGCAACCAGCAGGGATCTGGAGCTCACCGTATAATGGAGACCAATGGCAAACAGAAAAAGATCAGAACAAATACAGGCGCGCCATCTATACTTTCTGGAAGCGCACCAGCCCCTACCCTTCCATGCTAACATTTGATGCAATGGCACGTGAGGTTTGTACTGCAAGAAGAATTAGGACCAACACTCCCCTGCAGGCACTGGCCCTGATGAATGATGAAGCCTATCTGGATTTATCGAGGCATTTCAGTTTCCATCTGGCAGACCAATGGAAAAATCCGGAAGCACAGATAGAGGCAGCATGGCATAAAGTCACCGGAAAAAAACTCACGGATAGGAATCTTGCTATATTCATGGAACTGTACAATAAGGCCTTGAAATACTACGAAAAAGATGCTGATGCTACCTGCGAAACTACCGGACTGATGGATGACCATAACTACCCGGCTATGGCTGCATTGATAACCACTGTACACAGTATTATGAACACAGATGAAGTGATCACAAAAGAATAAACCATGGCAGATTCACCCTTGCAGCAGGAAGCCCGGTTCAGGTCATTGGAACACATCACACGGCGCCATTTCTTACAGGAATGCAGAACCGGTATAGGCATGATGGCATTGGGTTCTTTCCTGCAAGCATGCAATGGGTGGGGAGAGAAAAATAAAGTGGCGGCTGCGGCTGTCCAAACAGACCCTTTCCAGCCCAGGCCACCGCATTTTGCACCCAAGGCCAGGGCTGTCATCTACCTACATATGGCAGGAGCACCTTCACAGCTGGAGTTATTTGACTATAAACCAGAACTGGTTAAACTCAGCGGTCAGGATTGTCCTGCATCTTTCTTGGAAGGTAAAAGGTTTGCATTCATCCGTGGCGTACCAAAACTGCTGGGTCCGGTGGCAAATTTTTCTCAGCAGGGACAGAGTGGTATCTGGCTTTCTGAAAGGCTTCCGCATTTTGCCGAAATGGTAGATGAAGTATCCATTCTTAAGGCAGTAACTACGGACCAGTTCAACCATGCTCCGGCGCAATTACTCATGCATACCGGCTCCGCCAGATTAGGAAGGCCTTCCATGGGATCATGGGTAACCTATGGCCTGGGATCTGAGAATGCCAACCTGCCTGGTTTTGTAGTGCTTACCTCTGGTGGCAATAATCCTGATGCAGGAAAAAGTGTTTGGGGCAGTGGTTTCCTTCCTTCGGTTTACCAGGGTGTACAATGCCGCTCTGAAGGAGATCCCATTCTTTTCCTCCAGGACCCCAAGGGTATGCCCCGTGACCTGAAACGCGCATCTATAGATGCTATCAATGCAGTGAACCAGGCAGATCACGAAGTCTTTGGTGATCAGGAAACGCTTTCCCGCATCGCACAATATGAACTCGCCTTCAAAATGCAGATTGCTGTCCCGGAAGTCATGAACATCAACCAGGAACCAGCCTATATTCACGAAATGTATGGTACCGAACCAGGAAAAGCTTCATTGGCTAACAACATTTTGCTGGCGCGTAAATTGGTGGAGAAAGGCGTACGGTTTGTGCAGATATTTGACTGGGGCTGGGATACCCACGGTACAGATCCTTCCGGCTCGCTGGACAAGGGATTCGTGGACAAATGCAATAGTGTAGACAAGGCTATGACCGCCCTGCTTAAAGACCTTAAGCAACGAGGTCTTTTGGAAGAAACACTGGTAGTCTGGGGTGGTGAGTTTGGAAGAACACCCATGCAGGAAAACAGGGAAGGTAAACAGAATATGTTCAAAGGCAGGGATCATCACGTGGATGCCTTCAGTATGTGGATGGCCGGAGGCGGAATAAAAAAGGGATTTAGTTACGGTGAAACGGATGAGATTGGATATAATGCGGTAACCGGAAAGGTTTCTGTCTATGACATCCAGGCCACCATCCTTCAGCAATTGGGATTTGATCATGAAAAACTAACCTATGAATTCCAGGGTCGTCCATTCCGGCTTACGGATGTGCACGGCAAACCCATTCAGGATATCTTACAAACTACAGGATAATATGAACAGAAGAAATTTCCTCCAGAAGACAACCCTTGCCAGTGGCGGCATCCTGATGACCGTTCCGGAAGCCCCCATGGCTATGCCCGTATTTTCTCCATCACAGGCAGGGTACCAACTTACCGTTATGGCCACCAACTGGGGCTATCAGGGCAATGCGGAAACCTTTTGTGCTGCCGCAAAAAAAGAAGGATACGATGGTATTGAAGTATGGATGCCTGGCGATGACAAAGGGCGAAGCGAGATTGCCAATGCCGCCGCCAAATACGGCCTGGCCCTTGGTCTCTTATATGGAGGATCTGCAAGGGAACCCGGTAAACACCTGCAGGAGTTTAAGGACGGTCTGCAGGCTGCAGCTGGCCTGAAACCCATCTACATCAATACGCATTCCGGAAAAGACCATTTTACGATGGAACAGAACAAGCCCTTCATGGCATTTACCACGGAGCTTTCCCAAAAGACCGGCATACCTGTTTACCACGAGACCCATCGGGGCAGGTCATTATTTGCCGCGCAGGTAACCCGTGAATATCTCAAGGCAATACCGGAGTTGAGGCTCACACTGGACATATCTCATTGGTGCGCCGTCCACGAAAGCACCCTGGAAGACCAGGAAGAATCCGTCACACTGGCGCTGGACAGAACAGACCATATCCATGCCAGGATCGGGCATAGCGAAGGTCCGCAGGTGAACGACCCCCGCGCACCTGAATGGGAATATGCAGCGAAGAGGCATTGGTCCTGGTGGGACAGGGTTGTGGAACGAAAAAAGAAGGAAGGGAAACGCATGACTATTTTAACTGAATTTGGTCCGCCCACTTACCTGCCCACCCTCCCCTATTCCAATCTTCCCGTGGCAGACCAATGGGCCATTAACGTGTTTATGCTGCAGGCGCTGAAGAAAAGATACAGCTGAGCAATGATGAACACGCTGGGACACCTGCATCCGTTACTGGTACATTTACCTATTGGTATTCTATCGATAGGTCTGCTCATATTTTGGCACTATCAGTGGTCACAGAAACCACCGGACGCAATACTCAGGTTTATCTTCCTCGCTGCCGCCACCACGGCGTTACTTTCCAGCCTTACGGGTTATGTCCTTTCCACCAATGAAGATGACTATGGCACCCTGGTGTATGCACATCGTAATGCTGCCATCGTGCTTACTATAACAACGGTATTGTTCTGGTGGATGCTAAAAAAAGGCTGGCAACCTAAGCTGCAATTGGGCCTGTCTTTTTTAATGCTGATCCTGTTGGTAGTCACGGGTCACCAGGGTGGAAGTCTCACGCACGGAGAAAATTTTCTGTGGGGCGGCTCGTCCAAAAACGCAGTCATCATAAGACCCCTGCAAAATATTCCCGAAGCCTTGATTTATGCCGATGTCATAGCTCCTGTGCTGCAGCAGAAATGTGTGGATTGCCACGGTCCGCAAAAACAAAAGGGAAAACTCAGGCTTGATACCGAAGCGTTCATCATGAAGGGAGGAAAATCTGGTAAGAATTTGATTTCAGGCAGTGCAGTTGGGGCAGAACTATTGAAGCGCATTGTCCTGCCACCGGAAGATGAAGACCATATGCCGCCCAAAGAAAAAGAACAGCTCACGCCTCCGCAAAAACTCCTTTTGGAATGGTGGATCAACAACGGAGCCTCATTTGAAGCAAGGGTTAAGGCATTGCCCATGGATGACAAGGTGAAAGCCGCACTGCAAACCTTTCATTCTGCAAAGGCGGCAGCGCAGGAGACTGCTGACGTCCGCCATTTACCTGAAGTAGCGGAAGCACAACCTACGGCGGTAAACTTCCTCAGGAAAAATGGTGTCATCGTTATTCCCATCGCCCAAAACAGTCATTTGCTTCAGGTGAATTTCATTAATTGTACTTCAATATCAGACAGTATGCTCCAAAACCTGGAAATCATTGCACCCCAGATCTACTGGCTCAGGGCGGAAGGTCCGTTGGTAACAGACTCACTGGTAGCAAAATTGAAAAACGCCCGTGAAATGAAACGGCTCAGCCTTGCTCATTCTGGCATCACCAATGTTTCAACGACTATCATAGACAGCCTCCCGCAATTGTTGCATCTGAATCTCTACGGAACTAAGCTCCGGTTGAAAGACAGCCTTTAGTCCATAGACATCAGGCGTTGAAGCAGGGTTAATTGGTTTCGGGCTCGCAAAAGGTTATGGCCTTCATACCGGGCACCATAATACTGATCATTCATCAGGTGATCCGTGTAAAAACGAAGCGCCTGCATATACACCATGAAATGGCCTGCATATGAAAACGCGTCTTTTTCACCGCTACTCAACTGGTCATACATACTTTGGCTGTATCCGCTGATGATGGCATCCAGGAATTCTTTTCTAACTACAATTTGATCGAGGTCCTGTTCTTCCTCATTGGCTGGTGACACATAGGTTCTGATCATATCCCCCACATCACTGATGAACAGGCCGGGCATGGTTGTGTCCAGGTCAATTACACAAATACCCTTCCCTTCATCATTCAGCAATACGTTACTGATCTTGGTATCATGATGGGTGACCCGCAGTTTAAATTCAGGTGATGTACGGATAGCTTCAAAACGTTCCACGATGGGCTGATGTGACAGCAGTAGTTCCGCCGACTTCTGCGTGGCCCTGAGTCTGTCCTGGTTGCCTTCTTTCAACGCATGAAGGAACTGTTGGTAACGCCCGCTGAGGTCATGAAAACCGGGGATCGTGAAACGCAACATATCAGTCCTGAACCCTTTGAGCACTGCCGTAAACTGACCAAACTGGCTGGCTGCCTGGTATGCCTGATCAGGATAGTGGCACACATCTATGGTATGGGATCCCTGTACAAAGGGGAAGAGCCTGTAGTAATTACCGAGGTGCATCACATAGTCCTGTTCTGCTGTTGTGAGCACGGGTATTGTGAACGGATAACCCGGATGGTGTTGTATAAGGTAGTTTCCAATACAACGGATATTATGGGCAATGTCTTCAGGATGCCTGAAGACCTGATGGTTGACCTGTTGCAGAATATATGCAGGCCCGGCCTGGTTCCTGACAAGATAAGTATGGTGAATCAGGCCAGAGCCAAAGGCCTTAGTAGTGAAAGCCGATGGATCAAGACCAAACTGCCTCAGAATTTCTGGTATGCCCTCCATCAATACAGCATTCTGACTTTGATGGTTTCACGGACGTCTTTCAACAAGGCAAGGGCTTTCGAAGATAGTTTTTTGTCTACGTCCAATACAACATAACCTATTTCTTCATTGGTCTTCAGGTACTGCCCCAGGATATTGATCTTGTTTGCAGACAAGGTAGAATTGATGGAACTCAATACACCAGGAACATTATAGTGGATATGAAGGATCCGATGTGTTCCCTCGAGGGGAGAAAGGCTTAATTCCGGAACGGTATGGGATCCGGTAGTAGCACCCATTTCCAGATAACTGAATAGTTTGGCACTTACATCCACGCCAATGTTTTGCTGGGCTTCTTCGGTTGATCCACCAATATGCGGTGTTAGCAGAACATTGGAAAGGTGCTGTAAGGGGGTGGTAAACACATCACCGTTCTTTTCCGGTTCCCAGGGGAAGACATCAATGCCTGCCCCACCCAGATGACCAGACTCCAGCGCGTTTGCCAATGCCTGGATGTCCACTACTTCACCACGGGCATAATTAAGCAGGATGGCTCCTTTCCGGAATTGTTTCAACACCGCTTTATTGATCATGTTTTTGGTCTGTGCAGTCTCAGGCACATGAAGCGTGACAATATCGGATTGGCTCACCAGTTCTTTCAGGGATCTGCAGGGAATGGCATTTCCCAGGGGAAGACGGGTCACCACATCGAAATAACGTACCCGCATGCCCACAGCTTCCGCAAGGATACTTACCTGGGTTCCAATGTTCCCGTAACCGATGATACCCAGTGTTTTACCCCTGAGTTCATAACTGCCCTTGGCATCTTTCTGCCAGGTGCCCATATGGGCCGCCATATTCTTGTCCACGATCCTGCGGATCAGCATAATAGAGGCACCAATAACCAATTCAGCCACAGATCGGGTATTACTATAGGGCGCATTGAACACCACCACCCCTTTTTCAGTGGCAGCTTTCAGATTAACCTGGTTTACACCAATACAAAAACAACCTATGGCCTGAAGTTTGCTGGCTTCGTCCAATACACGGCGGGTAATCTGCGTTTTAGACCTGATGCCCAGCAGGTGTACATTACGAATTTCCTGAATAAGTTGATCCTCGCTGAGTGCGCCAGATAATTTCCGGACATTCGTATACCCAGCATCCTTGAATTGTTTCACCGCGGTGTCACTGATGTTTTCCAGAAAGAGAATATTGATTTTATCCTTGGGGTAACTGGTGGCTTTGGGGTCAGACATAAAATTGTGTTACAATAGTTTGTGTGCGAAAGTAATAACTAATATCTTAGTAAAATTTTCCAATAGCCTTATAACTATCCATCCTGTATGAAAAATATTGTATCCATCCTATTGTTAATCTTTCTGGGCGGCTGTTTTGCCACCACAGATAAGCGTATTGCAGAAAGGGCGGGAACGGTCTCTGTTCCTGACAGCGTTGGTTCTCACACCAGCCTGTCTAAAGCTGATATTGAAAAATATTTTAAGGTTACAGAAAGCTTCTATGATGTGTGCCTGAAACCCAGTGGTTTCAACGGCGCCATGATTGTAGCAAAAAATGGCCAGATCGTCTTTGAAAAATATGCCGGCCGGAAGCGGCTGAGTCAGAAAGAAGAGATCGATGCCAATACACCTTTTCACCTCGCCTCCGTTTCCAAGACTTTTACAGGTATGGCCACTTTAAAATTGTGGGAAGAAGGCAAGCTTGACATCAACCAGGAAGTATCTGCTTACCTAACCGGATTTAACTATCCCGGCGTAACGGTAAAAACCCTGCTCAACCATCGCAGCGGACTTCCCAACTATGTTCATGTGATGGAAGAAAAAGGCTGGGACAGGAAAATACTGATCACCAATCAGGACGTACTGAATTTTCTCATCACCCGCAAAAATGACCTGCTGGTGGGCCGCCCTGACCACAACTTCAGCTACTGCAATACCAACTATGCACTCCTGGCCCTGATCATTGAAAAGGTCAGTGGAAAGACTTTTTCAGCGTATCTGCAGGATTCGTTTTTTAAACCCCTGGGTATGGACCATAGTTTCGTATTTCAGCAGGGCATGGAAGACAGTGTGCTGCCGTCATTCAACTGGAAAGGACAGCAGGAAGCATTTACTTATCTGGACCTTGTGTATGGTGATAAAAACATTTACTCCACTCCCAGGGATATGTTGAAATGGTCCAATGCCCTTTCTTATGGCAACCTGTTTAAAAAAGAGACGCTGGATGCCGCCTACACCGGTTACAGCAATGAAAAACCTGGCGTCAAGAATTACGGCCTGGGCTGGCGATTATATCTTTATCCTGATCAACGCAAAATCATTTATCACAATGGTTGGTGGCACGGAAACAACACCGTTTTTACCCGTTTGGTGGATGATGAGGCTACGGTAATCATTTTGGGAAACAAATTCAACCGTCGCATTTACGATGCCAAAAAATTGTATTCAGCTTTTGGAAGCTATGATGCGCAATCAGGAGAAGATTAGCAGCCGCTGATTTGTTCCCTTCTTTTGGTATACATTCGTTATACCAGTTTTTTACATGAAGATTTTTTCCGCTTCTCAGATCAGGCAGTGGGACCAGTATACCATCCTGCATGAGCCCATTTCATCTGCAGACCTGATGGAGAGAGCAGCCAGGGCATGTATGGAGTCCATTCTGGGTGAAGCAAAGCCAGACTCCCGGTTCTGGATAGTTTGTGGTCCCGGTAATAACGGGGGCGATGGGCTTGCCATAGCGAGGCTTCTGCACCAGGCCGGGAAGAAGGTATTTTGTTTCCAAGCCGGCCGGGGCAACTGTACAGAGGACAATCTTTTGAACCTGGAGATACTGAAAAAATCTGGTCTTGATCCTGAAGACCTTTCCGTTTTTTCACTTCGCACCGCTACCAGCAATGACATTATAATTGATGCCCTATTGGGCATCGGCCAAAGCAGGCCACCCGATGGCCTGTTTGAGAGAGCCATCAGGGAGATCAACGGATCAGAGGCCATTACCATTGCTATCGATCTGCCTTCCGGCATGTATGCCGATGCCTCTTCAGAAGGGAATACCATTGTTAAGGCAGATCTGACACTCAGTTTTCAGACCATGAAACTGGCGATGTTCATGCCTGAATCTGAGCCCTATCTCGGCAACATCAGGATCATAGATATTGGTCTGCACCCCGGGTATCTGGCATCTACAGAAGCGCAATTTGAATGGACCCAGGCCGGAGATCTCAAAGATTGGGTAAAACCGAGGCAGCAATTTGCCCATAAAGGCCAATTTGGTTCAGCTTTGCTTTTAGCAGGCAACAGGGACATGATGGGTGCGGCTATCCTTGCGGCCAGGGCCTGCATGCGTGCGGGCGTTGGCAAGCTTTTCTGCAGGATCCCGGCATCAGGGGTATTGGCGATGCAGACCATTTTACCAGAGGCCATCATACTCCCGGATCCGGACAAGGATGTATTGACCGAAGTGCCGGATCTTGAGGCCTACGATGCCATTGCCGTGGGACCTGGAATCGGGACCCACCCAAAGACGGCCCGGATGTTGGGGGAACTTATCGAAAAAGCAAAGGTCCCCATGGTCATAGATGCAGATGCGTTAAACCTGATAGCTGAACAAAAATGGCAGGACAAATTGGGGCCTAACAAGGTGTTGACCCCTCATGTGGGTGAATTTCACCGGTTGTGGGAAACAGTGCCCTTAGGATTTAGCCGGATCAGCGCAGCAATGGAGTTTTCCACGCGATGTGAAATTTGTGTCATAATCAAGGGTCACTATAGCTTTTTATCCACACCAGGTGGACGGGGTTACTTCAATTCTACAGGAAATCCGGGTATGGCAAAGGGAGGCTCAGGCGATGTACTGACGGGCATTATTCTGGCTCTGCTGGCACAGAAACGCAGTGTGGCAGAGGCTTCCAGGCTCGGGATGTTTGTGCACGGATTGGCAGGAGACCTTGCAAAAGAGCAATTTGGCGAACAGGCGATGTTGCCAACTGATACCATTGACTGCATTGGTAAAGCTTTTGAAGCAATTTTGTATAAATAATATTGTTTTGCATACCTTTATCCCCAGAATTTCCAGTAATATCCTCTAGAAAGATCAAGATCAGACGTATCCCTTTGGCAAACCATGTCCATTAAAATCTGAATTCTTGATTATGAGAAAAAACTTTACCCTCTGCTTTTTGATTGCTGGGCTTTTAACCTATGATTCATTGTTTGCAAATGATTACACCGTCACATCTACAGCAGACAGCGGTCCGGGTACATTAAGGCAGGCTTTGGCTGATGCAGCAGCTAATCCGGGACTGGATAACATCTTCTTCAATATTGCAGCATCGCCTGCAATGATCACGCTTAACAGCAGCCTTACCATCAGTTCCCCTGTGTTGATTGATGGCTTTACACAGCCTATCGCTACCCAGGGACCAATCAATTCAAGGCAGCTTAGCCTTAGTGTCAACTTCAACGATGTGGCCAACGGTAATGTGGCTGCTGTATATGATGGTTTCATTATAACCACAGGAAACGTAACAATCAGGGGCATGGCCATATTCAGGGCCAGAAATGCCATTGTATTGAATGGTACCGCAGGCACAGGCGGCGCAGTAAAGATCCAATCTTGCAATATTGGTGTTACTGAATCAAACCAGACATCGGTAGAAGATCCCAATACCGGCATTCCCGTAATCACCAGGAACGGTGCCAACGGTGTGCTTTTCAATGCAACATCTTCAGGATTTGTGATTCCCAGGGTATATCTTGGTACGGACGGGGATGGCGTTAACGACGCCAACGAGGGAAACCTGATCACCAATAATGTTGGGGATGGCGTTTTCCTGAACAACGCTGACTATAATGTGATTGCCGGCAACTTTATCGGCACTACTGCCACTGGCGCTTTTCCATCATCAGTGAATGCTACCAATAATAACGGGATCACCTTTGATGGCTTGAATACGGGCGATGGCTGTTCCAATAACCGGATCGGTACCAACGGTGACGGTGTAAGTGATCTGTTGGAAGGTAACCTGATCAGTGGTAACCGTAAAAACGGAATCGTTTTGCAACGCAGGGGCAATTTGAACCAGATTGGCGGTAATTCCATCGGTCTGTCCCTTAGCGGTGGTTCAGCGCCTAATGGACGTGTAACCAGTTCTGCTCCGGTATTCATTACTGAAGGTAACGGTATCCTTCTTAACAACGTTTCCAATAATATCATTGGTGTGAATCCAACAGGTGGTGTGGCCGAGCAGCGTAACTATATCGCTTCGAGCTACCATAACGGTATAACATTGTACTCCAGTAGTGCGGGTGGAAATGGTTTTGTGCAGAATAACTCCATAATGGGTAACACCATCGGTTCCAATGCGAATGGTGATAACAGGGGTAACCTGAAATGGGGTGTATTCCTTACTAATACAGCTACATCCAGCCTGGTGTTTAATAATTTTATTGGTAGTAATGATGACCAAAGCGGAGATAATCTGGAAGGTAACATTATTGCATACAACCAGCGTGATGGCGTAGGCCTGCTTGATCAAATGACTGATTTTGTGATCGAAAACAGAATATCACGAAACAGCATGTTTGCCAACAATAGGCCTGGTGCTGGTACAGAAGGTTATGGCCTTGGAATTAACCTGATGCCAGTCATAACGGATGGAACAACCGCGAACACACCGGCTGGAACAGGTCCAAACTTCCTGTATAATTTTCCCGTAACTACAGACTTTAAGGTTAATACAGGATCTAGCGTCATTGAAGTAACCGGTTCGGCTCCTTCAGGTGCGTTCATCCAATACTATATTGCTTCTGCAGATGTTAATCAGGATGCTGCTTTGTTCAATGAAGGGCAAACCTATCTTTTTGGTTTGGCAGAAGGTGGGCTTGAAGACCTGGATCCGGGTGATGGCACTTTCCGTTTTGTGGTACCATTTGCAAATTTAGCGGCACCAGTTACAGTAGGTGCAGTGGTTGTACCTTTAGCGCATACAACTACAGATGGCAGTGCAAGTACTTCAGAGTTTGGACAAGCATCCATCACAACCCTCCTCCCCGTTCAGTTCGTAAGCTTTAAAGCTGAACTGCAAGGTGAAAAAGTACTGGTGTCCTGGTCAACAGCCCAGGAGCAGAATGCATCTCATTTTGATGTGGAAAGAAGTACCAATGGTCGCGACTTTACCAAAATTGGCCAGGTGAAAGCAACTGGTAATTCCAACAGCCTGGTTAACTACTCCTTTGTAGATAACAGTCCTGTACTGGGTGTCAGCTACTATCGTCTCCGCCAGGTGGATATCGATAACAGGTTTGTATACACGAAGACAGTGATCATCAGGAACGAAGCCAGGAGCAAAGCCTTCTCCGTATGGCCCAACCCTGTACTGGATAATGTGAATGTAACGCTCCAGTCAGACAGGAACCAAAACCTGAACCTCAGGGTGGTTGACTTTAACGGCCGCGTTGTACGCAGCCAGGTGGTGAACGCAACCAGGGGAGTTAACCAGATCACCGTGAATATGAGCACCCTCAACAAGGGCATGTATGTGATCCAGGTAATTGGTGAAAACCTGAACCTGAACGAGAAAGTGATCAAACAATAACTACAATACTTTCATTTTCAAAGCCCCGGGTGACCGGGGCTTTTTTTATGCAATACAATGCAAAATACCCGGCCTGCCCCCGCCTGTTTTTGGGTTGAAACCCCTAATTTTGCCGCCCCGTGTAGTGTGTGCCGGAAGGCTGCTGCTCAGGGAAAAAACAAATATTGACTGCTTATGGATAAGTTATTTTACCTGGTACCCGTGATGGGTGTAATTGGGTTACTGTACACACTCTGGAAATTCAAATGGGTTGCAGGCCAGGATGCTGGTTCAGACCGGATGAAAGAGATCAGCAATTACATCGCTGAAGGTGCTATGGCCTTCCTCAAAGCGGAATGGAAGATTCTCGGATACTTTGTGGTGATTGTAGCCATTTTACTGGCCGTAATGGCCCAGGCTAATCCAACCTCCCACTGGTCGATCGCCATTGCATTTGTTATTGGCGCCATTTCCAGTGCCACAGCAGGTTATATTGGAATGCGTATTGCCACCAAGGCCAATGTGAGAACAGCTAATGCGGCGCGTACCAGCCTGAGTAAAGCGCTGGATGTGTCATTCACCGGTGGTGCCGTTATGGGACTGGGTGTTGCCGGCCTGGCCGTGCTGGGTCTGGGCGGACTCTTTCTTATCCTCAAAATGATCTTTGCCGCTAATGCACCGGTAGATTCTATGGAAATGGTGAGGACCATTGAAGTGCTTACCGGTTTCTCCCTGGGTGCTGAATCCATAGCATTGTTTGCCCGTGTAGGCGGTGGTATCTATACCAAGGCGGCGGATGTTGGTGCAGACCTGGTGGGTAAGGTGGAAGCGGGTATCCCTGAAGATGATCCCCGTAACCCGGCCACCATTGCGGATAACGTGGGTGATAATGTGGGTGATGTTGCCGGCATGGGTGCAGACCTTTTTGGTTCATATGTGGCCACCGTTCTGGCTACCATGGTATTGGGCCAGGAGACGGCGTCAACAGATAATTTTGGTGGCCTCGCCCCCATCCTTCTTCCGATGCTCATTGCCGGTGTAGGGATCATTTTCTCCATCATCGGTACATTCTTCGTGAAAGTGAGCGATGCGGCAGGTATCAATACCAATAATGTCCAGAAAGCCCTCAACATGGGTAACTGGGGTTCCATTGTGTTAACCGCTCTCGCCTCTGTTGGACTGGTTTATTATATTCTTCCCGAAACGATGGTTTTGCGTGGCCATGAATTTACCAAGTGGGGTGTGCTGGGTGCTATTGGTGTTGGACTTTTGGTGGGAACACTCATGAGCATCATTACAGAATTCTACACAGCCATGGGTAAGCGTCCTGTGATGTCTATCATCCGCCAGAGTTCCACAGGCCATGCCACCAATGTGATTGGTGGATTGGCCATTGGCATGGAATCCACTTTCCTGCCGATCCTCGTTCTGGCAGGCGGTATCTATGGTTCTTATCTCTGTGCCGGGCTCTATGGTGTTGCCATTGCCGCCGCAGGTATGATGGCTACTACAGCTATGCAACTGGCCATTGATGCTTTTGGCCCTATTGCTGACAATGCCGGTGGTATCGCAGAAATGAGCGAGTTACCAAAAGAAGTGCGCGAAAAAACTGACGTACTGGATGCTGTAGGTAACACTACTGCGGCAACTGGTAAAGGCTTTGCGATAGCCTCAGCAGCACTCACCGCACTGGCGCTGTTTGCTGCCTTCGTTGGCGTTGCAGGCATTGATGGTATCGATATTTACAAGGCAGACGTACTGGCATCCCTCTTCATTGGGGGTATGATTCCATTTATATTCTCCTCACTGGCTATTCGCGCTGTAGGTGAAGCCGCCATGTCAATGGTGGAAGAGGTTAGACGCCAGTTCCGTACCATTCCAGGTATCATGGAAGGTACAGGCAAACCAGAATATGATAAATGCGTGGCCATCTCCACACAGGCATCCATTAAGAAAATGGTACTGCCCGGTTTCATCACCATTTTATCACCCATAGCCATTGGATTCATTCTTGGCCCCGAAGCCCTGGGTGGTTTCCTGGCCGGCGCAACCGTGAGTGGTGTGCTCATGGGTATGTTCCAGAATAATGCCGGAGGAGCATGGGACAATGCCAAGAAATCTTTTGAGAAAGGCGTGGAGATCAATGGTGAAGTATATTATAAGAAATCAGAACCCCATAAGGCTTCTGTAACGGGTGACACCGTAGGTGATCCTTTTAAAGACACCTCAGGTCCTTCCATGAATATCCTGATCAAACTGATGTCTATTGTTTCACTGGTCATTGCACCTACACTGTCCCAGCTTCATGGTCATGAAGGGCACGGTGTGAAAAAAGCCACCAAGGAAATGAATGTGACTGTTGTTAACACGGGTGACGCCAATGGCGGATCCGTAACAGTTTCAGACGATGACGCGCTGATCACAGCCCTGAAAAATGATGGCGTGATTACCGGAAGCAATTTCACCATTGAGTTGGATAATGGCTCCCTGAAAGTAGATGGCAAAGAAGTAGATCTGGCCAAATACAAACACCTGATCAAAGGGGAAAAACTCAAGATAGAAGTCAGAGAAAACAAATAGCTGGTTCAGTTCGCAGTTCGCATAGTTCGCAGGTCACCCAGCGAACTATGCGAACTGTGAACTGCGAACTATTTTTTCTTCTTTCCATTCTCCTCGGCCAATAACATCTTCTTCGCCAGCGCAAGGTCAGCTTTCCCTTTAGCATCCAGCTCCGGATAACTGAATTTCAATTTCTGGAATTGCTGGAAGATGATGGCGGCAATAGATATCCTTGCAAACCATTTATCATCCGCGGGGATCACAAACCAGGGTGCCTGGTCTGTTGAGCAGTGTTCCAGCATATCCTCATAAGCGGCCATATATTTATCCCAAAGGGCACGCTCCTTCAGGTCAGCTGAAGAAAACTTCCAGTTCTTCTCCGGGTCCTCGATCCTTTCCAGGAATCTTTTTTTCTGCTCTTTTTTGGATACGTGCAGAAAAAATTTCAATACAATGGTGCCATTCTCCGTAAGCGTCTGTTCAAAGCCATTGATCTGCTTAAACCGCCGTTTCCAAAATGATGCATCTATATCTTTTATGGAATTGATCTCCGGATTGTTCTCTGCCAGTATATATTCAGGATGTACCCTGGTGACCAGAACATTCTCATAATGGGACCGGTTGAAAATGCTGATCTCACCCCTGGCAGGCACCTGGATATAATGGCGCCAGAGATAACCATGATCCAGTTCAGTGGATGAAGGGGTTTTATAACTGGTTACTTTTACCCCCTGTGGATTAAGTCCACTCATGATATGTTTGATGGCCGAGTCTTTTCCCGCAGCATCCATGGCCTGGAATACAATGAGCATACTGTATTGGTTATGGGCATACAGCATATCCTGCATTTGGGAAAGGCGCTTCACCCCCTCTTCAAGAAGCTTTGCCCCTTCTTCTTTAGTCAACATCTTATGATCGTAATCCGTATCCCACCGGTCCAGCTTCACCCGCTTACCCGGCTTTACCCTCAAAGACTCTATATACCTGAATAAACCCTTTATATCCATACCATTGCCTTTTGTTGAAATTAAGTTAAAGGCCGTAAAAATATATGGCCGGTGATGAAGTTCTTAAAAGGCTTCGTATATTTATTACGATAAAATTCGTAGAAATGAGTGCAAAAGCATTGAAACCCACTGAAAGCGAACTGGAGATCCTGCAAGTGCTTTGGGACAAGGGCGAAGCCACCGTAAGGGAGGTGCATGAAGAATTGGCCCATACCAAGGACATAGGCTATACTACTGCCTTAAAGCTTCTGCAGATCATGTTTGAAAAGGGATTGGTGACCCGTGATGATTCAGCTAAATCCCATGTGTACATGCCGGCGGTGACCAGGGAAAGAACACAGAAACAGCTGGTGGGTAAGATGATTGATACGCTTTTTGCCGGCTCACCCGGTCAACTGGTCATGCAGGCGCTCGGTAACCACAACGCCAGTAAAGAAGAACTGGACGAGATCCAAAGGCTGTTGGACAGTTTAAAGAAACCCTGATCTACTATGGAACAGATCTACCAATCGGCATTATTACAGGCTTTAGGATGGGCTATTGCAGACAGTGTATGGCAAATGGCCCTGCTATGGCTGGTCTACCAGGTATGCATCGCAATTCCGGTGAAGAATCCGGTGATAAGACATGCAGGTGCCGCCGCGGCCATTTTCATCGGTGGAATCTGGTTTTTGGGAAATGTAATATTCAAGATCTTACAGGATAGTAAAACGGTATGGACAGGAAATGGGAAAATGGATCCCACCGTATTAAACTGGCTTGAAAGCCTGCTTCCCTACTTGTCATCAGCCTACCTGGTGGTATTATTTGTACTGCTGTTCAGATACATTTATGCTATTGTCCACACCCAGCGCCTGAGGATCGCAAAACCGGCGGGCACTAGTGAATGGCAATTGTTTGTGGACGATATGGCCCTAAGGTTTTTCATTGCCAGAAAGGTATGGATCCAGGTTACGGACCTTGTGGATGTACCGGCTACCATTGGCTATATAAAGCCAATTATCCTTTTGCCCATCGCTTCCGTTAACCATCTGTCTGTTTCACAGGTGGAGGCGATAATCATGCACGAACTTTCGCATATCAAACGGCATGATTACCTGATCAATCTGCTGGTATCATTTATTGAAACAATCCTATTTTTCAATCCCTTCACATACCTCCTATCCCGGCAGATCAGAAAGGAATGTGAACTATGCTGTGATGATGCTGTGTTGAAACATCAGCAGGATCCCGGACAATATGCATATGCGCTTCTTCTGTTGGAGAAAAACAGACAACAGTTTGCCCTGGCTATGGCTGCAACCGGAACCGAGGGGCTGTTACTGGGAAGGGTAAAAAGGATTCTGAAGCAACCGGAACAAAAAGTAAAATACCGCCAAAGGCTTATAGCCCTGGTAATGGTTGCCGTATTGATCATGGGTCTTTCGGTTTTATCACCTGCCAGAAAAGAAACTCCAATCCTGGCAACAGAGTCCTCATCTGTTGCACAGGGGCCAACACAATTTATACGTGGCAAAAGCTTGCTTGCTGAGGCTGTAGATGTAACTGACGAAGACAGCAAAACGCAAAAGCACGCTGATCCAGGTACTGACAGGACTGTGCAGGAAAAGCTTAGAACCAAACCGTTCCCGCCTGAATTATTCAGGGTTTCAGCTGATCAGTTAGACCCAACAGAAGCGCTGGCATTCATTGAATCTCCTGTTGCGCCACTGCCCCCGCTCCCACCCAGGCAACCCGTTGCACCCTCTCCTGTGGCCAATGCATTTGGCGCTTTTCCAGGCTTTGAAGCACCCAGTCCGCCATCACCGGATGACCTGGTGCCTGCACTCCGGGAAATCCCTGAAATCATACATCTCAAAGGGATTAGGGATAATGAACTGGAAGCTTTTTTCCTTGACATGACAAATGCAAAGATCAGCCAGGAGAAAGCACAGGCTTTCGAGGAAATGGCCCGGGAATTTTCTACGGCGGGTAATTTGCATATAGTCACCATTGACCAGATGAAAAAGCTTGAACAACAACACAAGGTGATGGAAGACAAGCTTCGTTACCAGGAGTTAATTTTGCAAAAACAAAGGTCACAAAACAGGGTCAGGGTTATGGCACCAGCCAGGAAAGCAGGTGGTGAAACCAGAAAATCAACCAACGATGGCCAGGAATACAAAGAAGATGAGCCTGCATACAGGTCATATTCATACGCCACACCCATCGCACCAGCCGCCCGCGCCAAGGTAAAAACCTACAGGGACGAAAACGGGTTTACCATCAGTATTGTAGAAGAAGAAAAACAGATCAGGATCCAGTTTTCCGGTAACTAACTACCAGACATTCCTCGGGCACATATCTCCATACCCATTGTTGATCAGAAATCCCAGTACAATTTCATGGGTGCCTCTTTGCATGGAGGAAAGCATGTATTTTGAATTGCTGAGATCATATGCATAGCTGACATTAAAGGTATTGGAAATGTTAACCCCCATCATACCGGCAAATCCTTCATTAAACCGGTAACTTCCTCCCAACCAAATCCTGTCCTGGTATTGCAGTTTAAGATTAATATCAGTGTATAGCGGCATAGATGCGATGTACCTCAACATCACACTGGGCAGGGCAGATATATCTTCAGTAAGCGAAAGCCTGTATCCTGCCGTGGCAAATAAATGAGGCACCGTAGTAGATTGATTGAGGCTGGCATCACTGAGATAAAATTTTGCAGGAATCACCTGCTGCGCAGAGATCCCTGCAAAATAATTGGCACTGTAAAGCCACAACCCCACACTCATTTCCGGATTGATCTTTCTATATTCCTGACCCGAGTTCATGATTACGGGATCAAATGAACTGGCCAGTTCAATTTTACTTCGGTCAATACTGGTTCCTGAAACACCCAGGCCAAATCCTGCTGAAAGATTTGTCTTTGCACCCAGCGCCACATGATAAGCATAGGTACCCATCGCGTACGTCCTGTTGATGTATCCTGTTTTGTAATTAACGATGTTGAAACCCAGTCCATGATGCGGTTCAGAGGCCGTGTATTCTTCCCAGTATCTCTTCCCCCTTGGGTTCTCCCCCTTCATGTCAAATGATGTTGCGGTGGACTTCAGGTCTGTTTTCCCGATGGGCCCATGGATGGTGGCATAAAATGTTTGGGGCGCTCCATCAATTCCCACCCATTGTGTCCTGGCACTCAGTTTCAGGTCAACATAATTCTCGATTCCTGTGATAGCAGGATTGACAATATAGTTGTTCAGGATATACTGGGTATAATGTGGCCTTTGCTGTGCACTTGCCCGAGACCAGATACAAAAACAGGCTAAAGAAAATAAAATGGCTATCCTTCTCATCATCGCATTACAGTTATATACCCGGCCAGTTTAGGCCTTCCGTTTTTAGGATCAATCACATAATAATAAGTCCCCGAAGGCACCTGCTGGCCCCGGTAATTCCCATCCCAGGCCTGCCCATACCCCACTGACCGAAATACCATACTTCCCGCTGTATTATAGACCTCCACCACACAACCCAGGTAGAGGTTCAGTCCTTTTATCTCCCAGACATCATTATACCCGTCCCTGTTGGGGGTAAATGTGTTGGGTATGACCAGTTTGGGTAAATACCGGACAACAACCTGGTCTGTTCCGATGCATCCCTTATCTGTTTGTACCGTTAAAATATACGTCATGTCCCTGGACGGTGATGCCAGCGGCCGCAGTATATCCGTCCTCGCCAGACCCTCTGGAGGACTCCACAGATACTTCACACCAACTGAAGAGGCACTGCCTTCAAGGGTGATCTGTGTACCCTCCAGCACCACTTTGTCGGGCCCAGCTTCTGCTTTAGGAGATTCGTTCACAACCAGCACTGTTTTGGCCGTATCTGTACAGCCCTTGGTTGTACTGGTTACAAACAGGATCTCATGCTCCCCTTTGCCTGCGGCAGAGGGGTCAAACCTGTTGCCGCCCACAACACCCTTGCCCAGATATTCAGCACTGTAAGGCAGTCCGGAAATGTCATTTCCCTGAGTTAGGGTTAGTAAAGGTGCATTATCGCATACCTCTGGTATATTGTCCAGTGTGGCATCCGGTGTTCCCTCCAGTTGAATGGTGCGTGTTACAATATTCTGGCAAACGGTGCCGGAAAAAGCCGTAAAAAGAATGGTAACCGTTTTAGCGGCTGGTTGCCTGAACACGGGGTATACATGCGTATAGGTTTTACCCGAAACCGGATTTTCGTCCGTAGTGATCTGAGAAGCATCATTGATATCCCATTGTATGGTCACCCGGGTGATATTGCCAAAATCAACAGAAGAAAGGTTCTTGATCGTAATAGGCTTGTTGCTGCAAAGGTCTGTGCTTACCAGATCAACGCCCGCGCTGGGCGTTGCCCCATTTACAGTGAATTGTTGCCGCAGGGTGTCACGGCATCCTTTGTCAGACAAAAGATACTGCACCACATCATAATATCCTGATGCATTGTATTTATGCCTGGCAACCTTGTTGTTACCCGTACTGCCGTCACCAAAATCCCATTGGTAAGACATCGTTGAATTATCGGCAATGGCAGCACTGTCTGTAAACAATGCGAAGGCATCGTTCAGGCAAATCTCAGGCAAGCCAAAACCAGCAACCGGTTTCGGATAAATGGTGATCGGTTTCCGCAGGGTATCACTGCGGCAGCCCTGTGCATTTTTAACCACCATTTGCAGTTGGTATGTACCAGTGTTTGTATAAATATGCTGAAGAACGGGGGCTATCTGGCTTGAATCAAGGTTACCATCTCCAAAATCAAGGTACCATTTTGTAAGGGGCGTTCCGGGCGACGTAGACTGATCATTCCATCGTATGGTTCCAAACTGGCAGAAGGGTGCTTCCGGGGTAAGATCAGCAACGGGCATATTGGCCACAGTAATGGGTTGGGTGTTTACCGATGAGATACATCCGATATCTGTCACTACCCGGAGCTTTGCATCATACAGGCCACCACTGGCATATTTGATCACCGGATTAGCCAGGGCCGAAGTCTGGCCGTTTCCAAAATCCCAAAATCGCAGAATGATGGGCCGGGAACTACTGGCACTGCTGAGATCTGTAAACCGCATGGAGTCTGCCACACAACCAGAAAAAGCAGTTTGGAAATTCGCCTGGGGCTGATCAAAAATCTGCAGGTCATACTCTATCTCCTGTTCACCTGCACATCCATCTGAAGTGGGATTGTTCGCAATTAGTCTGATCGGGTAAGTCCCTACCGCATCTACCTGGTAGGATCGTTTCAGGGCATATTTGTAGATGGTTCTGCCATTTACGATCCATGATGAATCAGGGACCGGACTATTCAAGGTTGTATCGTTAAATAGTCCATTGAATTTCCAGGTGATGGATACTGGTTTGTAGGGAAAGGTCATCGAAAATTCAAGGGGTGAACTCTTGCACCCTGCAGGAAAGCTCACCGTGCCATACACATTTTTAATGCTGACAAACTGATACAGATCCTTAAGGTTGGTACCGGCAGAGTATCCATAAGACTCTGCATTTCCGAAACCATAGGCCACCGCATTGAAAGGTGTATCGCAGTACAGATTATGGGTGCCCTGTGAAACAGGGATACTGGCATAGGCATAGGCTGGTGCTGCGGGATGTGGCATGAAACTACTTCCGTAGTTAACCCCGTCTATCGTAAAACTGGAATAGGCCGTGGGATCATTTTTGATGATCACATTAATGAAATGCTGGTTAATGTTAGTATTAACTGCGGGCTGCATGGCATTAAGCGTAACCTTATTGATGGTTTGCTCCACGGGATTAAGGAAGATCATATCAGGATCTCCTGACCCGCTATTGCCTGCACAACCCTGTGAACTAAAATACTGGGCCACCATAATGGGTTTATCTGATTCAATGATCCCGGGCACATTAGTAACAGGCAAGGTAATATACTTTGAGCCCGCTGATGGATATACAGTACCATTAAAACTGACTACAGCATCCACATCGCTCTTGACCACCCTGATGTAATCATGCTGGGCAGTGCCACCCGTTCCATTGACGCTGGGAGCAAAAAGATAGGTTTTGCCCCAGGTGCTGTTAGGGTAAACCTGCTGGTAAAGATTATCAGAGGTTCCGGCCCCATTACAACCAATTGAAATTTTACTTGAACCGCTGAAAACAGCAATCTTCTTGCATCCACTGCCATCATTGACAGAGCGGATAGTGGAACCCGTGAGGTCAGTAGAACTCAGAACCTGGTGAACCTGTCCCTGTGTCAAAACGATGGTGTCAGGCTTATTCGCCTGCATCCCACCCCGGGTATTGGCAGCCGGTACGATCTCCACTTTTGTTGTACCTGGATCTGTTGCTATCACAAAGAAATAAGAGAAAGAATTGTTCTCGTTTGACACCTGGTCAAAATTGACTGAAGTGTATTCCCGCCCCAGGGTATTCACCGGTAAACAAAGCGTGGCGCCGGAAATGGCACTTACGTAGATAAAGCTGTACACCACAACAGGTTTCTCTGCTGTAACATGAATACCGCTATTATAGGTACCCTCACCGGGTAAAGCGGCAGCTCTTGGAATCTCTATGGTAGTGATCTGGTTAGCCGTGACTGAAAAGCTTTGGGAGAAACCAATTCCGGGAATTTCCACCTTTCCCTGGGTTGTCACATCTGAGGTTATGTACAACTCCATTTTCTCCGGACAAACCAGGTTATTTCCCTGCCGGATACAATCAGTGGCCGGCCATGGAACGCTGTTCATCATCCGTACATGGTGGCCGTATCCTATCCAGAACTCCTTTCCTTTATTAGAAAAATCCTGTGCGCATACAGGAGTAAACAGGGCAAAACTTGCCAGTACCAGCGCAAACAGGTAGATCTTTCTCATGAAGCAGGGAGCCCAATGGGGCTATGCCACAATATAGCACGAAATCCAATACCTCTTTAGTGGCTTTGCAACAGCGATCCCGCTTCAGGACCCGCGCAAAACAACAGGTCCATGCAACTTACGTTAGGGGCAAACCCCCATCGTTCCATAAAAACCTGTTGATATTCAGGGAGTAGGCTTGTGAACCGTTCTTCCCGGTAGTTTTTGGGAAACGGCAAATCCTGGCGGATTCCGCTTGTACTGGTGGTAATATTTTCGATGAATGGCCTGCACCTGAGTTGCTGCAGGATCCAATCCAATATCCTTTGGTTCCACTCGTGAAGGTATGCTGATGGGGTTTGAAAAATGGCACCCAACCCGGAGGAATAGTGCTCAAAGAACGGGGATCGATTATACGCTGAAGTAATAGTTCGCCAGTGTCTCGTTTGCCAGGGTTGGGAATTGTCGATCCGTACCTCCCCCATCACTTGCCTGGTTTCCCTGCCACCTACAATGGGAACCGTAAGGTTAACCAATCCATTGGCCGTGGGGATAAGGCAACGGTTCTGAAAACTCATCTTTTTGAAAGGATCGCATAACAAAATACCGATATGCGATGAATTACATAAAATTTTTAATGAGTAAATGTTTATAAAATATTGACTTTCAATAAGCAGCATACCGTTTTTTGATTATTTTAAAACGCTCCCGGATTGTAAATTTTATACCCCAAAAACACCTTAATAAGACTATAATTAACTTTAGTCTGCATGGTATAATGTGTTTTATATCAATATTTTATTAAAATATTTAACTACTAATAGAATTAGCTAATCCAAGATTTTCCTATTGCTAATGAATTTACCATAGTTTTCACGTTGCGCTTACCGCAAAAGTCGGTAGAAATGCCAAACATTGGTAAATTGCCGCCTGAATTGATTTCCATTGAAAACCCTGTTCATCGTTCTTGCATTGCTCCTGCCCTTCCCTGATCTTTTTGAGGAGCCCAGTTTTATCGCGTCCCGCAATTTCAGGCTGGCATCACTGGGCCTGAAAACTTCGGTTGTGCAAACAGACCTTATTTATTTTAATCCCAACAATGTGGCATTAAACCTGAAGTCGGCAGACCTGGACCTCTATATGAACAACCGTTTTGCGGGGCATAGCCTGCTGGACACCATGGTGCATATTCCGGCAAAGGATACTTTTACCGTTCCAGTAAGTGTTACGGTGGATATGAAAAATGTATTCCCCAATGCGCTCACCCTGTTGATGAATGACTCTATTGAGGTGCGTGTGGAAGGAAAAATGAAACTGGGAAAAGCCGGAATTTACATCCCCGTCCCCATCAGATATAAGGAAAAACACGCCTTACGCTAGCCCTGTTCCCTCACCCTAATCCCTATTTCTTAGGGTGCTTGCAGGTTTTGGGGAGCTTTTTATAGGCGTCCTCATTGGCAGCAACATCGTCTGCGTCATAACCTATATTAGCGATGGCTGTTTTGATATTCTCGATATTGGTGCGGTCTGTCAGGTAGGTGACCATGGTGTACTTGCTACGGGGATATACCACCACCTTAGTTACGCCTTCTTCATATTTGAGGTATTCCTCAATCCTTTGTTTGCACTCTTCGCATTGGGCAGTGGGGGTCTGTATTTTAACGGTAACTGGCTTTTTCTGCTGTGCCAGTGCTGCCAGGGAAAGACTGAATGAAACAAATAGCAAGAGTAAACCTTTCTTCATGAAACTTGGTTTAGCGCCAAATTACTCAAAATACTACCAGTTGGCAGGGTCTTTCCGCCAATTTAACAATGTGTTTTGCAGATCTGAACCCACTATTCCTTTCTCCACTGCCAGGGAAATGAGGCTTTCGTAATTGGTTAAGCTCTGGTAAGCAATACCTTTTGCAGCAAAGGCATCAGATGCCTGTTGAAACCCATAGGTGAAAATGGACACCATGCCAATGACATCCAAACCGGCCTGCCGGGCCACGTCCACCGTTTCCAGGCTGCTTTTTCCGGTGGAGATGAGATCCTCAATAATCAGCGTTTTCTGGCCGGCTTTGTAGAAACCTTCAATCTGGTTACCCAATCCATGATCCTTCGGTTTGGGCCTCACGTAGATGTATGGCAGTTTGAGCTGGTCTGCAGCCATGGCCCCCCATGCAATACCTGCTGTAGCCACACCGGCAAGCAGTTCGGCCTCGGGAAACTGGTCAAAAATAAGGTTGCACATTTCACTCTTGATGAAATCACGGATATACGGAAAGCCAAGAACCTTGCGATTGTCGCAATAAATAGGGCTGCGCCAGCCGGAGGCCCAGGTGAATGGTTTTTCCGGGCTTAAACGGATCGCTTCCACCTGGAGTAGTTTTTCTGCAACAGCTCTTTCGTTGGTCATTTTCGTTTTCTTTGTGGGTGCAAAGATAAACCCAGGTGCCATGAGGTATAAAATTTATTTCGGCGACAGCCCTTTATTTCTGACGGATCAACTGGATGCGGAGATGCAGGATATCATGCACCATGATGACGGAGTGTTTATGGACGAACTATCCAATGCCGCGGTCAAATCCATGATTCATGAGATGAAGGATCCGCGCAGGCATGCCGGGGTTTTTTATCATGAACAATTGGATCAGTTGCAAAAGGCATTCTGGAAACATTTTACCATCATCAAGGCGGGAGGCGGTCTCGTCAAAAATGATCAGGGTAAACTCCTGATGATCTTGCGTCGTGGAAAATGGGATTTACCGAAAGGAAAACTGGATCCTGGTGAAACCCTTGAACAATGCGCATTGCGTGAAGTGGAGGAGGAAACGGGGATCAGCCAACTGGAAATCCTGTCTCAGGCCGGCATCACCTTCCATGTGTATGATGAATATGGTAAGCACATTTTGAAGGAGTCATACTGGTACCATATGAGGGCTAAAGGGGACCAGACGCCGGTAGCACAGGCAGAGGAACAAATTACGGACATCACCTGGGCCAGTGAAGACGAAGTTGAGTCTAATCTCAGGAACAGCTTTCCATTGATCAGGGATTTGCTGGCAAATGGTGGTTAACAGACGTTCATTTTTTGATCCTTACATCAAAAACAAAATCTCGCACATCCTGTATCTTAACTTTTTTAATTTCTGCATGCAGGGGATTAATGAGGAAGTTAGACTCCTGTTGAATGACCGTTGATGGCACACGGATGACGAGGTGCTTCATCTCATTGAGCCACTTGCTGCCCAGGTCTCTGGTGGAAGCGGGTGAAGGCCATTGATCCCAGTTACCGGGCAAATCCTCTGTTTTCACGGCAAGAAAAGTTTCCGGCACTTCAATGGTAGTTATAGACAAGGCCCTGGGCAGTTCATCCACAGATACATGTACGGAAAACTCCAGGACAGCCAGGCTAATAGAAGAAGCCGTATATAGGCAGGGCACTCCTTTTCTATTCCATCGTCCTCCGTACAACCTGGCGCCTTCGCCAGAAAGATCCTGTGCAAACCTGGTTCTGCTAATGCGATAAACAAGCATAGGGTTATGAAAATACGCCGTATGCCATACGGCCGATCAGGTTACGCACTTCTTCCCTTCCAAAACTGGAGTGCAATAAATCAAAAGGCGACTTACCGCCAATGGCACGAAGCGGTTGTTGAAGCCAATGCCGGAATCTTTCCTTGTCTTCAAAGACCTCCAACCCAAAAGCAAAAATATCTGCCAGGGCCACAATTTTATCACTGATGTCAGTATTGAAACGATCCGGTGATTTTTTATTGATTAAAGTAGCGCGGGCAACGTTGAGGATCTGTGCCATTTGGTCATAATCCAGGCCAGCCATTTGTTTAAGGGATTCCAAGCTCTCTTTTGAAATGCCTTTTTCCACCAGTTCCAATTTCTCCATCAGGGACAATTGGTTCTCCGGATATTTTACAACCTTCAGGATGGATGCATTGGACTTTGCAGCATACAACGGGATGGCCTCCTGCACTTCGTTGCGTTTGCCAGATCCTGTTTTTTTCCCGACAGCCATAGTATAAATTTATACTCAAATATACGCATTTTTATACTAAACCATATATTTACAAAGATTTGATCACGGCGTCTGGAAGGAAGGGACTTGCATTACCCCCATTTCGGATGATATCCCTCACAATGGTGGAGGCCACTGAGGTATATTTAGGTTCACCGGTCAGGAAAATAGTTTCTATACCCGGGTCCATAGTCCGATTGGCATCTGCAATGGTTTTCTCATATTCAAAATCACTTACATATCTGATTCCCCTCAAGATAAACCGGGCTCCTATGTTCTGGCAAAAATTGATGGTAAGCCCTTCATACACTGCACCTTCTACACCCTGCTCACCCTTAAATATCTCTTCTATCCATTGCAGCCTTTGTTCCGGGCTGAACATAGGTGATTTGGAGGCATTGATACCTACCCCCACAATGATCTTATCAAATAAAGGCATCGCCCTCCTGATGATATCCACATGACCAAGGGTCACGGGATCAAAGGTCCCTGGGAACAGACAGATTCTTTGCATGAAGGGAAGATAGAAAATTTATTCACCGGTTTCACGCTGGCCAGCCAAAAGATAGAGTACGGCCATCCTTACAGCCACCCCGTTTTCCACCTGGTGGAGGATCAGGGATTGCTTACTGTCAGCCACATCACTATCAATCTCCACGCCCCTGTTGATGGGGCCCGGGTGCATAACAAAGATTTCCTTGCCCAGTTCGTCCAGCATCTTTCTGGTTACACCAAAGGCTAGGTTATATTCCCGGAGTGAGGAGAACAAAACCTGGTTTTGCCTTTCCAGCTGGATACGCAGAATATTGGCAACATCACACCATTGCAATGCTTTCTGAACATTATATTCCACACGCACTCCCAGTGCCTCCTGGATATACTTGGGTATAAGGGTTGGCGGTCCTGCAACCGTGACTTCAGCGCCCATTTTCTGAAGAAGGTATATGTTGCTGAGGGCCACCCGAGAGTGCATGATATCGCCAACAATTGCGATCTTCTTCCCCTGCAGGGTACCCAGTTTTTCTCGAATGGAGAAGGCATCTAAAAGGGCCTGGGTGGGATGCTCATTGATACCATCACCAGCGTTCACGATGATAGCAGGAATGTGTTTAGCGAGGAAATGTGGCGCTCCGCTGGCACTATGCCGCATCACCACCATGTCCACTTTCATCGATAAGATATTGTTCACTGTGTCCAGCAAAGTTTCCCCTTTAGACACAGATGAACCACTGGCCGTAAAATTGATGGTGTCTGCACTCAGTCTTTTTTCAGCGAGCTCAAATGAGATACGCGTCCTGGTTGAATTTTCGTAAAAGAGATTAACGATGGTTACATCCCGGAGAGAGGGAACTTTCTTAATGGGTCTTTGAAGGACCTCTTTGAACTGAGTGGCTGTATCTAAAATGAGTTGGATATCCTGCGCTTGCAGGTCTCTAATGCCCAACAGATGTTTTGTACTGAGTTGCATTAGGAGGCGAAGTTAATATAAATTCAAAAGTTAAAAATTAAAAGTCAAAAATACCTTCAGTAAAGTACCACATGGGGTTCCTGGTCCCAGATCACCTTCACTTTTTGTGTGATAATACTGTCAATGGCTTTTCCAACGTAATCAGGCTGGATGGGCAACTGGCGGTCAAATTTCCGGTCAACCAATACCACCAGTTCCACTTTGGCGGGCCTGCCAAAATCCACCAGCGCGTCCATAGCAGCCCTGATGGTTCTGCCTGTATACAGGACATCGTCAATCAGGACAATCTTTTTACCCTCTATGGAAAAGGGAATGTCTGTTATTGTTGGAACATGCAATCCGGATCTGAGATCGTCCCTGTAAAACGTAATATCCAGTTTACCATAGTGGAGCTGAACCTCAGCATACTGCTCCCTGATATACCCGATGATCTTATCGCTCACCTGTAATCCCCTTGGCTGCATGCCTATAAAACAGGTCTCTGAAAATGGATAATGGTTTTCAATCAGCTGGTGTGCCAGCCGCCGGATGGTGAGATCAAGTTGGTATGTATTCAGAATGGTAACCATAGTAGGCATTGAGGCATTGAGGCATTGAGGCATTAAGGCATTGCGGTGTCAGGATTCCTGCATGAACGGATAACGGTAATCTGTGGGAGGATTGAAAGTTTCCTTGATGGTCCTCGCACTCAGCCACCTGTATAAGTTCAGTTGCGAGCCGGCCTTATCATTGGTACCACTGGCCCTTGCTCCGCCAAAAGGCTGCTGCCCTACCACGGCGCCGGTTGGCTTATCATTGATATAAAAATTACCGGCAGCATTTACCAGTGTACGTGTGGCCAGTTCAACTGCCGCCCTGTCCTGAGAAATGATGGACCCGGTGAGTGCGTAAGGAGAAGTCTGGTCAACCAGATGCAGCGTTTGTTCAAACTGATCTTCAGGATATACATAAAGGGTAAGTACGGGCCCAAAGATTTCTTCACACATGGTAACATATCGTGGATCCCTGGCTTCAATCACGGTAGGCTGGATGAAATACCCCTTGCTTTTATCGCAATGCCCACCTACCAAAATGGATGCTTTGTCCGATGTTTCAACATCCCTGATATACCCGCTGATTTTATCAAACGACTTCTCATCTATGACAGCATTGATAAAGTTGGAAAAATCTTCCACGCTGCCCATGGTAAAGCTGTTTACGCCGGCAATCAGTTTCTCCCTGACCGCATCAGCGATATTGGACGGAATATAGGCCCTGGATGCGGCAGAACATTTCTGGCCCTGGTACTCAAAGGCACCACGGAGCAAAGCTGTGGCCACCACGTCAGGATCCGCAGAAGCATGCGCCACCACAAAATCCTTTCCACCGGTTTCTCCAACAATACGGGGATAAGTACGGAATTTGGAAATATTGCTGCCAATGGTCTTCCACATATGGTTAAAAACACCAGTTGATCCTGTAAAATGCACTCCTGCAAAGTCGCGGTGACTAAAACAGATATCACCCAGGGTTGGGCCATCCACATAAATCATATTGATCACGCCATCGGGAAGGCCTGCTTCTTTCATGACGCGCATGAACATCTGCGCGGAATATATCTGCGTATGGGCTGGTTTCCAGACCACCACATTTCCACACATAGCCGCTGAAGTGGGAAGGTTGCCGCCAATAGCCGTAAAATTAAAGGGCGTAATGGCCAAGACAAATCCTTCCAGCGGGCGGTATTCCAAACGGTTATGCATCCCTGAAGAGCTGATGGGCTGCTGCCGGTATATCTCAGACA
The DNA here is from genome assembly GCA_044225015.1 of Chitinophagaceae bacterium. Classification (GTDB taxonomy): domain Bacteria; phylum Bacteroidota; class Bacteroidia; order Chitinophagales; family Chitinophagaceae; genus Pollutibacter. The sequence continues at coordinate 176,800 of JBGAJG010000003.1, read as the reverse complement.
GATAATGCACATTAAAACGAAGAAAATCGATGATCTCACATGCTGCATCTATCTCAGCCTGGTAGGCATTCTTACTCTGGCCCAGCATGGTAGTGCCGTTGAGATAAGGCCTGTATTTAGTGGCAATCAGATCCGCAGCCCTCAGGAATATGTTCGCCCTGTTTTCCCAGCTTAGGTTTGCCCAAGACTCCCTGGCCTGAAGCGCTGCATCAATAGCCCGGTGTACATGGGAAGCATCACCTTCATGAAAATATCCCAGCAGATGGCTCCGCTCGTGCGGCGGATGCATAGGCTTGCGGTTACCGGAACGCACTTCAGCACTGCCAATGTACATCGGTACATCTGCCTGCTGCTGCTTTAACTCAGCTAATACAGCTTTGAGCCTTTTCTTTTCAGGCGTGCCAGGACCGTAAGTTAACACGGGCTCATTTACCGGAAGGGGGTAGTTGAAATATCCTGTATTCATACGTTATAAATGCTTTTACTTTTAAACTAATTATTCATTTGGATACGGCCTTCAATCCCACAATGGACATTACGAGGGTGGCCAGAAAAAACAAACGCCAGAAACCCGCGGGCTCCTTAAAATAAAGGATACCAATCAACACCGTCCCGGCCGCGCCTATACCCGTCCACACCGCGTAAGCAGTGCCAATGGGAATGGTTTGCACTGCTTTGTTCAGCAGTATTATACTCAGCACGTAAAAGAACAAAAAAACCAACGTCCACCTGAGGTTACTGAAGTTGTTTGTCAGCTTTAGTGCTGAGGCAAATGCGATCTCACAGCCCGCTGCAGCCAGCAGATAAACCCACGCCATTATTGCGCCTCCTCCTCTTTTTCCAGCATCAGATACGCCTTGATAAACCCATCCAGTTCTCCATCCATCACAGGTTGCACATTGCCCACCTCAAAATCAGTCCTGTGATCCTTGATCATTTTATAGGGATGGAACACATAGCTCCTGATCTGGCTGCCCCATTCTATTTTTTTCTTACTGGCATTGTTGGCATTCTTTATGGCCTCCCGCTTACGCATCTCTTCCTCGTATAAGCGGCTTTTCAGCATGGTCATCGCTTTTTCCCTGTTCTCACCCTGGGTTCTGGCTTGCTGGCACTCCACAATGATCCCCGAGGGCTTGTGGGTGAGCCTTACCGCAGTCTCCACTTTGTTCACATTCTGACCGCCTGAGCCGCCGGATCTGAAAAACGCCCATTCAATATCTGCGGGATTAACTTCAATTTCAATAGTGTCATCAATCAGAGGATACACATAAACGGATGCAAACGAAGTATGCCTCCTGGCATTGGAGTCAAACGGTGATATCCTTACCAACCGGTGAACCCCGCTCTCCGCCTTTAAAAATCCGTAGGCGAAAGCACCGTCAAACTGGAATGTACAGGTTTTTATGCCCGCCCCATCACCATCCTGCCAGTCTAACTCAGTAACACTCCACCCCTGTTTCTGTCCATACATCCTGTACATGCGCGCCAGCATCTCAGCCCAGTCCTGGCTCTCCGTTCCACCCGCGCCGGAATTGATCTGCAAAACGGCAGGCAACTCATCCTCCGGTTCGTTCAGGGTACTCTTGAACTCCGCCTCCTCAATGGCGTCCAGGGCTTTTTGATAAGCCGCCTTTACCTCCTCTTCTTCGCCTTCACCTTCTTTCCAGAATTCAAACAGCACGGCAAAGTCCTCTACTGACCTTTCTGTTTCTTCAAAAAGGTTTACCCAAAACTCGTTAAGTTTAATGTTTTTGAGGATCTCGGTGGCACGCTTGTTATCGTCCCAGAATCCCGGAGAAAGTGACCGCTGTCTGTCTTCGTTTATCTTATGTTGACGATTAGCGACGTCAAAGAAACCTCCTCAGGACAACAATGCGGTCCCTCATATCCTTTATATTCTCAATAGTCATAGGTTGCGAAGGTAAGCCAAAAATCAAAAGTTGGGGGTAAAAAGGGCCATCAACTGAACAAAATGAGGATTTTTGAATTCTTAGTTTTGAATTCTACATTGAATCATGATTAAAGCCTACAACTTCATCGCATCCTGGCAGCTTTTCCCTGAAAAATGCAGCTATGAAAACGGGGACAGGCCCAAAAGCGGCACTTACAGGATTGAAGCCGATGGGGAACATAATGAAATCAGCATTTCCCACAACTGGGTCAGCCTTGAAAACCAGGCATATTCGGCAGAATACACCGCTAATGCCGATGGCGATATCCACGAGTTTACCAGCAATGAAATGGCTGACAAAGTACAGGTCAGTTTTCCGGACGGGATCCATTTTGAAGTGCATTTCTATAGAGGCGGACAGGTATATCTCCACGTTATACATGACATCATGCCCAATGGATATCTCAGGGTAACCTCACAGGGAAGCACACCCGAAGGCAAGACCTACACCAATATGGAGATATACCATAAGCAGATGAGTGTTCTGCCCTATTCCGCCTCCGTTTCCGGCGCAGTGATCAAGCCCACTGAGGAAGGTGTGATACGCCATAAGGCGCTTACCGCCATGGAAGAGCAGACCAATATGCAGCTGGAACAGATTCGTAAACAGATAGAATTACTGGCCCTGCAGGCCCAGGAAATCCAGCAAAGAAAAGAGCTTTCCTTCATGATCTATAATGCCAAACTGAATTTCCAACCCGTCATCGGGCAACTGTACCACCTCTATGAAAAGAAGGACGACAGCCTCATGATATCCATGGTATCACCCAGGGAATGGGGTGGTTCCGGGCCGTTCAAAAGACATATCGCAAAAGTTCAGTTGCTGGCAGACCATACCTGGAAAGAACTGGAATAACAAAACCGCCCGATCCTATCTATTTTATCTGGTAAACCAAGGCCTGAAACGGTGCCAAAAGGATTTTCCTGCCCCTGTCAGTTACCTCGGGTGCCCTTTCAAGATTATTCAGCAGGAGACGGGCACCGTCCATGGATTCGGGAATAACCAGGGTGGACGGTTTATCACTAAAATTCAGGGCCATCAGCATTTTCTCTTTAACTCCCTCCCTTGTATAAGCAAAAATCGATGGATTTTCAGGGTCAACCTGGGTAAATTGGCCATAAACGAGGGCATCTTTGTGGGATTTCCTGAGCATAGTCAACTGCCTGAAATATTGCAGGCAGCTGGTGGCGTTCTTTTCCTGCTCAGCCCGGTTGATGGTCCTGTAATTGGGCGCTACCTTGATCCAGGGTTCCACTGCGGAAAAACCTGCAAATCTGCCGGCATCCCATTGGAAGGGAGTGCGACCGTTGTCCCTGCTCGATGCTCGCATTTTAGCCAGGAGAGCCTTCTCATCACCGCCAATTTTCCTGATATATGCAAACTCATTCAAAGTCTGCACGTCCCTGAATTCAGTCACATCTGCGAAAGATGCATTGGTCATCCCCAATTCATCACCATAATAGTAATACGGAGTGCCCCGCATGGTCATGATAAACGTAGAGAGCATTTTAGATGACGCCTGCCGATGCTCAGGCGCATCATTACCAAACCTGCTCACCATTCTGGCCTGGTCATGATTAGCCAGAAAAACAGAAAGCCAGCCCTGGCGGGCAAAAGCACTATCCCATTTGGCAAAAACTTTTTTGAAATGGAGGATGCTGTAGCCTTCCGGTTTGGCAATATCCACCCCTTCAAATGCATAGGCCATATTTAGCTCATGCCGTGAAGCATCCACTAAATTATGCCCGTCTTCAAAACTATTCCCCGCCCCTTCCGCAACACTCATAACGGGATACTTACTGAATACTTCCATATTCATTTCACGCAGATAGCCGTGAAGATTTCCCTGCATGGCATAATACTTCACAAAGTCTTTTTCATACCCTGCCGGGAACATTGGGTACGTAGTATCCTTGGCTGCAAACTGAAAAGCATCAAGCCTGAACCCGTCAATTCCTTTACGAGCCCAAAAATGCATCACGTCATATACTTCCCGCCGCAAAGCCGGATGTTCCCAATTCAGGTCTGGCTGCTTTTTGGAGAAATAATGCAGGTAATAAGCATTGGTGAGCGAATCATACTGCCAGGCATCATGCGCCACATCAAACAAACTGTACCTGTAGGGTGGTTCACCATTTTCAGCATTCCACCAGTGATAATATTTCCGATACGGGCTTGTTCTTGACAACCTGCTTTGCCTGAACCATTCATGCTCATCGCTGCTGTGGTTCACCACCATATCCATGACCAGTTTGATGCCACGCTGGTGAAGACCTTTAAGCAATGCATCAAAATCCTCCATCGTACCAAACTCCTTCATGATACTTCTGTAGTCACTGATATCATATCCGTTATCATCGTTGGGTGAACTGTAGATGGGGTTTAACCAAACAACATCAATACCCAGGCTCTGGATATAGTCCAGCCGGCTGATGATACCCTTGAGGTCACCAATACCGTCCCCATCACTGTCCTGAAAGCTTCGGGGATAGATCTGGTACACGATCGCCTCCTTCCACCAACTCCGGGTAGTGTCTGCAGGCTGGCAATAGCCTGGAAGACAGAATACGGACATAACTGTAAAGAGGACCAAAAGATTTCTGTACATGTTATACCATTTAATAAAGGCTTATTGACGCTGCGCTCCTATACTTTTGATGATCTCAAGCAGGATACTATTGAACTTATCTGGGTTTTCAATCATGGGATAATGACCTACGTTTCCCATGTCATAGAAAAAATACTTGACGCCCAGTCTGGAAAATGCAGCGGTATCCGTAGGCACATAAGCACTCTCAACCAGGTAAACCGGTTGGAGAAGTTCCCGCAGCTTTTTATCAAAAGGGTATTTATCCATAGCGGCTAAACAATCCATTGCCATGGTAGTATCCGAAGCAAGAATGTCCCTGCTTACCCTGGCCCTGATCGTGGAATCAGTTGTGGTGGAAAACAATGCATTGATACCACCTGTAATGGTGCCCTTGAAGTTTTTCCTGGCGGCCTCATAAAACATGTTCCATTGGGCCTGCATTTCCGGAGTTAGCGCCATATCCACGTCTTTCATATTGTCTATACCCACAAGGCCAATGAAATTCCGGGGATGCTTAACACCTGCTTCCACCACAGTGGCTCCACTCATGGAATGTCCTATGAGAATAATATTCTTCAAGCCCAGCGCAACTATGACACTGTCAAGATCCTGCACATATGTCTCAGGTCCCCATGTCCGTTCTGCCCTTCCTGATTCACCATAGCCGGGCAGATCAATACTGACCACCCTGTATTTATCCTTAAAAAAATGCACCTGCCCATCCCAGTATCCCCTGTTGATGCCCCAGCCATGTACAAAAAGCAGGGTAGTATCTCCCTTCCCGGAATCCGTATAAGCAATCCTGCTGCCCAGGCTGGTGATCACTGGTGTTGTTTCTTCCTGATTGTCCTGTCTGCTTTTTTCTTTACTGTCACAACCACATAAAACATTGCCAGTAAAGGCAACTAACAGGATAAGATATTTTGCATACATCTTTGTGAGCGTCATTAAATACAGGTTATCCTTTAAAGGTAGGGATTTGAAGTTCATCGCCAATCCCAAACCACAATTACCCATTCTGTTCCCCCCGCATCAGTGAAGGTTTTAACTTCCTCAAATCCAACCCTTTGATGAACCCTCCTTGAACGGGTGTTACTGGATACGATGTCTGTAATGGCCATCTGGTATTTACCCTGGTAACGTTCCCTGTAAACTTCATAACACTGATCCAGGATTTTCATTCCCCGGTATGCTTTATCCACGCATGCCTGCCCCACTACCAGGTAAGGATAAGATCCCAGCATGCGGCCATCATAATGAATGGTATCTGCCTGGTCAAATAAGGAAACCAGCACGGGGATCCGTTCCCTGGCTTGCCTCGTCATGGCCAGCGTATAACCTACAACCTTGTTATCATGCTTTGCAATGATGTGCCGTTCTGTATCATTGAGGTTTTTCAACAGTGTAAAGTCGTGTTGAACCGTCACAAAACCCTGCTCATTAACTTCTCCCGCAGGAAGGAACTGCTTAAGGTTGGCCTGCTGCAAGGCAAGTATGCCAGGGAGGTCTTCATCATGGGCCGTTGTATAACTCACTTCCTGTAGCATGCTTATTATCTTTTAGCAAAAAATACCTAAATACCCAGAATATTCAAATCCCTGTTCTTCTGCCCGCCAGTAAGCAGGCCTGGTTTGATTCGCCCGTGTATGAAATCAGCCAATGCCCTGATCTGCCTTTCTTTCGCATAGGCCTTATAGTAAATCAGGCTAACCTCCCTTACCGGCGTGGGTGCACGAAAAAAATGCACTTTGTTCTTACGGGATCTTGAAAGCCCCTGGTAGTACAGCTCCGGTATCAGTGTAAGCCCGCCAAACTCATCCACCATACTAAGAATGGTATCAAAGGAATTAGCGTCAAAGCTCAGGTTATGCGGATTAAGTTCCTTTTTCCTGAGAGAACATAAATTTACGAACTGCTCGCGTAAACAATGTCCTTCCTCCCAAAGCCATATTTTGTTGTTTCGAATTTCATCCGGAATGATGTAGCTCATTTTTTTGTCTACATCCCCATACACCATCAGCGCTTCATAATACAATATCTCTTCGCCAATGTCTGTATCTGTATTGGGTGTGCCGATGATACCCACATCAATGGATCCTTCCCTTAGTTGGCGGTAAATATTCTGTGTGGTGACTTCAGTAAGTTCCAGGTGAAGCCTGGGATACTTTTGCAGCAACGGTTTTATGATCTTAGGTAAAAGAGAATTAGCGATCGTGGGAATTACCCCTATCCGCATCCTCCCCTCTACCCTTCCGCCCTGCCCCTTTGCTTTAGACCTGATCTTCTCACAATGCGCTACCACAGCCCTTGCTTCTTCCAGAATTTCCAATCCGGCATCCGTGGTGCGCAGGGGTGACGATTTGCGGTCAAAGATCATCATTCCCAATTCATCCTCGAGCTTCCTGACCATAGCACTCAACGTAGCCTGTGTCACATTGCAGTGATCGGCGGCACGGGTAAAATTCCTGAACTTATCCACCGCAAGGATGTACTCAAACTGCTGCAGGTTCATAATAGATTTTATCTATAGTAAATATAGAAAGTTTCATATTCATCTATGGATAAAGGTTGGCTATTTTTGAACAGTATAATCACCCACCATTCAATACCAAATAACCTGATATGGATAGTCACACACAAGACAAAGTTGTAGCCTACGAGGTCAATGACAGCCAGGCAAAATGCCCCTTCCCGCATGACCAGCTGAGAAAGATCACTACCGGAACCCGTAACCAGGACTGGTGGCCCAACCAATTGAACCTGGGCATTCTTCGCCAGCATTCCGCGCTCTCCAACCCCCTGGGGAAAGATTTTAACTATGCAGAAGCCTTCAATAAGCTGGACCTGAAAGCAGTGAAGCAGGATATCATCAACATACTTACCACATCCCAGGACTGGTGGCCGGCAGATTATGGACACTACGGCCCATTCATGATCCGCATGGCCTGGCACAGTGCAGGTACTTATCGTATCTCAGATGGAAGGGGCGGCGGTGGCCGCGGCCAGCAGCGCTTTGCCCCTCTCAACAGCTGGCCTGATAATGCCAACCTGGACAAGGCCAGGCTGCTGCTCTGGCCGGTAAAACAGAAATATGGTAACAGCCTTTCCTGGGCAGACCTGATGATCCTGGCCGGCAACTGCGCCCTGGAGTCCATGGGATTTAAGACTTTTGGATTTGCCGGTGGCCGTGCAGATACCTGGGAACCTGATGAAGACGTAAACTGGGGAAGCGAAACCACCTGGGTGGCCCATCGCAACCCTGAAAAACTGGCCAATCCGCTCGGTGCAACAGAAATGGGATTGATCTACGTAAATCCGGAAGGTCCGGAGCGTAACCCTGATCCCCTGCAGGCTGCCAAAGCCATCAGGGAAACCTTTGGCAGGATGGCCATGAACGATGAAGAAACCGTTGCATTGATTGCAGGCGGGCACAGTTTCGGCAAAACGCATGGCGCGGCAGACCCTTCCAAACATGTAGGTAAAGAACCTGCCGCTGCCGGACTGGAAGAAATGGGACAGGGCTGGACCAGCAATTTTGGAACTGGTCATGGCGTACATACCATCACCAGCGGATTGGAAGGTGCCTGGACCACTACACCCACAAAATTCAGCCATAACTTTTTCGAGAACCTCTTCAACTATGAGTGGGAACTCACGCAAAGCCCCGCCGGTGCGCACCAGTGGCGCCCGAAGAACGGTGCAGGGGCTGGTCTGGTGCCGGATGCCCATGACCCCAACCTTAAACATGCACCTTTTATGCTCACTACGGATCTGTCGCTACGCTTTGATCCGGCCTATGAAAAGATCTCCCGCCGTTTCTATGAAAACCCCGAGCAGTTTGAAGATGCTTTTGCCCGCGCCTGGTTTAAACTGACGCATCGTGATATAGGCCCGCGTGCAAGATATCTTGGACCTGAAGTACCTGCAGAAGTGCTGATCTGGCAGGATCCTGTTCCCACGCCTGATTACGACAAGATCAATGAAGCAGACATTGCGGTATTAAAAGAGAAGATCCTGGCTTCCGGTCTTTCCATAGCGCAGCTGGTGAATACAGCCTGGGCATCGGCTTCTACTTTCAGGGGATCAGACAAACGTGGAGGTGCCAATGGTGCAAGGATACGTCTGGCACCCCAAAAATTCTGGGAAGCCAATAATCCTTCACAGCTCGCTAAAGTATTGGACGTCCTTGAAAATATCCAGCGTGATTTCAATGCCAGTAACGGCAATAGGAAAGTCTCCATAGCTGATCTCATTGTCCTGGGCGGAACAGCGGCAGTTGAACAGGCAGCCGCAAAGGCGGGATTCCAGGTGAACCTGCCCTTTTTGACTGGCCGGGGTGATGCCGGGCCGGAACATACAGACGTAGATTCATTTGCTGTGCTGGAACCCAAGGCTGACGCTTTCAGGAACTACGCTAAGGGCCATAACGCTATGATAGCCGAGCATCTCATGATTGATAAAGCGCAGTTGCTCACGCTCACCGCTCCGGAAATGACGGTATTGATCGGTGGCCTCCGCGTACTGGGCAACAACTGGGATCAGTCGAACCACGGTGTCCTTACAAACACTCCAGGTCTGCTGAACAACGCTTATTTTGTAAACCTCCTTGACCTGCGCAACCGTTGGTCTGCTACATCCGCCAACCAGGACCTGTTTGTGGCAAAAGACCGGATCTCAGGCGCCGAAAAATGGACAGGAACACGAACCGACCTTGTTTTTGCATCCAATGCGGAACTAAGGGCCATCGCTGAAGTGTATGCCAGTGAAGACGGGAAAGAGAAGTTTGTACGTGATTTTGTTGCGGCCTGGACCAAGGTGATGAACCTTGATCTGGTAATTAATAATTAGAAATTAGCAATTGGCAATTGGCAATTGGCAATTGGAGAAAATCCAATTGCCAATTGTCATTTGTTATTTTCCGGCTTTCGTTTTCCCAACCATAACAGCATGTTCAGGATGAACTGGTTCTGTTCAGGGCTGCTGAACGTGGAGGATAAGGACTTGTGGGTAGCGCCTGCATAATCCATATCATTATGTCCCATATTCATATATACCATCCGGTAAGCGGTATTGGTCCAGGCTACCGGATAATAACCACTGTGCCAGATCTCGTTTGGTTTTGGTCCCGTACCTAAAGGAAAACTTGAGCTGTCAATAGCCAACAGCACCCGTATATCCGGGTTCTCTTTAACATTAAATTCCCAACGGTACCATTCATTGGGCGCAGATCTAAACTTTTCAGGTAAGCCCTGCATCATCTTAAGCTGTTTCCCCTCTACCCTAAGCACTGCCGAAGTAGGTTTCCATGTATTGCTGACGTACTGCCCTGCGCCAATAAACTCATTGTGGTACCAGGGCCAGTTCTGGGGATAATCTGAAGGCGTCAAAGCAAATGCTGCAAAATGAAAGCCAAGCCAGGCACCACCATTTTGCATATAGTGTTCAAATGCCTTGCGATAGGGCAATGAATCTGGCCTGGCATCCAGAAAAATCACTACCTGGTATTTCCGGAGTGTATCCATTTGCATCTTGCTCCAGTCATTGGTAGCGTAATAGGTAAAACCGTGCTCCCGGGCCTTGGAGGCAAACCATGGATGGGCCTCCTGAATAAAACTGATATGGGCAGCATCCTGTTTTCCGGAATAAAATGCGATAACGGAAAATGGCGGGGATGTCTTCTGGGCAGCAGAATACTGAACCCAAAACAAGCAAACACCAGTGGTAAAAGCCATGACGAGTAAACTGCGATAAGTTCTAGCTTTTCCCATGATAAGGAAAGTTAGTCAGAAATAATGGGCGAAGGATGGAGTCATTGCATGAAAATCTTGTTGATTTTTCAAAACTTAGCACAAATCCGCACGCATATGGCCATCACCACGCTTGTTCCACACCCGGGCATCTTCTAATTTTAGGATGTTCAATCATTTTAACGCGAAGTATATGAGAAAACTCAGTCTCCTTTTATTACTGCTGATCATCGGAACAACCGCATCAGCGCAGCAGAAACCGAACATCCTGGTCATTTGGGGTGACGATATCGGTACATGGAACATCAGCCATAACAACAGGGGTATGATGGGGTATAAAACCCCTAACATAGACAGAATTGCCCGTGAAGGCGTAGGCTTTACGGACTATTACGCTCAACAAAGCTGTACAGCAGGAAGGGCGGCATTCCTTGGCGGAAACGTTCCGGTTCGTACCGGCATGACTAAAGTTGGTTTACCCGGTGCCAAGGAAGGCTGGCAGAAAACCGATGTCACCATCGCTACCGTCATGAAAAGCCTTGGGTATTCCACCGGGCAGTTTGGCAAAAACCACCAGGGTGATCTGGATGAGCATTTGCCCACACTACATGGCTTTGATGAGTTCCTGGGTAATCTCTATCACCTGAATGCAGAAGAGGAACCGGAGAATGAGGACTACCCGGGCGATATGAAAATGGCAAACGGCAAGACGTTCCGTGAAACCTTTGGCCCCCGTGGCGTGATCCATAGCTGGGCGGATGGCAAAGGTGGCCAACGCATTGAAAACACGGGTCCCTTAACTAAAAAAAGAATGGAAACCATTGACGATGAAACTGTGGAAGCCGCCAAGGATTTCATCACCCGTCAGGTGAAAGCCGGAAAACCCTTCTTCTGTTGGTGGAATGGTACCCGCATGCACTTCAGAACCCATGTGAAAGAAGACAGAAGACACAAAGGAAATGATGAGTATACAGATGGCATGGTTGAGCATGATATGCATGTAGGGCAGTTGCTGAAGTTGCTGGATGACCTGGGCATCGCCAACAACACCATCGTTCAGTATTCAACAGACAACGGACCGCATTACAATACCTGGCCGGATGCTGGTACAACACCCTTCCATGGTGAGAAAAACAGCAGCTGGGAAGGCGCTTACCGCGTGCCTGCCTTCATCAAATGGCCCGGTAAATTCCCTGCGGGCGTAACACTGAACGGCCTCATTTCACATGAAGACTGGCTGCCTACTTTTGCAGCCATCGCAGGAAATGCCAATATCGCAGACCAACTCAGGAAAGGCGTGACGCTGAACGGAAGACCCTATAAAAATTATATCGATGGCGTAAACCAGTTAGACTATCTCTCTGGAAAACTCACTGAAAGCCCCCGTCAGGGCTTCATTTATGTGAATGATGCAGGAGAGATTGCAGCAATACGGTATAACGACTGGAAGGTGATGTTCCTGGAAAACCGAGCCAAACAACTGCAGATCTGGCTTGAACCTTTTGTAGAGCTTCGCGCCCCATACCTGTTCAACCTGCGCAGGGATCCTTTTGAGAAAGCCTTGGAAAGTGCAAATACTTATTACGACTGGTACATTGACCGTGCCGGATTTGTAATTCCACCTATTCAGCAATATGCCATGAAATTCCTGATGACATTCAAAGAATTCCCCCCAAGCCAAACAGCCGGAAACTGGAATCTGAGCAAAGTGCAGAAACAAATTGAAAATATGACCCCTACAAAGTAATCCCGTGGATTTACAAACGGCCGGTATACTTGCACCGGCCGTTTATTTTTAAAAATATTCTACCATGTATAAAATCACCCGCTCTGCCTTCCTGTTTTTGTGTTTGCTGCAACTGACCCAATGCAGAACCGTGGAGAAGAATGATATGACGGCTGCTTCTGCAGTAAAAATTGTAATCCCCTTGCCCTCCTGGAATGATGCAACGGCACAACGCATCACCCAATGGGTTACAGCAGCCACAGATAGTGCAAGTAATGCGTTTATTCCGGTTGCAGATCGTATAGCCGTGTTTGACAACGATGGCACACTTTGGCCGGAACAGCCCTACCCTAACCAGTTGCAGTTTGCATTCAATTACCTGCAGGTGCTGGCTCCCGCACATCCGGAATGGAAAAAAGATCCGGTGATCAATGGGTTGTTGAACGGTGATTACAACCCGTTAAAGAAAGCGGGGATGAAAGGGTTGGGAAAAGTAATGGCCTTGACGCATAGTGGTATGCCCACAGACAGCTTCACCTATGCCGTAAAACAATGGATAGATACCGCAAAAGATCAGCGATTTGGTAAACGGTATAAGGATCTGGTTTATCAACCCATGCTGGAACTACTTGCTTATCTCAGGAGTCATCAATTCAAAACCTATATTGTGAGTGGTGGTGGCGCAGATTTTATGCGCCCCTGGACAGAAGAAGTATATGGCATTCCACCCTACCAGGTGATTGGCAGTTATGGAGAGGTAAAATATGAAGTAAAGAATGATAAACCTGTGTTGACAAAACTCGCCGGAGATTTTTATATGGACGATAAAGTAGGTAAGCCCGTAGCCATACATCGCTTCATTGGCAAGGTGCCGGTTTTCTGCGCCGGAAACAGTGACGGGGACCAGGCAATGATGCAACACACCCATGGATCACCCTACAAAAGTTTTTGCCTCATCGTTCATCATACAGATGAAAAGCGTGAATACGCCTATGATACCAAGACACTGAGCGGGCACCTGGAAACCGCCTTACCAGAAGCCTCGCAAAAAAACTGGCTGGTGGTAAACATGAAAGACGATTGGAAAAGAGTTTTTCCCTTTGAATAAAAAAAGGGTTCCGGAAAACCGGAACCCTGTATAAACACTGCCTATGCAATAGGCCTTAACCCTGGTTAACTGCGGCTATTTTTTGACCGCTTGTACATCAATGGAATATACCTGCGCAACCGCCTGGTTTGCTCCTGCTTTCTCATTCCGGAATACGAAGTAGACTTTATGCATACCCGTCACACCCGCCAATGGAAGGGTGAAATTCTGGTTTCCATTCTTTACTTCGATGGTTTGTGGAGTACCCACCAGCGTGCCTTCCGGTGCATCGAGACGCAGCTCAACAGTACCGCCTGCCGCTGCAATGCGGCTGCTGGCCGCAACCCTGATGGCAAAACCGGCAACACCTGTTAAGTCAATATCCCGGAACATCAGGAACGCACCATTTCCTTCCATGAGCATGGCCTTCACCGGCGTGATCATCTTGTTAAAACCTTTGGTTTCGTCCGCAAATTCAGGATCAAGACTGGGGTGACGCAGTACCACCACATCTTCACCTATCATCGGCGTCATGGTTGCCGTTCCTTTATCCCGGTAAGCAGCCCTCAGAATATACGTTCCTTTTTCTTTCTGTTCCTCGGGCTTCTTGATAGCATACTCTCCTTTAACGGGTGCTGATTTGACGGCAGCTTTTTTCTCTGCCAGGGAGAGAATGTATTCCACCATAGCCCTGCTGTCTGCCACACTCAACTGCGGATGCGCGCTCATGGCATGGTCTCCCCAAACGCCCGCTCCACCTTTGATCACTTTTTGTGCGAGGTATTCTGCCGCCCCTGGTTTCCCTTTGTATTTTGCGGCCACTTCCTGGTAACTGGGGCCCACTGAACGCTTATTGGCCATATGGCAACTCTTACAATCGTTTTTATTGATGAGTATCTGGCCGGTAGATGTAAATGCAGTTGCATCCGTACCACGGTGGGTGACAGACGCGTCTATTTTATCATACCCCAGGGGCAAATAGTCTGTGCTCACTGCAACCTGTGCAGGCAGGATCTTCCCGTTCTGCAATGATCCGTCTTCCTTATCATTAACTTTTACAGCATAATTTAAAGTTGTGCCGGGGAAATAAAATGTCCGGTTTGCACCACCCAGGTCTAAATTCACCACCGGAGGTTCATTGCCTACTTTGATATCTACCGACTTACTACTCTTCTCACCTCGGGTATCCGTTACCGTTAGTGTGGCTTTATAATTGCCTGCTTTGGCAATACTCACGGTGGGATCAGGATCCGTAAATGTTTTGGTGACACCACCACCTGCAAGTTTCCACTCGTATTTCAAGGCATCGCCATCATAGTCTTTGGTGCCTTCAGAAAGCAACTGGGTTTTGAACGGCAAGGCGCCCTTGGTTTTAGTAGCTGACGCTTCCGCGATGGGTTTCCTGTTCCCTGCGTTGTATTCAAGCCTTACAAGCCTAGCATTCTCGTTACCACGGAACCATGCTGAACCATATTCCAGCACATAGAGATCGCCTTCAGGACCAAAATCCATATCAATAGCGGAAGAGAAATTCATTTCCGGAAGAAAGCGCTCCATAGATTGATAATCGCCCTTTTCATCCATGGTCACGGCCATGATCCAACCACGCATGAAATCAACGATGAGCCATTTACCTTCATAGTAATCCGGGAATACTCTTTTGGCGTTGGGAAAATCAGCTTTTCGGAAAACAGGGCCACCAGTGGCACTTCTTCCGGCAGCACCCAGCAGTGGAAATTTCTCTGATAATCCGTAAGGATACCAGATCATGGCTGGTTGTGCCGGTGGCAGGTCTTTCAGCCCGGTATTGTTTCGTGAAGCATTGACAGGCTTTACAGGATCAAAGGGCTTACCATAGGTAGAATCATCGAAACTGAATGCTACATAGGGAAGATTATCTCCTATGAAATATGGCCAGCCAAAAAAGCCCGGGCCTTTGGCCTGGTTGAATTCATCGTATCCACGAGGTCCCCGCTTTGTGTCTTCCGAAGCATCAGGACCAACCTCACCCCAATACAGATAGCCTGTTTTGGAATCAAGCGTGGGCCGCCAGGGATTCCGATGCCCCATGGTATAAATTTCGGGACGGGTTTTTGCGGTACCCTTTGGAAACAGGTTGCCTTCAGGGATAGAATAGCTGCCATCACCCTCAGGATGGATACGTAATATCTTGCCACGCAGATCATTTGTGTTGCCTGGCGCACGCTGGTCATCGTTATTTTCCTTGCCGGGGTGATCGTCCAGGTTTGAAGTCCCCTCTCTGGGGTTTACCGTATTGTTGCCTACGGTGAGATAAAGATTTCCCTGCTTATCGAAAACCATACCACCGCCGGTGTGGCAGCATTCTTCCCTTTGCGTGGGCACTTCCAGCACAACTTTTTTACTGGAGGCCACCAATTCATCACCTTTCAGTTCCCATCGGGCCAGCACGTGTTTGGTGTCTGTGGGATCAGCGTAGTACATGTATATCCAATGGTTTTCCTGGAATTGGGGATGCATGATCACACCCATCAGCCCTTCCTCAGCTTCACGAACCTGCCCGGCCTTGTTCTTATATTTCGTATTCACCGGAATGGTAGCCAGTAGTTTCACATCACCGGTTTTCAGGTCAACGGATTTTAGTCCTCCTTTACGCTCAACAATCAGGGCTCTTCCATCCGGAAGAAAAGTCATTTCCATTGGCTCATCCAGTTTGCCATCTGCCGTTAGCGCCACCTGTGTAAATCGATTGGCATCCGGGGCCTGACCTTCCGGGCGCTGGGGTTTATAGGCCGTAAAGCCTACATATGCAATGATGGCTATTGAAGGAAGCAACAGCCATTGCCAGTTTTTTCTGATCATCACAACAGTTGATATCATGCGGTGCTTACTTTAACTGTTTTGGCGTTTTTACCCTGTCTGCTTCCACTTCAAACATCCCCATCAGTGAGCCCGTAGCATGATCATCATCCTTCTTCTTCAGTTCCATATTGAGATCATAACCCATCAAATTAAAATACAGGGTAGCGGCATTGTCTGCCAGCTCTATCTTATCCACTTTGGATTGTTCCTTGCCCGTAGAATCCAGGATCACCCCTTTCAATCCGCTGCTGTCTTTTTCCAGCACAAATAAAAGCTTTGCATCGCCCTGCGGTGTACCCTTGATCAGCACATTCCATTTTCCATTGAAATATTCAACCGTTGGGTTTGCCTGGGCCATTGAGTTGTAAGAAACAAGCAGTAGGAATACACTTGCAACAAGGACAGTCATTTTTTTCATATATCATATTTAAGCGGGGTCAAAAAAAAGTAAACCCTTCCGGAACAGGCTTACATTGCGTCAAAATAACTCAATAAAGATATATTGATTCTGCTTTTGGCAAAATTTAATTTGCGGCGGGCATAAAACCCATCAGTGGCCGTAACCACTGGCTTCCAGGAAGGCCTTTGGATCCTTGATGTTCAGGATATCAGCCACTGCCTTCTGCTTATCCGTAGCTTTCTGGAAATAGGCTTTACAGATCTGGTAGCCCATCCAGTATCCGAGGTCATTGGGTTTGCCTGGTGTTTTGCTTCCGCCATACAACCACTCACCCCATTGGGTGCCGTTCATCTGGGTTTGGAATGCAGTCCACAATTCAGCCGCATGTTCATCGCCATATCCATAAAAATATTGGTTTGAATGGCTACCGGTAATCAATTCACAGATAAAATCTGCAGCGCCTTCCCGCAGGCACTGGTTCAGCAAGGTCATATTGTTGCTGTATTGCTGTTGGAAATGGACCAGTTCATGTATCACGGTGAGGTTCACAGAACTGAAGGGTAACCTGGCTTTAAAGGAATCTGTTTGCGGGCCAAACATCTCGGCGCCAATGATAAGTCCTCCTTTAAAAGTGGTTCCGCCAGAGTTGCGTGCTCCAATGACAAAGTAAATATCCGGAAACACTGCATCTGAATAAAGTTTTTCCATTGTCCGGAGGTAGTCCTGTAGCACTGTTTTCTGCTGCATAATCTCCATACTGGAAGCCCGTATGTTATCATAATAGGCAATATCCCCACGTATGGTTTTGCCAAGGTTCTTACCATTCATAATCCGCATCGGAATAAACCCTTTGAGACCCGCACTGCCGGCATCGAGATATAAAGTTTTAAGTTTATCACCTTCAAACTCCGGCCTGCAGGCGTCAAAGGCCTTCCAGAAAAGATCAATATCTTCTGTGTGGATTACGGCACTGTCTGGCGTTGATGGAAAACGGACTTGTGCTTGCATCGTCTGGGACAGCAGTAGAAGTACAACGCAATACCATTTGATACTATTCATCTTACATCAATATTGTAAAGGGTAGGCAATCCGGCTCAATATAACGCTGCCTGGCAACCGGGTCATTAAATACATCAAAAGAATAATGAGCACTGATCAGACCCTTGAAGTCTGATAGCAGTTCAGGGTGGCATTGCAAAAATGCTTCAAAGGATTCGCTAGGGTCTTTGGCCATAAACTCATGTAAAACCCTAACGGCGGCAACCGTCACGGTATGGTTAAACTTATCAGTGGCCCCCAAAGATGCTGCATAAGCCTCTATTTGTTCACATAGGTTGTGCGCAGCCCTGTTTGGTCCGTATTTCCGGATATGGATCCAGGCCAGCCTGAGATGCGCCTCATGGGTGAAGCAATCACCCGGCAAAGTTGCCCGGCTGACGGCCTCCTCCAAATTCTCATCAGTATACTCCCGATGTGGTTGCATAGATCCTTAAAGATAGCATGAATGCTGACACCCATTCATTCCCTTTTCAGAACACTGGCAGGTATTCTTTTGTTAAGTTGCAACAGCCTAATCTTCCAACCATATGCGTTTGACATTACTTATACTGATCTGCTGCATGGGACTGCAAATTTCAACGCAATGCCAGACTGCATCAACCGGCGTACTTTTTAAAAATGTACGTGTATTCAACAGTAAGAACGGAACCCTGTCCCCCACTGTATCGGTACTGGTCGCCGGAAATAAGATCGCGAAGATCAGTACCACCCCGGTATCCGTGGATGCCAGTATTCTCGTGGTGGATGGTCTTGGGAAAACGCTGATGCCTGGCCTGATAGACGTGCATGTGCACCTGGCGTTTGGCGCACTGACCATGGAGGAAATGACGAGCCCGGATTTTTCTGAACAGCTCCTCCTGCAGAAAGTGGGTGCCTCGGCTACGCAAACACTCATGCGTGGCTTTACCAGTGTGCGGGACGTGGGTGGTCCCATTTTCCCGCTGAAGATGGCCATTGATGCGGGAAAGATCAATGGTCCCAGAGTATGGCCCTCCGGCGCCGTGATCAGTCAAACCGCTGGCCATGGTGATTTCCGCACACCTACCGAAAAATCGAGGCGTTTTTTTGGCCAGCCCTCCCGGGCTGAACTGTATGGTGCCACTTTCATTGCGGATGGCAGGGATGAGGTACTTACCGCTGTGCGGGAAAACCTGCGCTTTGGTGCGAGCCAGATCAAACTGATGGCGGGCGGCGGCACCTCTTCCGCTTACGATCCCGTTGACGTAACGCAGTACACGCTGGATGAAATGAAAGCTGCCGTGGATGCTGCGGAAGACTGGGGCACTTATGTAACGGTACACGCGTACACGCCCAGGGCAGTTCAACGGGCCATTGAAGCAGGAGTAAAATGCGTAGAACATGGGCAATTGCTGGATGAAAAAACCCTGCAGTTGATGGCGCAGAAAAAAGTATGGCTGAGCCTGCAAAACCTGGTGGAGGACACACCGGATATGGATCCCTTGCGAAGGGAGAAAAGAAAACCTGTGATTGAAGGGCAGTCCAGGGTTTGGCCGATGGCCAAAAAGCTGGGGGTTAAACTGGCCTGGGGTACCGATTTCCTTTTTGAACCCGATCTCAACAACCAGCAGAACGCCTATATCCTGCGTTTGAAAAAATGGTTTACCAACGCAGAGATCCTGAAAATGGTCACTTACGATAATGCACAGCTGTTGCAACTTTCAGGATTGAGAAGTCCTTATCCCGGTACATTAGGTATCGTTGAACCCGGTGCGTTGGCAGATCTCATCCTGGTTGACGGCAATCCGCTCCTGGACCTGAACCTGATTGCCCAACCGGCAGAAAAATTTCTGGTGATCATGAAAGACGGGAAGATCGTAAAGAACAGCATTCAGTGATGCTGTCAAAAAAGACGAGTATACTTAACCGTTATATGCATTCCCGGCTTGCAATTGTCCATGTACTTCTGTAGGTTGTTGGTTCCGTCCCCCCCTCTCCCTTATTTAACACCTTCAACCCAAACACATGGATAAAGTTTACAGGAATTCCGCCGTCTTCATTGTACTGATCATTCTGGGTGCACAATGGGGATTCTATAAAAATTATACCAGTCAGTTTCCTGACTTTAAAGACGCCACTCCGGTCATTCATATCCATGGCGCGGTACTCATGGCCTGGTTGCTGATGCTGGTGGTGCAACCCATCCTGATTGCCACGGGCAGGATCCCGCTTCACCGTAAACTGGGGCAAGTATCCTGGGTGTTGGGACCCGCAGTGATCCTGATGCTTTTCTTGGTGGGCCGCGGTTCTTACCTGAGATCACCAGAATACCAGGACACCGTCCCAGGTTTGAATAGTATGGCCCTTGACATCAGGGGGCTTATGTCTTTTGCGGCATTCTGGGCCCTCGCCATGTATTTTCGCAAGGACTCCAAAGCGCATATGCGATATATGCTCGCTACCGGCATGCTGGGCATTGGACCCGGTGTGGCGAGGGGCCTGATGCATAGTTTTCAATTTTCAATAGGGGATGCCGTCATAGTTACTGATATTATATCCCTGTTGATTGCAGGCATCTTGCTGGCCATAGATATCAGGAAAGGGAGGAATTTCAAACCCATGCTGGTTATTTTCTCTGTTTTCCTGGGAGGTGGTGTACTGTGGCTGATAAGGGAATCATCCGTGTGGCAGCAATTTGCCAAATGGTATGCACATGCTTTCTATATCTGATGTTGCTATAGCCTACATTTTAACTATCCCTGGTATCTTCCACGATCCATTGAGGTAAGTTTCTTTGGGCCAATAGATACGCATAGTCACACTAAAAGCATCTTTGGGTGCTGGCAGCCAGTTGGCTACCTTGTCCGCGGAGGGTCTGTCGTGCTGGATATAGATTATCAGTGAACCATCAG
Organism: Chitinophagaceae bacterium; assembly: GCA_044225015.1. Lineage (GTDB taxonomy): Bacteria > Bacteroidota > Bacteroidia > Chitinophagales > Chitinophagaceae > Pollutibacter. Next base: position 156,525 of record JBGAJG010000003.1, on the reverse strand, counting down.
CACTGTATTTCAACGGGCTTCTGTCACCCAATACATATCGATTAAGTGGATTTTCTACCAACAGTTCATTAGCACCGTACATGGTGAGTGACCAGAATGCATTAGCAGGTGGGGTTTGACCTTTCTCAAATTGGATGGTATACTTATTGGCGCCATTGAGCTTGTTTCCGTCAACGTCCACCTGGCAGTTTGGATAAGAAGCATCTGCATTAAAGTTTGCTCCTAGTCCAAACAGGGCTACCGCGGCACGGAGATCATAATTGATCCCATATGATCCCAGCTCATTGCGGGTTACATTCCAACCGTTCTCCAAAGATCCCAGTTTGCCCACTGCTTCACGTAGTCTCTGGTGAATAAGGGCTGGCAGTCCTTTCAGAGATTCCTGGGTCTTGGTATCAAAATTTTCCAGGCTGAACTGCTTACCCGCGCCAATGCCAATGGCAGCGAGTTTTTGCAGGATTACAGAGTCCTGCTTGGCCGGCGGATTCTCGGCCATAGTTCTATTTAGTTCATTGAAGAACACGGTGATGTCCATTTTCTCAACAAAAGCTGGAGGATTGGCACTAATGGAAGGATCCACCTTATTTAACCCGGGTGTGTAAGACTTACCCCAACTACCCAATGGTGTCAAGGTAAAACCATCCTGGATAGCGTAGACCAATTCCTTTCCGTCTTTGGCGCTGTTTACCTGAGTTCTGCCGATGATCCAGGCCATATTAGTGGGCGATTTGACTTCAGTCATATTTGCCGGTACCTGCCCCTTAAAGTTGGGACCAGTGATCAGAAAGGTATCTGCCTTTGTACCTGTTGTTCTTTTGCCAATTGAAGCAAATACATTGGTGTAGGCATCCAGCATTGGAAGTAGATAGTATCGATTCTTTGTATCAGGTACTGTTAACACCTGAGCATCAGGAGCAAGATCAAGCCAGGCTACGGAATAATAAGTATCATTATTGGGTTTTACAACAGCCTTGAAGGAAGCATCCGGAAAGGAGCGAAAATGCCCGAACTGGTTCTTTGGTGCAAAGACACTGTTCCAGGCTGATTTTTCAACATTAGTGGAGGTCTTCATGGTCTCATGCATAAGGACCAAAGGATAACCAAAAATATAGGCGTCAGTGGCAATTTTAACAACTGAATCACCACTGATACCAGATGCCAAAGGCGCAGCTTCCTTCCTGATTCCCGAAGATTTGCAATAGCCTGTGAAAAGGGCAATAGCAAACAGGGCAAATAGCAATTTGCCGCTGGTTACATACTTTTTCATAATATACGATTTAATGTAGCAACTGAGGAGGGATCCATTGCAAGGTATGAATCATACAGAAAGGATAGGAAAATCAAGAACTGATATTCGTCACCAAATAAACCTTTGACTCCAGGCACTGTAAGGCTTTTATTAATTTTTTTTTGCCTGGACCACAGAAAAGTATTCTAAAACAAAAAGCCCCGCGAAAATATCGCGGGGCTTTTTGATATACTTACTAACCCTTACTTCACTTCTTCAAACTCAGCATCTGTTACATTCTCTCCGGAGCCTTCACCCTTCGCACTGCCACCTTCTCCCTGTTGAGCACCAGCTGCCCCAGTTTCGTTAGTAGCATTATACATATCTGCACTAGCTGCCATCCAGGCATCATTCAGCTCCTTGGTACCGGCTTCCACCGCATCAAGGTTCTGGGATTTATGGGCTTCTTTCAGTTTGTTCAGTGCTGTTTCAATAGCGCCTTTCTTGTCTGCAGGTACTTTATCCCCAAACTCTTTCAGTTGCTTCTCTGTCTGGAAGATCAGTCCGTCTGCCGCATTCAGCTTATCCACGCGCTCACGCTCTGCTTTGTCCGTAGCTTCATTAGCCTTGGCCTCTGCTTTCATTTTTTCGATCTCTTCTTTCGTCAAACCGCTACCGGCTTCAATCCTGATCTTTTGCTCCTTGCCTGTACCCTTATCTTTTGCATGTACATTGAGGATACCATTGGCATCGATATCAAAAGTCACTTCAATCTGGGGCACGCCACGGGGTGCGGGCGGAATTCCATCCAGGTTGAAGATACCCAGGCTCTTGTTCTGACCGGCCATTGGCCTGTCGCCCTGCAGCACATGGATCTGTACACCAGGCTGGTTATCTGAAGCCGTTGAATAGACTTCTGTTTTCTTAGAAGGAATGGTAGTGTTGGCAGAGATCATGGTAGTCATCACACCGCCCATGGTTTCAATACCCAGGTTCAATGGGGTAACGTCCAGCAGCAACACATCTTTTACTTCACCCGTGAGCACACCACCCTGTACCGCGGCACCAATGGCCACCGCTTCATCCGGGTTCACGCTCTTATTGGGTTTCTTACCGAAGAATTTCTCTACGATCTCCTGCACTTTGGGGATCCTTGTGGATCCACCCACCAGGATCACTTCATCAATTTGTGATGCCGGGATACCTGCATCTTTCAGGGCAGCCTCACAAGGTTTGAGGCAACGCTCAAACAGGCTGTCTGCCAGGTTCTCAAATTTGGACCTGCTCAGTTTTTTCACCAGGTGCTTCGGCACGCCATCCACAGCGGTGATATAAGGCAGGTTGATCTCCGTTTCTGAAGAAGATGAGAGCTCTACTTTTGCTTTCTCAGACGCTTCTTTCAAACGCTGCAATGCCATAGGATCCTTACGCAGATCCACGTTCTCTTCTTTCTTGAATTCATCCGCCAGCCAGTCCATGATCACTTTGTCAAAGTCGTCACCACCCAGGTGTGTATCACCGTTGGTGGATTTCACTTCAAACACACCATCGCCCAGTTCCAGTACGGAGATATCAAAAGTACCACCGCCAAGGTCAAATACGGCGATCTTGCTGTCGTGCATTTTCTTATCCAGACCATACGCCAGGGCTGCTGCCGTTGGTTCATTGATGATCCTGCGCACGTTAAGTCCGGCGATCTCACCGGCTTCCTTGGTAGCCTGGCGCTGGGCATCGTTGAAATAAGCAGGAACGGTAACCACCGCTTCTGTTACTTCCTGGCCCAGATAGTCTTCCGCTACTTTCTTCATTTTCTGCAACACCATGGCACTGATCTCCTGGGGAGTATACAGGCGGCCATCAATGTCTATCCGAACGGTATTATTGTCACCTTTAGCTACTTTATAGCTCCAGTGTTGCATTTCCTGTGACACCTCATCATACCGGCGGCCCATGAAACGCTTCACAGACATAATAGTATTAATGGGGTTGGTGATGGCCTGGCGCTTTGCCGGGTCACCTACTTTACGCTCCCCGTTTTTCAGGAATGCCACCACGGAGGGGGTAGTTCTGCGGCCTTCGTCATTTGCGATCACCACAGGCTCATTACCTTCCATAACTGCTACGCAGGAGTTGGTGGTTCCGAGGTCTATTCCGATTATTTTTCCCATGATCTAAATGAATTTAATGTACATAGTGGCTTGCAACTAGCATGCCGGGCACACGCCGGGTGCTAAATTGTCAGTCACCCGCCGTTTAGCATTGATTTACAGGCTGTTTTGTCGCCTCGCCGCTATGGTATCTGCCACCATATCCGCATGGACCCGGGAATTTTCGATGAACCATTTGTTGGTTTGCATACCCCCGCAGATCACCCCGGCCAAAAAGACGCCCGGAACGTTGGTTTCCATGGTCTCCCGGTTATGGACCGGGATATTCAGGCCATCGGTGGGGTCCAGTTCCACCCCCAGGGAGCGTAGGAAGGCGAAATCCGGCTGGTAGCCGGTCATGGCTAAAACGAAGTCGTTTTCCAGAGTAAACTCTTTGGCCTGGGTGTTCAACGGAGAAGATGAAGGGGGAAGTGTGAAGTTGGGTGCGTCACTTCGCACTTCTCCCTTTACCTTCTCCCTTATTTTAACTGCATACTGGCTAATCTCCGTTAACTCCGCATTAAAGAATGCACAGATTTCACCGGATTTTATGCGATTCTCAATATCAGGTTTTACCCAGTATTTGACATTGTGGCCGATGGCGTCTTCGCGGATCACCATGGTCACTTCAGCACCCTTGCGATAGCATTCCAGGGCCACGTCCACCGCCGAGTTGGCAGCGCCCACCACCACGATCTTCTGCCCAAAATACAGGTGCGGCTCTTTATAATAGTGATGCACCTTGGGCAGGTCTTCACCGGGGATGTTGAGGAGATTGGGGATGTCGTAGAACCCTGTGGAGATCACGATGTTGCGGGCCTCGTACGTTGATTTATCCGTCCTGACGAAAAAGGGAGAAGATGAAGGGAGAGGTGCGAAGTTGGGTGCAAGGCTTCGCACTTCTCCCTTTACCTTCTCCCTTTCCAAAGGAGTGACGGCCAAAACCCGTTCAAACAGCCTCAGGTTAACCCGCCAGTGCAGGGCCACCCGGCGGTAATATTCCAGCGCTTCATCACGCGTGGGCTTGGGATTGTGGGAGATGAAGGGCACATCGCCAATTTCCAGCCGCTCAGAGGTGGAGAAAAAGGTCATGTTCAGCGGGTAGTTGAACAAAGAGTTCACCAGGGCGCCTTTTTCAATCACTACATAAGACAAGCCTCTTTTTGTACAGGCTATGGCACAGGCGAGTCCTATCGGCCCAGCCCCAATGATGACCACATCAAAGGAATCCATTTCTTTTTTCAGCATTTCGCCCTAAATTTATCGCAATGCGTCCTGAAAAACTATTTCCGATCATCCTTTTGATCCTCGCCGCCGCCTGTGGCAAAAAAACCATCGCCGAAAAACCCGTGGTGGTCAACAATAGCATCGCCCTGGATTCCCTGCCACTGTCTGATATCGACATCCCCATCCGCATCAACCTGAAGCCATTCTACGCCATGGCGGAGAAATCCGTGCAGAAGGAATACACTACACCTAACTACCCCAGGGAGTTTGTGGTGGATGACTGCGCTACCCGCTACATGTATAAATTCCGGCGTGGGCCTTTACAATTTGTTTCACAGGGCAACCAGTTGCAGTTTGGGTTTATGGGGTATTATATTATTGCGGGCGGACAAAGGATCTGCACCGGCACGGGCAATGATAAAACGGCCGTAAGCCCCTGGAGTCCCACCTGCACCTGCGGCCTTTCTGAAGGTGAGCGCAGGGTGAATGTCAGTTTTACCGCAGGCATGCAGATCACGCCATCGTACCACATCGTACCCAACATCAGGACCAATGCGCCGCAGCCGCTGGACAAATGCACGGTTTGTTTCTGGGGCCAGGATATTACGGGCACGGTGATGGAACGGCTGCAGGCACAGCTGGAAGATTCCCGCAAAGGCATGCAGGATACCCTGATGAAAATGGACCTGCGGCCACAGTTCCAGAAAGTCTGGGATATGCTCAACGCTATCCAGCCAGTGAGTAATTACGGCTATCTGCAAATCAATCCGCAACAACTGCGGGTGAGTAATATACGGGTAGACAAGGATACGCTGCAGTTGAGTGTGGGCATCTCCGCCCGGCCACGCGTAGTGCAATCCAGGCCTGCAGAAATCAGAACCGTGATCCCTGACCTCACCGTTGGTCAAAACAGAAGAGGATTTTCTATTTATACCGATGCGCTGCTGAACTATGATTCATTGTCCAACCTGCTGCAGGCAACTATGTATAAGAAGCGCATTGACGCGGAAGGCAGCAACAAATATATTGTTGTGGAAAAAGTGCAGGTCTATGGCACCAACGCTGCAAAACTCAGTTTAAAAATGCAGTTCTCCGGCTCTGCATCCGGGACATTTTACCTGAGTGGGAAACCTGTGTATGACGCCACTTCCAGACAGCTCAGGCTGGAAGAACTGGATTACGATATACAATCCAGGAACATGGTGGTAAAAACGGGTGAATGGATGTTTAACAAGCGTATTATGCATGAACTGGAAAAGTCAACCCGGTTTGATGTGACGGCATATGAAAAAATGTTACTGGATAAGATCAATGCCCAGTTCAATAAGGAAGTATATAAGGGTGTACTGATGAATGGCCGGGTGCATACCGTGAGCATAGAGAAAATTTATCCCTTCACGGATCAATTGGTAGTGCGGTTCTCCAGTAAGGGCGACCTTGAAGTGGTGGTATCCGAGCTCAGTCTTTAGCGGACGGTGTGGACTTGAACGTAAAATGCCGCTGCATCAGGTAACTGAAGATAACGATGATGACCGTGGTGAGGATTTTTGCCGGCGTGGGATAGATGTGGAAATACTCCACAAATAATTTCAGGAAAACATAATTCAGGAGAATATTGATCATTACCAGGGAAAAGTAACGAGCCAGTTGCACCCGCCCTCTCAGGATAGAGTCTGTAAACACCACGTGCCGCATGAGCATGAAGCCGAAGGGAAAGGTTACGATGAACGCCATCAGGAAAGCAGCGATATAGGGGCTGATGGCGATGCCAAACGGAAGCTGTACTACCTGTTTTTTCAGGATGAAATTGTAGCTTAGGAAATACAGCAGGATGTCCAGCCCGGTGTTGGCACTGCCGCAGGCCAGGTACCGGAAGGTCTTGGTGTCTATGAATCCCCTGAACGGGGGATGAAAGAAGTCTATGAAACTGGTGATCCGGTCCTTCATGAATGGTGGCAAAGGTACGTCAATCAGGAAAATAAGTACCGATAGGTGATATGACGCTTGGCAAAAACGGCGCCTGTGGCTTCATGGATGGCGATCATGGGCGAGTTGAAATCCCCCACCCAGGAGAGTTCCAGTTCCTGGTAAGGGGTGTCTGGCACCACATATTCCTTGAGTTTAATGAACAGGGCGGATTCCAGGCCCAGGCGCTGGTACTTCTTCTTGGTGCCCATGATCACAGCGCGCATCTTGGTATTTTTAACGATGTATTTATTATACAGGAACCGAAGTTTTCCCAACAGGTTCAGTTTGCCATTGAGCCCTTTGATCAGCTCGTTGGTGTCTGGAAGGATGATCACAAAGGCTGCGGGCTCATCATCCACATAGGCAAACCAGATCAGTTTTTCATCCACAATGGGTTTCATTTTCTCGAAACTCTCGCGGATGGTGGCGTCAGTGATGGGTGTAAAATTCTCAAAATCCTGCCAGGCGTCATTATAGATCTCCTTAAAATCCCCGGCGAATTTGTTAAGGTCCTTAATCACTAAATGTTCAAACCTAAACCCTTTCTTCCGGGCTACCCAGTTGGCAATTTTAGTAAACCGCTCCGGAAAGGGCTTTTGCGGAAACAGTTTATTGGAGATCTGCTCATACTGGGTCTTGAAGCCGTAGTGCTCAAACAAGCGTTTATAGTACGGTGGGTTATAATTCATTCCATAATAGGGAACTGAAAAACCTTCCACCAGCAATCCCCACCACATATCGTTCTCGCCAAAATTAATAGGCCCGTCCATGGCTTCCATCCCCTGCGCCCTGAGCCATTGCTTAGCGGTATCAAAGAGCAGGTCTGCAGCATCCTGGTTATCTATACATTCAAAAAAGCCACAGCCACCGGTGGGCTGTTCATAGTTATAAGCTTTCTTCTTATTAACAAACGCAGCGATCCTGCCTATGAGCTTCCCGGCATCGTCCTTCATGATCCAGCGTGTACACGCCCCAAACTGGTGGAAATTATTCCGGGCCGGGTCAAAGACGGATGCTATGTCATTATCCAGCGGGCAGATCCACAACGGATCATTAGCGTACAATACACGTGGTACGTCCAGAAAGGCTTTTTGGGTAGTCTTGTCAGTTACTTCAATTACGTGCATGCGGGCGGTTTCAGGTGCAAAAATACAACAATGCTAGAACAGGTTGGGATAGTCTGAAATGATGCCATCCACACCCATGGCTTTAAGTTCATCTATGCGGGCTTTGGTATTCACCGTCCAGGGAATCAGCCTGATCTTATGTTCCCTGCAGTAGCGCACCATTTCCGGGGTTACCAGTGTATGTTCCGGGGAATACACCGATGGCGTAAATCCGAGTTTGGCGATATTGTGTTCAATGCTATTTTTCTCCGTTCCTTCAATCAGGTAGGCGGTTTGAACACCGGGATATTTCCGGTGCATCACCTGCAGGGTGCGTTCGTCAAAACTCTGGATGATGGTGCGTTGTGCTATTCCTTTGCGGGTAACTACTTCCATGAGCAGGTCAGTGAAAGTTTCCGGATCTGGCTGGAAGCCTCCGGATTCTGCACGCAGGTCTGATTTTGTTTCGATATTGTACCAGGGTAAACTGCGCTTACTCACGCGGGCATGGTGCTCGGCGCTGTCTATCAGTTCTTCCAGCAAGGGCTTGTAAGCCGCCATTTTCTGCTGCTGTGGAAATCGCGCCACGGGTTTCAGGCCCACGTCCCAGGTTCTTATCTCAGCGTAGTCCATGGCATAAAGGTTATACTTCAATTGGTCAACCATGCTGAGCACACTCCCATCCGGCCGGGTGGAAATCTCTGCTGAAAAATATGGATCATGGGAAACCACCACCTTCCTGTCTTTGCTGATGACTACGTCCATTTCCAGGGTGGTCACGCCCAGGTCCAGCGCTTTGATCATGGCAGGAATGGTGTTCTCGGGCATCAGGCCTCGGGCGCCGCGGTGGCCCTGGCTGTCAAATATAGGTATCTGCACGGTATGGGATGGGGTTTTACAGGCGAAGATGAGCCAAAGGATGAACAGCGGGTATAAGCGCGTTCTGTTGTACATTTGCGAGCTATTTCAGTAAACAAGATACACCATTCGGCATGATCACTTTGAGAATTCGGGAAACGGTAAATGCGGCATTGAAGGGACTTTACAGTGTTGAGGCAGACGCCTCCACCTACCAGGTGAATGAAACCAAGCCGGAATTTGAAGGCGATTATACCATTGTGCTGTTTGCCCTGGTGAAATCCCTCCGCAAAAGCCCCGAGCAGCTAGGCCAGGAATTGGGCGAGAAACTGGTGGCCGATAATCCTGGTTTTTATACCAACTTTAATGTGATCAAAGGTTTTTTAAACCTGACCATTGCCGATGCATTCTGGACGGGTTTCCTTGCCGAATCATATTCCAACGAAGCCTTTGGGCAACAGCCACCCACGGGACGTAAAGTAATGGTGGAATACTCATCGCCCAACACCAACAAACCTTTGCACCTGGGGCATCTTCGGAATAATTTCCTCGGCTGGAGCATTGCCGAGATCCTGAAAGCTGGCGGTAATGAGGTAGTGAAAAGCTGTGTGGTGAACGACAGAGGCATTCATATTTGTAAAAGCATGATTGCCTGGAAGATGTTTGGCAACGGCGCTACACCGGAGTCAACCGGGATCAAGGGTGATCACCTGGTGGGTGATTTTTATGTGCGATTCAATGACGAGTATAAGAAAGAGATAGAGTCCCTTGTTTCAAGTGGAAAGGTAAAGGAAGAAGCAGAAAGGGAGGCGCCGATTATGAAAGCGGCGCAGCAGATGCTGGTGGACTGGGAAGCGGGTGACCCGGAAGTGATCTCTATCTGGAACATGATGAACGGTTGGGTGTATGCGGGATTTGATGAAACCTACCAGCGCATCGGCTCAGATTTTGAGCGGGTGTATTATGAAAGCCAAACCTACCTGCTGGGAAAGAGAATGGTGGATGAAGGATTGTCTAAAGGAGTATTTGTAAAAAGAGATGACGGGTCTGTATGGATCGATCTGACGGCCGATGGGTTGGATGAAAAAATTGTACAGCGTAAAGACGGAACGGCAGTTTACATTACACAGGATATTGGTTTGGCCATCGATAAATACAAAGAGTACCATTGTGATGAAAGCATCTATGTGGTTGGCGATGAACAGAACTATCATTTCAAGGTGCTGAAGCTGATCTGCGAAAAGCTGGGTCTGCCTTCCGCAGAAGGCATTTATCATCTCTCCTACGGCATGGTTGAACTGCCTACGGGTAAGATGAAGAGTCGCGAAGGCACAGTAGTGGATGCCGATGATATTGTGCAGGAGATGGTGAATATTTCTGCAAAGCATACACAGGAACTGGGCAAGGTAAAGGATTTCACACCGGAAGAACTTACAGACCTGTATGAGATCCTGGGACTGGGTGCACTGAAATTCTTCCTGCTACGGGTTGACCCCAAAAAGAAAATGATCTTCAACCCGGAGGAGTCTATAGATTTTCATGGCTTCACCGGGCCGTTCATCCAATACACCCACGCACGGATCCGTTCCATTCTGCGCAAGGCGGGTGAAGTACCCGCTTCAAAAGCCAGTGCCCCGCTGCTGCCTCTGGAGAAAAAACTGGTGGTTGCACTGGAGCAATATGGATCAATGATCCAGCAGGCAATGACAGACCACAACCCTTCTCTGATTGCCATCTATGTCTATAACCTCGCAAAGACCTACAATTCATTTTACACTGAACACAGTGTGGCCAATGCAGAAACGGAAGAAAAGAAATCACTCCGTCTCCAACTGTCGTTGATGACGGCCAATGTAATCCGGTCAGGCATGGCGCTTCTGGGCATACGGGTACCTGAACGCATGTAAGGCAGGGTTATTTTAATACTACGCCTCCTAGCGCCGGAAGGTGGACAGTAATGGCATGCAGTGTTGTTTCTTCATCTACCAGCTTTACATCTACAGAAGGATTAAATACATCACCCGTTCCGTAATATTTTTGGTCATCTGTATTGAGTATTTCTTTCCAGGCTGTCTTACCGGCAACTTCCAGGTGCCAGTTGTGCCGTGCAACCGGAGTCATGTTCAGGATGATCAGTAAGTCGTCTTCAGGACTTTTGCCTTTGCGGCGATACACCATTACACTCTCTGCACGGTGGCTGAGGTCAACCCACTCAAAGCCGTACTGGTTGAACTGGTTTTCATACAAAGCCGGTTCATTTTTGTACAGATGGCAGAGTGCTTTCACGCATTCGCGCATTTTCTGGTGCGGATCAAACTGCAGCAAATGCCAATCAAGCTCGCTTTTGTAGTTCCACTCTGAGGTTTGTCCAAACTCGTTACCCATGAACAGCAATTTGGCACCGGGATGGGTGAACATGTATAGGTAGAGCAAACGAAGGTTCGCAAATTTCTGCCATTCATCGCCGGGCATTTTGTAGAGCATCGGGCTCTTTCCATGTACCACTTCATCATGGCTCAGGGGCAGCATGAAATTCTCATCATAGAAATACATCATGGAAAAGGTGAACTGGTCCTGCTGGTGCTGCCGGTACAAGGGGTCCTGCTTAAAATACTTGAGTGTATCATGCATCCAGCCCATCATCCATTTCATACCAAAGCCCAGTCCATCCTGCCAGGTTGGTCTTGACACTCCCGGCCAATCTGTGGCTTCTTCGGCAATGGTTTGCACATCCGGAAAATCCCTGAAGATGGTTTCATTGAGGTCTTTGATGAACTTGATGGCTTCCAGGTTTCCGTTGCCACCAAATTCATTGGGCTCCCACTCCCCTGCCTTTCTGGAATAATCCAGCCGAAGCATAGAGCTCACAGCATCCACGCGAATGCCGTCAATATGAAACTGATCAAACCAGAATCGTGCATTGCTGATGAGAAAGGATTTGACTTCACCACGCCGGTAGTTGAAGATATAGCTGTTCCAATCAGGGTGATATCCTTTGCGCATATCTGCATACTCATAGGTATGCGTTCCATCAAACATAAACAACCCATGAGAATCGTAGGGAAAATGCGATGGTACCCAGTCTAAAATGACGCCGATCCCTTCCCGGTGGAAATAATCGATCATCGCCATAAACTCCTCGGGATGACCAAAGCGGGAGGTAGGTGCAAAATAACCCGTACCCTGGTAACCCCATGATCCATCAAAAGGAAATTCCATCACGGGCATCAGTTCCACATGTGTGAAACCCATTTCTTTTACATAAGGAACCAGTTGCTCCGCAATCTGCCAATAGGTAAAGTATGATCCTTCGTCGTGTTTATCCGGCCTGCGCCAGCTGGGAAGATGAACCTCATACGCTGAGATGGGTGCGTCCAGTGCATTGTTGACTTTACGTGTACGCATCCAGTCACTATCATCCCAGGTATATTCAAAGTTCCAGGTTATAGAAGCCGTGAGGGGTTTCAGCTCCCAGAAATGGGAATAGGGATCGCCCTTATCCAGCTTCGCCCCTTTATAACCATCGATATGATATTTGTACACTTCGCCCCGTTTGACGCCCGGAATAAATCCTTCCCAAATGCCACTATTATCCAGCCGCACAAACAAGGGATGGGTATCATTATGCCAGCTGTTGAAATTTCCCTTTACAGTAACACGGGTAGCATTGGGCGCCCAAACGGCAAAATAGGTACCCTCCCTGTCCATCACTGACAGCTGCTTATTTCCGAAATACAAATATGCATTGTACAGAGTACCATCCTGAAAATTCCGGATCACTTCTTCATTGAATAAGGAATAATTCCATACTGGTTTCTGTGTATCCACAAAATGTTCTTCTTCATATTTCCTGGCAGCGTCCGTATGGGTGTTAACGGGCTTTTTGGGACTGCTCTTGCTTTTGGATGCCATATATGGAGTTTAACAACCTTTAAACAATACTCAATATAACTCTTTGAAAATTAGCATTAGTTTTAAACCGCTTATGAGAAAAATAATTCTTGCGTTATGGCTGATGCTGAGCATGACCATGGCGTACAGCCAAAAGCTAACCCTGAGCGGCACCGTTTCAGACACCTCCAATAAGAAGCAGCTTACCAATGCCTCGGTACTGCTGCTTAAACGCCAGGACTCTGTCCTGGTCACCTTTGGCAGAGCCAACACCCAGGGCCAGTTCAACCTCCAGGCCAATCCGGGAAAGTACTGGATGATGGTGACGTCTCCGGGATTTGTGGATTATGGGGACAGTATAGAACTGATCGATAAAACGGTGGACATCGGCACGGTGTTCATGACCGCCAAGAGTAAACTATTGCAGGAAATCATCATTCGGAAGACCATTCCCGCCATCAGGATGAAAGGGGACACGGTTGTGTATAAAGCAGACAGCTTCCACGTGGCGCCCGGGGCAACAGTGGAGGACCTCTTGAAAAAGCTGCCGGGTATTACAGTAGATAAGAACGGAAATATTACGGCCCAGGGCGAAAGGGTTAGAAAAATCCTGGTTGACGGCGAAGAGTTTTTCAGCGATGATCCCACCATTGCCACCAAGAACCTGCAAAGTGCGATGGTGGATGAGCTCGAGATCTTCGACAAAAAATCAGACCAGGCTGAGTTCACCGGTATTGATGATGGCCAGAAAACCAAGACCATCAACCTGAAGATCAAGGAAGATAAAAAGAATGGCTACTTCGGGAAACTGGAGGCGGGCAGTGATTTTAATAAGTACTGGTCCAATTCAGCCATGCTCAATTATTTCAAGGGCAAGAAGAAATTTGCGGCCCATGGCCTGATGGCCAGTGATGGCAGAACGGGGCTGAACTGGAATGAGATGATGAACTACGGCGGCATGGGGAATATGGAGTCTGAGATGAATGACGATGGCGGCATGATGATCTCCATTGAAACGGCTGATGATGATTTTGACTGGGATGGAAGATACAGTGGAGAAGGATTGCCGAGGAGCTGGAGCGCCGGCGTGCACTATTCCAATAAATGGGATAAAGACAAACAGGGTATCAACAGTAATTACCGCTACCGGAAAATCATCAATGATGCAAGGGTGGAACAGCGGAGCCAGAACATTCTGCCGGATACCACATTTTTTGTGAACGACAGGAGCAATGTCTATTCTTCCAAGCAAACCCACTCTGCGGATGGAACGTATAATGTGAAACTGGACTCCACTTCTTCTATCAAGGTTTTTGTAGGTGGCATGATAGGCCGGGGTGAGAACTATTCAGAGCAGGAAACCGAAACCTTTACGCCCACAGGAGACACCGTAAACACGAGCAGAAAAACCACCACAGGCACCTCAGAGAACCAGGGTTTCAACAGTACCACCACCTACAGGAAGAAGTTTAAAAAAGTAGGTCAAACCTTCTCTTTCACTTTCAGGCAGAACTATAGCAATAAAGAAACAGACGGCTTTCTGCGGGCCAACAACCTTTTCTATGACAGCAAGGGGCAGATTGTGAGGAATGACATCATTGACCAGGAAAAAACGAATATCACGCGAACAGAATCCTATTCAGGGCGGGCTTCATATACCCAGCCACTGAATAAGAAAAGCTTCCTTGAATTCAACTACCAATTGTCTAATGCACAGAATTATTCCCTGCGCCAGACCCTTGAACAATCTGTTCCGGGCAGCGGTAAATATGACCAGGAAGTAGCCGCCCTGAGTAATGAATTTGATTTCAACTCCTGGGAAAACCGGGCAGGTCTTAACTACCGGATAAGCAAGCTCAAGAAATACAATCTGTCTTTTGGCGGATCCGCTTCTTATACATCGTTCAGGCAGAATAACCTTCGGAAAGACACGGTGATCAAATACAATTTTGTAAACTTCTTCCCCCAGGCCAACCTGAACCTGAATTTGAAGAAAAACACCAACCTGTACGTGAATTACCGGGGAAGCACACAACAGCCCACTATTAATATGCTGCAGCCGGTGGCGGACAATTCCGATCCGTTGAATGTATATATCGGAAACCCGGATCTTCAGCTGGCCGTGAATCACAGCCTGTACCTGTGGTTAAACCGCTATGATATGCTGAATGAAACAGGGTTCTTCCTGAATTATTCTTTCAACCTTAACCAGAACGCTTTTTCCACCAGAACGTTTACCGATACCATTGGACGAAGGGTTTACCAAACGGTGAACGTAAATGGGGTATTCAATAACCGCTTTTATTTTGATTACAATTTCAAGCTCAAGAAGCCTAAGAATGTGCAGATGAGTTTTGGTCCGGAGATCAATTTTGGCAGGAATGTAAATATTGTAAACAACCAGGAGAACAAGATCATGAACGGGAGTGCCGGGTTTAACTTCAGGGTCAGCTACAGCAAGGAGAAAGTCCTGGACCTGAGCATCAATGCAAGACCCAGTTATAACTTCTCCAATTCATCGATCAATACATCCATCAACACCAACTACTGGCTGCAGAGCTATGGCTTTAACTACACCTTCCACCTGGGTAAAAAATGGGATCTGGGTGGTGAGATCAATGCCAACTTCCGCCAACAGACCGAAACCTTTAACACCAATACCAATGCTATTCTGTGGAACTCCTGGCTGGACAGGAAGTTCACCAAAAACAATAACCTGAAGCTGCGGCTGTATGCATTTGATATCCTTGATCAGAACATAGGGTTTCAAAGAACCATCAACAGCAACTATATCAATGAACGTACATATAACACCTTCAACCGTTACCTGATGCTTTCCGTGATCTGGAACTTTGCGAAGAACGGGAAGCCGATGGAATGGTAAGAGGTGGGGAAAAGGCATTGAGGCATTGAGGCATTAAGGCATTAAGGCATTAAGGTAAATGAAACAATTATGAAGAAAGTAATTTTTATAACGATGTTGATTGTTGCGGGGCATCATTCCTTTGCTCAGCAATTCATCAAATCTGGCAAGATCGAGTTTGAGAGACGCACCAACCAGCATAGCATGCTGGAAGAAGAGAACATGTGGGACAACATGATCAAGGAGCAGCTGCCGCAGTTTGCGATAACGTACTATGACCTGCTGTTTGATGACGGGAAAAGCCTCTACAAAGAAGGCCGCGAACCAGAGAACAAACGCATCCACTGGTCCATCAACTACCTGACCAATATTGTATACCGGGACTTGAATACGGGTGCCAGGCTTACCCAACGTAATCTTTTTGGCAGCAGCTACCTGGTGCAGGACAGCTCTTTGAAAATAGACTGGAAGATCACCAGTGAACCGCGCACCATTGCGGGGTTTGAATGCAGGAAGGCGGTAGCACGGATCTTTGACTCTGTGGTGGTAATCGCATTCTATACTGATGAGATCATGCCTTCCAGTGGTCCTGAAAGCTTTGGCGGGCTTCCCGGAATGATCCTGGGCCTCGCCATTCCCAGACTGCATACCACCTGGTATGCCACCAAGTTGGAGCTCATTGATGTGAGCGGCCAGATCATTGCACCTAAAGAGGGGAAAAAATATACGGGAGATCAGTACAAGTCCGAGATCAAGAACTTCATGGAACGGAATGAATGGCTGAAGAAGATCCAGTGGCAGATGGTGATATAAGGCATTAGGCAGTGGGCACTGGGCATTGGGAGGGAAAAGTTAAAAATTGATCAGACACTTGGATAACAGCGCATAGTTATTGATTTTTATAGCATAAACCCATCTGTGCGAAAAAGAATACGAAAAACACTGATTGTACTCATACCTTTGCTCTCCATCGGGTACTTGCTTCCGGAGATGTTCATGATGCCGGTAGACAGAGCTACGTCAAAGAGCTACGCCCAAAATTCTTTCTGGTTCTATCCCTGGGGTAAGTCTGTTACACATAAGGGTGTAGATATTTTCGCCCGCAGAGGGACCCTGATTCATTCTGCAACACCCGGCTTGGTAGTATACAAAGGACAGATTTCCAGAGGAGGAAATGTAGTGTTGGTGTTAGGACCTAAATGGCAATTGCACTATTATGCACATCTGGACAGCGTAGCAGCGGGATGGCTGCAACCGGTTTCACACGCTTCGGTGATTGGGACGGTGGGCACTACTGGCAATGCTCAGGGAAAGCCGCCACACTTACACTATGCAATCCGAAGAATGATCCCCTTGCCCTGGAAAGCTACCAAAGGTCCGCAGGGTTTCAAGAAAATGTTTTTTGTAAACCCAATCCCATTGTTGAATCAGGGAAAAGCTTGATTGCCTCAAAAACTGGTGACGACTTGATGAAGTACCAGAAATATCATATGGGATATCAATGCAGTTTTCATTATTACTCCATCTCCACCACCATAAACGTCTTTCCCTTCACTTGCAGATTGCCGGTCAAAGGAACGTAAGCACCACTGAGGATATCCTTGCCTGAGGTCTTTCCAGCCAGACCTTCCTGGTAGGGTGCCATGGGAATGGATTTTGCTTCATCATTGGGATTAAGAACGCACATAATGCGCTGGCTGCCGTTATACCTAAAATAAACATATACGTTTTCACGAGGCTGGAACTGCAGGGTCTTGCCATTTTGTAGTGCGGGTGTGCGTTGCCGGTAGTTGGCGAGGTTGCGCAGGAAAATGAAATAATCGTTCTCCTGTGCACTGCGGCCCGCAGCCATGAATTTGTTCACCGGATCGCCGGAGAAGCCACCGGGGAAATCCCTGCGCACTTCCGCGTCACTGGGGTTCTTGAAATTTTTCATCAGGACTTCTGTCCCGTAATACAGCTGCGGGATCCCCCGCAAGGTCAGTAACAATCCGGTTGCCAGTTTTAGACGGCCCACATCGTCCCCCAGTTCAGACAGTATCCTGTTCATATCATGGTTCTCGAGGAAAATACAATTGCGCAGCGGATCTTTATACAGACCGTCCTGTGATAAAGTGCTGTACAGCGCGCCGGTATTGCCCAGGGCTGCATCTTTCATGGCATAGGCGGTAGGAAATTCTGTTACGCCTTGCAGGTTGTGTTTGAACGGGAGGTCCATATTATTACGGACGAAATAAGCGCTGGCCATGGGAGTGCCACACCAGGCCTCGCCAAAAATGGTGATGGATGGAAATTCACGCTCCAGTGCCGCATTCACATTGTTCATAAACTGCTCATCGCAATATTTATAGGTGTCCACACGCCAGCCATCGATCCCAAACTCCTCGGTGGTCCACACCGCATGCTGGATCAAAAACTTCGCGAGCCATGGATTGCGCAGATTGAGATCCGGCAAATGCCCGATGAACCATCCGCCCAGCATGATGTCTTTATCTATTCTACTTCCATTGGGGTCATAAAACACTTCTTCCTTATGGTTAGCACCCTGGTAGGCGGGCCACTGGTTGATCCAGTCCTTCATGGGAAGATCCTGTACAAACCAGTGCGTTTCACCCACATGGTTATACACCGCATCCTGGATGATCTTCATGCCTTTTTTATGGGCCGATGCAATGAGGCTTTTATAAGCGGCCTCACCGCCCATGCGAGGGTCAATTGTATAGTGATCCGTAAACCAGTAGCCATGATATCCGGCAACCTTCCCACCCCATTCCGGCTCCAGGGGCATATTGTTTTCAATGACGGGTGTCATCCAAACAGTTGTTACTCCCAGGTCTTTCAGATAATCCAACCGTTCTTCCACGCCTTTGATATCTCCACCATGACGGGAAAATGGATTATTGCGATCTGCCTGGGCATCCCGAAGGGTGCTGATGGCATCATTTGCGGGATCACCATTGGCAAAACGGTCTGGCATGATGAGGTAAACGAGGTCTGCCGAGGTGACGCCTTTTGCCCTGGTCTTGCCATTTTCTGTGTTTCTGGGGAGGAGGGTATAGGGAATAATGTTCAGGCTGTTTCCTTCTTTAATCCTCAATTGAAGTTGACCGGGTTTTGCGGTATTTGCAATGACCAGGTCAATAAACAGGTAGTTTTTATTTTCCGGTGCGTATGTCTTTACCATTTTCACGCCGGGATAAGTCTGCAGGGTCACCGTAGCCTTGCCAATGTCCTTACGGTGGATCATCACCTGAAGGCTGGAGTCTTTCATCCCGGTGAACCAATGGGTGGGATACAGGTTGGTTTGGGCCCAAACTGGTATATTAATTAAAAGGCACAAGCAAGCCTTTAGCATCCTTTTCATAACAGACTATTTTGATTCTTCCTTCACGGCTATGGCGCCGGGATCATACACATAGATCACAGAAATGGCTGCGCAGATCATAAAAATCCCTGCCATCACCAGGGCATACACGGGCTGGTTGTTGTAAAAATGTTTCACCATGGGCCCGCCCGTGATCCCGTTCAGGATTTGCGGAATTGTAATGAAGAAGTTGAAGATTCCCATATAAATGCCCATCTTGCCAGCGGGTATTGAACTGCTAAGAATAACATAAGGCATAGCCAGGATACTTGCCCACGCTATACCAACAAGAGCCATGGAGAAGATGAGGAATTCTTTATTAGGTGCAAAGAAAAACGAAATCAAACCTATACCTCCAATGATCAGGCTCAGTGCATGTGTTTTCTTTCTGCCAATCTTGTTGGCAATGGAAGGCAGCATCAGCGCATACAAAGCAGAAACTCCATTATAAACGCCAAAGATCACCCCCGTCCATTGCTGGGCATCCCTGTACTGGTCTGAACTCTTATCATCAATGGAGAGGCCAAAAATATGCGTGGCTATAGAATCTGTGGTGAATACCCACATTCCAAACAGGGCAAACCATGAGAAGAACTGTACCAGCCCCAGTTGCCGCATGGTTTTGGGCATTCTCTGGAAGTCTGTGAATATGGACGACAGCCCTTTATGTTCTTCTTCATTATGGCCATGATATTCTGCATATTCTTTGGGCGGATATTCTTTTGTTTTGAACACCGTCCACAAAATGGATAAGATAAATACAAGAGAGCCGATGTAAAAACTCCATTTAACGTTATCCCCTACTATGCCTTCAGGTGCATCTTTAGAAACACCAAACCAATTATTTAAAATATATGGTAACCAGGATCCCAGTACAGCTCCCACACCAATTAAGAATGTTTGAATACCAAATCCCTGAGTACGTTGGGAATCCGGCAGGTTGTCTGCCACCAGCGCCCTGAAGGGCTCCATCGCCAGGTTAAAACAGGCATCCATGATCATGAGGAACCCTGCCGCAATCAACAACAGCGGCGCAATAGCTCCCAGGATATTTGCATTGGGCATGAGGGCAAGTGCGCTTGCAGACAGGATTGCTCCCGCCAGAAAATAGGGCTTGCGCCGTCCCAACCGGTTCCAGGTCCTGTCTGAGTAATGACCCACAATAGGCTGCACAATCAATCCTACCACGGGTGCTGCCAACCAAAACCAGCTTAGATGTTCTACATCTGCCCCGTAATTCCTCAAAATACCGGATGCATTGGAGTTTTGTAAAGCGAAGCCGAATTGGATCCCCAAAAAGCCAAAGCTCATGTTGAAAATTTCGGCTGTTGACAGGCGGGGCTTCGGTTTCAGGCCTTTATCTGAACCAAGAGGAGTAGTAACTGCCATAAACTAATTTGACCATTGAACAATTGAGCATTTGTGCAATTGTACAATGGTACAAATGCCCAATTGCTCAATTGCTGATTTCTAAATTACAAATCCATTAGGGAGGATCGCGCCTTTTTTCACCACCACAATCCCGTCTTTCACCGTATACAGGGAATGGTCTGTGGGTGCCAGGTGCGGACCGCCGTTGATGCGTACGTCATCACCAATGCGGCAGTTCTTGTCTATAATGGCATTGCGGATATAGGTGCGCTCACCAATGCCCAGCTTCGGCAGGCCCGAAGCTGCAGCACTATTCATATCGTCAATGGTTTCATAATAATCGCAGCCCATGATGTAAGCATTCACCACCGTGGTGCCATAACCAATCCGCGTGCGGATGCCTATCACACTGTTTTCAATTCTGGAAGCATTGATGATACTTCCGTCTGCTATGATGGTCTTCTCCAACGTGGTACCGCTGATCTTTGCCGGCGGAAGCATGCGGGCGCGGGTATATACAATATTCCGGTTGTCAAAAAGATTGAACGGAGGGATGTCCTGGCAGAGCGAGAGATTGGCCTCAAAGAACGAGTAAATGTTTCCGATATCTGTCCAGTAGCCGTCATATTGATAGCTCACCACTTTGTGGTTCTCAATGGAAGATGGAATGATCTCCTTGCCAAAATCAGTGGTGTCTTTATTGGCTTCGTCCAGCAACAGGTCAAACAACAATTTCCGGTTGAAAATATAGATACCCATGCTGGCCAGGTAAATCCTGCCTTCTGCGCGCATTTCATCACCGGTATCGCTCACCCAGTCACCCAATACTTCATGCTTGGGCTTTTCAATGAATGAGGTGATATAATTATTGGTGTCTGATTTCAGAATGCCAAATTCAGTGGCTTCACGCTCGTGTACGGGTATGGTGGCGATGGAGATCTCGGCGCCCGACTTCACGTGATTGTTCACCATTTCCTGGAAATCCATCTGGTAGAGCTGGTCGCCAGACAGGATCAGCACATAATCAAAATCCTGCTGTTCAATATGCCGAAGACTTTGCCTTACAGCATCGGCCGTTCCCTGGAACCAGTTGGGGTTGTCTGTGGTCTGTTCAGCAGCAATGATGTCTACAAAAGCAGAACTGAACGCGCTGAAGTGATAGGTATTTTTGATGTGTTTGTTCAGTGATGCGGAGTTGAACTGCGTAAGCACATACATCCTTCCGATGCCGGAGTTCAGACAGTTGGAAATGGGAATATCTACCAGGCGGTATTTGCCTGCAATGGGAACGGCAGGCTTACTACGGGTAGCAGTCAGTGGCTTCAAACGTGTTCCGGCTCCACCGCCAAGGATAATGGCAACAACCTCTTTATTCATAGCTGGGTATTTATAATGTCAATTTACTTTAAAGATTTGTACAAATTAATATAATCGATGGCGCTCCGGTCCCAACTGAAATCAAGCCCCATCATGACCTGCCTCACTTTGTTAAATTTCTTCTCATCGGCATACAGATCCACCGCCCTGTAAATGGCCTGGGTGATGTCTCCCACTGAAGCATAATTGAAAGTAAGGCCGTAACCACCGGGCTCGCCGATGTCTTTTACGGTGTCACTCAGCCCGCCCGTTTTCCTCACCAGGGGCACGGTACCATAGCGCATCGCGTACATCTGGTTTAATCCGCAGGGTTCAACCCTGGAAGGCATCAGGAGGAAATCAGCGCCGGCATACATCTGGTGGCTCAGTTGCTCGTTATACCCAATATAACAATTATAATCCCCCTGGGAGATGTTTTTCATGACCTCCAGCTGGCGCTCCACTTCAGGATCACCGCTGCCGAGGATGAGGAAATTCATTTTCCGGCCGATGTAGTAGAAACTGTCGCCAATCACCTGGGGTAAAAGGTCCGCAGCTTTCTCTCCTACCAGTCTTCCGATGAATACAAACAAGGGTTTCTCGGGGTCAAGGTTAAACACTTCCGCTAGTCCCTTCTTACTTTCTCTTTTCCCTTTCTGTACGGTTAGCGAAGAGTAGTGGTAATTGATATAACTATCGGATTCAGGGTCCCATACATTGGTATCTATACCGTTCAGGATACCCGAGCATTTTCCTTTCTCGTATTCAAAAATGTCTTCCAGCCCATTGCTCATTCCCCGCAGTTCCTGCATATAATTGGGACTTACGGTGGTCACTTTCCAGGCAGCCTTGATGCCTGCGGCAAGTGGGTTAATGGCGTTATTCCATTCCAGCATACCGCTCTTCCAGCTGTCCCAGGCAGGGATATAGTTGCTTTTGTCCCAGCTGAACTGCCCCTGGTACTGGGCATTATGGATGGTGAGAACGGTGGGTATGCCAGACAGCCCTTTGTAAGCGTAACAGTTCATCATCATGAACGGGATGAGTGCCGTATGGTGATCATGCACGTGGATCACATCCGGACGGTGCTCCCATTTAGACAACCAGTCCAGGGTGGCAATCTGGAAACTGATGAACCTTTCCGTATCATCGTTATAGCCGTACACTTTTTCGCGGTCCAGCAAACCGTTGATATCCACTAGGTAAAGATCAAAACCCAGTTTATTGGTGAGCTCCTTGATGATGGTATAATCAAACCAGCGGTTTCCCAGGTTGGTAGCGCCCTTATGCACCACTTCCCACTGGTTGCTGTAGAGGAATTTGGTGCGGTACATGGGCATGACCACCTTGGCCACATGGCCCTGTTCCACCTGGTATTTCGGCAAAGCACCCAGCACATCCCCGAGGCCTCCGGCCTTAGCCATGGGATAGCATTCAGCAGTTACATGGACAATTTCCATTCAAAGGTTTTAGTGCGTCTGAAAATAATGATGTTTTTCCGATTCAGGTGCGCCTACAAATAATTTTTCTGCTAGAAAATTCTTGCTATTTTCAGCACTTGAACGTTTAAACAACTGACTGCTTATGTCCCAACCCAAACAGCCTACCAATTACAGCGCCCTGAGCACCTTGGTATTGGTCTTCTTCTTCTGGGGATTCATCGCTGCTTCCAATAGTGTATTTATCCCTTTCTGTAAGCATTACTTCAAATTAGATCAGTTCCAGTCTCAACTTATTGATTTTGCCTTTTACGGGGCATACTACATCGGAGCATTGATCCTTTATTTGTTCAGTGTTTCGAAAGGAAAGGATATCATGGCTAGCTGGGGATTTAAGAGAGGTATAGTTTATGGCTTGATGTTGTCCGTTATTGGCGCCCTGGCGATGATCATTTCGATAAATTATGGAGGATTTGCTGCCATATTATCGTCTTTGTTTATTGTTGCTTTAGGCTTTTCCCTACAACAGACCGGAGCACAACCCTTTGCAATAGCACTTGGAGATCCTTCTACAGGTACCCATCGTGTTAACCTCGGTGGCGGTGTAAATTCATTCGGGACTATGATTGGCCCTATCGTCGTAGGTCTTTCCCTGTTTGGCACTGCAACGGAGATTACTGATGAACAGATTCGATCGCTCAATCTAGACAAGGTTAATATTCTTTATGTTGCCGTGGGACTTCTGTTCCTTGTTGCAGCGCTGTTATTCATTTTCTCGAAGAAACTACCTGACGGGAAAAGTGAGGCCGATATTGAAAGATCCGGAAATGCTACTAGAACATTAGTTATCATTACTATTTTGCTGGTTGCTGTATTTATTCCAGTGTTCAGCAGCTATCGTTCTGAGCCAGCAAATGATGCTGAAAAACACAGCCTTGAGATATACAGGCTCTCCTGGATGGCCCTGGCCTTGGTGATCGTCGTTGGTGGGTTGATTTTTGCAAACCTCAGGGCAAAAAAGAACAGCACCGGATGGGGAGCGATGCGATACCCACAACTTGTACTGGGCATGTTGGCCATTTTTACCTATGTTGGTGTTGAAGTTTCAATCGTAAGCAATTTCGGTGAATTGCTTAAACAGGAGTCCTATGGGGCACTTCAGGCCTCCCAAATTGCGCCGTATATTTCCATGTATTGGGGAAGCATGATGATCGGTAGATGGACGGGGGCCATACCCGTATTCAATCCCACCGAGACGATGAAAAAAGTATTGATATTTGTTGTGCCTATAGTTGCATTTGGGGTGGTCATCGCGGTAAATTCTATTGCTGGAAAAGACATGACTCCACTTTACTGGTATATTGTTTGCGTTGCCATCCAGATTGCTGCATTTTATTACACTGAAGAGAAACCAGCTAAAACCCTTATTGTATTTAGTTTGCTTGGATTAGGTG
This sequence comes from Chitinophagaceae bacterium, assembly GCA_044225015.1. Lineage (GTDB taxonomy): Bacteria > Bacteroidota > Bacteroidia > Chitinophagales > Chitinophagaceae > Pollutibacter. Next base: position 132,253 of record JBGAJG010000003.1, on the reverse strand, counting down.
CAATGATCGTTGGACTTATGTCCACTGGCAAGATATCCACCTATGCCTTTTTAAGCGGTGGACTATTTTGCTCAATTATGTGGCCTTGTATTTTCGCTCTTTCGATTGCCGGACTAGGAAAATACACCTCTCAAGGATCTTCATTCCTCATCATGATGATTTTAGGTGGGGCAATCATTCCTCCAATCCAAGGCAAACTTTCAGACATTGTAGGAATTCACAATTCTTATTGGGTTCCGGTGGTCTGCTTTGTTTACCTGGCATTCTTTGGATTCAGTGTAAAGAATATTCTAAAGAGTCAAGGACTCGATTTCGACCAACAGATCGGCGGAGGACATTAATCAAATTGTTATGACCATTCCCATTTCACAGCAGTATGCCATCGGCATTGATATCGGCGGCACCAATACCAAGTTCGGCCTCGTGAACCATCGCGGGGATATCTCCTATCACGGTGCGATCCTTACGCACAAACACGAAAAAGTGGAGGAGTTCATTGATGAGCTGTTTGAAGCACTGCAGCCAGCCATCATGGAAGCCGGCGGCCCGGAATACATCCGCGGCATCGGCATCGGTGCACCCAATGGCAACATTTACAATGGCACCATCGAATATGCGCCAAACCTGCGTTGGAAGGGCATAGTTCCCTTGGCAGACCTGGTGACCAGTAAATTTGGCATCCCCGCCCGGCTTACCAATGACGCCAATGCGGCGGCCGTGGGTGAGATGATGTACGGCTCTGCCAAGGGCATGAAGGACTTCATCATGATCACACTTGGCACCGGAGTGGGCAGCGGCATTGTGGCCAATGGACAACTTATTTATGGCCATGATGGCTTTGCCGGTGAACTTGGACATACCATTATCATCCCTGAAGGGAGGAACCATCCCGGTACCGGCATCAAGGGATCCCTGGAAGCATACGCATCCGCAACGGGCGTGGCCCGTACGGCGCTGGAATTCCTGGAACAACGCCCCAAGGAAGACAGCCTGATGCGCAACTATGCCAAGGAAGAGATCGATGCGCGCGTGGTATACGACTGCGCCATCCAGGGCGATAAAATGGCCCTGGAGGTGTACGATTTTACCGGACGCATCCTCGGACTGGCTTTTGCCAATTTCGTGATGTTCAGCAGTCCAGAGGCCATCATCCTCTTTGGCGGTATGTCCAAGGCGGGAGACCTCATCCTCAAGCCCACGCGCGAGCACATGGAAAAAAACCTCTTGCCCATTTTCCAGAATAAGGTCAAGATCATTTTTTCAGAGCTCAAAGAAGCAGATGCGGCGATTTTGGGGGCGAGTGCGTTGGTGTGGGAGAGCAGGTAGAGGGGAAATGGGGAGATGTGGGAATGTGGGAATCGAAGGGATTGGAGATGTAGATATTTGGAAGGCAAGGATCCGCCCTTAAGGTCTTAGGCCATTGGTAAGAGAGCGACTTCAGAGAATTAGGCATTTTTGCAATCCCCTAATCACCATGAAACTGGAATATTTAGATGCTACGGGAAATGGGGAGTTTCCTGATGCGAGCCCGGCGCGACTTGTCAGGTTAAGTCAGTTTACCCAGGAGCAAAGTGGCTTATTGATTTCCGCTATTCAAATTCTTGTTTTTTCAAAAAAAGATATCTGGCTAGATGAATTGCACTTTATTGATGCAATCAATTGCAAACTCAAACTGGTGATTTCGGATGTAGATCATGGAATATCACACGATGGCCATAGTGGGGTATTCATTTGTGCTTTAACCACCTATTCCTATGACAGAATGGTGGACATCATCAACCATCTTGGGACCGGTCATCACTGGCTTACACCTGGAGAATACTTAGACGATCCGGCATTTCTGATCTCACGATTTGGCCCCTGGTAGTCTGCTTCTGAATCTGAGATTCCAGGCTTCCAGAATTCCATGCTTCCCGGATTCCCGGATTCCAGAATTCCAAATCCTCATTTTTTCAATGCCTCCACAATCAATACCGCCGGCACGGGCCGCTGTCCCGTTTTATCTGAAGGCCTGATCGTCTCGCGCCCATTCACCAGCAGGCAACTACTGCCTCCTCCATCTAAATTAAGCGCTTCTACGCAACCCAGGCTGATCATGATCTCCGCAAGCTGGGTAAGCGTAGCACCTTCGGCAACGCCTTTATTGCGGCCTTCAACGGCCAGTATGATGAGCTTTTGATCACGGGTATATCCAATCACCGTGCGGGGGTGACGATCGTCAATAGCCTTACCGGTGAACATCACTTCTTCGTTGTTGGTGATCCGGATCTTGCCATCCTGTACCAGCATCGGCCCTCCACCTATGGCTGTATACATTTTCCATGCTTTGCCATTAGCGCCGGCATGGGCATCAAATTGTTTCTTCGTGTATTCGTTACCGTTGCCTTTCCAGCTGGGCGGCTTGCTCTGGTAGGCAATGGGATATCGCGCAGAGCTGTCGGAGTACAACCAGGCTGCATCAGCCCGGCCTTTTTTGTTGATGCCGATGGCTGCGCGGGTGGTATATCGATACAAAAATGTATCCTTTCCTTTCAGCGCGGTGCTATTGACATTGTAAGACACCATTTTACCACGCGTCATCACCAGGTCCAGGTTCTGGGAGGTCTTGAGGTCAAAAAAAGTTCCATTCACCACTATGATGGGATGCTGGTTGCGTTCATAATATGCTGATGGTGTGATGCGCCGGTACAGGGTGGTATCTGTATTGATATCTAAAGTCTTGTTGCGGATATCAGCCACTACATAGTATGCAATGGAAGGCATATTACCGAGACTGTCTGTAGAACGGAATACATGAACGCCGGGATGATTGAGTCCGAATGCTTCATCCACATTGGTCCATCGCAACTGCGCCATGGACGCGGTGCTTGCAAAAAAAACCATAAATGCGATGATGCGTTTATGCAAGTTGCTGCAGCTGTTTTGATTCCCATTCTTTCCTGCCGATACCGGGGAACACATGTTTCTCACTATGGTAAGATGACCGCACCAATGGTCCGCTCTCTACGTAATCAAACCCCAGCTCATAACCAATCCGTTCCAGTTCCTTAAATTCATCAGGATGCACAAAACGCACAACGGGCAGGTGTTTGCGGGTGGGCTGGAGATACTGGCCGAGGGTGATCACATCCACATTACTGTTGCGAAGATCTTTCATGGTTTGCACCACTTCATCAAAGGTCTCGCCCAGCCCCATCATAATGCCGGATTTGGTGCGCATACCCCCTTCTTTGAGGATACGGAGCACTTCCATACTGCGCCAGTACTTTGCCTGGATCCGCACCTGGCGGGTCATGCGTTCAACAGTTTCAATATTGTGAGACACCACTTCAGGAGCGGCATCAATAATGGGCTGGATATTTTCTTTTTCCCCTTTGAAGTCAGGAATCAGGGTTTCAAGGGTGGTACCCGGACTAAGCGCGCGAACGGCCTTGATGGTATTGTGCCAGATGGTGCTGCCACCGTCTTTCAGTTCATCCCTGTCCACTGAGGTGATCACTGCATGTTTCACTTTCATCAGAAAGATGGCCTCCGCCACCCGCTGGGGCTCGTCCCAATCCAGCTCTGTTGGCCTCCCTGTAGCCACCGCACAGAAGCCACAGCTCCGGGTGCAGATATTACCCAGGATCATAAAGGTGGCGGTACCTGCACCCCAGCACTCGCCCATATTGGGGCAGTTGCCGCTTTCGCAGATGGTATGCAGTTTATGGGAATCAACGAGATTTCGGACGGATTTATACCCTTCGCCAATGGGCAGTCTTACCCTCAGCCAATCCGGCTTCTTGGGTTTTTGCTCCACCACAGGGTCAACAACGGGAAGTTCTTTCATGATGTAATGCTCCGGGGGCAAAATTAACTACTTTCTGCTTCCGAAGAGAAAGCTGATATAGCCGTTGAAAAACAAGGAGTTAGCCTTTAGTCCCACCATTTGTTCCACCTTTCCGGGGTAGTATTCCAGGTTGAAGCCCACCTCAGCGGCTGAAATCGTATTGTTGAAACGGCCCCAGTCAAAACGAAGCCCCGTTTTCGCATGGGCACCCGGTGCAATCTTAACTTCGCCCCATCCTTTGAAAAAGCCTGCAGCACCCAGGATATTGTTACCCATGAATTCTGCACTATCCGCCTGTGAATATTTGATGGTGCGTATCTCACCTGTATTGGGCGGTGATTCAACATCCAGGTAATATGGTTTCAGCAGGCCCACAGACAAACCGCCCGCCATGATCACATACACGGCAACACCGTTCTTATTGGCTTTGCCGCCCAGCATATACTGCTGGCCAATACCCAGCTTCAGCTGGTAGAAATTATTCTGTTTACCGTAAATAAAAGGATTACCAAAAACCACTGCGCCGTCGCTGCGCGACTGTTTGGATTCCTTCTTATGTTTCTTCTCGTTGAGTTCAATCTGGAAAAGCGTGGCCTTGTAAGGGGATTTAATCTTGCCTTTTTCAAAGGATAAACCGTAACCGTCTGTGCTGAATTTGAAACCGAAGAGGCTGTGTTTCTTAAATGCAGATTCACCTTCTTCCTCCAGGCGTATCACCTGGTTGATCTTATCCCGTTTGGCCTGTTTCTTTTTATCCTTCTCTGACATCCTATCCTGCGCTGCCAAAGACAGGGTCACCAGGCAGCTGACAAACAATATGGCTATAGATTTCACTCGACAGATTTTACTTCTTTGTAAATTTATTAAAAATTATGGCAATGACGGCTTCTGTTATCTATGACGGCGAGTTAAGAACCACCTGTATACACCTGCAATCCGGATCACCATTTGAAACTGACGCGCCTACAGATAACCAGGGCAAGGGGGAAAGGTTCTCTCCCACTGACCTGCTGGCCACTTCACTGGCCTCGTGTATGCTCACAACCATGGCTATCCGTGCAAAAGACCTTGAAACAGCCATCCGCCGGATCAAGGTAGACGTGGAGAAGATCATGCAGGCCCAGCCAAGGCGGGTTAGCCAGATTAATTTAACATTTCATTATCCGGAGGGATTCACTCTGGATGACGCCAATAAGGCCAGGCTGGAAGAGATTGCCTGGACCTGCCCGGTTAAAGAAAGCATTCATCCAGATATTAAACTAAATGTAGATTTTAACTGGCCTCTTTAGTAAGGGTTACAGGGCACAGTCTAAACCCTACCCCTATTCCCTACCCCTATCCTTTCTGCTGGGCAGACCAATTGGTGAACACCGTGTATGCGATGGCCAGTACAATGGCGCCTTTGAACATGCCGGTGAAACCCCAGGCGGCAAGTCCGCCTACCACACCCAGGAACAAAACAAGAATCGGCAACTTGCCGCTTCTTCCAATCAGGATGGGTTTAATGACATTATCTACCACCATGAGCAAAACCATCCACACGATCAGGAAGACACCCCAGCCGGTATTGCCTTGTGAAAACATCCAGATGATCACAGGCAGGATCACCGGTACCGGCCCTAACTGGATGACCGTAAATAAAAAAGTGAGCGCCGCCAGTCCCACAGCGATGTTGATCCCCGCAATGGTAAATCCGATCCAGGACACCACGGTAGCAATCAATGCGGTTCCCATCACACCAACGGCCACGCCATTAATGGCCTTACCCGTGGCGTTCACCAGGGACATGCCTGTTTCCTTACCCAGGATTTTTTCAAAGAAAGTATAGAGAGGATCCAGGATCGTTTGCCCCCGGAACAATAAAACTGAAGAGATCACAATACCAGCAACCAGTTCCAGGCCGGTAGTTACCATACTGCCGCCAGCCTGCAGGAGTTTCGGCAAAAAATCCCTGATCTGCGGTTCATAATTTTTTAGCGTTGTTTCAGGATCTGCTTCCAGTGCTTTCCAGAAATCCTGCACTTTCTCCCCCACTACCGGCACTTCGGCTATCCATGCGGGTAAGGCCGGCACCTGGTGGTCCCGTATCCTGATGACCAGCTCCTGGATCTGGCGGCCATATTCTGCCAGCGCTGAAATGATGTACATCAACGGCAGCGCCACAAAAGCCAACAGCACCAGTGCATAGAGTACGGCTGCCAGTTTTCGCCTGCCACCCAGTTTGCTGACCAGTTTCTCAAACAAGGGTGCAAAAGGAACAGCAAATATTACGGCAAAGGTGAAGATTCCCAAAAATACACTCAGGGTATAGAAGGTGGCTGCCAGAAACAGCAGGAATAAAATCAGCGCCAGTACATTTTCAAGGAAATTCCTTTTTGGATGTAAGTTTTCAGTTGACATGGTGCAAGGTGTTGGGTTGCCACAAATTAGTCAAATCCTGCCGATATCCATGACCGTTAGTTCCCCATCCTTGTGTTGATTCTTCAGGTGCCATTGTCCAATTGCGCAGGCAGCACATTGTGATTTCTCGCAATAAGATGTATGCAAAGCCAGCATACCCTGGGTGTCCTTGAGATCTCTTGCTTTATGCCCGGCAAGGGAAAAAGCGTGGATGATACTATTAGCTTCGGCAGGTAGCTGCCTGGTCCAATCCAGCACCCGCTCCACATGCGCTGATTGCCCTGTGTGCTGATGGTAAGACAGTATAAACGGGATGATGGTGTTCACCATGACCGTGTGGATCAGCTGATCCCCCACAAATTTGGGTTGGTGCACAGATGTTTCTGCAAAGCGATAGTGATTATCCCAATAAGCACTGGTGCCCACCCTTAACAACTGCCTGATCTGAAGAGGATCTTTCCATTCTTTTACCATGCGAAAGAGATCCGGTATATCATGCACCAGCATGGATAACTGCGCCAGTCTTACCGTGGGGAAATTGACTGGCCGCATGCGCAGAAAATGCACCGGCACATAGGATTTCGCCAGCCGGTATTTCTTTTTCAGGAATCCATACTCGGTGAACAGTTGTTTTGCATATTCATCCCCGGTGTCTGGTCTTAACAATGCTGCCTGCCCCATCAGCAGGGCTTCAATCTGTAATAGTACTGTTCGGCTTTTGAGAAGGATATTGTATGGCAGGGTAGACGCCACGCTTTCAAATGCATCAGCATTTACCCGGTGTCCAAAGCTGCGGGCCATACCCTGCCAAAAAGCTTCCTGCCAGTCCATACCCAATTGCCTTACCCTTTCATAGATTCTTCCGGCTTTCTGCATAAGTCTTTCTTCGGCAAGCAGGTTAATATGTTGCTGAAAAATGCCCGCATTCATGCTGCGAAGGTCTTCTTCACAGGGGACCAGCGTCTGCTTCCATGTCCATCCCTGGTATTTCTGCAGGACCCCCATCGGCACCCTTTCCTTTAAAGGCAGCACGGGCAGGTTGCCAGGAAAAGGAAGATTGTGTTCCCATACCACATGAAGGACCACGTTGGCATAGTTGGGATCTTCCTGGTGGCCATGGCTGTTCCACTCACTCGTTTGCACATGCAATTCCACATGGCCAACCCAGAGTTGTCCTCCCAGCCTGATCCTGGCATGCAGAAAATCCGGACCCTGGTTACGGTTCCAGACACCGGGATCCAGCACTTGCAAATCATCACCCTGGAGCGTGGAAAGATCAGCGGCGTGAAATAGTTGCTGGTGCCAGAGAAATTGCAGTAACATTTCATTCATGCCTGCAAACTACTGGCTGCCTCGCCCCTCACCAAGGTGTACGGGCCGCCTTAATCACAGAAAAATCACTGGAAATGATCGTGAAGCGCACGTACCACCCTGCTCACGGGCAAACCCATGACATTGTAAAAATCCCCGCGCACACCTTTGATCCCAATTACTCCTATCCATTCCTGGATGGCATAGGACCCTGCCTTATCAAAGGGTTTATACTGGTCCACATAGTAGGCAATGTCTTCCTGTTCCAACGGGTGGAAGTCTACCTCGGTAATATCGGCAAAGGATACCTCTTCGTCTTTATTCCTGATCACCACACCGGTGATCACCCTGTGGGTTTGTCCCTGCAGTGCGGTGAGCATGGCTATGGCATCTTCGCGGTCAACCGGTTTACCGATCACTTTTTCACCCAATACCACTACTGTATCAGCGGCCAGCACTGGCACATTGATTTCATAGCGCTGGTACAGCTCAAGATGCATCACCGCCTTTGCTTTCTCCCTGGCAATATGCACGGGAATTTCTTCAAGGGTTAGTCCTTCAGGCCAGGTCTCCGGTGTTTCCATCGCCAGGATATCAAAGGGAACCTCGGCCCATTCCAGCAATTGTTTTCTTCGCGGAGATTTTGAAGCGAGGACGATCTTTTGCATCAGGTATACCATTTAATGAACAGCATGGAGAGGATACCGGTAAGCATCACCAGCTTGATCAGGGTGCTGATCTCATGGAAATGGGCCGGCGTAACGGCGGGCATAAGTTTACGAAGGATGAAAAATGATGGCAGGATGATGGCCACCACACTGTAGGCAACAGACCACCACCAGGAAATCTGTAACGCATAGATCTGAAGGATCACCAGTGAAGCAATCAGCACAATGAGCCATACGGTTACAAACATTTTTGATACGGGCACACCCCATACGATGGGCATGGTGCGGCATCCGTACCGGGCATCGCCATCCATATCCTCAATATCTTTCACCACTTCCCTCACCAGCGATATGATGAAAGCAAATCCTCCATACAGCACCGCAAATTTGTAAATCCTGGCCACCACTTTCCTGAGTTCACCGGAATCCCCGGAAATGGTGACATGGCTGATGGCAGCATAGAGGACCAGTACCACCCAGCCCGTGAGCAGGGAGATCACTACATTGCCGATCAGGAGTTGCTTTTTGAAAGTGGTGGAATAAAACCATAGCAGCAATACTGTAATCAGGTTGAAGACGGCAGGAATGGGATTCCTCAATTGGTAAGAGACCCAGCCACTGAGCAGCACGCCGGCCGCAGACAAACTGAGGTGCCAGAGAATGGCCCACCGTCTGCGGATGATATTACCCACTACAAGCCGGGAGGGCTTATTCACCATATCAATATTCTGGTCAAAATAATCATTGATGATGTACCCCGCTGCGGCAATACAGATGGACGCCGCCATTAGTACCAGCAATGCCTGGAGGGATAAGGGCACGGTAAATCCGTACGCAGAAAAACTCGGGATGATGATAGCATAGTAAAACAGCAGCTGCGTCAGCGCGATGAAAAATAGGTTAGGGAATCGTATCAGCCTGAAAAATGCCGCCGCCAATCTCATGATGTGAAGATACGCATCAGGTGCTGGCTACAGAAATATCTTCTGACCAGCTACCCTGTATACGCATTACTTTTTCAATAACATCGCGTACACAGCCCTCTCCACCTTTGAAGGGAGAGATGTAAGCGGCCATCTCCAGGATATCCCTTGCCGCATCTTTTGGGCAGGCCGGCAGGCCGCAGATCTGCATCGCTTTCAGGTCTGGTATATCATCGCCCATATATAAAACCTGTTGCGGTGTGATGTGGTACTGTTGCATCAGGGCGTTTAATAAGGCCTGCTTGTCTTTTACCTGTTGGTGAATTTCCAGGATCCCCAATTTGCGCAGGCGTTCTTCCACCGGTTTGGAGGATGATCCCGTGATCACCCAAACCTGGTAGCCTTTCTTAACGGCAAGCTGCAAAACATAGCCATCACGGATGTGCATGCGCCGCACCCATTCCCCGTCAGGCATCACCCACACCGTACCATCAGTAAGTACTCCATCCATATCCAATACAAAAGTGTTAATAGGGGTAAACAGGGGAAGAATATTCATTGCAATTGTTTTGTTTGGATAAGATCAGAAAAAATATGGTAGAGTTTTTTTAATGCGGGATAATCAAAAAGCATTGCCTCGTGTTTCTGCAGGGTAGCATGGTCTGCCCTGATGGCCGGACCGGTTTGCATGTCTGCAGGATGTACATGCGCCATGCGGCCCACCGTTTCCTCTAAAAGCGGTACCAGCAAGGCGGGATCCAGCCCTTCGGCTTTACAATAGTCATATACCATGGCCAGCAAATGGTTAGAAAAATTACCGGAAACCACCGCAGCGAGGTGCATTTTTCTGCGGGTCTCATCATCCATGATATGGACCGATGAAGATAGGGAGGCCGCAAAATCCTGGATCACCGTAAGGCATTCCACGGTGTTGGCATCCACCACCAGGGGCATGGGCGGTATAGCCTCTGCTTCTTTCCGGAGACTCTGGAGCGGCCAAAGGACACCATAGTTTTTAGCTGCCGGTGCCAGCACATCTTTGGATACCGATCCTGCCGTATGCACCAGGATCGCTTTATCATGGTGGAACCACTGGTGAAGGTTCTCCAGTGCCGTATCGGAAATACAGATCAGGTAGAGAGAGGCGGTTTGCAGTTCGCAGGGCGCAGGGCGCAGGACGCAGGTTGAAGGCAGCGGTTCGCAGCCTTCTCGGTGAAGTCTGTTGGCCAATGCTTCCACTTCCCGCCTGTTCCTCCCTGCCACCTGTTTCACCACATGTCCTGCCTGCACGGCAAGCCTTCCCAGCACATGGGCCACATTCCCGGAACCGATGATAACGATATCCATATCTTTGCCTAAGATACACGATGAAGCTCGCACAAAAAATTGCCGTCAATTATATCCGTGCCAAATTAAACATGATGGCCGTGGTATCCCCCGCACTGGCCGCTGATAAGGCCTTTGATATTTTCACCCAGCCAAAACATCGATCCAAAAAAACACCGCCCGATATTTTCTGCAAAGGGGAACGCATCCATTTTGAATTGCAGGGTAAAAAAGTAAAAGGCTGGCGATGGAATGAACAGGCAGAAAAAAAACTGCTGGTTCTGCACGGCTATGAGAGTTCCGTCCGCAAATTCGACCATCATATTTCCCGGGCCATTAAGAAAGGCTATGGCGTGTATGCTTTTGACGCTCCTGCCCATGGCAACAGCGAAGGAAAGACGATCCACATCCTCATCTATATGGACATGATCCGGAAGATCGAAAAACTATATGGCCGGATGGACGCTTACATTGCCCATTCCTTTGGTGGCATTTCCATCTGCCACTACCTGGAAACTGTGCCGCATGACGCGCAGACAAAACTGGTGCTCATTGCCCCGGCAACGGAGAATGTTACCGCCATTGATGGATTTTTCAGCTTTTTGCAACTGAATGATAAAGTGCGGAAGGCCTTCGATGAAAAAGTCATTAAGCTCTCCGGCCATGCTCCCAGCCACTATTCCATCCCCAGAACCATGAAACATATCAAGGCTTCCGTACTCTGGGTGCACGATGAGGATGACGCCGTAACACCACTTAAAGACGTGGAAAAACTCATCCGCCAAAAGCCCCCGCATATAGAATTCATGATCACCAAAGGGCTGGGACACAACAGGATTTACCGGGATAATGAGGTGAAAAGAAAGATCTTTTCCTTTCTCTGAGGCGGGAATTTCACCGAGGGTCCATATCGCCCGTTTTTTGATATTTACTACATTAATGTATTATTGCAAGGCAAGACTTGTCGATATTTTTATATAAAACGATGATAATCAATTAGTTATCGTCAATTACCCCTACTATGGCGAAAAACCTGCTGATTGTGGAGTCCCCGGCGAAAGCCAAAACCATCGAAAAGATCCTGGGATCTGACTTCGAGGTAAAGAGTTGTTTTGGTCACATCCGGGACCTGGAAAAAGACGACATGGGGATTGATGTCAACAATAATTATAAGCCCCGTTATATCATTCCTGAGGACAAGGAGAAAGTGGTGAAAGAACTCAAGCAGCTGGCTAAGAAATCCGAAGAGGTTTGGCTGGCAACGGATGAGGACCGGGAAGGGGAAGCCATCAGCTGGCATCTTTGTGAAGTGTTGGGCCTGGATCCCAGGGAAACCAAGCGGATCGTATTCCATGAGATCACCAAGCCGGCCATTGAAAAAGCAGTGAAGACCCCGCGGACCCTGAACCTTGACCTGGTGAATGCACAACAGGCACGCCGGGTGCTGGACCGTATTGTGGGTTTTGAGTTGTCGCCGGTACTCTGGCGCAAGATGAGCATGCGCAACAACCTGAGTGCGGGCCGTGTACAAAGTGTAGCGGTAAGGATCATCGTGGAAAGGGAAAGGGAGATCAACCAGTTCACACCTTCCAGTTCATTTAAACTTGATGCCCAGTTCACGGGTAAGGATATCAACCAAAAGGCAGTTGCTTTCAAAGCCGAGGGCTCCAGGATAAACAGTGAGAAAGATGCTGAGAAATTCCTGGAAAGCTGCAAAGGCGCTAAATATACCGTTGCAGATATCCAGGTGAAGCCGGCCAAAAAATCACCGGCCCCTCCCTTTACAACCTCTACGCTCCAGCAGGAAGCAGGCAGGAAGCTGGGGTATGGTGTGAGCCGTACCATGCTGCTGGCACAGAAACTCTATGAAGCTGGTTATATCACTTATATGCGTACGGATAGTGTGAACCTGAGTGATACGGCCATGCAGGATATTGGCGCACATATCAAGAGCAGCTATGGCAGCAACTATTCCCAGCCAAGGCGTTTCAAGAATAAAAACGAAAGCGCCCAGGAAGCGCATGAAGCCATACGTCCTACGTATATGGACCGCCAGAAAGTGGACATGGCCGATGCGCAGAAATTGTATGAGCTGATCTGGAAGCGTACCATGGCATCGCAGATGGCAGATGCGGAACTGGAAAAAACAACCGCGAAGATCAGCATCAGCACCAATGGTGAGATGCTTTCTGCACAGGGTGAGGTCTTGAAGTTTGATGGCTTCCTCAAAGTATACATGGAAGGCAGGGACGATGAGGAGGAGGATGAAGAGAACAGCAGCATGCTGCCGCAACTGGCTGTGGGCCAGGATCTGCAGCTGACGGCCCTCCGCGCAACGGAGCGTTTTTCCAGGCCCGCACCGCGCTATACAGAAGCCTCACTGGTAAAAAAACTGGAAGAGCTGGGTATTGGCCGGCCTTCTACCTATGCCCCCACCATCTCCACCGTCATCAAACGGGGTTATGTGGAAAAGAGGGATAAGGAAGGTGTGATCAGGGATTTTCGGGTACTCACGCTGGCTGGCAACAAGATCACGAAGAAAACAGACCAGGAAACCACGGGTGCAGAAAAATCAAAACTGTTTCCTACGGACCTGGGCCTGGTGGTCACTGATTTCCTGCTGCAGCATTTCGATAATGTCATGGATTTTGGCTTCACCGCACGCATAGAAAATGAATTTGATGAGATCGCAGATGGCAAGGTGAAGTGGAATAAAATGGTGGATGATTTTTACCAGCCCTTCAAGAAAGACGTGGTAGACACCCTGGAGAATGCACAAAGGATCAGCGGTGAAAGGGAACTGGGCTTTGATACCGCCACTGGGAAGAAGGTCATTGCCCGTATGGGGCGCTATGGACCGATGGTACAGATCGGGGACACCGCAAACGAAGACGACAAACCCAAATTTGCAAAGCTAAAGCCCAACCAGAGCATTGAGACCATCAGTTTTGAGGAGGCGATGGAACTCTTCAGGCTTCCACGCATACTGGGTGAATTTGAAGGTGAGGAGGTACAGGTAAATATCGGCAGGTTTGGACCCTACATTGCCCATAACAAATCCTTCTATTCCCTGAATAAGGAATTTGACCCATATGAAGTTTCACTGGATGAGGCCATTCCCATCATCGTGGAAAAACGCAAAGCCAAGGAAGAACGCACGGTGAAAGTTTTTGAAAAAGAAAAGATCCAGTTGCTGCGCGGCCCCTATGGCATCTACATCAAGAAAGGACTGCGGAACTTCCCCATCCCCAAAGACCAGCAGGAAAAGGCAGCGGACCTGAGCATTGAGGAAGTGAAGAAGATGATTGACGATGCCATTGCCAACCCGCCGAAGAAGCGCGTACCTAAGAAGAAAAAGGCATAGAGGCATAGAGGCATTGAGGCATTATGGCATTAAGGTAGGCTCCTCAATGCCTTAATGCCTCAATGCCTCTATGCCTCCCTCTCCGCGACATTTCCACAATACATCACCGCTTGTGGATAATTAGAATCTTGCCCTCCGCTCCTTTCCCCCGATATTTATTTTGGAATTGGTTAACAATAAATTAACCCGTTCCTACGTCATATCTGGTATGGACGTATAAAACCCTGACCACCTTATGGAAGAGAACAAGGAAATATCAGCCCTCCTTCACCTGATCGACGACCCCGATGAGGAAGTGTTCTCGACGGTGAGCGAGAGAATTGTCTCCCTCGGCAAGGAAATTATCCCCAACCTGGAGAACCTCTGGGAGAATACGCCCGCCGAGGAAGTCCAGGAGAGGATAGAACTCCTGATCCACCGCCTTCATTTTGATGAACTCCAGATGGATTTGCGCGAGTGGCATCACCAGGAATCACCTGACCTGCTGGATGGCGCCCTGCTGGTTTCCCGTTACAAGTTTCCCGATCTGCAGACACCTTCAGTGGTGGCTGAAATAGAAAAGTTCCGCCGGAATATCTGGCTGGAACTGAATAGCTATCTCACGGCACTGGAACAGGTGAATGTGGTCAACAAGATCCTTTTCTCCTACCATAAACTAAAAGGCGTGGAGATCTCCTATACGCACCAGGAAGAATTCCTGCTGAATAAAGTGGTGGAGACCCGCAGGGGCAATTCCATTACCAACGGCATCCTCTACCAGTACCTTTGCCAGATGCTGGATATTCCGGTGAAAGTGATCCATATTCCGCGCCAATACATTCTAGCGTATTTCGACAATTCACCGGATTATTTCCGCACCACTACGCCGGAACATAAGATCCATTTCTTTATAGATCCCATGACCGGACAGGTATACACGCAGAAAGATGTAGATAATTATTTTGCCCGCATCAATGCCACCCCATCGGCCAATTATTTCAAGCCGATGAGCAACCGCCGGATCATCCATTTCCTGCTCAATGAATATTCAAAGTGTTTTGACGATGCGCCCAATGCGTATAAGAAGGAAGAACTTGTTCGTTTGAGTGATATACTTGTTTCTTAAGTCATGTGAAGAAAGTGAGAAGATAAAGTGAGAAGTGCGAAGACCAGCTTCACACCTCTCCCTTTACCTTCTCACTTAATATTTGCGATATTCTCTTTTCACAAAAGCATTCGCTTCATCAAAATTAGTGATCTTCATATTCCTGCCGTCCCACAGTAATTTCTTCCTGCCGGGATAAGTATAGCCACCATCGGTCTTTGCCCTTCTGGTTGCATAACTGCGCGTAGCCAGGTTGCCCATCAACACGGTTTCCGTGAGCGGGCCCGCCATGGAGAACGGTGAACTGGTGTAAGCCCCCCACCCTTTTTTGCATGCGGCCGTCCACTGGGCCTGGTGACCTTCCCAGCCACCCGGTACAAAGGGCCTGTCTGCCTTGGGGAAAGGATTGTTCTTCATCTTGCTGGTGGGGAGTAGAGTTGGATTGCGGCCAAAGAGTCCGGCCATCAGTTTACCCTTACTGCCCTCCATGATGATTCCCCCGTCAATCTCTCCCATCTCTTCCTCGGGTCCCAGCTCCTCAGGCCTTTTGGGTTGAATGCCGCCATCATACCAGATCAGTTCCACAGGCTTCATATTGCCGCGGGCAGGGAACTGGATGTGGATCTTTGACGCTGTAGGTCCACTGTCTGAATAGTCCGCTTCTTGGAAGAATCCAGACCATACCCCGGCAACACTGCATTCCACACTAACGGGATAGCCTAACCGAAGAGCGCGGAAAGGAACGTCCATGAAATGGCAGCCCATATCTCCCAGCGCGCCGGTACCAAAATCCCACCAGCCGCGCCAGATAGCGGGCAGGTATCCGTTATTGAATTCCCTGAACGGTGCCGTACCCAGCCACAAATTCCAGTCGAGCCCCGCCGGAACTGCATCCACATTTTTGGGACGCATCACGCCCTGCGGCCATACCGGACGGTTGGTCCATACGTGCACGGTATGCACATCGCCCAGCACACCTTTCTGCACGGCGGTTTCAATGATGCGGGTATCATTGCCGCTGCTGCCCTGGTTTCCCATCTGGGTCACCACTTTATATTTTTGTTCTGCTTCTGTGAGCCATCGAGCCTCAGCAATATCGTGCGTGAGCGGTTTCTCTGTGTACACGTGTTTGCCCAGCTGCATTGCAGCAATGGTTTGCACATAGTGCATATGGTCTGGCGTGGTAACAATGACGGCATCAATGGAATTCTTTTCCTTGTCCAGCATCTCCCGGTAGTCCTTATAATATTTCGCCTGCGGAAATTTCTTCCGCATGTTCACTGATTGCCTGTCGTCCACATCACAAAGCACCGCAATATTATCTGCGCCGTTGTTCCATGCCTGGGGAATATTATACTCCGCCTTACCGCCCGCGCCAATGGCGGCGATATTGAGTTTATCACTGGGCGAAATGAAGCCACGGCCCAGCACGTGACGGGGTACAATGGTGAAACCTGCCGCGGAAATGCCGGCATATTTCAGGAACTTGCGACGAGTAGTCATGTCGGGAATTTTTGGTAAGTTAAGTTAAAATGATTCATCATGGAATTGATCAGCTGGGAGCAGTTTGAGCAGGTGGAGATGCGCACAGGTACCATCATCAGCGCGGAACATTTTCCGAAAGCACGGAAACCGGCCTACCAGCTGGCTATTGATTTTGGGCCATTGGGTATTAAAAAATCATCGGCACAGATCACGGTACATTACCAACCGGAACAGTTGGTGGGCAGGCAGGTGATTGCGGTGGTGAACTTCCCTCCCCGGCAGATCGCTAATTTTTTCAGTGAGTGCCTGGTACTGGGTGTGTATGACGAGCAGGGTGATGTGGTATTGCTACAGCCCGGTCATCCGGTGGGTAATGGATTAAGGATCGGATAAAAGCCAATAACCATGACTGCATATTGGAAATCCGAGTATACATCGCCGTTAGGCACCCTGCATCTGCTCACGGATGAGCGGGCAGTGCGGCAGGTTAGTTTTTCGCCGTCCGTGGACGCTGACGCGGAGGATGGAACCGGCCAACCGGTCATGCAGCAATTGAAAGCGGAACTGGATGCCTATTTCGCAGGTGAATTGAGGGCATTCTCTGTACCACTGGCCATGGATGATACGGCTTTCCGTTTGCGGGTTTGGCAGCAGTTGCGGAAGATCCCCTACGGGCAAACCATTTCATACCAGGGGCTGGCCATTCGTTTGGGGGATCCCAAGTGTATACGCGCGGCGGGTACGGCCAATGGAAAGAATCCCATCGCCATCATTGTTCCCTGTCATCGGGTCATTGGCCAGCAGGGTTCCTTAGTAGGGTATGCCGGTGAACTCTGGCGTAAAAGATGGCTGCTTGATCACGAAGCAAGGTTTGCCCACGGCCTGCGCAGTTTATTTGACTGATCTCACAAGTTTTTACACCAATGGGCATCTATTTACCCGATAGACAGGCCCGTTATCAGAGATTAGATTTATTTTCACGTTCCATGAAGAAAACTACTGCGTTATTGGCCATTTTGGCTGTTTTGACCCTTGTTTCCTGCAAAACTAAAAAGGATGCTGCGCCTCCCTCCGGCCCCGGTGCCGGCGGCCCTGCACCGGCCATTGAAGTGGAAGGCCTGGTGGTAAAGACCAGTTCCATTAATGAAGTGGTAGAAGCTTCCGGAACTATTCTCGCCAATGAAGCCACAGAGATCAGGCCAGAAATTTCCGGCAGGATCACCCAGCTGAATATCCGTGAGGGTGCTGTGGTACCCCAGGGTAGCCTGCTGGTAAAAATTTATGATGGCGACCTCCAGGCGCAGTTGAAAAAATTGCAGGTCCAATTACAGATAGCCGAGAAAACCGAGGAGCGTCAGAAGGAATTGCTGAAGATTGGCGGCATAGCCCAGCAAGACTATGATTTGAGCATCCTCCAGGTCAGCAACATTAAAGCAGATATTGAACTAACGCGTGTAAATATCTCAAAAACAGAGATTCGTGCTCCGTATACAGGAAGACTGGGTTTGAAAAATATCAGTCCGGGCGCCTACATATCCCCCACTACCCTCGTCACCACCATTACCCAGGTAAGCCAGATGAAAATTGAATTCAGCGTGCCTGAGAAATACAGTTCGCAAATCAAGAATGGCCTTACCCTGGATTTTTCCATTGATGGATCCAGCAAGGAATATAAAGCCAACATCCTCGCCCGCGAGAGTTCGGTTGATGAAAACACCAGAAACCTGCGCATCAGGGCTATTGTCCAGGGAGGTGCAGACCAGTACCTGGTTCCCGGAACCTTTGCCAAAGTGCGAATGATCCTCGGTGAGAATAAAAATGCCATCATGATCCCCAGCAATGCCGTGATCCCACAGGCCAGGAATAAACAGGTAGCGGTTTACAAGGGTGGAACCGCCGCAATGGTGAAAGTAGAAACCGGCGTCAGGGACTCCACCAATGTACAGGTGGTGGACGGGTTGTCTGCCGGCGACACGCTGGTGACTTCCGGCCTGCTCTTCATCAAGCCCGGTGCCAAGCTGAAGTTGTCAAAAATTGTGAACTGACCTGAAATCTTACGCTGATGAATTTATCTGAACTCAGTCTTAAGCGTCCGGTTCTTGCGATCGTTTGCTCCATTATTATCATCATATTCGGGTATATCGGCTTCAATTCACTCGGTGTACGAGAGTATCCTGCCATAGACCCTCCGGTAGTGAGTGTGCGCACCTCTTATACAGGTGCCAATGCCGAAATCATCGAACAACAGATCACTGAGCCCCTGGAAAAAGCCGTTAACGGCGTTGAAGGGGTTAAGAATATCACTTCGTCTTCATCCCAGGGAAGCTCCAACATCACCGTGGAATTTGAACTGGGTGTTGACCTGGAAAGAGCGGCCAACGATATCCGCGAAAAAGTATCCCAGGCCGTGAATGCCCTGCCCCAGGACATTGATGCGCCTCCGTCTGTTGCCAAGCAGGATTCAGACTCAGACCCCATCCTGTTTATGCAGGTGCAGAGCAACAAACGAACCCTGCTGGAACTGTCAGACATCGCGGAGAACGTGATCCAGGAAAGGCTGCAGACTGTTGCCGGCATCAGCTCTATAAATCTGCGCGGCCAGCGTTACGCCATGCGGATCTGGTTTGACCCCGCAAAACTGTCTGCATACCGCCTTACCATCCAGGACGTAAAAAATGCACTGGACAGGGAGAATATTGAATTGCCTGGTGGGAAAGTGCGCGGTAACACCACGGAAATGACGGTGAAGGCTTATGGAAAGCTCACCACAGAAGAAGACTTCAATAACCTGATCGTATTGCAGGATGCCGGCAGAACCATCAGGCTGAAAGATGTGGGTTACGCCATCCTCGGTCCGGCTGAAGAAGAAAGCGCATCCAGGAAGAACAATATAGAAGTGGTGTCCCTCGCCGCCATTGCACAACCGGGTTCAAACCAGGTGGCCATTGCAGACGAGATGTACAAACGTATTGAGCAGTTAAGGAAAGAGTTACCGGAAGATATTCAGATTGAAGTGGGATTCGACAGAACCACTTTTGTGCGCAAGGCTATCACGGAGGTAAAGGAAACATTGTTCATCGCCATTGCACTGGTGGTGATCATCATCTATCTGTTCTTCCGTGAGTGGTCCATCGCCTTCAGGCCGCTGATTGATATTCCGGTATCCCTGATCGGCGCCTTCTTTATCATGTACATCGCCGGGTTCTCCATTAACGTATTAACCTTGCTTTCACTGGTGTTGGCCACGGGCCTGGTGGTGGATGACGGAATTGTGGTAACGGAAAACATCTTTAAGAAGATGGAGCAGGGCATGGATAAATACAAGGCGGCAAGGCTGGGCGCTACGGAAATTTATTTTGCGGTCATCGCCACCTCAATCACGCTGGCCATCGTATTTCTTCCCATCATCTTCCTGCAGGGATTTGTGGGCCGGTTGTTCCGCGAATTTGGTATTGTGGTGGCAGGTGCGGTATTGATCTCCGCATTTGTATCCTTAACACTCACACCCGTCCTCAATATTTACCTTACGCCCAAAGCAGGACTGCGGCATTCATGGTTCTACACTAAAACCGAGCCTTTCTTCCGTGCGCTGGAGACGGGATACAGAAACCTGCTGACGAGATTTATGCGGGTGAGGGCGCTGGCATTGGTGATTGTACTGGCTTGTATCGGTGTAATTATTTTCATTGGCAAAGGCCTGCCTTCTGAGCTGGCGCCGTTGGAAGACCGTAACCGCTTGCGCGCGAATGTGCTTGCTCCGGAAGGGACTGATTTTGACTTCATGAATATGGCCACACAGGAAGTGGTCAAGATGATCATGGATTCCATTCCGGCCAATGAAAGGTATATCGTGCTCTCTTTTGCGCCCAGTTTCGCGGGTGCAGGAGGGGCCAACTCAGCCTTTATCAGTATGGGACTTACGGATGCTTCCAAACGGGCACGTTCCCAGAACGATATCGCCAACCAGATGAACAGGATGTTCCGGGGATATACCAATGTACGGGTGCTCACCCTGCAAGAGCAAACGATTTCTGTAGGATTGGGATCGAGGGGTGGTTTTCCTGTACAATACGTCCTGCAGAATCTAAACTTCGATAAACTGGTGAAATATGTGCCCCTGTTCATGGACGAGGTACAGAAGAGTCCGGTCTTCCAGGGTAACGATGTGAACCTGAAATTCAACAAGCCGGAACTGCAGGTGACCATTGACCGTTTAAAAGCCAGTGAGCTGGGCGTATCCATCCTGGATATCACCAACACCTTGCAAATGGCATTGAGTGGCCGAAGGTTCGGCTATTTCATCATGAATGGCAAACAGTACCAGGTCATAGGCCAGGTGGATAGAAAAGACCGTGATGATCCGCTGGATCTTCGTGGTTTTTATGTACGGAACCGCCAGGGTGAACTGATCCAGCTGGATAACCTGGTGAACATTGTAGAGAATGCCAATCCGCCTACCATCTACCACTTTAATCGTCTGAAAAACGCAACTGTATCTGCGGGTCTTGCGCCGGGGAAAACCATTGGCGATGGCATTGCGGAGATGGAACGGATCAAAGCCAAGGTATTGGATGAATCATTCTCCACCTCATTGGCTGGTGCCTCCCGTGACTTTAAGGAAAGCTCCTCCAACACCATGTTTGCATTTGTGCTGGCGCTGGTGTTGATCTTCCTCGTACTGGCGGCACAGTTTGAGAGTTTCATCGATCCCTTCATCATCATCGTTACCGTGCCGCTGGCACTGGCCGGAGCCATTTTCAGCTTGTGGCTGTTTGACCAGTCGCTCAATATCTTCTCCCAGATCGGGATGATCATGCTCATAGGCCTGGTGACCAAGAATGGTATTCTGATTGTGGAGTTTGCCAACCACATGCGCGAGCAAGGGGAAGAAAAGATCCATGCGGCTATTGATGCTTCTGTGCAGCGTTTGCGTCCCATCCTCATGACCACCCTGGCTACTACCCTGGGTGCCTTACCCATTGCTGTGGCCTTTGGCTCTGCCGGCCAGAGCCGTAAGCCATTGGGTATTGTGATTGTGGGCGGTATGTTGTTTGCGCTGGTGCTTTCATTGTTTGTAGTTCCTGCACTGTATAGCTATTTGTCCAGGAAGAAAAAGGTTCACTATGAAGATTAGGTTGTTCTTGATGATATGCCTCGCCCCATTGTATTTGCTGGCGCAGGATAGCACGGTGTTGACTGCGCAGGATGCCGTGAGGCTTGCCCTGGAGCGCAACCTGGATGTTAAGATTGTCCAGGAAGACCTGAATATAGCCAGGATCAACAATACCTGGGGCAATGCCGGCAGATGGCCAACGGTGACTGCATTTTTGCAGAACACGGAAGCGGTCACCAACCTTGACCAGCAACTTTCCAATGGCACATCTATCAAGCGGAACGGCGTAACCAACAACGTGCTGGCGGGCAACATCACGGCGCAGTGGAGAATCTACAATGGCCAGCGGGTGGTGGCTTCCAAGAAAAGGTTTGAAGAACTGGAGAAGATCGGGCAGATCAATGTAGAAAATCAAATGCAGCAGATCAGTTTTGATGTGCTGGTGACGTATTACAATATCGTGCGGCTCAACCAGCAGGTGAAAGCCTTCAGTGCCATCATTGCACTGGCTGAAGAGCGACTGAAAATTGCACAGACGCGTTTTGAAGTGGGTAGCGCCGCAAAAACAGACATGCTGCAATCAGCCATTGACCTCAACGGACAGCAAAATAGCCTGGTAGACATCAAGAGACAGATCCAGAATAATAAGGCCATCCTCAACACCCTGCTGATGCGCCCTGCAGACCAGGATTTTGTAGTGGCAGACACTGCATTCACCATCCCGAAGATGAGTTATGCAGAGGAGCTTAGCAAGATTGATACGCAGAACCTGAGCCTGCTTCGGCTGCAAAGGGAGAAAGCGGTATTGATTGAAGAAAGGCGCATCATCAATGCGCAACGGCTGCCCATTTTGAGCCTGAACAGTGTAACCAGCTTCAACCGTAACAAATCCACGGCGGGCCTCTTCCTGGTGAACTCCAGTTATGGTCCTAACATAGGCCTGAGCCTGGCCGTGCCAATTTACAATTCCAATATTTTCAAAACCCAGCTAAGGGTTAATGAAGTGCAGCAAAGGCAGCAGGCCATGCAGTTTGAATTGTTGAAAGCACAGGTGCAGCGGGATCTGCTCATAGCCTTCCAGGAATACCAGACAGCCATTGGCATAGCAGAAACAGAATTGAAGAATGTAAAGAATGCCGAAGAGAACAATTTCATCGCCACCGAACGATTCAAAAAATTACAGGGCAACACCATTGAGTTGCGCCAGGCACAGCTGAGCCTGATTGAAGCGCAGGACCGTTACATCAATGCCGTCTTTCGTTCAAAGATCGCGGCGTTGAGTATAGATCTGCTGACTGGAGAAGTCAAATTGTGAAGTAGTGAAGTGGTGAAGTGGTGAAGTGGTGTGGTTGCAGTCATATTGCCATTTACAAAACCAGCTTTTTACTCATAAGTTTTATTCCTGCAATACCCTCGCAGAAATCTGGTGTGATCATATACACACCTATATTTTATAATCTATTGCGCTTGAACCAGGCATTCCTGGCACTGCATTGATACGGTATAATGCCTTAAAAAGGACAGCTGGCGGCCATCACCACTTCACCACTTCACCACTTCACTACTTCACCAATTTTTCTCTACCTTCAAAGTAGCCACTTCATTGCCATGGTCAATTTCATTGAAAGCGTCCTCAAGCACCCGGAGTATTCCAGGCAGTTCAACTGCGGGAACAGCCTGATTACGATGTTCAGTTGCCCCATGGAAGCGCGGTTAATGAAGAACAAATTCTCTGATCTCTGGACCCAGAACAATTACGTCTTTTATGTAGTGGACGGCCGAAAGGTCTGGCATACCGCACAGGGTTCCTACGAATTCAAGAAAGGCGATTGTGTATTCATCCAGAAAGGTGCCACCATTATTGAGCAGTTTTTTGACATCGGTTTCTGCCTGGTCCTGTTCTTTATACCGGATGAATTCATTTGCGATACCCTGAGATCCAGGGCCACACCCATGGGCAAGATGAATAAGCCATACGGCACTATTATGCAATTGAATGCCAGTGAGCGACTGGAAAGTTATTTTATGTCGATGGCCACTTACTTCTCTGCCAACAAAGAGCCAGACAACAGCCTGCTGGAGCTCAAGTTCAGGGAGCTGATCCTCACCATTGCAGATGATTCCCACAATGCGGAGTTGCTGGCATTTTTCTGTGCATTGATGCATGAACCAAAGGCAGTTTCACTGCAGAGGATCATGCATGATAATTATTGTTTCAACCTTACCCTGGAACAATATGCTACCTTATGCAACCGGAGTTTGTCTGCTTTCAAAAGGGATTTCCAGGAGATCATGGGAACCACCCCCGGCAAATGGATTATGGAAAAAAGGCTGCAACACGCTGTTACACTGCTCGCCCACAAGGATAAAAACATCAACGAAGTAGCCTTCGAGAGTGGCTTTGAGAACGCCTCCCATTTCACCAAAGCATTCAAGGAACGCTTTGAGCAAACGCCGTCGGCTTATCGGAAAAAATAATCCGGCTGAACTTTTAAGCACAATTATTGGACTTGTTAGCATACCTCTTCACTTGAAGGTGCATATATCTTCGTGGCATCCTTAAACACAAAATATATTCACCATGACACAAGCACTGCTCACATCCACTAATCCTAACCAGGCCCTTTGGGAAAAAGGGGATTTCACAGAAATAGCCAATACCATGCGGGAGAGCGGGTCCGCATTAGTGGCCAGGCTGGGTATCAAACCTGGAATGAAAATTCTTGATCTTGGCTGTGGCGATGGCACCACAGCGGTCCCGGAAGCGCAGTTGGGCGCAGAGGTATTGGGTATTGACATCGCCAGAAACCTCGTGGATGCCGGCAACCTGCGCGCACTCCAGCATGGGTTAAGGAACCTTCGTTTTCAGGAGGGTGATGCTTCTCACCTGGATGGCATCCCTGATCAGTCTTTTGACCTTGTGGTAAGTATCTTCGGTGCCATGTTTGCTCCCCGGCCGTATGATGTAGCCAAAGAAATGGTCAGGGTTACCAGAAAAGGCGGGAGGATAATTATGGGAAACTGGATACCTGGAGATCCCACACTGGTAGCACAGATCCTAAAAATCAGTTCGGCCTTTACACCTCCTCCTCCGGAAGGTTTTGTTAGTCCGATGTTATGGGGAGTGGAAGATCAGGTGGTGGACCGCTTTACCAAAGCGGGTATTCCTAAAGAAAATATCCATTGCAGCAGGGAAGAGTTCAGTTTCAGGGCTTCGTTCAATCCAACAGCATTTCTGCAAAAGTTCAGGCAGTTTTACGGACCCACAATGAATGCATTTGAAGCTGCGGAAAAAAATGGGAAATCAGCGCAATTGCAGGAAGAACTGGAAGCCATTTTTAACAGCCAGAACAGAGGCTTAAATGGAGCCACTCAAATTACTGCCGTCTATTTGCAGGTATCGGTTCAGTGCTAAACCTGACAGAATCTCCTTTTCCGGTGAAATACGGAAAAGGGGATTTTTACTTTAAATTCTTCCCGGTAAATGCAAGCGGCAAGAGTGCAAGTGCACTGGGAATGATATACACTTCCCCATCCTGCCCTGTGAGTATAAGGCGAATAGCGTGCCCGGAACGATTTTCAAATTCAGTGAGCGCCTGCCTGCAGATACCACAAGGTGCAATGGGCTCACTGTTGGTTTGCCCGCCCTGGTAACTGATGGCTATGGTGTGAATGCCGATGCCGGGAGCCATGGCATTCACAGCGCCCAGGAGCGATTGTTCTGCACAGATACCCGCGGGATAAGAGGCATTCTCGAGATTGGTTCCCTGGATCACCTGGCCATTGTCCAGCAAAGCCACCGCAGAGACCTGGAAATGGGAATAAGGTGCATAGGCATTCCTCGTTACATCCCTCGCCTGCTCAACCAATGCCCGGTCTGCATCATTCAGCCCGGCTGAAGATGCATACACTTCATACTCAAAAGATGTGCTCTGTTTTTTCATCATACGCTCTCTGCGAACTTGCGAACTGCTCCCTGCGAACTACTTAATTGTCCTGAAAATCCTGCTCCACCTCGGCCCGTTCTGCCAGCTGAACCAGATCAGGGATGCCTTGCCCACCACATGATCCTCGGGAACAAAACCCCAGAATCGGGAGTCCTGGGAATTGTGGCGGTTGTCACCCATCATCCAGTAATAATTCATCTTAAAAGTATAGCTGTCTGTGGGTGTTCCGTTG
This sequence comes from Chitinophagaceae bacterium, assembly GCA_044225015.1. Classification (GTDB taxonomy): domain Bacteria; phylum Bacteroidota; class Bacteroidia; order Chitinophagales; family Chitinophagaceae; genus Pollutibacter. The sequence goes on along the minus strand of JBGAJG010000003.1, from coordinate 106,571 downwards.
ATCACAAATCCGTTAGCAGTCTCTTCCAATTTGTTTCCTTCATACACTTCTATCACCCTTCTATAAATGGCGATGTTCTCTTTTGTCAGCTTGATGGTACTGCTTTTCGCAGGCACCCAGAGCGGACCGAAATTATCTTCAGACCATTTATAATGCAGGGTGTCAAATGGAAAAGTATTGCCGAAACCCACGGTGTTGAGGTCTTTGATCACGCCCTGGGCACCTACAAATGGCAGTGCGGCCACTTTCTGCGCCTGCGAGGGTGTCAGGTTCATCCGCCAGGTATTGGGCAGGCCCGGAACCTGTGCCAGCTCACGCTGTTGCGGATCATCCGGATCAATGTTCAACTCGTTCTTCATGAACTCCTCGGAGAAAAATTCCTTGCCGGTGGTGGTGACCATATAGTAGGTCTGCGATTGGCTGGGGGCTTCACTCTTTGTGCCGTTGATATACAGGTCCCCGTCAATGATCTTGATGGTATCGCCGGGTATGCCCACGCAACGCTTAATGAAATTCTCACGTTTATCAACGGGACGGATCATGATATCATCACGTTCTGCCAGCAGCTGTTCACGTGTGCCGGGATATGCACGGAGATAATCATAATAGTTTACTTCTGACTGGTACTCCCCTATCACCGTATCGCCCACCGGATAATTAAACACCACTACATCGTTCCGTTTTACCGGGCTGGCAAACAAGCGGGTATAGGGGATCTTTATCCACTCCAGGTAAGATTTGGAATTGGTAACAGGAAGTGTATGGTGTACAAAAGGAAAACTCAGGGGTGTATTGGGCAGGCGCGGACCATAAGATGATTTGTTGACGAAGAGAAAGTCATTAACCAACAAAGTCTTCTCCATCGATCCCGTAGGAATGGTATAGGCTTCAAATACAAAAGTGCGGATGATGGTGGCGGCCACTACGGCAAACACCGCTGCATCCACCCATTCACGGGCCGCACTCTTTTTATAGTTCTTGACGATCTTGGTACCCGCATAGCGCTCGTTCTTTGAATACCCGAGATAAGGGAAATAAGCAAAGGGGATGAACACCGCGGCAGCATGATGAAGGACGGAAAATCTTCCGAAATGCTCCACAAACTTGATGTATATCCAGATGCTGATGAATTGGCCCACTATGGGAATGAACTGCAGCCAGAACCAGTATTTTTTGAGCTCCATGGCCTCCACCATCTCCCAGGTGTTATAGTAGGGAACCAGTGCCTTCCAGGGTGCGATACCCGCTTTGCGGAACATTCCATACAGTCCAAAATGAAAACCAAGGGTTGCCAGAATAAAAATGATCAGGCCTGCGCTCATGCTTCTTTGATTGAATTTGTCAAAAATACTATAATTCGGTCATTCGTAGGGGTTGGTCGCACCCGTTCTGTAAATGTTACAACCGGCAAACGCATTTAGAAACCCTTAACAAAACATTCCTTTTTGCGCCTGTTTCATTACATTGTTTCTTCATGCATTCCTTCACCATCCGTGATATTGAACACCTTACCGGGATCAAGGCCCACACGATCCGGATCTGGGAACAGCGTTACCAGCTGATCACGCCCAAACGCAAGCAAAGCATGCACCGGACCTATGATGGGGACGATCTGAAATTCCTCTTGCGCATTGCACTGCTCTACCACCGGGGTTTCAAGATATCCAGGATTGCGGGGATGACGGAAGAGGAAAAGGACGAGGTAATCCTGCTGGGCAGTAAGCAGGGCCATTCAGACAGCCAGATCAACCAGCTGATGGAAGCCTCCATTGACCTGGACAGCGAAGCATTCACCAATGTCCTCAGGCAACTCAAAGCCAGTATAGGATTGGAAAGGGCTATCACCCAGGTCATCTATCCCTATTTTGAAAAGATCGGGTTGTTATGGATGACAGGGAATGTTATCCCGGCCCAGGAACATTTTGCGTCTAACCATATCCGTAACTGGATCCTCCAGCATATGCCCACGGCCAGTGTGCCTGAATCTGCGGTGGCCCATCGGATCCTCCTGCTCTGCCCACAGGGTGAACACCATGAGATACCCTTGCTGTTCATTCAGTACCTGCTTCGCCAGGAAGGAAAATCTGCCATCGTCTTTGGTGCTAACACACAGATCGAATCTTTGAAAACTTATTTCAAAAAACAGGAAGCTGAGGTCATCTGGGTTTACCTCATCACCCATTTCAACCATCTATCACCAGAGGCTTATATTAAAGAGTTACAACGCCAGTTCCCGTCACAACAGATTGTGGCGGCCGGACCAGCATTCCGGCATTTGCAGGCCTCACCCCAGGTGGAAGTGTTGCATTCCATGGAAGAGATCATCCGATATGCCCGCTGCTAAGACCGAAGCATTACATAACTGGATACATCGGCAGCCGTTATCGTTTTTCCGGATAAAATGATCAGCCTCTCCACTACATTCCGCAGTTCACGGATATTTCCCGTCCAGTTATTTTGTTTGAGGGATTCGATGGCTTCTTTCTCGATGGTCTTCACCGGGATACCATACTCTGTGCAGATCAATTGCAGGAAATGTTGAACCAGATGGGGGATATCGTCCCGCCTGTCGTTCAAAGACGGCACATGTATGATAATCACACTGAGGCGATGATAAAGATCCAGCCGGAAATTTTTGTCTTCCACTTCTTTGAGAAGGTCCTTATTAGTAGCCGCAACCACCCTCACATCCACACTGATATCTTTATCACCACCCACACGCGTGATCTTACCTTCCTGGAGTGCCCGCAAAACCTTGGCTTGCGCACTCAGGCTCATATCCCCGATCTCATCCAGGAACAGCGTTCCGCCATGGGCCTGTTCAAATTTACCGATGCGTTGTTTAACGGCACTGGTGAAGGATCCTTTTTCATGACCAAACAATTCACTCTCGATGAGCTCTGTAGGGATGGCTGCACAATTGACTTCGATGATGGGAGATTTGTTACGATTGCTTTTCTCATGCAGCCATCGGGCCACCAATTCCTTTCCCACACCATTTTCACCGGTGATGAGCACACGGGCATCCGTGGGTGCTACTTTTTCGATGGTATCCTTGATCTTCATGATGGCCGGTGAATCCCCGATCATCTCTTCTACCCTGCCCACTTTGCGGCGCAGCACCTTGGTTTCTGTGACCAGGCTGGTTTTGTCTGTGGCATTGCGGATGGTGATCAGCATGCGGTTGAGATCCGGCGGCTTGGAGATATAATCGTAGGCGCCTTTCTTCACGGCCTCTACAGCCGTTTCAATGGTTCCGTGGCCGGAGATCATGATCACTGGTACATCAGGGTTGTGTTCCCGCGCACGGTCAAGGAATTCAAGCCCATCCAGCTTGGGCATCTTGATATCACAAAGCACTACATCGTAGGTCTTTTCTTTGAATTTCTTCAGTCCCTCCTCACCGTTCTCGGCTTCATCAATTTTATAGCCTTCATAAGATAAAATCTCCGTCAGGGTTTTCCTGATCGCCTTCTCGTCATCTATGATCAACAGATTGGACATCCGTATTGAATTTGCTTAAAGTTAAAAACTGAATCGTACACCACCATAATAATTCCTGATGGCAGATGGATTAAAATAGCGTCTGCCAAACGCATTGATATCATTCCCAAGACTATAGGCCTGGTTCAGGGCATTATCGATCCCCAAAAAAAGATCAAATACAGAGAGCACGCTTTTCCAGCCCAATCTCCCCTGCATAAGCGTGTATGCGTGGGCGTATTGATCGTTGGCATCGTTCAAAGGAAGCCTGGAGGTATGGTTAAGCGTAGCCTGTATATAGAAGCCGGATTTCAGGTCCAGATCCATACCGGCAAGATAGGTTTGGCCAGGTACACCGGTGAGTGCATTCCCGCTATAGTCTGTGGTATTCACTTTATAATCCAGGAAGCTGAATCTGTAAAAACTCATGGAGGTCCATACACTCAAATTTCGTACCCAATGTTTGTCTGTACTGCGCAGGGCAAACCATTCAGCCTGTATTTCTATGCCGTCTTGTTGTGTGCTGCCTGCATTCACAAAGTATTCAGCCCCGGCGGCGTTGGTGCGGCGCACGATGGCATTGTTGAGGTTGAAACGAAATACCGCGATATCAAAACGGATCCTCGAGTGCAGCAGGTTACCCTTGAGGCCCGCTTCATAGTTCCAGCCATACTCAGCCTGCAGGTTGGTATCAAATCCTCCGGCGGAGGGCCGCACTTCCGCGAGGGTGGGTGATGAATACCCGCGAGCCGCAGATGCATATGCATTCAGTTCCCGGGCAAAACTGAATTGGACTGCCGCCCTGGGAAGTAATGGATTCTGGTATGAAGGGTTGGAGACAGATGGTTGCAGGTCATAGGAGAAATGGTTCCAGCTAAGGCCGGTTTGGATTAACCAATGCTTGCCGGGCTTATAGTTGGCCTGGGCAAAAAGGAAATACTGGCCCGCCTGAATTTTGTACCTGGCCAGGTTTGCATCTGGTACGCCGCCCTTATTGCCTGTGCTGTCTATGCGGGCCTGTTGCTGCTGCCACTCTCCACCCCATACGGTTTGCAGCGACTGCCTGCCCCAGTTTTTTTCCCAATTGAACCGGGTTCTTACCGCTATCCCGTTTTCCACCCGTGTCTCATAGTTGGTGATAAAGGGGTTCTGGAAAAAGGTATTGGTGTAGAGGAAGGAGGTTGTATTGCTGATTGCGGAGCTAAGCTGCCATTGGTGACTCAGTCCGGCAAACAAAGTCTTGTTGTAGATGCCCGCCTTCTGCGCTTCTGCAGAGGGAAGGGTGGCTGTGGCTGGCCTGGCCTGGCGCGGTTCTTGCTGCATTTGCGCGAGGGTGAGCCCGCCCGGTGTACGATAGCCAAGATCTCCGTAGAGGACAAATAGTTTCAGTGCTGCTTTGCTGTTGAAATGCCACTGTCCATTGAACTGGGATACATCCCTCCGCATTTTACTATTGCGGCGGTAACCATCTGCCTGGAGGTGGGATTGCAGAAAACTCCATTCGAAATTTTTACTGGCTCCATTGATTAAGGCCGATGCGCCCCACATGCCGTAAGAGCCAGCCTGTAACTGCATTGTACCGCCTACCCCACGGTCTTCGAAATGAGGAAGGCTCCCCTGCAATGTCACCACGCCCCCGGTACCCGCACCATACACAGAGCCGGCAGGGCCTTTGAGGATCTCGGCACTACCGATGCCATTGGGATCGATGAGGTTCAGGTAGGTGTTGCCGCCCGCATCTGTGAGCGGCATATCGGCCCAATAGATCTTCACGTTTCTCACGCCAAAGGGTGAGCGCAGCAAACTACCGCGGATGGATAACCGATAACTGCCGGGAGAGCGTTCTTCCATGCGCACACCTGCCACCGTATTGAAGGCGGGCACCAGGGAAATATTGCCGTAGCGCTGAAATTGTCGGTTACCCAGCACCGTTACCGCCGCCGGAACTTTCAGTTTTGAGCCGCTGGTACCAAAAGCTTTTACATAAACCTCATTGAGATAAGGAATGGAGTCCTGCGCGTGAAGTATGCATGAACAACAGACAAGGATCAGTAAAAGAAATGCTCTCATAAATTGAGGTCAGGGCTAGAGGGCAGATAAACAATGTATAAAGTTAAAGGGAGAAGTTGAAGGATCACTTTCAACTTCTCCCTTTATCTTATGCCTTTTTTCAGGAACTATTTCTTCATATACATCACTTCCTTCACCAGTTTAACGGTGCGGGAAACATCGGGCAGGTATAATGCCACCAGGTTGGGTGCATAGTGCATGGGGGCATCGGCAGAAGTGATCCTGCGGATGGGTGCGTCCAGGTAATCAAAGCCTTCTTTCTGGATGCGGTAAGTGATCTCAGAACTTACAGAAGCAAAGGGCCACTGCTCTTCCACAATCACGAGCCTGTTGGTTTTCTTCACGCTCTCCAGGATGGTGTGCCAATCCAGAGGGCGGATGGTACGCAGGTCAATCACCTCGGCACTGATCCCTTCCTTGGCCAGTTCCTCGGCGGCGCCTAGGGCCACCTTCATCATTTTATTAAAGGAAACGATGGTTACATCAGAACCAGGGCGTTTGATATCCGCCTTACCGATGGGGATCAGGTATTCTTCTTCCGGCACTTCGCCCTTCTCGCCATACATCACTTCTGACTCCATGAACACCACCGGATCATCATCGCGGATCGCACTTTTCAACAGTCCCTTGGCATCGTATGGATTGGAAACAGAGATCACTTTAAGACCGGGAATGTTGGCGTACATGCTTTCAAAAGCGGTGGAGTGCTGCGCACCCAGCTGACCGGCAGAGCCATTGGCGCCGCGGAAAACGATGGGGCAACCCACCTGGCCGCCGCTCATGGCCAGCATTTTGGAGGCGGTATTCAGGATCTGGTCCAGCGGCAGTACCGCAAAGTTCCAGGTCATATATTCAACGATGGGACGAAGACCATTCTGCGCAGCACCCACGGCTACCGCTGTAAAGCCCAGCTCTGCGATGGGCGTATCAATGATACGCTTGGGGCCAAACTCGTCCAGCATGCCCTGGCTCACTTTATAGGCGCCATTATATTCTGCCACCTCTTCACCCAGCAGGAACACCCTTTCGTCCCTTCTCATTTCTTCGCTCATGGCCTCGCGTAATGCTTCTCTGAACTGAATGATCCTTCCCATGGTAATTCTCAGATTTTCGAGGGGCAAAAATAAGGGAAAAATTGGTGAAGTGGTGAAATGGTGAAATGGTGAAATGGTGAAATGGTGAAGTGGTGAAGTAGTGAAGTGGTGAAGTGGTGGGGCCGTTTAGAGGCCGGGGTTATCAGATATCTTCACGAACCACTGGATCAGGCCGTCCGCGGCAATGGGGCCATAGTAAAACCGCAGGCTGTCGTTCACCAGTTCAAAGGATTCCGCAGGCTGCTGGTCAAAGATAAACTGGTTGATGGCCCTGCCGTTATTGGGGTCTGTACCGGTGCCATTGCTGATGGTATAGGTTCCCTTGTGGTAGAGGGTATCGGCAAAAAACCGGGCATACTCCGTCCGGGAAAAACGCCATTGGTTTCCATTTCCCGGCTTGATACCGCCGGGATTGCCGGCCATCAGCCCCCCTGAAGACAACCTGAGTTCCCAGATCCCTTCCAGGTCCCGGGAATTGACCCGGATGGGTTCATTTTCCTTAGTGCAGGACCACAAAAGGGTCATCATTGCCAAAGCGGCCACAAAAACATGTTTTTTCATATGTTTCAGATATACCCAGTCTGACCCATGGATACCCAAAAACGTTGCAAATCATGGGTTGGGGCATAGTATTTATGTCATATACACAATAAAATGGTTTGGTCTTCGTGTCTTGGCCCTTCCAGGAAAGCTGGGTACTTTCAATATGTCCAAGATCCAAACGTAAAACTAAAACAGGTAAGGTATGAGAAACATTACTAAGAGCCTGGCCCTCAGCGCCCTGCTCGTTGTATCCCTGGTTTCCTTCCACCCTATTCCCCCCATCGCTTCCCAGGTCACCTGGGGGAAAGTGGGTGAATCCACCATTGAGCCCACAACCAACGGGATGACCACCGTGAATGCCGTTGCCGGCCTGCCGCTCAAAGCCATTAAGATCAAAGTACTTAAAGGTGGGGTAAATCTCCACAAATGCGAGATCTGGTTTGAAAATGGCGAAAGAAAACTGGTTGAACTTCGCAACGAAGTATCAGCCGGCAATGAGAGCCGTGAGATCCACATGACAGACAATAACGAGCCCGTGAGTAAAGTGGTATTCTGGTATGACACCAGGAACTACGGCAACCAGAGAACGGCCGTGGAACTCTGGGGTAAGCGGTTTGCGTGACGGGGCGAGGAGGCATTGAGGCATTAAGGCATTGAGGCATTGAGGTCAAATCACACCGCTTCAATCACCATCGCCGATGCGCCGCCGCCGCCGTTGCAGATTCCCGCACCACCATATCGGGCTTTGTTCGTATGCAGAACATTGATCAGTGTCACAATGATCCGCGCACCACTACAGCCCAGGGGATGCCCCAGGGAAACCGCACCGCCAAAGGCATTGACCTTTGCAGGGTCCAGTTTGAGGCGCTTGGTATTTTCGATGCCCACCACGGCAAAGGCTTCATTCAGTTCCCAGTAGGCGATATCGTTCACGCTGAGGCCCGACTTCTGCAACGCAATAGGAATAGCCAATGAAGGTGTGGTGGTGAACCACTCCGGTGCCTGCTCAGCATCGGCATAGGAAACAATTTTAGCGATGGGTTTTAGGCCGAGTTCGCGCATTTTATCGCCACTCATCAGCACCAGTGCGGCGGCGCCGTCATTCATGGTGGAGGCATTGGCTGCGGTGACTGTTCCTTCCTTGGTGAAGGCAGGGCGCAGTTCAGGGATCTTATCGAATTTTACATTGAAAGGCTCTTCGTCTTTGCTGAAGAGAATGGGATCGCCCTTTCTTTGCGGAATGGGTACGGGAACAATCTCATTCGCAAAATGTCCATCGTTCCAGGCTTTTTGGGATCGATGGTAGCTCTCCACGGCAAATGCATCCTGGTCTTCACGGGAGATGCCGCACTCTTTTGCACAGAGTTCTGCTGCCATGCCCATGGCCTGGTTATCATAGGCATCCGTGAGCCCATCTTTAGCCAAACCGTCCACCATCGTCACATTACCATATTTATTTCCCCAGCGCATATTGGGCGCATAAAAGGGAACATTGCTCATGCTCTCCATGCCACCGGCCACCACAATATCCCTGTCTCCCAGCATGATGGACTGTGCCGCCTGCGCAATGGCCTTCATGCCGCTGGCACATACTTTATTGACCGTGGTACAACTTACATGATCCGGCAGTCCGGCTTTCTTCGCTGCCTGCCTGGCAGGCGCCTGGCCCAGGTTGGCCTGGATCACGGAACCCATCAGCACTTCCTGTACAGCAGCGGCATCAATGCCAGCCCGGGCAACCGCACCTTTGATGGCGATGGCCCCTAAGTCTGTAGCTTGAAAATCTTTCAGCGCACCGCCAAAACTTCCCATGGGCGTGCGCACAGCGGAGATGATGTAGACGTCTTTATATGGCATATGCAAATATAATGCGGCAATTTGACAATGCGGTAGTGCGGCAATTACCGCACTGCCGCATTGCCACATTGCCACATTATCTCAGCCATTGTTCTTTCAGTCCTGCTTTTGATGCGTCCCTGAACTTATACCTTTGGCCGTCTACATAATTGAGTTTCACGGTTCCCTTGAGGTCAACCGTTTGGCCATTGCGGATCACCTTGGCCGTGAAGGGATTACCTTCTTTTAATTTATACCCGATGATGCTCACATATTTTCCGATGTCTGGTCCCTGCATGGCAAATCCATTCATCTCAATGATCTGGTCGTTCTGCTGGAAACCCATCGCTTTAATGAACTCATTCTTCCCGTCTTTGAGATCCACAAATGCACGATACTGTTCATCCACATGGAAATAGGTTTGATCACCTACCTGCATCGCAATCTTCACGGGCTCTTTCACCTGCTCCACATTCACGCCTACCTTGTTTAAGTAGGCTGCATAATTGATGGGCTCAGTACCGTCAATATGCGCTTTGAGGAAGGCCCCCACCTCGGGATAAGTGATTTTAGTGAACACGGGAATCAGCTCTTCATCATTAAAAGGTTTGTTGGGCCCATACATGGCAGACAACTCTCCCATCACGCTGAGGATACCCCGCTGGCCCTGGCTCTTTTCCCGGATGATGATATCCAGGCACATGGCCGCCGCTGCACCCTTGTTGTACACATTGTTGAACTGTTTGTTGATCACCGGATCCAGCACGTTCTTACTTACCCAGGTCATGCTTACATCATTGCGATACATGGTATTGCCGAGGTCTGCCTTGTCTTTCATCATATCCAAAAATTCCTGTTCTTCCATCAGTCCTTTATTGACCTTGAACAACAGGGAGAAGTATTCTGTGAACCCTTCGTACATCCAAAGGTGGGCCGACATCTTTGGATCATGGAAATCAAAATAATGGATCTCCCTTGAATGCACATTCAAGGGTGTAAGGGTGTGAAAGAACTCATGTGAGATGGTGTGCGTGGGACCGTCAACATCCATTTCATCATCAAAGGTGGCTGAGGTGGATGCATTATGCTCCAGCGCACCCGTTCCCTGCGCATCATCTTTGGCGTGGGACGTGAGGTAAATGAGGATCGCGTATTTTTTGTTCTTATTGATGGGGCCGAGGAAAGCTTTCTGTGCGGTCATCGTTTTCTGAAGCCCGGGCATCAGTGTTTGCGCGGTGATATTTTTATTACGCGGTGAATACACGTGCAGGAACACATCCATGCCGTCTATGTTGAATGTAGCGATGTCAGGCTTCGCGTACATCATCGGATTATCCACCACATCTGCATAGCGCCCGGTTTGAAAGCGATCCCTGGTATGACTATTATCCAGGTCATCCAAAGCCGAAGTGCCCACCAGGGTCTGGGGATGATCAATAGTGATCACATAAGGACGATCCTGCTGCCCTTCCACATAGCCTACAAAACCGCAAAGGTTGAGAAAGAAGTTTTCATCTTTCAGGATATTGGTTCCGGCAGGAGAAAATATCGTAGTCTCGCCGGTCTTTGTTTGCTGTTGCATTTCCTCATCAAAAGTATCATTGACAAAATACGCAATGGATGCAAGCTGGTCTGCCTGTTCAATGCGCCAGGTATTGGCATCCTCCTTTTTCACCGGCAAAGATTTTCCGGCTGCATCCATCGCTGTAAAATCTGCCACATACCGCCCGTAATCTGCCACCGCGTAGGTGCCGGGTATGACTTTGGGAAGCCGGTAGAGGATTTCTTTCTGACCCGCCACCACCGGCCGCACCACCACCCTCACTTTATCATCTACTACATGGATAAGATCAAGATTTACTTCAGTTCCTGAAGTAGCATTCTTAGACGTTTTGGACGAAGCACAGCTGTTGCATAGCAGTATGAACAGGATGCCAAGAATGAAGGATGATTTCATTGCACAGGGGTTAAACAAAAATGAAAAACCACAGTTCCGCTTTGTCAATATAACCCTTTGAACTGCTCTGGAAATGGCTTGTGAAGTGGGAAATCTGCGTCAAATTTTAAGCGATTGCCAGCCAAAAAAACTAACAATAACAAGCGCAGTGTTTGCAATAAAAATTCGCAATTTCATCAATTTTCAGGCAACCCGTTCTGCCAGAAAAAACTACAAAGGTTTCTGTCCAACTTATTTTCCCGCCCACTCAATCACTGCAAACAAAGCTGACGCCCCTCCTTCATTGCTGATTGAAAATGATTTGCCTTTGCTTATCTCCCAAAAACTGCCACTGGCAATAGGTTGTTTTCCCTTGCCGGTATTCACCAGCGCTTTATCAAAACTGATGAGCAGTAAATCCCTTTTATCTTCTTTAAGGGAAAAGCTTTGCCCTTTCTCCAGCCTGAGGTAATAGCTACGTACATAGGCCGTATCAATATCCAATTGGAGACCTTTTTGCGTCAATGGAGGCTGACGGAACTCAGCCTGGTCAGACAACAATTCAATATCCATCACGTGGAATGTATCCTTGTCCATATTCCAGACACGATGCGTTCTGGTATGAGGGGCAGAAAGATTTTCATACAGCATGGTACCGGCAACAGTACTTCCTTGTTCAGGCAACTGGTCCAGCATCATTGACCCTGTCCTAGAATTAGTAAAAACAATGAAAAGTGACGGAGTATGATGAATGTGGAAAACGGAGCTATCACCCGGAGGCATTACCACATCCAGGATACGGATCTGTCCGTTAGAAAAAACAGGGCGGTGAAGCGGCTCTTGATGAACCAGCACCTGCGCTTTTAAAGTATAGACGTTTATCCCCAAAACAATGAACGCCAGGAACAAACCACGAAAAAAGATGGGATTTTGTTTCATGATACTTACCCTATTGAATTATCGATCTACTTTCAATTCATCAAATACCTTGTTGAATAATTGCATTTCAAATCCCCGTTCGGCCAGATACTGATAGTCCTCCTGCATGGAATCTTTCCAGGTGAATCCAGGCCTTATAGTATCATTGAGATGGGTACGGTAAATCTCCAGCGCTTTGGCATAGTTGTTATTAAAGAGTTGCATATGCGCTGTATTCATCCAAAGGTTGAGATCTTCCGGATGTACCACAGTACCCCGGGTGAAGGCATGAAGTGCTTCTTTATAGTTTTTAAGTTCAAAATAGTACCAGCCGATGCCATTAAAGACGCCACTGGAGGCGCGGAGTGTATCTAAAGAACCTACCCGCACCGCCGGCGAATAACTCTGCCCATCCACCGTGCGGGTATATCCATTCACCATCCCCTTGCTGTCTTTAGTGAAGGTTTTCACCGCCCTGAACTCCTCGTTAAAAAAAGATTCAGGCGTAGTAAAATACATCTTCGCGAACGTGCCATCAGCATAGAAATGATAGGCATTATCTTTCTTGCCTACCGCTGCAAACTCACCCTCAAAAAAGTAAAGGCCCTCATAGGTTTTCAGCAATTTCTCAGGGACCTGGATGGCCGATTTTTGTGCCGGGGCCGTATAAAAATTCTTCCAGTTGTAGGCCTTTGCCACGCTGTTGACCACTTCGCGCAGTATGGGGTAATTATCTGAATTCTGGAAAACCGCCACGCCATAACCGTCTTGCAGGCTTCCATAGAAAATGCCCGAGAAGCCATCGTTACCCGCACTGTGCTGAAAATACAGCGCACCATCTTTGTCTTCCAAAAAAGTGCCCATCGCTGCATTTTTATCGATATACGGCGTGAGGTGCAGTTTCACCATTTCCGGGCTGAGCACCTTGGATGGCTTACCCTTATAGGCCAATTGCATGTCAATGATATACTGGCAGAGATCAGTGGGCGTCATCCACAATCCTGCGGCTGCCTGTTCAGGATATACGTGAAATTTTCCTTTCAGCGGTTGACCGTCCCTGTTATAGGCCGTGGCACAGAGATGCCTGAGGTTTTCTGCAGGTGGCTGGGCATAGGTACTATGGGTCATGCCGATGGGTTTCAGCACATTTTCATACATCCATTGATCATAGGGTTGCTGAACGATGTCCGTGAGTATCACCTGTGATATAGAAGTGCCGCCACCGGAATACTGGAACCGGAGACCGGGTTCAAACGCACTGCGCACAGCCGGTGTATACGATGGCTTGATGCCGTCCAACACCTGCAGCAATGTAGGTGTGGGCCCAGTGATGGGATGTCCCGGAAAACCGTGCACGGTAAGTCCGGCCGTATGGCTCAGCAGATTAGCTACCGTGATCTTCTTTCCATGGGAAACCGTATCATACGGAAACTTCCAGGACCTGAGATAGGTATTGATGTCTTCATTAAGGTCAATTTTTTTATCCTGGACCAATTTCAACACGCCTACAGCATTGAGCGATTTCGAAATAGATCCGGGCTCAAATAAAGTCTCGGGCGTTACCCGCCGCTTCTCCCCTTCATCGGCCCACCCATACCCCTTGGCCCAAACAACCTGGTAGTTGCTGATCACCGCAATACTTATTCCCTTCACGTTGTATTTGGCCATCCGATCCAGGATGGTAGGTGGCTTTTCACCATTGATCAGCAGGCTGCCGGTAACATTGTTCTCCACTTCCTGAATTTTCGCCAGCGTCTCTTTGGAGTACGGTTGTGCAATGGTGTTGCCTGCGGTAATGAATAATACAAGGATGATAACCAAACGGGATATACACATGTGATGCGTTTTATGTAAGATTGCGAGAAGATACGAATTCCCCAATTGATTGTGATGAACTACAAATCCCTGACCAAAGAAGCCCAGAAAGAAAAGAAAATGGCGCTGAAGAAGGAAAAAGAAACCAAACTATTTAAGTTTCTGACACTGGAGCAACAAGCCAGGTACAAAAAGATCATGGAAAAAAAGAAAAAAGACGGGGAGCAATAATGTAATCCCGGATTTTTAAGCGGGCGGAGCATTCCGCCCGGTCTTGTTATACCCTATCACTCCCATCAATGCAAAGAAAGGTCATACAATCCGGTTGCTTTCACCACCATGGTGACGGTTTTGCTTACCCCCGCCACCTTATAGGACACTACAATTTTTCCGGGCAACTGTTCCTTTGTTAATCTTGGTCCGCCCACTCCATGATCATCAAACGGACTGTTATATGATTTGACTAATTTACCACTGTTGTCAAAAACACTGGTTGCATAGCTTTTTGTATCCACATCAGAAAAGCCCAGTATACCACCATCGCTTACATTGATGATCGCCACTACATTGTTTGTATTGATCACATTCACACTGGCGATCCCCGGTTTACTCAGGACCAGGTCATAGTTCACGGCCAGGGACTTTTGCTCTTTTTCGTAGGCGGATTGCCTTTTGTTGTATTCCGCGTTAATTCTGGTGATTTCAGTGAGGTCTTCCCCTACAAATACACCCCTTTCAAAAACGATATATTTTCTGGCATTCTGACCAGTCACCAAACCCGTAGCCAGGTCAACAAAATTATAGAGTTTGCCATCATAGAAATCACCATATACCATTACACCATAGTAGATATCATTCTCAAAATCTTTGGCCTGATTGGTGAGGTTTTCTGAGGTGGTACCGCTGAGATGAATCCTGCCAACACCATGGGCCAACCCATTCAGGCATTGACCGGTCCACTCTATGGCAGACAAGGTCTCAGAACCATACACTGAATTTCCAAAAGCGATGTCGGCCCCAAAGATCCTATCGTACTTATTATAGGTCCCAAAACGCACACTTCGGTCCCTGATTGGCGGATAAAACTTACAGGTGCCTTTATTCACGTAGATATAGAGCATTCCTTTCTCATCAATACCGCCAAAGCCTTTGTTGACCAGAAAATTACCATCGTAAAAATATCCGGAATACGATTTGTTGTTCATATTCTCCTGTCTTGAAGCGGAGCCAAGGCCATGCAACCGGTTATTCACGAAACTGCCTTCTAAATTGACATTGACAGGAAACATACCTGATGTACGTTTTACCTGAACTCTTCCATACCCGTTGAGCGCACCATTTTTAAATTTACCCATCACCATGAAAAGGTCTTCCCCTTTTTGCCGCAGCGCTCCCCATCCGTTCTGGAGGTCACCTTTGTACTCCCAATATTCCAGCTGAAAATTGAGGTTATCCTGGAAATATTTTGCGGAAGCCGATTGTGATAAGGGCAACCAATTGCCCGTGCCCAGGGAATCTTCTATTCTCTGCACAGGGGTGACCTCCCGCAACGGGATAAAATTCTTGCGCTCTACAAACACCACATCAGATTCTTCCGGCATTGTACGGTATAAAAAAGTATTCAACGCAAGGAAGTCTGTCTCATAGGCCGAAGTCTTGACCCGGCTTGCATTGGCAAGGTTTACATCCAGCCACCAATTATTCTCTATGTCTTTTGCCGATGGCCCTTCAAAGATTTCAAAGTGTGTAAGCTGATCAGGAATTCTTTCAAACCCCAGCACAAAAACGTGTTCGCGATTCTTTCTGGATATCGTTTGGTTGAGGGGGATATTACAGGCGTCCTTACATGCGTAGGTCTTACCGGTAGCAGGATCCAGGATATACAAACTGGACCCTGGTGCATTGAATACAGAGAAATTGCCATGGGGGTAGGCAAACCTGATATAGGTGAGATCTGCCTGGTAGAGGTCATACAATTTCAATGGCTGGGATGGTTTGCCTGTAACATTGATCTTGGTAAACAGGGTATTATCCAGGGGAGACGCAGGCTGTTTAGTCTTGGCAGCAGCAGGCTCAAGCTTGTATGTTCCGTTTAACCTCCCACTCCAATCCCCGTTCCCTGCCCCTTGACCGCTGAATTGATTGTTGGATGCAAACTCCAGGAAGTAGGTATCGGGCCCTACGATGTTTTTAAAATCTACCTCACGTACAGAAAAGAAATAGGCAGATTTTGAGACAGGGTCATAACTTCCTTCAAAGTATTCCTTTGCTGTGGCGTCCATTTTGTCCCGGTAATAAGCGGCTGAGGCCGGATCTACCGATTCCACTTTCCAGATGAAATAGCCCGACAAAACAGTATCCCGGATATTTAACTCACCGGTGAAAGAGAAACGAAAATTGGTATTGAGTTTTGTCCATTTGCCGGAAACCGAGTAGGTTTTTTCTGTGGTTACCGGCGCTTTTGGGATGGCCTGCTGGCCAAATGCATGTACACTGAGGGAAAAGAGAACAATCAGTGAGAAAAACTTCATCGGGAACAATTTAGGTGTAGGGAAATGATCGCCTCCGCTGTGCTGTTTGAGACCAGCGGCCGAACATCCTTTCAAATATAGAAGAATATTTCTACATGTTCCACCTACTGCCGCCTGAACAGTACGCGCCTGATCCTGCCGCCATCCAGGTGTATCTGGCCATCCGGTTCCATCTGCAGGACATAGTTATCTACCAACATTTTGGTGGGAGTAACCAGGAGACCGGTGGTTGAGTCTGTGCCGATGATTACCGAATAGGTGTAATCACGCTGGTGAAGCAAGGTGAGCGTCGCATCCGTCTCTGTATTCTTGTACCGCCCGTTGAGGGTGTTGAACTGCATACCCTGCCAGTTCACGTTCTCACGGGTAAGGGTATACGGAGCATGCGAAGTGTAGTAAGCCGTAACGGTGAGCTCCCCTTTTGCGTTCCGGATGAATTCCTGTTTGAACGCCGTATCATAGGCCTGGTGAAAAATATTAGGGCCTTCCCTTTCCAGCAAGACATCATTACGTCCCACGCGTTTTAAAAACATCTTGCCTTCCCGTTGTTCAAATTGAAAACTGAAATGATCCTCCGTGAGATAAACGCCAGGGATCTCCGCATCAGTCACCAGGGGCCCTGCCGTTGCCGGCCTCACCAGCCATCCGCCGGCGTTGCGGGGGAGTTTGAACCAGGCATCGGCCATCTGCCGCGTTTGGGTGTTGGGTGTGGCCTTACCCGTATTGGTGAGCGTGATCATAGAAAGTTGTTGATCAGGGAAACGGATCACCGTAGCCTTCCATGCGCCGGTAGCACCCTCATGAAAAACATAATCCATGCCCTTATATTTCCCAAACTCCAACCCATAACCATAGTTGGTAATGGATGATCCCTCCACCAGCCGCTGACTTCTCCCTTCCCCCTTCACACTTCTCCCTTTCCACACACGCTGCTCATATATGAGAAGGTCCTCCAAGGTTGAGAAAAGATTACCGTCTCCCACCACATCCCAGATCCAATCATAGGTGGTCCAGGTACCGAAATTGAAATAGGCCCGGGCGATGGGTCCCTTGATGGAACAATGATCAGATTCAAACGCGGTATTATGCATACCCAATTTGCGAAACATCGCGTTGGTATAATCCCGAAATGATTTGCCCGATACCTTCTCTACAATCATCGCTAATAAAATATAGTTGGTATTGCTGTAGAGATAAGCGCTGCCGGGTATGAAGTTCAGCGCTTGCTGCCGCGAGATTAAGGCCAGTGCATCAGGGTTGGCGTACGACTGTTTCCACCAGGTGATGCCCTGCAAACTCCAGAGATCGTAGACATCCCGGATACCGCTGCTGTGGGTGAGCAGGTGGCGGATGGTGATGGCGTCTTTGATGCCTGGGTAGAGGCCCGGAAAGAACTGGCGGATATCATCAGACAGGCTGAGTTTTTTATCATCAATCAACGTCAGCACAGCCAGGGCGGTAAACTGTTTTCCATTGGAGGCGATGTTGAACCGCGTTTGCGGGGTGATTTTTAGGGAGTCTGGCAAGCTCGCGAAACCCGCAGTTTTCTGGTACACCATCCTGCCTTGGTGGACAATGCCGGCAGCGATACCCGGCGCGCCAGCGGGAACGTCCTGGACGGCAATGGAATCCAGTTGACGGTGGAGGTCGGCAGAAATGGACTGCCCCCAGAGAGCCGGGCAGCAACAAAGCAGGAGGATCGACATAAAAACGCGCATCGGGTTCAATTTGTGTAAAATTGGGACGGGTGGGGCTTTACATCGACCCAAATCCTGATTTGAAACCAGGTTTGCCTGAAATTTTTCACCCTGATCGAAATACATATATAAATATCGTAATTTAAGAAAGCGTCTTTGCGCCGGGAATCATGAAACACCTGATCATTTTTCTTTCAATTTTATGGTTGGCTTTGAATTGCCCGGCACAGTCCAGCAATATAGCCTCCCTGCTGGAAAAACTCCGGCTTGCGAGTTCAGATACCGCCAGGTCCAGGATCCTGGCAGAGCTCGGGTATTTTTACCGGCTCATCAATCCAGACTCCGGCATCGCACTGAGTAACCAGTCGCTCTCCCTCGCCAGGGCAAGCCATTTTCCTGCTGGCGAAGCCAGTGCGCTGAACAGCCTGGCACAGAATCACCGGATCAAGGGTGACCTTATAGCAACCATGCCGCCACTGCTGGAAGCGCTGCAAATTGCCAAGGACAATCAGCTGGAACCGCAGCTTGCCGAAGCTTATCTGTCCATGGGTAACACCTATGTATCCCTGAAAGATTATCCCACCGCAGTAGGTTATATGAAGGATGCCATTGTGATCTATGACCGGTTAAAAATTCCCTTCCGTGCCTCCATTGCCATAGCCAATCTTGGGGAAGCGTATATGCTGATGAACAACCTGGACTCCGCGAGGTTGCTTCTTGATTCCGCACAGCGATTCATGACCAGGGTACAGTATTTAACAGGACTGAATTTTTATGAGACGAGGATGGCGCAACTGATGTTCAGGACTGGTAACTATGACAGTGCATTTTATCATATCCAGGAAGCAGAGCTACTGAGTGTGAAGGAGCGTAACCTGCGTACCAAAATGATGGTCACGCAATTGAAGGCCGATTATTTCCGGTTGAAGGGTCAACCGGATTCATCCATACATTACGCGGAGATAGCCTTTCAACTGGCGAGGCAGTTTAATTACCGTTGGGATATCCTGGCCTCCGTTAACAAGCTGGCAGATCTCTATAAGGGCCGGGATCTGGAGAAGGCCTATTATTATGCAGAATTGACCCGCTCTTTGAACGACTCTGTGTATGGGCCAGACATTGTCAACCAATTGCAGCGCCAGATCATTCGGGTGAATGCAGAAACCCAGGCCAAAGAAGCACAGCTGCTGGCCTCCCAGAACAAGATCAGGCAAACGCTTTTGCTTGGCACACTAGTGGTAACGGGACTGATCTTGTTTTGGCTGTACCGGACAAACCGAAACGACCGGAAGCTGAATGCCATCCTGGCCGGACAGAAAGATGAAATTGAGCGCCAGAAAAAACATGTGGAGCAAACCCTGCAGGAACTGAGAATTACACAGGCGCAGCTGATCCAGACGGAGAAAATGGCATCGCTGGGTGAACTCACTGCCGGCATTGCCCACGAGATCCAGAACCCGTTGAATTTTGTCAATAATTTCAGTGATGTAAGCACGGAGTTACTGCAGGAATTGATTGAGGAAGCAAACGCCAACCATCCGGCTGCGGTAAAAGAGATTTCCAGTGACCTGCTCGCCAACCTGGAAAAGATCAATCACCATGGTAAGAGGGCCGAGGCCATCGTAAAAAGTATGTTACAACATGCCAGGCCCAGTTCCGGCATAAAGGAGCCTGCAGATCTCAACCAGCTTTGCGATGAAAGTGTACGATTAGCCTGGCAGGGGTTCAAGAGCAAAGAAGCAGGATTCAGTGCGGCACTGGAGACGCAGTATGATCAAACGATCCATAAGGTTCCGCTGGTGGCTTCAGATATCAGCAGGGTGCTGATCAACCTTGCCAACAATGCCTTTCACGCGGTTCAGGAAAAATCAGGCAGGGAAGGCAGCGGCTACACGCCTATGGTGCGCGTCAACACCCACCATGATGACAACCATATTTTCATAGAAGTAACGGATAATGGCGATGGGATCCCACCGCAGCACCTCAACAAAATTTTTCAGCCATTCTTTACCACCAAACCTACGGGCCAGGGTACAGGACTGGGGCTATCAATTTCATTTGACATCATCAAGGCTCACGGCGGTAGTATTCAGGTGAAGTCCGTTCCCCACGAAGGCACTACATTTATCATTCAATTACCCCATAACAACACATGAAAAAAGTAACCGGTATCGGCGGCGTATTCTTTAAATGCAAGGATCCCAAAGCCACAACGGAGTGGTACCAAAAGCACCTTGGACTAGACACCAATCCCTATGGCGCAAGTTTTGAGTGGTATGAAAGCGCTGACAGTACCAAAAAAGCGCAAACCCAGTGGACGCCATTTGCCGAAAGCTCCAAATATTTCGACGGGCAATTTATGATCAACTACCGGGTGGAAAACCTGGAAGCCCTGGTGGAAGAGCTGAAAAAAGAAGGCGTGACCATTGTGGATAGTATTGAAAGTTTCGACTACGGGAAATTTGTGCACATCCTGGACGGGGAGGGCAACAAGGTTCAGCTTTGGGAAGCGATAGACTAAGCGAAGCTCCCCACCCTTGTGACTTTCATTACAAGTCCTGGAATTTTTCGATCCAGGCTTTGGGACTCAGTTGGGTTTCCCGTTTAAAGGCGCGGTTGAAGGTGGATTTGGAATTGAATCCCACGTCAAAGGCCAGTCCGAGTAAGGTCTGCATGCTGTGCTCCCCTTTCTGGAATTTCTGCTGGAGCGCCAGGATCCGGTAGTGATTTACAAAATCATTGAAGTTCATGCCGAAGCCCTGGTTGATCACCTGCGAGATCTTTTTGGGATGCGTGTTGAGTGCCGTGGCCAGGTCAGCAATGACCAGTTCCGGGTCTTCATATTTTTTTTCCACGGTCATGAGTGCCTCCACCCGCTGCTTCCACAGGTCCAGATCAGGCATATCCTGTTTATCACTCGGATCCGCAGCGGGCAGCTCTTCCGGCGCAGTCTTCTCCTGCGTAAACGGTGTTGACGATAGCAGGGAATTGGTGTAACCGCTGATGGAGATATAATAAAACAACAGGGAAAAACAAACGTAGTACCAGAACTTCTGGCCAAAACTTCCCCCTTCGGGATTGAGCAGGAAAAACAAGAGCCGGATGGCAATCAACAATAAAAACGCGATGAGGAAGCGTTGCGTCCAGCGGAACATGACGCCATCGGCAAAGCTCACGGAGTTGTACGTGATGGTGCGATAGGTTTGATAGACACGCAGGCTCAGCACCAGGTAAAACACCAGCGAGCAAAGCCCCGCAATCTGGTACCAGGTGGAGAAATCCTTATCGTTCCCATCGGCATAAAAAAAAGCGCGCTTCAGCACAAGCAGATCCGTGACCACCACTATGAGCGCATAAGCGCCGTAGATAGCGGAGGGCAGAAAATGCAGGGCGTCTTTGCGGGTGAATTGGTACGACTTGTCCAGGAGCGACCGCACATAGAAATACAGTACCGGCCCAAAGAGAAAGAGTTGCTGAAAGGGAATGTAGAAAAGGATATTTCGATAGGGTTGCCGGCTATACCAGCCCGCGTAACCCAGCATGAACGGCGCGATGTACAAAGCACAGAGCAAGGTGAACAGCCCCAGCCAGAAACTGGATTTGCTCTCCCGCTGCCAGCCCTTCGCCCACAGCAATCCCGCGAACACGATCCCGTGAAAGAAAAAGATCAGCAAGAGGGAGCTTTTGAGGGAGAAAGAAAAAACTAAAGCAAGCATATTACAGGCGGGTAAAATATTGCAGGGCATCCAGCCAAAATTAAACCCTATAAGGATACTAATTTGTGTTTGATGGCAAACAAAACCAATCCTACCCTGCTTTTAACATCCAGTTTCTCAAAAAGATCATCCCGGTATCCATCCACGGTTCTCGGACTCACATGCATCTGGTCTGCAATCTCCTTGTAAGTACTGTCTGTAGCGGCCAGTCTGATAAACTCCAGTTCCCGGGGAGTCAAAGAATTCACCAAATTCTTCTCCGTTTCTTTAGCATCCGTTTGATGGATAGAATGAATGAGCCTGCCTGTTACGCGTTCAGAATAATGGAACCCCTTTGTAGCCACCGCGTCAATGGCCACCCTAAGTTCACCAAATTCGCAATCCTTGAGCACATATCCCCGGGCACCATTCCTGATCATTCGCATGATCGCATCTTCGTCATCCAACATAGACAGTGCCAGAACCTTCACGTCTGAATAATGTTCTTTCAGCCAGGCACAGGTTTCAAAACCATCCATCCTGGGCATATTCACATCTATCAAGGCAAGTTCCGGTACCTCGTGACCCTTCAATTTTTCTATAAAATCCAGGCCATCACTGGCTTCAAACACTACAGTATATCCCAGTTCCCGGATCAGGTTTGCCAATCCGTTGCGTAACATAACATGATCATCCACCAGGGCAATTGTTGTTGCAGGCATTATTTTTCTTCATTCAGTGGTAAAATGACGAATGTTCTCGTCCCGTTATCTGGCATACTCTTCATCTCAACAGACGCTCCCAGCAAAGCGGCACGTTCCCGGATGTTCTTCAATCCTATCCCATCAAAGTCCTGGCTAACACTGAACCCTTTTCCATTGTCTGCTATAAAAACACGAACTGAGGTATCGTTAGAATCTATGGCGAATTCTATACGGGAGGCTTCGGCGTGTTTCAATATGTTCTGCAGCAGTTCCTGTATGATCCGGTACAGGATAATCCCTTTGGGGTGAGGGAGTTCAACGCGCATGCCTGAAACGGAAAACACCACCTCGTGTGCACCCGCTTTCCTGATTTGGTCTACCAGCAGTTCGGAAGATTTAACCAGATCAAAATGGGCACCCTGTTCTGCGGTGAGCTGCTTAGACAAATCCCGAAGGTCCTGAATGGCATGCGCCAGCAAATCCTTAGCCGAGCTCACCCTGGTATTCACCTGGTTTGCGTCCACAGCCTGTGCAGAACTGAGGTGAAGCTTGGCGAGGCTGAGCACCTGCGCGATATTGTCATGAATTTCAAGGGAAACATCTTTGAGTGTCTGCTCCCTGATCTCAATCTTAGTCTGTAACAAGGCCTGAACATTTTTCAATTCCAACTCCTTCCGTTCTTTGATACTCCTGTTCAGCCTGATCCGGTACATGACAAAGAAAAATAAAACCATGGCCCCCAGAAGAAGCAGTGCCAGACTCAGATATACAATCATTTCCGCCATGAAACCATGATCATTGCCACTGAAATACATGAATACAACACTACGTTGAGGTTGCTGTTCAGGGCTTTAAAAATTGCCACCCACGCCTTGGGATCATCAGCCAGTTTCGTGATTCCAAATCCGTAGACAAACTCTCCGATATTGAAAATAAACAATCCACAGCAAATCCAAAAGACAGGACTTAGCAAGGGATTAACCACTTCTTCCTTCCTGAGGAGTTCAGCAAAATAAAAACAACAGAAAAACAACACACCCAGGATGCCAATTTTCATGTAGATCCCGTGAAACCCGGCTTCCTTTGAGAACAGGTTATTCAACAGCATAAAAACAAGGAAACCCAACAGATAAAGTTGACCGCATTTCCTGCCAAGCGGTGAAGAAATATGCCTGGTGATAAACCATACAAAGAACATATACTCCAGGGGTACTGAAAAGTTGAACACCATGCCAATGGCGCCACCAAACCACCTTCCGGCCACCAGACCATACCATTCTACGCCTACAATGAAAGCCAGAAACCAGACCAACAGTCTGAATGGCCCTGCAGGCAAATTTCTATATCGCCAGATGCCGATCACCAGGCAAACCATCTCGGCAATCAAATAATGTGGAATATTCAATGTGATAAATTTCGATATTATTGATCACCATCTGGACAGTAATTTGGACATAGCGATCCATGGTTCAATACCATCACCCTTTTTTTAAACTCCGGGTGGGACAAAACATAATTCTGAAAAGCATCATAATCGGCTCCATTCTGGTCAACCGGAACTATGATCAGGCTGATAAAGGCGGCTGAATTGCGATCACAGGCAATGCTGTTAAACCCATAACTGATGAAGTAAAACCGGTAGGTCTTATACTTATTGTTGGCCGGATCATTGACAAACTTTCGCAAAAAGTTGGAAGTACCTGCACCTACCATTACATAATGTGTATGTGAAATAGTATTCGTTACTTTATATGTTGACTGGAACTTCCCCTTAAGCAAGCGAAACTGGGCCGTGTCGATGGGACTATAGACCCCACCCCTGTTTCCGTGCCCACCCTGAATATTAAAGCCAAGGTTTTCTGCCAGATAGCCTTTAAAATCAGGGAACCCGGTGTTAATTCTGGGAACCAGGGCCACCCCAATCTGGTTAACATCCTTATGCCCCACCCGGTTACTAAAAGCTCCAGATATGAAATACATATTGAACCCACAATATGCGGTATTGTTGTTCCGCGAGAAAAATCTCTTCATTTCAGCTCTTGAGAATTCAACAGATTCACTGTAGAGCTTTTTCCTATCCTCCGTATCCCGGAATATCTTGGCAAAGGTATCAATGTAATTTTTGGCAATCTGGCTGGAAATGATCCCGATATCTGCTTGTCCGCAGGTACTGCATTCGGCAGGTTGCGCCATTGATGCATTTGAAAAACAAAAGACAAGACATAAAATGAATAAAGATCTCCTGTGCATGTGAATGGATTTACAGATTTAAAGTATACTATAAAATTGTCAATTTCAACAGCAGTAGGTGTCAGCA
The DNA here is from genome assembly GCA_044225015.1 of Chitinophagaceae bacterium. Lineage (GTDB taxonomy): Bacteria > Bacteroidota > Bacteroidia > Chitinophagales > Chitinophagaceae > Pollutibacter. The sequence goes on along the minus strand of JBGAJG010000003.1, from coordinate 81,932 downwards.
TTATCACCTTTTTTATGGGGGGTGTTTTCACGGGTCAAATTTGGGTCTATTTCACTTCCGGGGCCTTCATTCATTTCCGGATGTTTGTAAGCGAAAGGCATTACAACACATTTTAAAGCCCAAACAATGCGTTATTATTTATTACTGGCTATTGCCCTGGTACTCGGAACCGTCACCCGGGCCCATCCAACAGATACAGCATCGGGTGCTGAACTGATCACCAAGCCCATCCTGGCAAAAATGGAGGCCCAGGGAAGGTTTACCAAAGACAGTATACACGGCACCCTCAAGCAAATTGCTGCCAATGTGACCAGGGCGCCTAATAATATAGATTATATCATTATTTTCTTACCTGTGTTTCTGTTTGCGGTAACTGTATTGACCGTAACCAGAAGATTGAGAAAAGAACAGGTAAAACTGAGTCATTTTCTGCTGGACAAAGACATCCTCCTGCAGGGGCAAAAAGAAGAGAAAAAACTGGAGCTGGCAAAACTTAAAACCACAGAGAATACATTTAATCTGCTCAAATCCACCAACACGCCACTAACAAAAGAACAGGTGGACATGGTGATTGCCGGAGCACCCCAAAATACCCAGGAAACGCCCGCAGATACCCCCCCTGCAAAACCAGACCAGGAACAAAGCGTCAGCCGTTTGATAGCCTATATCACCGCCGTCACCAGTATGGCACTCGCTGCCTGCATACTGAGCTTCTATTTTCATCAGTTGCTTTCCGGCAAAGAAGTAGCCAACCTTAGCCCTATTACCAATGTACTCTTCGGGCTGGGCCTGGGCGTACTTCCCTACGGATTCAACAAGGTGGCCAGTGTACTGAAACCTAACAGTCCGTAAGCATTTGGTACACTACCCTCCGCCGAAATTATCCATTGCAGAAATCAATCAACAAATCATGAAAATCAGATTCACGATCATTACCCTCCTGTGTCTGCTGATAACCGTGGGAAGTCAAGGTCAAACAGACAGCTGCATCAACGATGCTAAGAAGGATAAAATTCCAGACAGTACCATCAATGCTGATATCCGGAAGAAAGCAATAGACAGCCTTTCTAAGTTTGCTTTTGCCAGAATGGTTGCTGGCACTGATGAGATTCCAAACATGGCAAACTATGCTTCATTTAAGCCAACCGACGGAAAATTTACACTATCCAGCAATTTTTTCTTCCCGACAAAAAGTCCTGCAAAAAGCAGGCGTGCAGAACAGTTCTCTGTTGGCGTCAGTGCCAGCGGCGATATTGTCAATGGGAATGTGGCTACCCTGTTTGAAGAAGGTACACTGAACACGGGTGTTGATCTTGGCTTGAGGCTAAACTGGCGAATATCCAAACCTATGAAAGGAACAACTCTGTCTGATAGTATAAAAATGCAGGACAAAGTAAACGAGTTGAAGCGGGAACTAGATCAGAAACTGGATAGCATCGAGCGATCCATCCAAATGCTAGCAGTCAGTATTCGGCAAAACAACCTTCTTATCCACAACGCACAAGTAAAAATAACAAGACTGCAGCAGGACAGTACAGCGTTTAGTTTGCGGTTAGCAGCGTGCACTGATGACACTTGCCGATTACCAATGGTAGACTCCATTCTTTCTGTTGAAGAAAAAATGATCAAAGAGAGCCTGAAACTCAACCAACTTAAGACAGAGTCCATCAAATTGAACGAAATCAACGATGCCATTCAGATTAATCCCGCTGCTAAAAGAAAAGATCTTTCTGACTGTGAAAAATATCTGGTAGATAAATATGGTATGGTCAGAATTCCTGTCGGAAACAAGGATACAGTTTTATCCTACAAGCTTACTGCACTCAACAAAGCCAGAAAAGAATATGATGATAAACTGTACAATCTACATATGGCTTCACCCATTGCAGGCATTAGCATGAGTTGGTTGAGCGCCATCGTCAACTGGAACCGGCTCTCCTATAGAACTTACTATGATTCACTTGCCTTTGAATCTGCCCTCAGCAAACAAAAGTTTACGGGGCTGACCCTGGGACTCCAATTTAACTTGTATAAGTTCTATGGTCCGGTACAAACGGCAAGCCTCTTCAACATCGCCTTACTGTACAAGAAAACCAACAACCTGGAAGACCTTAGTGCTTCCACCCTTAACAGTGAGAAGACAACGGTCAACGGGTCCATTACCAGAAAGTCTGCCACCGCCTACACCGTTTACACAGATCCTATAGAACAGTATAACACCATCCAACTCCCCGTCAACTATTATGGATTCTTCGGAAAAAACCTGAACTACGGGTGGCATCTGATGGGACAGGCAGACTGGCGAAACAACAACAACAATATCTATGACCTCGGCGCCGGATTCATTTTTGGCGTAAACAATACAGAATCAAAGAAAATTCTCAACATCGAAATCTTTGCGAAATACAGGGATATCACGAGGGAGATTGTTGACGAGGATATTACAGGCTGGAAACAACTCCAGTTCGGCTTTTCTATGGCAGTTCCTTTCTTCACTAGTAAATAAAATACAATGGCAAAGCAAAAAAGAACCGCGCTGAAAAAGGATTTTTTCGCCGGAAAAATCACCGCCCTGGAATTTATCACGGCTTTGGAAGACAGCTACCGTTACAGGGGTTTTTATTCAACACCCGGCAAAAGGCCACGCTGGTCGGGCCCTTTCCGCGATACCCGGGCTGAAGCAGACAAGGACAATGAACCCTATTTTGATGCCGGGTATAATGTAGACATCTACATTGAGCAGTATGTCTGAAACCACATAGATCACCCCTTGCCATGAGGCTGTCTCAACAATACTGAGGCAGCCTTTTTCATCCTTCCAGGCTCATCGTATCGGCGCTTGCCATTTCTTATACACCTCCGTAAGATCCACACCCGCCGCCTTATTGATCAGCTGCGGAAACTCCTGCATGGTGAACGGACGCTTATTCTCCTTGGCCCAGTAATACAGAAACCTGATCACGTCTTTCATGGACTTCTTACCGTCTGTTTTTTCCATAATAACTTTATTCATCTCCATCGCCATACTCGCACCCCGGGAATACACCGCTTTCCCCAGGCGGAAATCAGCACTGTACATCAGGGAAGCGGTCTGCGACAATTCCTCCAGACTCATGGCGCGTATTTGCGGATCGGTTTTGTAGGTATTGTTGTAGAACACCCGTTCCCAGCGGGCTGATTTCAGGGTTTCATAGGCGATGTACCATAGGAAACCCTCATTAAACCAGATGTTTCGGATGATGGGTGGAATTTCTTTCACATAGGGCCGGAAGGCATCCCCATAAGATCGCAGGGGTATAAATGCATGGCCCATGTGGTGAAGATAAGTGGGCATGGTTTCGATGAGAGTCTGCTGATCCATCGGTGCGCGCCTGAGCCCGGAGCTGTCGCCAAAGAAGGTAGAACTCTGCAAATGCTCCATACCAAACGCCGGCACCACACCGGGCTCCAGCGGCAGGGCCTTCCTTAGTACGATGGAATATGCCGGGAACGGCAGTTCCCCAAAATAGTCTTTCAAAATCTCCAGGCTCATCATTCCCTGCTTGCCATAATCATCCATGTATTCATCGCCCGTTTGGCTATAGGATACGATGAACAGCGGCACCAGTCCATGATATTGCTTCACGCGAACACCGGGGCCCATGAAGAGCTGACCATCCGCGAGGGTATAGTAATCTGCGGCAGTGAACTGCAGGGAATCCCTGGCCATTTGTTGCGAGGGCTGGTTGGTGGTAAAGATGGGCCATTGGTGCGGCGCCCGTACGGTACAATGCACCGCTTGCCGGTCCGTTCCTTCGATCCAACCCAAAACAGCATAGTTCAGCAGGCCCACAAATCCCGAACGTACGATGGAGGCATCGGCACAATCCAATTGGCGCTCCATGCTGTTCAGGTCAACGGCATATTGCACCGCTGTTATGTAACTATTTGTATCGATGGCATACCAACGGGGTGCATCATTGTTGTCCTTTTGCATCTCCAGCCTTTCACCTTTGCTGCCCAGCACCACCGGGTCCTGCACAAACTGATCATACCGGATCATGCTGTAGGCGCCGGGGACCGACCTCGGCATGATTAAGGCCGCAGAAGCTTTCACTGGTTTCACCAGCGTAATGGTGACATGAATGATGGATGCGGTGCTGTCTGTGTAAGCAATGCGGTAACTAACCTGTGCAGTGAGTGCATTGAAACCTATGCACCATACCAACGTCAGGAAAATTTTTCTGGTGGTAATCCTAAAACGTTTGTTCATTGCGCATTCATCTTTTCTATCCAACGATTCACTTTTGATTCCAGAATACTCAGGGGCAAACAACCATCTTCCAGCACCACATCGTGAAACGCTTTGATGTCAAATTTACTGCCCAGTTTTTTCTTTGCCCTTTCCCGCAGTTCAATAATTTTCAGCTCGCCCACTTTGTAGCTTACGGCCTGCCCCGGCGTGACCATATATCGTTCTATTCTCTGTTCCGCTTCCACGGCGGAAACAGGCTGGTTCTCCAATACGTAAGCGATAGCTTTTTCACGGCTCCAGCCTTTGTAATGAATACCCGCATCCACCACCATACGTACCGCACGCTCAATTTCACCATTCAACCTGCCGAGGTATTGATAAGGATCCTTGTACATTCCCAATTCCGTACCCAGGCTTTCGGCATACAATGCCCAGCCTTCTCCAAAGGCACTGTTGAAATAAGACTTCCTGAATTCAGGAATATTAGCCTCCTGCTGAATGGCAACCTGGTAGTGATGGCCAGGAATGGCTTCATGGATGAACAGATCTTCCATGGAGAAATAATTATACTTTCTGGGATCAAGGATCACTTCGTAGAAAATTCCCGGCCGCTTCCCATCCCGGGACGGTTGCATATACTGGGCATTGGCCCCGGCGGCCCTGAATTTCTCGGTGGCCCTCACCTCAAACTTAGCCTTGGGTGTTAGATTAAACATCCTGTTCAACTGGGGCGTCATTTGGCTTAGGAAGCTCCTGAAACGGTCCAATACTTCTTCCTCCGTCTGAAAGGGAAAAAACTTTGGATCCGTTTTTACATACTCGAAAAAAGATTTTAAATCGCCCTTGAATCCAACCAGGTTTTTCACGGAATCCATTTCCTTCCTGATACGAGCCACTTCACTAAGCCCCTGGTTGAAAATCTTCTCCGCAGTAATATTGGTGGTGGTGTAGTATGCCAGCCATAGCTGGTATTCCCTGGCCCCATTATGATTGTCCAGCAAACCCGATGTTGTTCTCGCTTTGGGAATGTATTCCGCAACAATGAAATCATACAGTTTTTTATAGGCAGGTTTTACGAACTGTTCGATGGCTTGGGCATAGTCCAACCGCAATTGCTTTGCAGCCACACTATCCATGCCTTCAGGCAGTTTCTGCAGGGGTTTATAAAAAAAATTGCTCTCTGCATTTCCTTCAAACAAAGGTTTCAGCTGGGGCGGAACTTTGAGCATAGAGGCCCTGGGGTTGGTATTGTTCTGGGCAATCCCTTTTTGCATATTGAGAATGGCCTGGTCAACCCAGGACTGGAACAACTTCATTCTGCTGATGAAATCTCGATAGTCTTTCTCAGATTGAAAGGGAACAAATCCCGCACCCGAGCCCAGGGTAGCAAAGCGTGTGGGAAAGCTGAATACAAACTGGTCCACGGGCCGGTAATAGCCCAGGGCGTTATCCAGCGCCTCTTTTTCTGTACGCAACTTGTAGGAGAACAGGTCCACGCTCAATTGCTCCGGCTCAGACAATGCCTTCTTGTTGATCTTACCAATAAGATCCAGATATTTTTTGTTGAGAGCTTTGGCTTTTTCCACATAGGCATCACTGATGCTGATCTCCAACTGGTCATTGTAGTTGTTGATCCCCGCCTGTGTGGCGGCCAATGGATTCAGGGCATAGAATTCCTTTGAATACTGCTCTAATAAGGCAGACAACTCAGCAGAAGGGGCTGATGGACTGATGGGCTGGGAAAAACTGGTGAACAGGGTTATGACAACAGTGAATAACAATAGTCTCATGTGCGATGGTATTTACGGGCATTGCCGATGTAAGCCGAATGTATATCCAAAATACCAGCATTTTACCAATTAACCGTTATACCTGTGGAGCGTGCAACACCCGGAGAGTATACACATTGGTGCCGTCTTGCTGCTTTATTCACTTTGTTTTCCCGGATACTTTGGCCTCATCACCAAAAAACACCACGCCGCCATTGTCAAGATCATACCCCGCGGACACAATCTTGATCTCGCCCTTATCCACCATCGCTTTCAGGATCGGGCTTCGCTTTTTGATCTCCGCAACCACATTGACCACATTTTGTATAGCCACCTCAGAAACAAAATCTTCATTGCTGTAGTCCCTTGCACCCTCAAAATCTTTGACATCTTTGATCGCTGGCTTTATCTTGGTCAGCAACGGCGTGATGTTGCCCAGTTTCACGTCTTTGATGGCTGATTTCACCGCACCACAGTACCGGTGCCCCATCACCACAATCAGCTTTGCACCGGAAACCTTGCAGCCATATTCCAGGCTTCCCAGCACGTCTTCATTGATGACGTTTCCTGCCACCCTGCACACGAAAAGATCGCCGATGGAGTTGTCGAATATATCTTCCACGGGGACGCGACTATCCATACAGGAAAGGATCACGGCTTCGGGATATTGGCCCTTAGCGGCATCCCTCACTAAGGAAGAATGATCCCTTGCCGTAAGGTTACTGGTCAGGAAACGGGTATTGCCTTCTTTCAATCTTTGGATCACCATGTCTGGTGTGAGCTTACTTTGTTCTTCACTGGTGATCACCCGGTCCCTGACGGCTTTCGTGGGAATGGCGACGGAATCCGCCGCGGCGATAGCTTCCGTTTTGTTCCCTTCGGTACGCTGCGGCTTACAAGATAGGGCCGTTACAAAAAGCGCTGCAACGATGATAATCCTTCTCATGGTGATTTTTTTCGATTGATTCGGGCAGAAAAAAAAGGCAGCTTTTAGGAATTCTGCCTTTCCTGAAAGATACCCTTTTCCTGACACACCAGCCAAACAGCTTTCCGGTGCGGCGGGTATGGGAAGTAGGATGCTGCTACCACAGAATACGCTTATTGCTGCTGAACATCTTTGGTATAAAAATCCGTAAAGGACTTCCCATCATACCGATGCACGCCAGGCTGCAATCCACCGGAGCCATACCAGATGCTGCCGTCTGCGGCTTCCAGTAAATCTAAGAAAGCCATGACGCCACCGGATCTTACTTCAGTGAAGGCGGGCTTCTGATCATAGAGAGACTTGGCATCATAGCGGGTAAGGGCCCAAACCTGCGGGCTAAGTTCCCCCGAGGTCCAGATATTGCCGACCCTGTCCTGGATGATGTGATAGGTCCCTCGGCGGGATACCCTTGTGATGACTTTACCATCATACCGCCAGAGGCCGGGATCATGGTAGATGGTGCTGCCTTCTTTTTTGGTGATGATAGACCCGCCGAACCAGATATTGCCTTTTTGATCTTCGATGACGGACCATACATTATTAAAGGCATGGCCACTACTGTCTTTTACTATGGTATATGTTTTTCCATCGTAGACAAAGAGATCCTCGCCCTGGGCACCAAACCATAGCCGGCCTTTACTGTCTTCCAGCAGCAGGCGGATATGGTTGCTGGGAAACCCGTCTTTGGTGGAAAGGGCCTGGAACTTCTGGCCATCATATACTGTTGAACCGATCCAGATCTTTCCGGACCGATCCTGCATCAGGTGCAGGGCCATGTTGCTGACCAGGCCATCTTTAGTGGTAAAATGCTGAAAGGACTGGCCGTTGAACCTATACAAACCCGAATCCTTTGAACCCATCCATAGGTTCCCATTGTTGTCTTCCAGGACGCTCCAGAAACTGGATTCCCGCGTTGCAATGGCGGGGCGCGAGATATTGGTAAAACTGGTGCCGTTATACCTGAACACACCCAGGTAAGAGGCCACGAGGATGTCGCCATTCCTGGCCTGTTTCACCGAACGAACCATGCTCATGGGTACGGAGGAGGTGTCTGCCACCCTGAGCTGTTCCTCGGAGAAATTGGCGGTGCGGGGTATTGGAGCAGGTTGTGAGTCCTTGTTGGGGATCTGCTTGCAAGCGAATTGAAGTATCGTCAGGATCAGGAGGGCAACTAGTCTTATCATCACTGTAGGTTTTGCGATAGTATACCCTAAAGATACCAGCGTAGTTCTCCTTATCAGGATTCTGAAAGTAAAGAGATGTAAATAAGGTGTGAAAAGCTGTTGTAAGCTCCCCCGTAATTGACTCATTGGAAAGTTAACCAATCGGTTTAACTTTAAATGAGCAGATATGAAAAAATCGAGATTTGTAAGCTCCCCCGTAATTGACTCATTGGAAAGTTAACCAATCGGTTTAACTTTAAATGAGCGGATATGAAAAAATCAAGATTCACAGAAACACAGATCGTAAAGGCAATTAAGGCCCACGAATCAGGAAGAAAAGTTGAGGATACTTGCAGAGACCTCGGCGTGTCAACAGTAACCTTCTACAAATGGAAGCAACGTTACGGTGGTATGGAAGCCAGTGATGTCAAGCGCTTGAAAGAACTGGAAGATGAGAATGCCAGACTTAAAAAGATGTATGCCAACCTGAGTCTGGTTCACGAAGCCTTAAAGGATGCTGTTGAGAAAAAGCTCTGACGCCTGATGAGAAAAGCAGCCTGGTTAACCACATGATCACTGAGCATAAGGTTAGCCATCGTCAGGCATGTAAGGCTGTGCATATCAGTTCCAGCACCCAGCGGTATAGAAAGAAGAAGAGAAAGGACGATCTGGTGATCACCTTACTGCAGGAACTGGTAGAAAAATACCCTGCCATAGGGTTTTGGCAGTGTTACTTCAGAATCCGGCGCATGGGTCGCCAGTGGAACCATAAGCGCTTATACCGAGTGTATACAGCCCTAAAGCTCAATATCCGCAGGAGAAGGAAGAAGCGGTCGCCTGCACGAATCAAACAAGAATTATTTAAACCAGATCAACCCAATACGGTATGGAGTGTGGACTTCATGGCTGACAGTCTTTGGAATGGGAGAACGTTCCGACTATTGAACATTGTAGATGAGTTCAATCGGGAAGTGTTGCACATAGAAGCGGATACATCTCTGCCCACCGCCAGGCTGATCCGCTGCCTGGAAATGCTGAAGCTGACCAAAGGGCTGCCAAAGATGATCCGGGTGGATAACGGGCCGGAACTGATCTCAGCCGCACTGGACATCTGGTGCAAAGAAAACAATATAACGCTAATCTTTATCCAACCGGGAAAGCCCATGCAAAATGGCTATGTGGAACGTTGTAATGGCAGCATCAGACGTGAACTATTGAATGCATACCTGTTCCAAACGCTTGACGAAGTGCGACATCAAGCAGAACTATGGCGGCAGGACTACAACGAAAACAGGCCTCACCAATCCCTTGGGTATGTTCCACCCGCAGAATACAAAGCAAAATCCTGACCCTATAAAACTGAAAAATCAAATGCAAAAAACTAACTTACCAGTGCAGTCGAAAACGGGGGAGCTTACACAGCCCAATATGAAGCCAAATTCAAAAACAAAAAGTTGAAACACGGCTTACGTCCGCCCAGCTTTTGCAAATACAAATGTTAGCGGCATACTCTTTTTCGCTGTCATTCAATGTCTATACCTAAAAGTTTTAATGCTTCGTCCGCCTTGTCATTGCGAATTGGATATTTATTTGGATTGACCCAACCAATTAATTCTTGAGCACCGGAAGATTTTAATTGCTTCAATTTATAAGGTGAATTCTTTTCACAAAGTTGGTGTATTCGTAAATCTAAGTCGTCATTAGAATAAAGTAGATATTTTAATGACCTCCTAATTTCTTGAATTGTGTTTTCAGTTACGAATTTTTCGTCAGCACCAAACCGCCTTGTCCGCATTGCTCCTGAATGAAGGTTGGCGTAAATTCCCTTTGCTTCTGTTTTATTTAAATTATCAATGTTGTTTAGTGAAAGTAGCTTACCAAATAAACTTTTTGATGTCCTCGCCATTTGTTTAGTGTAATTGCTATGGGTTTTATCCCAAAGGCAATATTCTTTAAAAAGTTTAGGTATAACGGAACTTCTATTTGCAACAGTTGGTTTTGGTCTACCTTCTTTACTCCATACTGTCTTAACCCAATGCCAAAAATGGTCAATAGAAATATAAACGGGTATTTCAGGATATTCAGTTTCAGAAATGCTATTAACCATTTCTCTTACCTCGTCAACAACCCGCCAAAATGCGAAATATTGTTTGGCTTCCTTTCCTACATTTATTTTCTTTCTTTTAGAGGTTCGTTTGGTAAGTAATATATTTTGAAAATCTTTTTGCTCTTTCTCTGCTTGTGCTGCGCTTTTTAGAAAGTTGTCAAATACCTTTTTGAAATTATCTAAGTCCGTTGGTTGTAATAAAAAGGATTGTCCCCAAAGATTTGTGAATTGATTTTCAAGTTCATTTAAGTACTTGATGTCGGTTAAAATCGCATTGGTTTCAATATTTCTTTGTAGTCCGCCCTCTGTAAAGTTGGATGAGCCTATGATGCAAGAAAACGGTTTGCCATTTTTATAGAAAAGGAAAAACTTAGAGTGAAAGCTGTCGCCGAGAAATTGAATATTAATTCCCAATTTGGGCTGTATTGCTTTAAGTGAATAATAGTTTGTTGGTGGTCGCAATGAAACTAACAAGTCAACCCGTTTTGATTTGCCCAACCAGTCAGTAATAAATTTTGTGTCCGAGAAGAATGCAGTGACAATTATAATTGTGTCAGCTCTGTCACCCAAATCAGTTAGTAAATCTTTAAAAGCTTTGTCCCCGTTATTTGTTAAGATCAAATCTTGCATGGTCGTCGTTTAGAGTTGCCGCTAACGTTCAGAGCTTGCTGCTGTGCTGGTATTTGATAATGTCCAGCCCGGAGCCGCTGCTGATTGAAAAACTGATGATGAAGATAATAACAAAAGCCGATAGAATTCCGTCGGCTGGATATGGGCTGATAGCGATATGAAGCTGAGAATATATTCGTCTGCCAGCATAGCAGCAAACTCCCTGTTGTATGTTCGCCCTTCGTCTTGGTGATTTGAATTGAAGTCTGTGTCCACCGAAGTAGGGTGTGTCCCGGAAACGTAGAAACAAGGCAGGCTCTTTTGCAAGGTTGGCTTTTGTGTGTCGGCTTTGTGTGCCTTGCAAATGTGCCTGACTTGGTGCGTAGGGGTTTCCACTTTTAAGCTGAGAGTGCATTTAAAAAAGGGATTTTTAGAAAATTTGAATCTCCGTATTTGTTGCCCTTCAATAAATCAATGTACTCTGGGTGAGTCTTTCCGTTTATCATCTCAGCCATATACCGTTCTTCATAGTAAGACAACATTTCATCTGTACAACATTCGGCTTTGTAATTTTCCTTTATTCCGAAAACCCTGTCCCAAGATTCGACTTGTTCTTCATAACCGACGCACTCTAGAGTAATGTCAATATTGTCTGGTTCTAAATTCTTTATACTTATGACATTAACTAACTGAATGGAAATTACTATATCCAACTTTGTTCTTCTAAACGGATAAAAGGCTTTCACTCTATGCCTGGATTCCCCTTTCTTCCCTTTGTTATCAATACGAAGAAGGGGGTCTTCCCCTAACTTGTATTTTCCATTGCAATTATCACAAATTGGTACAAGGTTTTTAAAATTAAGAGAACTAAATGGGTAATTATTTAAAGGTAAATAGTGGTCAAGGCCGCTTCTCTTTGAATGAAACTTCGTCAAAACTTTATTTATTCCGCAGCAGCGACAAGAAGAGGATTTTCCAACTAATTTTTTATAATAGTCTCCAATGTGTTCATATGCATGATAGAAAGGAGCAAGTTTGACTGAGTGGTCATATAAACTATCACAAAACGTTTTTAACGCTATGCTTAAGTTTGGGTCAATTTTTTCGATTTCGTCATATTTTACAGGCTCAATCACTCCGTCACACAATTCCCTTATTTTATTATTACAATAAACTGCTCTTTTTAAAGTCTTAAGTTGAATGCGATTTAGACCTTTACATATTTGATATGCATGTGTCAGAGGATTCAAAATATAAGCATGATTAACGCCGTCAATTAATCCTTGATACTTGGGAAGAACCAACGCTGAGCTAAAATTCGGGGAAGCTAATTTCGGTGCTCTGAAAATTACATCAAGCATGACATGGTTCACAAATGACTGAATCCTGTGAATTTTAGAGTATTTTAATGAATAAGGTCTAAGCATGCTATTTATCTTTTCCTGAAAATTCTTTGATTAAAAGCAGCTTCTCTATTGAATCGCCAAATTCTGTATTCATATCTTCAATAATAGCATCTCTATTTTCGTCTGTTTGAAATCTTTTTCTGAATTCATTCAATTTAGAAAATACATACTTACCGATTGTTTCTTTGTTTTTAAAAATTCTACTAGTCAATAAATTTACAGATGTTCCATATGTGTCAATGCCTAATTCACTTGCTTTTTTTGCTGTTAATAAGCCATCCTTATCTCTTTCAAATAGTATTACATTGTCCGGCATACAATCCGAAATAATAAACGGAGAATGAGATGTCAAGAAAATATCTTTCAAAAGATGAACGTTAAAGCTGCCGTTTGGATGTTCTTTATTGTTTCCTGCTTTTATACTATCATCAAGTATTTTAATGAACTTGGCTCTCCAACTTGGATTAAAATGTGTTTCAGGTTCATCTAAAAGCAAAATGCTTTTTCGGTCTTTTAGCATCAAGCAAATTCCCATAGTGTGAAGGAACTGGTGCTCTCCATCTGAAAACTCTCTCAGAAGTAATGCTTTTGGTTCAGGCTCACCTTCAATTTCTTTTAGAATTAGATAATCAAGAAAATAAAATACATTTTCATCCGGGCTGCCTTCTGGCAATTTGCCATCTGTGTAAAAACCTCTTGATTTGTAAACCTCTTCTTTGATTGATTCTGAAATTACGTTTGAATTCAATTCATAGAGTACTTGAAAAAATCGGAACAACTCGAAGGAAGTTGAAAATAGAGATTTAAAAACCTGCTTAGTTTTATCATCCACAAAAAAATCTAAAGTTAAAACAGAGTTCAAGCTGTCATCGATAGACTTCCTTTTGTGTTCAAATTCTTGCCAACAAGAAGCACATTTTTTTAAGTCCTCGATAATTTCAGGTATATGTTGTAAGATTGGAACAGACGTTTTTCTATCTTCGTCATAGTCTACTATTAGACTTTGCACATTCAAATTCATTCGGAAACTCCTCAAGCCAATAATACCTAATTCTGTTTTTAAAGGTTCTAAAGTCTCTTCATCTTCATATATTAAACAAGCTAAAAGAACTGCTTGGCTCATTTCCGCATCAATGTAAATCAAGCTGTTTTCCGGCTCTTCGTATTTATACCCCTTGATGTAATCTTCTCGATACTTATCAAAATTGATTAAACGGCTTTTTCTGAATGGCAAGCTCAATATTTCATTTTCACCAGAGGAATAACCAACAATAATTTGCGGCAAATAGCTTTTACCTTCGGCAGCTTGCGGCTCTCTTAAATCTGAACGAGGAATTAAAGAAACAGGGATTATTTCTTGTTCTTTTGAAAAAGGGAAAGACTGCCTTGTCATTGTTGGAGCTTCGCCAATCTTTTTTGAGATTGTAATTTTATCAAAATATGCTAAAGCGTAAGGCTTGGTATTGTGCTGACCAATAAAATATTCCAATGTAAAAGCATCTGGGTTACACTCATCAGTACGGAAATGTTTTTCGAACGTTTTCGGTTTAAATTTTGCCACGCAACACTCCAAATGATAAAATATAGCTGTTAAGGCTTCCAGTACATTTGATTTACCGCTACCATTTAATCCTGCGAAACAAAAAGGACTAAATGTTTCCATGGCCTTGGTTCCTTTATCATCCAAACTATGAAACTCAACCCTGAAGCCTGCATACAGGCTTCTAAATTGTTTTTCCTTTGGCAAATCGCCAATTTCCAGTTTGTGTAATTTCATTTTATGGCCAGCTTTAAGCTCTTACTATTTTCATCATATTCCTGAAAAACCCTTCTTTCATCCTCTTTGACAGCCATTAATTGAAATACTCCATGCTTTGCTTTGTCATATAAATCTTTTTCTTTGAATTCCTGGCTATTAAGTTTGTCAACTAATCTTTGCAGATAAGCGATGTCCCCGGCTATTTTGGATAAATCGTTTTGTTTTTTTTGCAAATCTATTTCTCGAATCAAAGCATCTAATTCGAAATCGACATTAAAATTCAATTGACCATTAAAGACTTTTTGAAGAACTGAATCTCGAAGTTTTACTAACTGCATTTTAGAGGTATTCAGAATTTCAAGTGTTTCCTTATTCTTTAAATAGATTTCCTCGAATTGGTTTTGAAGATTTATTGGTGCTGCTTTGAGTTTTAGTCTTTTTATAAGGCCCAAGTTTAGGCCATCCATTATTGCACCTCTACTTTTTGCTTTCATCTGATAGGCTACGAATGGATTAGAATGTATCGAGTATGCTAAATAATAAGGATTACATTTTGTCTCATCAAGTGATAAAGCAGCCAAATGCTTCGTGTTAATTGCTTTTCCAATATTGTCGGGTATGACTGCAGACCTTCCTATAGTGCCCATAATTGTAATGATAACATCACGAGGGTAAACTGTATATTGTTTAAAGCTTTCGTACTTTTCAAGTGTAAGAAATCGTTTCTTTCCCCATTTAAAAACATTATCAACTGCATTATCTATTCCAAGAACTGCCACTTCACCTTCTTCCTCAAATTCTTCATGCTTCAAACTACTGCCAAAAGGCCCAGTTCTCATGCTACCTTTTTCTGATTTAGCAAGAGCTTGAACTTCTACTTCTTCCCAATTTTCGAAGGATTGGTTTTGCTGGCCAAACATTTTTAGGAATGTAGATTTCAATAACTCGTCCAATAATTCAATACTTTTTTCCCTTTTATCAAGAAGTGAGCTAGCTTTATCAAGAGCAGAAACTATTTTATTCTGGGTTTCGCTTGGTAGAATCGGAATATCTAAATTCTCGATATATTTTTTAGAAATATGTTTTAACCCAGCCCCCTTGAAACCTCTTTCTAAAAGATGAATATTTCCAAACAAATAGTAATAAACATACTTTGCGTTTAGGTCTTCATGTTTTGTAATGGCTACAATACAATCTGTAGAGGTAGCAAAGGGCTCTCCGGCAAAATGAATACTTGCACTTCCACCTGTTCCAAATATTAGTGCATCGTCAGAATGTTGAGCTTTATCAATCCTTTTTTTGAGAATAGAACTTGAGGTGAAGAATGGGAAAGCACCTTCGTCCTTGCCATCACCTGCTTTAATATTTGATTTTGGAGCAAAATAAAATAATGTTTTAAATTTTTCAGTTCTCATCCTATTAAACTATTTAACTCTTCCATATCATTTAATATCTCTTTTTCAATATTAATTAGTTTTGACAATATTTCTTTTGGGGGGTCGTACTTCTGTTCAACATATTCATATTCTTTGTAACGATTTAAGCTTAGGTCTAAATCATTTTCTTGAATTTCCTTAATCGGTACAAAGAAGTGTGATTTGCGGTCATTAATTTTCGTTTTGTTGCGATTGTCAAAGGCTTCTTTGCTCTCCGGTAGTGGAAAGTCCTTTAACCTTCTTCTGTTGTCGTCTAAAGAATAGCCATCACTTAGTAATTCATAGAACCAAACCTTTTCTGTATGCCATGTTTTGCTTTTTTCTTCAACTTTAGTGAAAACTAAGATTGCAGTTTTCACTCCCGTGTAAGGTTTGAAAGCTCCCTGAGGCAGAGATATTACAGCTTCAAGTTGATTATCTTTTAAAATAATTTCTCTTGTTTGCTTCTGAGCATTTGAGGTGCCAAACAAAACACCTTCTGGAATAATAACAGCAGCCTTGCCTCCAATACGGAGCATCGAAGAAATTCTGTCTAAAAATAATAACTCACTTGCGGGGCTGTCAATTCTTAAACTTGTATTTATATCGCCTCTATCAATCTTTCCTGTAAAGGGGGGATTTGCCATAACTATATCATATTCCCCGGCTTCGTTGTACGATTTACTTAATGAGTCCTTGTAATCAATTTTGGGATTGTCAATGCCATGCATCATCAGGTTCATCAATCCTAACCGAACCATTGTTACATCAATATCAAAGCCGTAAAAACTGTCATCTAAAACTTTTTTTACTTTCTCATCAATAAATGATGAATAAGTAGCCGTTTCAAAACCATCATCATCTTTCTCTAACTTCTTTTTATCTTTCTTACGAACTAAATCAGTAAGAATATATTGATAAGCCCCGAGTAAGAAACCTGCTGTACCACATGCCGGGTCTGCAATTCTATGTCCTAACTGCGGTTCAACTAACTCAGCCATTAATTTGATAATGTGTCTAGGTGTTCTGAACTGTCCGTTTTTTCCTGCCTGTGCAATTTCGCTCAGCAACATTTCATACACATCCCCTTGTATATCTTGAAAAGTGTGTCCGCCTTCGCTTGCATCCTTTTCTATCTCTGTAAATATTTCTTCAATCTTATTTATTGCTTCAAACAGTAATGTCGGCTTTTCAATAATGAAAACAGCATTTGCCATGTGTTTGGTAAATGGAGAAGTTTCGACATTTAATGTTTTAATGAATGGAAAAACATTGTAGCGGACATGTTCCAGCATTTTATCAGTTGGAGTTATGCGTTTAAATTGACTCCAGCGAAGTTCTTGTTTGGGTCGTGGTTTTTTCGCCTCCTCTCTTGCTGCTTCTAAATCTCTTTGTTGTCCGGCATCTCGGGCACGGCTGTAAGCTTCATTATATTGTGCCTCATCAAAATAAGGAACATAAGTTCCTCCAAATCTTTTGGATTCATACTTGTCACCTGTGAATTTTGCATCAGCCTCCAATTTGATTTCCATGTCGTCTAATCGTTTCATGAAAAGCAAATAAGTAATTTGCTCAATAGCAGTTAAAGGGTTTGCTATACCGCCACTCCATAGAGTATTCCAAAGACTGTTGATTAGAGCTTTAAGAATTGGGTTTGTTTGTAACATAACTTATGCTGCTGTTAGTTTTTCCGTAAATAATAAAATTTCATCGATTTCTGTTGCACTGAATACACCCCTAATGCCATGTGGATGGATTAAGGTAAATGGTGATTCAATTAAATTCCGTTTCTGCAATTCACCTTTTTCTAAAATATAATTACGAAGCAAATTCATGAATTGTAATTGTCGACTGCTTAAATAACTATGCTTAGAAATAAAGTCGTCAAAGGCTTTTGAAACCGTTTCAGGAAACGATTCCAAAATTTCAATTCCTAAAATATGTTTGAGTAATTGTATAAACTGAGCTTTTCGATGATTGTAAACTCTGCGAAGCAAATCAATCGTAATATGCGGATGTTCATTGTGTAATTCTTCTGCTAATTGTTCGGCTTCAGTTGCCGTAATTTCTTTGCCCTCTTTTATCTTTTGCAGAAGAGGGTTGCTCAAAACCAATTCATTTATTTTTTGCTCCACCAATTCTCTGTATTTCGCAATACTCAAAGCTTCATGTTGTGGCCCAAATTCAACATATTCTTTCTCACTTATTAAATCTTTAAAATTGAATTTAGCAGGACCAAGAGGAACGTTGGCTTCTCTAAATCGCATCAATGGAGCAATCTTTTGAATTAGTATATCCAACTTGTCCTCTGTGAGTGTTGCCCAGTAGTGATTTGTTTGGCTTTGCCTTATTAAGTCTTTTTCTTTGGCTATAATGTTTACGGACAATGGTAACTCTGCGATTTCTTCAACGATACTGTCTTTCAGTGTTTCAAATTTCTCTTTTTCGTCTAAAAGTTTTGCAAGCGAAACTTCTACAATGTCTTTTTCAAAACGCATGGACTTGAAATCGGTATTTGAAACAGTTCTGAATAGTGGTTTTACAACTGCTTTTAAAAAATCGATTTTGTCGGGTGATAAATAATTCCAGAAATTTTCATCTTCCAATCTTTGCAGTTCATGTTTAGTATCCAAAATTACAATTGAGTTTTGCGGAAGAGAAGCGATTTGGCTTTTTAGTTTCGTAATTTCTTTTGCTGTTATTTCAGTTTCATTTAATTCAATAGCTTTTTCAATTTTATCTAATCGAACGCCAAACAAGCGAACTGGTAATGGAATTTGCCCTTTTAATTCTTTTCCTCTCGGATTAAGTTTGAAATATTCAAAGTTGTCCCAACAATCTAAAATTAAGAATTCGTCTTTCTCGGTACACCATGATTTTATTTTTTCAGGTTCAAGCAAACGAGTTCCTCTGCCTATCATTTG
Organism: Chitinophagaceae bacterium; assembly: GCA_044225015.1. GTDB lineage: Bacteria > Bacteroidota > Bacteroidia > Chitinophagales > Chitinophagaceae > Pollutibacter. Next base: position 63,561 of record JBGAJG010000003.1, on the reverse strand, counting down.
CCAAAACTTTGTGTAGCTATAAACGGGTTTTGCAAAAACAAGATTTACCAATTCTCTTACGTCAATACCCGTATCCAACATGTCAACGCTTAAAGCAATTCGAGGCATGTCATTATTAGTAAACTGGTCAAGTAGGCCGCCTTTACCGTAAACCCTCGGGTCTTCGCTTACCAGAACTTTTGCCAGTTCTCCTTTGTATTCGGGATAAAGTGAATCGAATATTTCTTCCATGCGTCTCGCATGTGCTTTAGTTGCACAAAAGAAAATTGTTTTGCCAGGCAAAACACCATTTGCATCTTTTATACACTCTTCCATAAATTCACGAACTATCAAGGCGTTTGTCCCCCGATTAATTACTTTCTTTTCAAGTTCGGTTCCTTCATAGTTTATTTCTTCAATTTCCTTTCCTTCAAGTATTAAGTTCTTTTGGTCTTCCAGTGCAATTGTCCTTTTACTTATGCCCTCTGCCTGAAACTTTGTTTTAATTTTCATTACTTGAAAATTGCACAAGTAAGGTGGAATGTGATTTACTGCTTCATCATATGAATAGGCATAAGTAGGAACACCATCTTCAGTTTCAAATAACTGGAAAGTATTGTGGTCAATAACATCAGTTGGTGTAGCTGTCAACCCAAGTGTAATTGTGTTGAAGTAATTTAATACTTCTTGGTAAGTGTTGTATATGCTGCGGTGGCTTTCATCAACCACAATCAAGTCAAAAAAATGAGGGCTTAATGTGTTTTCTTCATTTCGAATTACATTCAACATTGTCGGGTAAGTTGAAACGTAAATTCTTCTGTCTTTCACAATTTCCTTTTCGCCTTGTTTTGGCCATCTGGGCTCATTCGGCAAATGCTCTTTAAAAGCATCAAGTGTTTGGTCTCGAAGAGCAATCCTGTCGACCAAAAATAAAACTCTTTCCGCCCAACCTGTTCTCATTAAGGCATCAACTAATGCAATACAAGTACGGGTTTTACCCGTTCCTGTAGCCATTACTAATAAAAATCTTCTTTTACGTTTATCAACAGCTTCTAAAACTGCTCTAATTGCTCCAATCTGATAATCTCTCCCTGCAATTTTAGTGTTTATGAATTCGCCAGATAGCGACTTTCTCTTTTGTCGAATGTATGTATAGCGTTCAAGGTCGTCTCGGGTTGGAAAGCCGTAAACTTTTTTCGGTGGATAGTTATCTAAATCCCAAAAGAAGATGTCATTACCATTAGTATAAAAACAAAAAGGTAATTCTCCCTGATGCTTTTTTTGAATGTTGTAGCAGTATTGCTTGGCTTGTTCTCTACCAACAGCGGCGTCAGCCGCTGTTTTCTTTGCCTCAACAACAGCCAACGGTTTTCCGTCTTTGCCTAATAAAACATAGTCGCTGAATTGGTGTCCAGCGTAGGGTGTCGCTGCTTCTTGAACAAGGTTTTCGTCAACGATGATGTCAAATTCCTCAATGACCTGAGTCCGGTCACTAACATTCCAACCGGCTTGTTTAAGTCGGCTGTCAATGATTTCTTTTCGTGTCCGTTTTTCGTTTTTCAAAAATTAATATAGCAGTTAGTTTATTGAGGGTGAAGATACTTAAAACGAGTTAGTTATAAACCTATCGACTGTCGTCCTGTTGGGCAATGATTTGTTGCTGAAATGTTGAACTGAAGATGATAGATATTCGTCAGCCGGGGTGGGTGGGCTGTGCGTTGGCATTTTTAGCTCTTTGCAAGGTTGGCTTTGTGTTGGGATTTTGTGTGCCTTGCAATGTGCTAAAAATAGCGTGGGGTCGGGTGGCAAAGTCATGTTAGTTTGAATTTTAGTAGGATGCTCGTTTAGGGTGACATACAACGTGGACGGCTTTGTGCAGCCCGGGGTTCATACAGACTGCGTGCCGCCGGAAATTGACTACCTTTTCCTTTAGGCAATTTACGGCGGCACCGGCACAAATCAAAGATAGCTATTCGGAAAACGCCCCGGGTTGCACAACAGCCGATGTTGTAGGCAATTATCAGCAACTCCGAATCTTTCTTTTTTTGAAATCAACTATTGTTGGGCCACCTGAACAACCTCCAGTTTCAGATGCACTCTTGTCCTCCTCACGGTGTCCTATGATCCACTTTCCACTTCTATGTTGCATTATCAGGCCTGCTTCAATTACATCGCCTTTTCTACCGGTCAACCCTGTGTCTCCGTTATGAACCACCGTTATACTGTCACCTTTTACAATAACCTCACATTTAGCTCCCAAACTCTTACCCTTCCACTCCTCAAATGAAATTGAATAAACATATACACCATCCTTAGGCTTCTGAGCATGAGACGTCCCAAAGCAAAATAAAAGCACTGCCACCATTAAAGCAGCTTTAAAAGAATAGATGAATTTGCTATACTTTACCCTTGCCATACTCTGACTTTAGTAACAAGGCCATTGCCATTAAAAGAAATTCTCAATGTCCCTGTATTTATACCCGTACCCGTATAACCCAAATAGTAGACAAACTCGGTCGTATCGGTGCCACCTGGATCACCAAGTAGTTCAACGATCTCTTTTCTGGTCATACCGACCAATGTATATCTCCTGCGCAAGTCATTCATCATATCCCATCTTAGAGAGAAATTATCCTCTAAATTGAGATTTGCCGTCTTCCAGAGATCCGAATCAAATCTCTGATGTGTGATTTTCCCACGAAGCAAAACGCCAGCAAAAACGATTATTAAAAAGGAAAATAGAAGCCATTTAATCTTCATACATCAAGATGTTCGATTAGATTGCCTACAACGACTAAGGCTTCTCGCCGGCCGTTTACCTAAGTTACAACTTTACTTTCAACATGTAGGCTGGCGAGAAGCAGTTGTTGTCGGCAGTTGCTGTTGCCCCTACGAACTAAGCAGCACATGTAAGAAAGAATCCAATTTCACAAATGTCTGATTTGTGAAGTTGGATTCTTTCTGGTCAGGCGTATTCCTGAGTGAGAAAAAAACAGATTTTCCATGTGGGAAATACCTGGGAATTACAAAATTCACTGGCTAACTTCGATTATCGTTCGCCTCGACCAATAAACAAGTTTCTTATCGAGGCGATCGATAATCGAAGGTAGCCGTAACACTTTTGCTATTCCCCGGTTTTCCCACATGCAATATTTTATCGCGAAGGAATCGACTGAACATGGGCTGCGAGCGACGCCCAACAGGCCTGCGGCAACAGCAATTGCCTGGCAACGCTACAATGTACGCAACCGTAATGTGAATTGCAACAAGCTGAACACAAGCGGGTAAAGAATTACGAAAATTTGAACAGAAATATATATACTCAAAATGGCCAAGTCTTACATAGGAATATCGCAAGTGTAGTTAAAAGTTGTTACTGCAACTAAAGGTAAAATGAGAAGTAAAATACATGGAAAACGATGGCGCGAACCATGCTGACGATTGCGTAGAAAATGATGGGGCGAGAAGCGTAAATGGTGTTTACGCATAGAGCCGGGATTAAAAAAAGCTAAACTATTCACTGTCCATACAAAACCGCCATACTGAACGGAGGCACGTCACCACTAAATTTAGTCTTGCCTTCCACGACCTTGTTCCCAACAATAAACGGCTTCCACTTACCAGCCGGTAGTTCAACCTTTCGTGAGCCAGCAGAACCATTATACACCACCAGCACTTTCTTCCAACTGTCCCCCTCCGCCGCGCCGTTGATGGTAAAACTGATCAGGTTATCTTCAGCTGTAATGAATTCAATATGCTGTGCCACCAGGGTGGCACCGGTCATCCGGAAGGCGGGGTGCGCCTTTCGCATCGCTATCAGGGCCTGCACATAATCAAACACATCTCTATTTTTGGTCTTCAGGTCCCAGTTGATGGCATTGATGCTGTCCCCGCTCTCAAATGAATTCTCCACGCCCTGCTTACTGCGCAGGAACTCCGTACCAGCATGCAGAAAGGAAATTCCCTGCGAGGTCAGCACAATACCCAGAGCCAACTTGTGCATATCGCGCCGTTCAGCTTCGGAATTGGAAAAAGCGGAAATGGCTAGTTTGTCCCATAACACATGGTTATCATGACACTCCGCGTAACTCACCACATTGGAAGGAAAGGCTGCGTAGGGTGCTTTTGAATAATTGACGCGTGAATAGTCCACCTGCGGATGCTGCATCGCACTAACAACCCCAAACTTAATCGTCTCCTCCATCCCGGGCTTGCCGCTGGCGAAGCCTCGGTCTGTATGCTCAAAAACAGAACCCTTGATCCCATCACGGATATCATCACTGAAGACTGCAATCCCACGCAAAGAAGTAGCATTTTTCTTCAACGCCCGCAGGCTATCCGGCAGTGGCGATGCACCCGCCGTCCAGCCCTCGCCATACAACAAGATATCTGGCTTGATCCGGTGCAGCTCATCGGAGATCAAATTCATCGTGATAATATCATGCACACCCATCAGGTCAAATCGGAACCCGTCCACATGGTATTCCTCCACCCAGTACTTCACGCTCTCCAGCATGAACTTCCGGAACATCGGCCGCTCACTGGCGGTCTCGTTGTTACAGGCCGTGGCATTGGAGAAATTCCCCTTCGCATCCTGGCGGTAGTAATAACCCGGTACCAACTGGTTGAACCATGAATCCTCCGTCAACATGGTATGGTTGTACACCACATCCATCACCACCTTGATGCCGTTATCATGCAGGGTCTTGATCAGTTGCTTGAATTCCCGGATCCGCGTCAACCCGTCATAAGGATTGGTGGAATAAGATCCCTCCGGCACATTATAGTTCAGCGGATCATAGCCCCAGTTGTATTGCGGTTTATCGGGCTGGGTCTCATCCACCGTAAAAAAATCATAGGACGGCAGCAGATGTACATGCGTTACACCCAGCTCTTTCAAATGATCCAGTCCCGTAGAAAGCCCTGCAGCATTTTTGGTACCGGTCTCCGTAAGTCCGAGGAACTTACCCTTGGCCCTGATGCCTGACCCGGGATCTATGCTCGCATCCCGCACATGCAGCTCATACACCACCGCGTCCGTGGGATGCGCCATCACCGGCGCCTTGTCCATAGCCCAGTCGGCGGGATTGGAAGCGGCCAGGTCAACCACCATGGCGCGGCGGCCATTCACACCCACCGCCTTCGCATAAGGATCCGGTACTTCATTGTGCCACTTCCCGTTGATCATCACGCGGAAGGCGTAGAATTTGCCCAGCAGGTCTCCGCCGGCGGTTACAATCCAGGTTCCCTGACCAGAGCGGCGCATCTCCAGACGGGACACCGCTTCGCCACCCAGTGCCTGGTCATACAACACCAGCTCCGCCTGCTCTGCGGGCGGACTCCAGATCCGAAAAAACGAGGAACCGCGGCGGTACGTGAGGCCGAGGTCCTTGCCGTTGTACACGGGGTAGAGATCGTAGTTAATGGTTTGTGCGTTAAGGCTCATACTACAAAACAACAGAAGGACCGTAAGGGTCCTTCTGCTTCTAAACACTTCTCCCTTCATCTTTATACTTCTTCTTTAACTGTTCTTCCATGCTCATCCGTGAGCTTGCGCTGAAGATCAAAAGGCACCGGCAGATAATCAGAAAACTGCATCCTGAATTTTGCCCGGCCCTGGCTCATGGAGCGCAGCGAGGTGGAATAATCATCCAGCTCTGCCAGCGGCACCTTGGCCGTGATCTTTTGGAAATGCCCTTCGGTATCCATGCCCTCCAGCATCGCCCGCCGCGTTTGCAGGTCACCAATCACGGATCCGGTAAGATCCTCCGGACACATCACGTCCAGTTTGTAAATGGGTTCCAGCAAGAGCGGATCGGCCTGCTCAAAAGCCTGCTTGAAGGCCATCATCCCGGCGATCTTGAAGGAGATATCATTGCTGTCCACGGGGTGCATCTTACCATCATACACACAAACCCGCACATCCCGCACATAAGAGCCCGTAAGCGGACCGTTCTGCATCTTCTCCATCACGCCTTTCAAGATCGAAGGTATGAATCTTGCATCAATGGCGCCGCCTACAATGCAATTATAATATACCAGCTTACCGCCCCAGGGCAGCGGATGTTCATCACGGCCCCTGACGTTCAGGTCCTTAGGATCCGGCATGCCTTCATACCAGGGTTCTATCCGGATATACACTTCGCCAAACTGGCCCGCGCCACCGGATTGTTTTTTGTGCCGATAATTAGACTCTGCCGGCTTGCGGATGGTTTCCCGATACGGAATCCGAGGCTTAGAAAATTTCACATCCACCTTGTGCTGGTTTTCGATCTTCCACTTGGCCACCTGCAAATGCATCTCGCCCAAACTGCGGATCAATGTCTGGTGCAATTCTGAAGACACTTCAATCACCAGCGATGGGTCTTCTTCCTTTAACGCATGCAGGGCCTGCGCCAGTTTCTCCTCGTCCCCCTTATTCACGGGCTCAATGGCCACGGTCATATTGGGCGATGGGAACTCAATGGGCTTCAGGTCATAATACTGGCCCTTGGCATGCAGGGTATTGTTGACGTGCGTATTCTTCAGCTTCAGCGTGGCGCCAATGTCTCCCGCCACCAGTTCATTCACCGGTGTGCGCTTGTTGCCTTCCACCACAAAGAGCTGGTTGAGTTTTTCTGATACGCCCGTGTTTTCATTCACCAGTTCCATCCCCGCTTTCACGGTGCCGGAATACACTTTGAAGAAACTCAGTTCCCCCACGTGCAGTTCTGCTGTGGTTTTGAAAATGAAAATACAGGGTGGTCCGCCCGCGTCACAGGTAAGATATTCCCCGTTGCGCGTTTGCTGCGCGGGCATCTCGTTGGCACTGGGGCACACATTATCAATGAAGCCCATCAGCCGGCCACTGCCCATATCACGCGCGGCAGACACACAGAACACGGGGAAAAGATCATGGTGGATGAGGGAACGCTTGAGGCCATCGCGCATTTCATCTTCATCCAGCTCGCCCTTATCCAGGTAGTGCTCCATCAGGGTTTCATCATTCACCGCCACGGCTTCCACCAGTTGCTGGTGCAACAAATTAGCACGCTCTTTTTCTTCCTCAGGAATGGGCAGCTTCTCGGGCTTGCCACCTTCTTTCGGAAATTTGTACATCGTCATTTTCAGGACATCAATGATGGCATTGAAATCAGGTCCCGGGTTCAGTGGATATTGCACCACCGTTACACTCGGGCCAAAATGATCTTTCGCCTGCTGTACGGTTTTATCGAAGTCCGCTTTTTCATCATCCAGTTTATTGACGGCAATGATGGTGGGCGTTTTAAACTGTTCTGTATAATCCCAGATGATATCAGCACCCACCTGTACGCCGTGGTGGGCGTCCAGCAACATCACACCGGTATCAGCTACACGCAATGCCGCGATCACTTCACCGGCAAAATCATCAAAGCCCGGTGTGTCTATGATGTTGATCTTATAATCTTTCCATTTAGTGTGCATCAGCTTGGAGAAAATGGTGTTCCCCCTTTCCTGTTCCAGCGGATGGTAGTCACCAGTAGTATTTCTTTCCTGGATGGTGCCCCTGCGGTTGATGAGGCCTGCTTCAAAAAGCATGCATTCCGCTAAGGTGGTCTTGCCGGTACCTGCATGACCGAGCAAGACAATATTTTTGACATGTTTGGTATCAAAATCTGCCATGACAATCGTTTTAATATGTGAGTAGATGCTATCCCAGCTTCCTGACGAAAGTGTTAAACTCTCCTTTCAGATCGCTCAGGGTATGTTCCAGCACTTCATAACGGTCAAGAAGGGCTTCATGCTGGTTCCAGGTCACTTCGCTGACGGCACCGGAGGGCCTGCCTTGTTCCCATGCTGCATTGCGCTCATGGTCCTTGATCTCGTGCTTCAGCTGGTTGATGTTGCGGAGTTGGATATCGATCTGGTTGTCGTAATGCTCCACTTGTGCCATTTCCGATCGTGGAATAGGACGGGTGACAATTTTTTGTAGTTCGGTTTTGAAAGTGGAAAGGTCTGTGCGATAATTTCTGAGTGTGTCCCTCCAGGAGTTGCACTCCCGGTTAAGCTGTGTGAGGTCTGTCTGAACCATGGGAGAAAGTTTAAACGGTTAAGAAAAAAGAGAGAGGTGGGAATTCGCAAGGGTTTCGAACCTCTATAAATCTACTACAAACTTTATAAAAAAACCTTCTTGAAATAAGTATGAATGTTTCAAGGATTAATGACAAATATCAGCCCCATAATCGTTAATTTGTCGTAACCCAATAAGCTGCTTTTTGCTATGCGGTTATACCAGAGACGATTGCTCCTCCTCACCCTTCCCCTGCTGCTGCTGATGGCTGCCGGCGCGTTTTTTATCTTCCGGCAACGCGGTGCTGAATCGCTTGAGCAGGCCCTTCCGGAGGTGGTGGATTATAATTATCATATCCGGCCCATCCTGAGCGACCGCTGCTATAAATGCCACGGGCCAGACGCCAATAAGCGGGAGGCCAACCTGCGGCTGGATACGGAGGACGGGGCCTATGCCGCGCTGAAGGATGACCCCAGGGGGCACGTGATTGTACCTGCTGATCCCCTGGCCTCTGCCTTGTATCAAAGGATTTCCAGTACGGATACGGCCGAGGTGATGCCGCCCCCATCATCCAACCTGAAGCTCCAGCCTTATGAGATCAGGCTGATTGAAAAATGGATCCGGCAGGGTGCGAAATTTAAGCCGCACTGGGCCTTTACGGCACCGGTGAAAGCGCCGCTGCCGGCAGTGAAACATAAGGATTGGGGAAACAATGAGATCGATGCATTTGTGCTGGCGGCCATGGAAGCCCGGGGTCTCTCACCCAACGAGGAAGCTGATAAAGAGCGGCTGCTCAAACGGGTGTCTATTGACCTTACGGGACTGCCCCCCAGTTTGTTGCTCCAAGATAGCTTTTCCTCATCCCAAAACCCTAAAGCCTATGAACAGGTGGTAGACAAACTGCTGGCTTCCCCGCAGTACGGCGAGAAGATGGCTGTGGCCTGGCTGGATCTGGCGCGGTATGCGGACTCACACGGGTACCAGGATGATGGGTTAAGGACGATGTGGCCCTGGCGGGACTGGGTGATCCATGCTTTTAACCAGAACTATTCTTACGAGAAGTTTGTGACCTGGCAGCTGGCGGGTGACCTGCTGCCCAATGCTACGCTGGAACAGAAACTGGCTTCAGGGTTTAACCGCAACCATAAGATCACACAGGAAGGCGGCGTGATCCCGGAGGAGTACAGGATAGAGTATGTGACAGACCGTACCAATACCTTTGGTAAGGCGTTCCTGGCGCTTACGTTTGAATGTGCGAAATGCCATGACCATAAATACGATCCTATTTCGCAAAGGGATTATTACAGCAGTTTTGCCTTTTTCAACCAGGTGGATGAGAAAGGATATTTCGGTGATATCTCCGTGGCATCGCTGGGCGATCCCCCCAATATGAAGATCACCACCCGGCAGGTGGATTCCGTGCTGCAGTTCATCCATAAAACCGATACCGCGGCGGTAACGGTGATGATCATGAAAGACAGTGCGGCCAGGAGAACTACGAGGCTGCTGAAGCGCGGGGCTTATGACCAGCCGGCAGACACCGTGTTATTTGGAGTACCCAAGGCCATACTGCCTTTTGACAGCAGCCAATATCCCAATAACCGGCTGGGGCTGGCCCAGTGGCTGTTTTCAAAAAAGAACCCGTTGACGGCAAGGGTGTTGGTGAACCGCGTGTGGCAGGAGTTTTTTGGCCGGGGGCTGGTGAAGACTGCTGGTGATTTCGGGATGCAGGGTGAGCTGCCCACGCATCCGGAATTGCTGGACTGGCTAAGTGTGGATTTTATGGAACACGGGTGGGATATTAAGAGATTGGTTAAACAGATTGTACTCAGCGCTACGTATAGGCAGGGTTCAGGGGGAAGGGGAAAGGTGGAAGTTGACCCGGAGAATATTTACCTGTCGAGGCACTCACGGATACGGCTAAGCGCAGAAGAGCAGCGGGACCTGGTGCTGGCCAGCAGTGGATTGCTGGTAAAGACTATTGGCGGTCCCAGTGTGAAACCCTACCAGCCCAAGGGCCTCTGGGAGGCCAGTACTTCGGGGCGCGGGCAGCTGCAGAAATATGTGCAGGACCATGGGGAGAGTTTATATCGCAGGACGATGTATACGTTTATCAAGCGTACGGTACCGCCACCGGCGATGTTGGTGTTTGACGCGTCAAACCGCGACCAGTGTGAGGTGCGGCGGCTGAGGACGAGTACGCCCTTGCAGAGCCTAGTGATGCTGAATGATCCGCAGGTGCTGGAAGCTTCCAGGGTGTTAGGCCAGGGTTTGCAAGGGAGTAGGGAGCAGATTGAGAAGGCGTTCAGATTGATTGCGTGCAGGAGGCCTTCTTCTAAGGAGCTTTCGTTGTTGGAGGATTATTATGATGAATTGGTGGTGGGTTTTAGACGTGAGCCTGAAAAGGCAAAACGTATGCTGGCACAGGGTGAGTATAAACAACAGCCTACACCGGATCCTGCGGCCACGGCGGCGCTGATGCAGGTGATCCACACCATTTATAACATGGATGAAAGTCAAAATAAAAACTGATGCAGGAAGACCTTAACCGATACCGGCTCAATGTAAGCAGGAGAAAATTCCTGGCCTCGGCAGGGCTGGGCCTGGGCACACTGGGGTTGGGTTCTTTGCTGGTGCCCAACTTATTCAAAGGGAAGGCCGCAGAAGAAGGCGCGATGCCCATCGGCCTACCCCATTTTGCGCCTAAGGCCAAACGCATCATTTATCTTTTCCAGAATGGCGCGCCTTCACAGCTGGAGAGCTTTGATTATAAACCCAAACTTGTGGAGATGCAGGGACAGGATCTGCCCGCATCCATCCGCATGGGACAAAGGCTCACGGGGATGACCGCTAACCAGGAAAAGTTTCCGCTGGTGGGCTCTAAGTTTAAATTTGCACAGCATGGTCAGTCCGGCGCCTGGGTCTCTGAGCTGTTTCCTAAAATGGCCTCCATTGTGGATGAACTCTGTATCATCCGCACGGTGCATACAGATGCCATCAACCATGATCCCGCGTTGACTTTTTTCCAGACCGGTGCGCAGCAGGGCAACCGCCCCAGCATGGGCGCGTGGATGAGCTATGGGCTGGGATCGGAAAACCAGAACCTGCCATCGTTCTGCGTGTTGCTGAGTAAGGGCAGGGGCAACGGGCAGGGCGTGTATTCCAAACTCTGGACCAATGGATTTTTAGACAGTGTGCACCAGGGTGTGGTGTTCAGCAGTGGGGATGATCCCGTGCTGTACCTGAAAGATCCCGAGGGGCAGGACAGGATTGACCGTCGCGCTATGCTGGACAAACTGGGCGCCCTCAATGAGATGGCGTTTAATGATTATGGAGATCCCGAAGTGAAGAATAAGATCCGCCAGTACGAGATGGCCTATCGAATGCAAACGGCAGTGCCGGAACTGACGGACCTGAGTAAGGAGACCGATGATATCATTAAAATGTATGGTGCCGATGCACTGGTGCCCGGTAGTTTTGCGGCCAATTGTTTACTGGCACGGAAGCTGAGTGAGTCGGGCGTGCGATTTGTACAACTCTATCACCAGGGCTGGGACCAGCATGGCAACCTGGTGGGCGAAATGCCTTTGCAGGCCAATGATGTAGACAGGGCCAGCGCCGCACTGGTGATGGATCTCAAGCAGCGCGGTCTGCTGGATGAAACCCTGGTGATCTGGGGTGGTGAGTTTGGCAGAACCAATTATTGCCAGGGCACCATCTCGAAAGATAACTATGGCAGGGACCATCATCCCCGCGCTTTTTCCATCTGGATGGCGGGCGGTGGTGTGAAGCCCGGCACCGTGTATGGCGAGACCGATGAGTTTGGTTATAACATCGTGAAAGATCCGGTGTCTGTGCATGACCTGCATGCCACCATCATGCACTTGATGGGCCTCAACCATGAGCAACTGACCTTTAAACACCTGGGCAGAAGGTACAGGCTCACGGATGTGGAAGGCAAACTGGTGGAGGGCCTGCTGGCGTGAGTATGCGAAAATCTGTGGTTACATACCTGCTGGTGAGCCTGAACCTGTTGTTGTTGTTCCTCGCTACATTTTCTTCCAGCCTCCAGCTACCAACCATTTTGCAATGGAGTGGCAGGCTGCATCCCATGATCCTGCATTTTCCTATCGCCTTAATCCTGCTCACGATAATCTTGTATTTCTTCCCCCTCCCCCCTACCACCTCCAAACTACTCACTCTCCTCTCTGCATTTACGGCTGTAATCACAGCACTTTTGGGATTATTTTTATCCGCTACGGGAGAGTATGACGCGCAGCTTGTCTCCAGCCATCTCTGGCTGGGTGTAGGAACCAGTGTACTCACTATGTTGTGGTGGATATTCAGGGACACTGTTTTCTGGAATCGTATGTGCATGATCCTGGTGGTTCCAACGCTCATCATCGGCAGTCATTACGGCGCCAGTCTTACACACGGTGAAGATTACATTAGTTGGCCGGATGAAGCAGTGGTAACACCGCAGCGCGTCATCACAGACAGCACAGCCATCTTCACTGCCCTGGTGGAGCCCATCCTGGCGGCCAAATGTTATTCCTGTCATAATGAGAAGAAGGCCAAGGGCGAGCTGATCATGACCTCCGTGGCCAGCCTGCTGAAAGGCGGTAAGAATGGGCCTTTGTGGAAAGCGGCGGATCCGCTGAACAGCCATATACTTCAACGTGCGCAGTTGCCGGAAGACGATAAAAAACACATGCCGCCGCGGGGAAAAGCACAGCTCACGGCAAATGAACTGGTCATCCTTGAAGCATGGATCAGTGCTGGTGCAAACCTGCAGAAAAGATTTCTGGACTACCCGGCTACAGACAGTTTCCGCATGGCCATGCAGCAATATGTTCCCAAACCTGTGCGGGGAAAGACCTGGGATTTTGAAGCGGCCAGTCCTTCCGCCATCCAATCCATCCAAACCCCCTTCATGTATATCCAGCCCCTTGCTCTGGGTTCACCAGCCCTGATGGTAAGGTTTATGGTGCGCGCCAAATACGATCCCGCTTCCCTGAAGGCCCTGCAGAAAATTGCACCGCAGGTGGTGGAACTGCACCTGGATAATATGCCCGTGACAGACCAGGACCTGCAGTATGTACAACCGTTTGAGCACCTCTCCTACCTCAACCTCAACAATACTTCCATCACGGGTAAAGGCCTTGAACAGCTCCGCCAACTCCCCGCCCTGCAAGAGCTGGCTCTTGCAGGGACGGCTCTTGCAGAGCGGGATATGCGCTTGCTCACCAGCATGCCTGCTTTGAAGAAAGTGTATTGCTGGAACAGCAAGCTTGATTCAGCAGGGCTGGCATCATTACAGGCCGCCAATAAAAACCTGCAGTGGGAACTGGGCTTTAAACCCAGCCAGCACGAAGTCCTTAAGCTCACCACGCCGCAGTATGTGGACCGGGATAATCCCATTTTTCGTGTAGGCGATACCGTTAGACTGAAGCATCCGATGCCGGGCGTGGAGATTTTTTACACGCTGGATGGGTCTGCGCCAGATAGTCTGCACGCCACCCGCTACCCCGGATATATTGTGGCTGAAAAACTCAGCCAGATCAGGGCCATTGCCTGCAGGCCGGGATGGCTCACCAGTGATACGCTGAACAAACTGGTCTTTATCCAATCAGCCCTGCCCACACGGCTCAGGCTCAACGGCAAACCCGATACGCTCTACAGGCTCTCAGGCGCACCCAGCCTGATGGATGGCAAGACGGGTGATGTCAACAATACCGGTGAACACTGGATGGGTTTCTATGGTACGGTTTGTGATCTCAATGTATATTTTTCCGAGCCCAGGACCTTCAGGGAAGTAGTGGTGAGCACCCTGAAAAAAACGGGGCCGCATATTTTTCCCCCTTCGCACCTGGAACTCTGGGCGGGGAATGATTCTTTGCACCTGACTAAAATTTCTGAACGCAATCCTGCCATTCCGGATCATTATGACCAGGACAGGATTGAAGCACAGGTGCTGCCCAGCAAGGGAGCCTATCAATATTATCGCATCAAAGTCTTTCCTGTAAAAGCATTACCGGCATGGCACAGCAGCAAGGGCAAGAAAGTATGGGTGTTTGTAGATGAAGTCTTCTTTAACTAAGAGGCGTCTGATCGGGAAAAGGCCGTGGTGAGTTGCTGTGTGAGCTCTTCGCCAATGGTTTCAATGCGGTGGAACATCTCGCCCGCGAGGCCAATATTTTTGGGCGATGGCTTCCAGGACTCCAGGTAGTTCAGCGGTTCTTCCAGCACCTCATACATCCCCAGCACCGCGAAGGTGGTTTTCATATCATGGGCCGTTTCATTCACGGCCTGCTGCTCTTCTGCCATCAGTGCATCGCGAAGCTTACTGATCTCTTTGGGCAGGGTATCTGCCACGCGCATCACCACGGATTCAATGAACTCGCTGTTGCCGCTGGCTACTTTGCGCAAATACTCAAGGTCAATGGCGTGGGTATGTTCCGGTTGCGGGGTATAAAATTCCAGGGTCTCCAGCAGTTCTTCATCGCGGATGGGCTTGGTGAGATAGGCATCCATGCCCGCGGCGAGGCTGTTTTGTTTTTCCGATGCTTCGGCAAAAGCAGAAAGGGCGATGATGGGCACATCCAGTTTCAGTTCCCCGCGGATCTTGCGCGCGGCTTCCTTGCCGTCCATCCCCGGCATCTGCAGATCCATCAACACCACGTCATAGATGTTCTCGCGGAGCAGCCGGATCGCTTCCGGACCGTTCCCCGCCAGCGTGTATTGCACACCGTATCCTTTAAGCATCACGCCCAGCATATCCCGGTTGAGGGCATTATCATCCACGGCCAGCACGTGCATGGCAGCGGGCAGTTTTTTAACAGGCACGGGCGCCGCCATGGCAGCGGGTTCCGTCTTGGGTTCATCGGCTTCATCCACTACCTCATAAGGGATGTATACATGGAAAACAGAGCCCTTGCCCAGGGTGCTTTCCACCGTAATGGATCCGCCCTGCATCATCAGCATTTCCCGGGTGATGGAGAGCCCCAGTCCGGTACCGGTGAGGTTACGGGCGGCCGGACCTTCCACCTGGTAGAAGCGTTCAAAGATCCTCGGCAGTTTATCCTCCGCCATCCCGATCCCGGTATCCGCCACATCAATCAGCAAATGGGCCTTGCCATCCCTGATCTCTTTACAGGTAGCCGTTACCGTTATCTTGCCTTCCTGGGTGAATTTAACGGCGTTATAGGTGAGGTTCAGCAGCACCTGGAGGAGTTTCACACTATCGCCCCGCAAATGATCAGGAATATCCTCATCCACATCTATGGTAAACTCCAGCGCTTTTTCATTGACCTTATCCCTTACAATGTCTGCCAGGGCACTGATCTGGTCGCGGAACTTGAACGGACTTGAAGCAATGCGGATGTATCCGGAGCGGATCTTGGAATAGTCCAGCACCTCATTGATCACATTCAGCAGCAGCTCACCGGAGGTCTTGATGGATTTGATGTATTTCTGCTGGTCTGTATCCAGTTTGGTCTTCAGTAACAGGTTGGTATAACCGAGAACGGAGTTCAACGGGCTGCGCAGTTCATGCGTCATGGTATCCATGAACTGGTCCTTCACATTCTGGGCCTTTTGTTCATTGGCGATGGCCAGTTTAAGGTTGCGGTTGAGCCGGGATACCTGGAAGATCTTGAATACGGTGAAAGCGGCAAAGACGAGGAAGATGAACGAGGTAAGGTGCGGGATGGCATAGTCCAATGAGATGATGTCCAGCTTATCCCTTTTAGCCTGTTCACTACGCTGGGCAACCTCCCCCTGGATATCGCTGAGGAGCTGGCCTTTTTTGTCGTCTATCTCCCGGTGTAGGGTCACAGTTTTATCCGATCCAATCATTTTCCAGGCCTTCGCGGGGCTCTCCTGCCACTGGCTGATCACGGCGTGTTCATATTCCAGTTTGGACTGGATGGCTTCCCGGAAACGCAGGAGGTGGTCAACCGGAGTGATGTCATCCACCCGTTGGGAGAAGAGGATGGCGTTCCTGTTGATGCTGTCTTCCTGGTTGTTGACGGCGCTGAGCTGGCCCTTATTGCCGGAGATCATCATGGCCCGCACCTGGTGCTCATGCTGCATGAGCTGATCCGTGATATTCCTGACCTGGCTTTCCAGGTCCTGGTATTTCAGGATGGCTTCGTGGTTGGCGGTGTACTGCTTGAGGGACCGGTTCACCTTCATCTCGAAATAGTAATTCACCCCGATGCCCAGCAGCAGGAGCACGAGGAAAAAGTAGTCTCCGAAGATCGTTTTGAGGTTTAACCTGAATTTATCCATCCTTCGCGTCAAAAATACAATGAAAATCAGCGGGATACGGTAAATTCTATAACGTCATATCCCCGGCATTTATTGAGGGGCAATTTGCTTAATTTGCACTCCCTACTGCCTCAATGCCTTAATGCCTCAATGCCTTGATTAATCAAGAGACCATACAACAGATCCAGAACCGCATCGATATCATCGAGATCATCGGCGGCTTCGTGAAACTGAAGAAGCGGGGCACCAACTACCTGGGACTTTGTCCGTTCCATAACGAGAAGACCCCCTCCTTCACCGTCTCCCCTTCCAAGGAGATCTATAAATGTTTTGGCTGCGGCAAATCCGGCAATACCATCAGCTTCCTCATGGAGCACGAGAAGTACTCTTATGTGGAGGCCCTGAAATGGCTGGCGGCGAAGTATAATATTGAGATCGAGGAAACCTTTGCCAATCCGGAGCAGCGCCTGCAGCAACAGACGGCAGACAGCCTCTTCATCGTGAATAAATTTGCCCAGGAGTTCTTTGCCCGGCAGCTGTTTGAGGAACAGGAGGGCCAGGTGGCCGGACTGGAATACCTCAAAGAGCGGGACTTCCGCGAGGAGACCATCCGCAGGTTCCAGCTCGGCTATTGCCCGGAGAACGGGCAGGCCTTCAGCAAGGCCGCGCAGCAGCAGCAATTCAATCCGGAGCTGCTGGTGAAGAGCGGGCTGGTGGTGAACCGGGATCAGGGTCTTGTGGATAATTACAGAGGCCGTGTAATCTTTCCCATCCATAATCAAAGTGGTAAGGTTATAGGGTTTGGGGCGAGGCTGATCAAGAAAAATGACCGTGCCCCCAAATACATCAATACCCCGGAGAACGAGATCTATATCAAGAGCAAGCTGCTCTACGGCATGTACTTCGCGCGGCAGGCCATTGATAAAAATGATGAATGCCTTCTTGTAGAAGGTTATACCGATGTGATCTCGCTCCACCAGGCCGGCATTGAAAACGTGGTGGCCTCTGGCGGCACCTCCCTCACCATTGATCAGCTGCGCCTGATCCGCAAGTACACGCACAACCTCACCATCATCTATGACGGTGATTCCGCCGGCGTGAAGGCGGCGATGCGCGGGCTTGACCTTGCCCTGGAGGAAGGCCTTAATGTGCGGCTGGTGCTGATCCCTGACAATGAGGATCCGGACAGTTACGTGAAGCGCATTGGCGCGGCGGCCTTTACGCAGTTCATCCAGGACAACCGCAAAGACGTGATCCTGTTCCAGCTGGAGGCGGCGTTGAAAGATGCGGGGGCCGATAGTCAACGCAAATCCGCGGTGGTGAACCAGATCGCCGAATCCATTGCGCGGATCAACAAGACCGAGGACTTCACACGGCAGCAGGATTATATCAAGCGCTGCGCGGAGCTGATGAAGATCGATGAAGAAGGGCTCACCGCGCTGGTGAACAAACATATCCGCGAGCGCATCCAATCAGAAGAAAAAAAGCAGCAGTTCCAACAAGGGCCACCGGATGAATATATCCCCGATGCCGAACCCGGGATGGACGAGCTCACGGATCTTTTATCGCCCGACGAGAAACAGGAAAACGCGATGGTGCGCGCGCTGATGGAATTTGGCACCCGTCCCTGGGACGAGACCATCACCGTAGCGGATCATATCTTCCAGGAGATCGAGGACAATGGCCTCAACGAGCTCATTGATAACAAGACCTTGCTGCGCATGGTGGAAGTGTACCGGGAGATGTACACCCGCGGCGAAGACCCCGGCCCCAAGAGTTTTCTCTACCACCAGGATGCGCAGCTGAACCAGATTGCCGTGTCCCTGATGGACAATTCCGCCTTCGAGATCAGCCACCACTGGAAGACCAGTTTTGACCGCCACACCCCGTCACGGGACGAGCTCTACCGCGAGGAAGTGATCTCCTGCATGAACTACCTCAAGCTGCGCAAGATCAAGCGGCTGATTGCCGAGAATCAAAAAGACATGGAACGCGCTACCGGCACTGAGGAACAACTCAGCTTAATTGAAGTGCACCAGCACCTGAAAGAACTGGAGGTGCAGCTGGCGGCGAAGATGGGGACAGTAATTATCAGGTGATGGTAATTTGTGTAAGCAACTATAGAAATGATGGTTCCATGTCATTTCTTAGTCCTTTTCATCACTCCTGCGGAATCCAATACGTTTTCTTGGCGCAGGTTTAGCATCCTTTGCAATCAACTCCTTAAGCACAGTAAAGACATTCTCGATATCCTGGCTATTTCTTTCTGTATTTTGATGGATGCTACTCACCTCTTTCTCCAATTTAGTCAGCTTCATTAAAATCTCATGATGCGTTGCAGCAAACGCCCTCATTTTTGTAAACACCCTTATAATCCGGATATTCACTTCGATGGCTATCTCACTGTTCAATACACTTGATAGCATTGCTACCCCTTGCGCTGTAAAAGCATAGGGCATTTTTCTAGTACCTCCCCAACTTGATGTCACATTTTGTGATATCAAGTTCTTATGCTCTTTCTCCGATAATTGAAACATGAAATCCGGTGGAAAGCGATTCAAATTCCTTTTGATATTCTGATTCAATACCCTCGTTTCCACTCCATACATCTCTGCCAGATCCTTGTCCAACATCACCTTTTGCCCGCTAACCACATAAATACGGTTTAGGATTTTCTGTTCCTCTATCAACGCAGTGATTTTGTGGGATGCCATACCGTCTAGTCAACTGAAGAAAGCTATTGATAGCCTTCACTACAGTGTAACCAAAGTGAACTCATTTTAAAATAACAGCCACCAGGGAATTCAACGCCAGCGTCATGTATTTTTCTATAGTAATCATGTGAAAATCACCAACCCTTTGTAGCAACAAATAAGTAGCAAGACGCAAAAAACATCGCATCCGGCATACCCAATTCAGCAATAAAAATCAACAGGAAAATGAAGACCACCTACACCCTATCCCTACACCCTCAACCCTACCCTCACGCTTCCACCATCTCCTCCACAGAAACCCTGATCCCCTGCTGGGAGAACCTGACGGCGGTCCATACATGGTCCAGCTCGGTTTCCAGGACAGACTCAAAGCCTTTGCTTTTGAGGCAGGCCCATGTGCAGTGGCGGTTGAGATCACTAACGATCTTGGAAGTGGCTTTGGGATAGGCGATCCAAAGCTTGCCTTCTTCATGCATGGCGGGGAGAACGTCCTGCATAATAGAACCCAACTGGTTCTGGTTAACGGCAAACACCAAGGCAAAGTCGATCTTGCGGGATTTCAACAGCGGTGTAACGCTTTTTGAAAAAGAAACCTTGGCGAATTGTTTCTCAATAGAGGAGGGCAAACCCTGGACAAGCAAGTTTTTCTCTTCTTTGAGTTGAAGTTTTTCAAATACAGTTTGATTCATGCTTCAACAATTTTGAGATTGAGAGTGCAAATTTAGTTAACTAAATCTTAACAAACAAGAAATAACGGTTAATCAAGGCTGGCCAGCTACCTCCTCTCCCTTCGCCTGTCGCGGTATTTCAGGATGGGCGCTTTGCTTTCGCTGCCCCGGAGCAATCTGGTAATGTTCTTCTGGTGGGTGAGGATAACAAGGAGGGCAACCGCTATAGCGAAGACCCTGTAGGTTTCATTGTCCACGTTGAAAATAACGAGGATGAATATTGGAAAGGCCAAACTGGCCAACATGGAACTCAATGATACAAAGCGGGTTAGGAAGAGTACGAGGAGGAAAACACCTACGCTGCCCAGGGCAGAAAAAGGTGAAATCCCCAGCACCAGGCCAAAAAGGGTAGCTACGCCCTTACCGCCACGGAATTCTGCAAAAATGGGAAAGATATGGCCCAGTACGGCTGCCAGCCCCAAACCGATCTGGAAATTGGTGCGTGCAAAATCGTTCTGCGCATAATAAGGTAAAAGATAGGCCAGTTTCACGGCCAGGAGGCCCTTCAGCATGTCTATGATCATCACGATGGTTCCCCACCTGGAACCCAGCACCCGGAAGGTATTGGTGGCACCGGCGTTACCGCTGCCATAGTCCCGGATATCAATCTGGAATTTGGATCTGCTTACCCAAACGGCCGTAGGAATGGATCCCAATAAATATGCTAGTATTACAAGAGCCAGTTCGTTCATCTAGATATTCAAAGTTGCTACAAAGGTACTCAATATTAAGGAATTATTACCGGATAGCAATGGCTGGAGCCGCTCATCCCGGGTTTTTTACAAACGTAATAACCAGCCAATTATTCTGTTCCAGAACCATTTTTGCCTCGCCAAACAAGGGTTCGTAAGCCGCTTTAATGTCCTGTAAATCAACAGCTAACACCCCGCTAAGGGCCAGTATCCCCTTGGTTGCCAGGCTCTTATATATTTGGTCCACCGTTGCCAGCAGGACGTGTTTGTTAATATTGGCCAGGACGATGTCAAACTGAAGATCCGGCGGTATTGCGCTGGCCAGTTTTACCGTAATATGCCGGCACTGGTTGTTGGCCACATTCTCCTGGGCATTCTCCACGCTCCAGTGATCATTATCAATGGCCAGAATCTCCGCTGCCCCCATTTTCTCCGCCAGGATGGCCAGTACGCCCGTCCCGGTCCCAAAATCCAGTACGTTTTTACCCGCCAGCTCCATGGATCCCATTGCCTTCATCATAAGCCAGGTGGTGGCATGGTGGCCGGTCCCGAAACTCATTTTGGGCGTGACCAGGATATCATACCGGGGTCCAGGAATGGGCTCGTGGAAATGCGCCCTCACCACCGCCAGGTCTTCCACCACCACCGGTGCAAAAGACGATTCCCAATCAGCATTCCAGTTCCTTTCCTGCAGGGTATTCACCCGATATTCCAGGCCTTTATCACCCGCCAAAGCATCCAGCAGGACGCCATTAAATTCCTCATTGTTGATATAGGCCTTCACCTGCTTAGCATCTTCTTCAAATCCATCATACCCCAGCAAAGACAGCTCAGCAATCAGTATTTCCCGTTTACCCGCATCCGTTTCCGGAATGATAACTTCTTTATAGTATTTCATCGAAACAAAAATAGCTAGCAGCAAATGCTGCTAGCTAGTAATTTTTATGATGCATCCTGGCATTGCCGCATTACCGCATTGCCGCATTGCCACATTAATTATGGTCTCTTCTCGGCGGCCTTCTATCCCCATCTCTTCTCTGCGGGCGCTCAGACCGCTCGCCTTCCGGGCGCTCAGGCCTTTCCACATACCCTTCAGGTTTGGGCATCAGCACTTTGCGGCTGAGCTTGAACTTGCCGGTCTTGGGATCCAGTCCAATGAGTTTCACCTTCACGGTATCTCCTTCTGCCAGCACACCATCCAGGGTCTCCAGGCGCTTCCAGCTTACTTCACTGATGTGCAGCAAACCTTGCTTGCCAGGGAGGAACTCCACGAAAGCGCCATAAGGCATGATGGATTTTACCTTGGATTCATATTCTCCACCTACTTCTGGAACGGCAACAATGCCTTTGATCCATTCTACCGCTTTCACCAGGCCTTCTTTCTCCTTGCTGAAGATACTCACTTCACCGTAGTTGCCTACTTCTTCCAGGTTGATGGTAGTACCGGTTTCACGCTGGATCTCCTGGATGATCTTACCACCCGGGCCTATCACCGCGCCAATGAATTCTTTCTCGATGAAGATCTTCTCCATCCTTGGAGCGTGCGGTTTCACTTCTTCCCGGGCCGCAGGGATACATTCGTACATCGCTTCCAGGATATGCATCCGGCCGCGACGTGCCTGGTCCAGCGCCTCGCGCATGGTTTGCATGCTGAGACCGTCAACCTTAATATCCATCTGCACACCGCAGATACCATCACGGGTACCGGTTACTTTGAAGTCCATATCCCCCAGGTGATCTTCATCGCCCAGGATATCAGAAAGGATCGCATATTTACCGTCGCCACGGGTGATGAGGCCCATTGCGATACCACTTACGTGCTTGGGAACAGGAACACCGGCATCCATCAGCGCAAGCGATCCCGCGCAAACGGTAGCCATGGATGAAGAACCATTGGATTCCAGGATATCACTCACCACACGAACTGTGTAAGGATAATCATTGCCCGGCATCATCTGCTTCAATGAGCGTTGTGCCAGCGCACCATGGCCTACTTCCCTCCTGCCCGGACCACGGAGAAACTTGATCTCACCGGTAGAGAAAGGCGGGAAATTATAGTGCAGGATGAACTTGCTGTATTCAGAAACGGCAGCACTTTCAATGAGGAGCTCATCTAAAGGCGTACCTAAAGTAACCGTTGTAAGTGACTGGGTTTCACCACGTGTGAAGAGTGCGGCACCGTGCGGAGAAGGAAGAATATCCACTTCCATATTCAGGGGGCGCACCTGGTCCAGCTGACGGCCATCCAGCCTGATCTTCTCATCAATGATCATGTCACGCACCACTTCCCATTTCAGGTCTTCGTAGTATTTGCCAGCCAGTTTTTTATCGGCATCAGTTACTTCCTCACCGAGGGAAGCAACCAGTTCTTCCTTGATCAGTTTGTAAGCATCGCTGCGTTCATTCTTCGAAGATCCTTTGCGGGATACTTCGTACACGCGCTGCTTGGCAAAAGCATATACCTTATCATGCAGCTCCTGGTTCACTACCGGTTTCGTATAGTCGCGCTTACCGGTAACACCCACTTTATCACGAAGTTGCTCCTGTGCTTTGATCTGGATGCGGATGGCATCATGGGCCACTTCCAGCATTTTCACGAGGTCCTCTTCGGAACACTCCTGTGATTCACCTTCCACCATCATGAGGTTTTTCTCTGTGGCGGCAATGATATAGTTCATATCAGACTCAGCCATCTGAGACCTGGTGGGGTTGATGACGAATTCGCCATTCACGCGGCCCACACGTACTTCAGAGATGATCTCCTTGATGGGAACATCAGAAACGGCAAGGGCTGCAGAGGCTGCAAGGCAGGCCAGGGAATCCGGCATCACTTCAGGATCTGAAGAGATGAGGGTAACAATCACCTGTACTTCGCAGAAATAATCTTCAGGGAACAAAGGCCTCAGGGCCCTGTCTATTAAGCGGCTGATGAGGATCTCATAATCACTCAGCCTTCCTTCACGTTTAAAAAATGAACCGGGGATACGACCGGCTGATGCGAATTTTTCCATGTAGTCAACGCTGAGCGGGAAAAATTCCTGTCCTTCTTTGGCTTCTTTATTGGCACAAACGGTGGCGAGCAGCACACAGCTTCCCTGTGTCACTGTCACGGAACCATCTGCCTGGCGTGCAAGTCGTCCAGTTTCCAAACTGATCTTCTGTCCATTAAGATCGATGATGGAACTGATAGGTTGTGATAACATAAATAGAAATTAATAAGGGAGGGCAATAAATGACTATTCCCAACAGAGCGTTGGGAATAGTCTGAATATGATGTGTTATTTCCTTAGACCGAGTTTCTCGATCAGGGCGCGATATCCCTGAAGGTTGGTTTTGCTCAGGTAGGTGAGCAGGGTCTTACGCTGACCAACCGCTTTCATCAAACCGCGGTGGGTAGAAAAGTCTTTCTTATTTTGTTGGAGGTGACCGGAAATATGGTTGATCCTCTCTGTTAATAAGGCGATCTGGCCTTCAATGGAACCGGTGTTCTTTTCGCTGCCACCGAATTCGCTGAAAATCCTGGCCTTTTTTTCTGAAGTTAAAGCTGACATCTCAATGTTTTTTTTGTTGCATCCAAAGTTTACCTACTATAAATAGTGGGCAAAGGTAGGGATTTTTGGCCAAAAAGGACAAAAATAATGTGGCAATTTGGCAATGCGGGAATGCGGCAATTGTTGCGAACTAATGCATTAACCTTCGGTTGCGGGCGTACAACAAGATGAAAATCACCCCTATCAGGCCCATCACGAAGCTCATGCCCCAGGAAAGGAAGTTACCGCTGCCATAGATAAAGAAGGGCGAGACCACCAGGGCCAGGGTTCCCAGCACATAAACCCAGAAGCCGGATTTACGGAGCCGGAACATCAGGGCGGCGCCGGCAAAGGTGATCAGGTTACAGATGATGGCCGCAATACTGAACTGTTTGATCTTCTCCGGCTGGGCCACGGCCATGGTTTTATCGATGATCTTATCGGCAAATTCTGCTCCCTGGGCGTCTTTGGTCTTTTCTTTCACCTCTTCCCTGGATCTCTGCATCTGTTCCCGCATCAATGCCGAGGTGAGGTCTGCCTCCCGGTAATTATTAATGCCAGACAACACCCCGATGCCGCTGCCAATAAAGGTCAACACGCACAAAATGGTTAAAAAATCTGATCGTAAACCTTCTTTGATCTGCTCCATAACACCAATTGATCCGCAATGATAAAGATTCGATGAAAATATTCGGCTAATTTTCCGCCTTTATTGCCATGAATAAACGGGTAACCTGCTGTGTGTCCAATGACCTGCTGACAGACCAGCGGATGGAGCGGATCTGCAGTTCCCTCCAACGGGCGGGCTTTCAGGTCACCCTGGTGGGGCGGCAGCGGCCCGGTGCGGGCCACCTGCCTGAAAAACCCTACCGCCAAGTGAGGCTTCCTATGTGGTTTTCAAAGGGGAAGGCTTTTTACCTGGAGTTCAACCTTCGGCTTTTCATTTACCTGCTTTTTCACCGCACGGATGTACTGGTGGCCATTGACCTGGATACCATCGTCCCTGTTTACCATGCTTCCCGCTGGAAGAAGATCCCCAGGGTTTATGACGCGCACGAACTGTTCACGGAACTCAAGGAAGTGGTGACCCGGCCCGCAGTGCACCGTTTCTGGCTGGGGATTGAAAGGCGTTACCTGCCGCGTTTTCCGCAGGGCTACACAGTTTCTGCTGCCATAGCCCGGCATTTTAAGGAACTGTATGGAGTGGATTATGCCCTGATCAGGAATATGCCTGCCGGAGGGCCGGATGCATTGCCCATTCCGCAAAGGGAAAAACATTTTATTTACCAGGGAGCGGTGAATGAGGGCCGTTGCTTTGAATGGCTGATCCCTGCTATGACCATGGTGGAAGCGCCCCTGCTGATTTACGGCGAGGGTAATTTCTCCGGTGCCTGCAGGGACCTGATCAACAAGCATGGTGTTGGCCATAAAGTGAAGATGATGGGTACGGTGACGCCTGCCCAACTAACGGAGATCAGTAAGCGCGCTTTTGCCGGCATCAACCTCGTGGAGCCCCTGGGCCTGAATCAGCGATATTCACTCGCCAACAAGTTTTTCGACTATATTAAAGCGGGAATACCCCAGGTGACCATGGATTTTCCGGAATACCGCGCCATACAGGACCAGTATCCCGTTGCCATCCTCATCGCCGAGCCCAGTCCGGAGAATATCGCCCATGCAATGAACAAAATATGGAACGATGGGGTTTTTTATGAGAAGACCAGCGCCGAATGCGCCCGCGCGGCAGAAGTCCTGCGTTGGGAAAAAGATGAGCAGGTCCTCGTCCGTTTCTATCAACAATTGAGCAACTGAGTTGGACAAGCACCTTCATATCGTGTCCTTTGATGTACCCTTCCCTGCCAACTATGGCGGCGTGTTTGAAATTTACCATACACTCCGTTCCCTGCATCGCGAAGGCATTAAGATCCACCTGCATTGTTTTGATTATGGCCGAGGTGAACAGCCTGCACTGAAACAATATTGCGCATCGGTTCATTACTATGCAAGGCACACGGGACACAAAGGCTTCTCCATGCACCTGCCCTACATCGTGGGATCCAGGAACCACGAAGGCCTGCTGGAAGAGTTGCAAAAAGATCATCACCCCGTCCTGATGGAGGGGATCCACAGCAGTTATCTGTTGCACAGCGGTGCATTGAAGGACCGTAAGGTTGCCCTTCGGCTGCATAATATTGAACACGAATACTATCGCCAGCAGGGAAAACAGAGTTCATCATTGTTCCGTAAGATGTATTACTGGAATGAGAGCCGGCTGTTGAAGCACTATGAACGCAGGCACGCCAATGATTGCCTCATCCTGGCGATGGCGGAAAAAGACGCGGCATATTATCGGGAACATTTTGGATCCTCCCAGGTGGCCTATCTCCCACCCTTCATTGGATGGGACTATCCGCTCTGCCAGGAAGGCGTGGGCCATTTCGTATTATACCATGGTAACCTGGGTGTGGAAGAAAACCATAAGGTGGCAAGCTGGTTGCTGGACGAAGTATTCAATGATGTGGAGATCCCTTTTGTGATAGCGGGCAAGGATCCTTCGCCCACCTTGGAACACCTGGCCCATCGGCAAAAACATACCTGCATTGTTTCAAACCCATCTGACAATGAGATGGAGGACCTGATCCGCAAAGCACAGATCCATATCCTGCCTTCATTTACGGATACGGGTATCAAGTTCAAACTGCTTCACGCCGTGTTTTGCGGAAGGCATATCATCACTAATGAAAACATGGTGGAGGGAACGAGGCTGGATAGTGCATGCCACCTGGCGCATTCTGCCCAGGCATTCAAATCCATCCTGATGCAACTCTACAGAAAACCCTTCACGGATGATGAGATCTCCCTCCGGGAAAAGCTGCTGCATCATTATTATAACAATACAGACACTGCGCGCCGGCTTATATCATGGCTATGGTAGCATTGTCAATGACCCGGCCTTTCTCTGTTTTGATGGTGCGGGCGGGAAATTTATTGATGACCATAAAATCATGTGTGGCCATAACAATGGCTGAACCAGATTCTTTAGATACCTGGATCAGGAGGTTCATGATCTCATCGCTGGTTTCCGGATCCAGGTTACCCGTAGGCTCATCTGCCAGGATCAGTTTGGGAGAGTTCAACAAGGCACGAGCGATGTCTATCCTTTGCTGCTCACCACCGGAAAGTTCAAAGGGAAATTTAAAACCCTTGGTCTGAAGCCCAACTTTCTCCAGCACATCCTGGATCTTATCTTCCATGAGCTTCTTGTCTTTCCAGCCGGTGGCCTGGAGCACAAATTCCAGGTTATCGTGCACATTGCGGTCTGTCAGCAACTGAAAATCCTGGAACACAATACCGATGGTACGGCGCAGGAAAGGAACCGTTTTCCAGGTGAGGGTTTTAATATCAAATCCTGCAACGGTTGCATGGCCTTCCTGCAGGGGAAGTTCACCATACAGGGTTTTGAGCAGGCTGGATTTGCCGGTTCCGGTTTTACCCACCAGGTATACAAATTCTCCCCTGCTGATGTTGATGTTCACATCCTGCAGGATCAGGGATTTCCCCTGGTAGATATTCGCGTTCCTTACTTCAATGATATGGTCAGACATAGCTCAAATTTAGGGCAATAAGTGTTGAAACTTCATTAATATTCTATCACGGATTGTGCGGTATGGATCTTCAGGTATTTTTTTTCTGCCGCCACTACCCTGCCGGTTACCTGCGCTTCAATGCCATACCCCTGTGCAAGCTGAATGATATCCGCTGCATTTTTTTCATTTGAAAAAATCTCCAGCCGGCAACCCATATTAAATACCTGGTACATCTCACGGTCATCCGCCCCACTGGACTGCTGGATCATCCTGAAAATGGGCGGCACGTCAAACAGGTTGTCTTTCACCACAGACAGTCCGGCGGGCAGGTATTTCATGCATTTCGTTTGCCCACCCCCGCTGCAGTGCACCATTCCGTGAACGGCTTCCGGCATAGCCGTCAGCAATTCTTTTACCACGGGTGCAAAAGTTCTTGTGGGGCTGAGGATCAGTTTACCCACATTGGTATTGAAATCCTGGCCATTCCAGTGTATACTAACGGCATCGGTCACCCGATATTTTCCTGTGTACACCACAGAGAGTGGCGTATTGGGATCAAAGGACTCCGGATAGTTTTCTGCATAATATTTATGCAGGAGATCATGCCTTGCACTGGTAAGGCCATTGCTGGCGATACCGCTGTTGTATTCCATTTCATAGCTGGCCTTGCCAAAACCGGCGAGGCCAATGATCACATCGCCATCCTGTATGGCTTCATTGGAAATGATCTTCTTTTTTGGCCAGCGGGCGGTGAGGGTTCCATTGACGGCGATGGTGCGCACCACATCACCCACATCGGCCGTTTCCCCGCCCAGGTATTTGATATGGATGCCCTGGGATGCCAGCAAATCAAACAGGGCCTGGGAGCCGTTGATGACTTCAGACAGCACTTCGCCGGGGATCAGGTGTTTATTCCTGTCTATGGTGGAATTGAAAACCAGATTATCATAGATGCCCACGCAGAGCAGGTCATCCAGGTTCATGACGATGGCGTCCTGGGCGATGCCGCGCCAAACGGATGCGTCACCGGTTTCCTTCCAGTAGAGGTAAGCGATGATGCTCTTGGTTCCGGCACCATCTGCATGCATCACAGAGACCCAGTCTTGCAGTCCCCCGAGGTAATCAGGGTATACTTTACAAAAAGCATGGGGGAAAAGGCCGGCGTCCAGCGCACTGGTGGCGGCATGTACCTCTTCTTTCTGGGCGGAAACGCCCCGCTGCTGGTATAGGCTCATGGGTGTTGAGATAAGGCGCAAAATTAACCCTTCCGGCGCCAAAAGCAGCACGAATTTATGAACACCTGAATTTACCTAGTTTTGCATCCCTCATGCAGGTACATCGAGACATAGCACAACTTCCCCATTTCCGCAATGCCGTGGTGACCATTGGCACTTTTGATGGCGTTCACCTGGGGCACCAGCAGATCCTGAAGCAAATGAAAGCCGAGGCGCTTTCCCTTGGCGGTGAAACGGTCATTATTACATTTTACCCACACCCGAGGAAAGTGTTAAGGGAAAGGGAGAAGGGTGAAGTTAAGCTCCTCAATTCACTGGAAGAAAAGATACAGCTGCTGGAGGCGCAGGGGATTGATCACCTGGTGGTGGTGCCTTTCACAGAAAGTTTTGCAGCCATGGTTGCCGAAGCCTATGTGGAAGATTTCCTGGTGGCGCGTTTCCACCCCGCCGTACTGATCATTGGTTATGATCACCGTTTTGGTAAGAACAGGGCGGGCAATTATACATTACTGGAGGCCCTGGGCCCGCAGTACGGTTTCCGTGTGCATGAAATTCCTGAACACGTGCTGCACACGGTCACCATCAGCTCCACGCGCATCAGGCAGGCCCTCCTCAACGGGCAGCTGGATCAAGCGAATGAAAACCTCGGTTATACCTATCCGTTATCCGGCGTGGTGGTGGAGGGCAATAAGCGTGGCCGCACCATTGGTTACCCCACGGCCAACCTTGACCTTCGGGATCCGGAGAAACTGATACCGGCTGACGGTGTGTATGCCGTAACGGTAAGGATCGATGGCAGGCCGGGAATTTTTAAAGGGATGATGAACATCGGCTACCGGCCCACGGTGGATGGAACGCACAGAACCATTGAGGTGAATATCTTCCATTTTTCAGACATGATCTATGGAGAAACGCTGCGCGTGAGTGTTTGCAAACACCTCCGTGCAGAGCAAAAATTTGAATCCCTTGATGCGCTGAAATCCCAGTTGGCGGAAGACCAGATACTGGCGATGGCGGTTTTGTCTCATTGCTAGGGAGAAGGGGAAGGGAGAAGTGCGAAGCTGCGAACTAACTCGTCATCTTCACCACCAGTTCCTTCATCAATGAGGCATCCGGCGTTCCCGCATCTTTTACGCCGAGGCTGCGCAGGTTGTATTCATGTAAAAGGATCAGGGCTCGTTCCACACCGGGCAGGGAATAATTCTTTGCAGCGGCAAGGTTTTCCTTCAGGAAAAAAGGGGCCACGCCCATGGCGGCAGACAGGGCCTTCTCGTCATTCATCGGATAGCTGAACATCATGTAGGTCTTGCTGAAAAAAGCATACAGCGCCGGCAGGATCATCTGGATGGGCGCTGCCTTGGGATTGTGTTCAAAGTACTCAATGATGCGGATGGCTTTGGGCATGTCCCGGTGCGCCAGGGCACTTTGCAGTTCAAAAACATTGAACTCCCGGCTTACGCCAATAAAGGTTTCGATGTCGTCATCCTTGATCTCCCTCCGCTGGCCCAGGTTCACCACCAGCTTGTCCACTTCGTTGGACAGCCTACTCAGGTCATTGCCGATATGGTCAACCAAAAGATGGAGTGCCCGGGGTGTGATCACATACCCCTTATCGTGGATCAGCCTGGACGTCCACTCAGAAAGCTGATAGTCCGGTATTTTCTTGGTTGTTAATACTTCGGCCTTCTTTTTTAACAATTTTGCAAGGGAACTGCGGCCGTCCAGTTTTTTTTCCTTGAAACCCACTACAAAAATGGTGGAGGCCAGCGGTTGCTCCACGTAGGGTTCCAGTTTATCAATGTCCTTCATATGCTGGGCCTCCTTGAGGAGAACCACCTGCCTTTCTGCAAACATGGGATAGCGCCGGCAGGCATTGATCACATCCGCCCAGGCCGCGTCCCGTCCGTAAAACACGGTGAGGTTGAATGCGGCGTCCTGCTCGGAAAGAATATGGTGTTCAGCATAATCCGTAAGGATATCGATATAAAATCCCTCTTCCCCCTCCGCCCAATAGATGGGCTTAAATTCCTTCTTTTTCCACTGCTGAATGATCTGGTCAACCGATGCGCTCATGGGCGCGAAGTTAAGTGATTCCCCCTCGCTCCGGCACCGTTTTTCATTAAGAAGATATTTTCTGGCATGATTTTGGACAACACCCTATCCAAACGGCTGATTCAGGCTTAAATCCTTGGAAATGGGTAAGATAGATCGAAAGAAAATGAAGCCCCGCTGACGCCGTTGAAACTATTTTAAATCATTTTCTTAGATATTTTAATTCAATTAAAAATTCAATTATGAGTGCTTCTAACTATCCTTCTGCCACTCCTCAGACGCCAGCTCCCAAGAAAGATAACAGGGGTCTGATCTATGGTGTTCTCATTGCTGCTCTTCTGGGTACCTGGGGGTATATCATCTATGACAAGAGCAAAACCAAGGAAGTTATCCAGCAAAAAGATGTACAGTATTCTGCCCTGGATTCTTCTAAAAACATGATCCAAAAGGAATACGAGGATGCCCTGTTGCGCCTGGATGCCATGACCGGCACCAACTCTAAACTGGACAGCCTGGTAAAATCAAGGGATAAGGAAATTGGCGATATGAAAGGCCGTATCCAAAGCCTGGTACGCAAGCAGAATGCATCTGCGGCTGATCTGGCTGAGGCTCGCGAGCTCGTGAAGCAATTGAACGGTAAGATTGATGACTATGTAAAAGAAATTGAAAGGCTTACAGGTGAGAACAAGCAGCTGACCGCTGATAAAGAGCAGCTGACTACCCAGAAGGCTGAGCTGGAAACCAACCTGGCTACTACGGATGCCGCTAAAAAAGCAGCTGAAGAGAAAGTAGACATCGGTTCTACCCTGCACGCTTCTAATTTCAGGATCCAAGCGATCAATGAAAAAGGTGGTGGCAAGGAAAAAGCAACTACAACCGCCAAGCGCGCTGATAAATTCAGGATCTCTTTTGACCTGGATGAGAACATGATCTCTCCCAGCGGAACAAAAGACCTCTATGTAATTGTTTCTGATCCCGCCGGTAAAGTGATTTCTGAGCAGGGCCTGAACTCCGGTTCATTCACTACCCGTAAGGATGGCGAAAAGCAATTCACCAACAAGGTGTCTGTTGAATACACACAGGGCGAGCGTAAGAACGTAAGCTTTGACCTGAAGCAGACGGATAAATACCAGCCTGGTGCTTATAAGGTAGAAGTGTACAACAACGGTTTCAAAATTGGCGAAAACACCGTTACCCTGAAGAAGGGCGGATTGTTCAGCTAGTCATAACATATCTTCCAATATCTTTAAAAAAAGAGCGCCGAGGCGCTCTTTTTTTTGGCATTCAGTCATTACAGGCATTCAGGAAATCTGGCATTCAGAAGCGGGGATCCTGGAATTCTGGTAACCAGGTTGGCATCCAGAAAACCAGGATCCCCGCTTCTGAATGCCTGTATTCCTGAATGATTGTAATGATTGATTGTCAAAACAACGCGCGTATCTGCGCCCGACCAATATTCACCACCCCTGAACTGCCGGCTTTACGGCCTTCATACTGCACCCCCAGTTCTAAAAAATTAGTGAGCCGCTTAGTCAGATCAATGGTCCACAAATAGTTCTTCCCCGGCACCAATCCGTCCAGCATGATATAAGACACGGTTGTATTGGCCTGGCCGGTATAACTGATCTGGTTGTATGTAAACCTTGCCGTGAGTGAGGTATTGGACACCACGTTATATTTCACTTCACTATTTACAGAATGGCTTATACTGTGCTCAGCACCCGCATTGTCCCGCTGGTCCCATTTGTAACTCAGCTGGGCCCTGAAATCCGTACCTTTTGTATACGTAAACCTGGGCTCCGCAGAATATCCTTTGATATTGAAGTTACGGTTGGCCAGATTGGGTGTTTGCAGGCGGTTCCGGAACGTGCGCGTGATGATATCATAGGTGTAGTTCTTCCCCATATTCGCGCGCAGCTTCAGGCTCCAGTCATTCAGTTCTCTGGTCTCCAGCCCATAACTCAGGTAGGCCCTTCCTGATGTGCGGATGTTATTGACATCAAGCCCCCATACCGTACTGAATTTATTAAACGAGAAGGTATTGCTGAATAGTTGGTCCAGGGTAATGAGTGTGGTATCCGCAAATGGCTTGCTGAAGGGATTGAAATCTCCCAGGCCATTGGCAATGGTTTTTCTGCCCACCTGTAAGGCACTCTGGAAATACAGCCTGGTGACCAGCTTACGGATACCGGTTGCCTTGGCAATATTCATTCCCGCCCTGGGATTTAGGATCACACTGTAGTTGAACTGCAAGTAATTGGCTTTGATGAAATCCGATGTAGGGGTAAAGATCCTGATGAACTTTGCCTGGTCAATGAACCGCGCTACTTCAAACTCGTTGATTTGCTGGATGCCGTCATTGTTATAATCAATCCACGCGTATTCACCCTGGCCCGCAGGCACTTCCAGGTATGCAAACTCGCGCCTCGGCTCCTGCCCTGTACCCAGCTCGTACAAAATATTTCCGGTTACCGCGCCTTTCCAAATATTGGAGATGTATTCCGTTCTGCCAAGGATGGTTTGTTCCGGCTTCAGGTTGGTTAAGCTGCTGTTGTACACCTTCAGGTCCCTGTAGGTGGCATTCAGCCTGAACTGGTGATGCTCACTCTTCATGAGCTCTGTATAAAAATTATAATTCAGGCTTCGGTCCGTTTTAACCAATGCTGATTTTGAGGGGAGTTGATCCGCACGTGTGAAAAAATTGAATCCCCATTTGTTGGGGGCATCGGGCGACTGTATATAGGCCTTCCAGGTATCAAAAGAAAAGCTCTGCCGGTTCAGGGAATCAAACTGTTTATACTTCAGCTCATTGTGTTCAAGCGTGTATTGCAGCCCCACCAGGTAATTCCGCATCCTCGGGAGCCTTCTGGAAACATCCAGGATGGGACGGAGGAAAAATCCTGACTGTGTGGCTTCGTTGATACTGGTGTATACAAACTGGTTGTTGAATCGCCAATCTTTTACCTGGCCCGTATGCAGCAACGCATTCCGGAATCCCTGGTAATTGTTGCTGCGCTGGAAGGATGAAAAAGCATAGCGCAGGCTATGGCCTGATTTATCTTTTAGCTGAGCGCCCACCGTTACCAGGTTTTCCGTGGCAGGTGCCGCATCATAGGCCAATCCCCAGTCCCTGTTAAACTCCACATTCCGCAACCGTTCAATAGGCCTGAAATTTTCACCGATGTGCTCCACATAAAGATCCGTCAGCAGGTTCAGTGCATTCCGGGTATGCAGTGCCTTGGTATGGTTCACCATCAGTCTTCCTGCAAAGCCCTGGTCGTTCCCCTTATCCTTGGTTGAAAATGTATTAACATCCAGTACACTGGTGGCCAGTTCTGTCTTCACCAATAGATTGCCTTCCGTATACTCTCCGCCCAGCGTGAACACCTGCTGTTTGCGGGGCGCCACGAGGAAAGTAGCGGGAATGAAATTACCCTGCCGCAGATTCCCCACCGGCTCCACCCATTTGTAGACTTTGCCATTGGCATTGGCACTATAGTCCAGGACGTAGTCTCCGTTGCCGGGTCCTGCATCAATAAAACTCAGGGAATAGAGTGTGTCATTTCGGTCTGCGGAATACATGAATATGGAATCCCTTCCTGTACTATACACGGTATCCATTTTCCGATACAGCACCTGCGAAGTGGAAAAAGTATCTTTTACCGCGGAGGGATAAAATGCATAACGGGTACTGTCTCCCAGTGCAGCAAGAAATTGTTTCTGCCGTGCATCCAGGGTTTGGTTGATGGGCGAGTTTTTTGCGTCATTGTTGTTGTATGCGCCCACCTTGATCTTGAATTTTTTCCCGAGGGCCACTTCATCAGTAAGGTAAAGCTGTGCGTTCAGGTAGTTACGGTCTGCATATTCAAATTCTATCTGGATACGCTTATCCTTGGTGATCATCTGCCTTGGCGTAAAAGTTACCTCTGCGGTGTTGTAGTTGATCACATAGTCCTGGTCTTCGCCCCTTTGTAGCAGTACCCCATCGATCCACACCCTTTCTGTTCCCGCCAGCACAATGAAGAACTGTTCATTGTTGGCGCCCTTCAGCCGGTAAGGTCCCTGGTTACCTTCCAGTCCGTTGAAAACATTACGGGTAAACTTGCCCTTGGCAACGGCGCCACTCACCAGGAGTTTATTGGTGGACTGGGGACCGATGCTGGTGGTGGTTTCAAAAGCGGCGCCTTGTAAACGCTTATAGAAATTCAGGAAATAACTCTGGTTCTGGCGGATGTCAATGTCCCCGATGCTGAATCGCCAGTTCTTCTTGGCAAATTGTATATACACCTGGTCAAACTCATTCAGGTTTTGCGTGTTGCCATCAGGCTGAATGGGGATGTTGTTATCACTGATGGCTGCAGACAACTGGATACTATCACCGAGGTATCCGTTCAATTGCAAATTCAGGCTGGAGTTCACAACAACATCCTGGCGGTTGCCGAAACTAAGTCCGCGCCCAAATGAACCATTGTAGGTGATATTGCCGAAATCAAATACAGATTCCGCACCTTCTCCTTTTTTTCCAAAGCTGAGCGGCTCCACCACAAAACGGCCCATGACGGAATCGAAATTCATGTGTTGTGCAGCCGCGTTGAGCCGGGCCGGGAAGATCCGGTAGGTGATCATTACGCTGTCAAGGGGCGGGAGTTTCTTCCAGTATAGTGTCCCGTTGAGGTCATCTGTCCTGTACCAACTGGTATCCATACCCGAAATATGGATTGATTGGGGAACGATGCTCAGGGAATCCACCAGGATGGCCCCCTGTTTTACGGGAATAAATTTCTTGCGGAGATTTGAGGCAGGGGCAACCTGTGCCAGTGCCTGGGGAGCCAGCCATACCATCACCATCAGCCATATGAGCCGGTTCAGCATCACAAAGAGGTTCGCACGTTTTTACAAGCGCCTAAATTTAGGCATAATAAAGAACGTAGGAACCTCCTGTATATTGGCTTAGCCCTTAATTCTTAACGGATTATATCACTTTCATGGCCCGGGCATCCCAGTTTATGATCTTTTTGGAGAAGTAACTCTCATTGGCCAACACAGCCGGACCTGCCGCGCGAAGACCAAAACTGGCATCTTCCACCACTTTCCCGCCCGTCCTGATGGCCGTGAAAAAGTTCACGAAATGGTCATACCTATCGTCATACCCGTCCGGAGCGGCAAATTTCTGCTCTTTGGTTTCGGGCCTTTTTTTATCGGCCTCACTGTATTTCCCAGCATACCATTGAGCAAACTCTTTCTGCTGGGCCTCTGAAAATGTGCCGTAACTGTCATACCCGCCAAAACCGGGGGCCTTGGCCAGCGGTGCTGAGCGCATGGTGAACCGGTTTCCCTGCAGTTCTATAACGCCGTCGGTGCCGGTGATCCGGGTTCTGCCACCGCCGCCGGAGCCATCGGCAAAATTCACCCGCAGCATCATCTGGAAGGATGGATGATTTTCTGTTTTGGGGTAGTCCATGATGGCCGCCATTACATCGGGCACATCCCGTCCGTCTTTCCACAGACTGAGTTGGCCCGTGGCAAAGATCTTATTGGGACCGTAGGAATCCGTGGCAAAATGCACCGCTGAAATCAGGTGTACAAAAAGGTCCCCTGCTACGCCGGTACCATAATCCCGGTAGTTGCGCCACCGGAAAAAACGGGTGGCATCAAAGGGACGTTTGGGGGCGTCACCCAGGAATTTATCCCAATCCAGGGTGGCCGGTGAGGCATCCGTGGGGATGGAGTATTGCCAGGCGCCCATGGCACTATACCGGTCATTGATGGCTTCAATCATATTGATCTCCCCAATGGCGCCTTGCTTGATCAGTTTCTTCACTTCCGCCGTAGCGATGCTGCTCACGCCCTGGCTGCCCACCTGGAAGACTTTGCCGGTCTCTTTCTCGGCTTTGATGACGGCATGGCCTTCGTTCCAATGCTGCACCATCGGTTTCTCGCAATACACGTGTTTGCCTTTCTTCATGGCGGCGATGGAGATATGATCATGCCAGTGGTCTGGTACACAAACCAGGACGGCGTCTACGTCTTTCCGCTCCAACACTTCCCGATAATCCCGGGTGGTAAAAATCTGGTTGCCGTATTTTTCTTTGCAACGCTGCAGCCTGCCATCATAGAGATCACAAACCCCTGCCAGCTCCACTCCTGGAACCTTCAGTGCCGTATCCAGGTCATAGTGGCCGATGATGCCCATGCCGATGGCGGCGATGCGCACCTTATCATTGGCTGAATATTTCTGTGGCCAGGGAAGGATATGCAAATCTTCACCCATTGTGGCGAGGGAAGATGCAGACATCATGGCGGCAGTGCCACCGAGTTGACGAAGAAATTTTCTACGGGAAGCCATTCAGTTTATTTTCTTTCAATTTATTGAAAAAAAAATGAATTGAATGGGCAGTTGGGCATTTGGGCCATTGGGCCATTGAGCAGTAGGGCAATCCCTCAATGCCTTAATGCCTCAATGCCTTTATGCCTACTTCAAACTAGCATCCAGATACTCCCTATTCAGCCTCGCGATGTTGGTAACAGAGATCTCTTTGGGGCACTCTGCTTCGCAGGCGTAGGTATTGGTACAGGAACCAAACCCTTCTTTATCCATTTGGGCAATCATATTGACCACCCGCTGTTTGCGTTCAGGCTCGCCTTGTGGAAGGAGCGCCAGGTGAGATACCTTGGCAGACACAAACAACATGGCCGATGAATTCTTACAGGCGGCCACGCAAGCGCCACAACCAATACAGGCAGCCGCAGCGAAGGCCGCATCAGCATGGTCTTTTTCAATGGGGATGGCGTTTCCGTCTACCGCGTTGCCGGTGTTCACAGAGATAAAACCGCCCGCCTGGATGATCCTGTCAAAGGATGAACGATCCACCACCAGGTCTTTCACCACCGGAAACGCATTGGCGCGCCAGGGCTCAACGGTGATGGTGTCTCCGTCTTTATACGCACGCATATGCAGCTGGCAGGTGGTAGTGGCTTCCCAGGGGCCGTGGGGCCTTCCGTCAATCACCATGGAACACATACCACAGATACCTTCACGGCAATCATGATCAAAGGCAATAGGCTCTTTGCCTTCTGCAATCAGCCTTTCATTAAGCACGTCAATCATTTCCAGGAAACTCATTTCCGAAGAGATGTCTTTAACGGGATAGGTTTCAAACCCACCGGCATCGTTCCTGTGCTTCTGCCTCCACACTTTCAGTGTAAGATTCATGTTATAGTGCTGCATATGATACTAAGTCAAAAGTTAATGGTAATAAGTAAAAACTATTTGTAGCTGCGTTGAGATGGTTTAACCACATCATAGAGTAAATCCTCTTTGTGGAGAGTCCACTCATGATCTTTGTTGTATTGCCATGAAGCCACATACATGTAGTTGGCATCATCCCTCATGGCCTCTCCGTCAGGTGTCTGGTATTCTTCACGGAAGTGACCGCCACAGCTTTCGTTGCGCTGCAGAGCGTCAATACACATCAATTCTCCCAGTTCAATGAAGTCTGCCACCCTTCCGGCCTTGTCCAGTTCAGGATTAAATTCAACAATGCCACCAGGGATGCGTACATCACTCCAGAATTCTTTCTTCAATGCGCGGATCTCTTCAATGGCCTGCTTAAGCCCTTCGGCATTCCTGGCCATACCACATTTGTCCCACATGATCTTGCCGAGGCGTTTATGGAAACTCTCCACAGATTGTTTGCCATTGATATTTTTCAGCTGGCTGATCCTGTCACTCACTTCTTTCTCTGCCGCTTCAAACGCAGGGTGGTTGGTGGGCACAGATGCGGTGCGGATCTCATCTGCCAAGTAGTTACCGATGGTATAAGGAATCACGAAGTATCCGTCTGCCAGGCCCTGCATCAGTGCAGAGGCACCCAGCCTGTTGGCTCCGTGATCGGAGAAATTACATTCACCCAGGGCGTATA
The DNA here is from genome assembly GCA_044225015.1 of Chitinophagaceae bacterium. Classification (GTDB taxonomy): domain Bacteria; phylum Bacteroidota; class Bacteroidia; order Chitinophagales; family Chitinophagaceae; genus Pollutibacter. The sequence goes on along the minus strand of JBGAJG010000003.1, from coordinate 24,822 downwards.
ATCCGGGAATAGTGGTCTGCAGTTCATAGTCTACCCAAAGTCCACCCATGGTATAGTGTACCGCGGGATAGATCCGCATCGGCACTTCATAAGGGTTTTCACCGGTGATCTTCTCATACATGTCAAACAGGTTGCCATATTTCTCTTTCACTACTTCCTTACCCAGTTTGATCACTTCATCATGGGGGATATTACCGAGGTTGCGTTTACTTACTTCTGCCTTACCATATCTTTCGATGGCGGCTGCATAATCCAGGTAAACTGCCTGCCTTGAACTGCCCACACCGTAGCCGGCATCGCACCTTTCTTTGGCAGCCCTTGATGCCACGTCCCTGGGCACCAGGTTACCGAAGGCAGGATACCTTCTCTCCAGGTAGTAGTCCCTTTCCTCTTCAGGAATATCATTGGGCTTTCTATCATCATGCTGTTTCTTGGGCACCCAGATGCGGCCGTCATTACGCAGTGATTCAGACATCAGCGTTAGCTTACTCTGGTGGTCTCCGCTTACGGGAATACAAGTGGGGTGGATCTGTGTAAAACAGGGGTTGCCGAAATAGGCACCTTTCTTATGCGCCTTCCATGCCGCGGTTACATTGGAACCCATGGCATTGGTAGACAGGTAAAAGACGTTTCCATAGCCACCGGTACATAACAGTACCGCATGACCGAAATGGCGTTCCAGTTCCCCGCTTACGAGGTCACGGGCAATGATGCCGCGGGCCTTGCCATCAATCATCACTACATCCAGCATTTCATGGCGGGAATACATGGTTACATTACCCAGGGCCACCTGGCGTTCCAGGGCCTGGTAGGCACCTATCAACAGCTGCTGACCGGTTTGTCCTGCGGCATAGAACGTGCGTTGAACCTGGGTGCCACCGAAGGAGCGGTTAGACAAAAGTCCACCGTATTCCCGGGCAAATGGGACCCCCTGGGCCACACACTGGTCAATGATGGCGCCGCTTACCTCTGCCAGGCGATGCACATTGGCTTCGCGCGCGCGGTAATCACCACCTTTGATGGTATCATAAAAAAGACGGAACACTGAGTCGCCGTCATTCTGGTAATTTTTGGAAGCGTTGATACCGCCCTGTGCAGCAATGGAGTGCGCACGCCTGGGGGAATCCTGGAAGCAGAAGGCCTTTACTTTATAGCCCAGTTCACCCAGTGATGCTGCGGCGGAAGCCCCGGCCAGACCAGTACCTACGATGATCACTTCAATTTTTCGTTTGTTGGCAGGATTGACGAGGCGCACATGGCCTTTATAGTCTGTCCACTTGCTTTCTAACGGTCCAGAAGGGATTTTTGCATCCAGCATATGATGAAAAAGTTTTGGATTAGAATAAAAGGGTAAGGTTTCCTATCGGCAATTCCCAGCCGAAGTACATGAATACCGGCATCAGTGCGAAGATGAGGGGAACGATGATGGAGAAGCCCACGCCAATACCTTCAATGATTCCGGCAAACTGTTTTTGTTTCCAGCCGAGGGTCTGGAACGCGCTCTGGAAACCATGCAGCAGGTGCCATGCCAGGGAGAAACAACCTATTACATACAGGATCACGGCCCATTCCCTGGAGAATACCTCTTTCATCTTGATATAAAGGTTATGGGTGGTCACCGCACCATAGGTAGCCTCTTCCAGGTGCCCAAAGCGGGATGGAACCCAGAAATCTGTCAGGTGCACAATGAGAAACAGCAGGATCAGTGTTCCAAGGATGGCCATGGACCTGGAATACCAGGTAGAGGTCTTCTTAGAAGGCGTTACTGCATACTTCGTTGCCCGTGCTGCCCTGTTCTTACGCTCCAGCGCGTAACCCTGGACAATGTGCAGGATGAAACCGGCAAAAAGACCGATCTCCATGATGCGCACCAGCGCATTGGTACTCATGAAATTTGCTGCCCTGTTGAAATTCTCCTCGCCATTCTCAAACAACACGTTGGCATTCACATAAGCATGTACTACAAGGAAAATGATCAGGAAAAGTCCCGTGAGAGCCATTACATATTTCCTGCCGATGGACGATGTAAAAACCTGGGTCCACTTCATAGCTATAAGGTTGCGGGTTTTTGTAATTACCGCAAATGTACTTATCGAATGGTTACGATGCTAAATAAATCAAAAACAGATTCCTGGACTAATTGTTTGTTTTTATGGATTGTTGAGTCTTTTGGCCATTGCATTGTCAATAGCGGCAAACAAATGCTGGGGCTGAACCGTTCGCCAAACGGGATAGTCCAGTAATTCAACGTAGTAGTGGAGCTTTGCCTTCCTGAAATCATGCTGGCTTTGCTGAGGGAGATCAATCATGACAATCCAGCCACCATCATCCGCCACATCGTCCCGCCATTCCTCGTAATAAAGGTTATCACTGCTGTGGAAATTGAGGACGTTTTCCCCGATCAGGATGAATTTGCGAATACCTTCCCTGATCATGGGATCAATGACTTCGCGTTTGAAGGTCATGATATCATTCTCGATGGCATCGTTCCATTCCCCTATCAATTCAATAATGGCATAATCCAGGTCATAATCCGCAAACAAGAGTTTCATGTAGAGGGTCCTGGAGCCAAACTCATCCCATTGTGGATGGATGTAGTAGTTATAAACTGTTTGGCTGAATTCAAATTCACTATGTTCCCTGCCGTAGAAAGGTGACCGCTCATCTTCCTCAGCCGTATATAAATGACGCCAGTTGTAATATGGTTCTATCTCATGCATCCTAAACCCTACCCCTAAACCCTACCCCTACACCCTACCCCTACACCCTATCTCCCCCCCGCTTCCACAGCCTTCTTCACACTGCCATGTGTCAGCAGCAGTTGTTTAGCCGCTTCATATTCCTGGAGACCGAGTGCCTGCATCACCATGCGCACACCGCGGTCAACCAGTTTCTCATTACTCAACAACATATTCACCATCTTGTTGTCCTCCACCCTTCCCAGCTGGATCATGACACTGGTGGAGATCATATTGAGGACCAGTTTCTGCGCCGTACCACTTTTCATGCGCGTGCTGCCTGTTACAAATTCCGGGCCCACTACCACTTCAATGGGATGATCAGCAGCGGCAGACACCGGTGCGTGGGGATTGCAGGTGATGGAGCCCGTTACAATGCCGGCTTTACGGCACTGCTCCAACGCCCCGATGACATAGGGAGTGGTACCACTGGCCGCTATGCCCACTACCACATCTTTCTCACTCACATCATACTGGCGAAGGTCATCCCAGCCGTCTTCCACACTGTCTTCGGCAAACTCCACCGCCTTAAACATGGCATTATCCCCGCCGGCGATGATCCCGATGACCAGCCCGTGCGGTACACCATAGGTAGGCGGACATTCACTGGCATCCACCACACCAAGACGGCCACTGGTACCCGCGCCGATGTAAAAGAGCCGGCCGCCGGCCAGCATTTTATCCACGATAGCCGTCACCAGTTTTTCAATTTGCGGAATGGCTTTCTGCACGGCCAGGGGCACTACCTGATCCTCATTGTTGATGTTGGTCAGCAGTTCCCTGATGCTCATCTTTTCCAGATGCCGATACTCAGAATCTTTTTCCGTGACTTTGATAAACGCACTCATGTCAAAGGGTCGATTTATTGATGATATACCAGAAGGCCATCCATCGGGCTTTTCATGATCTTACCCACAGTAAATTCATATGAAGAAGCGAGGTCAAGGATCACATCCCTGAAACCAAAAGCTACACTTCCCACAAAATGAATGGGATACTTCCAACTCTCGCCAAATTTACAAAGGTGTTGAAAGAAAAAATCATTCAGCCCGTCTTCAATGATGTTTTCTATCATATAGTGGCCCCGGTTTTCAGCCAGGAAAATGGCAAACGAAGCCATATACCTGTTGGGCAAAGGTTTCTTATAAATATTGTCTAAGATTTCCACTGCATTGGTGACATAACGCGCATCAAACCTGGCACGCAAATCTTCATCAAAGGTATTATACAGAAAATACTGCAGCACTTTCCTGCCCAGATAGGCGCCACTGCCCTCATCACCCAATACATACCCCAGGCCAGGGGAATTTTTTACGATGGTTTTGCCGTTGTAGTAACAGGCGTTAGATCCCGTTCCCAAAATATTGGCAACCCCTTTCTCGCGTCCGCAGGAGGCCCTGGCAATACCCAGCAGGTCATGGTTTACCTCAATGTCTGAACCCGGAAAATGCTGTTTCAGCGCCTGCGCCACGGACTTCCTGTTCTCAGGGTTCTTGCAACCGGTGCCGTAAAAATACACCTCGTCAATGGCCTGTTTTTTCAAACCCGGCATCAACTGGTTTTTGATAATGGCAGATAACTGGTCTGTGGTAAGAAAGTAGGGAGACATTCCATCTGTGATAATTGTCTTCTTCTTTCCTGCCCCTACCAGGCACCATTCTGCCTTGGTGGACCCACTATCTGCGATCAATTTTACAGGTGGCATACGATATTCAACTTATTTCGGGAAATTCGTGTTTCTATATCCAAGGTACAAGGTTGAATGAATAATAAAAAATTACAGGTCTGGTTTCCGGTTTACTTTGCTGTCTCCATGGTCATCGGCATGTTCCTCGGCTACAAGCTGAGGGATAAAATGCCCTGGGCCTCCGGTATGTTCCAGATGTCAAGCGGTGGCCAGGTGCAAGAGGTCATGGACCTCGTAAAGAACAGATATGTAGACACGGTGAATACAGACTCCCTGCGTGAAGAAGCGATTGATGCAGTACTGGGTCACCTCGATCCCCACTCCGTATTTATTCCCGCCAAACGGCTGCAGGGTGTTAATGAAGACCTTGCCGGGCGTTTTGAAGGCATTGGCGTGGAGTTCAATATTTTTGATGACACGGTGCATATCCTGAATGTACTCCGGGGCGGTCCCAGTGACCAGGCCGGGCTCAAGGCGGGTGACCGCATCATTGAAGTGGAAAAGAAATCTGTTGCGGGCAACGGGATCAATGGTGATAAGATCCGTGGTCTCCTCAGGGGTCCACGCGCCAGCAAGGTTAACATCACCGTGCAGCGCAATGGGAAGTCCATGCCCTTTACCATTATCCGCGGGTTTATTCCGCTTTTTGCGCTGGACGCGGCCTATATGATGGATGGCAAAACCGGGTATATCCGGATGAATAAATTTTCAGAATCAGCCTATGAGGAGTTCATGGCAGCGTTGGAGAAACTCAAAGGGCAGGGCATGACCAAACTCATCATGGACCTTCGTGAAAACGGTGGCGGCATACTGGATGAAGCCGTGGAAATGGCCGATGAATTTTTGGCCGGAGATAAACTGATCGTTTATACTGAAGGGGTGCATCATGCACGCAGGGAATACAAATGTAAAAGGCGCGGGTTGTTTGAAGACGGAGAACTCGTACTACTGATCAATGAAGGATCAGCCTCTGCCAGTGAAGTGCTGGCGGGTGCTCTACAGGAATGGGACAGGGCCACCATCATTGGCCGCAGGAGTTTCGGTAAGGGCCTGGTTCAGGAACAGTATAACCTCACAGACGGCGCCGCACTCCGGCTCACCGTTGCCCGTTATTATACGCCGCTGGGCAGGAGCATCCAGAAACCCTATAACCATGGCATCTCGGAATACAATGATGAGATCCTGGACAGGTATCACCGGGGTGAGTTGTACTCTGCAGACAGCAGCAAGGCGCCGGAAGGTAAATCATACAAAACACCCCAAGGCAAACTGGTCTATGGCGGGGGCGGCATCACGCCAGATATATTTGTTGGATTTGACACCACCACTATTGACACTTCGATATCTGATCTCTACAGGAAGAATACGATTGGCAGGTTCATATACACTTACTACGTGCACCACCAGGCCAGTTTTGACGTGTATAAAGACGCCACTGACTTTGCCAAAAGATTCACGGTTCCTGAAGATATGTACCAGCAGCTGGTGGCCTTTGCTGCCAAAGACTCGGTAAACCTTAAGAACCTGAAGCCCGCAGACCAGCAGTTCATGCGCCAGCGTCTCAAATCCCTTACAGCAAGGCAGATATGGAGAACAGAAGGATTCTATGAGGTCACCAACGCTGAAGATCCGGTGATCAGGAAAGCGATGGAGACCAGGAAGCCCTGATTATTTTTTGCGGATCAGGTAAATCTGTGAACTGCAGCGGGTGGTGTGCTGAACAGCATTCCAATTAGATTTCAGGCCCTGCCATACGGCTTTTACCAAGCCTGCACTGCCCGCACCCTGGTTTTTTTCGCTGAGCATACTCACATAAAAACTATCAAACCACATGGGGCGGGTATCCTCAACCGTGAATCCATGTTGCTCCATGAGCCTGCGCATGGCTGCAGGTGAAAAATGGTAAAGATGCCTGGGCACATCATAAGCGGCCCAGTTCTCCTGGTAATGCTCAGCGTCTGCAGCAGTATAGTTAGGTACGGCTATCACCAGCAAACCGTCTGGTTTCAGCAGTTTGCTGAACTGCTCCACGTATGCATGCAGCTGATGAACATGTTCCAGCACATGCCATAAGGTGATCACATCAAATGAATGCTGCGGGAGATGGAAGAATGCTGAAATGGCAGATACATCAATGCCCCTTGATGCAGCTATGGCCCGGGCATCATGGTCTGGCTCAAGGCCTTTTACCATCCATCCTGCGGCCTGCATAACCTGCAAAAAAGCGCCGGTTCCACATCCCAGGTCTAAAAGGCTACCGGTTGTCTTCCCTGTTTTCTGACGGATGAGGGCCTTTTTCTGTAAAAGGGTCCTGCGCCGCACACTATGATACACCGAGTTAATGAATCCCTTTGCTGTTTCTGTATGTGAAATATAGTCGTCAGACTTATAATACGCTCCAATCTCTTCCTCTCCCGGCACCATATCCGTAAAGCGGAGCGTGCAATCATCACATGCTATGATTGGAAACCATTCCTGGCTAACGGTATAATCCTTTGCTTTGAAAACGGGTTGGATACGATGGCTGCCACATACCGGACACTTGTTGTATACCGTCATCTATTGCACCGTTTTTTCTTCATACTGCACCCTTTCCGAAGTGGTGGTCACGGGTGTTTGTTTTCCGGAAACAAAACTATAATCGTTACGGAAAAACTGATAAAATATCATGATCAACGCAATAGCTGCAATGATTACGGCGGCTACCCACCACCCTGCCTTGGCTACCACCACATCTTCTTCCAGCCATTGTTGTGCATCGCCGGTTGACCGCTCCCGTTCACCCACCAGGATGGTGTGAGAAGCTTCCTTGCGGATCACCCTTTTGGATGGAACATGTGGAAGGAAGGTATAGTTGAGGTTGTCACCTTTCAGGATCACCTGTCCTCCCGGAATGGTTTCCAGCAGTCCGATGCCTGGCCAGTGATATTGTTTTCCCGTGCGGAGGGTTTCTTTGAGTTCCTGTGAAAACTGGTTGACCAGGCCGATGGCTTCCCACTCCGGCAGATCCAGTTTGCGGGATACATAATTGAAGAGTTCACGGTCCGGACTATCATTCAGTGCATCGAAATGTACACTGTACTCCGGCGCCAGCAATTGGCGGGAGGCAATATCATGGCTGGCGGGTTTGCGGACAAGGTGAAAGCTCCCCAGGCCCGGTATGCTCAGGTGTTTGTACTGAAAGAAAAAACGCTTATACAATTCCGGCATGTCCTTGGTGACCGTCATGCGCCAAAGGTGATGTAAAAAGTCAAAACTAAAAAATCCTGCCCCTGCCCCTAAAACCTATAAATCCCTCCAATCAGCATATTGAACCCATAATTATCATATTGGTTCCAGCGCTGGTATTTGGAGTTGAAAAGATTATTGAACTGGCTCCAGAGATAGATGTTCCGGGTGATCTTAAATTCAAGCCCGGCATTCATATCCACGGCGCCCGGAGAGCGGCCGTCTGCCCCGGCCTTGGTTTTATACAAGGGGCCGTCCCATATAAACAGGTCTCCCGTTAGCCAGAGATCCTTCAGCAGGTTCCAGCGTAGCCTGGTGGAAAATTCCAGGGGTACCAGCCCCCAGGCTCTTTCTTCCGTACGCTGGCTGTTGAATTTGTAATAATTAAATCTGGCGGCCAGAGAGAATTTCTCCGCCTCCACAATGCCAAACTCACCCTGTAGTTGCACTGCTTTTAAGGATTCTTCAAAAGTGATTTCAAATGATTTTCCACTGGCAGCGTCATTCAGGAATAAGGGCACATTCCTGAACTCTGCATAGCCAATCTTCGCATTGTAGCTGAAATGATCCAGGATGGTACCCTTGAAACCCACATACCTTTCAATCATCCGCGTATTTTTCAACTCCGTGGGTGGTGCCATGTAAGGGTTGATGCCAGAGAGCCGCTGGTAACTTCCTTTCTGGTAATAGCTCAGCCATCCTCCCTGAAGGATCCATTTCTCCCCGGCAATGGGCACATCTATCAGGATATTGGGCAATAATTTAAAAGCACCATTATCCCAGGAAGGGATCACGCCGCCCTGCACTTTCAGGTTGGGTGTCCTGAAGTTCAGCGATACCGGTACCTGGAAAAGGTTGTTGTTGATGGTGGATCCCGTCTCCGGTGAATAGCGGGTGAGGTCTGCATCCAGGCCCATCTTGAATCCAAATGTTTTACCGATATATTTTTCGATGGGAACCCTGAGTCTTGCATTGCTCTCATTATTGCCGTAATTGTCTGAAAAGATATCGATGTTCAACCGTGGATTGTAGGAAATCCCGTACTCCGTGGGTACAGGATTGCGGATACCGATCTCCCCGGCAATGGTTGTGTAGTTTCTGCGCACATCTTCTTTAGAGAAATTATACAACGCATGGTCATAGCCATACTGGTTGTATTGATTACTCACCAGGCCAAGGCTGGCCTGCAGCTGCACCTTGTCTGACAAGGGTGAGTACAGGTATCCCTTTGCCTTGGTTTCTGCGTAGTCCTGGTACTGGATCTTACCATTGGATGACACGTGATCAAACAGTACGTTCAGGTTGGATTTGCCAACAGGCACAGATACACCGGCTTCCGCAAAGGGCGTAGAGAGGTTTCCATAACCCAGCTTAATATAGTTGCTGTTCTTCCATCCGGCATTGGAATCCGGCACCAGCGCAAGAGGCTTCAAGGTAACCGGCGACAAACCCGGAATAACATTTTGCGCCGGAATATTATATGCCAGCCTGGGCCTGGTGGTATCCTGTGGCGGTGGCGTGGCATTGAAATTGATCTTGGCCGCATTACGAAGGACGGGTTTGAAACTCGAGGTGATCTCGATGGTTTTCTTACTCGTATCCTGCGCGGAGACATGGACAAAGGCCAATAGTCCCAGGGCGGTTGTAGCAATATATATTCGGTTCATCATTTTGTTTCTGCATTCAGTTTATCAAGTTTGGACTGGGCCTCATTCTTCAACTCAGTGACGGAGCTGTTCTCCACCACGCTCTGCCAGGTTGCCTTGGCGTTGAAGACGTCTTTCTGGCGGTAGTAAATATCTCCCAGGAGGATATAGGCCCTGGTGATCCAAAAGTCATAGGATCCGGATTTATTAATCGTTTCAAACGCGGCCTTCTCCGCATTCTTCATGTCATCCAGCATGAAATAACTCTGGGCAATTTCATACCTAGCTTCTGCCGCATAGGCCGCTTTGCTCAGGTTGATCACGGTCCTGAATTGCGCAATGGCTTCGCTGAACTGGGCCTTGCTCTGGTTGTGCTTGCCCAGCATCATGGCGGCCAGAACTTTATCATCCGTGCTGATGGATTTTTCATTCAGGAGCTCATTGGCATTGGCGCTGCCCTCCTCAAATTTCCTGAGCTGATACTGGCTGCGCAACAGCCCCCGCATGGCATCCAGCCGCATCTCACGGTCACCCGTAAGCGATTTCAGCTGGGCGAAATATTTCTCGGCACCTGCATAATCTTTGAGTTCAAAATAGTTGATCCGCGCCGCAGCCTGGGCACTCTGTTCAGCATATTTGTTAGGCGCACGGTCAGCTACCTGTACATAGCCATCCAGTGCATTCTTCCAGTCTTTGCGCTTATTGTAGATATCGCTTCTCAGGTAGAGCGCGTCAATCACATGCGCGCCGTTGGGGAACTGCCTGATATACTGGTTGAAGGCCGCTATTGATCCATTCTGGTCACCGGAGGCATACTTATTTTCCACCGCCGCGTAGGCCAGGGAATCCTGCTGGCCGGTGCTCACGGAGCGGCCGGATGCTTTGGCAAAGTCTACATACTCATTGGTGCGACCTTCTTCAATAAAGATAGCCCTTGCACTTTCCAGGGCTTCATCCACTTCCGGTGAATTGGGATATTCCGCAATCAGTTTCCGGTAAGCATTGATGGCTTCACTGTTGTTGTTGAGGTTGTACTGCGCAATACCCAATCTCAGGTAAGCACGGGGTTTGAGTGTGGCTGCGGAAGCCGACTTAATCACATTGTTCAGGAATGGAATGGCCTCGCGGTATTTTTCCTGGGATAAATAAGTGTTCGCTATCTCCATGTTCACAAAGGGAACAAGTTCTGAAGCAGGATACTTCCGCTCAAAGGTCTGCAGGGTCTTGATCTTTTCCGTTGCGCTGTTCACCCCGGCAATCATCGCCAGCTGGTAAGTGGCATAGTCGCTGGCGGGCCAGGAATATCCGAGGGCTGTATTATACATAGATTTTGCTTTGGCAAAATCCCGGTTCATAAAATAACAGTCTGCCAGGCGCAGGTAGGCATCCTGGATGATATCTGGCGAGTTCAGGCTCACATTCTTAGCCACCTGTTCAAAATAACCCTGTGCCACCTTGTAATTCTCCTTGCGCAGGTAAACATATCCCAGGTTGTAGCGCGCATTCTGCGGACTTACTTCACCAGACTGGTACTCTCCCGCTGTGAGATAGTTATTATAATGGCGTACCGCATCATCCAGCTTGTTCTGGCGGTAGGCGATCTCTCCTTTCCAGAAATAAGTAGGGCCGATGACGCTTGCATTGTTGGGATCCTTGATGATCTTATCCAACAGCACATCCGCATGGGACAGGGCGTCATCATTAATAAGTTCCATCGCCCTTCCATACATTACTTTGGGCATCAGGCGCTTGATATTGTCTGACGGATTTTTTACACTCCCCAACATCTCCAGTGCTTCCCGGTAATTGTTGGTACCGGCAAGTATCCCCGCCATTAATTCCCTGGCTTCGGCTGCGTTGGCGGAGTTAGGAAAATCTGTCAGGAACTCCTTCAACGCAGTCAAGGCTGCGTCCTGGAATCCCAGTTCATAGGATAGTTTACCATAGTTAAAGAGCGACACTTCTTTCTGCTGCAGGTTGGAAGGGTTGGCAGATGATATGGAAAATGCGTTCCTGGCATTGGCCTTCTGTCCGGTTTTCAGGTAGGCATCCCCCAACAGATACATAGCACTCTGGCTGAGGGAATCTTTGCCATCGGTAAGTTTCTTGAATCCATCAATGGCCTTAGGGTATTGCTTGCCATCATAATAGCTGTAGCTGAGTTGGTAGATATCCTCCCGGGCAGGCTCTGGTGTTTTGGCCATGTACGCTTCCAGGTACGGGAGAGCTTTTGCGAATTCTCTTTTCTCGAAATAGGCATGGCCCACCATTCGTTTCATCTCCACGTCATAAAGACCGGTATTGGTTTTTTTCAGGGTGGCTTCCGCATATTTCAATGCATCCTCTTTCTTCCCCTGCAGGAAAAGAATATTCGCGATATAGTAGGGTACTACTTTCCCATATTCAGGATCATCTTCTACTTTACGGAATGCATCCATCGCATCATTATACTGCCTGTCTTTAAAGGCGATGAATCCGTAATAATAATTAGCGTCTTTATAGTTTGCGTGGTCTGGCATCAGCCTCACCGCGTTCAGCAGCGGCTTGGCCCTGTCAAATTGCTGGAGGGTGAAATAAGCATACCCCTGGTGGAATTTCATGTCTGCCAGTTCTTTTTCACCCAGGTTGGAATCATTCACCTTCTCATATAATTCCAGTGCATCCTTGTATTTCTGTTTACGGAAATAGTACTCGCCCAGCTGGAAGCTCATTTTCTGGCGCAGCGGCTGGTTAGTCTGTAATTCCGTGAACACCAGTGCCTGCTCTTCTGCTGATCCTTCATTCTGTTTTAATGCGCAGGCAATGGTATAATAGTCTACTTCTTCAAATGGAATACGGTAATTACTATAGTCAGGCTCCCTGCGATTGGCCGATATCTCCCTGAACATGGGATAGGCCAGGCTATACTGTTCTTTCTGATAGAGGTCCTTGGCTTTCTGGTAGGCGGCAAGGGGATCCGTATAGATGCGGGTTTCCTGGGCCTGGGCCTGCTGAAGGGAAATCATCACCAACAACATTGAAAAAATTCTGGCTCTCATATTGTCAAATGTCCGCTAACGCTTGTTATAAAAAAACTAAATACGATAAAATTAAGTCAACATGCCGTTAACGAATGGTATTTTAAACTGCTGTGGATAAAAACCGGACCAAACGTCAATGAATAGACGAATGTGCTTACCAAAATTTTTGTTAAATCAAAATACCAGAAGCCTTATTACATTTGTTACATGAAAAAACTGATCAGCACTGCTTATACTGATTTCGCTTTCAACCTGGCCATGTTTTGTCTTCGTGTTGCCCTGGGGGTTCTGATGATACCGCATGGGTACGACAAACTCGTAAAATTTGGAGAGTACAAAAAAGACTTTTTGAATTTTCTGGGGATGGGTCCTACCCTTTCGCTGGCCCTGGTGGTATTTGCGGAGTTTTTCTGTTCTGTTTTCCTCATCATGGGACTGTTCACCCGCGTAGTGGCAGGAATTTTACTGATTGAAATGCTGGTGGTAGTATTTAAAGCCCATAACGGTGATATCTTTGTTACCGGGGAGCATGGTGCCCTCTACCTGGCTGGCTATCTCGCTATCGTTTTGCTGGGCGCGGGTAAAGCCAGTCTGGATGGTATTCTTGGCAAATAAATTTTAGCCTATGGCCAGTGCAAATGTGTATGCAACCATCATCACCATCGGTGATGAATTGCTGATTGGGCAAACCATTGACACCAATAGTGCCTGGATGGCCCAGGAGCTGAATAAGATCGGCATCTGGGTGCACAGAAGGGTAGCTATTGGCGATGTGTGGGAAGACATATGGAAAGCGCTGGACGAAGAAAGCAGGCTCAGTGAAGTGATCCTGATCACGGGCGGCCTTGGCCCTACGGCTGATGACATTACCAAGCCCCTGCTTTCGCAATATTTCGGTGGCCGGCTGGTGGTGAATGAAGAGGCACTGAACAATGTCAGGAATATTTTCACCAATATATTGAAGCGTCCGTTGATTGAACGCAATCTTAAACAGGCAGAAGTGCCGGACGTATGCACGGTGATACAGAATAAACGGGGTACGGCTCCGGGTATGTGGTTTGAAAAAGAAGGAAAGGTATTCATCAGCATGCCCGGTGTGCCACACGAAATGAAAGGCATGATGATCAACAATGTATTGCCTTCACTTCAAGAAAAATTTCAATTACCGCCCATCATTCATCGCACTTTGTTGACGGCAGGTATCGGAGAATCATTTCTGGCAGAGCGGATCAGCGATTTTGAATCTACCCTGCCTCCCAACATCAAGCTTGCCTATCTGCCCAACTACGGCATGGTTAAACTTCGATTGTCTGCCCGTGGCCGTGGTGAAAAACTGCAAGCAGAACTGGAGGCAGAATTTGACATGCTCAAGCAGAAAGTGAGTGATGTGATGGTGGTGGATGAAGACCTTAGCCTGCAACAAGTGGTGGGAAAACTGCTGGCGGAGAGAGGCAAGACCATGGGAACTGCAGAGAGTTGTACGGGGGGGTATATCGCGCATCTGATCACTTCAAACCGTGGAAGCAGTGCTTATTTTAAAGGGTCTGTGGTCAGTTATGCCAATGAGGTGAAAGTCTCCGTTTTGGGTGTGGAAGAGCAAACCCTGCGGGAATTTGGCGCTGTAAGTAAACAAACGGCGTCCCAGATGGTGAAAGGTGCCCTCAGGCAGCTGAAAACAGACTATGTGTTGGTAACCACAGGGATCATGGGGCCAGACGGCGGCAGCCCTGAAAAGCCCGTGGGAACAGTATGGGTAGGCGTGGGAGACGGCCACAGGGTTGAATTGCACGAGTTTCATTTCCGGTTTGACCGTCAGCGGAATATAGAGCTTACTGCCAACAATGCCCTCAATATCCTGCGCAAATTCATACTTAATCCACACTAGACATTCGGATAGTCTGATTTCCATACCTTTGAGCCGCTTTAAAATGATTGCTTATGGCTCTTGTTGACCTGGTGATGCCAAAGATGGGTGAAAGTATCATGGAAGCCACGATCCTGCGCTGGCACAAGAAACCCGGAGATTCCATCAAACTGGACGAAAACGTCCTGGATATTGCTACTGATAAAGTAGATACAGAAGTGCCGTCCACTACGGAAGGCACCCTTGAAGAGATATTATTTAATGAGAACGATGTGGTTCCGGTAGGAGCGGTCATAGCCCGCATCAGAACCGCCGGCAGCCAGCCTGTGGCCGAAGCACCCAAGCCCCAGGAGCCTGCCCAATCCCCTGCACCTGCGGTGGAGGTTGAGGCGGAAGACGTGCCGTACCAGCCTTCTGCTATTAATATAGATAAAACAGCGCCGGCAGCTGCAGCCCGTTTTTATTCCCCCCTGGTGCTGAATATTGCAGCATCCGAGGGCATCAGCATGAGTGAGCTGGAGAAAATCCCCGGAACCGGAAATGAAGGTCGCGTGACCAAGAAAGATATCCTGGATTACCTGGCGGCCCGTGCAGCCGGCAGGCCTTTGCCTACGCAACCAACACAGGCTGCTTCCAAAGCGCCCACTGCCGCAGCCGTACAAACGGAACAAAGGCAGCCCCAACAGGTGCCGGCTACTACCATCAGCTACCAGGGCAAGGCAGAGATCATTGAGATGGACAGGATGCGCAAGCTGATTGCAGACCATATGGTGAAAAGCAAGGCTACCAGCGCCCATGTGACGTCTTTTGCAGAAGCCGATGTAACCAATATGGTGTTGTGGCGGGAAAAGATCAAAAAAGACTTTGAAAAGCGGGAAGGAGACAAAATCACTTTCACGCCGCTGTTTATTGAAGCCACCATCAAGTGCCTGAAAAAATACAACTGGCTGAACTCCTCCGTGGAGGGCAATAGCATCATCGTCAAAAAAGATATCAATATTGGCATGGCAACGGCCCTGCCTTCAGGCAACCTGATTGTACCAGTGATTAAAAACGCTGACCAGCTGAACCTGGTTGGACTCACCCGGCAGGTAAACCATCTTGCCAACACAGCACGCAATGGTAAGCTCAAACCAGAAGATACACAGGGTGGCACATTTACCATTACCAATGTAGGAACCTTTGGCAGTATCATGGGTACGCCCATCATCAACCAGCCACAGGTAGCCATCATGGCCACGGGCGCTATCAAGAAAAGGCCGGTGGTCATAGAAACGGAGCAGGGCGATAGCATCGCCATCCGGCATATGGTGTATTTGTCCCTGTCTTATGACCACAGGATCATTGATGGTGCCCTGGGCGCCACCTTCCTGAGCGCCGTGGTACACGAGCTGGAAAATTTTGATGGGAATAGAGCCTTCTAGGCTAATGTGGTAATGCGGGAATGCGGTAGTGCGGTAATGATTGCCGCACTACCGCATTCCCGCATTAGCTAATTATCCTCGCCAATCGCCTTTTGGCAATAGGCAACAGGGTTTCATCCACGGGTAAGGTGAGTTCAGTTTCTATACCGTATACTGCAGGATTGGGCAGGTCTGTCTTTGTGCGGATAAGTTCTGATTTGATATTCTCGTAGGTATTTACAAAGCTCCGCTCCCACTCTGCCACAAATTCAGTCCTGATGGATCGGTACTGCTGATCGTGCTTTTCAAAAAAACTAAGGCGGTACTGATACACCCTGGTTTCTTTGATATGCCCGTCACGGAGAAAGAAATAACCCTCTTTGTTTTCCAGCGGCACCAGGCCTACCGGAAAAATATTGAGTTTCTCCTCAATGAATTCATAGATCTGGGTGCCGTCCCTGATGGTAGTGTTCATCTGCATGAGTGCGTAAGCAATGATCTCCTCCAACTCCTTCATCATGTCATCATCATCAATGATAGACTGGTATAGGTTCTCAAGCCTGCGAATATCTATTTGGGAAATCTGCCTGGGAAACTGCTGCTGAAGGAACTGCTTGTTTTGCTTAAAGGCGAGCAGGTTGTTGTAATGCATGATCACATCTGCCAGCTGTGGATAGAGTTTCTGCTGGTCAAAATGACGATGGATTTCCTGCAGATACGCAAGGAGTGTGTATTTCTTGAGTTCAAAATCAATAAACCCTTCGGCAAACCAGGTACTGGATAGGGATCTCATACCTTAATTTACAAAATTTCTTTGGGAAATCATAGCAGTTGAACAATTGTGCAATTGTGCAAATGTACAATTGTGCAATTGCTAATCCAGACCCATGTTAATTCCCTTTTCCACCGCAGGCACACCATCTGTAATCCATGCAGGAGCCTTATCTCCTTTTAACAACCAATCGAAATACTGTTGTTCCCGCACTGAGAGGTCTTTGCGGTTTTTGCGCTGCACCAGGTTATGCGCTTCACCGTTATAGTTCAGCAGCCACACCTTCTTCCCCAGTCTTCGCATGGCCGTGAACATTTCGATACCCTGGTACCAGGGTACGGCACCATCTGCATCGTTAGACATGATCACCAGCGGTGTGCTGATCCTGGGCACGTAGAACAAGGGCGAGTTCTCTATGTAGAGTTGTTGTTTATCCCATAGTGGTGCACCAATTCGGCTTTGCGTTTTCTCATATTGAAACTGGCGGTTAAGTCCGCTTTCCCAGCGGATACCACCATATGCACTGGTCATGTTGGCTACGGGTGCGCCTGCCCATGCGGCGGCAAAATATTTGGTACGTGTGATAAGATAGGTCACCTGGTAACCGCCCCAGCTCTGTCCCTGGATTCCCACTTTGGTGCTATCGATCCCCCCTTTCTGCACCATTGCCCTGGCACCACTGAGGATATAGTCATAGGCCGACTTCCCGGGATAACCGATTTTATAATGTATGTCTGGCACAAAAACAGCATAGCCCCTGCTTACAAAAAATGAGATGTCCAGCCTGCTGGGTGTGGGCGCGGGCGCACGGTAAGCAAAGAGGGTTTCGGAATCACGTTCATAGAAATAGCAGATCATCGGGAATTTCTTCCTGCCATCAAACCCTTCCGGTTTAAACAGCATCCCTTCTGACATGCGGCCGTCATAGGCCTTCCACTTCACCAGTTCCACGTTACCCCAAGAATACTCCTGTTGCTGTGGATTCAGCGCAGAACGTTTTTCTTCCTGTGTTCCCCTGCGTGTGTAGAGGTCAGGCGATGCAACAAATGTCTCTTTGGTATATGCCAGCACCTCACCATTCTTAGATGCGTCAATATTCCTGACCAGATAAGGCCCCTCCATGATCGTTTGCAGTGAAGAACTGCGCAGGTCAAGTGTGGCCAACCCGCTGTATTTGTTGGCATCACGCAGTGAACGTAAGGTTATGGTCTTTGAGGGTTCAATAAACCGCTCTTCAGGGTCCAATGATTGGTATCGGTAACTCACCCCATTCTTCCTGCCGGAACCACCGGTAATGTTCACGGGAGCTGTCTGTACAGCGGGATCCAGCTGCCAGATATCATAGCGGTCATATACCAGCAAAGCCGCATCACCTGCCAGCCATCTTGCTACACCATAGGCATTGGGATCCGAAGGCACATCGTTCTCTTCGTCATATAATTTCACGGGTACTTTTGACGAGATGTTCCTGGTTTGGCCGTCCTTCCATGAAAAATAATGATGTTGTTTTTCATCAAACCAGTAAATGTACTGATCACCCGGGCTGAGCTGCGGCATGGTGGTAAGGTTGCGTGTAACCAGGGTTGCAAGACCTGTTTTGGGATCTACCGCATACACATCGCGAAGCTGTTCTCCTGACCACTGGGATTGTACCCTGCGGCCTGTATCACAAACGCCCACAAAAAGATTTCCGTCACCGGAAAAGGTGGGAATGACATCACGCATATATTCATTCCCCAACTGTTGCATCTTACCAAAGGGCAGGTCATACACTGCCAGAAAACTCCGTTTTTGTTCCCTGCTGAGGTTATACAATTGTACGGTTTGCAGGTAGTCATCCCGGTAGTTCCAGATATCCAGTTTCACCTGGTCTATTTCCGGCACAGAGGTATCCTTTGCGGGCTTTATGGGTGCGGTACCAAATAACAGCCTGTCACCGCTATCACTGAATCTTACGGTGGCGTTTTCACTTACCGTCCACCCTATCTTCATCCCTTCGGTATTTTTCTCAACGAGCAGCTTTGCGGAGTCTGCCCCATTTTTCCAGTACCAGAGTTTATAGAATTTCTGTAAGGCCTTGGCACTGCTGTCCCTTTCCGCCACAAAGGCGATCTGGTAGGCATTGCTGTCAATCGTAAAATTGCTGAACTCATTACCCCCATGAGCAATGGTATCCAGTTTATCCTCCAGGGTGCGATAGATCATTACACTGTTAGCAGAACCCTTAACGGACCTTGCCTGCCGGCCCTCCATCACGAGGATTTTTCCATTCTTGCTCCATTTATATTCACTGATGTTTCGGAAGATGCGCAAGGCTGTATCACCGAGGGCTGCAACCACCAGGGTGGATCCTTCATCGCCTTCCCCTTTTCTTGCGGTATCCACATTATGCATGTGCACGGCCACCAGGCCATTAGCCTGCTCCGGCATGGCATAGGCCTTAACATTGGGTTTAACCGTGATACCCCCATTTGCCAGGTTTACCACGCAAATGGAATCCCGTGGAAAGTCTTCCGGTTTTTTCTTTTTAATCCTTGCATCACGGGTGGCAGAATACAAGGGTTTAACTAACGCCAAGGCATACCTGCCGTCTGCCGTGAATTTCACATTATAGCCCCGGGGTATCCGATACGTTGTGTTTCCACTAACGGACTGGATCACGAGGTCATTATCGCCCTCCTGTACTGCTTTCACAAAGGCAAGCCACTGGCCATTATCAGACAGGGCTTTTTCCCCGATGCTTTCCCATTGATCATACACGGTATGGTCAAGGGGTTTTTTCTGGGCCAATACTGAGAAGGAAGACAGGGCTAGAAGGATAAAAAAAGACAGGCGCATAGCTCAACATTAGGTGAATGAAATTAAGACATCTCAGGCTTTTTTCTTCCAAACCCTCCAGCTTTGTATGAGTACAGTTCCAATAATGATAGCCATCCCGTAATAGAAACCGGAACCCAGTTCTTTATCTTCCCGGTACAGGGCAAATGCGAGCAGGATGCCGTAAATAGGTTCCAGGTTATAGGAAAGATTGACGGTAAAAGGCGAAATGGATTTTAATGCGCGCATGGAAAGGTTGTAGGCAATGACTGTGCAGAAGAGGCTGAGAAAAATCAGCCAGCCGGTGTTTGTCCAGCCCGGGAGCAGGCTGTCTGCCGGGAAAAAATACAGGTATGGTGGCAGCAACAGGCAGAGGGTAAGCCACCCTCCGGTGAGCTGGTGGCGTGTAAGATCATTGGCTTCATGGTGACGCAGCAGGAGTTTATTACTGATGGTGAAAAGTGCCGCCAGTGCGGAAGAAACCAGACCCAGCAGGATGCCGGTCTTATACCTTGGGTCAAAATGAAAGATAAGGTAGATACCGAACATTACCAGTAAGCCCAGCAGCCATTCCCGCAGGTCATTCTTTCTGCGCGAGATCAGGGGGTCAAATACCGCAGTGAAGAAACTGACCGCAGAGAAACAAACCAATCCAATGGATACATTGGCATATTTGATACTGCCATAAAAAAAGACCCAGTGCAGGGCCACCAATGCCCCAACTGCATACACCGGCCACAAAGGTCCGGTGCGTTTAACATGCTTAACAGGATACCAGGCATGTATCAGCCACAAAATAATAACGGTAAAGAATAGACGATACCAAACCAGGAGGCCTTCATTCAGGGTGATCAAACGGCCCAGAATACCTGTAAATCCCGCAAGCAAAATAGCGATATGCAGTTGCAGGAAAGCTTTCTTCATGCAATGGGATTGGCGGTATTGCGGATACGCTGACGGTAGTTCTTAAACATACTCTGCCACTGTATCTGCATTACACCCAGGATACCTTCCTTTACAATACCCTTATGCATTTTAGAGGTTCCCAGTTTCCTGTCAATAAATGTAATGGGTACTTCCCTGATTTCGTATCCAAGCTTCCAGGCAGCAAATTTCATTTCAATCTGGAAGGCATAGCCTACAAAACTGATCCCGTCAAGATTGATATTTTCAAGCACCTCCCGTTTATAACACATGAACCCGGCTGTAGGATCTTTTACCGGCATCCAGGTGATCAACCGGGTGTATAACGCACCGCCTTTGGAAAGCATATTCCTGTCCCAGGGCCAATTCTCTACGTTACCACCCTTGACATACCGGGAACCCACAGCAAGATCGCCACCCCCTGTTTTACAAGCCTGGTAAAGCCGTTCAAGGTCATCAGGATTATGGGAAAAATCAGCGTCCATTTCAAATATGAATGCATAGTTTCTGGCCAGGCCCCATTTGAAACCATGAATGTATGCGGTCCCTAATCCCAGTTTACCCTTGCGTTCTTCCAGAAAAAGACCATCAAACTCACCCTGCAATCTCCGTACAATATCACCAGTGCCATCAGGGCTGCTGTCATCCACCACCAGGATATGAAAGCCTTTGTTCATATTAAAAACATACCGAAGGATGCTTTCGATATTATCCTGTTCATTGTAAGTGGGTATGACAACCAATTTCTCCGGCATAGTGTATTCTGGATGCTAGGCTTTTTTGAGTAAGGTCCTGTTAAAAATTTCCGTCAGTTTCTGCTTGGTATGCATGGGAAAATCGCCCTTCATCATCCAGTCGTAATACTGCGGCTCCAGTTTGAGCACATCGGCAACAGGCCTGCCTTTGTGTTTCCCGAAATTAAAGACTTCCACGCCATTTTCAAACACGAATCGCCGGGCAAAGTCAACGATGGGTTCTTCACCGAGGAACTGGATGATAGCATCCACGTTCCCGCCGATCTGCGGGTAACGCTCCACTTGTGCAGTGAGGATCTCCCATGTAGCGTCTGCATCGGCTTCGGCACTGTGGGCATTATCGAGGGATTTATTACAGTAGAATTTGTATGCGGCAGACAGGGTACGGGGTTCCATCACGTGGAAGATCTTCTGCACGTCCAGCATTTTGTGGGTAGTCAGATCCAGTGTTAATCCGGCCCGGAGAAACTCTTCCATCAGCAAGGGCCAGTCGAAACGGTTGGAATTATATCCCGCCAGGTCACAATGTTCTATAAACTGTTTAAACTCGTTGGCAACATTACGGAACGGGGGGGCATCTTTCACCATCTCATCCGTGATTCCGTGGACCTTAGTGGAGGCCTCGGGGATTTTCATCTCCGGATTGATCAGTTTCCGCTTTATGGTTTTGGTACCGTCTGTATTGATCCGCACTACGGCGATCTCTACAATACGGTCTGTGGCCAGGTTGGTTCCGGTAGTTTCCAGGTCAAGGACGGCAAGTGGTCTTACGAGTTGGATATTCATGATTGGAGGTATGAGCCGCAAACTTCGACAAAATTCTCTGTAAAAACTTGCTGCCCGCACAAAAATGGTCTTGCCGCGAAAAAAAATCAAAAAAAATGACGCTGTTAACTTTTTGAACTTCTTTAACTTAAGTGAAAACCCTTGTTAAATCAGGCTATTTTGTACACCAGGTGCTTGTATTTTAGGGATCAATTGTGTTACTTTGTATCCTCTCTCTCCGATACCTTTTGAATCCTCCATTTATCCGCCTCTTTAATGCCTTTCAGGCTGATTCAAAACATTTCAAAATTACCACAAAATGAAAAGGTTATTTTTCGCATTCGTACTCGTGACAACTGTTTCCCTTATGATGACTTCCTGTACTACAGCAAAGAGCAGCACTCGCGGAGGCTGCCAGTCCACAAAAGGTATGATCGGTTACAGATAAACAGTATCACAATCCCTGAACAACAATATTGAGGCCGGATTTCCGGCCTTTTTTTGTTTAGCATAAGGGCAATTGAACATTTGGGCATTTGGGCATTTGGACAATTGGACAGGACTACCTGCCTAGCGCTGATATTTTAGCAATGAGACTGGGCCATTCAGTTTTTCACTGAGCGTGAAATAGTATTTGCCATCATTGGTGAAACAAACTGCCTCGCCCTGCTGCTCCATGGTATAGGCCAGTGATGTAAATGGCTTAGCCAGGACACTACTCAATGGTTCTCCCGGCAATCGGGTATAATAGCGAATAGCGAAATAATCTTTAACAGCAACCCCTGTACCATCCGCGGTCACGGCTGCACTAACCACCCCGGTGTAGGGCAGTTCACCCAGTTTTACGGCAACATTCACAGCTGTGGTGCTATAAGGATACCGAAGGCGGTAGATGCCGGACCGGGTGTCCCTTTTAGTGAGAAGATAGATATCCAGGGAACCCGGTTCCACCAGGAGGGCTTCCGCGTCATGCGGGCCGTCTTCATAGCGGAAGTTGATGGTTTCAACGGGTATTGACGAAGCATTGGCAGTAACTTCCCGGCCACGATAAATAGTCACAAGGGTCCTTACCTGGTCATTGTCGCCGATATCACCAATATACAGGTAATCCAATGCAGGGTCAGGGCCGGCGGCGAGGGCGATATCCTCCCAGTCTGTATTGGCAGCGCCGGTCACAGGGATGGTGCGTACTAATTTGCCCTCGTGGGAAAGGAGGGAAAGTTCCGGTGGGTTACCACTGTCTTCCTGGACCCATAGCATGCCGCTATTCTGCCTGGAGTCTGTAATGCCTGACGCTTCCTCCAAGACGCCGCTGGCCAGGGGAAACGAGGTGGGATTGTCTGCCGCAGGCGGGTTTTTCTGGCAACTGCCTGCTAAAATCAGGAGGCCTGCAACCCAAACACCCTTAACAGCCATCTTACGCATGATGCAGTAAATATATCCAAATCCCTTTTTAGGCGGGATTTTGTTATTTTTACCGTCCGGGGCTGACCGGTTTTGACAGCATAGATCTTTGTTTGTAAGCATGCAGTGCGTTGCGTAATTAGCACTTCAATCTGAATACGAAAACTATAAATGGCAATACACAGTATGCCATGGCTGCCTAATCAGTGATTAGCGCACCCATTATGGCCGGGTAATCGGGCTTTCCTTTGCCAAGATACCCCGCTTAATCAAAAAGAAGTAAGGACGCTGCGGAAGAAGGCTGTGACTTCCGCCTAAGACCATCCAGCTAAGGTATCCATTGGTTTGTCCGGTTCCGGTGGCCACCCTACAATCAATGCCGGAATAAGCATGTAGAAAGCCTATGGGGAATATGTTTGGACGCGGGTTCGAATCCCGCCAGCTCCACTAAAGCAAGGGAGAAGAGAAAGGGGGAAGTTGGAAGGCTAGTAATTCTGACTTCCCCTTTAATTTTCAGGCAATCTGTCTGCTGTGAAAGCCTGCATTTGGCTTTTTTTTTATACTTTGGCCTAAATTTCAGAAAACCCAGAACTACTTTTTATGAAAAGATTATTCCTGTTCATGACCGGCTTAGCACTGGTGCATACAGGTTTAAAAGCCCAGGGGATCGACGAAAACCTTCCCCATGCCGGTTTAAAACTTGGTGCCAACTATTCTACGTTTAAGCTCGGAAGTAACAATCCTAAAGATTATAAGAACGGCTGGCGCGCAGGCTTTGTAGGCGGTACTTTTTTCAACGTACCCATTGCCAACCGTTGGGCCATCCAGCCTGAGATCCTGTACTCTCAAATGGGTGGATACGTTAACCGGGGTCCGGTTTTGGGTAATGAATACCAGCGTTTCAGCAATTTGTCTATTCCCGTAATGTTCAAATATTATCTGGGATCTGATATCCGCCTCCTTTTTGGTGCGCAGGCAGACATTGTGCTTAGTGCGAAGGGCAGGCTTGGCGGAGCTCCTGATGTAAAGAATACCGATGATTTCCAGCGTGATCATTTTGCCCTGAATGCAGGTGCAGAATACTGGCCCTCATGGAACTGGGGTATTGGTGGCCGTTATATCCATGGCCTGAATGATATCACGGAAGGCGCAGTGCCATCCATGAAAAATCAAGGTGCACAGATCTATGTAAGCTACCGCTTTGGCAAAAGGCCCGTTCCTCCTCCTCCGCCACCTCCACCCCCTCCACCAGCGCCTGCTGACAGGGATAACGATGGTATCGTAGATCCGGAAGATAAGTGTCCTGATGTGCCAGGTCTGGCTAAATACCAGGGTTGCCCCATTCCTGATACTGATAAAGACGGTATCAACGATGAAACTGATAAATGTCCCACCGTACCGGGTCTGGCTAAGTTCCAGGGTTGCCCAGACAGGGATAATGATGGTATCCAGGATTCAGAAGATAAATGTCCTGATGTAGCCGGCCTGGCCCGCTACCAGGGTTGCCCCATTCCTGATACAGATAATGATGGCGTGAACGATGAAGAAGATAAATGTCCCACCATCCCGGGTGTGGCTGAGAACTTCGGTTGTCCGAAGATCGACTTCAACGCTTCTGCCGTACAGTTTGTGACAGGCTCTTGCAAGCTTACTACTGGTGCTAAGACGGAGCTGAACAAACTGGTGAAGATCCTGAACGAGACCTATCCCGATATCAAGATCTCCATTGAAGGCCATACAGATAATACAGGTAAGGCCGATAAGAACCAGACCTTGTCTGAGTGCCGCGCCGGTGCTGT
>JBGAJG010000001.1:0-1757862 GCA_044225015.1 Chitinophagaceae bacterium | reverse complement strand
AGTTCGCAGGCAGTCTGCGAACTCGCGACCTGCGACCTGCGAACTGAACAACAAAGGTACAAACAGTTTAAGAATACCATTATTATAAAATGTTTATAGAGCCCCACCATGGTGATGCAGCAAAGGGATGGATTGAAGTCATTTGTGGATCAATGTTTTCGGGGAAAACAGAGGAGTTGATCAGGAGGCTGAAAAGGGCAAGAATTGCCAATCAAAAAGTTAAAATTTTCAAGCCGTCTATAGATATCCGTTACCATCCGGAGCACATCGTAAGCCATGATGAAAACATGATTTCATCTACGCCGGTGCAATCTTCAGCGGAAATCCCCGCACTGGCGTTGGAATACAATGTAATTGGGATCGATGAGGCCCAGTTTTTTGATGACGGCATCCTGGATGTGTGTAACCTGCTGGCACTTCGCGGAGCCAGGGTAATAGTTGCGGGCCTGGACATGGACTACACCGGGAAGCCGTTTGGACAAATCCCCAACCTGTTGTCCATTGCTGACTACATCACCAAACTGCACGCCATTTGTATGGTATGTGGAAATATCGCCAATTACTCCTTCAGGAAAACAACCCAGGACGACCAGGTAGTGCTGGGAGAGAAAAATATTTACGAACCCCGCTGCAGGCAATGCTTCCAAAAAACAGTATAGATTGACCGCCCCATCCCGGATATGGACCCTTTTCAAAAAAGACTGGATGCTGGAAATGCGGCAGCAGTATTCTTTCTATGGGATCATCCTTTATGTGGCCTCCACCATCTACGTCCTCTACCTGTCCATGGGTGAAACGGATACAGAAACCTGGAACGCGCTGTTCTGGGTAACCCAATTGTTTGTATGCATCAATGCTGTGGCCAAAAGCTTCCTGCAGGAAAGCAGGGGCCGCATGCTGTATTTCTACAGCATTGTTGACCCGGCAGAATACATGATGGCCAAATTGCTGTATAATATAGTACTGATGACCATGATGAATGCCATCAACCTGCTCTTATACATGGCCTTTATGAATAATCCAACCTCCAGTACCTGGTCATTTATAGGGATCAGTTTCCTGGGGGGCTTTGGCCTGAGCCTGATCTTCACCATGCTGGCGGCCATCGCCTCCAAGGCCCAGCAACAGGCCTCCCTTATGGCTATTCTGGGATTTCCCCTGATCATTCCACAGCTCCTGCTGCTGATCAGGTTGTCCCGCTACGCCTTTGGCGAAGTTTTCCGGGAAGGGGTGGTTCTGCAAGTGACCTTGCTGCTGCTGGCGCTAAACCTGGCAGTGGTGGTACTATCGGTCATTTTGTTCCCCTTTTTATGGAAAGATTGAGCCTAAAACCTACCTTTGCCCCGCTCCTAGGGCACAGGTCTTAAAGACGATGCATGAAAAGATCCTGGTGGAAAATAGCTTGCGTAATCCTGTTGGTGTATACCGTCGTTGGCGGCCTGCTATTGCCTGTGCCTGAACTTCGCCAGCTGCAGGAGACCATCCGCAACCTTTATTTCCACGTTTGCATGTGGTTTGCCATGATGGCCGTACTAACCGTTTCCGTAGTTAACAGCATCAAATACCTCCGCGGCCTTGACCTGAGAAGGGATATCCAGGCCAGTGAATATGCAACCACTGGCATCGTTTTGGGGCTGCTGGGTTATGCCACCGGCATCATCTGGGCCTCCTATACCTGGGCAGATCCCAATAACCCTTCCTATGCCTCTTTTGGCTCCATTGTGAGAGAGCCCAAACTGATTGGCACGGCTATGGCCCTGCTGATCTATTTCGCCTATTTTGTATTGCGCAGCTCTATCACGGATATGGACAAACGGGCCCGGGTAAGCGCTGTCTATAATATTTTTGCTTACGCGATGCTGTTCCCTTCTATCTGGATCATCCCAAGGCTGATGCCCAGCCTGCATCCGGGCAGAGAAGGAAACCCTGCCCTGAACTTCAACGACATTGATGCACGCATGCGGATGGTATTTTATCCTGCCGTTATCGGTTGGACCCTATTGGCGGTATGGATCACATCGCTGAAAGTTAGGCTGGCTTTCATCAAAGAAAAAAATTGGCTCAATGCACACTAAAAAAATTTCAGGCCTGTTTGTTATTGTGTTGATCCTGACAAGCCTGCCAGCCCTGGCCCAGGAGGTTGAAATGGCCGATACCATGCGAAGTGAAGGAAAGATCTATGTGGTGATAGCCGTGATCCTCACTATCCTGGCCGGACTGATCTTTTATGTGTGGAGGCTTGACCGTAAGATCACAAAATTGGAAAACGACAACTAATTGTTAATTGCCATATACTAAAATCTAGATTGCATGTCTGCAGAATACAGTTTTTTTGACGCGGTGTCTGCGAGTTTCGACAAAGCCGCAGGGTACACCAAATTCGACAAAGGAATCCTTGAACAGATCAAGCAGTGTAACTCCGTATTGCGTTTACACTTCCCCGTTAAGATCGGCGATAAACTTGAAGTGATCAAGGCTTATCGCGTTCAGCACTCCCACCATAAACTGCCTTGTAAAGGCGGTATCCGCTTCAGCGACATGGTGAACCTGGACGAAGTGATGGCCCTGGCCGCACTGATGACCTACAAGTGCGCCATTGTAAATGTTCCTTTTGGCGGGGCCAAAGGAGGTATTGCCATCAACCCTAGAAATTACGATGCCTATACCCTCGAGAAAATCACCCGTCGTTATACCGCTGAGCTGGATAAGAAAAGATTTATAGGACCCGGCGAAGACGTTCCCGCACCTGATTACGGAACCGGCGAGCGCGAGATGTCCTGGATCCTCGATACCTATATGGCGCTGCACCCCGGTGAAGTGGATGCCATGGCCTGTGTCACCGGCAAACCCATCACACAAGGTGGCGTAAGGGGAAGGCGTGAGGCTACTGGCTTAGGCGTATTTTACGGTGTACGTGAAGTGTGTAACATGCCTGAGCAGATGAAGAAACTCGGCCTCAGCACGGGTGTTGAAGGCAAGCGCGTGGTAGTACAGGGCCTCGGCAATGTGGGCTACCATTCAGCTAAATTTTTCCAGGAAGCCGGTGCCATCATTGTTGGCCTGGCTGAATATGAAGGCTCTATCAGCAACCCCAACGGACTGGATGTTGAAGCGGTAGTGGCCCATCGTAAAGCTTCAGGTTCCATCCTGAATTTTCCCGGAGCCACCAACCTGGCTACCAATACGGCAGCCTTGGAATTGGAATGTGATATCCTGATCCCGGCCGCACTTGAAAACGTGATCAACGGTGAGAATGCACCACGTGTAAAAGCAAAGATCATCGGCGAAGCTGCTAACGGTCCGCTCACCCCGGATGCAGACGATATCCTGACGGCCAAAGGCGCACTGGTTATTCCAGACATGTACCTTAACGCTGGTGGTGTTACGGTATCTTATTTTGAATGGCTGAAAAACCTTAGCCACGTACGCTACGGAAGGCTGGAAAAAAGGTTTGAAGAAAACCAGAACCAGCTCATCGTAGACCAGATGGAAAAGATCACAGGCCAGAGTATCCCTGCAGACATCCGGAAGAAACTGGTGATGGGTGCTGATGAGGTTGACCTGGTACGCAGCGGCCTGGAAGAAACCATGATTGGCTCCACCCACGAAATTGTTGACCTGTGGAACCAACATCCTGATATCAAGAATATGCGCACCGCTTCCTTTGTGGTGGCTATTAATAAAGTGGGCACTTCTTATACTGAGTTGGGGATATTCCCCTAAAAACAAGGGAGAAGTAAAAGGGAGAAGTGCGAAGTTTGGTCTTCACACTTCTCCCTTTATCTTTCCCCTTTCTTCCACCCGGGCATCTCCTCCCGCTGGACCAACCGCCCATCGATCTTCTCAAAAACCATGGCTCCGTCTCCATTGGTGATACAGATATACGGTACGGGCACAGCAATATGGTAACGAAGCGCCTGCATTAACGTAGCGTCATCCAGCTTAACAGACTGTGCCTTGCATTCCACCAGCATCCAGGGCTTCACATCCTGGTCATAAATCAACAGGTCATACCGCCTGGCCATCTCCACCACCCGTATACCCTTTTCCACACTGATCATGGTTTTGGGATACCGCAGGCTGAGGATCATCCACTGGTATGTATTTTGGCGTACCCACTCCTCCGGTGTGAGTTTCACCCATCTCCTGCGGATCTCGCAAAAAACAACAGGATCCGCCTGCTCATTTTTTATCCGAAATGGGTATGAAGGATAGGCCGGAATGATCATGCCTGCAAAGTAATCACTAATTTTATCTGAATTGAATCCAACATATGAATACAAAAGAGGAAATCGTCCAGAACTGGCTGCCCCGGTACACCGGTGAGAAAATCGAAAATTTTGGCAAGTATATACTGCTCACCAACTTCTCCAATTATGTGCGCTTGTTTGCCGAGTGGCACGGAGCTGAGATCACCGGTCTGGACAAACCCATGCAAACCGCTACCGCTGATGGTATCACCATCATAAACTTTGGTATGGGTAGCCCCACCGCTGCTACCGTCATGGACCTGCTTACAGCCATTCAGCCCTCAGCGGTACTCTTCCTGGGTAAATGTGGCGGACTGAAATCAAGACATAAAATAGGTGACCTGCTCTTACCCATCGCTGGAGTGAGAGGAGAAGGAACGTCTAACGACTATTTCCCGCCCGAAGTGCCTGCCCTCCCTGCTTTCGCATTGCAAAAAGCCATCTCTACCACCATCCGGGATTATGAACAGGACTACTGGACAGGAACCGTGTATACCACCAACCGAAGGGTTTGGGAACACGACGAAGAGTTCAAAGCCTATCTGCAAAAGATCAGGGCTTACGCCATTGATATGGAAACCGCTACCATTTTTTCAGTTGGCTTTCATAACAGGATCCCTACCGGGGCATTGTTGCTGATCAGTGATTCACCCATGACACCGGAAGGAGTGAAAACCGAAGAAAGTGATAAAAAAGTCACTTCCAATTTCGTGGAACTGCACTTGAAAATAGGCATTGATTCACTGAAACAGCTGATCAACAACGGACTCACGGTGAAACACCTGAAATTCTGATGCAAGGGCCTCTCCTGGACATAAAAGGACTGGACGTACGGTTCAATACTGAACAGGGTCCTTTCCAGGCATTACGCGATGTTTCATTGTCCGTCCAACGCGGACGCATAACCGCAGTAGTGGGGGAATCAGGTTCAGGCAAATCAGTCACCTCCCTTTCCATTCTGAAACTCCTTGCCCCCAATGCTACCTACAAAGGCGGGCAGGTCATTTTTTTAGGGGCCGATGGGAATCCCGTGGATCTGTTGAAACAGGAAGATGCTGCACTTCGTGCGCTACGGGGCCATAAGATATCGATGATCTTCCAGGAGCCCATGACCTCGCTCAACCCATTGATGCGCTGCGGCCGGCAGGTTGCAGAATCCCTGATATTTCATAAGAAAATCAGCAAGTCAGCAGCCCGTCAACAAACCATCGCACTATTTGAAAAAGTAAAGCTCCCTGATCCTGAAACCATGTACCGCAGGTATCCCCACCAGCTCAGTGGGGGCCAGAAGCAGAGGGTCATGATTGCCATGGCTATGAGCTGCGGGCCGGATCTGCTCATCGCGGATGAACCCACTACTGCACTGGATGTAACCGTTCAGAAAACAATCCTGGCCCTTATCCGGGAATGGCAGCAGGAAGTACAGATGGGCGTGATCTTTATTACCCATGACCTTGGGCTGGTGTCTGAGATTGCGGATGAGGTGGTGGTCATGTATAAAGGCGAGGTGGTGGAAAAGGGAACCGTCCGGGAAGTGCTTGAAAGTCCTGCACACCCATATACCAAAGCACTGATCGCCTGCAGACCCGGCGCCCATGCCAGGGGCACCCGCCTGCCAACAGTAGCAGACTTCATGGGTGGAGAGTCGCCGGTGCAAACCGCCTTACCACAAGTACCCACCCCTGTAACCGGTAACCTGCTGGAAGTGGCCAACCTCAACGTATGGTTTCCATCGGCCAAAAACTTCTTCGGCAGAACCACCAACTATGTAAAAGCCGTGGACAATGTGAGCTTTAACCTGCGCGAGGGAGAAACCCTGGGATTAGTGGGGGAATCAGGATGTGGAAAAACCACCCTGGGCAGGGCTTTGCTCCGATTGATAGACCCTACATCGGGAACCATCCAATACCGTGGACAAGAACTGACCGTATTGTCCGGCGAGCAGCTCAAACCCTTCCGAAAAGAGATCCAGATCATTTTCCAGGATCCCTATTCCTCATTAAACCCAAGAATGCCAGTGGGCAGTGCTATAGCTGAAGTTATGCGGGTGCACGGCATAGGGGAAAATGACAGGCAAAGGGAAAAGAAAGCAACGGAATGGCTGGAGAAGGTGGGGCTGAAGGCAGAGCATTACAGGCGCTATCCCCATGAATTTTCCGGCGGGCAACGGCAGCGGATCGGGATCGCCCGGGCACTGGCGCTTAATCCTGGATTTGTGGTTTGTGATGAATCTGTTTCTGCACTTGACGTGAGCGTACAGGCGCAGGTCCTCAATCTTCTGAATGACCTCAAAAGGGAAATGGGATTCACTACTGTCTTCATTTCCCATGATCTGGGCGTGGTACATTATATCAGCGACAGGATCATGGTGATGCAAAAAGGGAAGATCGAGGAGATCGGGGAGGCCGATGCCGTGTTTTATAAGCCCCAATCACCCTACACCCGCAAGCTGCTGGAAGCCATCCCGGGGAGGAATTTTACCAGATTCTGAAAATATTGTACCTTTGCCCGCATTTATAGCCACATGGTACAAACCTGGTGCCGTAAGATCAGGTTTAGACTATTGACCCTTTCTGCATACCGTTTCGGTTTGTTTCATGATGGCCATCCGTTAAAAAGCAATTGATTCATGAAACTATCCCAGTTCCGTTTTGACCTCCCCCTTAACCTTATTGCGCAGTACCCGTCCAAGAAAAGAGAAGATGCCAGGCTGATGGTGGTGCACCGTGCTACCGGACAGATTGAGAACCGTCATTTTAGGGACATCCTGGAATATTTTGACGACAAGGACGTGTTTGTGGTAAATAACACCAAGGTATTTCCTGCAAGGATGTATGGCCGCAAAGAAAAAACCGGCGCCAAGATCGAAGTGTTTCTGTTGCGTGAACTGAACAAGCAGAACAGGCTCTGGGATGTGATCGTTGATCCCGCAAGGAAGATCCGTGTTGGTAACAAATTATATTTTGGCGATGCCGATGAACTGGTGGCAGAGGTCATTGATAACACCACTTCCCGTGGCCGTACCATCCGCTTCCTTTTTGATGGTCCGGAAGAAGAATTCAAGAAAGTACTGAACTCCCTGGGTGAAACACCCCTGCCCAAATATATCAAGCGCAAGCCCGATGAAGAGGACCGCGAGCGTTACCAGACCGTTTATGCCAAGCATGAAGGAGCAGTTGCAGCACCTACCGCTGGCCTGCACTTCAGCATTGAATTGATCAAGCGCCTGGAGATCCAGGGTGTGCGTTTTGCGGAAGTGACCCTCCATACCGGCCTCGGCACTTTCAGGCCCATTGAAGTGGAAGACCTCAGCAAACACAAGATGGATGCGGAGTTCTACGCCATCGAAGATCAGGCTTGTAAGATCGTGAACAAAGCAAAAACGGAAGGGCACAGGATCTGCTCTGTGGGAACCACCACCATGCGTGCACTGGAGACTTCTTTCACTGCAGACAAATTGCTGAAGCCTTCTGAAGGATGGACGAATATTTTCATCCATCCGCCCTATAACTTTTCCATTTCAGATGCGCTGATCACCAACTTCCATCTGCCCAAGACCAGCTTGCTGATCATGACTTGCGCTTTTGCTGGTTATGACCTCACCATGGAAGCTTACAAAAAAGCCATTAAAGATAAATACCGGTTCTTCAGTTATGGAGAC
This sequence comes from Chitinophagaceae bacterium, assembly GCA_044225015.1. Taxonomy (GTDB): domain Bacteria; phylum Bacteroidota; class Bacteroidia; order Chitinophagales; family Chitinophagaceae; genus Pollutibacter. The sequence continues at coordinate 1,749,951 of JBGAJG010000001.1, read as the reverse complement.
GCTATGTTAGTGATCTAAACAAAAAGCCCCGCCTCTGGCGGGGTTTTTTGTTTAGATCACTAACATAAGGGCTAAGATAAAGGGAGAAGGGTGAAGTTTAGACGCAATCAGGTTTACAGGAACATGTCAGGGCATTTTAATCCACTTCAGCCTGCGATTGCCATTGAGGACCCTTAAAATAATGGTATCCCCACTGAACGTAAATGAACGGCGGACCATACTGCCCTCAGGGGAATGAAGCGAAGTGGACAGCCTTTCATGTTTTACGATATCGGCACTATCCTCAATGGTATAATTTCCGGCATACACGTAACTGGCGGAGAATGCGCGTACAGCCGCTTTTAACTCATCCACAGACATACTATCCAATCTATTGTTGATGTACTCGTCCCTGAGGCTCTGCTCTTCCGGCAGCCACTGGAAATCATGGTAACCCTGTCTGGTTATATGCACCGCCATATGTCCTTTGCCGTCATATACGATGTATCCCGCCCCGCCCTTGGTCCAGGGGTCCTCGTGCCAGACTCCATTGGAATCCACATTCTCGGAAATATAGAGCTTGTACATACCGGAGAGCCTGGAACGTTGGTCCACCGCCTTCCCTTCCTTACAAGCCATAAAAAAAACGGATGCCAGAAGCAAGTAGAGACAATAACGGATAAGTATCATACATGAAGGTTTGTAATGGTTATTGGTCTTGCAACAGGATGGTAAAGACTGTTCCTCGTCCTTCTACACTCTCCACAGTTAACGCTCCCCCATGCGCCTTTACGATGTCATACGCTAAACTCAATCCTAATCCTGTACCCTGACCTGTAGGCTTGGTGGTAAAAAAGGGCTGGAATATCTTCTCTTTAATTCGCTCAGGAATCCCATCGGCATTGTCCTCCACCCTGATCTCTACACCCTGACTCCTTCTCTCTGCAGAGACTTTCACCATTGGTTTGTATCCAGCTTCACCGCGCTTACTCCGTTCATTCACGGCATACAATGCATTGCTGATCAGGTTCAGAATAGCGCGACCCATATCCTGGGGTATGATATTGACAAGACCAATGCCACCATCAAATTTGGTTTGAAGATCAGCATTAAAGTCTTTATCCTTTGCTCTCAGCCCATGGTAAGCCAGCCTCAGGTATTCATCTGCCAATGCATTGATATCCGTGGGGACCCGCTCTCCGGAACCAGCCCTGCTGTGCTCCAGCATGCCTTTCACGATGGCGTCAGCGCGTTTACCATGGTGGTTGATCTTCTCGAGGTTCTGCTGCAGGTCATTTGCAATAGCGAGGCCCTCCTGCACATCACCTTTCTGCAATTCGGTCTTCATCTCATCAATCAACTCAGCACTCACTTCACTGAAGTTATTCACAAAGTTCAATGGGTTCTGGATCTCATGGGCAATGCCGGCGGTGAGCTCACCCAGGCTGGCCATTTTTTCAGATTGTATGAGTTGGGCTTGGGTGGATTTGAGCTCTTTTAAAGTAGCTTCAACCTTCTGCTTTTGCTCTTGCAGAATGAGATTCGCAAACTGTTTCTGACGGTTGTTCCTGTGCAGCAGGAATGCAATTAAAAGAACAACACCAAATCCGGCAGAAAGCATATACGTCCTGATCCTATTCTGATAGTTTGCTTTCTCTTTGTCAATATTCTGCAGTCGTAATTGTTCGTCTAACAAAACTTGCTGAAAAGCAGCCATATTTTGCAACCTGTCATTTGAAATACTATCACTGGTTTCAATGGCAAGTCTGGCATACTTGATTATGCTGTCTTTCTGCCCCACCAGCCGGTAACTTTGGTAGATCTTTTCATATACTACCCCCAGATCCTGGTCTTCACGGTCTACCTTACCTTGTAAGTTCAATGTCTGTTCAAAAAGTCTGGCATAGTATAGTGAAGAATCCTTATTGCTTTCAGCAAGGTAAAAATTACATAGTTTCAAATAGCCCCTTGCCAATGCACTAAGAAAATGCTGCTCACTAGCCAGTTTAATACCTGAATGATAATACCCAAGAGCAATATCTCTGCTTCCTTTCATTTGATAGGTATATCCCAGATCTATCAAGATATAACAATAATAAATTTTATCATTCAGCTCAGCGCCCAACTTTTCAGCTTGAACCGAAAGAATAAGTGCAGAATCTGGTTTGTTAAGCTTTGAATACAGCCTCCCCAAATCATTAGTGGCAACCATCAATCTATAAGTATTCCCGCTTTCCGCTGCAATTCTTCTTGCTTCGTTAAGATAAAAAAATTGTTTATCATAGTTTTTTATTCTGCCCATAAGTCCCGAAAACTGATTGTGATTGTTTGCGAGCATGGCCTTTCTTTGATATGAGATTGGCTTATCTTTTGCCAATTGCCATTCATTTATTTTTTCATTTTCAGGATTCTCGGTGATTATAAATGCGGATAAAAAATATTTTAATGCTTCCGCATACCGTCCTTTGCTTTGAAGCTGTACAGCAAAGGAAGTTGAAGCGTTAGCCTCGGCAAGTTTCATGTTGTTTTCCTGAGCGATGCGCACCCCAATTTCAGCATACTTAAGTGCAGAATCCAGATTTGTATTGCTATAATAAGATAACAGCTGGCGGTTTAAAAAATATCTTGTGGAATCATTAGAGGCATTGCGATATGCATTTACAAGACTATCGGATAAAACCAACTGTGCATCAGTATTGATTGACACAAACAAAAAGCAAATTAATATTGAAATCCACTTCATGCAACCTTTAATGTTACAATTCAATAATAAATACTGTCCCTTTGCCCACTTTGCTTTCCACAGTCAACTCACCCCCATGCGCTTTCACAATATCATAGGCCAGGCTCAACCCTAACCCCGTACCCTGACCCGTTGGTTTAGTTGTAAAGAAAGGCTGAAAAATCTTGTCTTTAATAGTTGCAGGAATCCCCTCCCCGTTATCCTCCACCCTTACTACTACACCCTCTCTCCTTTTCTCCGTGGTCACGCTCACCAGGGGTATAAAGCCCGTTTCACCCCGCTTACTGCGCTCATTCACTGCATAGAAAGCATTGTTCATGAGGTTGAGGAGTACCCGGCCCATGTCTTGTGCCACCAGTTCCACCTTCTCAATAGCAGCATCTGGATGGATTTCAAAACTGGCATTGAATGCATTGTCTTTTGCCCGAAGCCCATGGAAGGCCAGGTGAAGGCATTCTTCTGCCATCGCGTTGATATCCACCAGCTCTTTCTGTCCGCTGCCGGCACGGCTATGTTGCAGCATACCTTTCACGATACCGTCTGCGCGTTTACCATGCTCCCGGATCTTTTCCTGGTTGGAACGGATATCCATAGCAAGGTTCCGGGCCTCTTCTATATCACCCATATTCAGGGCCTCCAGCATTTCATCAGACAACTCCGTATTCAATTCGGAAAAGTTATTCACAAAGTTCAATGGGTTCTGGATCTCATGGGCAATGCCGGCGGTGAGCTCACCCAGGCTGGCCATTTTCTCACTCTGGATCAATTGCTTCTGGGTGGCTTTCAACTCCTCAAGAGTCTTCTCCAGTTTTGCATTGGCCTTTTGCTTTTGCCTGTTATTTCTATACAAAACGATGGCCACCAGGGAGAAAACCCCGAGGCCGCCCAGCAACAGCCCTGTCCTGATCTTATTTCTATATGCTATTGCAGCAGCTTCTGCGTCTTTCTTGCGTTGCTCCTCTTCAAAAGTGAGCATCTGGATCATTTGGTTGGTCCTAAAACTGTTGATGCTGTCATTGGCAGCAGAATATACTTTCCAGTACTTCACAGTGCTGTCTGCATTAAGGTTCTGGTAGTATTCTGTCAGATATTTTGCCGGTGTGAGTGCCATATTGCTGAGTTCAGTTCCAATAACAGCATCCACCGCGCGCTTATAGTAGAATGCGGCTGAGTCAGCCTGCTTGTGGAACTTGTAATGTTCTGCCATGGACAGATAGGTAGTACTCATGTAGCGGGGTGACTCCACCCGGTTTACCATCGCCAGGGCAAGGGAATAATACTTGTGCACGCTGTCCATCTTATTCTGCCTGCTATAAATGCTGGCAACATTGGCAAAAACATTACTCTGGTTTCCAATACCGGGCGTTCCCGCCATCTTGTTGAGTGCAGTTATGGCATAATGCAAGGAAGAATCATACTCACCCTTGTTCAGGAATACTGTTCCCATATTCATGTCAGGATACCAGATATCCTCTCGTCCGCCTTGTTTAAAAAGTGCAGCGGCCTGCCTGTATAAACTCAATGCCCGCTCATTCTCAAACCTGTCTTTGTAGATGTGCCCCATCTGGTTGGTAGCAAACCCCAGCAGTACTTTATCACCGGTTTGCTCCGCCAGGGCAACGGCCCGCCTGTGATACTCCAGCGCCCTCACATAGTTCCCCGTTAGCCGGTAACCCTGGGCAGCGGCGCTCTGTGCCGCAGACTCCACATAAATATCATTGTTACGCCTGGCTGTGGTGATCAGTTGCTTGGAGAGATTCAGCAGCGCCAATGGAAAACCATCAATGGACGTTGAATAGAAAGACAGGATGAGTTCAGTTTTCTTTTTGCTGTCTTTTTCCGTAGACAGAAGATTTAAAATGGAATCGCAATGTGCCACCACTTTATCCACCTGTCTCTGCTGGCCATAGGAAACCTGCAGATACAGAAGAAGCCCTATGCTTAACATGAATTTTCTCATGATCCTGTTGTTACATTGTAGGTATGGTTATTTGAAATATGGTGCCTTGTCCGGATACCGTCTTGCATTCCAGGGTTCCATTGTTTGCTTTCACAATATCATAGGCCAGACTAAGGCCTAAACCAGTCCCCTGCCCTGTTGGTTTTGTGGTAAAGAAAGGTTGAAAAATCTTTTCCCTGATGGACTCAGGAATCCCATCCCCGTTATCCTCCACCCTGATCCCTACTCCCTGAACCCTTTTCTCTGTGGCTATTATAACCAGCGGCTTATACCCCGGTTCGCCCCGCTTACTGCGCTCATTCACGGCATACAGTGCGTTATTGATCAGGTTGAGCACCGCCCGGCCGATATCCTGCGGAACGATGTTTATGCTTTCAACGGCCGGATCAAATGTTGTGATAAGCTCAGTATTGAACTGTTTATCCTTTGCCCTGAAACCGTGGTAGGCCAACCGCAGGTATTCATCCACGAGTGCATTCAGATCCGTGGGTAGTTTCTCCCCTGTACCGGCCCTGCTATGTTCCAGCATTCCTTTTACGATGGCATCAGCACGTTTGCCGTGGTGGTTTATCTTCTCCAGGTTTTGCTTAAGATCTCCCGCAATAGCCATTGTTTCATCCCTGTCATCGTTTTTCACCGCCATTGTCAGATCATCCATCAGCTCTGTACTTACTTCACTGAAATTGTTCACAAAATTCAATGGGTTCTGGATTTCATGGGCTATACCTGCAGTGAGCTCACCCAGGCTGGCCATTTTCTCACTCTGGATCAATTGCTTCTGTGTAGCGCGCAGGTCTGCCAGTGTTTTCGCCAGCTCCAGGTTGGCTTTTTGCTTTTGCCGGTTATTCCTATAAATCAGTAACATGACCAGCAGCGCAGTTGCAATCCCTGCAAAAAATAAATAAGTGCGCCTTCTATTCTCCCGAGCCGTCCTCTCCTTCTCTTCATTTTGCGCCCTTACCTGTTCATTAAGGGTCAATTGCTGAAAATCATACAACTGGCTCTGCTTGATGGCTGTAAGGCTATCCCTGGCTGCAATGGAAAGGCGCAGATACTTGTTTGCACTGTCCAGCTGATGCTTCAAACTGAATCCTGACGCGAGACTTTCATAAGCGTTACCCAGATTATTCTCCGAGGAAAACAAAGCGGTAATGGACCCTAGTGAGCGTAGTACCAGCAACTGCTTCCGCCCATAATGCAAAACAGAATCGGCCTCACCAGTGGAAAGAAAATATTTGAGCTTACTTTCATAAGTGGCTGCTACTACTGTGAAGTTTTCCTGTGAAAGGGCGTATTGTAAAGCCATGTCCAGATACTGCCGGGCTAGACTATCATTGCCTCTCCTTCTGTTCACCTCCCCCATGGCAAAATAGATGTTCGCCAGATATTTGGTTATGTTCCCTTGAATGGCATATTGCTCGCCCTCTTTGGCATAGATCATAGCTGAATCCATGTCACCCATCATCATGTAAGAGCTGGACAGCACCATATCAGCTACGGTCACCCTAAATGCATTGCCGATATCCACACCAATTTTCCTGCCCTCTTTAAAGTAGCGAATGCCTTCCGTACTTCCGCTTCGTAGTTTAAGGTGCCCATACATATGATTCAGCATGGACAAAGTCACAAACCTATTCTTACCCGGGGTAGGATAGGGAGATAGTTCCCAGATATCTTTTTCCTTAGCATCAGCGATGACGTCAAACGCCATATTCAGGTTCCTGAGGGCCTCACTTAATCTCCCCAGGTAAATTTGCTGGTAAGCCACCTGCCCCAGCAGATGGGACTCTTCAATTTTTCTTCCATATTTTCTGGCGAGTTCCAATCTGTACAGTGCATAGCGTAAGGCCGAGTCGCGGTTTGTTTCTTCGTAAAAAGTATATACCGCTCTGGATGTCCTAAAACGTGTTGAATCATCCTTTGCCTGAATAAATACCTTGTACAGGCTGTCTGGTATATGTGGTTGAGACCTCGTGAACAAGGAAATCAGCAGGAACACAAAAAGTATATAAGTAATCCGCATCGCCTGCTATACATTAGGTAAGTAAATGAAAAATGCGGTCCCCTCGCCCTCCCTACTCTCTACTGTCAACGCTCCGTCATGAGCCTTTACAATGTCATACGCTAAACTCAACCCCAAACCTGTCCCCTGCCCTGTAGGCTTGGTGGTAAAAAATGGCTGGAATATCTTCTCTTTAATGCTTTCGGGAATCCCCTCTCCATTGTCCTCAACCCTGATCCCTACTCCTTTCTCCCTTTCCTCCGTCGTGATTTTAACCAAGGGTTTATAGCCCACCGCTCCCCGCTTGCTTTTCTCATTCACGGCATAGAAGGCATTGTTGATGAGATTCAACAACACCCGGCCCATATCCTGCGGCATCACATCAATCTTCCCTATAGCTGCATCAAAAACTGTTTCAAAATTGGCATTGAATGACTTGTCCTTGGCGCGGAGCCCATGGAAAGCCAAACGCAGACACTCATCCGCCAGCACATTGATATCCGTAGGTTCTTTCTGGCCACTGCCGGCCCTGCTATGCTGCAACATCCCTTTTACAATACTGTCTGCACGTTTACCATGTTCGTTGATCTTTGCGAGGTTCTGCACCAGGTCATTGATCATATCCATGGCATCCTCAAGGTCTCCCTTGGCCAGGGTCTCCTTCAGTTCATCCATCAGTTCCTTGCTCACCTCACTGAAATTATTCACAAAGTTCAACGGGTTCTGGATCTCGTGGGCAATACCGGCCGTAAGTTCACCCAAAGAAGCCATCTTCTCGGATTGAATCAACTGCTTCTGTGTGGCCTGCAGTTCCGTAAGTGCCGCCTCCGCTTTTTGCTTGGCTTCTTTTATGGCCACCAGGTCCTGCTCCGCCTTAATCGCATGGGCCTCCGCAACCTTAAGGTCATTGAAGCGGGTGAAGGTGAGATTGAATACGGCTGCAAAACGCTCCAGCAGCTGCACGGTTTCCTCCGGCTGTGGTTCCGGCGATGCCATTCCAATCAGGCCTTTACTAAAATACGCCACATGCTGCACCCTACGTTTCTGTTCCATACCACCCTTGAAAGGCACTTTCAATTCATCATGCAGGTAGTGCAGGTACTCCTGCAATTCATCACCCTGCATATCCAGCACAAGCGACTTCTGTTGTGCTGCCCATCCCTGATGCATTTTGTTTAGTGTTTTGCTGCGGGTACGGTTGCCGGTAAATCCAACGCTCACCTTACTGCCATCTTCATCCGTTACCCAGGCTTCCATCTCATCGCCCTGCTCCTGGAACAAAATAATGTATAATCGATTGGGCGCTATACCCAGGGTAATCAGCTGCCGGAACATCACGGCAGCCGTCTCTGCCAGCTCATCAGAGTGCTGCATGGCCAGGGTGCGGCTCCTCACCTTTTCCAGTGCCGTTTCAATCTGCGCCTCCCGGGCCTGCGCTTCCGCCTTCTGCAAATCAAGGTGGCGCCTGAATGTAAGGGCAATAATATTCCGGAAGCGATGTAAAATGTTTTTCTCCTGGTCTGAATAAGGCTGCAACGACCAGGAATAAAAAAGTCCGTCCGGGAAAGCAAAATAATATCCAAACTCTTCCTGTTGATCTCCCACCCCACGCTGCTCAACACTGGAGCCTTTGAAAAACGAATGACTGTAGTAGGAACTTAATTCATCGCCACGCAACACCTGTTCAAAATCTTTTTGTTCAAGCCATGCATCATACTGCCTTTGCAAGGCAGGGTGTTCATCCATATTTCTCACCGTTGCCAACGCAACCGTCCTTTCGTCCTCTGAACGAGCGTCTGCAAAAACCTGGGCCGTTCTGGATTCTTTTGATATAATGCCCACACCACTCCTGAATGAAAATACACCCAGTTTTCTTAGTTCTTCAAAAGAGGCAGCAGTTGTTTCTGCAATATCCTCGCTTGTACGCATCGCCATAGCTTTGCTACGCACCCTTTCCAGCGCCGCTTCTATATTGGATTCCCTGGCCTGGGCCTCCGCCTTTTGCAAATCCAGGAACCGTACATATGCCTGTTCAAAAACCCTGGCCACGCGCTTGAACACATCCAATTGCTGCTCATTATAACTTTGTTCCGTCCAGGAATCTACAAACAGTGTTGAATTTTTCTCGATAAAAAGGTTTATGGTTTGCGATGAAGCTTTGCGGATAAAACTTCGGGCTTCATCTGGTATGGTTTGAAAGTCATTATTAGCAAATACATAATCGAAATACTCATCCTTCAACTGTCTGTTGTAACGTTTATTGACGATATTTTCACCCTTTCTTTTCGCGTCCCAGGCATCCTTCAAACAGCCATCTCTCTTCATCATCATTTCGTCATACGGCAGGGAAACCTTTGATGGTTCCCCTTGCACTTCATTGCCCAACCAAAATGTGGAGCTTAAAGACTCCATATCAAATAGCCATATCGCTACAGTGCCCATGAGGATCTTCAACTCTTTCATCTTGTCAAATACTACCGCAATTACCTCTATCAATTCCTGTGAATTGTGCATAGCAAGAGACCGGCTGCGAATCTTCTCCAGTGCCGCCTCTATCTGCGCCTCCCTGGCCTGGGCCTCCGCCTTTTGCAAATCCAGAAAACGGGTGTAGGTCTGCTGAAATACTTTCCCGAAACGCATCAATATGGCATTTGATTCTCCATCATACGCCACGCCGGTAAAGTTTTCAATATACAAGGCTATATTCTCCAATAAAACGGTTGAGATAGAAAAACCGGGATGATTGAAAATGATCTGCCGGGAGGCCTCCGGAAATTCCGGAAGCCGCTCAAAGAGCCCCTGATAAAAACTATCCTTTTCTTCCTTGCTCAGGGTAAGTGAGAAAAAATCAGTCCGGTTCCCTTTAGCCTCATTGAACCGATTGTAATAGATACAGTCAAAATAAGGTATCGTGACATTGGACGGACTACCCAAATGATCTGCGATCCAGGTATGGAAATCACCCCGTTCACGGTAGTCCATGATAAATCCAGCGTGCTCCGTCTGAATATTCAAATGGATCATCTGCTCATAAACCACCTGGATCACCTCTTTCAACTCCTCACTTTTCTGCATACCCAGGCCGCGACTCCTCACCCTTTCCAGTGCAGTTTCAATTTGTGCCTCCCGGGCCTGCGCTTCCGCTTTCTGTAAGTCGAAGTACCGCTTGAACGTAAGATCTATCACCGCTGCAAAACGCCGCAGCAGTTTTTTCTCATCTTCCGTTACCGGCTGCCTGCACCAACCGTAAAACAAACCATGGGTAAAGCAAATAAAATAACCATGCTGATCTATGACTGTTTGTTCTACAGGCACGTCGAAACTGGTGCGTACCTGCTCATAATATAAACGCAACTGCTCGCCATGCAACTCAGGAAAACTATCTTTGCCTTCCAGCCAGTTATCATATACCGCGCGCAACACGGGATGATTGTCCAGAATGGCCCAACCTACGATTGATAAAGTTTCCCCATCGCCTGCGTTTGTTGCCGAATACAACAGATTCTTTCTGCTGTCCCGTGTTTGAATGCTGATGCCAGACCTGATGGGAACAAACCCGAGTTTCTTCAACTCCGTAAAAGCAGTGATGGCAGTGGCTGGAAGGTCAGTACTGCTGTGCATGGCCATGGCCTTAGCCCGCACTCTCTCCAATGCCGCTTCTACCTTTGCCTCGTGCGCCTGCGCTTCGGCCTTTTTAAGATCCGCATACCTCCGGTAAGCCAATCCAAAAACATTGGAAAACCTCCGCAGCAGATTCCGTGAATGTTCATCCGGCTGTGCCATGGTGACCATGACCAAAGATCCACCGGAAAAATCTGAGAGCGACCAATACGCCCGGAGTTGTTCCACATCGCCTTGCACGGGTTCAACCAGCTTCATAAAACCATCAGGAGATTCACTTTTTAGAAAAGCAAACCATTGTTTCAGCTTCTCTCCTTCATTCACAATGATGTAATCCTGGCGATGTTGTTGATAAGCTTCCAAAGCTTCTTCAATGATCAGGTAACCTTTCTTGGGAACCGTTGTGGTGGTCTCCAGGATCTCTGTAGACGATCCAGGTGGCCGGATCGCCGCATAGGATAAAATGAAGTCCGGAGATTCATCATGGAGATGGATCACACAGGTCTCCAGGTCCTTCTGCCCCAGCATCCCCATTTGCTTTCTCAATTCACCCACCACTTCCTTAAGATCATTTGACGAATGCATGGCCATAGCCTTGGCCCTGACACGCTCCAAAGCCACCTCAATCTGTGCTTCACGGGCCTGCGCCTCCGCTTTCTGCAGATCAAGAAAACGGGTATAAGCCTGCTCAAACACTTTGGCAAAGCGAGCCAATATCTTCATTGTTTCTTCCGGCACTTGCTCATGTGCACTGATCAGTAAAATACCTTGCGAAAAATAAGCGGCATGATGTACCCTTTTGCCTTTGATCTTTGACACGTCGATGGGCATATGCACAACATCCCGCACAAATGAAACCCAGGCATTCAATTCCTCGCCTGTAATTTCTAACACCATGGACTCCATTCCTTCCTTCCATCCGGCAAACAATTTAGAGATAGAAGGTTGTTCAATAGCGGAATCAAAATGAGTGGTTAGTTTAGTCCCTGTTTGATCTGTTCCCCACCATTCAATGATGCCTGACTCTTCTTTCACGATGCCAATAGACATACGGTCAGGCATTCTTCCCAGTTCCGCAAACTGTTCAAAAAGCACCTGCGCCGTTTCCGGAAGCTGTGCACTTTTGTACATAGCCATCGTTTTCGCCCTAACACGCTCCAATGCCAGTTCTATCTTTGCTTCCCTTGCATTCTGTGCTGATTGCCGCAGGTCCAGGAATCGGGTATATGCAAAAGAAAAAACACCTGCGGCCCTCTTCAACAGTCGCCAGCTCTCCGCAGAGATCTCGCCTGGCGAAGCTGCACCCATGAATCCATAGGCAAATTTCACCAAATGATAGGTGCGCTCGGGGATTTCGTTACCATAATAACCTTGCAGAACCTGAGAATGCTCTGCACAATAGTTGATCCATTCCTTACGGTGTTCCCCCTGCATCCGTATCGAAACCTGCTCTTCCTCCGCAGCCAGAAAGCGCTGCATTTCACGCCCCACCCAGGTTTCATTAAGATCAATGGTCATTTCATCAGACACCAGATCACGCGTCTCCCCCACTACTCCCTTAATCGCATACCAGCATTCTGTTTTGGAAGTCCCTGCATTGTTGATATAAATAGAACTTGTTTCCAGCTCCTCAACACCCAATAGCGCCATCTCGCTCCGGAGTAATTCCGCTACTTGTCTGATCTCACCCGGATCTTGCATTGCTAATGACCGGTTCCTCATTTTCTCCATTACTGCCTCTATATGCGCTTCGCGGGCCTGCGCTTCCGCCTTCTTCAAATCTGCAAAACGAGTATAGGCTTGATCGAAGGCCACCCCAAACCTGATCAACAAGGCAAATGCCTGTTCATTCAAGGGTTCAAAAGATCCTGTTGTAATACAACCAAAGTTGCGGAACGAGGCGGATATATACGCTTTCGAAGTGTCCTGCATCCTGTGCTTCACCAGGTCAGGCAGATGCTGAAGATCGGTATGATAAAAGAGATATCGATCCCAGGCCAGTTTTTCTTCCCCTTCCAATGCATAGGTCCATTTCTCCGCACGTTCCTTCCAGGCATTGATATAGGCCTGTTGCGGTGTGAACGATGCATAGGGTACAGAAAGTCCCGTTTGATAGTTTTCCAACTCACCGGAAGCCATCCACCAGACAGCATCAAATGTGTCTGGATCAAATGTCATGATGAAACACCTGTCCAGCTGCGGGTGCAGCCTACTCAATTCCTTGTAGAGAATACCAATCACCTCGTTCAATGCAGAGGATGCCTGCATCGCCATTGTCCGGGATCGTACCCGCTCCAGTGCTGCTTCTATTTGTGCTTCCCTCGCCTGCGCTTCGGCCATTCCAATATCCCTGAAGCGCTGATAGGCCAGCGAGAACACTTTGTGAAAACGCTTAAACAGCATCAAGCCTTCTGCATCCAGGTTTTCATACAACGTTATCCCCAAGGCACCTTCGCCTATTGAATAGAAATAATAAAACGCTTCCTGACATTGATCCATCAATGGATCATCCACAAACTGCTCCCGTTTACGGTGTAGCCGGAACACATCCAATTCCTCTCCGGATAATACACCTTCAAAATATCCCCCTTTCGCATCCAGCATCCGGTCTACCAATGCCTGTTCAACATTATTACGCGAAAAATGGGTTTGCTCTATGGCGGTAACACGGTACTGTGTGAAATATTGGTAACAGGTGTACTCATTGATCTCTTTTGAAATCACCACGGTCTGGATATTCCTGATCTGCCTGATGCCAAATTTCTCCAGCTCTTCAGAGATCACCTTACACACATCCAGCATGTCATCCGGCGTCTTCATACCCATGGCAACCGCGCGTACCCTTTCCAACGCTGCCTCTATTTCCAGTTCCCGATTCTTGATTTCCAGGTCTATGGTTCTTCTTTGCACAGCCTCCCGCAACTCGTTGTTTTCCCTCTTGATCTTATCAAACCCCAGTACATCCCCCTGGCTCGCATTGGCATCCGGATAAGAACCATGCTGGTGAAGGATCTTCCAGCCATCACTGCGCTTCTCCATTAAAGAGGTCATCCTTATCCTGGCATAAAACATCCATTCTCCCTCATTCAGAAGAAACATATCGCCCAGTTCATGGACCATGATATATGGATCGATGGGGAAAAACTGAAAGGTCTTGTTGCGTATCTGTGCTCCGCCTTTCAACTGTTGAATAACGGCCCTGATATAGTCCAGGATCTCCTGCTTGGATTGCCATACCTCTTCTTCCGTAGTGCCGATATTGTGATATTCGTCGGCGAGATAGGATGCCCAGGTATCTATATCCCCGTCCAGATAACTGTTCCAGTATGTATCAAGGGCCAAACGGAGTTCAGCTTCCAGTTCCGGGGTCAACTGCATGGCAAAGGCGTGGCGGCAGGTTTAGGTGGATCCGCCTTTGCTCAAAATATTCATAAATTCCCGAAGAAGAAAATTATTCAGTTCGCAGTTCCCAGTTCGCATAGTTCGCAGACGGGATTTCCTGCGAACTCTGCGAACTGCGAACTGGGAACTACAACCCAAATACACCGCTATTCAGCAACTGCAGCGTCTCGGTTTTATGTTCAGTGGGTACCAATATGGAAACGTTGTGCGATGAACCGCCGAAGCTTACCATTCCGATATTTACCGTCTGCAATGCCGTAAATATCTTCGCCAATATACCCGCCTTGTCTGCCAGCTCATTGCCCACAATGGCAATGATACTCTGGCCCTTCACCACTTCCACATCACCAAAAGGAGCGAGTTCTTTCAGGATCATGTCCAGGTGCGCATCACTGTCGATGGTCAGGGATACCGCCACTTCTGACGTAGCGATCATATCAATGGGCGTCCTGTACTTCTCAAAGATCTCAAACACCTTGCGCAGGAAACCATAAGCCAGCAACATCCGTGAGCTCTTGATCCGCACCACCGTGATGCCGTCTTTGGCAGCCACGGCCTTAATGCCCTGCTCTTTTGTCTCTTCTTTGATGATGGTTCCCTTGGCATCCGGCTGCATGGTATTGAGCAGCTTAACAGGAATTTTATATTTCTGTGCGGGCCAGATAGAAGCAGGGTGCAAAATTTTTGCTCCGAAGTAAGCCAGCTCCGCAGCCTCATCAAAACTCAATTGCTCAATGGCCACCGTCTTGTTCACCACGCGCGGGTCATTGTTGTGCATACCATCAATATCCGTCCAGATCTCGCAAACACTGGCCTTGGCTGCCGCTGCAATCAAAGAAGCGGAGTAGTCGCTACCACCACGCTTCAGGTTGTCAACCTCATTGCGTGCATTACGGCAGATATACCCCTGGGTGATGAACAATTTTTTGGATGCATGCTCTGCAAGCAGGGTCTTCAACTTTGCACTGATCACTTCTACCTGCGGCTCATCATTGGCATCAATGCTCATGAATTCCAACGCAGGCAGCAAAGCATGATCCACGCCAATCTCTTCCAGGTATACGGAAAACATCTTTGTGCTCATCAGCTCTCCCTGCGCAAGAATATCCTTATTCAGGGCATCATTGAAAGATATCTTCAGGATGATGTTCAGGAATTCAAAATGCTCTGCGATGATCGATTTTGCTTTGGCGATCAGTTCCGGCTTGGTGAGTAAGCCAACAATAAATTGCTGATAGTGCGCATCCAGTTTATCAATGAGTTCTTTCGCGAGTGTTTTATCTCCTTTTGCACAAGCATCTCCAATGGCTACAAGACTATTCGTTGTTCCACTCAGCGCACTGAGCACAACGATCTTGGATTCATCGTCGCGAGTGATCAACCTGGCCACTTCATGCATCCGCTCCGGCTTACCCACGGAGGTACCTCCGAACTTCATTATTTTCATGCTATTCCTGCTTTTTAGATTAAGCTGCGCAAAATTATCGAAGAATTGTTAATGCCAATGCAATCTATCAGGCATTTGGGAAGAAAATGTCTAATTTATGACCGAGGGCTGTCAAATCATCCACCACCGGCTGCAACAAGGGTATGCCTCCCCCTAGTCGCTCCCCCTCAACCCTTCTCTCCGGATCTCCCGGTACCAGCACTTTTTCTTGTGGATCGATGGGCTTTGCCTCCCTGAAGCGGCGTAACCACTGGTCCATATTCTTCTTGAACTCATCCGCCGGCCGGAAGGCGTCTATCCGCATCGCCCCAAAAAAATGACCAATTCCCTTGCCGGGCTGGTTCTCCGGCATCGGGACGTAAGCGGGGAACGGTGGCACCCAGGGACCGTAGTTGGCACCGCTCAATACAGCAGAAAAAATATCGACGATAGAACCCAGTGCATAACCCTTGTGGGAGCCATGCTCCCTGTTGCTCCCCAGTGGCAGCAATGCCCCGCCATTCTTCAACGCATGGGCATCATGGGTGTCATGGCCATCTTTATCCTGAATCCATCCTGAAGGTGCTTCCAGATTTTTTCTCTGCAGGATCTCCAGTTTTCCATTGGCCGCGGTAGTGGTGGCCATGTCTGCCACAAAGGGTGGCTCCACACCAGAAGGAACGGCTACGCAAATGGGATTGGTCCCTAACAACCTTTCATTGGAAAAGGTGGGTGCCACCAGCGCACTCGCATTGGTCATGGCAATACCAATCATATCAGACGCCAATGCTTTCATTGCATGGTACGCGGCGATGCCAAAATGGTTGCTGTTCTCCACCGCTACCCAGCCCGTGCCCGCCGTTTTTGCTTTCTGAATGGCCAGCTCCATGGCAAAAGGCGCTACCACCAGGCCCAGGCCACTGTCTCCATCAACCGTTGCAGTGGAAGGAGATTCATGCACAATACGGATATCCGGACTGGCATTCACGCGCTTTGCTTCCCACAAACGTACGTATCCCACCAACCGCGCGATGCCATGGGAATCAATACCCCGCAGGTCTGCGCTCAGCAAAGCATTGGTTGCTGTTTCTGCATGCGCTTTGCTGCAGCCGATTTTTTCAAAAACAGCACGAGTGAATGATGCCAATGATGCGTAGCTGTACAATTGTTCCATGCCGCAAATATACTGTTGGAATACAATCATTCAGGATACCAGTATGCCTGCTTCTGAATGTTTGAATGATTGTATTGCTGAATGATTGTATTCCAATTGTATCTTTACCCCATGCGATTCATCTTGATGGTGTTTCTTCTGATCTGCGTGAAAACTGGTTTCGCGCAGTATGATCCATCTACTATTTATGCGGACTTTGCCACGCAGAAGCAGCGCGATGGCCTGAAGAAAATGCTTTACCAACGCACCATCGGCAACACCTTCACGCAGGCACTGGACAGTAACACGGAATACCAATACCAATCCGCCTGCTGGGCCGTCACCCAGTTCCTGGTGTATAATGATACTGTGAAGATGGGCTTCTCCAAAATACTGGCAGCGTATAACGAGCAACTTGATTTTGAAACGCGCAGAAGTTTTCTGGAAGCCGTCTACGCCGTGCACCCACCGTATTTTCTCGGAGAGATGAAACGGATCGCTGCCATTGAGACACAACCCAAGCTCTGGGCCATGATCCAGCTCTGGCTGCTCAAAATGGAACCCGGCCGTGCTTCCCAGATCCGCAACACCATCCACCAGTATGCGTTAAGCTACCCTAACAACCCCATCATGGCAGCGCTGGAAGATTACGTGGATCCTGCGCCTGCCAACAGGCCTCCGCTCCAGGACCTGTTTTCCTACCAGCGCACCCATGGGATGAAAATGATCTATTCTTTTCAACATGCCAATAGAGACCAGCCCGGCTTTGCTGTGATCCAGCTGGCCGATGGCCGATTTGCCAGGGACAATAACGGCAAACTGGTGATGATCCCGCAACTGGCGCGCGCCGCTTCCAACATGCCCTATTTCATCACCAATGGCAATACGCCACAGGGCATTTACAGCATCACCGGCATAGGCATTTCCAACAATAATTTCATCGGTCCCACGCCCAACCTCCAGCTCTTGTTGCCGAATGAGAATTATTGGAGTTTGTTCTACCACGCGCCCACTGATACTGCTGATCTGTTGTATGCATACAAAAGCCTCCTCCCCACGTCCTGGGAAAACTATGCACCCATGGAGGAAGCTTTCCGCGCAGGAAAGATCGGCAGGACGGAAATCATATCCCACGGCACCACCATCGATCCCATATATTTCACTGGCAAGCCTTTCTACCCGGTATCACCCACCCTGGGCTGTCTTTGTATGAAAGAAATCTGGGATCCCGCAACGGGAAGGCTCAAGGAGAGCGATCAGCTGCGGCTCGTCAATACCTTCCTGCAAACAGCGGGCACCAAAGGATATTTTATGGTGATCAACTACCTCCCGGCCGATATTGAACTGATCATCAACCAATATGAAAAAAGCAAAAGGTGACCATTACGTCACCTTTTGTTTATTGAACCCATCCGTAATGGTCTAGAAAGGAAGATCATCCACAGGCTCGGTGATCTGGGATGCTACGGGCAGACTTCCGGCGCTGGCCGACTGTGGCTCGTAAGTAGAACCGCCGTCATTGCGGGTGCCGCCACCCAGCAATTGAACGCTCAACACACGCATCGTCAGTGAAGCCCCAAAAGTTCCATCATTCTTGGTATAGGTACGCACTTCAGGGGCACCCTCCACATATACCTGGGTACCCTTGCGGAGATAGGGAGCAATGGCCGTCCTGTCTGTCCAATATGCGCAGTCTACCCAAATGGTTCGTTCTTTTTGCTGTCCCGTAGCATCCTTGAATTTTTCAGTATGTGCCACGGTGAAATTGATCACTGACTTTCCGTTCACACTGTTGGTAGCACAGTCCCTACCAAGGTTTCCAATCACTTGTAATTTTATCATATCGCTTCGTTTAGACTGGCAATTTCGTAAAAAACCGCTGCGCCCGGAACAGTGTTTACCACAACATTTCCCGCTTTTTTCCACACTACACCCTCGCCCTACACCCTCGCCCTAATCCTCAGCCCGCGCTGATCCGGCGTCAATCAACCGGCCAAAAAAGATCGCGTTCATAAAAAGTTTGGTTCCTCCCAGCCAGAAGGCCCGGAAATTGGGGTTATCGGCAATATGGATCACCCGGCCGCTCCCTACAGATTGCACCACCACCGCTGCTGATTTACGGATGGCATCATAGTTTTCCCTGCTTACCCAACCGCTCTGCAAGGGCGCCGCTCCGTATTGGAAAGGCGTTGCAAATGGGTTTTTTGTCTTTTCCAGGAACACCCGGTTGGCTTTAAACAGGCTCACCGTTGAATGGCTGTATCCATAGGCCAGTGGATGACTCAGGTCCGCCTCGGCCCCAAAAATTGCACCGCTCACCTGTTGCGCACCTTCAATTTGCTCCCTGTCTGTATATTTCATTTTGTCTCCGCTGTCTGTGGGATTTTTTGCCTTCTTGAAGCTGACCGTGCTGATCCCGTTGGTGGCGGCCCAATTGATGGCCTCTTCCAGCACAATCAGGGTTCCCCCGCCCTGCACCCAGGTTTTCATCTTTGCAGCATTGAGCTCATTGTAGCTGCCACCCACCATGATGATGGTGTTGTATTTGGATGGATCGATGCGGTTAAAACTACCCTGCTCCAAATGCGTTGAGGGAATATTCATTCGCTGGTCCAGCAAATGCCAGACCTCACCGGCATCCGTAGCATTTACCCCCGCACCCACCAGCATGGCAATGCTGGGTCTTGATGCCGCCATCATCTTACTGCTGCCCAGGTCACTGCCACTAATCACATTGCCCGTCTTTACACTGTATACACTAAGGTTGTTTTTGGCTGCAATGGATCTCACGATCTCAAACAACTGGTCAGCACCCTGCCGTTGCATGGCCACCGGGATAGTGAGCGTGCCATAGCTGAACTTTCTGGCTCCGGTTTGCGTTTCAATTTCAAATGGAACCGTGGCCACCCGCACTACCACACCTGCCTCCTGGAGGGCATAAAGGGCCCTGGGTGCCAGCATCTCATTCCACTCTAACAGGTACGCATAGTCGCTTTTCACCGCCGCTACCGTTGATGCTGCGGAAGGTGCCGTACTGAGCCTGTTGCCCAGCAGTCCGTTATTAAATTTCGCTGCGGTGAGCTCTGCATAGTCCAGGCCAAAAGCCAAAGGCATGGTCCAGGCCGTGATATCATAAAACAGGCTGTCCTTGTATTGCAGGGTTTTGTCGAAAATGCCATGGATGAGCCTGAACTGTGGCTGGTTTGCGGGTACCACATACGCACTGCCTTTGGTAAAATTCACACCTTCAGCACTGAGGTCTGCATTCAGCGGATACACTTCAATCTGGTGACGCAGCAGCATTTCAGCAAACAATGCACTCTTCGTCTGGTCTTTCTCACTGCCAAATACAAATCCTTTCACCGGCGCCGCAGCGGCCTCCGTCATCGCTGTCTTATAAAATTCCCGCTGCCAGTTGAGAAACTCTTTACGCAGTTGCCGGGCCCCTTCCATTGTAGACAAGGCCGTGGTAAACTGGTTGCGGATGGTAAAAGGAAACTTCAGCAGTCCATTGGCGGTTTGCTGAACATGACCTCTTGAACTGGCTTGTTCAAACAGTATCCCAATCGCCCCGTTTACATCAGGATAGGTAGATCCTTTTCCGTAGTAAAAATCATCATAGTTCTCTTTCGTAAAATAAAGGGAGCCGATCTTGTCAAGGTACTTCGCATGATACTTCGCCAGCTTCCCTGTAAGCTCCTGGTTCTTCAACGGCGTGATGGGATTCACCCTTGAAGGAACTCCCGGCTGGAAAAAGAATGTAGCATTACTGCCCTGTTCATGATGATCTGTAAGAATATTTGGCTTCCATAAATGAAACCATTTCAGCCTGTTCTGGCTTTCTACGTGTACTGCCGGCAGCCAATCCCGGTTCAAGTCAAACCAATAGTGGTTAAACCGTCCGCCGGGCCATACTTCGCTGAACTCGCGAGAATTGGGATCACTCACCAGGGTCTTGCTTTTATGCTGGTTCACCCAGGTGGAAAAACGCTGCAATCCGTCTGGATTGAACGATGGATCAAACAGGATCACTTCATTGTTCAACAGGTCTTCCATCTCAGGGCCTTGTGCCGCCGCCAGATGGTAAGCCGTGAGCAATGCCGCATTGGCGCCGCTGGGCTCGTTGCCATGGATGCTGTGCCCGATCCACAGTACGATGGGCATCTGCTCTGTATTCAAACTGCCTGAACTGGCAGGATCCGTGAGCTGGACGTGTTGCTTGCGGATCTGCTCCAGGTTGTCAAGATTCTTTTTAGAAGTGATGATAAGCAATACCTGTGGCCGGCCTTCATACGTAAACCCCATGGTTTCCAGATGGATACGATCCGGTACAGCGGCCGCAAGGGCCTTCATATAGTTCACCAGCCTGTCGTGCGTCACATGCCACTCCCCCACTTCATGGTAGATCACGTCTTTGGGTTTGGGGACAGACGGGTTGTAGGAGACGCCGGCGGGCAGATAGTAACTGAGATCCTGCGAGATAGCCAAAAGGGGCAGGAAAAAGGCGAGGGTGAGGAAGAGTTTTCTCATGCACCAAATGTAAGAGAGTTCACAGTTCGCAGTTCGCGAGTTCGCAAAAAACCTGCGACCTGCGAACTGCGAACTGCGAACTAAAATTCGTATTTTTGCCAATTAATCAATTGGGGAAATGAGCAAGAAAGGAAAGGTCCTGGTAGCTATGAGCGGCGGTATTGACAGTACCGTTACCGCCCTTATGCTGCATCACGAGGGCTATGAAGTAGTAGGTATTACGATGAAAACCTGGGACTACGCAAGTTCCGGAGGCGGAAAAAAGGAAACGGGATGCTGTAATCTGGACTCATTCAATGACGCCCGCGCGGCGGCTGTGCACCACGGGTTCCCGCATTTCATCCTGGATATCCGGGAAGAGTTCGGCGATTTCGTCATTGACAATTTCGTAGAGGAATACCTGGCCGGCCGCACGCCCAATCCCTGCGTAATGTGCAACACGCATATCAAGTGGCGGGCCCTGCTGAAAAGGGCTAATGCGCTCAACTGTGATTTTATTGCCACCGGTCACTACGGTAAGATCAGGGAGCACCAGGGTCGTTTTGTAGTGAGCAAGGGGCTTGATGATACCAAAGACCAGAGCTATGTCCTTTGGGGCCTGCAGCAGGATCTGCTGAGCCGGACCCTCCTGCCCCTCGGCGGGTATAAAAAGTCAGAGATCCGCCAGATGGCGCACGACATGGGCTATCCGGAACTGGCCAAAAAAGCAGAGAGCTATGAGATCTGTTTTGTACCGGATAATGATTACAGAGGTTTCCTGAAAAGACGGGTGGAAGGGCTGGAGGAAAAACTGGATGGCGGTGTCTTTGTGGACAAAACAGGCAGGATATTAGGTAAACACAAGGGCTATCCTTTTTATACCATTGGTCAGCGAAAAGGGCTCGATATTGCATTAGGTAAACCCGCTTTTGTCACAGAGATCATCCCGGAAACCAATACCGTGGTGCTGGGTGATGAAGTGGACCTTAACCGCATGGAGATGCGGGTGGGGAAGCTCAACTTCATCAAATATGACCAGATCCCGGAAGGCATGGAAGCCATGGTGAAGATCCGGTATAAAGACAAAGGCTCGCTGGCTACCCTGCACCCGGAAGACAACCAGATGAAGGTTCGCTTTTTTGAGGACGCCAAGGGAGTAGCCCCCGGGCAAAGTGCTGTATTTTATGAAGGTGATGATGTGCTGGGCGGAGGCATTATTATGAGGGCTCAGGGGTAGGGCGCAGGGGTAGGCGTTCCCTGCGAACTGCGAACTCTGCGAACTGCGACCTGCGAACTGCGAACTACCTCATAATCAATGCCTCGGACCACAATAAAATAGCTATAATAACGTTGATACCTGTGATGAAAAATCTGCTTACCTCCCTCCTGATGGCCATGGTTCTGTTCTCCTGTAAAAAGGATAATGAAGGAACCCCGGCAAATATCACCATGGCCGAGTATTACCCCCAGGTGATTGGTAAGTACATCACCTATAAGCTGGACTCTACCGTATATGTGAATCTCAACACTATAAAGGAAGTGCATTCCTATGTGGTGAAGGACCTTGTGGACGCAACCTTCAAGGATGCCCTTGGGCAGGATGTTTACCGCATCAGGCGTACCATACAGGATAAGAACGATCCAACGGTGTGGAAAGACAATGCAACCTTTCTTGTTACGCAAACGGCCAGAAGCAGTGATTTTACGGAGAACAATCTTCGATTCATCAAACTGGTGAACCCCGTAAAAGAATTCACAGCCTGGCAGGGTAATGCATATATAGACGTAAGGGATGATTTTCTGAGCTTCTTTGAAGGCTGGGAATATTTTTATGAAGAAGTAGGGCAACCCTTTACCATCAATGGCAAAAACTTTGAAGAGACATTGACCGTAAACCAGATTGATGATGTGGATGGCGACCCAAACAATAAGGGTGCGCGTTTTGAGATCCGTTACGGTAAAGAAGTGTATGCCAAAGGACTGGGCCTGGTGTATAAAGAATTCCTGCATGAGCTATGGCAAAGTGCACCCATCAATGCCTATGAGCCCAGCAGCTACGGGATCAAAATGACGATCCTGGACCATAACTAAGCAATATCCATCGTCCATGAAAAAAATCCTTGTCCTCGGTACCTGCCTGATCCTGACGCATGTCCTGAAGGCACAGGAAAACCGATACCTGATCCAATTCACAGACAAGCATAATTCCACCTATTCCGTAAAGCAACCCACCGCATTTCTCTCCGCCAAAGCCATTGAAAGGCGCAATCGCTTCGGAATTCCCATCGATGCATCAGACCTCCCATTGCAGCAAGCGTATATTGACAGTGTCAGGTATGCAGGTGATGTGCAGGTCATGAGCGCATCCAAATGGCTGAACCAGGTGATGATCTACACTACAGATCTGAAGGCGCTGGACAAGATCCGTCAGTTCCCTTTTGTAAAGAAAACATCCATGGTGAATGCACGCCAGATGATGGTCATTGCAGACCAGGTGAACACAAAAACCATGGAGACCGTAAGTACTGCCGTTGATGCCAGCAGCATGAAAACGGCAGACAATGTGTATAACTATGGCCAGAGCTATAACCAGGTACATATCCACAACGGAGAATACCTGCACAACAAAGGATTCAACGGAAAAGGCATCACCATTGCCGTACTGGATGGAGGCTTTTTTAATTATGCTACCATCAAAGCCTTCGACAGCCTGCGGATCAACAACCAGATCCTGGGTACCTGGGATTTTGTGGCCAACAATGCACAGGTGAATGAAGACCATCCTCATGGCATGTATTGCTTTTCCATCATGGCTGCCAACCAGCCCGGGCAGCTGGTGGGTACTGCACCCAAAGCATCCTATTATCTGTTCCGGACAGAAGATGTTTTTACCGAAACGCCCATTGAAGAACATAATTGGGTAGTGGCTGCTGAACGGGCAGACAGTGCAGGAGCAGATATCATCAGTTCATCTTTAGGTTACTATCTTTTTGACAACCCGGCAGAAAGCCACAGCTATGCGGATATGAATGGTGACAATACCCTCATAACCCGCGGGGCAGACATGGCCGCGCAAAAAGGCATGATCGTATGCAACAGTGCCGGTAACGCAGGAAATGAAACCTGGAAATATATCATTGCCCCCTCAGACGGGGACAGTGTGCTGGCGGTAGGCGCCGTCAATAAAGATTCTATCCCCGGAAGTTTTTCCAGTTATGGGCCTTCGGCCGATGGGCGTGTGAAGCCTGATGTAGCTTCCGTTGGTGTGAACACCTGGGTTATCAGTGTGGACGGCAACCTGGCTTTTGGCAGTGGCACCTCATTCTCCAATCCCAACCTGGCAGGCCTGATCGCCTGTCTCTGGCAGGCCTTTCCGGAGTTTTCCAATATGGAGATCCTGGATGCCGTCAAACGCAGTGCACATAAATATGCCAACCCTGATACCCGCATGGGATATGGTATTCCGGATATGCAGAAAGCGTATGACATGTTGCTGCTCAAACGGCAGGAAAGAATCATAGCCAGTACCTGGGCCAAGGCCTACCCCAACCCGGTAACCACCTATACCAACGTATTGGTGAAGGCACAGGAATCCGGTGAACTGATCACGCAACTCACGGATATGAATGGCCGCGTTTATTTCACCTCGCGGCAAGCCGTTCAGCAGGGATTGTTTTATGAAATCAGGATTGATCAGTTGGGTAAACTTGCAGCGGGCGTGTACAATGTTCGCGTGATCAATGGTAAAGCCAACACTACCCTCAGGCTGGCAAAATAAAGCGCGCGGCAAACAGGGTGTCTGCGCCGTGTTCATAGCCTTCCAGGTATTGCATTTCCTGTAACACTAAAAAGCTATTGTCAAGAAGAAACTGGATCTGCTGCTCATTCTCATCTGCGTACACGGAACAGGTGAAATACAGCAACTGTCCGCCAGGCTTAATGCTGCTCAGGACATTTCGCAGGATGCTTTGTTGCAACTGCACATAATGCTGTAAACGCCCCTCATGAAAATACTGCATATCCGCGGGGGTGCGTCCCCAGGTTCCTGACCCGCTGCAAGGCACATCTGCCATCACGATATCATATTTTTTCCCGGGCCGCATAGGCACGGTGAGGTCTGTTTCAAAAGCCCGGTATTGGTAAATCCCGGCGCGCTTAAACCGCTCCTCCAGGTTGTCCAGAATGGAAGTTCGTATGTCCGATACCGTTAGGTCTACCGTAGGATCCTGATCAAACATCAGGATAGACTTGCCGCCACTGGCCGCACAGCAATCCCAGACGGCCGCGTTCTTCCCGGCCACCTTGAGGGCATGCTGCATGAATGTTGCCGTGGCCTGTGAACTGCAGTCCTGTACTACTATCTCTTTATCTGCTACCAGCAAGCCTGTTACATCAGCACCATTGGTGAGCGTAATACAACTGCCTTTTTCTTCAAAGGGGATCTCATTTTGCAATAAGGTTTTCCTGACAAGTTCTTCCTTGCCGGGACGGGAACGAACAAACAATAAAGGCTGATGATAATGTGATAATGTGAAAATGCGGGAGTGCGACAATGAAGGGGAAAGGTGGGAGGATAATGGGAACAGTTCAGTTGCGTCAATGGCTACCTGATTTTCCTGCAGGAACTGCAGTTTTTCTTCCACGGGCCTTGCAATCATGGCAGACCATTCCGGCCTGAAATGGGTTAACAGGGGATCTTCAACTGCAGAGCAAAGAAAAAGGGAGGCAAGCAGTTTATCTTCTGTATCCATCGCCTTCATGGCCTGGCCGCTGCGATAGTAGCAATAACAAAGATGCGCGATCCGTTTCCTGTCCCGCGATCCATATTTGTGAAACTGCCTGAAATAGCTTTTAAGGAACAGGTGAAAAGGCTGCTCACCATGGTACTGGGCAATGATGGCCAGTGCACTCTGCAGGTATGAATGAAAGATCCCTTTCACCTCAGACTTCCAGCAGGGTTTTCACAGGGTCCTTGCCAAACAGTAAGAGTGCAGGATTCTCCAGCAGTTCTTTCACACGCACCAGGAAGCTGACACTCTCACGGCCATCAATGATCCTGTGATCATAGCTCAGTGCGAGGTACATCATCGGCCTTGCCACAATCTGGCCATTCACCACCACAGGGCGTTCCTGGATCTTGTGCATGCCCAGGATAGCGGACTGCGGGATGTTGATAATGGGGGTACTCATCAGGGAGCCAAATACACCGCCATTGGTGATGGTGAACGTGCCGCCCTGCATTTCTTCCAGGGCAAGCTTATTATCCCGTGCTTTAGTAGCCAGTTCCACCACTTTCTTTTCAATCTCTGCCATGTTCAGGCTTTCCGCATTACGGATCACCGGCACCACCAGGCCTTTGGGGGCAGAAACGGCAATGGAGATATCGCAGTAATCATGATAGATGAGCTCCTCCCCGTCAATATATGCGTTCACGGCGGGCCACTCCTGCAGTGCATAGCAACAGGCCTTGGTGAAAAAGCTCATGAAGCCCAGGTTCACCCCGTGAAGCTCTTTAAACTTGTCTTTGTACTTGGCGCGGATCTCCATGATGGCGCTCATATCCACTTCGTTGAAAGTGGTGAGCATAGCCGTTGAATTCTTCGCTTCCACCAGCCTGCGGGAGATGGTCCTGCGCAGGTTACTCATCTTCTCATGGCGGTCATTGCGGGAGAAGGCTTCAAGTCCGGGCTTGCGGCCAGGATTATTCAGTGCTTCCAGTACGTCATTCTTCAGGATGCGGCCCCCAGTTCCTGAAGGCGTGATGGCTTTAACGTCCACTTTTTTATCTGCCAGGATTGCCGCAGCCACCGGCGTTGCTTTCACATCAGCAACAACCGCTGCGGATTTAGTTGCTGGCTCTGCAGGCTTCGCTTCCACCTTCTCACTTCCACTTTCCACTTTCTTCTCCGCCGTCTCACTTCCACTTTCCACTTTCTTCTCAGCTGTCTCATCAATCTGCGCAGCAAGGTCGCCAATCTTCAGGGTGTCCCCTTCTGCGGCAACTCTTTTCAAGACGCCGGCTTTCTCCGCGTTGATCTCAAATGTGGCTTTCTCACTTTCCAGTTCCGCAATCACTTCATCCCTTTCCACATAATCGCCGTCTTTCTTCAGCCATTTCACTAAGGTTACTTCGCTGATAGACTCGCCAACGGTGGGGACTTTAATATCAATCATAATCTGTTCAATTAAATCTCAAATGCTGTTTCAATAATTTCATTCTGCTCCTGTGCATGCAATTTGGCATAGCCCGTGGCAGTGGATGCACTGGGCTGCCGGCCTATCATACCGTAGTTCATACTCTTCAGGTTCATCTGCAGGAAAGAAGCGGCGCCCATATTGAGCGGTTCTTCCTGAACCCAGAACCAGGTGGCATTAGCATATTTGTTATACAACTCCACCAGCTGCTTCTCAGGCAGGGGATACAATTGCTCCAGGCGAACAATGGCCACATTGGCCACATTGTTCTTCTGCCGGTAATCCGCGAGGTCATAAAATATCTTTCCTGAACAGAATAATACCTTGTTGACCTCTTCTGGTTTAGTGACAGACACATCGTCTATCACTTCCCTGAATTTTCCTTTGGTGAATTCTGCCTTATCAGAATAGGTAGCGGCTAAGCGAAGATTGGCCTTGGGTGAAAAATTCACCAATGGCTTACGGAACGGCCAGATCAGCTGCCTGCGGAGGAGGTGGAACAGGTTGGCCGCTGTAGACACATTAGTGACCACAATGTTCAGCTCTGCGCAGAGCTGCAGATAGCGTTCCATCCTTGCACTGCTGTGCTCAGGTCCCTGGCCCTCATAACCATGGGGCAACAGCATCACCACACCATTCATCCGGTTCCATTTCTGCTCTGCAGAAGAAATGAACTGGTCAATGATGGTTTGCGCACCATTGCTGAAATCACCGAACTGTGCTTCCCATAACACCAGGGTGTTAGGGTTAGCCAGTGAATACCCGTATTCAAATCCCAACACTGCATATTCACTCAGCAGGGAATTGTAGATCCTGAACTGTCCTTTTGCATCCGGGATCTGGCTGAGCCTGCTGAAAGCCTTGTCTGTATCCTCATCCCGCAGTACCGCATGGCGATGGGAGAAAGTACCACGCTTAACATCCTGGCCACTCATGCGCACGTCTTTACCATCCAGCAGTAATGACCCATAAGCCATCAACTCACCCGTGGCCCAATCCAGTTTACCTTCTTCCTGGAATAATTTCACCTTATCCTGGATCAGCTTCTCCACTTTGCGAAGGGGCTTGAATCCTTCGGGCCACTTCATCAGGGCGTCAAACACTTTCTGGAAATCAGCCTCGCTGACGGCCGTATTATAACTCGTTTCAAAATCAGCTTCGGTAGCTTTACGCAAACTTTTCCATGCCAGTTCTGGTGACTGGTAATGATAAGGTAAAGGATTCTGCTTCACTTCATCCTGGCGCTCCTGCAAATCTGCCCAGAACTTCTTCTCCATTTCCTTTGCAAGGTCTTTGGCATCCGGTTCGCCGTTCTCCAATAAGAAGCTGGTATATACTTCGCGGGGGTTTTGGTGTTTATCGATGAGTTCATACAGATGGGGCTGGGTGAACTTGGGATCATCACCCTCGTTATGGCCATGCTTACGATAGCAAACCATATCAATGAACACATCGGAATTAAACTCCTGCCTGAACCTGGTGGCAATCTCTACGCATTTCACTACGGCTTCCGGGTCATCGCCATTAACGTGCATCACCGGGGCCTGCACCATCGCGGCAAGGGAAGTACAATAGTCTGATGATCTTGCATCATCAAAATCTGTGGTGAACCCAATCTGGTTGTTGATCACAAAATGCATGGTGCCGCCGGTGTAGTATCCTTCCAGCTTGCTCATTTGCAAGACTTCGTACACAATGCCCTGGCCGGCTACAGATGCATCTCCATGGATGAGGATGGGCAGGATCTCATCAAAATTACTGTCAAACATCACGTCTGCCTTGGCCCTGGAGAAACCCACTACTACCGGATCTACAGCCTCTAGGTGTGAAGGGTTGGGCATGAGTTTTAAGTGAATGGTCTTGCCATCAGGCGTCTCCAGTTCAGAACCATATCCCATATGGTATTTCACATCACCTGAACCCATGGTCTGGTCTGGGATGGCCGTACCTTCAAACTCACTAAAGATCTGTTCATAGGTCTTGCCCATGATATTGGCGAGCACGTTCAGCCTGCCCCTGTGTGCCATCCCGATCACCACTTCCTTAACCCCCAAACCTGCTGATGTATTAATAATAGCATCCAGGGCGGCGATGGTGGTTTCTCCCCCTTCCAGGGAAAACCTTTTCTGGCCTATATATTTGGTGTGCAGGAACTTTTCAAAAATGACCCCCTGGTTCAGCTTTTCCAGGATGCGCTTCTTTTTGTCCAGGCTGATGGGCTGTAGGAATTCCTTTTCCATGGCATTGGTCAGGAAATCCACCTTTTTCTGGTCTGAAATATACTTAAACTCGATGCCCACATGCCCGGCATAACACCTTTTCAGGTAGGCCAGCACATCCCGTAATTTGGCATTCCCGAGGCCGATGAGGTTACCGGCATAGAATGTTTTGTCCATATCCTCCTCAGAAAGGCCAAAAAAGCCCAGGTCCAGGTTGGCTCCCCGGTCTTTCCGCTTCCGGATGGGGTTGGTATTGGCAATGAGATGCCCTTTGTTCCGGTAACCCAGGATCAGGCGGTAAACGCCCAGCTCCTTTTTGAAGTCAGCGGACTGGGTGCCGGGGGCAGAGGGGGCGCCGGTTGTGGCTTGCAGCCCATTGGTCACGGCAAAATCAAACCCTTCAAAAAACTTCCTGATATCAGGATCTACAGTGTTGGGATCAGCGGCAAATTCCCGGTATAGGCCCTCTATGTAGGAGGGGTGGGAATTGGTAATGAACGAAAAATCTTTCATGGCCTGCAAATATCGTAAAAAGGTGCTATTTACCCGCCCTGAAAGGAAGAAGATAAAGGGGGAAGTTGGAAGAAATGAGGGCAGTTTTTCACTATTTCACTATTTTACTTTGTATTTCACTATTTTCCCCCTACCTTTGCCGTCCAATTTTAAGGTCAGAGTTATGGCAAATCATCAAGCTACAAAGAAAGACGTTCGCCAATCCGCCAAGCGCCGTGATAGGAACCGTTATTATGGTAAAACCACGCGTAACGCAATTCGCGACCTCAAAACCCTCAATGGCAAAGAAGCAGCTGATAAACTGCCTGATGTCATCAGCCAGGTGGATAAACTCGCTAAGCGCGGTGTGATCCACAAGAACAAGGCTAACAACATCAAGAGCAAGTTGGCAAAAGCGGCTAAAAAAGCGTAATTAACGTTTCCAAACCGGAACTGTTACTATATTAGAGCTCCCCAAAAGGGAGCTTTTTTATTTACTTATGAAGCAAACACTGACCCTGCTGATCCTGTTCTGGACTTGTAACACTTTCGGCCAGACGGACACGGTTATCCGATACCTCAATTACGACTATCGCGAAGCGCAAAAAAAAGAAGACGTCATATTTGAAGTAGTTACCCTGGTGAGCAAAACACCAGACGGTCACTACTTCGTCCAGGACTTTCTCCTTGAAACCGGGAAGAAAATCCAACAGCAGTACCTGGATGGCAAAGACTCTTCAACACCCATCGGCCCTTATCTTAGTTACCATAAAAACGGCAACCCCAGGGAAAAAGGGAGTTTTAATATGGGAAAACGGATCGGGATCTGGACATCCTGGCATAGCAGCAAGGCAATATCGGATTCCTGCTTCTATAACGATGCAGGCAATATCCAGGGTCTTGCCAAAAGCTGGTGGGAAGACGGCGCCACTATGGATTCAGCTTTCTACCATCCTGATAGCAATGGCCATGCGTATACCTGGAGTTATTTTTCAAACGGAAAGCTTTCAGGAGAGGGCCAAATGATCAATAAGCAGGAAGAGGGTATTTGGACACATTATTATCCTTCCGGGAAAATTTCAGCCAAAGAAAAATATGCTGCGGGCAATTGCACCTCCATGGAATGCTTCAACGAAGACGGCAGCATTACTGCCGGGGAATGTAAACCCGAAATTGAAGCGAGTTTCCCCGGTGGAATTCCGGCCTGGCAACAGTACATTGTGAATAGCGTAGCCAACAGGGTTGATGCCATGGCTAAAGACAATGCCACAGGCAAAGCATTTGTATTGTTTATCGTGGGAACCGATGGGAAAATTTCCGATGTTCGTATTGACAAGAGCTCAGGTACCGCCCTTGACCAATACGCCCTCGAAATCATCAAGCGGGCACCCAGATGGAAACCCGCCAAACTCCATAACAGGTTTGTAAAAGCATACAGAAAACAACCCATTACTTTCAACCTTCAAGAGCAATGAGAACGCTGATCTTTCTGGTCTTAGGAATCTGCATGGCTTGCGGTGTACAGGCACAACGGAAAAGCAAAGACACCCTCGTGCGGTATTTCGATGAGAACCTCGAGCCGGTTTCTAAAAAGGAAGCCGTGTTTGCAGGTGTTATCGTAAGGGATGCAGTGGGCTGGAACTGCCTGGTATATGATGATTCCATGCGCATCATTGTGCGGGGAAAATATGAAGACTACAACTGCAAAGTAAAAGAAGGCTGGTTCATGTATTACTATCCGGATGGCACCCGTGCCTCCGGGGGCAGGTATACCAAAAACCTGCGGCACGATAACTGGAAGACTTGGTATGAAAACGGCCAGCTGAATGATTCAGTGATCTACAATATGGGCACCATTCAGGGTGGGGCAAAGTCTTTTCACAACAATGGTGTCCTGGCTGCCGAAGGCAACTACCTGATGGGTAATTTTGACGGTCCCTGGAATTTTTACCATGAAAACGGCAAGCCCTCTACCCGTGAATTGTATAAAAATAATAAGCTGTCTGACCTGGAATGTTTTGACACCCTTGGCGTATCCCAGGGCATCAACTGCGGTATTGCAAGGCCCCCTGTGATCGTAGGCCGGTATGGCGGGATAGAACAGTATTTGGCAGACAGTCTCAGGCCCGTGAAAAACAAAGATGGTGAATGGGTAGAAGGTTATGTAAGCATTCAATTCACCATCACCAAAGAAGGAAGATTCGTGAATTTCCGTGTATTGAATTCTGCGGACCTGCTGCTGACCCGGGAAGTTATCCGCGTGCTTACACCGGTTACCAACTGGTATCCGGCTATGAGCCATAACAGGGCCATTGATTATGTCATGACTTTGAACATTCCCTTCTTTCACGATGATCCCCGAGGTGAAGAGCGGTTCACGCCATTGGCAAATCCCTGGGATTTTTAGGACCAAATAAGACGTATTTCAGGAGGTCTTTGCGGGTTTGCCAAAACCGTATTAACTTATGGATATGAGAATGCTACTGTTTGCAAGCCTGCTGGCGTGTAGTACATCCATCGCCCAGAAAAAATCTTCAGATACAATTCTGCATGTATTTGATGATAACCTCACGGCTACCAAAAAAGAGTATGCGGTCTTCACCGGTTACGCCATCAGGAACGGCGTATTTTGGTCGGCAGCCCTCTATGATAACGAAGCCAAACTGGTGGCTCGTGGAAGCTACCTGAATAAAAACTGTAAAGACAAGGAAGGTTGGTTTACGTTTTATTATCCTGCCGGAAACCGCGCTGCCAGCGGCCAGTACCTTAGGGACCAGAAAGACGGCAACTGGCGCATCTGGTATGAAAATGGGCAGTTAAGGGATAGCATTGATTATGTAAAGAACCGGCCGCATGGTGCCTACTACAGCTACTTTGAAAATGGGCAACTATCCGGCAAAGGCATATTTAAAAATGGGATCGAGGACAGTACATGGACCTGGTACCACGCCAACGGCCAGATCTCTTCCGTGGAGGAATATGTAAAAGGAAAACTCGAAGGGCAACAGTGCTATGATGAGAACGGGCGCAAACAAATGACGAATTGCGCCTTATTCAAAGAGCCCTTAACCGCAGAGAACCTTAATCTTCGTAAACTCATCTTTGATCGTACACCTTTGCCCAAAGATGCAGATGGTAAGATTATCGAAGGTTATGCAACTGTGTTCATTCATTTATCAGAAACCGGTGAATTGAAAGAATGCCAGGTGCTGAAGGCGGATCATCCCGCATTGGAGACGCTGGCCAAACAAGTCCTCACCTCACAGACATGGTTTCCCGCCTACAATCACAACAGGAAAGTGCCGTTCATGAGAACCCTACAGATTCCGTTTTTCAGGGATCACGAACCCCATATGGATTTTACCAGCGCAGAGAATACCTGGGGTAATGATGGCAGGACCCCTGCCCTGAATACCGGAAAATCTGCCAAATTCAGACCTAAGTTTGGTCTGGGGACATATTGAAGTGGCCAGATTTACTCATCACTGTGCCCAATAAGAAACCGCTGACCAGGCCGCCGATATGCGCCGCATTGTCTATGTTCCCCTGTAATCCCATCAGCAAACTATAGCCTACATACACCAGTGAATTGGTCAACATGGGTTTACTGACATGGGTTGGAAATACTTTCCAGACCATGGCCGCAATGAATACGCCGTACAATCCAAATATTGCTCCGGAAGCACCTACCCCAACGGTAGCATCATGCCACCATAAACTGGTAAGGCTGGCCAGTATCCCCGTGGTGAGGTAGGCCATCAAATACTTCCAACGGCCCATCACGGGTTCCAGGAACATCCCCACAAAAACAAGCCCGTACATATTGGCCAGGATGTGCATGATCCCACCGTGTAAAAAGATGCTGGTGAGCAGCCGCCACCATTGTCCGTCCTTGGTCAAAGGACCATAATTGCCGCCCACATTCACCAGGTCTTCTCCTGAAAAAGAAATGAATCCCATGCCGGAGAATACCATGATCAGGAAAATAACAACGTTGACGATCACCAGCCAGGAAGTAATAAAAAATCCATGCCTGGGTGAAAGGAAAGCGAGGCCAGACTTCAGGGAACCCAGGGCAGACTCCTCTTCTTCAGGTTCCGTTTCTTCCTTTTCTTTGAATGCAGGTATCAAGATCATCACCAGCCAGATCAGGCTACCCGCTCCCCAGGCAATGAGTACATCACGCCAGGATCTATCCTGCTGCGCCTCCAGGGGGGAGTAGGAACCTGTCAATAACACTTTGTTGTTATAGTCATTGGGCGCCACTTTCTTCAACGCTTCTTGTAAAGCATCCCTGTTTTTATTGTTACCCAGCCGCTCCAGGTACATAAAACGGGCAAAGCTTGTAGTGTCAAATTCCTTTTGTGTCTCTTCGGCAAATGATTTATATGCTTCATCCTTCTCCTGATCAGATAAATCATTGCTGACCTTTTTATGATACCATTTCCCCAGCCAGTATTGTGCCGAGGTCTTTCCACTGTCTGCACTGGAACTTTGCAGAGGCATGGCCACATAGATATAGAAATTAAGGTCGTTATCATATTTCCCCGTCACTTCTGCTGTGCTGTGGGCCGTTACGGCGCTTTTATCTGCATAATATGATTGCAGGACAATATATTTCGATTGATCATTTTTTGGAATCTTCTGCAGGTTTTCTACCTGCAAGGTTTTTCCTGATGCCGTCACCACCAGTTCCTGCGCCATCATTGCAGTAAGGCCAATAACAAAGCCCGCGATGGCATAGTAAGCGAAGGGTCCGTTGTCGTTTTTAAACTGGAGACGATGCACCCTTGGTCTGATCCAGATCAATACGGGAATGAATGCCAGACCCAGGGGAAGCCAGAATTTTACCAGGTCTTCTTTCAGGTTCCACTCCAGTTTTATCACCAGCAACCAGTGCAAAAATGAGTAACTGACAATGTAACCCAGGCCAATCAAAACAAAGGGAATAAACAGATACCTGATCTTGGCAAAAGCTGTGGATGTGTTAATCATAAAGTATGTTACCTTTTCAAACGTATCGGAATCTGGCAAATTGCATCGGGGGTTCTACTCCAGGTTACTAATATTCCTGGATTCCAACTTCAGATTTCCAGAAAGACAGAATTACTGAATGTTAGAATGTCATTTAAAGATTTTCACCGCCACCGCCAAACAAACCAGCAGCACCGCCACACTCAGCCAGCCCAGCCAGCCATAGTGGATGATCTTTCCATCAGCTGCAGCCGTGACCACCATGCCAGACACAAATGAAGCCGTGGATGTACCCAACTGCTGTACACTGCTGTTGAAACTCATAAAACTGCCCCGCTGGGCAGCAGGCACCACATTGCTCAGCATCGCCTGCGCAGTAACAGCGCGGCCAGTGCTGAACACAAACCAGATACCAAAGAAAGACAGTACAATGGGGAAAGCCACCGCCGGAAGATGGGTGATCAGTATTACCATACCCAGGCTCAGCACCAGGGAGATCACAAATACGCGGAGCTTGCCGTACTGGTCAGACCATCGGCCCAATAAATTCGCAGCAAAAAAACTGGCGGCTCCGCCTACCAGGTATATCATCGGGGTTTGCATCTTGGAATAACCGCGGTTGAATTCCATGAAAGGATTGATGAAAGGGATGATAAGGAAATGGCCCATCATCATGAAAAAAGAAAACAGGAGCGCCCAGCGCTGCCTCGGATCATTCACTACCATTTGCAACGCGTGGAAAGGACCATTGTCATTTTTCTTCTGCAGGTGTTTGTCCATGGGCGGTATGTAGCGATACAATAATGGGTAGACAGCAGCGCCCAGGATCACCACAAAAATGAAGGGTGCATGCCAGCTGAAAGCATTGGCGATGTATAACGCAAAAGGCACACCCAGGGTTGAAGCAATGGCAAAGGCAGACATCACAGAGCCCATGGCCTTGCCGCGTTCTTCATATGGAAAAACATCGGAAATAATAGAAAGTACCTGCGCGCCAATCATGCCGCCAAACAGGCCCGCAAAAACCCTGGCCAACAACAATGGAACATATCCCGGTGCGACACCGCAAAACAGTGTGCCTATCAAAAACCCACCATAGGCAAACAGTAAAAATTTTTTGCGATCAAACCTGTCCACAAAAAAAGCGGCCGCAAAACCACTGGCTGCGGCACTTAAGGTATAAGCCCCCACGAGATAGGAAAACTGCCTGGGATTAATATCAAAATAAGGCATCAGGTAATTACCCAATGGCATCATGATCATGAAATCCAGGATATGGGTGAAGTTCAGCGCCGCCAGCAGGAAGAGGATGACCCTCTTATTCTCATTCATTCCTGCAAATATCCGTTATTCTGCTTTCTTTACAGAACCGGCTCCGCTAACCTGTTGATTTACTTTTCCTGCATTACCCCTGTACTTCACACTGCCGGCTCCGCTTACATGTGCATCCAGGAATACCGAGGCATACACTTCTGCAGAACCTGCACCGGAAATATCCACCTTCGTATTTTCAGAAAGGAGATCGTAACAACGGGCTTTACCGGCGCCGGAAATATCAATCTCCACATCCTTGGTTTGTCCGGTCATGGTCATATTACCCGCCCCGGAGATCTGGGCCGTTACCCTGGGGGCATCAATGTCCATTTTAATATCCCCCGCCCCGCTGACCTGCATGGAGAGAGGATTGTTCAGGCTCAGCTTCCGCTCGCCATAGATATTGCAGGCGCCGGATACATCCAGGCGCGTAAAATTGGGCGATGATACATAGGCCTTCACCTTATCTGTAGGCCGGAGGTTATATCCCTGCTTGAACCGGATCTCCACCTGGTTGCCATGGCTCTCCACCACAATATATTCCTGCAGGTTCTCATCGGTCACCACCTTCACCGGACCCAAGGGGCCCTGGTTCACGTATACATCAATGGCTCCATGGGCCTCCACCTCATCAAAGTTGCCTACGGAGTGCTCCCGGGTAACAACATTTCCATTTCCCCGGATTCTTTTCCCGCCAAAATAGTAGCAGGAACTGGAGAGGATCAGGGCAGAAAAAAACATGGCGATGAAAATCCTGGTCATAACGGCAGATTTGTAACAAATTTAACGGTTGGCGCTGAACTTCAGGTACCAGTCATCATATCTGACTACGGGATTTAACGGGAGGTTACACCCTGAGTGAGCACCCTATTCCTTACCTTCGCAGCACTTATGACGGAAAAGATCATTATCCTTGATTTCGGCTCCCAATACACCCAATTGATCGCCCGCGCCGTCCGCGAGGCCAATGTGTACTGCGAGATCCTCCCCTACCATAAACCCATTGAATGGACGCCCGAGCTGAAAGGGGTCATCCTCTCCGGCTCGCCGTCTTCCGTAAATGACGCCCAGGCACCCACCGTTGATGTAAAATCCATTGTGGCCGCCCGTCCGGTCCTGGGGATTTGTTACGGCGCCCAGCTCACCGCCAAACAGTTTGGCGGCAGGGTGGAAAAATCCGAAAAAAGGGAATATGGCAGGGCTATTCTGTCTGTGGGCGATGATCAGGACGCACTTTTTTCCGGCATCAGCGGCCAGAGCCAGGCCTGGATGAGCCACGCGGATTCCATCCTGGAAGCTCCCGCCGGCTTTGAGATCCTGGCTACCACCCAATCCATTCCCGTGGCCGCTTTCCGGGACCGCCACCAGGAACATCCGCTGTATGGATTACAGTTCCACCCGGAAGTGTACCATTCGGAAAAAGGAAAGCAGCTCCTGCGCAATTTCCTCGTAGAAATCTGCGGCTGCAAACAGGACTGGACCCCCGCACATTTTATTACCGATACCGTTGCCG
Organism: Chitinophagaceae bacterium; assembly: GCA_044225015.1. Lineage (GTDB taxonomy): Bacteria > Bacteroidota > Bacteroidia > Chitinophagales > Chitinophagaceae > Pollutibacter. Next base: position 1,712,449 of record JBGAJG010000001.1, on the reverse strand, counting down.
CACTGAAAGAACAAATTGGCGACAAAAAAGTCATCATGGCCCTCAGCGGCGGTGTGGATTCCACGGTTGCCGCAACGCTGATCAGCCGGGCCATCGGCAATAATCTCTTCGGGATCTTTGTAGACAATGGCGTGTTGCGTAAAGGTGAATTCCAACAGGTATTAAAAACGTATAATGAAATAGGCCTCAACGTGAAAGGTGTTGATGCCCGGGAACATTTTTATACCAAGCTGGCCGGCAAAACCAATCCCGAAGAAAAGCGCAAGATCATCGGCGGCACGTTTATTGAAGTGTTTGACCGCGAAGCGCACCTGCTGGAAGGCATTGAAATGCTGGGCCAGGGAACTATTTATCCCGATGTGATTGAAAGCGTTTCCGTACACGGGCCTTCCGTGACCATTAAGAGTCATCATAATGTGGGTGGCTTGCCAGACACGATGAAACTGGGACTGGTGGAACCACTGCGGTATTTGTTTAAGGACGAGGTGAGACGCGTGGGCGTTGAACTCGGCATCCCGAAGGAGCAGCTGTTCAGGCATCCCTTCCCGGGTCCGGGCCTGGCCATCCGTATCCTCGGCGAAGTGACGGAAGAAAAAGTTGGTTTACTGCAAGAGGCTGATCATATTTATATCAGTGAGATGAAAGCGGCAGGGCTGTATGATAAAGTGTGGCAGGCAGGCGCTATATTATTACCCGTGAAGAGTGTGGGTGTGATGGGCGATGAGCGCACGTATGAGTATACGCTGGCGCTCCGGGCGGTGACTTCGGTGGATGGGATGACGGCCGATTGGGCTCATCTCCCCTATGAGTTCCTGGCGCATGTTTCCAACGAGATCATCAATAAAGTACGGGGTATCAACCGCGTGGTGTATGACATCAGCTCCAAGCCCCCGGCTACTATTGAATGGGAATAAAAAACGAATGATGAAGAGCATCCTCCAAATCCTTCTTCTGGCTTGTACTGTTTTCGCAGGCAGCACTAACGCTAACGCACAAACGAAAACACACCAGGTGGCGTTGTTGCTGCCCCTCTATCTGGACTCTGCCTATGACGCAGCAGATGCCTACAAGTATGGTAAAGCCTTCCCCAAGCAATCCATCACCGGCCTGGAGTTTTACATTGGCGCGGAATATGCGCTGGACTCTTTACAAAAGACCGGAAAGACGCTGAGGGTGCACGTGATTGACTATAAAAGCGCAGCCCACCAGCCCTCTGCCCTTGCTTCCCTGCCCTTGATGGATTCCATAGACTTGATCCTGGCACCGGCATCCGGAACAGATTACCTGCAGATCGCCAGCCTGGCGCAGCAAAAAAACATCCCGTTCATTAGTGCCACCTATCCCAACGATGGCGGTGTAAGGAACAATCCCCATGTACTCATCGCCAATGCCAAACTGAATACCCATTTACAGGCCACCTATAATTATGTGCTGCGCAACCATGGCACCAGCAAGATATTTTATGTGCGCAGGAAAAATGCGAATGATGACCGCGTAGCGGAAGTGTTCACCAGCCTCAACGCTTCATCCAACGGACCCGTCATGAAAATGGAAACGGTGGTGATGAACGATGTGATGACCACTGCAGACCTCAAAGCCAAGATGGATACCCTGCGGGATAATGTGATCCTTGCCGGCAGCCTGGATGAAAATTTTGGAAGGAACCTATTGCTGGCCGCTTCTGCCCTCCCCAAGAATATTAAACTTACCATTGTGGGCATGCCTACCTGGGAGAGCATCAAGGAACTGAACAAGCCGGAAGTGAAAGCGATTCCCATCGTACACTCCACTTCTTTCTTTAACAATCCCGCCATTCCCTGGGGCATGTACTTTGAAGAGAACTATCGCAAACGCACTTTCTCCAAACCCACAGACGTAGCCTTCAAAGGCTTTGAACTCACCTGGACCTTTGTGAACCTCCTGCTCAAATATGATGACGAGTTCATGAAACACCTGGATGATGAGAGCTTCAATATCCTCACCGACTACGACTTCAAACCTATCCAATGGAGCAAGTCGGCTTCCGGCCCCGACTATTATGAAAACAAGCGGGTGTATCTGGTGCGGAAGCTGAATGGTGTGGCTACGCGGGTGAATTAGCAATGGGGCATTTGGGCTATTGGGCAGCACCAAAACCGATCTTTTTGAATTGATGTTGGGTTAAGCCGTAACTTAAAGGTTATGGACACAATTTTCCAGAACGAGTATATACAAATCATCCTTCGTGCCATTGCCGTCTACGCTTTCATCATCCTGGCCATTCGGCTATTTGGCAAAAAAGAATTGGCTCAGTTGTCCATCTTTGACCTGGTCTTCATCCTCCTGATCAGCAACAGCGTGCAGAATGCCATGGTTGGAAGCAATTCATCGCTGCAGGGCGGGCTGGTAGCGGCTTTTGCCTTGTTTGTGGCCAATTTCACCCTGAAGAAACTTGCATATAAAAATTCCCGGATCAATGAACTCCTGGAAGGCAAGGCTGTTATGCTCATCTACAAGGGTCATGTGCAGGATGAACAGCTGCGGCAAATGGGTATCACCACCAATGAATTGCTGGCTGCCGTTCGTGAACACGGGGTGGAAAAAATTGAAGATGTTGACCTGGCTATGTTGGAGGTAGACGGAAATATCAGTGTCATCTCAGATGACTTCTCAAAAAGATCCATTCAACCCACCGCGCATAAACGCAAACACAAACTGAAGGGAAAGATCAATTGATGGGCGCGCTACTCACATTCACAGACAAAGGGATCTACTGTCCGGCCGGCGATTTTTATATCGATCCCTGGAGGCCGGTGGACCGTGCCGTGATCACCCATGCGCACAGTGACCACGCACGCTGGGGAAGCAAACACTACCTCGCACACCAGGACACCGTTCCCTTACTTCGGTTACGCCTGGGCGTGAATGATTACCAGGCTGCGCAGTGGAATGAATCCATTCATATCAACGGCGTGAAACTCAGTTTCCATCCGGCCGGGCATATCATTGGCTCTGCACAGGTTCGTGTGGAATATAATGACGAAGTGTGGGTCTTCAGTGGGGATTATAAAACGGTGGACGACGGCCTCAGCGGCGCCTTTGAACCCGTACGCTGCAACACCTTCATCACAGAATCCACATTCGGTTTGCCCATCTATCGGTGGAAACCCCAGGACATCGTGTACGAAGAGATCCGCCAGTGGATCAACAGCAACCATGAACAGGGTGTGGCTTCTGTATTGATCGCTTACAGCCTGGGTAAAGCGCAGCGCGTGCTGGACGCCATCAAACACACGGGCATTCGCATCTTTGTACACGGCGCCATCTGGAATACCCACCAGACTTTACTGGATGCGGGTTTTGCGCTGCCCTATGTATATCGGGTCTTACCGGATACGCCCAAAGAAGAACTTAAAGGAGCCATTGTCATCGCTCCCCCATCTGCGGATGGCAGCAGCTGGCTTCGGCGCTTTTCGCCTTATGCCACGGGCATTTGCAGCGGCTGGATGCAGGTGCGCGGCAATGCCCGCAGGCGCAATGCCGATGCAGGATTTGCACTCAGTGATCATGCGGATTGGCCCGGGCTGCTGGAAGCCATTGAAGCCACCGGCGCAGAAAAAGTTTTTGTGACCCATGGATTCCAATCTGTCCTGAGCAGCTACCTCAATGAAAAAGGCATTGCTGCCGCGGAAGTGAAAACAGATTATGGGAACGATGAAGAACAAGATCCCGCTCTGCAAGAGCCGGCTCTTGCAGAGCGGAAAAAAGATCAGCCATGAATGGATTCAGACAGTTTTCGGAATTGGTTGTGACCCTCGGAACGAGTACTAAAACAAGCGAAAAACTTGCAGCCCTGCAACTTTATTTCCGCCTGGCCGATGACCGTGATAAAGTTTGGGTGATCGCCATTTTCAGTGGCCGCCGGCCGAGGCGAAGCGTGAAAGTGGGCCAGCTCTCGCAGTGGTGCCGGGAGATCACGGGCTTGCCGGAATGGCTATTTCTCGAATCCTATTCTACGGTGGGCGATCTTGCGGAAACCCTGGCCCTGTTGATACCAGACAAGGATCATGATGCGGAGATCCATCATTCCCTGGATCATTTTATCACCGGACTGAAAGCATTGGAAAAGCAGGACGAGGCGGTACAACGTGCATGGGTGACATCGGCCTGGGCGGAGATGAATAAAGAAGAAAGGTTTGTATTCAATAAACTCATCACCGGAAATTTCAGGATCGGCGTGTCGCAACAGCTGATGGTAAATGCATTATCCGCGGTGGTACAACTGGAACCTTCCCAAATTGCCCACCGCATCAGTGGTAACTGGGATCCTTTCACCACAGGTTTTGAAGAACTCCTGGGTGGAGATCTGCAGGCTTCAGATTTTTCCAAGCCCTATCCTTTTTATCTGGCTTATGCCCTGGAAACGGAACCCCAGGAACTGGGTGCCCCTGCGGAATGGCAGGCGGAGTGGAAATGGGATGGCATCCGCGGGCAGGTCATCCGTAGAAACAATGACCTGTTTATCTGGAGCCGGGGAGAAGAGCTCATGACGGAAAAATTTCCCGAGCTCTATATCCTGAAAGACATGTTGCCCGATGGCACTGTACTGGATGGCGAGATCATGTGCATTGAACAAAAAGATGGCGCATGGAAGCCCCTGCCCTTTGCATTATTACAAACCCGCATCGGAAGAAAAACAGTGACCAAAAAACATCTCCAGGAATCACCCGTGGGGTTTGTGGTGTATGATGTGCTGGAACACGGAGGGGTTGATATGCGGGAGGCGCCTTTGCATGAACGGCGGGCTTTCTTAGAGGGAATAGTGCGTAGTGAGTGGGGAGCAGGCATTTATGCATCGCCCGTTCTTGAATTTTCAGATTGGCAACAACTCGTGGAAGCCAGGCTGGGCGCGCGGGAGAATGGCAGTGAAGGGCTGATGCTTAAAAGAAAGGATTCTGTTTACCAGGTGGGGAGAAAGCGGGGCGACTGGTACAAGTGGAAGATCGATCCGCTGACAATTGATGCGGTGATGATCTATGCCCAGAAAGGCTCCGGCCGCAGGAGTAATTTATTCACCGATTACACTTTTGCCGTGCGGGATGGAGATAAGCTCGTTAGCTTTGCCAAAGCCTATTCAGGATTGACGGACAAGGAATTTGCCGAAGTGGACGCTTTTGTGAAACGAAATGCCATTGAAAAATTTGGCCCCGTCAGAACCGTAAAACCTGAACTGGTGTTTGAAATTGCATTCGAAGGTATTGCCGCCAGCAGCCGGCATAAATCCGGCGTGGCGTTAAGATTCCCGCGAATCAGTCGCTGGCGGAAAGACAAACCCGTAAGCGAGATCAACACCATCGAAGACCTGAAGCAAATGCTGCATCAATACGGTAAAAAATGAAAGCAATCATTGTAACCTTATTAATCTACGCCCTACTCACTACCTCCTACAGCCTCTTCCCCGATCCAACCGATCCGGTGAAGATCCCCGCAAGTCCGCAACGCAGCGGCAACGCAGACTCCGGCTATCAGTTTATTGTGACTGGGGACTACGTGAACAGCGGTCTGCCGTTTCTTTTTTATCGCATGGGTATGGGCGTGAACAAGGACGATTATTTATTGCGGGGCGGAGATAATGCAGGGGTGCGATATGATTTCAATGTAGTGCGTGCCGCCAATGGCGAAGAGATTGTAGTTCCCAATTGCCTGCAATGTCACGCGCAGGTGTTTGACGATAAGCTGATCATCGGGTTGGGCAATACCACTATCGATTTTTCGCATGCAGGGGCCTTCGACAATCCCATGATCCAGGGGGCTATCGACAGCTATATGAAGATCAACAAAAAGAAAGCCGAAGCAGCGAAAGAATTCATCACCGTGGGCAGAACCATCGCTGATCAGATGCAAACCGAAGTGCGGGGAGTAAACGCGGCAGACAGGTTGACGGCTGTGCTGATCTCCCATCGGGATAAAAACACCCTGAAATGGAATGACACGGCCAGTGTGCAATTACCCAAACAGGTGATCCCATCAGACGTGCCTGCCTGGTGGTTGTTGAAGAAAAAAAATGCGATGTTCTATAGTGGATTTGGCAGGGGCGATTTTGGGACTTTTCTGATGGGAGCTATTCTATTAACAGTGAATGATACGGCCCATGCCAATAAAGTGAATGCGCATATGGACGATGTGCTGAGCTACCTGAAATCCATCGAACCACCTAAATATCCGAAGCCCGTGGACAGTGCCCTGGCAGCAGAGGGTCAGGTAGTCTATGAAACGCACTGTGCAAAGTGTCATGGATTTTACGGGTCATATTCTTCATACCCTAACTACCTGATTCCGCAACAGGTGATCCAGACAGATTCATTGCTGAACCACAGCAACTACCAGTATTCAGACATGATCAATTGGTTCAATACCAGTTGGTTCTCCAAAGGTGATAACCCGGCGAAACTGGTGCCTTTCAATGGCTACATCGCGCCGCCGCTGGATGGCATTTGGATCACAGCCCCCTATCTTCATAACGGGTCAGTTCCGGATCTGGAAACCCTGCTGAACAGTAAAAACAGGCCATTGTACTGGAGCCGTAATTTCAATAAGACTGACTATGACTATCAGAAGCTCGGTTGGAAGTACACCGTACATGACAAGCCTGGCGGCAAAACCGTGTACAACACAACCCTTCCAGGATATGGAAACCAGGGCCATTATTTTGGCGACAAGCTAAATGATGGAGAAAGAAAATCCGTGATTGAATACCTCAAAACCCTGTAATCCACTTGACTCGGTCAAAGCATAACGGTATAGGCTACACGATCATCAAAGAATGGATGCAGCAAAAAGGTATGCAGCCCTTTACCTTCCAGGAAGAAACCTGGCAGGCTATTGAAACAGGTAAGAGCGGGCTGGTGAATGCACCTACCGGTTGCGGTAAGACTTTCTCCGTTTTCCTGGGCGCGCTGATCCGGTTCATCAATGAACATCCGGAAAATTATCGTTCAAAAAACAAGAATGGCTTGCAGCTGATCTGGGTAACGCCACTGCGCGCACTTGCGAAAGACATCGGCAGGGCCATGGAAGAAGTGATTGCGGAATTGGGCATGGCATGGAAGGTAGGCATCCGCAACGGCGATACAGACACAGCAGAACGGCAGCGACAGAAACGCCAGATGCCCGAGGTGCTGATCATCACCCCGGAGAGCCTGCACTTGTTGCTGGCACAGAAGGGCCAGGCTGAAATGTTTGGCAGCCTGCGCATCATCGCCATTGATGAATGGCATGAGCTCATCGGTTCCAAACGTGGCGTACAAGTGGAGCTGGCTGTTGCCTATCTAACCCATCTAAAACTTCGCACCTCTCCCTTTACCTTCTCACTCTCCATATGGGGCATTTCGGCTACCATCGGCAATCTTGAACAAGCGAAACAAGTGCTCCTTCATCCATTGGGTGACGCAGATTCTGTAATCATCCGTGCGAGATTGGACAAAGAGATTGATGTAGAATCGATCTTTCCGGATGAGATTGAAACCTTTCCATGGGCCGGGCACCTCGGTATCAAACTCGCCCATAAAATTGTGCCCATCATTGAATCCAGCCAAACCACGCTGATCTTCATCAACACCCGGGGCATGAGCGAGACCTGGTACCAGACTTTGCTGGACATCGCGCCGCAGCTGGCAGGCGCTATCGCCCTGCATCATGGCAGCATTGAAAGAGAGCTGCGGGATTGGGTGGAAGACGCCCTGCATGAAGGCAAGCTCAAAGCCGTGGTGTGCACGGCGAGTTTAGATTTAGGCGTGGACTTCAGGCCCGTAGAAACCGTCATCCAGGTGGGCTCCCCCAAAGGTGTGGCGCGCTTCCTGCAAAGGGCGGGCCGCAGTGGTCACCGCCCCGGCGAGGTAAGCAAGATCTGGTTTCTTCCCACGCACTCCCTTGAACTGATAGAAGCCGCAGCATTGAAAGAAGCCATCGGTCAACAGTTCATTGAAAGCCGTGAACCGATGGTGTTGTGTTTCGATGTGTTGATCCAATTTTTATGCACCCTGGCCATTGGTGAAGGCTTCAGTCCCCATGATCTGCTGCCCGTCATCCGCTCCACGTTTTGTTTTGCAGAAATGAACGAGGACGAGTGGCTGCAGGCATTGCGGTTCATCACCATCGGCGGGCAGGCCCTGCAGCAATACGATGAGTACAGGAAAGTGGAGATCGATGAGCAGGGCGTTTTCCGAATCACTAACAGGCGCATAGCCATGCGTCACCGCATGCACATCGGCACCATCGTTTCTGATGCCATGCTGAAAGTAAAATTCATGACCGGTGGATATATTGGGCATATTGAAGAATACTTCATTTCCCGCCTCACGCCGGGAGACGTATTTGCCTTAGCCGGCAGGAACCTGGAGTTCCTGATGATCAAGGACATGACGGTGCTGGTGAAGAAATCCAACAAACAGAAAGTCATTGTCCCCAGCTGGAATGGTGGCCGCATGCCGCTGTCTGCCAACCTCGGTTTCATGCTGCGCAAGAAACTGAATGAAGCCTTGAAACCTGCTGCGAAGGACCAGGAAATCCAACGGCTGGAACCTTTGTTCAGGAAACAAGCGGAGCGGTCGCGCATACCCTCAGCCAATGAGCTTCTGGTGGAACAGATAGCCACCAAAGATGGTCATCATCTGTTTGTACACACTTTTGAAGGCCGCCTCGTGAACGAAGCCATGGCGGCCATCCTGGCGTACCGGATCAGTAAGGTCATGCCCATCAGTTTCTCCTTTGCCATGAACGACTACAGTTTTGAATTGCTGAGTGACCAGCCCATTCCCGTGGACGACAGCAATGTGTATGAGCTCTTTAGTCCGGATAACCTGTTTGAAGACATCCAGCGCAGCGTGAACTCCACGGAAATGGCTAAACGAAAATTCAGGGACATCGCGGTGATTGGGGGCCTGGTCTTTCAGGGCATGCCCGGGGAAAAGAAAAAGGCCCGGCATCTGCAATCCTCTGCATCCCTCCTTTTCAGTGTTTTCTCAGAATACGAACCCCATAACCTGCTGCTGCGCCAGGCCTTCCAGGAAGTCTTTGACCAGCAGATGGAAGAAGTACGGCTGCGCAATATGCTGGAGCGGATCCAGCAATCCAGGATCCTGCTCAGTTTCCCGGATCAGCTTACGCCATTCTCGTTTCCGGTTAAAGTAGACAGCATGCGGGAGAACCTTTCTTCTGAAAAACTGGAAGACCGGATCAAAAAAATGCTCTAAGGGTTATATTTACAGGAATTTATACCCACTATGGCTGAAGTATTGCAGGATATCCGTGCGTTTTTCAAGGAATGGAAGCACCAGGATGCAGAAGAGATCATCACCCTGAAACAGGCGGGATCCAACAGGACGTACTTCAGGGCCTGGCAGGGAAAACACAGTTATATCATTACCTATAACCCTTCCAATGTCCCTGAAAACAATGCTTTCATTGAATTCAGTAAGCATTTTACCACCAAGCAACTTCCCGTTCCGGAAATCCTGACCGTTAGCAAAGACAAAAAAATCTATGCGCAGTCGGATTTTGGCGATGTCTCCCTCTTTGACATCATGAAGAAAGAAGGTTTCTCAGACCATGTCTTTGAACTCTTTAAAAAGACCTGTGCGCAGCTGGCGCGGCTGCAGATTTTAGGCGGTCAAAACCTGGACTATAATAATTGTATTGCCACCAAGAGTTTTGACAAACAGGCCATCTATTCAGACCTGTTGTACTTCCTGTATTATTTTGTGCGGGGCCTGGATCTGCCTTATGATAAAAATGCATTGCTGAATGATTTTGACATCCTGAGCAGCTACCTGATGCAGGAAGAGCAGAAATATTTCATGCACCGGGATTGCCAGAGCCGGAACATCATGGTGAAGGACGAGTGTGTACATTTTATAGACTACCAGGGTGGCATGCAGGGTGCGTTGCAATATGATATGGCGTCTATGTTGTGGCAGGCACGGGCCTCACTGCCTTATGAGTGGCGGGACCAGCTGCTGGAGTATTATTTTGAACAGGCCAATAGCCTGTTGGGACATACCCTGGACAAGAAAAACTTCTTTGACAGCTACGATGGTTTTGTGTTGATCCGGATGTTGCAAACCCTGGGAGCCTACGGATACCGCGGTTTGTTTGAGCGCAAAGACTATTTTATTTCCAGCATACCGTTTGGGCTGAAGAACCTGAAATGGTTTTTGCAGCATAAAAAAATGCCGATTCGTTTGCCGGAACTACAGAAAGTATTGTTGGCCATCACGGATGAAAAAATCATCAAAAGGTTTGAGATTGAAAAGGCTACTACAGATACTCCCCTTACGGTGAAGGTCTGCAGCTTCTCGTATAAGAATGGTGCGCCCACAGATGAGAGCGGTAACGGCGGAGGGTTTGTTTTTGATTGCAGGGGCATCCTCAACCCCGGAAGACTCGCGGAATTCAAGAGCCAGACGGGCAGGGACCGGGAAGTACAGGAATTCCTGCTGCACAAAACCGAGATGCCCACTTTCCTGCAACATGTATACTCTCTCGTTGATATTTCAGTGCAGGATTATATCAAACGAGGCTTCAGCAGCCTGATGGTGAGTTTTGGCTGTACGGGCGGTCAGCACCGGAGCGTGTACGCCGCAGATAAAGTTGCCGCACATTTGAAAGAGAAGTTTGATGTACGGGTGGAAGTGACGCATTGTGAACAAGAGAAAAAAAACTGGATCAATAATTAGCTATTGACACTAGTTATTAAACTTTAATAACTAGTGCCAATTGCCAGTTGTTAATTGCCAATTGCAAATTACCAAAAATGACTCTTCCTGTTGGAACACGCGCCATGATCTTTGCAGCGGGCCTTGGCACCCGCCTAAAGCCTTTTACGGATAAGCATCCCAAGGCGCTGGCGCCGGTGAATGGCAAGCCCTTGCTGCAGCGCAATATTGAATATCTGAAAGGATACGGGATCAGGGACATCATTGTGAACGTGCACCATTTCGCTGACCAAATCATTGCATTTATTGAGGACAATCAACAGTTCGGGATCAACATCAGTATTTCCCATGAAGTGGAGGAGCCTCTGGAAACCGGTGGCGGGCTGAAGAAAGCAGGCTGGTTTTTTGAAGACAGTAAGCATCCATTTGTTGTTTGCAATGCAGACATTCTCACAGATCTGGATCTGCCGAAGATGTATGCTTACCATCTGAAGAAAAAGGGCCTGGCTACACTGGCAGTGACCCAGCGAAAAACATCCCGGAATTTTCTTTTTAACGATGACCATCTTTTACTGGGCTGGGAAAACAATAAGACAGGAGAGCAGAAGATATCGCGTCAATCCATTGTGAGCTATCCCGGTGCTTTCACTACGGTGCATGTCATTGAACCCAGTATGATACCGCTGATCCCACAATCCGGCAAATTTTCTATCATAGACACCTATCTTGAACTGGCAAAAACACACGATATTTACGTGTATGATCACACAGGAGACCTGGTAGTAGATGTAGGTAAACCAGAATCCATATTTAAAGCAGAACAATACTTTCACTAAATACGGAATACGATGAAAAAGATTTTGTATGGCCTCGGCATTCTCCTGCTGCTGCTACAATTTGTGCGCCCCAACAAAAACATCAGTGAAGGAAAATCAGCTAACCATATTGGCAACACCTATGCCGTGCCTGCCCATGTGGAAACCATCCTGCAAAAAGCCTGTTATGATTGCCATTCCAATAATACCCGCTATCCCTGGTATGTAAACATCCAGCCTGTAGGGCTGTGGATGGGCCGTCATATTGATGAAGCAAAAGGAGAACTCAATTTTGATGAATTCCTGACTTACTCACCCAAAAAAGCACGCCATAAAATGGAGGAATGTGTTGACGCAATCAAGGAGGGGTGGATGCCGCTGGATTCCTATACATGGATGCATAAGGATGCGGTCTTGACACAGGAGGAAAAGACTGCACTTACAGACTGGTTTTCTGCAACACTTAACAAAATCAATTGACTAGTTCGCAGTTCGCAGACTGCCTGCGAACTTTGCGAACTTGCGAACTGCGAACTAAAAAAGGTCTCTCGCTGTCCTGAACGTATTACAGTGTGCTTCCACGATGTCCCTAACATCCGGTGAATAGCCACCACCCATGGCCACCGTGCAGGGGATACCCCGATTTTTCAACTGCGTAAAAACAAACGCATCCCTTTGTTTGCAACCCTCCCTTGTAATCTTCAGCTTCCCGAATTTGTCCGTTGCCAGAATATCCACACCAGAAAGGTAAAATGCAAAATCAGGCTGATGGTGATCCAGGACCTGGACCAGGTTCAGCGTGAGTAAGCGAAGATATTCCTCGTCTTTAATCCCATCCTGCAAGGGGATATCCAGGTCTGACTGTTCTTTATGAAACGGATAATTATGTGCGCCGTGCATGCTGAAGGTGAACACTTCCGCCCGGCCATGAAACAAGCTGGCCGTGCCATTTCCCTGGTGTACGTCCAGGTCAATGATCACAATCTTCCGGGCATCACCCTGGTGCAAAAGATAATTTGCGGCTACGGCAAAATCATTCAGCAGGCAAAAGCCTTCTCCGCGGTCTGAAAAAGCATGGTGCGTACCACCGGCTATATTGAGGGCCACGCCATCCCTAAGGGCATGATAGCAGCATTCGATAGTGCCCTGGGTGATGATCAATTCCCGGAGGGTGAGTTGCGGCGACTGTGGAAAGCCGATATGTCTCTGTTCCCGCTCACTCAGTTGTTGCTCCTTTAACCGCCTGAAGTAAGCGGCATCATGGGTAAGCAACACAATTTCATCAGTGCATGGCTTCGGCGCAAAAATATCTTCCGGAGCAATGGTGCCTTCATGCAGCAACTGCTCCGGTATCAACTCATATTTGAGCATAGGGAAGCGATGCCCTTCCGGGAGCGGATGTGCATAGATGGGGTCAAACGCAATTTTCATGAACTCACCTGGATGATTGCCTTGTCCACGATGGCATATACATCATCTCCCCTGTTGGGTTCGATGAGGGCCATACCCGTGAAACGGCTGAATGCCGGCAGCACGGCAAAGGTAGGCGTGAAATAGAAACAGGGAAAACGCAAGGATTGTTTACCATTCCCCTGCAGCCTTATCCCGGGATGAATATGGCCGCTGATGATATAGGCATTAAGGCATGGAGGCATGGAGGCATTGAGGGATGGAGGCATGGAGGCATTGAGGGAAAAATCATGCACAAATCGAAATTCACCTCTCTGCAATTGTTCCTCATGGATGACAAGGTCAAGATCATCATGATCCTTTCTGGAATGCAGATCATGGTTGCCCATGACCAGGTGCATGGTGAGGGCCGACAGATCAAACCGCCACTTCTTAAACAACTCATGTTCCAGATTGGCGCGGGAGTGAAACAGGTCCCCTACAAAAATGAGCTCCTTGGGCTGGAAGTATTGGATCTGCTGGAACAACCGTTGCAGATCTTCTTTATACACAGAAGGCGGAACGGGAATACCCGCCTTACGGAAATGACCCGTTTTACCGAAATGCAGGTCAGACACAATCATCGATCCCTCTTCCTGCCAATACAAACAGCGCTCCGCAGTGAGCCAGAACTGCTGGTTCCTGATCCTGTATGAAGTGGGCGCCTGCACAGTACAAATCTAGCGCTAATTCATGCGCTTTTTCAGGGTGCTTACCTGCTCCTGTAAATTGGACACCAGGCTCGCCAGCTGACCCATATCCCAGGCGGGCTGCGCAGTGACCTTGGAGATCACCATCTGCGCCTGCCACAGCTCAAGGATATCTTCAGCGTTCATATGGTACGGCTGAAATTGTGGGTTGTCACTCACCATGGTGAGTTTGTTCTTTGCTTTATTATTCTTCACTACCCTTTTATACACTATTCCCTCAGTTCTGCTCACTACAATATAAGCCTGGTTATTCCTTACCGTATCCACATCGTTCACCTTCTCACCCACAATGATTGACCCAGACGGGGTAGGCAGCATAGAATCACCAATGATCTCAAAGGCGCGGTATTGCCCAGCACCCAGCATGGGCAGCGTAAATGTATTCAGTTCATCTATGAACTCCGTATCCGCATAACCCGCCAGGTAACCCGCCGCCGCTTTCACCGGTACAAACTGGATCAGGTTGTTCTCTGACATCATCTTCTGCTGGCGCCGCTTCACCAAATATGAACCCTTGACCTCACTTAAATCCTTTCTCAACAAATCATCCAGGGTTACTTTAAAAGTATCACTGACAATTTCCAATACGTCAATCCGGGGTTCCGCACGCTCCTCTTCATAAGCACCCAACAAAGAGCGCTTGATGTGCAGCTTGGCTGCAAATTCTTCCTGGGTTAATCCCCTTAGCTTTCTCAGGTATTTCAGGTTCTTGCCTGCGTACGACTGGGACATACTAATGATTTTGGGGCAAATTACTAAATATTTTGGTATTTCCAAAAATACACCCATAAATTTTAGTTCGCAGGTTGCAGGTCGCAGTTCGCGGTTCGCTGAATTTTGCGAACTTGCGACCTACGCGAACTGCGAACTAGCCTGCGAACTTGAACAACGCTTGCATGAAAAAAAACAAGAAGCCCGGAAAAAAGAAAGAATTCACTATCCTGGTCACCAATGATGACGGCGTGAACGCACCCGGCATCCACCACCTGGTAGATGCTGTCAAAGATTTGGGCAGGGTTGTGGTGGTAGCGCCAGACAAGCCGCAAAGCGGCATGGGTCATGCCATCACCATCGGCTTTCCCCTCCGCCTGCATAAGGTGAATTTTGAAGAAGGCACAGAAGCCTGGAGCTGCAGCGGAACCCCGGTGGATTGCGTGAAGCTGGCCGTGGACAAGGTCCTGCACCGCAAACCCGATCTCTGCATCAGTGGCATCAACCATGGCGCTAATCACTCCATCAATGTGATCTATTCCGGTACCATGAGTGCTGCCATCGAAGCGTCCATCGAAAGCATTCCCTCCATCGGATTTTCTTTACTTGACTATTCCATGGAAGCGGATTTTACCGGTGCCAAAAAATATGCACGCATCATCGTGGAGCAATTGATGAAGAAGAAAAAGATCGAAAAGCATCTTTGCCTCAACGTCAATTTCCCCTACGTGCCTGTGGAGCTGATCAAAGGCATTAAAGTATGCCGGCAGGCCTACGCAAAGTATGAGGAAGATTTTCATGAGCGCGCAGATCCGCACGGTAAAAAATATTACTGGCTCACGGGGGAATTTGTGAACTTCGACAAAGGAAAGGATACCGATGTTTGGGCACTTAAAAACAATTACGTGAGTGTGGTGCCCGTGCAGTTTGACCTTACCAACCACACCTTAAAATCACAACTGGAAAAAAGCTTACAATGGGATTAATCAACAGGGACAACCTGAAACTGGGCCTCGTGATCGGACTCATCGGCCCTGTATTGGGATTGTTCGGATATTATTGGTGGAAATTCAGTCTCTACAGTTTCGGGGAATTCATCACGGCACTGCGGATGAACAAGCCGCTGATCACCGCCATTACCATCCCCTGCCTACTGGTAAACATCATCTTCTTTACGTATTACATCAACACCAAAAAAGACCAGACGGCCAAAGGCATCTTCGCCGTAACCCTGCTTTACGCAGTGGCCGCCCTGCTTTTTAAAATCTGGGGATGAAATATTACCTCATATCCGGGGAAGCATCAGGAGACCTGCACGGCAGCAACCTGATCAAAGAGATCCGCAAACTTGATCCTCAGGCAGAAATTCGCTGTTGGGGTGGGGATCTCATGAAGGCCGCCGGGGGTGAACTCGTAAGCCACTACAAGGAACGCGCATTTATGGGTTTCCTGGAAGTGGCCCTCAACCTCCGCACCATCCTCGGATTCATGAAAACCTGTAAGAAAGACCTGCTGGCCTTTAAGCCTGATGTGGTAGTGCTGATTGACTATCCGGGGTTCAATATCCCGATGGCGCAGTTTGCCAAAAAGCATGGCTTTAAAACCATCTACTACATCTCCCCACAGGTATGGGCCTGGAAGGAAGGTCGCGTCAAAACCATCCGTGAAGTGGTTGACAAAATGCTGGTGATCCTCCCCTTTGAAGTGGATTTCTACAAAAAATGGAACTATCCCGTCACCTATGTAGGCCATCCGCTGGTGCAGGTCATAGACGAATTCAGGAAAAACGCAAACCTCAACCTAACGCCCCACCCCAGCGTAGCACTACTGCCAGGATCCAGGGAACAGGAGATAAAGAAGAAACTTCCCATCATGCTGGCCGCCACAAAGAACTTCCCCGATGTGCAATTTCGTATTGCACAGGCGCCATCCCTGGAAAGAAGTTTTTATGAATCGATGATCAGCAACTACCCCAATGTTCATCTCGTCCAGGGCAAGACCTATGAACTCCTCATGCAGAGCCATGCAGCCCTGGTTACCTCAGGGACGGCTACATTAGAGACTGCACTGTTTGGTGTTCCCGAAGTGGTGTGTTATAAAGGAAGTGCCGTATCCTTTGCAATTGCAAAGCAACTGATCAAGGTAAAATATATTTCGCTGGTGAACCTGATCCTGGACAAGCCCGCAGTGAAGGAACTCATCCAGCATGACCTGACGCCTGAAAACCTCACCACGGAACTGCGCAAATTACTGGATCCTGCACAAAGCACCCTCATCAAACAAGACCTTTCGGAGTTGTGGAATATACTAAGCCCGGGCGGTGCCGCTTCTGAAAATGCCGCGAAAATTATCGTGGATTCTCTGTCATAGTTTCTGTTCCATGATAAATTTCATGAGTGCGGCTGGTGTATTGAGCCCAAGTTTCCGCATGAGGTTTTTGCGATGGGTCTCCACAGTATATACACTCAAAAACAACTGGTCTGCCATCTGTTTATTGGTATTTCCCGCTTTCAGCAATCCTATGATCTCCCGCTCCCTTCGGGTCAGATTGAAGGGCTTGAGAAAAGGATCCTCTTCGTCCAGCCCTCCTGCTGACGCATTCGGGAGATAGGGAAATGAGCTTCGGTTGCTCATCACCGCCCTGATCGTTTCCAGCAATTCCTCTTTTTCGCAAACCTTCAACATGTACCCATGCACACCCACTGATTTTGCCTTTTCAATCAGGTTTCCTTCAGCATATGTAGATAACACGATAATTTTTATGGAAGGGTAAAGCCGTCTGATATGTATAGCCGTATCAATACCATTCATTTCGGGCATATTTAAATCCAGTAGCACGATATCAGGCTGCCGCTGGTACAGTAGCTCCAGAAGCTCCCGGCCGTTATGCGCTACATCCATAATATGGATCCAGGCTTCAGTTTTCAGCAACAGCTGCAATCCATTGATGAATAGCTTGTGGTCATCAGCGATGATAATAGTTACAGCTGTCATACTTCTTTTTGATATGGTATATGTACGATGACGGTGGTTCCCTTCTGCCCTGTATCCAGCTGAAAAACTCCACCCAGGTAATCTACGCGGGAGCGGATGCTTTTCAGCCCAATGCCCTCTCCGGAATTTTCCTGGAAACCACGGCCATTATCCTCCACAATGATCTCCAGGGCATCAGGCTCATAAAGCAGCTGTATGGTAGCTTCAGACGCCAGCGCATGCCTGGAGATATTAGTGGCAAGCTCCATGACGATCCTGTACACCATCAGCTCGTCCTGTTTAGAAAAAGACACCACAGCGCCAGAACAAACAAAATGGTATCTGAGATCTCCTTCCATCTGGAGCCTGCCAAAATAAATGGATAACATCTCACAGAGGCTGCTCTTTTCAAAATCCGGCGGCATCAGGTTGTGCGCGATCTCCCTGGTAGTAACGGCAGTCTTGTAAACCAAACTTTTGAGTAAATCCCGCTGGCTCTCCGGCAGATCGGCCGTTTGTACTGCCATCTGGATAGCTGCGAGGTTACCCCCCAGTTCATCATGGAGGTCGCCGGCAATTCGCTTTCGCTCGTTCTCCTGTGTGACCAGGATCTGTTCACTGAAATGCAACTGCTGGTTTCTGAGCTGATTGCCCAACTGCTCTTTTTCCCTTTTGAACACATTGTACCGATGCATTAAAGCATAGGAAACAATCAGCACCTCCATCAGCAATCCTATCTGGAAAGGAGCGGGTGGAATTACCTGGCTCAGGTCCCCGATGAAAAGTGCCCGAAACAAAACACCGATCAGGTATGCGGCCTGCCCCAGTAACAAGATCCACGCGGGCCTGTACCCTTTTGCAATACTGTACATACAGGAGACAATGACCAAAAGGATTGCAGCAATTGCTGTTTTATTGGCCCATTCAAAAACAACCACTTCCATCCAATGCGCTGGTTCAATAAAGAATATGATGAAATAAATCGCCCCACTCAGCCATAATGACCATTTAACCATGCTTAAAGCCTTCCCCAGCCAGGATTTGACCGAAATATTCACCAGAAAAAGCTGTACTACCTGCACCAGAAAGCCTGAGCCTACGGCCACAAAACCAACCATAGAACTTGCACGGTATGCCCACTCAGAATCCATATGCAGGAATTGCATATCCAGGCCCTCATGCTTTACCAGAAAACAAACCATGAAAATGATATACAACGCATACCAGATATGGATGGGCTCCTTTATGGAGAAATAGAGATAGAGATTAAACAAGCCAAACAATAACATTACGCCTATCAGTAAACCAAAGAAAAAATAGTACCGCCCTTTGATACGCTCCATGGTTCCCGGTTCAAAGGCCGCAAAATGGGTTGTTTTATACGCATGGCTTTCATCTACGTTCAAGTAGTACGTCTGCGTTTGTCCGGCTGGAATGGTCACTGGGTATGCATATGAAGTAAACAGAAAAGGCCTGCTGCTGAACGGGTACCGATAGCCTGTTTTTCCCAGTGAATACCATCCACTGTTTGCACGAGTCCATAGCTCCGCAGTCCTGATGCCCCTGCCACCAAAAAGCAAAATGAACTTCCTGTCTTTAATATCCTTGTTGCTGACGGTAAATCGATACCAGAAATAATCCGGATCAAAACCGTGAAAAATTACCGCTTGGGACGGAAGGGGTGTAAATCTTTGTTGCGATGCCGGTTGTAACACAGAGTCCAGGGGGATTGCAGAACTGCTCCTCAGTGCATAAGTTCTCCCATTAAAAAATATATAGCCGGGCTCCTGGTCCAGGTTGCCTATGTCCACCACCTGGGCTGAAACATCGGAAAAACAGGTGTAAAATATAATTGATATGAACAGCTTTCTCCAGTGCATGGTGAGGTGCAATAGCAACAAGATCGAGAATATTCACTGTAATTAAAATACCAACTGGCAGGTATTGCGCTTAGTCCGTCAATACGCAATTTTTGGCCTGTATCTATCACCTAATCTTCACACATGGAACATTCAAATATCCCGGTTTCACCACCAAGTGGTTCTGCACCTAAAAAATTCTCTGCCGTTACCGTGGTTGGCATTATTGGACTCATCATCCTGATTCACTTTGGATTCTATCATTCTTACATCAAGCATTTTCCACAATTCAAATCTGTAACCGTCCCGCTTTTTGGCAAGATGGACTTCACCTGGATCATGCACGTTCATGGAATGGTGATGATGGGCTGGGTTGTGCTGCTGCTGATACAGCCCATCCTGATCCGGCAGGGCAAAACCGAATTACACAATCGCATTGGAAAGCTTAGTTACTTATGGGCACCTCTGGTAGTAATTTCTATATTTCTCGCCAACAAAAGTGGCTACCACAGAACCGTACAATCTCTTGGGGAAACCCAGGCGGTAGCAATGCTGTCTTTAACTTTTCCCGGGCTTGTTTTTTTTGCCGCATTGTACACCCTGGCCATGGTGTACAAAAAAAGGACAGACCTCCACATGCGGTTCATGATCAGCACAGCATTTCTGTTTATTCCCCCTGCGCTAGACCGCACTTTAGGATATTTCTTTAACCTGCCCGGATATGATGTGGGCAATTATATCCAGCTCAGTATAATCGCCCTGGTTGTGCTATATGATTCCATCAAACTCAAAAAGCCCAGTCCCTTTTTACTTGTATTTGCTTTTGAACTGCTGCATAAAACCTTCTGGCACCTGAAGGAAACAGAAAGCTGGCAGGTGATGGGGAGGGCCATCGCAAAATTATTCTGACCATTTTAACCACTCAATTGCATGTAGTATGAACCATACAAAAAACCCACCTTACCAACTCATCAGTGCCTCCTCGATCCTGATCCTTGCCGTAGTGACCTGGGGCTTTTACCGCACCTATCTGGTCTTCTTTCCAGGTTTCTCCGGATTCAGCATGGTGCACCATTTTCATGGTGCCATGATGATCACCTGGATCACCATGCTCATCATCCAGCCCTTACTTATCATGAAGGGAAAAGTAAGACTGCACAAACTGATTGGTAAGGTCAGTTATATAGTTGCGCCGTTGGTGGTTGTTTCTATTTTTCTGACCGCCGAACTTGGGTACCTGCGTCCGGAGCCACAGTTGGCCCATGCTGATAAAGTTGCTGCCATTGCCCTGCCCATCCCTGCCATGTTTGCCTTTGCGATTCTTTACGCATTGGCTGTCATTAACAGTCGGAATACGCATAACCATCTCCGTTATATCATCGGCACGGCATTGCTGATGATCGGCCCCGGCCTGGGAAGGGTTCTGATCACGTATTTCGATGTGCCCTTTCCTGTTGCTGTTACTTCTATTCTCATCCTCGCCGCATTGATTTCCCTGATCCTGGCCATTAATGATGTCCTGAAATCCAAAAACTATACTGCCTATTCCATAGTGACAATGGTAAACCTGATGACACTGATGGCATGGCAGTTCAGAATGGGAGAGTTTTGGCAATCCGTTGGTTCTCTATTCACCATTTTCTTTACCCTTTAACCCATATCAATGAATAAATTCTTCATCACCATCGTCATTTTGCTGACGGCCTGCCAGAGCAGGCCTGTAGATATGAACAATGAATCCCTGCAGATCAAAAAAGCATGGGAAGAATGGGAGAAAAAAGGGAAAGCGGGTGATCCCGCTTATGGCCTTTCAGATGATATCATCTATATGCTGCAGGGTCAACCAACTGCCAGGGGAAAAGAAGAATTCAAAAAAGTTTTTGCAAACCTTCCCAAAATTCCAGGTATGGCCATGGAATGGAAGGGACCTACTATTATTGACATTGCCAAAGCGGGGGATATGGCATACTCCCTGGATACCCTGAGAATTTCTTTCCCTGACTCAGTTGGACAAACGCATACTGTGCTCAACCACGGTATCCATCTCTGGAAAAAAAATCAGCAGGGTCAATGGAAGGTTTCTCTTTTGATGGTGTATCCGTTTAAACAATCGGTTAATGCTGCAAACTGAGCATGGAATCCAGACCACCAGGCATTTATACAGTCAGCATGAAGGTTGAATAGCATAAGTTTGCACTTCACACCAATTTCGCAATACTACCTTTTCTGCACTTGTAGTTCGCGAGCCCTGCCAAGGTCATTCTCGATCACACCATAGCCGTCTGTTGCGAGCTGCCTGATCTTCTGATGGGTATGCGTTTGTGCCGCCATGCGATATAACGACAGGCTCCGCTCTAGATCAGGGATGTTCACCAGGAGAAACAGACTGTCAAACTTTACGCCCCGGAGCTCTTTCAACTGTGCAATTTTTTGCACATAGGCGGCATCCAAAGCAACAACAACGGGCATGGCTTCTTCCCTTGCAATGGAAACCAATTGCCGCTGCAATGTACTGTGATCCTGCTCCAGCAGCATTCCGTAACTCTTCATAGCCTCACTGCCACTGTTAGACTGGGCGAGTTTTCCCATATCAATCTGTAACAAGGATTCCTGTATCGCTTTGTTTACAAAATCATCATATCCCCCGTTAACCTGCAACAAGGAAATGATCATGGCCGCTTTAATAATAATGGTATACATCTGCTGTCTTTTCCTTAACCTGCACAATTACCAGGCCATGGCAGTAATGCGCTACCCATCCAAAGTTTTGCCTGCTGCCAGTTTCCTGGTCTGGCGTTTTCCATTCTTCTCCTGTTGCCAATAAATTGTTCTGCCGCTTTGATTGACCAGCTGGCTTTTATTTGCCGCTTGACGTATGCTAACGGTACCTTCCCTGAAAGGCAAATACTGCAAAAAATAGTTATCGGTACTGCGCCCGCGGAATGCCGTGCGTATAGTATCTCCAATAATCTCTACGCCCATCAGGCCCTGCACAACTCCTTCAATGACCCCGAAACTTACTTCAGGATACTCCCGCCTTAGGGTTGAGGGATCCGCCATAAAAAGAATCTGGCTCCGTGCTGCTTCATACATGCCTTGTGTGGCAAAGATCAAAGGGTAATACGACCGGTTTTCCATATTTGCCGGCGAGCGCAATAGATTTTGAAGGGTATATTGCAGGCGCTGCTTGTTTTTTAATGCATCAAACCAAAACAAAAAAGTATCGCCTTCTCCCCTGCCAAACTTCCCGTCTGCACCGATGTGTGTATAATATTCATCGTTTTTGACATTCCACCAGTATTGATCCAGGTGTTGCTGGTACTGCGCAGCTTTTTTACGATATTTTTCAGCATCTGAATGCCTGCCTTCCAAAATCTGTATTTCTGCAAAGGTCATCAATGCACGGTAGATGGATGCGATGAGGTCAATCCCCACGCGGAGATCATCCACCCCTTCGGAATATGAAGGCAGGCCCCTGCTGGTGTGGAAGGCGTTGTTAAGATCGATGGGCGAAGGAGCGTGTGGATGATTTGGTCTGGTGAGCAGTGAATCCACTTGAAGGACCCAGTGATCAATATAGGTATCGATGGTTCGCTGATGAAAATGCCTGAATGCAGGATCATGGATATACTCTGCATTGCCGGTCCACAGATACAGCCGCCAGCATGCAAAAAGCACATCAAAATTGGCGGGAAGATTATACCAGAATTCCTGATCGTTTTTATAGTCGGCCGGTGCAGCCACGCCCCACTTGTTAATTTCCCAATAGGAACACCAGTCTTTGGATGCGGAGATATTTTTCACAAACAGGCCCATCATATTCCTGTTCTCCTGGTGCATGCCCAGGATTTCTGCACCGATGCACATATGGGACACATCGCGCATGCAAAAAGCATAACGCGGCGGGAGGGCAGACTCATACCAGGGACCCACGGGGTCTGTAGGGTCTCCCCTATATGCCAGTGCCTGTTGCTTTGCCCATGCAAAGGCGTTTTCCAATGCCGTGTCGTTAGAGCTGAACTTTACCGTTTGCTGTGCCCAGCCACTGGTAGTTATAAGCAGGAAGAGAAACAACATCTTCATGCTGCAATGTAGGTAATGGGCCTGAGAACCCATCCTGATCAATGTTTCTTTACGCAGAGCCGGTACACCATTACAATAATGGCAAAGAGGAACAACAATATGGATATGCGATTTATCCCGTGCATGGCTTTCACAAAACCGGTATTGGGCCGGTTGGGATCCTTTTTACGCAGGAATAGATACTCGGCGAGTTGTTTGAAAATCCCCATGCTCTAATTTACATTCTTTTGTTATAAAGGTTTGGTTAAGGGAGAAGATAAAGTTGGAAGGCGGCTTCGCACTTCCCCCTTTATCTTCTCCCTTTTACCAAGGCACGCATCAAAGTTATCAGTATTTTTAACACGCATGGATTCACTCACCCACATTGCCCTCGGCGCCGTTATTGGCGAGTTGTTTACAGACAAGCAGTTTGGCAAAAAGGCCATGATCTGGGGTGCGCTGGCGCAGAGTGTGCCGGATATAGATTTCCTCAATGCGCTGTGGATGAGCCCCACGGGTGAACTGGTGGCGCATCGCGGCATTACCCACTCGCTACTGTTTGCTGTTCTTGCTACATTTTTCCTGGCCGTGACAGCCGAACGCTTCCATCGGCCCCACAATATTTCCCTTCGTAAATGGATTTTCTTCCTGGGAACGGAAATCATGGTGCATCTTTTCCTGGACGCTTTCAACAATTATGGTACTGGATGGTTTGAGCCCTTCTCCCATTATCGCGTAAGCTTCCATACCATCTTTGTGGTGGATCCGGTATTCTCCATTTTTGGCGGCATCGGATGCCTGGTGCTTCTATTCAAGCCCTCCACGCATGCCAAACGTTTACGATGGGCATGGACGGCTATCATTTGCACCCTGGCCTACCTCGGCTTTGCCCTGTTTAATAAATTGATGGTCACACGGGATATCAACAGGATCATCAGCCATAAAAATATCGCATACTCACGCTCGTTTACAACCCCCACCCCATTCAATACCTGGCTGTACTTTGTGGTACTGGAACAGAAAGATGGTTTCCAGGTGGGCTATCGAAGCTTCTTTGACCGTGAAGACTCCCTGCGGCTTCGCTACTTCCCGCGCAACGAGTACTTGCTGAAAGACATCCGGGACCACGAGGAAGTGGACAATCTCAAACGCTTCTCCCAGGGATGGTATACGGTTACACAACAGGATAGCCTTATCGTATTCAATGATCTGCGCTTTGGACAGGAAGTGGGTTGGTATGATCCCACACAACCTTTCGCTTTTCATTACTACCTGGACCACCGGGGTGATAACAGCCTGGTGGTACAGCGGGGAAGGTTTGCGCAGTGGAACGCCTTAACCCTTAGGTCATTTGTCCAGCGCATTCGCGGACATTTGTGATGTCAAGGGAGAAGGTAAAGGGAGAAGTGCGAAGCTGGTCTTCACACTTCTCCCTTCATCTTCTCACTTCTCTTGCCGGAAGTAAAAAGTAAACAGGTAAAACAGCGCCCGATAGACCTCATAGCTCCACCACTGCAGAAAACGGGTGACAGCATTGTAGCTATGTAGTTTTTCGCTGGTGATCTCTTCGCAGTCCTGGACAATGATGCGCTGTAGCCAGCCATCCGCCTGGGTGGCAAAGCCATCGTCCATCACATCCAGGTTGAGCTCCACAGATGCATAGGCACTGATATCATTGACATTGTAAGAGCCAACCGTCACCCATATTTTATCGTAGGTGCTGAGCTTGGCGTGGAGCACGGCCTTGGGATATTCGTAGATCTTCACCCCCTGGCGCTGCAGCCAGCGATAGATAAACCGCTCTGCATATTTGGCCATCATCACATCAGAAGTGCCCGCGAGGATCAGCGAGATCTTCACACCACGCTTAGCCGCACGCGCCAGGTTTCTGCGGATCACCCGGCCCGGCAAAAAATACGAACTCATGATGATGATATGATCCTGCGCCCGGTTGAACATTTCTATGTAACTGCGGGAAATCTGGTTCTTACGCCGCACCCAATCATTACGCCGCACTTTCACCGCACAATCCCAGGACGCCGGAAAAACCGGACAGGGAGTGCTGGCAATCATTGCACGGGCTGGTTTGCGCGATTTATGCCAGAATTCCGCGCATACCTTGAACAGATCATAGCTCACCTCGCCTTCCGCCCACATGGCCCAATCCAGCCAGGCCGGATTCTCCGGCAGGTCATTATACTTATTGGAAATATTGATCCCACCCACCAGGGATTCCCGTGCATCGGCCACCAGGATTTTATGGTGGAGGCGCCGCCCCACATAAAAATGCCTGCTGCTGAGCACCGGCTCAAAATAACGGAAATGGATACCCGAAAACTGCAGGTGGCGTACAAAATCTTCGCTCAACGAGGATGAAGCATATCCGTCTACCAGCACATACACTTTCACTCCCCGCAAAGCAGCGGCAATCAGTGCTTCGGCTACCAGCCATCCCGTTTCGTCTTCATCGTAGATATACGTCTGCAGGTGGATCTGTGTAGTAGCATGCCGGATGAGTTGCAACACTGCCTCAAAATAATCCCTACCACCGTGAATCAGTTTTACACGGTTGCGATGGGAGTAATCGCTGGTAGCTTGCTTCGTGGGCACACCCTAAGCTACACTTTGTTGTACATTTTAAGGACTGGCTCCCGCAGGCCATCCGCTGCAGGCGTGGTGTAGAATTCAATAATCTCCGCCATTTTTACCGGATCCATCCACGCACTAAAATCTTCTCCCTTCATCTTCTCCCTGTTGACAGGAGTATCAATAACTGACGGAACAACAACGCTCACCACCACATCCGTCCCTTTGGCTTCGGCGTTCATGAGCTCCGCCAGGCGGAAGATCAGGGATTTGCTCAGCCCATAGGCCGTCATGCCCTTGCTCTGTTTCATATCTGACCCCGGACGGGAGCCCACCATGAAAATGCGCCCTTTTCCCTGTCGCAGCATCTGCGCAAAAATGGGCCGGGCAGCATGGTAGGCTGTTTCAAAATTCAGTTTATACTGCTGGAAAATATCCTTGGATGGGGTTTCAGCAATGCTGCCCATGGCAAAACCACCGGCGGTGAGCACGGCAGCATCTATGGTACCCCTTTTCTTAATGATGCGGCCCAGGGCCAGGGAGGTGTGCATCTCATCGGCAAGGTCAACCTCCACTTTCACGAAGTTTTTGTCCTTGATCGCCATCGGCGTTTTATCGCCCGGCACAACCAGCCCCACTACCGTCCAGCCTGCCTTAAGGAACTGACGCACAACGGCTTGGCCCA
Source organism: Chitinophagaceae bacterium (assembly GCA_044225015.1). Taxonomy (GTDB): domain Bacteria; phylum Bacteroidota; class Bacteroidia; order Chitinophagales; family Chitinophagaceae; genus Pollutibacter. Next base: position 1,685,908 of record JBGAJG010000001.1, on the reverse strand, counting down.
AATTTCCCGACGCCCCGGAGATGATGATGTTCATGGCTTAAAGTTAGGGATTTAGTTCGCAGTCCACAGTTCACAGTTCGCAGAAAGTCCGGAGGGTAAGCGAACTGCGCCCTGCACCCTGCGAACTGCGACCTGCGAACTGGTTTACGATTTCGGGAAAAACCGCCCCCTGTTTAACCATTTGCCCCGTCGCTTGTTCTTATTTCCGACAACTTGAAGGAAATTTGCACCCTTAACCTTTCCAGACAAATTATGCCTGAAGAACAAGACGATATATTAGAACAGATTACGAATTCCGACTATAAATACGGTTTCGTGACCGATATCGAGGCGGATTCGGCCCCCAAAGGCCTGAATGAAGACATCGTACGGTTCATTTCAGCCAAAAAAAATGAACCGGAATGGTTGTTGGAATGGCGCCTCAAAGCCTACCGGCAATGGCTGACCATGACGGAACCGAAATGGCCAAATGTGACCTACCCGGAGATCAATTACCAGGACGTGATCTACTACTCTGCGCCCAAGCAGAAGATTGCTCCTAATTCCCTGGATGAGATTGATCCGGAGCTCAGGAAGACCTTTGAGAAGCTGGGGATTTCCCTGACAGAGCAGAAGCGACTGACGGGAGTGGCCGTTGACGCCGTTATCGATTCCGTGTCTGTAGCCACCACTTTTAAAGAGGAACTCGCGGAGTTGGGCATCATTTTTTGCTCCATGACCGAAGCCATCCATGAGCACCCCGAGCTGATCAAAAAATACCTCGGCTCAGTGGTGCCCGTCACAGATAATTATTTCGCGGCACTAAATTCTGCCGTTTTCACAGACGGATCTTTCTGCTATATCCCCAAAGGTGTGCGATGCCCTATGGAGCTGAGTACGTATTTCAGGATCAACGCAGCCAACACTGGCCAGTTTGAGCGCACATTAATTGTAGCCGATGACGAGTCCTATGTGAGCTACCTGGAAGGATGTACTGCCCCCATGCGGGATGAAAACCAGCTGCATGCGGCTGTAGTGGAAATTGTAGCACATGAAAAGGCCGAAGTAAAATATTCTACCGTCCAGAACTGGTATCCTGGTGATAAAGAAGGACGCGGTGGTATCTATAATTTTGTGACGAAGCGGGGAATCTGTGCAGGCAATCACTCCAAGATCTCCTGGACACAGGTAGAAACCGGCTCCAGCATTACCTGGAAATATCCCAGTGTGATTTTAAAGGGCGATCATTCCGTTGGTGAATTTTACTCCGTGGCGGTGACCAATAATTTCCAGCAGGCAGATACCGGTTCTAAGATGATGCACGTAGGCAAAAACACGAAGAGCCGGATTGTATCCAAAGGTATCTCCGCCGGCAAGAGCCAGAACAGCTATCGCGGACTGGTGCAGGTGGGCAGGAAGGCCGAGAACGCGCGGAATTTTTCACAGTGTGATTCATTGCTGTTGGGCGACAAATGTGGCGCGCACACCTTCCCCTACATCGAAGTAAAAAATAGTAACTCGATAGTAGAGCACGAAGCCACCACTTCCAAAATTGGAGAAGACCAGATCTTCTATTGCAACCAGCGCGGCATCGATACTGAAACGGCGGTGGCTCTCATCATCAATGGCTTCGCCAAAGAAGTGATGAACCAGCTGCCTATGGAATTTGCTGTGGAAGCACAGAAACTTTTGGCCATCTCTCTGGAGGGAAGCGTTGGGTAGTTGTAAAAGGAAGAAGGTAAAGGGAGAAGTGCGAAGCATCCAACTCCCAACGTCCAAATACCAGTGCCAATTGTTAATTGCTAATTGTTAATTGTTAATTGTAGTATGATAAAGATAAAAGACCTCAGAGCGAATATCGACGATAAAGAAATTCTCAAGGGAATAAACCTCACCATCAACGCCGGCGAAGTCCACGCTATAATGGGCCCCAACGGCTCCGGCAAAAGCACCTTGGCGTCAGTACTGGCGGGACGTGATCATTTTGACGTAACCGGTGGCTCCGTGGAGTTCAACGGCAAAGATCTGCTGGAAATGTCTCCGGAAGACCGCGCCCGTGAAGGCATCTTCCTGGCTTTCCAATACCCTGTGGAGATCCCCGGTGTGAGCACTACCAATTTCATCAAGACCGCAGTGAATGAAACCCGCAAATACCGTGGCGAAGAGCCCCTGGATGCCGTGAATTTCCTGAAACTGATGAAGGAGAAAATGAAGCTGGTGGAGATCGATCAATCTCTTCTCTCCCGCTCATTGAATGAAGGATTCTCCGGCGGTGAGAAAAAACGCAACGAGATCTTCCAGATGGCGATGCTGGAACCCAAGCTGGCAATTTTGGACGAGACTGATTCAGGTCTGGACATCGATGCCCTGCGCATCGTGGCCAATGGCGTGAACCAGGCCCGCAGCAAAGACAATGCATTCCTGGTAGTGACCCACTATCAGCGCTTGTTGGATTACATCGTCCCTGATTTTGTACACGTACTGTACAACGGACGTATTGTGAAATCCGGCGGCAAAGAACTGGCCTTGGAACTGGAAGAACGTGGGTATGATTTTATCAAGAATGAATACGCAGTAGAAGCATGAGCAATAGCGAAACAGTATATAAGTATGCTGATGTGGCAGCACCCACCGGGCAATTGGCTTCCCTGCAGGAGAAAGCCTTACAGGAATTCAAGCAGTATGGATTCCCTGCGGCCAAGCACGAGGAATGGCGATATACACGCATCAGTCCGCTCTTCTCCAAAGAGATGGCATTGGGCCAGCACGCTGAGCTGAGTGCCGAAGATGTAAATGGATTCCGCCTTCCCGGAGAGGCCATCGAAATATTCTTTGTAAATGGCCTGTTCAACAGTGCCTCCCATACAGATGAAGTGACGATCCTGCCCCTGGAAACAGCGGCTGCCGGTGAATTTTCCGCCATCGTCAAAGAGCATCTTGGCCATAGTGCAAAATACCATCCTGATGGGATCAATGCCCTCAATACAGCATTTGTGAACGGTGGTGTATTCATCCATGTAAAGCGCGGCAAACAGGTTAGCAAACCCATTTATATCTATCACGTTAACCATAACAAAACGGTATCTACGCTGGCACTTCCGAGAACCCTGATCTATGCAGGGGCAGGTTGTGGATTGGAAGTTGCAGAGCATCATGTTTCCCTTGGAAATCACGATACACTCACCAACATGGTAACCGAGATTGTGGTAGAGCAGGATGCCGTAGTGAATTTTTACAAGATCCAGAACGAAGGCAGTCACGCCAGCCAGGTGAGTACCACACATTTCCGGCAGATCGGAAAGGCATTGTGCAACGCCACCACCATTTCCCTGAGTGGAAACATCGTCCGCAATAACCTCAACATGGTGATGGAAGCTGATCACGGTGAATCCCATATGTACGGGCTGTATCTGCTGGATGGCAGTACGCATGTAGACAATCACACCATCGTGGATAACGTGATGCCCAACTGCTTCAGCAATGAACTGTATAAAGGCATTATGGACGGCGCCTCCACCGGCGTGTTCAATGGAAAAATATTTGTGCGCCAGGACGCACAGAAAACCAATGCCTACCAGAGCAACAAGAATGTATTGCTGAGTAATGATGCCAGTGTGAACACCAAGCCCCAGCTGGAGATCTTTGCCGATGACGTGAAGTGCTCACACGGCTGTACCATCGGCAAACTGGACGAACAGGCCCTGTTCTACCTCCGTGCCCGCGGTATCAGTGAGAAAAATGCAAAATCACTGCTGTTGCATGCTTTTGCGGTAGACATCCTGGACAATATTAAAACCGAGGCGCTCCGTGAATATGTGGATCAACTGATCTCGGCGCGACTTGAATTCAACTTTTAACTATGGCAACTGTAGCAACGGGATATGATGTGTATGAGCTTCGCAAACAGTTTCCCGTTCTGCAAAGGGAACTGAAAGGCAAACCATTGGTGTATTTTGACAACGCTGCCACATCACAGAAGCCTCGTAGTGTCATCAATGCGCTGGTAGAATATTACAGCAATTATAATGCAAACATTCACCGGGGCATCCACACGCTTGCAGAGGAAGCCACAGCAGCGTATGAATCCACCCGCGAAGCAGCCCGCGAATACATCAATGCAGGCTCCGTGGAAGAGATCATCTTCACCCGGGGCGTTACGGAAGGCATCAACCTGGTGGCGTACACCTGGGGCCGACAGAATATCAAGTCCGGTGATGAGATTGTAATCTCCACTTTGGAACACCACTCAAACATTGTGCCCTGGCAAATGCTTTGTGAGGCTACAGGTGGGAAGTTGAAGGTGGCACCCATTGACGAAAATGGAGAACTTGTCCTTGAAGAGTACTATAAATTATTGAGTCCGCGTACCAAGCTGGTGTCTGTGGTACATGCTTCCAACGCACTCGGAATCATCAATCCGGTGAAGGAGATCATTGACGCTGCACATAATGTGGGAGCCATTGTTTTCCTCGATGGTGCGCAGAGTACGGTGCATTTGGATATTGATGTGCAGGAACTCAACTGTGACTTCTTCGCCTTCTCTTCCCATAAAGTGTATGGTCCAACTGGTGCCGGTGTCTTGTATGGTAGGAAAGCGATCCTGGAAGCGATGCCGCCATTCCATGGAGGAGGCGAAATGATCAAGGAGGTGAGTTTCGAGAAAACCACGTATAATGATCTTCCCTATAAATTTGAAGCTGGCACGCCCAATATTGCCGACGTGATAGCGATGAAGCCTGCCTTGGAATTTGTGACACAGCTTAGCAAGGCTGCGATCCGTGCGCATGAGCATGACCTCCTGCAGTATGCTACTGAACAATTGCTGGCGATTCCCGGGCTAAGCATCAAAGGAAATGTGCCCAACAAAGTGAGTGTGGTGTCTTTTACGGTAGAAGGCATACATCCACAGGACATCGGCATCTTACTGGATAACTATGGGGTGGCTGTGCGCACGGGAACACATTGTACGATGCCGTTGATGGAATGCCTGAAAGTGACGGGCACCACGCGTGCATCCTTTGCGGCGTACAATACGCGTGAAGAAATTGACATCATGGTGAAGAGCCTGGACAAAGTCATCAACATGTTGAAGTAATGGGAAGTATAGCAACCATAGAGCAGGAACTGGTGGACGAGTTTTCCCTGTTTGACGACTGGGAGGGCAAGTATGAATATATTATTGACCTCGGCAAGAAGCTCGCGCCACTTGGTGATGAATTCAAGACCGAGGACCATAAAATAAAAGGTTGCCAGAGTACCGTTTGGATGCGCAGTTACGCAAAGGACGGTAAGGTTTTTTATGAGGCCGATTCAGATGCAGTGATCGTGAAAGGATTGGTAAGCATGTTGATCCGTGTATTCTCTGGTCAACCTGCGCGAGAGATCGTTGACGCACCCGTAAAGTTTTTAGACGAAATTGGAATGACGCGGCACTTAGCGCAAACGAGATCCAACGGATTGCGGGCGATGATCAAGCAGATGAAGCTTGACGCGCTGGCGTGGTCCTCTTAATAGAAGTGAGAAGATAAAGGGAGAAGTTGGAAGAGCAGCTTCGTACTTCTCCCTTTATCTTCTCCCTGCAATAATACAAAGATGAACGAAGAAGCGCTGAAAGAAAAAGTTATTGAAAAGATCCAGGAGATTTTTGATCCCGAGATCCCCGTGAACATCTGGGACCTGGGGCTCATCTATGAAGTCAATATCCTTCCCATCAACAATGTGGAGGTAGTGATGACCCTTACGGCTCCCTCCTGCCCTGCCGCGCAAACACTTCCGCACGAAGTGGACCAAAAAATCCGGACCCTGGAAGGCGTGAATGATGTTCATGTAGAAGTCACCTGGACCCCTTCATGGAATAAGGACATGATGAGTGAAGTGGCGAAGCTGGAGTTGGGGTTTCTATAATATTGTTATCCCATCCACTCCTCCGGATCCATATCAAGGAACTGATCAACCGGAATACCGCCAGCCCCAACCAGCAGAATCTTTTTAGGATGAAACCTGTCTTTGAACATCTGCATACCCTTGCCCGTTGAAGACAAATTACTTTTCACTTCAATGGCAATGCATTGCTTGCCTTTTTGAACTACATAATCCACTTCATTTCCACCCTCCCTCCAATAGTTCAACGCATTTTTTTTTGTCGTAGCTACATTTAAAAGGTGCGCCCCCACGGCGCTTTCCACCATCCGGCCCCAGGCAGCGGTATCATGGATTACTTGTTCAAAATGCTCCGGCCTTTGTGCGCTGATCAATGCGTTGTTGAAGACCTGGAATTTGGGACTGGAACTTCGCTGCCGAACCACATCAGCAGCATATTTTTCCAGGCCAGATAACAGACCTGCCGTTTCCAGCAAACCCAGGTAATGCGCAAGGGTGGTTGTATTTCCGGCGTCCTGCAATTGGCCCATAAGTTTGGTGTAGGATAAAATCTGTCCGGAATACAAGCACCCCAATTCAAACAATCGCTTCATCAGTGCCGGCTTGTCTACCCGCGTCATCATCAGGATGTCCCGGGAGATACTGCTTTCAATCAGTGAATCCCGCACATAAGCTTTCCATCGGTCCTCATCTCCAATCAAACTTGCAGAACCCGGGTAACCGCCAAGCCAAATGTATTGCTGCACCGTCCACCCAAAAGCCTCACGCATCTCCGGAAAGCTCCAGTGACCCACATACAGCAGTTCAAACCTGCCGGCCAACGATTCTGTGAGGCCTTGCTGCAGTAACAACCGCGAAGATCCAAGGAGGATAAGTTTTATGTTCCGCTTTTCACGGGTGTCCTGGTCCCATTGCTTCTTCACCCACTCACTCCATTGACCAACCTTTTGCACTTCATCAATCACCAATAACATTTCCTGACCTTCCCGCCCGGCCTGTACCCGGGCCAGATCCCATTGCTGCTGCAACCATGTGCCGTCTGCCCCGGAGACCGCATCGGCAGAAACAAAAAGTTTAAGCCCCTGCCACTCGTCCAGCAATTGGGTGACCAGGGTGGTTTTTCCGGTTTGCCTGGGCCCGATCAGTACCTGGATGCGCTTTCGGGGCTCCCCAGTTCTTTCCCTAAGTTGTTGTAAATGAGGGCGTTGAAACATAAAAGACGATTTACTCAAAACGTTGAGTAAATTTACTCAAAATATTGAGTAATTCAAAATTACCTTGCCCATTAAAATGCAGTGCAGAAAATGATTACCTTAACATCATGCGAAACCTGTTTTGCATAGCGCTAACCATTGTTTTCACTACTATCGCAAGGGGTCAGATATACCTGACTCCACAAGGCAACGCCACTTCTGCATTAGGTCTCGCCAGAAATCAACTCATCAGGGTTGCTGAATCGAATATGGATGTTTTTGTCCCTTCCAACAATGACTTTTCAATGGGATGGGTCCTGGCACTAGCGGATGCCGAAGGCAAAACACAGATTAAATTCCTTTGTGCAGACACAGCACTGGAAAGCCAGGTTTCTATTCATACAAACTATAGGAAAGACATAAACTGGAAAAATATCACAAGCTATCCGGTTGCGAGATCCATCATCATCCAGCCCTTCATTTTTTCCGGCCCTGAGTCCAGAATGCCCAATGCGGAAGACAGTGCCGCCGCAGAAGCCAGGTTGAAAGCCTGGCTGGTTAACCAACCTCCATCAAGTCCCATGTTTTTGAAACCATTGGTTGAAACCATTCATGTGATCTCCTGCGGAAGGGGTTTTTACGTTGATAAAATACCGCAGTCGGCCATTCCCAAACTGGTTTTCCGCGACCCTTCTGGTTTAAACCATTAACATCAGAAAGAGACATTTATCACTTAAATACCAACCACTGGGTATTTAAAACACCAATGGGGCATAAATACATTTGGTACTGTATTACCGAGTATGGATATCAATTGTTCAAAAAAAGCTCCATGAAATATCTTCTTCTTTTCGCACTGCTGCTGGTATCTTCTTGCCTTATCGCCCAACAGATTGGCCAGGTTTCACAAGGTGTGAGTATTCTCGAAAAAGGACTCTGGCCCGGAAAAACCTGCGAAGTCTGCTGGGAAAACCCAAGTCCGGCCAATGCTACAGAAAGAGGATGGGTAAGGGACGCAGTACAAAATACCTGGGAAAAAGAATCGGAATTCAGGTTTACCGGCTGGGGTACGTGTAACGCCGCAAGCAGGGGTATCCGCATCCTCATTTCTAACAATGTAATTGACACGCCACATACTGAAACGCTGGGTGCGTATCTGGATGGAATGACGAATGGAATGGTGCTCAACTTCAACTGGAACTTATGTGGGCAACCGGGCACCGAAGCCTGTATCCGCCCCATCGCGGTGCATGAGTTTGGCCATGCTCTGGGTTTCGCCCATGAACAAAACAGGACCGATGCACCTTTAAAATGCCAGGAGCGGACCCAGGGAAAAAATGGCGACTGGTGGGTAACAGGCTATGACGCTGAATCTGTCATGAACTATTGCAATCCCAAATGGAACAATTTCGGATCCCTGAGTGAGCTGGATAAATTCGGTGTTCGATTTCTGTATGGCGGAAGTGGCTACATGACAGATCCTGTTATCTACACGCTGAATTCCAAGAATGAATTGTTATGGTATAAACACACTGGACATGGCAGTGGCTCTGCAGAATGGGCCAGGAATATAGGCACTAAAGTAGGCGACGGCTGGGATTTCAATCATATCGTGAATGATGGAGACGGCCATATTTATGCCATCAGGAAAAATGGCGAACTATTGTGGTATAACCACGTAGGGTTTCATGACGGTGCTTACCGTTGGTCACAAAATTCCGGGTCCATCATCGGAAAAAACTGGAGCAACGAGGTAAGAGGTGTTTTTGCAGCGGGAGCTGGCGTAATTTATATGCTAAAAACTAACGGCGATCTCATATGGTACAGACATATAGGATATCAGAATGGAGAATACAACTGGGATGCTGCAAGCGGAACTAAGGTGGGCAGTGGCTGGACCAACTTCTACGCAGTCTTTTGTGGCGGTAACGGTGTGTTCTACCTCGTAGATAAAAAAGGCGACCTGTATTGGTATAAACACGCGGGCGTACTCACCGGATCTAACAAATGGTATGGTGGTTTGAGCAACAAGATTTCGAGTGGATGGAACAATAAATTACAAGTGCTATCCACAGGTGCCGGAAAAATTTACAGCGTCAACGCAGACGGAACACTTCAGTACTATAATTACCAGGCACTGAATACGGGTAATGCAGCCCTTGATCAATCTGGTGGCCAACCTGTGGGCAATTCTGGCTGGGGGAAAATGGAGGTCATCGGCATGGGATCTATTAATCATGACGCTATCGGCAATACAAAATACCAGGACAATCGAATTACCTCAGACATCCAAAATCCATCGGCAACTCCGGCACCAGATCTTGCCAAATATTCTGTTTCTTCAGATAAAGGAAATGATCCCAGGAAACAAATTATCCAGACCCGCGCCAGACAGCTGAATTGGATTGAATTCAAAGAATACGTGTATGAAGGATCAATGGTCCAGGGAGCCCTATATAACAATGGGGCTATCTTTATCCACAACAATGCCGCCTTTGAAACGCATGGTGCCGTTTTTGAGAAATGGAAATCATTGGGTGGGTACACCGCTATCGGCACTCCTACCACTAATTTGAATACCTGTCCGGACGGCGCGGGGCAGTATACGCATTTCAGGCACAAAACAGGTTGGGAAAGTTCTATCTACTGGAATCCGAGATCCAGAAAAGCGTTCTGGATACATGGAGCCATCAGGGATTTCTGGATGGCAGAAGGCTGGGAAAGAGGACCGTCGGGATATCCAACTTCTGACGAAAAAGAATCGAATGACCGGGGTTTTAACCGGATGCAGGAATTTGACAAGCGTCAAATTTACTGGTCAGCCAAAAACGGAGCCAAGGCGGTGAAATATCCTACCATAGACTAGCATACAAAAAGTCTTTACAGGTTTTGACATAGTCTGATTGTCAAAACTACATCCTGCTGGCACAGTATTTATCGCGTCGTTCATACAAACATCAAGGTATGAACAATTACGAACAAACTATTGACGCGTTGAATGACCTCGTGTTCATTAACAACGATCGTATCCGGGGCTATGAAAAAGCCATCGGACTGCTGGAAGATCATGAACGCGACCTCGCCACTACTTTCCGAAACATGGTCCACGGAAGTGAAGCCAACAAACAGGAACTGGCTTCCACCATCCGGCAACTGGGCGGCACTGTTAAAACCGACAGCACCACGCAATCCGGAAAACTCTACCGGCTGTGGATGGATATCCGCGGTGCACTGTCGTCTAAAGAAGCCAACCGGGAAAATGCACTGGAGCTCTGTGAATTTGGGGAAGATGCGGCCCAAAAAGCCTACCAGAAAGCCTTGGAATCTGAAGATACCCAGGGTATAGATGTGCGGCAACTGATCCTTCGGCAAAAGGACCAACTGCTGGAAGCACATAATACCATCCGCAATCTTCGGGACAGTGCTAAGGCTGCCAAATCCTCTCTTTGATCAATAACTTTTTAAAAAAATCAATTATGAAAATGACCATCATTTGCATAGCCGCCATAGTACTCGCCTCCTGCGGGGATGGTACCCGAACAGACCGTGACAGTATGGATACCCTTTCATCCGGTAAAACAGATACAAAGGAAACGCCTATGGGACCACTGGCAAAAGACGATGCCGATTTCATTCGTGAAACCATCGCAAAAAACTATGAAGAAATAAAACTGGCAGGACTGGCGGTCCGAAAATCCACCAATGCAGAAGTGCAACAGATTGCCCGCATGCTGGAGCAGGATCACCAGACAACCATGCAACAACTTCAAACGCTGGCGAACAACAAATCACTCGCCTTACCACCTGTAGACAGTATGGATGTGTTGAAAGAAGTGGACGATATGGGCAAAAAGAACGCCATGAAATTTGACAAGGAATGGTGCAAGGAAATGAGTGATGCGCACGAAGAAACAATCCGAAAATTTGAAAAGGCCAGCAATAATATCACTGATGCTGACCTGAGGGTGTGGATTACACAAACACTTCCCACATTGAAACAACACTATTCACAATTGGAAGCCTGCAGGAAAAAACTGAGCTAACATACGGGCATACAGATTGCAGTAGCTGTGTGTTACACGATTGTAAAAATTAAAACAAAATTTTACCATGAAAAGACGTCAAACGAGAAGACAAGATTCCAGGGGCCAGCAACGATACAGCGAGGTTGAAAACCGGAGGCGCTCAACCCATCGCACCCCCTTATACGAAGATGATTTTGGATATGACGACGAAGATTTGGATGAAAACTATGGCGCAATGGGCCGACGGCAGTTTACCGCCGGAGGCTATGGCGATGATTTCCAGGGACAGCGGTTCCGCGGCGGCTACCAGCAAGGGTGGTATCAGCCAGGCTATTTTGGAGAACAGGGTCACCTGCCTATGGGTGGCTATCTGAATCCTTACGAGCCCTACCAACAGCAACATATGGGTTGGCAAGGCAACAGACCTTATCAGCAAAGCCGCTATGGGCAAGGCTTTGACGGATACAATGAAATGCAGGGACGGGGAAATCGCTGGCAGAACCAACCCTACGGTTATGGTCAGCCACAAGGGTTCCAACCGATGGACTACGGCCATCCGGGATATGGCTACGGACAACAAGGGTACGGCCAGCAAAGCGGAGGTTATGGAAACAGTTGGGACCCGCAGCAGTCTTCCTGGATCCAGCAACAGCAGCACCAGTGGCGCAACAGAAATCAACAGCGTGAAAGCTATGACCAACAGCCTTGGAATCAGTTCCGGGATCAGGAAGAGTATGATCAACAACGCACAGGTTGGAACCAGCAAAGGGATCAGCAACAAGATCAGCAACGCTTCCAGGAAAGCAGTTTCAATCGCCAGCAGAACCTGGAGCAAATCAGGAACCAGGATGCCAGCAGCAAAGATGATGAAGGTCCCAATGATCAAAGCCAGTCATTCCCCAATCCATCTGCATCCAAGTCTTCAGAAGACAACAAACTAAAAAACAAGAAGTAAACCAGTTCACAAAAAAGACCAACCCTGTGTTGGTCTTTTTTATTCAAAATTTAATACAGACGCCAGCGTATTCCTGAGCAAGATCCGGGAATCAGGCTTGACGATACATCCATTGGCCCCCAGCTTTTCTGCACGCGTACGTGTTACTTCATCAATATTTGTGGAGTAGAGAAAGATCCGTGTGTCTGCAGTGCGGGATTTTTTGCGAAACCGGCCCAAACATTCCAGGCCATCCAGCGCAGGCATATTCATATCAATAAATATAAAATCCGGTTCCCAGCCCCAGGCCCTGTCTATAACTTTAAGTGCCTCTACAGGGGAATCAAAATAAAACAATGACACCTGGGTTCGCCAATCCGTCAAAGCATCACGGAAAAGGTAATAATCGTCTACATCGTCATCAATCAGTACACAGGAAATACGCCGTAACATCAGGTAAGCTTTGACGAAAGGTAGGTATGTAATTCAGCAGCATCAAAGCTTTCATGACATTTATTTAGATCTTGGTCTGGCGTCTCCTGAAAAATCGTTATAGCAAAAAAATACTGAAACAGCAATGGGCCGGCAAGAACCAACCCATTGTTTATGAAACCAAACACCCTGAACGCTATACTGTGTACAACCATCGGCCTAATTCCCCATTTTTGGTCTTTCCTCTTCCGTGGTGGTGGGTTCAGGCTTGGGAATTTCTATTTCCGGCCTGGGCTCTTTATCTATATTCTCCGTCTTTTCATTCCCGGAGTGCGGGGACTCATCAGGCTTTTCCTGGTTGGTGATCCTGTTGTCCTCATTTACAATTCTGTTGTCCTTGGGATCCTGCTTTTTTTCAGGACTGCCTTTTACTTGTGCTGCCATAATTTGATATTTTATTTGTTTATGTAGATGTTTTCTTAGCCGCCTTCCTGGATTATTTAGCCATGGCTATGGAATTTTCCATTGATGTATGAGAACAAAACCATGCCAGCCCTGCGCATCTGGTATGATGAACCTGAAGCCGCAGTACCCCTCCCCCTACACCCTCCCCCTAAACCCTTCCCCTAAACCCTCCCCATCCCACCTGTCAAAAACCCGGTTTCACCGACACAAATTGCCCTTCTGACCAGCGGCACCGCCGCCAATGACGACCCCGGTTATTTTTGCCCCCAAATGGCAATCAATGGATGCCTTTGCTGGGCACCGTAAAGCTGCCCCAAGCATCAACCATCAACTTAAAATCTCTATTGTGAACAAAACGTCAGCAGGGCTTTACGCCCTACTCATGGTCATTTTCTTCAGTTGCAAGTCTGAACACCATGAAGAAACCAAGGAAGCGCGATTTGAAGTGACCACACCACTCATCAAAGACACCTCCATCATTAAAGAGTATGTGTGCCAGATCAAATCCAGCCAGCACATTGAGCTTCGTGCCCTGGAAAAAGGATATCTCCAGAAAATATTCATCGATGAGGGGCATTATGTAAAGCAGGGGCAACCGCTGTTCCAGATCACACCCGCCATTTACCAGGCAGAAACCAGTAAAGCAGAAGCTGAGGCCAATTTTGCCGAGATAGAATACCAGAACACCAAGATGTTGTATGACAGCAATATCGTCTCCAAAAACGAACTGGCCCTCGCCAAGGCCAAGCTCACCAAGGCCAATGCTGAAGTGCAGCTCGCCAAGACCCATCTCGGTTTCACCCTCATCAGGGCACCATTCTCCGGCTTTGTAGACAGGTTCAGTGCCCGTCTCGGTAGTTTACTGGATGAAGGAGAGCTGCTGACATCCTTGTCTGACAACGATAAAATGTGGGTGTATTTCAATGTTCCGGAATCTGAATACCTGGATTACAAATCCAAATCATCACAGCCCAACCACGAAGTGGTTCAGGTGCGCCTGGCCAATAACCAGATCTTCCCTCACAATGGCGTGATAGAGACCATTGAAGCGGATTTCAACAACGAGACAGGCAACATCGCATTCAGGGCAACTTTCCCCAACCCGGATCATCTGCTCAGGCATGGTGAAACTGGAAACATCCTGATGAAGGCTGCTGTAAAGCAGGCCATACTTATTCCGCAACAAGCCACTTTTGAAGTGCTGGACAAGAAATTTGTTTACGTAGTTAATCCAGACGGAACGCTGGAGTCCCGGCAGATCACCATCGGCACAGAACTCTCCCACCTTTATGTGGTAACGGAAGGTTTGAAACCCAGCGATATGATCCTCCTCGAAGGCCTCCGCAAGGTGAAGAATGGCGAGAAGATCCAGATCACAAAGGTTGATCCGGCCAAAGTAATTGAAGGCTTGCAGAATCTCCATGTGGAATAAGTGTTCACGAAAAAACAGCATGCATGTTTAGTAAATTCATTCAACGGCCGGTACTGGCCATCGCTATATCCATTGCTATTGTCTTCATGGGTGTGCTGGCTATCAAAACCAGGCCCATCGCCCAGTTTCCGGAGATCGCCCCGCCAAGGGTGAACATCTTCATTGAATTCCCGGGCTCTAACGCAGACGTCCTTGTTAAGTCAACCGTAACCCTGCTGGAACGTGCCATCAACGGTGTGCAGGGAATGCAATACATCATTTCTGATGCCACCAGTGCCTCTGAAGCCACCATCCAGGTGGTCTTTGAATCCGGTGTGGACCCCAACGTGGCCGTAGTAAACGTGAAGACAAGGGTTGACCAGGTGATGCCCAATCTTCCGCCCCTGGTACAAAGGGAAGGTGTGGTGATCACGCCCATCCAGCCCTCCATGCTCATGTACGTAAACCTGTACAGCAAGGACAAAAACGCGGATGAAAAATTCCTCTTCAACTACGCCAACACGTATATGCTGCCGGAGCTGCAGCGGATCAGTGGTATGGGTAGGGCCATCGCATTGGGTAGCCGCGCCTTTGCTATTCGCGTGTGGCTGAAGCCAGACCGCATGCGGGCCTACAACCTCTCTGCAGACGAAGTACTGGAAGCCATCAACGAACAGAGCGTGCTGGGCCGCCCGGGCCGTGTGGGATTGAGTTCTGGTCGCGCTGCGCAGTCCACCGAGTATGTATTTACCTACAAGGGCTGGTACAACAAACCGGAACAGTACAACGATATCATAGTAAAAGCCACTTCGGATGGCGAGGTGCTGAAACTTAAAGATATTGCCGATGTGGAAGTGGGCAGTGAGTTTGTAGATATTTATTCCAACAAAGACGGCTATCCCTCCTCGTCCCTCATCCTCAAACAAGTGCCCGGCAGTAATGCCAGTGATGTGATCAAGAACGTGAAGGAGAAGCTGGAAGAACTGAAGAAAGACTTTCCGCCGGGCATGGACTACGAGATCAACTATGACGTATCTACTTTTGTGGATGCATCTGTAGAAAAAGTACTGCACACACTGGTGGAAGCCTTCATCCTGGTGTCTGTGGTGGTGTTTATTTTCCTGGGTGACTGGCGCTCTACACTGATTCCAGCCCTGGCGGTTCCCGTTTCATTGATAGGTGCGTTTGTATTTATGCAGATGTTTGGGCTTAGTATTAACCTCATCACTTTGTTTGCCCTTGTGCTGGCCATTGGTATTGTGGTAGATAATGCCATTGTGGTGGTGGAAGCGGTGCATGCCAAGATGCATGATGAAAATATATCGCCGTTCAAAGCGGTGAAAAAAGTGTTGGGAGAGATCAGTGGCGCCATCATCGCCATCACCCTGGTGATGACGGCGGTATTTATTCCGGTGGCCTTCATGACAGGACCTGTAGGTGTGTTTTACCGGCAGTTCTCTATCACCATGGCGGCATCCATTGTACTGTCTGGTGTTGTGGCACTTACCCTTACACCGGTACTCTGCGCCATGATCCTGAAGAACACCCATGGCCAGAAAAAAAGAAAGACACCCATTACCTGGATGATTGATGGGTTTAACCGCTGGTTTGAAAAACTCACGGGCAGGTATACCACACTTTTATATAAAATAGCGGACAGGAGGCTGGTAACTTTTGTACTCCTCGCCGCATTTGGGTTTGGCATTTTTGCGGCCGATAAAGTACTGCCTGCAGGATTCATTCCCAGTGAGGACCAGGGCCAGATCTATGCCATCATCCAAACGCCTCCGGGCACCACGCTGGAGATCACCAATGCGGTATCCCACAAACTACAGAAGATTGCGAGGGAAGTAGAAGGCGTACAGTCTGTAACCTCCCTGGCAGGATATGAGATCCTGACGGAAGGGCGCGGTTCCAACGCCGGTACTTGTTTGATCAACCTCAAAGACTGGAGCCAGCGCAAGCACAATGTAAAAGAGATCATTGAAGAGCTGGAGGAAAAAACCAAAGACATCGGCGCCATCGTGGAATATTTTGAGCCGCCAGCGGTGCCGGGTTATGGTTCATCAGACGGCTTCTCACTGCGTATGCTGGATAAGAACTCTGAAGTAGACTACCAGGAATTCGACAAAGTGAATACCGAATTCATGGAAGCATTAAAGAAGCGAAAAGAGCTGAGTGGCTTGTTCACTTTCTATGCAGCCAACTACCCGCAATATGAGTTGATCATTGACAACCAGCTGGCCATGCAGAAAGGCGTGAGTATTGGTAAGGCCATGGAGAACCTCAATATCCTCATCGGTAGTACTTATGAGCAGGGGTTCATCCGCTTCAACAACTACTACAAAGTATATACACAGGTGGATCCGATGTACCGGAAAAATCCATCGGATCTGCTGAACCTTTTTGTAAAAAATAACCGGGATGAAATGGTGCCCTATTCTGCCTTCATGACCATGAAGAAGACGCAGGGCCCCAATGAGATCACACGTTTCAACCTGTATACCTCTTCCTCTATCAAGGGTGTGCCTGCCAAGGGGTATACCAGTGCTGATGCCATACGGGCGGTGCAGGAAGTTGCTAAGGAAACCCTGCCCCGTGGCTATGACATTGCCTGGGAGGGCCTGAGCTATGACGAAGTAAAACGAGGCAATGAGGCGATCTACATCTTCATTGTGGTACTGGTATTTGTTTATCTCGTGTTGGCTGCACAATATGAAGACTTCGTGATCCCGCTGGCGGTGATCCTTTCCCTTCCCGCGGGTGTACTGGGAGCCTTCCTTCTGTTAAAGGGCATGGGATTGAGTAACGATATCTATGCACAGGTGGCGCTGATCATGCTGGTGGGTCTGCTGGGTAAGAATGCCATCCTGATTGTAGAGTTTGCGGTGCAAAAACAGCAACAGGGCGCTTCGGTTTTACAGGCAGCAGTAGAGGGAGCAAAAGTGCGGTTCAGGCCCATCCTCATGACTTCCTTTGCCTTCATTGCCGGCCTGATTCCACTGGTATTTGCCACAGGACCTGGCGCGGTGGGTAACCGCACCATTGGTGCCTCCGCCATGGGTGGCATGTTACTGGGCACCGTCTTTGGGGTGATCATTGTACCCGGACTGTACTACATCTTCGGTTCCATTTCAGCGGGCAAATCGCTGATCAAAGATGAAGACCACGTGCCGCTGACAGAGTCTTATGTGGAAAGCAGGTCTAACAAAGCCATATCCAAACAGATCAAAAACATCCTCAATAAAATCAGGAAAAAAGACGATGAAAATATTTAACTACACCCTCACCCTGGCCCTCCTCACACTGTGGTTCACTGGCTGCGCTCCAGCCATTACCAACCAGGTTGAGAAAAGGGATGTGCCGGATACCTATGCCGGTAAAGGTGCAGACAGCGCCAGTGTTGCGCAGCTGTCCTGGAAAAATTATTTCGCAGACACACTGTTAAATGCGCTGATTGATTCAGCCCTGGTGCACAACCAGGAACTGAACATCATGAAGCAGGAAATCAATATTTCCCAGAATGAGATCCGCGCACGTAAGGGGGAGTATCTTCCTTTTGTGGGCATCCGTGCAGGTGCTGAGGTAGACAAGCCCGGTGGTTACACCTGGGAGGGATCGATAGAAAAAAATGTGGAGATTACTAAAGGTCCGGATGTGCCTGCATCACCCACTAATCTGGGTTTTGGACTGGTGGCTTCCTGGGAGCTGGACTTTTGGAAAAAGTTGCGGAACGCCAAAGCGGCGGCAGTGGAAAGATACCTGAGCTCTATTGAAGGCCGGCACTTTGCCGTGAGCAACATGGTGGCGGAGATTGCGGCAAGCTACTATGAACTGGTGGCGCTGGATAACCAGCTGGCTATTATTGAACAGAACATCGCCCTACAATCCGATGCCCTGCGCATCGTCAGGATTCAGAAAGAAGCCGCGAAGGTAACCCAGCTGGCGATCAACCGTTTTGAAGCGCAGCTGCTCAACACGCAAAACCTGCAGTATGCCATCAAACAACGGATCGTTGAAACTGAAAACAGGATCCGTTTTCTTACCGCTTCCCGTGAAACGATAGTAAGAAGGAATACCGATGCATTCTCCACCCAATCACCGGATTCTTTAGCAGCAGGCGTGCCTTCACAGTTGTTGTTATACAGACCGGATATCAGGCAGATGGAATACGAACTGGCCGCATCCCGCCTGGATGTATTAAGTGCCAGGGCCAATTTCTATCCTGCCGTACGCATTGTAGGAGGCGCCGGATTGAGCGCATTCAGCCCTGCATATATCTTCAGACCGGAATCACTTATTTTCAATCTGGGTGGGGATCTGCTGGCGCCCCTGATAAATAAAAATGCGATCCAGGCTACCTACAATAATGCATCGGCCAAACAGATCCAGGCCGTATATAAATATGAGCAAACCGTCCTCAATGCGTTCCTGGAAGTATCTACGGTATTGTCTGGGTATCAAAACGCGAGCAGGAGCCTGGAGACTAAAACCAAAGAAGTAGATATCCTTACACAATCCATCAGTATCTCCAATAATCTCTTTCGCTTTGCCAAGGCAGACTACCTGGAGATCCTGCTGACACAGCGTGAAGCGCTGGACTCCAGGATGGAGCTCATCGAGATCAAATTAAAACAGACCGAAGCCAAGGTGGAATTGTACCGGGCGCTGGGGGGTGGGTGGAATTAAAGGCATGGAGGCATGGAGGCATTGAGGCATAAAGGCATTGAGGCATAAAGGCATTAAGGCATTGAGGGAGAGCTTTCCCTTAATGCCTTAGTGCCTTTATGCCTCAATGCCTTATTACACCGCCCGCATTTTATTCCCCTTGGCTTCATGTGTAAGTTCTGCGAGTCCCAGCTTCTCCATCAACGGTGGAACGTACATGCCAAACCTGCCGCGGAGTCCTTTCTTGAGTCCATACCAACCTTGTATGGGATTGGTTTCTGCGCGGCCCCAGGCTTCAACCGTACCTTCTTTTGCAGGCTTCTGTTCATCCGCACTGCCCAGCTCCATCCAGTTGCCATGCTTCTTCAGCATCGCGTGCAAGTCTGCAAGGCAGCGGTGATCATACAGTAAGGTTGTTTTGCCCACAACGCAAACAATCACTTTCTTCCCATCTTTCTCATCGAGATACATTTCATACTCAGAAGACAGCGGCGGCGTCTTGAGCTTCCATGGATTTTCTTTGGTTCCTTCGTTGGCCATGATCTGTAGTTTAGTGGAAACAAGCTGCAACAAAATTCTCAATCCTTCTTACCAAATCCTGACTACAGCCGCCACAATGTTGTTTCATTTCTTCTTCAAAGCGCTGGCGGACCTCCTTTGGCTTCTCGTAGTTGTCACCATCGTAAAAACCACTGTAGGATATCGCTTCTACCCAATCGGAATACCTGCTGCCCGAAGTATCCTGGTCCATGTAATGGAAAAATTCTTCCGGGAATTTCTCCGCATACTTCCGGGCAGGAACACCGGTATACTCGCCCAAGGCTCCGTCCTGGATCTGGATGGTTTTGTTTAGACACCATCGGTAGAATGGCCTTAACTGGCTATCCTCCGTGACGGCCAGTGCCAGCAATGCGGCCGTTGAATCGTTATCAGATGGCCTGAAACTGCCGTCATAAAAGGCTCTTGCCAACGGTGAACAGCCTGGCAGTTCAAGGTAAAACTGCACAGGCTTTTGCCAGATGCTGTCTTTACGCGGATCATGGGTTAATCCAAAACCTTCTTGCCAGTTATAGTCTGGTTTAGTTTCGAGGGAATCTGTTTTTTCCTGGACAGGTGTAGAAGTAGTTAAGTTACAACCAAGGATAAGTACCAGGTACAATGGCCATAAGGTTGCACTATCTATTTTTCTCCAGGAAACCAAGGTGTTAAGATTTCAGGATTCTCGCCAGCTCCGCTTCAATAGCAGCATAATCCCTTGCTGCAATACGATCCTTTGTAAACACGCTGCTGCCGATGCCCAGTGCCATGGCGCCATTGTCAAACCAATGGCGGATAGACGCCTCGTCAAACAGCACACCACCCGTCACCACAATCTTGAGGAAGGGCAATGGTGCAAGAACCTGCCTGATATATTCTGCGCCTACGGTGGCACCAGGGAAAAGTTTCACCACGGCAGAACCCGCCTTATAGGCTTTGTACATTTCAGTGGGCGTAAGGCAACCGGGGATGTAGGGGATATTGCGTTTCTTACAGGCCTTGGCTGTGCTTTTGTCAAAAATGGGAGCCACCACAAAATCTGCACCGGCATCCATAAAAGCCTCAGCGGTTTCTTCCTCCAGGATAGTACCCACACCAAAGCTCATGTCCGCACATTCTTTCTCTACAAACGGAACCAGTTGCCTGAACACTTCCAGGGCCATGGTATCCCTGTTGGTGAGTTCAAAAACGCGCATCCCCGCTTTGTATGCTGCACGGATCACCTGTTTGCAGACTTCTGCATCGGCGAAATTAAAAAGGGGCATAAAACGGGTATCACTCAGTTTCTTGATAGTAGCATCAGGTGTAAATCTTGCCATATTTATCTTTTAACGCGGCCGCCGGTATTGCCCTGGATCAGGCTGCGCAATTCATCAATGGTTACAAATATATGATCTCCTTCAATAGTATGTTTGAGTACGGAAGCGGCGGCGGCCATATTGATCTTCATCGCATCATCCTCTCCTTTCAGTGACGCATACACGAAACCAGCTGCAAAGGCATCCCCGCTGCCGATGCGGTCCACAATATGGTCCACATCATGGGTTTTTGTTTCAATAACTTCTTCGCCATTGCAGAGCAGGCCGGTTATGGTATTGTGCGATGCACTGATGCTGCCCCGTTGTGAGGCCACAAGGTACTCCAGCATTGGAAACTGCTGTTTTAACTTTTGGTAAAGTTCCTGGTAACCCTCAGCACCTTCCGGTGCGTGTATGTTAAAGATCGATGCAGTATCGCTGGCGGCGGCTACCAGCACCTGGCAATAACCCACCAGGGGAGCAAGCACTTCCGCTGGAGTTTTTCCATACTGCCAGAGGCCAGAACGATAGTTAATGTCACCAGAGACTTTAACTCCTTTCATTTTGGCTGTCTGCAGCGCCACCAACAGGTTATCAGCCGCAGCTTGTGAAATTGCCGGTGTTATACCCGTCCAGTGAAACCAATCCGCGCCTTCCAGGATCTGGTCCCAGTTAAAGCAGTTAGAAGGCTGAAGCTGAAAAGCGGAGGGCAAGCGGTCATAGGTGATCTGCGTGGCGCGGTTACCGGCGCCATGTTCCACAAAATATAAACCCAGCCTGCCTTCGCCATACTGAATACATCCGGTATCAACGCCCAGCTTACGAAGGTTTGCCGTAGCGGCATAACCCAGGGGATTGTCTGGAAACCTGGTCACATGCACGGCGTGCATACCCCATTGGCTTAAGGCAACACCCAGGTTGGCTTCTGCGCCACTGTATATTACATCAAACTGGTTTGCCTGTATGATCTTTTGTTTACCCGGTGGTGAAAGCCGGGCCATTACTTCGCCGAAGGTTACAATTTTTGGCATGCGACTAAGATAGCAAAATGGGGGCAGAGGGCTGAGGGCAGGGGCAGAGATTTATGCAATCGTTGCCGGAAAGAGCAGAGGCATGGAGGCATTGAGGCACTAAGGCATTAAGGCATTGAGGCATTGAGGCATTAAGGAGTGTCACCCCTCAATGCCTTAATGCCTCAATGCCTACTGCCTCTAAAACAACTTCTCCTGCGGCGGCTTTGCACCCGCCATGCGGATATACACCGTTGTTTGTCCGCGATGGTGGGTCTGGTGTTCAAAGGCTTTGGCGAGGGCCTGTCCTTTGGACATATCAAACCTGCCAAACATTTTTATCTGTTCATCCATCTGGGCGGGCGTCATTTTCTTAATGGCGCTGATCACGAAATCATAGCTGTCCATGACCAGCTTAGTTACGTTGGCCTTGCTGAGATCGGTGGTTTTTTCCATGGCACCCTGGGCAACAGGGCTTGGAATCCCGGAAGCGGTTGCCGCAAATCCATAGTTACCATCCGCGAGGTGCATCATCTGGCCCGCGAACGACCGCATTTCAGGAGTGGGTTTGTAACTGTACCCTGCCTCGGGCATGGCGTCCAGATACTCCTTGGTATAGGCCTTGGCTCGCTCCCACTCTTTAACGGTAGCATCAACTGAAGTTTGGGCAAAACCCGAAACACTTACAAGGGTCATCAAAACCATCAACAACTTTTTCATATATGTGTGTTTAAAAATTGAATTTCATCAAACCAGTATTTTAGCACGCACACCCCTGGCCGCATAATAAGAATCCGCGCCATTGTGATACGTAAATACGGTATCATACCTGCGGTCACAAAACAAAGCACCACCCAATTTTCGGATAGCCGGTGGCGTTAGTATCCAGGAAGAAGTCTTGAGATCAAACTTCCCGAGCGTTTGCAGGAAACGGTAATCGGCCTCGTCCAATATATCTGCACCCATGGCTTTCACCGCACCCATCGCATCATTGGCGGGCTTATTCTCTTTTCGCTTGTCCAGCGCCTCCCTGTCGTAGCACCAGCTCCGCCGGTCTTTTGGACTCTCTGCGGCACAGTCCATGAACAGCACCTGACCCGTCTTTTTATCATAGCCCACCACATCTGGCTCGCCACCTGAACTTTCCATTGCCTGCAACGTTGAACCCGCAGAAGGATTGGCATTGATACGGGCCTCTACCTGCTTCCACTCCACCCCTTTGTGCCTATGCATATTCCCGGAAAAACGTTCCTGTAAAGTATTGATGAGGTGCTTTAATTGCGCCGGAGACAACTTTGCCGCCATAAACATTGGTTTGTTGTGGAAAGGTATTGAAATTAACACGGGTGCGCTAAAAATCATCCCTGGCAATGGCATTCAGCAAGCCCGCCAGCCAGATGGTAATGCCCACCCAAAGCTGCCAGGGTACCCGCCTGAAATACCAGATAAAAGCCCCAAACAGGGCCAAATAGGTGCCCAGCCATACCAAAAGGAAATTATCAGGAAACAGGTGATCCACCCATCTGTCCATGGCCGGTTGAATCATCCAGAGATTGGCAAAGATCATACAGATCTTGTGTTCCATGGGATCCAACCGCCGTTGATGGTATGCTCTTGCAGTTAAAAAAACAGCAAATACCAATTGCGAAGAAACCATTAGAGAAAGCGGGCCAAACCTGCCATCAAGATACTTGACCAGGTATATATAACTGGTGGAAACAACCAGGCAAATAAAAACCAAGAAGCCAAACAGGCCTACTTGTTGATGCAGGCTAACCTTGCCTTTGCCAATCAATCCGGTTTGCACCACCACAATGGTAAACCATAGGAATGCAAGGACTCCGTGAACTATGAATCTCGGGACAGAATTGCTGGGCTGATCCACATCGTACAACCAATTGTCTGCAAACCCCACCACCATAAAAAGCCAGAAAAGCAGGGAGATCAAAAAATAAAACTGTTTACGCATGCTTTTTCAGTTATGGCAGTTTCCACGGTTCACGGTACTTGGGTCTTATCAATGCATTGGCCGCGGCGTTGCTGCCAAAGTTCTTTTGTTGTTCATTCCATTGCAATGCCGTTCCGGTTTTCAGGGCTATATTCCCCATGTGTGCATACAATGCCACCAACCTGCCATTCTCGATGGTGCAGTTGGGATCTTTGCGCGTCTTTATGCATTCCAGGAAATTGATCATATGTGCCTCATGGGAGTCCTTGCCCGGTTGAAATGGCATGGGCTCCATCTTATTCTTATCGCCGTCTTTTTCTGCGATGATCTCCCAACCTTCCCGGTTGATCACCAGGGTTCCGAGGTTCCCCTTAAACGCCAGTCCATAACTTCGGTTATACGGCCCCGTTTGTGTTCCCGCCGTATGGCTCCAGTTGATCACATAGTCTTTAAGCTGGTAACTCACGTCCATGGTATCAAAGGTTTCATGCGCATGATCCGGAAATGAAAAGTTTCCGCCGGCCGCCGTTACACGCAGGGGCGTATCCTTCACTTCTTTTACCCATAGGGCCATGTCCAGCAGGTGCACACCCCAGTCTGTCAACAGTCCTCCCCCATAATCCCAGAACATCCTCCAGGAACCGTGGAACCTGGTGGGATTGAAACTCCGTTCCGGCGCCGGTCCCAGCCACATGTTGAAATCCACCCCCGGGGGAGGCGTGCCATCAGGTTTATTGGGTTGGCCAATACCGTAGTTGAAATTTCCCCAGACGTCAACTTTGCGGATCTCGCCGATCCCTCCGCTGCGCATCAGCTCCATCGCCTGCTTCCAATGCGGTGCGCTGCGCTGCTGCTGCCCCACCTGTACCACCCGCTTGTACTTCCTCGCGTATTCCACCATCACATTGCACTCTGCAATGGAATTAGCCAGAGGCTTCTCCACATAAATATCTTTCCCCGCTTCACAGGCTGCAAGAAATGGAAGACAGTGCCAATGATCAGGGGTGCCAATGATAACGGCATGGATGCTCTTATCCTCCAATAATTTTCTAAAGTCTTTGTACATAGCCGGAACCTTGCCCGTCTTCCGTCCCACCTCCTCTGCCCGCCTCTTTAATATCTCTTCATCCACGTCACAAAGGGCCACACATTCCACACCGGGCTGTTTGATGGCATTCTCCAGATCCCCGAAGCCCATGTTGCGGCAACCGATCAAGGCGATGCGGATTTTATCTTCCGGATGGAGAGCATAACGGTTGGTTACTATGGCTCCCGCGGCAAGTGAACTGTTTCGGATAAAGTCTCGGCGTGTTGTCATACAAAAATTATAAATCAAACATTACAAGAAATTAATCATTCTGGCATTCAGAAGCGGGAATCCTGGCAACCGGTATCCAGGATTCCCACTTCTGAATGCCTGATTGCCTGCAATGCCTGCAATGCCTGAATGTCAAAATAAAGGCGATATATAATCCCTAGTCTTCAACAGTCCCTCCACAATCTTCTCCCTGCTGGTCTCATACATCTTATCCTCAAACTCAATCACTACCGGTCCCGTATACCCGCTTTCCTTCACACCCTCCAGAAACGCCTTCCAGTCTACATCACCCAACCCCGGCAATTTGGGTGAATGAAACTCCAGTGGGGTGGCCAGGATGCCCACCCGGTCCAGCTTTTCCTTAAACACCTTTGCATCCTTTAGATGAATATGAAACAACTTATGCTTGAATTCCAGCAAAGGCTGCAAATAGTCCATTTGCTGCCAGATCATATGCGAAGGGTCATAGTTCAGTCCAAAATGTGAACTTTCAATGATGGAAAACATCTGCTCCCATACGGCCGGACTAATAGCGAGATTCTTACCGCCGGGCCATTCATCATAGGTGAACAACATCGGGCAATTCTCGATCCCTATCTTCACTCCTTTCTGTTCAGCATAAGCAATGATGGGCGGCCAGTAGGCTTTGAATTGTTCCAGGTTCTCCTGCAAATTCAACCGTGGGTCCCTGCCAATAAACGTATTCACCACGGGCACGCCCAGCCGTGCCGCGGCATCAATCACCTTGCGGATATGCCCAAAATAAAAATCCCTTTTCTCATGATCCGGATCCAATGGATTGGGATAGTAGCCCAACCCGGATATATAGACCTTTTTCTTTTTCAGCAGGCTGGTGATCTCCTTAACTTTTTCTGCATCCAGGTGATCCACATCAATATGGGTCACCCCTGCATAACGCCGCTCTGCCAGTCCCTTAGGCCAGCACATCACCTCCACGCACTGAAATCCGTTGTGGGCAGCAAAATCAACTACTGTCTCAAAATCATCATCGGCAAAAATGGCCGTCACAAATCCCAGATCCAGCATACATTATTTTTTCATTTGTGCATATAACCATGTCAATGCAGCCGCATCCTTCATAGGCTCTGCCATCGGCTTTACATCCAGTACCATCACCGTCTTGCTGTCTGCATGAAATGCCGGCCACTGCGGCATACCTTTTGCATTGGGATCTCCTTTTTTAATGAAATTCACCCAATAGTCATTCATCAACTCAGCCAATGACTGATCTATGGCTTCATAGGGCCTGTCGCCATACTTCAAATTATTATAAGCATAGGGCACTTCACCAGTATGAAACGCGCCATACTTTGCATATTCACCCGTGGCCGGTACCTTGCGGGCAAACCTGTACACAAAAACCTTCTTATGCTGTTCTGCCCTCGTCATCGCCCACATAAAATTGGGCATGCCAAAGATCTGGTCGCGGGATAAATATAACTGCGACAAAGCGGCTTCTTCATCACTACCCGCCGGATAGTAACGTAAAGCCATAGCCGAATCTTTACCGAACTGTTTGCCGATGGCACTCTGATAGTTTGTTGCATTCTGGGGCGGACCAAACATCATGCCCTCATCCTGGTTCCATCCGGTCATGAGGATAACATCATTGGCCTTACCGCTGCTGATCAGGTCTGCCACATGAGCCGGCAAAACATATCCATCTATGATGGGTCCCCGTATACTCCCATTTTTCTTCATCAGCTCTTCCGCAGGCATGGCCCGGAGCTGCGCCAGTGTTGCCCCGCCTGCCAACCTCTCCCCGTCTTTTTCCGCTTCTGCCAAGGATGCATTGGTGCGTGTGAAATTGGCGCCACTCTGCGCAATGGCTTTTTGGAACAGTCCTTTAGTGAGCGGCGTTGCCACCATGGCGTTAACACTCATGGAACCGGCGGATTGCCCCGCGATGGTGACGTTGTCTGGATCCCCGCCAAAAGCAGCAATATTCTTCTTCACCCAGGCGAGTGCCGCTGCCTGGTCCATCAATCCATAATTTCCAGACGCATGCACACCGGATTCTGCTGTGAGAGAAGGATGTGCAAAAAAGCCGAATATCCCTACCCTATAATTGATGCTTACGAACACTACGCCTTTCTTTGCCATGGCGGTGCCATCGTAAATAGCACAGCCGCTTCCGCCGGAAGAAAATCCTCCACCATAAATCCATACCAGAACAGGCCGCTTTTCTTTAGAAGTTTTTGCGCCGGACCAAATATTCAGGTAAAGACAATCTTCACTGATGGGCTCTTTGGGGATCAGGTAGCCCCAGGTCCAGGGGCCAAAAGGCGCGGGTTTGCCCTGCATCGGGCTTGGCCCAAATGCCGTACAGGCTTTCACGCCTTCCCAGGGTGTAACCGGTTGTGGTGCTTTCCATCGCAATTCACCTACGGGTGGCGCGGCAAAGGGAATGCCTTTGAAAACACGGATTTCGCCTGACAGCACTTCTCCAGAAACTTTTCCGGAAGCCGTTTGCACGATGGGTTGTGCCATACCCGTCACCAACAAAAAGCAGAAGAGAAAACTCAGTATGGGTCTCATTGCAAAAAGATACACCAAATTTGGAATCCGGGAATTGGGTATTTTACACCTGCGCGAACTGCGAATTCCATGACAAAGGCATTATTCCTCGATCTTGACAATACCATCTACCCGGTACACAGCATCGGAGCGCAATTGTTTGCTCCGCTGTTTGATTTGATTGACCAGTCCGGAGAAGTGTCCCAACAACGCAGTGCAGTGCAAGAGGCTATCCAGCGTAAGCCCTTCCAGGTAGTAGCACGCGAGTTTGGATTCAGTCCGGCGTTAACCGCCAGTGGCATTCAACTTTTACAGGATGTCCGCTACACAGGTCCCATCTCGGCGTTTCCGGATTTCTCCATCGTTGCCAGCCTGCCGCAAATGAAATTTTTAGTGACCACCGGCTTCAGGAAACTACAGGAAAGTAAGATCGATGGCCTGCAGATCCGGCAACTGTTTCAGGAGATCCATATTGTAGACCCAATGATATCTGGCATGTCAAAAAAAGATGTTTTTGCAGACCTTATCCAGCGGTTTTCGCTTACCCATGGTGAAGTGCTGGTCATTGGTGATGATCCCCATTCTGAAATCAAAGCCGCGCTGGACCTGGGCCTGCCCACTATACTGTATGATGCCGTCAACCTGCATCCTGAATGGACTTCCACACGCAGGATCACTAACTACAATCACTTGCCGCAAGCTCTTATGTAGCGCAGGACTTGTATCATAACTTCTTTGTAATTTGAATGCCTAAAGCCGATACATGAAAAAAATTCTTCTCGCCCTGCTGATCCTGGTCTCATTTTCTGCACAGGCCCAGAAAGCCAAGTCTATTTTCAACGGAAAAAACCTGAAAGGCTGGACGGCGCACGGTACAGAAAAATGGTATGTGGAAAATGGCGAGATGATCTGTGAAAGCGGTCCCGACAAACAGTACGGCTACCTGTCAACCAACAAAGCGTACAAAAATTTTGTACTCACCCTGAAATTCAAACAGGAAGCCAATGGCAACAGCGGCGTATTCTTCCGCTCTTCCATCGAGGGCACCAAGATCAGCGGCTGGCAATGTGAAGTGGCTCCCCTGAACAGCCACACCGGAGGCATATATGAATCCTATGGCCGTGGTTGGCTGATCCAGCCCAAACCGGAAGATGAACAGTGGCTGAAGGCGGGCGAATGGAATGATCTCAAACTGGTGGTGAAGGGGGACGAGGTAACCACATTCCTCAATGGTCACCAGATGATCTATATCAAAGACGAGAAGATTGGTAAAGGCGAAGGCTTCATCGCCCTGCAGATCCATGATGGCGGCGGCATCAAGGTGAGATGGAAGGATCTGAAGGTGGCACTGTTAAATTAAAAAAACCCTCCGATGATCATCGAAGGGTTGGTGGAGAATATCGGAGTCGAACCGACGACCTCTTGCATGCCATGCAAGCGCTCTAGCCAGCTGAGCTAATTCCCCATTGGGGCAGCAAAAATAAGGGAAAAAAGTATATAAAGTTCTATTCAAAAGTCAGGAATCCAGGTTTTCAGGATTCCCCCTTCTTCTCGCCCACAAACCAGTCTTCCTTGTCTTTAAACAGAACGTTGAAAGTAGTGAGCGAGCCGTAGCACCGGGTGATATATTGCTGCATATTTACCTTCTCCTCATCCGTCAGGTTCTTACTACTGTTGATATTCTGCTCCAACACCCGCAACCGGTCACGCAGCATCACTATTTTATGAAAAAAGTCCTCAACGGGAATCTCCTTGCCTTTCAGCGTTTTATCAGCCGGTTGAAGGATGAGGGTGCCATTCTGCCAACGGTCGCCCAGTGCAACGGGCTCCGTCAGGCCGCCCCATAGCCGCAGGATGCGCAGCAATGACGCTTCCACCTCACTCACCGTTTCTACTTCCGGCGTCACATTCTCCGGCTGGATCTCGTCCAGATCAGGATCCGTTTTCTCCACTTCTTTCACTCCTTCGTGAATAAATGAGATAAGGTAGCTGGCGTATCTGACGCCCACGATTACACCGGGCCCCAATTTTGTATGCTGCAGTCGCGTGCCAATACCGAGTTTTGATTGATCCATGACCTAAATTACAAATTCCCCCTCAATGCCTTAATGCCTCAATGACTCAATGACTAATCTCATTCCTGTGCTCAGAAATTATCCGTAATCTTGACACCTAAATTCTTCGCATATGACCCGCCGCTCCTGGCTTGCCATCCTGCTGTTTTGCACAGTATCTGTTTCCGCCCAAACTGATCCCAAAATGAATGCCTTCATCAATGACCTGATGAAGAAAATGACGCTCGACGAAAAAATTGGCCAGCTTAATCTCATCACACCCGGCTGGGGCGTACCCACCGGATCCGTTGTAACGGCCGATGTAGATAAGAAAATCAAAGAAGGCAAAGTGGGTGGCATGTTCGGCATCTCCGGTGTGGAGAATATCCGCAAAGCCCAGGAGCTGGCAGTGAATAATACGCGGCTGAAGATCCCGATGATCTTTGGCTCTGATATCATCCACGGCTACAAAACAACATTCCCCCTCCCCATTGCCATCGCCAGCAGCTGGGATATGCAAATGATTGAAAAAACGGCACGTACGGCCGCACTGGAAGCCACCGCTGACGGGATGAACTGGACTTTCTCCCCCATGGTGGACATCGCCCGGGACCCGCGCTGGGGCCGCGTTTCAGAGGGATCCGGTGAAGACCCCTTCCTCGGCTCCGCCATTGCCCGCGCGATGGTGAAAGGCTACCAGGGCAAAAGCCTGGCAGATAAAACCACCCTCATGGCCTGCGTAAAACATTTTGCGCTGTATGGCGCTGCGGAAGGTGGCCGCGATTATAACACAACAGACATGAGCCGCCTGCGCATGTATGAGACCTATCTCCCTCCCTACAAAGCCGCACTGGATGCCGGCGCCGGAAGTATCATGTCCTCTTTTAATGAGATCGATGGGGTTCCCGCTACAGTAAATAAATGGCTGCTCACAGACCTGCTGCGCAAAGAATGGGGCTTTAAAGGGTTTGTGGTATCCGACTATACTTCACTCAGTGAATCCATTGACCATGGGATTGGCGACCTGCAAACGGTTTCCGCCATGGCACTCAAAGCAGGACTGGATATGGATATGGTGGCCGAAGGGTTCCTGAATACCCTCAAAAAATCACTGGCAGAAGGTAAGGTGACCCAGAAGGAAATTGATGATGCTTGTCGCCGCATCCTGGAAGCCAAATACAAACTCGGTTTATTTGAAGATCCGTTTCGTTATTGCGATGCCAACCGGGCAAAGAATGAGGTACACAGTGCAGACAAAATTGCTGCCGCCCGTGAGTTCGCACAACGTTCCATGGTCTTGCTGAAGAATAACAATGACCTGTTGCCGCTGAAAAAATCCGGCACCATTGCCGTGGTGGGGCCGCTGGCTAATTATGGAAAAGATATGATTGGCACCTGGGCTGTAGGTGGTGTGGCAGATCATGGCGTATCCATTGTAAAAGGACTTACGGATGCTGCCGGCAGTAATGCAACAATATTATACAGCCGCGGAGCCAATGTCACAGAAGACACCAACCTGCTTAAAAATGTAAGCGTATTTGGAAAGTCATATGAAAAAGGCGATCCGCAACAATTGCTCAATGAAGCCCTTGCTACGGCCAACAAGGCCGATGTGGTGGTTGCAGTACTGGGTGAAACTTCAGAGTTTACCGGTGAAGCATCCAGCAGAACGGATATCAGCATTCCGGAAAGCCAGCGTAATCTCTTAGAGGCCCTGGTAAAAACCGGTAAGCCTGTTGTTGTGGTACTGCTGGCAGGAAGGCCGATGACCATAGAGAAAGAATCACAGTTAGCCAATGCAATGTTGCTGGCCTGGTTTGGCGGTGATGAAACCGGTAATGCCGTGGCAGACCTGCTGTTTGGCGCTTACAATCCATCGGCAAAACTACCCATGACCTTCCCCCGCAATGTGGGCCAGATCCCCATTTACTATTCATATAAAAATACCGGCAGGCCGCAACCAGACGGACCCACACAGAAATTCAGGTCCAACTACCTTGACGCGCCCAATACGCCGTTGTATGCCTTTGGTTACGGGCTCAGCTATACCAGGTTTACGTATAGCGATGTAAGCCTCAGCAGCAGCAGTATAACCAAGACGCAGAGCGTGAAAGCCAAGGTAACGGTAACGAATAGCGGCAATTATAATGGCGAGGAAGTGGTGCAGTTGTATATTCGGGATCTCTATGCTTCCCTGGCACAACCCGTGAAAAAACTCATCGGCTTTCAAAAGATCGCGCTGAAGAAAGGAGAATCCAAAGTGGTGGAATTTACGATCACGGAAGATGACCTGAAGTTTTACAACAATAACCTGCAGCGCGTGTCTGAACCCGGAGAGTTTACGGTGTTCATTGGTACGAGCTCCGATAATGTCAAAAGCACGAAGCTTACACTAAAATAATAATCAATCATTACAGGCATTCTGTAATACAGGCATTCAGAAGCGGGCAACCTGGCATTCTGGCATTCAGAAGCGGGCACTCCGGAATTCAGCATTCAGGATTCCTGCTTCTGAATGTCTGAATTACAGAATGCCTGTAATGCCTGATTTCCAACTCAGAGCTCAGAAGAGCTTTGTGGAATATGATCATATTCTCCCTTCATCGCATAGTACCCAAAGATCATCAGCCCTATGGCAATGGGAATGAAAACCACCACAAATACACCCCATTGGATCTTGGTATCAATGACGGGCTTTTTTTCTATCTCATTCAGTGCAGTATGCACCAGGAAATAAATAGCGATAGGCCCCAGCACCATCCACACCACCCCTAATATTCTTTTCACTGCATTCATATCGGTTAATCGTTTACGTTAGGATCAATTTTATTACTGATGTACAGGGCACCTATCAATAAGCTCACTGCCGCAATGATGATGGGGTACCATAGTCCCACGAGTTTATCACCAGTATAAATAGTGGTTAACAAGGTGGCAATAAACGGTGTAAGTCCGCCAAAGACCCCGTTACCCACGTGATAAGGGAGCGACATGCTGGTGTAGCGGATCTTGGTGGGGAACAGCTCCACCAGGAAGGCTGCGATGGGTCCGTACACCATCGTCACAAAAACAATCTGTATAAAGACCAGGAAGACGAATTTCCAATAGACAGTTCCAGACAATTTCTTCTCCACTTGCACTGGCTGGCCATAATGCACTGTGCCATCAACACGTATTGTATCGTTCTGGATCTGTTTGAATTGAATATGATCGGGATAAACATAAAGGGCCGTTGTGGTGATCAATGAATCCGATGTACCAGGGATAAGGGCAGAATGTCTTAAGTATTCCCCCTCTTGTTCTGGCGGCGCCATTTTTGTAAGCCCTTTTGCACTGTGTGATAATTCAAGAAACTGCTGATAAATGGGTCTGTAAAATAAAATCCCCGCCAGCATGCCCGCCAGCATGATCCATTTCCGGCCTACCTTATCGCTCCAGGAACCAAACAACACAAACAGCGGTGTGGCAAAAAGAATAGCCCAGATGATGATGGTTCTGCTTTGATCGAAATCGATCTTACATACGTTCTCAATAAAACTCTGCGCATAAAACTGGCCCGTGTACCAGATCACGCCCTGGCCCATGGTGGCGCCAAACAGCGCGAGCAGCACCATTTTAAGGTTAGCCTTGTGCACAAAACTCTCTTTCAAAGGATTGACGGAAGTCTTGCCTTCTGATTTAAGTTTAGAGAACAGCGGCGATTCTTTCATCCGCATCCGGATATAGATGGAAACCAGCACCAAAAGAATGGAAACCAGGAAAGGAATGCGCCAGCCCCAGCTGTTGAACTTGGCAATAGACTGCTGTGGATCGGGATCAAGGGCGTGTCTTGTAAGGAGGATCACACCCAGTGAAACAAACAGTCCCAGTGTGGCGGTGGTCTGGATCCAGGAGGTAAAATAGCCGCGGCGGTGAGGAGGTGCGTGTTCTGCTACATAGGTAGCCGCGCCGCCATACTCGCCACCCAGGGCAAGGCCTTGGAGAAGCCGAAGGATCAGCACAATGATAGGTGCGGCAAATCCGATGCTTTCGTAAGAAGGCACCAGGCCGATGGCAAAGGTGGACCCACCCATGATGATGAGGGTGAGCAGGAATGTATATTTTCTGCCGATGAGATCCCCGAGGCGGCCAAACACGAGCGCGCCAAATGGCCGCACAATAAAGCCGGCAGCAAAGGTGGCGAGGGTACTCAGCAATGCGGCCGTGGGATTGGTTTTCGGAAAAAACTGGCTGGCGATCACCGTAGCCAGGGAGCCGAAAATATAGAAGTCGTACCACTCAATCAGCGTCCCCACGGAAGAAGCGCCAATCACCTTCCATATACTTTGTGTTTCCTTATCTTTAGCGTGCATTCCCCTAAGATAAGGGAGAAGATAAAGGGAGAAGGTGGAAGGCCTTGATTTTTTGAATTTTGACCTAACAATTATGAGTTATCCTTACCAGATCAGATCTTACGACCAGTATAAGGCAGCGTATAAAAAAAGTGTGGACGATCCGGAAGGATTCTGGTCTGATATAGCCGGACATTTCTATTGGCGCAAGCGCTGGGACAAGTTGCTGGAATGGGATTTCAAAGACTACAATGTGAAATGGTTCCAGGGTGGTAAGCTGAATATCACGGAGAACTGTCTTGACCGCCACCTCGGCATGATGGGCAACAGGCCCGCTATCATCTGGGAACCTAATGATCCCGAAGAACATCATCGGATTCTTACCTACCGGGAACTGCATACCAAGGTGGTGCAGTTTTGTAATGTGCTGAAGAATAACGGTGTAAAAAAAGGCGACCGTGTCTGTATCTATATGGGCATGGTACCGGAGCTGGCCATCGCCGTGCTGGCCTGTGCAAGGATGGGCGCCATCCATTCAGTGATCTTCGGCGGCTTCAGTGCACAAAGCATTGCAGACCGGATGTGGGATGCCCAGGCAGAATATGTGGTGACCTGTGATGGTGCCTTCCGTGGGAATAAAGAGATACCCCTGAAGAGTGTAATTGACGATGCCCTGGTACAGTGTCGGTTCGTTAAAAAATGCATCGTACTCACGCGTACGCGTACCCCGGTTTCTATGATCAAGGGCAGGGATGTGTGGTGGGAAGATGAGATCAAGAAAGTGGAAACGATGGGTAATCCTGATTTTCCGGCGGAGGAAATGGATGCGGAAGATCCCTTGTTTATTCTATATACTTCCGGTTCCACCGGCAAGCCCAAGGGCGTGGTGCACAGCTGCGCGGGCTATATGGTGTATACCAACTACACCTTTGTGAACGTGTTTCAATATGAGCCGGGTGATATTCATTTCTGCACGGCCGATATTGGCTGGATCACGGGTCATAGTTATATCGTTTATGGCCCGTTAAGTGCCGGCGCCACCACGCTGATGTTTGAAGGCGTACCCACCTGGCCAGATGCGGGAAGGTTCTGGGAGATTGTAGACAAATACAAGGTGAACGTTTTATACACCGCACCCACGGCCATCCGCAGCCTGATGGGTTTTGGCCTCGGCCCGGTTCATGGCAAGCACCTGGATTCATTAAAAGTACTGGGTACGGTGGGAGAACCCATCAACGAAGAAGCATGGCATTGGTACGATGAAAATATTGGCAAGGGCAAATGCCCCATTGTAGATACCTGGTGGCAAACGGAAACAGGCGGCTGCCTGATCTCCAATTTGGCCGGCGTGACCCCATCAAAAGCAACCTATGCCACCCTCCCGTTGCCGGGTGTACAACCTGTGCTATTGGATGAAAACGGCAAAGAGATCCAGGGGAATAGTGTGAGCGGCAATTTGTGTATCCGGTATCCCTGGCCGTCAATTTTACGGACTACGTATGGCGACCATGAGCGTTGCAAAACCAACTATTTTGCCACCTACCCGGGTTACTACTTTACGGGCGATGGCTGCCTGCGCGATGAGAACGGTTTTTATCGGATTACGGGACGCGTTGACGATGTGCTGAACGTCAGCGGCCACCGCATTGGCACGGCCGAAGTAGAGAACGCGATCAATATGCACGCGGGTGTGGTGGAAAGTGCGGTGGTGGGCTATCCACATGATATCAAAGGACAAGGCATCTATGCATTTGTTATTTATACGGGCACGCATGGCGACGAAGGCCTGGCGCGGCAGGACATCACCCTCACGGTGAGCAGGATCATCGGGCCCATTGCCAAACCGGATAAGATCCAGTTTGTGAGCGGCCTTCCCAAAACCCGCAGTGGTAAGATCATGCGGCGTATTCTGCGCAAGATCGCTGAAGGTGAAACAGAGAACCTTGGGGATACTACTACCCTGCTGGATCCGGGTGTTGTTGAAGAAATCAAAAACGGAAAGATCTGAGGTAAAGGGAGAAGGTAAAGGGAGAAGTGCGAAGGGTAGCCTTCACACTTCTCCCTTTATCTTTTACCTTTAAAAATACCACGCTCGCCTTTATTCATCCATTCCCAAAGGGATGAACCCGTCATACCTTTGCAATTCAATGTTGAACTATGAATTTAATCAAGGGTATTCACCACGTGACCGCTATGGCATCCGATCCGCAAAAGAATATTGATTTCTACGCCGGTATCCTTGGATTGCGATTGGTAAAAAAGACGGTGAATTTTGACGCACCGGATGTTTATCACTTTTACTATGGCAATGGAGTGGGGGCGCCGGGTACCATCCTCACTTTCTTCCCTTACGGCTATATGGTGAAGGGAAGGCACGGCAAGGGGCAGCTCACCACCACTTCGTTCTCCATACCTGAGGGATCCATGGGATACTGGATGGAACGATTGAAAAAATTCAATGTCCCGTTCCAGCAACCACAGGAAAGATTCAATGAAGGATTTATCTACCTGGAGGATCATGATGGACTGGGTATTGAGCTCATAGAAACCAGCAAGGACCAGCGGCCCGGATTCACGTATGGCCATGTGGAAGAGAAATACAGCATCCGCGGTTTTCATAGTGTTACCCTTTCCGAAGACGGTTATGAAAAGACGGCAGGACTGCTCTCCACGTATATGGATCATCAGAAGATAGAGGAAGCGGGTAACCGTTTCCGTTATTCTGCCAGCGGGAAGATCGGGGATCTGGTAGACATCGTGTGTGAGCCGGAAAGGTTGCGGGGTTTGCAGGGTGCAGGAACGGTGCATCATATTGCTTTCAGCACCAATGATGACGATACTATAGTGCAGATGCAGCAAAAATTGCTGCAGGCCAAAGCCAATGTGACACCTGTGCTGGACAGGCAATATTTTCACAGCATCTATTTCCGTGAGCCCGGCGGAGTGCTGTTTGAAGTGGCCACCAACCCGCCAGGGTTTGCAGTGGATGAAGATCCCGCCCATCTTGGCGAGGCCCTCAAGCTGCCGGCCTGGCAGGAACCTAACCGTGCAGAGATTGAGCGAGGCCTGAAACCCATTGAGATCAACTGGCAAAACTACCGGTAATGCACAAACGAAATATTCTGGAAGCGGGGCTGCGGATAGAGGAAGCAAAAAAGGCGATCATCCTGGTCCATGGCCGGGGCGGCGACGCCCGCGGGATGGTAGACCTCAAAGAATACCTGCCCCTGCAGGATTTTGCGATCCTTGCTCCCCAGGCTACCAATAATACCTGGTATCCTTATGGATTCATGAGTCCCGTAGCGGCCAATGAACCCTGGCTTAGCTCGGCTATTGATACTATCCATGGATTGATAGACGAGGTAGTGGCCGCAGGTATCCCATCGGAACAAATTTTCCTCGCCGGCTTTTCTCAGGGTGCTTGCCTTACATTAGAATCAGTGGCAAGAAAGGCCCAGCTCTATGGAGGAGTTATGGCGTTTACGGGCGGACTCATCGGGGACACCATCGATCCTTCCCGTTATAAGGGCCAATTCAACGGTACGCCAATATTCATCAGTACCGGCGATCCTGATCCGCATGTGCCTGTACAACGGGTTATGGAATCAACTGCAGAACTCAAAAAACTGGGTGCAACCGTTAACCAGCAGATTTTCAAAGGGAAACCGCACACCATTATTGATGAAGAGATCCGCCTTGCCAGTAAGCTTATCACGGATAGCTATAATCCATGATGTTTTAGCAATGCTTTGGCAAACTATTTGAACGGTATGTTGTTCAAATCCAGTTATGAAAAAGCTTATCCTCCTGAGTTTGCTTTCTGTTGCTATAGCCTGCAACAAAGAAAACAATCCTATAACCCCACCTGAAGAAGGCTGGCCCCAGGACAGTATACGCGTGATCAAGACTGGCCTCACCCTGCCCTGGGAACTGGTTTGGGGAAAGGATGATTACCTCTGGGTCACGGAGAGATTTGGACAGATCAGCAGGATAGATCCGAGGAGTGGCAATACACAGTTCAGTTTTACGATTGATGAGGTACTGTCCATTGGCGAGGGCGGACTCCTGGGCATGGTCCAGCACCCCAATTTCAAGACCAACGGCTTCCTCTATGTCGTTTATAATTACCAGACCAGCACAGGAACCTACCTGGAAAAAGTAGTCAGGTATACTTATGTCAATAATACACTTGGCCAGGCCCTGACCCTGATCCAGGGCATCCCGGCCGGAAATATTCACAATGGATCACGGTTATGGATAACCGAAGATGAAAAACTCCTGATCACCACCGGCGATGCGGGTGTGCCCGCCAACGCACAAAGCCGCAGCTCACTCGCAGGAAAAGTGCTTCGGATCAACCTGGATGGGAGCATCCCTTCAGACAATCCCATCCCTGGCAGCCCGGTCTGGAGCCTTGGTCACCGCAACCCCCAGGGCCTTGTAGTGATCAAGGGAAACATATTCACTACGGAACACGGTCCCAATATTGAAGACGAGCTGAACCTGATCGCAAAAGGCGCCAATTATGGATGGCCCAACGTGAACGGGCCCTGTGATGGCAGCGAGATCAGTTTCTGCACGGCTAACAACGTCATACAACCCATCTGGAGTTCCGGCGGTTCCACCATCGCCACGGCGGGGATCGACTACTATAATCACTCACGCATAGCAGATTGGGGCAACTCTATTCTCATGACCACATTGAAAGACCAGACACTTTACCAGATCAGGCTCAATGACAATGCCACGGGTGCAAGTATCATCAAACCCTTTTTCAAGAACAGATGGGGCAGGCTTCGCGATGTTTGTGTGTCGCCAGAAGGCCGGGTGTACATCTGTACAAGCAATGGTAGCGGGGGTGATGTGATTGTGGAGATACAAAAATTATGATAAAGGGAGAAGAAGAAGGGAGAAGTGCGAAGGCTGAGCTTCGCACTTCTCCCTTTATCTTACCACTTAAAGCGAAACACCGCGTTTCCACGGAATAAAATCATCCTGGTTGAGCTGCACGGCCTTGGGGATCACCTCGCCACTGGCCGCAAGGATGCAGTATTCCATGATCTCCTCGCCCATTTGCTGAATGGTTTTTTCCCCTTCTATGATGGGGCCGCAATCAATATCAATGATATCCTTCATCCTTTGGGCGAGTTTGCTGTTGGTGGCAATCTTGATGGTGGGGCAAACAGGATTTCCAGTGGGCGTACCCAGCCCCGTTGTGAATAAAATCAACGTTGCGCCCGATGCTGCCTTACCTGTGGTAGCCTCCACATCATTGCCCGGAGTACATACCAGGCTGAGTCCGGGTTTCGTGGCCGGCTCTGTGTAATCCAGTACGTCCACCACCGGGGAGGTTCCTCCTTTCTTGCAGGCGCCAGCACTCTTAATGGCATCGGTAATGAGTCCATCACGGATGTTTCCGGGCGATGGATTCATGTGAAACCCAGATCCTACTCGCTCTGCTTCGGCACTGTATTCACCCATGAGCCGAATGAATTTCTCTGCCACCACTTGGCTCACAGACCTGTCTATCAGTTCCTGTTCCGCACCACACAGTTCCGGGAACTCTGCCAGTAAAATTTTACCGCCCAGCGCTACCAGCATATCGGAAAAATAGCCCACAGCCGGATTGGCCGAGATCCCGCTAAAGCCATCACTGCCACCGCATTTCACTCCCACCGTAAGTTTGTCCAGCGATGCCGGTTGTCTGGTCTGTTTATTCATCTCCACCAATCCCTGAAAAGTACTGGTGATGGCTTCTTTAACCAGCTCTTCTTCGCTTTTGGAACCTTGTTGCTCAAATACAAACATGGGTTTTTGGAACGATGGATTTCTTTGTTTAATAGCCTCTACAAAACTATTGAGCTGGAGGTGCTGGCAACCCAGGCTTAAAATGGTGATACCACCTACATTGGGATGATCTGCATAGGATACTAATAATTTCTCCAATAATGCCGAGTCCTGCCGGGTTCCGCCGCAGCCACCCTGATGGGTGAGAAACTTGATTCCATCCACATGCTCAAACAGCCTCCGCTCTGCAAGAGCGGGCTCTTGCAGAGCGGCCTCTTGCAGGGGGGTCTGAGATTCATATGCTTCCTTTAGTGCGCGCGTATATCGCCTGTACTTATCAGTGACGGCATAACCCAGTTCATTGTGCATGGCTTCCCTGATCACGTCCAGGTTCCTGTTCTCGCAAAAAACCGTGGGAATAAAGAGCCAGTAATTGGCCGTACCCACCCTGCCATCCGGGCGATGATAGCCATTGAAGGTTCTATTCCTGAAGGCGTTCACATCCGGCGCCACCCATTGATAGGTTGAACCCCTGTAGGCATATGCTTCCGCAGCATGGTGCAGGTTTTGGGTAGACATCAATGCTCCTTTCTTCACCGGTTGGGTGGTCTTTCCTACCAGCACGCCGTACATAAAAACTTCGCCCCCCTGGGGCAAATCTGTGGTGTAAAACTTATGCTTTGCGGGAATGGCTTCTTCCACCGTCCACCTGCTACCTTGCAGCTCCACTTCCACCCCTGCCAGAAGGTCTTTCAGGGCAACAATCACATTATCTGCCGGATGAATCCTGATGATCTTGTTCATGGGAACAAGTTAAAAAATATGGGCGAGGAACACCGTTTTCTGGCGTACTTTAGCTTCGTGAAAAAAGGATTCATAGTTGTGGTATCTGCCGCCCTGGTATTGATGATCATGGGTATGTTTGCTTTCGCCAAATCTGAAAGCATGTATACTGCCAAGCATACAGAAGTGGTCATGCGGCAGATTGGGCATCGTTTATTACTCCATGCCAGGGATTCCTCTTCACGTGTGGAGCCTGTGCAACAAATCCGGGAAGGGCAATTCCAGATTTCCTTTTCCAAACCCTTCGCCTTTGTTCCGGACTCCCTGATGAAAATCATTTCCGAAAGTTTCAGCCATGCTGAAATCACTGGCAGTTACATCGTGGAGATGAAGGACAGTAAATCCAGGGCTACCGTTTTTGCCTATGAAGTGAATCCTGACAAAGGTGATATTGTAGCCTGTAATGGAAGAACGATGAAGAACGGGAATTATCTGTTAGAGATCAACTTTCTCAAGCCCGCGAGCAACCCCTGGTATTCTCTGATCCCTGCCTTTATCCTCATAGCCGGATTTACGTTCATCATCTGGAGATCGCAAAAAAAGCCTGCGGAAAGTACAGAGGAAAAGGGAGACTTACAATCACTGGGGATTTTCAAGTTCCAGCCATCCCTGAACCAATTGCAGGAAGGCAGCAATATCATCGCACTTCATAACAATGAAACCCTGGCCCTGACATTATTTCACGCGCAGCTTAACGAAACCGTAACGCGTGAACAGCTTCTCAAAACCATCTGGGAAGACAAGGGTCTCATTGTCATGGACAGGAATGTGGATGTATTGGTATCCAAGCTTCGGAAAAAATTGTCCGCGGATCCTCGCATAAAGATCACCAATGTCCACGCCCTGGGATACAAAATGACTATTGACGCTTAATTGTGTTTCGCTGTTGAAACCAATGGTCAAGGCTCCATTTGCCACCCCCTTTGAAAAAAAACAGGGCAAACAAAAGAATGTAGAGGAAGGCCAGCTCGCCTTCAAAAATATCACCATGTGCGGTAAGGTAAATCACGCCAGCCATTACGGCCATGAGCAACGGCGTAACCCAACGCACACCCAGTCCCAGCATCAATGCGATGCCACCAAAAAATTCAATGATTTTGGCTGAATAGCCTGAGAAAACAGGAAAGGGGAAATTCTCATCGCTCAGGAATTTGAGGAGTTCATCTATATGAAATAACTCGCGGCCATATCGAACAATAAAGAATCCTGTGAGGACCCTCACCAGTGCAAATCCGATCTCTTCAACAGCAGGGGAAATAAGGCGTTTAGATGTCATTTTTTTTCAGCAAAATAGTCGGATATGCATGCAAATCCCTATTTACAGCGTAAATAAACCGTAAAAGAGTGTAAACAACTACCGCATTCTTTTATTCTCCCCAAATCTCGTCCTTACCCTGCAGCCATAATTTGACTGACTCTGTGGTAACTGATTTAGGACGTTCCAGCGGCATGGACAGTGCACGATCCCAGCAAAGGGAAGCCAATACACCCAGCGCCCTGCTTACACCAAATAATACGGTATAGAACTCATATTCCACCATGCCATAGTGTACAAGAAGCGCACCGGAATGGGCATCCACATTGGGCCAGGGATTTTTCACCTTACCCAGGGACTGGAGAATGGGCGGAACAACATCGTAAATATTCCAGACTATGTTCACCAGTGGTGAATCAGGCATATGTTTCTTACCAAATTCCATTTGCGCCGTAAACCTCGGATCTGTTTTCCGCAGTACAGCATGGCCATACCCTGGCACTACCTTTCCATTGCCCAGGGTTTGCTTTACATATTCTGCAATTTGTTCTTTGGATGGTGATTCCACATCCAGTTCTTTCTGCATCTCAAAGATCCACTTGATCACTTCCTGGTTAGCCAGTCCGTGCAAAGGACCCGCAAGGCCATTCATACCTGCTGCAAAACTCAGGTAAGGATCACTCAGTGCAGACCCTACCAGGTGGGTGGTATGGGCCGATACGTTTCCACCTTCATGATCTGCATGGATGGTCATATACAGGCGCATCAACTCTTTGAAGCTCTCGTCTTCAAAACCCATCATATGCGCAAAATTACCTGCCCAGTCCAGCAGCCCATTGGGTTGAATATGATCACCGTTTTTATACTTACGGCGATAGATATATGCGGCGATACGCGGAAGGCGCGCCAGAAGGTCCATGGAGTCATCAAATGCAGCCGACCAATAATCCTTTTTGGACATCCCCGCAGCGTATTTTTTCTGGAAACTGCTTTCTGTCTGCAATGCCATAATGGCCACTACAAACTGGGTCATGGGGTGAGCATTCAGGGGAAGGGCTTCTATGGTGTCAAACACATGGTTAGGAACGTGCGACCTTCTTTGCAAAATAGACGTCACCCTGTGAACATCGTCTTCATCAGGCAATTCACCGATGAGCATCAGGTAGAATAATCCCTCCGGTAAGGGCTCGCTGCCATTTTTTGCCTTGGGAAGTTTTTGCTGCAGTTCCGGAATGGAATATCCGCGGAAACGGATACCCTCGTTAGCATCCAGGAGAGAAGTCTCGGTTACGAGACCGGTCATGCCCCTCATACCCTGGTAAATCTGGGAAAGTGTTACTTCACCAATCTTTTTATTACCGTGTTCTTTGACTATTTCCTTGATCTCGTTGCCTACTGATTCGGCCTTTGTCTTAAATCGTTCTTTTAGCACTTCCATATAGCAATATATAAGCGGGTTGAAGGCTGCAATTTGCAGGTTGCAGGTTACCTGTGAAGGTAAACATTGTACCCCAAGTAACCATAAACGGGCTGTAAAGTTGCGTTATTTCGGGGCTTTTTTATACAACC
This sequence comes from Chitinophagaceae bacterium, assembly GCA_044225015.1. Classification (GTDB taxonomy): domain Bacteria; phylum Bacteroidota; class Bacteroidia; order Chitinophagales; family Chitinophagaceae; genus Pollutibacter. Next base: position 1,642,433 of record JBGAJG010000001.1, on the reverse strand, counting down.
ACAGGGTGACCATTGCGAAGGCCACATTGGGCAGCCACGCGGCGATGTATGGATTCAGGTTACCCTTGGTAGAGAAAATAGTTGAGAACCTGTCTGTTAGGATAAAGAAAGCGCAGAGGATAATGCCCAATGCAAGGTGGGCGCCGCTTCCGCCTCGGATCTTGCGGCAGGCCATGATGGCACCTATCAGGGTGAGGATGATCACCGATACAGGTGTTGCCAGCCGCTTGGCCTTTTCCATGGTAAGCTCCTTCACGGTTTCTGAGCCCCTCAATTTCTCGGCCTCAATCATACGGTTAAGTTCAGGCGTAGTCAGGCGATCTTTCACATACTCATCCCTTTGCAAGTCAAAAGGAGTGAAGTTGAAATTCTTGTATAGCTCCTGGTGATACTTAACATCCTCTTTAAGATCCAGCACTTTCCTTTCAATTACACCAGTGAGTTTCCACACTTTCTTAGCCGTATCCCAGTTGATGTTATCTGACCGGAGGTTATAAACAACTTTGTGATCTTTAAGGGTCTCCAGGAAAAAGGTCCCGCCGCCCTTGGCCGTAGTATCATAGTATCTGATCCCGCAGTAAGTGAAGGAATCCACCCGCATATAAATGCTCTTGGAGATCACATCCATTTTGGTAGTTTGCGTATACTTCACTTCAAATTTGGTCCGGATCTCATTGGCCCTGGGAAGGATATAATAGTTTGCAAAAAACAACAGTACCGCCAGAAATACTCCACCTACCCAATACGGCCTGAGAATGCGCCTGAGGCTGACCCCGCTGGCCAGAATGGCGATAAACTCAGACCTGTTGGCCATCTTTGAAGTGAAAAAAATGACGGAAATAAACACGAACAAGGGAAACAACATTGCCAGGATAAATGGAATGAAGCCGGCATAATACTCACGGAATACGGTGGGGTAATCAAGATTGGCCTTGGCAAAATCATCGGTCTTTTCACTCATGTCAATGACCGTAGATATGACCGTGAACAGGATCAGGGAAAAGAAAAAGGTGGTCAGGAATTTGATTAATATGTACCAGTCTATTTTCTTCAGAAAGACAAGTTGAAACACAAAGATAGGGTGATAATGTGGCAATGTGGTAATGCGGTAGTGCGGTAATGAGGTGATAGCGCGATTTTCGGATTTTCACATTACATTAGCATATAACCACTGCATCATGAAACGCCTTTTGACTTCCGCCTTTATCTTCTTCCTTGCCTTCACCACCCAGGGCCAGGACCTGAGCCTGTTTGAAAAGCAATTGTATGTAGACGGTACAGATACTCTTCCTTGCCGCATTCTTACACCTGCTAATTTTAAGAAAGGGCAGAAATACCCGCTGCTGGTGTTCCTGCACGGCGCGGGAGAAAGAGGATCAGACAACGAGAAGCAACTTTTCTGGGGTGCAGGGTTGTTCCTGGATTCTTTGAACCGCGCTAAATTCCCGGCCATTGTGGTAATGCCGCAATGCCCTGCCAATAGTTACTGGGCAAGGGTTCAACGCCAGGTGAAGGACAGTCTGACCTTTGCCGTGAATTCAGACACCGTACCTACACCGCCCATGCGGCTGGTGCTAAAGTTCATTGATGAACTGGCAAGCAGTGGTAATGTGGACAAGAAAAGAATCTACATTGGCGGTCTATCCATGGGTGGCATGGGAACCTTTGACGCGCTGGCCCGACGACCCGATCTTTTTGCTGCTGCATTTCCCATCTGTGGTGCCGGTGATCCCAAAGCTGTGGCCCGCTACAGAAAGAAACTCCCGATCTGGGTATTTCACGGCAGCGCAGATATGGTGGTACCCGTGTCTAACTCACGGTTAATGGTAGGCGAACTGGAAAAAGTAAAAGCCAAAGTAAAATATACTGAGTATCCCGGCGTGGGACATGATAGTTGGCGGAATGCATTTGTGGAACCGGGCTTATTGCCGTTTATATTTTCCGCCAAAAAGTAAGATTAGTTCGCAGGCTGCCTGCGAACTGCGAACTGCGACCTGCGAACTGAACTACAGTCGTTGTTTCAATTTGGCAACCATCTCGCTCTTCCATGCATAAAAGCTTCCTTCAATGATCTTCTCCCTGGCCTGCCTCACCAGCCAGAGATAGAAAGCAAGGTTATGGACGGATGCAATGGTAAGCCCCAATAATTCTTTGGCCTTGATCAGGTGCCGCACATAAGCCTTTGAATAGTGCTGGCTCACGGCATTGGGCATTGCGGCATCCAGGGGAGAAAAGTCATACTCCCATTTTTTATTATCGATATTGATCACTCCTTCTGATGTGAACAGCATGGCGTTCCTGCCGTTGCGTGTGGGCATCACACAATCAAACATATCTACACCCAGGGCAATACACTCCAGCAAATCCCAGGGTGTGCCCACACCCATCAGGTAACGGGGACGATCCGATGGGAGGTTTTCGCAACTCAATGCACAGTATTCATAGATCATCTCGGTGGGTTCACCCACACTGAGTCCGCCGATGGCATTTCCAGGCGCATCCATAGAAGCAATAAATTCACAAGAAGCCTTACGAAGGTCTGCATGGGTTCCGCCCTGGACAATCGGGAACAGGTTCTGCGTGTAGCCATAAGCGCATTCGGTCTCAGACAATCGCTGAACACAGCGTTTGAGCCAGCGATGGGTGAGGTCCATTGAATCTTTGACATATTTGTATTCACTGGGATAGGGCGGACATTCATCAAAGGCCATGATGATGTCTGCACCGATGCTTCGTTGTATGTCCATCACAGACTCCGGGGTGAAAAGGTGCCTGGAACCATCGATATGGCTCTGGAATACCACGCCTTCTTCCGTGATCTTGCGGCTGGAAGCGAGGGAGAAGACCTGGTAACCGCCGCTGTCTGTAAGGATAGGCCTGTCCCAGCCCATGAACCTGTGTAATCCGCCCGCAGCTTCCAAAACCTGCGTACCGGGCCTCAGGTAGAGGTGATACGTGTTGCCCAGGATGATCTCCGCGTTAACATCGTCCTTCAACTGCTGTTGTGTCACTGCTTTTACACTTCCCACCGTTCCCACGGGCATAAAAATGGGTGTTTCAATCACACCATGGTCAGTGGTGATCACACCCGCGCGGGCCTTATCCACAGCAGCAGTTAGTGTATACGATAATCTCACATAAATAAATTAAGCCTGCAAATATACCACAACCGCCTTGTTAGCGGGGTGATTTCCTTAATTTCGCGCTCATGTTGATACCTTGGGAATGGATAGTACTGGGTGCATTTGCCCTGGTAACCCTGATTCAATTATATTATTACCTATACTATTTCCGCCGCCTGGCCTATCATAAGCCACAGGCCTGGGATCAGACCCAGGAACATCCTGTAAGTGTAGTAGTTTGTGCACGTGACGAAGCCGCAAACCTTGCAGACAACCTGCCTGGTGTTCTTTTGCAACAATACCACACCACCCACGAAGTAGTGCTTGTCAATGACAACTCGCAAGATGAAACCCGGTATCTCCTGGAAGGACTGCACAAACAATTCAGGCACCTTAATATCGTGGAACTAAAACAGGAAGCCATCCTTATTCCCGGAAAGAAATTTCCCTTGTCTATGGGGATCAAATCCGCACGTCATGAAGTGATCCTGCTGACAGACGCAGATTGTATTCCTGCATCGGAGCACTGGATCTATAAAATGCAGCAACCGTTCAGAGAAGGAATAGAAATTGTGCTGTCCTACGGAGCGTATCACAAAAGCAAGAGCCTCCTGAATAAGATCATCCGCTTTGATACCTTCCATGGCGCCCTTCAGTACCTGTCTTATGCACTTGCCGGTAACCCTTATATGGGCGTGGGCAGAAACCTTGCCTATAAAAAAGAATTATTCTACCGCCATAAAGGGTTTTCATCACACAATCATATTCCCGGTGGTGATGATGACCTCTTCATCAACATGGCTGCCACTAAAGACAATACTGCTGTTGTGATTGACGAGGAAGCTTATACGCTCTCTAAACCTCAAACCAGTTTTGGCCGTTGGTATAACCAGAAAACCAGGCACTACTCCACCGCAAAATTTTATAAAGGCGGTCATAGGTTTCTGCTGGGGCTCTACTCTGCTACACAGTTCTTATTCTGGCCTTTGTTCATTGTGGCTGTCATTTTTGGCAAGTGGCCTATCTGGCCCATCGCCCTGGGCGTCATGGCACTGAGGCTGATCACCCAGGCCATCATCTTCCACAGGAGTATGGCTAAATTGAATGAAAAAGACCTGTTTCCCCTATTCCTGTTTTTCGATTTATTTCAATTTTTCCAGTATATCATTTTCTTTCCTGCTTTGCTGAAAAAACCGAAGGCCGTCTGGAAATAATGAGCAACCTGCATGATATATCGTTGATTCAACAGTATTTTTCCGATTTCACGCCGGAGCAGGAAATGCAGTTTCGCCAACTGGGCCCCCTGTATGAAGAATGGAATGCTAAGATCAACGTGATCTCCAGAAAAGATATTGACGCCCTGTATGAAAAGCATGTCCTGCACTCCCTGGCCATCGCTGCTGTTTTTGATTTTTCACTGGCCAGCTCAGGCCTGGAGATCCTGGATATTGGCACGGGTGGTGGATTCCCTGGCATTCCCCTGGCTATCATGTTCCCCCAGGTGCAATTCACGCTGGCAGATTCCATCGCCAAAAAACTGAAGGTAGTGGAAGCGGTTGCCGAAGGAGCTGGTCTCAAAAATGTAAGAACCCGGCATACCCGGGTGGAAGAAATCAGGAACCAGAAGTTTGATTTCATCGTTTCCCGGGCCGTAGCGCCCCTGAAAGACCTCTGGAAATGGGGTAAACCCCTGGTAAAAGCAGAAAGAAAGCTGGAAGATTTTAAGAACGGTATGATCTTCCTGAAAGGAGGCGATCTGGCCTCAGAGATTTCTGAAAGCTGCCTGCGCCCTCACCAATGGCATATCCATGATATTTTCCCGGAAGAATGGTTCCGTGAAAAATACCTGCTCTACGTACCCAGTTGATTTTACCACGAAAGTGGTATTCCCCGGCGGTCTTTAATTGGTAATTTTGACACAATGAGTAACATAACGGTTTGTATTGTAGAAGATAATAAGGACATCCTGCATGCCCTTGAGGAGATTATTATGATGGCAGACGGTTATGAATTGCTCGGCTCCTTTACTTCTGCGGAAGATGCTGTGTTTGGCATACCCACCCTTCATCCTAACGTGGTGTTGATGGATATCAATCTCGGGAAGATGAATGGCATTGAGTGTGTACGAAGGATCAAGGGAAATTATCCTGAGATCCTGTTTATGATGTGTACCGTGTATGAAGAAGATGAGAAGATTTTTGAAGCACTTGCAGCCGGTGCCAATGGCTATATCCTGAAAAAGACATCTCCCTCCAAACTCCTGGATGCCGTTCATGAATTGTACGAAGGTGGAGCGCCGATGAGCAGCCAGATAGCCAGGAAGGTGGTCAATGCATTTCAAAAAGTTCCCACCAACGCCAGTTCACATATTGATAAACTCTCCGCCCGGGAAGCAGAGATCCTGGAACACCTTGCCAAGGGATTGCTGTACAAAGAGATTGCGGCGCAACTCAATATTGCCCAGGAGACAGTCCGCAAACACGTATACCACATTTACGAGAAACTGCATGTAAACAACCGGGTGGAGGCAGTGAATAAGTTTTACGGACGATAATTGATGTTGAAATGTGGCAATGCGGTGATGTGGCAATGCGGTAATGAACGTTGAACGATCCATACAGGCAAGTAATGAGCCCACCATTAACACATTGCCACACTACCCCATTACCACATTAGTTCCAGTTTATTATTGCTTCTGTCCACATCCGCCATCCGTTGGGAAGGATCGATCTCAATTATTTTTAGATCACTGAGTTTCCCATCTATTTCCAACGTGTAGCTGGGATGTGTCCAGCGCCAGGCTTCATGCACTGTGCGGGGAACAGTAAGGTCTTCTGCGGGTTTGGCACCAAACATCAGGTATTGGGGAATGTATGCCAGGCGCTTCTTACCATCTTTGAACGTAAACATCAGGTCAATGGGCATGGGTACGTGGCCCACATTGCGTAAGCGAACCTTAATCTTGCCGCTCTCCTGCCAGAGGCTGTCTATTCCATAGTCAATGGTCTTGGTGCTGTTCACAAAGAACTGCGGATACCAGTCCAGCTGTATGCCACTAACGCCCTCGGCGAGGCGAATGAAGTCGTTCAGCTCAGGATGCTTAAACCGGTATTTTTTATAGTACAGCAGCAATAACTGGTCCCTGTTTTCTGCACCAATGATATAACCGAGTTGTTCCAGGAAAACGGCTCCCTTGAGGTAAGAACTGGTGGTGTAGCCATATCTGCTGTCAAAATGATCAGCATGTGTGCTGAGGGGTTCTTCAACACCACTTTTTACCAGGCCGAGATACCCGGCATATGAATCCCGGTGGATGAAACCATCCTGGTTGTGCAGAAAGGCCTTGATGCGGTCCTCGGCATAGGTGGTGAATCCTTCATCCATCCAGGGATACAGGGATTCATTGGTACCCAGCATCATCTGGTACCAGCTGTGCATCCATTCATGGATCACCACATCTTCCCCGGCACCTTTGAGAAGGGTAGCCATGGGGTACTCCATACCGCCATCACCCCCTTGAATAAACGAATATTGTTTGTATGGATAAAAGCCAAAGGTTTTGTCCATATAAGGCAGGGCTTTTGCGGCCAGCTCAAGTACATTCTCCCACTCTTTCTGGTAAGAAGCGATGTAATTTTCCGCCCTGTTATTATACCTGGCTTTTCCGGAAGCGCCCATGGCTTCAAACTGTTTTCCAAGTGCCTCAGGTGAAATCTTGTAAAACGCATGCAGTACGAGGCCATCCCTGACTTTCTTGCTGATATGTTTGTATTGGGGATCTGCAGCCCATACAAAATCATGCACATTGGGTGCAATGAATTTCCACGTCAGCATATCGCCCGCGGGGCGGTTTAGTTTTGAACCTTCGGCCTCATAGCCATGACCAATCTCCTGGGGGTTCTGCAAATACCCTGATCCACCAACCACGTAATTTTTATCGATGGTGAGGTTCACTTCAAAATCTCCCCAGACGCCGTAAAACTCACGGGCGATGTAAGGCGTAGGGTGCCATCCCTCATGATCATATTCGCTGACCTTAGGATACCACTGGGACATACTGAACCTTACGCCTTCTGCGTTGTCCCTTCCACTCCTGCGGATCTGGATGGGGACCTGTGCTTCAAACTCCGTATCAAACACTACTTTGTTTTTGGGCAGGATGGGCTTGTCAAGGATCACTTTGAGAATGGTTTCATACTGCTCCGTTTGCTGGGGTCTTCCATTCATACGGATCAGGGATACTTTCTGGTAACCATATTCCTCGGGTTTGAGTTTCGCAATCCTGTCTGCCACGCGCGCTTCCCAGTCAGTCCTTCCATTCACAACCTTACGGCCCAATTCCCTGTTGCGTACGTCCATCATGGAATTGGGTTGAAACGCATTCCAGTAGAGGTGTACAAAAATCCATTTGAGTGTATCCGGTGAATTGTTGGTGTATTCAATCACCTGTTTCCCTTTCAGGATATTGGTATTGACGTTCATGACCACGTCCATCTTGTATTTGATCTTCTGTTGCCAGCGGTCCTGTGCAAGTGCGGATACCGCAACCAGGATCAACATGCTAACGATCAGGCCTTTCTTCATGCATCGATATTTAAAACACAAATGTAAAATGAGCTTGTTTACACAAAACTTTAATCCTCTTTTCCCTGCACTACAATAACGATCTCCCCTTTCACGGTTTTAGCCGCAAAATGATCATGCACTTCACGAAGCGTGCCCCTCGCATTCTCCTCAAATTTCTTGGTGAGTTCACGGCTAACGCTGCATTTTCTCTCTTCACCAAACCAGGTGATACACTCCGCGAGTGTTTTGACGAGGCGCATGGGAGATTCATAGAATACCATCGTCCTTTCCTCTTCCGCAAGTTTTTTAAACCAGGTTTGCCTACCTTTTTTAAGGGGAGGGAATCCTTCAAAACAAAAACGGTTAATAGGAAGTCCTGAATTTACCAGCGCCGGAACAAAGGCTGTGGCTCCGGGCAAACATTCAACCCTGATACCTTCCTGCACAGCTGCTCTCACCAGCAGAAATGCGGGATCTGAAATCCCGGGTGTTCCTGCATCTGTTAGTAAGGCAATGATCTTGCCTCCCTGTAACTGGTGCACAAGGTGTTCAACAATTTTATGTTCATTATGCTGGTGATAAGGACTGAGCGGCTTATGGATCTGGTAGTGATTGAGCAGCACAGACGATGTTCTGGTATCCTCGGCCAGGATCAGGTCTGCCTGTTTAAGAACTTCCACAGCCCTGAAGGTGAAGTCTGCCAGGTTACCTATGGGGGTGGGAACGAGGTATAGCATGATTATCCTACAGTGATCTCGTAGTATTCCATCACGGCATTGGCAAGAAGTTTCTTTGCTGCTTCTTCGGCAATACCACTGGCTTCATCCGCAGAGGCCGCATTCACCTGCAATGATATCCGTTTACCAATTCTGACGTCCTCCACTGCACCCAGGCCCAGATTAGCCAGTCCACCCACTACGGCCTTACCCTGGGGATCCAATAACTCCTTAAGAGGCATCACATTGATATGTACAGTATAGGTCATGCGTTCTTTTTTTGCGTGAGCAAAGATAACAGAATATATCCTATGAAGACCACAGGAACAGCCATCCATTTGAACAATAGTGCAGCCACAAGGCCAACCACTATGATGGCAAATTTCTCCCAGTTCTGTTTGAGGTCATAGTTTTTAAACTTGATGCTCATCATAGGCAGGGTGGAAACCATCAGTCCGCTCACCATAAGAATGATCCCGTACAGCACCCATTTATTGAGCATCCACACCTGCGCATCCAGGTAATTGTAAAACAATACAAGGGGCAATGAAGCGATGAATAAACCACCCGCGGGTGCCGGAATGCCTTTGAATCCATAGCCCTGCTCTGTGTCAATATTGAACCTGGCCAGCCTGTAAGCGGCGGCGGCGGGGATCAGGAGAGCCGGCATCAGATTTACCAGGGAGGTCTCCAGTCCGTCTGGCTCATAGGCAAAGGTGATCCGCAGTAGCTGGTACATGATCATCCCGGGTGCCACACCAAAGCTCACCACATCAGCCAGGGAGTCCAGCTGCTTGCCCATTTCAGAGTCTGCTTTGAGCAGCCTGGCCACAAACCCGTCAAAAAAATCCACAACGGCTGCCAGGAAAATACAGAACGCTCCCCACTGGATTTTCTCCGGCAGGTATACTTTCCATTCTTCACCATTATAGCTCATGATGGATTCACCCGGCTGCAGTATAAAAATGATGGCGATACAGCCCAGGATAAGGTTAGATAAAGTAAAAAGATTTGGAATCTGCTTCATGAATTTGTTTTAAATGCTGCGCCCTGCGAACTGCGAACTATTTTTTATTGTTTTTCTTCATCAATCCCTCGATCTCTTCCGTGGTGATCGGAATATTTTTCATCAGATCGATATTCCCACTTTTCGTGATCCAGAAATTATTCTCGATGCGCACACCCATTTTTTCTTCCTCGATATAAATACCGGGCTCAATGGTAAATACCATGCCGGGTTGAATGGGTGCTGTGCGTGTACCCAGGTCATGTACGTCAATCCCCAGGTGGTGGGAGATCCCATGGTACAAATATTTGCGATAGGCAGGATTCTCCTTGTCCTGGTTCTTCACATCGGCTTTACTGATCAGTCCGATCTTCAGAAAAACCCTGGTAGCTTCATCGCCCACTTTCTCTGTGTAGTCCACAATGGAAATGCCTGGCTTCAGTATCGAAGCCGCATACTTATGCAGCTGCAGGCAACCATCGTACACTTCTTTCTGGCGTTTGGTAAATTTTCCATTGACGGGTACCGTGCGGGTAAGGTCTGCGCAGTATCCTCCATACTCAGCGCCAAAATCCATGAGGATGAGCTCGCCGTCTTTGCATTCCTGATTATTGGATACATAATGGAGGGTCCTGGCCCTGTCACCACTGGCAATTATGGAACCATAGGCCGGACCAGTAGCCCGGTTACGCAAGAACTCATGGTAGATCTCCGCTTCTATTTCATATTCAAAGACCCCAGGCCTGATAAATCCCAGCAGCCTGCGAAAGGTTTTGTCAGTGATGTCAATAGCCACCTTCAGCACATCAATTTCCTTTGCCGTCTTGATGCCGCGGAGATCTTTCATCAGCCTTGCTGAGCGCTTGTAATTATGGAGTGGATACCGCTCCCGCATTTGTTGGGCAAACCGGTAATCCCTGACGGGCACAAGATTGGCTTTGCGGTCGTTCTCATTGGTATTGAGATAAATAGTATCTGCAAGGTGGATCCAGGTTTGGAGGGGGGCTTCAATGGCGTCCAGCCACACAATGGTTGTGATGCCTGAAATAGCGGTTGCTTCATCCCTGCGCAAACGATGCCCATCCCATTTCTCTTTGAGTTCATTGGGACGAACCAGGACGAGTACCTCCCGGTATTTCTTATCCGGGTTATCCGGGAACAGGATCAGCATACTGTCTTCCTGCTCAATGCCTGTAAGCCAGTACAGGTCTGAATTTTGTTTGAATTTGTAAAGGGCGTCTCCATTCAGGGGGAGTTCATCGTTGCTGTTGAAGATGGCAATGGCATTTTTCTCCATCTGCTTCACAAATCGCCTGCGGTTGTCCGTAAAAATTGCAGGGTCCAGGGGGAAATATTTCATGATTGCAAGATAGGATATTCAGTTCGCAGGTGGCAGGTTGCAGTTCGCAAATGACTACGCACATCTGTGAACTGCGAACTGCTACCTGCCACCTGCGTACTAAATTTAGTTGCCATTCAATATCCCCGCACCCCCGTTTGGCAAATACTAACAGATGTTAGTTAATTTCAAAATTTTCAAATACTAAAACCTATTAGCGCAAAATTTTCAAAAATAGTGGGACAGTGGCTCGATTTTTAAATGAAAATTAAAGAATTAGTTTTGCAGCTCAACGAACCACAGACCCATATGGCGATCCCATCAACCCTCAATCTGCTACCCAGGCACCGTCTTTTTCAGCTAGGCCTCAAACACGCCGGCAATGTTCATTACCAGGCTGGCCCTGAAGAACTCGCAGAAGCCGCTGTGGCCCGTAAAGAAGCCACCTATGCAGACAATGGCGCCCTGGTGATCCATACCGGCAAATTCACGGGGAGGTCGCCCAAAGACAAATTCATCGTCAAAGACCACCTTACCGCCAATACCATCCACTGGAATGATTTCAATATTCCTATTGCGGAAAAGAATTTTGACATCGTATTTGACAAGGTAATGGCCTACCTCAGTGGGAAAGATGACCTGTGGGTGAGGGACTGTTATGCCTGCGCGGACGCAGATCATCGCATGGGTATACGTGTGATCAATGAGAAACCTGCCAACAACCTGTTTGCTTATAATATGTTCATCCGTCCCACGGAGGAGGAACTGGAGAATTTCCGGGCCGACTGGCATATTTTCTCCGCACCGGGGCTTACCCTTGATCCGGAGGCCTGTGGCACCCGTACGGAGAATGCTGCACTGATCAGCTTTAAACACAGGATGATCCTGATTGCCGGAACAGGTTATACCGGTGAAATGAAAAAGGGAATCTTTACGATCCTGAATTACATCCTGCCCATTGAAAAAAATATCCTCAGCATGCACTGCTCTGCCAACATGGACCATGATGGCAATACAGCGTTGTTCTTTGGACTGAGTGGAACGGGAAAAACAACCCTCAGTGCAGATCCTTCCCGGCAGCTCATTGGTGATGATGAACATGGATGGACAGACCACGGTATCTTCAATTTTGAAGGGGGCTGTTATGCCAAGTGCATTGATCTTACAGAAGAGAAGGAACCGGAAATTTTCAGGGCTATCCGTCCCGGCGCACTGGTAGAAAATACGGTGTATTATGATGGCACCAGCAAGATTGATTTCACCAACGGCAGTATCACTGAAAACACAAGGGTATCTTACCCCCTGCATTATATTTCCAACGCCATAGAACCATCTGTTGGCGGACACCCCAAACATATTTTCTTCCTGACCTGTGATGCCTATGGTGTGCTGCCACCGATCTCCAAACTCAATGCCGCACAGGCTATGTACCAGTTCATCAGCGGGTACACCGCTAAGGTGGCAGGTACAGAAACAGGCGTCACAGAACCCAAGGCCACCTTCAGCGCTTGTTTTGGCGCGCCTTTCATGCCGCTGCACCCAGGTAAGTATGCAAAATTACTGGGTGAGAAAATGCAAAAGCATGACGTAAAAGTGTGGTTGATCAACACGGGCTGGACCGGCGGAGCTTATGGAACCGGTAACAGGATGAAACTGGCCTATACCCGTGCGATGATTACTGCAGCACTGGAGGGAAATCTGCAGGAAGTGGAATATAGTCCAATGCCTGTTTTCAACCTGATGGTACCCCAGAGCTGCCCCGGTGTACCTGCAGAACTTCTCAACCCCAGGAACACCTGGAAAGATCAGCAGGACTATGATGCACAAGCTGCCATGCTTGCCGGATTATTCAACAAGAATTTCGAAAAATATGCGTCCGGCGTAACGGATGAGATCCGAGCCGCCGCTCCAAGAATTTAGCGGACCCTTATCGATTGTTTGCCAAAAAAATCCCCTGCTTGCAGGGGATTTTTCAATGTGGCAATGTGGTAGTGCGGTAGTGCGGGAATTTTGGAAGGCGCGCCTTGCGTTGCGGCGCGCCGGCAGTCACTCCGGGTGGTTCTGCGCAGGCCGGCAACGCACGGCCGCGCTTCCATAATTACCGCATTACCGCACTACCACATTACCACATTAGAACAAGCCGTACAACTGTGAATCTATCTTCTGAATGATTTCCCCCAGGTGCTCTTCATTCTCTGCAAATTTATTCTTGTCCACATTGATCACCAGTAATGGACCTTCCTTATAACCATCGATCCATTTATTATAATACTCATTGAGGCGCTTCAGATAATCCAGGCGGATATTCTCTTCATAATCCCGCCCACGTTTCTGGATCTGACCCACCAGTGTAGGCACAGAGGCCTGCAGATAGATCAGTAGGTCCGGAGGTTGGATCATTTGTTTCAGGGTCTGGAAAAACTGGTAGTAATTCTCAAAATCCCGTTTACTCATCAACCCCATTTCATGCAGGTTGGGCGCAAAGATGTTGGCATCCTCATAAATGGTGCGATCCTGCACCACCGTTTCCGTTCCATGGTTGATCTCCAGTAACTGGTTAAGCCTGCTATTAAGGAAAAAGATCTGAAGGTTGAAACTCCACCGTGGCATGTCTTCATAAAAATCAAACAGGTAAGGATTGTGGTCCACATCTTCAAACTGTGGTATCCAACGGTAGTGTTTGCTCAGGAGTTCTGTGAGTGTAGTCTTACCGGCGCCGATGTTTCCGGCCACCGCGATATGTTTTGGTTTTTTTGCCTTCGCCATAAAAATGGCCAGCATTAGGCTGGCAAGATTTTAAAGATAAAGTATTTAGTAATATTTGAGGCCCATGGATTCACGTACAATTTGCATCGTTTCCATTGCGCTCCTGCGGGCTTTATGAGCGCCTTTCTCCATTACTTCTTTTAGGTATTCCGGATTATTCCTGATTTCTTCCGCTTTCTCACGGATAGGTGTAATGAAAGAGACCATATCCTCGCCCAGTTGCTTTTTCATATCACCATAACGGATCCTGCACTGGTCATAATCTTCATCGAATTTTTTTACCACATCCGCCGCTGATACCAGGCGCATCAATTGAAAAAGGTTTTCAATATAATCTGGCCTGGGCGTCCCCGGCTCCGTTGGTCCCGCATCTGTTTTTGCTTTCATCACTTTCTTCCGGATCAGTTCATCATCGTCAGACAAATAAATAGTAGCGTTCTGGTTTTCACTCTTACTCATCTTTCCGGTACCATCCAGGCTGGGCACTTTTACCAGCTCCTCGCCGAAGTTAAAAGCCTGAGGTTCGGGAAATACATCTCCATAACGATGATTGAACCGTTTCACAAAGTTTCTGGCCATTTCAAGATGTTGTTCCTGGTCCTTACCCACCGGTACCAACGTGGCCCGGTGCAGGATGATATCTGCCGTCTGCAGTACGGGATAGGTGAGCAACCCGGCATTGACATTGTCTGGCTGCTGACGCACCTTGTCCTTGAAAGTGGTGGTTTTCTCCAGCTCACCCGTATAAGCCAGCATATTCAGGTAGAGATAGAGTTCAGTGGTCTCAGGCACATGGCTTTGGCAGTACAGGGCTACCTTGTCCGGATCCAGACCGCAGGCTATATTCTCTGCCAGCACCCTGGCCACATGTCCCTTCAGTTCCCTGGTATCTGGATGCGTGGTAAGAGAATGCAGGTCGGCAACCATAAAATAGCAGGTAAAACTCTCCTGCAACTTCACATAATTCTGAACCGCCCCAAAATAGTTCCCCAGGTGCAGGAAACCCGTGGGCCTTATCCCACTCATGACTATTCCATTGTTCATAGGCGGCAAATATAGGCATAAAGGCATTGAGGCATGGAGGCATTGAGGGTCTTCCCTTAATGCCTCCATGCCTTTATGCCTTAATGCCTTTATGCCTTCATACCTCAATGCCTTTATGCCTCTAATAATCCCGTTCCGCCACTTACCACTAAATTCACCCAATACCGGTCAATTCCGTTATTTTTGAACCGATGGAAGTCAATAAGGACACCATAGAAAAACTGGCAAAACTGAGCAGGCTGCATTTTTCTGAAGAAGAGAAGCTGGAGATCCAGGCAGACCTTCAGAAAATGATCCATTTCGTGGACAAACTCAATACCTTGGATACCACCGGACTGGAGCCGGTTTTGCATATGGGAACGGAGGTGAATATGTTACGGGAGGATGAGGTCAGGGGTTCGGTATCTGCCGAAGAGGCCCTGTTGAATGCGCCTGGCAAAAAAGATCATTTTTTTACAGTACCAAAAGTTATCAGAAAATAAGCGCGGCATATGAGTGCAGTTATTGGATTGGATCAGATCAGGAAAAGTTATTTTATGGGTAAGCAGGAACTACAGGTGTTGAAAGGCATCTCCCTGCAGATCCAGCGGAATGAATATGTAGCCCTCATGGGACCATCGGGATCAGGCAAAAGCACCCTGATGAATATCCTCGGCTGCCTTGACTCACCCACTTCCGGTACCTATATCCTGAATGGCCATGATGTGAGTACGATGCCTGACAATGAGCTGGCGGAAATCCGTAATAAAGAGATTGGATTTGTATTCCAGCAATTCAACCTTTTGCCCAGGCTCACCGCACTGGAGAATGTGGCCCTGCCCCTGGTTTATGCAGGCATTCCCAAAAAACAAAGAACAGAAATGGCCATGGAAGTCATCCAGAAAGTAGACCTTGAGTCCCGCCATCACCACAAACCCAACGAACTATCCGGCGGCCAGTGCCAGCGGGTAGCCATTGCCCGGGCCCTGGTGAATAACCCGGCCATCATCCTCGCTGATGAGCCCACGGGTAACCTGGATACCAAGACTTCTTACGAGATCATGAATATCTTCTCCAAGATCCATGCAGACGGCAACACCGTTGTGCTGGTAACCCATGAAGAAGACATCTCCAACTACGCCCACAGGATCATTCGCCTCCGTGATGGTGTGATTGAAACAGACAAAGTCCGGCAGACTGCGGTAGCTGGCTAATTTTTTGCCGCAGCGAACAAAATCCCGGTTCAAACCTTACTTTCACGCAAAGGTTTCCCCATGGCTATGAAGATTTACACGAAAACGGGGGATGATGGAACCACATCGCTGATCGGCGGAACCAAGGTTCCCAAATCCCATCACAGGATAGAAGCATACGGAACAGTGGACGAGCTGAACTCCTATCTCGGACTGATCAGGGACCTTTCTGATGATACTACCACCGTGGCGGTGCTTGCAGAGATCCAGGACCGGCTGTTTACGATTGGCTCTTCCCTGGCTTGTGACCCGGTCAAAGAACCGCGGATGCGGCTTCCTGACCTCCATAAAGAAGATATCGTTAAACTTGAAACGGAGATAGACAGGATGAACGAAGATCTGGAGCCGATGAAGCATTTCATCATTCCCGGTGGCCATCCCACCATCTCCCATATCCATGTGGCCAGGTGCGTCTGCCGCAGGGCGGAACGCGCCTGCGTTAGGCTGGAACTGGAAAGCCTGGAAGTTGAACCGCTGGTTTTACAATACCTGAACAGGCTGAGCGATTATCTTTTTGTGCTGGCACGTTATGCGGGCAAACTCCTTGACAAGCCGGAGATCCCGTGGAAACCGAGATTGCAATCCTAGCATCCAGGGGTTAGGTTGCTAACATCTTGCCATCTTTCATATGTAGCACCCTGTTACTCATGGCGGCCAGCTCCTCATTGTGGGTTACAATCAGGAAGGTTTGTTTAAACTCATCCCGCAACTGCATAAACAAATGATGCAAATCCCTGGCATTGGCGGAGTCAAGGTTACCCGTGGGCTCATCCGCAAAAACAATGCGTGGATGGTTAATCAACGCCCGTGCTACGGCAACACGCTGCTGCTCGCCGCCGGATAAAGCACCGGGTTTATTATGTACCCTGTCTTTCAATCCCAGCAGCACCAACAGTTCCATAGCCCTTTTTTCCACATCGTTTTTGCGCCGGCCGGCAATCCAGCCGGGTATACTTACATTCTCCAGTGCCGTAAACTCAGGGAGAAGATGATGGAACTGAAAAACAAAACCGATATGGTGGTTACGGAAGTCAGCAAGCTGTGCCCCACGCATATTATGTACCGATGTTCCGTCAAAGACAATTTGCCCCGCATCAGGCGTGTCAAGGGTTCCAAGGATATGCAGCAAGGTACTTTTCCCCGCTCCGGAAGACCCCACAATGCTCACCACCTCTCCTTCCTGAACATTCAGACCAACGCCTTTCAACACCTTCAGATCCCCGTAAGACTTAAAAATATCCCTTGCTTCCAGCATGCCCGGATTGATTTGGAGACAAAAATGCAGCAATTCCCGTGAATAAACCCCTAAAAACGGTGGAATAAACGGATTTGGTAGATTCCATACAAAAATTACTTTTGCCAAAATCTAAAGAGTTTCGAGATGTTTTGGACCCTAGAATTAGCATCCTATCTGGAAGACGCACCGTGGCCCGCTACTAAAGATGAATTGATTGACTTTTCTATCAGGAGTGGCGCACCTATTGAAGTAGTGGAAAACCTCCAGGAGCTTGAGGACGAAGGTGAGATTTATGAAGGCATTGAAGATATCTGGCCAGATTATCCGAGCCAGGAAGACTTTTTCTTTAACGAAGACGAATATTGATCTAGAACAGATCCGGCGGCAATTGATGTTTCTCCAGGCCGCGATAAAAACGCTTTACCTGTTTCCCGTTTTTGCGTACACCCAGGTTAGTCAGCAGTCCCTGAACAGAGATCCTGGCCCAGAAGTTGAAAATCGATTTCTCCTTCAATCGCTCTGCATAAACAATTCCCATCTTGCTGTTCTTGCCCCGCACAAATAGATTAGCAAGCCATGTGACCATCGTCCTTCGTTTGTTTTCTTCATTCAGTACAGACACTTTCAGTTTATTGTAATTGATCACCATGTTGCCATAAGCCAGATCGTCTGTGCCTTTGACCCGCATACTGAGACTCTGGATCTTACCCCTGTCTGCCCGCACATTGAACAATGGCATCATCAGGCGATTCAGTTCTTTCATATCCATAGTGCCCATTCTTGCAGACAACAGGAATCCCTGTAATGAATCCAGGTACGCTTCCCGGAACTGTACCCGCAGTTCCCCCACACCCATCAGCCTGCTGGCCATATTCAACCGCAGACTATCGCCCTGTTTAACATCATAATTACTTACGTGGGTGAGGTTGCCATGGAGGTCTGTAAAGAAAATGGTGCCTTCTTTTTCTGTTTTTTCATCAATCACATTATGCCAGATCAATGAATGTTGCAACTGTATGGTGTCCACACTTACCAAAAACGGGATGCGTTGCAACATATTCGTTAACAGGGGCCGGTACCTTGTAGTATCATCCTTCACGCGCTTGTCTCGTTCCACTTTGAAATACATGGGATCGATGGTGAGCTTGCGAATGCTTACGGCGGTATCCTTTCCAAATACCACCGGCCGAAGGGCATCCGCACGTACACGGCCTGTACTAAACGTGATGTAGTCCTTTTCAAAAGGCTGACGTGCAAAAAAACTGTCCCTTGGTGTTCTGTTATACACCTCCAGGCTGTCAAAAGCAAGGAACTCTTCAGCGGTATTCACGACCAGGTTCTGGATGCTGAACTTTTTACCCGGGGATCGCCAAACAAAACTGCCCGGTTTAACCAGGGTTGGCGGAATCTTGAACGCTGTTTGCAACAGTGAATCTTTTTGCAAAAACAGTTCTGGGATCCTGCCCAGAGAAACACCGCCCGTACTGAGCTCCATCGTATCTCTCCTGAAACGCTGGTGCATTTCCACCCTTGTTATGTCAAAACTATTCAGGTTTAGCATAGCAGGAAGCATTCCGTATTTGCTGAAATGATCCAGCTGCAACCTCAATTCACCTGTGCTCCACAGCTCTTCCTTTTTATTACGCATCAGAAGATGGGACAAAGATGTCTGGAATGTGCCGGCCGTAAGTAATGAAGTATCGGCCCTTTTTTCCCAATGCAGATCTGTTCCCGCTACCAGCTCACCGCCCGCATCAAAATAACTTGTGTCCTCCCTGTTGTCAAGCCGGATATTGAACTGTGGATTGAGCAGTGAAAATTTTCTAAACAATACGCGCTGATCCTTTGATGTGTGTGCTTCTGCAGATGCTCCCTGCCAGGGGCGTGCAAAACTGATTACCGGTGATACAACAGTAAGGTCTTCCACAGCCAAATTCAATGGGCTGATCTCACTGAATTTGGTCTGCAACCTGATCTCTGGTGCCACCATCCTGATGTCATTATCCCCTCTCACTAAACTGATCTCCGCTTCTCTCAACACTGAATTACCCTTGGCAATCAATTCGGCCTCGCGGCTCAGCACGGATAATTTCCCATTGTTGATCTTCAATTGCTTTAGCTGCATCCGTGCCTGGTTCCACAGATATCGGGAAGGATAAATCTGTTGCCCTTCCGCCTGCGCCCGCTCCACCAGCATAGACGCATGCAATGCCTGCTTTTGCAGCTGCACCTGAACAGAACGGAGGTCAAGTGAATCTATAAATCCAATCAGTTTCTCCCTGTCCGCAACATCCTGCCTGTCTGAGCTGTCTAATATGAACCGCAAACTTCCTGAGTCAACACCCAGCTTACGAAAATGCCATAACACTTCCTGGTCAAAAGGATGCAGGTCATCCCCCCCCGTCAGTTGCACTCCGTACAAATCTGCATACACTCTTTTGTTCCCCAGCGATCCCCTTGCCTGTGCAAACCGTAAAGAACGTGCTGCATAATCAATCTCACCATCAAACAATTCCAAATTAACACGTGGTGTGATATAAAAAAACCGACGAAGTTCCACATCCCTGAAATTGCCAAAAAACTCATCCATGTTCTTTGCGCCCATTGCCGCGCGTGAAAGGATCACCGCAGAGAATTCCTGCGTACCAATGGATACTTCCTTAGTTTGCTTGCTGTGTATGGTGAATTTCGCATTGTTTAACACCACTCTCTCTACGTCAACATATGGCCTGATCTCTTCAAGTGCTTTCGTAGATAATTGTACTCCGCCGGTTTCCTGCTGCTTCAAACGGGTGTGTAAAACCAACTCAGGCTGATCCATCCTCACCTCACGCACCGTAGCCTTTTCGTCCATGAGGTCGTCAATGGAAAGTCCGAGTATGGATAGTGCAGGAATGAACAGGGAACTGCCCTCGCCCAGCCTGCTCTTTGCCGTTGACTGCACCAGGTAATTATTCAGCGTCATGGTATCTCCACGGAGATGCATGCGCGAAAAGGACGATTGAAATTTAATATTGCTGCCCCGGTCCAGAAACTCCCTTACCCCCAGTCCGAGGTTACCGATCATCAGCGGATCCTTTCGCTCTGGCCGTATGGACAAGTCTTCCACCACCAGGCTGTCCCCAATCAATGAGTTGCTCCTTTCTTTTCCCGGATGATTGTTTATGATGGCGGCACTGATATAACGGGCGGAAAAATAGTTGACATCCAGTTTACCGATATCATCCCAGACCTTGGATTCGCGCAGATGCCGGGAACTGTCTTTGGTTTTTCTCTTTGCCCCGTTGGATTCAAAATACATATCTCCGTTTGCGGCCATTAGTGTGTCCAGGCTGATGATGCCTGAATCCAGCCAGGTCTGCCAATTTACGCGGCGTATCCTGATGGTATCCAGCGCAACCATAAAACTGTCTTCCCGTGCGGGCATATGGTGCTGGCTGATCTGGAACTTGCCCACGTTCAGATACTTTTCCTGGTTGTCCCAAACGAAGTTATCAAGGCCCACCATTAACAGGCTGTCTGCTATTTGCAGGTTGGGCTCACGAATCTCCAGCCTGATACGGCCTTCAATATCCTGGGTGGCATTGCCTTCATAGGGCGGGATTACCAGGTCATCAATACTAAGGTTAATGTGCTCAAGATTATAATGCCGGTTGCTGCCGGGGAAGGGAAAGAATTGAAATCTCCCATTCACGATACGGCAATTGTTGACACTGAGTTCATTGAGGACCAAAATAGTATTACGTTGCATCGCGCCTACGCGCTTGTGAATAAGGTAATCTCCCACATCATTGTTATCCGCTACATTTTTGCGGATCACCACAGAAGGATTTACGAGACGCACCTCTTTTACATTAATGGCCTTATTGATGAAAATGGGAATAATGGATTCTATGCTCAGATATAGAGAGTCTACTTTCACTTCATACTCTTCATCCATACCAGGCGTGGCCGGCCTCAGGTGGGCGTCAACAAGTTTGATATACGGACTAAAATAATGGAAACGTACTTTGGCTGAAGTAAGCGTATACTTACCGTCTGAAACACGGGAGACGATGGTAGGTAACAACTGCTTTGCCTTGTACACAACAAAAAAATGTATACCTGTCAATAGAATGACAGGAATGAGCAGGGCTGCCCATAGCGCTTTTCTAAATTTTTTTGTGGCCGGTGGTATTGTTGTTTCCAAAAGGTTCCTTCTTTCACGCACAAACGCGTGAACAAATTACATCATAAAAATTGCTCATGCAATGGGAATGGCTAAATTCAGTGGGAGCTCATCAGTTCCTTTGCATTGGCGATGGCCGCAGCAGAAAGCTTCTCTCCGGCCATCATCCTAGCAATGGCCTCTACTCTTTCTTCATCATCCAGCTTACGGATTTGAGTCCTGATTCCCTGCTGCCCGTCTTTCTTGTACACAAAGAAATGATGATCTGCCTTTGCCGCTATCTGGGGCTGGTGAGTAATAGATATTACCTGATGCTTTTGCCCCATCTCCCTCATCAGTATTCCCACTTGCCGGGCTGCTTCGCCACTGATGCCGCTGTCTATTTCATCAAAGATCAGTACGGGCATATGCAAGGACCCTGCCACCAGGGTCTTGATGCAAAGCAATAGACGGGACAGTTCACCACCGCTGGCCACTTTCTGCAGGGATTCAAACCTGCCACTCTTATTGGCATCAAAGAGAAAGTCTACCGTATCAACCCCCGTAATATTTTTCTCAGCCGGGGCTATGTGAACCTTCAGCCTGGCATTGGGCATGCCTACCCTATGCAGCAATTCGGTAATTTTTTTCTCCAAACCGGGAATAACTTTGCGCCGGGCGGCAGAGAGTTGCGCCGCCAGTTTATTGGCCTGCTCCTCCAGGGTATTGGCTATGGTTTGCGCTTTGTAGATGTCTTCATCCAGATCCGTGAGCCTGCTTACTTTATGGGAGAGATCTTCCTGTACCGCCAGCAATCCTGCCGTATCTGCAACACCATGTTTCTTACACAGTTTATTTCCACTATTCAACCGCTCCTGTATCCTTTGCTGCCGTTGTTCATCCATTTGCACACTATTGCTGATCTGCGATGCTTCCGCAGCAATGTCTTTTACTTCAATCTGAACAGATCGGATCCTATCCGCCAGGGCCTGCACTTGTGGGGCAAAACGAGCCACTGCGTCCAGGCTTTGCAGGATCGTCTTCAGGTCTCGCGCCATGGAAAGTTCATCACCATCCATCACTGCTTCTGCTTTGCCCAGCACCTGGGTCAACTGTTCCGCATGGGATAATGCATTCAGTTCCTGTTCCAGCGTTTCCAGCTCACCGGGTTTAAATGCCATCTCCTCCAGTTCATTGAAGAGAAACTGGTGGTAATCATGTTCCTTCATGGCATCCGCTTTCTGCTTCTCCAGTTGGTTCACCTGGTGTTTTGCCTTCTGCCATTGCTGGTACAGCTGCCCGTAGGTCTTACAAACCGGCAATTGACCTGCCAGCGCATCCAATACCTCCATCTGGAATGCATCCTCGCCCAAAGCCTGGGAATCAAACTGCCGATGCATGTTCACCAACAGGTTAGAGAGTTTCTGGAGCTGGGAAAGATTTACTGGTGTGTCATTGATGAAGGCTCTTGACTTTCCATTGGTGCTGATCTCCCTCCGGAGAATGATCTCATCTTCCACATCAATATCCTGTTCCTCAAAAAACCGCATGAGTTGCGTCTCCTTTTGGTGAATAAACTGTCCCTCCACCACGCATTTCCTGCCGGTATCTAACAGTACGGAACTGTCTGCCCTATCACCCAGGATAAGTCCCAGTGCGCCTGCAACAATACTCTTCCCCGCACCTGTTTCACCAGTTATGATATTCAGTCCCGGCGAAAAAGATGTATTGAGTTCATTGATGATCGCGTAATTGCTGATCTGCAGCCTCGATAACATACCTTAAAGATAGGCATAAAGGCATTAAGGGATTGAGGCATAAAGGCATAAAGGCATTAAGGAAGGTAAATACTCCTTAATGCCTCAATGCCTTTATGCCTCAATGCCTTTCCTTCTACGAAGCCGATGACTGCAGGTCCTCATCCACGAGGATCCTTCCGCAGTTTTCGCAGACAATGATTTTTTTCCTTTGACGGATTTCAGACTGGCGCTGGGGAGGGATGGCATTAAAGCAACCACCACAGGCGTCCCTTACAATGGGAACAACGGCCAGGCCATTACGATAGTTTTTACGGATACGCTCATACGATGCCAGCAGACGGGGATCTACTTTCTCTTTCGCATTTGCAGCATCCTGACGATACTCGTTTTCTTCTTTTTCTGTTTCACCAATGATCTTCTCCAGTTCACCTTTCTTGTGCTTCAGGTTGGTTTCCTTGGCAGCAATATTCTTCTTGGCATTATCCAGAAGACGGGCTTTATCATTGATCTCCTCCTGGGCATCACGGATGTGTTTCTCTGCAAGCTTTACTTCCAGGGTCTGCATCTCGATCTCCTTATTGATAGCCTCAAACTCCCTGTTGTTCTTTACATTCTCGGTTTGTTTCTCATACTTCTTGATCAGGTTCTGCGCTTCAACAATCAACTGCTTCTTCTGCTCAATAAATTCATTGATGCCATTCACTTCTTCCTCGATCCTTGTTTCCCTGGCATGCAAACCCTGGATCTCATCTTCCAGGTCACTCACTTCCATAGGAAGTTCGCCCTTCAGAATTTGTACTTCATCCAGTTTACTTTCAATTTTTTGCAGATTGAGCAGCGAGACCAGCTTTTCCTCTACAGAGTACTCTTTTACGTTTGCCATATGATTATATGAAGTATTTAACCGGGTTGGTTTCAACCACCGATTTAAGGACGGCAAAATTAGGGAATTTTTCTCGCAACCTGTCAAAAAGCAGGTCTGAAGTGAATTGCTCAGATTCAAAATGTCCTATATCCGCCAGAACCATCCTGCCAGCAGCGTCAAAAAACTCATGATATTTGACGTCAGCAGTGATGTAAAGATCAGCCCCGGATTGTAAAGCATTGAAAATCAGAGAACTACCCGCACCTCCACACATGGCAATACGTTTCACCGGTTTGCCCAGCAGTGGTGTATGCCGTATCACGGAAACACCAAACCGTTCTTTGATCAGCGCCAGGGCCTCCAGCTCCGTTTTGGCCTGCTCCCATTCCCCGATAGCCCCTGCCCCTATCCCCTGGCCCTCATTCCGGAGTTCCACCAGGTCATAGGCTACTTCCTCATAAGGATGTGCCTTCTTCAACGCTGACACCAGCCCGGATTCAAGGTGAGCCGGATAGATCACCTCAATTTTGGTTTCCTCCTCATAATGCCTTTTACCCAGGTCTCCTACAAAAGGATTGGCGCCAGGCCCCGCTTTAAAAAAACCCGTACCCTTCACACTAAACCCCACCTCCTCATATTGGCCGATATGACCGGCTCCCGCAGCAAAAAGAGCCTCCCTTACCACATCTAGCTGTGCATGGGGAACGAAGGTATACAACTTACGCAGGGTTCCCGGCTTCGGAACCAGGGGTTTGTAGTTTTCCAGTCCGAGCTTCCTGGCCATCATCCCGTTTACCCCGTCTATTATATTGTCCAGGTTGGTGTGAATGGCATATACGGATATTCCTGCCCTGATGGCTGCTATCACCGTTGCCCCCACCGGATCCCGGGGTGAAATTTTCTTCAGGCCGCCAAATATGAGCGGATGGTGGGCCACAATTAAGTTGGCTCCTTTCTCAACGGCTTCTGCCACCACTGCCTCCGTTACATCCAGGGTTACCAGCACACCTTTACAGGTATCTGCAGGAGATCCCAGCAAAAGACCCACATTGTCATAAGACTCCTGCAGGGATGGCGGCGCTATTGTTTCTAAAACGTTAATTATCGATCCTATCGTCATATTCGGGACTTATCTGGCAGAAATGAAATTACTTTGAATATGCACATGAAGCGCATTTTGGCCTTTCTTCTTAGTCTTACCTTTTTCAGCAGCAGGGCCCAGTCTGACCATTGGGATAACTACGTAGTGTCTGCAAACAACAAGCCCGTATCCATAGTGGTCAATCTCGGCCTGAAAGATATAGCACCCTCCAAAGAAAGACCCTATGCGGTAATACTGCGGCTGAAATATCCTGAAATGGACGAGAAAGGCTACCCAACGGTGGAGATGGCAGACAGCCTCAATCGCCTGGAGTCCCTGTTGGAAAGCAGGCTCCAGAAAAACAATGGCGCACTATATGCCGGCAGGTTCACCCAGCGCGGACTCAGGGAATTTTACTTTTATGTGCTGGACACCGTAGAGTATATGGGAAATTGCGCTGCAGTAATGAGCCAGTTTCCGCGATTCCCCTGGCTGGCCAAAGCGGTATATGATAAGGGATGGACCAATTATTTTCAAGTGCTGTACCCGCAGGGAGATGAAAAGGAAAAACTGGAAAACCGAAAAGCCATTGAAGAATTGGTTAGAAAAGGGGACCTCAGCAACCGATCCAGGGAGATCGACCATACCCTGTATTTCAAAAGCGACTGGCACAGAAAGCAATTCTTGCAACAACTGGAGGATCCCGGGTTCAAAATCATTGAGATGCCTGTTGAAAAATCCAACAATACGGACATGGGGTTTAAGTTGGTGATGAGAAGGAATGACAAACCGGAACAACAGTCTATGAACACCCTTACGATCCGTCTCAGCCAGTTGGCTACTAAAAACGGGGGCCGTTATAGTGGCTGGATCACTTATGTGGTTAAGGGCTGACCCAACGTATACAAATCTTTATCCATCAGAATATTAGCTAATTTTAGGGCCTGTTAGAAGCACAATAACCAACCTGGTAAAACGTTTACCGGTAACAAGGGCCTTATTATGCGTAGACTCTATCTTATTACATTGATAATCATCCTTTTACCATCAGGCTTGCTCCTGCAGGGTTGTTCAAAAGAGGATGTTCAGAAGAATATCATTCTGCAGGCAATGACCAGCGGACGATGGATCGTCTCCGTTTTTACGGAATCCGGCACAGACTATTCCAGTGACTTCACCCCCTGGGAGTTCCAATTCTATGAAAACGGGAAAGTAGAAGCTATAAAGGGGGCAACCCTCATTTCAGGCACCTGGACTGCCAATGTGGATGCCCGTACCATCACATCCAATTTTCCTCCGGATGACGCCACAGTGGCTCGTTTGAACGACACCTGGCTGATTTTCAACAACTCGTTCACCCTTGTTGAAGCCAACCCCCAGAATACTACCAGAAATGCTTACCTGAAGCTTAACAAAAAGTAAGAAATCTGAATTTTTTTATAAAACATTGGTATTCCGAAGAATAAACCATGAAAACCATCGTTATACCCAAGTGCCCTCAAAAGCATAATCCAATCAGTTCCAAACCAATAGTCCCTTGAGAAACCTATATTCAAAACCGATCTTCCTGTTGCTATTCAGCATCCTGGCGGCTTTTGGCGCTAAAGCGCAAGTCCCCCATGCTGATTTTGCTGCTACTACAGCCCTCAGTGGATGCTCCCCGCTGATCGTGTCATTTCAGGATTTGTCAACCGGCAGTCCTACCCAGTGGACCTGGGATTTTGGCAATGGGACAGTGGTGAACGTCCAGAATCCGGCTGCGCAAGCGTATACACTTCCCGGTACATATACGGTTAAACTGACGGTTCGCAATGCCAATGGAGTAGATTCCATGGTCAAAGTAAGTTATGTGACGGTTTTCCCAAATCCTGTGGTGGACTTCTCTGCCAGCCAACTCACCGGCTGCTATCCTGTCAATGCCACCTTCACTCCCAACATCACTCTTCCGGGTGGTGGATCTGTTATTAAATACGAATGGGGTTTTGGCGATGGGGACTCCTCCCAGCTTGCCAATCCAACGCATGTTTATAGGTTCGATAATAACTTCAACGTAACCCTCAAGGTAACTACAGACAAGGGCTGTACAAATTTTACCACCAAGAATGGATATATCAATGTAAGTCCGGGTGTTAAACCTGCCTTTTATAACTCATTTGCCAGCGCCTGCAGACCCCCTGCAAATATCGACTTCTTCAATAATACCACAGGACCAGGGAGTTTATCATACACCTGGAAATTTGGAGATGGAACTACTTCTGGAAGTATTAATCCTTCGCATTCTTATAATGCATCAGGTAATTTCCCCGTAACACTTATTGTTACCAGTACTTCCGGTTGTACAGACAGTGCAATAAGTAGTGTGGATATACCTAATGCAACTATTACATCCAGCATATCTGCACCAGATACCAGTTGTATTTATCAATACCTCACCTTCACCAGTATTTCATCACCCACAGCAGACAGCAGTGGTTGGAAATTTGGTGATGGATCTGCAGCTACGGGTTCTTCAATTGTCAAAACCTATACTGTACCGGGCACATATACGGTTACGCTCACCAATCTCTTCACGTCCTGCCTTGACTCTATAAGCAAAACAATTGTAATCCTTGACACCGCAGCCGTCAATTTCACATCAAATGACTCTGCGAGCTGCCGCGTACCATTTACTGTCCAGTTTACTGCTCAGGCACCCCAGGCCACTTCCTACCAATGGGATTTCGGCGATGGCGGAACTTCTACAGCTGCGAATCCTTCTCACACTTATACAGCCATAGGAAACTATAGGGTCATCCTTACCATCACCAATAGAAACGGATGCACAAGCACCCGCATCAAAAATAACTATATCAGGATAGCACCCCCAACGGTGCGCTTCACAAATTTGCCTGATAGCGGATGTGCTCCACTGACCATCAATCCCAATGCATTGATTGTTGCACCTGATGGCGTACAGAGTTATCTGTGGAATTTTGGGACTTCAACCAGTACTCTTGCCAATCCAACTGTTACTTATGGTGCCACGGGAACATATGCAGTTAGTCTGACCATAACTACCAGGTCTGGTTGCCTTCAAACCCTGACATTACCCAATGCCGTAAAAGTGGGTGTGAGCCCTGTGGCTGATTTCTCGGCATCGCCGCTGATTTCCTGTGCAGCGGATTCTGTAAGTTTTACTGACCTTTCCACCGGCACAGTAACAGGTTATCTTTGGGAATTTGGAGATCCAAACAGTTCCAATCCAACCTCCACTGCAAAAAATCCAAAACATCTTTATTCAGATACCGGTACTTTTTCAGTGACCCTTCGTGCCTATAACAACGGATGCGAAAACAATAACACTAAAACTGCTTATATCAAAACATATGGTGCCGTTGCAAAATTCGGTTTCCAGGTAAACTGTAATCTCAACAAGCGTGAAGTTCAATTTCTGGACAGCTCAATAAACGCAGTTACCAGGCAATGGGACTTTGGTGATGGCCAAACCTCAACAGCCCTCAATCCTGTTCATACCTATTCAGCATTTGGATATTATGTAGTTACACTCACCGTTTCAGACGGAACTTGTACCTATGTATTAAAAAAGCCAGTGAAAGTGGTGAACGAAACAGCCAATTTCACAGTTTCACCCACAACACTTTGCCGGGGCGCTACCACAACCTTCAAGTCTTCAGCGGTTGATTCTAACATTGTAAAATATGAATGGGATCTGGGCGATGGCCTGCTGATACCCGGGTTGGATTCCATGCAAATCATATTTGACACTCCCAGGGTATATAAAACGATGTTGATTATCACTGATGTGAATGGCTGTACTGATACAGTGCGAAGGGATATTGGTGTGGGCGGCCCACGCGCTTCATTTGCTGCGCTCAATCCCACTGGTTGTGTGGGCAATACTGTAAACTTTACGGATAATTCCCTCACAGACGGTGTCAATGCCATTGTTAGCAGGATGTGGAGTTTTGGCGACGGTGTTACACAAACCATCAATACACCTCCGGTTTCCCACCAATACAATACCACCGGATTCTTCAATGTAGTGCTAACGGTAACAGATGCGGCTGGTTGCGTTGACAGCATGGTGCAAAACAGCCTTGTTGTAACAACCCGCCCTGTGGCCAATTTCACTTCACCGGATTCGCTCAGTTGTCCTGGTAAGAATGTTCAATTCCTGACAACCTCAACAGGTGTAAACCTCACACATACCTGGACATTCGGAAACGGGCAAACCATCAGTGGAGCTTCCAATCCAAGATCAACCTATACCCTTCCCGGCCAGTATGATGTTAAACTGGTGGTGAGAGACAGGTATGGATGTCCGGATTCAATTACAAAGGTGAAGTACATCAATATTGATACTCCTTATGCGGCATTTACGGTAAGTGACAGCACCATCAATTGCCCGCCGCTGATTGCTTTATTCCAATTCACCGGTAAGTATGCCCAAACCATCCGTTGGGACTTTGGTGACGGTGATGCGGCGCTGAACAAAGACACTGCCACGAAATTCTATGGCATACCCGGTACATATATTGCCCAGCTGGTAGTGACCTCGCCAGGTGGTTGCACGGATACCGCATTCAGGAACATCTCCGTCTTTGGCCCCAGTGGTAATTTAACTTATGTTCCAGCAAATGGTTGTGCACCCTTAACCATAAACTTCACGCTGAACACCCAGAATACAGACAGTGTAAAATGGTTCTTTGGAGATAACAATGTGAGCATTGGGAAAGACACCATTATTTCGCACACCTATATAGACAGGGGCACATATCGTCCCATCGTTTTCCTGAAAGATGTAACCGGATGCGAATATCCCATATCGCTTAATGACTCTATCAAAGTGGTGGATATCACACCCCAGTTTATTGTGGAGAATAAACAGATTTGTGATGCAG
The DNA here is from genome assembly GCA_044225015.1 of Chitinophagaceae bacterium. Classification (GTDB taxonomy): domain Bacteria; phylum Bacteroidota; class Bacteroidia; order Chitinophagales; family Chitinophagaceae; genus Pollutibacter. Next base: position 1,612,651 of record JBGAJG010000001.1, on the reverse strand, counting down.
GATTTGTAAAATTCAGGGACTCCACCCTTACCAATGGCTCTATCCTCGCATGGGATTGGGATTTTGGAGACGGTGGTACCGGAACCGGTCCCGCGCCACAGCACTATTATTCCGCACCTGGATTATATAGCGTTAAATTGCGGGTAACCACTGAATTTGGTTGTACGGATTCCGTTACCCTGCCTAATTCAGTACGTGTGGTAGCTTCACCAGTAACGGCCATCAATTCTGTGGATACCGTTTGCCAGAACAGAAGCATTACCTTCACTGGTGTGGTCCTGGTGGCAGACACATCGGCACTCACCTGGAAATGGCATTTTGCGAATGGCGATTCTTCTAATGTTCAGAATCCGCCCGCACAGCCGTATACCATACCGGGAACCTTTACGGTAAGGATGATTGCTACCAACAGCAGTGGCTGCCAGGATACGGTGTTGAAAGATATTACCGTCCATCCGCTGCCAAACCTGAATGCAGGTGCAGACAGTACCATATGCTTGGGCAATTCCATTGTTCTGAATGCAACAGGTGCTGCATCATACAGCTGGCTGGCACCCAATGCCTCACTCAGCTGCATCAATTGCGCATCGCCCACGGCCACGCCCACTGTTACCACAGTATATAATGTACGGGGTGTAAGTGCTCAGGGTTGTAGTGTAGATGACTCCGTACGCATCACAGTGATTCAACCGTCCACGGTGAAGGCACCGCCGGCAGATTCTCTGTGTATTGGACAGGGCACCCAGCTCTTTGCTACCGGCACCCAGGTGTACAGCTGGAGTCCCAGCACGGGCCTTAACAATCCCAACACGGCAAGCCCCATCGCCCGGCCCACCACTACCACTACCTATGTGGTAACAGGTTCAGATGTGAAGGGATGCTTTGTAACCAGGGATTCCGTGACCATCTCAGTATTCCCCTACCCTGTATTTGACCTGGGTAAGGATACCACCATCACCGTTGGTTCTTCCGTACAACTGAACCCCAACAGGTCCAATGACATCACAGGCATCACCTGGAGTCCCACTACAGGTCTTAGCTGTACTGATTGTCCGGATCCGCTGGCAACACCCAAGCAACGCACCACCTACACCGTAACCGTTACAAACAATGGCGGATGCGTGACCAAGGATGAACTGACGATCTATGTGATCTGTAATAATGAAAACATTTTCATCCCCAATACCTTCTCTCCCAATGGCGACGGCATGAATGACCTATTCTATGTACGAGGCCGTGGTCTCACACAGATCAGGTCTGTCAGGATCTTCAGCCGGTGGGGTCAGCAGGTGTTCCAGAAAACCAACGTGATCGCCAATGACGCGTCTGCCGGATGGGATGGAACCTTCAAAGGTCAGTTGCTGGCACCGGATGTATATGTGTATATGGTGGAAGTAGTGTGCGAGAACAACGCCGTGATCATGTTGAAAGGAGACGTAATGCTTGTTAGATGATAAACCCCCTATATCCCTTGAAAAAATTAATCACATACAGGATCTTTGCAGTGGTTGCGCTGGCAGCCACCCTGCACCGCCCCGCGGCTGCACAGGACCTGCACTTTTCACAGTTCTTCGAAGCGCCCCTGCTGAGAAATCCTTCACTGGCGGGCTTATTTGATGGCGATGTAAGAGTACAGGGTGTATACCGCAACCAATGGAGTTCCATTGCAACCCCTTACCAGACGGGCTCTCTGAATGCAGAGTATAAATTTCCCGTGGGCAAAGGAGACGACTATTTCACTGCGGGTCTGCAATTCATGTTTGACCGTGCGGGTACGGTTGCGCTAACCACCACGCAATTCCTGCCGGCGGTGAATTTTCACAAATCACTCAGCGGTTCCAGGAACACGTATCTGTCCCTTGGTTTCATGGGCGGTGTTGTGAGCAGGCGGCTTGACCCCTCACGCATGACCACCAATAACCAGTACGATGGCTTCTCTTACAATGGATCCCTTCCCACAGGAGAAATATTCCAGGGAAACTATTCTTACCTAGATATGAACGTGGGCATGAGTCTCAGCACTACGCTCGGAGCAGATGAACAACACCTGATTTTTGGCGGTATCGCCTATCACCACCTGAATAAACCTGTCAACGGTTTCTACCAGAATATCAATCACCTGCCCAAGTGGGTAATCTCCGGTGGCCTGAAACTCAATGCTGATTTTATGAGTTACTGGACCTTCCAGGGAGACTACTACAGCCAGGGGCCGCACCAGACTGCCATCGCAGGCGTTACCTATTCCAGGAAATTTGGGGATGAGGACCTGCCCGCTTATGTGCTGCACCTGGGAAGTTATTACCGGTATAAAGATGCGGTAATCCCTGTAGTGAAGCTGGATGTTTACCCGGTTTCCATCTCCTTCAGTTATGATATCAATGTCTCTGAACTGCGCACAGCCAGTATGGGCCGCGGCGGATTTGAAACGGCAGTAACTTATATCAACTACCTGAATAACGATAATTCATCCCGCGATAAAGTAAAATGCCCTAAGTTTTAGGGTTTAGCGTGAGGATTTAGTTGCAGGGTTTAAACAAAAACGATGTAACCTTGTTGTCCAAAAAAACTTAGATATGATCAGTGTTGGACAAGCTGCTCCGGATTTTACGCTATTCAGTTCAGAAAAGACCAAGGTAAGCTTAGCTGATTTTAAAGGCAAAAACGTACTCCTGCTGTTTTTTCCACAAGCCTTTACATCAGTTTGCACGGCAGAGCTCTGCTCCGTAAGGGATAATATGCAGGCTTATGCAAACCTTAACGTCCAGGCCCTGGGTATTTCAGTGGATTCAGTATTCACCCTGGCAAAATTTAAAGAAGACCAGCACTACAATTTTCCATTACTGTCAGATTTTAACAAAACGGTAAGCAGCAGCTATGGCTCCTTATATGCAGACTGGATCCTGGATATGAAGGGGGTTTCCAAGCGTTCCGCATTTCTCATTGACCGTGAAGGAGTTATCCGTTATGCCGAGGTCCTCGAAAATCCGGGGGAACAACCCAATTTCCAGGCAATACAAGAGGCTATCTCAACGTTACAGTAAACGGATAAGGGTTAATCTGCCGGAAAAATCATAGCCGGTTGAAAACCATCATCTTTGTGATGTAAAGGACCTTGCAAAAAACGGGTGTTTTCATTACTTTAGATTATCCTTACTTTTGTAACGATGAGGATTTTTACGTTTCTGCTCATACTGACACTTACCACCACCGCAGCCATGTCGCAGGACAGGGGCTCCCAACCCGGTGTGCCAGCCCAGGCAGTACGTTTTATCCGTTTTTATCCCAACCCCGCCACCACTTTTATCAATATTGAACCGCAGAAACCCATAGCCCGGGGCTACCAATTTCAGGTGTACAATTTTCTGGGTAAAAAAGTGGCTGACCTGCCGGAAGTTCTCAGCAGAACCCGGATTGATCTCACCAATTTCAGCAGGGGAATTTACATTTACCAGTTAAAAGACGCTACGGGTAAGGTTGTGGAGAGTGGGAAGTTTCAGGTGGAGAAATGAGTATAGGGCGAGGAATCAGGGCGAGGGTTTAGTGTGAGGTTGTAGAAAATAGCAAGAAGTAATGTTGAAAATACTGATGGAGTTCATATCAATGAACTCCATTTTTATGTTATGACATATCTCAAACAATGGAAGGTGGAAGAACTGGCGTTTAGCCAGCAAGGGTTAATTTTTGCTGTTTCAAAGTCTTTTCCAAAAGAAGAAATTTATAGCCTTACAGACCAAATAAGGAGAAGTTCGAGATCAGTATGCGCTGCTGTGGCAGAGGCAGTCGGCAAAAAACGCTATCCCGCCCATATGATCTCGAAACTAACAGATGCCGATGCTGAAAACAGAGAAACAACCGTCTGGCTGGACATTGCGGAGCAATGTGGATACGTTAACGATGCAGAATTGATTACAGTACGCAACCTGAACACCCAAATCAGTAAGCTACTATACTATATGATCAACAATCCTGAAAAGTTCGCTGCTAAGCCCTCGCCCTGAACACTCGCCCTAAAGTACCTGCACTATCAGAAACTTCAAATAATGCGTATTCTCCAGTCCCCTAATGATGGGATGATCCGCAGACTGGTTTTGAAATACCACCTGCCGCAGTTTACGGCGTGCATCCCAGGCCGCCATATGGATAGTTTCCAGGAATAGGTTGGGCTGCACGAGGTTTGTACAGGAAGAGGTCACGAGGAACCCCCCGGGCTTCACCAATTTCATGCCCCGCAGATTAATCTCCTTGTACCCGGTGATTGCCTTCTGGATATTGTCTCGCGTTTTGGTAAAAGAGGGCGGATCCAGCATCACCACATCCCACTGCTTTCCCTCACGGGTCCATTGCTTGAGGATATCAAAGGCATTAACCTCCATAAAAGAAGCAATATGGTCAAGGCCATTCAGCTGTGCATTGCGTTCTGCCTGCGCTACCGCGTTTGCCGAAATATCCAGGCCCAGCACTGATTTTGCACCGTAATGAGCGGCATGCAATTCAAAAGTGCCCGTATAACAAAACGCACCCAATACATCGGCGTCCTTTACAATGTGCTGAATGGCACGGCGGTTATCCTGCTGGTCAAGAAAATAACCTGTCTTCTGACCGTGCTCAATATCCACATTGAATTTCAGGCCGTTTTCACGGATTACGATCTTCGTATCAAAAGGCGCACTCAGAAACCCCTTTTGCTGCGGCAGCCCTTCCAGTTCCCTCACGGGCACATCGTTTCTTTCATAAATACCTTTGGGCTGAAAAATTGTCTCCAGCGCTTTGACGATGGCAGGTTTCCACTTATCAATCCCCAGGGCCAGGGTCTGGATCACAAAATAATCATTGAACTTATCAATGATCAGCTGCGGCAACTCATCGGCCTCTCCAAAAATGAGCCGGCAATTCTCATGATAACCTATTTTCTGGCGGTAAGCCCAGGCCTGGGCTATACGGTCATGAAAGAACTGTTCATTGATCTCATCAGTCTTTCTCCGCGTGAGTAAGCGAACAATGATCTGTGACCGGTCATTGAAATACCCCTTCCCCAGGAACTTTCCATCATAGGTTTCTACCGTCACAATATCTCCGGGAGCAGGATCACCCTTGATGTCCTGGACTTCATTGGCAAAGATCCAGGGATGGCCATTCAAGACACGATGTCCTATTTTCTTTCTAAGGGTGATCTTTAACATGCTGCAAAAGTAAGAAGTTCAAAATCCTCTTATCTTTAAAAAAATATCATGCTATGAAAGGGTCCCGGTTGTTTATCGCTTTCGGATGTCTGGTGGTGATCTTTTCACTGGCATCCTGTTCTTCTACAAGGTACCAGGAAGGTTTCTCATACATACCGGCAAACCCGGGACCGGATATGGGCAGCTCTGAAATTCAGGTTGAAGGGGTCAGGGGGAAGGTGGAAGAAGTACAACCGGTGGAAGGAGATGTGGTGAAGGTGGAAGGAAATGAGCAGGAACTTACGGAATTGGTCCATACCAGCATACAGGTGCAGCACACACAACCTGCCCAAACAGACTTCAAAGCCTCCGTACGGGAGGTGGCCAGGCAGTACGGGGAAAAGCACGAAGTGCGATACTCAGAAAAGCAACTCAGAAAACTGGACAAGGTTGCCAGTCGCCTGGAGAAAATGCAGCTTCGCAAACAAGGGCCCGATGTTACCTGGGGTCCTTCCAATAACCTGGAATGGGCTATCCTGGGCGCCGCGGCTGTAGGCCTTTTTGTGGGCATATTTGGCATCGGTTTCGGCTGGTTCATCTTCGCCATCGCCGCCCTGGCCTACCTTTACTTTAAGCTCCTGCATAATAATTGACAATTTGGCTTGATTAGCCGTCTTGGCAAGCGTTTTGACACCAGTAGCGCAACGGAAAATCATTGATCATGGTAGAAAAAGAGGAACAAAACGGGCAGACCAGCAACGGCCAGCCTGAAGAAATGTCCATGGATGTGAATGCCGATGAGAACATCGCCGGGATCCACCACCTGACTGAAGAAATGACAGAGGACACTGCTGTAGAGAAGCTGGAAGCTGCCCTGCAAGAGCAAAAAGATAAATACCTGCGCCTGTACGCTGAGTTCGATAATTATAAGCGCAGGACCTCCAGGGAGCGGCTTGAACTGGTGCAGACAGCAGGGAAAGAAGTGATCCAGAGCCTGCTGGAAGTCATGGATGACGCTGACCGGGCTGAAAAACAGCTGAATAATACACAAGATCTGGGGCAGATCCGCGAAGGCGTACAGCTGGTGTTCCATAAACTCCGTTCCACCCTCCAGAACCGTGGCCTAAAAGAAATGCAGAGCATCGGCACTGAATTCAATGCTGACCTCCATGAGGCCATCACAGAAATACCCATGCCCGGAATGGAAGGCAAAGTGGTTGACCAGGTGGAGAAAGGCTATTTACTCAACGACAAAATCATCCGCTTCGCTAAGGTAGTGGTGGGAAAGTAACAACCGAAAATCAGCTATGGCAAAAAGAGATTTTTACGAAATATTGGGCGTATCTAAAGGCGCTTCAGCCGATGAGATCAAAAAAGCTTATCGGAAGGTAGCCATGCAGTACCATCCAGACAGAAATCCCGGCGATAAAGCTGCGGAGGAAAAATTCAAGGAGGCTGCGGAGGCGTATGAAGTGCTCAGCGACCAGGAAAAGCGTGCCCAGTATGATCGCTTTGGCCATGCAGGTGTATCCGGTGCCGGACGCGGAGGAGCCTATGGCGGTGCCGGCGGAATGAACATGGATGATATCTTCAGCCAGTTTGGTGACATTTTTGGAGATGATATCTTCGGAAGTTTCTTTGGTGGCCAGGCCCGCGGCGGCGGACGCCAGGGCGGAAGGCCCCGTGGCGCCAGGGGGTCCAACCTTCGGATCAAGATCAAACTCAATTATGAAGAGATCGCTAAAGGTGCCTCAAAGACCGTCAAGGTAAAAAAGTATGTGACCTGCAACACTTGTAGTGGTAGCGGCGCTAAAGATAAAAATGCTGTGCAAACCTGTGGCACCTGCGGCGGCAGTGGCCAGGTAAGAAAGGTAACCAATACCTTCCTGGGCCAGATGCAAACGGTAACCACCTGCCCCACCTGTAACGGGGAAGGCACCACCATTACCCAAAAATGCGGAAGTTGTAAAGGGGAAGGAAGGGTTTACGGGGAAGAAACGGTGACGCTGGATATTCCCGCCGGTGTGCAGGAAGGTATGCAGCTCAACCTCAGCGGAAAAGGCAATGCCGGAGAAAGAGGCGGAGCTCCCGGTGACCTTATCATTCTCATTGAAGAAGAGCAACACGGGCAACTGCAAAGGGACGGATTGAATGTGGTTTTTGACCTTTATATTTCATTTCCGGATGCGGTCTTTGGAACCCAGCTGGAAGTGCCTACCATTGATGGAAAGGCCAAAATCAAAATTCCTGCAGGTACACAAAGCGGCAAGATATTTCGCCTGAAAGGAAAAGGATTTCCCTCTATCAATAACCATTACGAAAAAGGGGACCAGCTGATCCACGTCAATGTTTGGACACCGCAACATGTCTCATCAGAGGAAAAACAAGCGTTGGAGAAAATGCAGCAGTCCGGCAATTTTGAGCCCAAACCGGAAAAGAACGAAAAAAGTTTCTTTGATAAGGTGAAGGAAATGTTTGGCTAGGTCTTTTTCTTCTTCACCGGAGCGTATAACTTCTGTGCTTTCAGCACCAGATCAAGGAATTCTTTCTGCAATTTATTATTGAGATCTGCGCTTTTTTCTGTCATGGAAACCAGGTCTGTCCAGCTGGCATTTTTGGTGTATTCTGAATTGCGTAGCAATGCCCCTAAAAGCGATACAGATGCAGCAAAACGAAGAATGGGTCTTGCTTCACCAAATTCCAGGTAGTTATATGGACAGCTGAAATAAGAGAAGCGATCATTGCTTTGGTCAGGGAATTTATAATGCATCCTGATCTTTGCAATGGACTTGGTCATGGTGCCGGATCCCATCGCTTCAGTATTTTCTTCCGTGGGTGTGAGCTCAAATAGTGCGATCACGGAATGTCCGCTGCCAATCTCCCCGCCTTCCAGCTGGCTGGAGGAATCCGCCAGCGCAGATCTCTTGTTATCAAATCCAATCAACCGGTATGCTTTTACCAGATCCGGATTGAATTCCACATTCATATACACATCATCGGCCGCGGAAAACAATGTTTGTGTGAGTTCTTTCACCAGCACCTTCTCCCCTTCCTGCTCATTATCCAGGTATGCAAAATTGCCATTGCCTTTTTTGGCCAGCACTTCAATTTTGGAATCCTTGTAATTGCCCATCCCCACACCCAGACAGGTAAGATATATACCGGTTTGTTTCATCCGGGTGATCAGTTCCTCCAGTTGTTTTTCATTGTTCTGACCAACGTTAAAATCGCCATCGGTAGCCAGGATCACCCTGTTGTTGCCGCCCTTGATATATTTGCTTTCAGCCAGCTTATACGCCTGTAAAATCCCTGCTTCGCCCGGCGTAAATCCACCCGGTTCCAGGTTCTCAATGGCCTCATAGATCTTCTTTTTGTCCTCACCGCTGGTAGGAGGCAGCATCACACCCACTACACTGCCATATACCACTATGGAGACGGTATCAATAGGTCTGAGATTCTCCACCAGTTTACGGAAGGAAGACTTCAGCAGGGGTAAGCGGTTGGGCATATCCATTGATCCTGAAACGTCCACCAGGAAAACCAGGTTACTGGGTGGTACTTTGTCCAGTTCAAGTTTCCGCGTATTGATCTGTAAAAAAAGTAATTGGTTCCCCGGCGTCCAGGGGCAAGATGTAAGGGATGATTCAACTTTAAAGACGCTGTCCTTAGGAGGATCATCGTAATTGAAATTGAAATAATTAAGCATTTCCTCAATCCTCACGGCATCAGGCGGCACCTGGCTGTTCATGTTCAGGAAACGGCGGATATTGCTGTACGATGCACGGTCTACATTGAGTACCAGGCTTGTATTAGGATATTTACTGGCCTGGATAATATTATTTTCGATGATGGTATTATAGGTTTCATCACCCGCAACCCACTGTTTGTCTGCCTTCATCCGCATGTCTGCAGTAACTGATAAAAGGGTGTGCTTCTGAAGACTGGCGGTAAACGGCTGCATCTTCATCTGCAGGGATTGATACTTGGAAGAATTCACTTTTATATGCAGGTCTTCATATCCCTCAAGGTAAAGGCTGAGGCTGTCTTGCGCCTTTGAACTGAGGATGCCAAAAGCCCCACCCACGCCTGAAGCGTATGGCAATCCTGTTGAATGCAGAATGATTTTTACGTTCTGGAGGCCATTGTTTTTCTCATCCTTGACTTCACCACGAATATAATACTGGGACACAGCCCATAAGGGCAGCAGCATAAGCAGGGTCAAAAGGATATGTTGGGTGCGTGGCGTCATTTTGTGGAGGCGGGAGGTTGGGGGTTGGATTATAGCTTCACCCATCAGCCTTCAACCTGTTTTAAACAAGCTGGTAGATCTCAGGTAAGTTACGGCCAAAACCATCATAATCAAGACCATAACCTACTACAAATCTGTCAGGAATGGTAAATCCCAGATAATCAATCCCCACGGGATGAACCATACTCTCCGGTTTATGCAGCAAAACACAGATCCGTAAAGATTTCGGTTGTTGGTGTTCCAATTGCGGAAGAAAGGCCTGCATGGTTTTTCCTGTATCAATGATGTCTTCCAGAATAACCACGTCCCGCCCATGAAGGTCTTCATCAAGACCAATAGAGGTGATCACATTGCCGGTTGACTTTGTTCCTTTGTAAGAAGCCAGCTTGATAAAGCAGATCTCAGCAGGGATGGTTACCTGCTTAAACAAATCCGAGGCAAACATGAATGAACCACTGAGTATGGCAATAAACAAAGGGTTCTTGCCCTGGTAATCTTCATCCAGTTGCCTGGCTAATTTCGTTACTGCCGAAGCAATTTCATCGGCACTGATATAAGGTTTGAATTCCTTATCATGAACCTTTATCGTCTTCATCAATTAGAGTATTGGGCAAGGGCCAGCCGGGGTCTGCCGGGAGCCTCTGCTTTCAAATATAGTTTTTCGCCAATGGCCGGGCGCATTTCAAGGCTGAGTTGATTATACTTCAACAGACTTTCCAGCCTGATCCCCTCCTCCTGCGCTATGGAATACAGATCATCACCTTCTGTGAATACCCTGAATTCCTTACTGCCGTGCTTCCGCTTTCTTTGCAGAAACAGCAACTGGCCGTTCAGCAGCGTTTCCTGGCCCACAGGCAATTCATTAAACTCCTGCAACCAGTCAGTAGTGAGCGCATATTTTTTAGCTACATCGCGGAGGCTGGTGCCTGGCGCGGCCCAGATCACCCGGGTATCATTGATGCGGAATTCACCCAGGGGATATTTCACTTCCTCTTTCTCCATGCCTGTTTTGGGATCACCAGCAGGACCAGATCCGGGTTTGTCCAAAAATGCATCGGCGTTTCCTGAACTCCCGTTAGATGCCAGCGCCAGATCCGGAGCTGTCATCCTGCCCATAGCTATCAGCGTATAATCATTAAGGTGATAGGTCTCTATGTATTTGATCAGTATGTGGGCATATTTTGGATTGGTGGCGTAGCCAGCAGCGCGGATGCCAAATGCCCAGGCCTTGTAGTCAGCAGGATCTAATTTGAACAGGTGTGCATAGCGCGGCGTCTGGCTCAGGTAGTCTGAATGATCCCTGTATGAATCTTCTGCCCGGTCATATTTACGAAAGCATTCACCCTTGGCATCATCATCGTGGTAAACCTTATCTCCTGTCCAGGTGGACTTACATTTAATCCCGAAATGGTTATTAGAACGCAGGACAAGGTCACTTTGACCTGCTTCTGTTTCCAGGATGCCTTGCGCCAGAGTGATAGATGCGGGAACACCTGACCGCTGCATCTCAGCCATGGCCAGGTCTTTGTAAATATTGATATAGGCAGTGATGGTCTCCTGGTTCAGTTGTGCCTTACCAGTAGTCATCCAACCCAATGCCATGATCAATAAGTACGCTTTCTTCATTCGCTTTTCATTTTTTCCGGATGAGCATCAACCCATCCCTCACGGTCATGAATACATTTTCCGTCCGGTCATCTGCCTGTACATGTTGATTAAATACATGTATAGCCTTCGCATTTTTTCCTTTCACCTCTGCCTCCAGCACCTGCCCATGGAATAATACGTTATCCGCCACTATGAAACCGCCCTGCCTCAGGTGTGGCAATACTGCTTCATAATAAAGGACGTAATTTATTTTATCTGCGTCCAGAAACACGAGGTCCCAGACTTCATTTAACTTTTCTATAATGGGTAACGCTTCACCCCGGTGAACTATTATGCTGTCCCTGAAGGAACTACGATCAAAATAGCCCCGGGCAATGTCCGCATCCTGTTCCCTCTTCTCGATGGTATGTAATACCCCCTCATTTGCCAGACCCTGAGCCAGGCAAATGGCACTGTACCCGGTCATTGTCCCTATCTCCAATATCCTCTTCGGCCTGATCATCAGGCTCAGCATTTGCAATACCCTGCCCTGTACATGACCGCTAAGCATATGAGGCTCAGCATGTTGTGCAGCCGTAAATGCAGCAATTTCGGCCAAAAGGCCTTCCTCCGCCGAACTGTGGGCTGCGGCATAGTCATTTGCAGACGCTGTTATCCATTCCAAACGGCTACAAAAATACAGTAATGTTTAGGAATTCACAGGTTTTCGGGAAATCACCCAAAGCCCTATGAAGGTCAGCAAGCCATTGAGGATCAGCAGTTCCAGCCCTATTTCAAACCCCCCGAAGAGGCTGGCCTGGTACTTATCTACCAGGTAACAAATGACGGGCGCAATGACCGCAACCAGTGGCACGTACCGGTCCATTACCTGGCGGCGGGTCAGGATGCCGAAAGAAAAGAGGCCCAGCAGCGGACCATAAGTATACCCTGCCACTTTCAGAATTACCCCGATCATACTGGAACTGTTGATTTTATAAAATACCAGTACAAAAAACAGGAAGATCAGGGCAAAACTCAGGTGAACGCGCTGGCGCAGTTTTTTCTTTTCCGCATCGCTGATATCCGTACGGCGCTGAATACCCAGGATATCAATACAAAATGAAGACGTAAGCGCAGTAATGGCTCCGTCTGCACTGGGGAAGAGCGCGGAGATCAGTGCAATGATAAAAATCACCGAAACGGCCGGTGGCATATGTCCCAATGCTAACGCCGGGAAGATCTTGTCGCCGGTGGCGTCAACACCCACACTCTTGCCATACATGTACAGCAATCCACCCAGGAACAAAAACAAAAGATTCACCACCATGAGCACCATCGCAAAACTGATCATATTTTTCTGCGAGTCTTTCAGTGTGCGCACACTGATATTCTTCTGCATCATTTCCTGGTCCATCCCCGTCATCGTGATGGTAATGAATGCCCCCGCCAGCACCTGCTTCAGAAAAAAGAGTTTGGAGGATGGATCCGTCACAAACATATTGGTATATCCTGCATCTGATATCGCACGGAATCCTTCACTAACGGAGAAATTCATTGCCTTCAGAATATACCAGACGCAAACGAGCAATCCAATAAGCATACCGGAGGTTTGCAGGGTATCCGTCCACACAATGGTTTTCACACCTCCCTCATAGGTATACAGCAGGATCATCACCAATATGATCAGGGTAGTGAGCCAGAACGGAACCCCAAAACTGGTTAGGATGGCATCCTGCAGGATTTTCACCACCAGGTAGAGCCTGGCCGTGGCTCCCAGGGTGCGCGAAAGAATAAAAAACGATGCGCCTGTCTTGTAAGACCTGAATCCAAGCCTGGTGCTGAGGTAGTTGTAGATCGATGTCAGGTTGAGCCGGTAATATAAAGGCAACAGCACATAGGCAATGACCAGGTAGCCTAGAAAATAACCGATGACAATCTGAAAATAAGTAAATGCATCACGTCCTACACCGCCGGGCACACTAACAAATGTTACGCCAGACAATGAAGTGCCTATCATCCCAAAGGCCACCAGCATCCAGTTGGAATTCTTGTTGCCAATGAAAAAAGAATCATTGTTGGAATTCCTGGACGTATACCAGGCTACCCCTAACAACAACAAAAAATAGCCAATAACAAAAGAGAACAACAGGGCTGGAGACATAGCAATCAGGTTGGTTCACTAAAAATTGAATCCGAAAGTAACGAATGCGCGCTTACCATATGGAGAAAGGTCATTCTGCAATACATCATATTGGATCATGGCAACCATAGCTCCTCGCTGCCCGGTTGGGATGGCAACACCACCACCCAACAATAGTGAGGGAACAAACTTACCAGGTTGCTTGACTTCAAAATTGCCCGGATCCTCGGTGATCTTTCCCCAGGCATAATTAAGTTCAGGCTGTACATTGGCCAGCAGATACTTGAAAAGGTTTAACCGTCCAAACACATTGAGGCCGGCATATCCGTAATTGGATTTCTGGGTATAGGAACCGTAATTAACCTTATTACTCTGATAAATAAAATTTATACCTGTTCCTGCAGAAAAGGTTTCGGTGACCCGGTAACCCACCTGTGGCGACACATTGATGAAGGTGAAATTACCAAACGAGGCCCCAAAATTACCACCGAAAAACAACCGGGAAGGATCCAGCCCTCCTTTCTTTTCCGGTGCGGCTTCTTCCTGGGCAAATACCTGCAGTGAGGCCATCACTGCAAACAGCAGCATAATCTTCTTCATCGGTCTTGTTTTGGTAAAAATAGCCAGATTAGCGGAAATTAGGACATAGGCTCTGGCGGATGTCCCCGTTGTATTCATTATAGAATCCCTGGTAGCCCAGAAACAGTTCCGTGGCTCCGTATCCGCTGTTATAGTTGCGCAGGGATGAAGTGGTGGCATCATAAGAGAACATAAACCTGAACTGTTTCCATTGGTATCCTATCATGGGGATAAACGCATCACCGGCCCTGTAATACAGCCCGGCAATGAGCTGCTGTTCCCCGTCACCAGAAATGTTATAATTGGCATGCATGCCCAGGGACAATTCAGTTGCGCGGGTTTGCATACTGAAATAGGCTCCGGGACTTATGATCCATTGATCATTCAGTTTAACGATAGCATCCACAAACCCGATATACCGCGGTTGCAACCGGTTGTTATACGCGGGAGAACTGTTGAAGAATGACTCCCTGGGTTTGTTTACATGATGCACAGATACACCTGCATGCATATAAATATCATCCGTAGGAAACCAGGCATAGTTTAATCCCACCTGCATGTCAAAATAGGTGATATTATTGGTGTTGAAATTTTCTCCAGAAGGAAGACCCGTTTCAAAAAACTTACCATTCCACTGGCTGTCAAATGTAAACTTGGAAAAATCAACCCTTTTACTGGCGGCTCCCACATTAAAGCCTACACTGAGCAAACCGGTATTACCCAACATCTGGTGATAAGCTGCGGATGCATACACTTTTGTGGACCGAAGATTTCCGGATCCGGCAACATCATTCAGGATTACGCCCCCAAGGCCTACCCATCCGGTTTCAAACCTGTCCCTGAAAACCTGCGCATCGCCATATACACTCATCGTTTTGAATGGCACGGGTACGCTGGTCCATTGATTTCGATAGTGTGCCCCTACCCTGTAATCTGATTCCGGAAGAAATCCCGTATTAGCAGGATTGGTAGTGAGCGGTGAATTGAAGAATTGAGAGAAATGGAGATCCTGGGCCTGCAGTGAGTAACTGCACACCAGCATCGTAATCGCCCCTGTCCATATTCCTTTCAATCGCATCCTATTCAATTTACCTCAATAATGTTATGTCGCCCTTTTTTGTTGCACGTGTTCTGTCATAGAATTCTATTTCCAGGGTATATGCATAGGCATCCATCGGTTGCAATACACCTTTATATTTCCCATCCCAGCCGATGCTGGTGGAGACAGACTGGAATACCAGCAGCCCCTGCCTGTTGTAAATCCTGAAATTCATTTTAGTGATACCAAATCCACGTACATATACCCTGTCATTGATACCATCACCATTGGGTGTAAACGCATTGGGTACGTCTACGCCAGGGTTCACCAGTGCGGATATTACCTGGCATACCGTATCCGTGCAACCCACCTGGTTGATGGCTACCAGGCAGGCATTAAAATCGCCGGTGGCATTGTATTGGTGGATGGGGTTCACCTGTGTAGAGCTGTCGCCATCTCCAAAATACCACTTGTACCTTGTTGCGCCGGTTGAATTATTGGTAAACTGCGTGGGTGTATTTTCCTGGGAAGGATTTGGACTGTACGCAAAATTGGCAACGGGTCCTGCAAAGACAGTGATCGTTTGCGACGTAGTATCAGAGATGTTGCAGGTATTGGGATCAACGGCGATCAGGGTAATGGTGTAGGTACCCGGATTGTTATACACTTTTGCGGGTGGGGTTGATCCGGTGAAACTGGTGCCATCCCCAAAGTCCCAGAAAAAGTCCTGGCCCGCTAACGATGTATTATTGATGATAGCGGTATAGGGAGCACAACCGGATGAAGGCGTGATGAACCCGGCTACCACATTGGGTGCAACCCGAAGGGTTTTCACAGCAGAATCAGGGGAGTTACAGTAACTGGTGTCCCGCAAACGCAGTTTCACATTATAGGTACCCGGGGCCGAGTAAGTATGGTTTACAGATCCATTACCGGTGATCAGGACCGGCGAGTTATCCCCGAAATCCCAGGCGAATGCCGTAGTGCTGAAAGGTTTGCCCGGCGGTGCCTGGCTCAGGTTGTCAAACCGGTAGTTGAGTGCTTCACAGGGCGGTAGTTTAACGGGGTTGAAGTCCACCAGCGCTCTGTCGTTACGTGAGATCACGGTCACATAAGACGTGTCTGTGGGGATACATTTTGTTGAATCCACGCCCACCATCATTACCCTGAACGTACCCACGGTATTGAACACATGGGAGATATCGGGCGCTGTGGTTCTCACCACAGGAGAGCCATCGCCAAAATTCCAATACCAGGCAGTAGCCATCCCTATGGTGTCCGTAAAACTAACATTGAGGGGGGCACAACCTGAAGTATCATAGGGCACACCATCTACAGCGGCCTGAACGCCAGCCAAAATTCCCTGGTACTCAAACTGGATTTTTACAGCAGCCAGGTTACAATCTCCACCGGAACCACTACCGGCGGCGCCGTTCACGGGTGATACCGCGCCAGGCGTGGTTGGGAGCGGAGCTGTATAGTTACAGGTAGTGCCCAGGCAGTTTGCACATATGGCTGTATAAATGGCCCCACGCTTATCAAATCTGCTGGTACCTCCATCTACGTGATCACCTTCACCGCCCTGCTGCCCAAAATAACTTCCATAGAGCAGGCTGGCCGCATTTCTTTCGATCACTATAAAATAAAAATCACGGTTGTCTGTATTGCTTTTGATGGCATCCGGTGTAATGGGCATACCCAGCGGACCGGAGGTCTGTGAGTCAAAACAATCACTGGGGAAACAGGGATTTAGCGCTCCTCCCCAACCGGAAACGTATACATTCTCACAACGGTCTACGAGGAAGGCTACAGGAGAAATATTGGGCACCGCTTTAGGAGCACCATAAACGGTGGAATACACATAACCCGAAAGATCCGGTTGTAACTTGCTGATGAATTGTTTTGATCCGGGGTTGGAAAAATTCACGTTGGAAGTCACTGGCCAGGAACCCAGTGAAATACCCATAATGTATGGAAAACCCAGTTGGTCAAAATCGATACCATAAATCATATCCAGGCTACTGGTACCCAGATACCTTGTTTGCACAAGACTGCCCGCACCGCCGTTGGGTGTAATGATAGATACAAAACCGTCCAGTGATCCGTTTAAACCGTTTGAGGCGCCAGGAAGGTTGGGGCTGCCCGTAGCACCGGCCAGGTAAATGTTACCATCCGTGGGCCTGATGCCCAGCACAAATCCCGCATCATCTTCCGCACCGCCCAGGTAACTGCTGAAGATCACAGAACTCAGGGTGGGCGTAAGTTTGATGATTACAGCATCCTGTTGCCCGCCAAGGGTAGTCTGAAATGCATTGAGGGTGGGAAAATTAGCTGACCTTGTGCTGGCGGCTATATACACGTTATTGGCTGCATCCAATTCCACTTCACTACGGGAGTTGTCTCCATAGTTATACAGCGTGGATGAATTACAATAGTTAAGTGTGGGATTAATATTGGCACCGTCATCGCCGGTTCCCCCGATCTTCATGGAACCGATCAGTGCAGTACCGGACGCGTTGAACTTGGTTACAAAGATATCATACTGGTTGGGCGTGCCAAAGCTGGCAGTGATCGGGAAATTAGGTGAGTTGGTTCTTCCCAGTACCACCAGGTTGCCTGCAGGATCGGCGATCATGCTGTGCGGGTACTCTTCCGCAGATCCACCGAGATAAGTGGAATAAATCCTGGAAGTGCCATTAGGGTTAAAGCGGGTGATACCGATATCAATCTGCACCTGGTCTCCGCCAGAAAATGTTGTCTGGAATGCACCCGGAGTAGTGGGATAGCCAGGGCCGGCAAATACGATACCGCCGGCAAAAAAACTTCCGTCATTACCAGGGGTTGCAGTGAATCCCCAGTTGCCGGATCGGCTACCGGAATAAGTGCAGAATACCAATATGGGGTCAATGATGAGTGCGGCCGTTTTATCATAGTTCTTAGCAATAAAACTGACCTGATCCCCTTCCAGTTGAAACTTACAGCTTACTTCTTTTTTCAAACCGTTGATGATCTGATAAGCATAGGGCGCCATCTCTTTAAAATCACCAGCAGACGTCCTGATCACCAGTTCACCATCTTTCACCGTGATTTTATCACTGCCTTCATACTTCATACGCACACGGCTTAGATCGGCACCGGGTTTCAGCATGATGTCATATTTCAGCTTGCCGTTATCCGTATAGTATTTAACATCCACCCCGGGATACATATCCCGTGCCAGCAAAGCTGAGAAGGTGCGCACACCCGTTTTCCATTTGGAAGGGTCATTGCCCAGGTAGTAATTATCCACGCCTTCACGCTGGTACATCGGTTCAATGACGGGTTGCAGGTTACTACCGAGGAAGCGTACCCGAAGTGCATGGGAACGCAGGGTTTCACCAAAACCACGATAGGGAAGATCCTTCCGGTTACCGCCCTGGTCATCTCTGGCCCCGTGGCCATGCAGCCTTTCCTGAACAGCTTTCAGATCTTCGGGATGATGCTGGATAACCGTATATCCCTGCTTGTCAATATACAGCGTGCCGGAACCGGCATCTGCCTTAAATGCAAAACCGCCTTCCCACTGACCTTTGTTCTCCACAAAATCCAATGAATAATAAGATTGGGCCTGCACGGGTACGCAGAGGATAAACGTGGAAATAAACAGAAAAAATGATAGAATGTATCTATTAATCATTCGGTGCTAAAAATACCATTAATTAACGTATACGATCTGTTAATAAATATGGATGCGTTATGATATTTTACTCCATACAGTTTTACCCTTCTGGGCTATCAGAAACAACTTGAGCGGCTGATTCTCAGGTTGTTCAAGATTTGGGTCCTGGTCCAGCAAATCTGTTGAAACTTCTTTGGCCATCTCCAGTAGATCCCTGTCTTCCAGGATATTCGCCAGTTTAAAATTCATAAGGCCGCTCTGCCGGGTTCCTTCTATATCACCGGGACCGCGTAAAGCCAGGTCTTTCTCTGCAATCACAAACCCGTCATTGGTACTGCACATTACGGCTAGCCGTTCCCGTGCTTCCTTGCTGATCTGGTCACCGGTAAGCAGGATGCAATAACTCTGTTCTGCACCGCGCCCCACCCGTCCCCTCAGCTGGTGCAACTGGCTCAGGCCAAACTTTTCTGAACTCTCAATGACCATCACACTGGCGTTGGGCACATTCACTCCCACTTCAATTACCGTGGTGGAGACCATGATCTGCGTATCATGGGCCACAAAGCGTTTCATATTCACGTCTTTCTGCTGCGCCGTCATTTTCCCATGTACCATACTGATATAGGTTTGCGGCTCCGGAAAATAGGCTTTCACGTTTTCATATCCTTTCATCAGGTTCTCATAGTTCAGTTTCTCACTTTCCTCAATCAGCGGAAATATGATGTATGCCTGCCGGCCTTTTTTCAATTCAGAACGGATAAAATCCATCACCTGGGGCCGGGCATGCTCATAACGGTGCACCGTTTTAATGGGTGTTCTCCCTGGCGGCAATTCATCCATCACACTATAATCCAGGTCTCCATAGGCCGTCATGGCCAGGGTCCTGGGAATAGGTGTTGCCGTCATTACCAGCACATGAGGCGGTATATCATTTTTCTCCCAGAGCTGTGCGCGCTGCGCAACACCAAAACGATGCTGTTCATCTATGATAGACAATCCCAGCTGCCGGAACTGCACATCTTTTTCAATCAATGCATGCGTTCCTATCAGGATCTTAACCTCACCGGTTCTCAGTTCTTCAAGGATCTTCTTTCTCGCTGCGGCTTTCACAGACCCCGTGAGTAAACGAACCTCAACCGCCAGCGGTGCCAGCAATTTACTGATCCCTTCATAGTGTTGCTGTGCCAGGATCTCCGTTGGGGCCATCATACAACTCTGGTACCCATTGTCTGCCGCCAGCAACATGGTCATTAACGCAACAATTGTTTTCCCACTACCCACATCACCCTGCAAAAGACGGTTCATCTGTTTGCCCTTTGCCGTATCCGTCCTGATCTCCTTGATCACCCTTTTCTGCGCACCCGTCAGTTCAAAAGGCAGGTGCTCCTGGAAAAACCTGTTGAACAAATCACCCACTTTGTCAAAGACCACACCCCTGGAGTAACGGTGACGGTTGGATTTGATCATTCCCAGCCGCAGTTGCGCCAGGAAAAATTCTTCAAACTTCAGCCGCCGTACGGCCTCCTGGTGCGCCTTTGCCGTTGACGGAAAATGTATGTCCCTGTATGCGGGCCATTTACCTGCCAGCTCCCATTTTTTCAACAGGTGATCCGGCAGGTTCTCCTTTATCTCTTCAGATGGCAAAACAAGGAAAAGGTTGGCTACCAGTTTCCCGATAGCCCTTCCATTGAGACCCTTGGACTTTAATTTCTCTGTGGTTGGATAAATGGGTTCCAGAAAGCTCTTCCCACCCAGTTTTTCAGGTGTCAGCACTTCCATTTCCGGGTGTGTGATCTGCGGTTTACCCATAAAAAATCCGGGCTTACCAAAAACCAGGTACTGCTTACCCAAATCCAGTCCCTTACTGATCCAGTTGATCCCCTGGAACCAGGTGAGTTCCAGCATGCCGGTATCATCCCTGAACTCAGCTACCAGTCTTCGTGCGCGGCCCTGCCCCGTGATCTGGAACTGTGTAACCCTCCCTGCCACTTGTATGAAGTCTGTATTATACTGGATATCCCGGATCTTGCTGACCTTGGTTTTGTCAATATGCCTGTACGGAAAATGTTCCAGCAGATCCCGGAAAGTGAAAATATTCAGTTCCTTCTTAAGCATGTCTGCCCGCAACGGGCCCACACCTTTCAGGTATTCAATGGGGTTCGATAATATGTTTGACGATGGAGCGATGATCTCAGCTTAACCCCAAAGGTAACACAACTATCTGCGGTAAACTTCTACGGTACCCATGGACTCCGGCCCTATTCTGGGGGCATAGAAAGAATCCACTTTCCGGTAATGTCTCTGCAGTGAATCCCGTACGCGGAACGGAAAGAAATTATTCAATCCGGGCAGGTATTCAAACAGTACCACATCGTAATATTTTTTTGCGATCTCCTTTTCATACATTTCTGCCTGGCGGTTGAACATAGAAACTCCCAAATGATGCCATAGCGGGTGATACACCCCTTTTTCATACCCAAAGGGAACTGCAGCCGCCAATGGGGTCAGTTCAGTCATATTCAACACGCGTGGATCCGTTTTTTTCATTTCCGGCATGGCCATGATCCGATGCACACCTTCTTCGGTAGGCCGGGGTAATTTCATCTGCCGGAAAACAGGTACGGTAGAGTTTACCCATTCACCAATGGGTATATCATTTTTTCTGTTGAGGTATAAAAGAAAATTACTTCGCCCCACCACATTTTCTCCTTCTGTTGTTTGCTGCAATACCCCTGCAGGTTTCTGCTCCCTGGACAAGAGGCTGTTGAAATAGCCGGCATACCTGCTGGATTGCATGAAGATCACTGCCACACAAAGGGCCGCCAGGGTTGCCGTGCTGTTCCACGGAATGGGCAGCAGGATCCCCATCGCCCACAAAACCCAGGCAAATACAAACGAGAGGAAATAGATATTGTTGTCCGGCGGTGTATAACTGGTTTCCTGTAAAATAGTAGCCTGTGCAAGTATGCCCAACACCAGCAACAAAAACAAGAACTGGTCCTTCCGGAAAAAAGCGGTGCGGTTACGAAAGAAAAGGGCCGAGGCCAGTACCGCCACCAACAGCATACTGAAACGCAGCATCTGGCTCTCTGCCAGCAATCCCATGAACACATCGGTAAGTGAAACCCTGCTGGAATGTGGCGCCTGCCCCATATTGAACCAGAACCTGAAGCCATCATGGTCCAACGGCAGAATGATCAGTGCTGCAGACAGGCCATAGGCAAGCAAATACACTGCTATAGCTTTCCACTGTTTCTCCATCCAGCCATCATATACCAGGAAAACAAGACTCATCAACAGGCAAAGGCCGCCGCCATCCTGCTTGGTGAAAAAACTAAAAAAGCCGAAAAAAGCGGCCAGGATCAGCCACAGCATTCTCCTGCTGCGCAAAATATAATGAAGCAGGAATGCAAGCGATACAAATTCATATACGATCACACTGTGATTATACCAGGGCCAGAAATTTACCAATGAATAGGTAAGCACATAAAAAATGACGGAAACAAAGCTGATCACCACAGGCACTTTGAATGAACGAAGCATAGACCTGAATGCCAGTCCGGAAATAATATTGATGAACGCCTGCGCTTTGATCAGCGTAATCATCTGGGGCCCCAGGAGCTTGAAAAATAAAGCCGGAACAGCCCAGAACCCGTAGCCCATGGGTATACCAAAATCGTGAAAGGGCATTTCACCCCTGCTCATCCGGTAGGCTCCCTCCCAGGAAATAAAAATATTCACCCGGTAAGGATAGGTCATAAAAATGGGGAAGATCGCCAATACAATAATGGCAGCGATCTCCAGAATGGGCAGAATCCGGTCTTTTCTCATCAGGGGTTAAATTATAAGCGGGTGTAATATAAAGCCATTTTAAATCGTTCTCTATGACCTGTTTATTGTATTTTGACACGCATTTATGCCTATGGCACTCCTTCAACTCCTGAGACCTGCCCACTGGATAAAAAATCTTTTCATCTTTATCCCCCTTTTCCTGGCGGGCCAGCTGTTCAATTGGGACAAATACCCCCACCTGCTCTCTGGCCTCGCAGCTATAAGCCTGATCGCCAGTAGCGTATATATCATTAATGATTACCGGGATATTGAGTCAGACAGGCTTCATCCTGATAAATGCAAACGGCCGCTGGCGGCAGGAACGGTTTCACAAACCCAGGCTTTTGTACTGCTGGGCGTTTGCCTGCTGGGAGGATTTACCATCGCCTGGTTCCTGGGAAAAAGTTTCTTTGGCGTGCTGGCACTTTACTTCCTGATGAACCTCGGATATAGCCTGGGATTGAAAAATATTGCCATCCTGGACATCTTCATTGTTGCCCTCGGTTTTTCCCTGCGGGTAAAAATGGGCGGCATCATTGCCCAGCTCCCTATAACAGAATGGCTGAATATTATGATCTTCCTTCTGGCATTGTTCATTGCCATCGGAAAGAGATATGACGATCTGTACATCCGCGCAGATTCAGGCGTTCAGTTGCGCAAATCCATCAAGGGCTACAGTGTGGAACTGCTCAATATATACCTTGCCATGGTGTCTGGTGTGATCATTGTTGCCTATATCCTTTATACGATATCACCCGGCATCCAGGAGCGTTTTGGAACGCACCGCTTGTACTATACTACCTTGTTCGTTATTGCAGGCCTGCTCCGGTATTTACAGATTGTATACGTACAAAAGGCCTCGGGATCTCCCACTAAAATCCTATATAAGGACCGCTTCCTTCAAGTGTGTATCCTGCTTTGGATCATCAGCTTCTACACCATCATCTACATGCACGAATCCATTTTCAGGTAGGTCAGTTGCGGGAAAGCATTTTCAATAACTTCAACACCTTTTCTTTTACTGGTTTTCGATGGGCTGAGCTCTTCTCACTGATCGCCGTTTTTCCATAATTGGCCAAAAACCAGTCGTAACTCTCCCTGAACATCGCGTCATTGGAATACCTGGGTTTCCAGCCCATATCCAACAGGGGCGTCACGTCAAAATAAAACTCCTTGTGATAGGTAAGGTAATGCCAGGGAGCCAGCGGACTCAGGCCCACTTTATCCAGCAGTTGCAAGGAGCCGATGGTAAGGCCCACAGGCAGGCTCTTCACTCTTGACTTTGATCCTGCATATTGAATAAGGTGTTCAAGTCCCTCCCGAAGGGTACCAAATTCTGCAGCACCCACATTATATATACCAGGCTTGTTGCTGTCCAATGCCAGCATATAGGCATCCATCAGGTCATGCGCATGCACAAATTGAAATTTGATGTTGCCATCACCTATCGTGTATACATTCACGTCTTCTTTGATCCATTCAAAAAGGATCTGAAAAATGCCCAGCCGGCCCTCGCCCAGGATGGTTCGCGGCCTGATCACCACCAGGGGCAGATTACCCTTTTCACAGATCTCCCTCACTGCCAGCTCGCCCGCCATCTTACCCTTTCCATAGATCTCAATGGGCTGCAAGGGTGAATCATTGGTGATAGGACATTGCGGGGCGCCAAATAGCGCACTGGAACTCATATGGATAAAACTCTTCACTCCCGCTTTCACACTTTCTTCAGCCGCAATCTTACTCCCTTCCACATTCACCTGCCAGAATTTATCTCCTGATTTTGTGAGTGGAACGAGGGCCACGTTATGATGCACTACATCCACGCCTTGCATCGCCCTTGCAACACCATCCCTGTTGAGAATGTCACACTCTATGTATTCAATGTCCCTGGGCCTGGTGGGCTCATCCCAGATGTCCAGAATTTTCACAGTCTCCCCGCGTGCATGCAGTCTTCTCGCAATCAGATTTCCCAGAAATCCGGAACCACCGGTAACTAAATGAACCATGTATTGTATTTAATCTTTCTCAAAATAAAACCTGCCCACATTATAGACCGTTGCAGCCAGCTCGTAAAAATACTGCAGGATGGGCAGATCGTAAAACCAGAGCCGTTTCACCATCCGGTGGCCCGTCTTCTGCAGAGGCCTGCTGGTGCGAACTTCCGCAATACTGAATCCAAACATCCTGAACATCAACACACTGCGTAGGCGATGCGGGCGGTTACACACCAACGTTATGTTTCCCATTGGCCACCAACCCTTCTCCTGCAAATACTTTTTCAAATACTTCGCATTGTCCAGTGTATCCAGATACCCTTCCCTCTGAACCCCGCTACCCAAACCCCAAACCCTGCATCTGCACCCTTTTGACATAAGATAGTTGTAACCAAAATATTCCTCCGTCTGGTGCGCCCCAAAACTGTTGGCCGGTGCCAAATAAATTTCACCCTCCGCTCCCGCGCACTCCATTGCCAGGTCCAGTGCAGCCATATAATAATCTGAAGGATAATACCTGCCTTCTTTATCTCTAGCCAGTCCTTCAGGCACCACTACAACCTGCATCACTTCAGATCTTCTGTCCATTGTCAAACACTGATTGCAGGCTCCTGCGCATACCTTCTTCCAGGGAAACCCGCGGGATATATCCCAGGTGCTTCTTCGCCTTCTCCACTGAGCAGGCAATGGTCTTGTTCATTTCTCCCAGCACATGAATTTTCTGGTTATACATCCCCAGCTTTTGCATCATTCCATCAACAAGTTCAGCCACATCAGCCGCCAGGCCGGGCAGTTTCATTCGCTTGTGCGCCACCGTTAGTCCAAACTCCTTCTCCATCAATTTTTCAATGGTATCTATGATCTGGTTCATGGTATACGGATGCTCATCGGCAATCCAATACACTTCACCGGCTGCCTGGGGTTGGAATGCCGCCAGGAGCAGGCCCTGGGAGAGATTGTCCAGGTAGGCCATGGAGCGCAGATTATTCCCATCACCCACAATTGGCCCCTTTCCTTCCTTGATCATTGTAAAAAAAAGTATCTGCCTGTCTGGCTGATCCGGGCCGTAAAACCATGGCGCCCTGATCACGGATGTCTCAATTTTCTTTTCCCGGGTGAAACGCTGTACAATCTGCTCCATTTCCATTTTGGATTTCCCATAGTTCATGTAGGGATGGAAGGGGCTGCTCTCGTCAAATACATGGTCCCTGAAAGGATTACAGCCGATGGGCGAGTTGGAGCTCATGATCACAGCCCTCCGCAGGCTATGCTTTACAGCCGCATTCAGGATATTCTCTGTTCCATCACGGTTGATGGTGAAAAACTCCTGCACATTTTTGGGATGGATGATTCCGGCAATATGAATGACCACTGCTCCTTCCGCACCTTCCATGAATCGGTCACAGTCGGCCGCATTACGGATATCACCCGCCACACAGCTCACGCGGCCCGAGAGCTTCTCCAATTCCTGCGCATTTTGTCCCGGCAACAGCAAACACCGCACGGTGGTGCTGTCTGTAATGAACTGATCCAGGATTGGATTACCGTGGCTTTTCTCCAAAATGATCCGCAAGAGCCGGCGTCCAAGCCAGCCCTGTGCTCCTGTCAATAATATGTCTGGTTTATTCACGATGAATGTTTGATAAATTGTTGAATATTACGCAGGGCAAATGCCATGATGGTACCCTGCGGGTTTACGCCTAATGCGGTTGGCAGCAGGCTGGCGTCATTCAGGTAAATACCCTCTTCGCCGTGCAGTTTACCAAAGGAATCAGCCACGCAAAGGTCCCTGTTTTCCCCCATCGGACAAGAAGAAAACAAGTGTATAGTCATGAGGTTTGTAGTGGCAGCAGGAATGACGGATGGCAGCTTTTCAACATCTTCAAGCGAGTGAAGTGGCGCTGAGCCCGCGATGCTGGCAAATAGTGTCTTAGCACCGGCTGCAAAAAGAAGCATACAGAGATGCTTAAGACCTTGTGCAAGGTTCTTTTTTTCTTTCTCCGTGATGGCATATTGCACCAGCGGATCCTTGTACAAAGGCAGGGCCTTCACGGCTCCTTTTCCTTCTGCATTGGTCATGGCATAGTAGATGGCCATCTTCTTCCATTCTGTAGGTACAAGTGATGCAGATGCGGGATGATCATTCATCGCCATCGCCAGGTATGGCGGTGTGCTGATGGAACAACCGAAACTGAAATCAGGGGCAAACTCTTTTACCTGGTGCACAGGAACGCCCATGCCCTGCCGGTTCACTTCCTCATGAAACAATGCGGTCACCTTGATGGTGGGATGCAGGGCAAAACTATCCCCTGCGTGTTTTCCCAGGCCGCTCTTACGTAGCAACTGGGGAGTATGCACAGCACCCGCGCAAACAAATACAAAGCGGCAGGTGATGTCAAAATATTGCTCTTGCTGAATGCATTGCAAGGTGTACTGTCCTTTGGCTTTCACAATTTTTAATACCCTTGTATCCGGCATGAGTTTCCCGCCGGCCTTCATCATCCGCGGAAGATAGGTTTGCGTCATACTCATCTTCACCCCTTCCGCTTCTCCATCCGCATCCATTTTCCCGGAATAAGAAAACCATCGCGGTACTTCCTGCTGTTTCCAGCCTTTTCGCTCCGCACCTTCTGCCAGTTTCAAAGAGGCCCTGGACAGCTTGCCTGGATTATATGAAATGCATACATCCTCTTCACACTGCCGGAAAAACGGTTCTAATGCTGTGTCATCAGCATGCTGTAACTGGTATTTGCTGCGCCATAAGTCCAATACATCTGCCGGGGTGCGATGGTAAAGGCCACTGTTCACTTCACTGCCGCCACCCACGCACTTACCTTCCACATAGTTCACTTTGATCTTCCCGAAAGCCAGGGTGAGGCCGCCATTCCGGTATTTCAGTTTCATCTCGTCCACAGAGAAAGGCTCTACGTCCTGCAGGTCATAATAACCACCTTCTTCCAGTACCAGAACTTCTTTCCCGGCCTCGGCCAGCATACATCCGGTGATGGCGCCACCTGGTCCGGACCCAATCACCACATGCTCTATGTGACGGACAGACGGGCTTTTGATTATCGATGAAGAAAATTCTTGCTTGTTATACATTACTGTCTGGAATAAACATGCACCGTCACCAGTCCTTCAAAAAAACGGATGAACGTAGACATGAATGAAAGGGACGAATGTTTCCACTTACGGATCACCGCGTCCCGCTGTTCGGGTTTCAGCAAATGGAAAGGCTTACCATGGAAAGCAATGGTGTGCAATCCATATGCAAGGGTCACCATCCTGAATGGGAAACGAAGGTAGTCAGGCATTTGCTGCATCTGTTGTAAAAGGAACACCGTCTCCGCATCAAAGGTCTGCAATGGAGTGGTGCCTTCAAGAGACCCCCGGGATCTGCCCAATTGCCAGGCCATTGCCGTCACTGTTGCCCTGATCATAGGGATAATTTGTTTTATATTGCCAAAGGAACAAAAGAACCACTACCCAGCCAAGTAAACACTGCATCAGTATTCATGGAGAAAGCGATTGCCTTTTTTGATTTCGACGGAACCATCACCACCCAAGACACCATGTTTGCATTCCTGCGCCATCTTAAAGGCAGCAGGGTTTACTACACTAAATTGATCACGCTGGTCCCTGTTTTTGCAGCACTCAAACTCGGTTTGCTTTCCAATCATCGCGCCAAGGAAATCCTGCTTCGCCGCTTTATCGGAGGCATGCCGGAGCAAGACCTCATCCATGCCTGTGCCTCTTTTAATGCAACCATCCTGCTGGGTATTATCCGCCCGGCAGCACTAACGTGTATCATGCAACACCAGAAAGATGGCACTACGGTAGTGGTGGTATCTGCCGCTCCCGTTTACTGGGTGCGTCCCTGGTGCGATGCATTAGGTATTCCACTGCTGGCAACCCAACTGGAAGTGAAAGACGGATTGCTTACCGGCCAACTCCTTGGCAACAATTGCCACGGAGAAGAAAAGGTGCGCCGCATCCGCCAGGCTTTTGACCTCAGCAAGTTTACAACCATCTATGCGTATGGGGATACCGAGGGTGATAAACCCATGCTGGCCCTTGCCCACAAAGCAACTTTCAAGCCTTTTCGCTAAGCCATTACTTTCTTCCACCAGGCTAATGGTGTTTTGCAGAGGATCTTCACGTCCATCCACAAGGTATGTCCTGTAGCATAAGCAAGGTCATCCTGCAGCCGGTCCCGCAATGAATCTCCATCAACATGTATCTGCCAGAGGCCTGTTATACCTGCGGGTGCGTTAAAACGTTCCGCAAATGCATTGTTGGTGAGCAGGGATGCTTCATTCAGGGGAAGGGGCCTGTTGCCAACCAGGGACATATCTCCCTTCAGCACATTGAACAACTGGGGAAGATTGTCCAGGCAGCACCTGCGTAACCACTGCCCCACAGACGTTACACTTGATTCATCACAAGCCTTGATGAACATGGCACCGTGATCACGGAACCGGTTCACCTGGGAGAGTGAAGATACCAACCGCGCTGCGCCCACCTTAGTGGTACGGAAGCGATAAAACTTGAAGATCTTATATCCTTTACCCGCGCGATATGCATTGTGGAACACAGGGCCCTGTGAATCCAGTTTGATCAGGATAGCCACCACCAACAGCAGTGGCGCCAGCAGGATGATGAGTATTGAAGCCACCACAATATCCGCCACTCGCTTTACTGTTTTCCGTAACCAGTTTTTAACCTGTGAGGAGACCGCCACCGCTTTCTTTGCACCAGCATCCTGCTTTTTTACCTGGCGGATGAAATCCATGCGTTCGCTGATCGTGAATATATCACGGATCGGATGGATGATATCATCCACCCATCGCGAAGCAATCAGCCCCTGTACCTCTGTAGCGGTGAGATGTGTTGACACATACAGAACGGGCACTTCAGACAAACCTGCTCCCTGCATGAACTGCAGGAATTTATCCAGTTGCAGTTTATGCAAGGGCACATCAATCAGAATCCCGCGAAACCGATAGTTGTCCATCATCAATTCACGAAGGAAGGACACACCCTGCTGAAGGTTAATGGCCGTGGCGTATCCATTGCGGAATGAACCCGCCAGGTTGGCCACCAGGGTGATGTTATCGCCGATGTAGAAAATATTATCCCTTTGCTTCAGCAGTGGGTTGCTGTTTTGGACGGTCACCAGCCGGTATGCCGGTGTCTTTTGTGCAGTTTCCTGTTGGGTCATCGTTTTCAATTTGTGGGTCAGATCTTGTGCATGCGGCTGCCCAGCAATAGAGCATCCACAGTAGCAATCAGTTTAAGCGGATCAAAAGGTTTTGAGAAGCAGTCCACGGCATTATATTTCATGACATTGGCCTGCAACATATCTTCCGGCTGGGAAGAAATTACGATCAAGGGTATATCATTATACAGGGGACTGAGGGAAAGATGCCGGATCAGTTCCCAATCGCCCATGTCCTCTAACTCCGGAGAAACAATAATGAGGTGGGGCTTGTTGTGACGGCGGAGGTACTGCATGGCAGACACACCATCAGCAACCGTCACTACCTTATAGTAGCGCTTAAAAATGGTTTGGATGAGGTAACGAATAGCTTTACTACCGTCAATGACCAGAATTTCTTTTCTCATGGTATGAGATTTTGAAAACCGTTAACATTGGCGGCTTTTCCAGGGTATGTGGAATCAGACGGTTAAAGTAATTTCAAAGGAAAGTGGAGACCCGGCTGCGTGTAATATGCCAGGTGAATTGTGCAGTAAAGATATTGGATGCAAAATGAAAATACAAGTACCTGCTGCCATTGTTTTTCACAATTGCCTCATTAAAGTAACGGGCTGAAATCAGCGCAGGACGGCCCTTCTGGACTTTTCCCACCTAACAGACTGGTTACCTGTGACATAACGATAGAGTCCCTGGAGCAAGCCCAGGTTCATGAAGACAAAATAATAAGGCAACAAAAAAATATTACTTCCTTTTTTGTTCCTGGCTACCATGGATCCCATTATGGCCAGCAGGTAAAACAGGATCTGCAGACCTAAAGTGATCAGGTATAAGGGATTGGGTGTTTGGAGAACAAGCAGGATATTAACGATTGCAATGAGTATCAATGCAAAAGGGCTTACTACCCATCTCATGACGCGATGGGAGAAAAACTGAAAAGCCAGTTTACCGTGAATGAATACATTCAGAAGGCCACTAAACAGTGAAAGGCTCTGGTAAGCGCCCGCACCAATCCGCACTCGCCGCAGGTGTTCATCTTCAATAGAATAGGAAGGCGCTTCTGTGGCCACGGCCCTGGGCTCATATTGCATGATCCAGCCTTTTTTGCAGATCATGAGCGAGAGATAGAGATCGTCCAGCAATACTTCTTCAGGAATGGGTTCAAACAATGCTTTGCGGATAGAGAACAACTCCCCTGCGGCACCCACTACGGTATGAAAACGGGCATCGAGTTTTTTCAGGGCTGATTCATACTGCCAGTACAGGCCTTCCGCTTTTCCCGGAACCATTTTGTGCGCCAGTACTTTTTTCTCTCCCGCCACGCCACCTACGCGCTGGTCCTTGTAGTGTTGAACCATGTGCAGGATGGCCCCGGAATTCAGCATGGCATTGGCATCGCTGAACACCAGCACATCACCTTCACCAGCCAGGGATACCGCGCGGTTCAGCGCGGCCACTTTGCCTTCCCGCTGGGCCTGGTGCAGGTGCATGATCCCTTCCGCCTGCGCCGCGAGGGCTACAGAAGCATCAGTGGAGCCATCGGTAATAATAATGTGCCGTATCCTGCCTGCCGGGTAATCTATGTTGAGGGTGTTCCTGATCTTGGCCGCCATCTCTTCCTCTTCATTGTAGGCCGCAATAATATGGATAACCATGGGCAGCTCCGGGCTGCTGCCCGCCGTGGATCGTCTCTTTCCAAACAACCACAGCAGTGCGGCATAACCTACATATGTATACAGCACTGCTGCAACCATCAGCCAGAATATCCACACCAGCAACATCCGGCAAAAATAACCATTCGCTTCTAGCTATTGGCTATTTTTACATATGCAGATTCCTCTCGCAGAACGGATGCGGCCGCATACATTGTCTTCACTGGCCGGCCAGGAACACCTCACCGGGGAAAACAGTGTGTTGCGCAAGGCCCTGCAGCAACAGATCATCCCATCCATGATACTCTGGGGCCCACCGGGCACGGGTAAAACCACCATCGCCAATATCATCGCCCACACCGTACAACAGGACTTCTTCACCCTCAGCGCCATCAGCGCGGGTGTGAAAGACGTTCGGGAAGTGATAGAACAGGCCCGCAATAAAGACAAAGCGATCCTTTTCATTGATGAGATCCATCGTTTCTCAAAAAGCCAGCAGGATGCCCTGTTGGGTGCCGTTGAGAAAGGCATCATCACCCTTATTGGCGCTACAACGGAGAATCCTTCTTTTGAAGTGAACAGCGCCCTGCTCTCCCGTTGCCAGGTCTATGTCCTCAAACCGCTCAGTGCCGCAAACCTGATCCAGATCCTTCAGCAGGCTATGGAACAGGACATAGTCCTCAGGGATTTACCCATCCAACTGGATGAGACGGATGCACTCATCCGTTTGTCAGGCGGTGATGCCCGTAAATTGCTCAACCTTTTTGAACTGGTGGTCCAGAGCCAGCCCCCGGGCGGCATCAGGGTCACGGATAAACTGGTGCTGGATGTGGCTCAAACACGCATCGCGATGTATGACAAATCCGGGGAGCAACACTATGATATCATTTCGGCCTTCATCAAGTCCATCCGGGGCTCAGACCCCAATGGCGCCGTTTACTGGCTGGCCCGTATGATTGAGGGTGGCGAAGATATTAAGTTCATTGCCAGGCGTTTAGTGATCCTGGCCAGTGAAGATATCGGCAATGCCAACCCCACCGCCATCGTGATGGCCAATGCCTGTTTTGAAGCCGTCAATAAAATAGGATACCCTGAAGGGCGGATCATTCTGTCTCAGTGCGCAACCTACCTGGCCTCGTCTCCCAAAAGCAATGCTGCCTACCTGGCCATTGATGAAGCAATGGCTTCCGTGCGGAAGGAAGGCGATCTCCCCGTACCCCTGCATTTACGGAATGCACCCACCCAACTCATGAAGGAACTGGGATATAAAGCTGGTTATCAATACTCACATGATTTCGAAAAGAATTTCTCCTCGCAGGAATACCTCCCGGATGCCTTAAGTGGACATACATTTTACCGGCCGGGAAAAAACCCCAGAGAAGAAGAGCTTAGGAAATTTTTGAAGGATCGATGGAAAGACAAATACAAATATTAGTAATTGACAAATAGTAATTAACAATTGGATAGGTGTATGGATATTCGTTTGCAGTCATTTGATCAACTCACGCCACAAACACTATATGAGATCCTGCGATTGAGGAGCGAAGTTTTTGTAGTGGAACAAAACTGTGTGTTCCTGGATATGGACAACAAAGACCATGATAGTCATCATCTTATGATTTATGTGGGCCATGACCTGGCCGCTTACTGCAGGATTTTACCGGCCGGACTCTCCTACGCCGAGCCTTCCATTGGCCGCGTGGTGAGCTCACCAAAGCACCGCGGGACGGGCGCTGGCCGCATCATGATGGAAAAAGCCATTGCATATACAAGACAATTACATGGTAATCAACCCATAAGAATTGGAGCACAGTTATACCTTAAAAAATTCTATGCTTCACTAGGCTTTGAAGCACAGGGAGATGTGTATATGGAAGACGGAATCCAGCATGTGGAGATGGTTTTATTGTAAGTAAGAAGATAAAGGGAGAACTGCGAAGTCACTTCTTCGTACTTCTTTAAAAAGTTACTCAGCATCAAAATATAAACCTAAGAGCCGGCGTTATTTCAGAGTCCAATACTTTGAAAATCACAAATCCGGTATCATGAAAAAAGGTTTACACCAGAGTACTTTGAAAGGGCTCACCTTGCTTCTGCTCATTGTATCAATGAGTTACAAGGTAAACGCCCAAGTGGAATATGAGATCGGCCTTAATATAGGTCCATCAAACTTCCTGGGTGACCTCGGTGGTCAGCAAGGCAGAGGCCAGACTTTCCTTAAAGACAACAACTGGGAAATGTACAGGCTCATGAAAGGTCTCACCTTCACTGTGTTACCCAATGAATATGTCAACTTCAGG
This sequence comes from Chitinophagaceae bacterium, assembly GCA_044225015.1. GTDB lineage: Bacteria > Bacteroidota > Bacteroidia > Chitinophagales > Chitinophagaceae > Pollutibacter. The sequence goes on along the minus strand of JBGAJG010000001.1, from coordinate 1,579,248 downwards.
TTTGCTGTAAACTTCGGAAGGCTTGAAGGTGCAGACAGCGTTATTGATGGCAAGGGTGGCCTGGAAGAAGCCAGGTACTACCGTAACCAGCATTTCAAAACAAAATTATTTGAAGCCTATGCAGCCGCCGAGATCTATCCTCTGGTGGTGCTGGAAGAAGATCCCGATGACCTGATGTTCAAATTCCGTCCTTATGCCCTTTTGGGTGTGGGTGTGTTTAAGTACAATCCCCAGGGACAGTATATTAATCCCAACGGAGAAGCACAATGGGTTGACCTGAAGCCCCTCCGTACTGAAGGTCAGGGAATGGCTGACTATCCCAATCGCAAAGAATATTCTCTTACACAAATCAATGTGCCTTATGGTATAGGTCTCAAATACTATTTCAATGACCGGTTCAACCTGTCCTTTGAAGTAGTGAACCGCCTCACCTTCACAGATTACATTGATGACGTTAGTACTACTTATATCTCCAACACCTCCATCTATAATCATTTTGGTAATACACCAGAAGCTGATATGGCGGTGCAGATGGCAAACAAATCAGTATTGCTGAACGGTGGCCTGAACAGGCCCGGATATAATGCCGGAGACAAAAGGGGTACATCATCCAACAATGATGCATACTACGCAACCACATTCAAACTGGCCTACCGCTTCGGGAATGATGGTATGGGCAGGTATGTGAATCAAACAAGATGTCCTGTGATCAGGTTCTGATCTCCAACATATGATCCGTTAATCCGTCCCCATATGAAAACAAATCAAGGTTGGCTGATTGACACTTCAACCTAACTTACGAGGGCCCTTTCCAGGGCCCTTTCTAATTAGATAATTTGGCAATGCGGCAGTGCGGGAAGGGCTGCAAACTAGCGAACTGAGAACTGCCTCGCCACTTCCTCCCAGTTGTTCACCCGCTGGAATCTTTCTTCTTCCAGGTTGTGAAAACTGGTATACAAATATTTCTTCCCATTGAAATGCTCAAGGTTCCGGGCATGGTCATCAATCATGTGTTCACCTTTCACCATGCGCTTATCCCCGCAAAGCACCAGCTGCCGCCAATTAAGAAATGGGTAGTGTTCCAGCAACCACTCCAGCTTATCTTTTAATGAATTGGGAAACTCCATAGCCGCGGATACTATAAACACTTCATACTGCTCATTCAACGCTTTCAATACATCCTGGCTGCCCTCCATCACAGGCACATCCCTGAAAAACCCGGGCTCATGCAATCGCTGCCGGATCATTACCCTATGCTCTTCGGGAAACCCCGCCACCCAGGACCCATTCCTCATAGCGGAAAAATTCACCACTTCACCATATTCACCTTCATACCACTTCACCATCTTCCCCATCGTGTCTGCCATCACTTCGTCCATATCAATGATCACCCTTTCTTTCATACCAGTTCAGGTTTTAAAAAATGTCCTGTATGACTGCCCTTTACCTTCACCAAATCCTCCGGCGTTCCCTGGAACAGGATCTTACCCCCGCCATCGCCACCCTCAGGTCCCAGGTCCACAATATGATCAGCCACTTTGATCACGTCCATATTGTGTTCAATCACCAGCACCGTATTGCCCCGGTCAACCAGTTTATTCAACACGTCCAACAACAACTTGATATCCTGGAAATGCAGGCCCGTGGTGGGCTCATCCAGGATATAAAATGTTTTTCCCGTGTCCTTCTTAGCCAGTTCAGTGGACAGCTTCACCCTTTGCGCCTCTCCGCCGCTAAGTGTCACCGCAGACTGCCCAAGGGTAATATAGCCCAGTCCCACATCCTGCAGCACCTTGATCTTGCGATACAGGTAAGGTACATTCGCAAAAAACTCCACCGCCTCATCCACAGACATCTCCAGCACATCACTGATGGACTTGCCCTTGTAGCGTATTTCCAGGGTCTCCCTGTTATACCTTTTGCCATTGCATTTTTCACAGGGCACATACACATCCGGCAAAAAGTTCATCTCTATGACGCGCATTCCGCCACCTTCACACACGTCACATCGGCCCGTCTTAACATTGAATGAAAACCGGCCCGCAGTATAGCCCCGGATCTTAGCCTCCGGTACCGCCGCATACAACTGCCGGATCTCCGTGAAAAATCCGCAGTAGGTAGAAGGGTTTGAACGGGGTGTACGGCCGATGGGCGATTGGTCAATCTCAATCACTTTATCAATGTGCTCCAGCCCCTTGATACTGGTGTACGGCATGGGCTCGCCCTTGCTGTCATAACAATGCTTACTCAGGATGGGATACAGGGTTTCGTTGATCAGTGTGGACTTCCCACTGCCACTCACACCCGTGACCACGGTAAATGTGCCCAGCGGAATCGTGAGGTCCACTTTCTTCAGATTATTACCAGTGGCGCCTTTTAACACAAGATGCTGGCCGTTTCCTTTACGCCTCTCCCTTCGCACTTCAATCTTCTTCTTCCCGGTAAGGTATTGCGCAGTCTCAGAGTCAGAACTGGAAACCTCCCCGGGTGTTCCCTGCACCACTACCCTTCCACCATGCTTACCCGCTTTGGGTCCAATATCCACCAGGTGATCCGCCGCCAGCATGATGTCCTTATCATGCTCCACCACCAGCACAGAATTACCAATATCCCGGAGGTTCTGCAATGCATGTATCAAACGCTGGTTATCCCGTTGGTGCAAACCAATGGAGGGCTCATCCAGAATATAGGTAATGCCCTGCAGTTGTGATCCAATCTGCGTTGCGAGGCGGATCCGCTGGGACTCACCACCACTGAGTGTGCGGGTGGCGCGGTTGAGGGTTAAATAGGTAAGTCCCACATCCAGCAGGAACTGCAAGCGCTCGCGGATCTCTTTCAAAATATCCTTGGCAATAACAGCCTGCTTGCTGCCCATGCGTGTCTCAATCTCGCTAAACTGATTGGAAAGCTTATCCAGGTTCTGCGCACTCATCTCAGAGATATTCATCCCGTCCACTTTGAACCAGAGGCTTTCTTTCTTCAAACGCGCGCCCTGGCAGGTGGAACAGGTTCGCAGGATCATGAACTTCTCAGCCCACTCACGGATATTGTCTGTTTGACTGCCCAGGAACCATCGCTTCACCATATTCACCACGCCCTCATATTCTTCCGGTGCCGGTGCGTTTTCATCAAAATCCATTTCCGCCGCTTCATCGGCATCCTCTTTTCCGAACAATACCAGGTTCAGGGCTTTGGCAGACAATTTCTTTACCGGATCCTTCAGGCTGAACTTGTTCTTCTTCGCCAGCTGCTCCACTTGCTTATACACCCACGCATCACGAGCCGCACCCAAAGGTTCAATGGCGCCTTCTGAGATGCTTAACTCACGGTTAGGGATAACCGCATTCATATCAATCTGGTATACCTGGCCCAGACCCTTACAGACCGGACAGGCCCCGTAAGGGGAGTTAAAGGAAAAACTATTGGGCGATGGTTCTTCATATGACAGGCCCGTGTCTTCACACATCAGCTGCTTACTGTAAGTGGCCGTCTTCCCCGCATTGTCTTCCCCAATGTGTACAAACATCAGCTCCTTGCCCATCTTCAGCGCCTTCTGCACACTCTGGCTCATCCTGGTTTTAAACTCTGCCTCCACCTTCAACCTGTCCACTACCACCTCAATATCGTGAACCTTATACCTATCCACCTGCATCTTAGGCACAAGGTCCCTGATCTCCCCATCCACCCTAACTTTCAAAAATCCTTTTTTACGGATGTCTTCAAACAACTCCCGGTAGTGTCCTTTCCTGCCCCGCACAATGGGCGCCAGGATGGATAATTTCTGCCCCTTGTACTTCTTGTAAATATTATCGAGGATCTCTTCTTCAGAGAACCTCGTCATTTTTTTGCCAGTATTATAAGAATAGGCCTCGCCTGCGCGTGCGTACAGCAATCGCAGAAAATCATAGATCTCTGTAACCGTACCCACAGTAGACCGGGGGTTTTTATTGGTGGTTTTCTGCTCTATGGAGATCACCGGCGAGAGACCCGTGATCTGGTCCACATCCGGCCGCTCCATGTCCCCGATGAACTGCCGGGCATAGGCGCCAAAAGTCTCCATATAGCGCCGCTGCCCCTCCGCATAAATGGTGTCAAAAGCCAGGGAGCTCTTGCCGCTTCCGCTGATGCCCGTGATCACCACCAGTTTGTTTTTGGGAATGGAAATATCAATGTCCTTCAGGTTGTGTACCCTTGCACCCAGGACCTCTATCTGTTCGCTCATTTCGTAAAGTTATTAGGTAATTCAGTTTAAAATCCTATTTTTGACGTCCAGTTCTTTATTTACTTATCCAGAAAGGCTGAGGGATATGGCCCTTTGACGCCTTGACAACCTGTCTCATGATAAGGTGTCACCGCCATCTCAACACATGTTGGGAACGATAAGTCAGTTCAATTTTCACATTGAATTTTCCTTCGCAATTCTGGTTAGGTAATAGTTGCACTGAATCAACTAATCATTCAAACTGTTACAACCATGAGCAATTTGCATTTCGAAACCCTCCAGCTCCATGCGGGCCAGGAGATTGATCCCACCACCAAGTCCAGGGCCGTGCCCATCTATCAAACCACTTCTTATGGTTTTGATAATTCCGCCCATGCGGCTGATCTCTTCGGGCTGCGGGCCTTTGGGAACATCTACACCCGCATCATGAACCCCACCACCGATGTGTTTGAAAAACGCCTCGCGGCATTGGAAGGCGGGGTGGCTGCACTGGCCGTGGGGTCCGGACAGGCAGCGCAGTTCATCGCCCTGAACAATATCCTCCAGGCCGGCGATAACTTCATCTCCACATCCTATCTCTATGGCGGTACCTATAACCAGTTCAAAGTGGCCTTTAAGCGCTTAGGCATTGACGTTAGGTTCGGCAATGGGGATGATGTAGAAAGCTTTGTGCCCCTCATTGATAAAAATACCAAGGCCATCTACCTGGAGACCATCGGCAATCCCCGTTTGAATATTCCAGACTTTGAAAAATTTGTGGCCCTGGCGAAGGAGTATGACCTGCCCCTGATTGTAGACAATACTTTTGGTGCGGGTGGTTATCTCGTACGTCCGCTGGAACTGGGTGCCAACATTGTGGTGGAGTCTGCCACCAAATGGATCGGCGGCCATGGTACCTCCATCGGCGGCGTAATTGTTGACGGCGGAAACTACAACTGGGGCAATGGTAAGTTCCCTCAATTCACGGAGCCCTCTGAAGGCTACCATGGCATGAAGTTCTGGGAGATCTTTGGCGAAGGCAATCCCCTGGGCCTGCCCAATATCGCTTTCATCATCCGTGCACGCGTAGAAGGGCTTCGGGATTACGGTTCCGCCATCAGTCCGTTCAATTCCTTCCTCCTGCTCCAGGGTTTGGAAACCCTGAGCCTGCGTGTTCAGCGTCACGTGGAGAATGCACTGTCATTAGCCCAATGGCTGGAAGCCCATCCACAAGTGAACTACGTGTGGTATCCCGGTCTGGAAAGCAGCCCTTACAACGCACTGGCGAAGAAATACCTGAAGGGCGCCGGCGGCGGTGTGCTGCAGTTTGGCGTGAAAGGTGGCAAAGAGACGGCTGCCAGGTTCATCAATGAACTGAAACTGGCTTCACACCTCGCCAATGTGGGTGATGCAAAAACCCTGGTGATCCATCCTGCCACCACTACCCATGAGCAGCTCAGTGAAAAAGAACAGCTCGCTTCCGGCGTATTGCCAGACATGGTGCGTGTGAGCGTGGGCATTGAACACATTGATGACATCAAGGCAGATTTTGAACAGGCATTTTTAAAAGTATCGCAGAGCCAGCATGCACTCAACTAGTCAGCACCTATTTCAGTATAATCATTCCTTCCAGTTGGAGCTGGGCATCACATTGCCCGGCTTCCACCTGGCCTATACCACCATGGGCAGTATGAATGCCGATGGCAGTAATGTGGTGTGGATCTTTCACGCGCTCACGGCCAACAGCAACCCTGAAGAATGGTGGCCTGGCCTGGTGGGCGAGGGTAAACTGTTTGACCCTGCCAGGCATTTCATCATCTGCGTGAATATGCCCGGCAGTTGTTATGGCAGCATAGGACCCTTGAGTGAAGATGCCAGCGGCAAACCCTGGTTTCACCGGTTTCCGTTTTTCACACCACGGGATATGGTGCGGGCTTACCAGCACCTCAAAAATGAGCTGGGCATCCGGAAGATCATGGTAGGAATTGGGGGATCGATGGGCGGCCAGCAATTGCTGGAATGGGCCGTGGAAGAACCTTCCCTGTTTCAACACATCATCCCCATCGCTACCAACGCGGTGCATTCTGCCTGGGGCCGTGCTTTCAATGCTTCGCAACGGATGTGTATTGAGAACGATGCCTCCTGGAAAAATGAAGACCCCGATGCGGGGCTGGGCGGCATGGAGATCGCGAGATCAATAGCGCTGCTGTCCTACCGGCACTACAATACCTATGTAACCACGCAACAGGATAACAACTCGGCCATTGAACATTTCAGGGCAGAGAGTTACCAGCGGTACCAGGGAGAGAAACTGCGTAAGCGTTTTAATGCCTTTAGTTATTATGCCCTCAGCAAGGGTATGGATTCCCACAACCTGGGCAGGAACCGAGGCAGCGTAGAAGAAGCACTCGCGCGCATAACGGCTAGGACGATGGTGCTGGCAGTGGACTCAGACCTGCTGTTCCCGCCGGCAGAACAGCAGTTTATTGTGGACCATGTAGCCGGCGCAAAGCTTGAAACCATTCATTCCCTCTATGGGCACGATGGATTCCTGCTTGAATTTGATAAAATCAGTGAGCTCATCACTGCATTTGTACAACCCTTACAACAACATTTGGAAATACGATAAGATTATGGACACGCACAAGAAACTTAAGATCGGACTATTTGGATTTGGCGTAGTGGGCGAAGGCCTCTACCGTGTATTGCAGCAAACCTCATCGCTCAGCGCAGAGATCACCAAAGTCTGCATAAAAGACGCCGGTAAAAAAAGAAATGCACCGGCTTCATTATTTACTACCAACCGTGATGAGATCCTGAATGATCCTGAGATCAACGTAGTGGTAGAAGTGATCAACGAAACCGAGCCCGCGTTTTACATTGTATCTACCGCTTTGAAGAATGGCAAAGACGTGGTGAGTGCCAGTAAAAAAATGCTGGCAGAGCACTTGCCGGAATTATTGCAGCTGCAGCGCGAGACGGGTAGATCCTTACTATATGAAGCATCCGCCTGTGCTTCCATTCCGGTGATCCGTAACCTGGAAGAGTACTATGACAATGACCTGCTGCACGGCGTAAAGGCCATTGCCAATGGTTCCACCAATTTCATCCTCACCAAGATGTTTGAAGACAAGCTGGGCTTCAAAGAGGCCTTGTTGCTGGCGCAGCAGCTGGGCTTTGCAGAATCTGATCCAACCCTGGACGTAGACGGCTGGGATGCACTGAATAAATGGACGCTCCTGTTAAATCACGCATATGGCATTGTAGCCAAACCAACAGATATCACCTTCTCAGGAATCCAGAACATACAACTACAGGACGCCGTGGTGGCTACGGAGAAACATTTCTCCATCAAGCTGGTGGCCCAGGCACAGAAACTTAAAAGCGGCGGTGTGGCAGCTTTTGTGATCCCGCAGTTTGTACGGCATGATGATCATCTCGCCTTTGTGAAAAATGAATACAATGGTGTAGTGATTGAAAGTGGTTTTGCTGATAAGCAATTCTTTTATGGCAAGGGTGCGGGCTCCTTCCCTACCGCCTCAGCCGTACTGTCTGACATATCCGCACTCCGCTACCAATACCGCTACGAATACAAAAAACTCTATCACCATAAGCCCAATAAGCTGAGCAATGATTTTCATTTGAAAGTCTATGTAAGCTTTGATGAATGGGCCTCCATCCCCAAGGATGATTTTGAAAGCATTGAAGAATGGCACGCGCATGAAGACGACCGCAAGTATATGATTGGCGTGATTCATTTCTCCAGGCTGCAGCAATCTGATTGGTGGAAGCGCAAGGGCGTTAGTTTAATCTTGCTGCCGGATCCCGTTGTGGAGGATGTGGATGTGAAGTTGTTGAAGAAGAAGTCGGTTGAGCTGGCAATTAAGTGAGAAGATGAAGGAAGAAGTGCGAAGTAAGCTTCGCACTTCTCCCTTTATCTTCTTCCTTTTACAACATAGTGTTCAAATAATCAACAGCAAGCCCCAACTCCTGCACCATATTCCCCCATCGGCATTCAATCATAATTCCGCCTGTATAGCCAATTTCTTTCATCGCCCGGAAAAACGGCCGGAAATCCGTGCCGCGCTTGCCCGGATACGCGCGCTCTTCTTTCTCGGCAATGTGTACGTTCACCAGTAACCCCTTGCCTTCCAGCAGGTGCTCTGCGGGTTCGTTCTCCATCAGCATATGGTAAATGTCTGCAGTGAGCTTGAAGTTTGGATGATTGATGGCCCTGGCGTATCTGACGGCTTCGTGAAAACTCAGGATCATATTGGTCTCCGTGTGGTTCAGGTTCTCCATCGCAATCAGCATGTTGTACTTAGCCGCCACATCTGACATCCTGCGCGCGATGCCAATAAACTGCTGTGATGCTTGTATAGAATCAAATCCCACGGGAATGCGCCGCGCCTCACCGCTGCCCAGTACTATGATCTTCAGTCCGGCCATGCTGGCACGCTTCATCACCGTATCCACATAGCCTACAACGAGTTGCTCATCCAGGGCCGGGCCCACAAGCTTGATGTTGCCGGGAATAAATACATTGGCCGAGAGCACCTGGCTTTTTGCAGTTCTGATCTTTTTCAGGATCTCCTGAAATTTCTCCTCGCTTACATTCCTGGGATTGAAGGTATTGGCCACGGATTCTTCCAATCGCAACACATGATTTGCCGCCAGCAATGAATCATTACTCAGCGATGTGCACACGCCAATCACTGGCTCTGCAAGAGCGGCCTCTTGCAGAGGCCGCTCTTGCAGAGCCAGGAGGATCCACAACCAGATCATAGATGAAAGACTTTGCCACCCGCCATCACTTCCTGGGTCTTCTCGTCAAAGGTTACTTTTTGCCCCGTACGCACGGCCGCATTGGTCATGATGCTGGCAATGGAATGCGCGTAACCGGCCTCGATGGGCGCATTGGGCTGCTGACGGGAACGCACACACTCCATCCAGTTGCGCATATGCGCAGACGTGAGTGGATCCCCACCGGTATTGGCGGATGAAGCCACCTTTACATCCTCCAGTTTCATTTCGGGCAGCAAATTGGGCTGCATGCCCATGGCGTCAGCAAATCCTTTGGTGAGCCCGCCCCGCGGGGAAATTTTATTGGTGTTGAGGTTCATCTCGCCCCCGTTGGAGTAGTAGATCTCGGCGGGGTTCTCATCGCCGTTATGCATGCGCGATTGAAAGGTCACCTGAAAACCGGATTGCAGATCATTGGCCGGACCGTAATCAAACACAGCCGTCATTGTATCCCAGTTTCTTCTTCCGTCTTTCCACGCATAGATGCCGCCGTTGGCCACCACACTGCGTGGATGTTTGAGACCCGTGAACCAATGCACGGTATCAATCTGGTGGCACATCCACTGGCCCGGCATGCCGGAAGAGTAGGGCCAGAACAATCGAAACTCCAGATACTTGCGCGGGTCAAAAGCCTCGAAGGGCCTGTTCATTAAAAACCGTTTCCAGTCGGTATCCTCCTCTTTCAGTTTAGGCACCACATTGGGCCTGCGCCATCTCCCCGGCTGGTTCACATTCCAGGTGAGTTCCACCATGGTAATGGGCCCAAACTTACCCTGCTGAATGAATTCCGCTGCGGCTTTGTAGTTGCCACCACTCCTTCTCTGCGAGCCGATCTGAACAATCCTGCTGGTTGATTTTACCGCCTTCAAAGCGGTGCGGTTATCAGCCATGGTTTCGGCAAACGGTTTTTCACAGTAGGCATCCTTGCCATTGTTCACCGCTTCCGTGCAATGCAGGGCATGCTGGAAATCTGCAGTACTGATGATCACCGCATCCAGGTCTTTGATCTTGTAGAGCTCATCATTGTTAGGCACGGCCTGCACATCGTGCCCCATTTTGCTCTTGAAAAATTCCTTCGCTTCTTCACGGCGCAGCTTCCACAGATCCGATACCGCCACAATATCATAATTCAGTTCATCCTTATGGTTCATGAAGCTGGGGAACAATGAACTCCGGAACCGGTCTGAAAAGCCCACCACGCCCACGCGTACCCGGTCATTGGCACCAATGATGCGCGCGTAGCTGCTGGCCGGCATGCCCATGCCGCCGATGAAAAGGGCTGTACCTGCTTTCAGGGAGTTGTTGATGAAGGATCTTCTTTTCATATCAAAATAGTATAGCTTAAAGACTTGTTTTACCCTGCGTGGTCATAGGCCGTTTGCAGCCAGTTGATCACTTCCTTATCAATATCTTTTATATCTGCAATATTGATCTTATGCGAGCACATGGCATTGGACTTCTCCGCTTCGAGTTTTCCTTTTGCTTCCTGCCCTTTTAAATTAATCCCGACCTCAAATCGGGTTTTAGTGGCAGGATTTAAAATGGCAAACTGCTTTTTACGACGAAGACTTACATAGGTGTTCTTAGGCGCCACCTCAATGTCTTTTCCAAACTTTTGAATGGCCGCCAATAGTTTGTCGTAAATCGGCTTAAGGTGTTCTTTGCCTGCATATTGTTTTACGATCAGGTCATCCTGGTTTTCTGCTGAACCAGCATCGGCGCCTTTTGTTTTCAGTGCCACCAGGTTGGCGAAGCCATGTGTAAACTGGTGTTTCTCTTTCAGAAACTTCATGATATCTCCATGCTTGGCCAGGTTTTGTTTTTTCACGATGTCAATCCATTGCTCCAGGGTTTTACCGGTATTCTTTTGGAGATTATCGATCATTGTTTGTAATGCCTTGTCCATGGTATAATCAGTTTTTTTTATTGACCATCAGAGTTTCATAATCTTAATAGACCTGAAATCCACCGCATTGCCATGGTCCTGTAGTAAAATGCGGCCTTCCTTGGCCTCGCCAAAATCCGGCCACACGTTGTATTTACTGCGGGCCACGAGGGCGCGGAACATTTGCCCGCCCCGCTGGTATTCCACCACTTTGTATCCGTTCAGGTAATGCTCAACATGATTATCCGGATACACACGGATCATCCCCCGGTTCCAGTCGCCAATTTTGCGATAGGCTTGCCCAAACTTCAATGGCGGAATGAGGTCATACAAACCCGCCAGGGTCCTGTTGCCCGCGGCGCCCAGCTTGGCATCAGGATGTTTCTCATCGTCCAGCACCTGGTATTCCAGGCCGATAGCCGAGCCGCTGGATTGTTCCTTCTCGGTCACAAAATATTTCACGCCACTGTTGGCGCCTTCGGTCAAACGAAATTCAAATTGCAGTTCAAATGCGGAGAACTGCTCTTCGGTGACGATATCGCCACCGTTCTGTGATTCCGCCCCGCCGGAAGGAACTACGCTCAGCATGCCGTCATGGATGCTCCAGCCTTTTTCCGGAAAAGCAGTCTTGTGCGCCCCGCGCCAGCCTTTGGCAGTGGCGCCATCCCAGAGCATCCGCACGCCACTTCGTTTTTCCATATCAGAGAGGTTATTGGGCAGGATATTCGCCACAAAAATGGGCGCGGTTTGCGTCAACTTGATATCCGAAGTTTTGATTCGGATGTTCCTCCACATGATCTGCTTGCCGGGTTTTTCTCCTGCACCGATGCTGTGCACTTGCAGCGCAATGAATCCTTTGGGTGTGAGGTCGTCTATCATATACGCTGCGGGAACCCCGTTTACGAAAGTGCGGATATGGGCTCCAATACACTCGATCCGGTACTTGTTCCATTGCCCGTTTTTAAAGGCTTTTTTGGCCGATGGGTTGTACTCCAGGGAATAAAGCCAAAGCCTTCGGCCCTCATCGTAAATACCTCCGCTCCAGGCACGTTGTGATGGATCGATCTCCATCTGGTACCCATGCACCCTTCCATTCATGATACTGGGATCACTCAGGCTCCTGAATTGTATCCCTGAATTCATCGTACTGTCTACCATGAATTCCAGTTCCAGGATAAAATCCCCGTAGTCCTTATCGGTACATAAAAATGAATTGGGCTGGTCTGGAACGGTGGTGCCGATGATGATGCCATCCCTGACGGTATAGCTGGCCTTGCCATTGCGTTGTACCCAGCCGCTGAGGTCTTTTCCATTGAAGAGCGACTGCCAGCCGCCTTGCTGGGCCTGAAGGTTGAGGGTAACTGAAATAAGTAGGATCAAAAAAAATGATTTCATGTTGGGCAGTTGGATGCATAAGTTACTTAATTTCATTGCAGTATGAACATCCGCTGGGAAGAAACGGGTAATACAGGCGTCTGCTACGCGGTGGAAGGCGACCAACAAATTGCGGCCATCCATTATACGTGGAGCGGGCAGCAGTTGATGGTGGTTGACCGCTTTGATTATGCCTATCCCGATGCCCTGAATCTGCTGCAAACCGTGGTGGACCACCTGGTGGAAAATGCCCGGATGCTGGGGTCCCGCATCATTCCCCTGATTGACCCCGTAATGGAAATCCTCTCCCAGCCCTCTTACCGGGACGTACTCTACCTGAAAGAAAAAGCCCGCGGCGGGGTTTTGTTCCCGGGAACGCCGATTAGGACGAAGGAGTTGTTTCATTAGAGGCAGTGGGCGGTGAGGCATTAAGGCATAAAGGCATTGAGGCATTAAGGGGTCATCACCAACTTTGGAATACTGGAGGGAATACCCTACATTTGCACCCCGTTCGGGAAGTAGCGCAGGCCGGTAGCGCACCTGGTTTGGGACCAGGGGGTCGCAGGTTCGAATCCTGTCTTCCCGACTGAACAAAAGAAAGCCCTGGCGAAAGCCGGGGCTTTTTTGTTTACTTGTCCCACTCCCTTTGCTTAGGTACCACAAAGGTATTCCGGACCCGCTCTGATCTCCGCAGGTAGGTGGTCCATATCACAGCATAGATCAGGCTTTTTACAAACTGGGAGATGCTCTCCTGCGGAAATGCAAATGTGGGATCAGTGGTTTGTGCAATCCCATACATAATCATCAATAGGATCTGGCTCGCCAGGAAACCGATCATATATGAGCTAAATATGCGGGGGAAAATATCCCTGCGATTGAAATACAGGTAGAGCAAAAAAACAAGGAAGGCTGAAGTAACAAGGATATATACCAGCTCAAAAATAAAAACAAACTGCATGAACCTGCCCCTGGAACTGCCCAAAAGACTCCAGGCAGAATAGTCGAAATAATTTCCTTCGTAGAAACCGTACAAACTCAAACCCAAACTCAGGGTCAATGAAATGCCCATCACTACAACCCAGCCACCAATACGCTCGTTGGCAAAAGACGCCACTTCGTATGCAGGCTTTAACCGGTCCAATTTGCGGAAAATGGGTATTAGTCCGGCCAACACCCCTATGGCAATCAACACCATTAACCAGTTCACCCATGGATGCTGGTCATTGTCTTTGCTGGGGGGATTACCAGACACACCACCGGTAGAGAACTGGAAAGAAATGTATTCCGCCATTTTATCATAAGCCTCTTTATATGCAGCCACTTCAGGTTGCGGGATATGGTCTTTGAATGTTTTATAGAAATACGTAAACTCAATCTGGTTGCCATGTACAGCATAGGTAAAATCAAACTGATAGGAGTCTGTTTTTTGGTGGATTTCTTCAAAGGGCAGGTTGTAATTTTCGTCCATTTCAAGGATCAGCGTATAACGAACTGTCAATGGAAACTCAATTGACATCGGCCCGTCTGCGTAAACTCCCTGGGGATCTGGTATCCTGGAATAAGCAGACTTGGCAAACACGTCAATGGTCTTCCCACCACCTTCCTTGTCTTTCCATAATAATGGGATGGAATATTCTTCCTCGGTTGTGAACTCATTCTTTACACTGTCATCAGAAAAAGCCACATTCTTCCGGACTCGAATCCCATCCAGGTACTTTTCATAGTACCGGAGGTAGGATGCATTGATTTCCTTAATACTGGATTCAGCAAAATCTGCCCGGGTACGATCCGCGGCACCGCCCTTGTAAACAGTGGTTACAAATAAACGGCTGCTGTCTTTCAAGGGCAAAACATATCGTTCTGTGATATCGGTAGTATTAGGATATCCTGGTTCAATGGGTTGCAGGCTATCGGCCCCCTCTTTCAACAGCAAGCCATATCCATAGTCCGGAATATAGGTAGTTGAAAACTCGCCGCGCTGAAAGTTCATGGTGGCGTCTATAAACAGATACCCGGATGATCTTTCAACCGCTACAATGGCATGGTCAAAATCTTCAACGGAGGGCGTGGCATATTTCAGCTGTGACCTTTGTTCCGTGCTCACAAAAGCTACATAAGCAGGAATATTCTCCTGCCTGAGTATGGTGGTAAGCAACAGTGCCTTATCCTTACAATCACCATACCGTTGCTTGTAAACATCCGAAGGCAAATGAGGCGTATGCGAATAAATGCCGGATTCCATCCCCAAATAGCGCACTTCATCCTGGACAAACCGCGTTGCCAGGTTGGCGAACATTTCTTTATCCCCCTTGGACAAAGCCCGCCACTGGGCAATTCTCGTTTTCAGTTCTTCAGGAATGGCAAACTGGTAACCATGGAAGAGATGGTATCCCCAATCAGCCACTTCCTTCCATCCCTGAAAATCACTGACCTCCACATACGGGTAATTGTTAAACCAGCCGGGTACCTGGTTCTGCGATTCATATAGTTTAACAGGAGGATTATTCCAGTGATACACAACCAGGTTGTTTTGCCTTGTTTCAGTGGGTTTGGGTGCACCATTAAACGTATTGATCAGCAGTTTCCTTTCTACAGGAACCAGATAGGTCTGAAAAAAATTGCTGATCTCATCTTCAGCGCTGAAATAAATCTTATCCGAAAAATGATTTTTAAATACAGGATTAAAGCCGATAATGGAATACGCAAATTCCACCCGGTCGTTTTTCCGGGTACCTTTCAAGACAATGAAGGCGCGTTTGGAACCATTATATTGAAAGCTTTCTGCATCCGTTTCTTCCTGCACCACCCTTACCTGGCGCAGGTTTAACTGGTTCATCTTTTTGCCATCGCGGATAAGGGTAACCGAATGAAACACTAGTTTCTGGTAGGCGGGATCATAACTTACGGAGATCTCTGAAGCATTTTGCACCCCTGTTTCATTGACAATATGCCGGATATAATGCCTGAATGTTGCCTGCTCGCGAAGATTAACCTGTACATCTACATATTCCAGGTAGTAACCATCTCCCACGGAGCCATCCTGATAAGGTTTTACTGGTTTCAGCGATGGTTTGTACAGCCATGCCGGCGCAGGCTGGATCGTAACCTGCTGAGCCTGCAGTGCGTAAATGGGAAAGATCAGAAACAGTGCGATGAAAAAAATCAGGAAACCAGGTACTTGCCATTTTGCAAGGACATCAACGAGCGTTTTCTCCTTAGTCATTCAGGTTAGGAAGTGTATGGGTAAATGATGGTGTCAGCCTGCAAAATAGCCGAATATTTCAAAGAAAAAAATTGGCACTGCCTTCATCCACATGGGTGCAGAAAGCCAGGCACTGTCATCCCTGCTTCAATGCCCGATACTCCCGAGGCCGCAGGCCCGTCTTTTTCAGGAATACCCGGTTGAAATAGGTAAGGGTTTCAAAGCCATTGGCAAAGGCGATCTCCGAAACGGTTTTGTCCGTGGAGATCAGTTGATTACAGGCATTGGCAATACGTACATCATTGACGTAGTCTGAAAAGGTTTGCCCCGTTGCACGCTTGAAAAACTTGCAAAAGGCCGGGGGCGACAAATGAATCAATCCTGCAACCTGTTGAAGGGTAAGGGCACCCGTGGCATGCCGCTGCACATAGGCGCAAACCTGATTGACCCGTTTCTCATTCATCTGCCCCTTCAATGCATGATAGTACTTTGAAGCAAGACAGGTGGTTCGTAATCCGGAAAGCCCTTGCAGAATATACAACAAGCCCGCTATCCTGTCTACCCCGGATGTTGAAGGGAGTGCACATATCTGCTTCGCGATCGCTTTTAGGCCTGCCCCCCTGCACACCATGGCACGAGATGCCTTGTTCAACAGTGCGGGCAGAAAAGACAACTCTTCCACCGCAGCGAGCCTTGCGATGAAAGCCTCTGAAAACTGGATCACCACCGCTTTTGAATGGGAAACATCTTCATCATCACTCACCCAGGTATGGGGAAGACCAGGCCCTATCAATACCAGATCGCCATCCTCAAAACGCGCATGGCTATCTCCCACCAAACGCCGCCCCCTGCCCTTTACGATCAGTGTTAACTCATACTCCGGATGGTAGTGCCAAAAAAAATCAAAGCGGGGCTGATCCACCACAAATGCCCGAAATGAATCCTCATTCTTTCTACTGCCAATATGTTCCAGTCTGGGCTTCAACAGCTATTATTTACACTATATACTCCTTTATATCCAATAATTAGTCAATATAGTGCAATAATTGGCAAACTGGATGCTATTGTTTGCAAGGCCGATGGAATACCTTCATCATCAAATCAACGCAAATGCCTACCATCCCTCCAGCCATTGCCGCTGCACTGCAAGAGCCGTACGCCCTCACCGCAGACCAGGTGAATTTCTACCAGAAGAATCGCTTCATCAAACTCAGACAGGTGTTTGATGCAGACACTATCGCTTTTTTCAACAAAGCCATCAGTGACCGAGTGGAAGTGATGAATACAGAAACTAAACCGCTGGAAGAACGCAGTACCTATGGCAAGGCCTTTCTGCAACTGTTCAACCTCTGGCGGGAAGATGAGATCGTGAAGGAATTTGTGTTCAGCCCACGCATGGCAAAAATTGCCAGTGATCTTATGCAAACAACCGGAGTGAGGATCTACCATGACCAGGCCCTGTTCAAGGAAGGGGGCGGAGGTATCACACCCTGGCACGCGGATCAATACTACTGGCCGCTTAACACAGATAAAACCATCACCGCCTGGATACCCTTGCAGGAAACAGGACTCAACATGGGACCGCTGGAATTTAGTGCCGGAAGCCACGCCATTGTAGAAGGGCGGGAGCTGGAGATTGGCGATGAAAGTGAAGTAGCCATCCAGCAAAGACTTAAGGTGACGGATTTCAAACACGTCATTGAAGCCTTTGACCTCGGTGAAGTAAGCTTTCACAGCGGCTGGGTCTTCCATCGTGCGGGCGCCAACCAAACGGACCAGATGAGAAAGGTGATGACGGTAATTTATATGGACAAGGACATGGTCTTGAAAACCCCGGAGAATAAAAACCAGGTGAACGACTGGCATACCTGGTGCCCGGGCGCGGAGATTGGCCAGGTCATCAACACACCCATAAATCCGGTGCTGTGGCAAAAAGCATAGTGAAGATGATGGGCTGCTCACTGCTGGTAGCCTCATCTGCATTTGGCCAGCAGGCAGGCTCCTCATCGTTCCAAAAAAACAAACCTGTTATACAGCAACTGGAGGCCCTACCCCTGCATGCGGTACAACCCACCAACTGGCTGCAGCGGGAGCTGCGCAGAAACATGGACGGATTCACGGGTCACCTGGATAGCCTCGTGCCAGACCTGATCCTAAAAGATGATATCTATGGGAAAAACAGGCTCAGCAAACAGGTCAAGAGCAAAAACCTGGGTGCGGTTGGCGAAGAAGGCGCATGGCAGGTGCAGTATCTCTGGTGGAACAGTGAAACACAAAGCAACTGGCTAGATGGATTTGTAAGGACGGCCGTGCTGTTAAATGATACGGAACAACTTCAGAAAGCAGCAACACTGATCAACCAATTACTTTCCACACAGGATGCTGATGGATACATCGGGATCTATGATAAAGAACTTCGTTATCATTTTGATAATGAAAATGGAGAACTCTGGGCCAAGGCTACCTTGTACCGTGCCATCCTGGGCTGGTATGAATATCGGCAAGACCCCCGGATCCTGGCTGCCCTTGAGAAAGCCGTTGCCAATGTCATGCGTGCATACCCCATCCATCGATCCCATCCTTTTTATTCCGTGAATCCCAATGCCGGCGGACTCACACATGGGCTGGCTTTCACGGATGTGCTGGAGCAACTCTACCACATTACACACAAAACCATGTACATGGATTATTGCCTGTTCCTGTACAAGGATTTTTCTGAACAGGTACTCAACGAGGATGCCCAGTTTTCAAAACTCAATGACCAGCACCTCCCGCTGAAGGGGCATGGTGTGCATACGTATGAACATTTCCGTTCCGTACTGGCGGCGTACTATGCCTCAGGAAATATGGCCTTAAAAAAAGCGGTCGATAATTTTTTGCATAAATTTTTATGGACGATGAGTCCGTCCGGAGGTCCGATTGGCGATGAATTCATCATGGGTAAAACAGCTGATGGATTTACAGGGTATGAATTCTGCTCGCTGCATGAAATGATGGCCGGCTGGATCAGCATGCTCGCCAAATCCGGACAGCCGCAATTTGGTGCAAGGGCAGAGCATCTCTTTTTTAATGCCGCGCTGGGTAATTTCCATCCGGATGAAACTGCGATATGCTATCTCAAACAAGACAATGCATACTACCTCACCGGAGGAAACAATGGTGATACTACGGATAAGCACCAGACCCGTTACCGTTACTCTCCCATTCACCGGGAAGCGGCAGTATGCTGTGTGCCGAATGCGGGCAGGATTACGCCTTATTTTGTGCAACACATGTGGATGAAAGATAAAGAAGGCCTGGTAGCCACATTGCTGGGGCCCTGCGAACTGAATACGCGTGTGGGAAACACTGCTGTAAAGATCAGCGAGATCACCTCCTACCCTTTTTCAAACAAGATCAGTTTGCAGATCAGCTGTGATCAAAAGGCAAGATTCACCATAAAAATCAGGAAGCCGCACTGGGCAACATCTGTTACCAGCGCCTTGCCTTACCAGGAAGAAAATGGATACCTGGTTTTCAAACAGGATTGGCAAATGCAAAAAGAGATCAACATCCAATTCACACCCGCTCTTGAAAAACATGATCTGTCCAACAAAGAAATCTATTTTACATACGGTCCATTGGTTCTATGCAAGAATATTGATGCCCGGCAGATCGTTACTAAGAACTTCGGAATAGCTGGGCTTAAGGAATCTATTTATCAACCGCTACAACTGGCCATTTATCGGTACAACGGAGACAGCCTCCGGGCTATACCAAATACGGAAAATCAATTCACCACACGCATGATCAATGGTGCAACCGGACAAACTGAGGAAATTATTTTAGCACCAATGTCCAGAACCATATTAAGACAGGTCACCTTTCAGCCCTCTAACCAGTAATATCAGTTTCATGAAACAATGTCTGCTTGTCCTCATTACCAGTCTTTTGCTTTTCCCTGCCTCCGGCCAGATCAATCACGTGGAGCCGCTGAACTGGTGGATAGGCATGAAGAACCCCAAGTTGCAATTGCTGGTGAACGGACCTGGTATAGGCGAAACCACGCCACAAATCAACTACCCTGGAGTAAAGATCCAAAAGGTGACACCCGGTGAAAGCAGAAATTACCTGTTCATTGACCTGCTTATTGAGAAAACGGCAAAGCCGGGCACCATGAATATCCTATTCAAAAAAGGCGCATCGGTGATACAGACCTATCCTTATGTGCTCAACAAAAGGGAACAGGATGCCGCAACGTTCCGTGGATTCAATGCTGCTGATGCCATTTACCTGATTGTGCCAGACAGATTTGCCAATGGAGACAGTACCAATGATGTGGTGGGGCAAATGAAAGAGAACAAAACAGACAGGAATTTTCCCGGTGGCAGGCACGGTGGCGATATACGCGGCATCATCAACCATCTGGATTATATACAAGATCTCGGCTTCACCGCCATCTGGCCAACGCCATTACTGGAAAACAACATGGAGAAATATTCCTACCATGGATATTCCATCACCAATCATTACAAGGTGGATCCAAGATTTGGCAGTCTGGAAGACTACAAAGAATTATCCGCCGGGCTTCGCAAAAGAGGCATGAAACTCATTTTTGATGAAGTGCTGAACCATACCGGAAGCAACTATTGGTGGATGCAGGATCTCCCTTTTTCCAACTGGCTGAACTTCTCTCCGCCACAGCCCTACACCGGCACCAACCACAAGCGAACGGTGAATCAGGATCCGTATGCATCTGCGTATGACAAAATCCTTTGGAGCAAGGGTTGGTTTGACATCACCATGCCGGATATGAATGGCGAAAATCCGTTCATGGCAAACTATCTTATCCAGAATACGATCTGGTGGATAGAAACCCTGCAACTGGGCGGTGTAAGGCAAGACACCTATGGCTATTCTGATAAAACATTCCTTAAAAACTGGAGTTGTGCCATCATGGATGAGTATCCCCATTTTAGTATTGTTGGCGAGGAATGGAGTACTAACCCGTTGATCACATCCTATTGGCAGGAAGGCAAGAAAAATCATGACGGCTATACAGGTTGTTTGAACACCATTATGGATTTCCCTTTGCAGGCAGCCCTGGTACAATCACTCAATGGAGAAGAAGGTGAATCTTACCTTGCGCCATTCACCAAATTATACGAAGCGCTTGCCAATGATTTTGTTTATCCAAATCCCAACCAGATCCTGTTGCTGGGAGACAACCATGATATGGACAGATTGTATATGCAATTGAATCAGGATGCATCATTGGTGAAAATGGCCCTGGCCTACCTCGGGACCATCCGGGGCATACCCCAGTTTTATTACGGGACGGAGATCCTGATGGATAATACACCAAACCATAAGAATGATGGCCTGATCCGCTCTGATTTTCCAGGGGGCTGGGTTAACGATTCCGTGAATGGATTTACAGGCAAAGGCCTTACAGCCAGCCAGGCTGATGTGCAGCAATTCACCAGAAAACTCCTGCAGTGGAGAAAAAAGAACCCTGTCATTGCAAAAGGGAAAATCCTTCATTTTGCACCATTTGACGGCATTTATGTGTATTTCCGCTATGACGAGGCCAAAACTGTGATGGTAGTACTGAATATCAATCCAAAAGCAGTAAACCTCAGCGTTGACCGTTTTGCCGAGATCCTCAAAGGCAAGCATAATGCCAAGGATGTGATCTCAGGACAATCCGTTGACTTAAAAGCCGGTATTCCGGTGGGTTCCAGATCAGCGGCCATATTTGAGGTGAGCTAGGCTGGACCCGGTGGCAAACCGGGCTATTTCGGATAATTTTCGTACCTTTGCCCTGTAAACAAAAGTTCTACTACATTTCGTCAGGATCAGATATCATTTTTACGTTTTTGTCCGTCGTAATTATTTTCCTCCTCTTTACACTTGTTGCAGCTCTCTTGTTACACCATTCTTAATCAATTATAACAAGTTAGTTATGAACATGTACGTATCAAATCTGAGTTTCAAGGTTCAGGAAAATGAACTGGCGGAATTATTCAGTGCTTATGGGGAAGTGGTATCTGCCAAGATCATTACAGACCGCGAAACGGGCCGCAGCCGCGGATTCGGTTTTGTGGAAATGGCGTCTGACGAAGCCGGTAATAAAGCCATGGCTGAATTAAACAATAAGGACCTGGGTGGCCGTCCGCTGAATGTTTCCCTTGCAAAAGAGAAAACAGAACGCAGCTCCCGCAACAGGTGGTAATTTTTTACAGGGCCCTGCATGGGGCCCCTTTTTTTTCACGACAAATCATGCCATGGCAAAATCAAGAGAAACATTTAATAAACGGAACCGGGAACTGAAAAAGAAAAAGCAGAAAGAAGATAAACTGCAAAAAAAGGAAGACCGCAGAGCACAGGGTGGCACAGGAAAGAACCTGGAAGACATGATGGCTTATGTAGACGAGAACGGCAACCTTAGCAGCACACCACCTGATCATCCCTTAAAACATTCAGCATGAATACAGAACTGATCGAGCGATTTATCGAAAAAAGAATCAGCCAGCCCGTAAACATTCATTTCAAAGGCAGGCCCACCGTCACCGGCATCTTCATTGCGGGACGTGATTTTGAAGAAATGAAGAAGAAAAATTTCTGGCGCATCGTTCCCAGCTCCAGGGTAGAAGAATGGAACAAATCCAAAGACAATAATCTCAGCCGTTTGTTTAACGGCAGTGAGTTTTCGAAACTTACTGAAGCATCATAAGTAGTTCGCAGTTGGCAGGTCGCATAGTTCGCAGATGGGCGACCTGCGAACTGCGAACTACTACCCCTATCTGCTTTTAAATATCAGCGGGAATAAAAAAGCCACCACCGCTGCCCAGGTCACATATACCGGAAGGAAAACTGCTATCTGTAATCCCACGGATGAAACGGGCCCCTGCCCGCGCGCGGTCCTGATCCATCGATAACCCACCAGCAGCAGGTTCACAAAGATCAGCAGATTTGCACCCAGCACTGCCAGCCTGTTTGGCGTGATTCCCCATTGTACCATGCGGAAAAGAACCGCTGACAGGGCAATGGCATTGATTATAATGGTTACAAAAGTCAACAGTAACAATACCCATTTTTCAAATGGAGCCTGGTGCCGGTCTTTGTCAGATACCGCAAAAAAGATCAGTGCCATTACGCCCAGCAGTAGTGCATTGAAGATGATGAGAAAATCACGGTCGGCAAACGGGCTCTTGCCTGCCATCAGGATGGTGATGAGGTAAACCACCAGCATCACCAACACGATGGGGCTGAATATTTTTGCAATGACGGGCGAGACTTTTCCAACCAGGGTGGGATTGGATTGCGTCAGGTGGGCCGCTACCACGGGGGCGGCTGCTGCTAAGCTCAGTGCCACCCATTCCATATAAGGTTCCGCAATCTTAATTCCGATCAGCTCAAAGAGTCCTATGGTTACGCCTGACATCAAGCCCAATGCCAGGCCAATCAACGCTGTCATCACCACCAGGTCCCCATTAAATTTTAACCAATCCAAACGTCCATTCAGCTTTTCATCATCGCCCAGAAAAACAAAACCCGTTGCTCCCCACAGGACGATGGGCAGATGGATGCAGGTCAAAATAAAAGTATCACTGGTTATATCAACGGGCAGGAGCATCATCAACAAAAGACCGGCGGCAAAAACCAAGGCAGCAATGAGGGTCTTCCGTGCAGACACGCTGTTGCGCCAGATGAAATAGGCCGTAAGGGCCGGGAATACCACGAAGCCGAGGAACCGAGGATAGAATGTATCCTGCTCCAGTCCAAAAATGGCGGGGATCTTGCCAATGAACGCGGCCACCAGGCCCAAAAGAATCACCACGCCCCAGGAGATACCGTTGGCGCCCACAGATTTCACCTCCTGAGGATGGAGTCTTGCCTGCCAAAAGGCAGCCATCGGCTTATGCTGTAAGCGGGGATATACCATATCAAAAGCCGCGCGGAAGCCGGATTTATCCCGGAGGTAGAGCTGTTCCAATTGTATGGCATCATCGGCATTGCTTAAAATCTCCTCTTGCATGGTCAGGTTTTAATTCCGTAAATAAAAGTACTTTGTATTTCAAAGTAACTATAGTATTTTGACATCTCCAAAGGTCTGCCCGATTTTTTCTTTTACCTTCCTGTTTCCACTTTCCAATTGTTATTATGATGCGTAAAATTTTCCTCAGTATCCTGGTATCCCTGTTGATGCTCATGGCTGCTGCCCAACAGGCCACCCAACTCGTGTACAATAAACCCGCCACGCAGTGGGTGGAAGCCCTGCCCCTCGGTAACGGTAAGATTGGCGCCATGGTGTTTGGCGGCATCAAGGATGAACTGATCCAGCTGAATGAAAGCACACTCTACAGCGGAGGGCCCATGCCGGCATCCATTAACCCGGGTGTTTCCCAATACCTCCCCGAAATCCGCAAAGCACTGTTGGAAGAAGGTGATTATGCTAAAGCGGAGCTGCTCACCAAAAAAATCCAGGGTCCTTTTACAGAATCTTATATGCCACTGGGCGATCTGCACATTCGCCAGTCTTTCCCTGATGGAAATCCAGGCCAATATAAACGAAGCCTTGACCTCAGCACGGCCCTCGCTAAAACCAGTTTCACCATCAACGGTGTTGAATACTTCCGCGAGATCTTTACCTCAGCCCCGGCCAACGTCCTGATCATCCGTTTGGGCGCCAGCGCACCCAAACAACTCAACTTCACCCTCTCCCTCCAAAGTCAGTTGCGTGCACAAAGCACCAGTGCCGGCTCGTCCATCACGCTGCAGGGAAAGGCACCCTCCCACGTTGACCCCAGCTATTACAATCCACCTAACCGTGAACACATCATTTATACAGACAGCACTGGCTGCAGGGGCATGCGATTCCAGGTGAAACTGCAGGTGAAAAATAAAGACGGAAAAGTACTGGCCAGTGCCAATGGCCTGCAAGTGGAAGGTGCCACGGAAGTGGTTATTTACCTGGTAGCCGCTACCAGTTTCAACGGCTATGATAAATGTCCGGACAGCCAGGGGGCCGATGAAAAAGCATTGGCTGCACAACAGCTGAACAAGGCATTTCAGCAATCATACCCAACCTTACTGCGCAACCATATCAACGATTACCAACAGTATTTTAAAAGGGTGGATTTTGCAGTGACCGATACACTGGGTGTGAAAAATCCCCAATGGAAACTAACCACGGATGAGCGTCTCCAGGCTTACAGCAAGGGCGCATATGATCCGGTTCTCGAAACCACCTATTTCCACTTTGGCCGCTATCTCCTTATTTCCAGCAGCAGGCCCGGAGGCCCGCCCGCCAACCTGCAAGGTATCTGGAACAAAGAACTGCGTGCGCCCTGGAGCTCCAACTATACCATCAACATTAATACCGAAATGAACTACTGGCCGGCAGAAATCACCAACCTGCCGGAGATGCACCTCCCCCTGCTCAATCTCATGAAACCACTATCGGTCACGGGTACCCGAACCGCGAAGGAATTTTACAATGCCCCCGGATGGGTGGCCCACCACAACACGGACATTTGGGCTTTATCCAACCCTGTAGGTGATTACGGCATCGGTGACCCCGTTTGGGCCAACTGGCCGATGGCTGCGGCCTGGCTTTGCCAGCACCTTTGGGAACACTATGCATTTACCGGCGACCAACAATTCCTGAAGGAGACAGCCTATCCCCTGATGAAAGAAGCGGCGGTATTTATGGCTTATTTCCTGGTGCGGGATAAAGACGGGCATCTGGTGACGGCTCCATCAGTATCACCTGAAAACCGTTTTTTTGATGCGCAGAAAAAATCCCGCAGTGTAACTATGGCTGCCACCATGGACATGAGCATCATTTGGGATCTCTTCACCAACGTTGCAGATGCCGCAAAAATACTGAACCAGGATGCAGCCTTCCGGGATACCGTGCTTGCTAAACGCGCGCAATTGTACCCCATGCAGATCGGGAGTAAAGGGCAACTGCTGGAATGGGACAAAGAGTTTGAAGAAACAGATCCGGAACATCGCCATGTGTCCCATCTCTTTGGCCTGCATCCGGGCAAACAAATCACCAGAACTGCCACACCTGCTTTTTTTGAAGCTGCAAAGAAAACCCTGGCCCTGCGAGGTGATGGTGGTACGGGCTGGAGCCGAGGCTGGAAGATCAATTGGTGGGCGAGGTTGCAGGATGGTGATCACGCCTATTACCTGGTAAGACAATTATTACAATATACCAATACCGGCAGTACGGAGATGCGCAACAGTGGCGGCACCTACCCCAACCTATTTGATGCCCATCCACCTTTCCAGATCGATGGCAATTTTGCAGGCACCGCGGGCATGGCTGAAATGCTGCTGCAGAGCCATGAAGGTTTTATCCATCTGCTGCCGGCCCTTCCCAAAGCCTGGCCTCAAGGCTTCATGAAAGGACTGAAAGCGCGGGGCGCATTTACAGTAGACCTGGACTGGGCTTCAGGAAAACTGGTATCTGGCCTCATTAAAGCGGGCCAGGATGGTGAATGCATCATCCATTACGCCCATCCCCTTCGTATTGAAGGCATTAGCGCAAATGCCGAAAAAACACCCGATGGCTATGCACTTCGTTTCCGTTCATCCAAAGGGAAGACCTATACCATAAAACCGCTCTGACCATATCATCCATGGCATGATATTTCGTTATACAGGATATGTCTTGGCGATTTCTTTGCATCGTACTGCTTATCTGGGTATCGGCTTGTAAAAAAACAAGTACGGAGCCAGACCCGGTACGTACGTATCGCATGGGGTTCATGAACTCCGCACCACGGTATGATCAGTTTGATCTTTTCATACAAACCCTGAACATCTGGACCTCCAGAGCAGACGCGGCCACCATCACCCTGGAGCTGCCCTGGGACTCCTTGCTGGCAGGCAAAACACCGCAATCATATATCAACAACAATTTTACAGGGCTTGTCAATTTCTATCGCAGCAGGAACATGGAAGTCTGGATGGCCATCGATCCACAAAATGGGCTGGACCGCACATCAGATAACATTGCATTGAAACAGCGGGGAAAATCGATTGCTGATGCAGACATGCAACTACTCTATCGCCAGTTTGTTGTGGCCATAGACAGTATGTTAAAGCCCGCCCACATCAGCCTGGCCATGGAAACCAACCTCATACGCCTTGCCGCACCGGCATCCATTTATAACGGTGTAAAAAAGGCCGCCAATGATGCGGCATCGGCATTGATCCAAAGAAAGTCTGCGGCCAAACTAAGTGTAAGCGTTCAAGCGGAAACGGCCTGGGGCCACTTGCAAAACACGCATCAATACATCGGGATTGAAGAAGATTTTGCAGACTTCCCTTTCATACATGAACTGGGCATCTCTTCATACCCCTATTTCGGCTTCACAGATCCCCGTGATATTCCTGTTAACTATTACAAACAGTTGCTTAAAAACCGGAGCATACCGGTGTATGTAGCTGAGGGCGGATGGGCCACTACTTCCTTCAAGGCACCCAACGGATTTAATGTCAATGGCAATGAAACCATCCAGCAACAATATTTCAGGCAACACCATATAATACTGAACCAGGCTAAAGCAATAGCCTGGTTCCAGTTAGTATTTACCGATATTGATGTAAGCGCCTTGCCCCCGCAGGTTGATCCGTCTATCGTCAATTTCTCCACACTGGGCCTGCTGAACAAATCCCTGCAACCCAAACCTTCGCTGACCGTGTGGGATAGTCTGTACGCGCTTCCCTTGAAACAATAAGATTACTGAAGGGCTGCGGTATCAGCTGAGTTAATGATGGTTGTAGTGTCCATGTTCATAAGGCCTGAAGTATCAATACTATTCAACCATGAAGTATCTACCGTTGCGTTGTCAAGGCTTCCCATATCATTGAATCCTCCACTGGCAAAAATGGCAGCAAAGATCGCAAACCAAAGAACCATGGCCAGCACAAAGAAGATTACCATCATCACCAGATAGGCACCGGCCCACCTTTTCCGGATCACATTCCGGGGATCACTGTCCACGGCCCAGATGATCAGAAAAATAAATCCGATCAGCGGAATGGCTGTAATCAGGATATTAATGACCCAGTCTTTGAATGAAGGCACATTGATTTCCTGCTGGTTGTTGGTGATTGCTGTTTCCATAATATTCAGTTGGTTTGCATGAACATACAAAAAAAAATGCATCTACGCATACCTGAAAGGTCTCGCATATCCCAATTCCCTAACACTGCCTACCTTTGGGATATGATCATGGCGGGGCAAACCATCCGGGCCAGCAGGGCGTTGCAGGGAGACTATTTCGAGGATACACAGGTCATCCTCGTGAAGCACAATGCTGAAGAAAGCATCGGGTTTATAACCAACAGGCCATTCGGTAAAAACCTTAATGACCTCACGGAGTTCATGGACTGCGATCCTTTACCCCTATGGGAGGGCGGGCCCGTAGGGCAAGACCACCTGTACCTCATCCACTGCAGGCCAGACCTTATCCATGGCGGTACTCCTGTGGATGCAGGCTGGTACTGGGGAGGACGGATGGATGATCTGCGTATTGCACTTTTACAAACAGAAATTAAGCCTGAACAAGTCCAGCTTTTCATTGGCTACTGCGGCTGGGATGCAGGTGAGCTTGACCGTGAGATAGCTGAAGGGAGTTGGCTGCCTGTGCAAAATATTAACTAATAAAAACCAAGCATGCTCTATATTATTTTATCCGTGTTGATGGTGGCAGTGATCGGCATTTTCTTCTATATGCAAAGGCCCGCCTTCGGCAGAAAGCCTGACGCGAAAAAGAAATCAGTGTTTGCAGCTATGAGCAATTATCAAGCCGGTGCCTTCCAGAATCCTGAACCCACACCGGCGCTGGCAGAAGGTGTTACTTATGTTCAGGTACTGAAAGATTTCCTGTTCACCAAAAATCCTTACAAAACACCGCCCCGTAGGCTTCCTACACAAAAAACTGACCTGCATCAACTATTGCCGGATGAACAGGTGCTGGTCTGGTTTGGCCACTCTTCCTATTTTATCCAGGCAGGAGGAAAAAAATTCCTGGTGGATCCTGTCTTTAGTGGCAACGCATCTCCCCTTCCCGGAACCATGAAAAGTTTTCCGGGGTCAGACATTTATACAGTAACAGACATCCCTGATATTGACGTATTAATCCTGACCCATGATCACTGGGACCACCTTGACTACCCAACCGTACTGGCACTGCGTACCAGGGTAAAGCAGATCTATACAGGACTGGGCGTGGGTGAACATTTGCGTTCCTGGGGTTTTCCTGAGAATATGATCACAGAAATGAACTGGCATGATGTTGCTGACCTTGGAGCAGGATTTCAACTCACAGCCACGCCGGCGCGGCATTTCTCCGGGCGCAGCTTTACCCGTAATACCAGCCTTTGGTTAAGTTTTGTATTGAACAGTCCCACTCTCACCATCTTCATTGGCGGAGATTCTGGCTATGGAGGTCATTTTAAAAAAATCGGCGAGCAGTATGGGCCTTTTGATCTCGCCATCCTGGAATGCGGGCAATACAATCCCCACTGGCGCTATATCCATATGTTGCCAGAGCAGTTGGTTCCCGCGGCAAAGGATCTGAATACCCGGCAACTCATGATAGTACACTGGGCAAAATTTCCTTTGTCTAACCACAACTGGAACGAGCCACCCCTCAAGGTTACTGCATTTGCAAAAGACGCGGGCTTGCCGTTGGCTACACCTATGATTGGGGAGAAGCTTGACCTTGCGGCACCTCCTAAAGACTGGCCCGCCTGGTGGGAGTTGCAGGAAGCGTAACTATGAAAACCGATCCTTTGCCCGGTTCACTTGCCGCAGTAATGGTTCCTTCATGACGCTCCACAATTTTTCTGCACAGGCTCAGGCCCAGACCAGTACCGTCATACATATCCTTAGGATGCAAACGGGCAAAAGTCTGGAAGATCCTTTCAGCTTCCCCTGCCTCAAAGCCAATACCATTATCGCTTACGCGTATCCGGTAGTACGGTACATTCTCCAGCAGTAAATTCTCCGCACTTACCTCCACAACCGGTGCGGCATCTTTGTGGGCAAACTTCAATGCATTATTGACAAGATTGTAAAACAATTGGTACACCATCAGGGAAATACCCTGTATGGTAGGGAGTGGGGCAACCCTGATCTCTGCGTGCTTCTGCTGGATCAGCACTTCAAGATCACTCTCAATGGAACGCATCAGCAGGTTGAGGTCTATCTCAGTCCACATATCCGGCAAGGCCTGCAGGGAAGAATATTGCAGAACGCCGTCAATCATGGTAAACATCCGGTCTGCAGCAGCTTCCATCTTATCCAGGTAAAGCCGGGCACGTTCTGGCAATACTTCGCCAAACTCTTCCCTGATCCGGCTGCCAAATACCTTTACTTTCCGCACGGGTTCCTTCAGGTCATGGGAAGCTACATGCGCAAACTGTTGCAGGCCTTCATTGGATTCCTGCAATTCCCTGGTGCGCAATGCAACGAGTTGCTCCAGTTTCTCTGCTGAATGCCGTTGTTCTTGTAATACCAGCTGTTCTGCTTCTTTCTGAAGGGTAATATCTGTGATGGTGGCTATGACCAGTTCAACCTCTCCTTTATCGCTCAAAACAGGCGTACACACATAATTGATCCATTGCTGGGAACCATCATCCTTA
Organism: Chitinophagaceae bacterium; assembly: GCA_044225015.1. Classification (GTDB taxonomy): domain Bacteria; phylum Bacteroidota; class Bacteroidia; order Chitinophagales; family Chitinophagaceae; genus Pollutibacter. The sequence continues at coordinate 1,549,131 of JBGAJG010000001.1, read as the reverse complement.
CGCACCAGCCTGTAAATGCCGTAATTGGATTCTCTGTGCTGAAACACTTTCTGGACCGGCGAATTGTCTGGCGTCAATAATTTCCCGTCTTCGGTATACATTACGTATTGACGGGCATTCAGGTCTCGGATATCCTGCAAGGTGAGTTCCTTGTCTGCATTCTCCACAGACCGGAAGCCTGTGAATTCCGTTCCTTTCCTGTTTACAAATACCAACTGCCGCTGTTGGTTGAACAACATGATACCGGTGGGTACATTCCTGAAGGTAAGCTCCAGTTGTTCCCGTGCCTGCTGGGAAGCCTTTTCAGCTATCCGTTGTTTGGTAATATCATACCCTATTCCTCCTACATAACGATTGCCCTCAGAGTCCTGGTAACAAAATTTAAAACTACTCCAGTAGGAGTTGCTGCCATCCGCTTCCAGCATATGCTCTACATCCAGTAGTGGCTCCCCGGTAGCTAATACCCGTAGATCATTGTCGCGAAATACCTTTGCAAATTCTGCCTGGTGAATCTCTACGTCAGTCTTCCCTTTCCAATTCACCAATTGAACATTAAACCTCTTTTCAAATGAAGAGTTCAGGTACACATACCTCCCCTGCTCGTCCTTGCTCCAGGCCAGCAGTGGAGAATCATGCAGAAAGGCCTTGAACTTGGCCTCACTATCCAGCAGTGCATCCTCTGCTTTCTTTTTGCGGGTGATATCACGGATCACGAGGCTGATCCTGGTAACCTGTCCTGCCTCATCAAGGATAGGATTGGCAGACATAAGACACCAGATGATGCCGCCGTCTTTGCGGACGTATATCTTTTCTGATTGGTAGTCATCAGTTAACCCGCCCACAATTTCCTGAATGTATGCCCAGGTAGGTTCCCGTTCTTCAACCGTAAGAACAGAGATATACTCCCGTTGCACCAATTCATGTGCAGTGTAGCCAAGCATCCTGCACAAAGCCTGGTTCACCCGTAGAAAGCTTCCGGTGACTGCGTCTATCTGCGCCATGCCTACGCTTGCATTCTCAAATGAAGCCCTGAATTCCGCTTCGGAAGCCCGGAGTGCCCGTTCTGCTTCTTTCTGCAAATGCACATCCGTGGAAGAACCAAACCACCGTAGCACAGAACCGGACAAATCCATTTGTGGCCTGGCCCTGTTCAGGTGCCATCGATATTCCCCTTCTATTGTTTGGAGGCGATGTTCCACTTCAAAAGGCGCACCCTCTGCGCGCGCTTTTTCCCAACGCCGGAGCGTGTGGTCAAGGTCATCAGGATGGATCATACGATGCCAGTCCCAGGATCCATCCGCCAACTGAACCGCACCCTGATAGTCTTTTACTTTATCATTGATGTAAATCACAGCGCCATCCGGCACACCTACCCAAACCAACTGTGGCATGGCATTGGCCATGTCAAGCAGTTCGGCAATTTGCTGGCCGTTTGGTTGCGTGAACATGGAGTGAAGATAGATAATTCAGTTCGCAGTTCGCAGGGAGGGCAACCTGCGAACTGCGAACTGTGAACTATAAACTGAGCTTACCCTGGTAGTAATCCAGGATCTTGGTCCTGAAAATATAATCATACCGCAACTGGGTGAGGTTGAGCCTGGCACGATCCAGGTTATTCTTGGCCTGCAGGTATTCAAATGAATTGATCGCTCCCTCATTAAACCGGATCTCATTGGCACGGAAACTTTCGGTATACTCCTTGTACTGTTCATCCACGGCATGGTAACGGTTGTAGCTGGACTCCATATTGGCATAGGCCTGCTCAATATTTTGCCTCAGGGTAAGGTCCGTTTGCGCCTTATCCAGCTCTGCATTCTTCAACTGTACTTTCGCCTGGTCAACCCTGTACTTGGTGCGGAGGTTATTGAAAATGGGTACCGATGCCGCTACACCAAAACCAGAACCGATATTATTCTTCATCTGGCTGCCGTATGAAATGCTTTGTGATGAGAATTGCTGCTGTGGAGAGATCACGTTGCTCTTGATGCTATTGACCAGTACATAATTATCCGTGGTTACATCGGAAGTACCGGTAAGGGTTCTCGTCTCGGCAGCACTGGAATAATTGGAGAACAGGTTTCCATACAACCCGATCCTTGGGAAAAATGCGCCCTTCTCCACCGCTACGGCACGTTTTGCACTCTCCGTACGCAGGTCAGCGGCTTTCATACCGGGAAGATTTTTTGCATTTGCATAGATCATCTCCGGCGTAGCACTATACGGCTCCTGTGGAAATGGCGCTTCATTTCTTTCCAGGGTAAGTCCTTTGGTGATGGGCACGTTCATCAGCTGACAAAGCGTGATCTTGGCAATATCCAGGGCGTTTTTTGCGGAGACGATGGATACCTGGTCATTTGCATACTGTCCTTTCATATCAGACAGTTGATATTGCCCCCTCGCGCCTTCATTCACCAGCACCTGTAAACGCTCCACCTGGTTTTTGGTAACCAGGGCCTGTCCTTCCAGATTTACCAACAGGTCTTCATTGCTCAAAACCTGCAGGTAGGCAATGATGACATTAATGGTGATCAGGTCCTTCTGCTGCTGGAGCTCCAACTCAGTAGCAGCATGTGTTAGCTTAGTCTGCTTAATGGTATTCTGTACCTGCATACCATTGAAGAGAAGCCAGTTTCCACTCACGGAAACATTGGAACCCTGCAACTGCTGGTTCACATAAATGTTCTGGAAAGGGTCAATGCTTCTACCATTGTTCCAGCCATAGTTAAAATCCGCGTTGACTGAGGGAAGCAGGTTGGCCCGGGCCTGCCTGCGGTTGATGTCTGCAGTCTCCACACGGTTGGCACTTTGCGCCACCGTGATGTTGTTCCTGAGGGCAATGTCCACCGCCTGCTGCAGGCTCAGCCTTTCCGGCAGGTCCTGCGCCAAAGAAACAAGGCTCATAAAACATGCGATCCCTAAACTTGCTAAACACTTCATCTTCTGCAATTAACTTTAAACAATACTTCCATCCAGGAGATTAATGACCCGGCTGCCATAGCCGGCATTTTTATCAGAGTGGGTAACCTGGATGATGGTCACGCCCTCATTATTCAGTTTCTTGAAGATCTCCATGATCTCCTCACCCTGCTTTGAATTCAGGTTCCCCGTGGGCTCATCTGCCAGGATCAGTCTCGGATTCACAATCAACGCCCTTGCAATACCCACCAACTGTTGCTGGCCTCCTGATAGTTGAGAAGGGAAAAGGTCTTTCTTACCTACAATATTGAAACGGTCAAGCATATCCGCCACCATTGCCTTACGCTCAGATTGTTTAATATCCTGGTACAATAATGGCGTTTCGATATTCTCGTACACGTTGAGTTCATCAATCAGGTGATAGGCTTGAAAGACAAATCCGATGTATTTCTTATAGAGACCTGAGCGCTGCTTCTCCTTCATCAGGTGAACGGCCTCACCCATAAAATAATGATACCCTTCAGAGGGCTCATCCAGCATACCCAAAACATTCAACAGGGTGGATTTTCCGGAACCCGATGGACCCATAATCGATATAAACTCCCCTTCATGCACTTTCAGGTTGATATTACGGAGCACATAGTTTTTATTGGCTCCCGCATTGTACCACTTCGATATATTATTCAGCTCCAGCATATACAATTAATGAAATGAAATATTGATTTTTCCCGAATTCACGGCAGTAACCAGGCTGCCACCGCCGTTAAGCGTGCCATTCATTTTATCCTCTGACATTTTGCCGGAAAAATTCCGCAAGTTAGATGTATGGATCCTGTCGCCCCGCAGATCCAGGTTATACCCCTTCCCTTCCGGCAGGTCTATGTCAATACTGCCGCCGGAGTTGGAAAGCTTTACGAATTTATCCACCTGGTCCATAACCACCCGTACATTCCCACCGCTGGTACCTGCATCCAACGATCCGGAGATATGCTCCATGACTACATTGCCGCCGGATGTAGTTGCGTCAATCTCGCCCCTGAGATTCTCACCCTTCACAGTCCCGCCACTGGTAGTGGCTGCTATATTCCCGTTAAGATCGCGGAGGTTTACATTGCCACCGGATGTAGAGAAATTGAGTTTCCCAGATGATGACTCCGCCGAAACGTTTCCGCCACTGGTAGTGAGATCCACATCATCATTCACTCTCTGCGCGGTGATATTGCCACCAGAGGTAGATCCCTTGATCACACCTTTCAGATCCGCTACCACCAGGTTTCCCCCGCTGGTGGAAAAATCCTGGTTACCAGCCAGGTTACGCAGCGTAATATTACCACCGCTGGTACGCAGGTGCGAAGCAGACTTTCTGGGCATGGTTATTTTAAAAGATATGCTCAGTGCATCCTTCCAGTTATTCCGCAAATTCTTTGCCCTGGCCACCACTTCATTTCCCTGCTGCTCTACCACCAGTTCATAACTGGCCAGCCTTTCCTGGATCTCTTCCTTACTAAGCTGTTTGCTGTTATTACCGCGGATATATACTTCTACCTTTGCAGCACTGCCATCAGTCCCTTCCACGGAAATATTCCCGCCTGCGGTAGCAGAGCGCAGCTTATTCACATTGGAAAATGTTTTACTCATATAGGGCGCATCACCCTGGGCCCTTACCAGCCCCATTGTCATCAACGCTGAAATCACCAAAACTGCTTGTTTCATCTTCATGGTTTTAATTGTTCTTATGAATGCCTATTCTGTTCTTAAACTTTTTACCGGGTTGGCCCTGGCCGCACGTACAGCCTGGATACCCACCGTTGTCAATGCAATGATCACCAGCAACAGCACGGTGAATACAAACACCCATGGCCCGATGGTGATCCTGTAAATGTAATTGTTCAGCCATTTGCTCAATGCAAGCCAACTCAACGGAATGGCAATCACCACTGCCAGCATAACCAGCTGCAGAAACCGCAGGGAAAGTTTTGAAGTGATACTGGTAACAGAGGCGCCCAGCACCTTACGAATGCCAATTTCCTTGGTCCGCCTTTCCGCCGCCAGGGTTGCCAGTCCAAACAAACCAATGCAAGAAATAAAAATGGCCAGCATCGCGGAATAGCTGATGATGTCCTTAAACTTTTCCTCCTCCGCATACTCACGCCTGTTCCTGGCTTCCCTGAACTCATAATTGAAAGGCACGAGGGGAAACATAGCCTTGCTGGTGCGCTGTATATGCTGGATGGCCCGTTGGGACGTGCCCTCCTGTATCCTGATGGCCATCTGGCCATAACTATACTGAGGATTCATGATATACACCTGAGGTTTGATATCACTAAAAAGCGATTCAAAATGGTGATCCTTCATCACACCCACCACATTATACTTGATGCTGTCATAGAAAAAATCTACCTGCCGGTTATTGAGGTCCTTCCAGCCCATCTTTTTCATAAAGGCCTCATTCACCATCACAGAACCCAGGGAATCCGAAACCAGGTTCAGGTTTCTGCCCATCACAATCGGCACTTTATAGGTTTGCGCAAAACTGGAGTCAGTTACCTCCAAAGCAAAATTCTGGTTCTCTCCATCGGCCTTCGCAACCGTATACCACATCCCGCCCTGCCTGGCCGCGATGGATACAATGGAAGGATCCTTCATCAACTCAGCTTTAAAACTGGTCACCTTATCTCCCTTCATCCTGTCTGTTTGCAGCATGATCAGGTTCTTATCGTCATAACCCAAGTCCATGTGCGTAAGGTGGTTGAACTGCCGATAGATTGTTACGGTGGAAATGATCAGGAAGGCTGCAATCGCAAACTGGAGTACCACCAAAGAATGCGACAGATAGTTTTTACCCACAAATCGAACCCGATTATACAAGGTCTTGACAGGGTCAAAGCCAGACAATACAAACGCAGGGTAGAATCCCGCCAATATAGAGGTGCCGATAAAAATCAGGAAATAAGAGACCACCAATTTAGCATCCAGCAGATAGCTAAATGAAAGTGTCTTACCAGATAAACTATTGAAAACGGGAAGGGCTGCCAGGGCCAGTACAGTAGCCAGAATAAAAGCCAGCAGGCAAAGGATCATGGTCTCGCCGAGGAACTGGATGATGATCTGCCTGCGCTCGCCACCCACCACTTTGCGGATGCCGATCTCTTTAGCCCGTTTGAGGGATCTGGCCAGAGTCAGGTTCACAAAATTGATACAGGCAATGATCAGAATAAACAATGCGATTCCAGTCAATACATTTCCATAAACAGGCTTGCTGTTCTTCACCAGGCCGTTGCTGGCTATATAATCCGTAGCCAGATGCATATCTGGTAAAGCCTGGAGGCGAGGCTTCATATTAACCTCTTCATTGAATTGCTGCTTGATCTGTGCTATTTCGTCTTTTGCATTGCGCATGAAGATTGCCTGCATTTTGCCTTCCACCTGCGGGACATTGGCCCGTGGACCTAAAACAAAAAATGTATTAAGGTAAAAATTGATCCAATTCTTATCTGCATTGCCAAATCGATTATTTAGCTCTATTGGGATCAGGTACTTAATGTCGATGGAAGAATTGAGGGGGGAATTGGGCACAATACCTGTGATTTGGAACGGAATAAACTCACCCTTCTCGCCCAATGGCAACTCAACTGTTTTCCCAAGGACAGCATCGGTGCCAAACAAAGTTTTAGCCAGGTCAACAGACAATACAATAGAATACAAATCCGTAAGCGCCTGACTGCCGTTTCCATACTTTAAGGGGAAGTCAAAAACAGAAAAGAAAGAAGAATCCGCATAGTAGCCATTCTGCTCAAAAACATTGCTTCCTACTTTAATAGTGAAGTCCGCACCCTGTAATCGCACAAAATTTTCTATCTCAGGGATCCCTGCCGCAAAGGTGGGCGCCCAGATCATCCCCGTATTACCATCTTTCTGGATGGACTTGTCTGGCTGTACATTGTCCCTCACCAGCCGATATATCCTGTCCTTCTTGGCATGGAACATATCAAAACTCTTCTCGTCCTTCAGGTAAAGCACAATCAGCATACATAAGGCCAGGCCTATGCTTAGCCCGGCAATATTGATCATACTGAACAGCGGATAACGCTTCAGGTTCCTGAGTGCTACGTTGATATAATTCTTCCACATAAACCTTTATTTAAACTATACGAATAATTAAACCTTAATTTCCCAATCCCACATTTCTTCAACTCACTCGTTACGCAATGATTGAATAGGATTTGCATTGGCAGCCCTTACGGCCAGCACCCCCACGGTCCCAACAGCAATCAGGATGGCCGCAACACCCGCAGCTACAAAAACCCACCAGCTTATCATTGTACGATACGGAAACCCTTCCAGCCAGTTGTGCATGGCCCACCAGGCAATGGGTGAAGCAATCACGATGGCCACTATTACAAGCTTTACAAAATCCACCGAAAGCAACCGTGCGATATCCGGCACACTGGCACCCAGCACCTTCCTTACACCAATTTCTTTCACACGTTGCTGTGCGGAGTAAGCGGCCAATCCAAACAAACCCATGCAGGCGATGAACACGGCCACCAGACTGGAGGCAATGAACAAACTACCCAATGCTTTCTCCTGGGCATACTGCTTGTCATACGCTTCATCGGCAAAAAAATAATCGAAGGGATTGCCGGGAAACATCTCCCTGTATAATTTCTCTATGGTTGCGAGTTTGGAAGGCATATTCTCTGCCTTCATCTTAACGGTGAAATTTCCATAGGAAACAGAAGGAAGATAAATGATGGGCTCAATGGCGGTCCTGAATGACAGATGATGGTAGTCTTTCACCACACCCATGATCTCAAATTCCTCACCCCATTTAATCTTTTTACCCGCTATCTCTTCAGCGGGATCAAAGCCGAGTTCCGCCGCAGCCCGCTCGTTAATCACTACCTGGCGCTCATTGTTCCAGGACCTGATGGCTGCCTGTTCAGAGAATGCTTTACCCTGTTTGAAAGCAATACCATAGGTGTCAAAGAAATTCTGATCCACAATGAGCATGTTATAGCTCTTCTTCTCATCGCCCGGCGCAGCCAGTGGCCTGGTGATGGCATTGGTGGAAAAATTGTATCCTTTTCCGGGCACATTGTTAGACCCTGCAACCTTCTCCACAAAGGGAAGCGCGGCCAGTTTGTTTTTGAAAGTATAGTTACGTTCAGATTGGTCCTCCGTAGCAACGGTAGGCCCCTGCACCACCAGCAACTGATCCAGCTGCATGCCCAGGTTACCCGTTTGCATAAAATTCAATTGCTTGTACAGGATGATGGTGGCAATGATGAATGCGATGGAAATAGAAAACTGGAAAACCACCAGGCCTTTGCGCAACACCACAGATTTTGTAGAATGCTGGAGCTTTCCTTTCAGCGTTTGCACAGGCTTATATGAGCTGAGCACCAGAGAAACATAACCGCCGGCAAGGAAAGATCCCACAAAGATGATCCCCAGAATCAACAATAAAATAGCAGGCCGCAGCAATAGGGTGAGAGATAATGACAGACCTATAAATCTGTTAAACACCGGTTGCACCAACTGCACAAACACTACTGCCAGCACTAAAGACAACAAAGTGATCAGCAATGTTTCACCCATGAATCTGATGGCCAGCTGAAACCGGCTCGCACCCAATACTTTCCGGACACCGGTTTCCCTGGCGCGTTGCAGTCCCTGGGCGGTGGACAAATTAATGTAGTTAACCCAGGCAATCAACAGGATCAGGGCTGCAATCAGCGCCAGCATGTACACCAGCTTCAGGCTGCCGAAGGTTTGAAAAGGATAATCCATGGCTGGCCCCAGGTGCAGGTTACGAAACGCCTGTAAATAAATGGAAGCATCCCTCGTTTCAGGATCCGCCTGGTGAAAGAACTTATCCATAGCTGAAGACAACGCAACAGGGTTGGCGCCGGGTTTCAACAGCAGAAATATATTGCTGTAGCCGTTCTTGGTAGTGGAGGGATCCGCCCAATCATTCCCATCCCTGTTGGCAGCAGTTGCCAGGGTTTGGACAGACAGAAAGATCTCCGCCCTGATATCCATATTGGGTGGCAGGTTTTCTAACACACCTGTAATCTCATAGGAAGTTGTACCAAACTGGTTGGAAACCTCCACTGTTTTGCCTATCACATCTGCCGTTCCAAAATATTTATCAGCAACTTTCTTTGTCACCACCATCGTCTGGGGTTTGGCCAGCGATCCTGAACCCTGCAGCATGGTCATACCAAATACCGGTATAAACCCACCCTCCACATATTTGACATCCTCTTCTTTAAAAGCCTCTTTCTTATTACCCTTCATCACTGTCACCACACCATTGCCAAGCCCATCTGCAGAAAATACCGCCGCTTCAATATCCGGGAAATTTTCCTTGAGGCTGGGCGTATAACCCGGCGGGAGATAATAGTTAGGCACCCCTTTCTCCACTACAGACACGCGGTACAGCCTGTCATAGTTCTTCAGGCTTCGGTTTGCACCCCATTCATTGGCCACAAACTCCGCAATCAGCAGAAAAACAGCCATCCCAATGGCCAGGCCCGCTACATTGATCAACGAGAACACTTTGTTACGCCGGATACTTCTGATTGCTGTCTTAAACATATCAAATGATTTAAAATACTACACCCTATCATTACTCCGTCCTCAGGCTCTTAACAGGATTCATCCTTGCCGCGCGTATCGCCTGGTAACTTACCGTAAGCAAGGTGATCAACAATGCACCACCTGCAGCCAGAGCAAAAACCCACCAATGTATATCTGTTCTGTAATCATATTTCTGCAACCATTGATTCATGCCGTACCACGCCAGGGGAATGGCTACAAAACATGAAATGATCACCAGTGCCACAAAATCTTTAGATAACAGCCCCCAGAGATTGAAAGTGGAAGCTCCAATCACCTTCCTTACACCTATTTCCTTGGTACGCTGCTCAGCTACAAAAGAAGCGAGGCCAAATAAACCCAGGCAGGAAATAAATACGGCCAGACCTGCAAAAACTGCCGCCAGTTTTCCTATTCTTTCCTCGTCTTCAAACTTGCGCGCAAATGCTTCGTCCACAAACCTGAACTCCTGAACATGCGCAGGATCCAGCTTGGCAAAGATTTCGTCAATACGTTTCACGGCATCTCCTGCCGCCAGCTTAGGATTGATCTTCATGATGAACAGGTTCTCCTGTTCAAGGGAAAGATGATAGAGCATTGCCCTTACGGGTTTGTAGGGTGATTGTACCAGCATATCTTTTACCACACCAATGATGGTAAATTTTCTGTCGTTCCAGGTCATGGTCTTCCCAATGGGATCTTTGAGGCCGATGAATTTGACGGCAGATTCATTCAGGATAAAAGCCGAAGAATCCGTAGCGAAGTCCCGGGAGAAATCACGCCCCTGGATCACCTTCCAGCCAATGACTTTACCAAATTCATAGGTTACACCGGAATTGGGAAAATCCACGCTCTGGTTAGGGTCTTTCCCTTCCCAGGAAATTCCTCCATTGGTATTGAACACTTCTGTGGTGGGACTGGTTGACTCAGCCATCTCCGTAACAAGGCCTGCACTTTTCAATTCATTACGCAGTACTTCAAACTTTCCGTGCAACACATCGTTTGAAGCAGCCGTCACGAGGCTTTGCTTATCATAGCCCACCGGCCTGTTCTTTGCATGCTGTATCTGTTGGTATACAATGATGGTGCCTATGATCAGCATCACGGATACGGCAAACTGGAGCACTACCAATACCTTACGGGGCAGTGAGGCATAACGGCCAGCCCTGAATGTGCCTTTTAGAACCTTCACGGGTTGGAACGATGAAAGGTATAAGGCAGGATAACTTCCGGCTACCATGCTGGTAAGGATCACAAACAATAAACTCACTATCCAGAAAAGCGGATTGCCCCACATCACGGTCATCTTCTTATCAGCCACCTCATTAAAATAAGGTAAGGCCAGTACTACCAGAACCATTGCCAATAAAAAAGAAAGTAATACCACCAGGAACGACTCGCCAAAAAACTGCGAGATCAGCTGCCAGCGCGCAGAGCCAATAGCCTTACGCACCCCCACTTCCCTGGCCCGCTTCTCGGATCTGGCCGTGCTAAGGTTCATGAAATTGATACAGGCCAGCAATAACACAAAAATGCCGATGATCCCAAACAACCATACATACTGGATTCTTCCGCCAATTGTCACGCCATTCTCAAACTCTTCATAGAGGTGCCATTTGCTTAAAGGATGAAGAAATATCTGTGGATTGTACTGCCTGTCTTCCTTGGAAACTGCATCGAGTTTAACATTCCTGATCTTCTTAGAAACAGCCTCCATATCCGCATTGTCTGCAATCTGTGCATAGGTTTGTGTGAAGTTGCTTCCCCAGGGATTCTCCATTTTCTCGATCCAGGGCTCCGAAATCAGGTAGAGCTTCCAGGGAAGAATAAAATGTGTTTCATAGAATCCGTCGTTCCTCGGAAAATCCGTGTAAACCCCGGTTACTTTTAAATCATATTTATCATCAAGCCTAACGATCTTACCCACAGGATCAGCATTGGCAAATAACGCCTCGGCAAGGGATGCATCTATCATGATGCTATAAGGGTCAGCCAGTCCGTTGCGGGCCCCCTTGGTGATCTCCATACTCAGCATGTCTGTGATGCCAGACTCCATAAATGACCCCGCTTTGAGCAGCTTCTTATCCCCTACTGCAACCGTATGTTCAAAATTCCATGAACTCTGCACCACATGCTTGAAATCAGATCCAAACTTATTCCTGATCTCCTGGCTCAGCACAGCGGGATTAGAGAACTGGCTGGATACAGAACCATTATAGGTCTGGTTCTGCATCACCCTCGCAATACGGTCATAGTTCTTATGGTGCTTATTGTAATTCACCTCGTCCCAGATCCACATACCAATCATCATGGCCACAGCCATGCCCACCGCAAGCCCGCCAATATTAATGGCGCTGTATCCCTTACTTTTCAGCAGGTTTCTCCACGCAAGAATGAAATAGTTTACAATCATAACTTCAGTTTTTGAAAGGCGTCCCCCAAAAAATATTACTCGGTTCTTAAACTCTTTACCGGATTCATTAGTGCTGCGCGCACAGCCTGGTAACTCACCGTTGCCAGCGCAATCAGCAGGGCTATGACCGCTGCTGCAGGCAACACCCACCAGTGTATATGTACCCTGTAGGCAAAATTCATCAGCCATTGGTTCATGAACCACCAGGCCAGGGGCAACGCTACCAGGGCCGCTATGAAAATGAGTTTCACGAAATCAATGGACAACATCTCCACAATCCCTTGTACAGATGCACCCAAAACTTTTCTAATACCGATCTCTTTCACGCGTTGTTCAGCTGCAAATGTGGCAAGGCCAAACAAACCCATACTGGCCACTAAGATGGCAAGCAAAGAGAAAATAAAAGAAAGCTTACCCATCCTTTGCTCCGCACGGTACATCTGCTCAAAGCTGTCGTCCAGAAACCTGTAGCTGAAAGGCATACCTGGCGCCAGCGTTTTCCAGCTCTTTTCTGCTGCACTGATGATTCCGGCCACATCTTTCGTATTCACCCTAAATGAAACAGCGCCGATGCTTTTCTCCAGCATGAAACAAAGCGGGCCCACATTCTGGCGCAGAGATTCAAAATTGAAATTCTTCACTACACCAATGATCTGAAAGGCCTTGCTGGAGGATTGACCATCAGAATAATAAAGTGTTTTGCCAATAGCGTTGTCATATCCAAGTAGCCGCGCTGCTGTTTCATTGATCACTATCCCACCTGAATCCGCGATAAATTCCCTGGAAAAAAATCTTCCATCCCTCATCTGCATTCCCATTACAGACAAATAGTTCTCATCCACCTCCCAGGTCTGCATATTCAATCCGGAACCGGCAGACATAACGGCCTCCTTAGAATAAGTGTTATCACTGCGGGAAGATGCTTCCACAGGCAGGAAGCTGCTGATGGTACCTGATACAATTCCCGGTTGCTTCAACATTTCCTGCTTCAGCGTATTCACTTTATCACCCAGCACGTAAGTATTGTCAACTACCAGCACCTGCTCCTTATTGAATCCAAGGTTAATATTTCGTATAAAACTGATCTGGTTGTATACCACAATGGTGGCCACTATTAGGAATATGGTAGCAGCAAATTGCACAACAACCAATGCGCTCCTGAACCTGCTGCGCCTGAATCCCCCGGAAAGTTTCCCCTTTAGTACCACAATAGGCTGAAAAGCGGACAGGTAGAAAGCAGGGTATGCACCTGCAATGAATCCTACCACAATAGGAATCATCAATAGAAAAGGCAGAAAACCAGGTGTGAAAAGACTTTTCACCGTCAGCTCCTTAGCGGATACTTCATTAAACAAGGGCATCACCAGTGCCGTGATCATGATCGCTATGAGGAGTCCTATTACAGAGACTAGTACTGACTCCGTGAGGAACTGAGAAATAAGCACCTTCCTCCCGGTTCCCAATACTTTCCGGATACCCACTTCCTTGGCGCGATTGGCAGATCTTGCCGTAGACAGGTTCATGAAATTGATACAGGCGATCAATAATATGAAAAATGCGACCGCAGAAAAGATATATACATTCTGCTTGTTGCCATTTACACCCAGTTCCGGGAAAGACGCTGAATTAAGGTGGATATCCGGCAACCGCATCAGGCTATAGGAAAGATGGTTCCCGGCTTTCTCAAACTCCTCCATAGACTTGATACCCGTGAACATCTTCGCCTGGGGCAGCACATACTTATTGATATATGCTGGCATTGCCTTCTCCAACGCCTCTACATCATTTTTATCCCGTAACAGTAAATATGTGTGAAAATTATTGCTCAGGTAATTCCCGAAACCATATTGCACATTGTCCATGGATAACAGGACATCAAAACGAAAATGACTATTGGCAGGCATATCCTCCATCACCGCAGTGACTTTAAAGACGGAGTGATCATTACGTTCCATCAATTTACCCACGGCATCTGTAGTATTGAAATACTTCTTAGCGGCAGATACTGAGATCACACAGGTATTGGGGTCATTCAGAGCGGTCATTGGATTACCCTGGATAAGAGGAAAGCTGAATACCCTGAAGAATGTAGAATCTACGAAAGCGATACGGGGTTCCTGGATAAAAGCATCACCCTTTTTCATCAGCATTGAGCCCTCATTTGCGTAGATCCGTGCAAACTCCTCCACTTGCGGAACGTCATTCTTCAATGAAGAGCCCATAGGATCTGAGGCTACGGCAAGATTAAGATCCGAGCCACCAAAGCGAATGGAAGTGTGAATTCTTACAATGCGGTCTGCTTTATCATGAAACCTGTCGAAATTATTCTCATCCCATACATATAAGAAGATCAGCAGGCAGGATGCCAGACCCACAGCCAGTCCAATGATATTGATGGCAGAATAACCTTTGTTCTTCCAAAGATTCCTCAGGGCAACCTTAATGTAATTCCTGATCATAAAACTCAGTTTTAAACTTAATGCCTCAACGCCTTAATGCCTCCATGCCTCCATGCCTCCATGCCTCCATGCCTCCATGCCTACTCAGACCTCAAGCTCTTCACAGGGTTTGACAGCGCTGCACGTATGGCTTGTGAACTCACCGTCACCAGTGCAATCACCATGCTGAGGATACCTGCCAGGATGAATGCAGTGACAGGTATAGGGGTACGATAGGGATAGTCTTTCAGCCAAACACTTACAGCCCAGTATGCCAGCGGCGATGCAATCACAAAAGAGATAGCCACCAGTTTGAGAAAATCCTTGGAAAGCAAGGTGGTAATGTCTGACACAGAAGCTCCCAGAACCTTGCGCACGCCTATCTCTTTGATCCTGTTCTCAGCCATATACGCCGCCAGGCCCAGCAGCCCAAGGCAGGAAATGAAAATGGTGAGGCCTGCAAATAAACCCGCCAGCGTACCGGCACGCTGTTCTGCACGGAACTTGGCTGCATACTGCTCATCAATGAATTTATAATCGAAGGGATAGTCTGGATTATACTTCTTAAACACCTTCTCAGCCGCTTGCAGCGAGGCTTCAGTAGACTTACCCGGGTTAAACCGGATATGGATACAATTAAACCATGCACCCGCACCTTCAATGATCATCGGATCAATATTGCGATAGGGAGAATTGAGTACGAAGTCTTTGAACACACCCACCACCTTCCAATCCCTGCTATCGTCTTTGATGATCTGCCCAATGGGGTCTTTGAATCCCATCAATTTCACGGCTGACTCATTGATCATCATGGCAAATGAATCTGAAGGATAGGTCTTGAGATCAAGGTCCCTGCCGGCCACCAATTCCAGTCCAACGGTCTGTGCAATCTTATCATCGGCACAATACCTGTCAATCACCGTTTTATCATTGGGATCCTTGCCTTCCCAGGTGAATCCCCAGCTGTTGCTCCAACCCTCGGTCATGGGAGCACTGGTCTTGGTAACCGATGTGGCAATGCCGCTTTGCAATAATTCATTCTTCAGGACTTCGTAATTTTTGGTCAGGTCCTCAGTAAGAAATACATACCCCAGGTTGTTCTGGTTATATCCCGGTTTCCTCTCCTTGGCATAATTGATCTGGTTCCGCACAACGATGGTAGCAATGATCAAAACAATTGCGAAAGTAAACTGCAGCACCACCAGTATTTTCCTGGGCGTGATCAGGGCATTGGCTTTTTTAAAGCCACCCTTCAGCACCGTTACCGGCCTGAAGGATGACATGAAAAATGCAGGGTAGCTTCCCGCCAACAAGCCGGTGAACAGGATGAACAGCAACAGGTATATCCAGAAACGATAATCAGAAAATGGAATGTGCACGTGCTTTGCGGTAAGGGTATTGAACGCAGGAAGTGAAAGTTGAACGATGATCAGGCCCAGAATGCCCGCTATGAGAGAGATCAGCATTGATTCACCCAGAAACTGGCCGATCAGTGAAAACCTATGTGCACCAATCACCTTCCGTATACCTACTTCCCTGGCCCTACGTTCGCTTCGGGCCGTACTGAGGTTCATGAAATTGATACAGGCAATCAGGAGTATGAAGCCGGCGATGATACCAAAGAGGCGTACAAACTCTATGAAGCCTCCTGCTTCAACACCGTTCTCGAATCGGGAATACAGACGCCAGCGGGACATGGGATACAAAAAGAATCCGCCTTTGGGCTCATCCTTATCATACTTTTTCCGAAAATCTTTAATACGCGCCTGCACAGCGTCCAGGCTCGTATTCTTCTTCAGCAATACATAGGTCTCTGTAGAATTGTTACCCCAATAATTATCATCATTTCCATCTGCACGGAGCCTGGCCCAGGGCATGAGGTATTCAAACTCAAATATTGAATTCCTGGGAATGTCTTTGATAACACCTTTTACCACCACCGGAACCTTTACATCCATGGTGATGGTCTTACCCATGGGATCTTCATCGCCAAAAAGTTTCCTGGCAAAAGTCTCCGTCACAAGGATGCCGGCAGGATCCAGCAATGCCGTCTCCGGGTTCCCTTTAACTAGTGGAAAACTGAATACCTGCAGAAAGGTTGAATCCACCACGTTTCCACTGGCCGTCATACTTTTCTCCCCAACCTTGAAAAGGCGCTCTGTAGACCAGTTCACCCGGGAGACCTTCTCCACTTCGGGATTGTCTGCCTGTAGCGCTGATGCCAGTACTTTGGGTGTGGTATTCCAGGATTGAACCTTGCCATTAAAACTTCCCCGGTTCCATGCTTCATAGATACGGTCCCTGTGTTCATGGAAACTATCGTAACTGTATTCATGCTGGATCCACAGCATGATCAACATCGCTGCAGCCATACCTATGGCAAGGCCAATAATATTGATTCCTGAAAATGCTTTGTTGCGCGCCAGGTTCCTGAATGCAATTTTGAGGTAGTTTCTAAACATAGATTACCGTTTTAACAATCAACGATTATTCTGTTCTCAGACTTTTGACGGGATTCATCAGGGCAGCACGCACTGCCTTGTAACCTACGGTGGCCCATGCCACCAACAGGGTAAGGGCTATCGCCGCAATGAATATGCCGGGTCCCATCTGGATGCGGAATACAAAGTTCTCCAGCCAGCGGCTCATGCCCATCCATGCAAGCGGGGCCGCAATCACAAATGCGATCATGATAAGTACAATGAACTCTTTCGAAAACAACAGTACGATGCTGCCTGTAGAAGCACCCAACACCTTTCTGACACCCACTTCCTTCGTCTTCTGCAGCACCATGAATGATACCAGCCCATACAGCCCCAGGCAGGAAATGATCACCGCAAGCACGGCAAACATTTTATACAGTTTAGACAGCTGGTCTTCCTGACGATAAAAATCAGCGATATCCTGATCCAGGAAGGACGATGAATTCACATACTCCGGTAAATGTTTGTCCCAGGCTGCCTGTACATTGGAGACGGTACTGGTAAAATCCTTGCCGCTTAACTTCACACCCACCACATAATAGAACCTGCTGCGGGTGAACATGGCGAGGGGCTTAACTGATTCACGCAGTGAATTGGTTTTAAAATCTTTGACCACACCAGTTACAGGAACCCACTTACCAGTTCCCAATCGCATGTTTTTGCCCACAGCTTCCTGCGCATTGGCCAGTCCCAGCTTCCGGACCAGGGTCTCATTGATCACGAAACCAGTAAGCGTATCACTCTGCTTGTAAGGGGCTCCGGCCACAAACTCCAGACCAAATGTTTTGAAATAATCCTCGTCGGCCACCTTGATAGCCAGGGGAAATTTTTCATCCTGCCGCCCGTCAAAAGCAAAATTGGTGGTCCAGTTATTCTGTGATGTGGGGGGATCCGATGTAAAGGTCACGGATTTCACACCCGCAATATTCAGCAGATCATTCTTGAAAGAGGGAAGCCGGGATTGACTGGCACTGTCTGAATTATGAGACAGGATCAGCACGGCATCCTTATTGAGGCCGAGGTCTGCACTGCGGATAAAGTTCATCTGGCTGATGGCCACCAGGGTGCCGATGATCAACAACTGAGAAAGGGCAAACTGCAGCACCACCAGTCCGCGACGCAGGGATATCTTACCTACTGACGCATTGTTGATCTTGCTTTTCAACGCCTCCACAGGTTTGAATCCTGATAAAACCAGCGCAGGATAAAAACCAGAAAGTACAATTACTACAAGACCGAGTAGCAGAAGGAATACAATGGTTTTCCAATTCAATAATTGTATAGCACCGGGAATGGCCAGATAATTGTCCAGTGCAGGCTGCATCAATTTGGCAAAACCGGCACCCAGCAACAGGGAGAAGCCTACAATGATGGCAGCTTCACCCAGGAATTGGCCCATCAGCTGGCCCCGGTTGCCACCCAGCACTTTTCGAAGGCCTACTTCTTTGGATCGGCTGATGGATTGTGCTGTGGCAAGATTCACAAAATTGATACAGGCCATCACGATGATCATAAAACCTACCAACACCAGCGTCCAGATGGTGGGTTTGCTGATCATATGGCCACCAAAGGTTTCAAAACGCGTATCAAAATGCATATCCTTAAGAGGCTGCAAAAAATGCTTCTTTTTAAGTCCGGCACCGGGATCGTTATACGCCTGCTTCGCCATCTCTACAAGACCGGCATCAACTGTATTAGCAGTTAAGCCTTTGGGCAGGAGCATGTAGATCTGTGCATTGCTGGAATTGTTGTTCCAGTCATTGAAAGCAGAGTACTTATCCCCATTGGCCAATAAAGTCTTGTATGACACCAGCACTTCAAATGGAAAATCCGTTTGCCTAGGCGCGTCCTCAATCACACCCGCCACCCGCAGGACTACCGAAAGGTCAAGACGAATGAATTTGTCAAATGCATCTTCCCAACGCCCGAAATACTTCTGGGCCATGGACCTGGAGAGCAGGACATTGCCTGGCTCTCCCAGCTTGTCCGCGGTGCCCGACAAAAACTTCACGTCAAAGATCCTGAGGGCCTGGGGTTCAGCAAACAGCACCCCTTTTTCTTCAATAAACTTCTTGGGTGAGGCTAATTGCGTGGAGTCTGAACCAATCACCGTCAACTGGCTGCCGTAGGTGGAAAACAAGCCCGCCACGGTGGCCTCGGGATATTTCAACCGTATGGCTTCTACCGCGGGAAGAGGCACACCAGGTGTAAAGTTTTCATCTTCAGACTTCTCAATAGTAACTACCCGATAGATATTGTTATAGTTTCTTTGGAAGGTATCATACCCCAATTCATAACTCACTACGCTGAACAACAAAAGACAGGCCGCAATACCAATGGATAAACCCAGGATATTGATGGTGGCAAATCCCTTCCTGCGAAGCAGATTCCTAAAAGCGATCTTGAAATAATTGACCAGCATTGCTTCCAATTGTTAATTGTCAGTTGTTACTAACTAATTAGTACGTTCTCCGTAACCGTTTGTCCGTCCAGCATCCTGATGATGCGGTGGCTGTAACGGGCATCATGCTCAGAGTGTGTTACCATGATGATGGTAGTACCCTGCTCATTCAGGTCCGTCAGCAATTGCATCACCTCGTTACCATTGGAAGAGTCAAGGTTACCCGTAGGCTCATCCGCCAGGATCAGCTTGGGATTGTTCACTACCGCACGGGCTACGGCCACACGTTGTTGCTGACCACCAGACAACTGCTGGGGATAGTGGTTGCGGCGATGCATGATCTGCATCTTCTGCAAAACTTCTTCCACCTTTACTTTACGATCCGAAGACTTAACACCTGTATAGATGAGCGGTAGTTCCACATTCTCAAATACGGTGAGCTCATCAATCAGGTTGAAACTCTGGAACACAAACCCGATGTTATGCTTGCGCAGATCAGCGCGCTGGCGCTCATTAAAATGCGCAACCTCCGTACCGTTAAAGACAAAACTGCCCGCATCGGGATCGTCAAGTAGTCCGAGGATATTCAACAATGTGGATTTACCACAACCGGAAGGACCCATAACGGCTACAAATTCACCTTCTTTAACTTCCATGGAAAGTTTGTTCAGGGCTACAGTTTCAACTTCATCCGTCCTGTAAATCTTTTCCAGGTCTTTGATTTTTATCATGGCTTTGTGTTTGTTTTATGTTTGATCAGATCATGAAGATCATTTGATAAAGTGGCCTCTTTTTCACCGGCTTTTTACTGGTACTGTCCTGTTTTGCTTTTACCGGGACGCTGCAGGTATCCCGTTTGTAGTCTTTAACTCCGGCAGAAGTGAACAGCAGTCCGGCCAGTACCACAATGATTATTGCTCTCATAAATGCCCGTTTTTACTGATTATTTCTTTTTTAATACCAGTTCCTGGATGGTGCCATAGTTTTCATAGCTGGAGGTGATCACTTTATCGCCCGCCTTCAATCCCTGCATCACCTCATAGTAGTCAGGATTCTGCCCGCCAAACTGAACCTCTACTTTATATGCCATGGTGCCATCTTCGTTCACCTTAAACACCCAGTTACCGCCCGTTTGCTGATAGAAGCCCCCGCGGGGAAGCAGCAGTGCCTGTTTCTCATCACTCAGGGCTACACGCACCTGGAATGTCTGGCCCCTGCGAATCCCCTGGGGTACTTCACCTTCAAAAGCCATATCTACCTGAAACTTACCATTGGTTACCTGTGTATATACTTTCTTTATCCT
This sequence comes from Chitinophagaceae bacterium, assembly GCA_044225015.1. GTDB lineage: Bacteria > Bacteroidota > Bacteroidia > Chitinophagales > Chitinophagaceae > Pollutibacter. The sequence continues at coordinate 1,528,574 of JBGAJG010000001.1, read as the reverse complement.
CAGTTTATAATCCTTACCGGCAAAAGCAAACTGCCCCATCAATCCCGTATAAATCCTGGAGATATAATGTTCATCAATATCTGCGCGCACCTTGAAGCCGTTGGTGGCATCTACCTGGCCAAGGCCTTCTCCCTTGTTCTTACTCTGGCCAATCTCGGCGTCCAGTGAAGTCAGCTGGCCATCGATGGGCGCCCTTACGATAAGGTCGCCCACCTTTCTGCGCATCACATCCAGGGCATTCTGCGTTCTGGCATAACTCTGTCTCGCCTGATCCAACTCCTGCCTGACTGATACTGAATCCTTGCTTAAGATCTCTTCCTGCAGCTTTTTCCTTTTTACCTGGTACTCATACGCAATCTCGGCCTGCCGGAACTCCTGTGAGCCAATCACCTTTTGCTCATAGAGTTTCTTGTTCAGCTTATACAACCGCTCTGCTTCTTTAAAATCATTGTCCGCATCCGCCATCTGGTTCAGTTTTGTAATGGTGTTCTGCTGCGCCGCATTCCTGGAAATCTGCATCTGTGTGAGCAGGTTAAACACCGAGGTCTCCTGGTTCACCAGACTCAACTCCAGGTCTGTATTGGACAAGCGCAGGATGGGCTGGCCTTTTTTCACCATAGCACCGTCCTCCACAAATTTTTCTTCCACACGGCCGCCTTCCGCGGCATCCAGGTAAATGGTAGTGAGAGGCAATACCACCCCATTCACCGGTGTAAACTCCTGGAATGGGCCCATCTTCACCTCACTGATCGTAAGCCGCTCCGTATCCACATTGAGCTTGCTTTTACCCGATGTGAAATAGACACTGGCAATGATCAGTGCCAGCAGTGCAACAATCCCGCCTACAGTCAGGATACGTTTCTGGTTCCATTTCTTTTTTTCAATGACTCTGTCCACAGATAGATAGATTAGGTTACGCCCTTCAGTATACAACCGCGTGCCAAACTCGCATTCTATTGATTTTCAATTATTTACACCAGAACTGCCGTCCTTAGTGTCCGCACCCGATACAACAGGTGTACGGTTATGATACAGTAGAGGGAGGCATGGAGGCATTAAGGCATTAAGGCATGGAGGCATTGAGGCATGGAGGCATGGAGGCATGGAGGCATGGAGGAATTATCGCACTGTCGCATTGCCGCATTGCCACATTCCCTAATTGTCTATTTTGCAATATGGTTTTAAAAAACGCATCCATCCTTGTAGTAGATGATGACACAGATGTTTTAACAGCCGTAAGGCTTTTATTGAAAACAGAGGCTGCAGATGTGGTAACGGAAAAGAATCCGGAAAACATCAAAGCCCTCCTGCAGAAGAAAAATTTTGATCTGGTCATGCTGGATATGAATTTCACTTCATCCATCAATACCGGTAATGAAGGAATATTCTGGCTTAATGAGATCAAAAAAACAGGCAGCAATGCCGCAGTGATCATGATTACGGCATATGGGGACATAGACCTGGCCGTACGCTCACTGAAAGAGGGAGCGTCAGATTTTGTGGTGAAGCCCTGGCATAATGAAAAACTGATTCAGACCATCCGTGATACCCTGAGTAAAACAAAGGGCCTCGGACTGAATAGCAACAAAGTTGTTCAACAGGGCATGATCGGCGAAGCCGAAATCATGAAAGATATCTTCCATAAAACCTTAAAGATAGCGCCCACAGACGCCAACATCCTCATCCTGGGCGAGAATGGAACCGGCAAGGACCTCATTGCCAAAGCTATCCATGATAACTCACTACGGAAAGACAAGCCCTACGTAAAAGTGGATGTAGGCGCACTTACAGACAGCCTTTTTGAAAGCGAATTATTTGGCCATAAAAAAGGAGCATTCACTGATGCACGCGAAGACAGGATAGGACGGTTTGAAGCCGCGCACGGAGGTACCCTGTTTCTGGATGAGATCGGCAATATTTCGCTGGTGCAGCAGGCCAAGCTTTTATCAGTTTTACAGAACAGGGTGGTGAACAGGCTTGGCTCCAATGAACAGATACCGGTTGATATCAGACTCATCTGTGCCACCAACCTTCCCCTTTTTGAGTTGGCGAATGAACAGCGCTTCCGGAAAGATCTGATCTACCGGATCAATACCGTAGAACTGACCATGCCGCCGCTAAGAAAAAGAGAAGACGATGTGATCCTGCTGGCCCAACATTTTGCGGAAATGTATGCTTCCAAATACCTGAAGCCAAGCATCAGCATTGATGCAAAAGCCAAAGATAAACTTCGGTCATACCCGTTCCCTGGCAATGTGCGTGAATTGCAATACTCTATTGAAAGAGCCATCATTATGGCAGAAGGCCATACCCTTACCGCCGATGATATCATTTTTTCCCCCCTGGAGACCGCCATCAAAAATGACCAGGAAGACGATGACCTTAAACTGGCTACCATAGAAAAAAACACCATCCTGAAAGTGATCGAAAAAAACCATGGTAATATCACCAAGGCTGCGAGGGAACTGGGCTTAACCAGGACTGCCCTGTACCGAAGACTGAGTAAATATGACATTTAAGAACTACCAGTGGAAGCTGCTTTTGAAAGTAAGCCTGCTTTTTGCGGCACTTACAGTAGCTGCCTACCTCGTTGTGAAAGGAAGTTACTCCCTGCTCATCATTTGTGTACCCATAATTGCCCTGCTCTTGTGGAATCTTTACGAGTTCCTTCGGAAATCACAGGATGAACTGGATGAATTTGTGGAGTCTGTCCAATACCGTGACTTCTCCAGACATTTTGATGTATCCCATGCACCAGCGGAGATACAGCCCCTGCGCAAAGGCTTCAATGACATCAACAGTGCCATCAAAGTAATCAGCAGAGAGAGAGAAACGCAGTATCATTATCTCCAAAAAATCCTGGAGCTGGTAGATACAGGTATTCTCTCCTACGAGACCGGTTCGGGCAATATTGCCTGGATGAATGAATCCCTTAAGCAAATGTTGCAGATCCCTTATCTGAAAACAATAGATTCTCTGGAGAAACGGGATGCTGATCTTTGTGCAGAGATCAAGAGCCTCAAACCGGGTGAAAACAAAGTGGTTACCATCAACCGTGAAAAAAATACCAGCAAAACCCTGCTCTCAGCCACTGCATTTCAGACGGAGGGAATCACCTACAAACTCATTGCCTTTCAGAATGTGAATGAGGCGCTGGACGAAAACGAATCCCAGGCCTGGCGCAAATTGCTGAGTGTAATGACCCATGAAATCATGAATTCTGTTGCCCCTATCTCTTCGCTGGCAGACACATTGATGAACAGGCTGAAGTTGGAAGATGGGAGGTGGAAGAAGGACGGAGATGATATTGAACTGGGCATTATGACCATAAAAAGGAGAAGTGAGGGTCTGCTGAAATTTGCAGAAACCTATCGAAACCTCAATAAGGTAACGCGCCCAAATGTGAAGCCTATTCCCGTCATTGAATTGTTTGATAATCTGCACACCCTGATGGAGCCCACCCTTGTGAAGAAAAACATCGAAATGGATATTGTCCTGATGGACCCCGGGCTGATCTTGGAAGCAGACCTCAACCTCCTGGAGCAGGTGATGATCAACCTGGTGGTGAACGCTATTGATGCGGTAAAAGATAAAACAGAACCCAGGATAATCCTGAGTGCCGAGAAAAATCGCGACAGGGTGTTGGTCAAGATTGCAGACAATGGCTACGGCATGTCTGCAGAAGTACTGGAAAACATCTTTGTACCATTCTTCAGTACAAAGAAAAACGGAAGCGGCATAGGCCTCAGCCTGTGCAAACAGATCATGATGTTGCACAAGGGTAATATACATGTACAAAGCCGGGAGGGTGAGGGAACGGTATTTACCCTGCAATTTTCCTGATGATCACTGTTCTGTTTCCTTCGCCTGCGATTCAAGGATATCAATATTCTGCTGAAGCCCTTCCAGATGTTTTCCATATGCAATCTGGAACAGTTTCTTTGCCAGCCACAGTCCGGCGAAAGCAAAAGCCACCATACTCACCAGCATCACGATGGGAAAAACAGGTTTTACAAACAAGGCTTCTAACGGCTTCCCGGATCCCAGCATACCACCCAGCATAAACCCCGTTGCCGCCGCCACCGGATACACAAAACGCGCCGCATACATCTGGTTGTTGACCCATTTCTGAATAGCGGCATACTGGATCTTCATTTCAGCCAGCATGGAATGGGAAGGATCAACGGTTGCCGGTAATCCTCTGCGTAATACTATTCCCTGATAAATAAATACTGTATTAAAAACCAGGACTATACTGAATCCCAGCAAGAGGGGCCAAACAGGATACCACACCATCAATACGATATATCCCAGTGAAATCAGTATTCCTGACACATTGGTTTTAAGTAAATTCCGGCGCACCTGCACCAGCGGATGTAAGGACTTGTCACGCTCCCAGGGAAACTGCCCGGGCAACCGGCTCTGGTCACCCGCCTTCTCATTCATTTCACCCCAAATTTTCTCCAGTTCCATACTAGGCATTTAAAGTGGTGATAAGATGTTTTTTGATCCGGTGCACTTTAACGCGCACATTGCTCTCTGTAAGGCCTACCATTTCTGCGATCTCAAGGTGCGCATAGCCGTCCAGGTGCAGTGAGATGAGTGCGCGGTCCAGTTCAGGCAGGGCTCTTATAGCCTGCATCAGCATTTTAGCTTCCAGGCTGGCATGCATGTTTTCCGGCGCAGACGGCTCAACACTGTTCTCCCCGGTTGGATATCGCTTTCCAGGGTCCTTCCGTTTGGCAGTGAAAATGGTGTTCAGGCTCAGGCGGTACAACCAGGTGCTAAAGGCTGCTTTCTCCTGGAATCTTTCGTATCCCTTCCAGGCCTGGTATAAAATTTCCTGCACCAGGTCCTGCTTCTCCTCTTCATCAGAAGCATAGAGGTTCACCAGCTTGAAAATGATTTTTTCATGCTGCTTTACGCGCTGCATAAAGGCCTGTTGCTTTTCTGATTCGGTGACCATGGGATTAACATCCGCTTACCGCGGCTACTGATACCTTTTTCCATTAGTATCGATGGAACTCCTTTCGTTACATACACCAGGAATTTTTATAAACGAAGCTGTTGGAAGAGCTGCTGGTAATTGGGGTTTGCGGGATCAATGCGTTTTAGAATAGCTGCAGGTTCCATGGCCTGGGATGGCTTACCCTGCTGCAAATACAGAACAGCCAACGCGTAATTCAATGCCGGATCCATCGGAACAATCTGCAGGCCTTTACGAAACAGCTTTTCAGCTTCTGCGGCGGCACCGGACTGTTGTTTCAGCAGACCGAAATTATAATAGACCCGGGGATCCTGGCTATTCAGTTTTACTGCCTTTTCAAAATTCTTCATCGCCGCAGGCAGATCCTTCATCTCCGCATACAGCAGTGCAAGATTATAATATACCCTCTCATTGGCAGGATCTGAACGCTGCGCATCTTCCAGCACCTTTAACGCATCAGCATTCCTGCCCTGCGTATTCAACAGTGCTGAAAGATTAAACCGGGCATAGTTCATCATACCGTCTTTCTGCAAGCCGCGCCTGTAATACTTTTCTGCGTTGACCAGGTCATTCTGCCGATAGTAGTGATCGCCTATCATGACATTCCCCACGGCAAAATCTGCCTGATACATCACATATTGCTGGAGCTCCTGTTTTGCTGACATCCAAGCATCCCTGTATTCCATCGGTACTTCTTCCGGCCGGAGACCCAGTAATGCATCCGCTGCGGCAATACGCACCGCTTTTACCTTATCCGTAAGCAAGGGCAATACCTGGTCCCTCCACTGGCCCATGGGAAACTGCATAATGCCATGCACTGCACGATATCTTACCTGGTCATCCGGATGACGCAGTGCAGTGCTAATGGTGGAAAAACTTCTTTCACCCGGCAGGGCACGCAGATACTGGATGGCCGCAGCCTGCACAATGGCGGGAACGGCCGTATCCCGCATTAGTTTCTCCAAATGGGGCACCGCTGCAGCTTCTGCTTTTGAGCCGGGGATGAGGTCCTCTGCATAATGATATTTTCTTTGCGCCCCGTACCATCCCACCACAGCATCCGATGCCCACTGCGCCGTCTTGTCCTTGTGACAACTGTTACAGGCATTAGGTGTACCATATTGTACGGTCAGATCCGGACGTGGCACCCTGAAACTATGATCATGACGGAGATCATTACCCATGTAATACTTAGATGGCATATGGCAGCTGATACAGCTCAATTGCTGGGCAACAGCGGGTTTTGCCGGGTTATGTTTATGGTGCTCTATCCCGTCATATTTTTTCTCATGGCACTGCAGGCAGGTCTGGCTGGCCACATACAGGGTCTTACCGCTGTGGGGGTCATGGCAGTTGCTGCACTTCACACCCCTGTGGTACATTTTACTCTGCCGGAATGAAGTGTAGATATAGTCTTCATCATTGACCTGGCCATCGGCATAAAAAAACTCCGTGGTGGGGATTTCCGCAATATGGTAATCCATCAGGGGACCCGGCTTGAACAAACCGGCCCCGATGTCTGCTTTCCTGGCATGACAAGGCGCGCAGGCATCCACTTGCGCGGTATGGGGTGAGTCAATAGGATACAGGAATGTCTGCGCTGGTTTCTCTCCCGCTTTATAGGATGTGGCCATAAACTCAACATGCTTTGAGGCAGGACCGTGGCAGCTTTCGCAGCTCACATTCATTACAGACCAGGTGGTATGAAAACTGTCTGCTTCGGCAAAATAATTCTTCTGGAGGTTGGTAGAGTGACAGGATGCACACATGGTATTCCAGTTCTGCCCGCCCTGGCTCCAGTGCAGCCAGTCCGCATGACTGATCTTTTGCCCGGCATACTGGTGAAACCATTTTTTCTTCACTACATCCCAACTCACCCTTGGCACCTGCATTCTCCCGCCTGGAAATGCTACCAGATACTGTTGCAACGGCTTGTGGCCAAAAGTGTATAACACTTCATAATCGTGATTCTTGCCGTCAGGGCCCTCTGTATTGATCACATATTTTCCGTCTTTCATGAAAAAACGGGACACTACGCCGTCTGCCGTCAGCTGTTGGTTGGAAAAATCGCCCAATACCGTTGTGTCATTGGCAGGGAGCATGGCCTGATAGTGGTCAGACTGGCGCCAGAGATCATATTCTTTGGCATGGCAACCCTGGCATGCTTTGTCGCCAACATAACCAGCTTCAGCAGATGTTCCTGCATGCTCCGGTGGCGTTGCCGGTTTGCAATACTCAAAAAATAAAGTGATAAGGGTAATCACGGCAGCTATGACCAACAACAGCCTGGAGGGCGTAAAACGGGATACCATCGATACAAGGTACAAACATCTGCAAAAAAGACCGCCTCATTTCTGAGGCGGTCTGCAAATATTAGAATTTCACAAATCTTACCATTTCCTGGAAACCGTCACCGGAGATCCGGAGGATATACATTCCGGGTGGCAGTTCAGCCAACGATTGCTGTGCCTGGAGGGGAAGGTTACGAACCATGACACCAGACAGGTTCATCAACTGGATCTGCTTCACTTTGACTAAACTTCCTTTAATATTGAACACACCATTGTTGGGCGATGGGTATATCGAGAAATTGTTGCTGACCTGGTCAAACTTCACCAGCACGGTCCTGGAGTACTGGACATTTCCACCGAGGTCTGTCTGCTTCAGGCGATAGTATGCCTTGGAAAGGCCAGCGATATTCTTGTCCTGCAGTGCATACTGTTGTGTAAGACTGGTTGTACCGTTGCCCTTCACCGTACCAATTGATACAAAACTCGTTTGATCAGTGGAACGCTCCACCGTGTAATAGTCACAGTTCTGTTCTGAAGAAACGGTCCATTGAAGGTCTACAGCCTGATTGTTTTTCACTGCGGTGAACGATGTCAGCTGCATGGGCAGCACATTGAGTGCAGTGTTGGTACCTATGGTGAAATTGCCAAACAGGGTTATAGCAGCCGCGGACGTTACAGTTCCTGCTGACGGAGTACCTGTAACACTTGAAGCGCCCCTATCCTGCCATTGTGTTCCTCCCCAGTACGCCACACGGAGATTGGGAACCATGGTGATATTATACATAGAACATGCCGCCTGGTTCCAGGTAAGCGTAACGGATACGTTTGAACTTCCCTGAAGCCTGTCGAAGTACCAGTATTCACAACCACTAACCTGTGTCAGCGGATTTTGGTACGTATACCCGAATGTTTGCGCCACATTGAAATACTCCGCTACATATTGCGCTGTGGCGGAAGCTGGGGCAGTCATAGACATTGGCCTGTAAAACCCACCTTTTCCTACTGGGAAGGTGAACGCCTGGTTACCGGTTTTGCGCACAGGGCCGCTCACATAGCTGAGGTTGCTGGCGCCTGTAGCTGTTGCGCCACTCAGCAGGGTCAGGGTTGCATTCTGTGTAACAATGCCATTGGTAAAGGTCATGTTGTTGGATACCTGGAAGTTTCCGCTACTCAGGGTCACACCTCCGGGGTTATTAATGGTCAGGTTGTAAAAGGTGGTAGTCCCTGCTCCAGACACCGCTATGCCACTATTACCACAGGTGGTAAAAATCACCCTGCTTTGATTGGCGGTAAAGGTGCCGTTATTGGTGAAAGTACTGTACACAAACAATTGGTTTGTTCCTGAGACAGTGAGGCTGGCCCCGGCGTTAATGGTGAGGTTGTACACATTTGCACTTCCATTGATCACAGGGCTGTTGGGTGTGCCAGACGGAACAATCGCACTCCTGAGCCGGTCTGGCGTGCCTGCCGTCCAGTTGGCGCCATTGAACCAGTCTGTATTCACAGCACCCGTCCAGCTGGTAGCTGCTCCGGGACCGTTAATCAACACGGCATTGGACGCAAAAATGGCAGAAGAACAACCATTCAGGGTTGGGGTAAGCTCCGCAGTCACCACATCGCCACCGTTTAACGCAGTATTGATATAGGTATTAGAGGTGCCCGATTGTACAGTAGCGCCATTCACTTTCCAGGTGATCAACGGATTGACGCCTGCATTGGTAACGGTAGCTGTGAATAAACCGGTATTGGAGTTATTGGCTATTACAGCGTTGTTGATGGTACCATTATTGGTGTTAATGGATACATCGGCAATAAGGGGAAGACTGGGTACCACAGCACTACTGAAGAAGATAGCTCCATTGCGGGAATAGCGAACCACCCCATTGTCTACTGTAATCCGGAATACATCACCAGGCGCATAGGCACCAAAATTACCACGGCCGTTGCCTGATTCATAAACCTCCATCTGTCCATCTGAACGAAGGTATACCGCGTATTGGATAGTGTTGAAGTTGCTGTTGGTATTGGTAGTACTCAATCCTGCCATTCGGGCTGTATTGATCTCAGTAGCTGTGAACTCAAAATAACCATTGTTCCCTACCGTATTCATTGATGCGGCGCCGCCATTCCAGTTACCTCCTGATTGGATCTTGCGAAGATCATTGCCATTGGCTTCCGTATTGGAGAGGTCAGCCTTACGCCACACCACTTCTTCTACCGCCTCTTTACATGCTGATGCGGTAGCACCCGAGGTAACATAAAAATCGATGGTTTGAGACACTGGCGTCTGCCTGTTGGTGATAGCATTTGAAGTGTAGGTCACGAGGTTGCACCCGTTAATATTGGGCAACAATACGCAGGTAACCACATCATTGTTGGCCAGGGTATTATTTACATAGGTGCTACTGTTGGTGCCAACAGGAATGCCATTTAAGTACCATTGGTAAACAGGCGCCACGATGTTACTGCTTACACTTGCATTGTAAATTCCCTGGCTGTAGTTAGTGATGGTAGCGTTTGCCACTGTTCCGCCTGTATTGTTGATGGAAACATCCACCAGCAACGGCAGTGCTGGTGCTATTCCACTGATATAGACAATGCTGTTATTCCTGTAATATTTTACTATGCCACCTTCCACAGCAATCCTGAATTGGTCGTTAGGCGCATAGGCACCAAAGAGTCCCCTGCCGGCACCACTTTCCCAAATCTCAAAATTGCCGTCATTGCGCAGGTAAAAAGCATACTGGATGGTATTGGCCGCAGCATTTGCATTGGTATTGCTCAATCCAATAACCCGTGCGCGGTTGATCTCTACGGCGGTGAAGGTAAAATAACCATTATCCTGAACCTTATTGAGTGACGCCGCTCCGCCATCAAAGAGACCGTTGTTTTGCATTTTATTCAAACCTGAACCGGTTACTACTACATAGTTAAGGCTGGCAAGATCCCAGCTAACCTGTTCCTCGGCAATGGAACAGCCTGTAGATGCAGGAGCAGCACTCACGTAAAAGTCTACACCCACAGGTGCCACCTGCCTGTTGATAATGGCATTTGAAGCATAGGTCACGAGGTTACAACCATTGATATTGGGCGTGAGAACACAAGTAACAACATCATTGTTGTTGAGTGCCCCGTTTGTATAGGTGGCGGAATTGGTTCCCACCGGATTGCCATTAACATACCATTGGTAACCAGGGTTGGGAACATTACCACTTACAGAAGCAATATAAACCCCCTGGCTATTGTTGAAGATCCTTGCATTTGTAACGGTGCTTCCAATATCCCTGAGCGATACATCTGCACGCAGTGGCAGGGTAGGCAGTAAATTGCTGTTGTAAATAAGGGTGCCATTTCTGTAGTATCTGACTTTCCCTCCTTCCACACCAATCCTGAATTGATCGCCGGCAGCGTATGAACCAAAGCTACCCCTTGCAACACCTGACTCATAGATCTCAATCACACCATCATTGCGGAGATAGAAAGCATATTGTATAGAGGTATAGTTGCTGTTCAGGTTGATATTACTCAGGCCTGCCATACGAGCGCGGTTTGTCTCCGTGGCTGTGAACACCAGATATCCTTCATTATACACGCTATTGAGCGAGGCAGCGCCACCATCCCAATTCCCATTGTTCTGGAACTTGGACAGGTTGTTGCCTGAAGCGGTCAGGCCATTAAGGCTGGCACGTTCCCAGGCCACCTGCTCCTCTGCCACTGCACAACTCGCCACTGCGGATGCAGCAGTGATACTAAAGTCAATTCCCGCAGGCTGAACCTGTTTGTTGACCAGGTTATTAGAAGTGTATGTTCCAATGCTGCATCCAGGCAGATTGGGAGTAAGTACGCAAGTGACAACATCGTTGTTGTTCAACGCCCCATTCACATAGGTGGCAGAATTGGTACCCACGGCAACACCATTGACAAACCATTGGTAACCGGGAGCAGTTACATTTCCACTCACAAGTGCCTGGAAGCTACCCTGGTTGTAATTACTGATCTTCAGGTTTCGAACGGTTCCGTTCACATTATAAATAGATACGTCCGCCAATAAGGGCATGGTAGGTGCAAGTGTACTTGCATAAAGGATCACATTGTTCCGGTAGTACTTCACCACACCGCCTTCCACGGCAATCCTGTACTCGTCACCGGTTGCATAGTTACCAAAGCCACCCCGGCCAATTCCGGACTCACGGATCTCCACCACACCATCGTTTCGGAAGTAAAGTGCATATTGGATAGAATTCACACCGGAATCCAGGCTTTGGTTACTCAAGCCAATGGCACGATAGGTATTGGTCTCCGCAATAGTAAACGTCATAAAGCCTTCGTCGTACACTTTGTTCAGTGAAGCCGCCCCTCCCGTCCACTGGGAATTAGCCTGTAACTTGGTAAGGTCTCCACCGGATTCCGTAACATGGTTAAGGCTTGAACGCACCCAGGTTACATTTTCTTCAACTATTGCGCAGCTGGCATTGGAAGCAACACCCACAACGGCAAAATCAATTCCTGCGGGCGGGACCTGCCTGTTGGTGATAAGGTTTGACGTATAGCTTATGCCGGCACAGCCATTGATGTTGGGCGTAAGTACACAGGAAACCACATCATCAATGCCCAGGGCCGTATTGGTGTATGTAGGACTGTTGGAACCTACTGGGGCTCCATTCAGGTACCATTGGTATGATGGACTGATCACTCCTGCCCCTACCGTAGCCACAAACTCGCCTTTAGAATAGTTGAATATCCTGCCATTGGTCACGGTGCCGCCTGTGGAATTGATTGACACATCCACCAATAGCGGTAGAGAGGGTAGAATATTACTGTTATACACCGGAACATCATTCCTGTAATATTTCACCACACCAGCTTCTACAGCGATCTTAAACTCATCGCTGGCGGCATAGCTACCGAAAGTACCCCTTGAATTGCCGGACTCATAGATATCAAACTGGCCATCTGAACGAAGATAAAATGCATACTGTATGCTCACATAGCCGGAATCAAGATTGGTGTTGCTCAAGCCAATCATCTTTGCCCGGTTGGTCTCTGCAGCAGTGAAGACAAAATAACCTTCATTGGCAACTGTATTGATGGATGCAGCACCTCCCGTCCAGGAACCATTGCCCTGCACTTTAATTACGTTATTACCCTGCAGACCAACATTACGAAGGACAGACTGCCGCCAGCTTACCTGCTCCTCAGCAACAGCACATCCTGCAACCGTTGGCACAGAAGAGATTGCGAAATCAATTCCCTGCGCAATTACCTGGCTTATAGTTACGGGGTTACTGGTATAACTGGTAGCTGTACATCCGGCAAGATTGGGAGTGATCACACAGCTGACCACATCACCCTGTACCAGGCTGCCATTATTATAGGTAGCAGCATTAGCACCAGAAACCGGACTGCCATTCAGATACCATTGATAAGTAGCAGAGGTTATGGCAGGATTGGCATTTGCGGTAAATCCGCCCTGATTAAGGTTACTTATCTTCAGGTCAGCAAGTTTTGCGCCAACGGTACTGAGTGAAAGATCCACCAACAGTGGCAGGCTGGGCGCTTGCGTACTGATATAGACAAGGGTATTGTTGATATAATACTTTACCTCGCCACCTTCTACGGCAATTTTAAGTTTGTCACCAATTGCGTAACTGCCATAAAAGAACCTGTTGATGCCTGATTCAAAGATAAAGAGATTACCATCGTTCCTAAGGTAGAAAGCATATTGAATGGAAGTATAGTTGTTGTCTGCATCCGTGGCACTCAACCCAAACATCCGGGATGAATTGGTTTCCTGCACCGTATGGGTGAGGAAGCCCTTGTCAAATACCTTATTAAGAGAACTTGCGCCTCCATCCCAACCACCGGACTGGATCTTCTCTACCTCGTTGCCATTCAGCCGGATATAGTTGAAGCGATCCGTATTCCAGACCACATCTTCCTCTGCATTAACACAACTCACCAGCGAGGGCTGTGAAGTGATGTAAAAATTTACACTGGCCAGGCTGCTCGCAGAAACGATTCTTACCTGGTTACTGGTCACGCCCGAAACTCCGCAAGCATAGCTATAAGCACTCTCACACCTGATCACATCACCAGGCTGAAGGGAAGGATTGGTGTAGGAAGCAGAACCTGAACTAACTGGATTATTGTTGACATACCAGTTGAATGATGCGGCAGTTGCGCCATTCATTGAAAAATTGTAACGCCCGTCTGAAAGATTTCCAATGACGGCATTGGTGATGGTTGCATTAGGGTTAACAATGCTTACATCAGCATACAGTGGTAAGGAAGGAAGAATGTTGCTGTTGTACAACAATACATTATTCCTGAAGTATTTTATTCTGCCTGCTTCTACCAAAATCCTGAACTTGTCTCCGCTGGCATAATTTCCAAACGAACCTCTTGAACTCCCCGACTCATAGATTTCGATCAGGCCATCTGAACGAAGGTAAAAAGCATACTGTATGGAATTAAAATTGCTATTTACATCAGTACCACTCAATCCGGCCATCCTCCCGAGGTTGGTTTCAGAGGCAGTAAATTCAAAATATCCTTTTTCTTCTACCCGATTCCATGAAAAAGCACCTCCATCCCATGCCGAAGTGCCAGCTACCCTCCTGAGTGAATTTCCATTCGCAGTAAGGTTCACCAGACTGGATAATCGCCATGCAATATCTTCTTCTGCATATTGGCAACCCACCGATACCGGGGTACTTAGGATATAGGCGTCTGCGGCAACAGGGTTGGCAACGGAAAAATAATTAAGTTGACTACATTCAATGGAAAGCCGCTCCGCGGGAGTCAGCGCATTAACAAACGCGAGGACTTCACCGGTAGTCATATCTGTGGCAAAGCCGGCCTGGTTATTTTGCAGGGTACCAATGCTGATAATCGGTGATAGAATAGTTGTTGGTACAACTGATAAATTCTGTGTCACCAGGTTTCCATCCCTGGAGAACACTACCTGCTGCCCATTCTGAATAGCATTGAACACATGCATGTTCCCCTGAATATCCAGGGAGAGGGTTGAGTTATTAAGGTCATTACCCCAGGTTACATAGCCCAGGTTGGTGGAGTTTGCTATCCTGTACAATGTCCTTGTCCGGAGATTAGATCCCCCCTGTCCCAAGGCCAGGGGAATATCACCGGATGAACCGCCATTGTTGAACTTAGTGACTATGAAGAGGCTGGTCTGCAGCTGCCCGGCCACACCGTTGGCAGTAGTGGTGGAAAGAAAGCTGACGCCAGCATTGGTGAACTCAATGGCAGGCCTCCCATTCTCACGGAGGATCATACCACTGGAAACCAGTCTGGGTTGATTAGCACTCACCGTTTGAATGACATGATTGCCGCGTCCACTTTGGTCATACCAGGTTCTTACCCACCCATTGGCCGATCCCACGAAGAGCTTAAGCGCTGCAGTGTCCAGGTCTCCGCTGGGCAGAAATCCAAAATCCTGCTCACTGTTGTCTGAATCTCTTCTCACCCTCAATAAAGGGCCGGTATATGCCGTGCTTAGCTGACGCACACTGTACGCGCCTACAGGCGGTGCAGAGGGAGAAAGCCCGAGCTTGTCTAATGCATTTTGAGCCTGGCCGGGCACAAAAAAGAAAATAGCGGCTACCGCCGTCAGAAATTGTCTGAACACCATGGGATATTGGGTTAGGGTTCGCCGGTTGGCCGGCGTTGGTTTACAGAGGCTTAAACGATGAATATCCCATGAAATTGTGCATAACAAATAACTGTTATGTATGATAGACCCTGGCAGGTTTACGAAAAACTACCAAGACCTGTTAACGCCAAACCCATATTATCTGAGGTTAATTTATCTATTAAACCTGCCATATAACATGATTTGGCTCACGGTTTAGCTCAACAACTTTGGAATTGATTTACCTTGGCAGTATGAAACAACTACCTATTTCCTTGATTTGCATGCTTTTCTTGTTTTCCGGTAAGCTCATGGCCCAGGAACCTGAAAAAGAACTCCCGGCCCGTGCCAATGTGATCCGGTATAATGTTTCATCAGCCGCCTTGTTTGGTTTTGATAAAGCATTTATCCTGGGCTATGAAAGGAGGATAAAAAAGAATCAAACCATCTCTATTAACTTCGGCACTACGGGACTTCCAAAGTTTACCAACAAAGATTCAGACAGTTTTCAGGTCAGGAGGGATATGAAAAACAAAGGCTTCAATTTCTCTGCTGATTACCGGTTCTACCTCGGCAAACTCAATAAATACAGTGCACCCCGGGGTGTATACATCGGTCCATACTATTCATTAAACAGCTGGAGCAGGGAAACGGAATGGCAGTCGCAGAACACAGGTGACCTGGTACAGAACGACATCAAGTTTAACCTCCATATGGCGGGCATAGAATTCGGATACCAGTTTGTTTTCTATAATCGCGTAACCCTGGACCTAGTCTTATTAGGCCCCGGTGTTGGATTCTACAATATCAAGACTAAAACCCAGGGAACATTATCCCAGGAAGAACTGGATCAGCTGAGGGAAGCCGTTTTGGATAAACTCCAGCAAAAGTTTCCTGGTTTCAATTACGTTTTTGAAGGTAAAAAACTAGACAGCCAGGGTACGCTTTCCACCAATTCAGTAGGATTCAGGTACCTGATCCATATTGGCTTTGCATTTTAGTATGGCTACTGCTGCGGGAACAATATGACCCGGTTCCGGACGTTTTGATTGGGATGAGATCCCTGTTTTTACTGTTGCTACTAACCACTGGTCTGGCAATTCATGTCCAGGCCCAGGATAAGGCTCCCGATACGGTGAGGGCAGGAATTTACATTACTTCCATCCATAACATTGATTTCAAACAGAAGGAATTCACCGTCACCTTCTGGCTATGGCTGCGGTACACCAACAGGGACCTGGATTTTGTCAACAACCTGGAAGTGCCGAATGCCAAAACCATCGAGAAAAGCTTTTTCACCATTGATACTTCAGATCATGAGGTTTACCTGCAGATGAAGATGCAGTGTGTGATGAAGGATACCTGGAAGATCGATAACTTTCCTTTCGATGAACAAAAGCTGCGGATAACATTTGAAAATTCCCAGTTTGACGCATCCAGCCTGGTCTTTGTGCCAGACACGCTGGGGGAACATTTTGACAAACGATTTACCCTTCGTGGCTGGAATATAGACAGCTGTATAATGACGGCTTCGCCCCGTACATATCAAACAGCATTTGGTGCCCGTGATGTGCAAAAACAGGAAACCGTGTACAGTGCCTTCCGTGTGAGGCTCTCCATCACCCGTGATGCGGGAGGATTATTCTGGAAGATGTTCCTGGGAATGTACCTTGCCTTCCTGATCTCGTTCATTTGTTTCTACATTCATTCAGACAGTATGGATTCCCGATTTGGACTCAGTGTGGGTGCCCTGTTTGCCGTGGTCGGTAATAAATATATTATTGATTCCTCCCTGCCTGATTCCTCTTCATTCACACTGGTTGACGCCCTCCATGGTATCACACTGCTGTATATTTTACTGGTGGTGGCCACCAACGCCTATTCCCTGAAATTGATCAAGAAGGGTAAACTGGAAAGTTCGATTCGGTTTGATAATCGCATCGCGCTGATCCTGGCCATCAGCTATGTGGCGCTGAATGTCTGGATCATCTGGAATGCCGCTGTGGGTGCCAATTAGATCACAAAGCGGGCAGTGTAATGATGAACTCAGTATATACGCCAGCCGCTGATTCAACCCGCAATGTTCCCTGATGGGCTTTGACGATGTCGTAACTCATGCTCAGGCCCAAGCCGGTTCCAACACCGGTAGGCTTAGTGGTAAAGAAGGGCTGGAAAATCTTATCCTTTATATCTACAGGTATACCCATCCCATTGTCCCTGACCCTGATCTCTATATGACCGCCTGTGTTTCGGGTACTCACCGAAAGGGAGGGCAGATATGCATCACCCAGCCGGCTTCGCTTCTCCGCCAGTGCGTAGAAAGCATTGTTGTACAAATTCAGTAGCACCCGGCCAAGGTCTTGCGGAATGACACTGATCTTTCCTATGGAGGCATCAAACTGGGTATGAATGTCTGGGTGAAGATCCTCCTCTTTTTCCCGGATCACATGAGCGGCGATTTTCAAGTACTCATTGGCCAGTCCATTGATATCAACTGGCTCCTTTTGCCCGGAACTCACCCTTGAATGCTGAAGCATACCTTTTACTATAGCATCAGCACGTTTACCATGGTGGGTTATCTTCTCCAAATTCTGCAACAGATCATTAGAGATCTCCTTTACCTCATTGATATTTCCTGCTTCAATCTCATGGTGGAGGTCCCCGATCAGTTCTCTGTTGAGTTCAGAAAAGTTATTGACGAAGTTCAGCGGATTCTGAATTTCATGGGCGATGCCCGCCGTCAGCTCACCCAGGGATGCCATTTTCTCAGACTGGATCAGTTGTGCCTGCGTTGTCTTCAGCGTATCAATGGTATCCTCCAGCATCTGGGTCCTGTGCTTCACTTTTAGTTCAAGCTTCTCATTCTCGAACCGCAAATGACGCTCCCGATAGAGGCTGAACATGCGCAAACCCCACAAAAACAAAATAACATAAATGGCATAGGCCCACCAGGTGCGCCACCACGGAGGAAGTACCCTGAATGTATAGGTAAGGGGCTCACTCCACACACCTTCAGGACTTTGCGCTTTCAGCATGAAGGTGTATCGGCCTTCATACATATTTCCATAACTGGCTGTTGTACCGCTGCCGGGGGGACTCCAGTGTTCGTCATACCCCTTTAGCATATATTGATACCTGACCAATTGGCTTCTTCCTGTTTCGATGGCATTGAAGTTGAAACTGATATTGTTGTGCGCGTGCGGTAAAACGAGGTTCTCCGGGATCGGATTCCATTGGCCAATTCCGGTAAATGACAGATCCTTGAATGCCATACCCATGGAATCACGCT
Source organism: Chitinophagaceae bacterium (assembly GCA_044225015.1). Taxonomy (GTDB): domain Bacteria; phylum Bacteroidota; class Bacteroidia; order Chitinophagales; family Chitinophagaceae; genus Pollutibacter. Next base: position 1,510,356 of record JBGAJG010000001.1, on the reverse strand, counting down.
CTGCCGGCGTCAATAACCTGCCAAAGGTAGTGACCTCTTCAGCATTACGCTGCATGGCAATGCTGCTGTCCTTGTCCTCGCTCCTAACCCTGGCAAGCAGGCTACTCCAACTGAGGTAAGTATTACTCAGTTTTATGCTTTTGATCTGCAAATAAGGAGCAGTGCCTTTCACTGTTCCACCGCTCTTTGGATCAAAGCGAACAAGTCCTGTTTTATCGGACCCCGTTCCGATCCACATCATACCCTTGGTGTCTATGAACATCGCCCCGGATCCGGAGTTTACATCCTTGATGGGATACCCCGTTTTGGAATTATAAATCGAACCTACTGTCCAGTTCTTCTGCCCCGTAGTTGGCTCCAGCACGGGCTGGAGTTCACACATACCTAGATTAGACCCGATGTAAAGCTTACCCCCACTACCCTCCACCACCTGGGTGATGAAATTATTGGGAAGGCCTTCCCTTGTGGTGAAGGTTTCAAAAAGCGGTTGGGTAAAAGCCTGTCTCTTCCGCATGCTTTCCTGGAATTTTTCCAAAGCCTGGCTCCTCAACAAATTGAGCCCCTCCTGGGTACCCAACCAAATATCTCCGCTGCTGTCCTGGTTGATGGCAAAAACAGCATTGTCTGCCAGTCCCTGCCCTGTGGTGTAGTTGACAAACCGATTACCATCAAACATACTCAGTCCACCGCCCAATGTACCGAACCATAGATTCCGCTGGCGATCCTCAAAGATGGTAAACACCACATTTCCCGCAAGACCCTGTGCGGTAGTATAAGTGATGAAAGACTTTCCATCAAATCTGCTCACTCCGCCACCGGAAGTGCCAAACCAGATATTCCCATTTGCGTCTTCGAGAATCTTGAAAACCGTATTATTGGCCAGTCCCTGAGCTGTAGTGTAGTGGGTAAATACCTTTCCGTCAAATTTACTGGCACCGGCACCGGAAGTTCCAAACCAAAGATTACCCTTCCTGTCTTTTGTAATACAAAAGATCTCATTGGAAAGCATTCCCTGATCCTTTGAATAATTGGCAAAGCCCTTACCATCATATCTGCTGGCGCCGCCGCCGTTGGTACCCAACCACAGCCCACCGGTATTATCTTCCGTGATGCTATACACTACATTATTGGGCAGACCCTGGGCGGTTGTAAAATTAACCAGCCGCTCTCCGGAGAACTTGCTGATGCCCCCACCAAAGGTGCCAAACCAAATGTTTCCCTTACTATCCTCCGTTATACTGGTAACCCGGTCTGTTGCAAGTCCCTGTTCTGTAGTATAATTGAGGAACTGCCCTTGCCGATATTTACTTAAACCATCTGCGGTACCGATCCAGACATTTCCCGCCCTGTCTCCTGCTATGCTGACAACCGTATTGTTGACCAGCCCATTCTCCGTGGAAAAATTCCGGAATACCTCTCCATCGTACAGGCTAACTCCTTTATTGGTTCCAAACCAGAGATCGCCCATAGTATCTTTGAAAACATTTCTAACATAATTATCCGCCAGTCCGTCTTTGACGGAGTAGTTGATGAATCCCGCACCATTAAACCTACTCACACCACCACCCCTGGTGGAAAACCAGATATCACCGTTCTTTCCTTCAGCGATCCCGCTGACGGTATTGTTTCCAAGACCCTGCGACTGGGAATAATTGGTAAACTGTTTTCCGTCAAACTTGCTGACACCACCACCAAAGGTGCCGAACCAGAGGTTGCCTTTGCTGTCTTTCAACATACTGAGCACCACATTATGGGCCAGTCCATCCTTTGTAGTATAGTTCCTGAACTGTCTGCCATCAAACTTACTTACCCCTCCGCCATCGGTTCCGATCCAAAGGTTTCCATCAGCATCCTCGCCAATACACCAGATCAGGTTGTAGGCAAGTCCATTTGAAGTGGTGTAAGTAACAAAGCGCTCTCCGTCATACTTACAGATCCCTCCGCCATTGGTCCCAAACCAAAGATTACCCTTGCCATCCAGAAAGCCACAATAGACCTGGTCCAGGCTAAGGCCCTCGTCCGTGGTATACGATGTAAACAAGCCCTTGCCCTGCGCCTCCGGCTCAATGGGCCGTTTGGTGATATGGTTGATCAAGGGATGTATCACCGGAGGAAGGGACGGCCTTGCCACCGGTGGTGGCAAGGACTTTATACCTTTTCCTGACAGGCCAGGCCTCAGGCTATCGGGCAGTTTATCTATAAAGGTTTCTAATGGAGGGGGAACGGTATCCGATGACAGAATTTCCAAAGGTCTGGATGCTGAAACCTGTGAACAAGATATTGCGAGAAGGCAAATTCCTGCCAGAACAGTTGAGATCATTGAACACCTTACCAAGTTCGTATCGTTTTACTTCTGGAGTAGAATGAAAAATTACATGGAACTGACGGACCACCACGGAATGAACCATGCGCGAATCATAATTAATGCCAGTAGTAAGATATGGATTTTATATATATTAGCTAAGACTGACGGTTCATTAGAATTAATTCACATGTTTCAACCCGTCCGTCATCACCTATTTATTAACCAATAATTTTCTCCCATGGCAAAAGCAAAAAAAGCTGCTCCTAAAAAGAAGGCAGCACCTGCTAAAAAAGCGGCAGCAAAAAAGAAGGCTGCACCAAAAAAGAAAGCCGCAGTAAAAAAGGCAGCACCTGCTAAAAAAGCTGCACCCAAAAAGAAAGCCGCAGCAAAAAAAGGAAAGAAATTAGGTGGCAATCCCAACCAGGGACAGTCCGCAGTGGATTAACGTTTAACAGCCTGCAGATGCTATGCGCATCTGGCGCTTCAATATTTAAAAGCGGGTTATACAACCCGCTTTTTATTTACGTCGTTTGATCGTGTGCTTAACTACATGTTTAAGGTCTTTCACTTTCATTTTGGAAGGGGTAAGCCTTGCAGTAAGGAACTTGTCGTCAAATAGCGCATAAGCTTCGTCTACATACTTTTCATAGAACTCCCAGGACATTGACTCTTCTTTACCGAAAGTGACCACACGCAACTCATCATCACTATACCCGGTAGCCAGCAGTGCATGGCTGAACCATAACCTCCTTCTTGCATCACCGGGCGATGCCCGCCTGAGCAGGGTCCATTTTCGATTTTCCTGCCACTGTTTCTCTACGGATCTGGGAATATTGATACCGATGAAACATCCGCCATACAAATAGATCGCCCTTTTCACCTCTTCTCGCTGGCGCTCCTTATTATTGAATGCGAGTTTTGCATATCCCACGATCTTATGCCCGTCTATTCCGTTCTTTCTCCAGTGATTCAGCACCTTCCTGGCTTCAAGCGGTTTACCGCCCGCATTCAGCAGGGCTTCGAGGGCCTTGCCTCCTTTTCTTTGTCCACGGATCAGCTTGCTGTAGTCTTCGATGATGTTCTTAACACTGGGCCGGTAGATCCTTGGGGCTTTGTAAGACTTCCAGATAATGATCTGGTAGGCTGCCGTTACAAACGTGCAATTGTCCAGCTTCAGGTTGCCATAATCTCCCCAGTTATGATTGGGCTTTATCCTTTTTCCCCAATCATATTGCGCGGGTATCCGTTTCTTTTTATCCACCTCACTGATGACATCCCTGAACTTGAGGGTTCTGTCGTCAGGTGTATACTTGACCCTTCCGGAAGGAATTTTAGTGGACGCGAATTTTTTCTTAACCATAGATATCCTTGAAAACGAAAAACTTCTAGAAATTAAGGCAATATCTGCTGAGTTGGAAAAGCTACGCGGTTTATTAAAAAAAAACCCACGGCATGCGTGGGTTTTGGGAGCAAATTTGCGGTGAGGGAGGGATTCGAACCCTCGGTAGAGCTTTAAGGCCCTACGACGGTTTAGCAAACCGTTGATTTCAGCCACTCATCCACCTCACCGGTTGTTGACTGAAGGACGGCAAAGGTAATTATTTTTCAGTTTTTTCAAAACCGAAAAATAATTACCAATGTGGCAATGCGGTAATGAAATAAGAGATTCGCGGATCCCCATTATCACATTACCGCACTGCCGCATTACCACATTCAGCAGAAAGTACAACTAGCAGCAATGTAAAAGGCGCCTCTGGCGCCTTTTACATTGCTGCTAGTTGTACTTTCTGCTGCAGTTCCATCACACTTTCCCTAAACATATTGTCTGTATCCATCAGGTCCTTTACGGTTTGGCAGGAGTGGATCACCGTGGTATGGTCACGGCCCCCAAAATGCTCCCCAATGGTTTTGAGTGAGTTCTTGGTAAAAATCTTCGCGAGATACATGGTGATCTGCCTTGCCTGTACGATCTCCCTTTTCCTGGTCTTTTGCAGGAGCTTATCATAAGGGACATCAAAATAATCACATACCATCTTCTGTATAGTGTCAATGGTAATCTCTTTGGAAGAGGTTTTCACAAAATTACGGAGTACTTTCTTCGCCAAGTCCAGGTCTATTTCACGCTTATTAAGCGAAGATTGTGCCAAAAGGGAAATTAATGCCCCTTCCAGTTCCCTTACATTGCTCTGTATATTATAAGCGATGTATTTCACCACTTCTTTCGGCATGTCCAAACCATCGTTCCGCATCTTCTTCTCCAAAATCTCAATCCTGGTTTCGTAGTCAGGCACCTGAAGATCAGCACTTAATCCCCAGCGAAACCGGCTGAGCAAACGCTCCTGCACACCTTCCAGGTCCTTGGGGGGCTTGTCTGAGGTAAGTATAAGCTGCTTGCCACTCTGGTGCAAATGATTGAAAATCGCAAAGAACGCATCCTGGCTCTTTTCCGCCCGGTTAAAGAACTGCACGTCATCAATGATCAGCACGTCTATCAATTGATAGAAATGTATAAAGTCATTGATCGCATTATTGCGGCTATGATCCTGGAACTGGTTGATGAATTTCTCTGAACTTACGTAAAGCACCACTTTATTGGGGTGAACGCGCTTCACTTCATTACCAATAGCCTGTGCCAGGTGGGTTTTACCCAGGCCCACGCCTCCGTAAATAACCAGGGGATTAAAAGATGTTGCCCCGGGTTTCTCCGCCACGGTTTTACCCGCCCGGCGGGACACACGATTGCAGTCCCCTTCTACAAAGCTCTCAAAGCTATAGATGGGATTCAATTGTGAATCGATCTGCATTTTCTTCAGACCGGGGATCACAAATGGATTCTTTACCGGATTATTTATTACAAGCGGGAAATCCATCTCCTGGTTACTGAATGTTTTAAATCCGTTACCGGCTACATCCATCGTGAGCGGCTTCTCCTTTCCATTCCCACTGTCCACCATAATTCTGTATTCCAATCTCGCCTCTTTACCCAGTTCCCTCTTCAATGTCTTGGCCAGCAGGTTTACATAATGCTCTTCCAGGTATTCAAAGAAAAACTGGCTGGGCACCTGTATGGTCAATACTTTCTCTTTCAGCGCAACAGGCTTGATCGGCTCGAACCATGTTTTAAAATGCTGCCACTCCACGATGTCTTTAATGATCTCCAAGCAGTTAGTCCAGACCTTATCGTGAGTTTTCTCCATTCTACCTTAAGCAATTATCAAATTGGTTATCGAAACTAATGATCAGAAGGTTTTCAAAGGATGATGCGGATTCGTATTTGTGGTGAGGTCTGTCAGCTACGTGTGTTGGGGCGGTAAACTTTTCACTCTGTGTCGCGGAATGCTGTACGGAGTATTATGTAATTTATTTTTCATCGCCTTTTGAAAGTAGTTTTTTTTCCTGACTTCACTATGCCTTTTTTTAGAAAAAATTTTTGTGCCTTTTTTCTTCAAAAGGGTAGCGAATATAGAACAGCAATTAGTGAAAAAAAATTTTTTATTCTCTAATTTTTTTCAATTAAGAGTGGAGCCGCATCACCACTCATTTTACCCTTGCCTTTGGTGAAATCATAACTGATTCTGCCCAACTGCAATCCACCCCATCCCACCTGATTTACCAACACTTGCTCTCCTTCTGTATTCTTGTACTGGCGCGGCTTTTGGAAGAACTGATGGGTGTGTCCGCCAATGATGAGGTCTATATGACGGGAACGTTGTGCCAAAATCTCATCACTGACTTTTTCCTCTTTGTACTTGTCACCCAAATGAGACAAACATATCACCAGGTCACATCCTTTTTTTTCTTTAAGCATTGTGGATATCTCATTCGCTTTCAATACGGGATCGAGGTATTTTGTGCTCCCAAAAAGACCCTGCCCTACCAGTCCTTCCATCTCAATTCCCACCCCTGTAATACCGATCTTCAGATCACCTTTTTTCACCACCATCCAGGGGCGATGTAAAGACTCCATGGGGGTGCCGGAAAAATCATAATTACAGTTTATCATGGGGAAGCTGGCATGCCTGCTTAATTGAGTAGCAAGGTTCTCTATGCCTGCATCGTAGTCGTGATTACCGATGGTTCCGGCATCATATTTCATCATACTCATCGCCCTCAGTTCCGGTTCGCCTTTATACAAGTTGAAATAAGGCGTCCCCTGGAACATATCCCCGGCATCTAACAATAAAACATGTTCTTCTTCCTGTCTTATCCTGGACACCAGCGCCGCCCTGGCAGCAACCCCTCCTTTACCGGCATTGCTTCCGTCTGTAAATGGATCCAGCCTGCTGTGCACATCATTGGTATGCAGAATGGTCAGTTTCCTGCTTTTGGGCTTCTCGGCGGCAAACAATACCGGGTGGGCCGTCAAAAATGAAGCCCCGGCAACGGCAGTTGTCCTGATAAATGATCTCCTACTTGTCATGGGTAATCCGGTTTTCAAGTTGTTCTCCGATGGGACGGCCTTCCCGGCCCAGTTTCTGAATATAATCCACGATGCAGTCCCGCAACAGGTAGGGGTATTGCTTTTTCACCGCTGCCCCAAAAAACCAGGCCATCCGGCTGTCGCTCGCTGCATAATCCGAGGTAACCAGGGTGTAACTGCCCTGTGGATCAACCGGAGTTCCCCCAACTTTAATATCTGTCACCTTTTTCCCATCTGTATGGTAGGTGAAGCCAGACACACCGGCACCTTCCACCAGGGTGGTTTCAATATATTGGGTCAGTAGATCACCTTTCACCGTGACCAGCGTGATCACATTATCAAAAGGCATGATCTCAAAAACCATTCCCCGGGTTATGCGCCCCGTCTCCACATACGGCTTTCGGATTCCACCCAAATTCATCACCGCCAGATCAGCCTTCTGTCCCAGCTTTTCCCTTGCCATGGTCAGATAAGCGTCACCCAGGAAGTTTCCCAACGTGGTAACGGGGCGTTTTATATCCATCCTGATTGCCACCATGCCAAGGGTCTCATTCATCCGGCTTTCCATACTGTCCCGGAAAGGCTTCAGGTAGTTATTGTAAGATGAATCTGTGGCAGCAATCCCTTCAACAGGATAATCTCTGAATGCAACAGATGACGGTTGATAGCTGGTATGGCATCCGGTTAATAACAACAACGCCACGCCAAACCTTAATATTCTGGATTTCATTGGGCTTGAAGGTATTTAAAAGCTGTGGCTAAAAAAGATTTTTTCTATCCTCCCGGCTTGCTAAATTATAGCGGTACCTTTGGCAAAATTATTTCAATTATGGGTTTTGACGTTACCGGAAAACTGGTTGCCAAATTTGACACCGTTCAGCGCACGGAAACCTTCCGTACCCGTGAATTTGTGATCGAGACCACGGAAGATATCGGCGGCCGGACTGTCAACAATTATATCAAGTTCCAAAGCATACAGGATCGCACATCCCTGGTTGACCGCTTTAACATTGGCGACCAGGTCAAAGTGCATTTTAATATCAAAGGCAGTAAATGGGAGAAAAACGGAAATACCAATTATATCACCAACCTGGATGCGTGGCGCATTGAACAAACCAGCATGCAAAGCGGACCGGTTGACATGCCTCCGCCGCCGGCCTATAATGATATACCTGCTGGTGGGGACAGTGATGATCTTCCCTTTTAAAGGCAGAAGATAAAGGGAGAAGTGCGAGGCACGCTTCCAACTTCTTCCTTTTTCTTCTTCCATTCTGCAAGTCATGATTTCAGGATAAAAACCTGACTGATGAACAAGAAACTTACCCTCCGCCTCTCTCCCGCCGCATCCATGGATGCAGAAGCCATCAGGGACGCCATTGCCGCCGCCGAAGGCATCACCGCGGAAACCATTACCGGCTTTTATCCACTGAAAAGATCCATTGACGCCCGGAGCAGAAACATCATTGTGAACCTGACCGTTCAGGCATCCATTGGCGAAGCTTTTACCCCCAGACCCATCCTTCCCGTTCGCTCACAGGATGTACACCAGGCCCGCAAAAGGGTGCTGATCATTGGTGCCGGACCCGCAGGATTGTTTGCCGCCCTGGAACTGCTGGCTGCCGGAATCAAACCCGTCATCATAGAACGCGGTAAGGATGTCAGGGACCGCCGGCGGGACCTGGCCGCACTCAACAGGGAAGGTATCGTAAACCCAGACAGCAACTACTGCTTTGGCGAAGGCGGCGCGGGCACCTACAGTGATGGAAAACTATATACCCGCAGTAATAAAAGAGGCGATATAGACCAGGTACTCCATCTGCTGGTACATTTTGGAGCGGATGAAAAAATCATTTACGAATCCCATCCCCACATCGGCACCAACAAACTGCCCCATATCATCACTGCCATCAGACAGCATATCCTGGATTGTGGCGGTGAGATATGGTTCAGCGAGCGGATGACGGATATACAACTACAGAACGGCCGGATCAGGTCAGTCCTTACGGCAACGGGTAAACGATTTGAAGCAGATGCCTTTATCCTCGCTACAGGCCATTCCGCCCGCGACATCTTTCAACTCCTCTATAGAAAGAATATCCTTGTTGAAGCGAAACCCTTTGCCCTGGGCGTAAGGGTGGAGCATCCCCAGGCACTCATAGACCGTATCCAATACAAGTGCAGCACCCGTGATCAGTTTCTACCCCCTTCTTCCTATGCACTGGTACAACAGGTAGAAGGCAAAGGCGTATTCTCCTTCTGCATGTGCCCCGGGGGCATCATTGCACCCGCCGCTACATCACCGGGTGAACTGGTGGTCAACGGCTGGAGCCCATCGAAAAGAAATAATCCTTTTGCCAACTCCGGAATGGTAGTGGAAGTGAGTCTGGCAGACCTTGAGCAAAAGAGTACGCAGCAGTTCTTTCCGGATCTCTCCGGCAGCAACAACGATCCCCTCCGGATGATGGCCTTTCAGCAGGCCGTTGAAGCCCGCGCTTTTACCGCCGGCGGTGGAGGATTTGTAGCGCCTGCACAGCGGCTGGAGGATTTCACCCGCAACAAATGGTCAGCAACCCTTCCTGATTGTTCTTATGTTCCCGGTCTCAGGAGCACGCAACTTTCAGAAGTGTTGCCACCGTTCATCCAAAAGCGACTGCAGGAAGGATTCCGTCATTTTGGTAAGCAATTGAAAGGCTACCTCACCAATGAGGCCGTGGTGGTAGCCACTGAAAGCCGGACTTCCTCACCGGTACGCATACCCAGAAATGAGGTCCTGCAGCACCCCCAGGTTGAAAACCTCTACCCCTGTGGCGAAGGAGCCGGGTATGCAGGTGGCATCGTCAGCGCAGCGATGGATGGGCAAAGGATAGCCCTCGTTATAGCGCATCTATATAAATAATTTATCAAGCGCCCGTAACAACTGCTACCTTTAGGCTACTAACTTAGCGTATGCAGAATCTGTTAGAAGTCAAAAACCTGAAAAAGTATTTCGCCACCCAGAAAGCTGTGGACGATATCAGTTTTTCAATCGCCAAAGGATCAATATTCGGCTTGCTGGGCCCCAATGGCGCAGGTAAGACCACCCTGTTGAGAATGATCACGGGCATTTTTTATCCCGATGAGGGCGAAATCATCCTGAACGGGCAACCCTATAACCCCGTTGGCCAGGTGTCTTCCATTGGTTACATGCCTGAAGAGAGGGGTTTGTATAAAAGAATGAAGATTGGCGAGCAGGCGCTCTACCTCGCACAACTCAAAGGCCTTAGTAAAGCGGAAGCCACGGCAAAGATCAAGCAGTGGTTTGTCAAATTTGGCATGGAGAGCTGGTGGGGGAAAAAGGTAGAAGACCTCAGTAAGGGCATGAGCCAGAAACTGCAATTTGTAACCACGGTATTGCATGAGCCGGAACTGATCATCCTGGATGAGCCTTTCAGCGGACTTGATCCCGTGAATGCAAACCTGATCAAAGACGAGATTTTCAGGCTGGCCAAAGAAGGGCATACCATCATCTTCAGCACCCACCGTATGGAACAGGTAGAAGAGATCTGTGATCATATCATCCTGGTAAACCGGGGAAACAAGATACTGGACGGTACGGTTAAAGGGATTAAGCAGGAATTCAAGGAAGATCTCTTCAGGGTTGAGTTTGAAAACAAGATCCAGGCAGAGCACCTGGCCATACACTTATTCCAGGTGGTCAGCAAAAAAGACCAGGAACTGGTGATCAAAAAAACAGAAGGTTTCACCACCAATGAGATCCTCCAGTATTTTATCAATAAGGACCTGAAGATCCATGCTTTCAATGAGATCCTGCCTTCACTCAATGAGATCTTCATCCGCCAGGTGGAAGCCACACCGCTCTCCCGTCAATTTGAAAAAGTTAACGCTTAACTGATTATCATGAACAAGATCTGGATCATTATACAACGTGAGTACCTCACCCGCGTAAGGAACAAGACCTTTCTGTTGTCAACATTTTTGTTGCCCGTAGTGATGGTATTGTTCATTGCCGGCTCCACTTATTTTGCCATTAAATCAAGGGAGAAACAAAAGATAGCAGTGGTTAATGACCCCGGCTATTTCCGCAATAACCTCAAAAGCGATTCCAATTCCGTTCTCTTCAGTTTTGAACCCGGAATAGACAGCAGTAATTATACTGCCAAAGGCTATGACGCAGTGTTATACCTCCCCGGCAGTGGGAAGGATTATAAACTGATGTCCAACAAACAAATAGGCCTGGAAGCCAAAGGGTATATTGAGAAACAGCTGAACAAAGCAGTGGAAGGCCACCTTTTACAGGAGCGAGGCATTGAGAAAAGCACACTGGACTCCATCAGTAAGGCTACCGATAATGCTGTTGAACTCACCAATGTAATCAGGGAAAAGGATGGGAAAGCCAAGCAATCCAATGCGGGTCTTGCTTATGGCATCGGTTTTGGAAGTGGCATTCTTATTTATATAACGATGTTCATTTTTGGGGCGATGGTAATGCGCGGCGTGGCGGAAGAAAAAACCAACCGCATTGCCGAAGTGATCGTTTCCTCCTGCAAGCCTTTTGAACTGATGTTTGGTAAGATCATTGGTATTGCAGCAGTGGGACTTACACAATTCCTGTTATGGATTGGACTGATCATGCTGATCTTCACCGCAGCCCAGATGTTTATCCCTGCAGAAACCCTGCAGCAGGTGCAGGAAGCACAACAGGCCCAGCAGGGCCTGCCAGGGGGCGCTAACAATACCATGGCCCTTAAAGTGATGCAGGCGAAACAAACAATAACAGAAGGCGTGAATTGGGCATTGATCATTGCCTGTTTCCTGTTCTATTTCCTTGCCGGTTATCTTTTCTACGCATCCCTCTTTGCCGCCATCGGCTCCGTGATCAATGAGGATCCCCAGGAGGCACAGTCGCTTATGCTGCCCATCACCATGCCCATCATCTTTGGATTCATTATCCTCACCAGCAGCTTACAGAACCCCAACAGCCCCGTTGCGGTCTGGGGTTCCATCATACCCTTTACCTCACCCATTGTAATGATGGGAAGAATACCTTTTGGTGTACCGGACACGGTACCCTACTGGCAGCTTGCCGCATCCATGCTGGCCCTCATCGGCGGCTTCCTGTTCACCACCTGGTTTGCGGGCAGGGTATACCGGACGGGCATACTGATGTATGGCAAAAAACCATCCTGGAAAGAAATGATTAAATGGGCATTCCGGTCATAAAAAAAGGGAGCCTCGCTCCCTTTTTTTATGACCGGAATGTGGTAATGCGGTAGTGCGGCAATTGTGGCCGGGTTTTCTATATTTCCGCATTGCCGCATTGCCGCACTGCCACATTGTATTCCCTTATGATCTCGTGAATGATCTCTGCCGCTGGCATGATCTTGTTCACTGATGCCGCTACCTGGCCAATTTCCAGTTCCCCTTCATCCAGGTTGCCTTCATACATGCCTTTCTTTGCACGGCCACGGCCCAGCAGTTGGATCAGTTCCTCTTTGCCGGCGCAACGTTTTTCCGCTTCCTGCACCTGGTCAAAAAATTTATTCTTCAATAACCTTACGGGAACCACATCCTTCATCATGAGCTGCGTATCGCCTTCATGGGATTGAATAACCGCATGCTTAAAGTTTATATGGGAAGATGCTTCTTCCGAAGCTACAAACCGGGATCCAATCTGCACACCATCGGCCCCAAGGGCCATAGCGGCAAGCATCTGCCGGCCACTCGCAATTCCTCCCGCCGCTATTACCGGAATATCCACCGCTGCTTTCACCAGTGGAACCAGTACCATGGTTGTAGTTTCCTCACGGCCGTTATGTCCGCCCGCCTCAAATCCTTCTGCTACCACCGCATCGCATCCCGCCTCCTGTGATTTTACAGCAAACCTGCTGCTGCTCACAACGTGCACCACAGTGATGCCCGCTTCTTTCAGGACTGGCGTCCATGTTTTTGGGTTGCCCGCAGAAGTGAACACAATCGGCACCTTTTCCTCCATGATGATAGCCATGTGTTTCTCAATATCTGCATATAATATCGGGACATTCACACCAAAAGGCTTGCTGGTAGCTGCCTTGCATTTGCGGATCTGCTCCCGCAGAACATCCGGATACATAGATCCCGATCCCAGCAATCCAAGACCGCCCGCATTACTAACAGCGGAGGCTAAACGCCATCCCGAGGCCCACACCATCCCGGCCTGAATGATGGGGTATTGGATACCAAACAGTGTAGTGACGCTATTCTCCATATCCAATTGTTAATTGTTATTGTGAATGACTAGCCCAGATCGATCTCCGTATTATCCCCGATGTTCAGGGTGCGCGTCTCGCCCTTTATCTCTGTATCACTGCCGATGATGGAGTCATGCAGTACCACATCAAACAGTTTGGTGAAGGATCCGATGATGGAATCTTTGACGATGGAATAATTGATATAGGTTTTCTCTCCAATGGCCACATTGGGGCCAATGATGGAATTTCGGATCTCACAGCCCGGCGCAATGGATACAGGCGGAATAATGATGATATTCTCAAAAGTATGCTCCTCTGCCACCACACCGCCAAACTTCTTCAGCAGGGTAGCATTACTTTCAAGCAGGGTGTCCTTGCGCCCGCAATCAAACCAATTCAACACTTTATAAGGAGTAAACCTGGATCCGGCCTTAATCATACATTCCAGCGCATCCGTAAGGTTGGTCTCTTCCTGGCCGCGTTCGTCCCTGATGATCAGGTCATTCAGGCAGCTGAACAAATTTTCTGTATTGCTGATCTTATACAAACCTACCAGTGCCATATTGGACTTAGGGATATGGGGCTTCTCCACCACGCGGGTGATCATCCCCTGGTCATCAATCTCGGCTACCCCAAAATTCCGGGGATCATCCACTTTCTTCACCCCCAGCACAGAACCGTCCTGCGCCAGAAAATCTTTCACATCGTACTCACAAATGGTATCTCCCAGTACAATAAATAGCTCATCGTTCCCCACTACTTCCCGGGTAAGGTAGATAGCATGACCCAGTCCTTTTCGCTCGTTCTGCGTAATAAAGTGAACTTTGATATGGGGGTATTCTTTTTTCACATAATCCTGGATCTTATCCCCCAGATATCCGGTAATCAATACATATTCCTGTATTCCTGCATCCAGCAACTGGTCAATGATGATACTGAGGATAGTTTTCCCGGCCAGCGGGATCAGGGCTTTGGGTTGAGTATATGTATGAGGACGCAGTTTGGTGCCTGCACCTGCTACCGGTATAATCGCCTTCATGCGGCAAAGGTAAGAAATATCATTTTGGCGGTCCCGGATTCCCGATTGCCCGGCTCGGAATCCATAATTGGCTTATTTTTGCGGCCATGGACAATTTAGTGTTTGATCTTATCGCCAAAGAACTGGAACGCCAGCGTCACGGTATTGAACTGATCGCGTCAGAAAATTTTACTTCCATGGATGTCATGAAAGCCATGGGAAGCTCCTTAACCAATAAATATGCGGAAGGCTATCCCGGCCGCAGGTATTATGGCGGGTGTGAAATTGTAGACCAGGTGGAACAACTGGCGATTGACAGGATAAAACAGGTCTTTAATTGTGAATATGCCAACGTGCAACCCCATAGTGGTGCGCAGGCCAATGCGGCTGTCATGCTGGCCCTGCTGCAACCCGGAGATACCATCCTGGGCCTTGACCTTTCCATGGGTGGTCATCTTACCCATGGTTCCCCTGTGAACTTCAGCGGTAAAATATATAACGCAAAGTTCTATGGTGTGAGGAAAGAAGACGGGTTGGTTGATTATGAAATGCTGGAGCAACAGGCCAGGGAGCACAAACCCAAACTGATTGTTTGCGGCGCCTCTGCGTACAGCAGGGATTGGGATTATGCCCGCATAAGAGCAGTGGCTGACGAAGTGGGTGCTTTTGTAATGGCCGATATTGCCCACCCCGCAGGCCTGATTGCAAAAGGACTGCTGGCTTCTCCTTTTAACCATTGCCATGTGGTTACTTCCACTACCCATAAAACACTGAGAGGCCCACGGGGCGGCATCATTCTTATGGGCCGCGATTTTGAAAATCCCTTTGGTCTGAAAGATGTGAAAGGCAATATCCGCATGATGAGTAACCTGCTGGATATGGCTGTATTTCCTGGCACCCAGGGAGGGCCCCTGGAACATGTCATTGCGGGCAAAGCGGTTGCATTTGGTGAAATCCTTGGAGATGGGTTCACCAGCTATGCTCAACAGATCATTGCCAATGCACAGGCCATGGCAGCAGCTTTTGTTGCCCGTGGTTACCAGATCATCAGTGGTGGTACTGATAACCACCTCATGCTGATTGATCTCCGCAATAAAAACATTACCGGCAAGAAAGCACAGGAAACCCTTGATCGCGCCCACATCACCCTGAACAAAAACGCCGTTCCGTTTGATGACAAGAGTCCTTTCGTTACTTCTGGTATCCGCGTAGGTGTTCCTGCTATCACTACACGTGGTATGATAGAAAAGGATATGGAAACTGTGGTGTCTTTAATAGACAAGGTGCTGATGCATATAGATGATGAGACTGTGATCAGCTCTGTAAGCGGAGAGGTAAAAGATTTGATGCAACAATTCCCGCTCTATTAGCAATTTACTAAATGCTAATAGCTATTTTTATCACCATAAATCATTCTTAATGATCCAAAGAATACAAAGCATATGGTTTCTCCTGGCCGGATTGGCAGGCATGCTCACTTATAAACTTCCCATCTGGCGGGGAACGCTGCAGGACGGCAGCGAGAAAATTTTCTCAGGCACAGAAAACCTCCTGTATTTTGCTGCCAACATTGCAACGGTACTGCTTGCCTTTGTGGCGATCTTTATGTTCAAAAACAGGAGCCTCCAGAAAAATATGGCTTGGCTGGGTCTGCTGCTTTCCATAGTTCTTATTGCACTGGAAGTGTACATCGCCAACAGTTATGAAACAGATTTAAACCTGAAACAAAGTGCCTGGAAATTTGGCGCGGTGATGCCATTACTGATGATCATATTCTTCTTCCTGGCCATACAGGGCATCCGCAAAGATGAAAAGCTGATCAAAAGCCTGGAAAGGCTGCGTTAACAGAACCGGTAGCACAAGAACATATTGACAAACCCTCTTTAATGACCACCACCGGGTGGTCATTTTCTTTATTTCAGGTATTCCTGCCCGTTACATATTAGACAAAAAATTATTTCTGAAAACCGGGGAGTACTTATCCACCTTGTACACTAAACAGGGTCTGGTATTCGTATTACTAACAGCAATCCGTACCCTATTTTCTCATGACAGAGTTTCAAGAAGACATATCCTGTGAATGGCCTTGGTCCATTGAATTCCGGCACAAATATGAAGCCCGGAAAGTGCTGTTTGTTATCCCACCGGAAGATGAAGCTGGCAATGGTCTTCAGCTTCTGGAAAATGCCCTGGGAAACCGCCAGGACTATTTCCCACCCAGGGGTGTACACCTCGCAAATGAACTCCTGCTTTGTGACAGCAGCCTGAATAACCATACTACCGAAGTTATACTGATATGCCCTGCAATCTGGTATCTGCAAGTAGGCGGGAATCATCCCCTGCCTGCACATACCAACCATACCTACTTACGAATTGAGGGGGAAGCCCTGATCAGTCTGATCAAACTCCTTAAAGGTAAATATCACCTGAACCAGCAACTACCCCGCCAGGCCGTTGCATAATCTATAGATTGATCCTGTCTGCGTGGGTACCCGGACAGGAAATCACCAGGAACTCCAAATCAACTTTTCCGTGATTGGCTTTATAGTGCGCATCTCCGGGCAATACCAGCAAACCCTGGAAAGACGTTACCGTCATCTCATCTTCCCCTACCACAAAACTTGCTGTTCCTGACAATACATAGAAAAATTGACGTGCCCTCTGGTGTACATGCAATTGTTCCCTGCTTCCCGGCGGCATTCGTTCCTGCTTCACCACCAACTGCCCAGCATCTGCAAGTATCCAACTCTGGCACGCGTCACCCCAGGTATAGTGTTGCGCAGTATGTATATCAATAGTTCTACTCATCGTTCTATGGCATCATTTTTCCTGTCCAGCTATCCTTCACCCTGGCCATCCCTGCAGGCACACCTGCATACACCAACTGACCGCCTTCATCACCAGCTTCCGGGCCCAGATCTATCAGCCAGTCTGCACTTCTGATCACATCTGTGTTATGCTCAATCACCAGCAATGAATGCCCTTGCTCTACCAGCGCATTGAAGGATGCCAGTAGTTTATGAATATCGTGAAAGTGAAGACCCGTAGTAGGTTCATCAAAAATAAACAGTATTTGCCCCTGTGCTTTCCCTTTACCGAGAAAAGAAGCCAGCTTTACCCGTTGAGCCTCTCCACCTGACAGCGTAGCCGAAGACTGACCCAGCTTTACATAACCCAGTCCCACATCCTGCAGGGGTTTTATACGTTTACTGATCTCCGGCCTGTCTTCAAAAAATGCCATGGCCTCATCAACACTCAGTTCAAGGATATCATGAATGGACTTTTCCCTGTACGTCACTTCAAGAACTTCCTCTTTGAACCGCTTTCCACCACAGCTTTCACAAACCAGGTGTACATCTGCCAGGAACTGCATCTCCACCAGTTGTTCGCCTTCGCCCTTACAGGTATCACACCGGCCGCCATCCACATTGAAAGAAAAATGCTTGGGTTGAAATCCACGCATCTTGCTCAGCGGCTGTGACGCAAAAAGGTCCCGTATCTCATCATAGGCCTTGATATACGTGATGGGATTGCTTCGCGATGATTTCCCAATGGGATTTTGGTCCACCATTTCAATCTGGCTGATGAGCTCAATATCACCGCTAATGGATTTATGCGCCCCCACCTTATCACCATATTCTCCTTTAAGTTTACTGAGTGCGGGATAAAGAATCTGTTTTACCAATGTAGTCTTTCCACTGCCACTCACACCACTCACAACACAAAGAAGATTAAGGGGGAATTCAACCGTGATATTCCTCAAGTTATTTTGCCGGGCACCCTCCACTTTGATACTGCGCGTCCATTTTCGCGTCCGTTTGGGGGGATCGATGGACAGTTCCCCTTTCAGGTATTTACCGGTGAGGCTGTCTGGATTCTTAATGATAGCAGCCATATTACCTTCCGCTACCACCTCTCCGCCAAGGTGTGAAGCCAATGGCCCCATATCAATAATATGATCTGCCTCACGCATCATCATCTCATCATGCTCCACCACCACTACCGTGTTATCCAGGTCCCTTAAATCCTTCAGCACTTTAATAAGCCGCTCAGTATCCCTGGAATGCAGGCCAATGCTGGGCTCATCCAGAATATAGAGTGAATTGGTAAGGTTGGAACCCAGGCTTCGCGTAAGTTGAATACGCTGGCTTTCTCCCCCACTCAGTGAATTGGCCAGCCTGTTGAGGGTAAGGTATCCCAGTCCCACGTCCATCAGCGTCTTAAGTCTCTGCTGGATCTCCATCAGGATACGCTTAGCCACTTGTTGGTGATACTCACTCAATTGGAGTGCATTGAACCATGCCGCCAGATCACGTACCTGCATTTCACTCAGTTCACCAATATGTTTGCCCCCAACCTTCACATATAATGCTTCGTCCCGCAAACGATATCCCTTGCACGCTGTGCAGGTAGTTCGGCCGCGGTAACGGCTGAGTAAAACGCGGTACTGCACCTTATAGAGATTCTGTTCCACTTCCTTGAAGAAGTCATTGATACCGTACACATGCTTATCACCATCCCAAAGTATGTCTGCATGTTCTTTAGACAGATCTGCCACTGCACGATGAACAGGAAAACCATTCTTTGCGGCCCCCTTTATAAACTGATCCTTCCATTTACCTAGCTTTTCTCCTTTCCAGGGAGCCACAGCTCCCTCGTACACACTGAGACGTGTATCCGGAATGATCAGGTCTTTGTCGATACCCAGTATCTGAGAAAAACCTTCACATACTGGACAGGCACCAAAAGGGTTGTTGAAAGAGAAAAGATTGGGCACCGGTTCTTCAAACCTGATGCCGTCCAGTTCAAACCGGTTAGAGAATTGGAGCATCTGAGACTCATTCACCATGACATGCACTTCCCCCTCGCCTTCATAAAAAGCGGTGTTTACAGAATCTGCAATGCGGTGAAGATCGTCCTCGTCAAATGGCTTCACCACCACCCGGTCAATCAGCACATAAGTATCCTGTGAAGGCTTCCATTTCTTCCATTCAAGCATTTCCTCAATGCGCGTCAAGCCTTTGGCGTGCGCATCATATATGCGCGAAAACCCTTTCTGGATCAGGATATTGAGCTCTTCCTTTACATCCCGCTTCCCATGGAAATGGAAACGTGTGAGGAGATAGGCTTTATCTCCTTCTGATAAGGATTGAATGGCTTTTACCACATCAGACACATCGTCCTTCTTCACTTCCCGGCCAGAGACAGGTGAGATTGTTTTTCCGGTACGGGCGAAAAGAAGTCTCAGGTAATCATACACTTCTGTCATACTACCCACGGTGGACCTGGGTGTTCTTGTGACTACTTTTTGTTCTATGGCTATAGCCGGACACAAGCCCTTGATATAATCAACGTCAGGCTTGTTCATCCTGTTCAGGAACTGCCTTGCATAGGCACTCAGGGATTCTGCATATCGCCGTTGACCTTCCGCATACAAGGTGTCAATGGTCAACGAAGATTTGCCCGAACCTGATACACCCGTAACCACAATAAATTTATTGCGTGGAATGTGTACCGAAACATTTTTAAGATTATGTACCCTGGCTCCGTGTATATAGATATCTTCTACCCCTTTGCCCTGAACACTACCCCTGTTTTTATTTGCCTCTTTCGTTTTCATGTAAGTCCATCAAAATTAACGCTTTCAGCTGGCGTATGATTGATTTACTGCATGCATAACAGCACGGCTAAACGAAGTCCTTAAAAAAAAATTTTAACCAAATATTTGGCAAAATGAAAAAACTACCTATTTTAGTTGTCCCAATATCCCAGAAAGACCTGAATCACTATTCTCTCTCGTATCGCAGAATAGGCTTCTTCTGACTGGTGTATGGGGACCAAATCCAAACCAATCAAAAAACCAAGAAGCCATGCAGTCCCTGACCAACTATTCTGATCAGCAATTGATCCATCTGTTCCAAGACGGAGATTCTCAAGCCCTTGAAACCCTTATCCACCGTCACAAAGACAAGATTTACACGTCTATTTTCCTCCTCGTTAAAGACAAGTACCTGGCCGAAGACATTTTCCAGGATGTATTTATCCGTGTGATTGACACCGTACGCGGTGGCCGTTACACCGAGGAAGGTAAATTCCTCCCCTGGGCCATGAGGATTGCGCATAACCTTTGTGTAGACCATTTCCGCAAGGTGAAGCGTACCCCAACCATCAAGAACAGTGAAGACAGGGATATTTTTGAAGTATTGAATTTTACGGAAGACGGAGCTGATCGGAAAATGATGCAGCGCCAGAGCCACGACCGTGTACGCCAGATGCTGGACCTGCTTCCTGCTGACCAGCGTGAAGTGATCATCCTCAGGCACTATGCCGAAATGAGTTTTAAAGAAATTGCCGCAATGACCAACTGCAGCATCAATACTGCCCTGGGCAGGATGCGCTATGGTCTTATCAACCTCAGGAAACTGATGGTAGAAAAGCAAATCGCATTATAGTTCGCAGGTCGCAGGTCGCGTAGTTCGCAAATAAGCACTGCGAACTTCGCGACCTGTACTCTGCGACCATATCTTCCACCTTCTCCTTTTCACTTCTCACTTCCGTGAGCAGCAAGTCCGCACTCCAGCCACTTAGCATAGGCGTCCTTATCCGGTGTATAGCCAACCGGCGGTGTCAACAATTTTTCATCGGGACTTATAGCAACATACCAGGGTTGGGAACTGGCATTGAAGTTCTCGGTCTGGAAATTGGACCACTTGTCCCCTACCGTTACAATGCGCCGTTGTGAGCTGTCTTTAGCAGTATATACAAACTGCTGGCTGGCGGGAAGTTTCGCTTTATCATCCACATACAATGACACCAGGATATACTTTTCCATCAAGGCCTTCACGTTTGGATCAGGCCACACATTCTCTTCCATCTTCCTGCAATTCACACAGGCCCATCCGGTGAAATCGATCAATATAGGTTTGCCCTTTTCACGAGCCAGTTTCAACGCTTCATCATAATCTTTCAAAGGTTCTTCGCAATTAACAGGATGCTTATAAAGGCTGTAACAGGCTGGAGGGGGAAAACCACTGACCAGGCTCAGGTTGGCAGCTTTTGTGTTGGTTACACCAGGCATCAGGTAAATGGTAAAAGCCAGCACTGCAAGTGCAAATCCTCTTCGTCCCAATCCTATTTTCTGGCTACGGTTATCATGGGGGAAATGGATCCAGCCCATCAGGTATGCAAATAGCCCAAGTCCAACGAGGATCCATAATGCAAAAAACAATTCCCTGGGCATAACTCCCCAATGCGCTACGAGGTCTGCATTGGACAGGAATTTAAGGGCAAGGGCAAGCTCTGCAAAACCAAGTACTACTTTTACTGTATTCAGCCAGCCGCCGCTCCTGGGAAGCTGTTGCAACCACTGTGGAAATAAAGCAAACAGGGCAAAAGGCAATCCGAGAGCCAGCCCAAATCCTGCAAGGCCCGCCGTCAAAGGCCAGGCACCTTCAGACGCAGTACCTACCAACAGGGTTCCCAGGATGGGCCCCGTGCAGGAAAAGGAGACGATGGCCAGGGTTAATGCCATAAAGAATATACCCAAAAGATTAGAGCCCTGCCTGGCATTGGCCCTGTTGGCAAAACCACTGGGCAGTGTGATCTCATAGTATCCAAAAAATGAAATCGCAAATGCTATAAAAACGATGAAGAAGCCCAGGTTCAGCCAGATATTGGTGGAGATATCATTGTATATCGTGGGTGAAACCTTACCAATCAAGTGGAAGGGTATGCTGAAGGAAACATAGATCAGGAAGATGAAGAATCCATACATAACAGCATTGGCAGTGCTTTTTTGATCTCCCGTTTTCTTGGTAAAAAATGAAACCGTCAACGGAATCATAGGAAACACGCAGGGCGTAAGCAGGGCAACCAAACCGCCCAGAAATCCCAGGATGAAAATCCGCCAAAGGCTTTTCCCGCCGTTATCCGCTGTGCTGCCACCTGCCAGCTCGCCACAATCCTGTAAGGGTTTGTCAATATTAAGGTCAGGAATCAAGATCCTGTTATTGGCTTGTACCCCCCCTTCCAGTGCTACATTAAAAGGAAAACTTTCCAGCGGGTAAAATTCATCCCCTTTGCCATATGTAAATTGTAGAGTACCCAACAAGCCGGCAGGCACCAAACCGGGAATCCGTATGAGTACCGTCCAAACCGCTTCCCTTTCATTTACCTGAAGTGAGGCGTTTTCAAATAATGCACTATTAATGATAGTAGTAGGTCCGGCCGCTCTTAGCGCTTCAGTTACCTGTATGGAAGAGTCCTGCAAAATGAGGGCAGAAGACGATACACCCGCCAGATCCTGGCCCGGCGCGTAGAGTTGCCAATTATGCTGAATGGCAGTGGAAAAGCTCAACTGGTAAACGCCCTGGCCCTTCCGCTCACTCTTAACTTTCCATTGAAACGCAGCCGTATCCTGCGCAAAAAGGGGTTGCCGGGATAAAAAAAAGATCAGGAAAAAAACGAAGTGCCTAAGGCTATAGCCCCTGGAAATAAGATTCATGAACCAGCTAGTTTACTTCTGCGACCTGCGAACTGCGACCTGCGACCTGCGAACTAAAAAACTATCCGCCCACCGCTACTTTAAAATCCACTTCAGAAGGCGGAAGGCATTGGTTTTCATTGCAAACCATGAACAGCACCTTACCGGAGAGATTGGTTTTTACTTTTCCCTTCAGTTTTACCACTTGCACAAACTCCACTTTCTTTTCATAGTAGTTTACATTGCCATCCCAGGCCGACTCAAATTTCTTAACCATTTTACCCACTTCCTTGGCTTTGCCGTCAACTGTCACCAGGGGGTTTGCCGTGTATTTCAGGGTAGTGGGAACAGGGCCTTCAATACCGGCGTTTTGCGCATACATGTGATAGTCTGCATTGATTATGGCAGCTATCCTTACTTCATATGTGTTTTCGGCAATTTTCTTGGAAGTGAATGTCCATTGAACCTGTTTCGCTGAACCCGATTGGGCAAAGGAAACACCGGTTCCCACCAGAGCCATCAAAAACAGGAATACATATTTCATAAGCTGTATTAACTAGTATTAAGACGTACAAAGATGATCATTCATTGCCCCATTTTAGCCAATGAATTATTAAAATGCCATCTCAGGAACTGAAATCCCCTGAAAAAGCCTGGAAAAAACCTTTAATCCGTCTGTATTGCCCAGGATAGGGGAAGTTGCTCTCTCAGGATGAGGCATCATACCAAAAACGTTACCGGCTGCATTGGCAATGCCAGCAATATGGTTGGTAGATCCGTTGGGGTTGGCATCCGCGGTTAAATCTCCATCCTTATCGCAATAGCGATAGATCACCTGGTTGTTGGCTTCCAGTGCCATCAGGGTAACCTCATCCGCATAATATCGACCTTCTCCATGCGCCACTGGAATTTTTAAGGGTACGCCATCGGCACCTTTAATAAATACATTCTTGCAAACAAATTGCTGGTTGGCGTTTCTGAGCAGTGCTCCGGGGAGTAACCCAGACTCACAAAGGATCTGGAAGCCATTGCAAATACCCAGAACCTTGCCGCCTTTACCGGCAAACGCAATCACACTCTGCATCATGGGACTGAACTTGGCAATGGCACCACAACGCAGGTAATCGCCAAAAGAAAAACCACCTGGCAATACAATACAGTCTTCAGTGCTGAACATAGACAAATCCTTGTCTTTATGCCATAGCTGTATCACCTCCATCTGAAGGTCATGACGGATACTGTCCATGATGTCCCTGTCGCAATTGGAACCGGGGAAAACAACAACGCCGAATTTCATGCTGCAAATATAGGCATAAAGGCATAAAGGCATAAAGGCATTAAGGCATTGAGGCATTGAGGGCGGCCCACCCTTAATGCCTTAATGCCTCAATGCCTAATGCCTCATCATATAGTAATTCAATGCCAGGATAAACCCCGCCGTACCCCAGTGCAGGATAGCGGCCATCCAGGACTTCCTGGGGGCGAAATACACATTGGCATGGAAGGCTGCAAAAGGCACCGCACACAGCACCCAGTATTCAAAAGCTTTACTTCCATTGATAAAAGGCACCAGAAGGGCAATTAACAGGTAAACGAGGACCAGGCTCCAGTTCTTTCTGATCTGGATCAGCATCCTGAGGATCTGGTTCTGGATATAAATGCCGGAAAAAAGGAAGGGCACCATGAGCAACAGCAGGCCTATCCAGGCCCAGATACTTTGCTGGAACTGGGGATAACTGATGGCAAGATGGGGTATGTATTTGTGAATGTCCAGGGACCCGCTCAGGTATAACCAGGCAAACAGGAAATAATACGGAACGGTGGCACCCAGTATACATAATAGTATTTCGGGCAAACTAAAAGGCCGCATGATCAGAATAGCGGCTATGGCCATCAGGATAAAAGCGGCTGAGGGAAAATAAAAAAATGACCCCAACCCAATGATGATCCCCGCATTAAAAACCAGTTGTTTCCCCTTCTGGCTTTTATACAATTCCGTGAGATTATTCCAGGCTACGATGATAAATGTGTTTACCACCAGGGTGGAGGAAAGTGTCCACCACTCCGGAAAGAGTGCCGTGATCATTACATATGCAAGCGCCGGCAAAAAATTAGGCTTATTCAGCAAACGGTGCTTTAGAAACACCGCATTGATCATGAGCGACTGGGCAAAAACCAAAAGATATGCAACAACGGTATGAAGGATGCCCGAGGTTCCGCTTATGGCATTCAACCCATTGATCAGGCTGTGGTAAAGGACCCCGTCAGACGGATGGGCTTCCGGCTTCACCGGTTGCAGAAAGGCAGCAAACCGCAGTATCATTCCATAAAAGAACAATACTACAATACTGATGGGATTGGTGGTTCTGAATATACCGGGCACTGTTCGTTAAAAATCTATTTTGGCGAAACAAATGTAGTTCTTGTACATGGCCGGTAACACCACTGTATTGGCACCTACCTGCTTACCAAACCTGGGCATGAACTCATAGTTTCTGTCCATACTTTTCATAGTGGGGTCCCTTTTCATCACACCCTCCGCATTCACCGTCACCGCATTAAGTAACAACTCCCTGCGTTCCAGGGTATTAAACAAAAACCGCACTTCCCTTCCGGTATAGAAAATATTATAACTCAGGAATACATCGGAGTTATCATCATACTGCGTCTTTCTAACGAAATTAGACCACTCCAATTGTGCATCCTTGTTGAAACTCATGATCACCACATTTTCAGCATAATGGCGGGTCATACTGGTTCCCCAACGGTTCCAGGGATCCATCCAGCGATAGTAGTTCAGGCTGTTATAGGGTGAATAATATCCCCAGGTATTAGGACTATAGTAATTATACCCGTAAAGATAGTCCCATCGGTTCCAACCAGTTTGACGGGAAGTGGTATAATACAATTCTGCAAGCACGGCAAAACCACCATCCCGTTTAGGTATGATGTGCTTGATGAAATAGTCGTTAAACGCCTGCTTTACCGGTATGTTCTCAGACCTTGCATCCAGCCGCATGGTATCGTTGAAT
This sequence comes from Chitinophagaceae bacterium, assembly GCA_044225015.1. Taxonomy (GTDB): domain Bacteria; phylum Bacteroidota; class Bacteroidia; order Chitinophagales; family Chitinophagaceae; genus Pollutibacter. Next base: position 1,484,872 of record JBGAJG010000001.1, on the reverse strand, counting down.
GCCACACTGCCTACCGCAGAAATTTTACCTTCATTTTTATCATACACAAGGTTAATAATACCATCAATATTCCCCCTTTTCTGCTGGTAATAGAAGGAATTGAAAATGAAGCGTTTATTGATATTGTCTGCCTTGATCTTTACCTCGTCCAGGGTTTTATCATTCAACGGAAGGTTACGGGTGATAAAACTGTCCTGGCCTGGCCGCTTTACATATATGTCGAGCCTGGTAATATATTCACGGCTGCCAGACCTTCCCATCTTGCCAAAAACAAAATCCCCGTCATTATCAATGACAAATTCTGTAAATACCGATTCCCTGTCGCGATCCGGTGAGGGCATAGAAAGCTGGTTCTTCTCTTCCAGCTTGAGGTCTCCATCCTTACCGGTGAAACGCAGCAGGGTGAAATTCAGTCTTCGTTCATCACGCTTGTTGATCTTGAACACCATGACCTGCTGTTTGTCATCGCTGTTAACAGTGGCATATATTTTATTGTCGCCAAAACCGCCAACCTGCGAAGTATCCAGGTCTACCGGACCTTTGAGCACCTTGCCATTGCCGTCAAGCCGCACCGCTGTGCAATACACGATATTGCGTTTCTGGTGCTGGTAGATCATCCAGTAGGAATCCCCGTACACCACAAAATCTGAGTTGATGATCTTGTCTGGCAGAAAATCCAGCCTCACTTTATTGATGAGTTTCATCTCATTATCATAGATGGAAACATCATTTCGGTTCCGCAGGTTTTTATATACATTGATGTTGCCACCTACCTTCCCAAGGATCTCAAAATTGGTCTGCCGGTAGTCATCTTTCTCTATATCTGAATAGAAAATCCGCTGGCCCTGGGATTGCAGGGTCAGAACAACAAGGGAAACCAGGATGACAAGCTGTTTGCGAAGGATCATGTGCGTTTCCATTAGGCGTTAAAAGTACTATATGTGGTCCAATTTCAGGCTTTTTGGGCATCCGGCATCCAATCGTTAACGCAATTTTTTGTAAATCACGCGTTTTTATTATTTGGAACATTATTTCTCTTTAGTTATACCTTTGAGGTATAATTTTACAGATCAACTGTATCTAACATCATCAACCGGTGGGTAAAAATTTAAACAAGGTTACAGCGGCGGGTCTGCTGGTGGCCTTGGGCATCATTTACGGGGATATCGGTACCTCCCCCCTCTACGTGTTCAATTCGATCATTGCTGACAGAATGATTACCGAAGACCTGATCATTGGGAGCCTTTCCTGTATCATCTGGACCCTGACCCTGCAGACAACGATCAAATATGTCATCCTCATCCTCCGTGCAGATAACCGGGGGGAAGGGGGTATTTTCGCTTTGTATGCATTGGTCAGGCGGCGCAAAAAATGGCTGGTCATTCCGGCCATGTTGGGCGGATCCGCATTGCTGGCTGATGGCATGATCACGCCACCCATCTCTATTACATCTGCCATTGAGGGTCTTAAAAATATTCCTTCGCTTCATGCCATTGAATCCCAGGCCATTGTCTACATCGTCATAGGCATCCTTGTTTTGTTCTTTTTCCTGCAGCAATTTGGATCTGCTTCCATAGGCAAACTATTTGGGCCTGTTATGTTCGTTTGGTTTACCATGTTGGCTCTCCTGGGCATCATGCACCTGAGTGATGACTGGTCAGTATTCAGGGCTTTCAACCCCTATTATGCCTATAAACTCCTTGTCAGCTCGCCAGATGCCATGTGGCTGTTGGGCGCTATATTCCTTTGTACTACCGGTGCAGAAGCGTTGTATAGCGACTTAGGTCACTGTGGACGCAGCAATATCCGTGTGACCTGGATCATGGTGAAAGCCTGCCTGATCCTCAACTACCTCGGCCAGGGTGCATACCTGCTGGCCAACCGGCTGAACATGACCATCACGCCTGAGTTGAAAGACCAGCTTAGTATCAATGCCTTTTATGACCTGATGCCCCACTGGTTTGTCATCATTGGCGTGGTTATCGCTACTTCAGCGGCCATCATCGCCAGCCAGGCATTGATCTCCGGTTCCTTCACCCTCATCTCAGAAGCCATGCGGTTAAACCTTTGGCCCCGCCTGCGGATCGTATACCCTTCCGAAGAAAAAGGCCAGTTGTTTATCCCCGCTATCAACACAATGCTTTTTATTGGATGCGTTGGCGTGGTACTCTATTTCCGGGAATCATCAAGAATGGAAGCTGCTTATGGTTTGGCTATTGTCATGACCATGATAGCCACTACCATCCTGTTCGCAAACTACCTGGTATTGCACCGCGTAAACCAGGGCTATATCTATCTTTTCCTGATCGCCTTTATGGCCATCGAGCTCCTGTATTTCACCGCCCTGATGCAGAAGTTTACCCACGGCGGATATATCACCATCCTGGTAGGTTCTATTTTCTTCCTCATCATGTATGTGTGGTATAAGTCCAGAAAGATCAAGAACCGCTACGTGGAATTTGTTCGTTTGGATCACTACCTCCCCATGTTGCAGGAACTCAGCAATGATTCATCCATCAACAAATATGCAACACACCTGATCTACCTCACCAGTGCCAATAACCCCAAGGAAATTGAGCATAAGATCATCCACTCCATCCTGAACCGCAAACCGAAGCGTGCGGATATCTACTGGTTTGTTCACGTGGATACCCTTGATGATCCCTATACCTGTGAATATGAAGTGCAAACCATTATTCCCAATGAAGTGATCCGGATTGAATTTAAACTCGGATTCCGGGTTGAACCCAGGATCAATCTGCTGTTCCGGAAAGTGGTGGAAGAAATGGTGGCTAACCGCGAGGTGAATATCGTGAGCCGTTATGAGAGCCTGCAGAGAAATAACATCGTAGGTGATTTTGAATTTATCGTCATGGAAAAATTCCTAAGCCAGGATAATGAACTGCCCTTCTTTGAAAGGCTGGTCATGAAAATCTATTTCTGGCTCAAAGAAATATCCCTCTCCGAAGAACGTGGCTTTGGCCTGGATCCCAGCTATGTGAAAGTGGAGAAATTCCCGCTGATTGTGGCACCGGTTACGAATATCCGGTTGAAAAGAATAGGTGAATAATAGGGGTAGGGTGTAGGGGTAGGGTTTAGCTAGGCCCTAGCCTACACCCTACCCCTACACCCTACCCCTATTTCAACAAACTATCTATCTTCTGCGTAAAAAGACTGAACCTCCGTAGGTCATTATGGCTGCCGCCGGGAATAGTCACAAATTCATCACCACTTTTCAGGTAAGGCAACAACCGCTGCGCATTACGGTAGGTGATCACCCCGTCATCGGTTCCATGAAAAATACTGACAGTATCTTTTACTTCCGCCAGGTATTGCCAGGACGGAATTTTCACCTTGATCATTTGCTCCATCGGATAAACCGGGAAATACCTCGATGCTACCGAACTGAGGCTATAATAGGGCGTTTCCAGGATCACCCGGCGGCACCGGTGCCGGGAAGCAATATACGTGGCCAGGCCCGTACCCATGGATTTGCCGAACACAATGATACTGTCTGCGGGGTATTTTTTTGCTGCCAGTTTATATACCTGCTCTGCATAGTCATACAACAATTCCTCTGTAAGCTCCCCCGTGCTTTTACCGTATCCCGGATAGTCTGCCATCCACACTTCATATCCATGACGGGTGAACATCGGCGCAAACTGCGCATACCAGCCAATATTTTTCCGGTTGCCATGAAAATACAGAACCACTCCCCTCACTGGTCCCTGGGTTTCAAACTGGATGATGTTCAGGTTCCGGTCCTTGCTGTAGGCAAGATTCAATTCACGGTAGGGAATGGAAAATGTATATCGATGGTCCTGCGGCAGCGGCACTGCCCTGAAAAAGAAATATCCCTGCAGATAATAGATCAGGATTCCCAGCACCGCATAAATAAGGACCACCCAGGTCAGGAATTTCCGCATACGCGAAAATAGGCATTACTACATTGCCGCATTACCGCATTGCCGCATTGCCGCATTAATTCTATACCTTAATGCCTATATGCCTCCCTGCATCATCATAGCAATCAACTGGTACCTCATTGGCGGGGTCTACATCGCATTGATGGTGATTGCCTATTTCATCCAGGACCGGTTCATCTTCAAGCCGGAAAAGTTGTCGCAGGATTTCCAATATATCTACGACGTGCCTTTTCGTGAACTCTTCTTTGATGTGGAACCCGGCGTGCGCATCAATGGCCTCCACTTTCACAGGGACAATCCCCATGGTGTAGTCCTGTATTTCCATGGCAACTCGCGAAGCATAAAGGGCTGGGCCAAGTATGCAAAGGATTTTTACCGATACAATTATGATGTGGTCCTGGTAGACTACCGGGGCTTCGGCAAAAGCACGGGCAAACGCAGTGAATATGCCATGCTGGGAGATATGCAATTTGTGTATGACAGCCTGAAGAAGGATTTCCCGGAGTCTGAAATCATCGTATACGGCAGGAGTCTCGGCAGCGGATTTGCCGCCAAACTCGCTTCCCAGAATCAACCCCGTTATCTCATTCTGGATGCTCCCTATTATAATTTCTCCCGCGCAGTACAGAAATTCCTGCCCATTTTCCCTCTCCGTTTTATGCTGCGCTATAAATTGAAAACGGATAAATGGATGAAGTATGTCAAATGCCATACGTATATCCTGCACGGCACGCGCGACTGGCTCATCCCCATCAAACATTCCGTGGCTCTTCAAAAGATCAATCCGCGGATGATCACCCTCATCCGTATCCAAGGCGGCGGTCACAATAACCTCCCCGGCTTCCCGGAATACCACAATTTCATCCGGGACATCCTAGCAATGTGATAATGCGGTAATGCGGTAATGCGGTAATGCGGCAATTTAAGAAATTTTTGACAATTTTATTTGCCAATATGTAAAATATACTTTACTTTTGGGTAAGTAAACATTACATCATGAAACATTCATTGCTATTAGCTAACCAATACAAAAGGATAGGATTTTTCGTCCTGGTTCCGTTCCTGATCCTGGGCCTTTTCGTGCGTTTTGCAGACTTTCAATGGTCTTTTTTATCCCTTTCCATCGGAGACAAAGGGATACTGGACAACAACATCAATTTCACAGATGAACTTGCACTCACGGGCATCATCGTGGGACTTCTCCTGATTGCCTTTTCAAGGGAAAAAACGGAAGATGAATACATCGCTAAAATCAGGCTGGAATCCCTGCAGTGGGCCGTTCTGATCAACTATATACTGCTCATCATCGCCACCTGGCTGGTTCATGGTTTTGCATACATTGATGTGATGATGTACAATATGCTCACTGTCCTCATCATTTTCATCATTCGTTTCCATCTTGTACTTCGTAAAAACCAGTAACCATGACCAATACCATCAAAGTGCAGCGCGCCATTCACAACATGACGCAACAACAATTGGCAGAAAATATAGGGGTGAGCCGGCAAACGATCAACGCCATGGAAAGCAATAAGTATGTGCCGTCTACTATGCTTGCACTTAAATTAGCAAGGCTCTTCAGGGTGAAAGTGGAAGAAATTTTCCAGCTGGAAGACCAGGACTAACTTCGCACTTCTCCCTTCATCTTCTCCCTGCATTTAATTCTGTAAGCGTGGCCCCAGACCCGTCCACCTTCAGGGAAAACAAAGCCCCGCATTTCAGGGCATAGTTCTCCTTTTCATGGCTAACAGGGAAACCATAACAAATGGGATACTGGGCGCCAGCAAGCACATCGTTCAATATCTCCTGCACCGTTGCCCCAAAGGGAAGCTGGGTATCCTTCATATCCGTAAATCCGCCCAATACCAGCCCCGCCAGTCCCTTGAATGCACCGGATCTTTTCAATTGGTACAGCATACGGTCCACATTGTACAAATACTCACCCACATCCTCCAGGAAGAGGATCTTGCCGCGCAGATCCACCGCAGACGGTGTGCCAATGAGATGGGCCACCAGGGAAAGATTTCCACCACAGAGCTGCCCTTCAGCCTTGCCAGGCTTGTTATACCGATGATGCCTAACCGAATATGCTGCCTTCTCTCCCGTCAAAGCCGCGTACAGGCTTTTTACATACTTGTTCCTGTAGCCGCCCTGGTTGAAGGCATTGGCCATGGGTGCATGAAGGGTGGCAATGCGGAAGCGCGACAAAATATGTGAATGCAGCACAGTGATATCACTGAAGCCAATGATCCATTTTGGATGCTTCCTGAACCGGCGAAAATCGAGTTCGTCAATGATGCGGCCCACCCCATAGCCACCTCTACCGCACAAAACAGCCTTGACCTCCGGGTCATCCAGCATGCCCTGCAGATCTTCCCTCCGCTCCTGGTCCGTCCCCGCAAAATAGTGGTGCTGGTGGCCCACCGTATGCCCCAGCTTCACCCTGAATCCCCATAACTCAGTAAGCACCCGCACACATTCATCAGTCTTGGCCTTCTCCATGAACCCCGCCGGGCAGGTAATACCAATCAGGTCTCCTTTCTTGAGATAAGGCGGAATCAAAACAGGGTTCACCATCAAAAAATTTCGTCTAAAATACGGTAAAGCCGGAATCCGGGAATGGATGACCATAATCATCCACATCAGCAATACCCATCAATGTGGTTATGTACACATCGCCCTATTTTGTGCACTCAACCCTTTATATGGAAAACAATGCCCTCATTCCCATCGCCACATTGGCCAGGCAACTGGGCCTGCAGGATGACCAGGTTACTACATACGGTAAGTACAAAGCCAAGATCACCCTTCCGGAAACAGATGATAAAAAACGCAGCCAGTCCAAATTGATTCTGGTTACTTCTATTACGCCCACCAAGGCCGGAAACGGAAAAACAACCACTTCCATCGGGATCGCTGACGCGCTTCATCAGCTGGGCAAAAAAGCCATGCTTGCACTCAGGGAACCATCCCTCGGTCCGGTATTTGGGATGAAAGGCGGCGCCACCGGCGGTGGACGTTCACAACTGCATCCCGCAGAAGAGATCAACCTCCACTTTACGGGAGACTTCCACGCCATCAGTGCAGCCAACAATACCCTGGCAGCATTATTGGACAACTATAACTATTTCAACCAGGGTACACCCAATGAACTGAAAGAGATCACATGGAGAAGGGTTATGGACGTGAACGACAGATCATTGCGATATATCATCACCGGTTTACATGGTGGAAAGAATGGCATCCCCACGGAAACCGGTTTTGATATCACTCCAGCCTCTGAACTGATGGCCATTTTGTGCCTTGCCCAAAACCAGGATGACCTCCGGGAAAGGATCAGCCGGATTAACCTGGGTACCCAAGCCAACAAAGAGATCCTGACGGTTGATGAACTGGGCGTAACAGGAGCCATTCACGCCCTGCTGAAAGACGCCCTGCAACCCAATCTTGTGCAAACCCTGGAAGGAACACCGGCCCTGGTTCATGGAGGGCCCTTCGCTAATATTGCCCATGGCTGCAACTCAGTTATCGCCACCAAAACGGCTATGCAACTGGCGGATTATGTCATCACGGAAGCTGGGTTTGGGTCAGATCTTGGCGCAGAAAAATTCTTCAATATTAAGTGCAGGACTGCCGGCATAGCCCCAGCTTTAACAGTACTGGTGGTCACCAACCAATCCCTGAAACTACATGGCGAAGTACCCTATGCCCGTATCACCCAGCCGGATCCTGAAGGTATCCGCAGGGGTATGCGAAATCTGGAAAGGCATCTCCATATCCTTCGGACCTTTGATCAACAGGTACTGGTGGTACTGAACCGGTTCCCCACAGATACCGATGAAGAAATCAGACTGGTGGGAGACTGGTGCAAGGAAAGGCAGATCCCCTTTGGCATCAATGACGCCTTTGCCCAGGGTGGCAAAGGAACACTGGATACGGCCAAAACCATCATCGCTCTCACCCAATCAAAGCCGGAAAACATACACCACACCTATGAGCTTCAGGATTCAGTGGAGGATAAGATTAATAAAGTAGCGCGCAGCATTTATGGTGCAGAAGGTATTGTCATGGAAAAGAAAGCCCGCACTAAACTCAAAGAGATTGTGCAACAGGGATTGCATCAACTACCGGTGTGTATTGCAAAAACCCAGTACTCATTTACGGATACACCAGAAAAGATCCACCAATATGACCATTTTGAGATCACCGTTGATGACCTAATCGTTAATACAGGAGCAGGATTCATAGTGGCTGTGTGCGGGGAAATGATGCGGATGCCCGGATTGCCGGAGAAACCTTCAGCACTGCAATTTGCTTAATGCAAAGATTGCACACTTGTTTTATCTTGGAGCTATGAACCGGCATGATTTCCTTAAAATGCTTCCCGTCCTGTCAGCAGGATCGCAATTGCGTTTCAACCCGGGTGAAGACCTGCACCCGGTTGCCATCCCTCCCTATTTAAAACCAGGTGACACCATTGGCATCACGTCTTCCGCAGGCTATATCAGTTTGGAAGATATTAACCCGGCCAAACAATTAATGGAGTCCTGGGGATTTACTATCCTCGTGGGCAATACCATCGGCAAAAGGGATTTCACCTTTGGAGGTACTGATGCTGAACGCCTCGCAGATCTGCAAAACATGCTGGATAATCCTTCCATTAAGGCCATCATGTGTGCTCGCGGAGGATATGGGGTAAACCGGATCCTTGACCAGCTTTCTCTGGATGCATTCATCCGCCATCCTAAATGGTTGATCGGTTTTTCAGATATTACGGCCCTGCACCTGCATATACTGAAACACGCCCGCGTGGCGTCCATTCATTCCAAAATGTGCAACAGTTTTCCTAAGGACTGGCAAACTGCTGAGCCCATGGTCCAGGAAACCATTCTGTCTATCCGCCAGGCACTGAACGGATCCGTTCTCCAGGTAAGCAGCCTGCCGGATCCAAATAACCGAAAAGGTAAGGGCGAGGGCATCCTTACCGGAGGCAACCTTGCCATCATCATCAGTATGATGGGAACATCCTCAGAGATCAACACAGACGGCAGGATCCTGTTCCTGGAAGAAGTGGGTGAATACCTGTACAGTATTGACAGGATGATGACCACACTACAACGTGCAGGTAAACTTGCAAACCTTAAAGGCCTGGTGGTGGGTGGATTTAACAGGATCAAAACAGACGATCCCGGCGAAGAATTTGGGCATACATTTCAGGACATTATCCTGGCTAAGGTGAAATTATATGATTATCCCGTATGCTTTGGCTTCCCGGTGGGTCACCAGAAAGACAATTTTGCACTCCGCCATGGCATGATGCACCAACTGGTGGTTGACAACAATGGGGCACTGCTCATCAGCCATTAGATCCCCGCTTATTTGAATTTAAATGCATAGCTGATCATCAACTGGAAACTGGTGGCGCGTAGTGTGCCCGTCTGGCGGTTGCCCTGCAAATAGTTACCTTCTGACGGATCATCAAAGCTATAGGGTTGTTTTGCATTTTTCTTACCACCCAGGCTATACCGAAGGCCCAGCACCCAGTCGCTCCTGCCAATACTCCTCGAAATACCCAAAGCAAGATGGTAGAAATCCCAGTTTTTAACACTCAGGTAATTACCCTTGAAGCTGCTATCTATATTGGAAAAATGCCGGTCTGTATGAACGGAAAACAATAGGTGTCTATTGGTCTTAAACTCCCAGTCTGCACCCAGTGAGCCATTCACCACCCGCTGGTTACCTGCATTCACCCGCATAGCGGCGCTGCTATATACAATATTGGAATCTGAGGCCGGCTGGATGAAATCTACATCGCCCGGATCCATGATGCTGTAGTTCTTCAGTTCAGAATAAAAATTAACGGCCCCGTATAACCGAACCTGTTTCAACAACCTTGACGCGCCTAAGCCCATGGCGAGGGGATGCTTATATTTTGCTTTTTGTTCTTCCACATAGCCATTGGCATAGTAATCCTTGCGGGGATCGGCAGGGTTCAGCCTTGCATTGGTAAGCTGGGCCTTGGAATAAATATTGCCATAGCCCATGATCCCAAGGGACGGAAGTATCATGGTAATGCCCAGGCTCCATTTTTCATACCGCCACGCAACCCCCAGTTTGGTCTGTGCCATGATCTTAAAATAGCTGGTACTGAAGTCCCTGCTGAGGGTGATCCCACTCATACTGGCACCACTGTTGGGATAAGGTAATGCACTGGCTGTAAAGCGGCTGTCATATTCCTCCGTACGGTAAGTGAAATACTGAGACACCCCCACGGCAAAATTCTCATTCAGGTTCCAACCCACGCCCAGGGCGCCTGTGATCTCTTCAAGGTCATGGGAAAGGTTATACTGGGCGAGGTAGTTTTCCACGCCGGGGCTTTCTACGTTGTTGATCACGTCCACATCATATTTGGTACGGTCTGCAAACCGTAAGTGATCATTCATACGGTGGTAGATACCATAGCCCACCACCCAATCCCTGTCCTTTGCCTTTGGCTTGATTACGCCGGCAGCCATATTGGGTAGTACATTCAGGTTGCCGTATCTGATGTTATAGCCCTGCCCCAGACCGTTATCAAAACGGATGGTACTGGTTCCCACGGCTGTGGTGTTGAAGGTGAAACTGGAATTATTGGCGAATGATAAAGTAGCGGGGTTGACGATCACCGCACTCTGGTCTTCAAACCGGGAAAGGCCTGCATTGGCAAGGATGGAATTACGGGATCCCATCCTGAGGAATTCATATTGATTATCCTGCGCGCGTACATTTGCGGAAACACACAGAAGCAGTAGAACCAAGATCTTTTTTTGCATGCGTAAATTTAATATCCCGTTCAGTGATTTCGGATAATCACCAGCAGTGGCCTTGCACGGGATTTATACGATGGAACAAAGATGCCTTATTCAGCTACCTGAAATGCCGGCTGAAGCCATGTAACCGTTAATAAACACGAACCACCCCTACTGCCTCAATGCCTCTATGCCTCAATGCCTTTATGCCCCAATGCCTATATTTGCACCTTATGACTCCCAAAAGATATTTGATTACCTCGGCCCTTCCCTATGCCAATGGCCTGAAACACATCGGCCACCTGGCCGGTGCCTACCTGCCGGCGGATACTTACGTGCGTTTTCTGAGGGCAAACCACAGGGATGTGGTTTTTGTGTGCGGCAGCGATGAACACGGAACAGCCATTCCCATCCAGGCCATGAAAGAAGGCACTACACCGCAGGCGATCATCGACAAATACCATGGGATCATCAAACAGAATTTTGAAGACCTGTCCATTTCATTTGATATCTACGATCGTACATCGTCTCCTGTTCATCATGAAACCTCCAGTGAGTTTTTTACTTACCTGAATGACCGGGGTGAACTCACCACGCAGGAATCAGAACAGTATTATGACGAAGAAGCGAAGACTTTTCTGGCAGACCGCTTCATCAAAGGCACCTGCCCTAATTGCGGATACAACAATGCCTATGGCGATCAGTGTGAGAAGTGTGGTAAAAGCCTGAGCCCTGATGAATTGATCAATCCGGTGAGCACGCTCAGCGGCCATCCCCCGGTAAAAAAGCTGACCCGCCACTGGTACCTGCCGCTGGATAAACACGAGCAGTTCTTACGGGAATGGATACTTGAAGGCCACGCTGCGGACTGGAAAACAAACGTGCTCGGCCAGTGTAAAAGCTGGATCGATGGGGGGTTGCAGCCCCGGGCGGTTACCAGGGACCTCGACTGGGGTGTTAAAGTACCCTTGAAAGAAGCGGAAGGGAAAGTACTTTATGTTTGGTTTGATGCGCCCATTGGCTACATCAGCGCTACCAAACAATGGGCCATCAATAATGGCAAAGACTGGGAACCTTACTGGTATGATAAAGATACCAAGCTGGTACATTTCATAGGCAAGGATAACATCGTATTCCATTGCCTCATCTTTCCTGTCATGCTTCATCTGCATGGATTTATCCTGCCAGACAATGTGCCGTCCAATGAGTTCATGAATCTGGAAGGCGATAAAATGAGTACATCGCGGAATTGGAAAATTGATATGCAGGATTATATCGATGATTTTGTGAAGAAAGACAACGGCGGCCCGCAAACGGTGGATATGCTGCGCTATTACCTTACGCAGATTGCGCCGGAAACCAAGGACAGCGAATTCACCTGGAAAGGATTCCAGGATGCCGTAAACAATGAACTGGTGGCCGTATTCGGCAATTATGTAAACCGCACCTGGGTACTGATGCACAAACTCTGCGGGGGTAAGGTCCCCAGGCTGCACGAAGACCTGCTGGATGAAGCAGACAGGCAGATGCTGGCCTCATTCAAACAGGTGGCAGATGAAGTGGCCGATGATATTGAACACTACCGTTTCAGGGATGGCCTGTTCAGGGTGATAGATCTTGCCCGGAAAGGCAATAAATACATGCAGGACAAAGAACCCTGGATCAAGGCTAAATCAGTTGATGCCCAGGGTGTGATAACGCCTTTGGCGCAACAACAAATAGACAATTGCCTGCACATCTGTTTACAGTGCTGTGCCAACCTGGCTATTATGATCAATCCCTGGTTGCCCAACACCGCAGCGAAAATGTTGCACATGATGAAGGTGGTAGAAAAAATGCTGGACTGGGAAAATGCTGGCAAAACCAAGCTGCTGAGTATGGGTTACAGTTTACGCGCACCAGAGCTGTTGTTCCGGAAAATTGATGATACAGAAGTTACAGCGCAGGTGGAAAAACTACAAAAAGGAAAAATTGAAACAACAGCATCGGCACCTGCCTCACCCGCCTATGCGGCACTCAAGCCTGAAATTGTTTACGATGATTTCGCCAAACTGGATCTTCGCGTAGGCAAAGTACTGCATGCAGAAAAAGTGGAAAAAGCAGACAAACTACTTAAGCTGGAAGTTGACCTGGGCTTTGAAAAAAGAACGGTTGTGTCTGGTATAGCCATGCACTACACGCCGGAGCAGATCATCGGCAAACAGGTGGTGGTGGTGGCTAATCTTGCGCCCCGGAAAATGAGGGGTATAGAGTCAAAAGGAATGATCCTGATGGCCGAGGACATGCAGGGAAAATTGCATTTCATCAATCCCGAAGAATCACCCGAACCGGGATCAGCCGTCAGTTAAGTATTCTGCCCCGGGGCATGGAGATTTTGGAGAAACTTTGTAGTTTGTCTGATTCCTTCACCTCAAACGTATACTTATGTTCAAGTCTTCGGTAGCCCTGGCACTGGTACTTCTATTTGCCTGCAATACACCTTCCAATGAAGTTGTGCAGCCCCCGGCACCAGAAACCGGATCAGCACCCTCTGCACACAATTACGGTGTGTCTTTTTCCTATGGCGCTGACTTTGCACTGGAAGATGCTTCCTACGCTGAAAAAGTGATCAAGGTTTGGCGTCATTATGATGCCAATACTATGGACAGCGTGCGTACCTACTTCGCAGACACGGTATTCAACGACCTGCCCGGTTTTACAGGAAAACTGCAGGCAGATAGCTTGCTGGCCATCATCAAAGCGGAAAGAAGCGCAGTGGATACCATTGCTTCTAGTTTTGATGCCATTCTGCCTGCCCGGGAAAAAGGTAAAGGCGAGGTGGTAGTGGCCGTTTGGGGGGTAGAGAAGACTACCGCAAAATCTGGCCGGCAATCCCGGCGAGACCTTCAAGAACTCTGGGGTTTCAATAAAGAAGGCAAGATCAGCTGGATCAAGCAGTTTGAGTTAAAACGAAACAACTAGTGAAATGGTGAAGTAGTGAAGTGGTGAAGTGGTGCGCTTCACCACTTCACTACTTCACCACTTCACTACTTCACCATTTCACTACTTCACATTCACATTAATTTCTTATTTTCGTTGGACGATAGTTGTTTAACTAACTAATTCAACGACTTAGCATATGAAAAGAACGATCAGGAAGGTTGCCGTACTGGGCTCAGGTGTGATGGGATCAAGGATCGCCTGCCATTTTGCAGGTATTGGACTGCAGGTACTTCTTCTGGATATGGTGCCCAATGATGCCAGGGAATCCAAGGATGCAAAGCTGCGGAACAAACTGGTGAATGATGCATTGCAGGCCGCATTAAAAAGCAATCCATCTCCCGTATACACCAAGGATGTTGCCAAACGAATCACAACGGGTAACTTTGATGACAACATGAAAGACATCGCTCATTGCGATTGGGTGATTGAAGTAGTGGTGGAGCGCCTGGACATCAAGAAACTTATTTTTGAACAGGTAGAGAAATATCGCAAGCCCGGCACGCTCATCACATCAAATACATCTGGTATTCCCATTCACATGATGGCAGAGGGCAGGAGCGATGATTTCAAAAAACATTTCTGCGGAACGCACTTTTTCAACCCTCCTCGTTACCTGCGCTTGTTGGAAATCATCCCTACGCCGCATACAGATCCCGCCATTGTGGATTTCCTGATGCATTACGGGGATCTCTACCTGGGTAAAACCACGGTACTGTGCAAAGACACACCTGCCTTTATCGCCAACAGGATCGGCGTTTATGGAATCATGGCCATCTTCGGCCTGGTAGACAAGATGGGGCTCACCATTGATGAGGTGGATGCACTTACCGGGCCCATCATCGGCAGGCCCAAATCAGCTACATTCCGTACTGCTGATGTAGTAGGAATTGACACTATGGTCAAAGTGGCCAAAGGCGTTTATGATAATTGTCCCGATGATGAAGCCCGTGCGGCATTTGTAATCCCGTCATGGCTGCAGAAAATGGTTGATAATAATTGGCTGGGAGATAAATCCGGGCAGGGTTTCTTCAAAAAAGTGAAGACCGGTGGCTCATCGGAGATTCTCACCCTGAACCTGCAAACCATGGAGTATGGTGCGCGTAACAAACCGAAATTTGCCTCTGTTGAAGCAGCCAAACAACTGGAAGATTTAAAACAACGGATCAAAGCATTGTGCCAGGGTGGTGATAAGGCAGGAGAATTTTACCGCCATTTCCACTATGGATTGTTTTCATATATCAGCCATCGTTATCCGGAGATCTCAGATGAGTTGTATCGGGTAGATGACGCCATGATGGCCGGGTTTGGCTGGGAGATTGGGGCTTATGAATCCTGGGACGTTTTAGGAGTGGCCAAAACGGCGGAAGCCATGAAAAAGGCGGGTTACCCTGTGGCTCCCTGGGTTGAAGACATGATAGCTAAGGGTCACAGTTCTTTCTATAAGGTGGACAAGGGTGTTCGGGTATGTTACTCACCCGCAACAGGTGGGTATGTGAGCACGGTGGCCAAGGGCCAGGAATCAGCATTCATTGTGATGAAGAATTTTTCCGGACAGGTTGTCTGGAAAAACAGCGCCTGCAATACATATCATTTGGGTGACGATGTACTGGGACTGGAATGGAACACCAAAATGGGAAGTATTGGTGGCGAAGTTTTGGAAGGTATCCAGAAATCTATTGCACTCGCTGAAGAAAAATACAAGGGTCTGGTCATTGCCAATGATACCCAGAATTTTTCTGCAGGTGCCAACGTGGGCATGATTTTCATGCTGGCGATTGAGCAGGAATATGATGAACTGGATATGGCGATACGGATGTTCCAGAACACCATGATGCGGGCACGGTATTCTTCTGTTCCCGTGGTGGTGGCGCCGCACGCCCTTACCCTCGGTGGGGCCTGTGAACTCAGCCTGCATGCTGATAAAGTTTGCCCCGCAGCAGAAACCTATATAGGCCTGGTGGAACTGGGTGTTGGCCTGATTCCCGGTGGCGGTGGCACCAAGGAATTTGTACTTCGTGCAGCCGACGAAATGCATGAAGATGAACCTGAAACCATTACACTCAAAAATCGATTCCTCACCATCGCTACTGCAAAAGTAGCCACCTCCGCCAAGGAAGGATTTGACTTGGGCATACTGCGCAAAGGACTGGATGAAGTGGTTATGAACCAGGGAAGAAGAATATCCGAAGCCAAGAAATCAGTCCTGGAAATCTATGACAGTGGTTATGTCATGCCCACGCAACGCAGTGATATAAAGGTTCTCGGCAGATCCGCACTGGGTGCACTTTATGCCGGCATCAACGGCATGTGGCGCGCAGGATATGCAACTGACCATGATTCGCTCGTTGCCAGGAAACTGGCCTATGTCATGTGTGGCGGAGACCTGAGCGAGCCAAGCCTCGTGACAGAACAATACCTTCTTGACCTGGAGCGTGAAGCATTTCTTTCACTCTGTGGTGAACGTAAAACACTGGAGCGGATCCAGTCTGTGCTGAAGGGAGGAAAACCCGTCAGAAACTGATTTAGCAATTGACAATTAACAATTGGCAATTAGCAATTGGCACTAGTTTCTAAACTTTAGATACTAGTGCCAATTGTTAATTGCCAATTATTAATTGCTAATTACTAGATTTGGATATGCTTTTCACAAGGAAGAGTACCTATCTCGTTAAATCATTTTTGAAATACGATCTCAGGGCCAGTATAACGGTGTTTTTCGTTGCACTTCCGCTCTGCCTGGGCATCGCTATGGCCTCCGGCGCCCCGGTTTATTCCGGCCTCATCGCCGGGATCGTAGGCGGTGTCATCGTCTCCATCGTCAGCAGATCACCACTCAGTGTCAGCGGGCCTGCTGCAGGCCTCACTGCCATTTGTGCCAATGCCATCACAGAACTGGGTACCATTGAATTATTTTTTATTGCAGTTGCGGGAGCTGGCCTTTTACAGATCATTCTCGGCATCCTTAAACTCGGAGGTTTCACCCATTTCATCCCTTCCAGTGTGATCAAAGGTATGCTTGCCGCCATCGGAATACTTTTGATATCCAAGCAAATCCCAATTGTATTGGGTTATAGCAAGCCTGATTTCTGGTCGGGCGAACTCATTAACCTCGTCAGCTTCCGGCACGGATTCAAAGGTATCAAAGACCTGGGGCAACAATTCTCGCTGGCATCCATCATCATCACCATACTCACTTTTACCACCTATTTCAGCTGGCTAAAATGGGGCAGGAGCAAATTCCCCTTTATTCCTACGGCATTCATCATTGTGCTGGCGGGAACAGTGATAGCCTTCGTTTTATCAAGGCTCTCTGCTGCACTTCATCTAAGACCTGAACAATACGTGCAGATACCGCGCAACATATTCAGTAGCTTCCATTGGCCTGTCTTTCCTGGAAACTGGAATACAGACATCGCCAAAAATGCTGTGCTGATCTGCTTTGTTGCCAGCCTGGAAACCCTTCTGAGTATTGCGGCAATTGATAAACTCGATCCCTACAACCGGGTAACACCCCAAAACCGGGAGCTCATTGCACAGGGAACGGGCAATCTGTTCAGTGGTCTCTTGGGCGGCCTGCCCATCACCGCAGTAATTGTGCGCAGTTCTGCCAATGCGGAAGCCGGTGCGCGCACCAGGGCGTCCGCCATCGTCCATGGGCTTTGGCTGGTACTCGCGTTAACCATCGCCATTCCGCTGATCAACCAGATTCCATACTGTGTACTGGCCATTATCCTTTTACAAACAGGGTATAACCTTGCAAAACCGGCGATGTTCAAAGCCGTGTACAAACAAGGCAGGGAACAATTCATGCCCTTCATTGTCACTATTGTGGCTGTACTGCTTACAGACCTGTTAATGGGCGTAGTGTTGGGATTTATTTACTCGATCTATTTCCTGATCAAACATACCTACCGTGCCGGATATGCGGTGGAAGAACGTATGGAAGGGCACATCAGGTGCTATAGCATAGATCTGGCCTTGAATGTGAGTTTCCTGAATAAAAAAAGGTTTGTAGAACTGCTTGACAAAATCCCGCCTTACGCACAAGTGCAAATCACCGGCACAAAAAGTATCTATATAGACCAGGACATCCTTGAGATCTTCCACGATTTTAAATCAAAAGCGCATCACAAGCATATACAGGTGATCCTGACCGATATACCGGAGGTGGAAACGATTGAATTACACTAGACAGGCCAATCTGGTAATTAACAATTGGTAATTGGCAATTTACAATTGGCACTGGTATTTGGAAGTTGGGTGTTGGTGGGGTCACTAGTAACCAACAACTAGTGCCAATTGTCAATTGCTAATTGTTAATTGCTAGATTGGCTTGCGCTACATTCTTTTCATTTTCATGACTACATTATTATCCTGTTTCAGCAGCAACTCGTCATTGCGGATTTCATATCGATTAACTGTAGCAAAAAATTTCATGAATGCATTTTCAAAGGCCTGGTCAACGCATGACATCATGGTTCCCGCAGGAGGCGAAAACTTAACTTCACCATTGGATTTCATACTGTATGTCCCCATCATCCGGTTACAACCGCTGGAGCCTGCGTACCGCTTTTCTGCTGTGTTAAATATGAGATGCGCATCCTTGTCTGTCCCACTCACCTGTACCGGAACGCCATTCATTTCAATGAGGGTCCATTTATTTCCCACGAGGGGAGCATCAGGCGAAACCTTCGGGCTGCATGCCGCAACCATAACAACCAAAAGCAACAGTAATCTGTTCATAACAGTGATTTATACCCTAATGTAGTCAAATTTTCGCTTCCGGCTATTGCCGCTGGAAACCACTCCAAACCGTTCCTCAACCACTGGCATAAACCCATTATCCAGACCCATATTTTGTACTACATTGTTGTCCTATCTGAACGATATGGATGTATTGAAGCTTTCCGGAATTGAAAAATCCTACGGCAGAGTGAAGGCGCTGAAAGGCGTCAGTTTTGATGTGCCGCAGGGGTCCGTATTTGGAATCCTTGGCCCCAACGGATCGGGCAAAACCACTTTGCTGAGCATCATTCTTGACGTGCTGTCGGCAGACAAGGGCAGCTATGCCTGGTTTGGGAAACCAGGATCACCTGAGATGCGCAAACAGATCGGCTCGCTCCTGGAGACGCCCAACTTCTATCATTACCTATCTGCCGTCAACAATCTTAAAGTAACCCAAAGCATCAGTGAAAGAGGTAACAGGCAGGATATAGATGAGGTACTCAGAAAAGTAAATCTTTATGAGCGAAGGAACAGCCGCTTCTCCACGTATAGCCTCGGCATGAAACAGCGGCTGGCCATCGCCGCCGCATTGCTGGGTGCTCCAAAAGTGATGGTACTGGATGAACCCACCAATGGCCTGGATCCGGTAGGCATCGCGGAGATACGGGAACTGATCCTGCAACTGCAAAAAGAAGGATTCACCATCATCATTGCCAGCCACCTGCTGGATGAGGTAGAAAAGGTCTGCACCCATGTGGCCATCCTCAAAACAGGCGAACTGCTGGTATCCGGTCCGGTGGATCAAGTATTAACGGATGAGGATGTGGTGGAGATCAGTGCAGGAGACATTCAAAGGCTGTTGCCCCTGGCGGGTCACCTGCCAGGTATCAGCAGCTGGAAGCAAGACGGCCAGCAATTACACCTGTTTTTCACCAAAGGGAAAGCAGACACGGAACAGATCAATCGTTATTTTTTTGATCAGGGAGTAGTACTCCAGCACCTCCAGATCAGGAAGAAAAGACTTGAAGCTAAATTCTTTGAACTCACAGGCAACTAACATGAACATCTTATATACTGAGTGGCTTAAAATCAAGAACTACTGGGCGTTCTGGCTCGTTATGCTGATGACCACCCTCGCCTACCCCGGCGTGAACTATCTGTTCTGGAGGGAATATAATGACATGCTTACCAGAAAGGACGCCACTGGTGCGGTGATGAAAATGCTGGTGGGCAACCCCTTCATCCTTCCCGAAACTTTTCATACCACTGCCTTTTTCAGCTCTGTTTTTGTATTCATTCCGGCCATTGTCATCATCATGCTGGTGACCAATGAGTTTACCTATAAAACAAGCCGGCAAAACATCATTGACGGATGGTCAAGGGAGAAATTCCTGCTCGGGAAATTCATTGATGTGGTGATCATCACTGCATTGGTTACCCTTTTGTATGCCGTATTTGCTTTGATCATTGGCAATATCGCTACCAAAGAGACGGTGGCCAATCCCTGGGCAAAATCATATTATATCGGCCTCTTTGCAATGCAGACTTTTTCCCAGCTGTCTTTTGCTTTCATGGTGGGCTTCCTTATCCGCAGATCATTCATTGCCCTGGGTGCATTTGTATTCTATTTTATCATTCTTGAAAATGTAGTCTCCAGTTATGCCATTCATAAAAAATGGGCCTGGGGAAAATACCTTCCACTGGAGATCTCAGACCGTATGATTCCTGCGCCTGCATTTATGGCCAGGTTTGATGAGGCAGGCTACAAATTAAAACTGGCTGAAATCCCTCAATTCATCTGGCTCACCGTCCTGGTTACGCTGGTGATCTGGGGCATCTGCTTTTACGTCAACAAAAAAAGAGATCTTTAATATGAGGTATATTTTGATCCTTGCCCTTCTGGCTTCCAACTTCTCTCTTTTAAGGGCCCAACCCATTGAAACGGTGATCAAAACACAGGCCATTGAAATGGGAAAGGCGATGGTTGCCGGAGACACAAAGAAACTCAGCAAATTCATGCTGCCAGAGCTATTGCAAGCCGGCGGTGGTGGCGAGAAGGTAATGCAGAACATGGATTCTGCCCTGAAAATCTTCAAACAGTTTGGCGGACAGGTAACCCGCATCACTTATGGCCAGCCCGCCAAAGTGGTTAAGTTCAGGAAAGAGCTGCAAACCTACCTTCCCCAGACTACTGAACTCACATCCATTATTGCTGACGTAACATTTACCTCCACCATCGTAGCCATCTCCCGTGACAATGGAAAAAATTGGCTATTCTATGACGTGAACCTGGCGAGAACAAAAGAGATCAAGGATAAACTTCCTCCGCTAAGTCAGGAGATCAAACTCCCGCCGCCCTCACAACCAAAGGTTGTCATGAAGCAGGATTCTCCGTTAAAAGAAGGCTGACCGGAATAAATGTCCCTTTAAAATCTGCCTTCTTAGGGTCAATACAGCCATTTATCCTTTTAACAATCCTTGTAAAGGGATTTTGGATAATTTTCAGCCTCAATTTTCCCGGACATGAAGCAATTTATCTGTGCATTAATGCTATTGGTGGTTGTGCAGGGTATGGCACAACCCAGACTACCCCAAAACTACTACTGGCAAAAGCTGGACAATGGCCTGGAAGTAGTGGTGATCGAGAACAACAAAGTACCCCTGGCTACCATCGAGATCGCCGTTAAAAATGGTGCATTTACCGAAGGCCCGGAGTTCAGTGGCCTCTCGCACCTGTTTGAACATATGTTCTTCAAGGCAAATAAAGACTACCCAGACCAGGAGAAATTCATCAATCGAACCAATGAATTGGGAATGATCTGGAACGGAACCACGGGTGAAGAAAGGGTCAACTATTTCTTCACTTTCAATACAGACAGCCTCCAGGCGGGACTTAAATTCATGAATGCAGCCATCCGTTTCCCCATTTACCGCAAAGAAGATATGGTGAAAGAGAATCCGGTGGTGGACGGAGAATTCCAGCGTGCAGAAAGCAATCCACAATTTCAATTATGGTTTGAAATGCAAAAAAGGATGTGGGGAGATCTCGTGACCCGTAAAAACCCCATCGGAGACCATGACATCATCAACACGGCCACGCCTGAAAAGATGATGATCATCAAAGACAAATACTATTTCCCCAACAATTCCCTCCTGGTGATCTGTGGCGATGTAAAGCATGAGGCAACCTTTGCTTTGGTTAAACAGATCTTTGGAGACTGGAAGCATAGTGGCTTTGATCCGCACGAGAAATACCCCATTCCGGAATTCAAACCTTTACAAGCAACAGACTATTTCATCAAGGAAAGCTCCATCGCCTCCACACCATTTGTGTTTTATGAATGGCAGGGACCAGACACACGCAATGACTCCGCTGCAACCATTGCAGCAGATGTATTCAGTACTATTCTGGGACTGAATGCATCTAAGTGGAAGCAAGCCCTGATTGATAAAGGACTGGCATCCGCCGCAGAAGCCAGCTACCAGACACTCCGCTATGTGGGCCCGCTGATGATCTACACGGTTCCCAATCCTGATAAAATGAAAGAGTGTCATGAAGAGCTGATGAAACAAATAGCCATGTGGGGCAGTGATGATTATTTCACTGATGAACAACTGGCCGATGCTAAAGCCATCTTACAAAGGAGTTTTATCCGCAGGCAGGAAAAACCATCCTCACTGGCATCCCAACTGACCTACTACTGGTGCAGTGCCTCCTTTGCGTACTATACTGATGTAAATGCTAACTACCAGAAGGTAAGCAGGCAGGATATAAAAAACTATATTGAAAAATACATCAAAGGCAAGCCCTACATCGCTGGCATGGTCATCAATGCAGAGATGAACAAGAAATACCAACCAGCCACATTCTTCAAACAGAATTAATTCGCGGATATGAAAAGACTAATCTTAACTGGACTGTTATACTTTGGCGCATTGGCCACACAGGCCCAGACCGAGCCATACGAAATGACGATAGAAGGGGTAAAGGTCATCGTACACCCCGTACAGAACCAATTGGTGGATATCCTCACCGTGTTCAAAGGCGGCGTACAGAACTATCCCTTGAACAAACAGGGTATTGAATCCCTTGCCCTCAATGCCCTGCTGGAATGTGGTACTAAGAATGACGATAAAAACAGTTTCAAGAATAAACTGGATAAAGTCAGTGGACAGATCTATTCCAGTGCAGACATGGACTACAGCACGGTGGGCATGAATTGCGTGAGTACAGACCTTGATAAGGTGTGGCCGCTCTATGTTGATGCCATTACAGCACCACGCTTTGATGAGAAGGAGTTTGCGCGCATCAAACAGGATGCCGTCAACATGATTGGAATGCAGGAATCAGATCCGGATTATACCATTAATAAGTACGCGAAAAAAGTGGCATTCAATGGCCGCGACTACTCAAAAGACCCCAGCGGAACGGTGGATATCGTGAACAAGATCACAGTGGCAGAAACTAAAGCATATTACAACCAGATCCTGAACAAAAACCAGCTCATGATCGTTGTGGTGGGAGATGTGCAGAAAGACGATATCACCAACAAGCTGAAACAGCTCTTGTCTAAAATACCAACAGGTAAGCCTTTTACACTGAAGAAAGAAAAGTACACACCAACGGGCAATACATTCAACGCTACCAAAAAAGAATTCGCCACCAATTACATTGTGGGAATGACCAGCGGACCCCTACCCGGCTCTCCAGACTATCTTGCCTACCGTGTAGCGATGAATATTTTCGGCGACAGGCATTTCCTTGAAGTACGTTCTAAAAATGGATTGTCTTATGCCCCCGGAGCTTATTTTGAGGGCAACAGCACTTCTGTTACCAATGTGAGCGTTTCCACCACCGAGCCCAATAAATACATTGCCGTATTCAACGGGCTCGTGGATAAGATCAAAAAGGAAGGCTTCAAAAATGAAGAAGTCAGGAACGAGATCAATACCTATTCCACGAGGATCTATTACCGCCAGGAAACCAATGGAGCGCAAGCGGCTACCTATGCGGCCAATGAAGTATTGTTTGGCGACTGGCGCAGGGCTAATACCATGAAGAACGAACTGGCAGGACTCACCACAGCAAAAGTGAATGACGCCTTCCGTAAATATTTTAATAAGATGAGCTGGGTGTATATGGGTAATCCTGCACAGGTGAATTCAACATTATTTACAGGAACAAAACCACTTCCGCCATCAAAAGTCACGGCGCCGGTGAAAAAGAACTAGTCTACAATCCACAGCAGCATTTTTTTATTGGACGAGCTCAACAGCTCGTCCAATTTTTTCATAGTACGGTCAGAAACCGTAGGGCACCCCCAACTCTCCGGGGTGCCGTCGGGATACACTTCTTCATCAGGCGTGTAGTCCCAGGAATGTAAGTTTGGTCCTAAACACTATTTCTTGGAATGTGCAGAACGTATCCGGCTCAGTGTTTCTTTGGTCATTCCCAAATAAGAGGCGATAACATGCTGCGGAAAACGTTGAAGAAATTCCGGATAGCTGTCTTCCAATGCGGCAAGCCGTTGTTCCGCATTCATTGTCTTAGTAGTATGCACCCGTTTAAGTAACTGCAGGGCCTGACGTTCCGTAAGGGTTCGTATCAGATCTCGCATAAATGGCTGTCCTTCAAGTTTGGAAGTGTAAATATCTAATGTTAATACTATTAACTGTGAATCCTCCATGGCCTGTATAGCATATGGAGAAGGCGTCCCCTTTAAAAAACTCTCCCGATCACCCACCCACCAGTTCTCAATGAACAACCCAAGAATATGTTCCTTACCTGTGTCGTCAATCACATACTGTTTAAGAGACCCTGCGGCAACAAATCCTGCATATCGGCACACCTCTCCTTCCTGCAGCAAATATTGATGTTTACGAAGCTTTTTCAGGACTAATGCATCATGGATCACGGCCTTTTCATCAGCCATCAACTCTCGTGACAATTGCTCCTGAATATAGTTGATCAGCCGTTCGTACATAATGTTAAATGGTGACTTAAAAATAAGAAGTTTTAGCGGATATGTCTTAGGGGGAGCAGCGCAAATACGGTTTCTGTTGATCTGGATCAACAAAATTTATTATCAAGGCTCATTGCACAGGGGTGACGGACATTTCAACTTTACATCAACAAAAATCTTCAAAAAACTGAATCATTATGTTTCAACAAAAATCTTCTAAAGCAATGAATGTTGGACTTTGGATTGCGCAAATTCTGCTGGCAGCCTTGTACCTGATGGCCGGAGCGAACAAACTGTTTAAGCCTATTACAGAGCTCATTACCATGCTCCCTTGGGTATCTGGGACGCCAGAAGGATTGGTCAGATTTATTGGTTTGAGTGAACTACTAGGCGGACTGGGTCTGATACTGCCTGCAGCCTCGCGGGTTAAACCAAACCTGACGCCTGCCGCAGCTTTTGGATTGGCAATAGTTCAACTCCTGGCCATTGTTTTCCATGTCTCCCGTGGTGAATTCTCTTTTCTTGGAATGAACATCATTCTCCTCCTCCTTGCAGTCCTTATCGCATGGGGTCGGTTTAAAAAAGCACCTATATATGCCAGATCTATCTAAACAGCCCGTCTCCGCTAAAGAATATATCGCTGAGATGTTCAAGATACGAGTTAGTCCAACCATCTTTGATGGATTTCTCGAAGCATGTCATTCAATCAATAACTTCTTTTGCAGGCTTGATGGGTATTTGGGAATGAGTGTGATAATTCTTAATGAAACCCAATTGATTGTGCTGGTGAAATGGTGTAGCTTTAATGGATTAGATCGTCATTTGCCTAAAATTCTTCATGCTAAGGAAGTCAAAGAATGGATGGGTAGGGCAGACGAATGCTTACATCAGCCTGCACTATTAACTGAATTGAACAAGGAAATATCGGCATGATGACAAGTACGTACAATTTGCGAGAAGATGAGTTTGCCAGTTTTGGCCCAATTCATCTGAGCGCTACTTCGCTAACAAAGACAATCGATTTCTGGACAAATATCGTAGGCCTCAAAATCCTTACTTCAACAAACAAGGTAGCCTGGTTGGGATCTGGCAACTCGGTGCTGGTAGTTATTCATGAGCAAGCCACTAAGCCCTTTCAGAAAGGTTTTAGTGGGCTCTACCATGTGGCTATTCATGCCCCGGATGAACCAGCGTTTGCACAGATGCTGCAGCGCCTGTTCAATAACAATTATCCCTGTGCACCCACTGACCACACTATGTCTAAAGCAGTATATTTCAATGACCCTGATGGCATAAATATTGAATTGACATTGGAAACACCTGAACGTTTGCGAAGGTTTCATGCTTCGGGAGGCATGAAGGTGGAAGACATAGAAGGAAAGATCAAATCCGTATCAGCACCGCTAGACGTACATTCCATAATGCAACACTTGCCACCCGGCCCACTTCCTGCTTATTGTGCAGATGGTACCAGGATCGGCCATGTACATTTCTACGCCCATGATGTGGAGAGTTCATTCAAATTTTACCAAATGCTGGGATTCACACCATTCAATGATGTTCCGGAATTTTCCTACGCAGACCTTGGTACGGGAGGACGATTCAAGCATCGCATTGCATTGAATGCCTGGCATGGGCGCCGTCAACCATTGGCGCCGCAAGAGCATGCCGGAATGCTACAGTTGCAGATAAATTTCAGAACTCAAATTATTCTGGAAAAGGCCATTGAAAATATTTCTGGTCAACAAAAAGTTGAAGACGGCTATCTTGTAAAAGACCCAACCGGAAATTTGTTGTTCTTAACAGCAAAACAGTAAACAAAAACTAGTACAAACTCTCAATGGCCCTTTCAAGGCGGGGATAAACATATTGGAATCCGGTGGACTGAACTTTGGCTGAAGAAACAGTGGCACTTTTTAATACCTCTACGCTCATTTCACCCAGCGCAATTTTGAGGGCAAACTCCGGCACCTTCATGGTGATGGCCCTTCCATTGGCCACATGCTGGGCGAGAATGGCTGTGAGTTCTTTGTTGGTAGCAGGATGGGGGGCTACTGCATTATACACACCACTCATTTCCTTCTCATCAATGGCGTGCATATATAAACGACAAAGATCTTCAATATGGATCCAACTGATAACCTGGTTACCGCTCCCTAAAACAGTGGCAACACCCGTACGGAGAGGCTTTCGGAACTCAGCCAATGCTCCCCCTTCATTGCTCATCACAATGCCGGTACGCAGGATAACCAGGCGCTTTCCCAGATCTGCCACCCCACTGATGGATTGCTCCCAGGCTGCACAGGTTTCTCCCAGAAAATCATGGCTATGCGGGTCTGTCTCCACAAAGGGCTTCCCGTTATCAGGACCGTACCAGCCTATGGCAGAGGAACTGACCACGGCCCTTACTTTATTGGGATTCTCCTTTAAGGCTTTTACGATGAACTCGCTGGATTTGACACGGCTCTCCACAATTTCCCGTTTGCGGCTTTCCGTCCATCTCTTCTCCGCAACCCCTGCACCTGCAAGGTGCACGATATAATCAGCCTCAGCGAGCGCAGCAGGGTCAATATACTGCCGGTCAATATCCCATTTTGAATAGTAAATTTTACCGGTATCGCGGAAGTACAGTTCACGGGCCTTATACTCATGGCGTGCTGCCGTCTCCAGCGGATTGCGGGATACAATAATGACATTGAAGCCATTGTCAGCCAGCATTTTACTTAGTGCAGTTCCAATCATACCGGTACCCCCGGTGATCAATACGGTAGCCATTCTGTGGCTAAATTACAAAAATTTCCTCTGTGATTTCATCCACCTTGTGTCAAAGGGATGTGATGAAGGGAGAAGGGGAAGGGAGAAGTGCGAAGCGCTCTCCGCAACCTCTGCGAACTGCGAACTAAAAAAAGAGCCCCGCGTGGATACGCAAGGCTCTATGGGGTTACAACTATGAACAAAATAACCGTTTCCCGGGTAAGGAATCCGTTTGGTTTAGTCAGGCTTTTTTCCGTCTAAAAATGTATTGATTGTACTGATCTGGCCCTGGTTGTTCTCGTCAGATTTGACGGTGTACTTGCTGTAGAATTTCTCAACCGAAGTAAGGGCAGTGTTGTGCATCTCTAAGTTACGGCGGACGTAAGCCGGCACACTCTCAAATTCATTGTTTGGATCGGCAGCATGTATATTGAACGACAAGTTGCGCAACTTGTGTAACCGTTCTGCTGCTTTTCTCTTTTGATCCTCTGCCTCGTCCTGCATCGCAGGTTCCTCGACAGAAGTTATGGAACCCAAAGTTGCATGAACAGGAGGTGTGCCAGGCTCATCCACCGCATTTGTATCTTTGATCACCAGCTGCATGTCGAAAATTGGCCCATCTTCGTCCACGGCAGCAGTAACCAGCTCTTCAACAGGCGTATCCTGTTTGGATTTTAAATCAATTGGTTCCTCAGCATAGATGTTGGATGGTTTGGCCAAAAACCCACCTGACGTCCGGGTGGTGCTAGCGTCTTTAGTATCTTTTGAATCAGCAGGCGTTGTATTTACCTGAGATTGGCTTTCAGCTTTGAGATTTTCGGTAGGAACTTGAGAGGGTGAAGATAGATAATGCATTTCAATTTCAACGCTATTTTCTTCAACACTCAGCTCTACTCTCATAACTGGTTCAGTCTCAATTTCTTCCTTATCCCACATATTTTGCACAGGTTGTACAACGGCTGGCATTGGCGGTTCAGACACTAAAGTTGGGGCCTCCACTGCATCCTCAGCCAGCATATACACCTCAGGCGTTGGATCAGCCTGAGGCATATGCTGCATAGGGATTTCAGGGGTAACTTGGGTACTGGTATCTTTAATCAACTGGGGTGCTAACGGATCTATTTCCTGCACGGGAAGCACTGGCTGCTGGTAGAGTTTCGCTTCCTCTCCATCCACACCCAGGGTCATTACAATTTTCTCTTCCTGTGGCTTCTGCTTCTCAGGAATCATGGCCCCTTCAAAAGGATTCTTTTTGTCGAACCCTGTAGCAATCAGTGTAATTCCGATATTATCCCCCAGGTTATTATCATAGCCCATGCCCAGGATCACATCCGTATTCTCACCTGCATGGTCCAGCAAATAATTCTGGATGGTTTCCACTTCGTCCATCGTAAATTCATTCTCCCCTTCCGCAGAATTGATGTTGATGAGGATCCAACGTGCACCACGGATATCATTATCGTTCAGCAAGGGTGAGTTCAGCGCCTGCTCAATGGCACGCTGCGCCCTGTTCTCGCCATTCACGGTTGCACTACCCAGGATGGCTACGCCACCACTGCGCATCACCGTGCACACATCGGCAAAGTCAACATTGATCTGGCCAGTGGAATTGATCACATCAGTGATACATTTTGCTGCCGTTGCCAGTACATTATCAGCCTTTGCAAATGCGGAACGCATGGTAAGGTTTCCAAACTGGTGCCTGAGTTTATCATTGCTGATCACCAGCAATGTATCTACATAACTCTTGAGTTTATTGATCCCCTCTTCCGCCTGTGCTATACGCTTCTTGCCCTCATAAGAGAACGGTGTGGTAACAATACCTACGGTGAGGATGCCCAGATCCTTACAGATCTTCGCAACAATGGGCGCACCACCGGTACCGGTACCGCCGCCCATTCCCGCAGTGATGAATACCATCTTGGTATTCACTTCCAGGATCTTACGCACCTCCTCGAGGCTTTCTTCCGTTGCCTGACGCCCAATCTCAGGATTGGCACCGGCACCCAAACCCTGCGTCAAATGCGGGCCTAACTGGATTTTATTGGGAACCCTGCTCTGCGCAATGGCCTGCGCATCAGTGTTGCATATAACAAAGTTCACGCCTTCGATATCCTGGCTATACATGTGGTTAACCGCATTGCTGCCGCCACCACCAACACCTACCACTTTAATGATAGATGATTGCTCCTTGGGTAAATCGAATTGAATCATTTTAGTACGTTTTTGTTTTTATAGACCTTAAAAATTGACAACCATTTTTTTTAGTTCGCAGTTCGCAGGTTGCAGTTCAATTACCGCATTACCGCACTACCACATTATCACATTAACTTCGCGTCTTCTTCCTCCTTGAAAAGATCAATCAGCCCATCCTTGATGGAATCCATGAAACCTTTCAGGCTCTTCTTCCTTTTCTGCACCTTGATCACCACATCCTTGCCATCCTGCGTTGTCACCGTTTCCTCTACTACCATTTCCCTTGCTGCTGGCTGTGTACCGCGGAGTGTGTTTTGTGTATTCTCAAATACGTTGTATCCTTTCAGGATCAGGCCAATACAGGTGGAATACATCGGCTTGGCCAATTCATCTATATGACCTGCCGCCAGGTGCTCATTGGGGTAACCAATCCTCGCATTCAGCCCGGTAACATACTCCGTTAACTGGATCAGGTGTTTCAACTGTGAGCCACCACCGGTCAACACCACACCGCCATTCAGCATACGGCCATCCAAACCCACCTGTTTCAAATGGTAGCTTACAAAGTCCAGGATCTCACTCATGCGCGCCTGGATGATGTTGGCCAGGTTCTTCACACTGATTTCCTTGGGCGGCATACCACGAAGGCCAGGAATGGTGATATACGCATTACTCTTGGCTTCATCAGACAGTGCAGATCCAAACTGCAGCTTCATTTGCTCGGCCTGTGTCTTCAACACACCCAGCCCGGTCTTGATATCATTGGTAATGTTCTCACCACCAAATGGAATCACCGCAGTATGCTTCAGGATACCTTCATAAAATACAGCCAGATCCGTAGTGCCACCACCAATGTCCACAATAGCCACACCTGCTTCCAGGTCCTGTTCACTCATTACCGCAGCAGCAGATGCCAACGGCTGAAGCACTAAATCCTTAACCCTCAAACCGGCTTTCTCCACACTGCGGTTGATATTGCGAATAGCGTTTTTATCCCCCGTGATGATATGGAAGTTTGCACCCACTTTCACGCCGCTGTAACCAATAGGATTAGGAATGTTCTGGAAATTATCCACCGTGAACTCCTGCGGGATCACATCAATGATCTGGTCGCCGGCAGGGATATAGGTTTTATACTGATCCGCCAATAGCTGGTCAATCTCACTCTGCTTGATCTCATCATCAGTGGTCTTACGCACAATGTCTCCACGGGTCTGCAGGCTCTTAATATGATGACCGGCAATACCTACATATACTTCATTGATCTCCAGGTTTGGATTGGATGCATAACAATTCTCCAACGCAGTCTGGATCGCTTTGATCGTTTGGTCAATGTTCAGGACCATCCCGTGCTGGACGCCATTGCTGTTGGCGCGACCAAACCCGAGAATCTCCAGTTTTCCGAATTCATTCTTTCTTCCTGCGATAGCAGCAATTTTTGTAGTACCGATGTCAAGACCTACAATAATGGGTTGTTCCTGGCTCATAGTTGTTCTTTTATTCTGGTTGTTGTAACAGTTTTGGTATGTAAGCTGTCTTTCAATGCTTCTTCTTTCTGGCTTTTAATCATTTGTTTCACCAACTGCCTGGCTAAAGTGGTGTCTGACCGTATCTCCGTTGCATCCTTCCTCGTCCCCACCACCTGGCCCTTAAACCCTACGTGCACTGCACTATAGCGGTTCCACCCGGTCTTGCTCATAACCTCTTCATAAAATGCATAGAGCTTCCGGAATTTTCTGGCCGCATCCTGTCCATCCCCAAACAAAATGGTATGCTCACCCACTTTGGGAACCATCATGAACTGCTTCTGTGGATCGATGTCTATCTGATCAATCTGCGCCATCCAGAAACTGTCAGATGCCAGGAAGAGACTGATATCTTTCATCTGGTTGAGCAGCAAACTATCGCTGCCCTTCCATTTCGTTCTTTCTGAAGGGAAGCCCGTGAAAACGGGCAACCTGGGTGTGAATTTTTCACTTAAGGGTAATCGGGATAATGTGCTATCGATATAAAATGAATTGCCTTTTACTGTAAACACCCTGGCAATAGGATCCCGCTCTTCCACCTTCACCTGCAAAACCCGGTCATTGTCAAAATACAGTTCCGCATTGCTGATCCAGGGATTTTGCTCCAGGGAGTCTTCCATTCTATTCAGGTCAAACTCCTTCAATGACTTACCCACCAGCTTACCGCCAATAAAGTCCAGCACATTGCGCACATCACGCTTGTCCACAAACATGGCGTTGGTGCCTGCCTGAATGCTGATGTTTACATCCTTGCAGGGCTTGCTGCTCCTCGCTTCCATCGCCGCTATCAGCAGGGTAAGCGCTCCCACCGATAAACTGATCCAGAAGACCAGCATCAAACCGCGAAATATCCTAGATCCTGAAGGCATAAGTATTAATGTGAAAATGTGGTAATGTGTTAATGTGATAATGTGTTCTTCAAAGTGTCAAGCATTCTGTCTATGTCTCCGGCGCCGGCCGTCACCAAAACCTTGTCCCCAAACCCTAAACCCTGCACCCTGCTCACTACACCCTCCTTATCCATCAAAGTGACTTTAGCTGAACGCATCCTCTTGCTGATCATCTCCGCACTCACACCCTCAATCGGCAATTCCCTGGCGGGATAAATCGGGAGCAACATCACTTCATCGGCCAGGTCAAGTACTTCAGCAAAACCATCGGCAAGGTCTCTCGTTCTTGTGTACAAATGCGGCTGAAATATCACTACCGCCTTCTTATCCGGATACAGGTTCTTCACACTCGTGATCAGCCAGCGCAATTCTTCCGGATGATGCGCATAGTCATCTATCATCACCCTGCCACCTTCCTTCACGATGTATTCAAACCTCCTCTTCACTCCCCTGAACGAAGCCACTGCCTGCCTGATCTTGTCAGCCTCTATCCCCAGCCACATCGCCACTGCCATCGCTGCCACACTGTTCTCCACATTGTGCAGTCCACCCATGTTCAGCGTGATGTTCTCCACTACTATTCCACGATATACAAGGTCATAGACATACGCACCGTTCACAATTTTCAGGTCCTTCGCATATACATCGGCCGTTGCATCTTCCCGATGATAAGTAAGCTTGTTTGCTGTTACCAGTTCTCCTTCCCTGCGCAGGCCCTTCTTACAGATCAACACGCCACCTTCCCTGATCTTTCCCACAAAAGCGATGTATGCCGCCTCCATCTCTTCCGCCGTTCCGTAAATATCCAGGTGGTCTGGATCCATGGCTGAAATCACCGCCACATCAGGACTCAGTTTCAAAAAACTTCTGTCGTACTCATCCGCTTCAATCACACAGCAATTACGCTCATGGCTCCAGAAATTGGTGTCATAGTTACTCGCAATGCCGCCGAGGAATGCGTTACACCCATAGCCAGTATCCCTGAGGATATGCGCCGTCATGGTGCTCATGGTGGTCTTGCCATGCGTCCCCGCCACACAAATGTTGAAGGCATGTTCACTGATGATCTGCAGCACGTCACTCCTTTTCAACACCGGGTAGCCGTTGCTCCGGTACCAGTTCAACTCACTGTGAGAAGCCGGGATAGCCGGTGTGTACACCACTGCCTGGATGTCTTTAGGTGCCTGGCTCAGATCATCTTCATAATGCACCGCCATACCTTCCGTTTCCAGGTCAAGGGTGAGGGCCGATGGTGTTTTATCATAACCACTTACACGAATCCCCAGCGAGTGGAAATACCTTGCCAACGCACTCATACCAATACCACCGATACCGATGAAATAGATATGCCGTATGTCCTTCAGGTTTATCATCCCTTTCTTACTGCTTTTAATATCGTTTCCGCAATTACCTCATCAGCATTCCTTATCCCCAACGGTGCAATATTTCTGCTGAGCTCTTCCCTTTTATTTTTGTCTTCTGCCAGTTCAATGACCGTATCTACCAGCCTGGCAGCGGCCTTATCATCTGCTATCAGCACTCCTGCGCCTTTCATTTCCAGGTTCCTCGCATTGGAGGTCTGGTGGTCTTCCGCTGCAAAAGGGTATGGCACAAAAATGGCCGGCTTTGCAATTACACAGATCTCTGAAATGGCCATGGCTCCCGCCCTTGACACCACCAGGTCAGCAGCAGCAAATGCTTTGTCCATCTCCCGGATAAAATCGTCAACCCACACCTTGTCATTTCCCCTGGCAATGCTTTTCCCCCTTTCTGCAAATGGCTTTCCTGTTTGCCAGATCACCTGTATCCCATGTGCCGTAAGCCTGTCAATACCATGATAGACCGCCTCATTGATACTCTTGGCACCCAGGCTCCCGCCCGTGAACAGCACAATTGGCAACTGTGGATCCAGGCCAAAGAATTTCACGGCTTCTTCTCTCGTTCCCTCTGGCATCAGGATGGTGTTGCGAACGGGATTACCGGTATACTGAATCTTTTCCGCCGGAAAAAACTTCTCCATGCCATCGTGTGCCACAAAAATTTTTGTAGCCTTCTTCCCCAGCATAATGTTTGCTTTGCCGGCAAATGAATTACTCTCCAGGATGAATGTGGCCAAACCTTTTTGCTGTGCATATTTCAGCACAGGAAACGTGGAATAGCCGCCTACACCAACAGCGAGGTTGGGTTTAAATTCCGAAAAGATCCTGCGTACCTGGAAAAAGCTCTTGACCAGCTTGAACGGTAACGCGATATTTTTTATCAAAGAACTCCTGTTGAATCCCGCTATATCCAGACCCTCGATCCTATACCCTGCCTGCGGCACTTTCTCCATTTCCATCTTGCCTTTTGCGCCTATAAAAAGGATCTCCGCATCCGGCTGTTTTTTCCTGATGGCATGGGCAATGGCTACGGCCGGAAAAATATGCCCACCTGTACCACCACCTGCTATGACCACCCGCAACCCCATTATGCCACCTCCGCTTCTTCATCGTCAGGAATAACCACCGGTTGTTCACTCTGTTCCACGTTCCTGGCTACACTGAGTATAATTCCGATGGCCAGGCAGGTAAACAGAAATGAACTGCCTCCCATACTCACCAGCGGCAGCGTTACTCCCGTTACGGGAAACAGGTTCACATTCACGGCCATATTGGCCATAGCCTGTATCACCAGGGTAAAACTCAATCCCAACGCCAGAAATGCACCAAAGGCATAAGGACATTTCTTAAATATTCTTATGCACCGGAACAAAAAGGCCAGGTAGATGAACAACACAAACATGCCGCCTACCAATCCATACTCCTCTATGATGATGGCATAAATAAAATCCGAATAAGGATGTGGCAGGAAGTTCCTGGACTCGCTGTTACCCGGCCCCAGGCCCATCCAGGATCCTTTGGCAATAGCGATCTTCGCCTGTTGCACCTGGTACGCGGTCTCTTCCTTACCGGCGTACATAAATCCCTGTACCCTTTTCACCCAGGTTCCGATCCTCCCTTTCTGCATAACCGATGGCAGCTCCCTGGAATGTTTCTCTTCCTTGTCATAATATGCCGCGGCCACACTCACCAGGATAATGATGGGAATCATGGCCGCCAGTACAACCAGTCCAATATGCTTGAGATCAACCCTTCCAATAAACATCAGCAGCAGGCTGGTGGCTCCCACCAGCAAGGCTGTAGAGAGGTTAGCCGGCGCAATGAGCAAACAGATCACACCCACAGGTATGATCAACGGTAAAAATCCTTTCTTGAAATCCTTGATGACCGCCTGTTTCTTACTCAGCTGCCGGCCCAGATACATGAACAGACCCAGCTTGGCAAGGTCAGAAGTCTGGAATGTAAGGTTAATGATGGGTAGCTTGATCCACCGGTTGGCCTCATTCAGACTGGTACCAAAAAGCAAAGTGTACAGGAGTAAGGGGATAGACGCAAGGAAAATAAATACGGCTACCCGGGAGTAGATAGTATAATTCACCTTGTGTGCAAAATAGATCACCAACAGGCCGATGGCAATGAACACCACCTGTTTGAACAAATAGGATTCAGTACTCTTGGAAAGTTTATACGCAAGCGTTCCTGTACTGCTGTACACCACCAGGAGACTCATCATGGTGAGGATCACCACAATGGCCCAGATCACTTTGTCGCCCTTCGTTCTTGTATGTAAACTCCCTATCATACTTGTAAATTGACTATTACTTCACCACTTCACCATTTCACCATTTCACCACTTCACAATTCTTTCACCGCCTCCTTAAACTTCCTCCCCCTCTCTTCATAGTTGGAGAACAAATCAAAACTTGCGCAGGCCGGGCTCAGCAACACCACATCGCCTTTGGATGCCAGGTGAAAAGCTGCTTTCACCGCTTCCTCGGCACTTTGTGTATTCACCATCACTTCAACGGTATTACCAAATGCCCGGTGGATCTTGGTATTGTCTGTACCCAGGCATACGATGGCCTTAACTTTCTCTTTCACCAGATCTGCAATCAAAGTGTAATCATTTCCCTTATCCACCCCGCCCAATACCAGGATCACCGGTTTGGTCATGGATTCCAGTGCAAACCAGGTGGAATTGACATTGGTGGCTTTACTGTCATTGATAAACTCTACACCCCTGACCATTCCGGCCGGCTCCATCCGGTGCTCCAGGCTGCTGAAGGTGGATACAGCTTCCCTGATCTTCTCCTTCCTGATGCCGATGGTGGATGCGGCCACACAAGCTGCCATGGTGTTAAATTGATTGTGTTTTCCTTTTAATGCGAAATCATAAATACTCATCTGAAATTTTTCAGCAGTCTGCACATTCATGGTGTTGTTCCGGATGTATGCGCCTTTTGGTAATTCCCTATTCATAGTCAACGGCAGTGGGTTAGATTTAAATGGATAATGGCTTAGATTTTCCATGGTTACGGGATCATCCTCATTGTAAATGAAATGATCAGTTTCGGTTTGGTATTTCGTGATATTGAACTTCGCCTCTATATATTTCTCCAACTGGTAGTTGTACCGGTCAAGGTGATCTTCAGTGATGTTGGTGAGCACCGCAACATCCGGCCTGAATGTCCTGATGTCATCCAGCTGGAAGCTGCTGATCTCCGCCACATATACCGGCTTTGGATCCAGTGCCACCTGCCTGGCAATTGAATTGCCGATGTTTCCAACCAGGGCACAATCAGCCCCACCTTCTTTACAGAGATGATAGGTCATCGCCGTTGTGGTGGTTTTGCCATTTGTACCCGTAATGCCAATGATCTTTGCGTCTCCCTTGTGCCAGTAGGCAAACTCCATTTCCGAAATCACGGGTATCCCTTTCTGCTTTACACTTCGCACTATCTCCTTCTCACTTGCAATACCCGGACTCTTCATGATCACATCCGCACGCAACACCTTGTCTTCACTATGCCCACCCTGCTCATACGCGATACCGAAGCTTTCCAGTTCATCGATGTATTTCTGCTTCAGGGTTCCGCCGTCTGTCAGGAATACATCGTACCCTTTCAACTTACCCAGTACTGCGGATCCCACACCGCTCTCTCCACCTCCCAATATGACCAGTTTCTGCATGCCCAAGGATTTAAAAATGGTTCTTCAACGGTTTGAATTCAATGGGATCAGTATCTATTCCGGTTTTTCAGTCTCGCAATGGTGTTACCGCAGTTTCAGGGAAAGGATCGCCATCACCACACACATCAGTGTCACAATCCAAAACCTTACGGCTATCTTACTTTCATGATACCCCAGCTTCTGGTAGTGGTGATGCAGCGGACTCATCAGGAACACGCGCCGGCCTTCACCATACTTTCTTTTTGTGTACTTGAAATAACTCACCTGTATCACAACACTCAGACTCTCCACAAAAAAGATCAGGCAGAATATAGGGATCAATAATTCTTTTCTTACCATGATGGCCAGCGCGGCAATGATACCACCCAGCGCCAGGCTTCCGGTGTCTCCCATGAATACCTGCGCAGGATGTGTGTTATACCACAGGAATCCAATACAGGCACCTATCATGGCGGCAATGAACACAGACAACTCGCCGAGGTTAGGGATATACATGATATTGAGATAATCCGCTACCCGAAGGTTACCACTTGCATAAGCAAACAAGCCCAGGCAAATGCCAATGATGGCTGATACACCAGTGGCAAGCCCATCCAATCCATCCGTTAGGTTTGCGCCATTGGAAACGGCTGTCACTATGAAGATCACGATCAGGATATAGAGCACCCAGGTGTAGGACCTTAATGACTCGGGCAATAATTTAGAATAGTTGAATTCATGGCCCTTCACAAACGGAATGGTGGTAATAGGCTCGTTGGCCTCCACGAAATACCTGGTCTTACCATCGATGGATATCGATTTAACATCCTTCACATCATTGGGATTCCCGGTGAACTCGCGCCAGGTTTTGGTGGCCGGACTGAAATACAGGGTTGCACCGATGATGATCCCCAGTCCAACCTGTCCCATAATTTTGGACCAGCCTGCGAGGCCATCTGCGTTGGATTTTTTATACTCCCCGCCCTGCTGCTGTTTCATACGCTTAGCCTTCAGCTTCAGGTAATCATCCAGAAACCCTACCAGCCCCAGCCAAACCGTTGCCAGCAATACCAGTTTGATGTATACTTTATCCAGGTTGGCAAATAACAGTGTGGGCACCAGGATTCCCAGCAGGATGATGATGCCACCCATCGTGGGAGTTCCCTTCTTCAGGTTCTCGCCTGCCAGGCCCAGCTCCCGCACGCTCTCACCAATCTGCTTTTTCTTCAACAGGTTGATCACCCGCTTGCCATAGATCATGGTGATGACCAATGACAACAGAATAGCCATAAGGGATCGGAAGGTGATGAACTGAAACAGTCCCCCGCCCGGAAACTTGGTGCCATTCTGTGAGAGCCAGTCAAAAAGATGATATAGCATAGTTTGGTCTTACCTGTCTGATAAACATTCTCCTAAAATCTCCTTATCGTCAAAAGGGAATTTCTGTCCCTTGATCTCCTGGTATTTTTCGTGGCCTTTACCGGCCACCAGCACAATATCTTCACGCCCCGCCATGCTCACCGCCGCCTTTATGGCCTCCCGCCGGTCTGCAATGGCAATAAATTTTCGTTTATGCTCTATCGTTACTCCAGCTTCCATATCCTTCAGTATCTCCTGCGGGTCCTCGCTCCGGGGATTGTCTGAAGTGAAAATGGCTTTATCACTGTGCTCCACTGCCACTTCGGCCATTACGGGTCTCTTGGTCTTATCCCTGTCTCCGCCGCAGCCCACTACGGTGATCACCTTTTCGTGACCCTTGCGGAGATTTTTAATAGTGGCCAGGATATTCAGCAGGGCATCAGGTGTATGCGCATAATCAACAATACCAATGATGTTTTCTTCCCGGGAAACGATGTAATCAAACCTGCCTTCTGCACCTCGGAGTCCGCTGAGCACTGTCAAAACTTCCTGCCTGTCTTCACCAAGGCAAACGGCAGCGCCATACACCGCCAGCAAATTGTACGCGTTGAACTCACCGATCATCCGGAAATTCACTTCGTGGTCATTTACAGTCATGTGAAGGCCATCCAGGGCATTGTCCAGGATCCTGCCTTTAAAATCTGCGAGGGAACGCAAACTGTAGAAGTACTTAGTGGCATGCGTGTTCTGCAACATCACTGCTCCGCGTTTGTCATCCATATTGGAAATGGCAAATGCATCAGATCCCAGTCCGTCAAAAAAGGATTT
The DNA here is from genome assembly GCA_044225015.1 of Chitinophagaceae bacterium. Taxonomy (GTDB): domain Bacteria; phylum Bacteroidota; class Bacteroidia; order Chitinophagales; family Chitinophagaceae; genus Pollutibacter. The sequence continues at coordinate 1,445,887 of JBGAJG010000001.1, read as the reverse complement.
CTTTACCCTGATATACTCATCAAAGGTCTTATGGTAGTCCAGGTGGTCATGGGTGATGTTAGTGAACAGGGCACCTGCAAAATGAAGCCCGTCAATCCTGTGCTGGTGAATGGCATGGCTGCTGCATTCCATGAATACATGGGTGCAACCCGCGTCAGCCATTTCCTTAAACAATTTGTTCAGGTTAACGGCATCAGGTGTGGTATGGGTGGAAGGCAACTCCAGATCACCCACCATATATTTCACAGTGGAGACCAGTCCGCTCTTATGACCCATCCCGCTGAACAATTGGTAAAGCAGGGTTGCTACGGTGGTTTTTCCGTTAGTGCCGGTTACGCCCACCAGTTTCAACTGGCGGGTGGGTTCACCATAGAACTGGTGCGCCATTGGGCCCACAGCCGCCGCCGCATTATCTACCTGTATATAAGTGACACCTTCCTCGGTTTGGTCAGGCATCTGTTCACATACAATAGCCACTGCACCGTCTGCAATGGCCTGTGGAATAAACAAGTGGCCATCCCGCTGCGTACCTTTTACAGCAATGAAACAGCAACCAACGGTCACCTTCCGGGAATCCGTTACCACATCCGTGATCTCCACGTCTGTACTGCCGCTTACTGCGCGAAGGCTTACCTTATATAATATGTTATGCAGCCTGGCCATCAATTCAATTCAAGTGTTACTGTTTGTCCGTTTTGAACAGGCAGGCCGGCAGTTAGACTCTGCTGACTTACCTTGCCAAATCCTTTGGCCACCACTTTCAGGTCCATATTCTCTAACAGGTATATGGCATCCTTCAGTCCCATCCCTTTCACATTGGGCATAATTTGCTTCTGCGTATTCAACACCCTTGTGGTGGTTACATTATCCTGGCGTTGCACGAAAGTCCACCGGGCTGTTGCCGCTGAATCCTGCACCCGCACACCCATCTGGCCAAACACTTTGGAAAAATCTGTTTTCCATCCTGCCCAGTATGCCAGCGTACTGTCCTTAACCGGAACGGCGGTATACACAGGCAGGGCGCCCGTGTTCATGGAATACAGCTTGTCCGCCACTTCCTTGAAAACAGGGCCGGCAACCGCCGCACCATAATATTTTTTTGCGAAGGGCTTGTTCCTGATCACCACAATGCAGGAATACTGTGGGTTGCCAGCAGGAAAATAGCCGGCGAAGGACGACTGGTAAATATGATCTGCATAACCACGAGTGCCATTGGCCACCAGTGCCGTCCCGGTTTTACCCGCAATTCCATAGTAAGGGCTCGCCAGGGTTTTACCCGTACCCTCGGTCACCACTCCTTCCAGGCATTCCTGTAACAGCTTCAGTGTCTGTGGGGAACAAACCGCGTTCAGTTTCACCTGCGGTTCAAACTGCTGCACCACCGCGCCATCCTTCATGATCGCATTCACGAGGTATGGTTTCATCATAGTACCATTGTTGGCAATGGCATTGTACAACATCAGGGTGTGCAGCGGTGTAAGGGAAAGGTTGTAACCAAAACTCATCCAGGGGAGAGACGGAGCACTCCAGTACCTGGATTTTGGTGTAGGGATAACGGGTTTTGACTCACCCAAGAGATCAATTCCGGTGGCTGAATCCAGTTTCAATCTCTTGATGTGGTCAATGAATTTATAGGGGTTGGATGTATAATAATTTACCGCCATCTTGGCCATGCCCACATTGGAGCTTAACTCAAAAGCTTGTTTTACGGTGACACCGTTGCGTCCATGTTTCTCAGAATCATACACCGTTCTTCCGGCTGTTTTCCAGATGCCGCCTTCCAGGTCCACCACGGTATTGAGGTTCGCGTATTTGTCTTCCAGTACTGCCAGCATAGTGACCAGCTTGAAAGTGGACCCGGGCTCACCTTTGGTGATCGCGTAGTTCAGATCCTCGGCATAAACACCATCCTCCTGGCGGCCCAGGTTGGCAATGGCCTTGATCTTTCCGGTCTTCACTTCCATCACTATGCAGGTACCATGCTCGGCTTCATTCTCCACCAGCACCTTCATGAGCGCATTCTCTGCTATATCCTGTATCTTAACATCGAGGGTTGTGATCACGTCTCTTCCATCTTCCGGCTCTATTTCAGATCCTTCAATGGGTACAAAAGCACCGCCTGAGATCCTCCGCACCAGGCGTTTTCCGTTCTCACCCTTCAACAGGGTATCATAGGTTTTCTCCAGTCCCACATTCTTATTCACTACTTCACCACTTTCACCAACATACTGCCTGGATAGGCCAATGGTCCTGTTGGCGAGCAGGCCAAAGGGAGTAAGGCGCTTCTCCCTTTCTTCAAAGATGAATCCGCTTTTATTTCTACCCAGCCTCACCAGCGGAAAAGTCCGCAGCTGTTGGTATTCCCTGAAGCTGATGTTGCGCTGCAGGAGAAAATAGCGTTCCTTCTTTTTATAGGCTTGTTTCAATTCCTTTTTATAGGCTTCGGCTGTTTGGTCCCCAAACATGCCCGCCAGGGCAATGGAAAGGGAATCAACATTTTCTGAAAATCGTTTTCCTTGTTTGTCGCGCAAACCATCGGCCCCAAAATCAATCCTGACATCAAAGTAGGGGATCGATGTGCTGAGCATGGATCCGTCTTCACTGTATATAGTTCCCCGCTCTGCATCCAGCTCGCGATACTCCAGGTGAAGGCTGTCACTCATTTTTTTCCAGTACTCCCCTTCTACGTTCTGGATGTAAAATGCCTTTCCCATAATGGCCAGGCTGAAGACAACGATGCCAAGAAAGATCAGGTACACCCGCCACAATATGTCCTTTTTAATATCCAACCGCCTTACCGGATTTTAAGCATCAGTTAATGGTATCCTTCAGTCTTTGCGGAGGCTGGGAAAGTTCTTTCAATCCCAGGGGCTCCACGGCTTTTACGAGCTCACTTTGTTTGCTCTGGAACATCAGTTCACTTTGTATGGTCTTATACTCATACTGCAGTTCCTTGAGCTCTCGTGATGAACGATTGATGTCCTTGATGGTTTTTTCTGCAACGTGACCGTTGTAGATATACAATACGGTGAGCAGGGAGAGAAAGAGAAAAAAAGGAGTGTTCTTGACTATCCACTGATAGTTAAGCAGCATTTTCTTCCATTCCAGTTTAGAATCCCGTTGCTCCATACATAGTTATTGGATCGGCAATGCGTTATGCTAATTCCGCTACACGCAATTTTGCGCTTCGCGATCTTGGGTTTCTTTTTTGCTCTTCCGCAGAGGGAAGGACCGGTTTCCTGTTGACCAGGTTAAAGGCAGACTGCCGCTTTGTTCCATAGATCTCATCCACTGCTTCTTCCTCAAAGCTGCCGCTCTTCATGAACAACTTCACCATACGGTCTTCAATGCTGTGGAAGGTGATCACTGCCAGTCTGCCTCCGGGCTTCAGCACAGATACTGTTTGTTCCAGCATCTCACGAAGCGCTCCCATCTCATCATTGACCGCTATCCTCAGGGCCTGAAAAACCTGTGCAAAATATTTATGGGGATTTCCTCTCACCACTGAACCAATCGCGTCCTTGAATTGCTGAATAGTTTGCAAGGGTACGGATGCACGATATGTTATTATCGTTCTTGCTAATGTCTTTGCATTGGTCACCTCTCCATATTCACTCAGGATTCTCACCAGTTCCTCTTCACGAAGCTCCTGGATCAGCTTTGCCGCCGTCATTGGCTGGCGCTGATCCATTCGCATGTCCAGTTCTGCGTCAAAACGCGTGGAAAAACCACGATCCGCTTCATCAAACTGGTGACTGCTCACGCCCAGGTCAGCCAGGATGCCATCCACTTCAGCTACCCCGTGGAAACGGAGCATGCGATTGAGGTGGCGGAAATTAAAGGGTACAAAAAAGATCCTATTGTCATCGGGTAGGTTACGTTTTGCCGCTTCATCCTGGTCAAAAGCGTATAGTTTTCCTTCGGGTCCCAGATGTTTTAATATTTCCCTGCTATGTCCTCCTCCTCCAAACGTGCAATCCACATATATACCATCCGCCTTAACACGCAACGCATCCACTGCCTCATTCAGCAAAACCGGGATATGGTATTTGCCTTCTAAACCCTTCTCCCTGTCCCCTGCTCCCTCCATTTCAGTCGGGTTTAACAGTGCTCATCACCTCAGCCGCCAATGAACTAAAGGCTTCCGGCGTTATGGAATCAAAGAACTGCTGGTATTTCGCCTTGTCCCAGATCTCAATTTTGTTCACCGCAGACACCAGTACCACATCCTTTTCCAGACCGGCATGCTCCATCAGGTTTTTCGGTATCAGCAGCCGGCCCGCTGAATCCAACTCCATTTTTATGGCCCCGTTCAAAAACCAACGCCGGAATTCACGAACTTTGGGGTCAAAATCATTGAGCTTGCTGATATTGGAAAAAATGGGCTCCCAGCTTTTCTCCGGGTACATGGTCAGGCATTTCTCAAATCCCCTGTTGATGACGAAGGCATTGGACTCCCCTTCCGGCAACTGCTTTTTAAGGCCGGCCGGTACGAGGAACCTTCCCTTGGCATCCAGCGTCACCTCATATTCCCCGAGAAAGCCTATCATTTACAAGGAGTTATCAAAAACAGATCCATATTTACACAAATTAACACAATTTCCCACTTTCAATGTGAATTTGCATTTTTTTAATTTTTCCACACCTTAAATGCCCGTCCGGCTTTAGTTTCAGGCAATTTTGGGAATTAATATGTGGAAATCTGTCAATATCATGTGAATTAACTGTGAGTTAGCACCCATTTTATGCTTTCACCCAAGGAAATAAGGATAGCTGATTATCATTACAGCCTGCCAGAGGCGCGGATCGCCCGCTTCCCTCTGCCGGACCGGGACGGTTCAAAGTTGCTGGTATGGGATAAAGGAATCATCATTGAAGATATTTACAGGAACCTGCCCTCCCACCTCCAACCCGGGACCTGCCTCGTCTTCAACAATACCCGTGTCATTGAAGCCAGGATCCTGTTTTCAAAACCCACGGGCGGCCAGATAGAGATATTTACCTTGGAACCCGCCAGTGATTACCCAGACATCACCACCGCCATGACCCGCCAGGGATCAGTACGATGGAAATGCATGATAGGCGGCGCCAGCAAATGGAAGCCCGGTATGGTCCTGGAGAAAACCGTCGGCGAAACAACACTCACCGCAACGATGGTGGGGCAGGCTCCGGATGCCTATATCATTGCGTTCAACTGGAACGGTTCCGCAACATTTGCAGAACTGCTCCACCAGGCCGGCCTCATTCCCCTGCCGCCCTACCTGAAGCGTAACGCAGAAGCCAGTGACGCGGAAAGATACCAGACCATTTACGCCAAAGAAGAAGGTTCTGTTGCTGCACCCACAGCAGGATTGCATTTTTCAGACACCCTTTTTGAAGCACTGCATAAAAAGGGTATTCATCACCGTTATGTCACCCTCCACGTAGGAGCAGGAACTTTCAAGCCGGTGAAATCAGACAAGATGGAAGGCCATGTTATGCACGCGGAATTCATTGATGTGGATGCCGCCACGATCCGTGCACTGCAGCATGAAAAGGCCATCATAGCCGTGGGAACTACCTCCCTCCGCACCCTGGAGACTTTATACTGGATGGGTGTGAAAATTTCCCTGAAACCTGACCTCACAATGGAAGATGCGGAATTACATCAATGGGATATTTATGACAGCTTACAACACCATACCCTTCCCGTCTACGAAGCCCTGGAACACCTACTAACGTTCATGAATAGCCGCAATATGGACCGGCTGGTTTGCAGGACGCGATTGCTCATTGCTCCCGGCTATACTCCACGAATGATCAAAGGTATCATCACAAATTTTCACCAGCCTGAGTCAACCCTGCTCCTGCTCATTGCCGCACTGGTGGGACCACAATGGCGGGACATTTACAACTATGCTCTTGATCATGATTTCAGGTTCCTGAGCTATGGAGACGGAAGTCTTATCCTGTTGTAATGCTAACATCCAGGATTCCAACTTCTGAATTCCTGAATGATTGAGTTATTGAATGCTTGATTGCCTCTACTGATTGTGTATCGGAAAATCCAGCGTAAAAACACTGCCCTTACCGGGCACGCTTTCCACCTTGATCTTCCCGTGGTGGGCATCTACCATGGTGCGGACGTAGCTGAGGCCGAGGCCGAAACCTTTCACATTATGGATATTGCCCGTATGGGCCCTATAGAATTTTTCAAAGATCCGGGTCACCGTTTCCCTGTCCATCCCAATCCCGTTGTCTTCCAGCCTCACGCGGATATACTTCCCGAAATTAACAGTACTGATGTCTATCTGGGGAGGTACATCTTCCCTGGAATATTTGATCGCATTGTCAACGAGGTTACTCAGCATATTGGTGAAATGCACCTCATCCCCTTCCACCAGATCTGATTCAGCATTGAAGTGTGTAGTGAAACGCCCCTGCCTGTCATTCAACTGCAAACTGAAATTCTCCACAATGTCATCAAGAACGGCATGCACGTGCAGAGGGTTCAGCCGCAACTGCACTTCCTGTTTATCAAGCAAAGCAGCCTGGAGAATGGTTTCCACCTGCTTGTTCATCCGCTTATTCTCATCCTTAATGATACTGCTGAAATATTGCAGTTTCTCAGGGTCATTTACCACTTTGGGATTACGGATGGCATCTACCGCTAATGAAATGGTAGCCAGCGGGGTTTTAAGTTCATGCGTCATGTTATTGATGAAATCACTCTTGATCTCACTCAATTTCTTTTGCCGGATCAATGCACGAACCGTGATATAAAATGCAGCCAGGATGATCAGCGTAAACAGTATTGCACCTGCAATCATCCAGCCGAGAGAATTAAATATGAAATTCTTGATATCAGGAAACACCACTACCACTGTCTCTGATGGCACTAATGACTCTGTTTCGCTGCCTGGAAGGGAACTGATGTCAAGGTATGCAATCCTGCTGCTATTGGTATCTTCCATAGCACGCTCATAACTGCGGTCAAAATTTGCCGTCTGCATCTCCAGGGTGAGGCTGTTCACACTGTTGACTATGGCAAATTCAAAATTGGTTTTCTTCAGCCCATGCCGCTCAAGTCCTTTCCGGATCTTGTCCTGCATCTTGAATGTAGTATACCGTTCAGCAATGGTAGGCACCTTAAAAAGGTCAAGTAACTTCTCCTTTGGCCACTCCTGGATCATCTTTGGCGAGATCATGGAAGGCAGCTTACTTTTTTCTTCGATGAGCTCCTGGCTCACATCAAACATGGCACTTTCAATAGCCTGGATGGTCTGGTCTTCTTTTAACAACAAACTGTTCTTGATCCAGGACAATTGTAATACAATGATCCCTATCAGGGAAAGTGTGATCAGTATGGTTATGAGTGTAAAAAGTCGCTTCATCGGCTGTGCGAAACTAATATGCTGCTGCGCAATACCCACCTGCACTTTGTTGAATTAACGAAGGTTTAGGAGGGGATATGGTGGAACAGCGCCACAAAATAACATCAAATTTTGGTGTTGGACTGGCAAATTGTTATATTAGAAATAATGATGAATCCCGCTACCGGAACCTTGTTGATCGCTGAACCTTTTCTCAAAGACCCCAATTTCATGAGAACAGTCATCCTGCTGTGTGAACACCAGGATGAAGGAAGTTTTGGTTTTGTCCTCAATCGGGAAACCGCTTCCACGCTGGAAGAATTGCTTCCGGATCTTACACAATTGAATATCCCCGTGTATTATGGCGGGCCCGTGCAACCAGATACTTTGCATTTTTTGCATACTTACCCGCAAGGCATTGCAGGCGGATTGGAAATCAGCGACGGCATTTTCTGGGGCGGTGATTTCAACCAGGCGCTGTCCCTGCTGCAAGAGGGAGAAATGGATGCCAGCCATATTCGTTTCTTTGTGGGCTATTCAGGATGGACAGGCGGGCAGTTGGATACGGAATTAAAAGACAAGAGCTGGCTCATGGCACAGAGTACCAGGGACCTGGTGTTCCACCATAACCACAAAGATATCTGGAAGGCATCCCTTCGCCACCTGGGTGGAGAGTATGAGATGATGATCAATTTTCCCACTGATCCGCAGTTGAATTAGGGCGAGGTTATAGGGTGAGGGTGCAGGCTAGCTATGGGCTGTCTTAATCCTTGACGACAAAAAGAATACGCCCATCGCCAAAATAATTACCAATCCCAAAGCATAGCGCAATCCTATTTCGTGTGCAATGAAACCGATCACCGGCGGGCCAATCAGAAATCCGGTAAATCCTACCGTACTCACTGCTGCCAGCGCCACACTGGGTCGCATCGTCTTACTTCTTCCCGCTACCATGTATGCAATGGGGATCACCGTGCTCACACCGTAACCCACCATTGCAAATCCGATAATCACCAATACCGGAAGTGAACTGGCCAGGGCCAAGCCCATCCCTCCCGCGATGAGCAGCGCATCCACCATTAATACTTTCTTATACCCCATCAGGTGAATCCATTTATCTCCTGTAAACCGGCCAATAGACATAGTAAATGCGTATGCAGTAAATCCAGTGGTACTCTTAACCGTCACATCCTTCAATACAGATTGATAATACAGCGCACTCCAGTCAGCCATCGCCCCTTCGCATAATGTGCTGCACAAACAGATCACGCCTATCAGCATCAGGGCTTTGTCTGGCAGGGCAAAAAGTTTCTTGGATTCATGCGCCTCATCATCTGCAGGGATGAGAAAAAAGTATGTACCCGCGGCCAACAATGCCAATGGAATGAGCACCATAAGGTAATGTTCAGTGGTAGTATAATCATGCCGCAGCGTCCACCCACCCAGCAAAGCCCCACAAAGAGCACCCACGCTCCACAGGGCATGGAAAGATGCCAGGATGGGCTTGTTCAAAAGGTGCTGTACATCAAGGCCCTGGGTATTGATGGCTATGTTTACGGTATTGCCCACAAAGCCAAAAACAAACAGGACCGCGGATAATGAAAAAACGGTAGGAGCCATGCTCAGCCCAAACAATGCAAGTGCATATAATATCAACGATATCGGCCCCATCCATTTTGAACCCACACGATCAACAGCCCAACCCGCAAAAGGCAATGCGATCAGGGACCCCATCGGTAACAAAAAAAGAACACCGCCCAGTTCCGCCTCATTCAGGTGAAACTGTTCCTTGAATGCAGGGATCCGGGAAGCCCAACTGGTAAAAACAACGCCACACAAAAAAAACAACAGGGAGACCGCATGACGGGCGCGGAGAGGATTGATCAAAGACATATGCTAAAGTTAAACGTAGTATGCAATTCCATGCATTTTTATTTATATTGTCCACATGAGATATACTGCTTTATGCCTCGGCCTCCTGGCCATGGTTTCCTGTAGCAAAAACAGTTCAACGCCTACGCCGGTAACGCCTACCTTAACGGCAACAGAAGTCACTGCCGCTGAAGGCAATGGAGGAACCAGCCTGATGGAATTCACATTCCGGTTGAGTTCAGCCAGTACTGCTGCCGTAACAGCGAGGATCAGTTCCGGAAATGGCTTTGCCATTGAAGGCGAAGACTATAAAAAAGTAGACCAGGTGATCCAGTTTGCGCCTGGCGAAACATCCAAAAAAGTATCAGTGGAAATTGTGGCCGATGACGCCAGGGAAGGCAATGACGATTTTGTATTGTCCCTGAGTGACGCCGTGAATTGCACCATTCCTAACCGCTTCATCAAAGGAACCATTACCAATGATGACACTAAAGTGGTCTTTGGAACCGGTGGGCCTTCCAGTCCCGGAAGCTACCCGGGTTTGAACCTTGTTTGGGCCGACGAATTCAGTGGCGCATCCGTTAATACCGCCAACTGGAACTATGAAGTGGGCGATGGATGCCCTGGGGTTTGCGGCTGGGGTAACAATGAACTGGAATGGTATACCGAAGGTGAAAATGCCTCGATCCAAAATGGTGCGCTTATTATTGAAGCCCGGGCAGAAAGCAGAGGCGGCAAGAACTATACTTCAAGCCGCATGACCACCAAAACAAAGAAGCCTTTCAAGTTCGGGAGGATGGACATCAGGGCAAAACTCCCTAAAGGCCGAGGCATCTGGCCCGCCATCTGGATGATGCCACAGGATAATGTATATGGTGGATGGCCTAAAAGCGGTGAGATCGATATCATGGAATTTCTGGGGCACGAAACAAACAAAGTACACAGCACCGTTCATTTTGGTCCCGGACCAGCCAGCATGAATATCAGCAAAAACATCACTGGCAGCTCTCCCTACTGTGATTCATTCCATGTGTATTCCCTGGTTTGGGAAACAGACAGGATGCGGTTTTATGCAGATGATGTACTGATTTCAGATGTTAAAAGAACTGACCTTTCCGGCCAGGTGTATCCATTTAATGAATCCTTCTTTTTTATCCTCAACCTGGCGGTGGGTGGAAACTGGCCGGGTAATCCTGATGCCAGCACTTATTTCCCGCAATGGCTGATTGTGGATTATATAAGAGTGTTTCAATAGTCAATTAGTGAAATGGAAAAGTGGTGAAATGGTGAAGTGGTATCGCACCCTTCACTATTTCACCACTTCACCATTTCACCACTTCACTAATTGACGTTTTCTACCAGTACTACGGCATTATTGTTCAGCACTTCCATGAAGCCGCCATTGATATTGTAAGCAACAGTATCTCCGCCAGACTTTGACTTCAGTACTTTAATGCTGCCTTTCCCCAATGCACTTACCAGGGGCGCGTGTTTATCGAGGATCTCGAAAGATCCGGAGATGCCGGGGAGTTGCACTCCGTATACTTCACCGCTGAACAATTTGCCCGTAGGCGTTAATATTTCAAGTTGCATTTCTTCTAATTGCTAATTGTCAATTGCCAATTGCTAATTCTTTGCTGCTTCAAGCATCTTCTTACCCTTCTCAATGGCATCTTCAATGGTACCCACCAGGTTGAAGGCTGCTTCAGGATATTCATCCACCTCACCGTCAATGATCATGTTGAAACCACGGATGGTGTCTTCAATACTTACAAACACACCCTTCAGACCCGTGAACTGCTCGGCCACGTGGAAAGGCTGCGACAAGAAGCGCTGCACCCTACGTGCGCGGGATACCACGAGCTTGTCTTCTTCACTCAATTCATCCATACCGAGGATTGCAATGATATCCTGCAGTTCCTTGTAACGCTGGAGGATACCCTTCACCCTGTTGGCAGTATTATAATGCGCCTCACCCACGATCTGAGGTGTAAGGATACGAGAAGTAGAATCCAAAGGATCCACCGCAGGGTAGATACCTAAGTCGGCGATCTTACGGCTCAATACCGTTGTGGCATCCAGGTGGGCAAAGGTTGTAGCCGGGGCCGGATCGGTCAAGTCATCCGCAGGTACATACACCGCCTGTACGGAGGTGATGGAACCATTACGGGTTGAGGTGATCCTTTCCTGCATCAGACCCATCTCTGTTGCGAGGGTGGGCTGGTAACCTACCGCAGAAGGCATACGACCCAACAGGGCTGATACCTCAGAACCGGCCTGGGTGAAACGGAAGATATTATCTACGAAGAACAGGATGTCTTTACCTTTTCCGGTACCATCGCCATCACGGAAATACTCGGCAATGGTGAGACCAGACAGCGCCACGCGAGCACGCGCTCCGGGGGGCTCGTTCATCTGGCCAAACACAAAGGTTGCCTTGGAATCTTTCAGTCCTTCCATATCCACTTTGTCCAGATCCCAGCCGCCTTCTTCCATAGAATGCTTGAAATCGTCACCATATTTCATGATGCCCGCTTCAATCATTTCACGCAACAGGTCATTACCCTCACGCGTACGCTCACCTACACCAGCGAATACTGACAAACCACCATACCCTTTGGCGATGTTGTTGATCAGCTCCTGGATCAGTACCGTCTTACCCACACCAGCACCACCGAAGAGACCGATCTTACCACCTTTTGCATAAGGCTCGATGAGGTCAATTACTTTAATACCGGTGAACAGCACTTCAGATGCTGTACTCAGGTTTTCAAACAACGGGGGTTTGGCGTGGATGGGACGTCCGTTTTCTTTGCTCACCTGGGGCAAACCATCAATGGCATCACCCGTTACATTGAAAAGGCGACCGTTGATCAGCTCACCAGTGGGCATCGCAATTGCTTTACCGGTATCTACTACTGCCATTCCCCTGGTAAGACCTTCGGTACCGTCCATCGCAATGGTACGTACACTGTCTTCACCCAGGTGCTGCTGCACTTCCAGTACCAGTTTGTCGCCATTTGGCTTGGTGATCTCCAAGGCGTTATAAATGTCCGGCAAGGTTCCGTGGAACTGAACGTCTATTACCGCACCAATGATCTGTTTGATTTTACCCTGATTGGCCATATTATAAAATTAATTAATGCGAGGGTTAATATTTGCCGCAAAGGTAAGGGAAAAATGGTGAAGTGGTGAAATAGTGAAGTGGTGAAATGGTGAAATAGTGAAATAATGTGGTGGCCGTTTTCTGGCTAGATGTATCGGTTAAATTAACGGTTTCAGCAATGCAGGCAGGCGGATTTTGGGGATAATGTATATTTTCATGTCATGACAGACGCTATTGCCCCCAAAAAGCAGCTTACGCCGGAAGAAGCCGCGCGTAAAAAAGCCAAAAAGGAGAAAAAGGAAAAGCAGAAAAAGCTCGACCAGGAAAAGACTTTTTTAGCGTTTGAACGCACCTTGCTGGCATGGGTACGCACCAGTACCAACCTGCTCACCTTTGGGTTTGCCATCATTAAACTCCTGAAAGACAAAGCCAGTGAACCGGGTAAACATCCCCTGCTGGAAGTGATCAATCCGGTGGTCATCGGCAGCATTATGGTGCTGGCGGGCTTTGTGGGATTGCTGATGGCCAGTATAGGCTATGTAAAATATGCAAAAGCTTTTGGCCGTAAACCTGCCCAGATCTATACAAACCAGGCCATGCTGGTTTCTTATGTGATCCTGCTGTTAAGCGCCCTGATCCTGCTGGCTCCCATGATAGCCAGCCTGCTTACTCCTTAGCATCGTTGATCTCAATCCAGTATCCATCCGGATCCAGGAAGTAAATCTGTTTCACTCCATCCACCCGGTTGGTGACAGACTGTTTCTTACCCGCCCAGTCCTCATAGGGAATTCCGGCTTTGTTGAGCCGCTCAATGAATTGTGGAACTGACACCACACTAAAACAAAGATGGGAGTTCTTATCATGCTGCTCCACCTTGCCTGCCCCGGCAATCAGATGCAGATGGCTTTTATACCCCACCCCAAACCAGGTGTGTCTGCCGTCATGAAAGGGTTCCGGGATGGTATCCAGGCCAATGATATCCCTGTAGAATTCCGTACTGGTCTTCAGATCCCTTACATAATGAGCGATATGATTCAACACAGTCCGGCCTTGCTGGGCACTTGCTCCCATGAAAAAACAGCAGCAAAAAATGCCCAATAGAATTGTTTTACGCATACTTAAATGTATGACTTCAGGGGCAGAACCCATCATCAGATCATATATTGATTTTTATCATTTTTCAATCCGTTTTTTTCTGGAAAATTTGCGTTAAAACACTGAAGTATTTCTGTGTTTTTCCTTTCATTTTTGTGATATGGCAGCAATGCCATTGAAAAATCACCATGAATTCACCAGTTTTGCCTGCTTATGCCTGTGAAAAATAAACACCAGTTTGCGATCATCCTCGGACAAAGAATTCGGGCATTACGCCTGAATAAAAACCTGTCTATTGCCCAGCTGGCATTGGATTGCGGGCTTGATTACACCCAGCTGAGCCGGATAGAATTAGGAAAGATCAACACAAGGATTTATACCATTTATTTACTATCCAACGCCCTGGATACCACCCTGGAGGATCTGTTGGAAAACCTATGATGAACACTTAAGTTTGAAGGGTGGAGCGTCCCTTAGCTCCATCCTTCAAACATCAACCTTCCCTATGTGGTGGCTAATCCTGTTTCTATCGCTCATCTCCACAGCCTCGCTGCCGCAACCGTATATGGCAAGGGTAGTCAGGATCATTGACGGCGATACCTTTGACGTACTTGACAGTAATAACAATTTATTGCGTATCCGGATGAACGGCATAGATGCCCCGGAAAAAGGCCAGGCATTTGGAACCCGGGCCAAAGAAAAACTAGCTGCATTGTGCGCCGCTAAAACGATCCGTATCGTTCCCTTTCGCAAAGACCGGAATGGCAGATGGATTGCAGACAGTTTCCTGGGTCAAACTTCTTTAAGCGCAGCCATGATCCGTGAAGGCATGGCCTGGCACTTTAAAAAATATTCATCAGATGCCACCCTCGCACAACTGGAACAACAAGCCCGCCAAAAGAAAATAGGGTTGTGGTCTGATCCCGCCCCTGTTGCACCCTGGGAATACCGGTCAGCTCGCAGGACGCATAGTTCGCAGGTGGCAAGCTTACACAGATAACGCGGATCTCCAGCACTCTCAAAAATTACCGCACTACCGCATTGCCAAATTGCCACATTATTTTTCCCTATCTTGATCAAAACATCTCTCTATGTCTCCTTTTATGGCTGAATTCCTGGGCACTGCCGTCCTCATCACCCTCGGCAATGGCGTAGTGGCCAATGTAGTGTTGAATAAAACCAATGGCCAGAATGCTGGCTGGATCGTAATCACCTTTGGATGGTGTATCGCTGTTTTTACCGGCGTATTTATTTCTGCCGCTTCATCTGGCGCCCATCTCAATCCTGCGGTCACCATCGCCCTTGCCGTCACTGATAAATTCAGCTGGGCCGATGTACCCTTATACTTCCTTGCCCAGTTCTCCGGCGCCTTCCTGGGTTCCTTATTGGTTTGGCTGATCTATCGGAAACATTTTGAAATTACCGCAGACGCTTCGGCAAAACTGGCCGTATTCTGTACAGCACCCGCCATCAGGAATGGCTCAGCCAATTTCCTCACAGAGGCCCTGGCAACTTTTGTATTTATTACAGCGGTTTTGCACCTTACCGGACCCGATACAAAACTGGGATCTATAGACGCCTTACCAGTGGCGCTGGTGGTATTGGGCATCGGCCTCAGCCTCGGTGGTCCAACAGGTTATGCCATCAACCCCGCGCGAGATATCGCTCCGCGATTCTTCCATTCCTTGTGGCCGATCCAGGGCAAAGGGAACAGCGATTGGCAATATGCCTGGGTACCCGCTTTCGGTCCCTTTGTGGGTGCGGCCGCTGCGGCATTCCTTTTTAAGCTGATGTAAGCAAATATCCGGAAGCAAGTTCCCTGAAAGCATGTAGTTGCGCGTCAATCCATGGTTGGTCCCTTCCCAGTTCCGTTGCCATCACCCTGGCAATGGCAGGCGCTGCTTCCAAAGCAGCCGCTGCATCCAGGAAAAGCAGCCTCACCCTTCTGGCCAGCACGTCTTCCAGGGTCATGGCCATCTCTTCCCTCACGGCCCAGATCACTTCTGCCATCGTAAATGATGACCGGGGATGGATGGTCTTTCCCCAGTTGGGATCAGCAAGCACCAATGCCTGGATTCCTTGTGCGTCTGCCCCATACACCGCCAACGTTTCTTCCGCACCCTTCATATCCTTCCATCCATGAATCCGCAAATTTTCGGTTACGCATTCCCGTTTGGTCAACTTTGCCACAAACGCGGCATTGTCAACCGCGTCCTTCGCCATTTTACGATAGGTGGTCCACTTTCCGCCAATGATGGTGATCAGGCCCGATGGCGCCACTACTATAGTATGGTCCCGGGAGATCAATGCCGTATTCTGCGCATTACTGGACCGCACCAATGGCCTTAGTCCGGCAAACACCGTGCGCACATCTTTCCGGGTGAGCGTTGATGTGGTATACCTGGAAAAATGGGCCAGAATAAAATCGATCTCTTCATCCAGCGCCCGGGGTTCTTCATTGACCTCATCCACCGGTGTATCCGTAGTGCCCAACACCACTTTATCATGCCAGGGAACCGCAAACAAGACGCGGTTATCGTCTGTTTTGGGAATCATCAGGGCCGCATTTCCCGGGAAAAAATGCTTATCCACCACCAGGTGGATACCCTGGGAAGGTGACAATAAAGGATGTGCTTCTTTATTCTCCATCTGCAACACATCGTCAGCAAATACACCCGTGGCATTCACTACAACCTTTGCGTTCACAGAAAAACTTTCCCCACTGATATGGTCATACAACACCGCACCTGTGACTTTTTTTCCTTCCTTCAGCAGATCATCCACTTCAAGATGATTTACTATGCAGGCACCAAAATCCACTGCCGTCTGCGCCAGGCTCACCGCCAGCCTCGCATCATCAAACTGGCCATCGTAATACTCCACGCCGCCAATCAGCTTTCGCGGCTGCACGGCGGGCATGCGCTGCATGACTTCCTCACGATTCAGCATCTCCACTCTCCCGATCTGCAGTTTGCCAGCCATCAGGTCATAAATACCCAGGCCAACACCATAAAAATATTTATGGACATAATTATAAGATGGAACGATGAAGGCCTGCCTTCGTGTAAGATGCGGCGCATTGCGCAGAAGAATGCCCCGTTCACGCAGGGCTTCGCGTACCAGTTTGATATTCCCCTGCGCCAGGTAACGCACCCCCCCATGCACCAGTTTTGTTGATCGCGATGAGGTGCCTTTGGCAAAATCATCCTTCTCTGCCAGTGCCACGCTATAACCCCTGGTGGCTGCATCCACGGCAATACCCAGGCCCGTAGCCCCACCACCAATCACGAGGATATCCCACTCTCTGCCTTCTTTCAGTTTCCCGATCTGCTCATTCCGATGCATGTATTTCCGTTGGTTCTGGGAAGATAGTTAATGCGCTGAATCCGGTATTCCCTTTCTCCAGCCTGATCTGCGTGTAAATTCTCTCTTTCAGCGATTCCACATGGGAGATGATCCCTACCATTTTGTTAGATTCTGTTTGCAGCTGCTCCAATGTACTCATTGCCTCTTCCAGCGTCTCGGGATCCAAAGAACCAAATCCCTCATCTATAAAAAGACTCTCAATTTTCACATCCCTGGATGCAAGATCAGACAGTCCCAGGGCAAGTGCCAGGCTTAGTATAAAGGTTTCACCGCCAGAGAGCGACTTCACCGTTCTCACTTCGCCACCCATATACCCATCAGCCACCCTCAGGTCATCATCGCCATCCGGCTCAAGCAAACGATAACGCCCGTGCAACAGCTGCATGCGCTGATTGGCCAGCACCAGCAAATGCTGCAGGGTCAGCTCCTGTGCTTTGTTATTGAACTTATTACCTGTGGCATCACCTATCAGTTTGTTCAGCATCTCCCAGGGTCTCAGCGCCTCCAGTATTTGTTTGCGCTCCGCCTGGTACATAGCCATTTGCTGCAAACGGTTATCATCCCCAATGATTATGGTTCGCTTATCTTCTAATAACTGCTGCTGCCTTCCAATGTCTTCCTTCAACCTTTCCACGGCTGCTTCCTGCATCTCCACCGTTACCAGGGCATCATTCCCCGCGCTTTCCTGTTTCCACTGCTCCTCCAATTCTTTCCAGGCTGCCTTCCGTTCAGCCAGTTGCCTGGACAGTTCCTGCTCCTGTTTCACCAATATCTTATGCTCCTGCTCCGGAATCAATTTCTGCACAGCCTCACCCACGTTATCAAATCCCAGTGGTTTCAATCCCTGCTCCAATGCAGTTTGCACACCCAGCCAGTTTTCACGCTCCTTATCTTGTTGTTGCTTCGTTGCGGCCTTCCTTTCCTCTGCCACCAGGGAGCCGGTCATCATGGCATGCATGCTCTCTTCCCTGTCCCGGCAATCCTTTTCAATATCACTCCCCGTATACCGTGCCATCACAGATTGCTGCAGGGCATCCCAGTATTTGTATTGCTCATCATACCCTTCTATCTCTGTATGCAGTTGCCGGGCCTGCGGAAGCCATTGCTGGATGAGCAGGCATTGTTCTAAACGCTGTAGCCGGCCTTGCTCCTCTGCAATCAGTTCATTCACTTTCTCTTCATGCTGCACTTTATCAAGGCCCAGTACCTGCTTAAATGCTTCTATCTGTGCTCCAGCCATTTTCTGTTGCTGCATTGCCCCTTCCCTTGCCAACTGCTCCCTTTGTATCCCGGCCTGCAATGCCTCCTGCTTCAAAGACAACTGCTTCCACCGCAACTGCTGCGCATCCAGCTTCCGCCTTTTATCTGCAAAATCATCCGCAGAATTCAACAGGGCCTTTGCAAAATCATGCACATAGGGATGGTGAGTGGCACCACAGAGCGGACAAGGATCACCTTCATTCAACTGTGCCCTCAGCCCATCCAGTTTCTCAGCACTCAACATTTCTTCCCGCTGTTTCCTCGCCTGTTCAAAGTCCTGTTCTGCCAGCTTTAATAATTTCTGCTCTTCGTCCAGGCTTATCTCCTTCAATTGAGCACCCAGCTCCGTGAGCTTACTATCAGCCTGCTTCACCAGCTGGCCCTGCTGCAGATATGAACGCACTTCTCCTTTCAACAAGCCAAGATCAGCCACCCGGGAAGTGAGTTGGCCCCGCAAGGATGTCAGCAGATTTGGATCCCAGCCCTCCAGCTGCACCATCTCGTTAAACCTGGCCGTACGCTCTTCCAGTTTCCGGGATAAGGACGCCAGCAACCCTGCATTAGATGCCCTCGGTGTAAACAGGTCTTTCTCCTGTTGAAAAGAAGCTGCCGAAAAGAGCGCCGTTATTCGCTTATGCGTATCCGTTAGTACCTGTTGCGCGTTTTCACACCGTTGCAGCAGGTCACGGATCTCATCCCTGAATTTCCTTAATTCTGTCACGTAACTATCCACCGCTACCGTTTGCCCAAGCCACAAACACAGTTCCTTTACCAGTGCCGCCTTTTCCGTTTCCCGCCATTGAATCTCGCGGTTAATGATATCCAACTGACGGTCTGCAGCCGCTAATTGCAACGCCAACCGCTCATGCTCCCTGAACTGGTCCCTGAATGGAAACAGCTGCTCATACAGCCGCAACTGCTCGCCGGATTTCTCGTTAAAGGCAACCAGCAACTGCTGCCCCTGTGCAACCTGCTTTTCCAGTGTCTCAAGTTTTTCCCGGAGTGCCGCAAGCCTGGCCTTCTTTTCCAATAGCCTCCGGGCCGTATCCCATTGGCCCTGCAAGAGCGCCAATTCATTTGTCCTTTGTTGAATATCTGTAACCAGGGCATTCCTGTCCTCTTCTCCCAAAATGTCCCTGCCAATGTCTGTGATCAGGTCATCCTTATTCTCCAGTGCCTGTCTGCGCCGGCTGTACTCCTTAAATGTTTTCTGACCTATTCTCCTGAAAATACGGGTACCGGTGATTTTCTCCAGGAGCTCAGCACGCTTGTTCTTGTCTGACTGTAAAAACTTTGCAAACTCACCCTGGCTCAGCAAAATGGATTTCATGAACTGGTCATAATCCAGCCCGATGTTCTCCGTATTCACATCCACAGCATTGCTCATTTTCTCTGTCAGCAATTCATCATCCGCATTGAAGACCTTCATCTCAATATCCCGGAAAGTATTGTTGCGGGTCTTGCTTACTGACCATTGTGCTTTGAAAATTCCCTTCCTGCTGGCATAGACCACTTCAGACAGGGCTTCCCGTTCATGGCGGGTAAGGATCACGCCGCCCTTATCCAATGCAGATTTCGTGACGGTGCCCAACCGCGGTACCTTCCCGTACAATGCAAGGGTTATACAATCCAGGAGCGTGGATTTTCCCGATCCTGTGGCCCCCACAATACCAAATAAGCCAGCCTCGCGGAGTGGCGATGCTTCGAAGTTGATCTCGTGGTCACCCCTCAGTGAATTGATATTCTTCAATCTGATACTCAGGATCCTCATTCGTCCTCGTTTTCATCATCCATACCCAACAATTCCAGGAATGCATTGCGCATGATAAGCTGGTCTTCCGGAGTAAGTTTTCCGGCTTCCATCATTTTATCCAACACTTCCAGGGGCTGGATCTCCCTGAGATCCAGTTTACCACCACTAAGGGCAAGCATATCAGGCTGGGCCGATTGTATAGCTATAGTATAGTTCACGATGTCCAGATAAGGACTGTCCCAATCTGCCACCAGCCTCGCTGCATCCGCATACACGGCAGGGTTCATTTGAGATTCCTCAATCTGTAATTCGGCAAACGCTTTTACGGGTCCATCCTCCCTGTATGCTTCAGCCTTTGCTTTCACATCCTCAAAGGTCCCGGAGAAACGGATCAGTTTCCGCAGTACCGGAACTTCATGGTCCGTCTGCATGACCTGTCCGCCCTTCACCTCCAGTTCAATGACAATCTTTCTGTCTTTTCTTTCACTAAAGCTCAGCGGAACCGGCGAACCGGAGTAGCGAATATGGGACATCCCATTCACCGTCTGCGGCCTGTGGATATGGCCCAGCGCCACATAGGTGAAGACCGATGGGAAATCGTCTGATGCCACCGCGCTCTGATTACCCATCTGGATCAACCGCTCACTGTCTGAAACCGATGACCCCGCAGCATACAAATGCCCCATCGCAATGACAGGCACAGTATATTCTTTACATACATCAGCAACCAATTCATAATGTTTGCGAATAGCCATCCGCACCTGTTCCCGCTTATCTTCAAATTCCATCTCCCGCGTCAGTGCATGAATATCCGGCTCCCGGAGGTACGGCACCGACGCAATCACCGCTTCCACCTCATCACTACCCCTACTCCCTACTTCTATCACCTCGCCCTGAATAATGGGGAGCACAGAACCAACTACATGAATATCGAGTAACCGGAGAATTTCCCTCGGCGCATTCAATATCCCGGGTGCATCATGGTTGCCGCCGGTTATGATCACTTTAATGTTCAAATGGATCAGCTGCCGAAGAAAATCATAATACAGCTGCCTCGTTTCATTGGTGGGATTGGCCTGGTCAAATACATCCCCGGAGATCATCAATACATCGATCTCCCTTTCTTTCAACAAGGTCATCAACCATGAAAAAAAGTATCGATGCTCTTCAACGATCTCGCGTTTATACAATCGTAAACCCAGGTGCCAGTCGGCGGTGTGTAGAATCTTCACGATGTGCAAATTACCGTTTTAATGTGGCAATGCGGTAGTGCGGAAATGCGGCAATTTAGGAAGCGCGGCCGTGCGTTGCCGGCCTGCGCAGTAACACCCGGAGTGAATGCGGCGCGACGCAACGCATGGCGCGCCTTCCTTCATTACCGCACTGCCGCACTACCGCATTGCCACATTAGCATAGGCCATGGCCGCAGTAACAGCCTGCTTCCAACCTTGAACCATGTGTGCCCGTTTATCATCTGCCATTGCGGGCGCAAAAGTTTTCTCGGCCTGCCAGTAACTCTGTATATCCTCCTGCGAGCGCCAGAATCCTGTGGCCAGTCCGGCGAGATAAGCCGCACCCAGTGCCGTGGTCTCAATGATCCTGGGGCGGATCACGTTCACGTCCATGATATCACTCTGGAATTGCATCAATAAATTATTCACTGTGGCGCCGCCATCCACGCGCAACTCACGGATAGGGATACCCGAATCTGCTTCCATCGCCTTCAACACATCACGGGTCTGGTAGGCAATGCTGTCTAAGGCGGCGCGCGCAATATGCGAAGTACTGCTGCCGCGGGTAAGCCCCACAATGGTACCCCTTGCATGCTGCTCCCAGTACGGCGCACCCAGGCCCGCAAAAGCGGGAACCACATATACCCCTTCACTGTTGGGCACCGCCTTGGCCAGGGCCTCTATATCAGCACTCTTCTTGATGATCTGCAATCCGTCCCGCAGCCACTGAACGATGGCGCCTGCAATAAACACGGAGCCTTCCAGTGCATAAGTGGTTTTTCCATCGATCTTCCATCCAATGGTGGTCAACAGATTATGCGATGACGCTACGGGTTTCTCACCCGTGTTCATCAGCATGAAGCAGCCTGTTCCATAGGTATTCTTCACCATGCCCGGCTTGTTGCAGAGCTGGCCAAACAAGGCACTTTGCTGATCCCCGGCAATGCCCGCGATGGGTACCTGGTTTGCTGTCAAAATCCGCTGCGTGATACCATAGACTTCGCTGCTGGAGCGCACGAAGGGGAGAATATTCCGGGGTATATCAAATAGTTGCAGCAACTCCTCGTCCCAATCCCCTGTGTGGATGTTGAGCAGCATAGTACGGGAGGCATTGGAAACATCTGTAGCATGCACCTGGCCCTGGGTGAGGTTCCAGAGCAGCCAGGTGTCCACAGTGCCAAATGCGAGCTTGCCTTCATCGGCGAGCTTGCGTGTGCCAGCTACATTGTCCAGTATCCACCTGATCTTGGTAGCCGAGAAATATGCATCAATCACCAGTCCCGTTTTTGTACGGATGTCCGCCTCATGCCCATCGGCCTTCAAACGATCACAGAAATCCGCCGTACGGCGGTCCTGCCATACAATGGCATTGTATACCGGCTTGCCCGTACTCCGATCCCACACTACGGTGGTCTCGCGCTGGTTGGTGATGCCGATGCCGGCAATGTCCTTCACAGTGAGTCCGGCCTTAGTGATGGCCTCTGCGGCCACACCCAGCTGCGTGCTCCAGATCTCTGTTGGATCATGTTCTACCCATCCCGGTTGCGGGAAAATCTGTTTGAATTCTTTCTGCGCCACACTCACTACCTGCCCGCCGTGGTCAAACACAATAGCGCGTGAAGATGTGGTGCCCTGATCTAAGCTGAGGATAAAGTCTGCCATTTATTTCAGTGTATATGAATGAAAATACGAAGGCGTGTATACTCAAACACACCCAAAATAAATATACGGCATTTGGCATTATATCTTCAGCAGCACGCGAACACCCAGACTGTTCAATAGGCCGCTGAAAAAGAAATTGGAATACCTAATGCTTGGTATACCCAAAGTTGGATTGCCATTAGCTTTACTGTAACCATATCCCATTCCTAAAGTTCCTACGGTCAGTATTACATCCAACTTGGGTGTAGCTGTTACGCCCAGTGAAAGTGGATAGGCCGTAACTCCAGTTGCAAAGGAAACAGGGGCCGATACGGTCTCACCATTACTTGAATAACTCGACCAATTAAAATTAATACGGTATTCAGCACTGGGTATCAAATACACTGCAGCACTGATTGGAAATTTTTTCATCAGGCCAATGGTTGGCCCCACGGAAAAATTACTGGAACTGGAATTAACAAGACCTGAATTACCAGCAAAGCCAAACAAAATTCCATAATACAGCAGGGTATTGTTTCTCCATTGTCCAAACATCACGCCCGTTCCAAGTTCCCAGCTGGTATTACCATCAATGGCTGAATCGCCAGTGAGATTACGTCCGCCTGAATGGCCAACACTCAAATTACTCCCGGAAAATATGAGCACATTTGAAGAAGATTTTTCCTGTGCAGATGCGAAAAAAGCAGAGAACAACAACACTAAGGCAAGTAAAGATGATTTCATAAGTTAAGTTTTAGTTGCAAACACCAAACTAATTCACTATTTACAAAACTGGTGTTAAATCAGGCACCCCATTCCCGCATTCCCGCATTTCCACATTGCCACATTAATTCTGTACCTTGCCGCAGTAGTTATGGACAAATTCATCGTTTCCGCGAGAAAATACAGGCCGCAGAATTTTTCAACCGTAGTGGGGCAGCAGCACATCACCACCACCCTGAAAAATGCCATCCGCAATGAGCAGCTGGCGCATGCATTCCTGTTCTGCGGCCCTCGTGGTGTGGGAAAAACCACCTGCGCGCGCATCCTCGCCAAAACCATCAATTGTGAAAACCTCCAGCCTGATGGAGAGGCCTGTAATGAATGCCAAAGTTGCGTAAGTTTTAACGCAGGCTCTTCCATGAATATCCATGAGCTGGATGCCGCCAGCAACAATTCTGTGGAAGACATCCGCACGCTTACAGACCAGGTGCGTTTTGCACCCCAGGCTGGCAAGTACAAAGTATATATCATAGACGAGGTGCATATGCTCAGTGCATCGGCCTTCAACGCTTTCCTGAAAACCCTGGAAGAGCCGCCGTCATATGCCATCTTCATCCTCGCTACTACAGAGAAGCATAAGATACTGCCCACCATCCTCTCTCGTTGCCAGATCTTTGATTTCAAACGCATCACAATACAGGATACGGTGGAGCACCTGGACGAGATCTGCCAGAAAGAAGGGATGAAGGCCGATAAAGCCGCGCTGCAGGTCATTGCGCAGAAAAGCGAAGGCTGCATGCGTGATGCGTTGAGCATCCTGGACAAGATCGCCAGCTTCACCAACCACGAGATCCAGTACCAGAACACCCTGGAGCACCTGAACATCCTGGACGAGGACTATTATTTCCGCCTCCTCGGTTTTATGCAGGATCAGAAACTGGCAGATGCCATGCTCTTATATGATGATATCAACCGCAAGGGTTTTGAAGGCGAAATGGTCATGAACGGCTTTGCCGAATTCCTGCGCAACCTGATGGTATGCCGGGACCTCAAAACAGCGGAATTGCTGGAAGCGGTAGAAAGTTTCCGTGCCAAATACATCGCCACAGCGCAGAAGATCTCCCTCAGTTGGCTGATCAGCGCCCTCCATATCCTCAATGAAGCCGAGATCAATTATAAGCAGGCCCGGAACAAGCGGCTGCACGTGGAGCTGGCGCTCATCAAGCTCACCTACCTGCACCAGGCCGTGGAACTGGCCGGTGAAGGCGGTGTAAAAAAAAAGCTTGACAACTTCCGCGCCGTAGGATTCAGGCCCATTCCAAGCCTGACAGGCCGGCAACAGCCCATCGAACCAAAACCCCTGAACCCATCCCAGCCCAAACTGGTGATTGAGGATCCGGTGGATAATTATACCCCCCCTCCTGCCCAGCCTGCAAAGCAGGTGCCCAGGGAAGAAGCCAAGCCCAATAAGACCCTGGGCGAGATCCGAAAACTGGTGGCCAATAAGCAGAAAACCGTGGATACGGTCCTGGAAATTACGGAGGAGCGCCTCCGGGAGGCCTGGAACCAGTATATTGTCCGACTGCAAGAGCAGAAAAACCCCTCGGCCGTCACCAATTTCAGGGTGGCGCAGCTGCGGATCGTGGATTCGGCCCATTTTGAAGTGGTGACAGAGAGCGTGATCCAGCAGAAATTCATTGAAGCCGAGCGGGGGCCGCTGATTGAACACCTCCAGCAATTCTTCCGAAACCGCCAGCTCAAATACGCCCTGATCCTGGAGGAAAGGCCCGATGAGGACCAGGCCCCCAGGGAAAAGCCGCTCAGTTCCCGGGAACAGTATTTGCGGATGATCGAGATGTATCCCGCCATTAAGGATCTGCGGGACCGGCTGGGACTGGAGCTGGATTACTAGAATTTTTGACTTAATTTCGGCCTCCAAAACAAAAATTGCCCCTTTATGGCAGAAGTGATCAGAATGCCGCTTTTGAGCGATACCATGACCGAAGGCAAGATCGTCAAGTGGAACAAAAAAGTTGGCGATAAAGTGAAAAGTGATGACGTGCTGGCCGATGTGGAAACAGATAAGGCCACCATGGAAGTAGTGGGCTATGCCGATGGCACCCTCCTTTACCTTGGTGTGCCTGAAGGAAAGGCGGCACAGGTGAACGAGATCATTGCCATCGTGGGTAAGGAAGGGGAAGACATCAGTGGACTCTTATCAGCAGGGCCGCAAGCCGCAGCGCCCAAGGCTGCCGATACGGCTCAACCTGCAGCAGCGCCCGCCGCGGCTGCTGCGCCGGCAGTGTCTGTTGACCTGAATGCAGACCAAAAAGCAGCCACGGTGATCCGCATGCCGCTGTTGTCTGATACCATGACGGAAGGAAAGATCGTAAAATGGAATAAACAGATTGGCGATAAAGTGAAGAGTGATGACGCCATTGCCGATGTGGAAACAGATAAGGCAACGATGGAAGTAGTGGGTTATGCCGATGGCACCCTGCTGTATATTGGCGTGAAAGAAGGCGAAGCCGCCAAGGTAAATGAAGTGATTGCGATTGTGGGTAAGGCCGGCACAGATGTAGCGCCACTGTTGGCAACACAGCAAGCTGCAGCACCACAGGCGGCAGCGTCACAATCAGCAGCAACACAAACAGCAGCCGCTCCTGCAGCAACTGCAAACGCCGTACCGGCAACTGCAAGCTCCGCTAACGGACGCATCAAAGCCTCCCCCCTGGCTAAAAAGCTGGCCCAGGAAAAAGGTATAGATATCAGTGCCGTTGCCGGCAGTGGAGATGGCGGCAGGATCGTGAAGAAAGACGTAGATAATTATACCCCTTCAACGCAGCAGCCCTCTGCTGCACAACCGCAGCCCTCCGGCGCCAAGGTTGCCGCGTTTGTACCGGGTGGAACAGAAGGTTATACGGATACGCCGCTCACCAGCATGCGCAAAACCATTGCGCGCCGCTTAGGTGAGAGCATGTATACCGCACCGCATTTTTACCTCACCATGACCCTCAACATGGACAATGCGATGACGGCCCGCGCCGCCATCAACGAGGTGAGCCCGGTGAAGGTGAGCTTCCAGGACATGCTGATCAAAGCCTGCGCACTGGCCCTCCGCCAGCACCCCGGCGTCAACAGCAGCTGGATGGGAGATTTCATCCGCACGTATAACCATGTGCACATCGGATCAGCCATTGCCCTTCCGGAAGGACTGATTGTTCCCGTGATCAGGCACGCAGATCAGAAAAGCTTGTCGCAGATAGCCGCAGACGCCAAAGAATTATACCAGAAAGCCCGCGATAAGAAAATTCAACCCGCTGAATTCACCGGCAACACTTTCACCATCTCCAACCTGGGCATGATGGATATCGATGAATTCACGGCCATCATCAACCCGCCAGATTCCTGTATCCTCGCCGTGGGCAAGATCAAGGAAGAAGTGGTTCGCAAGGGTGATGGTTTCGGCGTGACCAACGTCATGAAGATCACCCTCAGCTGTGACCACCGCAGCGTGGACGGTGCTGTTGGTGCGGCTTTCCTCCAGACGCTGAAGAAGTACATGGAGAATCCGGTAACGATGTTGGTGTGAAAGTGAAATGGTGAAGTGGTGAAGTAGTGGAATACACCACTTCACCACTTCACCACTTCACCACTTCACCACTTCACCACTTCACCATTTCACCACTTCACCACTTCACCATTTCACCATTTCACTATTTCACTATTTCACTATTTCACTATTTCACTATTTCGCAGTCATATAGGTAAAATACGTACCGTTGGACAAATCCTCGCGTAAAGTCATCTTCGTAGCGCTGAGTGTCACGATGGTAGCAAAGAGGTTGGGTGCTTTGGATGCGCCTACGTCCCAGGAATACAACAAGCTCCCGGACTTTTCATAATTCTTAGTGATGGGCGTGGAGGAGTTGCTGGTGATCACATATTGGGTATTGCCGTAACTCACATTAATGAAGTCCGGCGAGGTAATCACACCTGAGGTGCGCACGCCATCCTTCACATTGGCCACAGAATCCACCTTCCAGATGGTGCCAATTAATGCCGTATCTGTAGGCATCGTTGGTTCTTTTTCACAGGCCATGAACGCAAGGATCAAGGCCAAAACAGCAAACTTTTTCATCATGTTTATTTTCAAATGAGGGTATCTGAACCGCTAATATAGCAAATATTCCACCGGGAGTTTTTTCCGGATCAACGCTCCTGAAAACCAGGCAGCTTTGATGCAAGAAACAGCCCTTGTCGCCTACCGCAAAACAAAAAAGCATAAAGTAAAAAAGAGTGTTTAATTTTTACATTACAATTTCATTGTATGCAACCCCATGCCATCAACTGGTTCGAAATTCCGGTAACGGATTTTGACCGCGCCAAAGCATTTTACGAGGCCCTTTTCCAATACCAGATGCCGGAGAACACGATGGGACCCGCCCGGATGGGGTTCTTCCTGTATGATTTCAAAAACGGCGGCAGAGGCGGGGCCATCGTTCACAACCCTGATTTCTATACGCCATCTGCCAACGGCTCACTCATCTACCTGAACTGTGAACCGGATCTGCAACCGGTGCTGGACCGGGTGGAAACCGCCGGCGGAAAACTGCAAATGAAAAAAACTGAAGTAGGCCCCGGCCTCGGATTTTGGGCACTGATCCTGGATACCGAGGGGAATAGGGTGGCGTTGCATTCGATGCATTAACATGACATATCAATCATTCAATAATTCAATCATTCAGGCATTCAGAAGTTGGAATCCTGAAAACCGGGATGGTATCCTGAATCCCGGATTCCAACTTCTGAATGCCTGTAATGATTGACATGTCAAAAAAAGCTATGCTCCTCCACCACCTGCCCTTTCCCATTATACCGCACAAATTTCTGCAGCTTATCCCTGGCATCATAGATCCGCCACTCCCCTTCACGCACATTGTGCCGGTAATTTCCGCGCTGCCTTGACCCGTCCGGACTGAACTCTTCCCAGGCACCTTCTCGCATGCCGTTGATGAATACGCCGTCTTCCTTAGGTTTACCATCGGGATAATAAGAACTATAGTTGCCATGCAATAAAGCTTCTTCAAAAGGCGGCCAATACACATCCGTGGCATTCACGGTATTATTATCCACGCGATTCATCAGCTCTTCCCGGGATAAAGAAGGGGCATGTACGGCATCCGTCCGGAAATGCACCCCTTTACGGAATGTATTTTCCTCGCCATACCAATACCTTACCCTGTAATATTGCACGGCTTCTGCCAGGGGCTTTTGCGAGATGGCATACATCCTGGTTTTGGGCTGGCGGAGGATCTCGTCTTTTACGCCGCTGAGTTTGCGGGCACTGAAATGCCAGATCACGCGGGTTTTGCCATTGGCATACCAGCTTTTCCATTCACCGTCGGGCACATTGCCCACGAATTTTCCGGAATCACAACGGGTACCACTCCGGTACCAGCTGTTCCAGGTTCCATTGAGTTTATTCCGCCGTAAATTGGCGTTGAGCTGGGTCACACCATTATCATGATAGCCCAGGAGGTTCTCTTCTGCCATGCGTTTCAGCGCAGGCCTTGGTTTATGCGGGGTATGGCTAAGAAGGGACATACCCAGGCATAATACCACCGGGATAATGTATAACTTTTTCATAGCTGGCAAGCCTTACAAAGTTAACAAGACCCTCAACAATATGTTTATATTTGGCAAAACAATTCGATGAGATTCATCAGTGCCATCCTGGTCTTCCTATTGCTGCTTAACCTGGGCTGTAGTGCCCCGCATGAAGTGTCTACCTCTGCTTCCGGATCAAAAAGCTATGTTGCCCCCGGTTATGTGAAGAAGAAATACAACAAGATCATGGTCATGGCCCTGTTGCCAGACAATACCTACCGCAAACGCGCGGAAAATTCACTGGTGCAGGAACTCAAAGCGAGGGGCTTTAAGGTGATCCCTTCTACAGAGATCTTTACCAATGAAATGCTGAAAGATACCGCAGCATTGCGCAGCACAGCCGAAGCCAACGGCGTGGATGCCGCCATCACCCTCCGTTTCCTCGGCGCCGTCAGCAATGTGGCAGATGAGGCCCATTACAATGGCAGTATGTACAGTTTCTTCGGCGTCCCCTATGCCGTAATTGATATGGATACTTATAATGTCAAGACCGGTATGGTGCAGATGGACCTGTTCACGGCAGATAAAATTGGCACCCAATATCGTACCGGCCTTCCCTTCAAAATGAGTAACGGCATTGAAACCGCTTTTACTGAATTTGGCCTGCAAGCGCGGAGGCGGTTGATTGACGACAGGATCCTGTAGCCATGCAGATACAGCGGTCAACCCTCCAGCTGCTCCGGTTCCCGTTCTCCGTTTTCCTGATGCCCGTGTATTTATTTGCCCTGGGCCAGGTGCAGGCGATCCACGCCTTTGGTGCCGTTTGGAGTTTCTTCATCCTGCACTTCTTGGTGTATCCCGCCAGCAATGGCTATAATTCCTATATGGACCGGGATGAAACCAGCATCGGCGGGATCAGGAATCCATTACAACCTACGAAACAATTGTTTCAGTTTACGATAGCGATGGACATCATTGCCGTTGTGCTGGCCCTCATGGTCAGTATGTATTTCAGTGCGGGTATCCTTGCGTATATCCTCGTGTCCCGCGCCTATAGCTACAGGGGCATACGGCTCAAAAAATATCCTGTGATAGGTTACCTGAGTGTAGTCATCTTCCAGGGGGCCGTCACTTTCGCCATTTGTTATCACGCCTGTGACAGCAACCACACCATCGATATACCCCTTCTTCCAGCCATAGCCAGCAGTTTGCTGATTGGTGGATTTTATCCGCTCACGCAGATCTACCAGCATGAGGCAGACCGTCAGGACGGTGTGTACACCATAAGCCGCATGCTGGGCTACCGGGGCACTTTTATTTTCTGCGGACTGCTGTATAGTGTTGCCATGCTCATCATTTTCCTGTATTTTAAAGAAAATGGGAGAAACATCCAGTTCTTCGTCTTCTCAACATTCCTGCTGCCCGTGTTGTTCTTTTTTGTACGATGGGCATGGAAGGTATGGCGGGATGTTTCTGCCGCTGATTATTCCAATACCATGACCATGAACCTGGTTGCCTCTGTGTGCACCAACCTGGCCTTTTTGGTATTGATAATCTGGAATCATTTTGAGTAAAATTGTAGCCATCGGCACCGCTGTTCCTCCGCACAAGCATGACCAGGATGAGATCCTGGCTTTCATGCAACACCTCTATGCTTTTGATGCAGTTGAGCAACGGAAACTTCGTTTCCTGTATCGCCAGAGCGGAATTCAATCGAGATACTCTTATATCGGCGATTACTCCAGACCCATGCAGGACTGGAAATTCTACCCGGCTTCAGAAGGGCTGGAACCCTTTCCCAGCCTGGAACAACGCATGCTGTGGTTCCAGCGTTTTGCCCCCGCGCTATCCCTGGAAGCCATTCGCAAATGCCTGGATCATAAACATAAACCAGAAGAGATCACCCATCTCATCAGTGTGAGCTGTACCGGCATGAGTGCGCCCGGCCTTGACCTGCAGGTCATGGAACTATTGGATCTGCCGAAACATATTTTTCGCACTTCCGTGAATTTTATGGGTTGCTATGCGGCCATCCATGCCATGAAACTGGCAGACCAGATCTGCAAGGCAACACCCGGTGCAAAAGTGCTGATCTTCTGCACAGAGCTCTGCACCCTGCACCTGCAGAAAGAACCCACGGTAGATAACCTGGCCTCCGGATTACTGTTTGGAGATGGTTCTGCAGCCGCACTGATCACTGCGGATGATGAACCCGGCCACGGTATCAGGCTGGAACATTTTTATGCCGAGGTGGCCCCCAAAGGAAAAAAAGACATGAGCTGGGAACTGTCTTCAACGGGTTTCCAGATGACCCTGAGTGGCTATGTGCCAGACCTGATTGAAGAAGACATGGGCGCACTGGTAAACCGTTCACTGGAAAAAAATTCATTACGCAAAGAAGAGATTGATCACTGGTGCATTCACCCGGGCGGCAGAAAGATCCTGGAAGCGATGGAGCAAAGCCTGGGCATAACAGCAAACCAGTTACAGCACAGTTATAAAACCCTGCAGCAATATGGCAACATGAGTTCTGCTACCATCTTGTTTGTACTTAAAGAATGGCTGCACCGTGAAGCCGGTCAGAAAATTTTTGGCGCTGCCTTTGGTCCGGGACTCACCATGGAAACCTTCATTGCCACCACACAGTAAATCCGCTCATGCAATTTTCACAACGTGCACATACCAAAGAATTGCTGGATGAGGACGGTATCCCTTTTGCGGATATCCGTAAAAACATGGAAGAGCTGGAGGTCATCAATACCTGGCTGGGCGGGCATGCCATCACTGTAGCCGGTTTCAAAAAGGTCCTCGGCAACAGGCGTTCCATCCATGTTTGTGAGATCGGCTGTGGTGGAGGGGATAACCTGAAGGCCATCGCACAATGGTGCAGAAAGAAGGGGGTTGATCTCCAGATGACGGGGATAGATATCAAGGACACCTGTGTAGAGTATGCCCATATCAACCTGAAGGGACAGGAAGTGAACCTGATGGTGAGTGATTATAAAGCGGTGACATTTGACCAAAAGCCTGATATCATTTTCTCATCCCTTTTTTGTCATCACTTCACGGATGAAGAGATTGTTTTTATGCTGCAATGGATGAACAAAAACAGCACTGTGGGATTTTTCATCAATGACCTGGAAAGACATCCACTGGCGTTCCATTCCATCCGGCTGATCACCAAATGGTTTTCGTCTTCCTACCTGGTGCAGCATGATGCACCGGTGAGTGTGACAAGAGGATTCTCCAGGAAAGACTGGCAACAATATTTTATCCGGGCAGGCATCGGCGGTTTTTCGGCTATCCATTGGCGTTGGGCCTTCCGCTGGTTGGTTATCCATACAAGATGATGAAGGAATGCCCATATGATGTTGCCCTTATAGGTGCAGGCCTGGCCGGACTCACGATGTCTATCCAATTGGCCCGTGCTGGTTATCGGGTGATCCTGTTTGAGAAAGAGCAGTTTCCTTTCCACAGGGTATGCGGAGAATACATCAGCCTGGAATCTGCGTCGTTTTTACGGGAAATGGGGATCGATGCAGGGGTGATGTCCCTGCCGCTGATCCACCGGCTGGAGGTGTCTGCTCCCAACGGCAGGTTACTGAAGCACAGGCTTGACCTGGGCGGCATGGGCATCAGCAGATTTTTGCTGGATACATTGCTGGCGGATATAGCCCGCAGAGAAGGCGTGATCCTGATGGAAAAAACCAAAGTGCAGGAAGTGGTTGATGACCTGGACGGCTTTCAGATCACTACGGCGGCGGGTGTTTACAGGAGCCGACTCGCAGCAGGAAGTTTTGGCAAGCGGTCAAACCTGGATCTCAAATTCAACAGGCGTTTCATCCGCCAAAAAGCCTCCGGACTCAACAACTACATTGGTGTCAAATACCATATTCGCTATGACCATCCGCGGGATACCATCGTCCTGCATAATTTTTCCGATGGCTACTGTGGGATGTCGGCTATTGAAGACGGGAAATCGTGCCTATGTTATCTCACCACAGCGGCTAACCTGGAAAAAACTGGGAAATCCATCCAGCAGATGGAGAAAGAGATTCTAAGTGACAACCCTTTCCTGCGCAGCATATTTCGGGACGCGGAGTTCTTAATGCAGGAACCCGCGGTGATCTCACAGGTCAGCTTTGCCAGGAAGACACTAATAGAAAATCATATGCCGATGGTGGGCGATGCGGCGGGTATGATCACACCATTATGTGGCAACGGAATGAGCATGGCTATGCACGCGGGAAAAATACTGGCAGGGCTGATGCATGAGTTCCTCACCGGCCGAATCAGCAGGGTGGATCTGGAACTCAGCTACCAGCAAGCCTGGCAAAAACAATTCGCCAACCGGTTATGGACAGGGAGGATGATCCAGCGGATGTTTGGCAGGCCATTGCTCACCAACGGGTTTATAGCGCTGATGACTCCCTTTCCTGCGGCTGTGGACTGGCTGGTTAAGAAAACGCACGGACTAGAATACTGAGTTGGAAATCCATCAATCATTCATTCTGTAATACAGGCATTCAGAAGTTGGAATCCGGGATTCTGGCTTTTGAATGTCAAATCAGTATTGTCCCGTGGCCAGCATCACCAGCGTGCAGGCTTCTACTGGCTCAATCTGCCCTGCTTTGGCCAATGCCGCTAGTTCCGGATTTTCAGTACCCGGGTTGAAGATGATGCGGCGTGGATGCAGTGCCAGGATCTGGTTGTAATACGGTTTCTGGTTGGCCGGGTTCAGATACAGTGTTACCGTATCAATATCTTTTTCATTGGACATCTCTGTAGTGACCATCACATCATTCACCACCGTTTGTCTTCTTCCCACCGCTACCACAGGGTGCCCGTGGCTCCTGAGACGGTTGATGGCCATATTGCTATAGCGGGCCGGATTATCTGAAGCGCCCAGCACAAGAGTCTTTTTGGTATCCATGGGATAAAGTTAATCCTTTGTATAGAAGTGGGTATGCCCGGGACTGGAATACAATCATTCAGGAACTCAGTAATACAGGCATTCAAAAGTTGGGATCCTGGATCCCAGCTTCTGAATTCCCGTATTACTGTATTCCTGAATGACTGATTGCCACTCTTGAGAATTGAAAAAAAAATATTAAATTACGTAAACCCATTACGCATATGTTTACATCACTCGCTGAGCACAGCACCAAACAAGCGTTATGGCGCCGCTTCAATGGAGACCATATCCAGACACCCATCAAAGAGGCCGTTGAACTGGCCATCTGCAGAGAGGTGGAAGCGGGCCACAAATTAAAGGTCTGCATCGGTACAGATTCCCAGGTCAAAGGAGATGAAACAGAATTTGCCACCGTAATCGTCTTTCTCCGGGAAGGCAGGGGCGGATTCATGTTCATCCACAATGAAAAGACCCGGCAGAAATTCTCCATCAAAGAAAGGATGCTGGTGGAAGTAGCCAAGAGTATTGAGATCGCCTATGAACTGTGCGATCTTTTTACTTTATATGATGTAGATATGGAAGTGCATGCAGACATCAACACCAATCCACACTTCAAAAGCAATGAAGCCTTGCGGGAAGCGATGGGCTATATCCTTGGAATGGGATTTGCCTTTAAAGCCAAGCCGGAAGCTTTTGCCAGTTCCAGCTGTGCCAACAAGGTGGTGAATTAGGACTGCAGAACCTTCTCTATGAACTCCAGCATTTTGTTTCGGCCTGCCTTCTTGACGGCGCTGGTGACAA
Source organism: Chitinophagaceae bacterium (assembly GCA_044225015.1). GTDB lineage: Bacteria > Bacteroidota > Bacteroidia > Chitinophagales > Chitinophagaceae > Pollutibacter. Next base: position 1,411,161 of record JBGAJG010000001.1, on the reverse strand, counting down.
AGTGAGGGGGAAGTTCTTCCCAGCTGTCGCGGAGTTTATCCATGAAATTATTGACATGGTTGGCCACCACTTTCTGTGTTTCCTTATCTGCCTTGGTGAATACAATGGAAAAAGGCACACCCCAACCACCCAGTTTATTGACAAAATTGATATCGATCTCCTGGGGTTCATGGCGTGAATCTATCAGGAGGAAAAGATTGGCCAGGGTCTCCCGCTTCTGGATGTAGTCCTTGATCATTTTCTCCCAGGTCTGGCGTTGGGAAACGGAGACTTTCGCGAAACCATATCCCGGAAGGTCAACCAGGTACCATTCCATCACCTTCTCATTCTTCATGGTGGCCTTTACTTCAAAATGGTTGATCAGCTGGGTTTTTCCCGGCGTGGAAGACGTCTTGGCCAGGTTGTGGTGATTGACCAGCATATTGATCAAAGAGCTTTTACCTACATTACTACGGCCAATGAATGCAAATTCAGGCCTGTCTGCCTTGGGGCATTTATCGATACTGGGGCTTGAAATCAGGTAATCTGCTTTGATAATATTCATAATGGAAAGCCAAAATTAACCTATTTCACCACTTCACCACGTCACCATTTCACCACTTCACCACTTCACCACTTCACTACTTCACCATTTCACTATATTTGCATATGCCAAAATATGCGCATGAAAAGGTATTACCCTACCAGGGCTCGGGGGAATCCAAGAAAAAACAGGTGGCGCGGATGTTTGACGAGATTGCCGGGAAGTATGATTTTCTGAATCGTTTTCTTTCTGCCGGCATTGATGTCTCCTGGCGCAAGAAAATGCTGAGATCCCTGAAGCCGCTCCAGCCGAAGATCCTGCTGGACGTAGCCACGGGAACCGGGGATGTGGCCATCATGGCCGAGGCCATGCTGAAACCAGAGAAAATAATTGGCATAGATATTTCTGATGGCATGCTGGAACTGGGCCGGGAAAAGCTCAGGACCAGGCAGTTGACGGATGTTATAACCTTGCAAAACGGTGATAGTGAGGCAATAAACTTTCCGGACAACTCGTTTGATGCAGTGACCGTTGCCTTTGGCGTGCGGAATTTTGAGAACCTGGAGCAGGGGCTTCGGGAAATCCTCAGGGTCCTCAAGCCAGGCGGCCAGCTCTGCGTTTTAGAATTTTCAAAACCAACCTTACCAGGCATAGAACAACTCTACAATTTGTATCTGGGTATTGTGGCACCCGAAATTGCCAAACTAGTCTCTAAGAATAAGGAAGCTTACCAATACCTGAACAATTCAGTAAGGGCTTTCCCCGAAGGAAAAGCGTTTACTGCCATCATGAATACAACTGGATATAAGGAAACCACATGCAGAAAATTAAGTCTAGGTATTTGCAGCTTATACATAGGAAAGAAGCAGGGCTGATCCTCGGCCTCCTGTTTTGCTGGCAAGTAAACTTGGCCCAGGAGAAAATACAGAACCTGCCCAGCCATGATCAGAAACCCTATTATTTTGGGATTGTACTGGGTTACAACTCCTCGCACTATAATATCACCCATCACCCGGATTTTCTCGCGTCAGATACCATCCTGAGCGTGAACTCCCTGAATTCAGGCCGCATCCATCTCGGCATCCAGGCCACCTGGCAGGTGAATGAAAGGATTGATGTGCGCTTCTATCCCCTCAACCTCATTTTCTCAGAAAAGAAATTCCTCTATACGCAGAGTATGCCCAATCCCGGCGACAACCAGCTGGAGTACACCAAGAAGGTGGAATCTATTGTAATGAGTTTTCCCTTGCAGGTGCGCCTCAAGAGCGATCGTATCAATAATTTTCGCGTGTATTCACTGGCCGGGGTTAAATACGATTTTGACCTCGCCTCCAATGCCGGTGCACGCAATGCCGAAGAAATCGTGAAAGTGAAGAAAGGCGATTTTGGCATAGAGGCCGGCGTGGGCTTCCAGTTCTTCTTCAAATATTTCATTCTCTCTCCGGAGATCAAGATCTCCCAGGGCCTTGGCAATGTGCACGTGCGGGACCAGTCGCTTAAATATTCCAATGTGATTGACCAGATGAAGTCACGGATGATATTGTTTTCATTGCATTTTGAAGGAGGCGGAATCCTCTAACAATTAACAATTAACAATTGGCAATTGACAATTGGCACTGGTTATTAGAGTTTGGATGGTTTCGTCTTTAGATCTCCTGAAAAATACTGCCAACTGGCGGGAAATACACCATGGAAACAGACTTTGCCAGGCATATGTTTGGGAATGGAAAAAATGTTATTGAAAGACAGGGTGGTGAAGTTTTCTGTTGACGTAATAGATATTTGCAAATTATTAGATCAACAGAAACAACAAACAATATCAAAGCAATTGCTGAGATCCGCCACATCAATAGGCGCTTGCGTTCATGAAGCCCAACACGCTGAAAGTCCCGATGATTTCATCCACAAAATGAAAATCGCCTGCAAAGAAGCCGCCGAAACCAACTATTGGTTTCAAATCTCCCAAAAACTAGTAGTCATAAAACCACAACTACAAGAAGACCTAACCATCATCTACAAAATGATCAACAAGTCAATATCCACCGCCCGCACCAACAAACTAAACCCCAACCACTAGTGCCAATTGCTAATTGTTAATTGTTAATTGCCAATTACCAGATTTTAGTAATCGTATTCTCTGCGATGCATATTCCACCGCACCCCCACCGTGCCCAGGGTTCCTGAACGGTCTGCCAGCTTACGATAGGTGAGGTTGGCTTCTATGAAGAAATTCTCCTTCCACTCATAGGCCAGCCAGAGGTTTGCGTTAACGCCGTTTTGTTTTACGGCACTGCCATAATTGAACCCATATTCTGCAAACCGGGTATCGGTACTTTTAAAGATGCTATTTCCAAAATTAGTATTGGCAGTATCCGTTCCCTGCTGCCAAAGGGTCATGCGGCCCTGGATATACCATTTGGGCGCGGGCTGGTAGCGGGCAATACCTACAAACTCGCGGATATTGGACTGAAGCGGATGCGCGAGCGGCTGGTTATAATGGGTGTAGTTGGCGATGGTATCATTGTGTGCATAGGTGAAGGGGCGCACCCAGTTGGTCTCGCCCTGGAGATCCAGGTTCTTCACGCCAAAAGCATCAATATATTTTGCGCCGAGTTGAAACCCGTATTTATTTGCCCACCATCCATTTCCGGCGCGTATTTCAGCAAGGTAGAATTCATCCAGGTTCAGCTGCCCATAGAACTGCAACCGCTTCAACACATTTGCCTTGAAATCAAATCCCACCAGTGCATTGTCCTGGCTGCCCCGGTTGGATTCCATGGCCCTGAGAAAGATCAATGGGTTGAGGTAACTGAGCTCAAAGTCATTGGTGCGCCCATACACCACCGCATCAAACAATCCCAGCGTAAGCCATTTGGGGGCATTGAAGCTGATGTGGTGCATCGTCATATACTTCTTAGGAAACAATTCATCCGTATTCTGGCGCGTATACTGAGACGTCAGCTCCATGGTGCGGGAAGTGTAGTTCAGTCGCCACACTTTCAGGTTCAGGTTCAGGAACAAATAATTATTAGAGAAATCGCTCAGGAACAAACTCCGGTAGCCATTGCCCAGGAAAAAGCGATCATATCCAAACTGTACATCAATATACTTCGCAATATTAAACGTAACACCACCCCGGGCATCAATATAATCAACCCCCGTAGTTTTAAAAATTTTGTAAAATCCAGCGCCGGGCACGGCCCTTTGCTTATCCACCCAGTCCCGCACATAACCCGGACCCCGCTCCTGGTTGTCTGTTATATAGGTATAGAATCCAACCCGTTTGGATATCAAACCTCGTGCAACAATCCCTTTTGAATTCAGGAACACCATCCCATCGGCATCACTATCCTTACCCGCAGATAATTGCAAAACAGGGTTTACAGACAGGTAAAAATCAGGCTGGTCCACTTCAACCATATTCGCCGGTGTTTTAAAAAAAGTATTCCAGAGACTTTTCCTGCTCTGCATATTCTCCTTATTGCGGGTCACCCACTCCATATTGTTCAACAAAGACCGCTCGATATTGTATTGATCTATAGACGTAAGACCGTCTACATGAACGGAGTCTGCCTGGATAGCTTCCAGCCTGCGGGTCCACCACTTGCGGTTGAAAGGTTTGATAAAGGAAAAATTAAGCACGGTGTCTTTTTGTGCCTTAATTTCAAGCCGTTCTAACAGGATGTTTTCTTTGGAGCCCTGCTGCAGGTAAGTGGATTGTGCGAGAAGCGCCGAAGGCGCACAGAAGAGCAGCAGGCCGCTAAGGAATGGACGTAATTTCATAGTTGGAATTCTATATAAATCAGCCGAAAAGATATGCAAAATTATCTGATAAGAAACGCCAGGATCGTGAATGAAGGGCAGACGGTGGAGGGCGATGTATTCATCAAAGATGGACGGATTGCCCGGATTGGGGGAAGCCTGAAGGCGGAAGCTGGAAGTATTGACATAGATGCCGCCGGAAAATACCTGCTTCCCGGCGTCATTGATGACCAGGTGCATTTCCGCGAACCCGGGCTCACCCATAAGGCCAATATCTACACGGAATCCCGCGCAGCCGTGGCCGGTGGCACCACCAGCTTTATGGAGATGCCCAACACCATTCCCAACGCACTCACCCAGGAACTGCTGGAAGACAAATACGAGATCGCCCGCAACACCAGCCTGGCCAACTACTCCTTCTTCATGGGCACGTCCAATGACAATGCCGATGAAGTGCTGCGCACCAATGATAAAAAGCGGGACGTCTGTGGCATCAAAATTTTCATGGGCTCTTCCACGGGTAATATGCTGGTAGACAATTTCGTGACCCTCAACAAAATTTTTTCAGAAGCTGAAGTCCTCATCGCCACCCACTGTGAAGATGAACGCATCATCAAAAAAAATTACGACGCCCTGGTTGCCACTGGCAAAACCTTAGAACCGGCCAGCCATCCCGTGATCCGTGACGCAGAAGCCTGTTTTGCATCATCCTTCACGGCGGTGCAGCTCGCCAAAAAATACAATACCCGCCTGCACATCCTGCATATCAGCACGGCTCGTGAACTGCAATTGTTCACCAATTTATTTCCCCTGGAAGACAAACGGATCACATCTGAAGTGTGCGTACACCATTTGCATTTTACCGCTGATGATTATGCAACACTGGGCTATAAGATCAAGTGCAATCCGGCCATTAAAGGACCAGAAAATAAAGCGGCGCTGTGGGAAGCGCTGTTGGACGATCGTTTAGATATCATTGCTACGGATCATGCGCCACACCTGTTGTCAGAAAAAGAACCGCCTTATGAAAAGGCCCATGCGGGCCTGCCCCTGGTGCAGCATAGTCTGCTGATGATGTTACAATATGTGAAGGAGGGCCGGATCAGCATCGAGAAAGTGGTGGAAAAGATGAGCCACGCCGTGGCCAAATGTTTCCAGATTGAAAACAGGGGCTATATCCGGGAAGGCTATTTTGCGGACCTCGTGTTGGTGGATCCCGCCAAGCCTTTCCTGGTTGCACCAGAAAACATATATTACAAATGTGGCTGGAGCCCCCTGGAGGGAGTACAATTCTCCTCATCGGTAGAAAAAACCTGGGTAAACGGCCATTTGGTTTATGAAAATGGCCGCTTCGATGAATCTCATAAGGGGGGCCGGCTAACCTTCAATCGCTAGCATGCAAATTGATCAGTACACCTACCTGGACCTGTCCATCTTTCATCCGGAGGAGGAATATTCCGTATTCCATCGCCTCAATTTTACGCGCACCTTTGGCGGTAAGGATTATCTCATGCGGGCTTTCCGCCAGCCGTTTGACAGCCTGGAGAAGATCCGCGAGACCCAGCGTATCATCCAGCTGATCATGGAGCGGCTTGACCGCTGGCCTTCAGGCATCACCAATGGCACCATCCTGGTGATAGACCGGTTCTATGATTACCAGCTGGATCCCCTGCCGGAAGGAGCAAATATCATCAGTGCCTACCTGTACCGCATCCTACACTCGCCAGACTACTCGCTGGTGAATTTTTCCGTGGGGCATTTCGCCGATTTTGTGCGCACGATGAAGGAACTGATCGCGATGTTTGATGAGGTGAACATCCCCAAGAAAATGCAGCAATTGCTGGAAAGGGCGAGGAAGCTGCTGAACGCGGAGATCCTTACTGAAATATCAAAACGGCCGAAAGAACAGGCCTATGATGTGGCAGAAACCATTTACTATGGTTATTATTTCCATATCATCTTTAAACCCGCGTCAGAAGTATTGCTGGAGATCTTCAGCCAGTTTGAGGCCTGGTATTCCATGGCAGTGGCCATGAAAACATTTGGTTTGAAGTTCCCTGAGTTTGTGGACAGTGAGGATCCCTGTTTTGAGGCAGACGGACTGTACCACTTATTGCTAAAAGAGCCGGTGCCCTACGATGTTCGCATGGACATGAATTCCAATTTCATCTTCCTGACCGGCGCCAATATGGCCGGCAAGAGCACCTTCATTAAGAGCGTGGGCCTGAATATTTTCCTCGCGCATATCGGGCTGGGTGTTCCTGCCAGATCCATGAAGTTGAGTTTGTTCGATGGGATCCTGACAAATATCAACGTCACGGATAATCTCGCCAAGGGGGAAAGTTTTTTCTACAATGAGGTGCAGCGCATCAAGAACACCGTGGTGCGGATCAACGATGGCCACAAATGGCTGGTGTTGATTGATGAACTGTTCAAGGGCACCAATATCCAGGACGCGATGAAATGCTCCACGGTGGTGATCCGCGGGCTGATCAATATCCGGCACGCGCTGTTTGTGCTCTCCACGCATCTTTATGAAATCGGCGAAGATCTGCGCAGCTATCCCAATATCAGTTTCAAGTATTTTGAAACCCTCACGCGAGACAATGACCTGGTTTTTTCGTACCAACTGAAAGACGGTATCAGCAACGACCGGATCGGTTATTTGATTTTACAGCGTGAGGGGGTGGTGGAGATATTGGAAGGGTTGGGGAAGTGATGATGAACGCGCAAGTGAATTTTTGCATTTATAACTGGCTGCATTTTCTCCGTCATCTTCAACCTAATAAAAATCTATCTTTACGTATATAACTCACAAAAATGAAAACACCACTCATTCTTGCTTTCTTACTGTTCATGATCGCCTGCTCCAAAACTGAAACTCCCCTTCCAGTCCTAACAACATCGTCAACAAGCCTTACCATGGGTGGAAGTTCCAATAGTTCAGATACGCTTACAGTGAACTTCGCAGGATCCTGGACGGCAAGTATTCAACCCGCTACCGCAACCTGGCTTAGCCTCAGCAAGACCAGCGGCACCGGAACTTCAAAGATTGCAGTAACAATACTACAAACCAATACCAGCAGTTCTGTGCGGTCCGCAACATTGGTTTTAAAGCCAGACAATGGCACTCCATCTCAAAGTGTAACAGTAACGCAGCAGCCCTTTCAGCCTTCCAAATTTTTAATGGCGCTGGGGGGGGCCGAAGACGATGAATTGAATGCTTCAGTCCCAACTACTGACGGCGGACATATCTCTGTTGGATACAGTTCAAGTAACAATGGTGACGTTTCGGGAGCCAAAGGAGGAAAAGATGCCTGGGTGATCCGATATGATACTGAGGGCAAAATGGTTTGGCAAAAGCTTTTTGGCGGGCCTGGTGATGAAATCGCCAATGCAATAGTTGCCGCACCTGACGGATTTATTATAGTGGGCATCACCAACAGCACGTCTGGCGACTTCTCACCATCGAAAGGAGATTTTGACGTCTTTGCCCTCAAAATTGACATCAGCGGAAATATCATTTGGAGCAAAACCTTTGGAGGCTCACTGTATGAGTCAGGGTTTTCCATTATTGCTACCACCGATGGAAATTTTCTAATTGCCGCATCCACCAACAGTATCAATGGTGATGTTGTTGGCAACCATGTAAACCCTACCACTTCATTTTCTGACGCATGGGTAATCAAGATCAACGGCTCCGGTGATGCTATTTGGAAAAAGTGCTTTGGCAGCAAATTTTATGAAGGAGCAATTGCCGCTGCCAATAGCCCTGACGGAGGGTATGTAACCGTAGGATACACCGATGCATCCCAGGCAGACGGCGATATTCCAAGATTCACCCCAACGCTCAGTATCGTCATGCATAAAATGGACGGATCCGGTAATCTGCAGTGGACAAAGATCTTTGGTGGAAGTGACCTGGAATTTGCATTTGATGTAAAACCCGCCAATGATGGTGGATACCTGATTGGTGGATACACACTGAGCAATGATGGCGATGTCACCGGCTACAAAGGCGGGTACGATGGTTGGCTGATCAAAACTGCAGACAACGGAGACATCATCTGGAACCGTACCTATGGCACCGCCAAAAATGAAGTCATTAACTCAATAGTGAACCTTTCCAATGGCTACAAACTGGCGGGCGAGGCCAGTCCCGGAGTCACTTCAGCCGGAAATCCCACGGACGGCTGGATGTTCTCTGCCAGCAACAGTGGTGTGATGTCAAACGAAAAAAGATATGGTGGCTCCAAGCCCGATGGCTTTCGGCACATCACCAACCTAAACAATGGCTTCTTCCTTCTGACGGGCATAACGCAGAGTGCGGACAGTTCCATTACCGGCAGCAAGGGCAAAGTGGATGGATTTCTGGTAAAGACGAACGATTGATGTTTATGAGTGATTAATTAAGGTCTTATCTGTAGAAGTCATGCATGAAATCCTCTTTATCTCAGGCTTCAAGGATGGCTTTTGACAATGGCCTACTGCTATTAGACAGTCTAATTATTCAGGTCAAGGTTAGTTTTCCTCTTGGATTTAGTCTTCAACTTTGACTTTTACTTTTGTTAAAAGAACTTCATCCCTCTGGCAAGCCTGCAGTTGCCCAGCTTTCGATGATTTAAAATCTATCTGCAGAAAAAAGGAACTAACTCACAAAAATCCCTATTCGTCGCCCAGAATGCAATGGCTAGAAGTATTAGCAATGATGCAGCGCCAAGAGTTCTTACTTTCTCTATAAAAAAATCCGCCCTTCCGCGACCATTAATTTTGAACGCATTTAAGGCTAAAAATATAGAGATAGCCAAAAGAATTATTGCAACAACCTTATTCAAAATCACTCCTTATTCTCCATTGCTTTATCAACAGTTAAATCTACAGCCAAATTAATTTTGTTTACTTCTGCTTTTAACAACCACCTAACTGGCACCTCCAATTTCGTCTTCTCAATATCCATTTCAATAGGATTAGGTGCAAGTTCAAAAAAAACTACATCCCCGGCAAAATCAAAAACATTCTCCTTTGTTTAACCATCATTTGCAATTGTAAGGGCATAAACCAGAATAACTGCTAATTTCATTAAATTCTTTTATTCCTTATATGTAAACAGCCAGGCATCACCAGCTCCTTTCTGACCACTTACCTGCTGATTATTGCTGAGTGAAAAACCGCCACATACAAAATATCCGCTGCTGATGAATTTGATTGCATTCACCTGATCTTTGTCTGAACCACCAAAAGTTTTTTGCAACAGGCTAGTTCCTGTGCTGCTCACCTTGGCCACCCAGCCGTCATAACCATTGGGCGAACCCTGGCCAGCTGAGGTTCCGGCAACATAAAGGTCTGTACCCACTTCAATGATATCATAGGGATCATCTGCGGCTATGGATCCCACCGTTTTTTTCCAGAGTGCGTTTCCGTCAGCATATATTTTTACCAGCCAGCCATCGGTATCTCCTAAAGAACCCGTAACATCGCCATTGTTGATCGTAACGGTATATCCTGCTAAAACAAAGCCACCATCCGATGTAGACGTGATAGCCCTGGCAAACTCATTGTCCACACCTCCAAAGCCCTTTTGCCATTGCAGGTCACCACTGCCACTCAGCCTGAAAACATAGTAATCCCAGCCGCCTTTGGACATAACAGGCTCACTGGGGTAGGAAGAACTACTAGCCAGGATTCCAAAGACAAGACAACCACCATCTGCCGTTTGCGTAACGGCCCTGCCATACTCACTTCCCTGTGTACCCACCGCCTTCGCCCAAACCTTATTACCAGTGTTGTCTGTTTTAATAACGAAAGCATTTGTAACGTTTATGGTTCCGGGAGGAAGATTGGTAATATCCCCGTCGGCACTTTCGGTTTTCCCGGTCAGGTAATATCCTCCTCCAGTAATAGTGCTAATGGCAACCGCATCATCAGGGCCAGAGCCTCCAAATGTCTTTTGCCATTGCAGGTCTCCACTACTATTTAATTTCAACAACCAGGCATCTGAAAATCCTTTATTTCCTACTACATCCCCATTGGCACTCCAGGTAGTACCCGCAACAAGAATTCCGTCACTCACCGCCAATGCAGCATAGCCATAATCATTTTCAGTTCCTCCAAAAGTTTTCAGCCATACTAAGGAACCCGATCTGTCAAACTTCGCCACCAACAGATCAGATTTTCCCTTGTTGACAGCGATGTCACCGCCGGAACTGTTTGTACTTCCCACGCCAAGATATCCATCCGGAAGTACAACTACGTCTTCAAATGCATCCAGACTACTTCCACCAATCAGCTTATGAAACGGCATGTCTTCCGCAACCTTCTGAGACACCTGCACGGATTGCGGTCCAACCTGAGCATTGGCCGATTTTACCGTTACCACTGCTGAGCGGGCGGCCGTGGTGTTATTATTCTCCTCTGCCGTAATATACAGTTTTGCATTTCCGGTTCCGCTGGTGGCACTGAGCTTTATCCAGGTCACGGTGGACGGTTCAATGGAAACTGTCCAGTTTCCGGCATGCGTGATTTGTATGGAATCTGACCCACCCTTATTGCCACTCAAAGAAATGGAAGATGGGGACACTGACAGTGTAGGAATGGGATCCGGGTCGGGATTTGGCTCAGGGGACTTAGTACAGCCAAACAAAGAAAGGCCCAGGATCATGATAGCGATGGTATTTTTCATGCAAACAGGTTTTCACAATAATACAACCTAATTGATTTTCTGCCATCACATTAACAATAAATGGATACATGACTAAATGTTTTAACAACTCACTACCAACCTGTATAAACCTGGCACCCAATAATCGTGGCTGCAATTTTTACCGGATGCAGATATCACAGGCAAGGGCATCTCCACCATGTTTGGAAGAAAATAAAAGACCTATCTTTAAGTTCCTGCGGAAGTAGCTCAGTTGGTAGAGTGTCAGCTTCCCAAGCTGAAAGTCGCGGGTTCGAATCCCGTCTTCCGCTCTTACTTTTTTATCCATTCAACAAATGGTGATTCTGCAGATTGCGCATTATTCATCTGTTCAATGACCCCATTGCCCAATGATTCATCTGCCATGTTTTTCACCGGCAAATGGCTGTATTTTTCTCTCAAACTTCTGCTCTCTTCCCCTTGCTCTTCGCCCTCTGGCCACCCTACCTTCAATATATGATGGTGAAGACGTTTGGCAGTGCCGTGTACGGAATAGATGCGATTACAATTTCGATAGAGGTGAGTTGGACGCCAAAAGGAAGGATGTATTTTATCGTGGGCCTGCCAGACAACGCCATCCGTGAAAGCTTTCAACGCATTGAAGCAGCCATCAAGGCGCTGGGCCTCCATATGCCGCGTACCAAAATTGTGGTGAACATGGCACCGGCAGACATCCGCAAATCCGGTTCTGCCTTTGACCTGCCCATCGCCATCGGCATTCTCGCCGCCTCCGGCCAGTTGAAAAATGCAGAGGCCCTGAGCGATTATGTCATCATGGGTGAGTTAGGGCTGGATGGATCCGTGCGCCCCATCCGGGGCGTACTGCCCATCGCCATGCAAACCCGCAAGGAAGGATTCAAAGGACTGATCATTCCCAAAACCAATGCCCGCGAAGCAGGCATCCTCAACCAGCTGCAGGTGTACGGTGTTGATCAGCTCGCCGATGTAGTAGATTTTTTTGAGGGCGGCATGCAATCCCTGCTGCCCACCATCGTGAATACCCGCGAAGAATTTTTCCTGGCACAGGAAACCCATGATGGCGATTTCGCTGAAGTACGCGGACAGGAGAATATCAAACGCGCCCTCGAAATCTCCGCGGCAGGAAGTCATAACTGTATATTGATTGGCCCGCCCGGCGCCGGTAAAACCATGCTCGCCAAAAGGATGCCCTCCATCCTTCCGCCGCTCACCTTACAGGAAGCCCTGGAAACCACACGCATCCATAGCGTGGCGGGAAAACTGCACGCCAACAGCACCCTGGTAGCGAAGCGTCCGTTTCGCAATCCGCATCACACCATCTCTTCCATTGCGCTGGTAGGCGGTGGCGCCATTCCGCACCCGGGAGAAATTTCACTTGCCCATAATGGTGTACTCTTCCTGGATGAACTGCCGGAGTTTCAACGAACCGTCCTCGAAGTGATGCGCCAGCCCATGGAAGACCGGAAGATCCAGATCAACCGCACCCATTCCGGCATTGAATTCCCTGCATCGTTCATGTTGGTGGCTTCCATGAATCCCTGTCCCTGTGGTTATTTCAACCATCCTGATAAACCCTGCACCTGTCCGCCGGGAGCAGTGCAGAAATATTTACAACGCATCTCGGGACCATTGATGGACAGGATAGACCTGCATGTGGAAGTGACGCCCCTGCCTTTTACTGATTATCATGCAGGCCTGCCATCAGAAAGTTCCGCCGTCATCAGGGAACGGGTAACGGAAGCAAGAAAACTGCAACAGGAAAGATTTCATGCCAGCCCGGGGATCTATGCCAATGCCCAAATGGGTTCCGCCCAGATACACCAGCATGTGGAACTCTGCAAGGCTTCAGCCAACCTGCTGAAAACTGCTATGGAAAAACTCCGGTTGTCTACCCGCGCGCACGACAGGATCCTGAAGGTGAGCAGAACCATTGCTGACCTTGCCCAGTCAGAAAAAGTAAAGCCGGAACATATTGCTGAAGCCATCCAGTACAGGAGCCTGGACAGGGATAAGTGGTGTGGCTAGTTCAAAACTAAATGCGAACTTCGGGCCCATGAAAATCCTCATTAAGTACCTCAAACCCTATAAATGGCTGGTATTGCTGACCATGCTGCTGGCAGCCATGAACACCGGCTTTTCACTGGTGGACCCTATTCTTTTTGGTAAGCTGGTAAACCTCGCCAACCGTTTTCAACAGGGAATGTCCCAGGGCAAGCCTTTAAGCTATGATGAATATTTTAACCGCTTCAGCTGGGAAAATCCCGGTGTGTGGTTCATACTCCTCGGATCTATTACCGTGGCCATGATCAGCAGGATCGCGAAGAATTTCCAGGATTATTTCCTCAACGTGGTGATCCAGAAATTTGGCGCCAAGGTATTTACCGATGGCTTGCAACACGCCATGAAACTGCCCTTCCAGGACTTTGAAGACCAACGGAGCGGCGAGACCCTGTCTGTACTCACCAAGGTGCGCACAGACGTGGAGAAATTCATGAACTATGTGATCAATGTGCTGTTCGGGATCCTGATAGGTGTTGTGTTTGTATTTGTATACGCCTCCCTGTACATCTCCTGGTACATTCCCCTCGCTTATATGGTGGGTGTGGCCTTACTGTCTTTCATCACCAATGTGCTGAGCCGGAAGATCAAACAGATCCAAAAGACCATCGTGGCCCAAACTACTTCGCTGGCGGGTGCCACCACGGAATCCCTGCGCAATATTGAACTGGTAAAAAGCCTGGGGCTCACGCAACAGGAAGTGGAGCGCCTGAATAAAAATACCTATAGGATCCTGGGCCTGGAACTCACCAAGGTGAAACGGATCCGGAGCATTAGTTTTCTGCAGGGCACCATGGTGAATACCCTGCGCCAGGTAATCCTGTTCATCCTGATGTGGCTGGTGTTCAGGGACAAGATGGATGCCGGCCAGATGGTGACCATGCAGTTCTTTTCGTTTTTTGTATTTGGCCCGCTGCAGGAGATCGGCAATATCCTGCTGAGTTACCGGGAAGCTGAAGCCTCCCTGAACAATTTCGCCAACCTCATGGGCAAGCCTGTGGAAGCAGAACCCGCCACACCAGAGCCCCTGGAAGACGTGTACACCCTGGCTTTCCGGGATGTGACCTTCCAGCATCGTACCGCAAAACAAAAAGCGGTTGACCATATCAGTTTTGAAGTGGAGAAAGGTAAGACCATCGCGTTTGTAGGGCCCTCCGGTTCCGGTAAAACCACCATGATGAAACTGTTGGTGGGACTATACAGACCCAACGAGGGAAAGATATTGTATAACGGGATCGATGAGAACAGCATCAGTTTTAATGATCTCAGAAAACAGATCGGGTTTGTAACGCAAGACAACCAATTGTTCTCCGGAAGCATCCGCGAAAACCTGATGTTTGTAAATCCCGCCGCAACCGAAGCAGACCTGAAAGATGTACTCACCAAGGCCTCCTGTGATAAATTGCTGGCCCGCGCGGAGAACGGTCTGGATACGGTGATTGGCGAAGGAGGCCTGAAATTATCAGGCGGTGAAAAGCAACGCATCTCCATAGCCAGGGCATTGTTGCGCAAACCGCACATCCTCATCTTTGATGAAGCAACCTCCGCCCTGGATTCCATTACAGAAGAAGAGATCACGGATACCATCCGGGATATCTCCAGCCAGCGCAGCCAGATCACCATCCTCATTGCGCATCGGCTGTCCACCATCATGCATGCAGACCAGATCTATGTGCTGGAAGCCGGCGAAATTGTGGAGACCGGAGATCACGATCACCTCCTGCAGTTGAAGGGACTGTATTATGCGATGTGGCGTCAGCAGATTGGGGAAAGAAGGAAGTTGGCAATTGGCAATTGACTATTCTTCAATATCATGTATAAGCACTTCCAGCGCATTCAGGCTCTGGAATATCTCAATCAATGAACAGATCAGCGAAAACAAAAGGCTGAGCAGGCTTCCTGCAAATACATATTTGGCGGCTACCATCCAGCCATTGTAAATGCTGTACATACATACTACACATAATAGAAAACTGAAGACGCCCGCGCCTTGCATCAGGCGGATATAGCCCAGCCTCTTCCGAAGGCTGCGGATTTGTAAAAGCGCCTGTTGTTCATTCTTATGCTGGGAGTAATCATCATGCAGTTTGCGCACCACATTGGCGATGGCCAGGAAACGGTTGGTATATGCTAACAGCAACAGGCTGATGGCCGGGAAGAGAAGGGCGGGTGTGTTCAAAGATATTTCCATGTTGGTGAAATGGTGAAGTGGTGAAGTGGTGAAGTGGTGAAGTGGTGAAATGGTGAAGTGGTGAAGTGGTGAAGTGGTGAAGTGGCGAAGTGGTCTACCTCCTCAAATTCTGTTTTGCTGTAACAATAGATTTATTGATCATCTTATGTATAATCGTCAATTCATCCTTCAACTGCTGATCCACTGCTATTATCGAAGATACAATCTCTAACCAATATCCGGTTTCGCGTGCTTCTTTGGATGCTATTTTGAATTTATGGATAAAATCCGGTCTGCTCTCGCAGTCTTGTGCCTCAAATATAGAAGCTCCAATAGCGGTAGCTGATGCAACCAATTGCTTCGACATTACATACTGCGCCTTCTCATCCAGTTGTTTACTCAATTCAACAACCATCTTAGAAAATCCAACAACCCTGGATGCCAATAATCCATCTGTCATCTAGTAAAGCTACACCAGACTGAAAGCTACCCAATGCGTGTTTCACCCGGAAATCGGCTGTATTTCCACCACTTCACCACTTCACCACTTCACTACTTCACTACTTCAGTCTAACCCCAAACGCAACCTCCACATCCGTTTCACCCTTCGTGATGGGATCGCCCGCCGCTTTCACATCGGGCTTATGTTTCAGTGTGATGGTAAGGGAACCCTTACCGGCCGCACCAACGCCCCAGGTAGAAGTAATGCCCAAAGGCAGGCCCAGTGCATCTGCATTCAGGTTGGTAGCGGTGATGGAAACGCCGGAAGCGGTAAAATATACCTGGTGATCCGTCCCTTCATTGGTGATCTCTGTGGTAATGTCTTCAGCAGGGCTCACACTCTCATTTAGGAACTGAAGCGTTGCAGTATAACTCTTATTGGCATCAATGATGATGCTGTCAAACTGCGCGGGCGGATTGCCTGCCGGACCATCAATGTCTTTGAATGTAAATACCTGCGGTGTGGTGCTGCCGGAAGCCAGCAGGCTCACCTTCAACGTAGTGATCAGCTCTTCTTCATTGGGATCCACATTATCTTCCTTGGAACAGGAAGCAAGTCCCACAACAATTGCAGCAAACAGAAACAATACGTACTTCTTCATCGTTTTTTATGTTTGAGTTAACTAAAAACTAAGGGGCACTTTTACGCGCAGGGATATATTCCTTCCCATATCATCACAGTAATACCGGAAGGCATTCAGGTAATCGCGGTACTTCACATTCAGGAGATTGGTTACTCCTAAAATGATCCCGAGGCTTCTGTGCTTTATATGGATATCAGTCCCTGCTTCCATGCCCACGAGCGTATAACCCGGAGGCGGTGGTGCATAGTCTGACTCCATGGTAACCGTGCCGTCAGGATGTTTGATCTCGATATTCCCCGTTGCCGGCACCCTGGTTTGCTCCATCACCCGGGACACCGTCAGCCGCAGATAGGTCTCTTTAAATTTATTTCCTTCGTCAAACATGTACTCGGCAGACGCTTCATAACGGTCTGCCGGCATCTGGATCAGCCAGTCATCGGCCCTGAGATCAAAAGCCCGCAATACACTTGCTTTGGCAGACAATTTCAGGTGGCTGGCCACTACATATGAGCCCTGCACATCAACACCGCTCATCCTCACATCCGTTTGATCATAGGCAAAGGTGGGGAAGGCACCCCTGATGGTCAGCTGCGGCGGATAGGTGGGTTTCAGGTAAATAAAATCATTGATCCGCTTA
Source organism: Chitinophagaceae bacterium (assembly GCA_044225015.1). GTDB lineage: Bacteria > Bacteroidota > Bacteroidia > Chitinophagales > Chitinophagaceae > Pollutibacter. The sequence continues at coordinate 1,394,250 of JBGAJG010000001.1, read as the reverse complement.
TAGTAGGTGTTCACGGTGAATGCCCATCGGTCATTCGTATACTCCACTTCTCCCTGCACTCCCATGGATCTCTCGGTTTGCAGATCAGGCTTGCCCTTCTCAATACGGGCCGCACCATGGTGGAGGCCATCGGCAAACAACTCATTCACCTGCGGTGATCTCCACGCGGTTCCACCAGAAAGATTGAATCGCCAACCCTTCCATTTATACGTAACGCCTGCATTGCCGGAAGCACCCATAAACTTGCGGGTACCATAGGGGTCTCCCGGGTTGTTGGGATCTCCCATCAACACATCATAAGGGGGATTGTCATTGTCTGTAATATTATTCAGCCAACGCAGATCATAACGCAAACCCGCCTCTATGATCCAGTTGCCCCTGGTATATTTCTCCGAAGCAAATGCTCCAACATTAATGCCCGTGTAGTTGGGAATAAAGTACCGGTAGTTGATATCATTCAACTGGTAAGCGCCGGAAATGCCAACGGTCCCTTTCCAGTGTTTGCTTTTGTAATGATCCCAGGCAAGGTCCAGCGCGGTAGTATATAAACTAAGTTCCAACTGGGGATTGGTGCGGGGTGAGCGTACGATATCATACTCCCGCCGGTGATTATTCTGAAAGGACCCCGTAATACTCAACCGGCTGTATTCACCGGTCTGGAAATACCCTTTGGCTTTCATCAACTGGTGCTCCACCTGCTGGTAAGGCCGATTGATGGCGTAAGAGAATGGTGCATTCCTGATATAATCCGGCGGATCGCCATTCTCAATGGCATTCACCAGGTCTGTCACATTCCCGATATGTGAACCCGTGAATATGCCGAGTTTTGTACTGAAAAAACTATAGAATAATTCCAGTCCTTTTTTCTCTTTCTGCCACCCGGCCGTTGCGGAAAAATTGAGCTCCTGCACGCCTGAATTCTGCAACCAGTAGCTGGGCGTACGCGCATCCCCACCCCTTTTGGCCGTTCCCTGAAGACGCCAGGCAAACTGTGGTTTATGTTTGAGGCTACCTTCCACCATGGCCGACAAAACACCCATCCGGTTGTTGGAAAACAAGGCTGTATTCACTTCACCCGTCACGCCGGGCTGGTGATAGGGCAAGAGTTTGGGTTCCACCAATACCACCCCGCCAATGGCATCGCCACCATAGCGGATGGAGGCAGACCCTTTGATAACCGTGAGCCTGTTGGCCAGGTAAGGATCCACTTCCGGCGCATGCTCGCTTCCCCATTGCTGCCCTTCCTGGCGGATGCCATTGTTCAGGATCAGCACACGGTTACTATGCAGGCCATTGATCACTGGCTTGTAAATATTATTCCCGGTCTGCAACACCGTTACCCCGTTCACGCGCTTCAGGCTCTCACCCAGGCTCAATCCCCTGGTGGCTTCCAGGGCTTTGCCTTTTACTTCTTCCATAGGCGTGGTGTGGGTGGCCGATGCGGTGCCACGGACCACAACCTCCCCCAGCTGTGAAAAATTATGGGGCATCTCTATATCCTTATGCAGATCCTCACGGAGATGGATATGCGCAGTTTGCGGCGCACAGTTGATATGGCTTACCACAACGGTATAACTGCCCGGACAAAGGCCCCTGAACATAAATTCTCCCTTATCATTGGAGACTACCGTCTTGTTTAGTTCTTTGATCTGCACCGTGGCATCTTTCAGTCCTTCCTTGCTGTCCTGGTCCAGGATGGTGCCGCTGAAACTCAGGTTACACTGCGCCAAAGCAGTGACCGGCAAGAAGCCCGAAACCAATAAAAACAAGCCTACAATTGTTATGTAGCTGGCTTTTCCAGCACACCTTGTTTGCCACCTCATGGGCCAAATGTACACTAAAAATCAAAATTTGCAACATTATTGCAAAAAATGAAAAACCGGGCTTTAGCTGGGTATTAACAGGCGAGAGTCTACCGGAGTTTCAGCATGGACTTCACCTGTTGCAAAGGACCGTTCTGGAAACGCAGGTAGTAAACGCCGGGAATCAATGTTTCCCCATTGAACTGCAGATCATATTTGCCTTCGAAATATTCCTTGTCCACGAGGTTGGCGATGAGACGTCCCTGGTTGTCGAGGACTTGTATCAGTACATGTCCTCCCTTGGTTTTGAAACTGATCTTTGTGGAGGCTGAAAAAGGATTGGGATAATTCAGGATCAGCGTTTCCCCTGCATCGCGGTTGAGATCGTCAATCCCCGTTGTACACGCGGCAGACTGCACCAGCGGCAGGTCCTGGAAATTTCGGAACAACACGGTTTGCACCGTTGTTGTTCCCGCACAGAACCAGTTCTGCAGCAGGCTTCCATAAACACTGCGGAAATCATATTGGTAGGGGACGTTATCATTCACGGTAACATTGGTGGGAATCGTTGGATTCACGCCCAGCACGCCAGATTTCACCTTACTGCCAAACACAAATAATGGCGCCGCCGCACCATGGTCTGTACCCACACTGCTGTTGGATTTGATCCTCCTGCCAAATTCTGAAAAGGTCATTCCCATTACCCGGTCTTCAATCTGTAAAAACTTCAGATCGTCCATAAAGGCTTTCACCGCGTCAGACAACTGCTTCATCAGGTTGGCATGGTTCCCGGTAGTGGTATCGCTGGCCACCACCTGCAGGGAATGCGTATCAAAACCGCCGATGCTGCACATATAGATCCGCGTCTTCAGCCCGCCTTTGATGAGCCTTGCCACAATCTTCAGCTGGTCTCCCAGCGCGTTACTGGCCGGATAGGGATTCTGGACCACCACTTTGGCGGCGGCATCCTTGATCACGGTGGCATACTGCTGGGTCTGTTGCGCCACAGTGCGGATATAAGTGAGTTCTTTGCCTGCGTTTCCGGGTGGTGCGGGATCCTGTATACCGTTAACAAGATTATAGAACGATGTGGGGTTGGTGATGCTCATACCCATATTAAACGCGGGACCCTGCAACAGGAGAGAAGTCACGGATCCGATCTGTATGGCCAATGGGTCTGGCATGGTGGTATTGGGATACCCGGTGGGATAATTGGGAAACTCTTCACTGAGATAACGGCCTCCCCAGCCCGAGTTCACCACCACATTGGAATCCGAAGCACTCATCCAGATATCCGTGGCACGGAAATGGGAGAAGTTTGGATTGGGATAACCTACTGCCTGCACCACTGCCAGCTTACCCTCGTTGAACAAGGCCTGCATGCCCGTCATGGAAGGGTGCAATCCCGTTTCAGCATTACCATTGAGTGCAAGGATTTTTGCTTCGGGTATCGCAATGTTTGACCGCGCATTAAAATAGTTGCTGTAGTTGCTCCGCGGGATCACCATATTGAGGCCATCATTACCCCCATTCATCTGGATCACTACCAGCACATGGTCCGTATCTGTTGCAAACCCCAGTAATGCATCGAGAAAAGGTGAAGGCGACACCGGCCTTACGGAAAACCCGTTGATCACTGATGGTGCCATCAGGGAAGGAAGCATGCCGTTCAGAAATTTTCGCCTGTTCATCACCGTTAGATTAAATGGTATTCCGGAAGGTTCATCAGGTATTTCAGCAGGGCCTTCATCCGGTCATTCACCACATTAAACAATGCCGTATTAGTAGGTGCGGCCATATATGCCGTCCACGCATCGGTCCAATAATGATCACTGGTTTGTCCGCTCAGCAGGATATCTTTCTTCAGCTGATCCCTCGTGGCCTGGCTCATAGATACCCTGTACAACAGATCCACAGTTTCACTGATCAGCAGGTTGGGGTCATGCGGTGCTGTTAAGGTCCGTGCAAAGCCTACTGCGTCAATGACCGCTTTCTTACTGTTGAACGTATACCCATTCCCAATCATCTGGTCCGTAAACTGGTTACGCTTGGGATAGGTATCACTATTGATCCAGATCTCATAATATCCCGGTGCCTGGTAATAGGCCTTCCAGCCGGAAACATCCGGAGGATCACCCAGGTTCTGCTGCATATTAGAGGCGAGGTTGCGGAAGTTGTTCCAATGGTTGTACTGTGAAACCACATCCGCAGCAGCATCGGGAAAAACAACATTGAACTCACGGGCAAGGCCAGCCGAAAGATCCAGCGGGCTCTTGATATGGCAGGATTGGCTTGCCGTATCAAAAAAATGCTGGCTGGTAAGCAGGTCATATAAAACTGGCTTCACCTCCCAATTACTGTTGGCCAGCAATTGTGCAAGGGGTTTGATCACGGCAGCATCCGTTTCCGGGGTGATCTCGTAATACACAAACCAGCGGTACAGTTTCCGGACCAGGAAATTGGAGACCTCGGCCTTCTTTGCAAAGATCATGTTGAGCAGATCGTCCAGTTCCAGTGTTCCGGCGTCAGCCGTATTGCGGCCGGTGATAATGGTGTTGCTGTAGAACGATGAGAAAGTCTTGTTAGCCGTATCATGCCGGGCAACATCGAAATAACTCTTGTTGTTCACTGCATCATTACGCCAGCCGGTAAGTACCCTGGCCGCTGTTTTCACATCGTCCTCTGTATAATTGGGATTGTTCTCTTTGCCTAATGTAAACAGCTCCTGCAATTCCCTTCCATAGTTTTCATCCGGTGCTGTCTTGGTGTTAAACTGGCCGTTGAGGTAAACGAGCATGGCGGGATCCATGGTGATCTCCCGCACCAGGTTCTTGAAATTTCCCAGTGCCTGTTGCCGCAGCAGGTCTGCATGCCGGTAACAATATCTTGCATTATTGACGTCATTGGTCTCCGTGGAAAAATGATTGTGCCAGAACAGGCTCATTTTCTCCCTGATGCTGCGGTCCTGGTTGATGAGCTGACCCATCCACCAGGCTTTCAGGGAAGCCCTGCGCCTGGACTGTGCCGTTCCATCTGTGGTATGCACATCCACCCATGTTTGCCCGATGGCAATATTCAACTCAGGGTCTCCAGCGGCAATATTATCGTTTACATAAGTTTTGACAGGAGGTGCGGGCAGGGCTGCAACAGGATTGAGTAATTCCTGCACCGTCTGTGCCAGGCTGCGGGTGGAGAAGTAGACCAGGTCCTGTTTACGCATCCCAAACAGGGTGCGTTTAAGGAGATGGGAGATCTGCTGACTTCCCCAGGGACCGGAATATGGTGGTATGGCAGGAATAGCTTTGGTTTTTTTGATGTATTCAGTATAGACTACAAAATGCCGGCCAAAGTTTAATGGTTAGTTCGCAGGGCGCAGTTCGCGGAGTTCGCATCTGCGAACTGCGACCTGCACCCTCCGAACTAATCTATTGCTATGCAATGTTTTCAATAATCCCCGCAATGCCCTGGCCACCGCCCACACAAGCGGTCACAATTCCATATTTTTTGTTGAGGCGCTTCATATCCTGGAGGATCTGTACCGTTAGCTTGGTTCCCGTGCATCCCAGGGGATGTCCCAATGCAATGGCGCCACCATTAATATTGACGATATCAGGATTGAGGCCCAGTTCACGGATCACCGCCAGGGCCTGCGAAGCAAAAGCCTCATTCAATTCCACCAGGTCTATATCCTGCAATGTCATTCCGCTCTGTTTCAGCACTTTCGGCACCGCTTCCACCGGTCCAATGCCCATGATCCGGGGATGTACTCCCGCTACGGCACAATTCACCAGGCGGCCTATAGGCTTCAGTCCCAACTCGTTCACCATGCGCTCACTCATCACAATCACAAAGGCTGCACCATCACTGGTTTGTGAAGAGTTGCCCGCAGTAACGGAGCCCGTCATGGAAAACGCCGGTTTAAGTTTACCCAGCGCTTCCGGGGTTGTATCCGCCCTTACGCCTTCATCGGTATCCACCACATAATTCCTTTTTTGCTTTTTGCCTTTCTCATCGAGATACACTTCTTCTACATTAATTGGCAATATGCCGGGGGCAAAATATCCGGAGGCAATGGCATTCTTTGCCTTCATATGGCTTTGGTAGGCAAACTGGTCCTGGTCTTCACGGTTCACATTAAATTCTTTTGCCACCGCTTCTGCCGTGAGCCCCATACTCAGGTAATAATCAGGCTCATCCTTGGCAATGGAATATGCCGGTACCGTTTTCCATCCTGCCGTGGGTACCATGCTCATACTTTCTGTTCCACCGGCGATGATGCATTCAGCCATACCCATTCGGATCTTAGCCGTTGCCATGGCAATGGTTTCAAGACCTGAAGCACAATAGCGATTGACGGTCACACCCGGCGCATGGAACCCCACGGCCTTGGCCGCAATGATCCTGGCCACCTGCAATCCCTGCTCCGCTTCAGGTACAGCATTGCCCACAATCACATCATCCACCCTTTTAACATCCAGCTGCGGAACAGATTTCAACAAACCCTGTATCACTTCAATGGCGAGATCATCTGGCCTGGTGAACCGAAAACCACCCCGCTTTGACTTACCCACCGCTGTTCTGTATCCTGCTACGATATAGGCTTCCTGCATAACTATGATTTAAGACAACTAAGATAATCAAAATAATATTAGTTGCATCAACAACCGTTTATTTCCTTTTATCTTCGCGCCATGTACGCCACCCTTCGGAATTTGCTGTTCAGGTATGACGCAGAGCAGGTGCATTATTTTGCGATGCGCCGCCTCCAGGAGGCCTGCGCTCTAGGCCCTCTCCGCTCACTCCTGACCTCAACCCTGAAACCTAAACCCTTACCCCTGCAACTCTGGGGGCTTCAGTTTCGCAACCCAGTGGGGTTGGCAGCGGGGTTCGACAAAAACGCCAGTTACCTCCGGGAGTTGGACGTCCTGGGATTTGGCCACGTGGAGATTGGCACGGTGACACCCCTGGCACAGCCGGGCAATGATAGGCCCCGGCTGTTCCGCTTACCAGCTGATAAAGCCCTGATCAACCGGATGGGTTTTAATAATGAAGGGATGGAAGCTGCCCGGCGGAAACTGGACACTTGGCGGGATCGGTTTCCCCGTTCGCAGATGATTGTGGGCGGAAACATCGGCAAGAACAAAGCCACACCCAATGAAGAGGCCCACCTGGATTATGAAAAATGTTTCCGGGCCCTGCATTCCGTGGTGGATTATTTTGTGGTCAATGTGAGTTCCCCCAACACGCCTGGGCTGAGGGCATTGCAGGAAAGACCCGCACTGGAGAAAATTTTTGGCACCTTACAACATATCAACGAGGGACTGGCAAAGCCCAGGCCTCTGCTGTTGAAGATTGCACCTGACCTTACGGAATCCCAACTGGAAGAGATCTGCAGTTTATCCATGGAAATGCGATTATCAGGCCTGGTGGCCACCAATACCACCATTTCCCGGGAAGGACTGGTCACTGGCAGGGAGGAGGTTGAGGAAATAGGGGCCGGAGGGCTCAGTGGTAAGCCTGTTCAGAAGCGGTCAACAGAAGTGTTGCGCTTTCTGCACCGGCAAACCCAGGGAAGCATACCCCTGATTGGCTCTGGTGGCGTGTTCACAGCGGCGGATGCCAGGGAAAAACTGGATGCGGGTGCGTCACTGGTGCAGGTATGGACGGGCTTTATTTATGAAGGTCCGGCTATAGTGCAGAAGATCTGCAACGGTTTGTAAACATCAATCATCTTTATCTTTACTTTTTAACAACAGGGATACACATGGAGCACCTTTTTACGGCCGATTCGATTATCAGTTTGATCACGCTGGCCATTCTTGAAATTGTACTGGGCATAGACAATGTGATTTTTGTTTCGATCCTGATGGGCAGGCTGGATGAGAAACAGCGTTCTTCAGCCCGCAAGATCTGGATGGTGGCCGGTATCCTGGTGCGTGTAGGCCTTTTGCTGACCCTGGGCTGGCTGGTGACCAATGGCAACAAGGAACTGTTTGGCATCAACTGGGGAGAGCAACACTATGGATTTAACCTGCGTAATGTCATCATGTTTGTGGGTGGTCTTTTCCTGCTGTTCAAGACAGTGAAAGAGATCCATAATAAACTGGAAGGAGAGGAAGAAGCCGAAGTCAAAACCAATGCCAATGCTTTTGGTGCCATCATGGCCCAGATAATCCTCATTGATATGGTGTTTTCATTTGACAGCATCATCACGGCCGTGGGTATGGCCCGTCATGTAGAGATCATGATCACCGCAGTGATCATAGCCATGATCATCATGTTTTTCTTCTCAGAGAAAATATCGGTATTCATCCATAAGCATCCCACCCTTAAAATGCTTGCGCTCAGTTTCCTGCTGATGGTAGGCTTCAGCCTGTTCTTTGAAGGCCTGGAGCCCCTGCACGGGTCGCATATCGATAAAGGCTATATCTATTTTGCGATGGCGTTTTCCTTTGGCGTGGAACTGCTGAATATGTGGATGCGCAAAAGAGCGAAAAGACGTAAGCCTGTTGAGCTTCGCGAGCCCCAGCTGAGACCACAGGGCGGTGGTGATGAAGCGCATTGATGGAATTCAGACATTACAGACATTCAGGAAATCAGGCATTCAGAAGCGGGCATCCAGGAAATCCGGATCCAGGATTCCCGCTTCTGAATGCCTGATTTCCAGAATGATTGAATGATTGATTAACAGGCAAGCATCACCGCCGCTGCAATGCCCGCCGTTTCCGTACGAAGCCTGGTCTCACCCAGTGTAACAGGAATAAATCCCTTTTGGATGGCGGCATCAATCTCCGATGGTGTAAAATCACCCTCCGGGCCAATCAGTATGACAGCCGCATCAAGCCCGGCACCCGTCAGAGCCTGCTTTTCAGACGGTTCACAATGCGCGATAAAACTTTTGCCCGTGAAAGTCTGCTGCAGAAATGATTCAAAGGAAGTAACTGCCGTTATTTCGGTTAGCCATGCCTGTTGGCTTTGCTGGAGAGCGCTTATGAGAATGGTTTTTGCGCGATCCATCCGGAAATGCTGTTTTTCAGTGCGGGCACACTGCAGGGGAATTATCCGGTCAACCCCCAGTTCAGCAGCCTTTTCCAGGAACCATTCAAACCTGCTTGCATTCTTCAGCAGGGATATAGCGATGGTTATCTTTCTTTTTCGTTCAGGCGTTACCGTTACTGTCCCGGCCTGTAGGGTGCAGGATTTTTTGGCGGTGGCGGTGATGGTGCAGATAGCGGCCTCGCCCCTGCCATTGGTTATGATCATCTGCTCCCCTTCCCGCATGCGCAGCACCTGCACCACGTGCCTGGCGGTATCTTCAGGAGGGCTGATAACAGATCCCTCCGTCAATATAGTATCCACATAAAAAAAAGGTAAACTCATCAGACGCTGTATTTCCCATTACCGCATTCCCGCATTGCCACATTCCCACACTAAAACGGCGTTTCATCCTCATCCCCGTACGCCAGATCATTCATTTTAGAGCCTTTCTGGATATACAGTTTGGGGCCTTCCGTATCGCTCACCGGCTTCCAGTTGCCGCCACCCAGGGCCGGAGGCAGTCCCAGGTCCCCTTCATCGTCCAAAAATTTCTGGATATGCAGCAATGCACGGAGTTTGATGGTTTCAAGGGAACCATTACGATGCTTAGCGATCCTCACATGGGTTTCGCCCTTGGTACTCTCCCCCATCTCGTTACTCATCATCTCATAGTATTCAGGACGGTAGAGGAACATCACCATATCCGCATCCTGCTCAATGGCTCCGGATTCACGAAGGTCACTCAGCTGCGGCATTTTATTGCCTTCTTTACGTTTCTCCACTTCCCGGCTCAGCTGGGACAGTGCGATGATGGGTATGTCTAATTCTTTTGCCAGTCCTTTCAGGTTTCGGGAAATGGTGCTGATCTCCTGCTCCCTGTTGGTATTCCTGTTCTCACTGGTACCACTCATCAGCTGCAGGTAGTCTATGATCACCAGGCCAACATTGTGTTTCTGTACCAGCCTGCGGCATTTTGCGCGCAGCTCAAATATGTTCAATGCAGCAGAATCATCAATAAAGATGGGAGCGGTAGACAAACGCTGGATCCCTTTTTTATACAATTGCTGCATCTCATGGTCTTCCATTTTTCCCCTTGCAATTTTCTCCAGCCAGATCTCAGACTCTGCAGAGAGGATACGCTGTACCAGCTGGCCGGCACTCATCTCCAGGCTGAACACGGCACAGGCTGTGGGTTTGGTGGGGTGCAACGCCGCATTACGGGCAAGGTTAAGCGCAAATGCGGTTTTACCCACAGATGGCCTTGCGGCCAGGATGATCAGGTCTGATTTTTGCCAGCCATAGGTAACCCTGTCCAGGGTAGTGAACCCGCTGGGTACACCCGTTACATCCTCCTGGCGGTTCCGCATATCTTCAATGCGCTGGATAGTCTTCACCAGCACCTGGTCAATGGAATCGAAATTCTTACGGAGGTGATTGTTGGTGATCTCAAACAGTTTTGATTCCGCTTCGTCCAGGAGATCAAATACATCTGTGCTGTCTTCGTAGGCATCGCCAATGATCTCACCACTGATACGGATGAGCTCCCGCTGGATGAACTTCTGCAGGATGATCCTGCAGTGCGTTTCAATATTGGCCGAGGATACTACAAAATTCGTGAGCTTGGTGACAAAATAAGGACCACCTACCACATCCAGTTCAGCATGGGTCCGTAATTCTTCCACCACGGTAAGCAGATCAATGGGGCTGTTGCGCGCCGCCAGGTTCTGCATGGCTTTGTAAATGCGCTGGTGGGCATCCACATAAAAACACTCCGGTTTCAGGATCTCAATCACGGTATCAAAAGCCGATTTCTCGAGCATGATGGCACCCAGCACCGCCTCTTCCAGTTCTTTCGACTGCGGAGGGATTTTGCCATATACCAGGGTATTCAGATCCGGTGTATTCTTCCTTCTGTTCTTTCGGTCACGGTTTATATTCGTAAGATCCATGATAGTTAATTTGGCAATGCGGTAATGCGGCAATGCGGTAATACTGAAACAACCCCGCCCCTCCCTTCACCCTTCTCCCTTTATCTTCTCCCTCTCTTCACCCTTCCCCCTTCATCTTCTCCCTCTCTTCAAAGGGGGAGCGAATTAAAGACGAAGGCGGCTGGTCACCAAATTTTTCTGAGGGGATAGTTACCGAGAGTTGATCCACAGGGTTATCCCCGGAATTTTGCCGTTATTCACAGCATTCATGATCATTTCCACATTCCAGCCCAGGTTTTCCAGATATATGCAAGGTAAACGAACAGGGGCGGTGCGAAAAGAAAAACCATATTTTTTTGGAAATCCCGATACGCAATGCCTTCATACCTCAATGCCTTCATGCCTTCATGCCTCAATGCCTCAATGCCTTCATGCCTTTATGCCCCAATGCCTATCTTTGCAACATGACGATCTCTCATAAATGGCTGCTGGATTATCTCCCTGTGCACCTTGACCCCCAAAAACTCTGTTCCATCCTCAATTCCATAGGCCTGGAAGTGGAAAACCTGCTTCCTTACGAAGAAGTAAAAGGCGGGCTCAAAGGTCTTGTGATCGGGAAAGTACTGGAAGTGAAGAAACATCCCAATGCCGATAAGCTTTCCCTGACGCTGGTGGATATTGGCCAGCCTGAACCGCTGCGGATCGTTTGTGGCGCACCCAATGTGGCGGCCGGTCAAACCGTTGTGGTGGCGCCGGTAGGGACAACCATTTATCCTTCACAGGGCGAACCGCTGACCATGCGGGTAGCTAAGATCCGCGGCGAGGAAAGCCATGGCATGATCTGTGCCGAAGACGAGATTGGGCTGGGTACTTCTCATGCCGGCATCATGGTATTGCCAGACACCCTGGCGGCGGGCACATCCGCCGCAAGCTATTTCCAGCCTTATGAAGACCATATTATTGAGATAGGACTAACGCCCAACCGCTCTGATGCGATGAGCCACCTGGGTGTGGCCCGGGACGTTTGCGCCTGGCTTACCCACCATGAACACAGGGACATAACGGTAAAAACACCTTTCCCTGAACTGGCAGGACCGGTGGCCGATAAGCAGGTACCCATTGCCGTTAGTGTGGAACACCCTCAGGGTTGTCCGCGTTATGCCGGCATCACCATCACCGGTGTAAAAACGGGCCCCTCACCTGCATGGCTGGCTAAACGCCTCAAAGCCATTGGCATACGGCCCATCAGCAATGTAGTGGATATCACCAATTATGTGTTGCACGAAACCGGCCAGCCCCTGCATGCATTTGATGCCGAGAAGATTGGCGGGGGAGGCATCATCGTGAAAACCCTCCCCGAAGGCACTGCCTTCCTCAGCCTGGATGATAAAGAAAGAAAACTCAGTGCCGAAGACCTGGTCATCTGTGATGCCCACAGCACACCCATGTGCATCGGAGGTGTGTTTGGCGGCAGGAACAGTGGAGTTAGTGACGCTACCCAAACCATCTTCCTGGAGAGCGCCTGGTTTAATCCATCCATGATCAGGAAAACATCGTTCCGGCATAACCTGAGAACGGATGCAGCCACGCATTTTGAAAAAAATGTAGACATCAGCAACACGGTTAATGTGCTGAAAAGGGCCGCTGCATTGATTTGCGAGATGGCGGGAGGAAAGATCGCCTCTGCCATCGTGGATATGTATCCGCAACCTGCAGAAAAGAAGAAAGTGGACCTTAGTTATGCCTATCTGCAAAAAATCAGCGGTAAATCATACACCCCGGACACCATCAAAGAGATCCTGAAAGCCCTGGGATTTCAGATCCTGAAAGAAGATGCCGAAGGACTTGTCCTGGAAGTACCCTTACATAAAACAGATGTTAGCCTGCCCGCAGATCTTGCCGAAGAAATCATGCGGATCGATGGATTTGACAACATCGCCATACCCACCAGTATCACCATTTCTCCTTCTACAGAAGCTAATGCCTTTGCTGAAATCCAGAAAGAAAGGATTTCTTCCATCCTCGTGGGCATGGGATTCAGTGAGATCATGAATAACTCCATTGCCAACAGTGCATGGTTATCCGAAGATGAACAGAAAACCGCGGTGAAAATGATGAACAACCTGAGTGCAGACCTGGATGTACTCAGAACCTCGATGCTGGAGACCGGCCTCAACACCATCCTGCACAACCTTAACAGGAAGAATAATACATTACGGCTGTTTGAATTTGGGAAAACCTATGCGGTTTACGGACAGGGCAAATATGAGGAAACCCAGCACCTGTGCCTCTTTGTAAGTGGGAAGTCGCGCGAGGAAAACTGGCATATCCGCAAAGAGATGGCTGATATCTATTTTGCCAAAGGCCTTGCCGAAACACTTTTACTGCAACTGGGTATCCATCAACCCAGTTTCCAGGAAGAAGCCCATCCCAAGATGGCAGACCACCTGGTGATCCGCTCCGGCAAAACCACCCTGGGCTCCATCAGTAAAGTGAGTGGGAAAATGTTGGAACTGTTCAGCATCAAACAGGAGGTATACCTGGCAGACCTGCTTTGGGACAACTGCCTTTCCCTGTCCGCTGCCCAAAAGCTCCGCTTCAAGGAGATCCCCAAATTCCCCGCGGTGCAACGGGACCTGGCATTTGTGGTAGACAAAAACCTGCTATACCAGCAAATTGATTCAGCAGTGAAAGGAGTCAGGATCCCGAGGCTGATGCAAACCCGACTGTTCGATGTTTTTGAAAGTGAAAAACTTGGAGCAGGTAAGAAGTCGATGGCCATGAGTTTCACCTTCCAGGATGAAGAAAAAACCCTGACAGATAAAGATGTTGACGAGATGATGCAAAAAATCATCGTAACTTTTGAAAAGGAACTCAACGCTGAAATCAGGAAATCATGAAACCCATTGAACAAATAGAACGGATCAAAACCCGCGTCCAGGGTCTGGTGAAGAAACACCATGCGCTGGAACAGGAGCATGATAAACTGAAATCCGAGCTGGAAAGAAAATCAGGGATTGAAAAAGAATTGAAGGAGAAGGTAGCCCGTATGGAAGAACAGCTCAACCTGGCCAGGGCTGCCGGCGGCCAGATGGACGATGTCTCAAAAAAGGCTTTTGAAAAACAACTGAATCATTATATCAAGGAAATAGACCGCTGCATTGCCATGCTCTCGCAGTAACCACTTCACCACTTCACCACTTCACTAAATCCTTTTCACCATCCGCATGGAAGTCTCCTCCTCGCCATGGTGCATGATCAGGTGATAAATACCGTAAGGAAGATCATTGAGACCATGCCAGCGATAGTGGGTTTTACCCATCGGCATTTCGGCAGACAAGCTACAGATGATACAGCCAGACTCATCCTTGAGTACGGCCCTGAGCGGGGAAGCAGGCTTATCACAGTCTACTTCAAATACTACGGCATCAATGAAGACCGATGATTTGGGTCTGGCAATCATGAATGACAGGCAGTTTAAACGTTAAGGTCTCAAGCGGTATAAAGGTTGCCCGGGTTTGTGTATCTTCAAGGTCAGTTTACGTCAATCAAGGGGCTCGGAGTAGTGTATAAAATGTTTATAAATATATAAAATTATACACTTAACCAAGTGAAAAGCTATAAAATATGTTGCAGGACCAATTATTACCCATCAATATCGTCATTGGCGACCGTACTTACCGGATCCGGATCCAGGCTTCTGATGAGGAATCCGTAAGGAAGATCACCAAAAAAATCAACGACAAGATTGTAGAGTTTAAAACCAGTTTTGCCGGCAAGGACATGCAGGATTATATCTCCATGGTCTTGCTGTGGTTTGTTACGGAGCAACAAGCGGGCCATTTTAACGAAACGGGGATAACTGAGGCGCTGGACAGTCTGGAAGCGCTTCTCCCTGAGGGCAGAGAATAGGCGCGATGGGCAGATTGAGTTTATCCCTGCCCCTGGCCCCTAAATACATACCGCACTGCCGCATTACCACATTACCGCATTAATTTTACTATCTTCGTAAGCTATAGCCCGATTTGGGTATTTTATAAACCGTGAGACATTGACAAAACCCAACTTACATGGATTTCAATCAGATTTTACCCATTATAATTGGTGTAATTGCATTAGCCGTAGGCATCGGAGCGGGTAAATTCCTCTTCGCCGCCAACACAAAAAAACAAGTAGAAGAAGCCGAAGAACAAGCCCAAAAGATCATTTCAGACGCCAAATCACAGTCGGAGACCCTCAAAAAAGAGCGACTCCTGGAAGCCAAGGAAAAGTTTGTACAGTTAAAAGCGGAGCACGACAGGGAGGTACTGGACCGGAATAAGAAGATCAACGACAGTGAGAACAGGATCAAGCAGAAGGAGCAATCCGTGAATGCCAAGCTGGAAAACCTGGATAAGCAGTCCAAGGAGAATGATTCCATCAAAGAACACCTGAACCGGCAGATTGAAGTGATCAACCAGAAGCGGACGGAGCTGGAAAAGCACCAGGAAGAGCATATCCGCAGGCTGGAAAAAATTGCAGGCCTTACGGCAGACGAGGCTAAATCCCAACTGGTGGAAAGCCTGAAACAGGAGGCCCAGACGCAAGCCCTCTCCCTCCAGCAGGAGATCATTGAGGATGCCAAGCAAAAGGCCAACAAAGAAGCCCGCAAGATCATCATCCAGAGCATCCAGCGTACCGCTGCCGAGCAAACCATCGAAAATACGGTAACCGTCTTCAACCTGGAAAGCGACGAAATCAAGGGCCAGATCATTGGCCGTGAAGGCCGTAACATCCGCGCCATTGAGGCGGCCACGGGTGTGGACCTGATTGTGGATGACACCCCGGAAGCCATCGTACTCTCCTCTTTTGACCCGCTGAGGAGGGAGATCGCCCGCCTGAGCCTTCAGCGCCTGGTGGCCGATGGCCGTATTCACCCCGCGCGGATTGAAGAAGTGGTGGAAAAAACCCGCAAGCAGATCGAAGAACAGGTGATGGATATAGGTGAGAGAACGGTGATTGAACTGGGGATCCATGGCCTGCACAAAGAGCTGGTGAGGGTGGTTGGTAAGATGCGTTTCCGCTCGTCTTATGGCCAGAACCTGCTGATGCACAGCCGGGAAGTGGCCAATCTTTGCGGTATTATGGCGGCTGAACTGGGATTGAACCCCAAACTGGCCAAAAGGGCCGGTCTCCTGCATGATATTGGTAAAGTACCTGATGAAGAGACAGAATTGAGCCATGCCCTGCTGGGTGCTAAACTGGCCGAGAAATACGGAGAGAATCCTGCAGTGGTGAATGCCATTGGTGCCCACCATGATGAAATGGAGATGCAATACGTGATTTCACCTATTATCCAGGCCTGTGACGCCATCAGCGGCGCCCGCCCCGGAGCCCGCAGGGAGATCATGCAGCAATATATCCAGCGGATCAAGGACCTGGAAAACCTGGCGATGACCTACCAGGGCGTGGAAAAAGCTTATGCCATCCAGGCCGGCCGGGAACTCAGGGTAATTGTAGAAGCCGATAAAGTGTCTGATAATGACAGCGAAAAGATCAGCTTTGACATGGCCCAGAAGATCCAGAACGAAATGACCTACCCTGGCCAGATCAAGGTGACGGTGATCAGGGAAAAACGCACCGTTAACGTTGCACGTTAATAATGTGGCCATGTGGCAGTGCGGTAATGCGGCAATTACCGCACTGCCGCATTTTCACATTCCCGCATTAAAATTTTGCACAAGCAAAATTTTCCCCTACCTTTGCACTCCTTAAATTTGAACGTCATGAATGCTGCGATAGCCTTTGTACATGAGCAACTGACTGTGAAGAAGGAAGTTCCTTCTTTCAAGGCGGGCGACAATATCACTGTTAATTATAAGATCATCGAGGGTAACAAAGAGCGTATCCAGAGCTTCAAAGGTGACGTGATCAAACGTCAGGGCCAGGGTGCTACTGCCACGTTCACCGTGCGTAAAGTTTCTGATAGTGTGGGTGTTGAGCGTACCTTCCCTGTAAATTCTCCCAACATTGAGTCCATTACCCTGAATAAAACGGGTAAGGTTCGCAGGGCTAAACTCTACTTCCTCCGTACCAGGAGTGGTAAGAGCGCCAGGATCAAGGAGAAGCGCATGTAATCAGTGCAAAACAACTTTATTTAACAAACGGGAGCCCAGCGGCTCCCGTTTTTATTTTGCCGGAATGCCATACTAACTCTACCTTTGGAAAGACAAGTAAACAATTTATCATGGTATCTACATTATTACTTTCTATGCCCGGTGGTTCAGAGTGGATCATTATCGTGATCGCCGTGTTGATTCTGTTTGGTGGCAGGAAGATTCCTGAATTCATGAGGGGTATTGGCAGGGGTATCCGCGAATTTAATGACGCCAAATCCAACGTGAAGAAGGAAATTGAAGAAGGCATGAACGAGAAAGAAAGCCAGAAAGCTTCTTCCTAAGACTACCATCCAAACCTCCCTGCTAATTTGTATCGTCACCGGTCCATAACACAATTTCATCAGGAAATTGAGGCTGGTTCTATGTCCTGCAGCCAGGCCGTGGAGCACTACCTGTCCCGTATTGAAGCCCATCGGCACCTCAATGCCTTTGTAGAGGTATATGCCGATGAGGCCCGTACACGAGCAGCAGCCCTCGATGCAAAAAAACAATCCGGGCAAAACCCCGGCAAGCTTTTTGGCGTGGTCATCGGGATCAAAGACGTGATCTGCTATAAAGGCCATAAGGTCACCGCAGCATCAGCGATCCTGAAAGATTTTGTATCCCTGTATTCCGCCACTGCCGTGGAACGCCTCCTGGCAGAAGACGCCATCATCATCGGCTCCCTGAACTGTGATGAATTTGCCATGGGCTCCTCCAATGAGCATTCTGTATATGGAAAGGTGCTCAATGCCGCAGACGAATCCAGGGTCCCCGGAGGATCTTCCGGTGGGTCTGCAGTAGCGGTTCAGGCAGGCCTCTGCATGGCCAGTTTAGGCAGTGATACCGGCGGCTCCGTGCGGCAACCCGCAGATTACTGTGGCGTCATTGGCCTCAAACCTACTTACGGCCGGATCTCCCGCTACGGTTTGATTGCCTATGCCTCCTCCTTTGATCAGATTGGCGTTTTCACCACAGACCTGGATGATGCCGCCCTGCTCCTTCAGATAATGGCGGGACAGGATGATTTTGACAGCACCGTCAGCACCACACCGGTTCCCAACTACCAGACACCCCCGGAAAGCCACCAAAAGTTCAGGATAGCCTATTTCAGGGAAAGCCTGGAACACCCGTCCCTGGACCCCGAAATCAGAGCCAGTACCCAGGAATTATTACAAACCCTTGCATCCCAGGGTCATACGGTTACCGCCCTGTCTTTTGATCTCCTGGATCACATCGTCCCCACCTATTATATCCTGACCACGGCCGAAGCTTCTTCCAACCTTTCCAGGTACGATGGGGTCAAATATGGACTCCGCACCTCCGGGAAAGATATCCACTTAACAGAATTTTATGAGGCCAACAGATCTGCCGGATTTGGCAGGGAAGTGAAGCGGAGGATCATGCTGGGGAACTTTGTACTGAGTACCGGCTACTATGACGCATACTTCACCCAGGCCCAAAAAGCAAGGCGATTGATTATCAATAAGACAGAAGAAGTTTTTGCTGATTTTGACGCCCTGATCATGCCAACGGTACCCTTTCCAGCCTTCCGTTTTGGAGAGAAATCAAAAGATCCTGTGGAAATGTTTCTCGCAGATATTTACACAGTTTATGCCAACCTGGCAGGAATTCCGGCCATCTCCCTCCCCCTGTTTACCCACTCTAATGGGATGCCTTTTGGTACCCAGGTTATGACTTCCCGGTTTAAAGAGTTACCTTTGCTGCAGCTATCCAAGCTCCTCGTAAAACTATTCCCACGCTCCTGATTCAGGACGGGACATGTCCAACTCCCTTCGAAAATCCATTCACGTTTACTATTAATCCGCCCTACCCGAGGGAGTAAACCATTAAAAGACATGAAGGTTATGATGAAAACTTACTTCGTGGCACTGTTGTCTATGACCCTATCGTTGACTGGTTTTGGCCAGGATCAACCGGTTGCAGATAACCAGGATGCCAATAAGGAACTGGTCATCGCCGCCCCCGTGGCCGCAATGAGAATGGATCATTCCCTGACCAATGCAGCTTTCAGGACAGTGAAAATTGACCCTGAAAACAATGCATCCCTGCTCACCCTGCACCCCAGGGCAATCCCCTTTGTTAAAGATTATCTGGAAGATAACCAGGAGCGCCTCATGAAAATGAAGGCTACCGCGGTGCCCTACTTCACCATGATCAATAATATCCTGGAGAAGTATAATATGCCGAGGGAACTTAAATACCTGGCCGTTATTGAGTCTGACCTGAAGTCCTCGGCCGTTTCCTGGGCCGGTGCCGTGGGCCCCTGGCAGTTTATGCCTGAAACAGGCCGATTGTACGGGCTTAAAGTAAGCAAGTATCGGGATGATCGCAGGGATCTTTACCGCAGTACCCATGCGGCAGCTAAATACCTGAAGGACCTGTATGCGGAACTGAACGACTGGCTGCTGGTGATTGCTGCATACAATGGTGGTTCCGCCAGGGTACAATCAGCCATTAAAAAAGCAGGCAGCCGCAATTTCTGGGACCTGCAGTATTATCTTCCTGCTGAATCCAGGAACCACGTGAAGAAATTCATTGCCACGCATTATATCATGGAGGGCCAGGGCGGTATCACTACCACCGGTGCCGGCGATGTAAAAAGACTGGGAATGCTGCAAGCACCCAAGGAAGTGCTGGAAAATACAATGCTCCAAACTGTTACCGGTAAATACCTGGGCAGTGTTATTGCTTCCCAACTGGATATGGATCCCGTATTATTTGCCCAGTTGAATCCGGGATTTGATCAGAAAGTAGCCACCGATGGTTACGGAATGCGTTTGCCCCAGGAAAAAATGACGCTTTTTAATGAGAAGAAAATGCAGATCCTGGAAGCGTCCGTGAACCAGTTACTGGGCAGCGGCGCCAGCACCGTAAGCGCTTATCCGAAAGAGATCAAATTGCCGGCGAAGAAAAACAAATAGCTGGTTTAGTTCGCAGGTTGCAGTCCGCAAAATTCGCAGGGTTACCTGCGAACTTTGCGAACTGCAACCTGCGAACTACTTCTTAATTGCTTGCTCCATGGCCAGCGCCTTCACCATGCATTCCTCATATTCCCTTTCTGCATCTGCATAAAAAGTAATGCCTGAACCCACCCAATAGGTCAGCAGCTTCCCCATCTCATTGTAGAGCAGGCTGCGGATCACCACGTTAAAATCAAAATTGCCTTCCGGTGTGATATATCCCACCGATCCGGAAAAAAGTCCCCGGCCTCCGGTTTCATACTGATCAATCAGTTCAAGTACTTTTCTTTTAGGAGCCCCCGTCATACTTCCCATGGGAAAACAGGCACGGACAATGTCTGTAAAACCTTTGCCTTCCTGTAACTCCCCCTCAATTGTTGAGATCATCTGGTGAACCTGCGGAAACGCATAGGTCCCAAAAAGTTCAGTAACCCTGACGGTTCCTTCCACACAAACCCGGGACAGGTCATTGCGCACCAGGTCAACCACCATTACATTTTCCGCCCGCTCCTTTTTATTGTTATGCAACTCCTGCTTCATCCTGGCATCCATCTCCGGATCCTCGAGATTCCGTTTCACCGTTCCTTTAATGGGTTGGGATCGAAGCCGGTTACCGGTCTTTTGCAGAAAACGCTCCGGGCTGGCACACATCAGATAACGATGCTCAAGCCGGTAGAATGCTGAAAACGGATTGGGCGAAATGGTTGCCAACTGCCGGTAGACCCTCAGTGGATCAATAATGGCTCCCGATGCAGCAAAGGATTGACAAAAATTCACCTCATACGCATCGCCCCTTTGAATATGCTGTTGCAAAAGCCTGACTTTTTGCAGGTATGTATCCCTTGCCATTGCAGGCGTCAGCAGCTGGGGTTCATGTCTAAGGGAAACAGGCTCCGCCATTAAAATAGCCTGGCAGACCTCTTCATGGTCTTGTGTAAGTGAACCAATCTTTATATGTGCATCCTCCAGGATCACTACCCATTGAGGAACAAAGAAAAATGCAGGTGTGAAACCGATGGGGTCCTGGTGATCATCCGCTACGCCTTCCGTCTCCGCTTTAAGCGGATAAGCCAGATGACCGAAGATCCAATCCTGTTGTGTGCTGGTAAATTGTTCAACTGCGTGTAGCCAGCGATCACCAGAAGGCATTGCCCTGTATACACCAGCACCCGCTACACAGGCCATTTGGTGGCCCTGCATAGCATAAGCATGGTCATCCAGAAAACAAAAAATGTTGAACCGGGAAATCCAATTCAACATTTGTTGCTTTATATGCTGACCATCAGAAACCGGAAATGTCCTGAAGGTTCTCACCATTTAATAGTCGTCATCGTCATCGTCAAATCCACTATTGAAATCGTCGGAAAAGCCGAGATCTTTGAACTCATCATCAATGCCAAAGTCATCATCATCAGAAGCGCCTTTCTTAGTACTGCCACCTCCGGTAGACTTCTTCCCTTTTGATTTGGGAATGTCAAACTCATTGAAGTCAGGATCCCATTCTTCCTCTTCTTCTACTTTGTCCCAATCATCCACTTCTTCCACATCATCATCGCCATCGTCGTCGTCGTCATCATCGTCGGACTTCTTAGACGAAGCTTTGCGCCCTTTCTTTGAGGTTTCCTCTTCCTCCAATTCATCGTCATCATCATCGTCCTCTTTCTTAGCAGCACGTGATGACACTTTCTTTACGGGTTCTTCCGCATCGTTCGATTTCTTTACCGAAGCCTTCTTTGGTTTTTCAGACTTAGCCATGATTGAGCAGGATTATTCTGTCGTAAAATTTCCACCTAAATTTTAATTCGCCAAATTTTGAAGAAATATTTTTTCAGTCTACACTGAAATGATCTGATCCCTTCCAGGCCCGTTGGATACATAACTGATCTCAACACCCAGGTATTTACGGATATGGTCAATATATTCCTTCATTTTTGCAGGCGAATCTGCATAATGCTTAATTTCTGTAATATCAGTCTTCCAGCCGGGCAATGCGGTGTACACAGGCTCAATTTTAGCTTTCAGCATCTGGTAGGGCACCTGGCTGGTCAGTTGCCCGTTCACTTTATATTGTTCACAAACCTGTAACTGGTCAAAAGAATCAAGCACGTCTGCTTTGGTCATAACAATTTTTGTCACCCCATTGATCATACAGGCAAACCGGAGTGCTACGAGGTCAATCCAGCCACAGCGCCTCGGACGGCCCGTGGTGGCACCAAATTCGCTGCCCAGCTTTCTCAGTTCTTCCCCGGTTTCATCCTCCAGTTCAGTGGGGAAGGGTCCGCTGCCCACCCGTGTGCAATAGGCTTTTGACACACCCAGCACATCCCTGATCTTCTGTGGCGCTATGCCCAGTCCTGAACAAACGCCCGCAGAAATGGTGCTGGAAGAAGTCACAAAGGGGAAGGTGCCAAAATCAACGTCCAGCATGCTGCCCTGGGCGCCTTCGGCCAAAACCCTGGCACCTCCGGCGATTTTGTCATTGATAAAATACTCCCCGTTCACCACTTTCAGCTCCCGCATGAATTCCACCGCCTCAAAAAACTCCTCCTCCCATGCAGTGATATCTTCCTGGAAGTTCATACTGTCCAGCAGGCGCTGGTGTTTAAGCCTCAGTTTGATATACTGTGTTGTAAAATTCTTATCCAGCAGATCTCCCACCCGCAGGCCATTCCTGCCTGTTTTATCCATATAAGCAGGGCCGATGCCCTTGAGGGTGGATCCAATTTTCTCGTTTCCTTTCGCCAGTTCTGATGCTTTATCCAAGGCACGATGGGTGGGAAGAATAAGGTGTGTGCGTTCCGAAATAAAGACATTCTTCCGCACATCTATTCCATGCTCAGCCACCTTCTGGCTTTCTTTGCGCAGGGTGACCGCATCCAGTACCACGCCATTACCAATCAGGTTTACGGTGTTTTCATGAAAGACGCCTGAAGGTATCTGGTGGAGTACAATTTTGGTTCCATTCACATAAAGAGTGTGACCAGCATTGGGACCACCCTGGAACCGAGCAATTACCTGGTAGCCCGGCGCAAAATAATCCACAATCTTCCCTTTCCCTTCATCGCCCCATTGCAGGCCTAAAATGACGTCAACCATGTATCTGTTTTGAAGCAACAAATATATAGTGAAATGGTGAAGTGGTGAAGTGGTGAAGTGGTGAAATGGTGAAATAGCGGGGTGTTTACCATTTCACCACTTCACTATTTCACCACTTCACTAAATGGATTCTGTATCAAATCTTTCTACGGAGTGAATACCCGGTAATTGCTTCAGGCGGTCAAACATATGCTCCAACTCTTCCTTATCGTGCACAAAAAGTCTTATACTTCCCTTGAACAGGCCATCATTAGCCTCAATGGTGAGTGCGGAAATATTGATCTTGAGTTCCCCGGAAATCAGGTTAGTGATTTTATTAATAACCCCCACGTCATCCAGCCCCACAATATTGATCCCCGTGAGGAAAGAAATCTCTTTGTTCTTGGCCCATTTGGTTTTGACAACACGATGGCCATATTGGGAGAGTAGCCTGGCTGCATTGGGGCAGTTGGTTCGATGGATCACCAGTCCCTTCCCCGTTGACACAAATCCAAATACGTCATCTCCGGGAATGGGCTTACAACAATTGGCCAGGTTATAGACGATGCGGTCACTGCTCTCGCCAAAAATGATCAGTTCAGTATCTTTTTTGGGTATCACCCTTCCGCCTTCATCAGGCTTCACATGCTCTTCCACCTTGGGTTTGGGCATTTCCAGCTTATCACCCAGGACATGAAATTCCTTCAGTTCCTTGAGATCGATGGACTTGATGGCTATGCGGTAATACAGGTCCAGGGCGCTCTGCAGCTTATAGAACTGGGTGACTATTTCTATATTATGGGTGCTGTACGATGCGCCCATGCCTTCCAGTTTTTTCTGGAGCGTGTATTTGCCGTCCTCAGCCACTTTCCTTTTCTCCTCTTTAAGTGCATCCTTGATCTTGTTTCGGGCCTTGGCAGTGACTACAAAATTCAGCCAGTCTTCGTTGGGTTTTTGTTTACTGGAAGTGATAATCTCTATCTGATCCCCGCTGCGCAGTTTATGTGAAATGGGCACCAGTTTGTGGTTCACCTTGGCACCTATACATTTGGAACCGATGGCAGAGTGGATGGCGAATGCAAAATCCAGTGCCGTAGATCCCACAGGCATCATTTTAACATCGCCCTTGGGCGTATACACATAAATTTCCTCCGTCAGGAAAGATGTCTTGAAATCATGGAGAAAGTCGATGGTATTGGTATCCTGGTGACTCAGGGCTTCCCGAATCTGGGAAAACCACTGGTCAAACCGGTCCTCGTCCTGCCCCCCTTCCTTGTACTTCCAGTGGGCCGCCAGGCCTTTCTCCGCAATCTCATTCATTCGTTTTGACCTGATCTGCACTTCCACCCACCTGCCTGATGGCCCCATGACAGTAGTGTGGAGGGCTTCATACCCATTGGATTTGGGATTGCTCAGCCAGTCCCGCAGACGCTCCGGTGACGGGGTGTACATGTCTGTAATAAATGAATATACTTTCCAGCAATCCTCTTTTTCCCGCTCTGGTGGAGAGTCCAGGATGATCCTGATGGCAAAAAGATCATACACCTCTTCAAAATCCACCGCCTTTTTTTTCATTTTATTCCAGATGGAATGAATGGATTTGGGGCGGCCGTAAATATCATAGCTAAAATCTGCGCGGTCCAGTTTGTCCTTGATGGGCCTGATGAACTCATTGATATAGCGGGTGCGTTCCCTTTTCGTTTCCGAGAGCTTACGTGCGATCTCTTTGTAAATATCAGGCTCCAGGTATTTCATGGAGAGGTCTTCCAGCTCGGTCTTAATATTATACAACCCCATGCGGTGGGCCAGTGGAGCATATACATACACCGTTTCGGAAGAGATTTTGAGCTGCTTCTCCTGCTTCATGCTCTCCAGGGTACGCATATTATGCAACCGGTCCGCCAGTTTGATCAGGATCACACGGGGATCATCAGTGAGCGTCAGGAGGATTTTCTTGAAATTCTCCGCCTGCTGGGTGGAGTTATTGTCTACCACATTGGAGATCTTGGTAAGGCCGTCTATGATCCGGGCAATCTCGCTGCCAAATTCCCTCTCGATATCATCCAGGGTAATGTCTGTATCTTCTACGGTGTCATGGAGCAGGGCGCAGATGGTTGACCTCACCCCCAGCCCAATCTCTTCCACACAGATCCGGGACACGGCCAGTGGGTGGAGAATATAGGGCTCTCCTGATTTGCGGCGCATGGTCTTATGGGCTTCCACAGCCATTTCAAAAGCCCTGCGCAGCAGTTCTTTGTCGCCCGGCTTAAGGCGGGGCTTAATGACCCTCAAAAGCGCCCTGTATTGCCTGACGATCTCCTTCCTCTCCTGTTCCGGGGTAAGGTTATACCTGGGGATTGCCTGTTCCTGTTCTGCCACCTGCATAATCCCAAATTTACTGAAATCAGGGCTTCCGTACACCAAAAATGGTTACCTTTGCAACCCCTTAAGCGCATGTGGCGTAATTGGTAGCCGCGCCAGACTTAGGATCTGGTGTCGTAAGACGTGGGGGTTCGAGTCCCTCCATGCGCACTGTATTAGCAATTGATAATTAGCAATTGGCAATTGCCAAAAATTAAATTTATGCCGACAGTTACAAGAGAGAATATCGGATTACTGAATGATAAGATCACGGTAACCGTGAATACGCAGGACTACCTGCCTTCTTTTGAGAAATCGCTCAAGCAATTTGCAAAGTCTGCAAACATCCCGGGCTTCCGTAAGGGTATGGTACCCGCAGGGATGGTCAAGAAAATGCATGGTCCGGCCCTTTTTGCCGATGAAGTGTTGCGCAGCGTGGAAAAGAACCTGGTGAGCTATCTGCAGGAAGAAAAACTGGACATCTTTGCCCAGCCCATGCCCAGTGCGGAAAACAGTGCTGACCAGCTGAATATGAATGCTCCGGCCGACTACAGTTTTTCTTTTGAAGTGGGCCTGAAGCCTGACTTCAGCCTTGACCTTGCGAAGGTTTCCCTGCCCATGCACAAGGTGGCCGTGACGGATGATATGGTCAATGACGAGGTGGAAAGACTCCGTGCGAGACTGGGCAAAATGTCTGAGCCTGAGGCTGTTGACCAGGAAGACAATGTCCTGAATGTCACTTTTGAAGAAGAAGGCGTGGAGAATGCGGCTAAAAAAGAGAATTCCCTCCTGGTGAAATATTTTACGCCGGCCCTGCGTACAAAACTGATGGGGCTGAAAAAAGATGACAGCGTAGTGGTGGATCTTCGTTCCGCTTTTGATGAAAAAGAAAGGGAATGGCTGATCAAGGATCTGGGTGTAGACGGCAGCGATGCCTCCCTGGACAAAAAATACAAAATGACCATTACCAAGGTGGGGTTGGTAGAAAAGCGTGAGCTGAATGAAGAGTTCTTCAAGGAAGCCTTCCCTAACAAGGAGGTGAAAACAGAAGAAGAGATGCGCAGCCTGATCCGTGAAGACATCCAGAAACAGTGGGATAACCACGCCCGCAACCTGCTGCACCATGAACTGTACCACCAGTTGCTGGACCATACGCAAATGGATTTCCCTGAGTCTTTCCTGAAAAAATGGATGCAGAACGGCGGTGAAAAACCAAAATCTGCGGATGAGGTGGAATCAGAGTTCCCCAGCTTCAGGGATCAGCTCCGCTGGACCCTCATCAGTGATAAGATCGTACGGGATAACCAGCTGGATGTGAGCCAGGAAGAGTTAAAAGATTATATGCGCCAGCAGATCATGGGCTATTTTGGTGGTATGAGCCTGGACGGCAATATTGAGTGGCTGGACAGCTACGTTGACCGGATGCTGAAGGACGAGCAGCAGGTAGACAGCTCTTATCGCAGGCTGATCACGGAAAAACTGTTTAACTGGGCAGAAACCCAGATCAAGGTGACGGAGAAGCCTATCTCCAGCGAGGAGTTCCTGAAATTACAGGACGCACATAATCACTAAGTAAAATGCGGTAATGCGGTAATGCGGAAGTGCGGTAATTGTGAAAGTGCGGTTATGCCGCGCCTGCGCAATTGCCGCATTTCCGCATTTCCGCATTGTCACATTATTTCCCCGCCTTTTTGGCGGAAAATATTTCTAGCATGTTTTTCGTGTAAATTGCTGTATAATCAAAATTCCTACTATGGATCTTGGAAAAGAGTTTGAAAAATATGCTGTGAAACACCGCGGTATTTCCAGCAACACCTTACATGGCTATACCCAACACATGGTAACCAACCTTACTCCCAATATCATCGAAGAGCGCCCTATGAACGTAGCGGTCATGGACGTGTACAGTCGCCTGATGATGGACAGGATCATCTTCCTGGGCTATCCCATCAGTGATGAAGTGGGTAACATTATTACAGCCCAGCTACTGTTCCTGGACAGCACAGACAGGCAAAGGGATATCCAGATGTACATCAACAGCCCTGGCGGTTCAGTGTATGCCGGCATGGGTGTATATGATACCATGCAATATGTTACGCCTGACGTTTCAACCATTACCATTGGCGTTGCTGCCAGTATGGCGGCTGTGCTGATGTGTGCAGGTGCCCCCGGAAAACGTACAGCGCTTAAACATTCCCGCATCATGATGCACCAGCCCAGCGCAGGTGCCGGCGGCCAGGCCAGCGATATCGAAATCACGGTAAACCAGGTGAAGCGGCTGAAAAAGGAGCTATATGAAGTGGTATCCCAGCACAGTGGCCAGGATGTGGAGCGGATTGCGCAGGATTTTGACCGCGATTATTGGATGACGGCGCTGGAAGCCAAAGAATATGGACTGGTTGACGAAGTATTGCTGCTCAACCCCAGAAAACAAAAATCCTAATTAACCCAACTAAGATTGTATATGGAGTACATCAAGTATAAAAGTCCTTTCAGGATGGATGACGAGGAAGAGCCTAAGGTTCCGGAAAATCCGATGGAGAAAATGATCAGCGCGGCCCAGTTCGATAAAAAATTCATTGAACAGCGCAAGGTTTTCCTTTGGGGTGTGGTGGACGACAGGAGCGCAAAGGATATCACGGCCAGGCTTCTTTACCTTGAAGCGGTTGATCCCGGAAAAGAAATTAAGTTTTATATCAACAGCCCGGGTGGCGTGGTTACCAGTGGCATGGTCATCTATGATACCATGCAAATGATCTCATCCCCTGTGTCCACCATTTGCATGGGTATGGCGGCGTCTATGGGCTCCATTCTCCTGAGTGGAGGTAAAAAGGGAAAACGCTACATCTATCCCCATGGTGAAGTCATGATCCACCAACCCAGTGGCGGCGGCCAGGGCACTTCTGCAGACCTTGAAATCATGGCAGAACAGATCCGGAAGATCAAAACCCTTGGCGCGCAAATCCTGGCCAACAACTGCGGCCAGCCCTTTGAAAAAGTGATGAAGGATTTTGACCGGGATTACTGGATGGATGCCGAAGAATCAGTGAAGTATGGAATAGTAGATGCCGTGATGCAGAAAATAGATTGATTGTAGTCTTTTTTTTGCGGCGGATACCGGGCTGAATGCCGGATTATCAGGTAGTTAGATAAGCCGGTTCCAGATACTGGTATCCGCCGTTTTTTTATGTTACCTTTACCGTTCTAATCATTGAACATGGCGAAATCAACTTTGCATTGTTCATTCTGTGGAAGGAGCCGTGATGAGGTCAAGATATTGATCGCGGGACAGGATGGGCATATTTGCGAAAATTGTGTGGAACACGCTCGGGAGATCATCGAGCAGGAATTAATGGTGCGTACAGACGCCTCCAATCCCAACTATAAGCTCTCCGTAAAAAAACCGGTAGAGATCAAAAAATTCCTGGATGAGTATATCATTGGCCAGGATGACGCTAAGAAGGTATTATCTGTAGCGGTTTATAATCATTACAAGCGCCTTCAATACAAGACAGGTGATAATGATATTGAGATAGACAAAAGCAATATCATCATGGTAGGTGAAACCGGCACGGGAAAAACCTTGCTGGCCAAAACGATTGCCCGTTTATTGAATGTGCCTTTCGCAATTGTTGACGCTACCGTTTTCACGGAAGCCGGTTATGTAGGTGAAGATGTGGAGTCTATTCTTACCAGGCTGTTGCAGGTTTGCAATTATGATGTGGCTGCCGCTGAAAAAGGAATTGTGTATATCGATGAAATTGATAAGATCGCGCGTAAGGGTGACAATCCCTCCATTACCCGTGATGTAAGTGGAGAAGGTGTGCAGCAGGGGCTGCTCAAGCTTCTGGAAGGCACGGAAGTATTGGTTCCCCCGCAGGGAGGCCGCAAACATCCGGAACAGAAACTTATAAAAGTAAATACCCAAAATATCCTCTTCATCTGCGGCGGCGCATTTGATGGTATAGACAAGATCATAGCCCGCAGGGTAAACACTAATTCCATTGGTTTCAATGTGAATAAGGAAGAACAGGAAATGATGAAAAAGAATCTCCTGCAATTTGTAAATGCGCAGGACCTCAAAGGTTTTGGCCTTATTCCTGAATTACTGGGTCGCCTGCCTGTGGTTACTTACCTGAACCCGCTGGATGCAGAAACACTGAGGGCCATCCTCACAGAACCTAAGAATTCCCTGGTAAAACAGTACACAAAATTGTTTGAGCTGGAAGGTATAGAACTGACGATAGAAGAGCCTGTTCTGGATTTCATGGTGTCTAAGGCTATGGAATATAAGCTGGGGGCCCGCGGATTGCGTTCCATCTGCGAAGGCATCCTTACCGATGCCATGTTTGAACTACCCTCCTCTTCTGAGAAAAAATTCAACCTCACACTGGACTATGCACAGCATAAATTTGACAAGTCAAAGATGAGTGTGCTGAAGGTAGCTTAGGTGGTGAAGTGGTGAAATAGTGAAATAGTGAAGTGGTGAGGTGGTGAAAAATCAAAAGTCAAAATTTAAAAAGTCATTGTTAATTTGACTTTTGAATTTTGACTTTTGATTTTTTAATTTGGGAAAATGAACGACTTAATAGAACGCCTGAAAGCTGCCGGACTAACCGAAGACCAGGCTTTTAAAGCCATTACAATCATCAAGGATTTTGCGAAGGAAAAGTTCCCGATTTTCGGTGGTGCTATCGATAAACTGTTCGATAAGTACCAGATCAGGAAGGATGATGATTTCCTGGAGTGATCGACTATCGATTATTGACTACAGAGCAGATTCTCTGATAGCCAATAATCGGTTTTATCATTAGTCGATAATGGATTTGATGATTAGTTTGCTTCTTCTACGCTCAGGCGCTCAACAACTACATTCCTGATGTTGAAGCTCTTTTTGAACTGAGCATTGGGCGCGTCTACTACAAAGTTGAGACGTGCATAGTCGTTACGTACAATTTTCACCAGCTTGGTAAATTCGCCTTTTCCAAGGTTTTCGCGATACAGCTCAACACCGTTTTCATCAATGATTCGCAGGATCTGCTTTTGATTGCCAGCCTGGCGTACAGACACTTCGAAATTGATAAAATCATGGTTAGAACCTACGAAACGGATCTCAGGAGCGTTTGCTTTTTCAGCGGTGAACTTTTCTACAGCTACTACAGTTTGCGCATAAACCGTGGTTACAGTTACAAGGGCCAATACTGCAGTGAAAACGAGGGATTTGAAAAGATTCCTGTTCATATGCTTGATTTTTGGTGACACAAATTCAACATGGCAAATCGTTCAAGCAGCATAGTTGGTTGTGTATGACATACACGTTAGTTAATACCCAAACCATGTAAAGGTAACCTTGGGAAATGTGGGAATGTGGGAATGCGGAAATGCGGCAATGGGTAATGCATTGAATTTCAATGCATTACATTGCGAAAAAATCAATGTCGTAACATTAACTTAACAATTGACGGGCGATGACGGTCTTCTGGATTTCCGAAGTGCCTTCACCGATGGTACATAGTTTTGAATCCCGGTAATATTTTTCCACGGGGAAGTCTTTGGTATATCCATAACCTCCAAAGATCTGCACTGCATCCGTTGATACTTTCACCGCCACTTCACTGGCATAGTATTTTGCCATTGCCGCTTCTTTAGTCATCGGCAATTTTTTGTTCTTCAGATCTGCGGCTTGCAGGGTGAGCAGTTCTGCCGCCTCAATCTCTGTAGCCATATCCGCGAGCTTAAATGAGATGCCCTGGAAATTTGAGATGGGTTGGTCAAACTGTTTACGTTCTTTTGAATATTGTAACGCTGCTTCATAGGCACCTTTAGCAATGCCAATACTTAATGCAGCAATGGAGATTCTTCCTCCATCGAGGATCTTCAAGGCCTGGCGAAATCCATCACCTACCTCTCCCAGCCTTTGGCTATCCGGAATCCTGCATTGATCAAAGATCATCTCTGCCGTCTCACTGGCACGCATACCCAGTTTATTTTCCTTTTTTCCACCGCTGAAGCCCGGCGTTCCGCGTTCTACAATAAATGCCGTACTGTTACCACTTGCCCTGGGTTCTCCAGTTCTGGCGATGACCACAGCAACCTGTCCGCTACGGCCATGCGTAATCCAATTCTTAGTTCCGTTGATGATCCAGTGGTCACCGTCTTTGACAGCCGTAGTTTGCATATTACCTGCATCAGAGCCGGTATTGGGCTCCGTAAGACCCCAGGCGCCGATCCACTCTCCTGTAGCCAGCCTGGACAAATATTTCGTCTTTTGTTCTTCATTACCAAACTGGAGAATATGCCCGGTGCATAATGAATTGTGTGCGGCCAGGCTAAGGCCCACTGATCCACATACCTTGGCTATCTCTTCAATAACAGCCACATACTCAAAATATGACAGGCCTGATCCTCCATAGGCTTCGGGGACCAGCACACCCATCAATCCCAATTTCCCCATCTCCCGAAATACATGAGCGGGAAACTCCTGCGATTCATCCCATTCCATCACAAACGGCCTGATGTGTTGTTGGGCGAAATCCCTTGCTACTGATGCTACCTGTTCTGTTATTTCCGATCTGTTGAATTGCATAAACCTGGTTTCCGTCTTTTGAAGTTGTAAATATACTAACAACTGTTAGTGTATTTGCAAATACGGCCTAAGTTTTCTCAGCCAGTCCTCGGAAATCACCGCCACCTGCAAAAGTTCTTCTGGTGATTTGAACGGACCATGCTGGGCACGGTATTGAACAATAGCCCTTGCCTCTGAATAACTTACGTACGGATGCACAGCCAGGCTATCAATTGTCATCTCATTGATCATCAACATCTTCAAAGTTGTTTTGGAGATGGTAAGCCTGCCCCTGATCAATTGATACACCGAATCACGGATTCCATACACTTCTGCAACCTGTTCTACAGAATGAAAGCCTCCGCATCTGCTCCTGAACTGGACTATTCGCCTGGCCAGTGTGGGCCCAATTCCCGGCAACGCAATAAAAGCAGCAGTATCCGCCAAAGCAACGTCCACTAATTCTTCGGGTACCCGCTTCCGGGTGTATGTGTACCCGTAGTCAGGTGATGGATATCTTCTCACCGCAACAATCCTCGGACGGTATTTCCAGGTATCAGGCTTACCGGTTTTTTTAATCTTTGCATAAGGAATTATCCTTTCAACAAGTTCCGGCCTAAGACCATAAATCTTATGAAGATCTTCCGGATGGTAAAACCTTCCTCCGCTCAACTGAAACCTCCTTATCGTCTGAACATTCCGGGAACTTAGCCCCAGTTGAAGCCAGGTTTCGTCGTCCGCAAGATTAGGATCAAAAAAAGTATATACGCGCGGTTTAGCCACTAACAAAGAATCCATCTCCGCCTTCCCCTTCATTTTCTCGTCAGCCAGCTCCGTCAGGCTTTTGTCCGGCATCTCATTGGTAAACAAGGTCGGCAACAACCATATGCAGGAGATCAGCAGGGCCAGCGCCAATGCGCCCATTCTTTCTTTCTTACTGATCACGAAATATGCCAACAACCACTTCTTCATCACCCGATGAAGGTAGCCACGCCGGCATCTGCATTCCTAGTGTAAAACACGGCAGGATGGCTGTTTTTTTCCCTATAGTTGAAGGGTAAGTCCATCGTAGGCAAGGTGAATCCCTTTTGGCAACTCAGCACTGACGGTAGCATGCAATCCCAACTGGTGAGATATATGGGTGAAGTATGCAAGGGGAATATCCAGTTCTTTTACCAGGGCAATGGCTTCTTCAAGATTAAAATGGGAAATATGCTTTTCTTTCCTGAGTGCATTGACTACCAGTACACTGGAACCGCGCACTTTCTGCTTAGCATCATCATCAAGCCTGTTTGCATCGGTGATGTAGGTAAAACTACCAAACCTGAATCCCAGTACGGGCATCTTCAGGTGCAATACTTCTATGGGTTCTATCGGTAAATCTTTTATGTGGAAAAGCTTGTCATCAATCAGGTTCATTTGCAATTCCGGTACTCCGGGATACCGGTTCTCCGCAAAAGCATAGTAATAATCGCGCCTCAACGCTTCTTCTGTTAAAGCATTGGCAAATAGCTGCATGGGCTGTTTACTGAAAAAGTTAAAAGCCCTGATGTCATCCAGTCCTGCAATATGATCTTTGTGCGGATGCGTGAACAGAATTGCATCCACATGCCCGGTATGGGTACGCAACATCTGGTATCTGAAATCCGGCGTTGTATCCACCACCAGGGTAGTATTCGCAGATTTAACCATGATGCTGCTCCGTAACCGGTTGTCCCGCGGATCCGCTGACGTACACACTTCGCAATGGCAGCCAATCATGGGCACACCACTGCTGGTACCGGTTCCTAAAAATGTTATTTCGATGGGAGGATATACCATGGTCCCAAATGTACAAATCATTTATCCGCAGGCATCAGGCCAATGCTAGTCTATCCACATAAAAAAAGCCCCGCAACTGCGGGGCTTTCATCGATCTATTTCTTCACCTCGATCCTCACTTTTTCAATTTTACCGCTGAACTTACCAGGTACGCGATAGTTACCCACGGGTGTACCTTCATCCAGCCCTATATCCGCCAGGTCATCAACCGAGAAAATTCCGGGCTGTGTCTTATCCAGCCTGCCCTCCGCAACCTTGGTACCATTCACTTTGATGACACCAATCCCGCCTTTACCAAATCCACCGCCCTCATATGCAAAGTCGTAAGTGATCGTATACTTTCCCGCTGGCAGTGGCTGGTCTGCTTTGATCTGCATCGTCTCAAGCCCCAGGTAATTGTAAGTGAAAATGGGCCTGCCGTCCTTCACATGAAGGGATAAACCGCCAAATCTTCCACCCTGTGCAACAATAACCCCATTTCCGTTGGTTCCCAGTTCCACCTCGGCATCAATGGTGTAGGAAGTATTCCTGAGGTCTATAAATATATCCGTGCCCATCCCTTTCATTCCTTCGCCATACGTAACCACTTTTCGGTTACCCATTACCGTTGGCCTACCCATCAGTTCAGCATTGGTGCGTTCCATCAGCCTGTCGTCCAGCGGAAGTACATGGTACTTCTCCGCTTCCTGCATAAATAATGCCTTCATGGCTGTAAGCCTTGCAGGCTCTGATGCAGACAGGTCTTTACTCAGACTGTAGTCCTGCATGGTATTAAACAATTCCCAGGTATCATTCTGGAGTGTCTGCGAGGGTTTTTGCGACCAGGCCGGCCTGTGAATGGTCCTTGCAAACCAACCATCCTGGTAGATTCCCCTGTTTCCAAATATCTCGAAATATTGCACCCGGTGGGTTTCTGGTGCCTTAGGCTGAGCAAAGGTGTAGGCAAGGCTTTTACCTTCAATGGGATCTTGTGTGATACCATTGACAACCTTTGGTGCAGGCACTTTAGCCAATTCAAATACCGTGGGAGCAATGTCAATCACGTGGCCAAACTGGGAACGGATCTCACCTTTTGCCTTGATACCAGCAGGCCAGTGAATGATCATACCGTTTCTTGTACCTCCGAAATCCCCGGCCACCTGCTTGGTGTATGAAAATGGCGAATTCATGGCAACCGCCCAGCCGGCGGAAAAATGCGGATAAGTGCTGGCAGATCCCCATTCTTCATAGTGCCTGAGCATGTCAGGAACGGTTTCGGGTATCCCATTGAAATAGGTCATTTCACTGAACATACCATTCATCTGCCCCTCCGCACTGGCACCGTTGTCGCCGGCGATGAAGAAGATCACCGTATTATCAAGAATACCCATCTCGCGCACTGATTCTATCAGCCGGCCCACCTCATAGTCTGTTTGTTCTGCAAATCCAGCATACACTTCCATCTGGCGGGTAAACAATTTTTTCTCATCTGCAGAAAGCTTGTCCCAGTCCTTGATATCCTTGGGTTTGGGTGCGAGTTTAGTGTCTGCGGGAACAATACCCATTTTTTTCTGACGCTCCAGGGTCATCTCCCTGATCTTATCCCAGCCTTCGTCAAACTTACCTTTATATTTATCCGCCCAGGCTTTTGGCACATGGTGCGGCGCATGGGTGGCACCCGGTGCAAAATAAATGAAGAAAGGACGGTCTGGTGAGAGTGCCTGCTGGAACCTTACCCAGGAAATTGCCTGGTTGGTCATATCTGTGGTAAAGTGGTAGTTGGAATCATCAGGCAGTTCCACCTGTGTGACGCCGTCATAGATCAACGGAGCCCATTGGTTGGTCTCGCCACCAATGAATCCATAAAATTTCTCAAAACCAGACCTTGTTGGCCAGCGGTCCTGCGGCCCTGAATTTGATATTTCCCATGGTGGCGTTTCATGATACTTGCCAAAAGCAGCGGTGTTATATCCATTCTGCCTCAATACCTCAGCCATGGGCGTTATGGTCTGGGGCCTTACACCAGTATTCCCCGGGAAAGTAGTGGCCGTTTCAGTGATACCACCCATATTATTGCTGTGATGATTATACCCGGTAAGCAGGGCCATACGGGTAGGCGAACAAAGTGCCGTGGTATGGAAACGATTATACCTTATCCCGCCAGCCGCCAGTTTATCCATAGTAGGCGTTGCGATGGGCCCTCCAAAGGCCTGCGGTACACCAAAGCCCATGTCATCTATCAAAACCACAATAACATTAGGTGCTCCTTTGGGTGCTGTAACAGCAAAACGGGGCGGAGCTTTTACATTGCGGGCATCCAGCTCTTTGTAGGTGGGTCTTTTAGGTTCTTTGATCGGCAGGATCGTCCTGTCCATTTGCGCTGCGGGGGTCTGACTAAAAACCACCTTTGCAGACAACATAAGCAAGCATAGTAAGAGTCTCATAGTAAATCGTATTGTTCCAATGAATAGGTATTATTGATTCCCTTTTTTATATCCTTCGTTCCTGACGGTAATCTTCAGTCCTTTTGAGGGCATTTCTATGACCGTTTCGCTGGGATACTGTGTACCGTCTGGCATAATCCCGTAAGTGAGTCCAAACTGGACTGCATCCGCCGGCTTCTCAACATAGGTTTTCACCTGCATCGCGGTAAGCATCTGCTTCTCCTTGTCCAGGCCAATACCCAGCAAATCCCCTTGCTGCAGGTAATTGGAAAAATTCAATTGGTATCGTTTATTGGGCTCTATTACCTGCATCGCCATTTTACCGGCACCGTAGGCCGCCTGTAACTTCTCCGCGTTGGGCGGAAGATATTCCTCCACTTTCTTCACGCAGGACTCCACATAATCTTTGGCTTCTTCCTTCTTATTTTCCGCAATCTTACCCCGAAGACCGCCTGGCGTTTTCGCAGATTCCGTAGCTCCGGTAGCTACCTTGTAAAGCTTTCCGTCCACGCCATAGTAACATCGCTTCTGCTGGGTTGATTTGACTTTTCCGTCTTTAGATACAGTGGTGGTTTCGAGCCATTCATATGCACGTAAGGCTTTAGTGCTCTTCTCGAGATTGGCTTTGACGTGACCCATGATTTCCTTGGGGTCCTGTGCCCATGCTGCCACTGAAAACAACAAAATTGAACATAAAAATCCGAGGAACTTGCTTCGTATCATAAGAGGTTGTTTACTGGCTTAATAAAATCACCCGGGCAACTTTGCTAAGGTCCGTTTCCAAACTCTATAATAAGAAAAAGGAATGTCTCAGATATGCTTTTTTATTAATGCAATTGAAGCTAATAATGCAAGGCAGGCAGGACCAGGAAAATCATGGGCTAATTGTTCTCTGCTTCCTGCCGGAGGGCGGCTTCTTCCAACAGCTTACGATTTTCAGGCGTAAGGTGTTGCACATCTATGGTCAGGAGCGGAATGAGGTCAAGCAGGGTATTGATCCGTCCTTCTGTTTGCAGAAATTTATTGAGTACCACCACTTTTTTTTGTTCCAGTATGCAGAATCCACTTTGAAAAGTACCCCTTTCATAGCGGAGTATATATCCTGTTTCTTCTATCAGCTTTTCTATCCTGGTTAGCGTAGCCGGATTGAACTTCAGCGCCATGTCTTCGTCATTTTTACAAATGTAACGATAGGCAGCCGCAGAGGGATTGGCAGTTCGCTAAACTTTTCTACATTCATCGTCCTAAATGTGTATAATCATTGGACCCTGAGTTTGACGCTATTATCGTGGGCGCTGGATATGCGGGCCTCACCGCTGCTACTGAATTGCAAAAGGCTGGCAAATCCGTGTTGGTATTGGAAGCCCGGGAGCGGGTGGGTGGAAGGGTATATACCCAATCCCTGGGCAACGGCTGTTATGTGGATCTGGGAGCACAATGGATTGGCCCCGGACAGGATCAGATGTTTGCACTATTGCAGGAATTTAATATCCGTCACTTTAATACCTATGACGAAGGGAAAAGCCAGTTGTATTGGGATGGGAAACTAAAAGCATATAAAGGGCTGATCCCGCCCCTGCCCATTCCCGCCCTGCTTAGCCTGGACCGTGCCATCAAAACCATGAACCGCCTGTCAGGGACCATCGATCCCTCCCATCCCTGGGATCATCCAAAAAGTGAAGCATGGGACAGCATTACCCTGCAGGGATGGATGAACAAAACTATGATGAGCCGCAAGGCCAGGCAATTATTCAGCATTGCCGCCCAGGCGATCTTCGCGGTTCACCCGGCAGAGCTCTCATTTCTTTTCGCGCTGTATTATACCCGTTCCGGAAGGGATTTTGATACACTCATGAACATCCGCAACGGCGCCCAGGAATCACGGATCCTTGGTGGTGCAGATCTGCCTGCCCGCAAAATGGCAGAAAAACTGGGATCAAATCTTCGGCTATCCCACGCCGTTAACCAGGTGCGTCAGGAAGACGCCCATCTGGTGGTGAGTGGTGATGGTTTTTCTTTTACTTGTAAAAAACTGGTTATGGCCGTCCCTCCCGTGCTCCTTCAGCATATCCATTTTGATCCGTTGCTTCCTGCTGCCAGGCAACAGCTGATCCAGCGAATGCCGATGGGTGCTGTATGGAAATGCTATGCCATTTACCCAACCCCTTTCTGGCGCAGGATGGGTCTTAATGGACTGGTAGCCTCCAACGAGGGACACACCCGTCTGGTATTTGACAATTCACCAGCGGATGGATCCAGGGGTATCCTGATGGGATTTGTTCTGGCAGACGAAGCTCGTGCCTTCAGCCGGCTAAGCCAGGAAGAACGCAGGGCATCCATTACGCGGTCCTTTGTTCAGTATTTTGGGGCGGAGGCTGCTAATTTGGAAATGTATACAGACCAGGGTTGGCAGGAGGAAGAATGGAGCCGGGGCTGCTACGCCGCAATGATGGGGCCGCATGTGCTAAGCACCCTGGCAAAAGAGATCCGCACTCCTTTCAAACATATTCATTTCGCAGGAACGGAGACCGCCACTGAATGGAATGGCTATATGGAAGGAGCTGTCAGATCCGGTCAACGGGAAGCGGCTTTGCTGTTAACGATGATCTAATCTTTATTTTTACCGCATGAAGACATTCTTCAAGATATTGTCAACCCTGCTTGTCCTCGGACTATCTGCCTATTTCATCTGGTCTACATTGGGCAGAACGCCCTCCCCTATCCAGGTAAATCTTCATCTTGACAGCAGCTATGTCCTGAACAGTGACGCTGGTAAAGGGAATGTGATTGGCATCAATGCCTACATGACACCAGACGATTATATTTCTCCTGATCATTTTGAACAGAAACTCAAAGGATACCTGGAGGAATGCAAATCCAGGGCCTGGCTGAATCCCAAATCGGTCGTGATTTTTCCTGAATATATCGGTGCCTGGCTGGTGGTGGAAGGGGAGAAAAAATCTGTATATACCAAGCCCACCATTGACGAGGCCCTTACGGGCTTTGTAACATCCAACTTCTTTTCTTACATGCGGTCCTGGTTCATGAGTCCTGACTCTGCAGCAGATAAAGTGAAACACAGTGTCTTTGCCACCAAGGGCCAGCGGATGGCAGAAATCTATACCCGCGTGTTCAGCAACCTCTCCCGTTATTATGGCGTAACCATTATTGCCGGCTCCATTTTACTGCAGGAACCCAGGGTCATCAAAAATTCTTATATCGATCTCAAAAACGGTTCCCTTGAAAATGTGACGGCCGTTTTCAATCCGGATGGCAGCCTGCAGCCCTTCCTCACCAGGAAGGCCTTTCCCATTGCCGATGAACTTCCTTTTATAAAAAAATGCCCTGTATCTGAACTCCCCATTTACAACCTTCCTATAGGCAAGACTTCTGTAATGATCTGTGCTGATTCCTGGTTCCCGGAAAGTTACCAATCTGTCAATAAAGATTCCCTCACCCTGGTAGCCGTTCCATCCTATACCCAGGTCAATCATTCCATGGCCACACCCTGGGTGGGCTACAGTGGATTTGATGAACCCGGGGATGTGGATACAACAGACATCGGCAAGATCACCCTCAGGGATGCCTGGCTGAAATATACCATGCCGGCAAGGATCCGGCAGATCCGTTCTCCGTATGGCATGACGGTCAGCCTTAGGGGGCAACTTTGGGATCTGGGGACCGATGGGGAACTGATAGTGTATAATCGCGGCCAGGTTTTCTGCCCTCCGCCTATGGAAGGGGCTTCTATGGTTAATTTGTGGATCAACTAGGGAGGCATTGAGGCATTGAGGCATTGAGGCATAAAGGCATTGAGGCACTGAGGCATTGAGGGAATACCTTCGTAACTTCATAGCCACTATGAAAACATTTACGCCTGCCGGTTCCATTGTGCGCACCATCTGGGGAAAATCAGATACTGTACTGTTCATTTTCGCCGGAGCAGCGGCAGAATTTGCACTGAACAAAGCGGTAGACTGGCTCTACTTCACCGGCAAACTACCCGCAGATCCCATCGGTCGTTTATTCTCCACCGTTAGTTATGCCAAGGGTATCGTTTATGCATCTGAAGAAGATGCGCATAAAACCATCGACAAAATCACCAGTATCCACGGTGCCGTAGAAAATAGCCGTGGCGCAAAGATCCCGGACTGGGCATACAGGGATGTCTTGTACATGCTTATTCATTATTCCATCGCTGCATATGAATTACTGGAAAGGCAGATGAGCGCGGAAGAGAAAAATGAAGTTTATGATGTCTTCTTCAGGATGGGAACCCGTATGCATTTGAAAGCACTTCCACCAACGTATGCATTATGGCTGGCAGACAGGGAACAGCATCTCCAACAGGATCTCATCAAAGGCCATTATACGGAAGACCTTTTTGTACAGTATAAGAAACATCTCGGCAATGGACGTTTTCGTGTACTGATAGAAGCGCAAAAACTGGTGGTGCCCGCTCGGGTGGCCCATCTGCTGGGTTTTCATTCTATTCACTGGCTGGCACCTTCCGTACCGCTTTATAAATTCTGCAGAACACTGAAACTGGACCGCTTCATCAAATGGATGCTGCTTCCTGCTAAATATATGGACCAGATCAGGGACCTGGATAGGGTGACCCTGTAATCAGTCTTTGGATGGTGGATCAATCATGATATGGGCTCTATGGGTTCCGGGATCCATGATCCATGGCATCCCCGGTGCTTCAGGCTTGGTGGGTAAACCTGTGCTGGCCGCTGTTGCCCACGGGATATAAACCACATAACGGAAATGACCTTTTTTGACATTGCCCGTTGCACTGTCAAAATTGTCTGCGGTGGCTGTAAACACCTGCAGGTTGGCCGCCTGTTTGGGCATCCTGAGTTTGCCAGACTTTGCTTCCGCCTCCCGGATATCAAAAATCTCCCTGAATGATTTTCCCTGCGCTTTCAATTCCCTGCCCCTGGCCATGAAAGGCTCCAGGTCTTTATGATAACAGGACACATTCAGTCCGGCAACTTTGGGATCATCCCCCACACATACCATTTCATTTTTGCCTTTTCGGAGCAACACAATCTTTCCTTTATCATCATATCCATATACCGTTGCATCCGCACGTTTATCTTCGGGTGCGGCCCATAGTGCAGCTTTGATCTGCGCATCCGGAGAAGGGATCTGTGCCAGGCCGGCAGAAGAAATAGAAACAGCCATCAGGCAGAAAAATAACTTTTTCATATACGATGATTTGATGGTATTCCAGTATTCCCGTATTCCTGCATTCTACTTAGAGGTCATCCTGATCACCGGGATGATCATCTCCTCCAGGCTTACGCCGCCATGCTGGAAAGTATTCCTGTAGTAATTTACGTAGTAATTGTAGTTGTTAGGATAACATAGATAGCCGTCTTCCTTGGCAAAAATAAACGAAGAATTCACCGTAGGTGTAGGCAGCCCGGCCTCTTTGGGATCCCGCACAGCAAATACATCCTTTGCTTCATAGTTCAGGTTGCGCCCATGCTTGTATCGCAGGTTGCTGGTGGTTTGTTTATCACCCACCACCTTGTACGGCGTGTTCACCCGCACACTGCCATGATCTGTAGACACGATGAGATTGATCTTTTTATCAGCTACTTTTTTCAGTGCCTGGTACAACGGAGAATGTAAAAACCAGCTGGAGGTGAGGCTGCGATAACTGGTTTCATCGCTGGCCAGTTCTTTCAGCACTTCCAGTTCTGTGCGCGCATGGCTGAGCATATCCACAAAATTATACACTACAATACTCAGGTCATGGTTGAGCAGATTGTGCGCATTATCTACCAGCTTCTGCGCTTCATGGTTATTCAAAATCTTGTTGTAAGAAAATTTCACATCCTCCCTTTTCAGCCTCTTCAACTGTGCACGGAAGAGCTCTTCTTCATGTAAATTCTTACCGCCCTCTTCTTCATCATTCTTCCACAAAGACGGGAACTGTTTCTCAATATCCAGGGGCATCAGTCCGCTGAAAACAGCATTCCGGCTGTATTGTGTGGCCGTTGGCAGGATTGAATAAAATGTTTCCTCCTCGGCAATACGAAAGATCTCTGCAAAAATGGGTTGGATGGCCTTCCATTGGTCAAACCGGAGATTATCAATCAGCAACCAGACGGTAGGCACGCCTTTCTCCACGTGTGGCAATATCTTGAACTGAAAAAGCGAATGGCTCATAATGGGCGCATCAGAAGACTTTGGATTGATCCACTTCAGGTAATTTTTAGACACATACTTGAAGAATTCCTTGTTGGCTTCATTCTTCTGGTTCAACAATACCTCTTGCAGCTCTGGGCTGTCGCTCTTCGTCATCTCCAGTTCCCAATACACCAGCTTGCGGTAAATCTCCATCCACTGGTTATAGTCCGGATCACTATTCAGCGCCATAAAAAGTTCCCTGAACTGTTGCTGGTAAGCCGTCACGGTACGTTCCGCCACCAGCCGCTTATTGTCGATGATTTTTTTGAGTGTGAGCAGCACCTGGTTGGGGTTCACCGGCTTGATAAGATAGTCTGAGATCTGGGAGCCGATGGCTTCATCCATCAGGTTTTCTGTTTCATTTTTGGTGACCAATACCACGGGAAGCTGCTGGTTTACGGCTTTTATACGGCTAAGGGTTTCAATTCCCGTGATGCCTGGCATGGTTTCATCCAGGAGCACCAGATCTACCTGATTAGCTTTGACGTAGTCTACGGCATCATACCCATTGGTGAGGGTCTTTACGTCATAGCCTTTATTTTCGAGGAATTTGGTTTGCGACTGCAGAGATTCTATCTCATCGTCTACCCATAAGATATTAGCAAGTGCCATATTGGAATTTTTAAGCGGCCGGGCTAAAGATAGGGTTTACGTTTTCCGCTTTGTACCTTTGCGCACTGGCCTGTTCAAATTTAACAAATCGTGCAATGGCATTCAGGAAAATCATCAATGATCCCGTCTATGGTTATATCACCATTGATAATGCATTGATATTCGACATTATATCCCATCCCTATTATCAGCGGCTGAGGCGTATCAAACAAATGGCCCTGGCGCACCTGGTATATCCAGGCGCGGTGCATACACGCCTCCATCATTCCCTCGGTGCTTATCACCTGATGTGCCAGGCCCTCAGTGAACTGAAAGGCAAAGGTGTGGAGATAACAGCCGATGAAGAAACCGGGGCCAAGATCGCCATCCTGTTGCATGACATCGGGCATGGCCCGTTCTCTCATGCATTGGAACATGTGCTGATTGAGAACATTCACCATGAGGAACTGTCTCTCCTATTGATGAACCGGCTCAACAAAACATTCAATGGCCAACTGGATACTGCCATCGCCATATTCACCAATACATATCCAAAGGTATTCCTGCACCAACTGGTGAGCGGTCAACTGGATGTGGACCGGCTGGATTACCTGACCCGTGATAGTTTTTTTACCGGTGTAAGTGAGGGAGTGGTGGGGTATGACAGGCTGATCAAGATGCTTACGGTGCACGATGGAGAGTTGATGGTGGAAGAGAAGGCGATCTATTCCATTGAAAAATTCCTGGTGGCGCGCCGCCTGATGTACTGGCAGGTGTACCTGCATAAAACCGTGTTGAGTGCGGAGATGATGCTGGTTAAGTTATTGGAGCGTGTGAAGGAACTGGGCGTAAGGGGTGACCCAACGCTGGATGCTGATGACCCGCTGAATCTTTTCCTGCTGGGAAAAACCAGCGGGGATATGGAGCAGGACCTTGACTTGTTCACCCAGTTAGATGATACGGATGTGGTTTCCAATATAAAAAAATGGAGCCGGCACCAGGATCCGATCCTCAGGACGCTCAGTAATGCCTTACAGAACAGAAGGCTCTTCAAGCTGAGACTGCAGGCGGAGCCCATTGAACAGGGTGAAGTGGAAGGGAGAAGGGTGAAGGTGGCTTCCGGTTTAGGCATTGACGTGAAAGATGCTGCCTACCTTGTTTTTACCGGCGAGGCGGTGAACAGCCTGTATAATCCGGATGAGGAGGGGATTCATATCCTCTTTAAAGATGGGACCATCAGGAATATTTCTTCCGTGGATAATGCGCTGATCCACCAAAACCTGTTGCGCCCTGTGAAAAAATTCTACATTTGTTATATAGGCGCCTGAGGGCTGCTTCACACACAAAAGGATCTATGCAATTTACTGCCGCCCAAATCGCGATGCTCATTCAAGGTTCCATTGAAGGCGACCCTGAAGCCAAGGTGAACAGTTTTGGAAAAATAGAAGAGGCAAAGCAAGGCCAGCTAAGCTTTCTGGCCAATCCTAAATATGAAGACTTTTTGTACAGTTCAGGCGCATCGGTGGTGATTATAAACCAGTCGCAGGAACTGAAACAGGCCGTTTCCGCCACCCTTATCAAGGTTCCGGATGCGTATTCCGCCTTTGCACAACTGCTGACGGCTTACCAGGAGATGAAGTCTAAGCAGTTACTCGGGATCCAGGAGCCCAGTTTTATTTCCGCTTCCGCTAAGATTGGCGAAGGGGTGTTCATTGGGGCATTCAGTTACATTGGCGATAATGTAGAGATTGGCAACAATGTAAAGATCCATCCCCAGGTTTTCCTGGGTAATGATGTGAAGATCGGGGACAATACGATCCTGCATCCGGGCGTGAAGATCTATCACCAATGCTTAATCGGGAAAAATGTGACCATACATGCTGGTACGGTGATAGGGAGTGATGGATTTGGATTTGCCCCACAACAGGATGGCACGTATAAGAAGATCCCCCAGATCGGTAATGTGGTGGTGGGTGATGGCGTGGAGATAGGGTCAAATTGTTCCATTGACCGGGCCACCATTGGCTCTACGG
Organism: Chitinophagaceae bacterium; assembly: GCA_044225015.1. Classification (GTDB taxonomy): domain Bacteria; phylum Bacteroidota; class Bacteroidia; order Chitinophagales; family Chitinophagaceae; genus Pollutibacter. The sequence goes on along the minus strand of JBGAJG010000001.1, from coordinate 1,349,288 downwards.
TGATCCATCCGGGTGCCAAGCTGGATAACCTGATCCAGATTGCCCATAATGTGGAAATCGGCAGTTTTACCGTGATTGCCGCACAGGCTGGGGTAAGTGGCAGTACCAAGATCGGCAGAAATGCCATGATTGGCGGACAGGCAGGGATTGTGGGACATTTATCTATTGCCGATGGCGCCAGGATCAATGCACAAAGCGGCGTTACAAAATCTATCAAAGAACCCAACTATGCTGTATCTGGCTCGCCCGCGGCGGAATATGGCGCTATGCTTCGTTCCCAGGCTGTTCAGCGTAACCTTCCTGAGCTGGAAAAACGCATTGCCGAACTGGAAAAGATGGTCCAGCAGATCAAAATGGAAATCTGACATTCAGGAGTCTGGCATTCAGGAATCTGACATTCAGGAGCTGGTATCCTGAATGACTGAATTCCAGTCCCTATCTTTGCAGGCTTATGGACAACAACTTCAATCCGGACAGGCAGCACACCCTTTCCCAGGAGATCAGTATTTCCGGTACAGGATTACATACCGGTATTATGGTTGATATGACCCTGAAGCCCGCCAATCCGGGCTTTGGATTCCAGTTCCAGCGTATTGACCTGCCGGGCCAGCCAGTGATCAAGGCTGATTGTGACCTGGTAGTGGATACCTCCCGGGGAACCACCCTGGAGGAAAATGGCGCCAGGGTAAGTACTGTAGAGCATGTCCTGGCCGCGCTGGTTGGCTCCGGCATAGACAATTGCCTTATCGAGATCAACGGCCCTGAAATTCCCATCATCGATGGAAGTTCCCACCCTTTCATTGAGATCATCGAGGAAGCTGGCATTCTGGAGCAGGAAGCTTCCAAGAGCTGGTACACCATCGATACAAATATTACCTACTATAACGAAGAAAAGCGTGTTGAGCTGGTAGCGATGCCCGCTGTGGAATATAAGATCACCACGCTCATTGATTTTAACTCACCGGTGCTGGGTACGCAACATGCCAAGCTTACCTCCATGAAGGATTTCAAGGCGGAGATCGCACCCTGCCGCACCTTCTGTTTCCTCCATGAGCTGGAGATGCTGCTGGACCATAACCTCATCAAAGGGGGTGATATCAACAATGCCATTGTGGTGGTAGACAAGCCTGTTACCCAGGAGGAAATGTCGCGCCTGGCCAGGGTATTCAAGAAAGAAAAGATTGAAGTGAAGAGCGAGGGGTATCTCAACAACCTGGAGCTTCGTTTCCCCAATGAACCGGCAAGGCACAAGCTTCTGGACGTGGTGGGTGATCTGGCGCTGATCGGTTTTCCCATCAAAGCGCATATCATTGCCAACAGGCCGGGACACTATTCCAACGTGGAATTTGCCAAGAAGATCAAGCAGTATATCAAAAAGAACAAGCATGTGAAGAACATACCCGTGTATGATCCTACCATGCCGCCGGTGTATACTACGCAGCAGATCGAGAAAAAACTGCCACACAGGTACCCGTTCCTGTTAGTAGACAAAGTGATCGAGCTTACGGACAAACATATTGTAGGTATTAAAAACGTTACTTTCAACGAGCCGTTCTTTGTGGGCCACTTTCCGGGGAATCCGGTGATGCCGGGTGTGCTGCAGATAGAGGCGCTGGCGCAAACCGGCGGTATACTGGCCATCAATGCGCTGCCTCCCGGAGATTACGATACTTATTTCGTGAAGATAGACAACTGCAAATTCAAGCATAAGGTGATCCCTGGTGATACCATGATCCTCAAGATGGAGCTCATGGGGCCTATCCGCAGGGGGCTTTGCGAAATGCATGGTACGGTTTACGTAGGCAATAAGATTGCCACGGAAGCCATCCTCATGGCGCAACTGGTGAAAAGGGAGGCCTGACCTGAACGTTAAATTATCTGTTGCCGGAGCATAAATAGATTATTTTTGCCCGTTATTTAAACTTGAGCATGATTCATCCACATACGTATATCCATCCAAATGCCAAACTGGCCACCAATGTAAAGGTTGATCCATTTACCGTGATCCATCATAACGTGGAAGTGGGGGAAGGAACCTGGATAGGCAGTAATGTGACCATCATGGAAGGGGCAAGGATCGGCAAGAACTGCAGGATCTTCCCCGGTGCCGTAATTGCTGCCGCCCCCCAGGACCTGAAGTTTGAAGAAGAAGAAACAACTGTGGTCATTGGGAATGGTACTACCATCCGGGAATTTGTAACAATACACAGGGGAACCAAAGACCGGTGGAGCACCGTGGTGGGGGACAACTGCCTCATTATGGCTTACAGTCATATTGCGCACGACTGTATCATTGGCAACAATTGTATCATGAGCAACAATACCCAGATGGCCGGTCATGTCACCATGGGTGACCACGCTATCCTGGCGGGAATGTGCGCCGTTCACCAGTTTTCTAATATCGGCAAATATGCATTCATTGCCGGCGGATCACTCGTAAGTAAAGATGTGCCTCCCTATATCAAGGCCGGAAGAACACCCTTGTCTTACGCGGGCGTGAATTCCATCGGACTCAAAAGAAGGGGATTCAATTTTGAACAGATCAATCATATCCTGGACATGTACAGGTTCATCTACAACAAAGGATTGAACACTACCCAGGCGCTTCAATATCTCGAGGAAGAGTTTCCTGCCACAGACGAAAGAGACGAGATCATCACCTTCATCAGGGAGAGCCGGAGAGGCATCATCAAGCGTTACTCTAAAAACAATCTTGATGAAGATCTTGCTGACTGATGCCGGCAAGCGTTATAACCGGGAATGGATTTTTCGCCATCTCAGCTACGTCTTTGAAACCGGCCACAGTTATGCTATTACGGGGCACAACGGATCCGGCAAGTCCACACTTTTACAGGTGATAGCAGGGGCACTGATGCCTAATGAGGGAACCCTTAACTTTTCCCGGACGGATGGCAGTACAACCCCTGATCATTACAAGTTCATCTCATTTACGGCACCCTACCTTGAACTGATTGAAGAAATGACGGCCCTGGAATTTCTGGCGTTTCACCAGGCCTTTAAACCCTTTCTCCGGGGGCTTACCTGCAGTGCTGTTCTGGAGGAAGCAGCATTAACCCATGCAGCTCGTAAACAGATCCGCTACTTCAGCAGCGGAATGAAGCAGCGCCTGAAGCTGGCGCAGGGGATTTTATCTGACACCCCGTTTGTATTACTGGATGAGCCCTGTACAAACCTGGATGAAGAGGGCATTGCTTTGTATCACCGCCTCGTCAGCAACTTCACCCGGGAACGTGCTGTAATTGTGAGCAGCAATGATCCACAGGAATACAGGTTCTGTGAACACCGTCTTAGCATCCATGATTTTAAATAGCTCTGCAAGAGGGGGCTCTTGCAGAGCTATATTACCGCTGGGACGCGATGAGCAGGTTGAGATCTGTGTATTTGAGATTAAAGCGCTGGCTCAGGTGAATGTTGGTGAGTGCACCTTTAAACAGGTATATCCCGTTTCTGATATTGAACTTATGCCAGATCAGGTTCTCCAGTCCGCCCTCATCACTGATCTCCAGCATCAGTGGCATGAGCACATTGCTCACGGCCTGGGATGCAGTACGTGCAAACCCCGATGGAATATTGGGTACGCAATAGTGGATCACATCGTATTTGCGAAACACCGGACGTTCATGTGAGGTGAGTTCTGAGGTTTCAAAACATCCTCCCCTGTCTATGCTCACGTCAATGATTACACTGCCGGGGCGCATGGCGGCCACCATTTCTTCCGTCACTACAATGGGGGTTCTGCCACCTGCAGAACTGAGGGCCCCAACTGCCACATCGCAGGTCTTCAATTGTTTGGCCAGGATCTTAGGCTCAATTACGGAAGTCCATAACCTGGCGCCAATGTTATTCTGAAGCCTTTTGAGCTTGTAGATATTATTATCAAAGATCTTAACGCTGCCACCCACCGCCAGGGCCGTGCGGGCTGCATACTCGCCCACAATACCCGCGCCGATGATAATCACCTTGGTGGGCGGAATTCCGGAGATGCCACCCAGCAGCACGCCTTTGCCATTGTTGAAGCTGGAGAGATATTGCCCTGCGATGAGCATCACAGCACTGCCGGCAATTTCGCTCATGCTTCGTACGATGGGGTTGTGTCCTGAATCGTCTTTCATGTTCTCGAAAGACAGGGCGGTGATTTTTTTCTCCATCATCTTCTCCAGGATATGGGTCTTCATGGCGGGAAGATGTATGGGCGAAATCAGGATCTGGTTGGGCCGGAGGTATTCCAGTTCCTGATCGCTGACGGGTGCGGATTTAATGATGATGGCACACTCGTACACTTCTTTTTTGTCGTAAACGATCTTGGCGCCGGCATCACTGTAGTCTTTGTCCTTATAGTGGGCACCTTCACCGGCATTGTGTTCCACCACAACCCTGTGGCCATTGCTGGTGAGCACTCCTACGGCATCAGGCGTTAATGCAATCCTGTTTTCCTGGAAATCTGTTTCTTTTGGCATTCCTACCAGGAGCGGAAGCCCTCCGGGTTTTACGTCCAGTGTTTCTTCAAGGGTCTCATAACTGAACGATGCACTTACAATTGGTTTACCACTGCCCATGCCCGAAAATTAACAAATCTATCCCGAAATAGCTAATGTACGGGTGCCGTCTTCCAGTGCAGTTATGCGAATATGCAGGGTATCATCCGGAAAAATTTCGGGCGCTATCTCAGGCCACTCTACAAAACAGAGCTGGCCGGAAAACAGCAGGTCCTCAATCCCGGCATCCCGGGCTTCCTCATCGTCTTTTAAGCGATACAGGTCAATATGGTATACCGTTCCTTCCTTTGCCGATCTGTATTCATTCACAATGGAATAAGTGGGGCTTCCAACAGCATCTGTAACACCCAGCTCATCACAACAGGCATGGATAAGTGTAGTTTTGCCGGTACCCATTGGGCCATGCAAGGCAATGACCTGTGCTCCGCCCCTGGAAGAGAGTAAATGACGGGCCGCCTTGCCGATCTCCTGTAACGTAAAGCTGATGGCTGTAAACATGGTGAATGAAGATGTAAAATACACGAGAATCCGTTAATTCACCACGATATGGCCCCTGCCCTTGTTGTACATTTGTAGGATGGAAACCGTTCAATGGAAAGTGGAAGGAATGACCTGCGCTAATTGCGCGCTCACCATCCGGAAATACCTGGAAAACCAGGGAAACCAGAATGTAAAGGTTAACCCCATAGATGGTGATGTGAGTTTTGACCGGGTGGAAGCACAATCTCCGGCCCAGCTGATCAAGGGCATCCAAAGCCTGGGCTATCATGTGGCCGACGATGGTTCCGGAGCAGTACCTGCAACCCGGAAGCCCTTTCTACACTCCCATTTCCGCCGTTTTCTTTTTTGCCTTCCCTTCACCGCAATACTGATGTTGCATATGCTGGACAAGTGGATCCATCTGCACTGGCTGATGAATCCCTGGGTGCAACTGGCCCTGTGCCTGCCGGTATACCTGGTGGGCATGGATTTTTTTGGCAGGTCTGCCATCAAAAGCCTGCGCAACGGCATTCCTAATATGAATGTGCTGGTAGCGTTGGGTGCCACAGCTGCTTTTGTTTACAGTCTCACCGGTGCCATTATGGGCTGGGGGAGCAACTATCTGTTTTTTGAAACAGCGGCTACCATCATCACCCTGGTATTCCTCGGTAATTACTTGGAAGACGCCTCTGTGGAATCCACCCAAAAAGCTTTAAAGGCCCTGGCCAAATCGCAGAAGCTCATGGCCAATATGATCGCGTATGATGGAGATCACCAGGAACATGTTTTTCCGATAGAGAATACACAGTTGAAACATGGTGACCTCATCCTGATCCGTACGGGCGAGCAGGTTCCTATTGATTGTAAGATCTTATGGGGTGAAGCTGAAGTAAATGAAGCCATCATCACCGGAGAAAGCGTGCCCGTGCATAAAAGCACCAAGGATCAGCTCATTGGTGGCAGTGTGGTGTCCAATGGCACGGTAAAAGCACAAGTAACGGCAACGGGGGAAGACACGGTTTTATCGCGCATTCTGCGCATGGTGAAACAGGCCCAGGGAGAGAAACCACCGGTACAGCAACTGGCAGATAAGATCAGCGCCATCTTTGTTCCTGTTGTGATTGGCATCGCGCTGCTTACGCTGGCTGCAAACTGGGTGGTCCTGCATGATTTTTCCGCGGCTCTCATGCGAAGCATCGCAGTCCTGGTGATTGCCTGCCCTTGTGCAATGGGGCTGGCCACTCCGGCAGCCATTGCCGTAGGCCTTGGACGCGGTGCCCGCAATGGCGTACTGTTCAGGAACGCCACCAGTCTGGAGTCTTTCAAAGATATCCGGCAGATTGTATTTGATAAAACCGGCACCCTTACCACCGGAGCGTTTCGCATCGCTGCATTTGAAATTACTGACGGCGCAACAACGGAAGAAAGTTTTAAAAAAATTGTTTACGCGCTGGAAAAATACTCCACACATCCCATTGCCAAAAGCATTGCCGCAGCCTGGAAAAGCAAGCTGGATATCCGATGGAAAAGTATTGAAGAAATCAAGGGACTGGGAATGGTGGCCACGGATAAAGACGGCAATATCTTTAAAGCTGTTTCTTTTAAAGCGCTTCCCGCCGATGCCTCTGATCAACATCACAACGTCTACATCCTGCGTAATGATGTTGTAATGGGATGGATCGATGTTGAAGATGAACTAAGGCCTGAAGCCCGCGATGTGATCGCTCACTTCAGGGGGAAAGGCATCAGGACCATTCTGCTCAGCGGGGACAAAAAAGAAAAAACAGAAATTCTTGGGCGTTCCCTGGGTATGGATGAGGTCTTCGCAGAACAGACTCCGGCTCAAAAACTCGCCATCATAGAAAAGCTGGCTACAGAGCAGCCCACAGCAATGGTGGGTGATGGTGTAAATGATGCTCCGGCATTAGCAAAAGCCACCATCGGTATTTCCATGAGTGATGCTTCACAACTGGCCATGCAAACGGCTCAGGTGGTGCTGATGAACCAGGGACTCAAACAGCTCCCTACAGCTATGGGGTTAGGCAAGCATACCTATCTCACCATTAAGCAAAATTTATTCTGGGCCTTTTTCTATAATATCGCTGCCATCCCTATTGCCGCATTGGGATTTCTGCAGCCTGGCATGGCGGCGCTGGCTATGGGACTTTCTGATGTTTTCCTGGCCATCAATTCAGGCAGGCTCTTTATCAAAAAGGTGGACTAAATTGCTTTGTGAACAGGCAACCAGCAGACATTCTCAGGCAGTACTGGGGGTACAGTGCATTCAGGCCCCTGCAGGAGGAGATCATTTCATCCATCCTGCAGCAAAAAGACACCCTCGCCCTGTTGCCTACCGGTGGCGGTAAATCCATTTGCTTTCAGGTACCTGCACTTTGCCAGGAAGGGCTATGCCTGGTGATCTCACCATTAATAGCCCTGATGAAAGATCAGGTGGATAATCTCTCCCGAAGAAATATACCAGCGCTATTTATACACACAGGGATGACCTACCGGGAGATAGAGACGGTATTGCGCAAAGCCTGTTCTGGCCAGTACAAATTTCTTTATTGTTCTCCTGAAAGACTGCAATCCCGGCAATTCAGAGAATACCTGCCGGCCATGCCACTGAATTTTGTGGCCATAGATGAGGCACATTGTATTTCACAATGGGGTTATGATTTTAGGCCCTCCTATATGCAAATAGTTACCCTGAGAGATCAAAAGCCAGGGATCCCCTTCCTGGCGCTTACAGCCTCTGCAATACCGGAAGTAAGGCATGACATCATGCACCGTCTGCAATTCAGGAACGGGAAAATGTTTGCCGGCTCCTTTGCCAGGCCAAATCTCAGCTATCATGTGCTGCAACCTGCGTCCAGGATTCACAAATGCGTGGATATGGTGAAGAAAATGGAAGGGACGGGACTTATCTATTGCAAGAGCAGGAAACGCACGATGGAGATTGCAGACCTTCTCAAATCTGAAGGCCTACGTGCAGATTTTTATCACGCCGGCCTTCCCCAGGAACAAAGACACCAACGGCAGCAGGAATGGTTAATGGGTGAAACAAGGGTAATGGTTTGCACCAATGCGTTTGGTATGGGGATTGATAAACCGGATGTGCGGTTTGTGATTCATCTGGACAGCCCTGACTCTCTGGAACATTATTACCAGGAAGCCGGCAGGGCAGGCCGCGATGGGCAAACTGCCTACGCCATTCTGCTTACCTCGCCCTCCACCGTCACAGAGTTAGCGCAGCTGCCGGATATCAGGTATCCATCGGTCCAAACCATCCGGAAAGTGTACCAGGCAGTATTTGACCACCTGCAGGTGGCCGCAGGTACCGGAGAAGACCAACTCTTTGATTATGATTTGAACGAATTTGTGCGCAGGTTTAAAATGAATGTTTTTGAAGTGATCTACTCCCTCGAAGCAATGGAGCAGGAAGGTATCCTTGCCTTTAGTGAACAGATCTTTGTACCGTCAAAAGCCTGGTTCACCACTGACCGGGCAGGAATGGATTATGCAGAACAGCAGTTTCCTGAACTGGAACCGCTGATCAAAACCTTGTTGCGCACCTATGGTGGCATCTGGGACCAGCCTACATCCATATCGGAAAAACAATTGGCAAGATTGCTGAAAACGGATCTGCCCCGCGTGAAACAGGCGCTGAACCAACTGGTTAAAACTGGTATCCTCCAATATGAACCCAGAAAAGAGAATCCGCAGATCAGGATGTTACAAAACAGGGTAAAGGCTGATGACCTGTATATACAGCCAGAGCGATACCTTGCCCGTAAAAATGCCTTTATACGCAGGATAGAAGCCATAACAGGCTATATCAAGGCCTCAGACCGTTGCCGTACCCAATGGATCTGCAGTTATTTTGGTGATACCGTAGAGCCCTGTGGCCACTGTGATGTTTGCAGACGACAAAAACGGGAAAAGACAGGCGGGATGCAAACGATGATGGAAGAAAAGATCCGGATGATTCTACTCAATGGACCCTGCGATGCACCTGCACTGAAGCGTGCATTTCATGAGGATGAGCAGCGGGAATTTCAGGCTGCACTCGTGACTATGGAAGCAGAAGGGTTTCTTGTAATTACTGACGATGGGAGGATAGCCCTCAAATAAAAAAAAATGGGCCAGGATAGACATCCAGCCCGTTTTTAAAATCCAATATCCTATGAAAAACCGTTGTAAATATAGAGACGAAATAACGAGGTTGAATACCCTATTGGTGGTATTTTTTTGCATCAACCCTGCAGTTCTTCACAAGCCTCTGATTTTTAAGGTTTAACACTGGGAAATATTTTTAAACACTATTTATTTGAGGGATAATTCGGTTGATTTTCCAATCCAAAAATCAAAAAAAGCTCTTTTTCTTACGCCCACCGAGGCCTAAAGCGCCCAGCAAACTTCTTGTAAGGATGTTTGCGGCTGTGCGGGTAGCCTGCTTTACTGCGGTGTTGTCAAAAATGGATTCTTCTTTTTTAGGCCTGCCCTGTGATTTCTTTTCTGCTGCCTCTTGTTTTTCAGTTTCAGCTGCCTGAGTTGCTTGCTGGATCTTTGCAGTCAATATCTCAAACGCACTTTCATTATCTATCTCTTGATTATATTTTTTAACCAGCGCAGATGCGTTTACTAGAGCATCCTGCTCCTGGTCAGTGAGCACATCCATCCTTGTACTGGGTGGGACAAGCATCGTATGTACCAGTGGTGTGGGGATGCCTTTCTCATTCAACAGTGTCACCAGTGCTTCGCCTATTCCCAATTGTGTCAGCAGGTCCTCCACTGTATAAAAACTGGTTTCAGGATAATTTTGTGCAGCCTGTTTAATGGTTTTACGATCTGCTGCGGTGAAAGCACGAAGGGCATGTTGCACTTTAAGACCCAGTTGACTGAGAATGGAGGCCGGCACATCCTGTGGATTCTGCGTGATGAAGAAAATACCCACGCCCTTGGAACGAATCAGCTTGATCACCGTTTCAATTTGTTGTAACAATGCATCAGTAGCTTCCTGGAAAACAAGATGTGCCTCATCAATAAACATCACCAGCTTTGGCTTATCCATATCACCTTCTTCGGGAAGGCTGGCGTAAAGTTCAGCCAGCAAGCTGAGCATGAACGTGGAGAATAACTTTGGCTTGCTTTGCATGTCCGTCACCCGCAGTACATTCACTATACCCCGCCCGTCATCGGAGATTCTCATAAGATCATCCATCTCAAATGAAGGCTCCCCAAAAAATAAGTCGGCCCCCTGTTGCTGAAGTTCAATCACTTTTCTCAATATGGTACCGGTTGAAGATGTGGAGACCTTGCCATATTGAGCCTCCACTTCTTTCTTTCCTTCATTACTCAGGTATTGAAGCGTCTTTATAAAATCTTTGAGATCAAGCAGGGGAAGCTGGTTATCATCACAATATTTAAAAATCATGGACACCACCCCTTCCTGTGTGTCATTCAAACCAAGGATGCGCGATAACAAGATAGGCCCAAACTCAATCACCGTACTGCGGAGTCTCACTCCTTTCTCCTGGCTTATGGATAAAAGTTCAACCGGGAAAGCCGTAGGCTTATAACTCAATCCCATCGTCTGCAGACGCTGGGTAATCTTATCATTAACTACGCCTGCGGCAGCAATACCAGACAGGTCACCTTTGATATCCATCAGAAGCACAGGAACGCTTGCATTGCTGAGGCCTTCCGCCAAAACCTGCAATGTTTTGGTTTTGCCGGTTCCGGTAGCGCCAGCCACCAGCCCGTGGCGGTTCATGGTTTGCAATGGGACAAATACCGGCGCCCCTTCCACTACTTTGCCGTCAAGCATGGAGATACCTAACTGAAAATGCTCTCCTTTAAACTGATAACCCTGGTTCACCTGATCTTTAAAAGCAGCTGAATCTGCCATAACATACATATTTAGGGGAAAGTTAATAAATAGTGTCACGCAGGCCTATGGGAATCAGTGAAAAAAATGCACATTACCGCAATGAGTGCTTTTGGTCAAATTTCTTTGCAGGCTGAAGCAATGGAATACTGTACCCCCGGTTCCGGATTAAAAGCCCTTCAGATAGCCAGGCCCTTGCTGTACTGGATAGCAAGGGCCTGTAAAAAGCGGGAGTAACCGAAAATTAGCCGCTTATTAACAAAACTTTATTGGCACTGTTTTTATATGCCTAAACAGATTAATTTTATTTGTCAATAAATAGCAACTCATGGCAGAAACAAGCAAACCCAAAATTCTTCTTTGTGAAGATGATCCCAACCTGGGCATGGTCCTCAAGAATTATCTTGAATTGAACGACTACGATGTTGTCCTGGAGAGGGATGGCCGCCTTGGCCTTGCCGCATTTCAAAGGGAGAAATTTGATCTCTGCTTACTGGATGTGATGATGCCACATATGGACGGCTTCACACTGGCTGAAGAGATCAGGGATATCAATCCTGACGTGCCCTTGTTTTTCCTTTCTGCCAAGACGATGAAGGAAGATATCATACAAGGGTACAAATTGGGGGCGGACGACTATATAACCAAGCCCTTTGACAGCGAGGTATTGTTGTTGAAGATCAGGGCAATCCTTAAAAGAAATGAAGAACTGAATAAAGAACAGGCAAACGTTGAGTTTGATCTGGGCCAGTATCATTTCAATCCCAAACTGCGTGAACTTAGCGTGAATGGAAAAACACAAACGCTATCGCCCAAGGAAAATGAATTATTGAAAATGCTGGCAGAATACAAAAATGATTTATTGCCCAGGGAGATAGCACTGAAGAAGATCTGGGGCAGTGATACCTACTTTAACGGCCGCAGCATGGATGTTTATATTGCCAAATTGCGCAAATACCTGAAAGAAGATACATCTATCGAAATTGTAAATATCCACGGCAACGGATTCAGGCTGGTGACCAATCAGGCGTAGAGATTTTTTACAGGAATATCAAATTGAATGGTGGTCCCTTTTCCATTAAGGATCACCATTTCTCCTTTAAGGGTATGAACCCTTTTGCGCATATTACTTAGCCCGTTGCCCGGCGTGATGGCTTCTTCACGGAATCCAATACCATTATCACGGATCACAATGTGCAGTTCATCATCAATGGTGATAGACACATTGACCTCATCCGCCTCTGCATGTTTGGCAATATTGTTTAATGCCTCTTTAACCAGCAGGAAAACAGACCTTCTGTTCTTACCCAGAACCGTAACATCCGGAATCTGCTCTGGTGTATTGAAGTGATAGTCTATATTGAGGTCATCGAGATAACCAACGGTGTACTGCCTGGTATACGCAATCAGGCTTTGCAGGTTATCATTATTATTATTAAGTGCCCAAACGATCTCGTTCATTTTCTGGATGATATCATTTGAAGATGAAGAGATCCGTTCCAGGTATTTACGTGAGTCTGTATTTTTGTCGTGCTCAAGACTCATCTCACTAAGCAGCCTGATGGCCGTGAGTCCGCCACCAATATCATCATGTAATTCTGCGGATATCCGCAACCGTTCCTGTTCCACCGCCTGCTGTTTCATGAACTCCGCCCGCTGGCGTTCCAGCCGGCGGTTGATGTATGACATGATCGCAAAATATGCAATGAGCAGGACCAGCCCACCGGCCAGAATCCTGAACCAAAGTGTTTTCCAGAAAGGTGGCAGCACTTCAAGCCTGAGTGCCATTACATTTGAATTCCTTAGGCCATTATCATTCACCATTCTTACTTCCACATTGTAACTCCCCGGCTCCATTTTTACGAGCGGTAACAACCCCCCGGCTTCACCAACCAACCATTCCTGCCCCTGCTCCCTGATCCTGTAGTTCAGTTTAGTTTGGGCACTGGTGTAAAACACTAGCGGGCTGAACTCCAGGTAAATGTCTTCACCATACTTAGTAGTTATAACCCTTGAATTGTTGATGACTGAAGTGGTGGAATCATCCAGATAAACACCATTCTTGCGCATTTTGGACAAGAATATGCCCATCGGCAGCATATTCTTTTTCAGGTCATTGATCAAAAAAGAAATCAGCCCGCCTGTAGTTCCCATGAAAACTTCATCGCTTTCTGTTACATACCCGGCGTACATATTGAACTCCTCTCCGGGCATACCATCATTAATATCAAAATTCTGGAACTTCAGGCTTCGCTTATTTAACACAGACAATCCTTTGTTAGTACCCAGGTAGATCAGTGAATCTTTGTAAGGAACCATCTTGTAAATGGCATCATTGCACAATCCATGTTCTGTGGTGAGCGCAGTTACTTTCCCGGTAGACTTGTCAATGATATTGATCCCGCCTCCAATGGTGGCCAACCAGAAATTCCTGCTATCCGCATAAACATCAAATACCTGGCGATTGGTGAGGCGCTCATCCGGTTTTCCAAATACGGTAAAATTGTAAAACCTGTCTGTTTCCTGATCCAAAACAGACAACCCTTCATCATGGGCAACAATAATTTTGCCTGTTGAATCACCGATGACCTTGTAAGTAATATCTGAGCCCAGAGATGTAGAATCACCCTGAATCTTACGAAATACCTGCAGTTTCTTTCCGTTAAAACTGTAACGGATCAAACCATCATGGCCGGTAGCCAACCACAACTGGTTATCCTTCACAAGGTAAGACCTGACGTCAACCCTGGATACATAGGTATTCTGGATCTTCCGGCTTCGTCGCAGGTAGTAAACGCCTTTGTTTTCAGTAAGTTCAAAAATGCCAGCGTCAGACGTGATCCACCACACTCCGGGAGCTTCCTGGTTAATTTCCCGGTACCGGATTGCATGGCCCTTCATATCATGCTCTTCCTTCAAGGGCAGATAAGCACCATTACTCCGGTCAAATATGATCACACCACCGGATGTTGCCAGAATAATAATGTCCCGTTTTGCGAATACTCCATACATGGTGGAGCCCCGCACACGCTCAGATGAAGAGGTAAGGCCCGCGTAGGTATTAAAACGCTGAGCATCATCATGAAAACTCTGCACGCCATTTTCTCCACTTACCCACATGCCGCCAAATCCATCATTATACAGATCATGTATGCGATTGCTGGTAAGCCCCCTTGATGTAGAGAAATCCTCCCTGAGCCTGTCTATATAACCTGTCTTCGGAAAGTAAATTCTTAAGCCATTGGTAAGGCTGGAAATCCAAAGATTTCCCTTCGCATCAAATTCTATATCATGCAGTTTTTCATCAGTTGTCAGGAAAGTGGGTTTGGAGATAACGATACTGTCTTTACGCTGCAAGGCAAAACTATAGAGCCCGTGGTCTGTTGCCATCCAACCCATGCCGCTTCGGTCAAACTGGATTCCATTTACCTGTAACAGCGGAATGTTGGAATTGATCTTACGAAGTGTGGAGAGATCGCCATCTGCATACATCAAACCTGCGCTGGTACCCAGCCAAATCCTTCCGTCTGGCCCCATCTCAATACTGTTGACAGCCAGTGTGTCTTTTGTACCCGGAAATGTCCTCAGGTTAAAAAACCGCTTGCGGTTGTTATCATACACTGAAACGCCGTCTTCCAGCCCTATCCAAACCCGGTTCATCTGGTCCGTTTTAATGCAACGGACGCGGTCACTTAAAACACTGGTTCCTTCCTTATTAGGTTTGAAATTCACGAATCGCTTGGTGAAGGGCTCCATTTTACTGACACCGCTGGCACCGATGGCCAGCCACAATGCTCCATCATTGTCTTCGGTAAAGTCTTTAATGGCATTCTCTCCGAGACTGTTTGGGTCTTCCACCTTGTGGTAATAGGTTGTGAATTCACGACCATCATATCTTGTAAGACCAAATTCTGTTCCTATCCAGATAAAGCCCAGATGATCACGGAACACACAATTGACCTCGCTCTGTGAAAGACCATTGGCACTGCTGTAGTTCCTGAAAGCAAGATTGTAATACTGCGCATGAACAGTTCCTGTAAAAAGGAAAAATAAGACCAGGAGATATGTTCCGTAATATTTTCGCATGAACCAGGTGCTAGCTGAACAGTAAATTATCCCCTTTGGTACCGGGATACTTACCCAGGTGCTCATATGCCTTTCCCGTCACCTCCCTGCCCCTGGGCGTTCTCATCAGAAATCCTTCCTGGATAAGGAAAGGCTCATATACTTCTTCTATGGTACCTGGTTCTTCACCCACCGCAGTGGCAATGGTAGTAATGCCCACAGGACCGCCTTTAAATTTGTCAATGATTGCCAGCAGGATTCGGTTGTCCATTTCATCCAGCCCAAACTCATCCACACTAAGTGCCTTTAATGCATGTTGCGTTATGTCCAAATCAATCTTCCCATTGCTCAACACTTGCGCAAAATCCCTTACCCTCCTTAACAGCCCATTCGCGATCCTGGGCGTAGCCCTGCTTCGCCGGGCAATCTCAGCAGCAGCATCAAGGGCAATGGGCACACCCAATATCCCGGAAGACCTTTGCACAATGGTTCGCAGTGTTTCCGCAGAATAATATTCCAGCCGGGATTTAATGGCAAACCGGGACAGCAACGGCGCTGTCAGTAGCCCGCTGCGCGTAGTTGCGCCAATCAGGGTGAAGGGGTTCAGGTTGATCTGTACGCTTCGTGCATTGGGGCCTGATTCAATCATGATATCAATGCGGAAATCTTCCATGGCCGCATACAGGTATTCTTCTACAACAGTGGTGAGCCTGTGTATTTCGTCAATAAAAAGTACATCATTTCTCTCCAGGTTGGTCAGCAGTCCTGCAAGATCACCCGGTTTCTCAATCACCGGCCCTGAGGTTTCCTTGATATTCACTCCCATCTCGTTGGCCACAATCCTGGATAAGGTGGTCTTACCCAGTCCGGGAGGTCCATGAAATAAAATATGGTCCAGCGGCTCATCACGCATCTTTGCCGCCTTGATGAAAATTTTAAGGTTTTCAATGATTTGCGACTGCCCGGAAAAGTCATTGATGACCGAAGGTCTGATGTGATTCTCAAACTCCCGGTCCATCATGCTCATCCCCTCCTTCTCCCTGTTTAAATTCTCATTGGCCATGTTGTAAAAGTAAGGTGCGGCGCCACGCCTTCCAAGCTTCGTTTACACATATCGCCTGAGGCGGCAAAAAAGGTCTGGGTCCGGACAGTTTGCGAGGTACGCTGCGCGCTCAGAAAACCTGCAAACGCCAGGGTAATCGCCACTCCATTCACCCAAATCTGTGATGAGTTGCACATGCAGGTGTGGTGGCCATCCTCCGTTCTCCACCGGCCTGCCTATGTGTGCAAACACCCTGCCTGCCGGAATCTTTTCGTCCACCGGCCAATGCAGATCTGCCTCCGCAAGATGCCCATACAGGCTAAAAAATTCAAAGCCCCGCCATTCATGTGACAGGATTAATGTGGCGCCGTAGTCGCCAAACTGGTTATTAAATCCTTTGGAGTGTATCCTGCCGTCCAGGGCTGCCATTACGGGCGTGCCAGCCTCACCCCAGATATCTAATCCCAGATGAAGTCTCCTGGGTTCTTCACCCAGATCAAAAACAGCGCTTCTGCTGTAAATAGACCTGTGTTCACCGTATCCGCCGATGAGGTATCGGTAGTTTCCCGTTTCACGGATGGCATCCAGGTACTTAGAGAATGCTTCAGTATCTGCCACCAGTTCCTGCGTTAGATCACGGTTGTTTTGGGTGAGATCGATGGCCATCAGCCTGTCTTCCACGGGATTAAATGGAACTACCGGCTGACAATCAACGCTATATCTTTGCAGTGCGATACTAAGTGTACTCATATTTCATTGTTAAATTAACCGATTCCGAAATATCAGTACAAGATGCTTCGTTTATTTTGTGCTATGAGAAGATCTTACCCTATCCTCATTCTTTTCCTTCTGTTTGCCCAACTGGCTTTTGCACAGTCGGTCACCGGCGTTTGGCGCGGAAAAATCTCAAAGGGCTTAAAATCTTATAACCTGGAATTGAAGTTGATCCGTGTGGGAGACAGCCTTACGGGTACAGCATATTATTACTCCGGAGCCCATTATGCCCGGTTTGCCGTGAAGGGAAATATGACGATGGAGGGCGATGTGCTCTGGTGGGACGAAGCACTCATCAACACCAGTGGAAACAGTTTCATGATTCCCAATAAAACGGCCCAATTGTTTGCCGCAGACTTCAACTGTCCCGGAGAGGATATTATGAAACTGGACGGAAACGCTGTCAAAAAAGACGATGACGGGCAGGAAAGGGAAAAACCCTCAGAAGTGCACCTCAATAAGGTAGTGCACCCGCTGTTTGAAGATGGATGGGACGAGGTGATCCAGGATTTCCCCTATTACGCCGGCCAGCCAAAAATGATCAGGGATATAGAGAAAGAACAACTCCATCCACAGCCCAATGACCTGCCCCAAAGAGGTGAAGTGGCCAAGACATCCACGGCCAATCCACAGCCTGTTGTTGCAAAAGAACCCATACCTGTTGCTGAACCCACAAGAAATATCAATGTAGAGGAGATGTTCCAGCAACGGAAAAAAGTATATGTATCAGACATACCGGTAACGGCAGATTCCATCCTGCTGCGCTTCTATGACCATGCGGAGATAGACGGAGATTCCATCGCCCTGTTTATGAACGGAAAACTAATGCAGAAGCACATCCTGCTGGCAGCAGAACCCATTGAATTCTGGATAAACGCCAATGACCTGAACGAAGAAAATGAACTGACGATGGTGGCAGAAAACCTGGGCACCATCCCACCCAATACATCTCTGTTGATTGCATGGTGTGCCGGTATCCGATACGAAGCAAAACTGGAAAGCACGGAAGGCACCTCAGCAACTGTAAGGCTTATCAAAAAGAAACCCACCAGCACTAAATAGACGGCCCACTTTTAATACCCTTAGCAGGACAACACCGAGGTACTCACCTGCTGGTCTTCTTGCTGTGGCGCAACGTTGCTGCTGATGATGATTTCCGTTTGCCGTACGGCCAGCTTCTGTTCCAGGAGATCAGCGTAGGTTTCAAAATATACAATCACATCCTCCCGCCTGTTTTTCCTGAGCCAGCGAAATCCGCCTGGCAGCATATCCAGGACCTCCCTGTTTTCCAGGTATTCCAGATCATGGATATCCTTATTATTCAGACCCGCCTGTAGCAAAGTTGAGATCAAAAGGTCCACAGGTGCTGCTGATACACCACAATAGTCATGGGCCAGTTCTGTCCACTCACCCACTCCGGTATGGGCATAGGCCAGTATATCCTGCCCACTGCGGTTGGTGAGCACCTGCAATAAATTACCACAGTTACAAACGCCGTGATGACCCCAGGCATAGGTTGCTCCGCTTTTCAAACGCATTGCCGTTTCCCGGAGGGCCTGAATAAGTGTAGTATTAGGATTTGCCATACCTGAATTTACAACTATAACAATCCCGGTAAGGCTTTGTTGAATCTTATACCACCAGGTTGATCATCTTGTTCTTCACATAGATGATCTTCTTGGGCTGCTTACCTTCCAGCCATTTCTGCACCACCTCGTCTGCCAACACCATTGCCTCTACATCCTGTTGGGATGCATCCAGCGCTATGTTCATCTCTGTGCGGGTTTTACCATTGATGGCTACCGGATATGCCTTGGAGGTTTCCACGAGATACCGCTCCTCAACCACGGGCCATTGTGCATCCAGTACACTGCCTTGCTTGCCCAGCAAATGCCAGAGCTCCTCCGCAATATGGGGTGCAAATGCCGCAAGGGAAACGGAAAGCTTCTCCAGGATACTACGCTGGTGCGTTTTCAGGTCAGTGAGTTCATTCACGCCTATCATAAATGCACTCACCGCGGTATTGAAGGAGAATCGTTCCGTATCCTCGTCTACCTTCCTGATCATTTTATACAGCGCTTTCCATTGCGCATCAGACGGTTCCTGTTCTGTAATGAGCAGTTTGCCTTTCTCTTCATCGGCAAACATGCGCCAGACTTTTTTCAGGAATCGATGCACACCCTCAATACCCTTTGTATCCCAGGGCTTGTCCTGCTCAACCGGCCCCAGGAACATTTCATACATCCTGAAGGTGTCTGCACCATATTTCTGCACCACATCATCCGGATTCACCACATTGAAATATCGTTTACTCATCTTCTCCAATCTGCCGCCGCAGATATATTTCCCATTCTCTGTAATGAAACTTGCATCTGCAAAATCCGGCTTGAACTTCCTGAACGCTTCCATGTCCAGTTCAAAACCGTTAACGATGTTCACATCCACGTGCAGCTCATCGGTCTCATACCCATCTTTCAAACCGGCACTCACAAACTGCTGGGTACCCCGTACACGGTACACCAGCCTGGAATCCCCGCCGATCTTTCCCTGGTTCACCAGGCGCCTGTAAGGCTCATCAAAGCCAATATAACCCAGGTCATACAAAGCCTTGGTCCACATCCGGCTGTACAACAGATGTCCCACGGCATGCTCCGTGCCGCCAATATAAAGGTCCACCTGGTTCCAGTAATCGCTGGCTGCCCTGCTGCAAAATTCCCGGCCGTTCTCCGGATCCATATAGCGCAGGAAATACCAGGATGAACCTGCATAGCCCGGCATGGTATTTACTTCCCGTGTACCTCCTTCAAAATGCTTCCAGTCTTCCAGGTTGGCCAGGGGTCCTTCGCCCTCAGGGCCTGGTTTCAGCACATCCATATGGGGAAGCGTCACGGGCAATGCTGATTCCGGCAAAGGAACGGCCACCCCGTCCTTCCAGACAATCGGGAAGGGCTCACCCCAATAGCGCTGGCGGCTGAACGCGGCATCCCGCATTTTATAGTTCACCCTTCGTACCCCCCTGCCCTCAGCCTCCAACCTGCTAATGACCACTTCAGTGGCATCACGCATCACCATGCCATTAAGAAAACCGCTATTCTCCAGCACCGCATCCTTGGTGGCATTGGCATCTTCACCATTGAATGCATCACCTATAATATTGGTAATGGGGATATTAAAATACTTCGCAAATTTGAAGTCGCGCTCATCCCCGCAAGGCACCGCCATGATGGCACCGGTACCGTATCCAGCCAATACATATTCAGAGATCCAAACGGGAATTTTCCGGCCATCAAACGGATTGATGCAATAAGCACCGGTGAATACGCCGGTGATCTTTTTTTCCGCCATCCGCTCCCGCTCACTCCGGCTGTTCACATAGGCCAGGTATTCATCCACGGCCACCCGCTGGGCTGTTGTGGTGATGTCCTGCACCAGTTCATGCTCCGGTGCCACCACCATGAAATCCACTCCAAAAATGGTATCAGGCCGGGTAGTGTACACTTTCAACTGTGCATCCCTGTCCGCTATGGCGAAATCAATCTCTGCACCATAACTCTTACCGATCCAGTTGGTCTGCATTTCTTTCATGCTATCACTAAAATCAACGGTATCCAATCCAGTCAGCAAACGATCTGCGTATTCTGTGATCCTCAGGTACCATTGCCTCAGTTTTTTCCGCACCACAGGAAATCCGCCACGCTCACTTACACCATTGATCACTTCGTCATTGGCCAATACGGTTCCCAGGGCCTCACACCAGTTCACCTCACCATAACCGCAGTATGCAAGACGGTACTGCATCAGGACTTCCCCCCTCTCCCTTTCACTGAACCCTTTCCAGGCATCAGCAGTAAAACGGAGGTTCTTGTTACCCGGGCACTCATGATGCGCGTTGCCTTCTTTTTCAAAGAGAGATACCAGCACGGAAATTCTTTCCGCATGCTGCAGCTTACGGTTAAACCAGCTGTCAAACAATTGCAGGAAGATCCATTGGGTCCATTTGTAATAGGATGGATCAGAGGTCTGGACTTCCCGGCTCCAGTCATAACAAAAGCCGATCCTGTCCAGCTGCTCGCGGAAATTATTGATATTGTTTGCAGTTGACACCGCAGGATGGATGCCATGTTCAATAGCATACTGTTCTGCAGGTAAACCAAATGAATCATAGCCCATGGGGTGCAGCACATTAAAGCCTTTCAGGCGCTTATGCCGGGAAAAGATATCACTGGCAATATAGCCCAGCGGATGGCCCACATGGAGTCCGGCACCACTGGGATAAGGAAACATGTCCAGTACATAAAATTTGGGCTTGCTACTCTGGTTGGAAACCTTGTACACCCCTTGCTCACGCCAGGCTTGTTGCCATTTTTGCTCGATCGATCTGAAATTGTACTCCATAAACATCATCCCCGGGGCAGGCGCACACTGCTAAAATTATGTGAATCAGGCCCCGTTTTAATGGCGGCAAAGGTACGGAAACGAGGTAAATTGCCTAGTTTTGGCACTCACCATCAGTGATTAGCCAACCCATGAGCGAAATCAGCAAAACGTCCCTGAAAAGAAGCAAGCCCAGTTATTTCATGTCTATCCTGGGTGTTGCATTGGTTCTCTTCATCCTTGGCCTCCTCGGCTGGATCGTGATCAATGCCAGTAAACTGGAAAATTATTTTAAAGGCAATGTACAGTTGCATGCTTTTATCCGTGAAGGCAGCCCCCAGAAAGACATCGACTCCCTGATCAATTACATGCAGCAGCGGCCCTATGCTTCCCGTGTGGAATATGTGACCAAGGATATGGCCAAGCAAAAGTTCATTGGTGACAACAACGAAGACTGGAACAAGGTGCTGGACTATAATCCGCTTCCGGCCAGTGTTGACTTTTTCCTGAAGCCCGAATATGTAACCAGGGACAGCATCGCCAAAATTGCGGCCGATGTGCAGAATTTCTTCATTGTGAGCGAAGTTAAATATCCTGACGCAGTGGTTAACAGCCTCAATGCGCTGGTACGCAAAGTGGAACTGGTCTTACTAGTTATTGCTGCCCTGCTGAGCCTGATTGCGATTGTACTGATTGATAATACCATTAAGCTGGCGATGTTCAGTCACCGCTTCATTATCAAAACCATGCAAATGGTGGGCGCCACCCGCTGGTTCATTTCCAAGCCCTTTGACCGAAAGGCAATAATTAACGGCCTGATCTCAGCGTTGCTGGCCATTGGATCTATCCTGGTGATCATTTACAGCGTAGAAAGGTGGTGGCTGCCGGAGATCAAAGCGCTCAGGGACAATGGGCTGATGACGCTGCTGTTTCTGGCGCTGATTGTCATGGGCATCGGCATTACCTTTTTCAGCACACACAGGAGTGTCACCAAGTACCTGAAAATGAAGCTGGACGATCTCTATTAGGGCCAGGGGCAAACTGCGAATTAAAAAAAACTATCTTGCACACATGGAAAAGAAGAAAAACGATCTGTTTAACAAGGATAATTATCTGTGGATGGGTATTGGGCTGGCCATTGTATTGGTGGGGCTTCTCCTGATGGCAGGTGGTAAAAGCGATTCAGCTGCTGCCTTTAACGACAATGAAATTTACAGCTTCCGGAGAATCACCCTGGCTCCGGTCCTGATCATCGCAGGGCTTATGGTGGAAGTGTATGCCATCATGAAAAGGCCCAAAGCCTGATAAAGGATGAGTACTATCCAGGCCATCATCATCGCCATTATTGAAGGTATCACTGAGTTTTTGCCGATTTCGTCTACGGGCCATATGGCCATCACCTCGGCATTCATGGGCATCAACACAGACCCCTTTACCAAGCTGTTTGAGATCGTCATCCAGTTTGGCGCCATCCTTTCCGTAGTGGTATTGTACTGGAAGAAATTCCTCAATTTCAAATCGTTTTCGTTTTATACCAAACTGGTCATAGCCATTATTCCGGCACTCGTTTTTGGAGCACTCCTGAAAAAACATATTGATGAAGTCCTGGAAAAGCCCCTGGTCATTGCTTCCATCCTTTTCCTCGGCGGCATTGTTTTACTTTTTGTTGACAAATGGTTCAAACACCCTACGGTGCTGCGGGAAGAAGATATCACCCACAAACAGGCCCTGGCCATTGGAGGCTACCAGGTGCTGGCGGTGGTGTTTCCCGGACTGAGCAGAAGCGCGGCCACTATTATCGGGGGCATGCAACAGAAGCTCTCGCGTTCCGCTGCTGCTGAATTTTCATTTTTCCTGGCCGTACCCACTATGCTTGCCGCTACTGTGAAAA
Organism: Chitinophagaceae bacterium; assembly: GCA_044225015.1. Taxonomy (GTDB): domain Bacteria; phylum Bacteroidota; class Bacteroidia; order Chitinophagales; family Chitinophagaceae; genus Pollutibacter. Next base: position 1,326,255 of record JBGAJG010000001.1, on the reverse strand, counting down.
GCCTTTGGGATGTGTATCAGGATACCCCGGAAGTGCTGGACGGGGGCAACCTCGGCACCCTTATCCTGGGTTGTGTTATCGCCTTTATTGTAGCCATCCTCGCTATCAAATTTTTCATCAGCTTTTTACAGAAAAATGGCTTCCGCGTTTTTGGGATCTACAGGATCATCCTCGGAATCATCCTTTTTATCCTGATTGCTGCAGGGAAACTGTAGAAGTCAAGTTTCAAAGGTTAAAAAGTCAAAAAAATTAGATACCTTTTTTTGACTTTTGATTTTTGCATGCTTAATTATTGAAGATTGACTACCACCCAAACCACCGCGCCTAAAGCAGTTGTACGCGCATGGACGATGTACGACTGGGCCAATTCTGTGTACAACCTGGTGATCACCTCCACTATCTTCCCCGCTTATTATGACAGCATGACGGGTGACGGAGATACCAATACTGTTGACATGGTGCATTTCCTGGGCTTTAATTTCCAGAATACCGCACTGTATAATTATACCCTTTCTTTTGCCTTCCTGATTGTAGCACTGATGTCCCCGCTCCTTTCGTCCATTGCAGACTACAGGGGCACCAAGAAAAAATTCCTTCGGTTCTTCATGACCCTGGGATCCATTGCCTGTTCATCACTGTTTCTGTACGGCAAAAACAATTTATGGCTGGGGCTCCTGTGTACTGTTTTGGCCTGCGTAGGGTACTGGTCCAGCATCGTATTTTATAATTCCTACCTGCCGGAAATAGCCGCACCGGAGGACCGCGACAAGATCAGCGCCCGTGGATTTTCCATGGGCTATATTGGAAGTGTATTGCTGCAACTGGTAAGCCTCGTACTGGTATTGAAAGGAGACTGGTTTGGGATCGATGGGGGGCAGGCCTCGAGAATATCCTTCCTGATGGTGGGCTTCTGGTGGTTTGGCTTTGGCACCAATGCCCTTCGTAAACTGCCTGCATCTGTACCCGCCGGTCATGATAGCCAGCAGCGCAATACTTTGTCCGGTGGATATCGTGAACTGGGCAAGGTTTGGAACGAGCTTAAGCAACACCGTGTGCTGAAAAGTTATCTCGGTGCCTACTTTTTTTACAACATGGGTGTGCAGACGGTGATGCTGGCTGCTCCGTTATATGCCAGTAGTGAGCTGGCTATACCACAGCAAAACCTGATCATTGCCATCCTGCTCATTCAGCTGATTGCCATACCCGGCGCTTATTTCATAGCCATGCTTTCGGGAAAATTCGGGAACATTCCTGCCATCATGCTTTGCGTTGCGTTCTGGATCTTCCTTTGTTACATCGGCTATACCACCAGGACCGGCAACGTAAATGGCTTCTATATACTGGCGTCTTTGATCGGATTTGTCATGGGTGGTATCCAGGCCCTCAGCCGCTCTACCTACGCTAAACTGATGCCGGTAACCAAAGACACGGCCTCCTATTTCAGCTTTTTTGATGTGTCAGAAAAAATAGGCATCGTTATAGGGCTTTTTCTCTTTGGGTATCTCACGGAGATCACGAAATCACAACGTACGAGCGTGCTTTCCTGCATGACCTTTTTCGCCATAGGCCTGGCTATGCTGGTAGTAACGCTGAGGAGAATTAAGATAATGCGGTAATGTGGCGGTGCGGCAATGCGGCAATGCGGCATTACCGCACTGCCGCATTGCCACATTTCCTAAATTGCGGTCATGAAAATCCACGCCATAGAAACGGAATACTTTAAGCTGGATGGTGGCGCTATGTTTGGTGTTGTGCCCAAATCCATCTGGCAAAAACTCAATCCTGCAGACGATAATAATCTCTGCAACTGGGCTATGCGATGCCTGTTGATAGAGGAAGAGGACCGGCTTATCCTGGTAGATAATGGCATTGGCAACAAGCAGGATGAAAAATTTTTTTCCCATTATCACCTCAATGGACCCCATACCCTGGACAAATCCCTGGCTGCACTGGGTGTTAGGCACGAAGACATCACCGATGTGATCCTCACTCACCTGCATTTTGATCACTGTGGCGGTTCCGTGATACGTAAAGATGGTAAACTGGTGACAGCCTTCCCCCATGCGAAATACTGGAGCAATGAGCGTCACTGGAAATGGGCTACAGAACCCAATGCGAGGGAGAAAGCCTCCTTCCTGAAAGAAAATATCCTGCCCATCATGGAATCCGGTCAGCTGCACATGATTGAAGTGAAGGAGAAAGGGCTGACCCCCTTTTCAAAAAACATCTCCATACGTTTTGCCTTTGGCCATACAGACGCCATGATGCTGCCGCAGATCAAGGCCCATGGCCGCACTTATGTTTATATGGCTGACCTGCTCCCGGCGGCAGCACATGTGCCCCTGCCCTATGTGATGGCGTATGACATGTTCCCGCTAAAAACCCTGGAAGAGAAAAAAGACTTTCTGGAAGAAGCTGTTGCCAACAACTATGTGCTCATATTTGAACATGACCCGGAAATTGTAAGTTGTACCCTGGAAAAAACAGAGAAAGGAATACGGGTGAAGGAAAAGAATAATAGTGTAGTGGTGAAATGGTGAAATGGTGAAGTGGTGAAGTGGTGCGAACTAAAATCTGGTGCTTATCTTGGAAGTAAGAGGATAACGCAAATTACTGAACCCCATCATATCCACCTTGACGCTGCCAACGGTGATGGGACTTTCCACACGCAGGGGGATATGGTTGGCGTCATCTGAGATCCAGATATTCATTTTCTCCCCACCCTCAAAAATACTGCCCTTGATGAGCAAGGGCTTGATCTTGATAGCATTGAATTTACCATATTTTGTTTTCACAGTCTCCTTACCCAGGTAACGTATGGTGAGCTGGTATACTTCATTGTCAATAAACATGGAGAAGGGTATCTTATCATTCACCTTGTACCGGTTATAGTCAATATTCCTTGCATAGTATACTGAACTGATCACATCCTGCACACAGGCAGGTATAGGAATGATCCCTTTTTCAGTGGTTGCCGTTTTAGCATCATGGTTGAATACCACATTCTCTTTCTTCTTGTAGCCACCTTCGTCCACATTCCTTACAAACTTGTATGGCTTCAGGGTAAGGGTATCAATATAGGATTCATATCGGTCCCTTACTTTAAAGATCCAGTCATAGGTAGGGTTAGAATATCCATCCGCCACAATATGATAAGTGTAACGATTGTTCAATCTTTCCACACCCACATTTACATAGGCTGTGCCCGCGTCTACATAAAGGCCAATGACACTGTAAAACACCTTGAAAGTTATCTTTTCTCCCTTTTGAAAAGTGGAATTAACGATACCGCAAAAATCATCACCCGCACTGGTGGTGGTGGTCACCAGCAATAAAAGGATGGCGATGAGGGATTTCTTCATAACGTGTGCTTTCGTTTTCAACGGGCAGGGACCTTAGGACTTATCTTTCTTAAAGATACGCAATCCTAACAGGAACAAGGAGCCTGCAAGCGCAGGAACTACCAGATTGATCAACCACACTGCGGTAGCGGTTGCATAAATCCCCACTGTATTAGTGCTGTACAGGCTGAAAAGAAACAGGCTATACTCCCATCGGAGGCCCAGCTCAAGGATGGCGATGGTGGGCCAGATGGCCAAACATAAAAACAGTACGGATACCAGCCAGAAACCACTCCAAACGTCAATGCCTACATGCAGTACCTGCAATAACAAGTTATATTGAATCGTGAAAATGATAAAACGCCCCAGTGACAACAAGAGTACTCTTAACAAAAGAGTAACAGAGAGCTCTTCCATAACTGCAATGTGCTGCACCATCCTGCTCATTCCCGGGAGGCGCTCCACTCCTTTGATGATCCAACTGATCCTGAAGTAAATCAGTAAACAGAAAATGGTGATGATCACCAGCATCCACCGGATAGATTTAAACCATATGGCAATACTGTTCAGTTGATCTTGTTGCAGCAATCTGTTATTCAACACATATAAACCCGCTACACCCAAAATAAGGGTAATGATCAGCTGGCTGAAACTGCCGGCAATAGTGAGGGAGACCGACTTGATCCTGTTTCCTTCATCCACAAAAAGCATCCTGCCTCCGTACTCTCCAATCCTGTTGGGTGTGTTCATGGCAAAGGAGACGCCCGTGAGTGTAGCCTTAAAAGCCCGTAGGAAAGGCATGGGCTGCAGCGGCTTGAGTAAGATCTGCCATTTTCTGGCTTCAATGCCCCAGTTCACCAGCATCAATGCAAACACCAGCCAGAACTTCCAGGCATCGGCTCCATATGCCGCTTCCCGGATATGACCCACATGCTCCTCCAGGTCTGGCTGCTGGCGGATCTGCTGAACCATAGAGTACGTAAGCCAAAGAAAGATGCAGGGACCCAGAAAGTAGTTGAGGAATATTTTGATATTTTTGTTCAGCAGCAGTCTTTTCTCAAAATTACTTTCTCTTGTCGCATTCCACTAAAATAATCCTCGGTATTGACCCCGGCACCGTGGTGATGGGCTATAGCGTCATCCTGGTAACAGGTAACAAGGTGAATATGAAGGCAATGAATGCGGTAAAACTTTCAGGAAAAGACATGTATCTGCGCCTACAGATGATTCATCAGCTGATGCAGGACCTGATTGAACAGTTCAAACCGCAGGAGCTGGCCATTGAAGCCCCATTCTTTGGTAAAAATGTACAGAGCATGCTGAAACTGGGGCGGGCGCAAGGCATCGCCATAGCCGTAGCTATGCAGCGAGGCCTCCCTGTATCAGAATATTCCCCGCGAAAGATCAAACAATCCATCACCGGTAATGGGAATGCAGATAAGGACCAGGTGTGGAAGATGTTGCAAACCCTGCTCACCCTGCCCGCCACAGAAGGCCATGTTTTTGACGCATCAGACGCACTGGCAGTGGCTATGTGCCATCATTTTAATTCCAATCCTGCCCTCGCCACATCCGGTGGCGGGTCCGGCAACTGGGAAGATTTTATCCGGAAAAATGCAGATCGTATCAGGCGTTAATACCTTATTTCATCTTGCTGAAATACACAGAAAAAACACCGAGGGGAACAAGTAACAAAAGGTCCCAGAATGTAAAGGCACCTGTTACCAGATCCAGTACAAGCTTTAGCAGGATCATGACCAGAAAGAGATACAGCCCCCATTTTTCCATGCTGCCAATACCGGCGAAAGATGCAAAAATGCCCACCGTGATCAGCATATTGGCTGCAGGGTATAAAAGCCCATAGGGCGCATATACTCCCGTGAATGAATATATAATGTTAAAGACCCCGGCAAATGCCAGGATATAAAGCGTAAGGGAAACCGCCATTGGTCTTTGATCAGCTCCGGGCGTTGACATAAGCAAGAAGCTTTTGCTGACATTCTTCCATCTCTCCTTTGGAAAGTTGAAGTTTAGGCCGCGTGAAATTGAGATCATCTGCAGTGTTCAGTGGCACGAGGTGCATGTGTGCATGCGGCACTTCCAACCCAATCACCGCAATTCCGCAGCGTTTACAGGGAAAAACAGCTTCAATGGCCCTTGCGATGGGCTGAGCAAACAACAGCATCTCTGCGAGCTGATCCTGAGGCATATCAAAAATCTTGTCTACCTCCTGTTTGGGAACCACCAGGGTATGCCCGGGAACCAGGGGCATGATATCCAGGAACGCAAAGAATTTTTCATTCTCTGCGATCTTATAAGAGGGAATTTCCCCGGCAATGATCCTGCTGAAAATGGTACTCATAGACTGATTTCTTCAACCTGGAATTTGATCAGGCCATTGGGAGCCGTCACTTCCGCAATTTCACCCACCTTTTTTCCCAGCAGGCCCTTCCCAATAGGAGATGTCACGGAGATCTTTCCCAGTTTCAGATCTGCCTCCTTCTCGGAAACAATCTGGTAGGTCATAGATTTTTTACTGGCCAGATTAGTGATCTTCACCCGGGTGAGGATGGACACTTTACTGGTATCAATATTATCTGCGTCAAGGATCCTGCAGTTGGCAAGGTCACTTTCAAACTTTTTGATCCTGGCTTCCAGCAAACCCTGCGCTTCCTTGGCTGCGTCATACTCGGCATTTTCCTTCAGGTCTCCCTTCTCCCGGGCCTCCGCAATGGCGCGCGATGCAGCGGGCCTGTCCACCGTTTTCAATTTTTGAAGATCGGCCTTCATTTGATCCAGGGTTTCCTTCGTCACATATAAAATCTCACTCATAATTCCTTCAGTTTTGCAGTCGTTGAACAAAAAAATAACAACGCCTCAGGGAGCCTGAAGCGTTGCCTTGCAAATTTAAATTAAATATTTGATTGCAAAAAACCAAGTAAACGGCCATAAACAGGGCTACCGGCCGCTTTCCAGTGAAATTATTGCCTGAATTTGGCGTAAGAATCGTGCATATAGATCTTGCCATCCTTAAAACGCCAGTTCTCCTGGTAGGTGGTTGAATCTGCCTTACCGTTATTGAAAATCACTTTTTCCTTCACCCAGGTTACCACCCAGTCCTCTTGTTTGTCATTAGACCTTACCGCAAAAAACGACAAAGGAGTTTCAGAGAATTCCTTGAACTGGCCCCTGAACGCTTTCAGTTGGGATAACATAGCTGCCCTGGGCAGGTTATAATGCACCTGTGCGTAGTTGTATCGGTGCACAGTGTCTGCCAGGTATTGCCCAATATCATCAATCCGATTCTCCTCCAGCGCCTTGTACATGTCCAGTACAATCTTGGTGTACTCTGGATTCCCCATTGAAAAATCAGATGAATAGGTGGCAGTGTACGGAAATGTAACCTTAGGCGTTTCCGGTGCAACAACGGTATCGGTCTTTACCACTTCCTTTGTTTCGGCACCGTTGTTACAGGCCGCCAGTAGTCCCACAGCAAAAATTAACAGGATCGATTGTTTCATTATTTCAGTTTTACAGGTTTAAAAGTTTTGGTTTTTATCCCATCCGCCACCCAGCGCCTTGTATAGTTTGACCAGCGAAATGAGTTGCTCCCGTCTTACAATAGACGCGTTATTGGCTGCGTCAAACTGCATCCGCTCAGCATCCAGCAATTCAAGATAAGAGGAATAACCAGCCTCATAGCGAGCCCAGCTTAATTCTCGCGTTTTCCGTGTAGCCGCCACCAGGATCTCCAGGTTCTCCCGTTCCTTTTTATAGGTTTCAATCCCAATGAGTCCGTCCTGCACCTCTTTGGAAGCATTCAGCACCGCCTGCTCATATTGCAGCACCACCTGCTCATTCCTTTTCTTCTCTATCTCCACCCTTTTCTTATTTCTCCCAAACTGGAAAATGGGCCCGGTGATTCCCGCCGTGAGGACCGTGGTAAGCCCATTGGTGCTGAACAAATTTCCGATGTCCTGGCTATGGAGTCCAAATAAAGCCATCAGGTCAAAGGATGGATATCGCACGGCTTCGGCTATGCCAATCCTCGCCGTTTGCGCCTGGATCATATTCTCTGCGGCACGCACATCCGGCCGTTGGGATAATAATGTAGACGGCAGTCCCACAGGTAATTCCGGCGGGATCTGCTGCTGGTGATTGAACAACCCCCTCCGTATCTCCCCGGGATGTTTTCCCGTAAGTACGCTAAGGGTATTCTCCGTTGTGCGGATACTCCTTTGCAGGTTATAGAGCGTTGCCCTGGCAATAGCCAGCTGGCCTTCTGCCTGGAGCTTATCCATTTCTGCAACCTCGCCTTTTTCAAACCTTGCCTGGATGATCTTGAAAGTAGATTCCCTGGATGCGATGGTTTGCTCCGCAACCAGGCGGCGCTCATCCAGGTCCCGCAGCAAAAAATACTGCATTGCCGTCTCAGCCACCAAACTGATGTACATGTAACGATAGTCTTCTTCCGTTGCATGCATCTCCGCCTCGGCTGCAAGATTCTGGCTCTTATACTTACCCCAGAAATCCGGTTCCCAGGTGGCTTGCGCAAAAAGATTATAGGAATACCGGGGCGCACCTCCCCCAATTTCATTGCTGTTGTTATTACTCAGGTCATAATATCCGGCCTTTGCCGTATAACCCAATGAAGGCATGGAAGCGGTGCGGGTAAAACCCAGCGAAAGCCTGGATTCCTCCACCCGCGCCAGCGCTGTCCTGATTCCGGTATTGTGCTGCACGGCTTCCCGGATAAGCCCCTGCAATACCGTGTCCCGGAATAAATCCCACCAGTTCAGATAAGCAATAGTGTCCGTAGCCCTGGAATACTGCGAATCACGAAACTGCATCGGCAGATCCACTACCGGCTTCTGGTACCTGGGGCCCACCACACAGCTGGCCAGCAAAGCCAGGATCATGACTACGAGTGTACTCTTTTTCATATGGTTGAATTATCAGAAGGTGGTGAAGTTTTCTTTTTGCCGGTGAGCCGCTCTATAAATACAAACAAGCCGGGCACAATCAAAACACCCAGGATGGTTGCCACCAGCATACCGGCAAAGACGGTGATGCCCATGACCACCCTGGATTGTGAACCGGCCCCTGTAGCACGAAGCAGGGGGATCACACCCAGGATAAATGCAAAGGCCGTCATGAGGATGGGCCTGAAACGAAGCCTGGCGGCATGCATAGCGGCATCCTTCAGCGTCTTGCCCTTTTCATATTCTTCCTTCGCAAACTCCACAATCAAAATTGCATTCTTAGCCGCAAGTCCAATCAGCATCACCAGGCCTATCTGTGCAAAGACATTATTGACAATAAGTGAATTGTCCATACGCGCCAGCCATAATCCCAGGAAAGCACCAAAAACCGCAAACGGCGTTCCCAGCAATACGCTGAATGGAAGGCCCCAGCTTTCATATTGTGCCGCCAGGATCAGGAACACAAAGATGATGGCAAAGATGAATACCGTGCCGCCCTTACCCTCGGATTGCTTCTCCTGGTATGAGACGTTGGTCCACTGGTATCCCATACTGGGTGGCAGCGTTGCCTTGGCCACCTCTTCCAGAGCGTTGAGCGCCTGGATGGAACTATAACCTTTACCGGGCGTACCGGTGACTTCTGCGGATCTGTACAGGTTAAACCGATTGGTGAACTCAGGGCCCGAAACATGCCGATAGGTCACCAGGGAATTCAACGGAATCAATGCGCCCTGGCGGCTGCGTACAAAGAACTGCGACATCTGTTCAGGGTACACGCGATAGGCCGCTTCTGCCTGGAGGTAAACCCGGTACTGCCGGCCAAACCGGTTAAAATCATTGACATAGTTACCACCCATGAAGGCACCAATGGTTGACGAGACAGATGAAATGGGCACATCCAGTTTCTCTGCCTTATCCCGGTCTATATCCAATTTGATCTGCGGTGATCCTGCATTGAACGTGGTACGTATGGAACCAATCTCCGGCCGTTTCCGGACCTCCGCCATAAATTTGCCGGTCTCCTTTTCCAGGAATTCTGGCGTGTTACCGCCCCTGTCTTGCAACATCATGGAGAATCCTGCCGAGGTGCCCAGGCCCTGGATGGGCGGCGGCCCAAAGGCGATGGCCGTTCCCCGCTGGATCTTTACCGCCAACATACGGTTCAGCCTCTCCACTATTTGCGCTACCGTCTCCTTTCTTTCATCCCATTTCTTAGCTTCTACAAACAAAAACGCCGCATTGGGTGCATTTGCATTGGTGAGCAGGCTGAATCCATTGATGGTCACATAACTCTTCACTCCTTCTTCTTTCGCGAGCATCTGTTCCACCTGCTTTGATACTTCATCGGTACGTTGAATAGAAGATCCCTGAGGCAGCAGGATATTCATCATAAAATAACCCTGGTCCTCATCGGGCACAAATCCCCCGGGTACCTTCATCCCGATGAACCCCGCCATCACCGCAACAACGGCCACTACCAGCACACTGCGGAATGCCTTGCCCACAAAAATTTTTGCCACGCCGGTATATCCATTCGTAAACTTATCAAAGACCTTATTGAAACCACGGAAGAACGCCGCCAACGGACCCTTTTTCTCTTTGTGCGGCTTGAGCAATAATGCAGACAGTGCCGGACTCAGCGTCAACGCATTGATGGCAGAGAAGATCACCGAGATAGCAATGGTAATGGCAAATTGCTGGTACAGGCGGCCCGTTATGCCCGGTGTTGCTGCCACAGGAATAAATACCGCTACCAGGATCAACGCAATGGCCACCACCGGTCCGGATACTTCTTTCATTGCCTTGACCGTAGCCTCTTTCGGATCAAGCCCCTTCTCGATGTTATGCATAACGGCCTCTACCACTACAATAGCGTCATCCACCACAATACCGATGGCCAAAACCAATCCCAGCAAAGACAGTGTATTCACAGAGAATCCCAACAGGGGGAACACCATGAATGTACCGATCAATGATACCGGAACGGTCAGTAAGGGAATAAGCGTGGCGCGCCAGTCCTGCAGAAATATGAACACCACCAGGATCACTAGTACGATCGCTTCAAACAGGGTATGGATGATTTCTTCAATTCCAGCTTCCACTGCCAGCGTGGTATCCAGGGATACTTCCGCATTCATGTCTGGCGGGAATTTCTGGGACAGTTCTTTAACCTTGGCCTTGATCTCTTCGGCCACGGCCAGGGCATTGGAACCCGGAATCTGGAAAAACCCTATCACCGCACCCTGCCTGCCATTTACCCTTGAGAACGAACTGTAGGTAAGGGTTCCCAGCTCAATCCTTGCAATATCTTTCAGGCGCACCAGTGCGCCGTTTTCTTTTGCCTTTACAACAATGTTACCGAAGTCTTCTTCGTTGGTGAGGCGCTCCTGCAGCATCACCGTATACGTGTTCTCCGTGCCCTTTGGTGCAGGCGGACCACCAAACTTGCCACCAGGCGTGATCACATTCTGTTGTTGCAATGCATACTGAATGTCTTCAATAGTGATGCCCAGTTTAGAAACAAGGTCTGGCTTGATCCATACACGCATGGCATAATCTGAACCACCATACAATAACACTTCCCCCACGCCCTTGATCCTGGCCAACTCGTCCACCATATTGATGTTGGCGTAGTTAGACAGGAAGCTGTTATCGTAGGTTCCTTTAGGAGAACTCAGTGCAACCAGCAGCAGGGGGAAATTCAGGGATTTCTTCACGTTCACACCGGTTTGCTTGGTAGCCTGGGGAAGGAATGGTTCAGCAAGTTTCACGCGGTTTTGCGTGAGCATGTTGGCATTGTCCAGGTTGGTGCCCACGTCAAAACTCACCTGCAGTGTCATTGTGCCATCTGAGGTGTTCACGCTTTTCATGTACAGCATATTCTCCACCCCGTTTACTTTCTGCTCTATGGGCGTGGCCACCGCCTGTTCCACGTTGATGGCGTTGGCACCGGTGAAATCAGCACTCACCTGGATCATGGGCGGTACAATTTCCGGGTATTGTGCCACGGGCACTTTCTGCAAAGCAAGGATACCCAGGATCACAATGATGATCGATATCACCATCGCAACAATCGGCCTTCGTACAAAAAATTCAGCCATGATACGATTTTAATTTTCGATGATATCTAATGCAGTACTGTCTTTGGGATCGATGGGCTTCGGAATGACCACAATACCGTTGCGAAGCAGCGCGGTACCGCCCAGCACAACTTTCTCGCCGGGTGCCAGTCCTGACTCCACGATGGTATAACGCCCGTACCGTGGACCGGTCTTGATGAGTTTCATCATTACTTTATTACTGTCGCCCACCACATAAACAGATTTCTGGCCCTGCAATTCAGCAATGGCTTTTTGGGGGATCAGCATGGCACTGTCCCGCTCTTCTGTTAGTACGCGCACCTTCACATACAAACCCGGCCGAAGGAGCATCTCAGGATTAGGGAATGTAGCTTCAAAAGTGAGTGCTCCTGTTGCAGGATCCACCTGGCGGTCTGCCAGGTCTATTTCTCCCCGATGCGGGTAAACGGAACCGTCAGACAAGAGCATCTCCACATCACGGTGCAGCCCGATCTTATTGTTGTGGTTGTTGGATGCCTGGGCGAGGCGATACATACGGAACAGATCATTTTCAGACATCGTAAACCTTGCCCTGACCTTCCCTATCTGAGAAACGGTGTTGAGTACAGACCGCAACTGTCCCACATAGTCACCCACCCTCACTTTAGAAAGTCCGATGACGCCGGTAAGGGGTGATTTAATCTGCGTGTATCCCAGTTCCAGCTGGGAATTACGGACAGCAGCTTCTGCAGACTGTACCCTGCCCTGGGCTGCACCATACTGGGCACGGGCAGCAACCAGTTCACGTTGGCTCACTGCATTCATGGCTGCAAGCGGTTCAATGCGGTTGAGGTCTGCTTTTGCCTTCTCCATCATGGTACGAGCTTCTGCCAGCTGGCCACGGCTCTGGTCCAGTTTATTCTGGTAAGGAAGGGGATCAATGGTGTACAACACCTGGCCGAGTTTCACCTGGCCTCCTTCCTGGTAATTCATGGATGTCACCCATCCGTCTACCCGTGAGGTGATCTCCACATCAGACTGGCCAAAGGTTTGACCCACAAACTCTGTGAAAAGGGGGACGTGTTCTTCACGAACTTCATATACCTGCATTGGAATAGGAGGGAGCACAGCAGGCGCGGCTTCTTTCTGTTTACAGGAAAACAAAACAGCAGCCACTACAATAGGTACTAAGCAGTTAATATACCGCATACTTGCCGGTTAAAGGATTAACGAAAAGCGGGCAGTTAAAGATAGGAAGGTAAAGGCAAAAAGAAGGCGGTTTCAGGGGAGCATGATTTACATCACCCGATGTTGAGTTTGGTCAGTAAAACTGTTGCCATTCTCTCAAAGGATTCATGGCTGTAACCCGCAATGTGGGGCGTCAGGATCACCCGTGGATTGTTAACCAATGTTTGTAGTTGTTGTTTCTCTTCGCTGGTATAGGTACTGAGCTGCTCATTCTCCAGTACATCCAGGCCAACACCCCTGAGCCGGTCTTCCTGCAGGGCTTTGATCAGCGCCGCATTGTCTACTACCTTTCCTCTTGATGTATTCAGTAGATAAGGCCGGCGTTCCAGCTTCCTGAAAAATGTTTCATCGGCAAGATGGTAGGTTTCTGCCGTAAGTGGCAAATGAAAGCTTACCACATCGGCATATTTTGAGATCTGCTCCAGTGAGGCTTCGCGTACAAAGTCTTTGGCAAAATTGAATTTGTATTTATCATACGCGAGTACCGTCACCTGGAAAGGAGCCAGCAACCGCGCAAAGGAACTTCCGGTGTGTCCAAAACCAACAATACCTACTGTTTTACCAGACAGTTCATCAGCACGGTTGGCGTCCCTGATCCACTCCCCTCGTTTGATCTCTTCAAAAGAAGAAGAAATCCTGTTCATGAGGCTGAGCAACAGTCCCAGCGCATGCTCAGCAACAGCGTTGCGGTTACCTTCCGGGCTGCTTTCGCAGCGGATGCCTTTCTCTTTTGCATAGTCCAGGTCAATCAGCTCCAGACCGCTTCCCAGTCTTCCTATCCATTCCAGTTTGCCCGCCGCATCCATTACCCGCCTGTCAATTTTCAATCTCGTGGTAACCACTATTCCTTCCACATCAGCTATGGCTGCCAACAACTCATCATAGGTCATGGCAGGCGCGTCAATCACCCTGTATCCCGCCGCCTTCAACTTTTCAGCCAATATGGGGTGGGCCTTAGCCGTGATCAACACTTTCTTCATATCATACGCTTTAGGAGTTCCACGTAATCTTCTACAGACAGGTCTTCCGCACGCTGGGTAAATATGGAATCCTGCAATACTTCAGGAGTGAAATAAGGTTTTAGCGGATTGCGCAGTTGCTTGCGCCTTTGGCCAAATGCAGCTTTTACCAGGTTAAAGAATTTTTTTTCCTGGATGATCTTCAGACGATTTCCCGTATTCACCATCCTGATCACACCGCTTTTTACTTTGGGCGGGGGATTAAAGCTTTCTTCGTTTACATCAAAAAGATATTCAACGGAGAAATAAGCCTGCACCAGCACACTCAGGATACCATAGTCCTTGTTCCCCGGAGACGCTGCAATCCGAAGTGCTACTTCCTTCTGGAACATACCCACCATGGCATCCACATCGTCCTTCCATTCCAGGATCCGGAAAAGAATCTGCGATGAAATATTGTAGGGGAAATTTCCAATCACCGTGAAATGTCCTTCAAATGGCCGTGGTATATCCAATATACTCCCTGCAATGATCTTTCCCTGGATGGATGGATATTTTGCCTGCAGATAACTGATCTTCTCATCGTCCAGCTCCACTGCCTTGAAATGTATATCCGGCAACTGAAGCAAATATTTGGTAATGGCGCCGCCACCCGGCCCCACTTCCAGCAATTGGGAAAAGTTCAAAGGACCGAGGGCAGACACGATCCGCTCAGAGATTTGTTCATCCTTGAGGAAATGCTGGCCGAGGGACTTTTTTAAGGTATACATTGGTGCCCAAAAGTAATATCTTTACCGGCTCATTCCGTTGTTTATGATTGCAACTCTTAACAAACCTGTTATCGGCATTACCTGTGGTGACCTGAATGGCATTGGCATTGAATGCATCATCAAGGTGTTTTCAGACCAGCGCATCCTTGAATTTTGCACACCGGTGGTGTTTGGCTCCAATAAAGCCATCAACTTCTATCGCAAGTCTTTACCGGAGCATAACCTGAACTTCAACATCATCAAAGAGTTCGCCAAGCTCAATCATAAGCAGTTGAACATCTTCAATCTCTGGGAAGAAGAAGTAGCCATTACGCCCGGCACGCTCAATGAAACCGGTGGAAAATATGCCGTGCAATCCCTGGTTGCTGCCACAGAAGCCCTGAAGGAAAACAAGATACAGGCCCTGGTGACAGCCCCTATCCATAAGAAAAATGTTATGTCTGACCAGTTTCCCTATACTGGCCACACTCCTTTCCTCCAACAGTATTTTGAAGCCAGGGATGTGCTGATGTTTATGGTAGCGGCCAATATGCGTGTGGGGCTGGTAACAGAACACCTGCCCGTGAGTGAAGTAGCCAAACATATCACCAAAGACAAGATCCTTTCCAAGATCAGGCTCATGAAGGAAACCCTCAGAAGGGATTTCGGTATTGACAAACCCAAGATCGCTGTTCTCGGTCTCAACCCCCATGCCGGCGATGAAGGGCTCATCGGAAAAGAAGACGAAGAAATCATCAGGCCCGCAGTGATAGAAGCCAAAAAATCCGATGTAGTGGTCTTTGGGCCTTATGCTTCAGACGGATTCTTCGCAAGGGGACTGCATGAAAAATTTGACGGCGTGCTGGCTATGTATCATGATCAGGGGCTGATCCCTTTCAAATCCCTTGCGTTTGGCGAAGGCGTAAACTATACTGCGGGACTGCCTGTAGTGCGTACTTCCCCAGACCATGGAACCGCTTTTGACATAGCCGGTAAAGACAAGGCCGATGAGGCCTCTTTCCGTGAAGCCGTTTTTGCCGCATTGGACATCCTTGCAAAACGCAGCGGTTATGCACAAGCGCATCGAAATCCCTTGCGCAAGATGAGCACTGCTGTGTTGAGGAATGCGGTGGATGAAAAGATTGATGAGTAACTTTTTTCAAGGGAGAAGATGAAGGGAGAAGTGCGAAGAAAGGGTATCCCCTTCGCACTTCTCCCTTTATCTTCTCCCTTCATTTAAAGACTGTCTCAGATAACCCCTGGTTGATCAAATAAGATGAATAAGTGATTTCCACTTTCCCTTTTTTATTCTTTAAAGCATCCTGGGTTTGCTCCGGTTTCTCTCCGGTTTCATATTCAAAGGTCACCCCTTTGGGCAATTTGTAGTCTTTGGTATTGAAAGAGAAAATTACTTTATCTGGCAGCCCATATTTTTCATACCGGCCATACACCATTTGCATATCATAAGTGCCATTATCACGGGTGGTGGTGACAGATTTATAGATCAGCAGTCTTACGGCATCTATGTAAAGGGTAGTGAGAATGAGATCACTGTTCTCATCCAGCGGCAACAGCTTAACCACTTTTACTTTAGCACCCTGGAATACAGACTCCCCAGCATTCACAGCAGTAACATTGTCCATCATCATCAGGGAATTCAGGTTTACACTGATGCCGCCCTTGGGCAACAGTGAGATACCTCCGTCCTTTTTTACTTTAAACCGATCTGGCTTTTTGTAATACACCTGGATATCAGAGACGGGGATTTTCAGAAAAGACACATCGGTCTTCAATTTTCCATTGGCCTTGTAATCATTGACCTGGCCCAGCTTGGCCCGCACATCCCTGATCAGCTTATCTGCGTCTTGTGCCGCAATATTCACTGCCAGGAGTAAAAATCCGATAATAAAACCCAATTTCATATGCATCATGCAAGCAAAAAACAATGAACGAACCCATATGTTCACCAATGCCCATAACTAACCCAGGTCCACTTCCCGATAAGCCCTGACCAACGCCATCTCCCCTTCTTTTCCGGGTTTTGCATTGCCGTGCTCCATCCCCAATACGCCTTTATAGCCTTTCTCCGCGATATGCCTGAAAATGTTCTTATAATTCATCTCGCCGGTGGTGGGCTCTTTGCGGCCAGGATTATCACCAATCTGGAAATACCCTATTTCATCCCAAACCATATCCATATTGGCGATGATATTGCCTTCGTTCCGCTGCATATGGTACATGTCAAACAGGATCTTACAGGACGGGCTGCCCACCGCTTTACAGATCATATAGGTTTGCTGGGAATGGCGTAAGAAAAGATCGGCATTGTCACTCAGGGGCTCCAGCACCATGACCAGTTTCCCTTTTTCAAGGATCTCTGCTCCTTGTTTCAAAGCCGTGATTACATTAGCCGTCTGGATATCAACCGGTAGCGATCTCTCATAATTACCTGGGACCACCGTAGCATGCGTGGCGTTACATCTTTTTGCAACTTCCAGTGCCTTGCGGCAATCTGATTTCATTTTATCAATCCATTCCTGCTTGCCAGTGCATAAAGATGTGCGCCAGTGCCAGTTATCAGACGTAATGACAAACACTCCCATCGTCATACCCAGTTTTGCGAGTGTATCACCAATGCGGCTTTGTTCTTCCGGCGTCCTGCTCATCATGCCGTTGTCTTCAATTGCCCTGAAACCAAGGTCGTGCGCAAATTTGATCTGGTCAATAAAATCCTTCCCTGCACTATTCGCAAACATGCCGTCATGGGTACCAAACAACATTTGAAAAGGTTTGTCTGCCTTGGCAGGCATGGCCTGGGATGCGCCTGTTGACACCACTGCGGCGCCAGTGGCAAGGAGGCTGCTACGGAGGAAGTTTCTACGTTTCATGCCATCAATTTAGTGAGTAATTCGTATATTCAGAACCCATATTTTACGCTATGCAACGGTGGCTCTGCTGTATCCTGATGCTCCTTCCCTCTATTGCTTTTACGCAAACAGATACAGCCTTTCATCCCTACACTTTATCCATGCCCGGTTCAGACTATGCCTATCCCATGGTACCTATTCCCGGTGGCAAATTCATGATGGGTAGTGGTTCACAGGAGAAAGGACGTAAAAACGATGAAGGACCGGCAAAAGAAATAGCCATTTCCCCTTTCTGGATGGGAGCATTTGAAGTTTCACACGATCAATACGGTGTCTTTTTCAAAGACGAAAGCCTGTCCCAGGGTTCCCGCACCGATGCCGTAACAAGGCCTACGGCACAGTATATAGACCTGAGCTGGAATATGGGCAAAGACGGTGGATTCCCAATGAATAGTATGAGTGTTGACGGTGCGTTGATGTTCTGCCGATGGTTGTATGAACAGACGGGTGTTTTCTATCGCCTGCCCACAGAAGCTGAATGGGAGTATGCATGCAGGGCGGGAAGCACCACAACTTATTTTTTTGGTAATGATCCTTCCAAACTGGCCGAGTATGCCTGGTTCAAAACCAATAGCAGCGGGAAATACCAGAAAACCGGACAGAAGAAACCGAATCCCTGGGGTTTATATGATATGCTGGGTAACCTTAGTGAGTGGGTAATGGATCAGTATGATGAACAGTATTTTGTAACAGCTGCCGGAAAAGATCCACTGGTGCCCCCTGCTTCCAGGTATCCGCGGTCCGTACGCGGAGGGTCTTACCTGAGTAGTGCCATAGAATTACGCTCTGCCGCCAGATCCCACTCTGATCCTACGTGGAACAAAAGGGATCCCCAGATCCCTAAAAGCAGGTGGTGGCTTACGGATGGTATGTTTGTGGGCTTCCGTGTGGTACGGCCATTGCAGCAACCCGGCAGGGAAGAAGCAGAAAAATTTTACGCACAATATCTAGGCAATTAACTTTCACTTTCCAAACCAACGCCATGAACCAAAAAGATAACCAGAGCAGACGCGAGTTTATGAAACAAGGCAGCATTCTTGCCAGTGGCATGCTTGCAGCGCCATTGTTCACAAGAGCCAATTACTTTTCAGGTGCAGACCAGGTTATTAAAATTGCCCTCATCGGCTGCGGTGGACGGGGGACAGGTGCCGCCATGCAGGCTCTGCTTACCAAGCAGAATGTTAAACTGGTAGCCATGGCCGATGCTTTCAAGGACAGGATTGACAGTGCGTATAAACAGTTGAATGCAGACGACCTTTCAGATTGGTCAGGGGTTAAAGGCAACATCAAAAACAAAATTGATGTTCCGGAAGACCGCAAATTTGTGGGTTTTGATGCCTATCAAAAAGCTATACCGCTCGCCGATGTAGTGATCCTTACCACACCACCCGGATTCAGGCCCATCCATTTTGAAGAAGCCGTGAAGCAAAACAAACACATCTTCATGGAAAAGCCTGTAGCTACAGACCCCAATGGCGTAATGAGGGTATTGAAGGCGGCTGAGGAAGCAAAAATGAAGAAACTCAATGTGGTAGTGGGCCTGCAAAGGCATTACCAGAACTCATACCGGGAACTGTTCAAGCGTAAAGACCAGATTGGAGATATAGTGAGTGCGCAGGCCTGGTGGAATAATGACGGGGTGTGGGTGAATCCCCGCAAACCAGAACAAACGGAAATGGAATACCAGATGCGTAACTGGTATTATTTTAACTGGCTATGCGGAGATCATATCACTGAACAACATATTCACAATATTGACGTGATCAATTGGTTCAAAGGATCCTACCCGGTAAAAGCCCAGGGCATGGGTGGCCGCCAGGTAAGGAAGGGCAAGGATCACGGAGAAATTTATGACCACCACTATGTAGAGTTTCATTATGCAGATGGATCTATCCTGAATTCACAATGCAGGCATATCCCTAAAACCATGGCCAAGGTAGATGAACTGATGACCGGCACCAAGGGGAAAATCTTTTGCGGTGCTGCACATATCACAGACCTGAAAGGGAAAGTAACCTATCAGTTTGACAGCAAAACGGAAAACAATCCATACCAGACGGAACACGATGAACTGTTTGCCGCCATCGCCAAAGGGGAATATAAATTTGCCGATGCAGAGAATGGCGCCAAGAGCACAATGACATCCATTCTTGGCAGGCTTGCCACCTATACTGGCCAGGTGGTGGAATGGAACAAAGCACTGAATTCAGGATTGGATCTGCAACCCAAAACATACGCATTTGATGCCACGCCGGCCATTGTTCCAGGGCCGGATGGATTCTATCCCGTGGCAGTACCGGGCGTGACAAAGTTCTGGTAGCACAACATATCAGTTTCATCACAAACGGCAGAGAAAATTGACAAGGGTCAATTTTCTCTGCCGTTTGTGATGTTATGTATGGATGAGTTGCTATTGATCCGTCCTGAAGAGATTGACGGGCAGCCCTTCCTTTGAAAACAGGTTGGGCTCATCCGTATTGGTGAATCCAAACCGAACCTGTTTGGGTTCTTTGATGTCCTTATGCCAAACCAACACCGTGTTATTTTTTTCCAATTTTGCTGTTGCCGGTACAAAGATCCCATCGGAGCCTGCAATGTAAAAACAAGTGGGCACGGTACCCTTCACCATCAGTCCGCTCCCTATGTCTTTAAAACTCAGCCGGATTTTGTCTTTCTCCACCACCATGCCGCTATATGAGGGGCTTCTCCAGGCCAGGCCAGTTTTGCCATAGTTTTCACTCAGGGCGAGGTTAGCTAACCGTGCTGCCACCTCTTTTTTCTTACGGGGATGGATATCCGAAACAGTATCCACCAGGTCACTGATCACTACCATACCTGTTTGCGGAAATGCTGATGCCCGGGTTTGCTGCTCACGGAGTAAAGCACCATTCACATTATCCTTACCATAATTATACGGCGCGATCTGTACATAGTAGAAAGGAAATTCCTTACCCCAGGCCTTGCGCCAGGATGCAATCATCTGCGTGAACAGGGATGCGTAAGTAGCATGGGTTCCCACATTGGACTCACCCTGGTACCACAGTGTGCCGGCAATCATGTATTTCTGCAAGGGATAGATCATAGCGTTGTAAGCCAGGGCAGTTTGTACCGGCCACCAATCTGCAGGATTCAGTTTCTGTGCCGCAGCTTTCAACGCCGGGTCTTCTTCAACTACCCTGGCGGGTGTCCAGGTTTCCGCAGGTGTACCACCCCAGTTACTATTGATCATACCCATGGGAAATCCTGTTGCGGCATTCACCTGTTTCGCAAAAAAATATCCGATGGCTGAGAATGATTTCATGCTCTCAGGACTACATACCACCCATTGCGCTTTTACGTCTTCCTGTGGAAAATCTGAAGTGGCTTTGGGCACATAAAAGAATCTGATCTGTGCGTTGTTGGCCTGGGGAGCTTCTTCCAGCGACTGGGGAAGTTGTTGCGATCCACCCCATTCCATATTACTTTGGCCTCCGCATAACCA
The DNA here is from genome assembly GCA_044225015.1 of Chitinophagaceae bacterium. Taxonomy (GTDB): domain Bacteria; phylum Bacteroidota; class Bacteroidia; order Chitinophagales; family Chitinophagaceae; genus Pollutibacter. The sequence continues at coordinate 1,305,509 of JBGAJG010000001.1, read as the reverse complement.
TACTTCCCCGATCAATACGTCTTTTACAGTAAGCGGAGTGCCATTCCCTTTGATCTCAATGGTAAAGGGTCCTCCTGCACCGGGTGTGGCCACGTTAGCCACCCACTTACCACCACTGGTAGCTTTCACCTTATATACCTGGGCAGGATCCCAGGAAACTGTTATGGTAACTGATTCTGAAGGACCTGACCAACCCCAGAGCTGAACCGAGGATTTCTGTTGCAAGACCATGTGATCTCCAATGATGGCTGGTAGGCGAACATCTGCCCTGCTCTGAACGGCTAACAGTAAAAAAACAATCAATAGTTTTTTCATGATGTGCATTTAACGGGTTAATCGGTATATCAACAATGCTGCCCTTTTCAGCAGGACAGGGAATTCTTTAAGGTCCATGGTCTCACCAGGGGCATGTGCGCCCATCCCAGAGGCACCCAATCCGTCAAGGCAGTCAAGATATGCTGCAATGTAAGAGATATCACCTGCTCCCCTTTTTCCTGGATCGCCTGCCAGCGTAGGGCCAATACCCATATCCATGGTAATGATGCTTAGCTTTTCCTGGAGGGCATAGTTACCGGGTGTAGGTTCCATAGCGGGAATTCCATCTTCAAAACGGATGGATGCAGAGGTCTGCGGCAGATTGCCGCTGGTGGTGATCCTGCGCATCAACTGCCTCGCACTGTCTTCCTGCCTTGCAGAAATAAACCTTATATCGCCATAGGCGATGGCAGATGGTGCAACAATATTGGTTTTGCCCCACACGTGTAATTCTCCAGGTGCTGTCTTAAGTTCTGTGCCACCAGCCATAAGGCCCGGATGGAATGTGAGGTATTGAACACCGCCAAGCGTGGTGCGAAAAGATTCAATGATCCGTGCCAATTCATAATTGGCCCCGTATCCGGCATTTTCTCCAAAAACGCCACTGGAGTGACTTTGCTTGCCGGTAGTGGTGAGCGTCCAGCTGCTGGCACCCCGCCTGGCCACCGCCACAATATCTAAAGCCATGGCCCCTTCAAACCCCAGCGCAATATCGTGTTGTTTAGCGCGCTGGATAAAATCTGCCCGGGACACTGAAATCGGGAGTCCCGCTTTTTCCTCATCGCCCGTGAAATAGGCAGTAATGGTAACATCTTTAAGCAGGCCAAGATCGTTCAGCGCCTTTAAGGCAGCGAGGATGATCACGTCACCACCCTTCATATCATTCACCCCCTGCCCGGTAACAGTACTGTCATTGATTTTCCGATACGGATTAGCCGGCATATCCGGTTCAAAAACGGTATCCAGGTGACCGATGAGAAAAAGCTTTTTGCCTTTGCTGCCCTGGCGGCTTGCCGCCAGGTGACCCGCACGCCGCAGGGAATCCGGCAATGCTACCCAAGTGGTCTGGAATCCTGCCTGTTGAAAAGCATCGCCCAACAATTTCCCAACCTGTTTCACACCCTGCACATTAAGTGTTCCGGAGTTGATGTTCACCATTTCCTCCAGCAACTTCATGGTTTGCGGCAGCTGCGCGTCAATCCTGGCAAGAATAGCCTTCTCTTCTTTGTTTAATTTCTGTGCAGCAAGCGGAATGGCAAAAAGCAGGGCAAGCGTGAAAAAAAGAACCCGCATCTTTTTGTTTTAAAGGTAACAAAAGAGCGGTTCAGGACATGATGTCTTTTTTCCGGAATACCAGGATAGATGCCACCCAGAAACCTATGATATGAAAAAAGAGGATTGCCGCGGATCTGAGGACTGCAGGCAGGTTTTCTACTGATCCAACAATCTGTTCGTGATCTGCATTAACCTTGACATCAAAAAATCCCTTCCATCCCAACATGTGTGAAGTAAATAAATAAGGTTTTACCAGATTGAACACCGGCAGGTTAAGGGTATTGAGAATCGTAAAGACAATTACGATACTCATACAGGCGATGATAGGCCCTATGGAGTTCTCTGCAAAAATACTGAGGAAGAATGCCAGGGCGGAAACGGTGACCATGGCCAAGGCCGCAAAACCAAAGGCGGCCACGTACCGCCACATAACATCGTTCTGCAGGATCTGGGTTACCACTTCACTCTTCATGATAATCATATCATCTTTCCCGAAGATGATAACAGACACAAACAATGTCCAGAATGCCATCCAGATGAGCAACATGATGGTATACACCGCAGACGCTATAAACTTGGCACTGATCAGTTTCCCCCTGGGAACCGGCTTGGTCAGCAAAATCCGGAGGGTTCCCATATTGGCTTCACCTGAGATCATGTCACCCGCCACGAGTGCAATCAATAAGGGAACATGCACCAACAGGGTTTGAAGAATAATGTATGCCAGCAGGTAGCCGTTGAGCACTTTACCCTGGATATCAAAGTTCTCGGACAAAGCATTCATGCCAAACTGGATGTAACTTTCCCCGTCTACGTAAAACCCCATCTGGATCAGCAAAACAATCATGGCGATGGCCACAAATGCAATAAAAGTCCTGGGCTTACGGAACACTTTATATAATTCAATTCTGACCAGTTCCCACATAAATATCATCGGCTTGTAAGTGAAAGAAAAAAATCTTCAAGGCTTCTCAGGGGCCTGTTGCCATCAGTAGTATCCAGGAGCTGATCCATCGCCCCCTCCACTATGGTTCGTCCCCTGTCAATAATGATCATCCGGGTGGCCATCTGTTCCATTTCAGACAGTAGATGGGATGACACCAACAAGGTTTTCCCGTGATCCCTGCTCAATGAAATAATGAGCTTACGTATGTCTGCAATGCCTTGCGGATCCAGCCCGTTGGTAGGCTCATCCAGTATAATCAATTGGGGATCATGGATCAGTGCAACGGCAATGGCCAACCGCTGTTTCATACCCTGGGAAAAGGTCCTGACTTTTGAGGTGGCCCTGTCCATCAAGCCTACCAGTGACAGCTTTTCATTTATCCTGTCCCTATCTGGTTTAATACCACTCAGGCGGGCAAAAATCCGCAGGTTATCCTCGGCAGATAAATAAGAATAGAGATCAGGTTTCTCAATCACCGCACCTGTATGCCGCAGGATCTCCGTACGGTGCTGAAACAGATCCTTCCCCATGATCTTTATGGTGCCTGTATCAGGCATAATGAGAGACAATAGCATACGGATGGTGGTAGATTTCCCGGCTCCATTCTGACCCAGGAATCCATATACATCTCCCTGATTTACAGTGAATGAAATATCATCAACTGCTTTGAATCCGGAGAATGATTTGGAAAGGCCTTTAACTTCTATGATGGGGGTCATCAAAGTATTTTAAAAAAGTTATAAACAAAATTAGGGCTCATAAGTTTGTAAATCAGCTTCTTAATTTAAAGCGCCGGCGGCGGGTCCAAAAGGCTATTGCATTTCTCAGTGGAAGGTGTTTATTTTGTACAACGATCCTTACGAAATACCTCTTCAATACCTGCAATATCTCCGAAAAGCCAGGTCCAAGATCGCTGAACCACCCGTACCACAAAAAGATGCTCATTCCGGCTTTAGCCATCCCTCTTCATTTGTAGTTACGGTCCTCAGCACTCCTGAAAGATCATAAGATCTGGAATTAAAGTCAATCCATACCCACTGTTTCCGTAATTACCTCTACGGTGTACAGTAAGTTTCCTTTTATCCTTCTGATGGCCAGTCCAGTCCCGATTTATTCACGCCACAAAACGTAGTTTATGGAAACTTCTATTTTCACAGGCTTTGGCCATTTCTGCAGGTACATTATTATCGCTGTTATTGCGGTAACCAGCATTAACGCAACACTTACAACAGAAGAAGTGCTTGCTGTCAGGGATTCTTCTACCCCCAACAACAATCTCGCTAATTTCCGCGGTGAAACCATCAAATATCGCAGGGTTGCCCTGAAATGGCAGTCGGCCCCCCTTAACACCATTAACTATACTATTGAGAAAAGCAGGGATGGTGAAAACTTTGCCGAAGTTGACAGCAAAAAGATCCGCCAGTCTAATGGTGAGTTCCAGTGGATCGATGAATATCCCAAGCTGATGAATTGCTACAGGCTGAAAATGACAGACAGCACTGGTGATGTTCAATACTCACGCACCCTGGTAGTTCATGTACCCAAGACCGGTGAAGTATCCATGGTAAGCGCAACGCCCGATCTTTCTGTAAATGATATCGATGTAGATGTGGACATGAAAGAACCTGCCATGGTTAACATGACCATTACTGATAAAGACGGTAACAATATCATCCGCCAGTCTGCCAAGGGAAGTGCAGGTTTAAACCAGTTCACCGTAAAAGGATCACATGCCATCAAGCCTGGCGATTATTTCCTGAAGGTGGTGGTGAATGGAACGGATGTCCTGCTGGTTAAGCTGATTAAGGAATAGGCATTGAGGCATAAAGGCATTGAGGCATTGAGGCATAAAGGGTTATCCCTCAATGCCTCAATGCCTTTATGCCTAATGCCTATTCCTTAATGCCTCAATGCCTTTATGCCTAATGCCTCTTTATATCCAGATACTCCCGAAGGTTCCTGACATATTCCTCAAATGCAGCAATACCTGTTTTGGTGATCTTGCACATCGTTTGCGGATAGTTATCCTTGAACTGCTTTGTTATCTCTATGTACTGTGCATCTTTAAGTTTCTGCAGCTGTACGCTGAGATTCCCGGCTGTAGCATTGGTTTTTTCTTTCAGGAATGTAAACTCCGCTTCCTTTACACTTACCAGTAAAGAAATCACTGCCAACCTTAGTTGGGAATGCAACAGGGGATCCAGTTCCTTGAATTCACTCATGCGTAATTCCTGAATTCCTTTTTTGAAATTTTCGCAAAGCAATATGGCCGGGGACCAGGTATCCCAAAGCCACACAGACGGCATGTACCAGCAGAACGTTTGCACCCAGTTTAGTACCAAAATAAAAAATCACCATCGCCCCCAGCCAATTCACGTAGGCGCCATAACGTAAGAGGGCGAAACGATAGGCTGATCCATGGATATACATCCAGAAAGCATACAACAGCAACAGATAACCAAAACTGGTGCCGGAAGGATTCAGATCTGTAACGTAGTTCCCATAACTCATGACCACCAGGCTCACAAAAAATGCGAAGTCGAATTTATCCACCAGCTCATTGGTATACGTACGCACCCTGCCTTTAGCCGGGCCCCAGTACCTCGCCAATATGGAAAGAAGCACCAGCAGAATGGCGCCATACAAAAAATAGTCCCACACGCGGGAAGGATGGTTCACCTTAAGCCGGATCAGGACAAAATGGGCAACGCTGGTCACAAACAGTAACCAGCCCCAGACAATCCAGCCCCAACCCGAGTCCCTTTCCTCCTGCCTGGCCCTCCCAATCATTTGTTCAATGATCAGGAGGCTTTCATTCTCCGTTAGTTTCTTTTCACCCATGGTGTTGGCTTTGATGATTATACCTGTATTTCAGAATATACCCCGGAATGATCCAGGCCAGTATCACGGCAAACGCAATGAACAAAGGGTGATACTTAAAGTCAACACTGCCTGCTGCCAGCGCCAGCACCCAGCAGGCCAGGGCACCAAACATCAATGGTTTGAATTTCAGCACAGCGCCGGACAGGAAAGTGGGCATTCCGTACATGATCAATACATAGATATAGTTGTACCGATAATACTCAGGTATAAGTCTGCCAAAGGCCACTGCACCCACCACCATCAGGATGGCAAAGGTGAGCCAGATAGTGCCAATCATCTCTTCAGCATAGGTTCTTACAATGGCACGGCGCCGTTGCTTCCGCAAATAAAAAACCATGTACAAGGCACCTGCCCAGGTAAGAAACCAAACAGCCCATGGCTTATCCGTAATGGCAAAATACTCCAGTATAAAATGTCCCAATCCACAGCACAGGACCAGCCAGCCCCAAAACAAATACAATGAACCGTCTTCACTAAAATGATTCTTGGCCTTATTGATCATCTGGTTGATGATGGCCAGGCTCTCCAGACCACTGAGTTTATCTTCCATCTGGGCTTATTTGATCTGTGAAAGAAAATACTCCACCTGGTTTTTTCCCCAATTGGGTGCGATGGAAGATTTTGGTTTCGCCTCATCAAATTTCTTCAAAGCGGTTTCAAATAGTGCTTTTGCTTCAGTCTTACTTCCCCCAAATTGTTCAGGTGTGTAGAATTTATCCTGACCCTCCAGCATGTAAACACGAGGGTTGTTGGGATCCAGTTTCTTTGCCTGCCCCAATGCTTCCGCCGCCTTGGCGCCGTAGGTCTGGTAACGGGTCATGGGATCTGCCATCATCCGCAGGGTGTTAAGCATTTTCTTCACGCAATAGATATCGGAATTGTCCTTCTCCAGTGCCTCTGCTTTTGCCAGCATGGCTTCTGCCTTGTCCGCTATCTGGTCAATTTGAGTGGTATTTCCTCCACCCATCTGGCCATTACTCAACATATAGCCGGTCATCACATGGCTCACGGCCGCATAATAATAAGGCAGCCACTGGCTTTTCTCGGCTTCGCCAATGCGTTCAAAAGCATTTCCCACCTCCTGCCATTGCGCTGAAGTGGAGGCCTTGCCCATCTGGTCCAGCTTAGCTTCCATGGCCTTTACGTATTTGTCTGATTGCGCCTGTGCCACAGATATGCCGGCCAGGATCAGGATCATCATCGTCATCTTTTTCATAATCTCTTTTTTTGACTTTTTGAATATTTACTTTCTATTTTTCAATTTCTCATACTCCCGCTGTACTGCATCCTCCTTTGGATAAACATAGGCCCCAATATAATGCGACACCAGCCCGATTCCCCATCCAAACATGGGCCATACAGGCCAGGGCAGCCGTTGGCCACCATACTCATTACCATTAAAAAACCAAAGAATCCAGAAAAAGGTGTTCACCAAAATGTACACCAGCAGGTGACTTTTGAAACTAGCCCTCTTGGCCGCAATTTCCCAAAGCAATTTGTCCTTGGGGTCCTGAGATGGATATTCTTGTTGCATATACCTGATTTTAAAGATTACTGTTTATGGCTTCCTGGGAACGATCAATGCCAAAACTCAGGAAAGCCCCTATGAATACAAAGGTCCTGGATGGTGGCCTGATGGCTTCTTTCCGAAAACCATTATATGAGTACTGGTAATTATAGATCTGGTCAAATCCAAGGACATTGCTTACAGATAATACATACACCGCAAAGACCTTGGACTTGCTGTTACCAATGTTGGGCAGGTAGTTTACACTCAGGCTCAGGTTGTTGTAAGCCTTGGTTTGCCCGCGGTCAGTGAATTTGAAGCCTGATTGATCCGGCAGAATGTAATAGTAAGGCCTTCCACTGGCGTAATTGTAGGCTGCGTTAAACTGGGTTTTCCATTTGGTCACAAAGCGTTTCAGTACCAGCGATGCCGTATGCGTTGCTGCAAAGCTGGGCTGGATTGCTTCCGGGAAATTGAGGTAATCCCGTTTCGTATTCAGGTAAGAATAAGATATCCAGTAATCCAGATTCTTAACGGTTTTTTTATCGCGCCAGAAAATCTCGATGCCCTTTGCGTCTCCATACCCCATATTCCCTGTAGCAATGGGCTGGAAATTCTGCAAAGCAGTTTTGATCAGCTGGTCATATTTTTTATAGAACAGTTCTGTCCTGAAAGTAGTCAGCGATGTCACACGCTGGTATTGTGCAATATAATGCGCAGCCTTCGTAAAATTCAGGTCTGTAAAGGAAGGGAAATATTGCCGCTCAGGGTTCTGGTAGAAAACTCCATAGGCAAGGGAAGCCTGGCTTTCCTTATTGATCTTATACGCCAGCGATACACGTGGTGCAATATTGTTCTTATTGAGCAAATAAGAGTGCTCATACCTGCCCCCAAGTTTTGCAGCGATATTATTGGTTACATAAATATCAGCTTCCGCAAAAGCAGACGTGATCTTTTCCTTCACCACAAAATGAAAGGGCTGGTTGTTGTACGCTGTATACAGGATATCATCATTATTGTGATTATACTCTATTCCGCCCCTTATGGCACTAAGCCCCCGGATCTTTCTCTCCAACACCATCTTGGCATTAAAGTAGTTCCCCTGGTTCTTTTGGGTAAAGTTTTTGAACAACAAGGGATCTAATTGCACCTGCTGTTTCTGCTGGTTGTACAATCCACTCTCAATCTTATCCTGGTTGTAGGTGTATGAGGCTCCGAGGTTAAGCTTCCATCGGCCAAAACTTTCCCTGTAACTAAGGTTGTGATAATAGTTTGTATTGGATATCCCAAAACCATCCAGGTAGCCCAGTGTATCAATGCTGTTGTTATAAAATTTCAGGTGATTGGTACCAAACTGACCGAAATACTTGAGCATGCCCGTCCTGGATGTCTTAATCCTGAAATTGGCATCTGCTGTGTGAAAAACCGGCACGTCTTCATAATCCTGTCTTTGTTTGATCAACGCAAATGCCAGGCGCAGATCCGTATAGTTGTAACTGCCTCCCAACGAATACCTTTTCTTCTTATCGAGGTATTGATATCCGCCACCCAGGCCAATCACTGACGCGTTGATACTGGCAGAGGTCTGGTCAGGAAGGTCAATGGATTCCAGGATCAGTGCTGAACTCATGGCCTGGCCATACAACGCAGAATATCCACCTGTACTGAAAACAGTGCCTTTAAAAATAAACGGCGAGAACCTACCCCTGGTGGCAATGCCCGGTGTGCTGCTGTAAAAGAAATTATTGACCACTGTCCCGTCTATGAAAGTTTTGGTCTCTGCCGCTGTACCCCCTCGCACAAATAACCCTTCAGACTCACCCACCTGTTGCGCCCCGGGAAGGGTTTTCAAAGCGCCCGTGACGTCACCATTCCCGCTGGCCGTTGTAACTACGTCAATGGAACTCAAGACCGTTGTTTTTTTCTTGTCGCTGGCCTCAAAACTACCCGCAGTGATGACTACAGCGGTCATTTCATCCACAGCCTCTTTCAGCACAATCTCTACCCTAAGGGGCTGGCCATTCAGTGCATATTGCTGTTGAAAAAGTTTATAGCCTGCCAGTTCCGCCTGCAACACTTTATTCCCGGTTTCCGTGGTGGTAAACAGGAAATTCCCTGTTGAGTCTGATGTAGCACCGTCATAGCTGTCTTTGAGGGTAATATTGGCCCCGGACAGGGGCTTCTTTTTTGCATTGAATACCCTGCCCGAAATCACCGTCTGCGCCCAGAGGCCCTCTCCGGTACATAATAAGACTAACATAAATACCCACCTGTACATCTTCGCCAAATTTAGGCTAAAGTAAACTAGTTTATATTATAAACCAAACCGTTCATCCAAAAAAAATCCCCTCGAAATAAAAACGAGGGGGGATTGGTGAAGTGGTGAAGTGGTGAAGTGGTGAAATGGTGAGAGCACCACTTCACTATTTCACCACTTCACCTACACACTATTTATACTGTAGCATGATACCTTTGGCCAGATCCACCATCTTTTTGATGCTGTCATCATTCAGTACTCCTTTCTTGAACTCAGCCAGTACTTCAGGCATCTTATTTTCCATCTCCAGCAAGAGGTGTTCTTCAAACTCTTTCACCTTCCTAACGGGAACAGCAGAGAGCAGACCCTGTGTACCGAGGTAGATGATCGCCACTTGTTTTTCCACACTCATCGGCTCATATTGGCCCTGCTTCAGGATTTCCACGTTACGCGCACCTTTATCCAGTACGTTCTTTGTAGCCGCATCAAGATCGCCACCAAACTTAGAGAAAGCTTCCATCTCACGATAGAGAGCCTGGTCCAGTTTAAGCGTACCGGCAACCTTCTTCATAGATTTGATCTGTGCGTTACCACCCACACGGCTAACCGAAATACCTACGTTGATCGCAGGACGGATACCGGCGTTGAAGAGGTTAGACTCCAGGAAGATCTGTCCGTCAGTGATGGAGATCACGTTGGTGGGGATATAGGCAGACACGTCGCCGGCCTGGGTTTCAATGATCGGCAGGGCCGTCAGTGAACCACCACCTTTCACGAGGTGCCTGATGGATTCTGGAAGATCGTTCATATTCTTCGCTACTTCGTCCTTACCAATCACCTTGGCAGCCCTTTCCAGAAGGCGGCTGTGCAGATAGAATACATCACCGGGATAAGCTTCGCGGCCGGGTGGGCGACGGAGCAGCAGGGATACCTCGCGGTAAGCCACGGCCTGTTTGGACAGGTCATCAAAAATGATCAGCGCAGGCCTTCCGGTATCGCGGAAGAACTCACCGATGGCAGCACCTGCGAAGGGAGCATAGAACTGCAGCGGTGCAGGATCAGAAGCAGAAGCAGCAACGATGGTAGTATAGGCCATCGCCCCGTTGTCTTCCAGCGTCTTCATCACACCGGCAATGGTAGATGCTTTCTGTCCGCAGGCTACATAAATACAATATACAGGCTGACCTGCATTATAGAATTCTTTCTGGTTGATGATGGTATCCACCGCAATGGCTGTCTTACCCGTCTGGCGGTCACCAATGATCAGCTCACGCTGGCCACGGCCGATGGGGATCATCGCGTCAATGGCTTTGATACCGGTTTGCAGGGGCTCCTTTACAGGTTCCCTGAAGATCACACCCGGCGCTTTACGCTCCAGGGGCATATCATACAGTTCGCCTGCAATAGGGCCTTTCCCGTCAATGGGTGAACCCAGTGTATTGATCACACGGCCTACCAGGCCTTCGCCCACTTTAATAGAAGCGATGAGTCCTGTACGGCGTACTTTAGAACCTTCTTTAATCTCTGCGCCTTCACCCATCAGTACCGCACCCACGTTATCTTCCTCGAGGTTAAGGGCGATGGCACGAACACCATTTTCAAACTCCACCAGCTCACCAGATCCCACATTGCTCAGGCCATAGATACGAGCAATACCGTCACCAGCCTGGAGAACGGTACCTACCTCTTCCAGCTCGGCAGAGGTATTAAAATTCGACAGCTGCTGACGCAGTATCGCTGAAATTTCATCTGGTTTTATACTTACCATAATGGTTCTTTTTTTAAAATTATTTATCTGAGCTTCTGAACATACATGTTCTCAATAAACTGCTTGCGGATCACCTGCAGGTCATGGCGGATGCTGGCATCATAGATCAGGTCATCCACATGCAGCACAAATCCACCCACTATACTATCGTCAACCTTGTTGATCACCTCAAGCTTTGAGGTGGCAAAGCGGGGCCTTGATCTCAACTTATCGAGTATAAAGGAATTCATAGCAGCAGACGGTTCCGTTGCCGTAGTGATCTCCACCAACTGGATATTCTCGTGCTTTCTGTACATCACCATAAATGCATCGGTAATCTCATTGACAGCAATTTCACGGCCTTTCTTGAAAAGAAGGTTGAAGAAAGCAGTGGTGGTGGGGGAAACTTTCCCTTCCAGCAGGGCGGAAAACACTTTCTGTTTTTTCTCCCCCTGGATCACCGGACTCATCCATACGGCACGCAGTTCTCCATGATCCAGTGCCTTGATCCCTTCGAGGTCCTCTTTTATACGCTCTACCTCTCCCCGCTCTTCAGCAAGATCAAACAAGGCTTTCGCGTAACGTTGTGCAACTTTAGGCTGACGCATCGGTTATAAAGAATTAGTTCGATGAAGTTTTGGTAAGGTCATCCGCCAGCTTATGGATATACGCTTCCTGCTCTGATTTAGAGGCCAGTTCACGGCGTATTACTTTCTCTGCCACTTCCACCACCATGTGCCCGATCTGGTTTTTAACATCCGTCAGCGCGGCCATTTTCTGGTTTTGGATGGCATTGTTGGCGTCAACAATGATCTTATTGGCTTCAAGCTTCGCCTGTTCTTTGGCTTCGTTGATGATCTTGTCCTTGGTTTCCTTGGCTTCTTTCAGCATCAGCGCCCTTTCCTCACGGGCCTGCGCCATCAGCGCTTCATTCTCACTTTTCAGCTGCGCCATTTCCTGTTTTACGCGCTCCGCTGTTGCCAGTGAATCCGCAATGGTTTTTTCCCTTTCTTTAAGGCCATTGATGATGGCGGGCCAGGCAAATTTCCTCAGGATGAAGAAAGCCACCAGGAACGCAATCAAGGTCCAGAATATGAGACCAAACGCGGGAGTTAATAAATCCATCTGTACTAGTTGTTGAGTTATCTGTTATGAGTTATTTCACCACTTCACTATTTCACTATTTCACCACTTCACTATTTCACCACTTCACCAAAAATTGCCGCGCCTCGGCCCTGTGCGTTGGCGCGGTAATTTTTTTTCTGTTTATACGAACATCGCGAGGATACCTGCGATAACCGCAAACAGCGCAACACCTTCAACGAAGGCTGCAGTAAGGATCATGTTAGCACGGATGTCATTGGCGGCTTCCGGCTGACGCGCGATAGATTCTACCGCACCTTTACCGATCTGGCCGATACCGATACCTGCGCCAATGGCAGCGAGACCGGCACCCAATGCACCACCGGCGTTAGCCCAGGCTGTAGTGCTCAACAAAACATTCAATAAGTCCATACTTGTTGTTTTATAATGATGATTAATTCACAAATTAATGGTGCGCATGTCCTTCCTCATGGTGCTCCCCTTCAAACGCCTGGCCAATGAATACTGCCGTCAGGTTAGTGAAGATAAAGGCCTGGATAAAGGCCACCAGCACTTCAATGAGATAAATGAACACCGCAAAAGCAATGGATATCGGACTGAAACCAACCCCTACACCTTTGCTGATAGCCCCAAAAATAAAAATCAGGGAAACCAGACAGATGATGATAATGTGGCCGGCCATCATGTTCGCAAAAAGACGGATCATAAGGGCAAAGGGCTTGGTGATGATTCCTAATAGTTCCACCGGAACAAGAATGCCTTTCACAAAACCCGGTACAGGAGGATTAAAGATATGACCCCAGAAGTGCTTGTTTGTACTAAAGAGGATCACGATAAAGGATATCACCGCCAGCACCAGCGTGAATGCAATATTACCGGTCACATTGGCCGCCGTGGGGATCAACCCGAAAATATTATTGATCAGGATAAAGAAAAATACCGTGAGCAGGTAGGGCAGGTATTTATCCGCTTTGGCTCCCAGGTTGGGCTTGGCCACCTCGTCCCTGATAAAAGTGATCACTGGTTCAATAGCATTCTGCATTCCCGTGGGCGCCTGTCCCTGGCGAACCTTGTACCTGTTGGCCACACTGATCATGATCCAAAGCAGCAAAGCAATAGCCACAAGCATCTGCGCCACATTCCGGGTAATCGAAAAATCATATACTTTGGAACCATCCAGGGCCACGATCTTCTCCCCCTCCATTTTGTACCCGTTATGCTCCGCATGGCCGTGCTCAAACTTACCCGACATGAACACAGACAACCCTTTTGAAGGCGAATACAGGATCACAGGCAGGGGGATGGTCACATGGTGCTCCTTCCCATCTGACCCATGGTATTCAAACAGGTGGTATTCATGGGCGTCCATTATGTGGCTGAAAATCACCTTATTAGCGTCAAATCCTTCCTGTTTCTCCTCGTGCTGGGCGGCTTCATGCCCCCCCTCAGCATGCTCTTCATGCTGGGCCAGAACGGCCACGGGAAAAAGGAACAAAACGGCACTCAAAACCGCTATCACAGAAGACCTGAAACTGGAAAAGCTCATGCTGCCCGGAAATTTGCCGCAAAGGTAAGGAAAAGTAGTGAAGTGGTGAAATAGTCAAATAGTGAAATAGTGAGGGGGTGCGGCACCACTTCATCACTTCACCACTTCACCATTTCACTAGTAAATTGCATTTTATGCAGGTTTGCATAATGGCCATTCCTGGCCAGCAGCTCCTCATGGCTGCCCATCTCCCTGATCTCGCCCTTATCCAGGACCATGATCTTGTCTGCTTTGCGGATGGTAGACAAACGATGGGCAATAATGATACTGGTACGGCCACTGATCAGTTGGTCTATGGCGTGCTGAATCATCAGCTCGGATTCTGTATCCACGGAAGAAGTGGCCTCGTCCAGGATGAGGATGGCAGGATCATATAAAAGTGCCCTGATGAAACTGAGCAACTGCCGCTGGCCCATGGATAAAGTACCCCCTCGTTCCATGACATTGTAGTCATATCCCCCCGGTAGCGTCATGATGAACTCGTGCATACCGATGAGTTTGGCAGCCTTTATCACGTCTTCCTTGCGGATATCCGGATTGCGAAGGGTAACGTTGTCCATAATAGACCCTGAAAAAAGAAATACATCCTGTAAAACCACGCCTATTCTTTTTCTTAAGGCGTCCAGGGTATATTCATTAATGTCCCGCCCATCAATTTTTATCACCCCTTTCTGCACCTGGTAAAGCCGGTTGACCAGGCTGATGACAGAGGTTTTTCCGCTACCGGTATGGCCAACAATGGCGAGGGTTTCACCGGGTGCTATATGAAAATTAATGTCTTTCAGTACCTGATGCTCTGCATTGTACCCAAAAAAAACGTGTTCAAATTGCAAATCCCCCCGCAGATGCTCCGGCGCATAATTCCCGGTATCCACAGTGAAGTCCTCGTTATCCAGCACTTTAAAAACGCGCTCGCTGGCCACCATACCCATTTGTAACACATTGAACTTATCTGCAATCACCCGCAGCGGCCTGAATAAAAGATTCAGCATAATGATGAAGCTTACGATCTGCCCACCGAGCTTGACCCCCTCTTCATTGTTTAGATTCATAACCTGGACACCCGCATACCACACCAGCAGGCCCATAGAAGTAGCCAGGATGATCTCCACCACAGGAAAGAAGACCGAGTATGCGAAGATGGCATTGATATTGGCGTTGCGATGTTCTGTATTGATCTGCCTGAACTTTGAGGCCTCTTTATCCTCTACCGCAAAGGACTGAACAATGGCCATCCCCGTGATATGCTCCTGCACAAACGCGTTCAGCGCAGCCACGGCATTCCGCACCCGGATAAAGCTTTTGTTGACACTTTCCTTGAAAAAATAAGTAGCCACCATCAGTACAGGGAAAGGGATCAGGCAAACGAGGGTGAGTTGCCAGTTGGTCCAGAACATGGCCAGTAAAATGGCGATGATGGACAGGAAATCCGCCACCAGGGGAATCAGGCCCTCGGAAAAAATATCATTGACGGATTCAATATCATTGATGGTTCTGGTAGTAAGCGTACCAATGGGTGTTTTGTCGAACTGGCTTAGATTCAGCTTCAGGATCTTCCCAAATACCTGTACCCGGAGGTCCTTCACCACCGTTTGACCGAGCCAGGTGGTAAGAAATGAAAACACAAAACGGAGTGCTGTTTCTATGATCAGGATGCCGATCTGGATCACCGTGATCCAGACCAGGGCATTGACCAGGCCTTTGGCGATAATATTGTTGATGGTATGTTGTATCAGTATGGGCCTTATTGGCGCCAGTACTGCCAAAACTATGGCAAGGAAAATGGAAAGAATAAACCTGTTCCTGTATGGAGCTGCATAACGGAACACTCTCCTTAGTTGGGTAAAATCAAAAATCTTTTTCCGCTCCCTGTTATTCTTCATCCCCTATGGCTTTGGTATAGGCCTTAATGAAAAGGGCTCCCAGGTTCTTGTGTGGAGGAATGTAGTTATCAAATCGCTCCCTGGCTTCACCGGTGGTGAACTGTGCAGACAGGTCTTTCCAGGTGTGTATCCAGTCAATACTTCTTCCGGCTTTCAGGTCTTCATTGATGTGTTTCAGGATTGGTTCATTCACGGTGCGTGTACCCACTTCCTTCGAAGAAATGATATGCGCATCCGGGCAGGTCCTGAGAACATCATCCAGGTTATGGAATCCACCGCAGGAACCGAGGATTACGATCCTGGCAGATTCCGGCAATTGCTTAATGGTATATTTTACGTGGTAGCTGTGTCCGCGGTGTATCACAATAGTTGGCTGGATCTTTTTCTGTTCCAGGTAACTCAACAGGTGTTCCTGGGCCTTTGCATCCGGGTCATCGCCCTTAGCGTTATCCAGGGGCAGATTGGCATAGATCTCCACGGGCTTCCCTTTCACAGAGTGGATTTCAACCCATTCTTTCCCTTTAGTGACTTTCCAGTCTGCATTGTTGTTGAACATGGACATGAAGTTGGCATAAGAATCAATGCCATCCTTGTCGCCGTAAAAAAACACCAGTTGACTCACCTTACCGCCAGCGCCGGCGAGGCTTTTATAATCAACGGTATACACCGGCGGGATCCCCAGCTTCTGTGACAGGTTTACGGTACTATCTTTTGAAGACAGGAAGATCGTTTGCAGAATATCATAAATGACGGTACTGCGTTTGTTCCCGTCCCGCCGGCTGTTCTCCAGGGAACTGGCCACTTCACGGTCAATGATTGCTTTAACGGCAGCAGTATTGATGCTTCCGTAAGAATCCGCTACGTCTACCGCCTCTTCCAATGCACCTCCTTTATCCAATCCTCTTGCAAAAGCCACCATGAGTCTCTGTGCATTTGAGTCAGGCATGGAAGCAAGGAAGGCATCCAGTTTATTATAGCCCGCAGCCATTTTGATGAACTTCTTGAATTTGTCAAACTGGACACTCATCAGCAGGGTATCTCCTGCCGGTGTGGTCAGCCGTTCCATCATCCTGTTGTAAACCCCTTTATAACTTGAAGTGTAGATTACATCTTCACCCAGTACTATCAGGTAATACAGTTCTTTGGGACCGAGGGGATCCAGAATTTTAAAGCGAACCGCATCAGACTCATCATGGAGCGCGTTGATCTCATTGATGAATACCTCCTGTGCTTTACGCTGGAGCATGCGGGTGATCTCCGTATATGCCAAAGCGGTATCCTGGCGATGAAGCCTTTGTGAATAATCAATTTGTGTACGCACCAGCAGTTTGTAATACTTCACACTGTCTGTCATCACGCTGTTGATGGATTCCAGGGTCTGGCGGCCATGCATCACCTCATCGAGGAATGGATAATACAGCCTGCCGCTTTTACTGGTGGCCATCTGGCGGATGGCTTTTACCAGCGGGTCTTCATTCCTGGCTATAAGCTGGCCAACCCTGGTACGGGTGGCAGCGGCGTAATCATAAAATTTATTGGGATCCTGGTGTGCGGCAAAGGTTACCAGGCTGTCTGCAAACGGCACATCGGTAAAATTTTCCAGGCTGGGCAGGATCTTTTTCGGATTGATGGCACAGTACTTCCTGTACAGTTCCACTTTAGCCTCTTTCACACCCTTGCTGTCAAAGAAAATAGTGTTGGGTGTATTGATCAGGAGATCACCCGTTTCATAGGGGTAACGCTCAATGATGGGTAAGATGTTCTCACCTTTGAGGTCGGCCTCCATCAGTTCCAGGTACTGGTCATAAAGAAGAATAGCTTTCTCAGGTGGGAAATGTCTGCTTTGCCAGCCTGATACATAGTTTCTCAGCATATGCTGAAGACCGGTCAGGTATTTTACCTTAAGGCGATGGTCCAGTTTTTTTGAATTCTCGATGGAATCCTGGATGACATTGATGCCCCGGGTCATCAGATCAGTGATCAGCAGGTTGATGTCTTCATCGCTTACTGCGTGTACGAGGTCATCCTTCCGGCCATCCGTTTCCAGTACTTTCTGCTGGAGCAGATCTATGTCCTCATGTAGTTTAACCCTGCGGATATCAATGTTTGCCCTTCCGGTGTCTGGCATAGCCATAACTACCTGAAAAACAAGCATGGTAAACAGAGATAATATGAGGTGCCGCATCACGATGCGTAAAATTAGGATATCTGGAATTACTATTCATATGCGTAACGCTTAACATGGGTACAACCTTGCGTTTTGGGTTAACAATTTCATAATCCCCTAAAAGTTGGCGACCTTGGCTGCGCTATTACTTTTGCGTAAACAAAATGTTAAATGGATCAAAAGGGCAGTATCCTTATTGCTGACGATGAACCGGATATCGTAGAGATCATTGGGTATAATCTCCAGTTAGAGGGATATGAGGTTTTTACGGCCAGGGACGGGGATGACGCCCTCCAGAAAGCGAAACAGCACCAACCCCAGTTGATCATCCTGGACGTGATGATGCCCTATAAGAACGGGATGGAAGTGTGCAGGATCCTTCGCAACCTGCCCCAGTTTTCCCAGACACTGATCATTTTCCTCACTGCGGTAAGTGATGAATTCTCGCATGTTAAAGGGCTGGAATTTGGTGCAGACGACTACCTGACCAAGCCGGTGAGCCCTAAAGTGTTGGTTTCCAAGGTGAACGCCCTGTTCCGCAGGGTACAAAAATCATCGGAAACAGATAAAGTGATTCAATTGGGGCCGCTTACCATTGACCCGGTCCAATTCATTGTTCATTACCAGGGAAAAGACATTTCACTGGCCAAAAAAGAGTTTGAATTACTTTACCTGCTTGCATCCAAACCCGGGCGGGTTTTCCTTCGTAATGAAATCCTGAGCCAGATCTGGGGTACAGAAGTCATTGTGGGAGACCGCACCATTGACGTTCACATCCGTAAAATCAGGCAGAAATTGGGCCTGGATTGTATTACAACGGTAAAAGGCGTTGGCTACAAATTTGATATCAGCAATTAGCACTCAATACAGTTTATTTACCCATTGCCCACTGCTAATTGCTACCTTTATTCATGTTTGATACCAAAAACATCACCCCCGGGCAAATATCCCTGCTCAACGGAGTAACCATTGCCCTGATTGGTGCCGTGGCTAACCTGATTTTTTTCACGTTCTGGTGGGTACCTGTAGCCACCTTCGTTGTCTTGTTCATCATTGCCTACTCCCTGACCTATTTTTTTATACAGCGGTTCATTTACCGGAAAATCAAACTGATCTACAAATTCATTGCCATCACCAAAGCCACCAAAAGGGAAGAGTTTTATTACAAGAGCGTTTTGCCGCAGAAAAGCATTGATGAAGTAAGAGAAGATGTAGAGAAATGGGCAGAGCAAAGGAAGCAGGAAATTGAAGTGCTGCGGCAGAACGAAGCATACCGGAAAGAATTCCTTCAAAACCTCTCCCATGAATTCAAGACGCCGGTTTTTGCCATCCAGGGGTATGTAGACACATTGCTGAATGGCGCCATGGACAATCCCGCTGTTAACAAAAAATTCCTGGAGAATGCGTCCCGGAATGTGGACCGTCTTACCAACCTGATTGATGACCTGGATGTGATTTCTTCCCTGGAAAGCGGGGAGCAGCAACTCCATCTGACTAATTTTGTAATCCAGGACCTGATCCGCGAAGTATATGATTCATTATCCATCAAAGCCGCTGATAAGAATGCCAAATGTGTGATCAAAAAAGGATGCGAGGCTCCTATAACGGTACACGCAGATAAGGAGAAAACCCGCCAGGTGCTGATCAACCTGGTTGACAATGCCATAAAATACGGAAAGCCCAACGGGTATATTGAAGCCAGTATCTACAATACTGACGGCAAAAATATCCTGATAGAGATCAGTGATGACGGCATTGGCATTGCGGAAGAGCACCTGTTACGCATATTTGAAAGGTTCTATCGTACAGACTATGGAAGGAGCCGCAACATTGGTGGAACCGGATTGGGCCTGGCCATCTGCAAGCACATTATAGAAGCCCATGGCCATAGCATTCATGTGAGAAGCAAAATAGACATCGGCACCACTTTTGGATTTACGCTGGATCATGTTCGCGCCTGATTTCTGTATTTTCCCGCAAAGTAAACCCAGGTAAATACAGTAGCCACCACGCCAACAATGGCCAGTCCTATGACACCCTGTGCAAAAAAATGAGACCACTCTATCTGCATTCCCATGCGCTCCTTCCACACCATTACGCCCACACTGCCCAGATAACCGAAGGCATCAATGATGTAGATCAAAAACCCAACATTCCCAATCAATCTAAAACTGGCGATCATCCGTTCAAAATAAATGGCATTAAAAGGAATATAGGCCATATACAATCCTAAGCCAGCGAGCTGCATCCAGCGGAAGCCTTCCAACTTATGCTGGAGGAACATCGCGGAACTAACGCCGGATATGACAAATCCTACCAGAATCATCAGGTGAATGAGCCTGAATGCTTTGAAATTGTGCCTTACCCATACCAGCAGTGACATGCATAATAAGACCACCAGGCTTATCCTTGTTTCTGATGCCGTTAGGATGGAGATGTTACCGGCATATCCCAGTTCATTCCACATATTTCCCATGTAGTTATCCCGTATATCCCGCATAATGGTCAGCAGTCCGTATGCCAGCGCAATACCGCCAATTCCCCATACGTACCGGCGCAGGATGATACTGCGTTGTTCTGATGTCATGGCCACCCTTTCCACTCTTTCTGCTTTATCTTTCTCATCAGGTGCAGGAATGCTTTCCAGAATGAAATAGCAAATCACGAGCGGGCCGGCAAAAACAAGCCCTGTCATAAAGGGCATCCATCGCTCCGTAACTCCCATATCCAGTAACAACCATTTCCCCACACTGCGCGTGAATCCACCGGCAAAAATGAAACTCACTGCCAGTACTGATCCAATAAAATCAGTGGCCTGCCTGCCTTCTGCATAACTGAAGACCACGCCCCACATGAAACCCAGCGCAAATCCGTTCACCATAAAACAAAGCGGGCCGGCCCAGGCAGGAAGCAAGGCAAACAGCAAAAGTGCCAGCCAGGAAATCCCAACCAGCAAAAGCGTAGCCCTCCATCGTCCTGTTCTTTTCAATTGGGATATAAGGCGGATCCCTGCAAACTTACTCAGCATATACCCGGCCACCTGGCTGATAATGAGAAAGGTCTGGTAGGAAATGCCAAAAATGCGCTCGCCTTCAAAACTTGCTACAGTGAATGGCTTGCGGTATGCAAACACACAGGTGTACGTACAAAAAATAACTACAGACATTAACAGGGTTGAACCCAGTTTCCTGACTATATATGAATTGGCCAACTGAATGGTTTGGGATCAAGATACAAAAAAACCGCCCCAGGAATGGGGCGGACATTACTCTTTGCTTAAGGAACTATGAAAATCAGTTTCCAAATCGCGTCCATGTTTTCCACCAGGTGTCTCCTGCGCTGGCAGCACCACGGTAAGTGGTAGGCGTGAAATTGGCGTTATTTACTTTAGGGTCTGTAAAACTGGAGCCGGTCAATGCCGCAGAACCTGATGCAGGGTTAAAATCAACACCTCCATCATAGGCGAAAGGATTGGTAAGCTTCACATCAGCGGTACTGGCCAGCACAGTGTTGGCACCATTGGTCCTGTTTATATATGCTGTGACTGAATCTGATTTCCAGCCCGTGGGTGATGTGGCAGATGCAGAATACGAAAATTGGCTGTTGTTTCCGCCGAATATCACCCCGGTTACCGCAGAACTATTATTCACCAGGTTAAGGTCTGTAGGCCTCCCCGTACTCCCATCCAGCAGATAACCCGTGGGCCATCCCATCACAATAGAATTGAAGACACTCAAGGCAGAATTTCTGCGGATGTGCAGGCCTCTCCTGTAATTAGAGTTACCCACATTACTGAGCGCTGCCCGAGGACCTACCAGCGTCACATTACTGAAAACAGGACCTGTTTGCGGGGTAAGGGTGCTACCACCGGCATCATTATCAGATTCAAATCCATTGCTGCCACTGATATCGGCAACGGCGCTGTCCCTGAAACCTATAGCAAATTGCACGCTGCCCTTGAATCCGTTGTCTGTATCAAAATCATCATCCAACCCCTTGTATGCAATAAGGTGCTTACAATTAACCGCTCCACCAAACCACTCAAAGCTGTCGTCATTGGCAAAACTCACTTGCACATAGTCTACTGTTGTACCCTTGCCTATTGCATAAAAAGACAGGCCATTCAATTCCTTATCAGGGAGGAAGGCATATCCTGCATATTCTATGCGCACATATTTTAATACACCACTATTATCGTTGTCATCCGTGCCCCCATAAAGCCCCCAGCCATTTCCATTGTTTACGCCACCTTCTACTTCGCCCAATCCAGCCTGACCATTAAAACTTGCATTTGTAGTAGCACGACCGCAAAGCACAAGACCGCCCCAGTCGCCCCTTGCAGGTGCAGCTGCATCTGATGTGAAAATAATTGGCTTGTCTGCAGTTCCATTCGCAATAATCTGACAACCACGAGTTACCACAAGAGTGCCGCGAGAAGACTTCTCCCCCAAGATCTTAGTGCCTGCTTCAATAGTCAGTTTCGCGCCGTTGGTAACATACACTATACCTTTGAGCGTATAGGTATTTCCGGTTTTCAATGTTCTGTCAGTATTTATTTCACCAGAAAGCGTTGTATTCTCTGGTGTTGGTGGATTTGCTGTTCCATCGGACCCATCCACTTCTATCTTCCTGCAGTTGGCAAAAATCGCTACCAGGGCAAATAACATCAAGAAGGACTTTTTCATAAATGCCTGTATTAAATGTGTTGTGTTTATTTAATGGTATATGCAAAGCTGATACTCACATTGGTACCGTATAACCGGTTTATCGCAAGGGCATCGGCAGTCTTTGTTGTAGTCTTAGCAGAGTACTTATGGTCTCCGTTCAGATCATGATAGAAGTAGGCCCTTTGATTAATAATGTCACTTACATTCAGGCGTACTTCGCCTTTTTGCCTCAGCACTTTCTTTGCCACTTGAAAATCAAGCAATGGTCTGGGATTCTCCCATATCTCCGGAATATCCACATTACCTACAAATAGTATCCTCCTGCCTATCTGGTTGAAAAGTAGCGTAGCCTGCCATCCTGATTTCTGATGATCATACATTAATCCAAAATTGATCAGATAAGGACTTTGCCCCTGCAGCGGTCTGCTTAACGCTACCGTATCTTCCACTTTACTATATATGTAACTCAGGTTACCACTGAAAGTGAAATTATTCATACCAATGAAGTCAAGCTTCTTCCTGAATTCGAGCTCCACACCATATGCGGTAGCTGCCTTTGAATTCTGGATATTGAATGTAGTGGTAGCAGGGCCCGTTCTGTTGAAATAGTACTCGATAGGATCTTTAAAATGTTTAAAGAAGGTTCCAAAGGTGAGGAGCTCCCCTGCAGCGGGATAGAATTCATACCGAAGGTCTGCGTTAGTGACCTTGGTCCGGCGTGCATTCTGATTACCCTGCACTTGCGCATTCAATTCAAAATCATAGAACGCAAACGGACTCAGCTCGCGAAATTCTGGCCTCACCACGGTCTGGCTGGCACTGATCCTGATATTAGTTCTGTTTCCGGGCTTAATGGTTAGGTTCATACCAGGCAATACATCGGTAACCCTTGTATTCACATGCCTTGGATCGGATTGTTTTGGACTGCCGATCAATTGATCAAAATCCTCGATCCGT
Source organism: Chitinophagaceae bacterium (assembly GCA_044225015.1). Taxonomy (GTDB): domain Bacteria; phylum Bacteroidota; class Bacteroidia; order Chitinophagales; family Chitinophagaceae; genus Pollutibacter. Next base: position 1,282,255 of record JBGAJG010000001.1, on the reverse strand, counting down.
ACACCCCAAACGATCCGTACATATTTCCCGATCTCGTTATCAAATTGCAAATAGCCCGCGTTAAGAATGGTGTTGGCCATGTAACGGAAGGGCAAACCTGTAAGTTCACCAAATTGTACATCGCTATTCGTTGTTCCCAGATTTTCAGGGGCAAAGATTTTATCAGGTCCCTGTAAGCGAATACTGTTACTGAAAGTGTTGTAAAAGAATGGTCTGCTATCAAACAACCTGTCTTTCACCTGGAAGAGATACCCTGCTTTTACGGTTTGTTTCCCACCCCAAGCATCAAAAGACTTAGACAGATCTGCACCAGCATTGTAAATATAATCACTCAGCCAGCTATAGTAAAGACTACCGCTTTTCTGGCTGGCACCAGATCCCAACAAGGCGATATAAGGGCCGGTGGGATCATCCTGATTCTGGGTATAAAACAAACGATGTTGCTCGGGAATGTACTGATCGAGGATATTGAAACTACCATACCATTTGAACCTTACACCAAGGTTGGCAAGGTTATGTTCACCCAGCAATTGTGTATTAAAAAAGGTATTCTGCCTGAAGCCCAGTTCCTGCGCTTTCACCTTATCACCACTGCCAGGACCCAGGATATAGTCACGGCCATCATATCGATCTATCACATAATCCGTACTGTTTACGTTCAAAATATTCCTGAAGGAAATACGGTTATTACTGTTGAGCTGAACTGAGAAATTGGCCAAGACACCTGCAAGTACATCCTGGGAATATTTGTTGTTCTTATAATACAGGTCCTGTGTGCCCTCATCATTGGCAATGATGGCATTCTCAAAATTCAGTCTGCGATTATTCTGGTTATAGGTCAAAGCAATGATACCACCTGCTTTCTTGCCAAACAGTTTACCGCTAAAGCCCCCGCTCAGTTGAAGCTGCTTATTCAGCGGAGCTGACTGAGGGGTACCTGCCCAAACATTACGAAAGCCTTTCGCATATTCGTTCTTCTGCGCCTGGTTCAACTGGTCAAAGGCCGATTTTGTTGGAAATCCTTCCGGCAGCGCCCTCGTACCATCTTCCACACCCAGCCAATCCAGTTTTCCTCCCTTGTATGTATAAAAGTCTTTCCCAATGGTAGCCGTATTAAATCCTGTACCCACCTGCACCTGCAAAAAATCCGAAGTTGGGATCTCCTTTGTTTGCACCTGTACCAATCCGCCTGCCCATTCTCCGGATAATTCCGGAATGAATGTTTTATTCATGATAATATTATCCACCATGGGTGCGGGAAACAGATCATAAGAAAATGTTTTCCTGTCGGGCTCCGTACTGGACAACATCACCCCATTGAGCATAGCCTGATTGTACCGGTCTGAGAGTCCTCTTACCACCAGGTATTTGCCTTCCTGGACGGAAGTACCCGGGACCCGTTTCAGTACTTCCCCAGTATTTTTATCAGGAGACCGCCGGATAGCTTCTGCTGAAATTACCTGGGCTACTACGGCTGTATTGCGTTGATAAGAAATCATGGCTGCCTGCGTCTCCTTCTTTGCTGAAGTACCCCTGATCACAACTTCATTGAGCTGGTTCTTCACTGATTCTTCCATGACAACATCCAGACTGGTTTCTCTTCCGGAAAACACTTCAACATCTGTAAGCGTTTTTTTAGCATATCCCACAAAGGAAATGACCACTGCATATTTGCCCGGGCTGAGGGTGAACACAAAACGGCCTTCCAGGTCTGTGACCGCAGATCTACCGTTCTCGGTTATCTGGACGGTGGCTCCGGAAACCACCTCGTTTTTAGCATTCACAACCTTGCCGGTTATTTTCCCGGTTTGGGCCTGGGCACCCAGTACAGTTATTAAAGTGATAAGCAAAAGAGTAAGACAGCGCATTCAATACTGATTTGCGGGCAAAACTATCAGTGCTGTATTACCGGAGTGTTAGTGGAGTGTGAAGGAACGATTACCTGAATGTTAACGAAAGGTTACCTCAGAACCTGAACTGGGCCCTGATGGTGAGGACGTTATCCTTTTTATCAGACGTGTAACCTGCAAGACCGGTTTTCTCATTGCGTATCAGGTCATACCAGAAAACCAATTTGAGGTTCTCATTGACGTACCGGATATAACCCGTTCCCAGGGTGGTGTATTTGATATCTGCCTCACCCAGATTGGTGCCTGCCGTACCAATAGAATTGCCAGCAACCAAGGTATTAGGATCATACCAGTCCAGTTTGATTCCGATCTGGTTTTTGGGGTTTACAATATTTTGCAGGAATACCAGGAAAAGGCCGTTAAATGGGCGGATGTACATGGGTACGGCTGCGGGAATGGAAGTGGGGGTTTCAGAACTTTGCGCAGTCCCAGTTTGAGTTCCCTTCCAGAATTCACCCCGTAGTTCTGTATTGCCCCATCGGGTCCTGTAACGAAGCTGGGCATTTACACCATAATAGTGTCTCGGCAGTTTGCTGCCGGTAACATACTGAACAGAATCCTTGACAAACTGCGCTTTGCCGTTAACCTCATCCATCTCATAACTGACAGTGCTGGTTTTCTCCAGTCCGCCCCATAATACGGAAGCACCTCCGCTGAAAAAAAGATTCTTTGCCAATGGCTGTGGCTTGATTACCAACTGCGCAATCAGGTCCTTAAATGAATCATATTCCCCCGTTGCGGTTAGCCCCTGGCCATTGAAGATGCCCGCATCTATCCTGAAAAACTTCCATTGCTTTCCGGCCTTCCTTTTCTCAGCACTTACCATAAAGCCAAGATCCCGTTCTGTACGCATCAGAATCTGTGACATGCGGCCACGCTCAGGCGCCTCCCGGTCTGCTGAGGACAGATTGACTTCAAACCCGAAAGGCCTTGCAAACATCCCCCCGGTGAAAGAAAATATTTCAAACTTATTCTCCCAGTACCTGCCCCAAAAATCCCGGATAAATACCCCTCTTTCTGTGCCATCAAACTGAAACACAAACTGCAGCTGGTTTCTCTTTTTCTCGTCTGTGCGTACATAATCAAACCGGATCCGGCCTCGCCTCAACATAAAACGGCTGTTAGAGTTGGCAGCAAAATTTCCCCCGCTGTAGTTTGCGGATCCTTCCCCGTTGGTCCATTGAAACTGGGGCTGGATATATCCGGAAATCCGAATATGATTTAACCTGTCTATGGTCTGGAACGTTGTTTTTCCCAATTCTTTGGTGGTATCAATCATATCCATGAGGAATTGCGCCTTTGCACTGGTAGTACCCAGGAAAATTGCAAACATGACAATTCCTTTATATATATGCTGCCGCATGGTTGGTTGTTTGATTCGGGGCTGCAATGTTAAGAAATCATTACGGGGGCGCTATGTTATGAAATTATTAACTGTCGCCCGGTCATTTGCTGGTTACACGAGAGACCTATTTTTGCCGAAATTTTGACGCATGGCCCTTAACACAATCCTTAAAATTTTCCTCCCCAAAGACCGCATCTTTTATACCATGTTTGAAGAATCCAGTGAACGCGTACTGGAAATGGCAAAGACATTAAAAGAACTGGTCCTTGAGACAGATAAAAGCACGTGTAATGCCATCATGGCCAAAATTGAAGACCTGGAACACCAGAATGATGAAGTCACCCATAAGATCTTCACAGAGCTGAGCAGGAACTTCATCACGCCCTTTGACAGGGAAGATATTCACTATCTCGCCACTGCACTGGATGATGTGGCTGACCATATTTATGCTGCAGCTAAGAAGATCATGTTCTATCATATTAATACGGACGACCAGGGTCTGCGCAAATTTGCAGAACTAATCATTCAGAGTACTGACCAGGTCAACCGTGCAGTGAAGGAACTTAGGAACATGAAGAATCTCAGGGAGATCACGGAAGCCATTGTAAAAGTGAACAGTATTGAAAACCAGGCAGACGACCTGTTTGACACCAATATTGAGCGCCTTTTTGCAGAGGTTGATGATGCCAAGGAAGTGATCAAAATGCGCGAGATCTACCAGGTGATGGAAGACGCTACTGACAAATGTGAAGATGCAGGGAATGTGATTGAGTCCATAATTATTAAATACGCATAAGCAGCGGCACCCAGTGCTCCATGCCCAATGCCCAATGCCTCACTATGACGCTTCTCGTTATTATCATCATACTCGCACTCGTATTTGACTATATCAATGGATTTCATGATGCTGCCAATTCTATTGCCACCATCGTTTCCACCAAGGTATTAACACCTTTTCAGGCGGTACTTTGGGCCGCGTTTTTCAATGCCGTGGCATATTTTATTTTCAGCGACCATAACGTGGCCAACACCATTGCCAAGACTGTCCATAAAGAGGTGATCACCCTGCCAGTGATATTATCCGGACTTATTGCAGCCATCATCTGGAACCTCCTGACCTGGTGGTTTGGCATACCCTCATCCTCGTCCCATACCCTTATTGGTGGTTTTGCAGGGGCGGCCATTGCGCATGCCGGTTTCGGCAGCATCGAAATAGAAAAAATCACCAAAACGCTGAGTTTCATATTTATTGCGCCACTGATGGGTATGATCATTGCTGCCTTTATTTCTATTGTCACCATCATCCAGAATATCTGGCTAAAACTGGCCATTATTATAGCTTCCGTTTTCCTTACCGTAACCTTTATCCCATTCAATCCTGTGATCAAATGGGGGATGATTGGTATCTCGGCAATATTTATTCTTTCCTACCTGTTCAATCATTTCCAGAATCCCCCGAGTGCCTTCAAGACCGGCAACATGTACAAACGGCTGCAGTTACTGTCGTCCGCAGCGTTCAGTGTGGGCCATGGGGGTAATGACGCGCAGAAAGTAATGGGTATTATTGCAGCGGCACTGGTGGCAGCTGGTCAACTGGATGACATCAAACATATGCCTGTTTGGGTTCCCATCGCCTGTTATGCTGCCATTGGTCTTGGCACACTCAGCGGCGGCTGGCGAATTGTAAAAACCATGGGTACCAGGATTACTAAAGTAACACCATTGGAAGGCGTAAGTGCAGAAACTGCCGGAGCTATCACACTATTTATGACGGAGAAAATGGGAATACCGGTAAGTACCACGCATACCATCACTGGTTCTATCATTGGGGTTGGTGCAACTAAAAGACTTTCAGCAGTTCGTTGGGGCGTTACCGTTAACCTGCTCTGGGCATGGATACTTACCATTCCGGTTTCCGCAGTAATGGCGGGTATAATTTACTATATCACCAGGCTCTTCTTTTGATCATGAATGGGTGGGGGCCAATACGTTATCAAAATAACGTATAACAAATAGCCCAATCACCTATTTTTGTTACATGAAAGGGATCATTCTGGCGGGAGGATCAGGAACGCGCCTCTACCCTATTACATATGCCATCAGCAAGCAGATCATGCCAGTGTATGATAAGCCGATGATCTATTATCCGCTGTCTACACTCATGCTGGCCGGCATACGTGAAATTCTTATCATTTCAACGCCACATGACCTGCCCAATTTCAAGAAACTTTTTGGAGACGGTTCCCAGTTTGGTATCTCATTCAGCTATGCTGAACAGGCAGAACCCAATGGACTGGCGCAGGCTTTTGTAATTGGAAAAGACTTTATAGGTAGTGACAGCGTAGCCCTGGTACTGGGTGATAATATTTTCTATGGTTATGGACTGGGGGAGCAACTTACAGGCAATACAAATCCGGATGGCGGTATAGTGTATGCATATCACGTCAGTGACCCTGAAAGATATGGCGTGGTGGAATTTGATGACCAGATGAAAGTGATCAGTATTGAAGAGAAACCGGAAAAACCCAAAAGCAATTACGCTATACCGGGCCTTTATTTTTATAATAATGATGTGGTGGATATCGCTAAAAATCTCAAGCCTTCACCCCGTGGTGAATATGAGATCACCGATGTCAACAAAGCCTATCTTGCCATGGGTAAACTCAGCGTTTGCCTGATGGACAGGGGAACAGCCTGGCTTGATACGGGTACATTTGATTCACTGATCCAGGCCTCCCAGTTTGTGCAGGTAATTGAACAACGCCAGGGCATTAAGATTGCCTGTATTGAAGAGATCGCCTACAGAAAGGGATTCATTGATAAAGAACAACTGCTTAAACTCACGGAACCACTCATGAAAAGTGGATACGGACAGTATATCCTGGACGTGGTTCTATAAAGATAACGTATGAAGAAGATTCTTGTAACCGGCGGCTGCGGCTATATTGGCTCACATACCATTGTGGATCTTATCCAGAATGGATTTGACGTTATTTCCGTTGACAACAATGTACGCTCAGGCACACGTCTGATGGAGGGGGTTGAAAAAATCACAGGCAAAAAGGTCAAGAACTACAAAGTGGATCTCTGCAATTTTGATGACACCCACGCCATCTTTGCTGAAAATGAAGATATCAACGGCGTGATCCATTTTGCCGCATACAAAGCAGTGGGTGAATCTGTACTTAAACCCATGATGTATTATGAAAACAACATGGTCTCACTCATTAACCTGATGCGTTGTGTGGAAGAATTTAAAACCCCCTATTTTGTTTTTTCTTCATCCTGTACCGTATATGGCAATCCGGATTCCATTCCTGTAACGGAAGAGCATCCGGAGAAACCGGCAGAATCACCCTATGGTGCCACTAAACAAATGGGTGAGCGTATCATCAGGGACTTCACGAGAATAGCGCCGGTTCGTTCCGCACTGCTGAGGTATTTTAATCCGGCAGGTGCCCATCCTACTAACCTGATTGGTGAATACCCCATTGGCAAGCCCCAGAACCTGACGCCGGTGATCACGCAAACCGCCATAGGGAAGCTTCAGCAGATGCAGGTATTTGGCAATGATTATCCCACGAGGGACGGAACCTGTATCCGTGATTTTATCCATATCTGTGACCTGGCCCATGCCCATACCCTGGCCATCAAATACCTGATGGAAAAGAGCCTGGGCCTGGAATGTGATGTCTTTAACCTGGGTACCGGAGACGGCATTACCGTGCTGGAGGCTATCGAGGCCTTTGAAAAGGTCACCGGCATCAAACTCAATTATGTTATCGGCCCACGCCGGCCTGGTGACGTAATTTCCATTTACGCCAACAAGGACAAGGCTGAACAAGAGCTGGGCTGGATTCCGAAATACAGCCTGGACGATATCATGAAAACTGCCTGGCAATGGGAGCAAAAGCTCAAGACCGATGAGCAGTTCTTTGCAGGAAGAAATACCCAGTTGAATTAGGGCGAGGCTTTAGGATGAGGGTACAGAAAAAAACTCCTGTTACCTCACCGTAATAACTCACCCCTAGTCCTTAACTTCGCGGCATGCTAAAAGACATTCAGGTAACCGGACAAAAAGATACCCGCAGCGGATTCGGGGATGGTATTTATGAAGTTGCACAGGAAAATCCGAATGTGGTGGCCCTCACGGCTGACCTCGCCGGCTCCCTGAAACTGAATGCTTTCATCAAAGCCTTTCCGGAGAGATTTTTCCAGATTGGTATCGCCGAAGCCAATATGATCGGTATTGCCGCCGGCCTCACCATTGGGGGCAAAATCCCATTTACCACCACCTTCGCTAATTTTTCCACTGGCAGGGTGTATGACCAGATCCGCCAGTCTGTAGCCTACTCCGGTAAAAATGTAAAGATTTGCGCATCCCATGCCGGGCTTACCCTTGGAGAGGACGGAGCCACACACCAGATCCTGGAAGATATTGGATTGATGAAAATGCTCCCCGGTATGACCGTTATTGTTCCCTGTGACTATAACCAAACCAAACTGGCCACCAAGGCCATAGCTTCATACGAAGGTCCGGTCTACCTGCGCTTTGGCAGGCCCTCCTGGCCCATTTTCACTTCTGCAACTGAGCCCTTCCAGATCGGCAAGGCACAACAGTTTGCCCAGGGCAAGGATGTCAGCATCTTCGCCTGCGGCCATATGGTCTGGAAAGCCATTGAAGCAGGAAAGATCCTGGAAGAAAAAGGATACAGCGTGGATATGATCAATATCCACACCATTAAACCTCTGGACGTTGAAGCCGTCATACAATCCATCAGCAAAACCGGCTGTGCGGTTACCGTTGAAGAACATAATGTGATTGGAGGACTTGGAGATAGTATTGCGCAGGTAGCTGCAAAGCATAAGCCCGTGCCCATCGAAATGATTGGCACCAACGATACCTTTGGTGAAAGCGGTACCCCCACCCAACTGCTGCAGAAATACGGATTGGATACCCCCAATATCGTAGAAGCCGCAGAAAAAGTGATCGCCAGAAAATAATCCGCACGCCTGTTATTGCTGTTTGAAAAGAACAAATGGCCATTACTACTGACGACAAAGAATTGCTGGACCTCTTCAGGGATCCCTCCCAACAGGAAAGGGCCTACACGGCTATCGTCAAAAAATACCAGGAAAAACTGTATTGGCACATTCGCCGCATGGTTGTTGACCACGATGATGCCCATGATGTGTTGCAAAACGTTTTTATCAAAGTCTGGAAAGGCCTGGAAAATTTCAGGGAAGACGCCAAATTGTACACCTGGCTGTACCGGATTGCCAGCAATGAGTCCCTTACCTTTATAGAACAACAAAAGAAAAGACAAGCTGTTTCCTTTGAAGACGTGCAGGCTGGTTTGTCTGATAGATTAAAGGCCGACAAAGACTTTGACGCAAACAAAATGGAGTGGAAACTCCAAATGGCCATCCAGCAACTTCCGGAAAAACAACGGTTGGTATTTTCACTTAGATATTATGATGAAATGCCCTATGAAGACATGAGCCGGATCCTGGAAACCTCAGAAGGTGCGCTCAAAGCGAGCTACCACCATGCGGTAAAGAAAATTGAAGATTATATCCTGAATCATTAAACCGGCAACACCAAAATCAGTCTAAAAGATGATGGACAAAAAGTCTGACATACGCCTTGAGCTCAAGAACCTGAGCAAACTGGTAGCGGAACTTCCTGTGACCCAGGTTTTTACCGTTCCATCGGGCTATTTTGAGCAGTTTCCTGACCTGATGCTTGAAAAAGTCAGGGCTATGGAGGCCGGGCCTGAGCAGGAATTATTTGACCTTTCCCCCTTGCTGGCAGGAATGTCCCGGAAAATGCCGATGTCTGTTCCTGAGGGGTATTTTCAAACAGTTAGCCTTCCAGCCAAAGATTCCGCAGAAAAGGCTGTGGCACCTGTAGTAAGCATGCCTAAACGAAGATTTAGTCAGCTGGCCATTGCCGCATCAATAGTAGCTATTCTGGGTTTTGGAGGCTTGTTGTTTAACATGATGAAATCCCCTGATGCAATAAATATTGATGTAGCCAGAGAAATGCCTAAAGTGAGTGAGAAAGAAATGGATGATTTTTTACAGGGATTACCTGATGTAACCGTTGCTGAACCCATTGTTTTTGCCGGCGCTGCCGTGGAGGCAGACGAAATGCTCAGTGAAGTGGATGAAGCCGGGCTGCAGGACTTTTTAGCTGACCAACCTGATGTTACACCCCATAAACTCAATTAACACATGAAACATTTTTTATATTTGTTTATTTTTCTGTTGCCTTTGGCTGGTTTGGCCCAGGATGGTAACAGGCTTGGAGAAGGAAGGCAGCGGCTGGAGGCCATTCAAATTGCATACCTGACCAAAGAACTCAATCTCACCACCCAGGATGCAGAAAAATTCTGGCCTGTGTACAACAAGTACCAGGATGAAATGCGCTCCCTGCTCAAAAACGGCGGCGAAGACGATGTCCTGAACAAACAGCAACAGGCCCTGGATATTCGGAAAAAATATAAAAACGATTTTGTGAAGATCCTGGGTGCAGACCGTACCAATAAGCTTTTTGAGGCCGAAGCCAAATTCAGGGAAATGGTAAAAAAAGAGCTCCAGAATCGCCAGCGGAAGCGGGCAGGGATGCAAAGGTAAGCTGCCCAAAAAAATTTGGGGCAGTTGTATGTATTAGACAAAAAATTGTACTTTTACCTTGGTGTTTTTCATAGGTTAGCAACGGCTGGCTCTTTCTAGGGCTAGCCTTTTTTATTGGATGTTAGCCAATTCTGTCCTGACCAACCCGGCAAGTTTTTTGACATCTTTGTCTTCATGGACAAGGGTGATCACGCTCAACTTTAATTCTTCAGTTACATATTTAACGGCTTTTTCCGCAGACAGTCCTGTACCAACAATTACGCAGGTAAGCCTGATACCCTGCTCTTTTTCCACGAGATTTTTAGTGAAAGGATTTAATACAAACTCTCCATCAGTAATGAGTAAAACGTGGTTACCGGAAGGTAGTTTCATGCTGGATGCCAGTTCGTATGCATCATAAATTCCCCGGTTGACATTAGTTGCTGAAGCGGTAGACCTTACCCGGCCAAGCACTTTTAAAAGAGAATCAGGCCCGGGGAAAGATGTGGTAGTATACAAGGTTTCCACCACTGTGCCAAAGGTGAGCAGGCTGATACGGTCACGGGTATTGAGGACTTTGCATAATTCCTCGGCAGATTTACGGAGAAGGTCCATTTTCTTGTCGTGGCCCATACTGTTACTCACATCTAACAGAAAAACAATATTTGCCGGCTTACCCTCAATGACCTGCGCCCTGCTTTCCATATTACCAGACAGCAGGAATACACAAAAAATAATATGGATTATCACCCGCCTCATCCGGCCTTGATGTACGGCGTTTTGATATCATGGTAAAAGAGAAAAGTCCAGCCTTCTGCCCGTCCAAGTTCCCACCAGGCCTGCCGAAGTTCCATAGCTCTCTTACCATCTGCATCGTACTTAGCTATAAAACGGCTTTTCATCTGGTGTAATTGTGGGGCCTCATCTCCGCCGAAAAATACCGTTTCCCCATTCTCCCTGATCCAGAACACCTGGTGGAAAGGACTATGCCCACCGCTCCACTGGTACTGTATATACCCATCAATCTCACCTTCCTCCTCCAGCAGCTGAAGTTTATCCATATGCTTAAACACCTCTAACTCATCCGGCTGAAAAGAAGGTTTCCCTTTTTCAAAGGCAAATTCCAGTTCTCTCCGGCTCACATAATAAGTGGCATTGGGGAAACTCACATGGTAATGATGCAGAAGTTTATTTTCAAGACCCGCACCACCTGCATGATCCTTGTGCAGATGGCTCATTAATACCTTCGTAACATCCATTGGATTAATATTCTGGTCAATCAGGTTCTGGTGAATCTGAAGATTGCCATCGGCATTATGAAAACCGAGTCCTGTATCCAGCAGGATGATATCCTTAGCAGTAACCACCACAAATGGCTGGATCTCCACCAACAAACTTCCGGCTGGCCGGTTTGTAAGAGAGTCTTTTGCTGAATCAAATGGAACAAATCTCTTTGTGCCGTCAATAGTAAAGGAGCCTTCTGAGAGGGGAATGATTTGCATTGCTCAAAATTACTTCGTTTCCTGTCAAGTTCGCAGTTCGCGGAGATTCCCTGCGAACTTTGCGAACTGCGAACTTTGCGAACTGCGAACTGAAAACTACCTCAAAACCATCTGCCTGTCTGCATCCAGCCTGATGAGGATGAACAGCAAAACCGTAAAGGTGATCAGGGCCGTACCGCCGTAACTGAGAAAAGGAAGGGGTATACCAATAACAGGGACCAGCCCCACGGTCATACCAATATTGATGGCTACGTGAAAGAACAGCACCACCGCCACGCCGTATGCATAACATCGGCTGAAAGTACTTCGTTGTCGCTCCGCCACAACCGTAATTCGGAAAATCAGGAGCAGGTAGAGGACCAACAGGATCGAGCTTCCTACAAATCCAAAACCTTCGCCTATGGTGCAAAAGATAAAATCCGTTCTTTGCTCAGGCACAAAATCATACCGTGTTTGCGTACCTTTCAACAGGCCTTTACCAATGAAGCCCCCTGATCCGATGGCTATTTTACTTTGTTTTACATTATAGGAAGTAGCCTTCTTCTTGTCTTCAATTTTCTTGATATCCTCCTCTGACATGGTCTTGGGGTCAACAGGAAAATCTCGGCCCACCGTTGCATAAATGCGTTGTACCTGGTATGGTTTCAGCACATTGTTGAAAAAGAAGGGTACAGCAAAACGCTGCACGCCCACGCATACCACCCAAACCGCAGCAATTCCAATTAAGATACCCCGGTCCCGCTTGATCTGCTTTCGCAGAAAATAGATCACGCCCAACGCAATTACCGTTAGAATAATGGCCAGCAGGTTTGGCTCTATCAGCAGGGTGGCAATAACCAATACGGCAAGGGAAAATCCTACAATCAATACTATACTGGGCAACCCTTCCCTGTACATCACCAGAAAGAATGAGAAATACACCAGCGCCAATCCGGTTTCACTTTGCAGGATGGAGAGAATAGCGGGCAACATCACAATGGATGTAGCTATAAGTTGTGATTTGAGTTTCGTGAAATCAGTTTCTGTTCTGCTGAGATATTTGGCCAGGGCCAGGTTCACAAAGATCTTACACAATTCCGCCGGCTGCAGCTGGAAACTGGAAAACCGGATGATGGATTTGGTGCCTTTGATCTCTGTATGAAACGGGAATACAAGTAACAGCAGAACAATACCTGCGAAATAAAACAAGTTGGCCGTGGCCGTGAAGAATTTTGAATCCGTCAGCAGGATGAATATGCCCAGCAAGACGCTGATCCCAAAGAACAGCATCTGCTTGCTATAGTCAGTCTTGAAGCCAAGAAATCCTGACATGATATTCTCATTGCGGTAAGTGGCCGCAAAAATGCTAATGACCCCAATGGTGCAGAGCACCAGGTATAGGATCACCAGCAGGCTGTCAACCCCTTTTGATATTTCAGGATTCTTCTTCATCCTCTCTTCTTAATAGTGTTGCAATCGCTTTTGTGGTATCCGGATTTGGCGTTGGCGGTATAGGAGCTTTAGCGGGGATCGAGTCTTTCTTTCCCGGAGTCTCTGATGTCTTTTTGAGCTTAGGAGCCGGGGGCGCATCCGGCAGGTCAAGGTTTGAACTGTCTCCCATTTCTCTGGCCAGCCTGATCCTCCGGAGAGAATCCAGTTTCATTCGTTTGGCTTTTACTACAGGAAGGATGATCTCCTTTTCTGCGATCCTTGCAGAATCAAGCTTACTTTTTTCACTCAGGGAATCATTCAGGTACTTTTCTATTACCATACGCGCAATAGGACCGGCCCAGGTGGCGCCAAAACCAGCATTTTCCACAATAACGGCCACGGCAATCTTGGGATTATCCCGCGGAGCAAAACATACAAACCAGGAGTGGTCTTCCAGTTTCTCCCGCTTTCCATTGATGATCCCGTAGTTTTCCGCAGTACCCGTTTTACCGGCAATAGGGATGCCTTCAATCTTTGCCACACGGCCCGTGCCCGCTTCAATTACATCCTGCATTCCCAATTGCACAATATTGTAAATGGTATCCGGGATATGCGTTACACTGTGTTTGACTTTGTATGCATTCAGCAGGGTATCCGCTTCTCCCTTCCCATCAATCTTCTCTACAAAATGCGGGGTATAATAATATCCCTTGTTGGCAATGATACACATCATGTTTGCCATCTGCAATGGGGTGGCTTGCATTTCACCCTGGCCAATCCCCAGAAACACATTGGTACAGGAGTTCCAGGAATTATTGTACAATTTATTATAGAACGATGTATCCACGATAAGTCCCCTGTCTTCACTGGGAATGTCCACGCCAAGCCTTACACCCAGGCCAAATGAATTCATATACTCCTTCCACTTTGCATATCCGTCGTCTATATTCTTAAACTTCCGGTTATCTACTGCCAGGCGATATATCTGTGAAAAATAGGAGTTACAGGAATGTGCAATAGCCAGGCGGAGGTTGGATGCGTGGCCACTCCATTTTTCCGTACAGTTGATGGGTCTTCTGCAGCCATAGTAGGTACCATTACATCCTATGCCATATTGCGGCGTGATCACCCCTTCATCAAGTGCAATCAATGCCTGCGTTGGCTTGATGGTAGAACCCGGGGGATACTGGCCCTTGATGGCCCTGTTATACAAAGGCTTAGCTGTATCCGTGAGCAGATAGGAAAAGTTCAGTTTCCGAAGCGATCCTGTTAATAGATTGGGGTCATAGGTGGGCCCGCTGGCCATGGCTATGATACCTCCCGTTCTGGGCTCAATGGCCACAATGGCACCCAGTTTATTGGCAAAGAATTTTTCTGCCATCACCTGCACGTCAATGTCCATGTAAGTACGAAGGTTCCTGCCGGCAATGGCAGCCGTATCATAGCTTCCATTTTCATAAGACCCCACCAGCCTGTTTTTATTATCCTTTATCCTGTACTGCACACCCCTTTGCCCCATCAGGATATTCTCGTAATACCGCTCCAATCCGGTGAGGCCCATATAATCACCCAGTTGGTAGAAATAATTGGTGCGCTTGAGGATATTGGAGTCCACTTCACCAATATAACCCAGAACATGTTCGGCAACCTTGTAAGGATATGATCTGATGGGGCGGTCCTGCAGGAAAAACCCTGGCTCAAAGCGGTAAATATTCTCCTGCAGTTTTACAAATTTTTCAATGGACAGTGCACCTTCAAATACCGAGGGCCTGTACCGGCCATTCTTCACAATAGAGGTAACCAATCTCTTCCGGAATTCTGTAGTATCAATATCCAGGATGGTGCAGAGCCCCACAGTATCTACCCCCTTCAGCTGGGTGGGAACAATCATGAGGTCATGCGTCATGGTATTTTCCAGGATGGGCTTGCCATTACGGTCAAAAATGAGACCCCTGTCTGGATAGATGATCTTCTTATCCACCGCGTTATCCAGGGCCTGAAGTTTAAATTGGGGAGACAGCAACTGGAGAATAAACAACCGCGCCACCAGTATCACAAATACCGAGAGGATAATAAGACGGATCACCGTTTGCCGCGATTGGTTGAAAACAGACATTTATCTAGAAGGATTTAACTTATCTACATTCAAAGGAAAGTGTGCAGGCCTAAACCCTACCCCTATTCCCAAACCCTATGCCACATTAGTCCTATACCTGCCCTTGCGCTGGAACAACATCTCCGTGATAAATATCAGTAAAACAGAGACGGCAGTGGTAGCCAGCACCTTTCCAAAGAAAAACCAGATATTGCCTACATCGAGCCATTCCAGGAAAACCAGGTAAGTATGATGGATAAATGTGAGAATAAGGACGTACACAGCATAGGGCATGATCCCCATGCTGGTAATAGATGGCTCTGAATAGCTCATCTCTGTAGCCTCCTTTGGCATCAGGATGCTGATCACAAAAGGCCGCACATAAGCAATGAGTGTACAAGCGGCAGCGTGCAAACCGGGAGTGCGGGTGAAAAAGTCCAGGGTAAGACCAAACAGGAAACCCAATAAGTTTAATCCCGCTCTCGGCGTGTTGTACGGAAGCCAGAGGATGAAAAGAAAATACAGGTAGGGTACAATGAACCGATGCAGGGGCGGCACTTTTGCCAGCACAAATACCTGCAACAGGATGAAGAGCACAAAGCGGATAATATTTTTCAGCAGATCACTCATCAGTCTCTTTTGATACGGTTCATTAATGAATCCATTTCTGCTTTCTGTATATTCTTCACCACAAAGGCATGCTGCACGGCAAAAAAATCCGTACCCGTTCTCACTTTTATATTGTAACTGCTCGTGGCTTTATCATCACTTACTTCTTCTACAAACCCCACCACCTGACCGGGCGGAAAAATATCCGAATAAGGACTGGTGATCACCGTGTCACCTTTAGCAACCTTAACCGTGCGTGGAATATTGTTGAGGGTAACAAACCGGGGGTCTTTCCCATCCCAGATTACCTCGCCAAAACCACTGCCTTTTTTCAGCAGCGCTACCACACTGTTTTTACGGTGCAACAAACTCATCACCACTGCCATATTGGGGCTAACGTCCACCACTTTGCCGATGATACCTGTAGGGCCTATCACCGCCATATTCACAGCCACGCCCTGCTTACTGCCCCTGTGCAGTGTAATAAAATTATTCTGTTCGTTTACGGAGTTGCCAATCACGCGGGCCGGCAGGAAGAGAAATTTCCTGTATTGCTCCCTGTTCTCCAGGCTAACTGTATCATTAACGATCTCCATGGTGCTGTCAGGAGCAGAGAAATTTGACTGAAGCGTGTTCAGCAGCTCAGCATTCTGTTCACGAAGACGGTCATTTTCCTTACGAAGAGAAAAATAGGTCTCGATGTTATTATAACGGAGGAAAAACCTTCCGGTCACTTCATTGGCCGCATTAGAATAGGCTGCCTGGTGAAACTTATTGTACCTGAACAGCATGCTGAGGGCAATCACCTGCAGTAACAGGAAGAAAAGCAGGTTACTGAACCGGGCAATAAATAAAAAAATGTTGCGCATTGAATTATCTCATCACGAAAGGAAACCGTGAGTAGTTCTTCAGAGCGATGCCTGTGCCCCTGACCACACTCTTCAGCGGATCTTCAGCAACATGCACCGGCAGCTTAATTTTCTGGCTAAGCCTTTTATCCAGTCCGCGAAGCAAGGCACCACCGCCCGTCAGGTACAGTCCCCTCCGGTAGATATCGGCAGCCAGTTCCGGCGGCGTAGTTTCCAGCGCCTTGAGGATGGCTTCTTCAATTTTAAAGATGGATTTATCCAGTGCTTCCGCAATCTCCTGGAAGCTCACCATGATCTGTTTGGGAATACCGGTTACCAGATCCCTTCCGTTCACCGGAATATCTTCTGGGGGTGAATCCAGGTCTTTCATGGCTGCGCCAATCTGTATCTTGATCTGCTCTGCGGTACGCTCACCAATCAACAGGGAATGGTACCTGCGCAGCGCCTCCATAATGTCTGCGGTAAACTCATCTCCGGCAATACGGATGGACTGGTCACAAACGATACCCGCCAGGGCAATCACCGTAATGCCAGTAGTACCACCGCCGATATCAATAATCATATTGCCTACCGGTTCTTCTACATCAATTCCTATACCCAGGGCAGCGGCCATGGGTTCATGCAGCAGATACACTTCTTTTGCGCCTGCCTGCTCCGCACTGTCCCTCACCGCTCTTTTCTCCACCTCCGTAATGCTGGAAGGGATACAAATCATCATCCGCCAGCTGGGGGGGAACAAAGGCTTTTTGGGATAGATCATCTTGATCATCTCCCTTATCATCAGTTCTGCAGCATTGAAGTCTGCAATTACGCCGTCTTTGAGGGGCCTGACCGTCCTGATGCTCTCATGTGTTTTCTCGTGCATCATCAGGGCTTTCTTACCTACAGCCAGAACATTCTTGGGATTATTGCGGTCTAAAGCAACTATGGAAGGCTCGTTGACTACGATTTCGTCGTTATGAATGATAAGCGTGTTGGCAGTTCCGAGGTCAATGGCGATGTCTTGGGTAAACCAGTTAAAGAGTCCCATTGTACGTTTGATATTGGTTTTCTAAGTTAATGAGGGCAAAATTCAATAAATAATTCCAATAAACAACGTCATTATGAACGTTTTATGCGGGAATTCACAACATTTATCCGGAAACATGTCACGGGAACTCGTAGCCGATATCCTTGCGGTAGTAGATCCCCTGAAAATCTATGAACTCCATGATATTGATGGATCGCTGTGCCGCTTTACGAACACCGTCACCAAACGAAGTTACGGCCAGTACCCGGCCACCGTTCGTCAATAGCTTTCCCGCTTCCTCCACTGTACCTGCGTGAAACACGATGGTGTCATCCTCATTCAGGATATCAAGCCCATCAATCTCATATCCCTTTTCATAGCTTCCGGGATACCCGCCACTGACAGCAACCACCGTGGCTGCGGCACGGGAATCTATACTGACCTGCTGGCCTTCCAGCTGGTGTTGCGCAGTGGCCCATAGCAGGGTTACCAGGTCAGATGTTAACCGGGGGATCACCACTTCAGTCTCCGGGTCACCCATCCGGCAATTGTATTCTATGACAAAAGGCTCGTTGTTTACGCTGATAAGGCCAAAAAAGACAAAACCCCTGTATTCAAGGTTCTCCGCGGCAATTCCCCTCACCGTTGGTTCTATGATCCTCGTACGCACCTTTTCCATAAAGACCTGGTCAGCAAAAGGAACCGGACTAACAGCGCCCATCCCGCCGGTATTCAGGCCCTTATCTCCCTCCCCGATGCGCTTATAATCCTTGGCTTCCGGTAACAGGACATAAGATTTCCCATCCGTGAGCACAAATACACTCAGTTCAATCCCCGTCAGAAATTCCTCCACCACAACCTTATGGCCGGCTTCGCCAAATTTCGACTGCTGGATCATCAGCTCAAACTCAGCCATCGCCTCCACGTGGTTCTGGCAAATGATCACCCCCTTGCCTGCCGCAAGACCATCGGCTTTAAGGACGATGGGCAGGCTGTGCTGCTGCAAATAGTGAACACCCTCTTCGTAGTTGGACTGGTCAAATTCCCGATAGGCTGCAGTAGGTATCCCATGGCGCTGCATAAACGCTTTGGCATACGCTTTACTGCCCTCCAGCTGGGCAGCTTCCCGGGACGGACCCACCAGCGCTATATGCCTCAGTGCCGCATCCTCCTTGAAATAATCAAAAATTCCGTTCACCAGTGGTTCCTCCGGACCCACCACCACCAGGTCAATGTGTTCCCGAAGGCAAAGGGACTGGATCCCTACAAAATCATTGAAAGAAATATTGATGTTCTCGCCACAGTACTGGGTACCCGCATTGCCCGGCGCAATAAACAGTTTTTCACAAAAAGGGCTTTGGCTGATCTTCCAGGCCAGGGCGTGCTCCCGGCCACCGGATCCCAGCAACAGGATCTTGATTGGCTTCATAGCGCGAATATAATGCGGTAATGCGGTAATGCGGCAGTGCGGTAATGTGAGATTCCATAAATTCACGCACCAAAACAAATTTCATGGCTGAACAGAGATCAGGTCATCCTAAAGGGCTGTATGTGCTCTTTGCTACGGAAATGTGGGAACGTTTCAACTACTATGGAATGCGGGCCATCCTCGTGTATTTCATGACCGATGCCCTCTTATTCAATAAAGCCTTTGCCTCTAATTTATACGGAGGCTATACAAGCCTGATCTACCTGACGCCACTCATCGGAGGCTTTATTGCTGACCGGTACTGGGGTAACCGGCGCTCCATCATCCTGGGCGGACTGGTCATGGCCCTGGCAGAACTTGTCTTATTCTTCTGCTCCAGTTTGTATAAAACCAATCCCGGCCTTTCGGGTTTCCTGTTCTACGCAGGCCTGGGAATGATGATCGTGGGCAACGGATTTTTCAAGCCCAATATCTCCTCCATGGTGGGGCAACTCTATGCTGAAAAAGACAAACGCAAAGATGCCGCATACACCATTTTTTACATGGGCATCAATACCGGCGGAATGCTGGGTCCCTTTGTTTGCGGACTGGTAGGCAACACCGGCAACCCGGATGATTTCAAGTGGGCTTTTCTTGCCGGAGCCATTGGTATGCTGCTGAGTGTGATCACCCTGAAATACCTCCAGGATAAATACGTGGTGGATGCAGAAAACAATCCCATCGGCATTACCCCCAGGGAAATGGAAAACAGCAATTCCCCGTTGAAAAATCAGTTATCCGTTACCGTTATACTGGGCTTGCTGGCATTGGTTGCAGCAGCATTGGGCCTGTTGTACCTGCACGGGAAAAAGATCTTTGACCTGTCATGGCTCATGCTCATTTCACTGGGCGTAATTCTCTATGTCATCTTCTCTGATAAATCCCTCACCAAAGTTGAAAGGGATAAAACCATCGCGATATTTGTAGTGTCTTTCTTCGTTGTATTTTTCTGGAGCGCCTTTGAACAGGCGGGCGCGTCTCTGAGTTTCTTTGCCAATGAACAAACCAATTTACATATCAGTGCTGTCAACTATGACGTACCTCCTTCCTGGTTCCAGAGCCTGAATTCCCTGTTTGTAGTGCTTTTTGCGCCTCTATTCGCCTGGCTTTGGGTGAAGCTCGGGAAACGAAATGTTGAGCCCAGTTCTCCCATGAAAATGGCCATAGGCCTGTTTTTACTGGGCCTCGGCTATGTCTGGATCGCCTTTGGTGTTAAAGATGTGGGAACCAATGTTAAAGTGAGTATGATATGGCTCACAGGTATGTATGCGCTGCACTCTTGGGGTGAGCTCTGCCTGTCTCCCATCGGCCTTTCACTGGTCAACAAACTGGCACCCCTGCGTTTCGCCTCCCTACTGATGGCAGTGTGGTTTATGGCCAATGCCGCCGCCAATGTACTGGCCGGAAAACTCAGTGCACTCTATCCTCCGGGGCCTGCGGAAATACAAAAAGCAGGAACAGCAGGCATTGATCTGCCTTCCATCCTCAGTGGCGCAGTAAAACCTTCCGCTGAGCAGGTGGCCAAACTGAATGAACTGGAGGTGCCCTATCAATTCACATCATTTATGGGATACCAGATCCATAATCTCTACGATTTCTTTATGCTCTTTGTGATCATGTCTGGCATTGCCTCCCTGATCCTGTTCCTGCTGACCCGATGGCTGAACAAAATGATGCACGGAGTGAAATAGCCATTGGAAATTAGCAATTGGCAATTAATGTATATTTAGTTAATTGCCAGTTGTTATTTATCAATTACTAATTGCCAACCCATATGTCTGACAAGAAATTCACGCCTTTTGTTTCCCCGGAAACAAATATGAAAGAGTTCACCATTAAGTCTGTTCTGGTGGGCTCAGCCTTTGGTATCATCTTTGGCGCCGCCACGGTTTACCTTGCCCTGAAGGCGGGCCTCACCGTCTCCGCCTCCATCCCCATTGCGGTGATGGCCATTGCGCTGAGCAAGCTTTTTCTCAAAACAACGATTCTTGAAAACAATATTATCCAGACCACCGGTTCCGCGGGGGAAAGCATTGCTGCGGGAGTGGTTTTCACCCTGCCTGGATTTCTGTTCCTGAGTGAGAAAAACAGCGGTGAGTACTTCAACTACCTCACCATTCTGACACTGGCCATCTTTGGAGGCATCCTTGGAACACTAATGATGATCCCCCTGAGAAAAGCCCTCATCGTCAAAGAACATGAAAACCTCCCTTATCCTGAAGGCACTGCCTGTGCTTCCGTCCTGAAGGCCGGGGAAAAAGGTGGCAATTTTGCAAAGACGGCCTTTTTGGGCGTTGGCGTTGCTGCTATCTACGCCTTCCTGCAAAAGATCCTGCATGTGGTAGCCGAAACACCTTTCTGGATGACCAAACAGGCCAACAAATTTTTCCCTTCCGCAAAAGTAAGCGGAGAGATAACGCCTGAATACCTGGGTGTGGGCTATATCATTGGCCCTAAAATCGCCAGTGTACTGGTGGCAGGCAGCGTCCTCACCTGGTTTGTCTTCAACCCCCTCCTGGCTTCTTTAGTGCCCTCTGATATGATTGCCACACAGCTGGTCAAGCTGGGTTACCTGAAAGACCTTGCTACAGCTGGAGGTAAAGGCGGCTGGGATCCTGCCACACATAGTTTTGCAGACTACTCTGCTGCCATCTATTTCGCCTACGTACGCCAGATTGGTGCGGGTGCAGTAGCCGCAGGTGGCTTCATTACGTTGTTCAAAACCATACCCACCATTATAGCATCCTTCAAAGGATCACTGGGATCTTTGAAAGGTGGTGAAACCAGTTCTGCCGTTTCAAGAACGGAGCGCGATCTCTCTATCAAAATTGTTGGATTTGGCAGTCTTGCACTGGTGTTGCTGATGACCATCCTTCCCCAGGTGCCGGGAGATACTATTATTGGAAAACTATTGCTGGGTATTCTGGTGGTCATCTTCGGGGCGTTTTTTGTCACCGTGTCTTCCAGGATCGTAGGGCTGATAGGTTCTTCCAACAACCCTATTTCCGGTATGACCATTGCCACCATCATGGGTACCTGTTTGGTGTTCATCGCCGTGGGCTGGACGGGGAAAGTGTATGAGCCGATGGCCCTTGTAGTGGGTGGAATGATTTGCATCGCCGCAGCCAATGCAGGCGCCACTTCCCAGGATCTGAAAACGGGATATCTCGTGGGTGCCACACCAAGAAACCAACAACTTGCGCTATTCATAGGCGCCATAGTCTCTTCACTGGCCATCGGCATTACGGTGAAAGTGCTAGACACGCCTACCCCTGACATGGTTTCCCAGGGCATTATGCACGCCATCGGTACTGAAAAATACTCAGCGCCGCAGGCTACACTGATGGCTACCCTGATCAAGGGTATTTTGTCATTCAACCTGGACTGGCAATTTGTGATCGTGGGCGTTTTCATCGCCATCGTAATGGAACTCTGCGGTATCAAAGCACTGAGTTTCGCTATCGGCATCTATCTTCCATTGGCCACTACCCTGCCAATTTTTGTGGGTGGTGCCATCAGGGCACTGGTAGACAGAAAACATAAAAAAGAAGGTGGGGCAGTTGAGGAAGAAGAAGACCTGCGCAAAGGCAATCTCTTTGCCACGGGTCTGGTGGCGGGTGGCGCCTTAGCAGGCGTGATCGTTGCCTTTCTCTCCGTCAACGAAGGTATTTCCGCCGCACTCGGCAATATCAATATGGAACATGCCCTCAGCAGCGGGCTGGGCGTGAATGGCTACTTTTTATTGGGTACGATGGTGTTCCTGGGAATGGGATATATGCTTTATCGGATAGGAACCTCGAAGAGTTAAGATTGACAAAGCAATCATTCAACCATTCAGTCATTCAGGAATCTGAAGTAGGGATCCGGGAATCCTGGATCCCTACTTCAGATTCCTGAATGACTGTATTACTGAATGATTGATTTGTCAAATAAATCCTAGCATATCATACGAAGCACCCAGTATGGCGCGGTCATCCGCTCCCAGCCACTTATTGAGCACTGTAGCATAAACCTGTTTAAAATCAACCTTGTGTTGAAGGTCTCCGTCTTGCAGGTCTGCCAGATCCGGCAGCTCATTCAGGATCCCTTTTTGCTGCAATGCTCCGGAGATCAGGAACATATTGTTGGCAGTGCCATGATCCGTTCCGCCACTGGCATTCTGGGCCACCCTCCGGCCAAATTCTGAGAAGGTGAAGATCATCACATCGTCAAACCGATGATTTGCCTTCAGGTCAGCCGTGAATGCTTGCAGTGCACCGTTTAATTCTTCAAACAACCGCTTTTGCTGGTTGGCCTGCAACACATGCGTATCAAATGACCCTAATGAAATATAATACACCTTAGTATCAATATCGCTGAAAATCAGACTGGCAATGGTTTTCAGGCCCTGCGCCAGCTGCGTGGATGGGTACTGGCCTGAAGATGCCTTTTGCTTACTCTGCTGAAAAATATAATCTGCTGATGAAATGGTTTCCGCCATTGTCTTGTACAAGTAATCTGCCTGCGGATGTTCCCCATCATGATGTGCGCCGGCTATCTGCCTGAAAAATTTTTCCTGGCTGCTGCCATACAAGGTCTTCGGATTCTTAAACGCCAGTCCTTTTGCCTGCTCTCCTTTCAGGGCCAGGCTCAGCACATCGTCCACTTCCAGCGCCTGGGTAGGCCTGTTGCATCCATGGCACTGTGCATCAAGATATCTGCCCAGCCAGCCCGTCTGCAGAACCTGGTCTGCCCGTGAACCCGTTTGCCAGATATCCATACTCCTGAAATGAGAGCGGTCTGGATTGGGATACCCCACACTGTTCAGGATGGCAATAGATCCTTCATCATACAATGCTTTCACACCAGTAAGCGCAGGATTAAGGCCCGCTTCATCTGTAAGCTTCAGGGCCGCTTCTTTTTTGATGCCCAGCGCAGGCCTGCCTTTGTAATACAGATCATTACGGTAAGGGATAACCGTATTTAATCCGTCATTGCCTCCAGACAACTGGATCACTACAGCAACCTTATTGCCTCCGGGCACCAACGCAGGTTTTTCAAAGGCTTTGAGAAAACCTGGGATGAACATGGAACCTGTAGCAAGGCTTCCTATCTGTAAAAAATTTCTTCTTCTGATCAGCATTGGATACAATTTACATGAGTTGATATTCCGGCAGGCTCATCAACTGGATGGTTACGGACTGGATATACTTGTCGCGGGAACTAAGGTCAATGTAGCTATTCAGCAATCCTGTGTCAACAGTGCCATAGGGCAGTAAAGCTGCCGCCATATGACCCAGCAGATCTTCTTTCCTGGTCTTTGAAAATGCCGAAATATATACCGGCCATTCCACATCCACATTGATAACTCCGCTTCGTTTCACAGGCCTATCTGCCATGCCCATCATCACATCATCATCATCTTTGGGCCTTGCATTGAGGGCCTCATTCTCCTGCAACAACCGCGGCAGCCTCAGGCGATACATGAGGGAGGAACTGTCTATCCAGTTCCGTCCCCCCGGCCATCCCGCCACATTGGGCGGATAAAAAAGGATCTGGCCGAGGAGGCGTTGGTAAAGCAATTGCACCTCCTCATTGTTAAACTTCATGGGTAACATCCTGCGCATACCCACCAGCAACTGTACGGGCGACTTGATGATCACGCCACGGTTTATCTCCTCATAAAACGAAGGCGATAAAAATATCGATGAAAGGAGTTTTTGGATGTTATAGCCCGACTGGTAAAACGCTTTTGACAGCTTCTCAATCTCTGCGGGATCAGGCTGCTCATTAACAAAGAATTTATACAGTTTGGCAGTGATATAACGCGCGGTTTGCTCCTGTTGAAGGAGGATATCGATCACATCATCGCCGTTGAGGGCTCCTGTTTTACCTAATACCGTTTTCTGGCCCTCATCATGAAACTGTTTCCTGAAAACAAAACTGCCGCCTAAATCAAAACCCCAGCCTGTAAATGCCCTGGCAGCTTCCTTGATGTCCTTTTCAGTGTAGTTACCGCGCCCTAGGGTAAAGAGCTCCATTACTTCCCGGGCAAAATTCTCATTGGGCTGCCGCTTTCTGTTCTGCTGGTTATTCAGAAATGCCAGCATGGCTGCAGATTTGGAAACGCCGCGGAGAAGGTCCCCAAAATTTCCCAGTGCATTACCCCTGATGACATCCAGCAATTGCTGTTGGTAAAAGATATTGATCTCCCGACAGGCGAAATGACCATGCCAGAAAAAGGCCATTTTCTCCAGGAGCTGGGCTTCGGAATGCACCATTTCATCCAGCCATCTTAAGTTGAGGTCTTTGAGCGCTTCCCTGCTCTGCTTTCTTAGCTCTGCTTTTTGTTCCTTGCTGAGTTCCTGCATTTTGCCTTCCGTCATGATGCCTTTCACCAATCCATCAAAGGCATTGGTGGTTACTTTGATCATGGGAGGAGTATGGCTGCTTTTCTTCAGCAGCTGTTGAAACAGCAGTTCTGCCTTTGTTTCCAAAAGTGCGGGAATATCCTCAGCCTTTGGGCCAAAGCCGGCCCGCTGAAGAAGATGAATGTTGCGGATCAGGTTGGTAGCTTTCATGCGTTGATTGGACTAAGCTAGTGCATGAAAGTTTAATTTCCAGTTAACAGTTCGCAGTTCGCCAGTTCTCAGGGGAGCCTGCGAACTGGCGAACTGCGAACTGCGAACTGAAAATCAATGGGTTTTAACCGTATGTTTCACCGTATAGCTTCTGTTAAGATTGAAGCCGATGGACCACTGGCCAAAATTATCCCTGACAGGATTCTGGGTCAGTTGCGGAATATTGCTGGCATATGAACTATTGGTCAGGAAGAACTGGAAAATGTGGCCCCCTGTATCCCAATCATAACCCAGGGATATCAGGTTGGGTGAATAGCTCACCATTTCTCCGGTTTTATCAATCACATTCTCGTACATATTCAATTGCCTTGAATATTCAAATGTAAGCGCCCGCTTCTCAGTGAGTTTATACCTTCCGCCTATACCCATTGAGTAAATATTATGATCACTGCCATAGCCATAGGAAATGATATTCCTGTGTACCAGTGAGGGTATCAGTTGCAGTGAGAATTTCTCAGAAAATTTCCGGGCAATCAGTAACTGATGCAGGTAGGAAAAACGATTCCAGTATAGGTCCTGCGGGGACTGGAGCTGCTTGGATGCATTGAAATTTGCCGTTGACACCCACACCAGGCTCAATGGAATATTTTTCTCACCTGTCTGCTGGCGAAGCAGTTTGAACTTGGCCGTTCCTTCCATGGTAGTGGAGCCTGCCCAGGCCACGCCAAGGTTCATCCAGCGGATAGGCGTATAATCAAAGGAAAGATAGGTGCTGGCAAAATTGCCATTCATGCCAAAAAGCCTGGCAAAGTTTGCGCCGCCTTCGTTCTTATCCCAGATGGCACCAAAATGGTGAATGATCAGAAACTGCAGGTTTCCGGTGCCTGTCATCTCAACGCTGTGCATATTGATCACACGTGTTGCTTTAAAGGTTGCGATAGTTATATTCTGTTTCACTTTCGCAGAATCCTCTTTCACGAGATCAGCCAGCAAGTCGTCCTGAGCCCACAGTTTACCGGTCAATAGCAGGCTTATCATGGAGATGAAAATGAACCTTTTCATAACAGAAGTATTGAAGTGATGCGAGTTAGTTCAGCTTGAAATTTATAGTTGCCTCCAATGGGGTGGCTTCAGCAAGTTTTGGTTTCACCAGGTCAGGAATTTCGATATTGTGGTCTGCTGCCTTAACAGTGAATTTGCAAAGAAATGTAGCCACGCCGCCTTTTACAGTAAGGGTAACCGGAGATTTAAATGGTTTGGTCACGCCGTGCATCTCCACTGTTCCTTCGGATGTGAGATTGTAAGTTCCATCCTTGGTGAGCATGGCCTTATCAAATCCAACCAGCTTTCCTTTATATGTGCCATTGGGGAACTTATTAGTATGCAGGTAGTTTTCATTGAAATGTTCTTCCAATAAAGCGTTGTTAAAATGGAAACTCTTCATGGGCACCAGCAGTGCAACCTCGGAAGACTCTACTTTAAGTACGGCTGTAGCTTCTTTGCTTAATGCAGCATATTCTTTATTGCCCTGGTTCTTGTTGGGATTGAAGTAAATGTTGCCGTCCCTGGTTTTGTAGGTTTGCGCCACGGTTACCAGGGCCATGAGAACAACTACGGTGGAAAGGATTAACTTTTTCATGCGATGCTGTTTTGTGTGTTGAGTATTAATATTTGTAGCCCTGTGCTATCCAGGCCAGGAAAGTTGATGAAGTGTTGGGTGGTATACTGATGATGCCTCCGGGGTGGCCGGTTTGGCCGCCACTCTGCATCATTGGTTTTAAGGTGGATTCGCGCGCCTTCAGGGAATTATAGTCCAGCACAATGGCTGCACCACCATGACAGGAACTACCATTGCAATCAGACTTTACCAAGGGAACAACATGCAAAGTATAGGTCACATCCCCTGTAATGGGTGGCGGAACATAATCATCTTTTGCACCCTGGTCATACCACTTGGCCACAATGGAACTCTGCGAAGGAGAAAAATAGATGCTGCCCTCGCCAGGGTGGGCGCCACCCTTGGCCATATCATAGAGTAATTTTGCCCTGGTCTGGATCGCGCCATAATAAATGGTATCCTTGGAGGGATCTGAAAACTGGATTTGCCTTGTGGCATTAGCAGTATTATGACAACCACAAGCGCCACTGGTCATTATGGGAACTACGTCACTCCGGAAAGACACCTGGTTGATATTGTTTACTGCGTCTTCCGTTACATCGTAATAGTTCTTGTAACAGGAACTCAACCATATCATGACCACCAGGATCAGCGTGAAGATGGAAGCTTTTTTCATATAATGATGTTGAAAGGTGGTTAGATGTTATTTCTTAATGATATTACCAGAAGCTTTATACTTGAATATGCCTGCACCATCCAGCCCGTATTTCCATACGTCAGGGATATTGGGATCTGCAAAATACCAGGCCTTTACAATGGCAACTTCCTGTGAAGTAAGGCCACCGTCATCATAAGCCATTCCCCCGTTGGTACTGGTTCCCCATACTTTAGTCCGAAGGTTAGCAGTAAGCAGTGTAGAGTCTATATAGTACAGGAACAAACTTGCCGTATTGTACTGGTCTCCCCGCACATAGAATTTCTTACCTGTACCATCAGTATATACCACTGAGCTATTGCTCCTGATACCTTTTGGATGCATAATATCCAGCAGGATATCATCGTAAGTATTCAATGGACCGCGTACACTCTGGCTCGTATTGGGCGTACCAAAGGTTTTAACAGGCCTGAAACTGGCATTGGCAACCGTATCCAGGTAGAACTTCCTGACGCTATCCTTATACGCCGTCCACACCTGGGTAAGTTTGGGGTCCTTCAACTGGGAGTAGTTTCTCACCCTTCCTCCTGGCTCTGTATAAAGAAAGTTAACTGTATCCCCTGCAGAAACACTCACATGCAACTTTCTTGCCCACTCACCACCCGTGGTAGCCTGGTTATGGCAGCTGGCCGAAGCGCATCCACTGTTCAGAATTGCCATGGCAGCAGGTTTAAAGTCTATAAGACCGGGCTTTTCTCCAGCCCCATGTTTGATCCAATTGTAGATCTTTGTTTTTTCCGTAATGGAGAGGTCAACGCCATAATTAACTGGCGGCATGGCTTTATTTACATCACTGGTGGTAACCAGCTGATATAATAAACTGCCTTCGGGATTACCGGGCGCAACCATAGTCATGATCTGCTGGTAGTTGGTCAGCAGCGGTTTAACCTTATCCCCATGGCAAGCAGGTGATGCGCAATTGGTTCTTACAATGGATTGCACACCTGTATTGATGATTAAATCATTAATCCTGGGTGAAGCAGGGTCTGCTTTATCTATGATCACCGTATCATAGAAGGTGGAATACACGGTTGAATCAGGATTAACAATGGCCCTTTGGATATTTGGGGCGTTGATGTTGTCTTTTGTACACTGGATCATAACGATGCTCAGTGTAAGCATCCCGAGAAGAAAGATGATGGTGGTCTGGAGTCTCTTGCTGCTCATAACGGAAGTTTTTGATCTGAACTGTTGAGCACTGGCAATAGAGGGGAGGGAAGCCCGGTATTGTGTGTGAATTATCACACAAGATTAGAGCAGTGTTACTGACATTCCTGTGACAAAGAAAAGCAGGTGGCATGACCTTTGTCATATGATGGCGGTCATTATTCAGCAAATTTTGGAGACCCATAAACACAACTATTATGAAGATCAGTAAGAACCTGAAGAATCTTATCCTCATTGGCCTGGTAGCGGGCGTAATCATAGGCGGATGGGCGGTTTGGTACGTATTCTTTAAACCCCACCGCGATGTAGGTGCAGAAAAACCAGAGTACACCCTTACGAGCCAGGCACTCAGTGACGCATTCAAATCAGATACAGCGTCACTCACCAAATATGTAGATAAGGCCATCCTGCTGGAAGGAAATATTTCCGGCATCGAAGGCAAGCACGTTTCCCTGGGCAATATCATTTGCAGCATGGATTCTGTGAGCGCTTTGAAACTGCCATCCATGAAAGCAGGGGAACCTGTTAAGATCCAGGGAAGATTAACGTCTTACAATGATTTGATGGAAGAAATCATGTTGGATAACTGCGTGTTTAAATAGCATTGGCAATACGATAATGCGGCAATGTGTCAGTGCGGTAATGCGGTAATGGAGACGGCCTGCGCCATTCATTACCGCATTTCCGCATTGTCAAATTGCCACATTGCCAAAATATGGCACTAGCACCTCAGGGATCCTGATCCCATCCGGTGTCTGGTAATTCTCCAATATCGCCGCCATGATCCTGGGCAGGGCCATGGAACTGCCATTAAGGGTGTGTAGCAGTTGTGTTTTCCCATCGGCATCTTTGTACCGGATCTTCATCCTGTTGGTCTGGAAGGTTTCAAAATTGGACACAGAACTCACTTCCAGCCATTTCTCCTGGGCGGCACTGAAGACTTCAAAATCATACGTGAGTGCGGAAGCAAATCCCATATCCCCGCCACAGAGGCGAAGGATGCGATAGGGCAGGCCCAGGCTCTGAACCAGCTTCTCCACATGGGCTACCATCTCATCCAGCACCGCATAACTTTTTTCCGGTTCCACCATCTGAACAATCTCTACTTTATCAAACTGGTGCACCCTGTTCAGCCCCCTCACATCTTTACCAAAACTCCCGGCCTCGCGCCGGAAACAGGGTGTATGGGCCGTCATCTTCACAGGAAGGTCTGCCAACCGCAGGATCTCATCGCGATAAATATTTGTTACAGGCACTTCAGCAGTGGGAATCATGTAAAAATTATCTGCCGGCATGTAATACATCTGTCCCTCTTTATCCGGCAACTGCCCGGTACCATAGGCAGTGGCTTCGTTCACCATGTAGGGTGGGATATACTCCGTGTAACCAGCCTCTGTATTGAAGTCCAGGAAGTACTGGATGAGGGCGCGTTGCAGTCTGGCGCCCTTCCCTTTGTACAGGGGAAACCCACTACCCGTCAGTTTCACACCGGTTTCAAAATCAACCATATCGTATTTCCTGATCAGATCCCAGTGTGGAACAGAACCTTCCGGTAATACAGGGATCTCTCCATGCTGGCGGATATTAACGTTCTCTTCCGGCGTGCGGCCAACGGGCACCAGTTCAGAAGGCAGGTTGGGCAATTTCACCAGTGCATCCGCCAGCTCTTTTTCAGTAGCCGTAAGTTGAGCAGCAATCTCATCCAATTCAACCTTCAACCTCCCCACTTCCGCCTTTAAAGTTTCAGCCTCCTCCTTCTTCCCGGCGGCCATCAGTCCGCCAATGTCCTTTGATGCTGCATTCCTCTTTGCAAGCAATTGCTCACTGGCAGTAAGCAGGGACTTCCGCTGGTCATCCAGCGCAATCACCTTATCCACTAAACCCAAATCAGGGAAGTGTTTTACGGCCAGTCTTTCCAAAACCCAATCCCTTTGCCTGCGAAGCACATTTACCTGCAACATGTCTAAAATTTTCGCAAAGATAATCCGTAGGCGGATATCCCTAATTTTGCGGCATGTTCACGCAAGACGATCTGCAGGCAAGGTGGTGGAAGCTCGAGGAAAAACTCATGGAACGCTTTGGGAAAAAACCGGATATGGAATCCATCCTCTTCCTTATCGGGATCCAGGAATTTGGGGATATCCGTAAGAAATTCACGAAAGAGGAAAAGCAGGACCTGATGCATGTGGCCGTCTGCAGCCTCCTGAGCACCAGTGGTTATTATGTGCTGGATGCGGTTGATGAGGACGGCTGGCCCCATTTCACGCAGTTAAAGCATATGGAACCGATGGGCCTCAAAGACCAGGAAGACTTCTTGAAAGACCATATCCTGCTGTATTTTCAAAACAACGGACTCTTCTGATATGCAAAAAATCATCGGCACACTTTGCTTCCTGCTTACCCTGATAACAGGAATGGCTCAGGATATTAAGGTTCGTAAAAAAGACCGTAAAAAAGATGTCATGATGGTTACAGACAGCGGAACCATTATCCTCAGACTCTCTGATTCCACTCCCCTGCACAGGGTTAATTTTATCCGCCTGGTGAAATCCCATTTTTATGAGGGTATTTCATTCCATCGTGTCATCCAGGGCTTTGTGATCCAGGCCGGTGACCCCAAAACTAAAGGAAACGGCAGTGACACCCTCGGCATTAAGAACCCTTCCTACACCATCCCGGCAGAAATTCGGCTGAGTTTTTATCATAAAAGGGGCGTTTTGGCGGCAGCGAGGTTGGGGGACAATGTGAACCCGGATCGGAAAAGCAGCAGTACCCAGTTTTATATTGTGCAGGGCAGGATTTTCACCCCGGAGAGCCTGGATTCCGTAGAAACCCATCGGCTCAATGGCAAAAAGATCAGTCCTGACCGCCGGGCTGTGTATCAAACCCAAGGCGGAATTCCCCACCTGGACCAGAACTATACCATTTTTGGAGAAGTCACTCAGGGAATGGACGTAGTAGACCGCATTGCAGCTACCAAAACAACGGGCCGCCAGGGAAACGATAAGCCCCTTACGGATATCAGGATCCGGAAGGTCTCCCTGATCAGGCGGGCAAAAAAATAAAGACCCCAGTTTTATTGCTGATTACTGTTTACTTTTGGCACCTAACGAAAATTTGACGAGATGAATTTCCCCAGTCAGCTGCGCTACACAAAGGACCACGAATGGATCAGCATGGAAGGCGATATTGCTACCATAGGCATCACTCATTTTGCACAAAGTGAACTGGGTGACATCGTATATGTTGACATCGAAACCATTGGCAACTCCCTTGACGCTGAAGCCGTTTTTGGTACTGTAGAAGCAGTAAAAACTGTCAGCGACCTGTTTCTTCCTGTGGCGGGAACGGTCCTGGAAAAAAATGCTGCACTGGATAGCCAGCCTGAACTGGTGAACCAGGATCCCTACGGACAGGGATGGATGATCAAAATGAAGGTGAATGATCCCTCTGCGGTGGAGAAGCTGCTGGATGCCGCTGCTTACGAGGCGCTCGTTAGCTGATCTTCATGATAAAAAAATTACTGCAATCACCATGGCCACTCCTGGCATGGACCATCCTGATTTTTATCCTTTTGTCAGTGGATACATCCTCTGTAGAGTCTGTTCCATTCCTCGGGATCAAAAACCTGGATAAACTGGTGCATGCCTTTCTCTTTGGACTCATGGCCTTGTTATGGGTATACCGGCAGAAACATATAGACTTGTTTTCCCTTTTCCTGATTTTTATAGCGGTGTCTTCCTATGGCACGGCAATGGAATTCTACCAGGAAAATTTTACGACGCGGGAATTTGAATGGAACGATGTCATCGCAGATACCATTGGTGCGGGTATGGGCACTCTCATAGGCAAAAAAATAGGCCCCTATGGAAATAGGGGCCGCAACCAAAACTAACTGCTTATGAGAAAATTGACTGCTTAAAAACGTACTCAATGATTAGATGTCAAAACAGGTGCCAAGGTTTACTCTCACTCTGTTAATGCTATATTAAAGCTAGTTCACTTACACTTCAGAATCTTTCCAACTATATAACGTTAACCTTCAACCGCTTATTGCTCTGCGCCCTGTTCAAAGATCTATATATCTAATACGATGATTAGATGCCGGGAGTTGTCTTTAAGTTATTAATGAATTGTGAAAAAGCATCGCCAAATTGGTTTCAACTTTTCCAAGTTGCTCTAAATCAATAGTTTATCTTCAGATTTATCCTGTAATCTTTGCCATAATATCCTGGAGGTCAACATCCCCGTCTCCATCCGCATCCCCTCCTGCACTGAACTTCTGCAGAATTCCGCCAAAATCAATGCCGTTTGCTTTCCCACCGGTAAGCGAAGACATCATGCCATTAATATCAATACTGCTGTCATTAGGGTCATTCACTTTCCCTGCGAGATTCTGCAATACCTGGGGAATTAATCCACTGCTCACCTGGCTGGCCTGTGATGGATCAATATTGAACTGATTGGTGAGTTTACCGGTAAACTGCGCTACAATATTCTGTACCAGGGGATTCTGCATGAGGGAACCCAGTCCGCCTCCTGATCCGCTCTGGCCAAACATTTTCATCAGCTGGCCAAGGCCTCCGCCACCAACAGCCTGCTGTAAACCATTCATAATGGATGAGCCGGCTTCCTGCATGACGCTTTCATTGTGCTCATTCGGAATGGCAGGATTGTTCACCACTTGCTCCTGTCCTGATTGCTGGATCAGGCTAATCAATTGATCTAACATAATACACGTTTAAGTTTGGAATGAACGTGTAAGTTAGTTCTTGCAGGAACCCTGCAAAGGCTCATTGAAGAATTGACACAATATTAATTCTGCTGCGTAAGTTTCTCTGCATTCTCTGCAAACTGCAGGGCATCTATCAACTCTCCGATCTCTCCGTTCAGCACCTCGGCAAGATTATACAGGGTCATGCCAATGCGATGATCCGTAATCCTGCCCTGGGGGAAATTATAGGTACGGATCTTGGCAGACCGGTCGCCGGAGCTTACCAGGCTTTTGCGATGCCTTGATATCTCTTCTTCCTGTTTGCGCACCTGCTCTTCATATAATTTGGTCCGCAGCATCTGCATTGCTTTCTCACGGTTGGCTAACTGCGTCCTTTCCGTCTGGCACATCACCACAACACCTGTAGGAAGGTGCGTGAGGATGACTTTGGTTTCCACCTTATTTACGTTCTGTCCACCTGCACCGCCACTGCGAGCCGTATCCATCTTTACATCACTGTCTTTCACTTCCACGTCCACTTCTTCTGCCTCCGGCATCACCGCCACGGTTGCCGCACTGGTATGTACCCTGCCGCTGGCCTCTGTATCCGGAACACGCTGCACCCTATGCACACCACTTTCAAATTTCAGGGTGCCATACACATCGTCCCCGGTTACTTCCACCTGTACCTCTTTGTATCCCCCCACTGTACCTTCATTTTCAGAAAGCACAGCCGTGCGCCAGCCCTTTTTCTCGCAATACCGGAGATACATGCGTAAAAGATCTCCCGCAAACAGTGAGGCTTCGTCACCACCCGTTCCCGCACGGATCTCGAGGATCGCATTCTTTTCATCCTGGGGGTCTTTGGGAATCAGGAGGTTTCGGATATATTTTTCCATAGCCTCTTTCTGTTCTTCCAGGCCAGTGGTCTCCAGCTTTGCCAGTTCCCGCAGCTCTGCATCGTCCCCCATCAGGGCCTCCCGGTTGAACTCAATATCGCCCAGTAATCGCTTATAGTCCTGGTATGATTTCACAATAGTTTCCAGGTTACGGTATTCCTTGCTCAGCTGGGTGAACTTCCTGTTGTCACTCACCACCGCCGGGTTGGTTAGGGCCACACCCAGATCATCAAACCGTGCCTTGATTGCTTCCAGTTTATCTATCATACTTTTGTTTCGCTTTACCGATGAGGCGCAAAGTTACAAAATCAGCCAATGGCATACGAGAAACTTCAGGGTGATCAGTTATTTGACGGGCAAAATTTCTATGGCAGGGACCGGGTGCTGGTCAGGAATACCGATACCAACACCAGCGCCATCGTGAGGGCAGAGGAAGCCGGAGAAGGTGTTCAATTTGTACCCGGACTCATCAGGCCCGGATTTGTAAATGCACACTGCCACCTGGAACTTTCCCATATGAAACAGGTGATCCCTCCGCACACGGGCCTGGTCCCATTCCTGAAAGCCGTGGTGAACCAGCGCAGTTTCCCGGAACAGGAGATCCATGATGCCATCCGCGAAGCGCTGGCAGAAATGGACGCAGACAGTATCACTGGCGTTGGTGATATCTCCAATACAGCTATAACGGTATCGCATAAACGAAATACCGGGATCCGCTTTCACAATTTTGTGGAGGTACTCAGTTTCTCTGAAGCCAATACGCCGGCAAGGATGGCGCATTACCAGGGCATACTGGAGGAATATCTGCAGGGTGATCTCCCAAACAGCAACCTCACGGCCCACGCTCCCTATTCAGTAAGTGCCAGTGCTTTCGCGGAAATCAACAGGTATACAGAGAACCAGGTCATTTCTATCCATAACCAGGAAAGTGCTGCAGAGGATGAACTGTTCAGGACCGGCAAGGGGCAGTTTCTGCAGTTGTTTGAA
Organism: Chitinophagaceae bacterium; assembly: GCA_044225015.1. Taxonomy (GTDB): domain Bacteria; phylum Bacteroidota; class Bacteroidia; order Chitinophagales; family Chitinophagaceae; genus Pollutibacter. The sequence continues at coordinate 1,246,760 of JBGAJG010000001.1, read as the reverse complement.
CAATTTGGTTTATCCCATTCCCCTTTTGCTGTTACAGGAACAAGTTCACTGCGCAGTTACCTGCCTTATTTCAACCGGGGCCAAACCATTATCCTGGTTCACAATACGTTCACTGCTGCGGAAGACCTGGACTGGGCCCTGGAGTTTGCAGCTAAACGGGGACTTACATTGTATTTCTGCCTTTGCCCCAACGCCAATCTATTTATTGAAAACCAGCTACCGGATGTACAAATGTTGCGGGCAAGCGGTGCTCAACTCGTAGTAGGAACGGACAGCTATTCCAGCAATCACCAGTTGAAAATTTCAAGCGAGATCTACACCATACAACAGCATTTCCCAGATATTCCCAGGGAAGAATTGTATCGATGGGCTTGCATCAATGGTGCGGAAGCACTTCAGATGCCCATAGTATGGAAGGCGGGCCTACCCCTCGTAGAGGGCGTGCAGCACAGACAGTGAACGTAAGGCTCCAAATTCTGGCTGGTGGAATTGATAAAATCCCAGCAGTGCATCCATCAGTATTTTTCTTTGTTCCCTGCCCAACGCCAGTTGATCCAGTTCATCAGGATGCCTGGTCTTCAGGAGTTGAGAGCAGACCTCACTGGACCGGCCTTCCAGAAAATAGGGATGCGCCGGCCGTCCATGTACAAAACTGCCATCCTGCAGATCCAGTACAGGATGTTCATCGTCATAACTATCCTGTAACATGAACCCGAAAAAATGGGCAAGATGCACCAGGTAATACAAAGGCAGATTAGCGGCAACGGTATCACCACCCCTGTCCAGATGTATTAACACATCCTCGGCAAAGGCAAAAAGTTCTGCATTGGTTTCCGGTTGCTTCAAACATTTTTGCAACACTTCCACCATAAACAACGCTACTGTGTTCTTATGTACATTCCGATAGATGTCCTGATAGATATATGACCATTTGTATTCTTTGATACGCTGAAGGCTCTGCTTCTCGTTATGATAAACCACCAGGTCAAGGAGGGTTGCCGGCTGGAAAAAACTTCCCCTGTACGGCTGCTTAGGCGTTGCAGCGCGTACGCCATTTACCATGTAACTCTGCAGGCCAAACATCTCCGTGAACATGGTCACCACCAGGCTGGTTTCTCCATACTTCACCGATCTCAGTACCATTGCTTTTGTTTTATGCAGCATATCAGTGCAGGAAAAATATTTTAGAGACCAATCTTTCAATGTTCTGTTCATCAGATGCAAACACCAGGTATGCGCCACTGGCCGCCCTGTTGCCACGCTGGTCTTTCCCGCTCCATGTTGCCTGCCCACCTTGTGCGCGCGTTTGATAAACCAGCCTGCCATCCTGTTCAGTTATCCTGACCAGGGCATTATTGGGCAGTCCGCGTATCCCAATCACTCCCGTATATCCCGGAGGAACCGGGTTGGGAAACACCAGCACATCATTTGTTTTTCCAACCGCTTCCGTGGCCGTACCGCGGAACGAACAGATCCCTGCGGCAGTGCCTACAAAAACTTCACCCGTTACAGGATGGATGGCAATGGAACTGATCTCATCCCCCAGTAAGGGACTATTGTCTTTGGTGAACCTGCTGATGACCCTGTCCCCGTCCGCACTGATGAGCCAAAGTCCATTCCGTGTGCCCACCCATTTGCGATTGGCTCCATCCACCGCCATACAAAGCACTTGTTCATCCTGGAAAAGAAAGCCCGCAAAATTATCCTGTTGCACAATGGGGATAACGGCATCACAGTTACTGGCAGTGGCATCAGGACCACAGGTGATCACCGCAATGCCTTTATCTGTTCCCACCCAGATAAATCCATTTTTATCCTGCACCGTGCAATAGACTGTATTGGAAGGAAGGTTACCGGTTCCACGTCCCTGGCGGAAATATCGCCAGCGGTCGTCCCCCGCATTGTCAATATTGTCTCCTGAATGCAATACAAACAGACCGTTACCCTTGGGCGAAACAATCCATTTCTGGTCGTACTGATCAATGGTGATCTGGCTCACAGCATTCTCGGAATGAAAAAAAGGCACGGTGAATGACAGCCAGTTCCCATTGGCTTTGCGGACATGGATATTCCTGGTGCCACCATAATTAGCGATCCATATATTAGACTGCGCATCCGTGGCCAGCCCACTAACCCTATAAGACCCCGGATCCCCGATGGCCGGCAACAAAGGCGAATTCTGTTTATAAATATTCAGGCTACCGGAACTAGTTATTTCCAACAGTCCGCCCCCATAAGAGCCGGCAAATACTGAACCTGTGGAAGCTTGTCCGGTAATGGTGACCATATCCAGCAGGGAATCAATTTTCGGGTATACATACAGGTTATAACCCGTCCAGGTATTGCCATCAAACTGGTAGATGCCATTAGGATTGAACTGGTAGTTCCATGCTTCATTGACGGTTCCCGCAGTGGCCCAGATACTATTGCCTATCATTTTCATTTCGCCCAGGGCCGTGTTGATCGGTGAATTGGGGAAAACACGCTCTGCCTTACCACCCAGGATATGCAGCAGCCCATTGTTCTGGTCTGCCACCCAGAGGCTGCCATCCACCAGGACAGATTGCCGGGGCAGGGAAAGGTCATTCTGTGTATACCGCGTCACTTCCTGGCCCTGCGAATTAAGCTGGACAATATTGCCGCGGTTATTGACTACAATTCCTATGAAAAGAGAGCCGGCTGAAAGGTCTGCACTCACTATCTGGCCCTGTGGCTGGTACCATGGCTGAAATTCCACACCATTCCATTTCCACAGTTGGTTGTCTGCAACAGCATATAAGACTGTTTGGTTTGCGAGGACATGGTCCACGGGGCCAGTCCAGCCCGCATTGGTGGCTTGCCAGTTCCTGAAATTGGAGCCATCATCCCTGAGGGCCATTTTCCGCACACCTTCGCGGGTGGCGGCATATACACTGTCTTTAAAAAGGGCAACACTGGTAACGGCCACAGGTGCGCCGGTGGGTGAAGGACGCCAGGTGGCCCTCACTTCATATTTTTCCAGGTCAAGCACCAATACGCCCGTCCCGGTACTCAGCCAGGCCGTATTGTTAAGGGCCAGCGCACGTGAAACAGATTTATCACCGGGTGCATTGCTGATCCGGATATCAGGAATATTGATGGTTCTGCTGCCATCAAGAATATCCACATTACTGTTGCGGTACACCACCACCGTTTTGCCGGTCACACTATCCAGGGCCATGGCACTCACGCCAATATCACTGAGGCCATTGACTTTTGACAACCTTCGGAAAGCGGATTCCTGCATATCATAGAAAAAAATACCATATGGTGTGGACGCAATAATGTCCTGGCTTCTTGCAGCCACCTGGATGGCATTGTTCCAGGGAAGGTGCTCACGCCATTGGCCGATGGGCGGTATCTGTGAGCTGGCAGGGCGAGACAGCAGGATGAGGATGAGAAATACCAGTAATCTCATGCTACTAAGATAGCTTGTTAGTTCGCAGGTTGCAGGGCGCAGTTCGCAGTTCGCAAAAAAACTCCGGCGAACTTTGCGAACTGCGCCCTGCAACCTAATTTGCGTTATGTGGAAAAAACTTGGAGAATGGATCCTCAGGAACAGGCTTTTCCTGTTGATCAGTCTTGCCATCCTCACCGTTGTTATGGGCTATTTTGCCAGCAAGGTGCAGCAGAGTTATGATTTTGCAAGGGCCATACCCACTGACAATCCCAAGTATCTGGAATACCTCCGTTTTAAGGAAAAGTTTGGCGAAGACGGTAATCTCATGACCGTTGGATTTGTAGACAAGGATCTTTTCCAGTTAAAAAAGTTCAACGCCCTGGTGGCATTTCAACAGGACCTGAAAAACACGGAAGGGGTTGACGATGTCATCAGTGTGATCTCCGCCATCAACCTGGTTAAAAATGACTCCACAGAAAAGTTGGATGCCAGGGCTATTTTCAACGGGAAGCTGGACAACCAGGGAACCCTGGACAGTCTTGGGAATGTTTTCAAAAGTCTTCCCTTTTACAAAGGCCTGATGTATAATCCGGAATCCGGTGCGTGGTTGCTGGGCATAAGGGTTAATAAGAACATCCTTAATTCAAAACAGCGGGATAAGATCGTTCCCATGTTGACGGAAAAAGCCTATGCATTTGGGAAAGCCAACAACATTGACATAAAACTCAGCGGTCTGCCGCTGATCAGGAGTAACCTCGCCGTAAGGCTCAACAATGAAATGCGTTTTTTTCTGTTGGGGTCCATCCTGCTCTCAGCCGTTATCCTGTTGTTGTTTTTCAGGAGCATCAGCACCACATTGCTGTCACTGGCGGTGGTGATCATCGGCGTAATTTTTTCCCTTGCAACGATGGTGTTTTTCGGATTCAAGATCACCATCCTCAATGCGCTGATACCGCCATTGGTGGTGGTGATTGGCATCCCCAACTGTATTTACTTTCTGAACAAATACCATACCTCCTATATCAGCAAGGAACATAAGATGGAAGCCCTGGCGGATATGGTAAGCAAGATGGGCATCGTTACCCTGTTTTGCAATATCACGGCAGCCATCGGCTTTGCTGTTTTTGCCCTCACCAAAAGTGCGATCCTGAAAGAGTTTGGTATTGTTGCCGGCATCAACATCATGGTGATCTTTTTTATATCGATGATCTTATTGCCTGCAGCCCTGAGCTATCTTCCCGCGCCCAAATCAAGGCACCTTAACTACCTGGACAACAAGTGGCTGTCTGGCATTCTCACCAGGATCGAAAAATGGGTCTTCAGCCATAAGGCCATTGTATACGGCATCACCCTGCTGGTCATCATTTTTTCCATCACGGGGATCATGAAGCTGAATTCCCAGGGATTCATTGTGGACGACCTGCCCCAGGACGACGTGATCTACAAAGACCTGAAATTTTTTGAGTCGCATTTCAAGGGGATCATGCCCCTGGAGATCCTCATCGATACTAAAAAAAGAAATGGGCTGGCCGGGATGAGGGCGCTGGAAACTTTCCAGAAAATAGATTCATTCAGCACGGAAATTGCCAATAACCCCCAAATAGCCCGGCCCCTGTCCCTTGCCGAGGGCCTGAAGTTTGCAAAACAGGGATTTTATGACGGGGACAGTGCCAACTATGCGATGCCCAACAGTTTTGATGGCGCTTTTGTGGCAGACTACCTGCGAATGAAAAAAGACAGCGGCAGCAAAGGCAGTTTCCAAAAACTCATGCTGGCTTTTATGGATACCAGCCGGCAGATGACCCGTGTGAGCGTAAATATGGCAGACATTGGCAGTAAACGCCTGCCCTTACTCCTGGACAGCCTCAAAACCAGGGCCAACCATTATTTTGACAGCTCAAAATACAATGTGCAATTCACAGGCACCAGCATCACCTTTTTAGAGGGTTCAAGGTTCATTATCAATGGTTTACGGGATTCCATCATCTGGGCGTTTGTATTGATCGCGCTTTGTATGCTTTATCTTTTCAGGAGTTTCCGCATCCTGTTCTGTTCACTGATCCCTAATATCATCCCCCTGGCCCTAACCGCCGGCGTCATGGGCTGGGCGGGAATACCGCTGAAACCCAGTACCGTACTCATTTTCAGTGTTGCCCTGGGGATTGCCATTGACGTAACCATCCGGTTCCTGGTGAACTATAAGCAGGAGCTGCCGGCACATGGAAACAATGTGCAGGAAACCGTACTACAAACGCTGAGGAGCACCGGGATCAGTATTATTTATACGTCCATGGTGCTGATTGCGGGCTTTGTGATTTTTATGTTCAGCGGATTTGGGGGTACCAAGGCCCTGGGCATGCTCACCTCGCTTACCCTCCTGGCGGCAACCCTTACCAACCTAATTCTGCTGCCGGTACTCTTATTAAGTACAGGAAAGAACAAAAAATAGCCTCCGGTGTTAAACATTTTGCAGTTTGGCCGCCTAAAAAGCGGCCAAATTTCACATAATTTTATAATTTGCCTGTCCTGCTCCCAATCCCAATCCCTCTGAAACCGGAAACCAGCATCCTACGCTAATCAGGTATTTAAGTCTCTTTATTATAACCAAAACCAAAACTGACAAGAATGAGAAAACTTGTACTTCTGCTTGGCAGCATACTGCTCCTTTGGGGTCAGTTGCTTGCCCAGACCCGTACCATCACCGGGCGGGTAGTGGATGCAGACGGGAAACCCATTCCCAATGCATCTGTAATTGTGAAAGGCTCTTCTAACGGTACTTCAACCAACAGTGAAGGTCTGTTCAGTCTGGGTGTTCCCGCCGGAACCACCCGGCTGGTGATCTCTGCCGTGGGCATGACTACACAGGAACTTGCACTCAGTGCCGGAACCAGCAACTACGGCATTTCTATGAAAGCCGAAGACCGCAGCCTGGAAGCTGTGGTGGTAACCGGTTACTCAACCCGCAAGAAGCGTGATGAGGCTGGGGCCATTTCTACGGTTAAAGGGAAAGACATCGCCAACGTCCCCAATGCTTCCATTGATAAAGCACTTCAGGGCCGTGCGGCGGGTGTACTTGTACAATCAAACAATGGTATCCCTGGTGGTGCCATCAACGTAAGGATCCGCGGTACAGGTTCTATCAATGCTGGTAATGACCCCCTGTATATTATTGACGGTGTGCAGATGAACACCAGGGCCGATGGTAATTTTACACAAAACAACCCGCTTTCTGCCTTAAACCCTAACGATATCGAATCTATTGATATCCTTAAAGACGCTGCTTCGGCTGCGATCTATGGTGCACAGGCCTCTAACGGTGTAGTGATCATCACCACCAAAAAAGGCCGCGCAGGTAAGACCAGGTTTGATGTAAACATGTATTGGGGCCAGGGTACGCCATTGAAGAAAATGGACGTGCTCAACTCTCAGGAAATTTTCCAGATGAGGGCTGAAGCATACGCCAACCCCAATGTGCTGTCTCCCAATGACCTTACCATTAAACGGACTGTGTTGAATGAATTCAGGGTTGCAGGCGCCTCTGCCTTTACAGACAAACAGGCGGATTCTGCAATACTTGCCCTGCCAACCTATGACTGGCAGAATGCAGCATTCAGGAACGCACAGATCAGGAACTATGAACTCGCTGCCAGTGGGGGTAATGACAAAACCACATTCCGTGTATCCGGTTCCTATTCATACCAGGAAGCGGTGATCACCAAGGCCGACTTCCAGCGTGGTGCACTTAAATTTGACCTTAGCAATAAGGCTACAGACAGGCTGACCATCGGTACCTCCCTGAACCTGAGTACCTATCGTCAGAACGCTCCGTTTGCTACCAGTGGTAGCTTCCTCGGAAGCCCTGCATTCTCCAGCCCCCTGATCTATCCTTTCAATGCGATCTATAATCCTGACGGAACCTATTTTGGTATCCCGCCTTCCAATATTGCAGGCGTATTGAACCAGAATATTATCGCGGTTAATGATTTCAGGTCTGGTTTGAACAGGACTAACCAATTGATCGGCAATGTCACTTTAGATTATAAACTGGCAAATTGGCTGAACTTCCGTTCTTTTTATGGTCTTGACTACAGGCTCACACAAGGTAAAAACTACACTGATCCCCGTACACCGGATGGCTTTGCCGTCAGGGGTATTGGTTCTGTAGAATCTGAGTGGAACACCAACTTCATGACCACACAAGTGTTCAACTATAATTTCAATGTAGGTTCAAAAATCAGGCTGGATGGTCTGCTGGGTTATGAGTACCGTGTTGAAAACCAGGAGAGCATTACTGCCTCTGGCGATAACTTCCCTACTTACCAGTTCAGGACTTTGAATACTGCGGCCAACCCGCGTGCTCCCGGTGAATTCTTCACCGGCTATAAGCGCCAGTCTGCCTTCACTCAAATGAACTGGAATTTTGATGGCAGGTTCCTGCTGAGTGGTGTACTTCGTTATGATGGTTCTTCCCGTTTTGGTGAAAATAACCGATATGGTCTTTTCCCCGCTGTAAAAGCAGCTTGGAATATTGACAAAGAAGACTTCATGGCGAGATCAAGCGCCATTTCCGCATTGCGTCTCCGTGCTTCATTGGGTATCACAGGTAATGACCAGATCGGAAACTTTGACGGAAGGGGCCTGTATGGAAGTGCAGGTGTTTATAACAATTCACCAGCCATCACTTTCTCCCAGTTGGCAAACCCTGATTTGAAATGGGAAAAGAACCAGACCGTTAACTTCGGTGTGGACTTCGGCCTGTTCCGTAACAGGATCTCCGGTTCCGTGGAAGTTTACAACAAACTTACCAAGGACCTGCTGCTGTCTCAACCTGTACAGTGGACAACGGGATTCAGCTCCATCACCAAGAACGTAGGTCAGATCCAAAACCGTGGTGTGGAAGTGAGCCTGAATATTGACTGGCTGAAACCCAGGATGGGTGAAGGCTTTGGATGGAGTACCAATTTCATCTTCACTGCCAACAAGAACAAGGTTAAACAACTCTATGATGGTTTGCAGGAATTGCCCGGCGATCCTTCTATCCGTGTTGGCCGTGAGTTGTCATCCATCTTCACACAACAGTATGCTGGTGTTAACCCCGCAACGGGACGCCCGATGTGGTATGACGCAGCGGGCAATCTTACCTATACTGTATTGGCAGCAGACCGTAAATATATTGGTGATCAGCAACCCAATTATTTCGGTGGTTTAACCAACACATTTACGTGGAAAGGATTTGAACTGATGGTATTCTTCAACTATGAATACGGCAGGCTCACGCAGGATGGACAGGTGAATTTCATGATTGAAAACATCGCCCGTTTCAATACCAACAGGGACAATTATGACGGCCGTTGGAAAACGCCTGGTCAGCTGACCTGGTGGCCACGTATGAACGTGAATGGTGCTGAAACCAAGGGTAGCGGTGCACAAAGTGGTAGCCGCACCTGGTTCAAGGCTGATTACATCAGGCTGAAAAACGTGATGCTGTCATATAATTTCAATGGAGATGTGATCAGGAAACTGAAGCTGAACAATGCCAGGTTCTATATCCAGGGTACAAACCTTTGGACATATTCAGACTGGTTCAGCTATGACATCGAATTTGTTGGTACAGCAACCGGTATCATTCCGCAAACGAAAAACTTCACCGCTGGTATCCAGTTTGGATTTTAATGACTAAAAATGAATTTGAAGATGAAAAAATCAATCATCATACTATCTATGCTGGCGATGCTGGGAACCACCTGGAGCTGTAAAAAAGCTTTGGAAATTGATCCCCGGCAGTCTATCCCGGCAGAGAGCGCCCTTACCAGTAAAGATGGTATTGCGGCTTCTTTAAACTCCGTATATGTAAGGCTGAAGAATGCCCGGGTATATGGCAGGGATCTTGTTGCCCTTCCAGAAGCATTGGCAGACAATGGTTTTGCCACCAACAAATCCGGTCGTTTATTACCGGAAGCCAACAATGTCCTGGGCGCACATTTCACCACTGCACTTTGGCAATTGTGTTACGAAGGCATTAACCAGGCTAACCTTATCCTGGAAGCTATTCCTGCGGCAACAGATCCCACCATCAGTGCGGCTGACCGTACTTCATGGGAAGGCCAGTTGTATTTCTTGCGAGGCTTGAATCATTTCAACCTCGTAATTGCTTATGCTTATACACCCGGTGCTGATGTTGCTGCAAGTAACAAAGGTGGCGTTCCTATCATGCTCACAGGTACAAAAACTTCAGATGGTGCTCTTGCGCTAAAACCATCAAGGGCTCCTATTGCTGATGTGTATGCCCAGGTAATCAAAGATCTGGAAGCGGCTAACCTCAGGCTCACCAACAGCTTTTCCAATGTGGGTGTGGCCAACAAAGCTGCTGCCCAGGCCCTGCTTTCAAGGGTACACCTGTATGCCAAAAACTATACCGATGCTAAACGCTGGGCTGATTCAGCTTTTGCGTTGGGCGGTTCAAGGCTCACCAGTGGCGCCACTTATGTTTCAAACTGGCGCGCTGCCACACACAACGAAACTTTGTTCCAGGTGCTGTTTGCCAACAACACAGAGAACATTGGTGTGAATGAGTCACTGAATACTTCATTTACCACCCTGGGAGCACCCGGCGGTACGGTAACCCAGGGATTTGGTGACCTCGTACCTACCATTAGTTTGCTCAATGGCTTAGGTATTACTTTGGTGGGTGGCAACACCGCTACAAACTTTGGCGGTACCAATGCTGTAATCGCAACCCGTTCTGCAGATGTCCGTAACCTCTTGTATGAGGCCGGTACAGCAGGTCGTGGTCTTGCCAAGGTAGAATGTACCAAGTTCATCGGTAAGAATGGATTCCCTAACCTGGATAACGTTCCCGTGATACGTATTGCAGAAGTTATCCTGAACAGGGCTGAAGCCCAGGCCACTCCTGGTTCTCCTGTGTTCAACGAGACTGCTGCACTGGCAGATCTGAACAGGATCGTTACCAACAGGGGTTTGCCTGCTTTTGCAGGTTTAACTGGTAGTGCTTTGTATGAGGAAATCCTGAACCAACGTCGTCTGGAACTGGCTTTTGAAGGTCACCGTTTCTTTGACCTGAAACGCCTGGGCCGCGATCTGGTTAAAGCACCTCACTATAATACAGTGCCATTCTTTGACGCCAGGATTCTGGCGCCACTTCCCCAGCGGGAAATTGACGGTAACAAGAATCTGGTACAAAACCCCGGTTATTAAAATATTGAATTATGAAGATGAAGCCAATTTTATTGATCATAGCTACTGTACTGACCTTCAGTAGTTGCATTAAAAATGACCTGGCGGTGTGGACTACTTCTACCATAGAGTTTGACGCCGCCACCTGGAATACCAATGCCGCAGGCCGTGCTTACCCCATCCTTACCAGGGTGGCAGGATACGGCAGGGCTGCGTCTACGGCAGATCCCACCCTCACCAGGACTGCACCCGGAATTAAAAAATTCCGCGTTAATGTTGTAGGCAAGCAGTTTGACCAGCCTAAAACCATCACTTTTGAATTGTATGGAGGTAATGGTGGTTCCACAGCAGTAGAAGGCAAGCACTACAAAATCACTCGTCAGGTGGTCATCCCCGCTAACTCCAGCTTTGGGGAGTTGGAAGTGGAGATCCTGAACCCAGGACCGCAGACAGGTGTGACTTCAGTAGATCTGCTGCTGACACTTACTGATGTAGGTGGTGTACCTGTTAGTTTGAACTACTCCATCATCGGACTCAGGATTGCCCAATAGTCAATTCTGTCCAAAAAATAAGAACAGCCCCGGGTAACGGGGCTGTTTTTTTATACTATACCTGCTTATATTGCGTTAACCAAAAAAGCTAACCATGAAAAAAATACTGGCAATCCCCGCCCTTCTCTGCGTGCTATTCTCCACTGCCCAAAACAGCAAAGATTCCACCGCCATAGACACGGCTCTCCTCAGGCAGCAAATGGAAGCCATAACCGCCCTGAGCAAGCGTGCTGAAGAAATCAAATTCCAGACCGGACCCGTAACACTAGACAATGGCGTAGGACTCAATGTCCCTCCCGGCTATAAATTCATCCCGGCCAAAGATGCCGAATGGATGGTTTTTGATCTCTGGGGTAATCCAAGGTCAAATGGAATCATGGGTATGATCGTAAAAGATAATTATGATGTGATGGAATCAGATGACTGGGCCTTTGTACTTTCTTTTGATAAAATGGGATATGTGGAAGATGATGATGCCAGTAAGATTGATTATGACGATTTGCTGAAGGAAATGCAGAGCACTGAAGCTGAAGAAAACAAGGAAAGAAAGAAAGAAGGTTACGGCTCTATTCATATGCTGGGCTGGGCGTCCAAACCCTATTATGATGAAACCGGTAAAGTTCTTCACTGGGCTAAGTCTCTGAAGTTTGAAAACAACGAAGACACTACGCTCAATTACGATGTGAGGGTGCTGGGCCGCTATGGCGTACTGAGCATGAATGCCGTGGGTACACTTAAAGACCTTAATGACATTAAACAACATATTCCTGCGGTAACCAAGATTGCACATTTCAACAACGGACACGCCTATAAAGATTTTGACTCCAATGTTGATGAAGTGGCTGCTATTACTATTGGCGGCCTGGTTGCCGGAAAAGTACTTGCTAAAGCAGGCATACTTGCATTGCTATTGAAAAATATCAAACTCATCTTCCTTGCCATTGCAGGTGCTGGTGGATTGATCTGGAAAAAAATCACAGGGAGAAACAAGGAGGCGGCAATAGAACCCACTAATACAGAATCATAACGTTAATGAAAATTAAAATTTTTATAAAAGGCCCTGAACAGGGCCTTTTATAGTTCATAGCTATAAGGTATAGAGCAGCGGTCTCAAAACAGCTTGTGTCTCATTAACGAAAGGAGTGTTCGCTTAATTTGCGCATCACTTTATTAAACCAAATTTTCAAACATGAGAAAACTAGTGCTTATGGTGCTGGGGCTGCTGTTGTTTGCTGGGCAGCTCTTAGCACAAACACGTCAGGTTTCCGGCCGCGTGCTTGATGACGGCGGGAAACCCGTGCCCAATGCATCAGTAACAGTGAAGGGAACCAACCAGGGAACCACCACCAATGCTGATGGTTATTTTAGTCTCTCCGTTCCGGCCAATGCAAGATTAATTGTGTCAGGCGTGGGCCTCACCACACAGGAAATCAATGTTGGCAACAGTTCCGAGTTTGCCATTACTATGCGTACAGAAGACAAAGCTATGCAGGAAGTAGTGGTGGTAGGGTACGGTACCGCCCGCAGGAAAGACATTGTTGGTAATGTAGCCAGCGTGAAAGGTTCCGCCATTAAAGACCTTCCTGTACAGTCATTTGACCAGGCTCTTTCCGGCCGCGCAGCGGGTGTAAGTGTTACCATGCCTAACGGCGTACTCAACAACCCACCCGTTATTCGTGTGCGTGGTGTGAACTCCATTTCACTGAGTTCATTTCCACTGGTTGTGGTGGACGGTGTACCTACCTACACGGGTAATGCTGGTGGTACTGCCTCCAACAATCCACTCGGAAACATCAACCCCAATGACATTGAAAGCGTGGAGGTACTGAAAGATGCGGCAGCAGCTGCCATCTATGGTTCACGCGCTTCTGCAGGTGTATTGCTGATCACCACCAAGCGTGGTAAGCAAGGCCGTGCAAGGGTAAATTATGATGGCTGGGTAGGATGGACAAAAGCCTTCAATCTCCTGGATCTTCTCAATGCTGAAGAATACACCACCATCAAGAATGAGGGTCTCACAAACCTGGGGACTCCGCCCAACAATACTACACGGGGATTTTATACACAGCAGGATGCCAATGGCAAAACCATTGACACCCGCTGGTATGATTATGTGTACCGCACGGGTATGCAACAGAACCACAGTGTAAACGTGTCCGGAGCATCAGATAAAACTTCTTAATTCTTCTCTGCGGGCTTTACAGACCAGCAGGGTATGCTGATAGGCAATGGATTCCGCCGTGTTACCGCCCGCATGACAGTAGACCATAAAGTGAACAACTGGTTGCAACTGGGTGGTACTATGAACTATACCAATGCGGTTAACTCAGCGCCCAATACGGGCTCACTGCCAGGCCAGGCATTCAGTATCGCCGGCCTTGGACGTCTGCCCATCGTTCTTGCCCCCAACGTAGCACCAAGGAATGCAGATGGAAGTTATAACATCAACACCACCGCAAATACTATTGGCCAGGGCAACAACAAAACGGCGTTATCATTCTATAACCCGGTATACATTCTGGAAAACAACAAATTCACATCTGAGAATGACCAGATCACAGGGAATGTTTTTGCCCAGGTGAACTTTACCAAGTGGCTTAACTTCCGTACAGTATATGGTATTGACAATCTCAATGTTACCAATAAGGAATTCCGTGCCGCTGCACACGGCGATGGTGTTCAGTTTGGTGGTGCCGCTCAGAACACCCAGCAGGCATTTCGCCGGTGGAACTGGCAGAACCTGTTAACCTTCGACAAACAATTTGGCGAACACAACGTAAACCTGCTGGTGGGTAATGAACAACAGTATACCAATCAACAGGGATGGGGTGCAGACAGGCGTGGCCAAACGGATATTTTCTACGATGAATTCCAGGGTGGTTATTCCAGCATCGTACCTGCCGGCAACTTCTTTGGTGAGAATTATCTTGTTTCATTCCTGGGCCGGTTAAACTATAACTACGGTGGTAAATACTACGTATCACTGAATGCCCGGAGGGATGGCTATTCCGCTTTCGCACCTGAAAACAAGTATGGTAATTTTTACGGTGGTTCAGTGGGATGGGTACTCACCAATGAGAAATTTTTCCAGGACCTGAATACAGACAGCTGGCTGAACAACCTTCGCCTTCGTGCAAGTTGGGGCGTTGTGGGTAATAACCAGGGTATCAATGATTATGCATTCTATAGTTTCTTTAACTCAGGACTGTATGGTACACAACCCAGCTTGTTCTATAACCAGGCCGGTAACCGCAATCTGCGTTGGGAAACATCAACCAAAACGGATCTGGGATTTGACGCCAGCTTCTTCAAAAGCCGCGTGAATGTAGAGTTCGCCTGGTACAAGAATGACATAGACAACCTGATCCTGAATGATCCGCAGGCACCTTCTACCGGTATACCAGGTTTGTCCATCCTCACCAACGTTGGCCGGATGGTAAATACAGGATTTGAGTTGTCTCTGAATACAACACCTATCCGGACCAAGGACTTTGTGTGGAATTCAAACTTCAATATCACCACGCTTAAGAACGAAGTGAAGTCACTGGCCCAGGGTAATGCCGATATCTTTGTACAGACATCAGGGCTTGAGCAACCCAGTATTATTAGAGTGGGCGAATCCATTGGTAGCTTCTATGCAGTAAGGACCAACGGTGTGAACCCTGCCAATGGCCAGCGGATATTTGTTTACAGGGATGGAAGGCAAGTACAGTACAACCATGCAGCCACACAACGCTGGACATTCCTTGATGGAACCGCCGCCCCCAGGCCGGCAGACCAGGCCAGTGATGGCGTGGTAATTGGCCCAGCCTTGCCAAAATATACCGGAGGTTGGGATAACACATTCCGTTTCAAAGGATTTGACCTGAACATCCTCATGTTCTTCTCTGGCGGCAACTATGTGTATAATGGTACCAAGGCTGGCCTTCGCGATGCCAGGAACTGGAACAGCATGAAAGAAGTGACTACCCGCTGGCAGAAAACCGGTGATGTGACCAATATTCCGCGAGTTGTATTTGGCGACAATATCTCCAACGGTTCCGGAATCGTCATTTCTGAGAATGTTGAAAAAGGCGATTTCATTAAAGCCAGGAACATCGCGCTGGGATATACTATGCCCAAAAGTGTAACAGACAAAATGGGCATCAACAGTATCAGATTCTATGGTGGTATCCAGAATGCATTTACCATTACCAAGTATACAGGGTTTGACCCGGAAACTTCCACCAACGGTAATGCCAATGGATCCCCCAGTGTTGACCGGAACTCTGTTCCTCAATCCAGGACTATTGTTGCCGGTGTGAACATCGGGTTCTAATCTACCATCAAAATGAAATCAACAATGAAACAAAAGATATTTTCCATAATAATGATCGGCGCGCTATTTGCGTCATGCCAGAAAGAAAGGCTGGATCCCATTCCCCAGACGCAGTTGTCTGATGCGGTGGCATTTGCAACACCGGAAAGGGCTCTCCAGCAAGTTAACGGAATGTACTCTGCACTGAAACAGGGTAACTTTTATGCTGGTCGGTTCCAGGTATACATGGATGTAAGGGGCGAGGATTTTCTCAACCTTACCAACAATGGCGTTACCGCATTTCTCACCTGGAACTTTACCCAAACTGCTACTACCAATGAGGTGCAGAATTTCTGGGCAGCAGCGTATAATACCATCAACCGGGCCAACGTGGTCATAGATGGTATATCAGGCTCAGCCATTTCAGACAACCTGAAGAAGAATTATATCGCCGAAGCCAAGCTGATAAGGGCATTGTCATATTGGTCCCTGATGCAGTTGTATGCAAGGCCATATACCGAAACAGGTGGACCTTCAAAACCAGGGGTTCCGCTTAGGATTACCGCTATCACTTCCATCGGCAACAATAATGTTGCCCGTTCAACGGTAGAGGAAGTGTATACACAAATCCTGAAAGACCTGAATGAAGCTGAACCAGACCTGCCCCTGACCTACACTTCAGCGGACCTCAACACAACCCGCGCACACCGCAATACAGCCATCGCCCTCAAAACAAGGGTATTGCTGAGCATGGGCCGCTACGCTGATGTGATCACAGAAGGCAACAAGATCGTTCCCGCATCTGCTCCGTTCCAGGCGGCATCAGGCGTTGCAAACAGGCTTAACGCCAGCATTGCAACTACCTTCACTACATACAATACTGCCGAGAGTATTTTATCCATGCCATACACCAACCTGGATGTACCCGGTACCCAGAACAGTTTGAACAGCTACTATAATCCCGGTCCCAATGGTAATGGTGATTATGCACTGAATACTACAGGCAACGGTATTGCGGCCAATACTGGCTGGACAACCAGCGATGCACGGCGGGCTTTCAACATTGCCGCAGGAGGTCAAACCTATCTCAGGAAATGGCCTAAAAACGCTGGTACAGATCCTGACTGGATCCCCGTGATTCGCTACGCCGAAGTAATGCTGACGGTTGCTGAAGCAGAAGCCCGCCAGGGATCCGGTGTGAATGCCCGCGCGCTCGCCTTGCTGAATGCTGTACGCCAGCGTTCCGATGCAGCCACCACCCTTGCCCCGGCTGACAAGAATGCCTTGATTGCAGCCATCCTGCTGGAAAGAAGGATTGAACTGCTGGGTGAAGGCCTTCGGACGGCAGATGTTACCCGCACGGGTGCAGATTTTGCGGCCAAAGGCTCCGTGGGTGCCTATGGTCCCGGATCAAACCTTTATATCTGGCCTATTTCCAATGCTGAACTGATCACCAATAAGGAGATCGTTCAAAATCCCGGCTATTAATGAAAATGACCACATAAAAAAATGGCTGTCATAAGACAGCCATTTTTTTTAACTTATCCAACGAAAATGAAACTTATGAAACGGCTGCTTTTTTCTGCCTGCCTCTTGTTCACCGGTGCATTGACTGCACAGACGATCAATGTGGATGACACATCCAAATTCACCAACAGCATTGTTTATCTCAATGCATCTAATGGAGTTCCATTTGTTACCGCCAAATACGCGCGTATTGTGGAGGGCTCGGCTTTTGTTCCTGAGGTACTGTCTCCTGCACAAATTTACCTGAAGGGCAATGCCAAAGCCATGGGTAATATCCAGGCAAGGTTGAATATCCTGGAACGGGATCTGAATTATTTCGATGAGAAAAAGAACATGGAAATGGTGGCTTCCAATGATATTTCAGAGGTGCGCTTTAAAGACCCCGTCACCAATGTGATCAGGATTTTTACCAAATCCATCCCAGGATGCACAACTGCGAGCCAGGGATGGCATGAAGTTCTGGAAACAGGCAAGCTTACGCTCTACAAAGAAATTGTTAAATCCATAGCAGAAAATAAACCCTATGGTAGTGCCACAACAGAACAAACCATCCTCACTAAATATAATTATTGGGTTATGACAGGCAATGCCTGCCGTCCGGTAAAAAAAATAAGCGAGCTAACGGCATTGCTATTGCAATCAGATCCAGGGTTTAATTCCAAACTCCCGCAGAGAAAACTGTCAGACAAAAGCGAGCAGGATTGGATGGAAGTTGTGAGGCTGTATAATGCGTCCCATTAGGAGGCATCCTCAACTCACTTCAACACATCGCGAAGCTTAGCCTGCAGTGCCGCGCCCCTCAGGTTTCTTGCCACAATGGTCCCCTGGGGGTCTACTAAGATATTATATGGGATGCCTTCAATATTATATAAAGGCACTACAGCACTTTCCCAATATTTAAGGTCACTCACTTGTGTCCAGTTAAGATTATCCGTGGCGATGGCCTTTACCCATGGTTCACGGGACTTATCCAGGGACACGCCTAAAACAGTAAAATTTTTCTCCCTGAATTTGAGAAAGGCACTGACTACATTGGGATTCTCCATGCGGCAAGGGGCACACCAACTGGCCCAGAAATCTACCAGAACATATTTCCCCCTAAACGAACTCAGGGAAACTGGTTTCCCATTGACATCGGGCAAGCTGAAATCCGGGGCAGGTTTTCCAACAATATCCGCCGCCATTTTCTGCTGCATATAATCGAAATAGTCTTTTACTACTTTCTGTACGGATGCATTGTCCCTGAAACGTTTTGACATACTGGTCATCACCGGTTCAAAACGGGCAGGATCCAATTGGGATTTCAACATCGGCCCCACAATATACATGGCAACAATGGGACTGCTGGTGGTATCAGCGTATTTCAGGAGATAGTCTTCCGTTGACTTGACTTTGACGCGGAAGGCGCTGTCTACTGCAGTTACAGCGCTGTCCCCTGATTTCCCGTCCCCAAGGGCCAGGTATTGCTGGCGCAAGGTATCAATATCAGTAAGCTGGTTATTAAAGGTAGTCAACAGTGTATGAAAAGAGTTTGAAGCAGCTGAGTTGGTGGTATATTGATTAAAATCAGCCCAATTAGCGTCTACTTTTATATCATTAACATCATTCGTGAGCAGCAGGAATACGCCATCTTTTTCAAAACGAAGCCTGTACATTGACTCATTCTCCTCAGGAATACCATGCAAACTAAATTTGGCGGTCCCTGGTTCCAGCACCGCAGTGTCTACCACTTTTGGTGTAACCGCATCAAATTCCACCAGGTCAAGGTATACTACCTGGCGCGCGGGATTATTGCGAATGGTTCCGCTGACCTGCAGATTTTTATTACCCCTGCCATTACAGGAAGCCAGTACCAGAAGAAGAGACACTACAGCAATGTTGATTCTCATCGTATCTATGGTTGATTCAGTTTCTCCAATAATATGTCGTTGGTGCGTTTTGGATCGGCCTTGCCTTTAGAGCGTTTCTTGACTTCTCCCACAAACAATCCTATCAAACCTTTTTTCCCTTTTCGATATTCCGCAACTTTATCCTGCATACTGTTCATCACCTCGTCAACCCAGGCATGGATCTCTGCAGCATCATTCACCTGGATCATCTGCATGGAAGTTGCCAGGGCATTTACATCTTCACCGTTACCCTTCATCAGGACAGGCAACAGTCTCTGTGCAGCCGCAGAAAAACTGAGTTTCCCTTCTTCAATCAGCATGAACAAAGACATCCATTGTTCTGGCTTTATGGTAACCTGCTGCCACCCAAGATGATGGTCATTACAATATGATTTGACCGGACCAATCAGCCAGTTGGCCAGGGACTTCGCATGCCCGGTCACTGAAAGCGTGTCCGTATAATATCGCAACAGGTCCTGGTCTTCACAAAGAATGCGCGCATCATATTCCGGTAACTGGTACACCTCCATCAGTTCTCTGATCCATTGTTCCGGCAATTTGGGAAGCAAGGAGCGATAGTGATCAAGATCAACAGTACTTACGGTGAATGGACTGAGATCAGGATCCGGGAAATACCGATAGTCTTCTGCATCTTCCTTTATCCTGATGGAATAGGTGGTGTCTGTATCCGCATTGAATCCCCTTGTCTCCTGGATTACCGGCTCACCTTTCTCCACCAAGGCCACCAGCCTTTCATATTCTACTTCAATGGCTTTCTTCACATTACGGATGGAGTTCAGGTTTTTAACTTCCACTTTGGTGCCCAAAACGCTATCTCCCTTCTTACGAACAGATATATTGGCATCGCACCTGAGGCTGCCCTCTTCCATATTCCCGTCACAAACCCCGATCCAACGCACCAGCTTGCGAAATTCCGTGAGAAAGGCAAAAGCTTCATCACTGCTCCGGATGCAGGGTTCTGTTACCAGCTCCATCAGCGGAACGCCGGCACGGTTATAGTCCACACAGGTAAAAGAAGGATCAAGGTCATGGATGCTTTTCCCTGCGTCCTCTTCCAGGTGGATCCTGGTCAACGCAATATCCCGTTCTCCTTCAATGGTTCTGATGGTAACATGGCCACCGCTGCATATGGGAAGGGTATGCTGGGATATCTGGTAACCTTTGGGCAGGTCAGGATAGAAGTAATTCTTCCTGGCAAAAAAATTCACGGGTGCAATTTCGCAACTACAGGCCAGGCCCAGTTTGACGGCATGCTCAATGGCTTTTCTGTTCATCCTGGGCAGGGTACCCGGATGCCCGAGCGTAATGGCACTTACATGGGTATTGGGTTCTGCACCAAAACTGTTGGCATCACCGGCAAACAATTTGCTTTGGGTCAACAATTGGGCATGTACCTCCAAACCCACCACCAGTTCATATGTATCCTGTTCAGCCATAGGGCCAACAAAGCTAGCTTATTTTACGGTACGGTTAAGTGACGGAAGGCACTCTGAATGCCCTTAAATGAGATGGCAGACCAAAAGGTCCGCCATGTTACTACCTGTCTATCTATCTAAAACCAAAATAGCCTAAAACGTTGCTTTCTTCAATTTCTTGGGAATTTTCACTTCCAGGGTGATGGGAGATCCGGCCCGCAATACCTTGATAGAATAGTTGTTCTTATCCCGGGCATCCCGCATGGCATCGCCGCAATCACGCGTGCTTTTGATCGCTTTCCCGTTGATCTCAGTAACGATATCGTTTTCCTTCACGCCGGCAGTCTCCGCCAATGAACCGCTGCTCACATCTAGCACTTTCACCCCAACTGAATCGTCTGTCTCCTGAACACGGAGACCGAGTTGCCTGCCATTAAAACTCCAGCTGTAGTTTTCGCTGCCGGGATAGGGCTGCCGCATACCGGGTGGCGGAGGAGCAGGTGCCCAGGCTATCTCGTCCATCGCGTCAAAAGGAGGTAAAGGAGCCATCGGTTCCATAGGTTCAAGCGGAGCTATGGGCGCGCGGGGTGGAATGGGCGCGCGAGGCGATTGGCCACTGCTGTACACCCTGACACTGGATTTGGTTTCGCCCAGTTTCAGTTTAATTTTGCGTTCTTTCTTCTCACCCGCTTTGATGTAACCCAGCTCCACTTCATCATTGGGCTTTTTGGCCCTTACCAGTTCTGTAAAGGCATCAGAAGATTTAACTGCAGCCCCATTAAACCTGGTGATCACATCGCCTTCCTTCAATCCGGCCCTGGCTGCTGCGGAACCTTCTGTCACACTAGTTATCCGCACGCCCTTGTCTGCATCTTCCAGCCCAACACCCAGGAAAGCCCTGGGCTCTGCACGCACTTCCGCCACATCTCCATCAAACTCAAACCTGAAGTCATTGGGATATGCAAAGCGATAGGTTCTTGCCCTGGCCATATTCCTGTTCATATCCATCATGGAACGCTGCATCTCACGTTGGGCACGCTGCATCTCCCTTTGCGCCATGTCCATCTCCACCTTGTACTCAAACATGTCCTCGTTCAGTAGCTTCTCAATCTCTCGTTTGTGGATCACCACATCGTCACTGTTGTACTCCGCCAGTGGCTTGCCATTCACCGTCACCCTGTCACCTTCAATCACGATCACGGTTTTTTCTTTTCCATTGCCAGACTTGCGGATCACTACTTCTTCCTTCGGCTTTTCCTTGACTTTCTGTTGCGCCCGCACAGGGGATGCAAATGCCAGCAACCCAAGACAGGCCATCAATACGGTAGGCTTCATACGTTCAGTTTTTTATCTACGAAATGTTTAGTACATCAAATCTAGCAGATATTTTGCGAAATACGAAGCCTTTCGCACAAAAAAATGTTAAATCCATCCCTGGCCAATTAGCTTAGCTTTGTTTTCCGGGGTTGGGTTGCCGTGAAATCTGAAAACGCCCCGTCTGGAATCAATGTTGGAATCTGATTTTTACCTTGATCTACAATTCAAATTTTTGGGAGAACTCTACATTCACCTTAAGAATGCTGAACAGTCTTACAGACTTTATCTTGAAAATGACAGAAAATTTCTCTTTGCAAAGATGCTCAAAAGCAGCAATGACGCCATTCTCTTGCTGCTGGGAAAATACGCTTACCTGCTAAATGACAGCTTGTTCCGAGACTCCCAGCAATTGACTTTGCATCTCAGTATATGGAAGGAAAAATGGGAAGAACTGGAAAAAAAAATCAATCCGGAAAATGACACTGAATTCGTATTTGAGAATAATTTTACCTTCCCACGTGAAGCATCTCAAAACCTGGAAAATGCTTTTTTGATGCTTCGCAACAAAATCATGATCTGATGGAAATATTGTTCATTGGAAAGGAAAATGACCCTTATGCAAAAATCGCTGCTGACTACCTGAAACAGATTTTTCCCACATCCTTGACTGTCTTCGGGTCTCGTGGTGCCAAATTCCCTGAGAATCTGCTTACCTGGAAAGGCGATTATGTATTTTCTTATCTGTCTCAATGGATCATTCCGAGTCAACTTTTGGAGAATGCTTCAAAAGGTGCCATCAACTGGCATCCGGGGCCGCCGGAATATCCTGGCATTGGTTGTACCAATTTTGCGATCTATAATGGTGAAAAAGAGTTTGGCATTACATGCCACTATATGCTCCCAAAAGTGGATACAGGCAAGATCATTGAAACTGACAGGTTTACAGTCCTCAGCAATGATTCCGTTTTCTCTGTTACCCAAAAATGCTATGCTTCAATCCTGCATTCTTTTTATCGTATCATTGAAAAAATCGCTTCCGGTGAACAGCTCCCTGTATCACAGGAAAACTGGACCCGAAAACCATATACCCGTAAAGAGCTGGATGCATTATCTGAGATTAAACCAGATATGACAGCTGAAGAGATTGACCGGAGGATCAAAGCAACCACGTACGACAAACCCTGGGCATTTGTGGAAATTCAGGGTAGGCGTTTCTACTGGAAAGGCTAGTTACCAGTTTTACAACAGGGCTTTTACATGACTGATTACCTCATCTAACTGACCAGCGTCCTGACCACCGGCTGTAGCCAGGTTTTTCTGTCCGCCTCCCCCTCCTTTGATGAGCGGGGCTACAATATCTTTAATGATCTTTCCGGCATCCAGTTGCCGGGCGGCAACCACTGTATCGGAAATCCCTACGGCAACAGAAGCCTTGCCTCCAATATTAGCGGCCAGCACCACCAGGTGATCATGCAAATTATTGCGCAAATCAAAACAGATCTTCTTCAATGCATCCGCATGGGGCACTTCCACTACCTGCCCAATGAAACTTACCTGGTTGATGACCTCGTCTTTCTGCATCAGTTCATTGCGGATACCTACCAGCATCCTGTTCTCCAGGTGCTCCACGCGTTTTTCCAATTGTGTTTTCTCCTCCAGTAATTTCTGGATGGCTTTCACAGGATCACTGGCCTTGAGTACCGTACCCACCTCCTTGATCTTGTTCACCTGCCCGCTCAGGTAATGCAGTGCCTTATATCCCGTTAATGCTTCTATCCTGCGCACCCCCGCTGCCACCGCAGCTTCTGAGAAAATATGGAACATGCCAATCATTCCGGTATGCAGCACATGGGTTCCCCCGCACAATTCCACAGAATACGCCGGATCGATGGTTACCACGCGCACAGTATCGCCATATTTTTCACCAAACAATGCCATCGCACCCAGCTGCATAGCTTCGTCCTTGGGCATCTCTTTGATCACTACGGGAATATTGGCCCTGATCTTCTCATTCACCATGAACTCAATGTCCCTGATCTCATCATCAGTTAGCTTAGCCATATGTGAGAAATCAAATCGCAGGTACTCATCGTTCACCAATGACCCTTTCTGTGCCACATGCCCGC
Source organism: Chitinophagaceae bacterium (assembly GCA_044225015.1). Taxonomy (GTDB): domain Bacteria; phylum Bacteroidota; class Bacteroidia; order Chitinophagales; family Chitinophagaceae; genus Pollutibacter. Next base: position 1,223,005 of record JBGAJG010000001.1, on the reverse strand, counting down.
CCAAAACTTTACGCAATGCAGCATGCAGCAAATGCGTAGCCGTATGGTTGTACATGATATTCAGCCTGCGCTCTGCATCCACCCTGGCCACCACTTCACCATCTGCCGAAGCAGGCAGCCTGTCTGTGAAATGTATGATGAGATCGTTCTCTTTTTTTGTATCCAACACTTTCACCACTTCACCATTCCACACTAATTCACCAACATCCCCTACCTGTCCGCCACTCTCTGCATAGAAAGGTGTAGCTGCCAGCACTACCTGGTATTGATCCTTCCCTTTTGCATTCACTTTCCTGAAACGCAGCACTTTTGTATTGACGTAAAACTTATCATACCCCACAAATCCCTGGCTGGGATCCTCAGACAGGATCGTCCAGTCGCCCGCATCTACTGCCGTAGCCGCACGGCTCCTCTCTTTTTGCAACTGCATTTCTGCTTTGAATCCGGCTTCATCCACTGTGTATCCATTCTCCCTTGCTATGAGCAGGGTAAGATCGATGGGGAACCCGTAGGTGTCCAGCAACTCAAAAGCGGCAGCACCTGAAATGATTTTTTGTGCCGATGACTGTTGAAGGATATCATCCATCTTGCGAAGTCCCTTCTCCAATGTGCGGAGGAAAGCGTCTTCTTCTTCTTTCACCACCCTGCTTACAAAATCTACCTGCTGATGTAACTCGGGAAACACGTGTTCAAACTGTGCGGCCAACACAGGCATGAGTTGATGCAAGAGGGGTTGCCTATGGTTGAGATAGGAATAATAATACCGTACGGCGCGGCGCAGGATCCTCCTGATCACATAACCGGCACCGGTATTGGAAGGCAGTTGCCCGTCAGCAATGGTGAACGCGATGGCGCGTATATGGTCTGCAATCACGCGGAACGCAATGTCTGCCCTGCTATCACTGTAGCCATAGGTTTGACCTGTAAGTTTCTCCGTTGCCGCAATGGTTCCCGTGAATACATCGGTATCATAATTAGAGGTCTTCCCCTGGAGTACCCTTACCAGTCTTTCCAGTCCCATTCCGGTGTCTACGTGCCTGGCCGGCAGTGACTCCAGGGAGCCATTTTTCAAACGGTTGAACTGGATGAATACATTGTTCCATATCTCGATGACCTGGGGATGGTCCGCATTCACGAGGTATTTGCCATCCTTCTCTTTTCTCTCTTGCTCCGGCCGGCAGTCCACATGTATTTCAGAGCAGGGACCGCAGGGTCCGGTATCCCCCATCTCCCAGAAATTGTCTTTTTTATTGCCCAGCAGGATTCTGTCTGGACTTACCCATTTGCTCCACTCCGCAAATGCTTCTTCATCTTTGGGGATGCCATTCTCCGCATCACCTTCAAAGATGGTCACATATAATTTTTCTTTAGGAATGCCATAGATATCCGTCAACAGTTTCCAGCTCCACTCAATGGCTTCCTTCTTGAAATAGTCTCCAAAACTCCAGTTGCCCAGCATTTCAAACATGGTGTGGTGATAGGTATCCACACCCACTTCTTCAAGGTCATTGTGCTTTCCACTCACCCTGAGGCATTTCTGCGTGTCTGCCACCCGCGCATAGGGGGCGGGCTTATTGCCCAGGAAATAGTCCTTGAAAGGGTTCATGCCCGCATTGGTAAAAAGCAAGGTGGGGTCATTTTTTACTACGATGGGGGCAGATGGCACCACCTGGTGCCCATGGGATGCAAAAAAATCAAGGAATTTTTGCCTTATTTCTGACGAAGTCATGCCGTTTATACGTTTAAATTGGAGATTGTTCAAAGGCAAGGTTATATTTGCCCCTCCAGATAAGGGCACAAAAGTACATCATTTGGGCAACTGAATCCGGTAAAGAAGATCAACCCAAACCCGGAAAATTGCACGGATCGTACGTATGAAGAAGATCAAATATTACTATAATACCCACACGCTCCGGTATGAAAAACTGGTGGTACCCCTGAGGGTCAAATTGTTGCGTGTATTGGGCTTTATAGCGGCGGCCATTGTTACGGCCCTGATCATTGTAGCCTTTGCTTTTCGCTTCCTGGACTCTCCCAAGGAGAAGCTTTTGCGCATGCAGTATGAACGCTCGCAGGAAGACCTGCAACTGATCTCCGGCAGGGTGAAAGAAGTGGAAACCAAACTGCGGCAGCTGGAAATCAGGGATAATGAGGTGTACCGTACTATTTTTGAAGCCACTCCCATTCCGGATTCCGCCCGGCAGAAACAACTGGAGATGGAAAATGAAATAAGGCTGGTTTCATCTATGGACGACAATGAACTTGCTTATTCTATCTTCAATACCCTGAATGTGGTTTCGGCAAGGATCAGTTCCCAGGAACGTTCCTACAAAGAGATCGAAGGCATGCTCCGCAACAAGGAGAAACTGCTGGCCTCCACGCCGGCCATACAACCCGTTGCCAATAAGGACCTTAAGAGGGTTGCCTCCGGATATGGCAGCCGGATCGATCCCGTATATAAAACCATTAAATTCCATGCCGGGCTTGACTTTGCCGCACCCCAGGGGACACCCATCTATGCCACGGCGGATGGCCGTGTAACAACCGCGGGTAACACCGGCAACGGCTATGGAAACCATGTGGAGATCAATCATGGTTTTGGCTATGAAACCCTTTACGGCCATATGGTGAGGGTTAAGGTGCGTGCCGGCCAGATGATCAAGCGCGGTGAAGTCATTGGCTGGGTGGGCAGCACCGGGAAATCAACCGGCCCCCACCTGCATTATGAAGTGCATAAAGGCGGAAGACCCCTGGATCCTATCTATTTCTTCTATAATGATCTTACGCCGGAACAATACCAGCAGATCCTGAAACTGGCACAATCCAGCAACCAAAGCTTTGATTGATAATGTGGCAATGTGGAAATGCGGCAGTGCGGTAATATTGGAAGCGCGGCCGTGCGTTGCCGGCCTGCGCAGAAGCACCCGGAGTGACTGCCGGCGCGCCGCAACGCATAGCGCGCCTTCCTACATTGCCGCACTGCCGCACTACCACATTGCCACATTGATTAACATGTTGTGAATAAGTAATACGCATTGCCTTGACCGCAATTTCTAAATTGCAGCGATGCCGGAACAATTGGATCTTTTTAGCACGTTTATTGATACTGAATCGGAACCCGAAGTGAAACAGGAAAGGGTATTGAAGCCGCCCGTTAATGTGTTGGCGGAAGAGACACCCGTGGAGATCAAAGGCAGGGAGCTATTAAAAGAACAGGCGGTAAAGATCGCAAAAGCAAATGTGGCGGTGCAGGTTCCAAAGGCAAGAAACCAGGAACACAACGAAAAACCACCCACCATTTCAATTGCAGTACCCGAAGTAAAAATCACCCCTATAGAAGAACCGATCGCTATTGTGGCGGTCAGGCAGAAAGAAGTACCCGCCAAACCTAAAACAAGGGGAAGGAAATCTATCAAGGAAATGAGCATGGAAGCAGACCTGCCCGAAATACCGGAAGATGAAATACTGTTCACCAAACAGTATTACGGCATTGGCGAGGTAGCGTCTATGTTCAAAGTCAACACTTCTTTGCTGCGCTACTGGGAATCTGAATTTGATATTCTCAAGCCCCGGAAGAATGGTAAAGGTGACCGCTTTTTCAGGCCGGAAGACATCAAGAATCTCCAGATTATCCACCATCTGCTGCGCCAGAAAAAATTCACCATCGAAGGCGCCAAAGAATACCTCCGGAACAATAAGAAATCAAAGGAAAAGTTTGAGATGGTCAGGCAGTTGGAACAACTGAAGCGTTTCCTGCTGGAGATGAAGGCTGGTCTGTAATGATCCTGACAGACCTTTCACTTCCTGCCATCGAAAGTTTCATCTCCTCTACCAGGCGCATAATCCTCAGGTTAATGTCTTCCCGCATCACATTGAACCCCTTGACCTCCAATTGTACCGTAAGGTAGTCCAGCATCAGGGTGTACCCTTCCGCAGAGATGTCTGACAAATACGCATTACTGTCTGCGATCCGGCTGTCCTTAAGGATAGTTTTAACCCCCCCGATCAATGCCTGTACTTCATCTGCCGTATTCTTTCCGTCCAGCACCAGTTTAAGTTCCACCCGCCGGTGCGTACGCAAACTCAGGTTATCCACCACAGAATCCACCATCTGTTTGTTAGGGACCGTCACATAGGTTTTCTCTGCCGTCCTTATCCTCGTACTCCTGAGTCCGATCTTTTCTACCGTACCCGTGATATTGTTGACCTTTAACAGGTCACCGGAAGTAAAAGGTTTATCGAAGAAAATAATAAACGATGCGATGAGATTCTCCAGGCTCTCTCTGGCCGCAAGCGCCAAGGCAGCACCAATGATGGTGAAACCCGCCAGAATGGTGGAAATGTTTTTATGAAAAACCACACTGATGAGGGTGAGTGCGCCAATGATAACAATGATCACTTTCAGGAAGTCCTTGAAAAAGACCACCAGCTGGTTGTCATCCTGTTCCGGCGTAAGATCGGCACGCTTGCCCATGACCAAGGCCACATAATCTACCAGACGAAGCATCATCTGGAAAAAAAACCAGATCAGCAATGCTTCCCCAATGGCTTCCGTAATATCAGGTGTGGTCACCCTCCAGAGTTTCACCACCAGCAACTTGGGAAATACCAGCGTCCTCAGCGCAAAATAGCTGATGAACACAAACAGGAAATTCTCCACGGGTTCTATGATCATATCAATGAACGCCTTACGCTCAATAACGCGGCCCATCCTCTGCATCAGGAAGAAAAAAAGCCAGGAGACATATCGGCCGAAAAACTTCTTGAAGACATAGGCCACCAGGATCACTGATCCCACAATAACATATTGCCGGACGGTGTTATCCAGAAAAATCTGATCCCAAAAATTCATGGCGTAAAGTTAGGCTTTTGTCCCTAATCGCCTGCCGGTGAAAGGGTCTAGAAACCGGTGAATGAGTAGAGTTTAACGCCTGTTTCTTCCAGGACAAAAATACCCTGTGGTGTGATGAAAATGTCTTTATACTGTTGAAACCGCTCCGGAATGACTGTCTCTTTTATATCCAAAGTACCCGCTGTATACTGCAGTACCTTACCGTCTTTCCTGCCAATGATGTCACTGCCTATTACCTGCACATCCGTCCAGTTCAACAGGGTGAGCTTGTTTTTCATCGCCCCATAATAATCAAAAATGTACATGCCCCGCTCCGGATCATAAGCATAAACATAACCATTCTGATCAAACAACTTAACGGGTGTGGGTGCATCCTGCAACACTAAGCGCAGATCCGGAGTCTCACTGATCACCTTGCCTTCTCCATCCACCCGCCTGAGCTTGCTTTCCTGCTCATCAAAAATCCATACGTTGTTGTCATAGGAAGGTGCGATGGCCCTAACCTGAAACATATTGCGCTTGCGAAGGTCAATGACATTCACAGGATTCATCAGCCTGTCCAGCACCACGATGGTCCGGAAGTCTTTATAGTATAAAACGGTCCTTAGCGGATTGGCGGCATTGATGGAATACAGTTTACCATATCGCCTTACATCGTTGAAGACCCCCATGGAATCCCCTTTCACATTAAGTTTTTTCAGCTGATTGTCCTTACTGAGAAGGTAGAGATTACCCAGGTTGTCAGCTGCAAAAACCGAAAATTCACCTTTGGCGAAACGCGTAACCGGGAGGTCTTTCTGTGCCATCAGCGCCATCGGCAGAATCAACCCTATGCATAAAAGGATTCTCAATCTGTAAAATATTGAAGGGTGAGCTGCTCCTTTTCAAAAACAGCATAACTGTTGTACTTGATCCAGTCTCCCAGGTTGATATACCTGCTGGAACGGTTGAGCTGGAAATCTATGGGCAAGTGCCGGTGTCCAAAAATAAAATAGTGATAATGCCTTTGCTGGAGTTGCTCTTTGCAATAAGTGATGAGCCACTCGTTCTCTTCCCCCAGGAATTTATCGTCATCGCTTCCGGTCATTGCCCTGCTGCTCTTGCTGGAGGAGTTAGCGATGGCCATGCCCAACGCTGGTGGAATGATGCCAAACAGGAATTGGCAGACCGGATTCCTGAAAATTTTTTTCAGGAATTTGTATCCGTGATCTCCCGGGCCAAGGCCATCCCCATGGCCTATCAGAAATGTCTTTCCATTAAATTCATAGGGCTGGGGTTCATGGAAAACGGGAATGTTCAACTCCTGTTCAAAGTACCCATTCATCCACATATCATGGTTGCCTACAAAAAAATGGATGGGAACACCACTATCCGTGATCTCTGCCATTTTACCCAAAATACGGACAAATCCCTTGGGCACTACTTTTCGGTATTCAAACCAGAAATCAAAAAGGTCACCCACAATAAAAATCATAAACGCATCTGCCCGTGCCTGTTCCAGGAAACGGACAACCCTTTTTTCTCTTTCCAGACTGGAGGCACGATCCGGTACACCCAGATGAAAATCAGACAGGAAATACACTTTTTTACCCTCAGGGATCTGCATATTCGTTTTCTGCGTTAACGCTATTGGTCTGCCAAAAGACAATACACTTCTTTGGGTCCGTGCACACCCACCACCAGGGTTTTTTCGATATCAGCTGTTCTGCTGGGTCCCGTGGCAAATGTAATGAGGGAAGGCAGGTGGATCCCATATTTTTCTTTCATGGCACCAATGGCTTCCTGAAGGTCATACACTACCTGGGACGCTTCCGCAATACAGATATGCACCGGTGCGTATACCGAGGTGGTTCTGCCGGATGGCTGGGCTGAGCTCATCACCATAGTACCCGTTCTGGCTACCAGCGCTTCACAGGTGGTGAGTGCCACGTCTGCATCAGCCAGTGGTTTGCTGGTAAAATTTTCAAACCCATTGCTTTTCAGCAGGTAGCGCAGGCCTTCTTCCACACAGTATACTTCTTTCCAGTCCTTTTCTTTGATCAATGCCCTGATCTGTTGCACCAGCTCCTTATGATTGGAAAAGAATGCAAACTTACCCTGCAACCTGGTGAATTCTTCCGCAAATACTACCGCCAGATCATCATGCGCAGGTTTGAAAACAGCAGCCGGGGCCTCTGCTTCAGGGAAAGGCAAAGGCACCGGTACCTCCAGTGCCTTTCTGATCTTATCGAGAATATTGTCTTTAGCGTTGCTCATCAATGATTTACTTTTTCCCCGTCAGCAGGCGGATTCAATTCGCCACCCTGTGGAACAATAGTGTCATGGGTATCATCCAGCAAGACTTTCTTTTCCTCATACGGACGTTTGCCGATCAATTCTTCCACATCTTGCTGATGGAGGACTTCCTTATCCAGCAGGGCATGCGCGAGATTCTCCACTTCTGTCTTCCTCTGTGAGAGTAGTTGTTTAGTACGGTCGTAGGCCTGGTCAATGAGTGCCCGAACTTCATTATCAATCAACTTGCCGGTTTCTTCACTATATGGTTTGGTGAAACTATTCTCCTGTGCGGGATCATAAAAACTGACATTACCTACTTTAGGATTCATGCCATATACGGTGATCATAGAATAAGCAATACGGGTCACCTGCTGGAGATCATTCTGTGCACCGGTGGATATCTTGCCAAAGAATATCTCTTCGGCAGCCCTGCCTCCCAGGGTCATACACATCTGGTCCATTAGTTGCTCTGTATTGTACAGGTATTGTTCCTTTGGCGTATACTGCGCATATCCCAATGCAGCCACTCCTCTTGGAACAATGGTCACCTTCAGCAATGGATATGCGTGTTCAAGGAACCATCCACAAACGGCGTGGCCAGCTTCATGGTAAGCGATGATCTTTTTCTCCTCCGGTGAAATGATCTTGTTCTTTTTCTCCAATCCGCCAATGACCCTGTCAATAGCGTCCTGGAAATCATCCATCTCCACTTGACTCTTTCCTTTGCGCGCCGCAATCAGTGCAGCTTCATTACATACGTTGGCAATGTCTGCACCTGCGAACCCTGGTGTAAGTTCAGCGAGCTTATGGATATCCAGCTTATTGGACTTTTTAATAGGCTCAAGGTGTACATGGAAAATTTCTTCCCTGCCCTTAAGATCTGGTTTATCTATACTGATCTGCCTGTCGAACCGGCCCGGACGCAACAGCGCGCTATCCAATACATCGGGCCTGTTGGTAGCTGCGAGGATGATGATCCCGCTGTCACCGCCAAATCCGTCCATTTCCACCAGCAACTGGTTGAGGGTGTTTTCCCGTTCGTCATTGCTCATCATCATATTCTTTCCCCTTGCCCTGCCAATAGCGTCTATCTCATCAATAAAGATGATACAGGGCGCTTTTTCCCTGGCCTGCTTGAACAGGTCCCGCACACGGCTGGCACCTACGCCCACAAACAGTTCCACGAAATCTGACCCTGACATGGAGAAGAAAGGCACCTGGGCTTCACCCGCCATGGCTTTGGCCAGCAGGGTCTTACCCGTACCGGGAGGTCCCACCAGCAGTGCGCCTTTGGGGATTTTACCACCGAGGGCGGTATATTTTTTGGGATTCTTTAAAAAGTCCACGATCTCCATGACTTCCTGTTTCGCTTCCTCAAGACCTGCCACATCAGCAAACGTAATGTTCACCTTGGTTCCTTTATCAAAAAGCTGCGCCTTGGATTTGCCGATGTTGAAAATTCCACCACCGCCACCGGAACCTCCGGGACCGCCCACTTTACGCATCATCAGCACAAAAAGCAGGGCAAACATCAGCAGGGGGAACAAAAGGTTCAGGAAAGGGCCAAACCATTCAGGGTCATTCGCAACAACAACTGGTACTTCTGGATAAATCTTGTCCTTGTTGGCCTGCATATAGGCAACAACATCTTTCTGGTAATCTTCAATCTTTGAATAGGTAAACTGAAAATGCGGCGCATCTTTTGATTTTGCCGCGTACACCCACCTTTCACCCAACTGTTGGTGATAGAATGGCTTGTTAAGGCTGTCTTTTTTAATATAGACCCTAACAATCCCTTTGTTGACCACCGGTTCAATTTTCTCCACATCGTTCTTATCCAGCATCTCCTGCCTGAATTTCAATTCAGAGATATCGCTGGCATCAGGACGTACACCTTGCATCAACTGGTAACCAATCAACGCAATGGCTACTATCGCATAGATCCAGTAAATATTGAAACGTGGTCCTTTCCGCATCCCGCCGTTCCTGTCTTCACCTATCGGACTCTTTCTCTGGTCTTTGTAATCTTCCATTTTGAATTTTTCCTATTCTGTATAAACGTTTGCTCTAATATTTTTTTGCTTTCCTGGCCGTTTTCTTTGCCTGGGAAGGCTTCGCAGACTTCATAGCCGGGGGAAGGGGGTCCTCGTGTTCCATCATTACCCCGTCACTCCACATCTCTTCCAGTCGGTAAAATTTCCGGGTCTCCTTCTGGAAAACGTGAACCACTACATTTACGAAATCAATCAACACCCACTGCAGAGCCTGGTAACCTTCATGCCGGTATGGGCTTTCGCCACACTCTTCCCTTACCTGTGCTTCAACAGCGTCTGCAATGGCCTTTACCTGAACATTTGCACCGGCTTCACAGATGATGAAAAAATCGGCCACCGCCTCGGGTATTTTCCGCATATCCAATGACACTACAGCTTCACCCTTTTTGTCCTGTATAGCTTTGATGATAACCTTCAGAATCTTGCTGCTCTTCGTTAACCGGGTTGATTTTTTCTCCTGGTTAGCTAATTCTCGTACTGCTGTCAAATGAATTTATTTTAGTGATTGGATGCGTAAGCTTCAGTTGGCGATATGAATCAAGTTATTGGGTTTCCTTTTATCTTTCCCAAAAATAATGATTAATTCTTACTTAGGGGGACGATGAAAACAGGAGCAGATTTCACCATCTTACCGTGCGTTGATAGTACCAACATCTATGCCATGCAAGAGGTTCATGCCCATATGGCAACCCATGGAAAGGTATATTTTGCCCTTGAACAAACAGCTGGCAAAGGGCAAAGGGGAAGACAGTGGCTTTCCCGCCCGGGTGAAAATATCATGATGAGTAAGGTTTTCCGGATGGAAGGGCTTCAAACTGACCTGCAGTTCCCTTTCAACATGGCCATAGCCCTGGCCTGTCATGATTTTTTTGCCCGATATGCCGGCGATGAAGTTTCTGTCAAATGGCCTAACGACTTGTATTGGCGTGACAGAAAGGCAGGCGGTGTCCTGATTGAAAACATCATCCAGGCAGGCCGTTGGGCCTGGGCTGTTGCCGGTATGGGCATTAATATTAACCAGACCATCTTTGACCCCCAGATCTCCCGCAAGCCGGTTTCCCTTAAACAGATCACCGGAAAAGAGATGGATATTATTGCTGCTGCTGCGGCCCTTAATGAGATCCTGGACCAATACTTTTCCTTATTGCTGGATTCGCCGGGAAGCATCATCAGCCTTTATCAGCAAGTCCTTTTCCAGAAAGATCAATGGGTTAAACTCAAGAAAGGCCAAAGGGTATTTGAGGCTCGTATCCAGGGGGTGGATGCCTATGGGAGGTTAACAGTATTCACCACCCTGGAAGAATACTTCAACCATGGAGAGATCGAGTGGTTATGACACCAGGTTCCGCTTCTTTCTCCCTCGCTTCTTTTTCATATTTATTCTCCTTGTATCCGTGGCGTAAAGATTCCCAAGCGTATAATGCAATAAAGCGCCAAAAGCCATGGTTGCGGAATTGTTGCACATGCGCCAGCTCGTGTTTAACCCATCGCTGATCAACAAGGAATTCAGTTGCGGCGGTGCGGTGGAGGTGGATGGTATTACCCATGGTTATGGCTACCTGCGGAACACCCAGCTTCAATGCCGCTATCCTTGCCAGCAGGGAGTTCTCTTTGATACGGATGTTATGTAACCGTTGCATACGTACTAGGACAGGTCAATTGACCCTAAAGTTGCAAGGCTTTCCCAAACAAACCTTAACATTGCCTTATGAGAAAGGCGATGCTATACTGTTTGTTGCTGTTTTGTGCAGATGCCTATGCACAACAAAGAACAGACACGCTGGACCTCAATGAAGCCGTCAGGAAAATATTTGGGTCCAAAGATGCAGAACATGCAGGGTCCGGTATTTCCATCCTTCCTGCCGTGGGCTACAATCCAAGCATCGGCTTTATGCTGGGCGGTACCCTAACCGGGGGGAAGACCCTGGGAAATCCCGCAACCACCCGCCTGAGCACCGGCACCTTCACCGGTTATCTCACTACCAAGGGAATTATAAATATCCAGCTACGCCATAACGTTTTCACCAACAATAACACCTGGAACTTCCAGGGCAACGGACAAATTACTAAAATGGTGTTGCTGGACTATGGCCTGGGGCCTACTGCAGGCAGTAATGCCCGGGAAGCCATGAGTGTGAACCAATATACCCTGGAAAACAGTGATTCTGTGTTTCCGATTAAGTTCAACTATGTTCGCCTCTTTGAAAAAGTATACAAGAAAATCTCAAGAACCCTGATGGTGGGTGCAGGCCTGGGAATAGATTACCATTTCTCCATCAAGGATACTAAACTGAATCTTGATTCAGGCAACCTAACCCCCCACTACACCTACAGTGTCAGCAATGGCTTCAAGCCTACCAGTTACTGGACCAACGGTTTCCTTCTAAACATCCAGTACAACACCAAGGAGCACCCCAACAGGCCCCAAGGTGGCATGTATGCAGATATTGCTTTCAGGTTCAATCCCCGTTTTCTCGGAAGCAGTGAGTCTTCTGCCCTGTTGATGACAGAGTTCAGAAAATATATAAGCCTTTCTACCACCAACCCTGAACATGTCCTTGCATTCTGGCATCTGGCCACCTATAATCTTGGAGGTACCTTACCCTACCTGGACTTGCCAGGTACGGGAACGGATATGTATAACCGTAGTGGAAGGGCCTATACCATCGGTCGTTTCCGTGGGCTCTCCTATTTTTATATTGAGTCTGAATACCGTTTCCCTATTACCGCCAACAAATTCCTGAGTGGTGTGGCATTTCTCAATATGCAGACTATGTCTGACGGGAAGTCAAGGAAGTTATTCCAGGGCTGGGATCCCGGCGCAGGCATGGGCCTGAGGATCCTTTTCAACCGCAACACACGAACCAATATTTGTATTGACTACGCCTTTGGACTGTATGGCGCCAAGGGTTTATTCTTTGGGCTGAATGAAGTCTTCTGAGATCATGCTATAGTGCGGCTTTAGCGATGATTTCTTCCGCATGCTTTCTAACCCTGGGTTTACGAAAAACGTGTTTGATCAATCCCTTTTCATCCACCAGAAATGTAGTTCTCAGAAGGCCCATGTATTTTCTCCCATACATGTTTTTCTCGCCCCAGACACTGTAAGCTTCAATGATCTTCTTGTCCGGATCGGCTATCAGTGTATATGGAAGGCTGAATTTGCCGATGAATTTCTCGTGGCTTTTCACATCATCAGGGCTGATGCCCACAACTTCTATACCTTCTTTCCGGAGCATTGCATAATTGTCACGCAAATTACAGGCCTGTTCTGTACAGGTGGGCGTGTCATCCTCCGGGTAAAAAAAGATTGCCAGTTTTTTTCCTGCGAAGTCTTTCAATGATACCAATTTGCCATCCTGGTCCTTGCCTTTAAACAACGGAGCTTTCTGCCCTGCCTCTACCATAGTTATCTTTTAAATCTGAAAATTTTTGTGGTCTTATTTCCCGCTTCATCCTCAACAACTACAGACAATACATGTTCACCGCGCTCACATTTTTCATCAAAAACATAGGTAAACCCATTGCCCCTGCGAACAAACCGAAGCCAGTTCCCGTCCAGTGTGGCCCTGAAATTTTTTACCTCCCGGTTATCATCCTTCACGTACAATACAATCTTCATGGCCCGGGAAAGATCCGCCTGGTCTGCCAGTCCGGAAACCACCGGAGGCTGGTCATCAGTGATCAGCTGAAAAGTCCCGAAATCCCTGAATGATGCCCCATATTTTCCCATTTCCCAGTTGGCTTTGGTAACATCAGTGCTCCCCCTTGTTACCTTTCTGATCAGCACCTTATCCCGCAAGTGGTATGGAATGGTCCTGGATGCCTTGATCCGTACAGTACAGGTAGATTGTAAGGGAACTATTGGCTGGTGCAATGTGTGGATGGGCGAGTAAGTTCCTGGCGCCACGTCCTCTTTTGCCTGGTATGTAAAATAGAAAGAATCATAGAGTGCTTTCTCTGGCATAAAAAGCTCCACTTCTTCATTTTCAAAAACATTGATCTCGCCAGCACGCATCAGCTGCCCAATACCTGCCGGTAAGGGCTTTAGCCAGCTACCCCTTTGCAAGTCAAAACTGAGATCAGATGTGTTTCCATAGGCGTCTGCGATCCGCATGGTATAGGAATGGGCAAGCGTATCTTTGAGTTCCAGAAAAGCTCCGGGTTTATTAAACGGGTAAACAGGCAGTGCATCTCCGCTGAGTGGCATAAGGAACTGCAGGTATGAACCGCCGGACATCCTTGTTTTGTAATCCACATGGGCATTCAACATTCGGGTTTCATCGTACCCAATCTTGTCTATGACAAATCCTGCCACTGCCTTCCCTCCCTCTGAAAGGACCGCTTTGTAAATTCCATTGGCATTGGGCACCCCAGACATCTGGTCTGTTGCATGTACGGCAATTTGGATCTTGCTGAAGGCCAGCTTGGGCACAGAGGCAACATATCTGTTGCCCACCCTGCGCGCAGGTATGACCAGGGGTGTTTGCTCGTAAACCGACAAATCCCTGTTGTATATGGCAATTTTATAGATGACCGGAGGCACCTGGTCTGGTATATTAAACCCGAAAAGGAGTCCATTCACACATTTCTCAGAAGCGGTTTCCCTGATCTCAAAATGAACATGTGGCCCCTGGGACCCACCTGTATTTCCGCTAAAGCCGATGAAATCACCTTTCTTCACCGGAAACTTACCGGCGGGGATGGCCAGATCCTGCTCCCAGCTTTCATCCTTGTACTGCTGGTCCTTCACAAACTGTTGAAGGGCAGGCATGAAATCATTCATGTGGGCATACAAAGTAGTATAGCCATTGGGGTGGTTGATATAAATGGCATTGCCAAACCCTCCGGGCTCTATTTTCACCCGGGATATGTATCCGTCTGCTGCCGCTAAAACCCGCAGATTTTCCTTCCGCTGGGTAAAAAGGTCTAAACCCATGTGGAAATGGTTAGGCCGCATTTCCCCAAAATTGGCATTCAGTTTTGGCGGAATGTCCAATGGATACCGGAAATACCCTTTAGGATAATCGGCAGCTTTGGGTGGCTGGGCAGAGCTAAGGTTGATAAATAAGATACATGAAAGGAGTATATGGAGGCTTCTCATTTAAGTAACTTCAGGGTGCAAATCTACAGTCAACAACCGTTTAAAAGTCAACATCATGGGAGTAAGTCCAAAACACATCGCCACATTTCTGTTGGGTGCCGCCGCTGGTTATGCTGCATTCAAATATGCCAACATGAGTGAAGAAGAAAAGGAAAAAATGATGGCAGACCTCAAAGCCAAGGCCAATGACCTGAAAAATGAGGCTGAGGGCGCGGCTGATAAAGCCAAAGAGTATTTTGATGAATTGCGTACCAAAGGAAGTTCCGCATTGAAGGAGCAGTTTGGTGACCTGGATAAAGTCTTTGACGATCTGTTTGGCAAGAAAACACCTGCCACGGATTCCAAACCGGCTGACCAGTAAAATCAGGAACAAGGTTTTCAGTGTTTTAACAATTATGAAACAAAAAGGGAGAAAAAATTCCTTTTTGTGGTACAACATTTGGCCATTTTATGTTGTCTAACTTAAAATGGATGTGGTATGAAGAAATTTTTACGAAGGATGACCATTGCCTGGATAGCCATGCTGGGTATTATGGGAATAAATAAGGAAAGGCTGGCCAGAAATGAGGAAAAAAACAAGGCCGCAACACAGCAACAGGAAGTTACGCTGGATGAGTTTGAATTCTCTTCATATCACGGTTCGTAGCTATGATTTCGTGCATTTGCATATACATCCCGCCGCAATGGCGGGATTTTTTTTACCATTGGAAACTATAACCCAGTAGGACATACCGGGGGACTAACTGGTAAACACTGAGGTCCTCCTGGTATGCAGTGATCTTCCTAACCCTTAACTGACCCTGATTGAGTAAATTATGCCCCTGAAGGGATAATAATCCATGTTTTCCCCATTTCTGCTGAACATACAGATCAAGCCCCTGAGCATACTTTCCAGTGCCAAAAGGAGAAACACGCCAAAGTAGTGAAAGAAACCCTCGGTCAGACCACTGGAAGCCCAGTTTCTGGCTGCCGCCTATCATTTGCAAAGACTGCGATCTGCCACCCTCCAGATTTGTTTTACTGTAAAACCATTTTACACGGGTTTCCCATTTCATCACTTTGAAGAAAACCGCTACCCACCACCCTTCCCATTGTATACCACCATATTGGGTTAACGCCTTGCTGTTGTTTAGATCTATGGGTGCCTTAGTCCAATTAATCCAAAAGCTGCTTCCCAACTTACTGTTGATAGGTGCTACAAATTTTTCCAAGGATCCCATCAGGTATACCGATGAGAATCCGCCTTGCAGTGCCTCAAAACTGTAGTTATACAAAGGGGTGGTATAAACACTTGAACCATACTGCCACCTGTTATATTTCCATTGCCCCTGTATGGACCAAATCAACTGTTCATGAATCCGGTTTGAAAAATATCCTGCGCGAAACATTTGGCCCTGTTGCGGCCTGCTAAGCCTGATGGACCCCATAATGTCTCCATTTCCTGATAACACCGAATCCGGAAGAAATCCTTTATGACCGGGAAGGTGCTGGTCAATACTCCAAAATAGTTTCAGGCTTCTCAATTGACTTACCCGAAACTGGTAATCGGCAGCAAGGCCATAGCCAGGCTTGATAAACCAGTTTCTACCCCATAGAATAGTCTCCGGACCTAGATCGGTCCGCAGGGTTATAAAAGAACGCTCTCCTACCACCCATCTATTTACCACTTGTAAAGCCAATTGTTGCCTGTTAATTTGGATCTGTTTACGAATTGCTTTCCGGGCAAGCGTCTGACGAATATCCGTTTTTGACGCAATGCCCGTGATTTGCATGGTTGCCGCAAAGCCCCACTCTAAGGACCATCTTTTGCGACTTACCATCATGAGCTGCCGGGCTGTGATCCCTCCTTCATTGAAATGCAGTAACTGCCTGTAAACGCTGTTTCCTGGTGGCAAACCAAAAAAAGTACTGTATCTGGAGGATGAGCCAGTAAGATCCTGGTCAAGAATGGAAAGCCATGCACTTATGTCTGTTATGACCATTTTCCCGGGGTTAGTAGACGAGGCCCTAGTCCGTTTCCATCCGGCCTGCAACCATGGTTGGCCATCTGCTAAATTCTCGTTCAAAAGATCCTTAACATCCAGCGTGGTTTGATTGATGTAACCATAATCAGCCCCTTGCAATGCAGCATTAAGATACACTTGATGCACAATACTCTTTCCGTGATCAATGACCATTTTCCCCTTTAGGAAAAATGACCCGGACTTCTGGTATTGCCTCACATCATTAAGCAGTTGCCAGCCTTGGGAAGAGTCGGGAAAGGTATTGGTGGCGCGATGCAGGTTTGAATTCAAATTAGTCTGCTTATATCCTGCCATTAACCTAAGAGAAATATACTTACCCGGCTTTATCGCCATCATGACTGCCAGCGCGCCATCATTGTTATGTCGCACATACTTTTCAGGAAGATCAGGAAGGATGGGTATCCCGGACGTAAGAACAGGTGTGATTTGCATCAAGCCTTGCTTTTGATCACCAGAAGCAGTTGTTTCTTCATAAGCATCAGCGTCTCCCATTGCATCTTCGGCAATGTTATTCAGATTTAGAAACGAGAACTGCTTGAACGCCTGCTTAACCAAAAAACTGTTTAATGACGCAGTGTGCCTGCTTTCTGCTGCTAATCCCAGGTCTGCTGCGGTACTCCACCTGCCTTTCGACTTTTCCTTGACTACCAGATTCACACCCACCTTCCCCTGCCCGGGTCTGTTGCGCATCAGACGATTTTCATGGTCGTTCAAAATAACTTCCACCTTGTCTATATAGCCAGCATTGAGGTTTTTGGTAATCAATGAGTATGCTGATCCGGTGAGGTCCTCACCATCTACCATCAGCCGTTCTACCATTTGCCCATTATACTGGAGTTTCCCATCAGCGTTGACTGTAAAGCCCTGCATTTTCGCCAGAAGGTCTGTAAGTTTTCGGGTATCCGGTCCTTCATACGCTTCTGCCCTGTACACAATGGTGTCCTTTTTAATCATTACCGGCTCTTTTCTGATAATCAATATCTCCTTCATGTCCTGCTTGCGTGGCGTCATAATGAAACTGCGATTCCCCTGTAGTAACCAGGCGGAGTCAACAGGGAGGGTTAGAATTTCAAAAGACAAATGACGTATCTGCAATATCATGGCCATACCCAACTGTACAGGTAAAGTAAATTGCCCGGCGGAATCAGACACTGTGTGTTTAAGGATCGTATTCTGATCTGCCCGAAAAAGGATGATTGTAGCAGAGCCCACAGGTTTACCCTCCGGGGTATGTAAAAGCCCCTTCAATACCTGCGCGTTCAGATGATGAATAATGAGAAAGCTGAAAGCTACCAGCAGGAAGCCCTTCATTGCGGCAATTTTTCCCAGAAATAAAACTGATAGGAAGAATGGCCCGTACAAGTCAGGCAATTACCGGAAGCGTCCAACTTTACCCCTGCCTGCATCTTTTGTGTAAAAGCACGCAACTGACGAAAATATTGATCTATCGAAAACTTGACTTTCTCAGGAATAGTCAATGGGGACGAATCAGGCGACAGCGAAGAAAGCTGGATGACAAGGTTTTCATCAGCATCATAGAGGTCTACAATCAGACCGGGCAGTCCGCCCATTTTCCATGGTCCGAGCGGAACAGGAATATCCGGCGCAAACCATGCTATATAGTTTCTGCCCCGGAAAATGCATGTTGCTTTTATACAGGTCAGTGAATCGAGTTTTTTTGTTTCTTCTGTTATTTCCCATGTCATGGGATAGAGAGAATCTGAAACAAAAAACGACCTGCCATCGAGACCAAACTCACTGGACAACATTGTTCCTTCTGCATGGTTGGTAAAAACAAGATGTGCGGTATCAGGTGTGAAGCGGTTGTCATGGGCATCATCAGGAACAAATGACTCCCTGGGTACCATATAATAACGGGATATATTACCTGACAGTTGAAGAAGCCCTTCAAAAGCCCTGTCTTTCCTGCCCCTGTCAAACTCATCATTGAACCTGATCTTATAAGTAGCGGTAAATTGGGTTTGTGCACAAATGGAGGTGCAAAGCACGGTTATAAACAAAATAAATGTGATGCTTAATTTCATAAATAGTCCGGAAGTTGAATGGTTATCTGATCTTAATTACTATTGCATTACCGCCTTCTTGGCATCTTCAAGGCAACCCACTGCCTTTGTGATCGCTTCTTTACAGGTAGAAGCGGTATAGCTACACTTTACTTCCACCTGCATAAAGGATGGTCCCACTTTACCAGAGATGGTTACCTGGCATTCATCCTGCTTCACTGCATTGATATTAATCGCTGTTTCTTTCGCGGACACTTCACTGCCTTTTGATTCGGTGGCAAAAACCGCAGCCGTACTCACCAGCAGCATTGCTGCTAACACTATTCTCTTCATGGTTTTGATTTTTAGTTTGGTTAAACAAAATGGTTTCCAACTTCCGGACTAATGCCTGATGGCCTGATAAAACTACCATCAGCGCATAGGGCCTTCCAAGGTGATTTCACCGCCTTCCCGCGTTATTTTTCCCAGCACATTTACACAGTTCCTCATATTCACACATTCACACCAAATTTTACTGTACATTTGCTCCCCGGGAAAACCCCCGGAAGGGGCCTGATCCCGCTCATTTCAAAGCCCCGAAAATGCCCCAGGACAAATCAATAAAGACCGTTCTCATCATTGGTTCAGGCCCCATCATCATTGGCCAAGCATGCGAATTTGACTACTCAGGATCCCAGGCTGCAAGAAGCCTACGGGAAGAGGGAGTGAAAGTGATCCTCATAAATTCCAACCCTGCTACAATTATGACGGACCCCATCATGGCTGACAGGGTCTATTTATTACCCCTCACGGTTGAAAGCATCGAGCAGATCCTGGAGGAGAACCAGATTGACGCTGTTCTGCCCACCATGGGTGGTCAAACAGCTTTGAATCTTGCCAAGGAAGCGGACGAACTGGGTATTTGGCAAAAATATAATGTGAGACTGATTGGCGTGGATATCAAGGCCATCGAAAAAGCCGAAGACAGGGAAAAATTCCGCCAGTGGATGATCCAGATGGGAATCCAGGTGGCCCCTGCCCGTACAGCAAATTCCTTCCTGGAAGGAAAAGAATTTGCCCAGGAAATCGGTTTCCCATTGGTAATCCGGCCTTCCTTCACACTCGGCGGCACCGGGGGTGGGTTTGTGCACAGCAAGGAATTCCTGGATGAGGCGTTGAACAGAGGCTTGAACGCTTCTCCTATCCATGAAGTACTCGTAGAAAAAGCGGTGTTGGGCTGGAAAGAATTTGAACTTGAATTACTGCGTGACGCCAATAATAATGTTGTCATCATCTGTACGGTAGAGAATTTTGACCCCATGGGCGTCCATACCGGGGATTCCATCACTGTGGCGCCGGCTATGACTCTGTCAGACACAGCTTTCCAGCTGATGAGGAACACGGCCATTGACATGATGCGAAACCTCGGCAATTTTTCTGGTGGCTGCAATGTTCAGTTTGCGCTTAATCCTGAAACAGAAGAGATCATTGCCATCGAGATCAATCCCCGCGTGAGCCGTTCTTCCGCCCTGGCTTCCAAGGCTACGGGTTATCCGATCGCAAAAATCGCTGCCAAGCTTGCCCTGGGATTCACCCTGGATGAGCTAAAGAACCAAATCACCAAGACTACTTCGGCATATTTTGAACCAGCCCTTGATTATGTCATCGTCAAAGTTCCCCGTTGGAACTTTGACAAATTCAAAGGTGCTAATGATACCCTCGGCCTCCAGATGAAATCCGTGGGCGAGGTCATGTCCATCGGCAGAAGCTTTACGGAGGCCATCCAGAAAGCCTGCCAGAGCCTGGAGAACAATGCAGTGGGTCTGGGTTATTATGGCCAAAGCCTGATGCATTCCGATGAGCTCATTGAATACCTGAAAACGCCCAAGTGGGACAGGATCTTCAGGATCAAGGATGCCCTCATGGCCGGTATCAGCGTAAAGACAATTGTTCAGGCAACCCGCATAGACAGGTGGTTTATTTATGAGATCGAGAAGATCGTGAACCTGGAAAAAGAGATCGCCAAATACAAACTGGATACCCTTCCCTTGGAACTGATCCGCGAAGCTAAACACCATGGATTCTCGGATGATCAGATCTGCCGTATCATGAAAGACGGCAAGGAAGAACAATTGTATGAAAAACGCAAGGCAGCTGGTATCAGGAGGGTATACAAAATGGTGGACACCTGTGCCGCTGAGTTTGAAGCAAAGACACCCTATTTCTACAGCACCTTTGAAAACGGGGGTACCAATGAAAGCAAGGTGTCTGAAAAACCCAAGATCATAGTGCTGGGTTCAGGCCCTAACAGGATCGGGCAGGGAATTGAGTTCGATTACTGTTGCGTACACGGACTCCTTGCCATTAAAGAAGCGGGCTACGAAGCCATCATGGTAAACTGTAATCCGGAAACTGTTTCCACCGACTTTGATGTTGCAGACAAGCTTTATTTTGAGCCAGTGTTCTGGGAGCACCTCTGGGAAATCATAGAACACGAACAGCCGTATGGCGTAATTGTGCAGCTTGGCGGCCAGACAGCACTAAAGCTCGCAGAAAAACTGCACGCCAAAGGTATCAGGATTGTGGGTACCAGTTTTGACAGTATGGATATTGCAGAAGACCGCGGCCGGTTCTCGGATATGCTGAAAGATCTTGCAATTCCCTACCCTCAATATGGCACGGCTTATAAAGTGGATGAAGCTTTTGAAGTGGCCAAGGAAGTTGGTTATCCCGTGCTGGTAAGGCCTTCTTATGTACTGGGCGGCCAGCGGATGCGGATCGTAATCAATGACGACGAATTGGAAAAAGCCGTGGTGAGCCTGCTTAAACACCTGCCTGGAAACAAAATCCTGATTGACCATTTCCTGGACAGGTGCCAGGAAGCGGAGATAGATGCGATTTTTGATGGAGAGAACTTCCACGTCATGGGAGTGATGGAACATATTGAACCGGCAGGTATCCATAGTGGCGACTCTAATGCGGTACTCCCTGCCTTTAATCTATCGCCCCTGATTGTACAGACGATGGAGTTTTATGCCGAAAAGATTGCAAGGGCGCTGGATATCCGCGGACTGATCAATATCCAGTTTGCCATTAAAGACGGTAAAGTATTTGTGATTGAAGCCAATCCAAGGGCATCCAGAACCACGCCTTTTATAGCCAAAGCATACCAGATACCTTATCTGAACGTAGCTACTAAAGTGATGATCGGGTCCCACAAGCTCACAGATTTCAAGTTTGAAAAGAAACTGAAAGGATTCGCCATCAAGGAACCTGTTTTCAGTTTTGATAAATTTCCCGGAGTGAACAAAGAGCTGGGGCCGGAAATGAAGTCAACCGGAGAGGCGATCCGATTCATTAAAGACCTGCGGGATCCTTATTTCCGCCAGTTGTACAAAGAAAGAAGTATGCACCTAAGTAAATAAAAGAAGGAGGCCAGCTCTGTAAAGACTGGCCTCCTTCTTTGTTAGTACTTTTGTAACTGGTGCTTATTATGGCAGGATCACCCTATCTACATTATGAATGATCCCGTTTGTACAAATTATGTTGGCAGTTGTAACAACTGAAAATGGCTTCGTTCCACCTACAATTTTCACTCCAAACGTTGGGGTAGTATTAAACTGAAGATTCCGTGCACCATCAACCGTAGCATAATACAATGTTGGTACCACGTCTGTTGACCAATAATTACTGGGCAATACATGCGCCTTAATGATGGGGTCAAGAGTAGCTACAGGAACCGCGTCAATATCAGTAATACCTGCCGCCCTGAACGCAGCATTGTTGGGCGCAAACACAGTAAGTTTATTGGGATTGCCCAAAAGGGTAAGCAGATTCAACTTAGTTATTGCTTTGAAAAGGAAGCTATATGAAGAATCATTAGCTATTGCGCTGGCAATAGATTTGGTGGGTGCTGGCGGCGTGAGCAACTTCTCTACAATCTGAATATATCCATTGGAACCTTGCCTGTCCTTCGTCTTAATGGTGATACCATTCAGGAAAGTTCCATTCAGGTATTTGGAAGCATACACATTCTGGCTGTTTACTGTTCTTAGCGTGTCTGATTTGGGAATGCTTGCAAAAGGTATAGACCTTGTTACGATGTGATATGAGAGAATGGATTGCAATTGAGATACCGGAATTGCATTAATGGCATTGATATCCGCTATCCCAGAAGCCTTAAAAGAGTTATTATCAGGCGCAAGAAGCGTAATATTACTCGCAGCCAATGCCGATGAAAGATTAGCACGGTTTACGGCAGCATTCAGGAAACTAAATTCGGGATCCAGTGCTACGATCTGTGCAATATTGGGATTGGGTGCAGGGTTAACTCCTGTATTGTCTTCAGTACTACAGGCAGTGAACACCACTGTAACCGCCACCGCTAACACTATATACCACTTTTTAGTGTAATTTCTCATATATATATGCTTTTTTCTAGAGGTCCAAAGTTAACACATCACAGATACTTCCGGGGTATCAACAATGGTTTGGAACAAAATGTTTTGGCTAAAATAAGCCATGCAAGGTATCAATCAAAACTAAAGCGTTGATTTCCACGCTTTTTTAGGTGAATAATACCTAAAAGAGGAATCCCTATCCATTGCAACTTGTGGAATGCTCGCCCAGGAAAGATGGTGGTCTGGATTCCCAATGTTCAGGGTACTGGTTGCCCTGGTCACCGGCATAGGCATGCACTACGCTTTGACGCCGGCCCCGGTCCTGATAGCCACCTCAGGTTTCCTTGCATTGGTGATTGCGGGAAATGCCCAAATATGGAGGGGAAGGTGGCTAAAACGCTTATCTAACTGGTCTGTTTTTCCCGTTTTTGCGGGCCTTGGATTCCTCCTTATGACAGTGCGGGTTCCGCAGAATAGCAAAAATTGGGGCGAGGTTCCTCCATTGGCGGCCCCAAAGTTTATTGCCATCATCAGCAGTGAGCCTGCCAAAAAAGCCGGGTACTCAAGTATGTATGTAGAGCTTAAAGCGGTTTATATCAACAACAAATGGCAAGTTATACATGGAAAAGCCTGGATCCAGTGGGCCGGAGACGGGCAGGAGGGAGACCGGATACTTATCAACAAGCCATTGCAGGACATAAGGATTCCGGGAGAAGAGACTAATAGTTTCCATCAATATCTTATGCGCCAAAAGATCTTTTACCGCGTGAAGCTTAAAGAAAACGATTGCCTGATCCTGCTTCGGCAAAACAACAAATCACCGGTAACCTACGGAAGAACCTACTTCAGGAAAGTACTGAAATCCCATTTCCCCAATCCCCAAACCAGAAGTTTGGCTGGCGCCATTCTCTATGGTGAGAAAAATCAGCTCCCCCAGGAAACAACCCGGGCTTATATTCAAACAGGGGTGATTCATGTTATCGCCATTTCAGGCATGCACCTCGCATTGATCTATACCCTTATTGCTTCTTTACTAAAACCGCTTCAACGTGTGCGGTTGAAGTGGCTGTACACCCTCGCTTGCCTCAGTTTTCTTTGGGTGTATGCATGGATTTGCGGGAGCACACCCTCCGTGCTCAGAAGTGCCTGGATGTTCAGTATCCTGCTGGTGGGTGAAAACTTTGGCAAAGACAAACATACGGGCAATAGCCTGGCAGCCTCAGCGGTGATCATGCTTTGCGTCAACCCCCTCCTGGTCTGGGACATTGGATTTCAATTGAGTTTTTCAGCAGTTGCCAGCCTGCTGATCTACCAGCCCATGCTGCAAAACGTATTCAAAGCAGAGAACAGGCTGGTTTCGCACGGGTGGGGGCTGGTGTCCACTACACTAGCAGCCCAGATCTTTACAACACCGCTGGTGATCTATCATTTTGGCCAATTTCCCCTGGTTTTTCTTGTGAGCAATCTGCTTGCTGTACCCGTTTCCAGTGTTGTTATTGTATTACTGTTCATCACCTGCCTGGCTTATCCGCTACACCTGTCTGCCGTGCCAGCAAAACTTGCAGAATTACTGATGCATTTCATGACCAGTCATATTGAAGCACTGGCCCATCTGCCTTTTGCCAATATCAGTCGCCTTCAGCTTTCCCTGCCCGGGTTAATCAATATCTATATCGTGCTGATTGCGCTTACGCTTTGGATAAGGGCAAAAAAAAGGTAGCTTTGCACTCCCCTATACATCATCCGTTTACACATCAATGCTATGCAAAAAAAGATCAAATCCGCTTTGATATCTGTTTTCTATAAAGATGGCCTGGAACCCATTGTAAAACAGCTGTCATCCCAGGGCGTAAACATTTATTCAACCGGTGGCACACAGCAATTCATTGAAAAGCTGGGCATTACCTGTATCCCCGTGGAATCTGTAACCTCCTATCCCAGTATCCTGGGTGGACGGGTAAAAACACTGCATCCAAAAGTTTTTGGTGCCATCCTGGGCAGGCGTGATGTGGCGCAGGACCTGGAAGAAATGAAACAGTTTGAGATTCCTGAATTTGACCTGGTGATTGTTGACCTCTACCCCTTTGAGGAAACTGTTGCCAGCACGTCTGAAGAAAAACTGATCATTGAAAAAATCGATATTGGCGGCCCATCAATGATCAGGGCTGCTGCAAAAAATTTCAGGGACCTTGCTGTAGTAGCTTCGCGGGATCAATACCCTGCGTTCCTTGAACTGATCAGCACACAGAACGGAGAAACATCCATTGCACAGCGCAAAGCCCTTGCAGCAAAAGCATTTGAGATTGTAGCACACTATGATGTTGCCATCGCCCAATACTTCAACCAGGGACAAGATCATTTTCTTGCATCCATCCCTTCACCACAGTCCATGCGTTACGGTGAAAATCCGCATCAGTCGGCCGTTTTCTTTGGCAATAACGATTCTTTATACACTCAACTGCACGGCAAGGAACTGTCATATAATAACCTGGTAGATGCAGAGGCGGCCATGCAGCTGATTCGTGAGTTCCAGGATCGTCAATTTGTTTTTGCCATTATCAAACATACCAATGTTTGCGGTGTGGCTGAAAGATCATCCGTTGTGGAAGCCTGGACTGCTGCGCTGGCTGGAGATCCTGAAAGTGCTTTTGGAGGCGTGCTGGTGACCAATGGCACAGTGGATGCCCATACGGCTAAAGAGATCAACGAGATCTTTTTTGAAGTGCTGATTGCACCGGGATTTGATGAAGACGCTCTTGCCATCCTCAAAGCCAAAAAGAACCGCATCCTGCTGAAACAACATAGCCAGGTGCCCTATGGTAAGATGTTCAAGTCATTGCTCAATGGCGTGTTAACGCAGCATCAGGATGAGGGCAATTACGCAAAATGGGAGGAGAAAGGAGGACGGGAATCAACCGAAGAAGAAAAAGAGGACCTGATTTTTGCGAATCTCGTTTGTAAACATCTCAAATCAAACGCCATTGCCTTGGTTAAAAATAAGCAACTCATCGGCAAGGGATGTGGGCAAACTTCCAGGATTGATTCACTCCGCCAGGCGATTGAAAAATCCAAGCAGTTCAGCTTTCATCTTAAGGGGGCAGTAATGGCCAGTGATGCGTTTTTCCCCTTTGATGATTGTGTGGAGATGGGACATGCTTCAGGCATCAATGCCTATATCCAACCCGGAGGTTCCATCAGGGATAATGAAACCATAGCATATTGCCAGAAACATCACCTCGCCATGGTACTCACCGGGATGAGGCATTTTCGTCATTAAGCTAATCGCAGGACATGAAACCAGCTCCTGTTAAACAATATATTTACGACCTGTATGATACTGTAAAAACTACGGTACAACCCCTTCATCCTAAAAATCAATCAGAAAAGACCAGGGCACTTGTTGCGGTGGGCCTTGTGAGTTTTTTCTGGGGCACAACCTGGCTGGCTTCAAAACGAGGTGTGGAACACATGCCCGCACTTCAGCTGGCCGGCATCAGGCAGTTCCTCGGCGGATCCATCTACCTGATCTTCTTTTTTATTAAAGGCCATAGACTTCCCACGAGGGAACAATTCATCCAGTTTGTATGGATGAGCGTGATCATGTTTGTAGCCAGTAATGGCCTCAGCACCTGGAGTGTGCAATACATACCCAGTGGCCTTGGGGCTGTCATTGGTGCCATCGCGCCCATCTGGATTGCCATCTTCAGTGTTACACTGTTCCGAGAAACGAAGTTCAATGCCATGACCATTCTCGGACTCATCCTGGGTTTCGGCGGCATCATTATCATCTTCTCAGACTATCTGCATGACCTGTTCAATTCAAAATTCTCTCTGGGTATCTTGCTGGGAGTGGTAGCCACCATGACCTGGGGCCTGGGAACACTTTATACAGTGAAACACGCGAAAAATCTGGATCCGTATTATAGCCTGGGTTGGCAAATGTTCATCAGCGGCATCATCCTTACACTCATTTCACTGGTAACGGGCCAATACAAACCCCTGACCAGCGTGGATCCTGTAGCCTGGTACGCTATCGGATACCTGGTCATCATTGGAAGTGTCATTACTTTCCTGGCATTCATTTATGCACTGAAGCGGCTGCCCGCCGCACAGGCGAGCGTATATGCATATATAAACCCCATCGTAGCGGTCATTGTAGGTGCATTGTTGAACGGGGAAAAACTGAACATGATCATCGCCATCGGTACGGCTGTCACGCTGCTGGGTGTTTACCTGGTGAATACTGGTTTCAAAAAAGCCAAACCCTCGTCCTAGATCTCCCAATACACCACCTGGTCAAGGAAAATCTCATACACTTCCTTCCAACCTGCAAACCCCTTTTCCTCACTCAGGAAATTGTTATGGCAGATGATCTCCATCGTACCCTGGACTTTTTTTATCACATCGTGAAAGCGTTGCAGTTCCGCATATGCCTGGGCAGGAGTAAAATGTTGTTCATAATAACTGTTGGCATCCATCCAGCAGTAAGGATGAACCCGCAACCGGGTCACTTCTTCAGTGACCAGATCAAACCAAAAAAAGGGATGGCTGGTTGAAGCCCTGAATCCGTTAATGGTGCCATAACCCATGGAATGCTCTTCCTGTATACCCGCAAGGATCAACTTCCGGTAATCCAGGGGAAGGCTAAAGCGTATGTAATGAAACCTGCTGTAAAGGGGCTGATTCCCGGCAATAGCCGCAAAAAGGGCCAACTCTTCCTGAAAGACCTTGTTGCTGTCACCGGATTGCCAGGAAGGATGTATACCCGTGCGGTAGCCTGAAGCATGATAGGTGAGTAATTGCCGAAGGGATAGATTATAGGGCGATACATTTCTATCATACCCTTTCACTTGCACGGCGAGCGGAAAAAAATAATATGGTTTAAGGCCATACCGCAGATGTAGCGCGTCAAGCCATTCGTATACATCATAAGGATCTTTCTCTTTATTCATCAAAACCCGTTTCCGTTGCCGCAGAAGATCCCAGTTTCCACCCAGTACATCCCTGCCTGTCTGTGCAATAGTTCTCATCCATCCTTTATGCTTGTAACGCCAGGCATGGTCAATGTCATAACTGGGAACAAAGTGAAACTTGCGGTAGTTGCATGGCTCAAGGGGAAAACGTTTGCGAATTTCTTCCCGCAATTTTACTGCCCAGAGGTCTACCAGGGGTAACTGGAGAAACCCTTCTTTACATGCCAGCGACTGCTGGTGGGCAAAACGGCCGTAACTGTCTTTCTGATGTGGTAGGTATTCTTCGTATCTGGAGACAAGGTAAAAGGCCGCGGAAAAAATATCAAAAGGAATATCACCCCCGGTCATAAAAAAAACAGGATACTCCTCCCAGCTACCCATCTCCAGGATTTGTTCTGATACGCCTTGTTCATTGAGCAGGCCGCAGGGCTTTATGTAAAAGCAGGCTGCGGTAGGCTTCTCCTGCTGGTAAGCGATCACGGCTTCCCCTTCTGCAGCCATTTCATTGTACCTCAGGTTGAATCCGAGGATCTCTTCCAATATGAATTGAAGGATATACCCTGATCTGGCTGTAAGCTGGTCTGAAATGATGATCATGCTTTTGTCTTAGCCTCTTTCCCCGCAGCCTGTTGCTTTTCCCGATAAGCCTGGTTGAAGGTTTTGGGGGCAAATTCTAAATCACCCCGCAGATCAGTCCAGCCCTTGAAAATACGGTTGACAACAAAATTCTTCATCTTGCTTGTGCCGAGGTTCATCATCGTTCTGTTAAGGGATGAGCGCCGCCACATTTTCCAGGCCAGCCTCTCCCCCAGTGAACTTGATCCCGAAGCTACCGATACATACCTGTTCTCCAGCAATAACTCGTGAATATTGATCCTGACCGGACAAACCTCTGTACAGTTACCGCAGAGTGAGGAGGCATAACTCAGGTGCTTCCATTCACCAATATCTTTCAAATGCGGCGTGATTACACTACCGATGGGTCCACTGTAAGTTGTGCCATAGGCATGCCCGCCGATGTTCTTATACACCGGGCAGGCGTTAAGGCAGGCACCGCAGCGGATGCAATACAACCCTTCCCTGGTTTTTGGTTTCAGCAGATTGGTACGGCCATTGTCCAGGAGGATCACTATCATTTTTTCCGGCCCATCCTGCTCCCCTGTTTTGCGCGGACCGCTGATGATGGAATTATAAACGGTTATTTTCTGTCCTGTTCCAAAAGTGGCCAGTAAGGGCCAATAAAGCCCCAGATCCTTGATCTCCGGCAACAGTTTCTCAATGCCCACCAGTACAATATGGGTTTTGGGGAATGCGCTGCTGAGCCTGGCGTTGCCTTCATTCTCAGTAAGTGCAATGGAGCCTGTATCAGCAATAATGAAATTGGCGCCCGTTATCCCCACTTCTGCCTGGATATATTTTTTACGCAACTTTTCCCTCGCCACCAGCGTAAGCGCCTCCGGCCCCAGGTCAGGCGCAGTGTTCAACTTTTCAGCAAACAACCTGGCAACATCCTCCTTGCTTTTATGCATGGCCGGTGTCACTATATGGTAGGGAGGTTCTCCATCCAGCTGCTGGATATATTCACCCAGATCAGTCTCCACACTTTCAATCTGGTGCTGCTCCAGGAATTCATTTAGATGGATCTCTTCGGTAGCCATACTTTTACTTTTCACTACCGTCTTACACTGTTCAGCCTTGCAGATCGCCAGGATAGCCTCACGTGCCTGGGATGCATTTTCAGCCCAGATCACCTTTCCACCATTACGCGTGAAATTAAACTCAAACTGCTCCAGGTATCTGTCCAGTTTCTCCATCACCTTCCATTTCAGGTTCTTGGCTTTCTTGCGCGCAAGCTCAAGATCATGGAACTGGGATTTCCCCTGGGGTACTACTGCATTATACTTCCCGATGTTGAAGTTGATGGTTTTGCGATGCCCCAGGTCTGGCGCCATCGAGGCACTACGCTCAAGGAACTTTTCAGCCTGTTCTGAATGCATGGTTCTATTTTTGGGGACGATGGCCTGCTTCAAAATAATCCAGCGCCACCTGGTGCAGGGCATCAAAAAAATCCTCACCAAATTTACGGATTAATGGCTCTTTGAGAAACTGGTACACCGGCACTTTCAGTTTCTTCCCCAAAGAACATGCCGGAGCGCAAAGAGATTCACGGGGTTCATAGTTGAGCATTTGGTATCCCGTATATTTTGACGATGAGGCTTTTATGGGATAAAGATGGCATGAAATGGGTTTCTTCCATTTGGTTTTCCCGTCATTATAAGCCTGTTCAAAGGCACATTTGATGATCCCTTGTGTATCCCTGTACCCATAAGCACAGATTCCCCCGTCAATAGTGGGCGTCACCCACCCAAATTCCTTATCGTACCTATACAAACCCTGGCGGCCAATTTCTGCTTTCCCTTCTGCAGTAAGATAGGCTTCCACTGTTGTGTAGGCCGATTTTACAATCTCCAGTTCTTCGTCTGTAAGGGGGGCCCCGGCATCACCGTCTTCACAGCACCCACCCTTGCAACGGGACAGGTCACAAACAAATTTCTCAGAAATGATATCGTCTGAAAGCAGTACCTGATCAATAGCTATCATTGATCAAAGATAGATAATAGCTGCATGCTACCGGATATTTGCTTTCTTCCATCTGAAGGTGCTGATGATGTGCTTCATATCTTCCTTCAGGAATTCATTTACCGGCGCAAGGGAGTCTGCATTGGGGGAAGCGTCAAAATACAAGGCGCCGCGCAGGAAATGCAGGGTGGTATCCGTCACAAAAAACTGGTTGGCCGTGGCGGCATTCCCACCCACGGTGAAATAAACACCAGAGACCTGGTTAGGCGTACGAAACAAGGAGTCTTCAATGGAATTGGCCTTCACACTGTGTTTAAAACTCATCTTGAATGCTTCTTCCCGCAAACCCTCAAACGTATTACGAACCGTTGAATCCTTATACCCGCCCGGGGTCTTGATTTTATATACAGAGTTTCCGCCAACCGTTTTGTAACTCAGGTAAACCCTGCCGGCAAATTGCGGAAAATCAATATTGATCCAGTAAGGATTATCAGGATTTGCATCAAATAAGCTACTGTCTTTATTGATGGTCCCATACACAGGATACTCAAAGCTGTAGGGATAACCTGGCTGGTCAAAAAGCTGGTATTTTTTTTCCGGGAGACTGATCTGGAAATAGCTCCGGGGTTTGGGCGTAAATGGGCTGTTGCATGAAAAAAGGACAACAGCCAGGGCAAGGATCACCGTATACTTCATCAGTCTGTTTTGGAGGGGATTATCTCAATACTCATTCTCTTAATGCGGTTCTTATCCACTTCCAAAACCTTGAAATGGAAATCACCCACCTGGATATCCTGGTTCACCACAGGAATCTCACCTGCTACTTCCAGGGCAAGGCCGGCCATAGTCTCACTATCGCCCCTCACTTCATCAAAAGTATCCAGGGGCACGTCCATGAGCCTGCACGCCTCAATGATCATCGTTCTTCCTTCCACTAAATAATGCTGCTCGTCAATCTTCTTAAGACCGGTATCCTCTTCATCAAACTCATCCCTGATATCCCCAATCACTTCTTCCATGATATCTTCAAGGGTCACAATACCTTCTGTGCCACCAAACTCATCCACCACTACGGCAAAATGAATATGCTTGGTCTGGAATTCTTTAAGCAGGTCTTCAATCAGTTTGTGCTCATGAACAAAATACGGCTGGCGCAAAAGTTTGTGCCAGTCAAACCCTGCATCTTGTTCAAGGTGGGGCACCAGGTCCTTGGTATGAAGGATTCCTGTTACGTTATCCAGGCTGTCCTTGTATACGGGCAACCTGGAATAACTGAGTTCCCTGACCCTCTCCAGCACTTCGGGAAAAGTTGTAGTAAGCTCTATACCATGTACATCCAACCGGCTCCGCATGATCTGCCGAACAGTAATGTTGCCAAATTTTATGATGCCCTTCAGCATATTCTTTTCCTCTTCAGTGGCATCTTTTGACGTGGTGAGGTCAATAGCCTCATCCAATTCTTCGAGGCTGTATGAAGATGATTTCCCACCGCCCAGTGATTTTTCAATCCGGTCTCCGTATCCCACCAGCCAGGCACTGATCCCTTTAAACAGGTAATGCACTGCGGATACAATATGGGCCGAGTAATACGCAAAACGAAGATTATTCTGAGAGGCCCAGACTTTGGGTAACACTTCTGAAACCAGTACAAGGATGGCACTGATGGCTAGGAGTTTAACCAGAATGCCTACAAAAGGGTTGGCTGCACCCAGGGTAGTTATTTCGTCAAAAATGAAATTGGCCAGTATGATCACAGCAATATTGGCCAGGGTATTTGCCACAGAAAGTGACGCCAGGAGTGTCTTTGGTTCTTCCAGCAAAGCCAGTATCCTTCTGGATGATGGATGCTGCTTGGTTTTTAAAACATTGACGTCTTTATAACTCAGGGAAAAATAGGCAACCTCTGCACCGGAAACAATAAAAGACAAAACCAGGAGAGCCATCAGCAGCACCACCAATATTGTCATGGATGACTGCGGCGGAACATTCAGCATAACCGGTTTCAGCACAGAAAAAAACAGGCCTGGTAAGGTTTGGTGCAAAACTTGAGTTTTGGTTTACAATAACAAAAATAGGGAATGGTTCAGAATGGCATGTCGCCAGGATGATCAGTCATTGGCGGAATGTCCTCGATACCACTGTCTGATCCACCGCCTCCGTCCATCCTTTTATCCAGCATGATGAGATTATCACCCACTACTTCCGTAGCAAATTTCCGGTTGCCTTCTTTATCCTCCCAGCTCCTGGTCCTCAACCTGCCCTCAACATAAATAAGACTGCCTTTATGCAGATACTTCTGTGCAAGTTCTGCCAGACCGCGCCACAACACCACGGTATGCCATTCCGTTTGGCTGATCAGTTTGCCCGTCCTGTCCTTATACGTTTCTGTAGTAGCCAGCGGAAACTTGGCTACGCCAATATTGCCTTCCAGGTATTGAACATCGGGGTCTTTACCCAGGTTTCCGATCAACATCACTCTGTTTACGCCTCTCATGGGATTCTTATTTAGTCTGCAATGATCTCCTGCCTATATCTATTCTAAATTACAACAATTTCACGCATATAACTAAGTATGAAACGGGGGAAGGGTAGTTTATGCAATTCCGTCACCTTCACGGGAGTGAAGGATGTCAAAGCCTTTGGTGGAGCACTTAACTGTACCAGCAGAAAAATTCCATTGATTTCCTGGTGCGTCAGCTGCTGCTTTATGACTTCAGAACGCTGCAATACCCTGCTCTTTTTTCCAGCAATAGCCTTAACCTCCTCAAGCGCAAGCAATTGGTCTGCCGTCATGAGCCGGTTATCCTCGATCAGGTAAAACTCAAATAAACCATGCCAGATATCTTTCCCGGCTCGTTTACGCACATATACCTTTTTATCATATTCAAATAGGATATAATGCATATATCGCCGGGTACGCACCAATTTCTTTTCTTTTCGTGGGATCTCACTGGTGAGGTTTTTCACATGCGCCACACAGGTGCTGGCCAGGGGGCAATGTTCACATAGGGGTTGCCGCGGCTTGCAAACAGTGGCGCCCAGGTCCATAATGGCCTGGTTATAAGATGCCGGGGATTCCTGATCTAACAGATCCTGCGCCAGTTGCTGAATTTTTGCCCTGACGGAAGGCCGGTCAACCGGATCCTGCATACCAAAATAGCGTGAAATAATCCTGATTACATTACCGTCCACTACGGCATAGGGGAGATTGAACGCAAAGGAAGCGATGGCAGCAGCAGTGTAGCTTCCAATTCCCTTGAGTCTGATGATCTGGTCATGCTGTTTCGGGAATTGCCCACCCAGATTGAAGCTGATTTCCCGGGCGGTGTGCAATAGATTTCGGCAGCGGGAATAGTACCCCAGGCCCTCCCAAAGTTTAAAAACTTCCTCATCCCCAGCCTGGGCAAGGGCAAGGATAGTGGGATAGGCTTCAATAAATCGTTCGTAATAAGCCGTGCCCTGTTCCACCCGGGTCTGCTGGAGAATCACCTCACTCAGCCAGACCTTATAGGGGTCTTTTTCCCCTTTCCAGGGCATTTTCCGCCGGTTTTGGTGGTGATGCCAGTTAAGCAAACCCTCCCTGAATTCCTTCTGGAAACCTTTTTTCAAGCCCATACACCGCTGAAATTTACAGATGTATTGGTTACCAATACAATTTTTACAAAAATGCTGCGTTTCTTTAAAATGCCATCCGGGTCACTTAATGAATTGAATTCGTTAATTTTAGGCCCTGTACAAGCCATTAAAATCCTGGTATCCTGTACAGTGGGGCATTAAAAATTTTAATATCCCATTTTAAAACACTCAGAAAATGAGAAAAGCCGATCTGATCAACAACATTTCCGAAAAAACCGGAATTCCTAAGGTGGATGTCCTTGTAGCCCTTGAAACGATGTTCAAGGAAGTAAAGGAATCTCTTGCAAAAGGAGAGAACATCTACATCAGGGGTTTTGGCTCCTTCATCACTAAGAAGAGGGCAGCAAAAATTGGCCGTAACATCAAGAAAAACACGGCTGTACACATCCCTGCACACTTCATTCCTGCTTTCAAACCCGCCAAGGAGTTTGTTCAGGAAGTAAAGAAACTGCAGCTTGACACGGCCATTAAAGATGATGGCGCTGAAGAAATGGCTTAACTGCGTTAATTTCGCAGCTAAATCATTTCGATGAAGCAGCAATGGCTTGTTGCGATTGGCAGTATTATTCTGTTATTCGGACTATATTTCTTTGGAAGAACGAAGCCGCATCCGAAGGGGGTTACACCAGCCTCCATGGATTCGGCTTCTTCTGTTTCCGGACCTGCCTCCCTGCTGGATGCAGCCAGGAAAGAACTCAGCCCCAGTCAGTTAGCCAGGGTAACCAGCCTGGAAAACTCCATTTCCCGGGGTGATCTTACCACCCAAAAGATTAACCTGTATGCCCAGCTGGCTACCTACTGGCGGGACTCCATTGGCAACCGGCTCCCCTGGGTATATTACAACGGGGAAAAGGCTAAATTGGAAAATACAGAGAAAAATCTCAACTTTGCCGCCCAATCCTACCTGGACGCGTTGAAGTCTGTACCTGAGCCTTCCGTAAGAACCTGGATGGCGAATGAAGCGCAATCCCTGTTTGATAAGGTCCTGAAGATAAACCCTGCCAATGATTCCGCGAAAGTGGGATGGGGAAGTACCTTCATCTTTGGCGCCGGAGGTGCACCCATGGAAGGGATCATGAAAATCCGGGAAGTTGCGGAGAAAGACAGCAACTTCATGTATGCCCAGTTCATGCTGGGATACGGAGGCATGATGACGGGGCAATATGATAAAGCCGCGGAGAGGTTGCTGAAAGTGGTGAAAGCAGAACCGGAGAATATGGAAGCTGTTTTTCTGTTGGGTGAGGCTTATGAGAGGGCTGGGAATAAGGTAGAGGCAGTGAAATGGTACCAGACTGGCCGGAAATCTGTAAAGAATCCGGAATTGCTGAAAGCCATTGATGAAAAGATTAAAGCATTGCAATAAGATCATTAACTAATAAATTTTTGTACGATGCCTTGTGGTAAAAAAAGAAAACGTCATAAAATCGCCACGCATAAGCGTAAGAAGCGTCTGAGGAAGAACCGTCATAAGAAGAGGAACAAGTAATTGATCCCTTTCTCCTCCCCGGAGTATAAAAAATTCTGAGGCACAAATGCCGTATGGGATATACCGTCTGGCATTTGCGTTTCAGATATCGGATTATTGACGGCTAAGTGTATTTACGCTTGAATAAAGAACTGATCATAAACGCGGCTCCCCAGGGTGTTGAAATAGCCCTGCTTGAGGATAAGCGACTGGTTGAAATGCATAATGAAAAAGCAGATGCCAGTTTCGCAGTGGGAGACCTATATCTGGGAAAAGTCAAAAAACTCATCCCTGGTCTCAATGCCGCATTTGTGGATGTTGGTTTTGAAAAAGATGCGTTTCTGCATTACACAGATCTTAGCCCTTATGCCCGTTCCCTGCTCAAGTTCACCAATATGGCGATCAATGATAAAACGCCGGATGGACTTGATTTCTCCAAATTCACTGTTGAGCCCGAGATCATTAAGACGGGTAAAATCAGCGAGGTGTTAGGTCAGAAACCCAATATTCTCGTCCAGATCCTGAAAGAACCTATTGCTGCCAAAGGTCCCCGACTGAGTTGCGAGATCTCTCTGCCCGGGCGTTTTGTGGTGGTTACACCCTTTAATGACATTATCGCCGTTTCACGGAAGATCCACTCTTCCGAGGAACGCAGGCGTTTGCAGAAAATCGTGGAATCCATCAAGCCCAAGAACTTTGGCGTGATTGTAAGGACCGCTGCTGAAGGCAAGAACACGGCAGAGCTGCATGAGGACCTTAACAACCTGGTCAACAACTGGGCCCTGATCCAGAAGAACCTGAAGGGCGCGGCTGCACCAGCCAAGATCCTGAGTGAGCAGACCAAAACCACCAGCATGCTGCGGGATCTGTTGAATGAAGATTTCAACAAAATCATCATCAACGACAAGAGTATTTACAATGATACCCGGAATTATATCCAGAAGATTGCTCCGGAAAAACTGGATATCGTTGCTTATCACCATAACGGCGCTCCCATATTTGACCATTTCGGCATCACCAAACAAGTGAAAGCCGCATTTGGTAAAACCGTCAATTTACCCAGCGGAGCCTACCTGATCATTGAACACACAGAAGCATTGCACGTCATTGACGTAAACAGCGGCTACAAAAGCGTGGGTAACAACCAGGAGGAGAATGCCATACAAACCAATATGGAGGCTGCTGAAGAGATAGCCCGGCAGCTCAGGCTGCGTGACATTGGCGGCATCATTGTGGTAGACTTCATTGATATGAAGAACCCCGAGAACAAAAAGAAACTGGCTGATGCGATGGAAGGGTTTATGCGCACAGACCGTTCAAAACACGCTGTACTGCCCATTTCCAAGTTTGGGTTAATGCAGATCACGCGGCAGCGAATGAAACCTGAGGTAAATATCAATACCCAGGAAGTTTGCCCATCCTGTCATGGTACAGGAAAAATATCCTCTGCCCTTATCCTGGAGGATGAGATTGAAAAAAACATCAGTTACCTGTCTATGCAGAAACACAGGGAGCTCACCATTACGGTGCACCCTATCCTGCATGCCTATCTAACCAAGGGATTATTTTTCTCTTCCATTGCCCGCAAATGGCGGCGTAAATACAATGTAAAGCTGGATATCAAAGCCAACAACCAGAGTCACCTTACTGAATTCCATTTCTTTGACGGAAATGGGGACGAGATTAAGCTTTAACAAATAACAAATAGCAATTGACAATTTACAATTGGCACTAGTTATTAAAAACTAGACTAGTCTTTAATAACTAGTGCCAATTGCTATTTGCCAATTGCTATTTGTCATTTACTAATAAAAAAGCCCCGCATTAAGCGGGGCTTTTTTATTATTTACTGCTTTTGCAGAATCACTCTCAGAAGCCCTTGGTCAGCACCGTTATATGCCATACGGAACCTGATATCAATCAAGCCTGTACAAGTGAACACATAACCGGTAGATCCGGCCAAAGTAGAGAATGTTCCGGGATATCCTGTTGCAATGGTAACACCAGCAGGTGTTGTAGCTGCACCAGTAGCCTGGGTTACATCAACGATGAACGGTGATGCAGGAACACCATAGGCAGGGTTAGGCCACAGATTCCTGAGGTCAACGCTGTTAGCGCGCGGACCGTCAGACACCTTGATCACATCGCCAGGAGACCAGTCAACCCAGTCGTCCTGAACCACACGATAATTCACATTGGTACCAATGCCTGTGAACGGACATACAGCGATGGCAGCCCAAGCGAGTGCCGCGTTGTAATTGGCGTTACCGGCCAGCGTGGGTGAAGTGTTGGCAAAATCAAAAACCTCACCAGCCTTGGTTGTGATGGAATTGTAGATCGTGTACTGATTACCGGGAGCTACGAGGGTGGGGGCAATTGCAGTTGCAATTTCAGCACCAGTAACCGCTACGGTATAAGCACCACCGTTTGTGTTTGGGATTTCCTTGATTTTTTTCCATTTAGACTTGTCGCGGGTTGGTGTACCAGGAGCCACATAGATGGTGAGCTTCTCCTGTTCCTGTCCAAATTCCTTAACATCAATGGATACTGTACTGCCTGAAAGGTTACCCACATCAAGCAGGGTATTGGTAGTTTTTACCAGTGTGACATAAGAGCCGCGGCCCAGTGATGCAGGATCCTGGATCACATCGCCTTTTTTACAGGCAGGGAAAAGTACCGCTCCGGTTGCCAGCACAAGTATGGATGATAATATTCTTCTCATTGTTTTTTGTTTTTTATTGGATGAAACCTGCGGGGTTATTATCCCAGAATACCTGCACATTCACATCACCTTTCTGTGTGGCATTCCTGTTCAGGTTCACATAGTTAGAAGGATAGAACATTGACCTTGTATAAGCACCGGGGTTGGGTGAAATGGTATACTGGAAATCACCGGGCTTACCCGTCCTGCGATACAGGTTGTAAGCATCCAGGCCATTACCCCAAAGGGCCAGCCAGTATTCTTTGGCGATGATATTCAACTTTGCATCTGTGGTAGTGGCAGCATCATAACGTGCCAGCACTTTAGTTACGTAGTTGTCTATCTTGGTCTGCGTCATCTCAAATCCGGATACAACAGCAGATGATGCGCCAATGGCTGCAGGGAATCCACCCACTTTAGCCATGCTCCTGCGGATAGCCGCTTCCAGCAGTACCTTGGGGTCACCATTGGTACCGAGGGTAAGTGCAGACTCAGCAGCAATGAACTGGGTGAATGCAGACTGCCAGATCGGCTGAATACCAGCACCCTGGCCGCCTACTGTCAGTGCAACAGATACACCCTGGTTGGCATCAAACTGGCCACCTGCAGGATAGATACCTACAGTTGTCCTCAGGTTACCATCCGGTGGGATACCGGAGTTATCACCATGGTCACGTCCCCAGTAACCCTGGAGCGTCTGGCAATAGGGCATAGATGCTGTATAGTGTGCAGGTTTGGCCTGGATGGTACAGGGGTAGCTCTCAGAGTTTGCCGCAGCATAGTTGGTACGCTGGCGATAGAGATAATACCTCGTACGGGGATCATTATTGGCATCACCTGTTCCCTTATCCTGAACCAGTGACCACAGGAAATAGGTGCTGATATAATCACCGGCAGAACCGTTTGCACTGTAGTTACCAGCATAAGACGGGTGACGGCTGGCAGGATTTGAAAGCTTATTGGAATACTTGAATTCAAAATCACGCGCTGTGGTGGTGGTAGACGCAATCACGTCTGCATCAGCCAGCAGGGCATTGATTTTATCTTTCACAGAAGCATCCACCAGCCTTGTATTTACATAAGCCCTGAGCTTCAGGAGCTTGGCAGTGGTTCTCCACTGGGTAACACCGGTAGCACCTGATGCGGAGAAGAACATGTCCTGTGAACCAGGATAGGAACCTGGCGTTTTTGCCAGGTCAGCGATTGCTTCGTCCAACAGTGCAATGGCCTTGGCATATACATCCTTACCATTATCTGCCACAGGGTTGGTATTATCAACACCCAGGTTGGCTTCAGTAGCAGGAACATTACCAAAGAAATCCACCAGTGTCATCATGGTATGTGCACGCATGATCTTGGCCATGGCTACGTTCACCCACTGCTTGTTAGCACTGGCGATGGGTATCAGGGCGTCAACATGCTTGAAGATCCCTGTATAAGCAGAGCTCCAAAGGCCATCAAAAGCAGTAGCAGCATAGGCATTGCGGTAGGTAGGTCCGTACATGATGATCATACGGGTAACCTGCTCGCCAATGTCTTCAGCGTTGTCAAAGAATCCAGCATAACTCAGCTGAGCTGCATTCAGGTACAAATTCGCATCTGCAGCTTCTGTACTCGGCGTGTTGGGGTTCACCAGGTATTCATCCAGCTTTTTAGCGCAGGATCCCAGGGTAACCGCAGCAGCGAGACCGAGAATGATTAATTTATTTCTTTTCATATTTTTTCTCGTTTAGTAAGGTTAGAAGGATACTCTTACACTCACACCATAACGCTTAGAGGTAGGACCTGACAGGTATTCCAGACCACGTACGTTAGATACACCCAGGGATGAAGTTTCAGGATCGAAATTCACATACTTGGGGAAGTTAGGCGCGTTGTACCAAAGGTTTTGTCCACTGAAAGTAATGGAAGCACCACCGAAGGGGAGTTTCCTGAACCATTCTGTTGGGAAGTTATAAGACAGAGATGCTTCCCTCAGCCTGATCACGGTTGCGTCATAAACGATCAGATCGCCCATGCCGAAGAAACCCGACAGGTTATTGAAATAGGCTTCAGAAGAAGTGATCTGGATGTTATTGGGCGTTCCATCCTGTTTAACACCAGGAAGGATCACACCATCATAACGGTCAAGACCTGCTTCAGGACCTACGTCTTTTGTAAGACCACGACCAGTGAGTGTACCAGGCGTATATGCCATCATATCACCACCCTGTGTATAGTCAAACTGGAAGCGCAGGCTCAGCCCTTTCCAGGTGATCGTGTTGATCAGAGAAGATACGAAGTCAGGGTTGGGA
Source organism: Chitinophagaceae bacterium (assembly GCA_044225015.1). Classification (GTDB taxonomy): domain Bacteria; phylum Bacteroidota; class Bacteroidia; order Chitinophagales; family Chitinophagaceae; genus Pollutibacter. The sequence continues at coordinate 1,182,642 of JBGAJG010000001.1, read as the reverse complement.
TTACCAATGATACCCAGTGCACCGGAGGTGATGTAGTTACCATTGTTATCCACAATGCGCTCGCCGGTAGGCTTGGCACTAACTGCAGTAGTACCGGTATCACGCAGAGAATAAGAACCCTGGATCATACCGAGAGGATATCCGTTGATCGCAAACAAACCTTCGTTGGTGAAACCATCGATAACGATCTGCTTAACGTCTTCAGGAAGATCATACACCAGACTCCTGTTACGTGTGTAGTTGGCAGTGATTTCCCACTGGAAGTTACGCGTACGTACGGGAGTGATACCCACCTGAACTTCCCAACCACGGTTGCGGAGGTTACCCGCATTGATGAAGGTAGAAGTGAAACCAGTGGAAGGATCCAACTGACGATTCAGGATCTGGTTAGATGACACCCTGTTGTACCAGGTCACATCAAAGCTCAGCCTGTTGTTGAACATACGGCCTTCAGTACCAAATTCCACCTCTTTCTGCAGCTCAGGCTTCAGGTCTGGATTGGGCAGCAGATTGGAGATGGTGTTAGAGTTGATAATGGAACCATCCCTGGTCTGGAACTGGTTGGTATTGATTGAAAGGATCGGCCTGGTATTATAAGGAGAACCGAAGTTAGCAGAAGTAGAGTAACCGGCACGGAACTTCAGGAAGTTCAGCGTGGAATTTCCTTTCAGTCCTTCAAATGCTGCCGTTGGAATGAATGAAGCGTTCACAGAAGGATAGAACAGACCCCTGTTGGCTTTCTCCAGGTTGGAAGACCAACCCTGGCGGCCACCGATGGTTACATACATCCACTCTTTGAATGCGAGTTCAGCCTGGGCAAAAAGACCGAGAGACAGTTGCTTGGACTGGAAGTCAATACGGCCACCGTCTTCAGTATTGTTATCGTGAACAATGAAGTTGTCGTGATCAAACAGACCGTAAACCAGCTGTTGTGTAGAGCGCTGGCCAGACTGGCTGTACAACCTTTCCTGGGAGTTAGCACCAGCAGTTACACCCAGCCTGAAGTCGTCACCAAAGCGCGTATTATACTGCGTGATCAGTGAGTGGTCCCAGATCTGGTTGATACCAGTTACGGTCCTGTGGATACCCAGTACATAGTCGTTACCACCCACAACACCACCTTTGTTCTGAGAAAGGTAGTTATAGTCTGAGTAGTTATCATAACCTACGCGATACATTACATTCCAGTTATTGGAGATGTCATAGCGCAGAGACATATTACCAAAAAGCCTGTTCACCTTCTGGCCAACAAACGAGTTGTTTACGGTCCAGAGGGGGTGTTGGATATCATTACCGGGGCGATAGTAGATAGAACCTTTGGTTGCAGGATTCTCATACTCCAGACCCTGGATATCCACCGCACGTGGCGTGTACATCAGGTTACCAAACACAGATGAAGTGGTTGGGTTAGAACCAAATGATGTAGACGTGGGGGGAGATTTGAAATCAGTGATCGCATAGTTGAAGGTTCCCATGAAGGTGAACTTGTTAGACAACTTAGCTGTACCACCAATACCAAAGTTATTCTTGATAAGCCTGTTACCAGGAGTGAAACCTTCATCATCAGTGTAACCATAGTTGGCACTCAGGGAAGAACCATTACCCAGAGAGGTAGCGAGGTTAACTGATGTAGTGCGGATCAAACCGGTGCGGAAAAATTTCTCTACACTGTTCCTGGGCTCCAGGGCATATTTAGCGCCAATATACTGGGGCAATGCACCATTATACTGAGCAGCAGAATAAGGGTGAGCAACAGAATCAGCAGGAGTCTTGAAAGGAGCACCCCAGTTAGAGAAGAAAGCCAGACCTGTTGACATATCGAAACCAGATCCGTAAGTATTCTGGTATTCAGGGAGGTTGGCTACTTTGTTAACGAAGATCGACTGGCTGAGGGTGATCTCTGTTTTCTTGGCTGTACGCCTGTTGGCACCATTCTTTGTAGTCACCATTACCACACCATTACGTCCCAGTTCACCATACAGCGTAGTGGCACTCAAACCTTTCAGTACGCTGATGTTCTCGATATTGTTGGGATCGAGATCAAGGAAGCGTGAAGAAGTGGTGTTACCATACTGGAAACCGGCCTGGGCGTTGGTAGAGGCATCAAACGGAACACCATCCACAATGAAAAGCGGGGTAGAACCACCAGTGATGGTGTTTACGCCACGGATGATGATGTTGGTACCGGAACCAGACATACCGGAGGGGGGAAGGATGTTTACACCGGGAGCTTTACCATTCAACAGACGAACAACGTCGTTTTCAGGGCGAAGTTCCAGTTGCTTCTTATCTACAGAAGCCACCGCGTAACCCAGCGCTTTCTTTTCGCGCCTGATACCCTGGGCAGTTACAACCACTTCAGAAAGCGCCTGGTTGGCGGCCTTCAGCTGGATGCCCTGGAAATCAGTTGTGTTTGCAAGAATCTCACGGGTGTCAAATCCCACGTAAGAAATAACCAGCGTGGCCCCACGCCTGGCGGTCAACTTGAAGTTACCCTGCGCGTCCGTAGTGGTACCCACTTTTGTGGCTTTATCCACCACTGAAGCTCCTGAGATCGGATTACCGCTCTCATCAGATACCTTACCTGACACTTCCAGCGTTTGACCTACAGCGAAATGCACCATGAGCATCATGGCACATAACAGAGAGACTAATTTTCTCATGTAGTAGTTCAGTTTTTGGTTTTTGAAGATGACGAAAATATGTTAACAGAATGTAAACGCCAAAAATGGAGACAAAGCTACCGCCTAACCTGCTGCACAACCATTGATATATTTATGGCAAAGACGCCGAAAGATAATAAATATAAATAATTTTAATACGTAAGGTAATAGGGCTCTTGCTAAATGGATTGAACACCAGTAAAGCCAAAGAAAATCGAAATTATATTACATTTTTTTAAATACTTAGTAAAATAGAAAAGCCCCAACATAATCGGGGCTTTTCTTATAAATAATCACTTTTTTTATCAGTTTCTCCGGCTTCCACCCATATAAATGAGGATATACTGCACCAAAGTGACCACGGATGCTAAAGCAGCCACAACATAGGTAGTGGCAGCCCATTTAAGGGCGTCCTGGGCCTTCGGAAACTCATTTGGCGTGGCAACACCTGTGGTTTTTAACCAGGCCAACGCCCGGTTGCTGGCGTCAAACTCCACCGGCAGCGTAATTACACTGAAAATGGTAGTGAGCGCAAACAGGATGATACCTATTAATAATAGCTGGGGAAACACCTTGATCATCAGGATACCCCCAATCAGCACCCACTGCACCAGGGAAGAGCTGAATTGAACCGCCGGAACCAGTTTACTCCGCATAGTAAGCCAGGGATAGGCCGTGGCATGCTGAACCGCATGGCCGCACTCATGGGCCGCTACCGCCGCTGCCGCTATACTGCTGCTGCCATACACTTCAGGACTCAGGTTTACTGTTTTGTTCATGGGATTGTAGTGATCACTCAAAAAACCCTCCACAGAAACCACCTGCACATCCAGGATCCCATTCTCCCGAAGCATCCGCTCGGCCACCTCTTTACCGGTCAACCCGGAAGCAAGCCCAATTTTACTGTACTGGCTGAACTTGGACTTCAACCGCCAGGACACCAGCATGCTTATGACTACAAAAACAATCGAAACCAAATAAATTGAACCCATGGTATTACAGTTTTTTAATGGATAACCAATACACTGCAAATTGGAATCCAAGGTCCATATTTCCAAATATTAGCGACGTTTTGACATAGCCTGATTCTATAACGTTTTATAGGGGGTCATTTTGACAAAACCATCTTTTTTAGCGTGAAATAATATAGTCGGAATACATTGATTTCCAATATATTATACGCTGTTTTGCCCCCTACTCGCGGCCCTGGCAAGTTATTCACAACCCCAAAAAATTATTTTGTTATCTGGGAGCAATTTGTAATTTAGTGCAAGAATTTAATGGGTTAGTAAGTATCAAGGGTCAACGAAAGTTGGCCCTTTTTACATCTGTTTTTTTCCTCTGTTTTTCCCCTTCATCCCCTCGTTGTTTTTCACGTTGCTTTATGTTCAATTTCTGATCTTCCGCAGCACACACGCCATTACCTTTACGTCATGAGTAAAGTCAAAACGAGTTTTTTTTGCAGCAACTGTGGTTATGAATCACCAAAATGGTTAGGCAAGTGTCCTTCCTGTCAGCAATGGAACAGTTTCATCGAGGAACTCGTTACAAAAGACCTCACTAAAACCAAACAAGACTGGAAAGAAGAGAAAAAAGGCAACAAGGTTACCCTCATGCAGGATATCGAAAGCAGTGAAGAAAAAAGAATCACCACACAAGATCCTGAACTGAACAGGGTACTGGGTGGCGGTATTGTTCCAGGATCGCTAGTCCTTGTTGCCGGTGAACCCGGCATCGGCAAATCAACCCTGTTTTTACAGAATGCGCTTCAACTTTCCTCGCTCACCACACTCTATGTTAGTGGTGAAGAAAGTGAACAGCAAATCAAGATGCGGGCAGACAGGCTGCAGATCAATCATCCTGAATTTTACCTGCTTACGGAAACATCCACCCAGGTCATTTTCCAGGAGATCAAAAAACTAAAACCTGAACTCGTAATCATTGACTCTATCCAGACTTTGCAATCGCCTTTTCTAGACTCTTCGCCCGGCAGTATTTCACAAATCCGGGAGACGGCAGCAGAGTTCCAGCGCTACGCAAAAGAAACACAAACACCAGTGATCATCATCGGTCACATTACAAAAGACGGAACCATTGCAGGGCCCAAATTACTAGAACATATGGTTGACACTGTGTTGCAGTTTGAAGGAGACCAGCACTATGCATATCGTATACTCAGAACCACGAAAAACCGCTTTGGGTCTACATCTGAGCTGGGTATCTATGAAATGACATCCACCGGAATGAAGCCCGTCAGTAATCCCTCTGATATATTAATCACACAAAAAGAAGATCAGCTGAGTGGTGTTTCCATCGCAGCAACGATGGAAGGAATGCGGCCACTACTTGTGGAAGTACAGGCGCTGGTAACACCATCCGTTTATGGCACGCCACAAAGAACCGTAAGTGGTTTTGACAGCAGACGTTTACAACTACTACTGGCTGTTTTGGAAAAGCGAGGAGGCTTTCATTTTGGCACCCGCGATGTATTCATAAATATTGCTGGCGGATTGAAAATTGAAGACCCGGCACTGGACCTTGCTATGGTGTGTGCCCTGCTCAGTTCATTTGAAGATGTACCCGTTTCCCAGAAAATTGTTTTCGCCGGCGAAGTAGGACTCAGTGGAGAAATCCGAGCCGTCAACAGAATTGAACAACGGATTGCAGAAGCAGAAAAACTGGGATTTGAAAAGATCATCATCAGCAAATACAATAAGCGATCTCCGGGGCCCAAACCAGGTATTGAGATCCTGACTGCCGGCAGGGTGGATGAAGTGTATCAATTGTTATTCTGATGCTCAACGCGGTGCAAGAATGGTGGCAGGCAATGGTGCACATGGTATATCCCAACTTGTGTAAGGGATGTTCCGTTGATCTTCCGCAGACTGCTCATCCCCTTTGTGCGGCTTGCCTGTCCAACTTACCGCTGACCGGTTTTGAAAATCATAGTGGCAACGCCTCAGAGAAATTGTTTTATGGAAGAGTTAAGATTGAAGCAGCAATGTCGCTCTGTTATTTTACACAGCAATCCCTCGTGCAATCACTCATTCACCAGGTGAAATATGAAGGGGCCAAATCCCTGGGAATTTATATGGGAAAACTCATCGGCAGAGCCCTGCAGGATAACCCCCGATTTGGCGGACTTGACCTGCTGGTACCCCTCCCCCTCTCCCCAGGCAGGGAAAAGCAAAGGGGATATAACCAGAGTGCCCTACTGGCAGAAGGGATTTCCGCGGTGACCGGTGTGCCGATGACCACCCAGGCCATGGCCCGCCTCAGAAACCAGGGTACCCAAACCCATAAATCCAGGGAAGAACGATGGCAACAGATGCACCACCATTTCTCCTGTCCAAAACCAGCACTCCTGGCCCATAAATCCATCCTGTTGGTAGACGATGTGATCACCACCGGCGCCACCCTGGATGCATGTACCTCGGCAATCTCCGGTATCCCGGGTATAAAAACATCCATAGCCACCCTGGCGATGGCCATGAAATGATTCCTTCGTTGTATTTTTACCCATCCATGAGAAAAACCCTGCTCCTGTTTTCCATCGTACTCATCTGCCTGGCGGCTTGCAAAAAAGACTCCGTCATCACCAGCCCTGATGCAAGGGTATACCTGTCTGCAGACACGCTCCGTTTTGACACGGTTTTTACCAGTGCTGGTTCTGTAACAGCCTCCTTCAAAATTTTTAACCAGAACGATGCCCGCCTATTGATCAGCAGCATCCAGCTGGGCGGAGGCAATTCCTCAGCATTCCACATCAACGCAGATGGCACCCCCGGACCGCGGGTAGACAACCTGGACATCGCTGCAAGGGACAGTATGTATGTTTTTGTGACCGTTAACGTCAATCCTAACAGCAGCACCAGCCCCTTTCTAATCACAGACAGTATCAGTATTAGTTATAACGGTAACACCACCCAGGTCCAGCTTTCGGCTTATGGCCAAAACGCACGCTACATCCGTGCTGCACTGGTGACCACCACCACCTGGGACAACACCCTGCCATATGTGATCATTGGCGGTGCACAGGTGGCAAAAGACCATACCCTCACCCTGCAGCCTGGCACCCGTATTTACCTGCATGCAGACGCTCCGTTTATTGTAGATGGTACGCTTAAAGCCATCGGCACTAAAAAAGATTCCATTACATTTCAGGGAGACCGGCTGGATAAAGAGTACCGCGATCTTCCGGCCAGCTGGCCCGGGATCTATTTCCGGGAAACCAGTAATGGCAACCATCTCCGGAATGTTATCATAAAAAATGCTTACCAGGGTGTAGTGGCCATCGGCTCGGCTCCTGCCTATCCCAAAGTGGATCTTGCAGAATGCCAGCTGGACAATATCTATGATGCCGGCATCTATGGCATCAATACATCTATCCGCGCTGTCAACTGCCTGATCAGCAATACCGGCGCCAACATCCTGATCAGCCGTGGTGGGCGTTATGAATTCACCCATTGCACCGTAGCCAGTTATGCCAATATTTTCATCCCCCATAAAAAACCGGTTTGTATCCTCAGCAACTGGGACTCTACCACACAGATCAACAGTTTTGACCTTACAGCAACTTTAACCAACAATATCTTCTGGGGTGAAGGCGGTGCCGTAGAAGATGAGATCCTGATTTCCAAAAAAGGGAACAATGTCTTTAATGTCCTGCTGGAAAACAACCTGTATAAAGCCGCTAACCCCCTTCCGAATGCTACCCTGCTGAATAACCTAGTGAACCAGCCGCCCCTTTTTGATTCTATTGGGGATTTTTCACGTTACTATGATTTCAGGATCAGTAAAGGCAGATCACCGGCCATAAACAAAGGCAAATCAGCCGGCATTCCCATTGACCTGGATGGTCTTCCACGGGATGCCCAGCCGGATATGGGCAGCTACGAAAAACAATAGAAACCGTAACTTTATCGTCCCCGGTCAACCAACCGGTATGGATCTTTGTTCATCCTTCAAACAAAAACAATATGATTAAGCTGATAACCGCCACACTTGCCATGTACATGATGGCAGCCGCGTCTGTCTACGATTTTAAAGTGCCTTCCCTCGGTGGTGATACCATTGATTTTTCCCAGTATAAGGGTAAATACCTGCTCATTGTGAATACCGCCTCCCAGTGTGGCTATACCAAACAATATGCAGACCTGGAAAAACTCTACGAAGCGCAAAAGGATAAGCTTGTGATCGTTGGCTTCCCGGCCAATAATTTTGGTGGCCAGGAACCCGGAAGCAATGCCGAGATCAAAGAGTTCTGCCAGAAAAACTATGGCGTAACCTTTCCTATGGCAGAAAAAGTGTCTGTAAAAGGCAATGATACGCACCCACTCTTTCAATACCTGACCAGCAAAGAAAAGAATGGTGTACAAGATGCTGAGATCAAATGGAACTTCACTAAGTTCCTGCTGGATAAAAATGGAAAACTGCTGGCCGTATTCCCCAGTGCTGTGAATCCGATGAGCGAAGAGATCACTAAATATTTGAAATAGATTGAAGTTCACTGATGTGATTGGACAGGCTGCCGTCAAGGAAAGCCTGGCAGGCATGGTAAAAGCAAACCGCTTGAGCCATGCCTTACTTTTCCTGGCCAAGGACGGAACCGGGGGGCTGCCCCTGGGCCTCGCTATGTCCCAATACCTGGTTTGCGAAAAAGTAAATGGCCAGGCCCAGGCAGGCCCTTCGCTTTTTGGTGAGGCTGAGCCCGTGACCATACCGGATGACGCCTGTGGAACCTGCTCCTCCTGTCTTAAAGCCGCAGACATGGTGCATCCGGATATCCACTATTCCTACCCGGTGATCCCCAGGAAATCAGGGGACAAACCCGTTAGCACAGACTACATTAAAGAATGGCGAGAGTTTGCAAAGCTGCATCCTTACGGGGATGTGTTTGACTGGCTGCAGTTCATTGGCGCAGAAAATAAACAAGGCAATATCACCGCTCATGAGTGTAATGATATCATCCGCAAACTCAACCTGAAGAGTTTTGAAAGCACCTATAAGATCCTCGTAATGTGGATGCCTGAATACCTGGGGAATGAGGGCAATAAGCTATTAAAGCTGATTGAGGAACCTCCGGCCAATACGGTGTTTATACTGGTGGCCAGGGATGAATCAAAGATCCTGGCTACCATTCTTTCCCGCACACAACTGGTGAGAATTCCAATGTTGAGTGTCAAAGAAATCACCGATGCTTTGGTAGGCCGGGCTGGCGCTGCACAGGATGCTGCCCACCAGGCGGCTTCCACTGCAGAAGGCAGTTACCGGGAAGCTATGATGAGTTTGCAGCATGCGGGGTCAGACTGGCAGGAGATGGTTCGTTCCTGGTTGAATGCAGCGCTGAAAACGGGACCAGCAGAACAGGTGAAGTGGGTTGCCGAAGCCGCTGCGCTGGGCAGGGAAAAGCAAAAGCAGCTGCTTAGATATTTCAATCACCTCCTGGAACAGAGCGTGCACATCCGGATCCTCGGAAGGGAACAGGTTCACCTGCCCCATAATGAACTGGACTTTGCCGAAAGGATCAATAAACTAGCCTCCCTGGACCAGCAACAGGCACTCATACAGGTTTTGGACGATGCCGTGTATCACATTGAAAGAAATGCCAATGCCAAGATCCTTTTCCAGGCGCTTACCATCAGGATCTACCATATTATTAAGGATAACGCACAGGTAGCAGTAGTTTGAAGCAGTTCGCAGGGCCCCTGCGAACTTGCGAACTGCGAACTAAAAATGCTATCTTCGTCATCAACCAACCCCCAAAAGGGGTTTCTTTATACATAATACCTTAGAAATTATGGGCTGTAGCTCATGTGGAACAAATAACAACGGAAAACCGTCTGGCTGTAAAAGCAATGGCGGATGTAGCAGTGGGGGATGCAACAGGCTCAATGTGCACGACTGGCTGGCCAACCTCCCCTTTCATGATCCTGAAAGCTCCTGCAAAATCATAGAAGTATCCTTTAACCAGGGTAGCCGTAAAGAATTTTACCGCAACACCACCTTGCAGACCTTTATTAAGGGTGATCTGATTGCCGTGGAAGGTGTAAGTGGTTTTGATGTGGGCGAGGTAAACGTTACCGGCGAAATGGTACGCCTGCAGATGAAAAAGAAAGGCGTAGATGAAGCCTCTCCGGAACTGAAGAAGATCCTCCGCAGGGCTAACGACATGGATATCCAGAAATGGAAAGAGAACAAATCGAGAGAGCCACAGGCACTGATCAGGGCAAGGGCTATTGCCCGCCAGATAAAACTGGAAATGAAACTCTGTGAAGTGGAATTCCAGGCGGATGGCAGAAAGGCAACGTTTTTTTATACGGCAGATGACCGTGTGGATTTCCGCGAGCTGATCAAAGTATATGCTTCCGAATTTAAGGTCAAGGTGGAGATGAAACAGATAGGTGCCCGGCAGGAATCTGCCAAGGTGGGAGGCATCGGGAGTTGCGGAAGAGAGCTATGCTGCAGTACCTGGCTCAGTGATTTTAAGAGCGTTACAACAACTATTGCAAGATACCAGAACCTTAGTATCAACCAGACCAAACTCAGCGGACAGTGCGGGCGCCTCAAATGCTGCCTGAATTATGAGCTGGATACTTACCTGGATGCCCTGCAACATTTCCCTGACCATTGTGATATCCTGGAAACCCAGAAGGGAAATGCCATGCTGGTAAAAAAAGACATCTTTAAGAACCTGATGTGGTATGTTCTGCCAGACAGTAACCGCCAATACCCGCTTACCATAGATGCCGTAAAACGTATCAAGGCCCTGAATATGAAAGGAACCAGGGTTGAAGAGCTGGAGATTGCCGAGGTAACCACTGGCGGCGTCAAAAAAGAAGTAGAACCCCAGTTTGTGGATGTGGTTGGTCAGATCAGCCTGCGTACCCTGGAAAGAAACAGCCAGAAAAAAAGGCAAAAGGAAAGGGAGCAGCGCGAGAAAAACAGGAACCAAAACCCCAAAGGCCAACAGCAGCAGGGTGGTCAGCAAAGACCCAGCCAGGGCCAGCCCAGGCAGCAAGGCAACCCACAACAGCAGCCCAAGAGAGAGCAGCGGGATATCAAACCGAAGAAAAAGAACTAACAGCTCCTATTGCTTGTTAAATGAATGGATCTGGACGGCCCTGATCCGGAGGGAAGCCATTTGCTGAAAAAAACGGTGTATATCATCCTGGCCATATTGCTGATCTGGGTGCTCATAGCACCGGGATGCATGACATTTCGCATCTCCGATGACAGGGCCATGAAAAACTTTGCAAAAAAAGGACTGGATCTCACACCTTCATATATTACCGTAAACGGTCATCAACTTCATTATGTTTCCGTTGGAAATGAAAACCTTCCCACACTTGTGCTGATTCACGGCTCCCCCAGTGCATGGAACGCGTTTCAGCAGTATATGGAGGACCCGGCCTTGCTGTTCCATTACCGGGTAGTTGCGGTAGACAGGCCCGGGTTTGGCTACTCTGATTTTGGCAAGGCCCTTACCTTGGAAGAACAAAGCATGCTCTTATTAGCAGTAGTCAAACATATTGACAATGGCAAAGGCATCTACCTTGCGGGGCATTCCCTGGGAGGGCCGGTGGTATTGAAAATGGCTGCAGATGCACCGGATGTTTTCAAGGGAGTTATGCTCATCTCCGGCTCCGTTGATCCTGCACTGGAACCCAGGGAAACCTGGCGATTTGTGATGGAGAAATTCCCGCTTCGTTACCTGCTGCCGGGATCATTCAGGCCCAGTAATACGGAACTGGTCTATTTTAAGGACGATGTAAAAAAACTCGCAGGTGATTTTCCTAAAGTAACCACAAGCGTTTACCTCGTTCATGGCAACAAAGACTCCTGGGTGCCTCCCGGGAATGTAACATTTGCTAAACAGCACCTCATACACGCCAAGGATATTCATGAACACATGATACCCGGCGGAACCCACTTCATCCCATTCACCCATCGCAGGGAAATCATTGCGGAGATGGTGAAGATGGCTGATTAGTTCGCAGGTCGCAGTTCGCAGGAGGGCGCACCAAACTGCGAACTGCAACCTGCGACCTAATTTTTCAGTGCCTTGTAAATCACTTCATGGATCTTTGGTCTCACATTCATCTGCAACAGCTTATTGCTGCCGTTGGGATTCACTCTGTTTGACAGGAATATATAAATAAGGTTGTACTGTGGATCTGCCCAGGCACCAATTCCTGTGAACCCGGTATGCCCGAAAGTAAGTGGTGACGCACTCAGTGTGGGATATGGTTCTTTGCGCGTAGCATTGTCTTTCTCCGGTTTATCAAAACCAAGCCCTCTCCTGCTGATACTGCTGCTATAGGCTGTAAACCGCATCACGGTTGTGTCTGACAAAAACCGGTGCCCATTAATCACCCCCTTATTCAACAACATCTGCATGATCACGGCAAGATCATAGGCACTGCTGAACAAACCCGCATGACCGGCCACCCCTCCAAACATCGCCGCACCAGGATCATGCACATCACCACGGATGAGCTGCCGGCGGAAAAATCCCTCTTGCTCCGTAGGGGCTATTCTGGACAAAGGAAACCGATCCCTCGGCCTGAATCCCGTTGTCACCAATCCCATCGGCTCATAAAATTCCTTTCTTACATAATCTTCCAGTTTCATCCCGCTGATGGCCTCCACAATCAATCCCAGAAAAATAAAGTCATTATCGCTATAAATGTAACTGTTGGGCTTCTCCAGTTTACTGTCGGCAATGCGCTTATACAGCGTATCCTTGTAACTGCGCATCATATACATACTGTCAGCCACACGAAATGGATAGCCTACAGACGGTGAACTCGCGTAAATCCTGGAAGAGGGAATACCCGTTGCTGTATCCATTGTTTCCCTGTAAAACGGAATGAAACTTTTCAACCTGGCCTGGTGCAACAAGACATCCCGCACAACAATCTTCTCCTTATCCGTACCCCTGACCCAGGGAATATAATCTCCCAGGGTGCTTTCAAGACTTAGCCGGCCCTGGTCATAAAGCTTCATTACAGAAATGGTGGTTGCCGCAATCTTGGTCACTGATGCCATGTCATAAATACTCTCCAGTCCCGTTTTTTCCGTACTGTCATAGGTATAATATCCAAAACTTTTATAGTAAGCAATCTTTCCATCCTTAGCCACTAATACCACCGCGCCGGGAGTGGCATGCTGCTGAATGGCATCATTGGCAATGCTGTCTATAGAACCCAGCGCAGAAATATCCATGCCATTGATGGCCTGCGCCACTGGCAGTATACTCCGCCTGATCCCAGATCCTGCCGGGAATGCAGGACTAACGGTCACGGGTAGTTGTCCCCGCATCAGTTGGTAGCCCAGCAGCATATCCGCCGCTGTCTCCTGGATAAGGCTCTCATCTTCATAACAAGCAATAATATTCTTTGCATCACTTACGTACTTTGCCGCATAGGGGTTGCCAAAAACCATCACTGTATTAGGCACTTTACCCTGTAGCAACTGTACCAGCCTGAGTGCGCCCTCACTGATCCCGAACTTGCCCGCCGGAAACCTTCGCAGCTGGTGGAACCCAATGACCACTGCATCATATCGTGTAGTCAGCAGCTGCAATAATGAATTATTGCGGAGAGAATCCTTGGCATAATTGTAATAAAAAACGTCTGCATTGAAATCACTGCGCATCCGCCTGGCCATAGCATTGTCATTGCTGATGCCGAAGGCCAGATAAGCAACCTTACCGCTCCTGCTGCGTTGCAGCGGAAAAGCACGGGGATCGTCATACCGCATCATGGTGATGGCTTGCTCCGCAACACGTTTGCGGATGGAAGGAGATAATGCATTCAGGTCTTCAGCCAGGTGCGCCGTATCCACCGGCTTCCAATTGGCAAGACCTGCGTCATATTTTGCCCGCAGGATCTTCATCACGCTATTGTCAATATCACTCCAGCTGAGTTGCTTTTTCCTGATCTTTTGTTTAGTGGACTCAATGGTTCCCTGGATATCTTCCGGCAGGCATAACAAGTCATTCCCGGCTGCCAGCGCCTCAGAAGAGATCTCACCACCGGGGAAATACTTAGCCACACCTTTCATCTCCAACGCATCGGTGAAGATCATGCCTTTGAATCCAAATTCATTTTTCAGGATGCCGGTTACATTGTTCCTGGAGATCGATGAGGCCCTGTGCTCCCTGTCATCTATCACAGGGATAAACAGATGCCCCACCATCACTGCGTCAACACCCGCCTGGATCATTTTCCTGAATGGAAAAAGCTCCAGGGAATCCAGTTGTTGCCGGGTTTTATTGATCAACGGCAGGTCAAGATGGGAGTCTACCGCCACATCCCCATGCCCGGGAAAATGCTTGGCGCAGGTATGGATACCTTCTGCCTGCATCCCCTTCATATACAGGATACCATATTCAGCTACCTTTTCCTTGTTTTCCCCAAAGGACCTGTCATTGATCACCGGGTTATCGGGATTATTATTCACATCCACACAAGGTGCATAGTTCATGTGAATACCCATCCGCTTACACTGCCGGCCCACCCATCGGCCGTATTCATAAATGATGGCGGGATCAGCCACAGCACCCAGCATCATCTGCCTGGGCAAGGCCCGCACACTATCCATCCGCATTCCCAAACCCGTTTCTGCATCTATGGACACATATAAAGGAAGTTTTGATATCTGCTGAAAACGATTCAGCATGAGGGCCTGCCGCACCGGCCCACCCTGGAATAAACAAACACCGCCTACATTGAACTGCCGTATAGCAAGCTCAACCTTCTCTTCAAAAAAACTCACCTTTCCGGTCCTGGAATCAATGGAAGAACTTCTAACCACTATCAACTGGGCTATTTTTTCATCCGGACTCAGGGTCCTGAACACGGAGTCTGCCCAGGCATCCCGGGCCAAACTACTCGTCTTCTGGGCATGTGCTAAAGAATTCAGTGAAAGGCAGAGAAGAAGGGCGATAAACTGCTGCATCCGGCTTAAATTATCGTAATTTTAGGGCTTTTAAAATTAGTGGTTTTGGGCGACATCATTCAACTGCTTCCGGACAATATTGCCAATCAAATTGCGGCAGGCGAGGTCATACAAAGGCCGGCCAGTGCCGTAAAAGAGTTGCTGGAAAACTCAGTGGATGCAGGAGCTACAGAGATCAGGCTGATTATCCAGGATGCAGGCAAGCAGCTGGTGCAGGTCATTGATAATGGCAAGGGCATGAGTGTTACAGATGCAAGAATGAGCTTTGAACGCCATGCAACTTCCAAGATCACCCATATTGAGGACCTCTTCCAGATCCGTACCATGGGATTCCGGGGTGAAGCCCTGGCCTCCATTGCTGCCGTAGCACAGGTGGAACTAAGAACAAAGAGAAAAGAAGATGAACTGGGCACCTACCTGGAGATTGACAACAGTGTGGTGAAAGTGCAGGAACCATGCTCTGCCAACAATGGCACCAGCATCGCCATGAAGAATCTTTTCTTTAATGTTCCCGCCCGTCGCAATTTTCTCAAAAGCAATGCCGCAGAAATGCGCCACATCGTGGATGAGTTCATCCACGTGGCCATGGCATTCCCACAGATTTTTTTCTCGCTCACCAGCAATGGACAGGAGGTATTCCATCTGGAAAAAGGTAATTTAAAACAAAGGATCGTTCAGCTGCTGGGGTCTTCCTACAATGCAAAACTGGTGAGTGTACAGGAACATACAGACTACCTGGATATTACAGGTTTTGTGGGCAAACCGGACACTGCTAAAAAAACCCGTGGTGATCAGTACCTTTTTGTCAATAACCGGTATATCCGCAGTGCATACCTGCACCATGCCATTATGCATGCATACCAGGATCTGATCCCCGCAGATGCATACCCCATGTATGTGCTTTTCCTGGACCTGGATCCCGCACATATTGACATCAATGTGCATCCTACCAAACAGGAAATAAAGTTTGATGATGAAAAGATCATGTACGCGTTTGTTCAGGCGTCTGTAAAACATGCACTGGCCCAGTACAGCATCACCCCTACCCTGGACTTTGACCTTGATCCACAGGTGCAGCAACTGGATGCCATCAACAAACCATTTACGGAAGACAAACAACAAACAGCCACTTCCTCTTCTTTGTTCCAGACCTTCACCCAGAAACACCAGGCGCATTTCATAGATAAGAACCCCAGCCTGAAGCAATGGAAAGACCTCCTATCACCCGCCGCAGAATCAACTCGCCAGGATGAATATTTCGCTTCCGCTGATCCTGTTCAGCAGAGTTTAACCAGGCCATCAAACTCGCTCGAGATATGCTGGGAAGTTCCTTTCACCCAGGTCAAACAACAGTTCATTCTTGTAACTACCAACCGGGGATTCCTGGTGGTGAACCAACAGCTGGCTCATGAACGGGTATTGTATGAACGCTTTGCCGAAGCCGCACAAGGAAGGCCTATGGCCACACAACGCAGCCTCTTTCCCGTCAGCATTTCTTTCACACCTTCAGACGCGGTGATTATGGAGGAGCTGTTACCAGATCTCCAACAACTGGGCTATGCACTGGAACCTTTTGGCTCCCATAGTTTTGTGGTTCAGGGCACCCCGGCAGATATAGAACAGGGGTATGAGAAACAGGTGATAGAGAGTTTGCTGGAACAATACAAGCATTTTACCAGCAACTATAAATTTTCAAAAAGGGAAAAGCTTGTAAGGGCAATGGTGTCTCAACAAAGCATCAAACCCGGAAAACAGCTGGGAGATAAGGAAATGCAGGCGCTGGTAGCCTCACTTTTTGGCTGCAACATCACCAACATCACCATAGACGGCGCTCCCACATATATAGAATTCAGGCAGGAGCAACTCGCCAGGATGTTTCATCAGTAATGTTCAATAAGATATTTCAGGAAGGTGCTGATCCTGGCCCGGATGACGGATGTAGGTTGTGTATGGTTATTCACCATCACGGAAAAAATCAATGTATGGTCTTTTTTAGTGATCACATACCCGCTCAGCGCCAATACCCCGGTCAGTGTTCCGGTTTTGGCGTACAGCCGGCCTGATTCTCCCACATAACTACGCAGGGTACCTTTCCCTCCCGTAGGAAATATTCCCGTGATCCTGCTCCAGCTGAACTCCTTTTTGATTTTATCCAGGATCCACACCATATCCCTGGGCGTGAATAGGTTAAAACGGCTGAGGCCGCTGCCGTCCACCCATTTGGGTTTATCCGGAAATCCGGCCAGGGAAGTACTGAGTAAGGTATCGATGGCCCTGGCTGAACGCATCTCGCCCGTGAGTTTCAGACCCGCCATCAACAGCACCTGCTCCGCAAAAAAATTATCGCTGTTGTACATCATCGGTTTCAACATAGAATCCAGTGGCTGGCTATATACTGTCTTCGCCGCCTGCAGCAAATATGAAGGCAAGGCCCCTTCCATCGGTTTAATGTCTTTATGCAGGCTGTCCTTTACATACTGCAATCCAGTCTGTAAGCCATAGGTCACAAAGGGAATATCCAGGGATGCATGGCGCTCCCGGCCTTCATAAATGGTGAAATCATTTTTATCCTTGTCCCTGATCACATTGAATGCGGCCTGGGGTGCCGGCTTACCAAAACTCACCTGGCCATCTACTTCCGGTTCTGAATACACAAAAAGATCCACTGTATCCGCAGCATATTGCGGGTGCTCCTTCCTGGCTTTTTCCTGGAACCACCTGACCACATTTCCATAAACGGGAAAAGCACTTCTCTCCGCCATATAGTAATCAGAATAATCATCCCAGCTCCATCCATATCCCAGGGCCTGGTCCTTCCATTGCTGACCCGTCATATAAAGCTTACCGGTTTGGCTACGGATAAAGTCCGCCACCGGCTGCACAGGAAAATCCCGGTGCAGAAAAGTGGGATCTCCTGTGGGGACCAGGATCATAGCGGTATCCAGCTGCACATACTGTAAACCAGCCATCATTGTATCAAGATATTTCATCCCCGCATAGCAACTCATGATCTTTGTATTGCTGGCAGGAACAAAATACTTGTTGTCCTGGTAGTTGAAAAGAAACTTACCCTGTGCAGGATCATATACAGAAATGCCCAGGTGTGCGTTAGCAAAAACAGAATCCCCAACCATAAATTCCCTGGGGGTTTTCTGCAGGTGCTGGCCCGTGCTGCAGGAAGCCAGCAAAAGCATACCAAGGACCAGGAAATAACTGACGAGGGAATTTTTCATTATTCACGTTCTTGCGCCCGCAGCCATCGTTCCGGTATCTCATTATGGCTGGCAAGCATGTAATCATTATAAGAGCAGGCAATAAACTGTTTACTGGGCAGCTGCATCCACCATCGCCCTGTTTTCTTGCTTTGTAAAAAAATGGTTTCCACTTCTGAAAAGCTTGTATGGAACTCATTGAAATAGTCTTTCTCCTGCAGTGAAGCCTCCTGCAATCCTTTATAACGCCCATCAATAAAATACCAGATCATCTGTGCAATTTGCTTGGCAGTAAGGGAATGCTGGTCCTGGTCTGCACGGTAACCATAAATGCCAACGCTGTTTACAGCATGACTCATACCCGCAAAACGGGTTAAGGTACAGGCCTCTTCTCCATTAAGTCCGTTGGGAGAAATCCGATTGGCAGGTGCAGCCGCATGTTGCAGGGCAGATATATCAAAACTGAGGAGCTGGGAATTCCTGAACACGGGTTCCATTTCCTCCAGGTGCTCCTTCACATGCCCCACCCTGTAACAATCAAAACGCAGTTTGTCCATGGTCTCCAGCATATGCGGATGCACCAGGTAGCTCTGGAAAGCAAGGTGATTATAGTGGCGTATATAATTTGGCTCGCCCGTCAGCATTTCCATCAGGAAATTGTCTGCACGCAATGGGCTTTCTATCGTAAGGTCAATCAAAGCGTCCACACTCACTGCTTCAATGATGCGTTTCTGGTCCCGGTACGCATCGTACTGTGCAAGCGTAAGGTCATGCGATCCTCCCAGGATGAGTACGGTCTTGCCCTGGTCAAGCAGATCCCGCGTTACCAATCGCAAAGCCGCGTAAACATCGCCCAGGGTGGCCCCGTATCGGATATTTCCGAGATCCGCAATGGTGATATCCTTATGCCAGAAATAAAGGTTGTACAGTTCATGCCTGATGGCATCCGGGGCTGAATTATCACCGCCACCCAGGCCTGCGCCCCGTTGCTCCCCGCAACCGAGGAGCACAACCTGGCTATCCCGGATATCAGGAAACTCATCCACAAAAGCCTGTACCACACGCCCCAGCTGGCCTTCTTTGTAGCCGGCATCATCAGACAACAGGTAGGGATCAATGGGGTCAAGGAAATCAGTAAGATCGAGCATAGGCAAATGTAATATGAAACTGTGGAAGTGTAATGGCGTATGTCAGGCCATGTTGTTACCTTTGACGGGATGGACAGTATCATTCAACAAATAGCGCAACACAAGAACGAGATCGCCGCGGCTACCGCAGCATCACCTGATGAAGTGGAACAGTTCCGAACCAGATACCTGGGTTCCAAAGGATTGGTAAAATCCCTGATGGGTGAAATGAAAAATGTGCCGGTAGACCAGAAAAAGTCTTTTGGCCAGGTGATGAATGAATTCAAACAGTTTGCGGAAGAGAAATACGAAACCCTGAAGGCCGCTTTTGGTGATTCATCCCACAGACAGGAAAAAGGGCTGGATCTATCTTTACCCGGAGACCCCATTCCTACAGGCAGCAGACACCCGGTAACGCTCATGCGCAACCGAATTGTGTCTATTTTCCAGAAGCTGGGGTTTGCTGTAGCGGAAGGACCGGAGATTGAGGACGACTGGCACAATTTCACTGCCTTGAACATTGCAGAGAACCATCCGGCCAGGGACATGCAGGATACTTTTTACCTCAGCCAGAACCCTGACTGGCTGCTGCGTACCCATACTTCCAATATACAGATCAGGGAAATGGAAAAGGGACAGCTCCCCATCCGTATCATTTGCCCCGGCCGTGTATACCGGAATGAAACCATCAGCGCCCGCAGTCACTGTTTCTTCCACCAGGTGGAAGGCTTATACATTGATGAGAATGTTTCTTTCGCTGACCTGAAACAAACCTTGTACTTTTTTGTGCAGGAGATGTTTGGCAAGGATGTGAAGGTGCGCTTCCGGCCCAGTTATTTCCCTTTTACTGAACCCAGTGCAGAAATGGATATCAGCTGTATGCTCTGCAATGGCAGTGGATGCTCCGTTTGTAAACGCACGGGCTGGCTGGAAATCCTGGGCTGTGGCATGGTTCACCCCAACGTGCTGGAGAACTGTGGTATTGACAGCAGCAAGTATACTGGTTTCGCCTTTGGCATGGGCGTGGAAAGACCTGCCCTGCTGAAATACGGCATTAATGATATCAGGCTCTTCAGTGAGAACGATGTCAGATTCCTGCAACAGTTTACCGCAGCCACCTAGGGATGATTACCCATCAAATACAGTCTATCGCGGTTTGTGGTGCTGGCACCATGGGTACAGGCATTGCGCAAACCGCAGCCCTGGCTGGCTTTTCCACCCGGGTATATGACCCTTCCGCAGAAGCTTTGCAGCGTGCTGCGGCAGTCACGGAGAAACAACTGGGTACGCTGGTAGAAAAAGACAAGCTCAGCCAGGCTGAGAAGGAGGAAGTCCTCAGCAGGATCAGCTATTCTTCAGACATCAGCTCCTGCGCTGCAGACCTGGTGATTGAAGCCATTCTGGAAAACCTGGCCATCAAGCGGGATCTTTTTGCACAGCTGGCTACCGTAAATACTCCCTCTGCCATCTTAGCCAGCAACACATCGTCCCTGTCTGTTACCGCCATTGCCGAAGGGATGCCGCATCCTGAACGCATCTGCGGGCTTCATTTTTTCAACCCTGCGCCGCTGATGAAACTGGTAGAGGTGGTCAACACTGTATGGACCAGTGACAGTGTTACGGAAACCGCCCGGAGAGTGGTGGAGTCCATGGGTAAAACCGCCGTGGTCTGCAGAGATGCACCGGGATTTATTGTAAACCGGGTGGCCAGACATTACTATCTTGAACCCCTGAGGCTGGCTGCTATGGGGAAAATGGCTCCGGAAACAATGGACGCAGCCCTGGAAAATGCAGGTTTCAGGATGGGCCCTTTTCGATTAATGGACCTCATAGGAAACGATGTGAACCTGGCGGTAAGCCAAAGCCTGTATGAGGCATGTGGGAAACCAGAACGCTTAAAACCCTCACCCCTGCAGGAAGAAAAGGTCCGCAAGGGTGAACTGGGAAGAAAGACAGGAAAAGGATTTTACACTTACGATCAATAATATGGTATTTGTTACCGGAGGAACAGGCTTAGTAGGAGGCTATCTCCTTCGCCAGCTTTTGCAGAAGGGCGAACAGGTCAAGGCATTGTATCGCTCCCGCTACCCTGCCCTGCTCAATAGTGAAGAGATCGGGAAAATTGAATGGATCCAGGGCAGCCTGTTTGACAGCGGTTTGCTGGATGATATCTGCAGCGGGGTGGAGGAAGTGTACCATTGCGCGGGCCTGGTTTCGTTTAATCCTTCCCGTAAGCAGGAACTGATGCACGTGAATGTACAAGGCACCGCCAACGTGGTGAATGCTTGCATCAGTGGAGGTGTTCGCAAGCTGGTTCATGTAAGTTCCGTATCTGCGCTGGGCAGGAAAAGAAACGGGATGACGGTAAACGAGCAGGCAAAATGGTCAGAAGAAAGCAACCTGTCTAACTATGGCCGGAGTAAATTCCTTGCAGAGCTGGAAGTATGGCGTGGTATCAGTGAAGGACTGGACGCTGCCATCGTAAACCCGGTGATCATCCTGGGCGTGGGCGATTGGGATGAGAGTTCCGCCGCCACTTTTAAGAATGCCTACCAGGAATTTCCATGGTACACGGAAGGCACCAGCGGATTTGTGGCAGCAGATGATGTTGCCCAGGCAATGATAGCATTGATGAAGTCTTCTATCACCGGCGAGAAATTCATCATCTCGGCAGAAAATCTTCCTTATCGCGAAGTATTTAACATGATGGCCAGGGGTTTTGGCAAAAGACCCCCGCACCGAAAAGTATCTCCATGGCTTGCCGGTATCGTCTGGCGGCTGGAAGCCATCAAGGGCCGGTTCACAGGCAAAGACCCCCTACTCACCAAAGAGACGGCTGAAACCGCGCAAATGCAGGTAAAATTTGACAGCAGCAAACTCCTTGACGCACTTCCCGGCTTCAGCTATATGCCTGTGGAGCAGTGCATTGCAGACAGCTGCCGTGAATATTTGCGCCGGCTTAACAAATAGCGTACAATATTTGCATAGGGTTCAGGTTTATAAGAATAACCATGCAAAAGATCTTCATTTTCATATTGTTTCTCCTGCCTGCATCGCTTTTTGCACAGGGATATCGGGTGAGCGGTACCGTTACAGATGCCAGGACCGGGCAGCCTATGGCCGGTGCTTCCGTTTTTTGCCAGAATACCACGATGGGCACACTCACCAATGCCAACGGTGAATTCACCCTTAACGTACCTGCCGGCGGTTATGACATCGTGGTCAGTTTCACAGGGTATGAAACACAGAGCCAGTCCGTCACGGCACAAACAGAAAACCTGGGACAGTTAAAATTTGTGCTGAAGGAAAAAAGTAAGAATATGGAAGAAGTGGCGGTAGTGGCCACCACAGAAGTAAAGAATGGCTGGGAGAAGTACGGAGACTTCTTCCGGGAGCAGTTCATTGGAATCACAGAAAACAGCAAAAGTTGCACCATTGAAAACCCCACAGCGCTCCGTTTTTTTTACAGCAAGAAAAGGAACAGGCTGAAAGTGCTGGCCAGCGAGGACCTTATCATCGTTAACAAAGCCCTTGGCTACCGGATCAGGTATACCCTGGATTCTTTCACCCATGAATATGCCAGTTCAATCACACAATACACGGGGTACCCATTGTTTGAACCACTCGCCGGCACAGCTGAAGATGTAACCAGATGGCAGGAAAAAAGAGAAGAAGCCTTTCTGGGGTCACTCACCCATTTCATGAAAAGCTACTACCATAAAACGTTGGGGCAGGAAGGATTCAAACTGGAATTCCTGGACAGCAAAACCAACAAATACAAGCCGCTGCATGACCCTTATGACACTACATTATCCGTGATGACGGATGACGGGATGGACCTGCATCCGCCCAGCACCATGCGGATCATCTACTTAAATGAAACGCCGGAGACCAGCTACCTGGAGAAAAACAAACTGGACCTCACCAATACGGTTCAGGTGTCCCAGTTGAAATTCCGCGAGGCTGTATTTGTAGAAAGTAATGGCTACTGTTATGACCAGAGAGATATCCTCGCCATCGGTTATTGGGGCTGGGAGAAGATTGGAGACCTGATGCCATATGACTATCAGTTCGCAGGTGCCAGTTCGCAAAGTTCGCAGTAAACCTGCGAACTGCGAACTGCGAACTACTTCATCACCTTTTCCCAGATCTTAGGGATTCTCTTGATCCAGACAAGTTCACGCTTCTTATCAGCGGCATCTTCCGCCGGGTAACCGAAATAGGTCTTTCCACCCGCGAGAGAAGAAGGCACGCCGCTTTGAGCCAGCACCACCGCATTTGCACCAATGGTCAGTGTTTTACTGATGCCCACCTGGCCCCAGAGTACCACACCGTCTTCAATCAACACAGCCCCTGCAATGCCTACCTGCGCTGCAAAGAGGCAGTTTCTGCCAATAACGGAGTCATGACCGATGTGGACCATATTATCCATCTTTGTCCCCTGCCCAATACGGGTATCATGCGTGACCCCACGGTCAATGGTACAGGATGCGCCAATCTCCACATGATCCTCAATCACCACCCTGCCACAGCTCTCCATTCGCTTGTACCAGACCTCCCGGTCCTTTTTGGTGTTATAGTAAAATGCGTCTGACCCTATCACCGTACCCGCCTGGATCACCACATGATCACCAATCACACAGTGATCATGTATGGTGACATTGGGATGGATGGTACAGTGTTTTCCGATGACTACGGACTCACCCACGAAAGCACCCGGCGCGATGTAGGTGCCTTCACCAATGGTTGCTGTTGCACTCACCATTTGTGTAGCTGGAGTGAAAGGCCTGAAGTGACGAACAATAGTGAGATAAGCTTCAAATGGCTGATCTACCACCAGCAAAGCCTTCCCCGGCGGGCATTCCACGGTGGTGTTAATGATGATAAAACTTGCGGCCGACTGCAAACACTTCTCGTAATACTTCGGATGATCAACAAATACAAGATCACCTTCTTCCACTTTGTGGATCTCATTGATCCCTGTTGCAAATGCATTTTTCTCACCTACAACTGTTGCGCCAATAAGATCTGCCAACCATTGGATTGAAACCGGAGAAGGAAAATTCATGTCTTTTTTTTTGTGTGCCCAAAGGTACAATCACCAACGCTACCCTCCGTTTCAACTTGCGTAATTCACATCATTACAAAAAATGTGCATAAAAATTGTCCAAAAATTTTTTTCCTTAGGGAAAATTATTTTTAATATTGTGAAGGGAATTTATGTTCCCGTACTTACTAACCCATCCATATAATAAAGCTCAGAGCAATCTGAGCTTTCTTATTTTTATCCCTGGGTCAATTTTACTTCTTACTTTCAAAAAAATAATTGCTGATATGTTGAAATCAATGACGGGTTATGGCAGGGCGGAACAGGCTGTGCAGGACAAGATCTTTCTCATTGAAACCCGATCGCTGAACGGCAAACAGTTTGAAGTAACACTCAAGATCCCACAGCTCCTGAAGCCATATGAATTTGATATCCGCAACGCGCTGTCTGCCACTTTGGTCAGGGGCAGTGTGGAGTGTATCATCACCCTCAAACAGAATGGTGCTGCACGTCCCGTGACCATCAATACAGACCTGGCCCGTGCATATTACCAACCGCTGGCAGATCTTTCCAAAGAACTGGGGCTGGATACTTCCGCCATCCTGAGCACACTGGTAAAACTCCCTGAAGTAGTGACGCCCACTACCGATGTATTGTCCGCCGCGGAATGGACGATGTTTCAGAAAGTGCTCCAGGCTGCATTGGATGACCTGAATTTTCACCGTCAGGAAGAAGGCAAAGTGCTGGAAGAAGACCTCTTGCTCAGGATCAACAATATCAGCGATCTGCAGGAGAAAGTAATTGCCCTGGAGCCGCTCCGCAAACAAAAGATCAGGGACAATATGAACAAGCTCCTTGCCGAGCATGCGGGTAAAGACAATTTTGATTCTAACCGTATGGAGCAGGAACTCATCTACTACATTGAAAAAATAGACATTTCTGAAGAACAGGTGCGGCTGGCTAACCACCTTAGGTATTTTAAGGATATCCTTGCTGAACCTGATGACGCTAAAGGGAAGAAGCTCTCCTTTGTTTTGCAGGAGATTGGCAGGGAGATCAACACCACCGGTGCCAAGGCCTATGATGCCAGCATCCAGAAACTGGTTGTCCTGATGAAGGATGAACTGGAGAAAGCCAAGGAGCAGGTTCTGAACGTCCTCTGACGTACCTTTGTCTGCAAAACAGATTCACTTGAAATATATCCTCTTCTGCATTGCCATAGCCTTGTCCCTGTCTGCCTGTATGAAGACGGACCTCTTTGAAAAAAATGTGCCCATACCCGGGCATGCCTGGGCATACTCGTTTAAACCACAGATCAAATTTGATATTGTGGACACCACATCGTCTTACCAGATATTTATTGTGGTACGGCACACAGATGCATTCCGCTATAACAATCTGTGGGTTCGCCTGAAAAGCGCAGCACCCGGTGATTCTGCCGTGGTAACACAGCAGTTTGACCTTCCGCTGGCCACCCAGAATAAATGGACGGGAACCGGTATGGACGACATATTTGAACATCGAATCCTGCTGTATCGCAGGCCGGTAAAATTTACCAAACCCGGCGAATTCAATATTACCCTGGAACAAGTGATGCGGGAAAATCCACTCCCGGAGATCCTCAATGTAGGCATCAGGCTGGAAAAAGTTGACCGGCTATGACCCTCATGGCCTGGTACAGGAAGAATAAACTCACCATCGCCACATGGGTTTATTGGATCCTGCTTGGATACATCGTTGCTGCACTGGTTTGGTGGTTCATTGAGCTGCTGCAACAAAACAATGAGATGTACCTATTTAAACGGGAGCTGCTGAACTACCAGGATCCCAATTATCAGAGCAAACTGCAATTTCTGGACAAGGAAAAAGCTGCTAATAACGCTCAATACCTTGGTGAGGGCTTTACCTTTCTTATCCTCATCTTGCTCGGTGCTGTATTTGTTTATCGCGCGGTGCGCCGCCAGATCAACCTGAAAGAACAGCAGCAGAATTTCATGATGGCTGTTACCCATGAGCTTAAAACCCCCATCGCCATTACTAAACTGAACCTGGAGACCATGCTGAAACGGAAACTGGATCCGTTGCAACAGGAAAAACTCATCGGCAATGCCCTGCAAGAGACGGGAAGGCTGAATGACCTTTGTGAGAATATCCTTCTCTCCACCAAAATTGACTCCGGCAGATACCTCATGACCAGTGAGTCCATTGACCTGGCTACACTGTTGCAGGCCTCGGTACAGGATCTCAGGGCCCGCTTCCCCAAAAGAAACATCCGGCTGTCTGCAGAAGAAACCGCACCATCTACCGGAGACCCCCTGCTCCTGCACCTTTTATTTAACAACCTTATTGAGAATGCCGTAAAATATTCCCCTGCAGACCAGGCGGTGCAGGTATCCCTCACAAGTACAGGCCGAGGCTGGCTGTTGCAGGTAGCGGATGAGGGACCGGGCATACCTGATCCTGAAAAAAAGAAGATATTTGATAAGTTCTACCGGGTGGGCAGTGAAACTACCAGGTCTGCTAAAGGAACTGGCCTTGGGCTCTATCTTTCACAGAAGATCGCAGAAGACCACCATACCAGAATTGTAGTGAAAGACCATCACCCCCGCGGTAGCGTTTTTAGTATTGAATTCAAATAAATGGAAAACAAAGGCAGTATACTCCTTGTAGAAGATGAAGAGAACCTCCAGGAAGCCCTCAAGCTGAACCTGGAACTGGAAGGATATGAAGTAAGCTGTGCCAATGACGGCGCGGAAGCCCTTCGCAAAACAGAAAGTGAATTTTTTGACCTCATCATCCTGGATATCATGTTACCCGAAGTGGATGGTATCAGTGTCACAGAAACCCTACGCCTGAAACAAAATGATGTACCCATCCTCATCGTAAGTGCCAGGAGCAGCAGTGCAGACCGTGTGCTGGGATTAAAAAAAGGTGCAGACGACTATCTCAACAAGCCCTTTAACCTGGAAGAGCTTTTGCTTAGGGTGCATAAGCTCATCGATAAAAACAAAAGACTTACCCAAAAGCCAGGCGCCGTAGATCAGTATCAGTTTGGAAAGAATACCATTGATTTCAGGGGGCAGACGGCCACTAATTTCCAGGGCGAAGTGATAGCATTGAGCAAGAAAGAAGCGATGCTCCTGAAACTCCTGATTGAAAACAAAAATGAAGTGGTATCACGGGAAAAAATCCTGCAGACCGTATGGGGTTACCAGGTATTCCCCACCACACGTACCATTGATAATTTTATCCTGAATTTCCGGAAATACTTTGAGCCAGACTCCCGCAATCCCCAGTATTTCCATTCAGTGCGGGGCGTGGGATACAAATACACGGAATGATCAGCAAACGATCCTTTCAATCCGCGCCAGATCTTCCACCATTTTGCCCTCCAGTACAAAAGGGGTATACATAGCCAGCTGGGCATCCTGTTTCAGGTTTTTCACTTCTGCCACCAGGGAAGCATCTACTCCCTTATTAAGCAATTGCAACTCCCAATTGCCCCTCGTATCCACCTGGTATTTGTTCATCATGCACTGGTCAATCACCAGGGATAACTGGCCATAGAAAGCCTTTACATCTTTGCGGTCAAATGCCTGGCGAATCTCTTCAAGGGGGTCCTGAGGCGCTGGCTCCGGTTTATCAGCAGGCATCGCAGGGGGCATGGGCTGCAGGACTTTTTCCGGTTGGCTGTTTCGTTTCAACAATACATACAACCCGCCGAAAACCACCAGGAGGCCCAAAACCGTAAGAATATATTTCCATGTATTAGCAGGCTTCTCCTGAGTTTGCGTGGGAACCTGACCCGTCCCTTGAGATCTGGCGCCAAGAACCTGCAGGTTTAGCGGAGAGGATTCCACTGAATCATAACGCCCGGCTGCCACATCAAAAAAAACGAATTTCACTGCGGGTATCAACAGCCTTCCCTCCTTCTTGGGAGTAAAAGGAACAGTAAAGACTTTTGAGCCCGAAAGCGGAGCCACAAATTTATTAAACTGGTCAGTCCCGGATGATTCAAAAACATCCACACCCACAGGCCACGCAATGAATGGTACAGGGATCATGGGAAAGTTTCCTTCCCCCGCCACCTGTACCTGCAGATTCACTACATCATTCACATGCACCTCTTCGATATCTGTAAAAGTCCTGATCTTGAATTTTCCCACAGCGCCGGTGAATGCAGAATCAGCTTTCAGGGGTAGCGCTTTTACCTGGATGTTTACCGGTTGGTTTTGAAGGGCGAAAGTCTGGTTTATGATAGCCCCGCTGTTGTTAACACCCGCTGCCAGTTCCTGTAGGATTTGCGCAGGCGGATAGCCCGCATCCAGTGCCTCGGCACGGATAAAATGGACATCATTGGTAACCTCCAATGGCTCCAGTTCAAGATTGCCAGGCTGCAATGGGTAGAGCTGTACCTTTCTCAGCAAGTAAACATTGTATTCCTTTCCCTGGTACAGTTCACGTGTGGCATCTTCATTATCCGGGTTAACCATGTCATAAACACTGAACCCGTTAAAGGAAGGCCTGCGTGTAACCTTTGACTCAGAACGAAGCCTCGTATACAACTTATATGAAGCTACTACAGGCTCACCAACGAATACAGACCGTTTACTCACCTCCAGTTTCACAAACATGTTGCCCCGCACTTTCTTGTCCAGATTCTCCCCTGGCCTGAGGATCATTTCATCCGCGGCATCCAATGACTGCTGGGAAGGCATAGGCGCCGTTCCCTTTACTACTTCAATGCCAACAGAATTGGATGTATATGTTTTGCCATCTATCCGTGCAGTTGCTGCAGGAATAACCCATCGGCCCTCTTTTTCGGCCTTCAATACATAGTTGAATGTGATATATTCTTTGAGATTACCGTTCTCCAGGTTAAACCCTGTAGTTTGGCCGGGGCCCTCTACAATTCTGAAAGAGCGGAATTGCGGCGGCACAAAAGAGCTGACTTTTGTTGTATTCTCAATCAGATACTGCACCTGCAAAAAATCCTGCATGCCAATTTTGTCTGCACTCACGGAAACCGTGAACCGGATCTCTTGCGCTTTCATCAAAGAGGGTATCCAAAACAATAGTATGATCAACAACTTTCTCACGGAACAACTGTAAAAATAACCCCGCCTCACCCTTTACCGGCGTTAAAAATGATAAATGGTTACACATCACCCAACTGGGGCCTAAGGATGATATCTTCAACACAGGCGTTGGCAGAAAGTTGCGAAGCCGCCCGTACCATGCGGGCAATATCCGAGGCTTCCATGATCCTGGACCGCTCCACAAAGCCTTCCCAGGCCTTTGTCCAGGCGGCGCCCGGATGAACGGAAGTTACCTTGATGCCATGTGGTTTCATTTCTTCCCGAAGGTTTTTAGAAAATCCTTCCATCGCAAACTTGGAAATGCTGTATGCACCACCGCCGGGATAAGCTTTAAGGGCTGCTATGGAACAGATGTTGAAAATATGCCCCTTCTTTCTTTCCATCATGCCGGGCAATAACCCTCTCGTGAGGTGGTAGGCAGCATAGAGATTCAGGTTGATCATCCTCTCCAATGCGCCTTCCGGCTCATTATATACGTTGCCGGGCTCAAAATTTCCAGCGTTATTTACGAGTACATCCGCCGTACCCCATGCCCTGCCAATAGCTTCCACACAGCCATCCACCTCCGCCTTCCTGCTCAGGTCTGCATTATAGGTAGTGATGGATATCTTATACCGTTCCATCCACTCCTTCACCCAAGCCTGCTGCCTGTCCATATTTCGGGAAACAAGAAACAGATCAGCACCCTCAAGGGCAAACTGTTCCGCAATGGCTTTACCAATGCCCTGGCTTGCGCCGGTAACCACCACTTTCATGCGCATGAATTTGAAAGATTTGTGTAAAGCTATAGTATGTTTGCATGAAAGGGACAGACCAGATGCGCTATAAACATGTTTTTTTTGACCTCGATCATACCCTCTGGGATTTTGAAACCAATTCAAAAGAGACCCTTTACGATCTGTATCATGAATTGAAACTTGCCGAACTGGGTATACCGGCATTTGATCATTTCCACGATACCTATCACCATCACAATACCATTTTCTGGGACAGGTTCAGGAAGGGTTATATATCTAGGGAAGACCTGCGCTGGAAGCGGATGTGGCGCACCCTGCTGGATTATAAGGTGGCCAGTGAGCCCCTTGCCCGGCAATTGAGTGAAAAATACCTGGAAGTGCTGCCCACCAAGACCAATCTGTTTAAAGACACACTGGACATCCTAGATTACCTGAAAGAGAAAGGATATCCGATGCACCTGATCACCAACGGCTTTGAAAAAACGCAGCACGCAAAGATCAACAACAGCGGTATAAAGTCTTATTTCACGCACATCATCACTTCAGAACAGGCGGGTATTATGAAACCGCATCTGGCCATTTTTGAATATGCGCTGGGAAAAGCCGGTGTAACGGCAGGTGAATCCCTGATGGTGGGTGATACCCTGGAGGCGGATATAGAAGGCGCCATCAATGCCGGCATGGATTCTGCATACTTTAATCCCGCTGTACCGGCAAACGGAAAGATCAAACCTACCTATATTATCAATGCACTCAGTGAGTTGAAGACTATCCTTTAAACCCTGCGATCACCGTAACGCCTCCCTTGACGTGCTGCCCCAGTTGTACGTCTACTTTTGTTCCAACAGGCAGGAGGATATCTACCCTGGAACCAAACTTGATAAAGCCAATTTCCGCATTTTGCTGAATCTGCTGCCCGGCGTTCATATAGTTCACAATCCGTTTTGCCAAAGCGCCTGCAATTTGTTTCACCAGGATCTCTCCATGCTGATTACGAATCACAATACTGTGCCGCTCATTGTCTGTGGATGATTTGGGATCCCAGGCCACCAGGAATTTTCCCTGGTGATGTTTGCTGTATACTACTTCACCCGCCACCGGTGCGCGGTTCACATGTACATTGGCCGGACTCATAAATATGCTTACCTGTAAACGCCTGCCTTTAAAGTATTCAAGGTCCTCCGCCTCTTCAATTACAACCACTTTACCATCTGCAGGTGCCACCACCAGGTCACTGCCCGAAGTCATAACCCTGTTGGGTACACGAAAAAAAGAGATCAGGAACAGGAACAGGAAAGTAAGCGCTAGGAATAAGACCCAGGCCAATGCAGGCAGGGCCGCGCTAACAAAGGTAAAATTCAACAGGATCAGCACCACATAAACGATGCCGCCGATAGCAATACTTTTATACCCTTCCTTATGAATGATCATGCCGCAAATGTACCGTAATTACAAATGATTCCGCAGGAATGCCAATGCATTGCCGGTGAAAATATCCTCCAGATCATCAGGCTTATACCCACGGGCAGCCAGGATTCCACGAAGGTGCTGGATGTCTGCAATGGTTTCTACATCATAAGGGCATTGCTCGCGCCCATATCCCCCATCCAGGTCAGTACCCATGGCCACATGCCTCGCATTCCCTGCTATCTGGCAGATATGGTCAATATGATCCGCTATTTTTTCCATACTGCAATCCATATTCCGGGGTGTTGAAGTTCCCCGTACCCATTGCGGCACAATCATCCAGGCATCAAAAGCTGCCCCTATCACCGCCCCACGTTGTATCAATGTTTTGATCTGCTCATCACTGAACTGACGGTTATGGTCAACCAGTGCCCTGCAAAGGTTATGGCTTGCCCAAACAGGTCCCTGGTAAATATCCATGGCCTGCCAGAAGGCATCATCACAAAGGTGCGTGGCGTCAAGGATCATATGCATCTGCTCCATTTCCCTCAACAGTGCAATACCCCTGCTGCCCATTCTCCCTGAAGCATTGGTGCCATTGGCATATCGTCCCGGGCCATAATGTGCCGGGCCGATGGCCCTCAAACCATACCGGTATGCCTGCTCCAGGTAACGGAGGTCAATCAGCGAATCCGCTCCCTCCAGGCTCAATACATACCCAATGGGCGGAACCACATTCAACTCACCGGATTCATAATTTTTCCATCGCAGCAGGTGTGCCTCAAGGTCATGGCTGTTGCGGATCTGTATCATCCATCCCTCATCTTCCATCACCCTGTACCATGCCAGCTGCCCCTGGGTTTGGGCCCAGGCTTGTTCAGGAGAATTCCAACCGGATATCGCCGAGCCCGGCTCCACAAACCTTCCGATCTGCGTAGCCACTACCAGCCCAATACCTCCTTTACGCAATGCATCCAGGGATACTGTGGCCCCGCCACGGTCTGGCTTATCCTTCATTCCCCTCTCCCGCTCATTAATAACGCTTACGGGTAACCGCAAATCACGGTTCCATTCCAAAGCGCACATCGCCAGGTCAAGGTGCAGGTCTATAGTCATGTTTTTGCTTAGTGTTTTGCTGCTACCTTCCAGTGTTCCATAGCCCTGCCCTCCCTGATCACCACTACACTGGAATAGAGATTGATGGTGGGACAAACATGGTAAGGCATAACATACATCAGGTCTCCAGGCAGGTGTTCTGCGCCAGGTTGCACCAGACCGTGTTCTTCACTCTGGCTCAGCAGCGTAGCCTCCGGTTCATTCACAAACCAGGCTCGCCTGGCGATATCATTCTCTGCGGCAATGGATTTATGCCCCATATCCAGGCAAACCTTTCCTGCAGACGGCAGGGAGATAACACGGGTAAGCACCAGCGCAGCCGGAAGAAAGGGCTGCTCCGGGCAGATATCACTATAGCCTTTGTCCCAGAATACGAAGGTACCCGGACTGCAGTCTACTTCCTTCCGCTGGGCATGTATAGGGAAGGTGGGAGATCCACCGGCAATCACTTCCAATGATCTCCCCATGCTGTTCTCCAACTGCTTCCTCAATGCCGCCACCTGTTCAAACTGCGCATCACAGGATGCCTTTCGCTGCTGAAAATCAGGATGGCGAAAATGTCCGTCGTACGCATGCAGTCCGCGCAACTGAAGGGCAGGCAAGTGCGCAATGACTTCTGCCAATGCATCGGCCTGTTCAGGAATAATTCCCGTCCTGTTCATCCCCACATTAAGATCAATGAACACCTCCATCTGCACAGCTTTCTCTGCAACAAAATCAGCCAGCGCCTTAGCCGTATGCACATGATCCAGCAGGCAGGAGAATCTTGTTTGGGGATATGCAGCCTTTAAGTCAAGCAGTCTTTGGATCTTAGGACCTACGGGCTGATAGGCCAGCAATACGTCCGGCGCTCCAAGGGATGCCAGCAGGCCAGCCTCTTCAATGGTGGCGCATTTGAATTTTGTGATGCCCGCATCCAGCATCATTTGCACCACCTCTTTGGTTTTATTGGTTTTGATATGCGGGCGTAAACGGTTTACATCACCCGTCATCCGTATAGCTTCACGGATATTGTGCCTTACGCGTGATTCATACACCACAACCTGGGGTGTATCTATCATTGCTTCGTTATCTATGGTGTACCAGGGTTTCATCATCCTTCATGTAATTCAAACAATGCTTCCACTTCAACAGGGATACCATCGGGCAAAGATCCCATGCCCACCGCGCTGCGCACGCCTACGCCAAGGTCTGGCCCCCAGATTTCTGCAAACAACTCACTACATCCGTTGATCACGATGGGATGCTTGTCAAATTCAGGCACGGCATTAACAAAACCAAGCACTTTGATCACGCGCTTCACCCTGTCAAGACTGCCCAGGTGTTTACGTATGGAAGAAAGAATCAGTAATCCTACCAAACGTGCCATCTTTTTGGCTTCCTCCACATCCATGTCTGCACCTACCTTCCCGCGGATCCTGGTGAACTGCGCATCCATAGGTACGTGGCCAGATACATATAAGTGCCTCCCGTCAATCAGGCAAGGCTTGTAAACGGCTTTAGGCTCGGGGACTTCAGGTAAACTGATGTTGAGTTCTGCAAGGCGTTGTTCAGGAGACATCACTAGTAATTTATAATTAGCAATTAACAATTGGCAATTGGCACTAGTTACTAAAGTTTAGTAATCAGTGCAAATTACTAATTGCAAATTGTCATTTGTTATTTGTTAATGGATGATTCTCGAAAGAATCATCACGCCTATCAGTCCCACAACGGCCACAATGGTTTCCATGAGGCTCCATGAACGAAGGGTTTGCCTGATAGACAAATTGAAATACTCTTTGAACATCCAGAAACCGGAATCATTTACATGAGAGAACATCAGGCTGCCAGCGCCAATGGATAAAACCATCAGGTTGGGATCCACACCGGTGGTCCCCATAACAGGTGCTATGATACCGGCGGTGGTGAGACCGGCCACCGTTGCCGAACCCATCGCCACCCGGATCACGGCAGAAATAAGCCAGCCTAGAACCAACGGATGAAGCGTCCAGCCCTGGAGCAGCGATGCAATCTGCTGGCTCACGCCACTGTCTGTAAACACCTGCTTTAAGGCGCCCGCACCAGACACAATCAACAATATGATAGAAACATCTTTTACGGCTTCAACATAAATCTCCATGACCTGGTTCATGGAGCGGTTGCCTTTAAGACCCAGTGCAAATGTGGCGAAGATCACCGCAATAAGCATCACAATGGATGGCTCTGCCAGAAACTGCAACAGGTCCCTGGCATTTCCTTCAACCGTTGTGACCAATGGAACCAAAGTGGTAAGAGCCAGCATCCCTACGGGCAATAACGAAGCCAGGAAACTCATGCCTGCAGAAGGCAGATCTTCCGCTGGTACCGGATCTTTATGAAATGTTTTCAGGGGTTCCACCTTCAGATCCTTAAGCGTTTGTGCAAACAGAGGACCTGCAATGATGATGGCCGGGATGGCGATGGCCGTACCGTACAGCAGGGTTAGCCCCATATTTGCATTAAACTGGCCCACCAGTGCAGAGGGTGCGGGATGCGGTGGAAGGAAACCATGGGTTACGGATAACGCAGCCAGCATGGGCAAACCCACATATACTGCCGGCATCCTGAGCTGGTATACTGCTGAAAATATCAGTGGGATCAGCAATACAAAACCAACGTTATAGAAAAGGGGTATGCCTACAATGAAACCCGTGATCATCAGTGCCCACTGGATTCTTTTGGGGCCAAAAGCATTCATCAGTACCTGTGTGATCTTCTGTGCAGCTCCGGATTCTGCTACCAGTTTACCCAGCATCGCTCCCAATGCTATCACAATCACCAGTGAGCCCAGGGTATCTCCAATTCCTTTCTGTACTGAGGCTGTTATTTTATTGAGGGGGATTCCCAGCGCCAGGCCTGTGATAATGGATACAATCAGGAAAGCAAGAAACGCATTGATGCGCGCCCAGCTGATCAGTAATACTAGCCCGAGGATGCAGGCAAGGATGGCAAGGATGGTCATCAGCAGTGTTTGATTCTACATGAACAGGATGGCATAAAGCCAAACGAAAGGTATGGCAAAAAGCAGAGAATCAAACCGGTCCAGGAACCCCCCATGTCCCGGCATAAATGAACCGCTGTCCTTCACGCCGGCCATTCTCTTCAGCTTGCTTTCAAAAAGGTCACCAAAAGTTCCTGCGATGGCTGAAATCAGGGAGATAAACAGGTAATGATGCCATTCTGCCTTTGCGTACCAGCCTATGAGGCTCATTACCGTTACACTCAGTATCACGCCGCCTATTGTACCTTCCCATGTTTTCTTGGGAGAGATAGAAGACAAGGGAGTTTTGCCAAAGAGTGACCCCACGATATAGGCCATGGTATCATTGATCCAAATGGAAATAATGATGAGTACGGGTGTAAGAAATCCCACATAACGGGCCAAACCCGCGGCAAACACATCGCCTTCGGCATTCTGCATCCAGAGCACTCCCGAGCGTAAATGAATCATCAGGCTGAGGCTAAGGGAAATATAGACCAGCCCGCCCAGGGAAATCAAGATGTTCTTCAGATCAATATGGCGGGTGAACAACAACTCAATCATCGGCAGAACAAATAAAAGCATCAGGCATAACCAGAAACCCAGTGAACTTACCGGGAATTCCAGCACCTGCCATTGCTCTGCAGTGGCCCACAGCATCATACACCAGCCCGCAAACATGACACCCAACTTATGAAAGGCTGTGATGTCTTTATACCCGGGATATATTTTCCCGAGGAGTTGCTGGTATTCATACCAGCAGCCAAAATGGATGAGGGTGAAGAGCGCAAGAAAACTCCATTTGCCCAACAGCAGACCCGCCGCCATCACCAGGACAAAAACGGCAGCAGTACGTGTGCGGGTTAAAAAAACGGGCCAGTTAAAAGCCATACCAAAATAGTTTATAGCTAGCTCAGCCATTGTTCTTCCACCGCCACCTCTTCCCTGGGTTTACGCTCTGCCAGGTCTTTCCGGGCTAAATTTTTATACGCACGGAAAAGGAAATATAAAACTACAAGGGCGATGGCACCCCACCAGATAGGATAAGTTTCTTTCATAGCCTCTTCAACCGGCTTGCCTGTTGCGGTGAGGTAGTAGATCTGCGTCACAATCAGTGCATTGTTAAAGGCATGCACAATAATGGGCAGCCACAAACTTTCGCTGTAGTAATACAACAAGCCCAGCATTACACCGAGGGCTATCCTCGGGAAGAAGCCATAGTATGAAAAATGAATGGCGCTAAACACCACGCTGGTGACGCCAATGGCCACCCATGGGTTACGCGTCAACCGCTGCAAAAAATTCTGAAATCCTCCGCGGAAAAATGTCTCTTCAAAAATAGCCGGCGCAATGGCCATGATCAACAGTGACAACAGGTATTCTCCCTTTCCGGATATTTTAGACAATACCTTCACCTGCTCCTCATAACTGTCTTCCAGTGCTTTAAACTTGGCTTCAAGCGAGGCAGGCAGAGGGATCAGTTGATTCAATTCAGCCAGAGAACCTACCAGCGGAAGCGTGGCCACTGCAATGAGGAGGGCCAGGCCTACCTGCTTAACACTGAAATAGTGGTTGAACCCGAGGAGTTTAAACGGCTTTCGGTTGATCACCTTTGCCGCCACCCATGCCGGCACAAAAAAGATGATAAACGTACTCACCAGCTGGATCACACGGATCACATTGGCGTAGGCAGGATTCAACATGTCTTTTTCCATCGTGAAAAACGACTTACCGGTCATCAGCACCCAGATCCCGGCAGCTGCAAGGCTGCCCAAAAACAGGCCCACCGCCAGTGCTCCAAGGAGGATGAGAAATCCGCTGCCATAACTATACCCTTGTCTTGAATCTATGTTATACATAATGAGGTGGCTGCAGACACTAGCAAAAAAGCACGCTAATGCGTAACTTTGCAGCCCTGCAGTATGGTAAAGATAGGCAAGATAGCATTACCTGATTTCCCCCTCCTCCTGGCACCCATGGAAGATGTGAGTGACCCTCCTTTCCGTGCCGTTTGTAAGGAACAGGGGGCAGATCTCATGTTCACGGAATTTATCTCCAGTGAAGGGCTGATCCGTGACGCCATCAAGAGCCGGCAGAAACTGGATATTTTTGAAGAGGAAAGGCCCGTAGGTATCCAGATCTTTGGTGGGGATGAGGAGGCCATGGCCCTGAGTGCCCGTATTGTAGATACCGTTAATCCTAACCTGCTGGACATCAATTTTGGCTGCCCCGTAAAAAAAGTGGTGACCAAAGGCGCCGGCGCAGCTGTATTGAAAGACCTGGACCTGATGGTGCGGCTCACGCGTGCCGTGGTGAAGAGTACCACACTCCCCGTGACGGTTAAAACCCGCCTGGGCTGGGATCATGAAAGTATTAATATCATGGATGTGGCGGAACGCCTGCAGGATACCGGCATCGCTGCTTTGTCTATCCACGGCCGTACGCGCTGCCAGTTGTATAAAGGGGATGCCGACTGGAACTATATTGCTGAAGTAAAAAACAATCCGCGCATCAGCATTCCCATTTTCGGGAACGGGGATGTGGACAGTCCGGAAAGGGCATTGGAATATAAAAATAAGTACGGGGTAGATGGCATCATGATTGGGCGCGCCGCCATCGGATATCCCTGGATTTTCCGTGAAATCAAACACTTCATGGCTACCCATGAGCATCTCCCCCCACCTACTATTGGAGAGCGGATCGCTGTCATCAAAAAGCACCTATACGGCTCCGTGAGTTGGAAAGGTCCTGTGGCCGGCATCAATGAAATGAAAAGGCATTATGCCAATTACCTTCACGGATTGCCCAATATCAAAGAATTCAGGAACAGGCTGGTGGCGTTGAAGACGGTTAGTGAGATCGAAGAAGTACTTGAAGAGATTGCAATGGTGTATTCCGGGATGGAAGAAGTAATCCGATAGAACAATGGTACAATTGCACATATGTACAATTGTACCATTGTATTTTACTAATACAAATAGTTAAGCGCAGCCTTATCATTGTTATTGAAAGGCCTGTTTACACCGCTTCCTATACAAGCCAGCATCCACGAATTTGGATCAGGACCGCTGGGCGTACCGGGAATCAGGATAGCCCCAACAGTGCTGGCACCTTCATTGGTAGCAGCACCTCCGCAGCTATAACTCCTGTCCATATAATCCGTGTGCCTGAAGCCAATGCAATGGCCCAGTTCATGGGCTATTACGGACACAATGGTGTTGGCGGGCTGGCCGTTCAGGGAACGGGAGTTCACCTTAACCTGGTTGTATGGATCACCACCTGAAGGGAAACCGGCAGAAGCGAGATAGCTTCCATTGGCATTCACAAGGGTGATTTCTGCAGCACCTGTTACCAATTGAAAACGAACCTGCAGGTTTTCTGCATTATAACGGGCGAGAGCCTGGTCTACATAACCACCTACACCTTCATATGCATCGGGCAGCTTGCTATTCACCGCTACAGTGATTACCCTGGGCAATCCGGTTACAAGGTTGGTGGTACGGTACTGCTCCGTTTGGGCAACCGTCATAGTGAACCAGCCCGGCTGGGTCCTGAGGTGGTTGTCATCAATATAGATGTCCCCTTCCACCACATAGCCTGACCCTTCCCGTACAACATTCTCCGTAGAAAATCCTGCTTTGCCAATGGCAGCCATCACAGACTCCGGAATAGCTGTGTTGTCATCAGCCGGTGTGGCTTCTTTCTGGCAGGAATACAGACCAATACCCAAGCCGGCAGCGAGGGCGAACATTAAAAATTTTTGTCTCATGCGTTCAGTTTTTTTGGATTTGTTACCTCTTAAAATATTAACAATTCCTTACCAAATCAAATAAAGTCGCACAAAAAATTACCAACACTTGCTTAATTGTTTCAATAGAGCAACTTAGTTCACTATAAACCTAAGATTCATGAAAGTTCCTTCAACAGTTCTGACGCGTAAGATATAGATGCCCTTAGCCAAACCAACAGTGGGTATGCCCTGCCATTGTTCTTTAATGACAAGCTCCTTTATCAGTCTTCCCTGGTAATCCAATATAAGAGCTGGTGTATCGTCGGCAATATCAGACAAGAGATACATGACACTGCCACTTACAACAGGATTGGGGAAGAGGATAAACTGCCTGGACCCCAGGTAAGGAACAAATACTGTATCAGAAAGGACCACTTCGCCATTGCCAAGGGTTACCCGTGCCTGGTACATATTGATTCCCTGGTGCAGTTGATTGTCTGCTACTGAAAAGTTTCTGGTTTGTGGTTTTACTGACTGTAGTAAAACCTTTGCATCACTTGACAGCTTGACGATTTCCACTTGTGTAACCGTATACAAACTGCCCAGTTCCAGGTTTAACTGTGTTGACCCCGGACCATTGGGAGAAGCAATAAACCTATCAATGTAACAACCCACGCGCTGCCGCAGATAGTCAACACCTATTCCACGCAACCCCTGCATCTGTTGCCTAACCGGCCTGATAGCATAAACTGAAGACGTATTCTTGATAATCTTAAGAGTGGTATCCCTAGTTGTTGCTACTGAATCCATGGTTGACCCACCCAGTCTGTATACAATGTATTCATCGGCTCCAATGATCCTGTTCCAGTATATCAGGACATCGTTGTCACATACCAGACCAAACTGCAATGGCCGGGATGGCGATGCTACTACTTCGTCAGTTTCCATGATTCCTTTGCTGGTCTTGAATCGAAACCTCACAAATTGAAAGCTATCAGGCAGTTGAACAGACACCTGTCCTGCAGCCAGATCCACCTGGTCTTGCAACAACTGCCATGTTTGCCCTCCGTTAGTGCTCATTTCCAATGCAGATCTCTCCTGCAACAGATCATTGTGCCAACGCAGCCATTGTTTTTGTCCGGCCACCAGTTGATCTCCTCTGCGTGGGTGATCCCATCGCCATAAAACATCACGCTGCGGTTGATAGACAAGGCTGAACCGCT
Organism: Chitinophagaceae bacterium; assembly: GCA_044225015.1. Lineage (GTDB taxonomy): Bacteria > Bacteroidota > Bacteroidia > Chitinophagales > Chitinophagaceae > Pollutibacter. The sequence goes on along the minus strand of JBGAJG010000001.1, from coordinate 1,142,316 downwards.
GCATGGGCGTTGTCCCTTTCCGGAACTTTACCCGGATTTGGTAAGACATGCCAGCCTTCACCTGTGCGCTGATCTGTTCAACGGTATTGATGGAATCCCTGCCTTTTGTTGCCGGCAACATAAGGGAATCTTTTATGGCTTCGGAATGCAGGCGCCAGGGGAATAGGATTTCACCGGTTTGCAGGTTTACCAGTTCAAGATCAAGGTCATTCCGGAGTAGAGCATTTGAACCAGGTTCAACAGCCTCATCATTCCAAACAAGCGTGACGCGGAACACACCATCTTCTGCAACAACCGGTAAAGTAAACACCTGACTCGTACCGTTCTGCAATGATCCCAAAATAAATCGTCCTTCCTGGATTGTCTCCACGGCAGCGGATGCATCCAGTAAGCCGAAGCCAGATGTAAAGGAAGGGCCGGGTGTGCCAATGTCTCTGACGCTGTTGATCAACACAGCTTTGATCAGTGTATTGGACGCAGGCACACCCATCCGCAACTTGTATTGCTGTTGCAGGGCTACCGCCGTACCCGAGACCAGGGCTGCGGCACCTGAAGTACCATCGTCCCCAAAAGCCACCAGGTGCGGTGCTATCCTGCCGTCAAACAAAGGTCCGCGTGAACTGTAATCAGGAATAGTACCATCGTCAAGAACCGCACCCACCAGCAGTATGTTTTTTGCCTGCTTGAAATTGCCTGTAATGTTGGCCACACCAGGAATACTTGCATAAACGCTTTCATTGCTGAAGGCAGCACCCGCATTCCCCGCTGAAATTACATGCAACAGGGTTGTATCCAATGATGCACTCACATCAAATGCCCTTGCCTGGATTCCATAGTAGTTCTGAATTCCTGTTCCGTAAGAATGGTTTTGAATTTGTATTGAAGAAGCTGTATAATATATTGGTGTGTCAGGAAGGGCAAGACTAAAATCTGTTGAAGAATACCGCGCTTTAGCCACAACCCCTCTTCCGGTATATGCACTGTTGCCGGCACCGGTGATCAAAGTGGTCATAATGGTAGCGTGGTTATCCAACACAGCAGACGTTAAACCTGAAACCCTGTAACGCCCCTGAAGGTCAATATCCTGTGTGTCCGGCCGGTTTTCCTTTACAGATACTGTTTCCCCATCTCCGTCCAGCAAAGGATACTGGTTCCATAATGTAGTGATCCTGTTCAGGGTCATATCATAGTTGATCACTCCTGCATCCACTGCAGGTGTTGCCAGCAGGTCCCAATAAACCACGCCCTGTATGTTGTTCATGAACCTGATGGCGTCAAAAGGTGTTGCTACCAACAGGTATGTATAGGCGCTCTTTGGAAAAATTTTAAAGGTCCTTGGCAACTGGATCAATGGTGGCAGGCTTGCTGCCGTGTAAAAAATGAAACGGGACACCTGCACACTGTCTGATCTCCATGCATCAGATGCATGCAAGATTGAAGGCATGGGCTGAAGCACAGTCTTCTGTGCACGCAAATTTCCCGTGATCATCAGCAAAGGGATCAACAAACCAAACCAGATCAGGATTCTACGCTGCTTCACGAAAGAATTTTATTCAGCCTTTCGGCCATGCAGGGCCACGATGAGTTCCTGGGCATCAGGCTCTACAGCAGGGTCAAAATAGTTGAGCAGTATCCCATCCTCACTTACCAGGTACTTGGAAAAATTCCACGATGGGGGCTTCCCGTTCCAACCATTTTTTTGACGGTCCGTCAGCCACTGGAAAACCGGATCCTGATCGTTTCCTTTTACCACTACCGCTTTGGAAGCCAGGGGGAAACTCACACCGTAATTACGCTTGCAGAAGACGGCAATATCTGCATCTTCTGCCTTTTCCTGTTCTTTAAAATCATTGGCGGGGAAAGCGATAATTTCCAGGTTCCCCTTCTCCTGCTCATACAATGCCTGCAGGCCTTCATACTGCCTCGTATAACCGCAATCACTGGCAGTGTTCACGATGAGCAGTTTCTTCCCTTTGAAATCTGCCATAGACTTCATTGTACCGTCTATCATCTTCACCTGCAGGTCATAAATAGAGGATGGAGGGCGGATGCCTTCTTTATTTACCAGCACTTTACTATTGGTACCCAGCATGCGATTGAGGCCCGTGAACAGGGGATAGAATGCTTTTAGGAGTTTCTGCCTACCGGTCATTTCCTTTGAGTTGATGTTTACAATCCATACATATCCTACCAGCAATGCTATAAAAACGGTTATGCTGATGATCCATTTCTTCATCGGAATAATTTTCTTATCCATTTCACATGATTCTTATAAGGCGGATACCACAGGGGGGCATCAATCCAGCTGGGCGTTTTCATTACACTTTTGACCCGAGTGAAAGTCCTGAAACCAAACTCACCGTGATATTGTCCGATGCCGCTGGTTCCCACGCCCCCAAAGGGCAATTCTTCATTGCCCAGGTGGATCAGCCCGTTGTTGATACATCCGCCACCAAATCTCACCTGCTCAATATAGAAATCCGCCACTTTCTTTTGTTCCGTATACACATATAAAGACAGTGGATAGGGATTGTTTGCAATCCATTGAAGCACTTCTGCATCATGACGGAAGCCAATGATGGGAAGAATAGGACCGAAGATCTCCTCGCGCATCACCTTGCTGTTTGCATGTACATCAGTGATCAGCGTTGGTGCGATGTATCTTTGCCCGGCATCTGTTTGCCCCCCTGTGATGATTCTCCCTTCATCGAGATAGGGCAAAAGGGCCTGGAATCTCCGGTCACTGATAATCCGCGGATAGTCTGCACTGGCAGAAGGGTCATCCCCATACATCGCCTTAATTCTTTTTGTGAGCAACTGCACAAATTCTTCCCTGACGTCTTCATGCACCAGCAGGTAATCAGGCGCCACGCAGGTTTGGCCGGCATTCACGAACTTACTCCAGGCAACCTTTTTTGCTGCAAATGAGAGGTTGGCATCTTTATGAACAATGCAGGGTGATTTGCCACCCAGTTCCAGGGTAACCGGACTCAGGTGCCTGGATGCCATCTCCATGATCTTTTTTCCCACCGGAACTGATCCCGTAAAAAAGATATGATCAAAATGATGATTATCTACCAGCAACTGGCCCGCCATGGCACCATCTCCGTTGACTACAGCAATATAATCTTCAGGGAAAATTTCCTCCACAATACGGGTGATCACCGCTGCCGTATGCGAAGATATCTCAGACGGTTTCAGGATCACCGTGTTGCCTCCGGCGATGGCAGACACCAGAGGTCTGAACATGAGCAGGAAGGGATAGTTCCATGGGCTGATGATGAGTACCTGCCCTAAAGGGTCATGGTAGCGCCAGCTGGAGCCAGGCAGAAATGGCAGGGGAGTTCCCACCCTTTCAGGCCGCATCCAGTTGGCGAGGTTCCTGACAGCGTGCCGCAGTTCCCCATAAAAGGGACCAATTTCAGTGCCATAGGCCTCAAACTCGGGCTTATGCAAATCCTGCCACAAAGCATCAATGATGGCGGGTTCATGTCTCTGTACAGCCTTCCACAGCAACTGGAGCTGTTTCTTCCGGAAAGCGTAGGTACGCGTGGAGCCAGAGGCAAAAAATGCGATCTGCTTCTGGTATATCCGGGCAATCTCTTCTTCCATAGCCTTTACCGGCGCGGTTACCTGGGCCAATTCTGGTTGCATATGGTTATTTTTGATGGCTTCCTGGGGAAGCGCCATAAATCTAACGATTCTATTCCAGCTATGTTTACAGACGAGTACTATATGCAACAGGCACTAAAGGAAGCACAGCTGGCTTTTGAAGAAGACGAAGTACCGGTGGGCGCTGTGGTAGTGGTGAATGACCGTGTGATTGCCCGAGGGCACAATATGGTGGAGAAACTGGGTGACCCTACGGCCCATGCAGAAATGATTGCCCTTACATCGGCCTTCAATTACCTGGGGGGTAAGTACCTCCCTGACGCTACGCTATATGTTACGGTGGAGCCCTGTCTTATGTGTACCGGCGCCTTATACTGGAGCAAGGTTGGCCGCGTGGTGTGGGGAGCAGCTGATGAAAAAAACGGGCATCAGCGTGTAACCGGTCAGCATTTCCCCTTCCATCCCAAAACCCAAATCACCAAAGGAATTATGGCCGATGCCTGTGCCGGTTTGATGAAATCATTCTTCCGGAAAAAACGCTGATTCCATCTTTTGTTTTTTGGTTTGAAGACCAACATTTTGCCCATAACTTTGTTTAATCATAACGCTGCATCTTTGCCGGAAAGTGGAACTGAGCAGCCATTGCACAACGCTTAAAAATTTTTATTATGGCATTTACATTACCTGCCCTCCCTTATGCTCCTGATGCACTGGAACCGCATATTGATACAACCACAATGCAGATCCACCATGGCAAGCACCACCAGGCCTATGTAGACAACCTGAACAAGGCTATTGCGGGCACTCCTCATGAGAACAAATCCCTGGAAGAACTGGTGGCCCAGGCAGGCTCCATTTCGCCTGCAGTAAGGAATAATGGCGGCGGACACTGGAACCACAGCTTTTTCTGGGAAAGCTTATCACCCAAGGGCGGCGCTCCTGCTGGTGCATTACTGGATGCCATCAACAAAGCCTTTGGTTCATTGGATGGCCTGAAGGAGAAAATGAATAACGCCGGAATGACGCGCTTCGGCAGCGGCTGGGCCTGGCTTATTAAAGACGCCAGTGGAAACCTCGCCGTGAGCAGCACCCCCAATCAGGACAATCCACTGATGGATGTTGCCGAAGTAAAAGGTACACCATTGCTGGGCGTTGACGTTTGGGAACACGCTTATTACCTTAAATACCAGAACAAACGCGCAGACTATCTCGCCGCTTTCTGGAATGTGGTTAACTGGGATAAAGTTGCCTCCCGGTTTTAAAACCATATTGTATTAGCTAAAAAAGGAGGGAATAAAGTCCCTCCTTTTTTATTGCCAGGGTCTGTTACCTTCGCGGGCTGTAATGAATACAGAGATAATCCTCAGCAACCTTCGCAATCCCACCCTGCTGTTTTTCATTCTTGGCGTCCTGGCTTCCCTCATACGCTCAGACCTGGAAATACCTTCGCCCATTGGCAAATTCATTTCCCTGTATCTTTTGTTTTCCATTGGATTCAAAGGCGGAATGGAGCTTTCCCACAGTGGCCTTACTTCCGAAGTAGCTACCACACTATGCCTTTCCATTTTATTCGCCCTGCTCGTTCCATTCTATACTTTCTTCATCCTCAGGAAACGGTTAGGCGTCCATAATGCGGGTGCGGTAGCCGCCACCTATGGTTCCGTCAGTGCCGTTACCTTTATTACAGCCAGTAGTTTTCTGGCTGATAAAAACATTCCATTCGGCGGACATATGGTAGCATCCATGGCGCTTATGGAAGCACCGGCCATCATCATTGGTGTGATGCTCATCAGAACCTTCGGAGAGCAGAAGTCTAACGGACATGGCTACCTGCAGATTACCCGTGAGGCATTCAGTAACGGTTCAGTGCTGATGATCCTTGGTTCGCTGATTATTGGTTTATTATCCGATGAAAAACAGGCCGAAGGCATCAAGCCCTTTACCAGTGACATTTTTAAAGGGTTTCTGGCCGTCTTTTTGTTGGACATGGGCATGCTTGCAGCAAAACGTTTCAAGGCGTTCAGGCAATATGGCTGGTATCTTACCTTGTTTGGAATTGTTATCCCCTTTATCAATGCCATGCTGGCAATTGGCGCGGCCCATATTTTTCACATCCCAGCCGGTGATGCATTTCTTTTGGCCATCCTGGCCTCCAGCGCCTCTTACATTGCTGTCCCGGCGGCATTACGGTTAGCCGTACCCGAAGCTGATCCTGGTATGTATATTCCAATGGCCCTTGCCGTCACCTTTCCTTTCAATATTGTAGTAGGCATACCTTTGTACATGGAAATCGTAAGTATTATCAGTTCGCAGTACGCGTAGTTCGCACCTGCGAACTGCGCCCTGCTCCCTGCGAACTGATTCAAGGTACCGGATCATAACCGCTTCCCCCCCAGGGATGACAGGTAGCTACCCTCCTGGCTGTAAGCCAAAGGCCTTTGATCACGCCATGTTTTTTCAAAGCCTCAATACCGTATTGGGAACAGGTGGGGGTATACCTGCATTTGGGACCCAGCCAGGGCGAGATTACCCACTGGTAGATCTTGATCAGGAAGATGAATGGCCAGCTAAGGAAGCGCAACAGGTTTTTCATGGATAAAGTTGATCAGTTTCTCAATGGCTTCACCCACCCTGGGGTATACGTCATCGTAAGTAGGTAAATCTTTACCGGTATAGATCAGGAAAACAGCCATGTGTTGTTGGTGCGTGGCGAGTTTTGTACGAAGGGGCTGTTTCTGCAGACGCCACGATTCCCTGAGCAACCGCTTGATACGGTTACGGTCAACCGCATGCTTGAAATGCCTGGAAGAAGCACCTACGCCCGCTTGTAGGGGCTCGCCACTGTTTCCTGGCTCCAGGATCCAGGAAATACGAAGGGATGGAAGGTTTATATGCCTTCCCTCCTGAAAAACCCTGCCGATCTGCTTACGACTTTTCAGTTTCTCCTTAGCGCTGAAGCCAAATGATTTCACAGGATAAAGGTAAGGCTATTCCAATGGCCGGATCGCTTGAAAAGGGCAACAAAAAAGCTCCCCCGGGAACGGAGGAGCTGTATTTTGTTCTGTACAAAGACCAAATTACTTCAGTCCTTTCTCATCAGATACGGACAACTTCTTACGGCCTTTCTTACGACGGCTAGCCAGTACGGCACGACCGTTAGCAGTAGCCATACGCTTGCGGAAACCGTGTACGGTTTTACGACGCTTGCGATGAGGTTGGAATGTACGTTTCATGTTTTACTTTTTTTCACGTTTAAAAATTGAACCGGGAGAAGCCGGTCCGAATCGATACCAGGAGTCACCATACCCCATGGTTTTTCGTGAAAGGACTGCAAAGGTAGGGGAATTTTGCATTCTGGAAAGCAAAAAATACTGCCAAATGTGGCAAATGTGCCAAATGTGGCAATGCGGTAATGCGGTAGTGCGGCAATGGCTGCCATTCAGGTCAGTGGTTAAAAACGGCGGGTTTTGAAGTGATGCGCTGTCCAAAAAATGTCTCGGCATGTTTATCGAAATCATCTGTTGAGTCTGTGGTGTAGAAGGCCCGTTGACCGGTTTTGCTTAAGCGCTGCTCCATTTCAGGGTGCCTGAGCAGGTAGTCCGCGAGGCTTTCAGCCACGATATCGTCCTGGCTCACCACCCGGATCCCCTCCCCTGCCGCTTGTGCGATCTGACTGGAAATCAATGGATAGTGTGTACAGGCGAGGAGGATGGTGTCAATTTTAGGCGATTGCGCACGCAGCTGGTCCACATATTTCCGGATAAAATAGTCCCCACCCGGATTTTTGTAATCATTATTCTCGATCAGTGGCACGAGCATGGGACAGGCTTGCTGGTAAACCTGCAGTCCGGGATAAAATTTCCCGATCTCAATGGGGTAAGAGCCGGATGCAACCGTACCTGGCGTTGCCATGATCCCCACCTGTCCGGAAGCTGAGAACTTTCCGATTACCTCGGTAGTGGGCCTGATCACACCCAGCACACGTCTGTCTGGTGCCATCTGGGGCAGATCTTTCTGCTGGATGGTTCTCAGTGCTTTTGCAGACGCCGTGTTACAGGCCAGCACCACCAGCGGACATCCTTGCTGAAACAACCATTCTACGGCTTCCAGTGTATACCGATATACCGTATCAAAAGACCGCGTGCCATAGGGTGCCCGGGCATTGTCACCCAAATAAACGTAGTCATAAGCAGGCAGGGTATGCACCAACTTGCGGAGCACGGTAAGTCCACCATAACCAGAGTCAAAAACACCAATCATCAATGTGGCAATGCGGTAATGCGGCAATGCGGCAATGAATGTACAAAGTAAATGCATAAAAAAAGGTTGAAGCAATGCTTCAACCTTTCAACCTATGACTTCAAACTTATTTTTTAGGTACGCCAGTGCCGGGCCTTGCGGGCGGTGTAACGGCGGTGGGACCCAGTTTCTTTTTCACCAGGGGCAGAAGATCATCTGCTTCCGGATAAACCAGCAATGCTTCTTTCCTGAACACATGGGAATAGCCTGCACCTTTTGCCACTTCCTGGATCAGGGCGTTGGCTTTTTGTGCCACAGGAGCCAGCAGTTCTTCATTCTTCTGCTGCATTTGCTGCTGGTATGATTGTTCAAATCCCTGAAGATCAGTGAACAGCTTACGCATGTTCTCACGCTTTGCAGTTTTAACTGCTGAAGACCATTTAGCTGAATCAGCCTTGAAAATGCTGTCCTGCCTGTTCAGTTCCTGCACAGTCTCTGCATAATTGATCTGAAGCGCGCTGTCATATTGCGCCAGGTCACCCATGGCTTTCTTATATTCCGGCATCAGTTGAACTACCTCGTCTACGCTCACATAGGCTATTTTAACTGCACCTGCCTGTGCTGCTGCTTTCTGTGTAAACGTTGCTGCCATGGCTATGCAGACTAAAAAGAGTACCTTTTTCATGTGTTGTTTTTTGTGAATCTTGTTCTTTTATCTAGTTGTAACAATTACAATTATCGGTTGCCCGTGACCGGTATAATAAGTTTTATTTAACACCTATCTCCCTCAGCACATCATCACTCTTGTCCAGTTTAGGGTCCGCAAAGATAACGGTTATTCCTTCACTTTTGTCCAAAATGAAGTCATATTGGCGGGCCACGGCCAGTTTTTGCACCGCATTATATACCTTATCCTGTATGGGTTTAATGAGTTCCTGCCTTTTTTTGAACAGATCCCCTTCAAAACCAAAACGTTTCTTCTGCAGGTCCCTCAGTTCTTTCTCCTTATTAAAAAGCTGGTCTTCCCTTTTTTTCTTCAGTTCATCACTCAACATGACCTGTTCTGCCTCATAATTTCTGTAAAGCTGGTCAAGTTCTGCCTGCTTCAAATCAATATCTTTCTGCCACATGGTGCTGAAATCATCCAGCTTCTTCTGCGCATCCTTGTACTCAGGAATCCTGTCCAGGATATACTTGGTATCAATGATCGCATAGCGCTGGGCCTGGCTAACGCCGGCCAATGCGAAAACACAGATGGCAAGAATCAGGATCTTTTTCATGGCATATTCATTTAAGTGAATCTATTACGGTTATTCCGGTTCAAATCCAAGCATAAAGGTAAACCTTGTAGCGTCTTTCCACCGGGCACCATTGGTAAATCTATCGAGGCCCACACCATAGTCAAAGCCCAACAGACCAAACATCGGCAGGAAGAAACGCATACCCACGCCCACTGACCTGCGGAGCCTGAAAGGATTATATTCTTTGAAGGTATACCAGCCATTGGCCGCCTCAAAAAACACCAGGCCAAAGATGGTACTGCTGGGGTTGGTCACCAGGGGATAACGCATCTCCATGGTATACTTATTGAAGATCGTAAAGTACTTGGTGGCCTGTTGCTGATCAGGGTTTATGGTGGGGTCTGAGGATTCGTATACTGGGTAGCCCCTGTGCGCAATGATGTCATAACCCAGGATGCCATAGTTATTGGTGAGACCTGCATCACCCACCTGGAACCTCTCAAAGGGAGAGATGGGAAGCTGCGCGTTATACCTTCCAATAAAACCATACTTGATGGCAATACGCAGTACAAACTGGCGATTTTTTTCAGCGCCGGTTGCTTTACCAATCGGCACAAACCATTCACCCGTAAACTTATACTTCTGGAATTCCACCAGCCTGAAGATATCTGCTTCGTTGATCCCCCTGATATAACTCCATGGGGGTGTGAACTGGGCACTCAACAGGAAGTTAGAGCCACTTCTTGGGAAGATAGGCGCATCTATTGAGCTACGCTGCAAAGCAAACTTCACACTGATGTTGGTGGAGGTACCATTGCTGAAGCCCGGGAAGATCGGATAATTCCGGGCGTTGTAATTAATGAAGTTAAATGAGGTTACGAGGTTGAAAAAGTCATCCGGCCATTTCAACTGTTTACCGAAAGCTACGGTTACACCCGTTGTCTTCAGGAAGGATGAATCGGAATATTTTCTGTCAAACAACCCGGTATTGGGATTGTACGCGTTTGAAAATTTATTGCCAAAGACACTGATGGTCATAGAATTTCTTCGCTTACCGCCCAGCCAGGGTTCTGTAAAAGAGAAGTTCAATGAACGAAAATACCGGCCGTTACTCTGGAAGCGCGCACTCAGTTTCTGGCCATCACCGGAAGGCAGTGGATCCCATGTTTCTTTCCTGAAGATATTCTTGATAGAAAAGTTGTTGAATGTAACACCCAGCGTTCCTGTAAGACCAATACCACCGCCCCAGCCGGCAGACAATTCCAACTGGTCAGAAGATTTCTCCACTACGGAATAATTGATATCCACGGTACCATCTTCCTGGTTTGGCACGGGTTGCAGGCCCAGTTTCTCCTGCTCAAAATAGCCGAGGTTCACCAGTTCACGCTGGGAGCGAATCAGGTCTGAGCGGGAGAATTTCTCACCGGGCACGGTGCGCAGTTCCCTTCTGATCACATACTCTTTCGTCTTGTCGTTCCCGGAAATGTTGACATTCTTGATGGTTGCCTGCGGACCTTCACGAAGCCTGATCTCAAAATCAATGGTGTCATTGTAAACAGAGGTCTCCACGGGATCTATCTGGAAAAAGAGGTACCCATCGTCCATATATAATGAACTGATATCTCCGCCTTCCTGTGTAAGTTCTTTACCCAATCGCTTGTTCAGCGTATTGATATTATAGGTATCGCCTTTCTTGATACCAAGCAGCATGGACAGTACGGAGTCACTATACTTGGTATTACCTTTCCAGGCAATGTTCCCGAAATAATATTTGCCGCCTTCATCAATCTTGAAATCCACATTCAGGTTACCGTGGGTGTTGAGGTATTGGGTATCCGCGGTGATCTGTGCATCTCTATAGCCGAGAGAATTCAGGTAAGCAATAACTTTTTCTTTATCCTCTCCGTATTTCTTCTCGTTGAATTTAGCATTGGCAAACATCTTAAACCTGAACCAGGGTTCAAGATAATCCCTGATCATGGAAGGATGGAGGTATCCTTTGGCCTTCCTGAACTCTTTAAAACTCTGGGTCTTCACTTCGCCATATGGGCTATTTACTTCAGGAGGGAAGAGTGTAACCTTACTCATCTCCTTAGTGCCTTTCAGCTGTCTTTTCAGTGCCTGTTCAGACACCACTTCATTGCCGAAGAAATGGATATTGTCAATCTTCACCTTCTTGCCTTTGTCCACTTCAAAGGTGAAGAAGGTTTTGTTGGACGATTTGATATCAGGGGTTTCCGTGATGTGCACGGCAACATTCATGTACCCTTTCTCGATATAGTATTTCCTGATGTTCTCAATGGCTGATAGCCTCATGTTGTCTGTAACCACGCGATTCTGGAACACGCCTACCTTATCCCTGAGTTCATCCGCTTCACTTTTCTTTACCCCTTTGAATTTAAAATCGGAGAGCATAGGCCTTTCCTGTGCCACGATCTCAATCCAGATATTACGGCCTTCCAGTTTAGTGATGAAGATGTTGATGTTGGTGAACATATTCTGCGTCCACAAACGATTAATGGCCTTGGAAAAAAGGTCGCCACCCGGAAGGGTAACTTCATCCCCCACGGCCAGGCCGGAAACAGACACCACGATGGCGGGATCAAACAGCTTTGCCCCGGTCACCTTGATTTCCTGGATCACATATTTTTTAGGGACCTTGCTGTTCATGATATTGAGCAGCTCCGGGTCTACAGAAGTAACGGGCACTGTGTCCTGCGGGGGTAATGTGTCCGTTTTTGCAGGCAAAACGGGTTCCGTCTGCGCAAATGCGGTATTGGAAAGTAGAAAAGCAGTAAGAATGATTAGAGTACCAAAAACGCGCATCCGGGTTCTACAATTTTCTGAATTAGGCGGCAAAATAACGGCTTTTCTTTGAATGCTTTGTTAAATAGGGGCTGAAAAGAGGGGATCAGGGCAAATGTTCCTCAGCTTCCTGCTTGATTTGCTGGGTAGTTTTCCCAAAACGGCGCTCCCTTTTCTGGAAATCAATAATGGCCTCGTAGAGGTTTTCCTTGCGGAAATCAGGCCAGCGGGTGGAAGTGAAGTACAACTCTGCATAGGCCAGTTGATACAGCAGGAAGTTGCTGATCCTGTACTCGCCACTGGTCCTGATCATTAATTCGGGATCAGGAAACTGGCTGGTAGCCAGGTATTGGCTGAGCATATCCTGGTTGATGGAGGCTACGTCAATGACATTAGCCTTTACATCAGAAGCGATCTTGCGCACCGCCTCCACCAGTTCCCAGCGGGAGCTGTAACTCAGGGCCATGACCAGGTTCAGGCCTGTATTCTGGGCCGTAAGCTGAAGCGCTTCCTGTAGCGCATTATGTGCATATTCCGGGAGCATGTCCAGGGCGCCGATCACATGCAGCCGTATGTTGTTCTTATTGAGTGTGGGCACCTCTTTTCGAATGGTTTCCACCAGCAATTCCATTAGCCCGGTCACCTCCGTTACAGGCCGGTCCCAGTTTTCTGTGGAAAAGGCGTACAGCGTCAGGTATTCCACGCCCAGCTCTGCACATCCCTCTACTATATTACGGACGCTCTCCACCCCATGAAAATGGCCGTAAAGCCTGTCCTGGCCTTTTTCTTCAGCCCATCGCCCATTGCCATCCATAATAATGGCAATATGCCTTGGAAGCCTGTCCTGTATGATCTGTTCTTTGAGGTCCATGGACGCCAAATATAATGCGGTAATTTGACAATGCGGTAATGCGGAAATGCGTCTGCCCTATCTGGCAGAGGGGCAGCGATAGGATGTAAGGTTAAAACTCACCGTAAACTCTGCAAATACATAACCGTCTTTCTGGGCGCTAAACCCACGCTGGCGTCCCGCGATGCCGATGGGGGTTCCGGTTTCATAGCTCCGGTCCTGTAGCCTGGAAGCCACTGTAGGATTACCGCTGGCATCCGGAGGAAACGCTGCCGGACCGGCATATGTGGAGCTTACGTCATCCAGGTAATCCGTACCAGTAAACCGATAAGCTACTTCAAACCCAACATTGATGCTGGGACTCATATTATACTTAACACCCATACCCAACGGAAAACAGAATCCGGTGTTGCCGTAGGGCTTGCGCTCCGGATACTGAGCGCTTCCCTGGCCCTCTGTGCCCAGGGGCCGAAGGAAATATTTTTCCCCGTTTAGATAGGCATAAGGGTCATAGCCAAAGACCCCAACCCCCAGTGTTATGTAGGGTGTAAAAATGTAATCGGGATTTCCGGGCTCAAACCGGAAAAAGTTGAAATCCCCCTGGATGCCCACTTCCCAGACACTTGAATTAAAACTGAGGTTCCGCCTGCGCTGATAGTCTACCTTGCTGTAAACGTCTGAGTACCCCAGCCGGGCATAGTGAAAACCTAGCCTGATCCCGATATAGTCCCCCACCTGTTTCCTGTAAAATGCACCCACAGCAATTTTGGGCCTGTTAAAAGCCGCCCTGTTATTAAGGTCGCCAAAATAATGGGCAGCCCCCAGGGATAATCCAAATTCGCCTTCATAAACAGTAGACTGAGGCTGTGCTAGGGAAGTGGTGTAGATCATACTTAGCACCGTCAGCAACAAGAAAACTCTTCGCATGCTCAAAAAAACAAAATTATCCTGACAATAGACTGTTAATTGACAAATCTGTTCAATTTCTGGTATCAAATCCCCAGGCCAGCTTCTTCCGCAGCGTTTGCAGGAAATTATTCTCATTAAGCCTCACCAGGCTAATGGTAAACTGCTCTTTCTTTATGGCCAGCTGTATATTCTTATCAACGATCTCTCTCCTGGAATCCAGTGCACAGATAAATTGGTCAAGCCTGCCTTCCACTTCAAAGGAAATAATATTGTTGTCTGGCACTACAATGGGCCGCACATTCAGGTTATGCGGTGCCACGGGCGTAATCACAAAATTGCTGCTGTCAGGAAATACAACAGGGCCATTGCAGCTGAGAGAATAACCTGTAGACCCGGTTGGGGTTGACACAATAAGCCCATCGGACCAATATGTATTTAAAAACTCGCCGTTGAGGTAGGTATGGATCTTGATCATGGGTGAGGTGTCCCGCTTATGGATGGCAAATTCATTCAGTGCGTAGGGCGTGTCACCAAACAGCGGGATATCAGCTTCCAGGTGTACCAGGCTGCGTTTCTCCACCACAAATGTTCTCTCCACCAGGGCCATTACGGCTGAATGGAGGTCTTCCTTTCCCAGGCTGGCCAGAAATCCCAGCCTGCCAAAATTGATTCCCAGAACCGGTATGTTTTTATCACGGATAAGGGTAACCGTATCCAGCAGGGTGCCATCCCCGCCCAGGCTGATCATGCAATCAAAACTGTCATCCAGGTCTTCTGAAGAATTGAATACTGCGAAGACACCAGAAGGCTGCAGCGCCTCTTTGACCTGGAGAAAATACGGCTCGTACAAGAAAGCGGTGCATTTCTGCTCCTGCAATGCATGCAGTAAAATATTCAGATCCTGCACGTGTACACTTTCGCCCCCCCTGCTGTAGATCGCAATTTTCATGGTACAATGTTAGGACATTAATCAGAACTCATTCATATGGAAGTATGCAGCACGCTGCCCCATTTGGTTAACGCTGTATTCTATCCGGATCACCACGTCATAGATCGTGGCAATGTCCACACCCAGTCCGCCCGTGTATAAGAATTTATTGGCAAGGGTATTATCTAACTGCGGATACTTATTATACGCATAGCCCGCGTCTGCATATGTTTTCAGGAATATCTTAAAAGGAATGGTGCCATAAGTTCTGGATTTAAGCCCCGTCTTCAGCTTAATATCCGCAATCTGGCGCCGGAGCGTAAGTTTACCGATACCACCTACCACACCATCCACCACATAATATTCCAGTCCGCGCAAATAAGATTCAAAATAGCCCAGCATGGGCATATTGTAGTAGGGTTGGTTGAAGGGGAATTTGAAGATCATTTCACCCTGGGCCGATAAGTAAAATTTATTGGGAAGAGGCCAGAATTTTGCCGCTTTCAGATTCAGATACCACATATCCATCGGTTTGCTGATACCCCGCTTGAGGAAATAAAGATCAAACCGAAAACCTTTGGTTGGATAAGGAATATAGTTTACGCCGAGGTACCTGTAAGCATAGATAAGTTCAGGGAATACCTGTGTAGTTTTGCCACTGTTAAAAAAGCGGGGATTGTAATACAGCACTGAATCAATCACTCTTTCCTTCACCAGGTTTACCTGCACATTATGCCTGGCGATGGACCCTTTCCGGTAAGAATAGCCTGCTCCCAATACCATCTTTTCCTTGACGAAGGTTTGGTCCGACTTATAAAAAACCTGTTCATTCTTACGGGTAATGTAATTGATCTCACGATTCCTTTCCAGGGCGGCATTGACGGTAAATCCGTGCTTCAGGCTATTGCCCACAAACGGATTTGCATACGTCAGCGCAAACTGTTGTGTGTAACCGCTCTGGATGAAAATATTCAGGTTATCATTTCGGCCGCTGATATTCCTTCCCATAAACTTGATCCCATAGTTCACCCGATCAAAACTCACGTCATACTGATTGATCCATACATTCCAGTTCCTGTCTACAGGTTTAAAAATGGGAATCGGGAACCAGTACCATCTTTCCTTGACGTCTACAATAATATCTATGGAATCATTGTACCAGTTGGCAAAGTCTACCGTGGCGTCCACAAACAGGGTAGTGTTCATGAGGTTCTGCCGCGCACGGGACATCTGTTTAAGGATTGTTGCCATGGGATAGGCCTGGCCCTCCAGAAAGGGAACCTCCCGCTTAACAATATGCTCCTTGGTTTTTTTATTGCCGGTGATGAAGATGTCCCTGATGATGACCTGGGTTTCCTGAAGGATTTTATTATCAAAACGAAGGGAATCCTCAGGTTCCTTATCCTGCAAGTCCTGTCCAAGACATACCTGAAAGGATATGCACATGATCAGCGCCAAACCAACATATTTTCCCCGGGTCAACATGGTCTCGGTGCAAAAATAGCCCTATGCTGCTAAGAATCCGGCTATTTTACATATTAAGATAATTCATAAGGTGGTCAAGATTGTTTTGCAGCTCATTGCGGAAAAGTTCCTCACCAAGATAGTATCTGATTGTAAATCCATGGCGTTGGAAAGACGCCACTATATCAGAGATCTCCTCTTTATTGATGCGGATAACCACGGTAATCAGATTATTGGCGGGATCAGCCCATGAGTTCATCTGGGTAATGAGTGCGTCATTGGATTCCACCAGCCTGTTAAACAGTCCCGGCGCATAGTCTTTCCGTTCCATTTCAAGGACTACCAGGGATCCATATTCGTCTGATCCGGTTATTTTAGCCAATTGCCTGAAAAGGGCATCTTTGGGGATAATTCCTTCAAATTCCTGCCGCTCATTGCTGACAGGAATAATATCCAGGTCATACAGATAGCAGGCCTTAACGGCAACCAGGAAATAATCACTACCCCTGACGGCTGTACCAATAAGGCCGTCTGCCAGGTTCAGGATGGGCGTTTCCGGGTCCTCGTCCAGCAGGTCATCTTCTTCAATCATACCCAGGTATTTATCCCCCTCTACCACCGGTAATTGCCGCAGGTGCAGGGCTTCCATGGATGCCAGGGCCGATGAGACCTTGTCATGGATGCTAACAGGCTGGATATCATATGTCATGATCTGCTCACAGAACATAATAAGATAACGTTTTGATGTAGACGTTTATTAGCACTGAAGTGCTGCATCCCTGTGCAATGCTACAATTTACTTAACAGTAATGCTGGTAGCGGGTTCATTTCGTTTCTGGAGGAATGACAGCAGAATCCGGTTGAATTCTCCCGGCACTTCCATCATGGGTGCATGGCCGCAATGGTCAATGAAATGCAGTTCGCTGTTGGGAATAAGCTTGTTAAACTCCCTGGCTACAAATGGCGGAGTGATGATGTCATTATTTCCCCAGATGAGTAAGGTTGGGATTTTAATCTGGTTCAATTCTTCGCCAAGGTTGTTCCTGATGGCGCTTTTGGCCAATGCAATAATTTTGATGGCCTTTAAGCGGTTGTTGACAATATCATATACTTCATCCACCAGTTCTTTGGTAGCTACCCTGGGATCGTAGAAAGTGACTTCGGTTTTCTTTTTAATGAACTCATAGTCCCCTCTTTTGGGATACGTGTCTCCCATACCATTTTCAAAAAGGCCCGAACTTCCGGTAAGGATCAGCGATTTAATCCTCTCAGGGTGCTTCAGTACATGCACGAGGGCAACATGCCCGCCCAGGGAATTACCCAGAAGATTGATATTGTGTAGGTCCTTGTGTTCAATGAACTTGTGAACAAACTTTTGAAGTCCCCCAACGCTGGTGTGCAGCAGATCCAGTTCAAACAAGGGCAACATGGGTACCAGCACCCGGTTATGGGGTACAAAATAATCAATGAGGTCTTTGAAATTACTCAAAGCCCCAAACAAACCATGCAACAATACCAGGGGTTCACCCTGGCCTGCATCGATGTATCTAAATTTTCCTTCCTGTTTGATCTCGTAACTCAAAATATTGTCCCTCGAATGCTAAAATATAGGATTCTGATGATTATTTGGCGATGTCAGTCCCTACCTTTTCAAAAAACCGCTCCATATCATGAAATACATCTTTCAACTGTGGTATCCAATTTGCCAGTGCATTCATCGTCCACTCTCCCCAGGGTTCAATATAGCTGTATATGAAAGAACCCTGTTTAGTATCTTCTTTGATATGCCAGATCTGGTCATAGTAAAACAGCACCACACTGAAGACGAGCGTGTAGAGGATAGCATATATAATAAATCCACCCAGCTTGTTGAGCCATCCCAGCATCACCAGGTCCAGCGTCTTTGACAACAGTGCGGCGGCGGCTTTTACCAATCCACTCACTACCAATAGTACGAGTACAAAAGCCACGAATGGCCACCATGCTGAAGGTCTGTTTAAAGATTCTTCCAGCCATACCGCCACCATCGCAGAAAGCTTAATGGCCGCTGCCAGGCCTATAAAAAAAGCAGCGAACGAAAATGCCGCCAACACCAATCCCTGGCGAAAGCCTTTGACGGCAGCCATAGCAAGAATGACGATGTATAGGATGTCGATAACCATTTTTAATTAGTTCGCAGTTCACATTACCGCACTGCCGCACTGCCACATTACCACATTACTGCAGTAGTTCTTTTACGGTTGCAGAAATTGCCTTGCCATCTGCCTTGCCTGCCAACTGTTTGGTAGCAACGCCCATCACTTTACCCAGATCAGCGGCAGAAGTTGCACCCACCTGTTCAATGATCGTCTTCAAGATCCCCTTCAGTTCTTCAGCATCCAGTTGTTTTGGGAGAAATTTTTCAATCACAGCTATTTCTTCTTCCTCCTTTTTTGCAAGATCTTCCCTTTTCTGCTGGTGAAAGATCTCTGCAGCATCTTTGCGCTGTTTGACCAATTTCTGCAATAACTTAATTTCATCTTCTGCTTTCAGTTCGCCAGTTGCACCTTCTGAAGTCTTTGCCAGCAAAATTGCCGCCTTGATAGCCCTAAGGCTCCTGAGACCTGCTTCGTCTTTTGCCAGCATTGCAGCTTTAAGCTGATCCATTACCTGTTTTTCCAATTGCATACGATCTGTATTAATGTTGGTGCGGATCCCCTGCAGTTTTACCCAGATTCTGCTGGAATTTCTGCATAAAGGCTTTCGCAAAAATCTTCATGTCCTTTGCCAGTTCTGCCTGCCTGGTGGCGCGTTCAAACCCGTCTGCCATGGTCATCATATTCTGGTAAACAAAATCCGCCATTTCGTCCATCATCATGTCTTTGGTCCAGAGATCAATGCGCATAGCGGCCTTCTCCTTCCCATCCCAGAAACTCAGCATCATGGCTTTGGCATCCTGCGGCTCTTCCATGGTACTCTGGCTGGCCTGCCAGGTGAGTTTCTCCGGGATCTTCTGCTCATCAAGATGCACATCTATTGAGATTGTTGATTTGTTCATGCCCCAAAGATAGATAAGTTAGTTCGCAGTTCGCAGGAAGCAGTTCGCAGGGTCGCGGGATGCAGTCATTATTTGTGAACTCTCGACCCCCTGCGAACTGCGCCCTGCGAACTGCGAACTAGCAAAGCACTTGCTGAAATATCTCGTGTAACTGCTCCCCACTGTTCTTCCATGAAAATTTTCCTGACTGGTGGTGCCCGCGCGTGATACACTGAGCCCTGAAGTCCTCATCTTTAAACAACACGCCCATCGCCTTACCCCAGCCTTCAGTATCATCAGGATCCACGTATATGGCAGCATCTCCGGCCACTTCAGGCATGGCGCTATTGCCAGAGGTGATCACAGGCACCCCGGCGCGCATGGCCTCCAGTACCGGTAAACCAAAGCCCTCCCAGGCAGAGGGATAAACCAGTGCATATGCGGCACCCATCCAGGTAAAAAGCTTGTCCTGCGGGAGATACCCGGTCAGGATCACATCGTCCCTGTATTTATAAGAAGCCAGCAATTGCAGGAATGCGTCATTGCTCCAGGCCATCCGCCCGGCCAATACCAGTTTCATCCTGCTCCGTTGCCTCTCCTTGAACCATGAAAACCCTTTCAAAAGACTCACCAGGTTTTTACGGGGATGAATGGCCCCCACAAACAGGAAATACTCACAGCCCTGGGTACACGCTTCCTTATGCCTTTCCCGGCTGTCAAAATCCAGGGGCTTAAAATCAGGGTCTGCATCGTTATACACCACTGTTATTTTCTTCTCCGCAAACGGATAATGCCTGATGATATCCTCCCTGGAAAACTCAGATACCGTAATGATGTGTTTGGCCTTCCGGATGAAGGCCGGCGTGTAGTGGGTATAGAATTTTCTGTGTGCGCTTTTGATGCCATGGGGATAATGCAGGAAGGCGAGATCATGGATGGCCAGCACCTGGGGGATGGAACTGGTGAGAGAGCAAAATCCATCCGGCGAGAAAAGAACATCGGCCTTCTGTTTACCTGCCATGCGTGTCATGGAGATATCATACCACCATTTCCAGAGCAAAGGATGCCGGGCAGGCGGACCAGCGATGTGGTGAAAAATATTACGGCCTTGTATAGCCGAAAACGGTTGCCTGTCGTACATCAAATGATATACATCTTCAGGAAAATGCTGATGCATACTGAGAATCAATCCCTTAGTAAAATGTGCGTATCCCTCTGCCTCAGGAAGGCCCAGAAACCTTGTATTTACTGCAATTCGCATGATATCAAAGGATTGCAAATTAGTGTAAAAAACAGGAGCGGGAAATTGTATGTAAATACCCTCCAATTGACCGTATTTTCCGCAATCCCTATTGACATTGCTGGTTGTGTTGCCTAGTTTTACATTGTCAATCCGAAACCGTAACCAAATCCGTACTCTATGAAACAGATCTACACATTACTGTGCTTTTCGGCACTATTTCTAACACTTCCCAACAAACTTTCAGCACAGTGTTCCTGTGCCGGCAGCGTACCTGCAGACTCATTGGTTCAGATACAAACCTTAACCGGCATTCTGCCATTCTCCTCAATAGTACCGTTCAATAAATTTGATCCGGCCCTGGGTACATTGAGTTGTGTGGCAACCCGTACAACGGTGTACACAGAGGTTTCTATTGAGATCATCAACAGGGACACCACTGACAGGGTGACTTACCAGTATAATTATACCAGAACCACCAGTCTTACGGGCCCCAGCATCAGCGTCTCTTCATCCAGCACCAAGATCTACGGTCCGTTTGAATTAGGCAGGGCCGGTTATGACCCAGACACGGTTGCCAATTTTGGTCCTGATGTCTATTTCAATAACATCACATTGAACAGGCAAACCAGTTCCAGCCTGGGCACCTATACAGGTTTGGGTACGGTGAACTTTACGTATAACAATAGTGCTATTTCCGGCTTTGTGATTGGTAACAGTAACAACCAGACTACCATTGCAGACTTCAGCAATGTAGCCATTAAGCTGGTCTATTACTATTGTCCCCTGGTGATCCTGAAAAACCAGATGCGCGATTTTGCCATTGCCAGGAATAATGACGGCATAGGCATCAACTGGACGATGGACAATGATGAAACAGGCAATGCATATGAGATCGAATCATCCACTGATGGCCAGCATTTCAAATCTGTAGCAAGCCTGGAGAGCAGTGGCAGCGGTACCCAACAATACCAATATAATTATCCCCTTACTGCCAACCCGCAGGGTAAGCTTTACTTCAGGGTGAAGATCATTAATAAAGACGGGCAGTTTATCTACAGTGCGGTTAAAGTGGCCTTGTATGGCGAAAACACCAGCCTGGAACCTGCCATTTACCCCAACCCGGTGATCAGTGAGGTAAACGTTAGGCTGGCAACTCCGCAAACAGGTACCGTGAGTGCTGAGCTCATGTCCGTAAACGGCCAGGTACTCCAGAGCAGGCAATTCTCCGGAACCAAACTGACCAATATCCAGTTCACACTCAACAGAAAATATCCGTCCGGCGCCTACTTCCTGCGCGTCAAAAACGCCGCGTCCGGAAACCAGGCGGTGACGAGAATCTATATACAGTAGTTCGCAGGCAGTAGTTCGCAGGGCATGCAGGGGTCGCAAAGTTCACAGTCAAATTTGAGCGCTTTGCGACCCTGCAAACTGCTAACTAAGCTGTTTTCCCTATTTTTGTCCCTATGGAGTATAATTCACAACGGGTAGCCCTGATCATGCGGGAGTATGGCAGGCATATCCAGAAGATGATGGACCACATCATCACCATTGAAGATGATGACAAGCGGCAGGCCCAGGCCATGGGCATTATTGAACTGATGGGTTTTCTCAACCCCCACCTCAAAAATGTAGAGGATTTCAGACATAAACTTTGGGATCATCTGTTCCTGATCTCGGATTTCAAACTAAAGGTTAAGAGTCCTTATCCTATTCCCACGCGTGAAACGCTGAGCGCAAAGCCTGAGCCCCTTCCCTATCCAAAACGGTATCCCCGATACAGCCACCTGGGCAAAAACCTGGAAGTGGTGATCAAGAAAGCACTGGCAGAGGATAACCCGGAAAAACGGGCGGGATATGCGAATTGCATCGCATACTACATGAAATTAGCTTACAGCAACTGGCACAAAGAGAGTGCCCATGATGACCAGATCCGTGCTGAATTGAACAATATTACCGGTGGTCAGCTTGAATTCACGAATACCCCTGCAGTAAAAGTATTCCGTGAGCGTGAGAGGGATGATAACCGGTTCATGAAACGCAATAAGGGCAATTTCCAGAACCGTGGCGGCAACAACAACAACCGCAACCAGGGTGGTGGGAATAAGAACCGCGGTCCGCAGAAATTCAAAAAGCGCTTTAAATAGTCCCATGTATTTTGAGGTAAACGGAGGCAGACGCCTGAAAGGGGAGATCATCCCCCAGGGCGCCAAGAATGAAGCATTGCAGATCATCAGTGCTGTGCTCCTGACTGCCGATCCGGTGGAGATCCGCAATATCCCTGATATCCTGGATGTTAATCTGCTGATTGAACTTCTGGGTGATATGGGTGTAAAACTCAACCGTAAAGACAGGAGTACCTGTATATTCCAGGCGGATGATATTGACATGGACTACCTCCATTCCGAGACCTTCCGTACCAAGAGCGGCCGCCTCCGCGGATCCGTAATGATCGCGGGTCCACTACTGGCAAGATTCCGTAAAGCGTTTATTCCAAAACCCGGGGGCGACAAAATAGGGCGGCGAAGACTGGATACCCACATCATCGGTTTTGAAAAACTGGGTGTAAAGTTTACCTATCACCCGGAAGATGGATTCTTCCACCTGGAAGCCCCTGCGCTGAAAGGCACCTATATGCTGCTGGATGAGCCCTCGGTAACCGGCACTGCCAATATAGTACTGGCCTCGGTTATGGCCGAAGGACGCACCACCATTTACAATGCCGCCTGCGAACCCTACCTGCAACAGCTTTGCGGAATGCTCAACAGAATGGGCGCAAAGATCAGCGGTATCGGTTCCAATATGCTCATCATTGATGGCGTGGAAAAACTGGCAGGTACCACCCACCAGATCCTGCCGGATATGATTGAAGTTGGCTCTTTCATAGGTATGGCTGCCATGACGCAGAGTGAACTCACCATCAAAAATGCCCGCATAGATATGCTGGGTATTATCCCTGAAAAATTCCAGCAACTGGGGATCCAGATGGAGTTCAGGGGCGATGATATCTATATCCCTTCGCAGGAAGTATATGAGATCCAGACATTTCTTGATGGGTCAGTCCTCACTATCTCAGACCACCCATGGCCAGGCTTCACACCTGACCTCCTGAGCATTGTACTGGTAACGGCCATCCAGGCCAGGGGTTCAGTCCTCATTCACCAGAAGATGTTTGAGAGCCGCCTGTTCTTTGTAGACAAACTCATAGACATGGGTGCACGCATCATCCTTTGCGATCCGCATCGCGCGGCAGTGATTGGTCTGGAGCGGGAACAGAAACTGCGTGGTATCACCATGAGCAGCCCGGATATCCGTGCGGGTGTTGCGTTGCTTATTGCCGCACTCAGTGCAGAAGGGAAGAGCGTGATCCAGAATATTGAACAGATTGACAGGGGGTACCAGTACATAGACACAAGGCTTCAGGCATTAGGGGCAGAAATACGCAGGGTATCATGAATAAGATCATCATCCTGACGGCTCCTTCAGGAGGAGGAAAGACTTCCATCATGCGCCATCTTATGGCAAAATTCCCGGGCAAACTCGCATTTTCCATTTCAGCCGCTACCCGGCAACCACGGGGTATGGAAAAAGATGGGATCGATTATTATTTTATTTCCGTGGAAGCCTTCCAAAAGAAAATCGAAGAAAATGCCTTCGTGGAATGGGAGATGGTATACGAAGGAAAATACTACGGAACCCTTAAGTCTGAATTGCAGAGAATCTGGGATGACCATAAAGTTCCCATCCTGGATATTGACGTCAAGGGTGCCATACATATCCAGGAACAATTCCCGGGCCAGGTGTTGTCTCTGTTTATCCAGCCGCCCTCTGTTGAAGAGTTGCGGCGCCGGCTGGAAGCCCGAGGCACAGAAACACCGGAATCCCTGGAAGCAAGGATCAGTAAAGCATCCTATGAACTGGGGTTCAGCCATCATTTCAGCAGGATCATCGTGAACGACAGGCTGGAGCAGGCCTGTGAAGATGCGGAAGAGGTTGTGGGACAGTTTATTAGTTTGCAGGACGCATAGTTCACAGGGCGCAAGAGCCGCAGATTTCTTCGCACTTCTCACTTTATCTTTTAACTTTAACCCATGGATTCCATCATCCTGGCACTTATAGGAGTTTCCCTGTTGCTGGCCGGATTTTTTCAGGGTATAGAAGTGGCATTTGTTTCTGCCAACAAGATTTCCATTGAACTGAAAAAGAAACAAGGTTTGCGCAGTGGTAGGATCCTCTCAGATTTCCTCGAATCACCTGCAAAATTCATCGGCACCACGCTCATAGGGCTCAACATCGTATTGGTATTTTTTACATTGCTGGTGCCCGCCTACCTGGACAGCATCTGGGACTTCATCCGTAAACATGCTTTTGTGGATGAAGTAGCCCCTTATTTTAAATATATCAGGCTGGTTTTTGACACTTTTATGGCCGGCTTGATTTTTCTCCTGGTGAAGTTCAGTTTTCGCGCCATTTTCCGGGTAAAAAATGATACCCTGCTCACCTTCTTCGCACCGCTGATCAATTTCTTTTACGGGTTGCTTTATCCGGTGGCTTCCTTCTTTGTAGCAATCGCAGAATGGATCCTGAAATACCTCTTCAATGTCAGGTTCCATGATGAGAAAGAAGTGTTCTCCCGGGTAGACCTGGAACAATTCATCCAGCAAACCCGTGAACAGTCTGAAGACAACCCTGAACTGAATACAGAACTTTTTGAAGCGGCTTTGTCATTACCCAATGTTAAGATCAGGCAATGCCTCGTACCCCGCAAAGAAGTGGAGGCCGTGAGTATAGATACACCCATCGATATGCTGAGAAGGAAGTTCATTGAGTCCAAACTCAGCAAACTGGTGGTGTACGACAAAAACATTGACAATATCCAGGGCTATGTACACCAGCTGGCCCTGTTTGCCAGGCCCAAAGACATTCAATCCATCCTGCTTCCCATACCCGCCGTACCGGAAAGCATGAGTGCCATTGACCTGATCAACAAATTCACCAAAGACCGCAAATCCATTGCATGGGTGGTGGATGAATTTGGCGGAACCTCGGGCATCATCACCATGGAAGACCTGCTGGAAGAGATCTTTGGCGAGATCAAAGACGAATATGATGTGGAAGAATTTGTTGAGAAACATATTGCAGACAAAGAGTACATCTTCTCCGGGCGTCTTGAACTGGATTACATCAACCAGAAATATGGCCTGAAGCTTCCTGAGTCCAGCTCTGAAACCCTGTCTGGATTCATCATCAACCAGCATGAAACCATTCCCAAAGAAAGGGACAGGATCATCATCGGCGATTTTGAATTTGAGATCCTGCACGTCAGTGAAACGAGGATTGAGACCGTTAAAATGAGGGTTTTGTAGAGGAGGCATTGAGGCATAAAGGCATTGAGGCATTGAGGAAGGAATAACCACTGTTCACGAAAATCTTCGCATTTATCCCAATTAAGTGCTCCCGCAACGCATACTGCTTATATTGGACATCCAAACTAGAGATATGATAAACAGATCACTGATCATCGCGGCCATTGGTGGAGCAGCGCTTTTGAGCGCCTGCACTTCGTCCAGAAAAACGGCGAAGACAACCACCCCGGCCACCAAACAACCCGTCACTGCGGTAGTTCCCGGTGCACCAGGCCTGGATACTGCCCGCAAAAAGCCAACACCGCCTGGCATTACAGACAAGGTGAAAAGCAGCAAACGCAATGATGGGCTTTTCCGTGTCTACCAGGATACTGCCAACGGGACTATCCAGCTGTATGTAAGGAAGGACCAACTGGGAAAGGAATTCATATACCAGAGTTTCTCCATCAACGGACCCAATGCATTATTCCTGAACCAGAGTATGTACAGGGCCACCTTTATCCTGGAACCACGGAAAGTGTATGACAGGATAGAATTCCTGGAGAAAAATGCCAGTCTGTATTATGATAAAAACAATCCTGTCAGCAAGACCAAGGACGTTGACAAACCGGAAGCTGTTGTACACACGGAGAAGATTGTGGCGGAAGATTCCACCGGCTATCTCATTGCTGCAGATGGATTATTTGTAAGTGAGAAACTGGACCAGATCCGGCCCCTGACGATCCCTGGCCCTATGACCATGTTCATGTTTAACCTCGGCGGTCTGGATCCTTCAAAGTCGCGCGTAACGGGCGTTCGCAGTTATCCCAACAATACGGATATAATTGTTGACCTCGCCTATTTCAATCCCTCGCCCATCAACGGCGGCGGTGATGACATTACCGATGCGCGCTACAACCGCATACGCATGCAGCATACCCTGCTGGAAATGCCCAGCAATGATTTCGTTCCGCGGATAGACGATCCGCGTGTGGGATACTTTGGACAACAGGTGACCAATCTCACCACCATCAGTCCGGTCCCCTACCGGGATCTGATCAGCAAATGGTTCCTGAAGAAAAAGGACCCCGGTGCCGCTTTGAGTGAGCCCGTTGAGCCCATTGTTTTCTGGGTTGAAAATACCACACCGGAAGAATACCGCCAGGCTATTGTGGAGGCAGGACTTAAATGGAACGAAGCTTTTGAAAAGGCAGGCTTCAAAAATGCCGTACAAATGAAAATCATGCCGGATGATGCCCAGTGGGATCCTGCTGATGTACGGTACAATGTGATCCGTTGGGTGGCATCGGCACAGCCCACCTATGGCGCCATCGGCCCCAGCTTCTTTAATCCCCGCACCGGCCAGATCCTGGGTGCAGACATCACCGTGGAATGGTTCTCAGGCAGCGCTTCTCCCGTTCTGGATGAATTGCTTACGGCTGGCGGAGGTACTGAACAGGCCGCCGTGCAAAATGCACTCGAAAAGAATATCAACAAGCATGCCGCATGGTGTACCATCGGCCATGAATTAAAATCCCAGTATGTTACCGGCCTTACCACCCTGGAGATGACGGGTGCAACTGCTGCCGAAATAAAGGAAATGCACAAGCAATTCCTTACATACCTGATCATGCACGAGATGGGGCACACCCTCGGCCTCAACCATAATATGAAAGCCAGCCAGATGCTGACACCGGAAGAGGTGAACAACAAAACCATCACCCGCCAGCTGGGTCTCCAGGGCTCTGTGATGGACTATCCTGCCATCAACGTGGCCCTGGATCGCACGAAGCAGGGTGATTATTATACTACCAAGGCGGGCCCTTATGACCTGTGGGCCATTGAATATGGTTACAAGTCTTTCAACACCGCGGCGGAAGAAAAAGCAGGACTGAAAGAAATTCTTTCCCGCAGCAATGATCCCAAACTCGCCTTTGGTAATGATGCAGACGATATGCGTTCACCCGGTGGCGGTATTGATCCGCGTGTTCAGGTGAATGATATGAGTTCCGATATGATTGCCTATGCTGAAGACCGGTTCAAACTGGTGAATAACCTGATGGGCGGACTGGTGAAGCGATACAGCAAGCCAGACCAGAGCTATGCTGAACTTCGTTCACGATACAGCCAGCTGAACGGGCAACGCAACAGCATGATCTCCGCAGTGAGCCGCTATGTGGGTGGTGTGTATGTTGACCGCAGCTTCCCAGACCAGCACTCAGGTAATAAGCCTTTCACACCGGTCTCCAAAGCCACGCAGAAAAAAGCCATTGCCCTGCTCGCAAAATACGTGTGGGCACCCGATGCTTTTGAGCAGGATAAGCAGGTATACCCTTATCTACAGGCCCAACGCCGGGGATTCAATTTCTTTGGCAACACTGAAGACTTCAAAGTGACTGGCCTGAGCACAACACTCCAGGTGTCTCCGCTGGCGCATATCCTGCACCCGGTAACCCTGCAACGGATCAGCAACAGCCGCCTCTATGGCAATGAATATAGTGCAGCAGAAGTGATGAATGATATCAGTGCAGCCATCTTTGATGCAGACCTGAACGGCAACGTGAATGTATATCGCCAATACCTGCAAACGGCCTTTGTTAAAGGTGCGGCGGGTATCATGGACCCCAAGAGCCCGGGATATGACGATGTAGCCAAGGCTGCGGCCCTTTCCACCCTGAAAAGCGTGCGCGCCAGGCTGGCCCGCGCCTCCGGCGGCAATGAGGAAACCCGCGCCCACAGGGCCGCGTTGATCTTCAGGATTGATAAGGCCATGAAGGCTGAGTGATATGAGGCATTGAGGCATAAAGGCATTGAGGCATTGAGGAAGGTTTCCTTAATGCCTCAATGTCTTTATGCCTTAATGCCTTAAATTTGTTGCCAAACAGATTTGCTTTGGCGGTAGACTCAGAACGGAAGTCGTTTTTCAAGAAGATCAGGGGGCAGGATACGGATGAAGCCGAAATGAGCTTCATTGACCACCTGGAAGCCCTGCGTTGGCATGTGGTCAGAAGTCTGCTGGCTATCCTCCTTTCAGCTGTCGTTTTTTTCATTTATATCGATTGGATTTTTGACAATGTGATCATGGGTCCAACCCGGAATAATTTCATCTCCTACCGGGCACTCTGCGCCCTTAGTCATAAACTGGGTATGGGAGAATCCCTTTGCATGCCACCCATGAAAATGGACCTGCAGATCACCAGCGTCAGCGGAACCTTTATGTCCAGCATCACCATAGCCGTGGTGGGCGGACTCATTGTAGCATTGCCGTATGTTTTCTGGGAAGTGTGGAAATTTGTAAAGCCCGCCCTGAAGCCGGAAGAGCTCAAACATACCCGGGGCGTCATTTTCTGGGTATCCTTCTTCTTCTTTATGGGTGCGGCCTTCGGTTACTTCCTGCTGGCACCTTTCACCTTTAATTTTCTGGCCAACTATAACATCGGTACACAAGGCATCCTGCAGTATAAGCCCATGCTGAGTGATTATCTTGACAGCTTGATAGACATAACATTGGGAGCCGGCCTGGCTTTTGAACTGCCGATGGCCTCCTGGGTATTGGCGCGTATGGGCCTGGTCACACCAGGATTCCTGCGTACATACAGAAAATATGCCTATGTGGCCCTCTTAGTTATTGCTGCCATCATCACACCATCCCCAGACTGGGGAAGCCAGCTGATTGTGGTGATCCCACTGGTGCTTTTGTATGAACTCTCCATCATCATCGCTGCCAGGGTAAGCAAGAAACAAGAAAAAGCCTGGAAAGAATGGAGCTAGTCTAACAACTAACAATTGACAATTAGCAATTAACTTTACCAATAACTAGTGCCAATTGCAAATTGCAAATTATTAATTGCTAATTACTAAACAGATGGTACATTCTCCCTTCAATCTCTTCCTGCCCATCGCCATTGGATGCGATCATGCGGGGTTCGACTACAAAGAAGAACTGAAAAAATATCTACAGGACCAGGGCCTTACCGTGAAAGACTTCGGCGCATTTAGCAAGGACTCTGTAGACTATCCTGACTTTGCCCATCCTGTAGCCAGCGCGGTGGAAAAAGGCGAATGTTCCTTCGGCATTCTGCTCTGCGGCACTGCCAATGGCGTGGCCATGACGGCCAATAAACACCAGGGCATCAGGGCGGCACTCTGCTGGAGCGTCCAGATCGCGGAAGTTACCCGCCAACACAACAACGCCAATGTACTCTGCATCCCCTCCCGGCATGTTTCCCTGGAAGTGGCCCAACAGATGGTTGCCAAATTCATGAGCACTGAATTTGAAGGCGGAAGACACGGGACGCGCGTAAGCAAGATTTCGTGCTAATGTGGTAATTCGGTAATGCGGCAGTGCGGCAATGTTTGATACACCCTGCGCACTAAAATATTGCCGCACTACCGCACTGCCACATTGCCACATTGAATTATATTGCAACTCTAAATTTTCAACATGAGAATATTCCCCGCAGCAGTCCTCCTGCTGCTGACCATTTCAGGGTTTGCCCAGAAAAAAGGCGATCCCAAAAAATTTGCAGAAACCATCACGGAAGCCGATCTCAAGACCCATCTTTACACCCTCGCCGGTGCAGAATATGAGGGCCGGGAAACCGCTACCGAGGGACAGCGCAAAGCCGCAGCCTACATCGAAGCATTCTTCAAACAACAGGGTCTGCTCCCGGGTAACAACGGAAGCTACCAGCAGTCCTTTCCTGTGTACAGGGATTCCCTCATAGGCACCAGCCTCCAGGTGAATGGAACCAACTATGCCCTGAATACGGATTTCCAACCCAACCTCCGCCAGACGCATACAGATGCAGGATACTTCTCTGAAGTAGTGTTTGTGGGTCACGGCATCAAGGATGAAAACTGGGATGATTATGCCGGCATAGATGTAACCGGTAAAGCCGTGATCATGCTTGACGGCAGCCCATCCAATTACAAATCCACTGCCCGCGGCTTCATGGCTCCTGCCGGTGCTTTCGGCAAAATGAATACCGCTGCCAAAAAAGGTGCGGCTGTTGTGTTCATGGTGGCGCAAGGCTTTCCGCGCCAGCCCATGTCTCCGCAAGGCAATATGTATACAACACTGTTCAGCAACCAGCAAGGCCCCGCACTGTACTCCATCTCCTCCAAGTTGGCCGATGCCATCACCGGCGGCAAATGGAATGATCTCGTAAGCAAAGGCAAAAGCGATAAAGTGGCTTCACAAACGTTCACGTCTAATGTATACCACGAGACCGTGAAGAAAGTAAGCTTCCTTGAAAGCACCAACGTGATGGGCGTGATTGAGGGCACGGATAAAAAAGATGAATGGCTGATCATCACTGCACATTATGACCACCTCGGCAAGCGTGGTGACGTTATTTACTATGGTGCCGATGATGACGGTTCCGGTACTACTGGCGTTATGGAAATTGCAGAAGCTTTTGCCAAAGCGAAAGCAGCCGGCAACGGCCCGCGCAGGAATGTCCTGATCATGACCGTGAGCGGCGAGGAAAAAGGCCTCTGGGGTTCTGAATATTTTTCAGAGCACCCAACCGTACCCATGGATAAAGTAACCGCAGACCTCAACATTGACATGATCGGCCGTATTGACACTGAACGCAATAAGCCTGATACCCAGAACTATGTATATGTTGTGGGCGATGATAAACTCTCTACGGAGCTGAAGCCCCTTAGTGAAGCCGTGAACAAGAAATATGTGAAGATGACGCTGGATTATATGTTCAACGATCCTAAAGATCCAAACCAGATCTATTTCCGTAGCGACCATTACAACTTCGCACGCAAGGGAGTTCCGGTGATCTTCTATTACGATGGCATGTTAAAGGCTGATTATCATAAGCCTACAGATACACCTGACAAGATCAACTACACTTTGCAGAAACGCCGCGCCCAGCTGGTATTCTATACGGCCTGGGAAATGGCCAACAGGGATGCCATGATGAAACGCGACCTGCCCATACCCACTGCAACAAGATAATTTTAACCGGAAGATTTTGAGAATGAGAACGTTAACAAAACGTTCTCATTTTTTTTGCTCCTGCTATTAAACCCCATCACCCATTGCAGGTCTATTACTGTATACAAGCAATACACTGAAACAAAAAAGAAGCCTTTATGAAAACGAAAACATTGACCACCCTGATGACCCTCGCCCTTGTACTGATGATCTCTGTTGCGCATGCACAGAAAACAGGTTATAAGAATGCCGTGAAAAGAGAATACCATGACAAGCGTGAAAATGTACGGGACCGCAGGGAAGACCACCGTGACAGGCGCGAAGACCTGCGTGACCGCAAAGAAGACAGGCATGACCGCAGGGAAGACGTAAGAGATCGCAGGGAAGATAAGTGGGATGCCAAACACGATGGCGGCCGCCGTGACAGGATGGAAGACAAGCGTGACCGCAGGGAAGACGTGCGGGACAGGAATGAAGACAGGCATGACCGTAGGGAAGATGTGCGGGACAGGAAAGAAGACAAGCGGGACCGCAGGGAAGACCGCAGGGACAGGAAGTATTAACTAAAACGGATGTGTTGATGATATAAAGCCGGGTTTACCCGGCTTTTTTATGTAATGTCTGTTGTGGGCGCATCATGGAGGAAAACACTTATGAAAAAAGGGTTTCTGCTGATCACCGGGATATTCTATTGCACGTTTGTTATAGCCCAGACAAAGACATTCATAGACCAACCTTATATTGAAGTGAATGGCCAGGCTGATACACTCATCGTACCCAATGAGATCTACATACAAATCATCCTTTCAGAGAAAGACGCCAAAGACAGGGTATCCCTGGAGGAACTTGAACTGAGATTGGTAGCCAGCTTGAAAAACCTTGGGATTGATACGGAGAAGAACCTGAGCCTTTCAGACCTTGCCAGTAACTTCAGAATCTATCTGCTCCGGGAGAAAGTAATCATAAAAACAAAAGCGTACACCCTCAAAGTTACCGATGCAGCCACA
The DNA here is from genome assembly GCA_044225015.1 of Chitinophagaceae bacterium. GTDB lineage: Bacteria > Bacteroidota > Bacteroidia > Chitinophagales > Chitinophagaceae > Pollutibacter. Next base: position 1,109,704 of record JBGAJG010000001.1, on the reverse strand, counting down.
GCATCCAGGGTCTTTGTTGCCCTGGAAGAAAATGGCATCTCCAATGCCGTCATTGAACGAATAAGTCACTCAGAACTTGCCACTTTGAAAAACAGCATGCGCACCAAAGCGATTATTGATGCAAGGCAACGAGCAATCTCCCTTGTTGAGCCCCTGCAGCAGCAACTGGGACCTGCCATTCACATTACAGATACTGATTTCAGTAGTTCAAATGGATTGGCAGGAAAATCGACGGGCCTCAGAATTCGCGGCACTACCGCTTTTAGCGCAAATAGCCAGGAATTGCCACAAATTGATTTTGAAAAAATAAGGATCGAGGCAGGAGTAGCAGTCAAATTCATGCTGCGATGACCTATTCCCTGATCCCCAGCGTTTGAAAAAACAAGGATGGCGTTTGTCCTGTCTGCTTTTTCACAGCCGCAATAAATGTGCTTCGGGAATTAAATCCGGCTTTCTTACCCAGTGCTTCCAGGGTATAGGAACGAATTCCGGCATCTTTCACCAATACTTCCTTGATATAATTGATCCGATGGCTATTGATCAATTCGGAAAAAGACTGGCCATACTGCTGATGGATAAATGCTGACAGTTGGTACAAGGGTATGTTTGTTTCTGCTGCGAGGTTGGTGATCCGGTATCCTTTGCGCAGGTAGGGTTTGTGCACGTCAAAATACTGCTCAATCTTCCTGTGATAATCATTCGCGAGTTCATCATCTAAGGATGTGCGATGATCCGCTGATTTTACTTCAGATGGAACGGTCTGGTTTTCAGCATAAGACACCCAGCCATGTACCCCATACAAAATATTGGGCCTGAACAAAAGATACAAAAGGGCGATAAATAGAGCCACCATGGAGGTAGAAGAAATCATCCCATAGTAGTCCTCAGTATGAAAAATCTGGAAAATATACTGCAACCCATTGATCAAAAAGGTAATGGCAATTGCTGACGTAAAAAAAAGCAGCCATCGGAAAATGGTCTTGTTCTGGGCATGATCCGGCAGCCTGGGTCTGATCTTTTTATACCACCGGAAAAGGAGAATGTATTGTAAGGCTGCCAATACAATAGCCATAATCATTCTGCCTGCCAATGCTGAACCGGCAGGAAGGATACCTTCATTCTCTTTGAAGTACATTGACTTGTCTGCCAGGGCAGCAGCAATCACCATTTGTTTCTCATGAGCGGGCCTGATATAAAAAGGCAGGTAAGTCGTGGCCAGTAGGACGGGCAGGCTCAGCAGGACGAAATCTGACACCCGGAGCCTGAATTGCTGATCCAAGACAGACCGAAAATAAATGAAAGCCAAGATTGGATTTAAGGCGCCGGCAAAAACAGTGGTCCTCCACAAATGCGGAAATTGAAGGATATGGCCATACCTTACCAATGCCTGCACAAACAGCATATACCCCAGGCAAAAAAAATATAAGGCAAGAATCCGGGTTGACAATGTTTTTTCCTGTCTGGCAACATATAATACTATTGCCACTATGACGCTGAGAAAAGCTACAAAGTACTCAAATTGAAAAAAAGCACCCATAAACATCATTCATGCAACACTTAACCAGTTTCCTTGTTCAGCATTGTTAAAAACTGAACAGTAAGAAACTAAAAAAGGAATGACAAAGGATACTCAAACAGTAATTTACGGGGGTAGATGATAATCATATTTTTATTTTCAGAATATATCCACCCCTTCTGGTTTCTCCTTTAAAAAAAACTCACCAAAAACTGCAATATGAAAAATTTGACTTTCGTCTGGCTGGTAAGCTTATGGGTGCTATCCGGCTGTTCTGGAAACAAGTCGGCCCCGGAAGAAAAAACATCCACCGCAGATATCAGCGCTGCAACGATGTATTACAACGGTGATATCGTCACCATGGAAGGAGACAGCGCCACCTACGCCGAGGCCATCGTGGTCAAAGACGGTAAGATCCTGTTTGTGGGTGCCAAGGACGAGGCCATGAAGGCCGCTGGTGAAGGCCACCAGATGATTGACCTGAATGGGCAAACCATGCTTCCCGGATTCATTGACGCGCACGGGCATTTATTCGCGTCTGGTATCCAGGCCCTGGCGGCCAACATGTTGCCTCCCCCTGATGGGACAGGTGCCAGCATCGCTGACCTGGTGAGCCTGGGTAAGGAATGGACTGCTGCCAATGACAAGATCATTGCCAAGATCGGCTGGATCGTGGGCAATGGGTATGACGATGCGCAGCTCAAGGAAAAGCGTCACCCAACCGCCGCAGAACTGGATGGGATTTCCAAGGACACTCCGGTCATCATCCTTCATCAGTCCGGCCACCTCGCCACCCTGAACACCAAAGGCCTGGAGATCGCCGGCATCACGGATAAAACACCTGATCCCGCCGGTGGTGTCATCCGCCGCATCAAAGGTTCCAAAAAACCCGAAGGTACCCTGGAGGAATCTGCTATGTTTCCTGCCCTGTTCAAGATCTTCGCCGCCATAGATTCCAATGGCAATGCGAGTGTGATCAAGGCGGGCCTGGCCTCCTATACCAAGTACGGGTTCACCACGGCCCAGGAGGGCAGGGCTTCGGGCTCTATCTGCGACGCGTTCAAGACAATGGCCGCAGCGGGTGAACTGCCCATCGACATCTATGCTTATCCCGATATACAGCAGGAGCTGGCCTATATGCAGAAGACGGGTACCCAAAAAGAATACACGAATCACTTCCGCATCGCCGGCGTAAAACTAAGTTCCGATGGTGCCATCCAGGGTAAGACCGCCTATCTCTCCAAACCTTACAAAGTGCCGCCTCCCGGAGGCAAGAAAGACTATCGCGGTTACCCTGCCATCCCGGACGTGGACGCATACAATGCGCTCGTTGACGCTGCGTTCAAGAACAACTGGCAGATCATCACGCATTGCAACGGTGATGCTTCCGGCGATATGTATATCAAGGCTGTGAGGCTGGCCGCCAACAAATATGGCAATAATAACCGCCGCAGTGTGATGATCCATTCGCAAATGGTGCGTGAAGACCAGTTGGATTCCATGAAAGTTCTGGAGATCATGCCATCCTTTTTTTCCATGCATACGTTTTACTGGGGCGACTGGCATATCAATGAAACCATTGGCAAGGAGCGTGCCTATCGGATATCACCAGCTGTTTCAGCCCTGAAGCGGGGAATGATCTTCACCGAGCATCATGATGCGCCCGTTGCCTTCCCGGATGCCTTCCGCGTACTGTCTGCCACTGTGAACCGGGTGAGCCGTAGCGGGGAGGTCATCGGACCAGACCAGCGAGTCTCCGTTTACATAGCGCTGAAGTCCATTACGGCATGGGCCGCCTACCAGGCTTTTGAAGAAAATACGAAGGGCACACTGAAGGCCGGTAAGTTGGCGGACTTTGTGATCATTGACAGGAATCCCATGAAGATCCCACCCATGGATCTGGCAAACCTCAAGGTCATGGCTACCATCAAAGAAGGCAAAACCGTTTACGAATCAAAATAACCTGTTATGAAGCCAGCGTTGCTGACCATTTTTATGCTCTTCACCTTGTCCGCCCTCGCGCAAAAGACGATCCTCCTCACCAACGTGAAGATCTTCAACGGCAAGGACAACAAAACAGTGAATGGTCATGTGCTGATCACTGATAATGTGATCACGAAGATCTCTGCCACGCCTATCCCCACCAACAAGAGCGCGATGGTGACCATCATTGATGGCAAGGGCAAGTTCCTGATGCCGGGCCTGATTGATGCACACGTGCATACCATGTTTGAATCCATCGAGATGGCCAAGGGTCTCACCAGTGACGTGGGCTACCTCAACCTGGTGGCAGCCAAAGCCGCGGAGAACCAGTTGCTGCGTGGGTTTACGTCTGTGCGTGATCTGGGCGGAGCATCTTTTAACCTGAAACGCGCCATAGATGAAGGCTATGTGAAGGGCCCGCGCATCTACCCCAGCGGTGCCACCATCTCGCAAACCGCAGGGCATGGAGATTTTGGAACCCCTACGGATGTACCCAAGGATAATGCCCGCCCCCTTAGTTATATTGAGCGCAGCGGGCAGACCATTGTGGCCGATGGGGTTGACCAGGTACTGATGCGCACGCGGGAACAACTGCGCCAGGGCGCCACACAGATCAAGGTAATGGCGGGTGGCGGGGTCTCATCGTCTTACGATCCGCTGGATGTGGCGCAGTATACGGAGGAAGAGATTGCCGCTGCCGTCAAAGCGGCCGCTGGATGGAATACCTATGTGACCGTGCATGCCTACACGCCCTCCGCTATGCAAAGTGCCATCAGGGCCGGTGTGAAATGCATAGACCATGGCCAGCTGGCGGATGAGGCCACAGCAAAATTGATGGCCGAAAAAGGTATCTGGTGGAGCCTGCAGCCTTTTCTGGATGATGAAGACGCCATCCCTTTCCCGGAAGGATCAGAGAGCAGGAAAAAGCAGTTGCAGATGGTATCAGGGACAGACAATGCGTATAAACTGGCCAAAAAATACAATATCAATACGGCCTTTGGGACCGATTGCCTTTTTGATCCGAAGCTGGCCAAAAGGCAGGGCGCGCAGCTGGCCAAGCTCGTAAAATGGTATACGCCGTTTGAAGTACTTCGCATGGCTACATCAGGCAATGCAAGTTTGCTGGAACTGTCTGGCCCGCGTAATCCTTACCCCAAGAAACTCGGCGTGATCGAAGAAGGGGCTTATGCCGATATGATCCTGGTGGATGGAGACCCGCTTACAGACATCAGCCTGGTCTCAAATCCGGAAAAGAACTTTATATTGATCATCAAAAATGGCGAGGTGATTAAAAATATGATCAAGTAATGCCAACACTATGCACAAGTCACTATCACTGCTGATCTTTTGTTTCATCATTCTTCCTGCTACTGCGCAAAAGAAAGCGTTGCCAAAACAAGCATCGGCCCTGCCCGTTGCAGAGATCGGAGCGCTTGTGGCGAAGGATTCTTTGAAGATGATCAATGTGTTCAAGGATCTGCATACCAATCCAGAGCTCGGTTTCATGGAAACACGCACCGCGGGCATAGTGGCGGCGCACCTGAAATCCCTGGGATTTGAAGTGAAAGAAGGCATTGGAAAGACGGGTGTTGTTGGGATCCTTCGCAATGGCAGGGGTCCGGTGGTGATGTACCGTGCGGATATGGACTGCAATGCAGTGCAGGAGACCACAGGCTTGCCCTACGCGAGTAAAAAAACTGTTCAACGCACGGATGGCACGCAAACACCTGTAATGCATGCCTGCGGCCACGATGCACATACCACCTGGCTGATGGGTTTAGCCAGTGTGATGTCCCAGCTGAAAAACAAATGGTCCGGCACGCTGATCCTGGTGGCACAGCCGGCTGAAGAGCCCATCCTGGGTGCAGAGGCGATGGTGAATGACGGTATGTATACAACGCATGGTGTGCCGCAGCCCAACTATCTTTTGGGCATGCACACTGCGCCCATCCCTGTAGGTCTGGTGATTGCTGGCAAAGGCGTGCGGATGGCGGGGACGGACCAGATCGATGTTTATTTCAAAGGCATCGGCGGTCATGGTTCCATGCCACAAGTAACCAAGGATCCTATTGTGATGGCCGCCGCCGCCATCATGCAATACCAGGTGATCGTAAGTCGCGCCATCGATCCCCAAAAAGCCGCCGTACTCACGGTAGGCTCCGTCCAGGCCGGGAGTGATAACAACGTGATTCCTGCAACGGCGCTTGTCAAGATCAACCTGCGGTGGTTTGATGAGAAAGACAGAACAATGATGATCGATGGCATCCAGCGCATCAACGAAGGGATTGCGCATGCATACAACCTTCCAGACAGCCTGATGCCCAGTATGGTAAAAAAAGGATGGTCGTACCCACTGGTCAACAGTGACACCCTCACCAGTTGGATGGTCACCGGACTGAGCGCCGTGATGCCGGCCAATCAAATTTTAGGGGAAGATAAATTTGGGGCAGTCATGGGATCAGAAGACTTCCATCACCTGGTGGTACACAACGCCCAAAAGAACTATTGTTACATCAATGTAGGCACAGCAAATCCCACAATTTTTGCTGCCGCCGTCAAGGAGGGCAAACAGGTGCCCTTTAGTGCGCACAACGGAGATTTTGTGGTAGATACCAACGCAATACCCTTTGGCATCCGTGCGGCTTCATCAGCGGTAATCAATGTCTTTAATCAAACTGGCACAAAATAAGGTCTGCCGTATTGCCATTGGCTTTGGCCCCCAACTTACATTGCACGCGCAGAGCAATTAGTTCCCTCTCTGCGTTCCACCGCCATGCGTAAACACGCTTTACGCAATCGCAAATCCTGTGTACTTGCCAACCTCTGCAAAAACCAACATTAGAGAACTTCAAAATATAAAGACCATTTACCCACAATTGCAACCAAATTTTCAGCTGCTTTTCAGAACACCATGTATTTAACTATTGCGAGTGTTCATTTCGTTGCGTACATTAGAGCGTTGGCTGCTATTTACTCATACACTCTAAATTTGAAAGGTAGTTGTGAAGAAGTTATACATTATATCCGCATTATTTATTCTGTCGGTGTCTGTATTTGGACAGAACGATCCCAATACTGCTGTCAGCAAGCTCGGACCAAATCCCATATTTATTGTTGACAGTCAGAAAGTAAACAAGGCGGACCTTTCAAGATACAGTCAGGATTCAATAGCAACTGTTATAATATTGTATGACACGACGGCCACTAAAAGATATGGAGATGTGGCGAAAGATGGAGCAGTGATAATTGAGACTCGTTCTTTTGCAAGGCGAGCATTTGTTTCATTTTTTAAAAAGCATTCAAATTCCTATGACAGTTTATTTGCCTCATTAGGAAGTGATGATTCGTTTGCGTATATAATAAATGACAAAGTGCAGAGCGGGAATTATGAGGGAAACCTTTCAGCAATTACTGAAGATTTGTTCGAAGGTCTTGAGATTTTATCAAAGGACCAGCTCTTCTCTAAATATGGAGTTACTGATAAGCAATTTGGTGTATTAGTTCGCTCAAAAAGGCCACAAGATTTATATAATGGTGAGAAGAAGTTCTAATACAGCAGCCAACATGGGCTGTGATGCAACCCGGGCCCAAGCTCCAATAGTATACTTGCTTTTATGCCAGTGCCGCCGTAAATTGGTTTAGTATAAAGTTAACCAATTTACGGCGGCACTGATCCCCGCGGCGCTTGCCCGGGCTGCATCAAGCCCCAGACGTTATGCGCCATAGAATGACACTGCGGTTCTTAATATTATTTATCTGGAATTCTGTGCTTGTTTGCGACAGTAAGTTATGTGCGCAATATCAAAGAAATGATACTGTTTTCCTTCGTCGGAACTTATCTAGAGAGTCATATAATGCTATTTTTATTGATAGTGGACGTGTATCTCCATTTCTTGCGTATCTTACTGATTTCTCAAAACCTGATTTTGACGGTAGAACGCATATTAGGGTTCCAGATACGAACGCTTCATTGTACGGGCGATGGATACCTATTCATAGATTTCGGGGGAATTATTATTTGTATGCGCCCTGTGATTGGGTGAGTCATTTAAGAATTGCATTGTCGCAAGACTCGTTGAGTTATGAAGAATCTGAAGGTATTAGATATTTCAAACTATTTGGAGTTGCCGAGAAGAGTAATCATAAAACCATAGAGATTATAATTAATGACTCAACTCTTTGTTCCTCCCTATTAGTAGAAATGTTGCCGAACAATAAGGATATAGCTAAGTTTAATTTTATAAATCCTCCTTTTGACCGCCCAACGTTTTTAATGGTTAGGAGAGAGGCAGCATACAAATATCCGATAATAGTAAATTACTGTCCTTCAAGGAAAGAATCGGAATATGACTTTCATTTGAAAAAGTAAGATTTGCCCGTTGAAGCATATGTCGCATAACATCGGCTTTGTACAACCCGGGGGTCGTTTGTAAAACTCTGGCTTGCTTTTATGCCAGTGCCGCCGTAAATTGGTTTGGAATAAAGTTAACCAATTTACGGCGGCACGCACCCCGTTTGAACCCGGGCTGCACAAAGCCGTCCACGTTATGCGCCAATTTATTATGATTAAGGAGTATCATACAAGCTTTAGTTTACTTCGTCGCTCATATATAGAAGTGAAAGAGTTTTTGGAGCAAGAATCAGGTGAAGAGATCGTTTCGCTTGATGGTGATATTGAAGATCAGCTGGGAATTGCAGGAGACGACACATATGAACTAATTGAGAAATTTGTTACTTCATTTGGTCTCAAAGCGGATGAGGTAATCCTATCTGATCATTTTCTTAGTGAAAGCGAACAATTTGGAGCGGGCCAGGCTCTCTTAGTATTTCTTTCAGTTCCTTTTATAATTATATCCTACTTATTGAAATTTGCTTCTTTCGAAAAGGTGGATATGACAAAGATTTCGTTGCTTTCATCCAGTAGCCGTAGACTAAAGGGGATGACTTTTGCTGATTTGATTATTTGGAGTCATACTGGTAACATCGGAACACGGAAAGAGGTAAGATTGGTTCTTAGTAAGTGTGAATAGGTTAGATATTTAAGTTGCTCTGTTTATGCATCTTATTAATTAGGATATCTAGCAATTAACAATGTCTGCGCGCAAGTAAAAAGTTTCTTGTAGTTTCTAGCCTTGAAGGGGAGTGTTATTGTATCTATGGCGCATAACATGGGGACTTATGCAATCTGGGCCTCCTCGGAATAGACAATTTGCTTTAGATCATGGGCTGGCGTAAATTGGCTTAATGGAAAAAGGTACGCCAATTTCCGCCAGCCCGAGTCACCGCAAAGGCCCAGGCTGCATAAATCCCAGATCGTTATGGGTCATAGTTCCTGTGGTTGAATTGACCTTGTGAATATTATCAGTTCTATGGAGATAAGTATAAGACCGTATAGCTCTGCCGACAGGGAAAGTCTTTTGGTGATATTTAATTCAAATTGTCCTAAGTATTTTGCAAGGGAGGACGTTACGGATTTCAAGCATTTCCTCGATACTTACACTGATGATAATTTTAAAGTGGTAGTTATAAATGGTGAGATACAAGGTTGTGGTGGGCATTATGTTAAGCATTCTGAAAAAGTCATTGGTATTGCCTGGGTAATGTTTAAACGATTCGCTATTGGGCGGGGTAACTTTACAATAGTTTCAAGACATTTTTTTAATCATTTACTTGATAATATTAAACATGAGGGTGTTTCCTATGATATAGTCATAAATACAACCCAGTTGTTAGAGAAGCTCTTCATGAGTTTCGGGTTTTCGACAGAAAAAGTCATTGCGGACGGATTTGGAGAAAAGCTTGATCACTATGTTATGCGGAGAGTACGCAATTCCTGATGCAAAAAGTGTTTTATGGCTCCAAAGAAAAATTATCTTCTGAGAGAAGGGGACAAATAATTCAGTCAGTATTGTAAGCTGTATGACGCATAACATCGCCTTTGTGCAACCCGGGGGTCGTTTCTGAAACCCTGACTTGCTTTCATGCCTGTACCGCCGTAAATTGGTTTAGAATAAAGTTAACCAATGTACGGCGGCACGAGATCCCGCAGCGCAAGCCCGGGCTGCATCAAGCCCCGGACGTTATGGGCAATGGAGATCCTAACCTTTGAATTATGATTATACCTACACTTGAGGGCGTCATTGATCGCCGAATGCTTGTCAATTTTGTTGCAGATCCACAGGTGGTACAAAAACATTTACCGTCTCCATTTCGTCCACAGCTCTATAATGGCAAGGCTGTTGTAGGAATTTGCCTGATTAGGCTTAAGAATATGAGAATTAATGGTTTTCCGGATTTTCTGGGGCTAAACTCAGAAAATGGTGCGCATAGATTTGCAGTTGAGTGGGAAGAGAATGGCATAAAGAAGACGGGTGTCTACATTCCTCGTCGTGATACTTCATCTGTGATTAATGCCTACGCAGGCAATAGGATCTTTCCTGGTAAGCATTTCAAAGCTAAATTCCTTGTGAGAGAAGATCCTACTGACTTTAGCATAGCGTTGCAGAGTTCAGACTCTACCAGAGTAGCTGTAAATGCGCGGCTTTCAAGTGGTTGGAGTAAGACGTCCTTGTTTGAAACACTTGAGATTGCGTCCAAGTTTTTTAAGAGAGGAGCAGTAGGGTATTCGCCAAGAGGCTCGGGCTTTGATGGGGTAGAATTGCATACTGAAGGTTGGAATGTAAAACCACTGGAGGTGTCTCATGTATATTCAAGTTTCTTTGAGGACAGTGAGATGTTTCCGAAGGGTTCAGTTGTTTTTGATAATGCGTTGTTGATGCTGAACATTCCTCATAAATGGAGCAGTGTAAAAAGTTTAGCCCATTGCCCATAACATCGGCAACTGTTGCACAACTACCTAAAAAAATCACATCGGTGACGTAATCTTACCTGGATGGCTATGTCTTAAGGCCTCACTGCTGCGATAGGACTTCAACGCATGGCCCTTAGTAGTGATGGATTGGGCTATTATCCACCTTTCCTTATCCAAATCCACCTATAATCGTTGATAAATGGTTTCAATGAATTCCTTACCTTCCTGCATAGTAAAACGCCTAACAACCAACCCTGATTATAGCTATGCAACCCACACCTAAGTCCGCGTTCATTGACTCCAAAAAACACCTGCTCATCCTGGATGCCCTGCGCGGCATTGCCGCCATCATGGTCATCATCATGCATACCTTTGAACTGTTCTGCAAAGGGGATTACCATAAACTCTTCATCAACCACGGCTACCTCGCCGTGGATTTTTTCTTTATGCTCTCCGGTTACGTGATGGCGCATGCGTATGACGACAGATGGCATACCATGACCATCGGGGATTTCTTTAAACGCAGGCTGATCCGCCTTCACCCGCTCATCATCCTGGGCATGACCCTCGGCGCCGTCTTTTTCTATTTTCAGGAAGCACCCGTATTTCCCAACATAGCCAATACTACCCTCTCGCAACTTCTCATCGTACTGCTGATCGGCTACACGCTCATCCCTATTCCCGTGTCCATGGATATCAAAGGCTGGACTGAGATGCATCCGCTCAACGGCCCCGCATGGTCACTTTTCCTGGAATACATCGCCAATATCCTTCATGCGCTCATCCTTAGAAAACTATCAAACCGGATCCTCTTCATCCTTGTTTGTATTGCAGCCGCAGTGTCCTTCCACCTCGTGCTCACCAACAAGTCCGGTGATTTCATTGGCGGCTGGTCTTTGACACCGGAACAATTGCGCATCGGATTCACGCGCCTTCTCTTCCCCTATATGGCAGGTATGTTGCTCAGGAGAATGGTGGCCCTTAAAGCAGGCAAAAACACTTTCCTCCTCACCGGACTCCTACTCATCGCCGTACTGAGTATGCCGAGGATCGGTGGCTACAACAACGTTTGGACCAACGGCCTTTATGAAGCCATCGTGGTGGTTTTTATTTTTCCGATGATCATTTACCTCGGCGCCATCGGCGATGTGAAACATCCCTTCACAGAAAAGATCTGCACCTTCCTGGGTGATATCTCCTACCCGCTATACATCACCCACTTCCCCTTCATCTGCATGTTCTACGCGTGGGTATCCAGGAACGATGTCAGTATAGAACAAGGCGCCTTGCCCGGAATCGCACTCATCATCGGCTGTATAGCCCTGGCCTATGCAGCACTGAAATGGTATGACCTGCCCGTCCGCAAATGGCTGGCAAAAAAATTCATCTACAATTCAAAATAATAACGGATATGCGCAACCGAAAAACCTTCTGGCTGATAGGATGCCTTGCATTTACTTCGGTAAACGCACAGGATCAACATCGGTACCAAACTGATTTCTCCAGGGAAGAACTCGCAGCCAGGCGTGCAGTGGTCTTCAACAGCATCGGTAACAAAGCCATCGCGCTGCTGCAAGGTGCCTCGGGCATTCCGGGATTTACCGTATTCAGGCAGGCCAATAATTTTTACTACCTGAGCGGCGTAGAATCAGCCCACGCCTATTTACTTTTGAATGGGCGTAATAAAACCACTACCCTCTACCTTCCGCACCGTGATGATGGCATGGAGCGCAACCAGGGAAAAGTGCTGTCTGCAGAGGATGCCGCGTTGATCAAACAACTGACCGGCATTGAACAGGTGAAAGGACTGGAATCACTCTCGCCAGACCTCATCGGTACCGGTTTGATCAGACCACCGGCACCAACGCTGTTCACTGAATTCAGTCCGGCCGAGACAGGGAACGATAGCAGGGACGAGATCCTCGCCGGACAGGCCCGGGACGCCGCCGATCCCTGGGACGGCAAGCCCACCAAGGAGGCCGCCTTCATCCAGAAGATCAAAGAGCGTTTCCCGCAGTTTCAGCTGCATGACCTTAGTCCGCTGCTGGACAGTATGCGTTCCACCAAAAGTCCGGCCGAAATTGCCCTGATCCGCAAAGCCACTGAGATCGCAGGACTGGGGTTGATGGAAGCCATGCGCTCCACCCAGCCCGGCATCTATGAATACCAGCTGGACGCTGCAGCGAAATATATTTTCTACCAGCATGGCGCACATGGTGATGCCTATCCATCCATCATCGGCGGCGGCACTAACGCCTATATGGGTCACTATTTTCACAAGACCGATGCATTGAAAGACGGAGATCTGGTACTGATGGACTATGCCCCTGACTACCGATACTACACCAGTGATGTCACGCGCATCTGGCCGGTGAATGGAAAATTCACCGAAGAACAAAAAGCACTGTACAATTTCATAGTGGCTTATCGCGATGCACTCTTCAGGTACATAAAGCCTGGCATCACTTCCGGCGAAGTGCTGGATAAAGCCGCGGCAGACATGAAGCAATACATGATGGGCAAAAAATTCCTGAAACCGGCACACCTCAAAGCGGTGGAAGAAGGCATTCGCTTCCGTGGTCATTTTCAACATCCCGTAGGCATGGCCGTGCACGATGTGGGTGTGGTGCACAACATTCCCCTGCGCGCTGGCATGGTCTTCACCATTGATCCCATGATCTGGATCCATGAAGAGCGGCTCTACATCCGTATTGAAGACGTGGCCCTTGTTACTGAAACCGGGGTGGAAAACCTGAGTGGCTTTGTACCATCAAAGCTGGAAGACGTGGAAGCGATGATCAAAGAAAAAGGACTGACTGAATTCCGGCCTGCTGTCCCCCTGCCACTAAAAAAATAATAATGAAACGAATCGTCTTCTGTGTAGTTATAGCCAGCCTCCTTAGTAAAGTTCTGGTTGCAGACACTTATCCCAAGGATACCAGAATTGATATTCTCCATTACACCTATAAGATCCGTCTTAGTGACACAACAGACCGTATCTATGGTGAAGCCATCATTGAAGCCCGGTACCTGGCGGAGGGTGTAACAACCCTCAGGCTGGATCTCACCAATGCCACCAAAGACAGCAGGGGAATGACAGTGCATTCCGTGACTAACCAGGGCAGGAACATCGCCTTTACTCATTCCAATAATGTATTGCTGATCACCCTCCCCACACCCAGCAAAAAAAACAGTCTGGGCTCTTACTCCATAGCCTACAGCGGCATACCCGCAACGGGCCTAAAAATCGGCAAAAACAAATACGGGGATCGTACTTTCTTTAGCGACAACTGGCCGGATAAAGGCCGTCAATGGCTGCCAATGGTGGATCATCCTTATGATAAAGCCACTTGTGCATTCATTGTCACCGCACCCGCGCACTACCAGGTGGTTTCTAACGGCCTCAAAGTGGAAGAAACAGATCTGGCAGATGGCACCCGCCTTACGCATTGGAAACAGTCGGTCCCCATTGCCCCATGGCTCTATGTCTTGGGTGTTGCGAGGTTTGCCGTACAGGAAGTGGACCAGTTTGAGGGAAAATCCATCCAGACCTGGGTCTACCGCCAGGACCGGGAAAAAGGCTTTTACGATTTTGCCGAACCCACCAAAAAAGTGCTGGCTTTTTACAGTGACCGCATCGGTCCATTCGCTTATGAAAAACTGGCGAACATCCAATCCAACAGTGTGAGCGGCGGCATGGAAGCCGCTTCGGCTATCCTTTATAGTGAGAGCTGTGTGGTGGGCGACAGGAATGAACGCTGGCGCAATACGGTGATCCACGAAATAGCGCACCAGTGGTTTGGCAATGCCGTCACGGAATATGATTGGGATGATGTGTGGCTGAGTGAAGGCTTCGCCACCTATTTTACACTGCTCTTCATTGAGCATCAATATGGACGTGATGAATTCCTGAAAGGGCTGGCCAAGAGCAAAAAAACCGTAGATGATTTCTACGCAAAAAATCCAGACTACCGGATCATCCACAACAACCTGGATGATATGAACAAGGTGACTACTGTACAGACCTACCACAAAGGAAGCTGGACCTTGCATATGCTCAGGGGAATATTGGGCGATGAGATTTTCTGGAAAGGCATCAGGGCTTACTACGCAACCTATATGAATGGCCACGCCACCACCGCTGATTTCATCCGCATTATGGAAGAAACATCCGGCAAAGACCTGAAAACTTTCTTTAAGCAGTGGCTCTATAAACCCGGCACGTTGAAGATCAAGGCAACCTGGACTTATGACAAGGCAAAAAAACTGATGACTATTACGGCAGACCAGGTACAAACTGACGGCAGTATTTTTGAAATGCCCCTGCAACTTGCCGTCTATCAGGAGGGAAAACCAAACCCTGTACGCCAAATGATCATTATAAAAGGAAAGGAGAACACCATAACCATCCCAATGACAGATCCCCCAACCAAACTTGTGCTTGATCCTGATCAATGGGTTATGATAGATGCAGAGGTCATTGGAATCAAGTAACTATTCTGTGCAGAGCGCTGATATGCTCATGGATTTTGTTTAGAACTTTATCGAAAATTGCTACCTTCCCTTCGAAATCGTTAAACATGAAGACACCATTCCTGCTGGTAACGCTGTTGCTCATTTCACTCGCATTCTCCAATTGCCAGAAAGAACTAACACCTGACCCACCCACTGTTTCTGAGAGTTATGAAGATTCTGTCAAAAACGGATTATGGGCCTATTTCACTTTCAACAATGGCAGTTTTAGTGACCTCTCAGGTAAGAACCACAACATGACTGGTGTAAACGGTATCAGGTTTGGATATGACACCTGGGGCACAAATAACAGCGCCCTGGAGTTTGATGGAACCAATGATTATGCGGTGATAGACTCAGGCAGGTTCTTCCCTGAGGGAGCTTTCACCGTCTCTTTTCTTATGCTGGCCAAAGCCAATACCGGCAGGATTTTCCAAAAAGCCAATTTCAATGATGCCAAAGGGGCTTCATTTGGATTTGGTTTTGACCAGGACTTCGGCACTCAGAAATTGCATTACTATGTTGGGAATGACCTTAACATCTGTAATAGTTATGTGGGGCCCAATAACGCCACCATACTGCCTTTGGAAAAACAGATTTACCCCGATGCATGGTACATGATCACGATGCAGCATAACAATGGCAGGTTGAGGGTATTCATCAACGGTAGTCTCTCCCGGGAAGCATCTACTCCCAATCCTACTGTAAAAAGCTGTACAACAGCACCCTTCTACCTCGGCATGTGGTGGCTTGAGGATACCAGGCATTTCGCAGGTAAAGTGGATGAACTTCGCATTTACACGCGCGCCCTTTCAGACAACGAGATCAAGTACTTATATGACAGACTGCCGCAGTAGGAACGGCTTTCACCGCTCCTTCCTGCTTCAGCCTAAACCCTACTCCCTTTCCTCACCCGTCCATCCGCACAATCCGCGGCGTGAACCTACCCACAATATCCACCAGGGACTGCTGGGATTGCATCACCACATTGATGTCCTTATAAGTAAAAGGCGCTTCATCCAATCCGCCGCCAATCAGCTTCACCCCGCAGCGCCTAAGCTCATCATTCATCGCTTTCTGCGTGATGTTTTCCCGCGCCTTGGAACGGCTCATGAGCCTGCCCGCGCCATGTGATGCAGAATGCACAGCGGAGGCATCACCCCTTCCCTTCACAATAAAACCTGGTGCAGTCATAGATCCCGGGATCACACCCAGCACATCCTTGCCGGCAGGCGTTGCACCTTTCCGGTGTACAATCACCTCCCTGCCCTGCCACTGTTCCTTCCAGGCAAAATTGTGGTGGTTCTCCACCATTGTCACAGGCTTCCTGCCCAAAGCCCGGGCGATCTTGCCATGGATCACGTGATGACAGGCTGACGCATAATCACCTGCAAGGTTCATAGCGTTCCAGTACTCCATCCCTTCTTCTTCATCCAGTCCCAGCCAGGCAAGATTCTTAGCATGCTGCGGCAGCTTCCGCTTGCTGATGGCCAGCCTGGTATAGTGATTGGCGATGTTGGCGCCAAGACCCCTTGATCCGGAATGGCTCAACAGACCCACATAGGTTCCGGCAGGAACACCCAGCACAACATCCGCTTCCGCAACCTCCACCACACCAAACTCCACGAAATGGTTTCCGCTTCCGCTGGTACCCAGCTGCTTCCAGGCCCTCGCATGCAGCCCTTTCAACAGCGGCATTTCATAGAACAATGCGTTGTCCAGTACCTCATGTTCCATCCCGTGTTGGAACTGTGCACCGCTTCCGAACAAGGTTGCCGCCTCCAGTTCCCGCGTAAAAAACCCTTCTTTGGCCACCAGCTCATGGGTATGGATGTCAAAAATGCTCAAACACATCCTGCACCCGATGTCTACGCCCACACCATAAGGGATCACCGCATTGTCTGTAGCCAGTACGCCGCCAATGGGCAGGCCATAACCCTGGTGGGCATCGGGCATCAATGCACCCGCTACCGCCACCGGCAGTTTTGCAGCGGTATACATTTGCTGCATGGCTCCCGCCTCAATGTGTTCTGCCCCAAAACTCCGGAACTGCACACCAACCTGGTTCAGTGAAAGCTCAGCTTCACTATCATCAGGAGGCAGGAGTTGTTTTGCTACCACGGACAATACTTCATCTCCAAGGTACTCAGCAGGTGCTGCTAACAATTTTGCCAGCAAGGCCATAGCTTCTTCCCAGGGCATATGCTTGTGATGCTTTTGCATCTCATTCATGGCTATGCTGATCACAGGCCCCTCGGGATAACCAATGGCCCGCAGCTCTTTTCCTGTAATTTTTAACTTTCCCATTTCTTTGTTTTTTACTATTTCATTAAATGCCGTCTGAATCTCAATACTTCAGTCTCGTAATAAATACTCCGCCGGATCAGGAACCCTGGGCCTGCGTGGCTGTTCCACCGGTGGTGGGGTTTCGCGCCGGGTGAACAGGCGCAATACAAAACGTACAATCAGTATCAACATCAATAATTTCATGGTTTACCTCCTTTCTGCATGTACATGAAAAAGCCCGGTGAGGCTTACGCACAACCGGGCTCTTCACAAGGATAATGACCAGATTATCCCGATGTTCCTGATTGTGGTATCATGTGCCCGTGACGATATATCATATTCTTTATTTCATATAACGATTCCCTTATCATTCAAATTCCATAACTGGCCGCTAAAAAAACAAAAGCCCCGCAGCTACTGGCGGGGCTTATATTGTAGTAAGACTAACTTTCGTTTATCCAACGGCATATGCGCCCCCGCCTCCGGTAAAATAGCCCTTGGGGCTCATCCGGCGATCTCTGCTGATATGTATTACCCTGCAACGCATAATGCTTGTTTAAAAAAATTTGTGGCTGCAAAGATGAAAACAATTTTTTCGAAATGCAAACTATTTTCTCAAAATTATTTTCACTCCTTCCTGCAACGAACATGCAGAAAATATGCAACCACCCTTGCGCCTGCAAGCTTGGGCTTGATGCGCAGCGATGTGTCATCCGGGTAGGGTTCATGCAATTGTTCAATCCTGAATCCGGCTTCCGCCACCGCATTCATCCAATACGAAAGCGTTCTGTGAAACTCAGGCACCCTGAACATCGCGTTCTTTTGCTTGATATCTTCCGGGGCATCACCAAAGATCCACTCCTCAATCTTTCCATCTGTATCCTTAAAATAATCGCCGATCTCAAATGCACACACGCGCCCGCTTTCATTCACCACCTTTTTCAGATGAGGGGCTTTAAAGCAAGGATGCTCAATAGAAAACTGAAAAAAACCACCGGACTTTAAGACCCGATACGCCTCACGAATAGCTTTACCAGCATCGGGAATATCCATGAGGCACATGAAAGAAGTGGCAAAATCAAATACCTGATCCGGGAATGGCAGCGCCGTAGCAGACGCTACCTGGTAACGTATGTGCAACGGTGCATCTGCTTCAGCTTCCAGCGCCTTTTCAATAAACACGGGCGCAATATCAATAGCTTCCATAACTGCTCCCTGCTCCGCTAATTTCCTGGTATTATGTCCCTCTCCACACCCAATGTCAATTCCCCGTAATCCATTTACCCCAGGCAGCATCGCAAAGAACGCCGGCGTATTCAGATAATCCCTGTAGATATCATGCCCGGCCCTCGCCAGTTGGGTCCATACGCCGGCATTCTCGTTCCAATATCGTCCCACTTCTTTCTCTTCCATAATAGATTAGGTTGAACTGCAATTTGGAGAAATATTACATTAAACAAAAAAAGGAGCGATGTTCATCGCTCCTTCTACTTGTTACTGATTTCTTACCAACCCAGTAAATAGGCAAAGATCAACGGCGCCACAATGGTGGCATCGCTCTCAATGATATACTTGGGTGTATGGATATCCAGCTTGCCCCAGGTGATCTTCTCATTGGGAACCGCACCGGAATAAGAACCATAAGAGGTTGTAGAGTCAGAGATCTGGCAGAAATAACTCCAGAAAGGAACATCCGTCCATTCCAGATCCTGGTACATCATCGGCACCACACAAATAGGGAAATCACCGGCAATACCTCCGCCAATCTGGAAGAAGCCCACGCCTTTTCCGCCGCTGTTGGCCCTGTACCAATCACTCAGCATCACCATATATTCAATACCGCTCTTCATGGTGGTAGCTTTCAACTCACCTTTGATCACATAGGATGCAAAGATGTTCCCCATCGTTGAGTCCTCCCATCCGGGTACCACAATAGGAATATTTTTTTCTGCAGCAGCAATCATCCATGAATTTTTGGGATCGATCTCGTACCCATCCTTCATCACGCCACTCAGCAATAATTTATACATGTACTCATGCGGAAAATAACGTTCACCTGCGGCTTCAGCATCTTTCCAGATCTTCACAATATTGTGCTGGATCTTCCTGAATGCTTCTTCTTCAGGAATACAGGTATCCGTTACCCGGTTCAATCCTTTTTCCAGCAGCTCCCATTCTTCCTGGGGTGTAAGATCCCGCCAGTTGGGAATCCGCTTGTAATGCGTATGGGCCACCAGGTTCATGATGTCCTCCTCCAGGTTGGCACCGGTGCAGGAGATAATATCCACTTTTCCTGCGCGGATCATTTCCGCCAGGGAAACACCCAGTTCAGCCGTGCTCATGGCACCTGCCAGGGTGATCATCATCTTACCACCTTCCGTGAGGTGCGCCTCATAACCTTTAGCTGCATCCACCACGGTAGCCGCATTAAAGTGGCGGTAGTGATGCATGATAAACTGGGAAACAGGACCTTTAGTCATATCCTTGATTTAGATGGGCAAAACTAAACATTTAATGCGGTAATTTGGCAATGCGGTAATGCGGTAATGTTGGCAAATTCCACAAGCTGTTACGCCCAACTTCCAATATGAATTTTCTCGCCCACGCATATCTGTCCTTCAATAACCCGGAGATCCTCGTGGGGAATATGATCTCGGACTTTGTAAAAGGGAAACAGAAATTCAACTATTCCCAGGGGATTCAGGAGGGTATAGCCCTGCACAGGGGGATCGACAGTTTTACGGATGACCACCCGGTCAACAAATCACTCAAGAATTTCTTTCGCCCGCACTATGGTCTTTATGCCAGTCCTATACTGGATGTGGTGTTCGACTACTTTTTAGCCAACGACAGCAGCATTTTCCCTACAGAGAAAAGCCTGATGGATTTCAGCCTGCAAACCTATGACCTGCTACAACCCCATACCGCAGTGTTTCCTGAAAGGTTTGCCCGCATGTTCCCCTATATGGTTTCGCAGAACTGGCTCTACCATTATCGTGACCTGGACGGGCTACGCCAGAGCATGGGCGGCCTCCAGCGCCGCGCGCAGCATATCAGGGAGATGGATACCGCTTTTCAGGTATTTATTGAAAACAAAAAGAATCTTGAGAAAGGCTACATGGAATTCTTTCCCGAACTGGTTGATTTGGTTCGAAGCTCGCAACCTGCGAACTTGTGAACTGCGACCTGCGACCTAAAACATCTTAAATCTCTCAACACAACATCTCTCCAGCATCTCCCTGTCTTCAGGATGCGCAATATCAATCAGCGCCTTTGCACGCTGCCTCAAATTCTTCCCGTACAAGTATGCCACACCGTATTCAGTAACGATGTAGTGTACGTGCGCACGTGTTGTTACCACGCCCGCACCCTGTTTCAGAAATGGTACGATGCGAGGCACGCCCTTGGCCGTGCGGGAAGTAATGGCAATGATGGGTTTTCCGCCCTCGCTAAGGGCAGCACCCCGCATAAAATCCATCTGCCCGCCCACACCAGAAAACTGGTAGGTGCCAATAGAATCTGCACAAACCTGTCCCGTAATGTCTACTTCCACCGCGCTGTTTACCGCACATACCCTTGGATTGCGCCTGATCACGTGTGGATCATTCACATAATCAATATCCAGAAAGGCAAAAGCAGGATTATCATTCACATAGTCATACAAACGCTTTGAACCCAGCGCAAATCCTGTAACTGCCTTATTGGGGTGGATGCTCTTATACTTATTGTTGATTACATCTTTCTCAAACAAATCAATGATACCATCAGAAAACATCTCCGTATGTACGCCCAGGTCTTTGTGGTTTCCCAGCGCCTGCAATACCGCATCCGGAATGGCACCAATACCCATCTGCAGCGTGCTCTTATCCTCAATCAGCCCGGCAACAAAATGACCCACCTTACGCTCCGCATCGCCCACTTTCTCGCCAAAATTGGCCTCCTGCATCTGGTCCTCGCAATACACCATGGCTTTAAAACGGGAAGCATGGATCAGCCCGTCACCGTGGGTGCGTGGCGCATTAGGATTTACCTGCGCAATGACCACTTTGGCCGTATTCACCGCGCTCCTGGCCACATCCACAGAAACGCCGAGGGAACAGTATCCATGCTGGTCAGGCACAGACACCTGAACAATGGCTACATCTATAGGCAGGATATTCCGCTTAAACAATTCAGGAATCTCACTCAGGAAAACCGGTATATAGTCGGCCCTGCCCTCATTCACCGCCTGGCGTAAAGTGCCGGATACAAACATGGAATTCAGTAAAAAAGACTTTTCATACCCGGGCTTTGCAATTTCAAGGTCGCCATATACAGAAATGGAAACAATCTCCACATTCCTGAGCCTGTTGGCCTCCTTTGCTAACTCATTGATTAAGAATACCGGTGTTTGGGCCGAGCCATGCATAAAGACCCTGTCGCCTGATTTTATAACAGACAATGCTTCTTCCGGACTAACGTATTTGATATCTGCTTTCATTAGTGATGATTATCAGTGGCAAAAATAAAGGCGTACCCAACCGGGGGATATGACTAAAGTTATTTCCAAAACCAATTTTGGGGGGTTATTTTTGTCAAAATTCTTTGCATGAAAAACCTCAGCATGCTGATACTTTCCCTTGTCCTTACCCTTGGTGTATTAGGGCAGAATGGCACCGGCAAATCCATCCCGCCGGTTGACAAGAGCCCCCTGGACGTGAGCTATTATCCCGCAAACTACCCCATTCTTAAAATACAGGACAAATCCCCGGAGCCGCTCGTGGCCAGGGTGATCTATTCACGCCCCCAAAAGAATGGGCGGGATGTATTTGGCAACCTGGTAGAATACAACCAGATCTGGCGCCTGGGCGCCAATGAGGCCACGGAAATTGAATTCTACAGGGATGTGACCCTTGGAAAAACAAAGATCAAAAAAGGCAGGTATACACTCTATGCCTTACCCAAAACAGATAGCTGGACCGTCATCGTCAATAAAGACACAGATACCTGGGGCTCATTTAAATATGACCAAACCAAGGACGTAGCACGCCTGGACGTTAAAACCGAGAAATCAACGGAGACCATTGAAACCTTCTGTATCTATTTTGAAAAAAGGACAGGGGGTATGACGATGATAGTGCAATGGGATAATGTAAAAGCAGCAGTCCCATTTGGGTTCTAATTCGCGGTCTAAACCCTCCCCCTAAACCCTCACCCTAACAATGTGTTCCATCGCCGGCATCATATCCTCCACTCCGCCATCGCTGCAGCAGCTGAAGGAGATGAATGCTGTCATGAAACACCGGGGGCCTGATGCTGAAGGATATTATGAAAGTGCAGAAGTAGCGTTTGCCCATAACCGCCTACGCATCATTGATACCAGCTCCGCTTCAGATCAGCCGTTCCGGTATATGGACAGGTATGTGCTGGTGTACAACGGAGAACTCTACAACTACAAAAGCCTGCGAGACAGGTTGCGCCAGCTGGGATTTTCTTTCAGGACAGATGGCGATACAGAAGTAGTTATAGCTGCATTTGCGGCCTGGGGTACCAACTGCCTCTTGCAGTTTGACGGCATGTTTGCTTTTGCGATCTGGGATGAACAAAGCAAAAGCCTTTTTGCCGCGCGTGATCGCTTTGGGGAGAAACCGTTTTATTATCACTATGATCAATCCGGTAGAAGTCTGCTTTTTGCATCGGAAATCAAAGCCCTGCTGGCCGCTGGGATCAACGCGTCCGTTAATCATACACTGCTGTATAACTACCTCACACTGGGTCATACCAAACAGGTAAGCTGGCCAGACAATACTTTCTACAGCCATATATTTCAGCTGCCGCCATCGCACTATATCTCCCTGGAGTCAGGAAAAGAACCGGTCATCGGGAGATATTTTGATCTCGATAAAGAAATGCAACAACCACTTCCGGAAAAAGAAGTGTTGGAACAATTCAGTAGTGGCCTGAATGCCTCGGTGCAAAGTAGATTGCAGTCCGCCGTTGCCTGCGGCACAAGCCTGTCAGGAGGTTTGGATAGCTCCGTCATCGCAGCGCTTTGCCATGCATCCTCTGGTAACACCTTTGTGCATCGCGCATTCTCGGCTGTGTTTCCGGGTTTTGAAAAAGATGAATCAGCATATGCAGAGCAGGTAGCGCATGAATGTAAACTGTCTCTGTTCACCACCACGCCATCTGCAAATGACTTTGCAGAAAACCTAATACAACTGGTACAAGACCAGGAAGAACCCTTTGGATCAGCCTCTGTTTTTGCGCAATGGTGTGTGTACCGGCTGGCGAAAGAACAGGGTGTAACGGTGTTGCTTGACGGCCAGGGTGCCGATGAGGTGCTGGGTGGGTATACCAAATACACCCATTGGTTCCTGCAGGAGCAGGTTAGGATACAGGGATGGAAGACCACCCGTGCTGCAGCAGCAAGTTTTCACCAAAATGGCTTCCTGGATCATTGGGATTGGAAGAATCGGATAGCAACGATGATGCCCAACTGGACGGCCATCCGGTTGGCAAAAAGAGCCATAAGATCACAGAAACAAAATCCTTTCATCGATCCCACCTATCGCCAAGCACACGCAGATGAGGATGGCATTGTTAAACCCACTGTGGAGAAACTGAATGACATCCAGTATCATGACATGATGATCATGGGACTGGAGGAATTGCTGCGGTATGCAGACAGGAATGCGATGGCGCATTCCCGCGAAGTGCGGCTACCCTTCCTGCAGCACGAGCTGGTGCAGTTTATTTTTTCACAGCCTTCCACATTCCGCTTCCGGAATGGATACAGTAAATGGATTCTAAGGGAAACCATGAAAGACAAGCTGCCCGCCGCGGTGATCTGGCGCAAGGGGAAAACAGGGTTTGAGCCTCCACAGCAATTGTGGATGCAGGATGCCGCTGTACAGGAGTTGGTGCGGGAGGGCAGGAAAAAACTGGTATCGGAAAAAATCCTCAGGCCTTCCGTCATAGATCAGCCCATCCAGGCATCGTCAAGCCATGCAGCCGGCAACATGGATTTCAGGTGCATGGTGGCCGGATTATGGCTCAGGTAATCCTGAATCCCTATTTTCGTGGAATGAAAAGGAACACGAAATACATTCACGCCGGCTCCCATCCTGATCCTTCTACAGGAGCCATCATGACGCCCATTTACCAGACGTCTACGTATGTACAGAAGGCCCCCGGTGTAAACCAGGGCTATGAGTATGCCCGTTCCCAGAATCCTACCCGGTTTGCCCTTGAAGAGGCTTTTGCGCAGATCGAGAACGGAAACTACGGGCTTGCATTTTCTTCTGGTGTGGCAGCCACAGATGCAGTGATCAAACTACTGCAACCGGGAGATGAGGTGATCTGCGGGAATGATATGTATGGCGGTACCTATCGCTTATTCACGAAAGTATTTGCCAGGTTTGGCATTGTCTTTCACTATGTGAACCAGCAGGATCTGGGTCAGATCAAGGCGGCCATCAACAGTAAGACAAAACTGATCTGGGTGGAAACGCCCACCAACCCCTTGATGAACATTGCCGATATCTCTGCTATCACTGCAATGGCAAAAGAACACAAACTGCTCACCTGCGTGGACAACACTTTTGCTTCACCGTATTTGCAAAATCCTCTTGACCTTGGTGCAGACATTGTGATGCATTCTGCAACCAAATACCTGGGCGGCCACAGTGACGTGATCCAGGGCGCATTGATGATGAAGGATCAGAGTTTGCGGGACCAGTTGTATTTCATTCAGAAAAGTTGCGGCGCGGTGCCAGGGCCGCAAGACTGCTTCCTGGTGTTGCGCGGTATTAAAACCCTGCACGTACGAATGCAGCGGCATTGTGAAAATGGGAAAGCCATAGCAACATTCCTTCGCAACCATCCCAAAGTGGGTAAGGTATACTGGCCCGGCTTTGAAGACCATCCGGGGCATGCCATCGCCAAAAAACAAATGCGGGATTTTGGCGGCATGATCAGCTTTGAATTGAAGGACAATACTGTGGAAGCTGCAACAAAAGTCTTGTCGTCCACTAAAATATTCTCTCTGGCAGAAAGCCTCGGCGGTGTGGAATCCCTCATTAATCATCCAGCATCCATGACGCATGCGTCCATTCCCCGCGAGGAGCGCATCAAAAACGGGCTTAGCGATGCCCTGATCAGGCTGAGTGTGGGGATTGAGGATGCTGAGGATCTGGTGGCGGATTTGGGGGCGGCTATTGGATAGTTTAAGGGAGAAGATAAAGGGAGAAGTGCGAAGCTCAAGTTCCAACTTCTTACTTTATCTTCTACCTTTTAAGATACGATCAGCATATCCAAATTAAATTTTGCCATGCAAACACTTATCCTCTACGGCGCTAACGGTTACACGGGCACACTCATTGCCAGGATGGCCAAAGACTATGGCCTAAGGCCTATACTTGCAGGCAGGAGAGTGGAGGCGGTGAAGCCATTGGCAGAATCCCTGGGACTGGAATGGGGTGTGGCAGATCTGGATGATGCATCGGCTTTGGATGCATTGCTGCAGCGTGCGCCGATGGTGCTGCATGCCGCGGGTCCGTTCAAACGTACTGCCAAACCCATGATTGAAGCCTGCCTGCGCAATGGCAAACACTATACGGATATCACCGGAGAGATAGTGGTGTATGAAATGGCCAAGACCTATGACGCCGCTGCCAAAGAAAAGCAGATCATGATCATGCCCGGTGTTGGTTTTGATGTGGTTCCCACAGACTGCATGGCCCTGCATTTGAAAAACAAATTGCCTGATGCCACCCACCTGAAACTGGCTTTTGCGGGGCTGGGCAGCGGTCTGAGTCATGGTACCGCCACCACCATGGCGGAAGGGATGGGTGAAAAAAGCGCTGCACGCGTGAATGGAAAGATAGTGCCCGTGCCACTGGGACACAAAGGCATGCATGTTGATTTTGGGCCGAAGAATTTATTTGTGATGTCCATTCCCTGGGGGGATGTGTCCACTGCTTACAGCACCACCGGAATTCCCAATATTGAAACCTATACAGCCCAGCATCCCAAAACCTTCAAAAAGCTGAAGTACCAATGGGCCTTTAACTGGTTACTCAGAACTTCGTTTATGCGTAACCGGCAGTTAAAAAAGATCAAAAGCAAGCCGGCGGGACCCACGGATGAGCAAAGGGAAAAATCCTTCAGCCTGGTATGGGGCGAGGTTGTAAATGCCGGCGGGAAGGTGGAAGTGGGAAGGTTGAAGTGTCCTGAAGGATATACGCTTACCGCCATTACGAGTTTGCTGATCGCCAATAAAATCCTTGCAGGGAATTTTACTCCTGGCTACCAGACGCCTGCAGGATGTTACGGCGAAGCGTTGATCCTTGAAGTTCCCGGCGCAAAATTCTTGTAACTTCAGCTGATGGAACCTGTGATTTCACTCGAGAACGTCTACAAATCCTACGGCGAGAAAATGGTGCTGCGAGGCATCAACCTTCAGATAAACCCCGGACAGGTCATTGGATACATAGGACCTAATGGCGCAGGCAAAAGCACTACGGTCAAAATCATCGCCGGTATTCTCGGGGATTATGCTGGTACGGTAAAAGTGGCAGGGATTGACATTCACAAACACCCCATCGAGGCCAAAAAGAAAATCGGCTATGTACCGGAACTGGCAGATATGTATGAGGCCCTCACGCCCCATGAATTCCTGAGCTTTATGGGCAAGTTGCATGATATGCCGGGGGATCTTGCCGATGACCGTATTGAAAAAATGCTGACTGCGTTTGGTCTGGCGCCCAACATTCACCAGCGTATGGATACTTTCTCCAAAGGTATGCGACAAAAAGTATTGATCACCTCCGGCCTCATCCACAACCCGGAAATCATCATCCTGGATGAACCGCTTAGCGGGCTGGATGCCAACAGTGTGATCATTGTTAAGGAACTGATTGCAGGACTAGCCAGCGAAGGAAAAACCATCTTCTACTGCAGTCACATGATGGATATTGTAGAAAAAGTTTCAGATCGCATAATTCTGATCAACAATGGCGCCGTTGTGGCTGATGGATCCTTCCATGATCTCCAGCAACAGTCTGGCAACCTTGGCAGCCTGGAGACTATTTTTGCCTCACTCACGTCAGGGCAATCTTCTGCCCACCAGGCCAAGGACCTCCTTAATGCATTGAATCATGGAAAAGGGTAAAAGCCTGTACAATAAGTTCCTGCTGGGTGCCGTCATGTTGCCAAAACCATTGTACAAAAAAATAGGCGTGAATACAGTGCATTTGGCTACTATCCTTGAGATGAAACTTGCCCTGGATGATCGCAAGCCCTCCAGTCTGATTCAGCGAAAAAATCATGACGATGAATCCGGAAACAGGTCCCTGTTAGCCATGTTTTTAATGGCGATCGTGGGATTCATGTTTGTCATTCCCCTTATTATGATTACAGACCCGGCTACTGCATTAACCGGGTACTATGGAATGTTGATGTTCTTTCTGGCTGCCACGCTTATCAGCGATTTCACCTCCGTATTGATCGATGTAAGAGACAATGCCATCATCCTGCCCAGGCCCATCACAGCGCGCACTTTTCTATTATCGCGGCTTTTGCATATTGTGGTCTACATCACTAAACTGATGATACCTATGACCCTGGCCGGGTTTATCACCATTGGCATACGGTATGGCATAGCAGCCGTTTTCATCAACCTTCTTCTTCTGCCTCTGGTGGTGCTGTTTACCATTTTCCTGGTGAATGCCGCTTATCTGGTCATTCTCAAATTATCTACGCCGGAAAAATTTAAATCCATCATCACCGGTTTCCAGGTTGGTTTTGCTATTCTGACCTATGCCGGTTACCAGATCCTACCCCGGATGATAGATAAAGCCATCTTTGAATCCTATGTACTTCCTGAAAAATGGTGGTCCCTGCTGATTCCATCTGCCTGGTTTGCCAGGGCATTCCAGGTATTGTGGACGCTGCAGGGAAGCATGTACCAGTGGCTCTCGTTCCTGCTTGCGATGGTGATCCCGCTTCTGTGCATTTGGCTGGTCATCCGTTTTTTTGCGCCATCTTTCAATCGCAAACTGGGCCTGATTGCAGGTTCCGGCGGGGATGTGACACCCCCCATCGCCACCCAAAAAACCAAGCAACATTGGTCAGACAGGTTAGGACAATGGCTGACCCGCACCAAAACAGAAGAAGTTGGTTTTGCTTTGACATGGAAGCTCAGTAGCAGGCTTCGCGACTTTAAATTAAAAACCTATCCCTCGATGGGATATATGCTGGTGCTGATGGTGCTGTTCCTGATGCCCAGAAAGTCTAGCTCATTTGAAGAATCCATCCAGCGTATCAGCCAGTCCAGAACCATCATGTTGTCCATTATCTATTTTGTTGGGCTCTTTATGATGCAGGCCGTTGCCTATATGCGGTTCACAGAAAAAGAGTCTGCCACATGGATGTACTATGCACAACCTATTGTGAAGCCCGGCGAGCTGATAGCGGGTGCGGTAAAAGCGATACTTTTTAAATTCTACATACCTTTCTTCGCTTTGATTGCCATGATTCTGTTGGCGTTAACAGGGTGGAAAGTCCTTCCTGATGTGCTGCTGGGAGCATCCAATACTTTTTGCATAGCGTATATCAATATTCTCCTCACAGGCCGATACCTGCCTTTCTCACAGCCGGTGAAGAATCAGCAAAAAGGAGGCAGGATGATCAATAACCTGTTGATCGTTTTTCTCCTTGGGCTTATTGTAATGGCACACTATGTATTGAAGTTTGCGCCGCTGGTCACCTGGATTGCGATGCTTATTTCAATTGCTCTTACATTCTTCTTAGATAAAAAAGTCAGAAACCTGGATTGGAAGTCACTTCAGCAGTAGTGCATGGTCAAACTGCATGAAAAGGGATGAGGGCTGGCTACTCCTGACCCAAAGCCAGTTCCCGTGCTGCCCGGGCGCCTTTCATTGCCGGGTGACCAGGGATATTCAAGCCGAGGATTATATTACGTTCAGCCAATTGCACACCATCAACATTCTCCGGGCGAAGGATGCCGCTGCCGCCTCGGGCGCTTCTTTTGTTCCGCTCAGCACTGGTGAGAAATTTGTCGTCATCAAACTCAAAATCATCAATGTAGTATTCACTCATGCCTTCCTCTTTAACAACCATGTGGATATGCGCCGGGATGCTGGCGCCGGGATAAGGTGCAGGCCTGTTGGTATATAGGCTATAACGCCCATCTCTATCAGTCCTGATCCAACCCCTGATATGACCATGTCTTCTGGCACCATCTGGCATGCCAGCGCCATAACTGTAGAGTCCATCATGATCCGTCTGCCAATAATACAAAAGGATGCCCGAAGCAGGTGTTTTGCCATCAGCCTGAAATACCCGGCCCCTTACTTTCAGCCGCTGCCCAGGCTCATGCCAACCAGCACTGGTGTCTACGGCATCAATGCTGGAAGGCATTCCCACATATATATACTCACAAGTTTCGCATCCGCCCCCTACTATAAGTGTATCTGCAGAAACGGGCAGGGATACGTATTGCTGGCTGTTTGGGGAACTACAGGCCAGTAAATATGCCATTAATACAAGCATTATGGTTATGTACGCCCTCAGGCGGGGAATCACCCATGAAGAAATTAAAATAGCCACACCCATACTTAAAGATAGGGTCTGATGCTGTTGGCGTCAATGGGGCTTTACTTAATTCTTTGTGATAAATTTCTTTGCCAGCCTGGGGTAACTCTTGTACACCGTTGACTCATCAAAGGCATCGCCCTTGATCACAAATTCAGGAGAATAGCTGCAGGGAATCTCAAACCCTGTTTTCATTTTGTAGATCTTGGAGGCTACATACAGCAGGCCTTCCCAGTCTTCCTGTGTCTCTGATTTGATCCAGGCTGAGCAGGATTCAGGATCCCGCAGGGTAGCATAGAAACGATCCCGGCCCTGTGCAATCAGGTACTGCCGGAAATAATCAAAACAATCATCGGAACACCCCCCATTGATGACATAAGCAGCGCCCCATAGTTTATAGTCGTACGCTACGTCCATCAAGGCCATGAACCGATTGTCAAACTGCTCTATCTCCTGCGGCTCCAGCGTGAAAAGCAGTCGCTCCAGGTTAGAGATCTGCGCACGGTAATTGCCTTTTGCGGCTGTACGTGCTTCCATCACGATGCCCCAGAAACGATATTCATTCATCAATAGTTCTGTAGTATCTCTGCTGTCAATAGCAAAGCGATTTCTGGGAGGCTGTGGTGCGGATGTGGTTTTTGTTTTTTGCTGGGCCGATGCGCTCAACAAACACGCACTCATCAGAAGGGCAACAAGGATCAATCTGGTTTTCATATGATGCCCTAAAATAATACAGGAAATGAGACTGGACAAGGCTTTAACAGCCTGTTACCGTTAAGGTTAGCACAATAAAAAACTGATCATTGTAAATCAGTCAGTTGGAAACAAATTGCGCTGATCACACAATAAAAAATATGCCGCATTCGCCGTTTACATCAGGATCTCACGGTCCTTCAAAATGGTTACATCACCCGGCGTCATGAGGGAATCTGCCAGCCCCCGGGTTTTGGGCAATTCATATTTATAGTAAAACTTCAGGGTCTCCATTTTGGAATGATAAAAATCATCCGCCTTCTCAGCTAGTTTCTGCTGGGCCACGATGCCCTGCTTAAGCCATTGCCAGGCTACCACCGTAATGGACGTGAGTTCCATGAAAAGGTTAGCATCCGCCATGTATCGCTCTGTTTGTCCGGCCGCAGCAAACTGCTGCAAATGCGCCAATACATGCCCGAGGCTGCCCACCGTGTCCTTTAGTTGACCTGCAAAAGATTGAAGGCTGGCAAAAGAGGACGCAGCATCAATAGTGGCAGTTATTTCATCCAGTAAATGGTATAATGCGGCACCGTTCTTCATCGGAACTTTTCTGCCCAGGAGATCCATGGACTGTATGCCCGTGGTTCCTTCATATATTGACATGATCCGCATATCCCTGAAATACTGTTGCGCATGAAAGTCCATAGTGAAGCCATAACCTCCCAGCACCTGCACTGCATTGCTGACAGACACGATGCCATATTCCGATGGATAAGTCTTAACGATGGGTGTCAGCAAGTCCAGGATCAGCTGGGCCTTCTCTTTCTCTTCACCATAAGTTACCTTCTCCAGGTCATACCATTTCAGGCATTCTATCACCAGGCTGATGGTTCCCTCCACAAATGCTTTCTGTAAAAGCAACATGCGGCGCACATCGGCATGATGAATGATCAGGGTTTGCGGTTTACTCAGATCCTTGTCTTCAATGTGCCGCCCCTGGGGCCTTTCGCTGGCATAGCGCAAAGCGTAGTAATAGGCTGCTGACGCCACCGCAACCGCCGTTTGCCCTACGCCAATACGTGCGGAATTCATCATCTGGAACATATACTGGAGACCCTTGTTGGGCTCGCCCACCAAATACCCTTTGCACACACCTTCTTCTCCAAAAACCAAATGTGTGGTGGCGTACCCCCGCTGCCCCATCTTCTGGAAATCAGCCACACAGTTCACATGGTTATAGGTGAGAGAACTATCGGCCTCCGGCCAGTATTTTGGGACGATGAACAGCGATATTCCCTTGGTTCCGGCGGGGGCACCTTCTATGCGGGCCAGTGTGAGGTGCACAAAGTTTTCGCAGGCCTCGTGCTCACCGGCAGAGATAAAGATCTTCTGACCCCTGATCTGGTAATGATCCCCCGCAGCCCTGGCACTGGTAACGATATCTGACAAGGAACTACCGGCCTGGGGCTCTGTTAACGCCATCGTTCCCTGCCATCTCCCTTCCATCATAGGGGGCATGAAGATTTTTTTGTACGATTCTGCCGCAAACAATTCAATCAGTTCCAGCGATCCGGTAGATACACCCAGATAGCCCTGCGCACTGCTGTTGGCGGCTTCAAAGATCATGTGCGCGGCAGAGAAAATACTATAGGGCATTTGCATGCCTCCATCTTCAAGGTTCACCAGGGCCGTGAACCAACCGGCATCAGCCACCGTCCTGAAGATCTTCTTCAACTGCGGATGGGAATGGATCTTTCCATCCGCATACTTTACCGGATGATCATCCATGTCCTTAAAATAAGGATACAACTCCCTGTCTGCAATATCCTTTGCACCCTGCAGGAGTAGTTGCATTTCCTCACGGCCACCTATATGCGCATATTTGGGATAGCTCAGAATATGATCAATGTGGTGCACTTCGTACAACAAAAAATTCAGGTTGCTGAAACTCAGGTACTGCGCTTCCATATTCAGTAAAAATTTGAGATCCGTTGATATTGAATGGCATGTTTCGCGTTGGCAGCCATTGCCCTCACTACATCAATCAGTCCTTCAAAACGAGGATCTGCGGTGAGTCCCTTCCGGTATCGTGCATAGATCTGCTGCACAATCACGCCAATTTTAAAACAGCCAAATACGTAGTAAAACAAAAAACCTTCAGAAGGCAGGCCTCGCAGGCTGGTGTAATACGCCAACACCTCCTCCCGTGTAAGATTCCCTTCCAGCCAGGTGAGGTTAAACGGCTTAAGCACCGGACTGTCTGTAGCCTCACCCCAATACGCCAGTGTTGTACCCAGGTCCATCAGCGGTGAACCCACGGTTGCCATCTCCCAGTCCAGCACCGCCCTGATCCGGGTGAGATCGTCTGGCTCCAGTACCAGGTTATCATATTTGAAATCATTGTGAATGAAAGAAGCCGGACCATCCTGTGGCTCATTTGCCTGCAACCAGGCTGCAGCACTCGTCATGTCTGCGATCTCGTCAGTGGCTGATCTTACATAGCGTTGCACCCAGCCTTCCACCTGGCGGTGAATATACCCTTCCGGCTTTCCTAATTGAATTAACCCCGTAACCTCCAGGTCAATATTGTGCAACTGTGCAAGCAGTTCAATACTGGCTTTGGAAAGCGACTGCATTTGACCGGGCTCCAGAACCATTCCCTTTGGCACCCTGTTGCGAAGAATGACGCCTTGCACCCTTTCCATCAGGTAAAATGGTGCGCCAATGACCGCCGGGTCTTCACATATTGCTATGGGTTTGGGTACAGCAGGAAACACCGGCTGCAACGCTTGCAGCACCTTAAACTCCCGCGACATATCATGCGCAGTTTTGATTTGCGCACCAATGGGCGGCTTGCGAAGTACCATTTCCTGTGATGCGGTCTTTACCAGAAAGGTGAGGTTGGAATAACCACCCGGAAACTGCAGGATCTCCAGCTGATCAACGCCCTTTATTCCCTGCTCCTGCAAATACTGCTGAAGCTGCGCGGCATCGGGCATCTCAGACGGTCTGGCTGCTACTGGCTTATCTATAAACGCTTCATGCATACCCTTTTAGAATCTGTTTTGCGAGGGATGTTTTGTGAACTTCATCAGGACCATCATAAATCCGCGCACCGCGTTCATGACGATACCAGAATGATAATAAGGTGTCATCCGTAACGCCCAGGGCACCATGCACCTGCACGGCCCTGTCAATGATTTTCTGCAGGATATTGGCCACAAAAAATTTGATGGCCGAGATATCATGCCTCGCTGCTTTGGCACCCTGCTGTTCAATTTTGCTGGCCGTATGCAGCACATAATAGCGTGCGGCATCTATATCGGCCCTGGACTCAGCGATCCAGTGCTGGATCGTTTGCTTATCCCCTAGGCGCTGCCCGTCTCCCATATCTCTCCTGGCTGCATAACTGCACATCAGCGTGAATACCCTTTCGCAAATGCCGATCCAGCGCATACAATGGTGGATCCTTCCTGGTCCCAGCCGCTCCTGTGCCAGTACAAAACCCGCACCGCGGTTCCCCAGGAGATGGTCCTTGGGAACCCTGCACTCCCGGTATTCAATTTCAGCATGGCTCAGCCATCCTTCTCCTGCTTCACCCATGATCGGGATATTCCGGATCAGCTCAAAACCTTTGGTTTCTGCAGGCACAATGATCATACTGGCACGCTCATAGGTGGGCGCATCCTTATCCGTCACCGCCATCACTATGGCAAAAGCCGCCCCATCACCACCGGTAGTGAACCACTTATGCCCATTGATCACCCATTCATTACGGTCTTGTATAGCCGAAGTATGGAGCACGGCCGGATTTGATCCTGCCGCACCGGGCTCCGTCATAGAAAAACAGCTCCTGATCTCACCTGCCATCAGGGGGTCCAGGAATTTTTTCTGCTGCGCCTTGGTGGCATGGAGGTGCATCAGTTCCATATTGCCGATATCCGGAGCCTGGCAATTGAATACATAATGGCCAAAGGGGCTGGTACCCATGCACTCACTGACTTGCGCAAATTCCGTTAGGGTCAACCCTTTTCCGCCTTTCCTCACGGGCAGAAAAGGAGCCCAGAGTTTCTCAGCCCTCGCGAGTTTTCTTTTGTCTTGCAGGATTTTTTCCGTTTCCCGAAATGGCAGGGCAGTAAGGGCAAGATCCAACGGATGCAGTTCCTGCTCAATGAACGCCTTGTATGCCGGAAGCAGCTTGCGAAGTTTATCTGTGGCAAATATGGTAACCATAAATTTTTATATCGTGAGTCCGCCGTCTACAGTGCAGATGGCTCCTGTACAGAATTTTGATGCGTCTGATGCCAGATAGACCGCAAGCCCGCTGATGTCTTCCGGCTCTGCAACCATCGGCAGGGCCTGGCGCGCCATGACCATTTTCATGATCTTCTCATTTGACGTGAGGGCTTCGCTGAATTTTGTTTTCACCAGTCCGGGACAAATGGCATTTACACGGATCCCGTCCTGCCCCCATTCCCGAGCCAGCACCTTAGTAGCTGCAATCAACGCAGCCTTACTGATACTGTACATTCCGAGGCCATGGCCAGGCGTTAGTCCTTCAATACTGCTGATGTTGATCACAGATCCACCACCTCTTGCTTTCATCAGGGGATAAGCGCGTCTCGCGAGTTCTATAGGCCCTTTCACATTTACGTCCATGATTTTATCGAAGGCCTTCATATCAGCCTCCGCTATGGGTCCAAATACAGGATTGGTGGCTGCATTGTTGACGATGATATCCACGCCGCCAAATTGCTCCTTAACGTGATGCGCCAACGCAGAGATCTGGTCCATATCGCCCATATGACAAGGGAAGGCATGCAGTTCACAGGTCGCAGTTCGCAGTTCGCTAACAACCTGCTCGAGGGCATCGGCCTTTCTGCCGGTGATCACTACAGTGGCACCCTGCTGTGCAAGCGAGAGGGCAATAGCTTTTCCGATGCCTTTACTGGCACCCGTGACAATGGCGATCTTGTTTTGAAGGGAAAATAGTTCTGGCATAGCAATCTATCTTCCCTAAATGTAAGAAATCCTACTTGTATGAAAAGACGGCCTGGTAGGCAGAACCCATGAGGTTTCCGTTTGACTTGGAGGGCTTGCCGTCACTCCTGTATTCATAGGTTCCGGAACCCGTAATAGTGACACCAGCGACGTTGGACTTGATCGTTTGCTTGATGGCATTATTGGCGGGCAGGAATGCAGCCATCCCCTGCTCCAAATAAGCATCATCATCAAAATTACAGGGGTTGTTTTTGGTATCATATTCAGTAGTGACCACCTGAACTTCTTCGAGACCGGAGCCGAGGTCAGCAAACTGCCGCTGCTCGGTAACATTTCCCCTGGCATCCCAGACAAAACTGGCATAAGTCATTAAATCATAACTGGCTCCATCATCAATGGAGAAATAGTGACTGGTCTTTGTCACATTAGAACCTGTATATACGTATACAATACTGTCCCTAATACCAAAACCACTGCCGTCATCAATCAAATTGATGCCATACTTCAGTTTTTTATCTGTGGGGCCCAGGTATACATATGTGGTAGTGGCTGATGAAGCCGGCGCAGTTCCGGAAGCGGGAATATCCTGCACTATTTTTGCCACCCTTCCCTCCGTATCCCTGGTAATAGTATAGGTTGATACGGATGATATCCCACCGGGAGCAGCAGCAGAGACGGCGTATTTGGACAGCCGGTTATTGGCATCATAGGTCAAATCCTGTGTGGACGACTGAGCACCCGTGGTCACGATCTTAACCAACAATGCGCCGGAACTGCTTCCTCCGCCACCACCGGCTCCTCCGGTTTCCAGTGATTCTTCCTTGGAACAGGATGTCAATACAAAAGTACCCAGCAACACCATCGCAAATAATCTTCTCATATGCCTAAGTTAAACCATTATTTTTTATAGATAAACGTCATCTGGTAGGTGGTACCATCCACTACACTCACTGCCTTTACAGGTCTCTTATCAGCTCCATACTCATAGGTGGTAACAATCTCAAAACTTTCAGAAGGATCAACCGCATCCACACTGATGCGGGTAACATTATTGGGTGAAATATACTGTGCCAGATCATACTCCACCAGTGCATCATCATTGGCATAATATGGATTCACATTAGTATCGTACGTATAAGTGACTGTTGCCACCAGCTGCGGATCGCCAAGATTTTCCGTGGAATATACCAGCTCTTTGATCATGTTTCCTTTCCCATCCCAGGTGTATTCACTGAAACTGGCAATGGCCGGTTCAGATCCGTCAAGGGTATAATAATGCACCACTTTACTCACTCTTGCAGCGTAACTGTACACTATACTGTCCCGCACTGCTATGCCGAGGAAATCAAAACGATAGAGACCATGACGAACTTTGTTACCATTGTATATATAGTCCCTGACAGCGGTACTGTTGGAAGACCCTGCATAGGCATCCACTACCCTCGTTGCTTTTCCACTGGCATCCCGCACAATAGAAAGGGTTTGCACATCAGTTCCTGAAGCATCAATATAAAAAGTCTTGTCCTGGGCAAGTCTTCCGGCGCCGTCAAAAGAAAACTCTGAAATAATACTGTCTGTGCCGGTCTTTGAAACAATCCTGAGTAAAGGGTTACTGGTATTGGCGGGGACATCTTCTTTTTTACAGGAGACCATCCCTGAAATGAAGATAAGTATCAGGAGGAGGTAGTGGTATTTTCTCATAAGTGCGTTTCCATTAAGATACAAATGATCCGGCAGTAAACCTGCAGGGTATCAGTTAATTTTGCTAAAACAAAGCTACTCTTTTCCCCGTGAACCACATAGCATCCATGCAGCGCTTTCTGGATCAAAAACTTCAGGACCATAAACATCCTGATTTTGTGGCAGATGACCCGTTATCTATTCCTTATCTCTTCTCCAGGCCACAGGACCAGGAGATAGCGGCCTTCTTTGCCGCCATTTTTGCCTGGGGAAACCGCACTACCATTATCGCCAAATGCCGGGAACTCATGGGTCTGATGGATATGTCGCCTGCCGCTTTCTGTCTCCATGCTTCCCCTTCGGATCTGAAGTCATTGCTGCGGTTTAAGCATCGCACTTTCAATGCAGACGATCTTCTGTATTTCGTTGATTTTTTCAGGTTTCACTATCAGCACCATGCCAGCCTTGAAACTGCCTTCACCATGGGCATGCACCCGGAAGACCAGACGGTGGAGCTGGGACTGATCTATTTTAAAGACTATTTTTTCCAACGCCCGC
Source organism: Chitinophagaceae bacterium (assembly GCA_044225015.1). GTDB lineage: Bacteria > Bacteroidota > Bacteroidia > Chitinophagales > Chitinophagaceae > Pollutibacter. The sequence continues at coordinate 1,072,067 of JBGAJG010000001.1, read as the reverse complement.
ATCTCCGCAGAACGCAAAAACACATTGCATCACCCGCACAGGGATCGGCCTGTAAAAGGATCAATATGTTCCTGCGGTGGATGGTAAGGAAGGACGATGTTGATCTGGGCCTCTGGAAAAACATCCAGCCATCCCAACTGGTTTGCCCACTGGATTTGCACGTATCCCGCGTGGCCAAAAAACTGGGGCTGATCCACCGGCCGCTGGCTGATTGGACATCGGCATTGGAACTCACAAACATACTCAGGCAATTTGATCCCGAAGATCCTGTTAAATACGATTTCGCCCTGTTTGCACTGGGTGCCGTGGAGAAATACTAAGAACCCTCCCTGGGTTGAAATGCCGATAATGCCTCCGGATTTCGCATGGTGTCTTTGGATGCCACCAGACCAGGATCCATCCCCATCAGGATTTTTTTCACCGGAGCTTCCATTTTTTTCCCGCTGATGGTATAAGGAATATCTTTTACCTCAATGATCTCATCAGGTACATGGCGCGGACTGTATTTTTCCCTCAGGCTTTTTTTGATGGCTGCACGCACTTCCTCATTCAGTGGTTTGCCGGGTCTCATCACCACATACAAGGGCATCCAGAATTTGCCCCCATCAAGTTCAAGACAAACCACCAGGCTGTCTGCCACTTCCGGTACGGCGTCCACGGCACTGTAAACTTCGGCGGTACCAATGCGTACTCCATCCCTGTTCAACGTAGCATCAGACCGTCCGTAGATTACCACAGACCCACTGCCGGTGATTTTGATCCAGTCTCCGTGACGCCAGATGCCAGGATATTGTTCAAAATAGCTGCTGTGATACCGTTGGTTTCCCTCATCGTTCCAAAAATAAACAGGCATGCTGGGCATGGGGGCCAGGATCACCATTTCCCCCAGCGCATCCCTTACCGGCTGCCCTTCATCATTGAACGCTTCCAGGTAGCACCCTAACAGCCTGCACTGTATCTCTCCCGCTACCACCGGCCAGTGTGGGCAACCCCCTACAAATCCTGAGCAGATATCTGTGCCCCCGCTGAAAGAGATCAGCCAAACATCCTTCTTCACGTTGTCATATATCCAGTGAAAAGCCTCCGGTGGCAAAGGTGAGCCCGTGGATCCAATGGTCCGCAGGTTAGGGAAATCATCTGCGGGGAAGGCCAGCCCCTCTTTCATGCAGGCAATGAAAAAAGCAGCACCGCCGCCAAAATGCTGAATCTGGTGATCACGCGCAAAATCCCAGAGGGTATGCAGGTTAGGATAACCCGCTGAGCCATCATAGATCATGAGGGTTGCACCTGCCAACAGGGAAGCCACCCCAAAATTCCACATCATCCAGCCCGTAGTAGAATACCAGAAGAAACGCTCCCCGGATTTCACATCCCAATGCAATAGCAAAACTTTCAGGTGCTCAAGCAGGTTACCGCCCACGCTATGGGTTATGGCCTTAGGTTTCCCGGTGGTGCCTGATGAATACAGGATCCATAAAGGATGATCAAAGGGGAGCGGCTCAAATTCCAACGGGCCTCCGCTCACGCGCATGATGCTGTTCCAGTCTGTACTATCCTGCATCCTTGCTTCCACATCCACATAGGGAAGCATAACAGTCTGCTCCAGGCTGGGCATCTTTTGCCGTAACGAGACCCATGATGGTATTTTCGGGTATTCCTTACCGTTATACCTATAGCCATCGGCCACAAACATCAGTTTTGGTTTGATCTGTACAAAACGATCCTCTATAGACGGATTGCCGAAGTCAGGGGAACAGGAGCTCCAGATGGCGCCCAGGGATTGGGTGGCGAGGAATGCTACCACCGCCTCGGGGACGTTAGGAAGCACAGACACCACTCGATCTCCTTTTACAATGCCTTTTGTTTTCATCCATGCGGCGAGGCTGGCCACCTGCTGCCGCAGTTCCTCCCAGCTGATCTTCCTGTCTTCGCCGGACTCTTTACGAAATACAATTGCCGTTGCCTGGTTATCCCTGTCTTTGAAAATATGCTCGGCATAGTTAACCGTGGCACCACCAAACCATTGGGTACCTATCATCCCATGCTCAGGCTTCTGCAACACCTGCTGATACGGCGAGTGGGAAACAATACCCGCAAATGCATAGAAACTCTCCCAGAACCGGTCTGGTTGATGCACGCTCCATTGCCACAGTTCATCATAAGTATCAAACCTGTATCCACGCTCCTGTTCCAGCCAGTGCACATACCGGGTGAGGCCGGATTCTTTCAAAAGATCCGCACCAGGCCGCCATAAAATTTGCTTATCCATGCAATTGAATTCCCTGTAAATTTAGGCAGAATGTGGAGCAACGGTACAGATATCATCCAGTCCATTAACAACAGCTGGCAACTGGCCCTCAGGCCCACCCTTACTGAGGAAGAGCTGGTGCAGGCCCTTTCCCTGCATATCAACCAGATGATTGTTCATAATTTCCCCCGTCTCATTCATATGCTGTACATGATTGATGTTAGTGAGGTGAAACTGAAAGAGATGCTAAGGCAACACCGGGATACAGACGCTTCCATGATGATTGCCCACCTCGTAGTGGAGCGCCAGAAGCAGAAACAAAAATCCCGTGAGCTTTTTCGCTCACGGGATCAGGATATAGATGAAGATCAAAAATTCTAGCCCCACTCCTCAATGCCTTTATGCCTCAATGCCTCTACATAGACTCTTCCCAGATATCAAACTCACTGCTGCCATTCTTCTTGATCAGCAAATAGTGATTCCGTAAACAGGTGGCAATGGGCATACGCCTGTACGGTAGCCTGTATTCTTTGGCATAACCCGCCAGTTTTTGTGTGATCTCAGGATAATAGACATGGTTCACATTCGGGAACAGGTGATGCACCACATGGTAATTGAAAGAACCCATAAAAAAGCGTGTAAACCAGTTGTCTTCCTGCACATCATTGGTTGTAGTGAGCATATGCATGAACCAGTTCTGCGGCAGTGCATTGTCTTTATCCGGTAGCGGAAACTCAGATTCAACATTGGCGTGCGGAGGTAACAATACAAACAAAGCGAAGATGCTAGCCGTAAACACCATCAGCACAAATCCGCCAATGGCCTGGCCCCAGCTGATATCCAGCGCATACTTAGGCAGGAAAATCATGTATCCAAAGAAAAATGCCTTGAACACAAACAATTTCACGTACTCCACAGGGGGAATAGTGATCAGCTTACGTACATATTTTCTCTTGGAGAAAAAATCCTTGAAATCACGAATCAGCAACCAGTTAAACAAAAACAAGGGATACATCAGCGGCAGGTAAATGTGCTGATACTTATGGTATTTGGAATACTCTCCGTGGGGGAAGATCCGAGCCAGGTCACTCTGGTCTATATCCGTATCCCAGCCCAGCACATTGGGGTAATTGTGGTGAAAACGCACATGACGCAACTTCCAGATATAACTGTTGGCACCCATGAAATCAAACATATGCACCAATGCATCATTCAGCCATTTCTTCTCGAAAATGGTCCCGTGAACGGCATCATGGATGATGCTCAGGAAGATGATCACCAGCATAAATCCCAACCCGAGGAAACAACCAAAATACACCAGGGGGTATTGCTTACCCCAGATCATGGCACAAGCCCAAAGTCCGATGTACATCGCCGGAAACAGAAAGGCCTTTAGCTGGCTCTCCCATTTACGCTTGGGTTCAAGTTCCTGGATAATGTTCTTCACGTCCCCGCGCAGCATCTGGAAAACATCCACATGTGTGCCTTTGGAGTAGTGGGGTTTCTTGGTTTGTTGAATTGTTTCCATACTCATTCGTTTGATCTTTGGTTGCTACTCAATTCAGGCTGCAAAATTAACACTGTTTAATTAATTTGGTTTGCCAGAAAGGAAGATTGGTACAAAACAATCGTTGGTTGGCCCATTTCTGAGGGAAGGAATGCTGTGGACCGGCTATCTAATAGTGACAACCTTTATCTAAATTCGCTGCATGAAGCTCGTTTCTTATCTCAAAGACGGCCATGATCAACTGGCTATACTTTATGAAAATTATTTATACGATATGGACCGGCTGCATCCTGACCTGCCCGGCAACATGTCCCTCTTCCTGAATTACTGGGACGAGAGCTATGACGCGGCCGTAAGGGGGTATTTATCCATCCGCGAGGGTCATTTCCCCATTGCCAAAGCCATACCCGTAGATAGTGTACAGCTTTTATCGCCCGTACCGGCACCTACCAGCTGCCGGGACGGCTATGCCTTCCGCCAGCACGTGGAATCCGCCCGGCGCAACAGGGGGGCAGCTATGATCCCTGAATTTGATCAATACCCGATCTTTTACTTTACCAATCACCATTCCATACAAGGCCCTGGCGATGTGGTGCTGATGCCTGATCATTTTAATAAGCTCGATTTTGAACTGGAGGCGGCTATTGTGATCTGCCGGACGGGCAGGAATATCCGCGCAGAACACGCAGATCAATATATTGGCGGCCTCATGATCATGAATGACCTGAGTGCCCGTACGCTGCAGATGGAAGAAATGCTGCTCAACCTCGGCCCTGCAAAGGGGAAAGATTTTGCCACCAGCCTGGGCCCCTGGCTGGTAACGCCCGATGAGCTGGAGGACTTTGAAATTCCACCTAAGCCCGGCCATGTTGGTAAGAGCTGGAGCCTGGTGATGACCTGCAAAGTCAATGGTGTGGAGGTATCCCGCGGAAATATTGGGGAGATGGACTGGACATTTGCCGAGATCATTGAACGGGCGTCTTATGGCGTCACGCTCTACCCCGGTGATGTTATTGGCAGTGGCACGGTGGGCACCGGCTGTTTCCTGGAATTGAACGGGACGGGCAAACGCCTTGATCCCCAGTACCAGGAACAATGGTTACAGGAAGGAGATGAAGTGGAACTGGCCATTGATGGTCTGGGATCGCTGCATAATACTATGCGCCGGGATGAAGATGATTTCTCTATCCTCGCCCTCAAAAAATAAGCATGCTCATTCAATTACATACGCTTACCGCCCCACAGAAACAGCAATGGCTGCAACATGCCATCGCTCCCCGTCCCATTGCTTTTGCCTCCACGGTAAATGCAAACGGGGAAGTAAACCTGAGTCCGTTCAGCTTCTTCAATATGTTTTCATCACACCCGCCTATCCTGGTATTCTCCCCTTCCAGAAGGGTGCGGGACAACAGCACCAAACACACCCTTGATAATGTGCTGGCGGTACCGGAAGTGGTAATCAATGTGGTGGACTACGATATGGTTCACCAGACCTCCCTGTCCAGTTGTGAATACCCTGAGGGCGTCAATGAATTTTTCAAAGCAGGCTTTACCATGGAGCCCTCCGTTCAGGTTAAGCCCCCCCGCGTAAAGGAAAGCAAGGTGCAACTGGAATGCAAGGTCATGGAAGTGAAACCACTTGGGCACGAAGGCGGTGCGGGCAACCTCGTCATTTGCGAAGTGTTGTGCATGCACGTGGATGATTCCATTCTCAATGATGAAGGCACTATGATTGACCAAACCAAACTGCATCATGTGGCGCGATTGGGGGGCGACTGGTACAGCAAGGTTGATGCACACAGCCTCTTTAAAGTGGCGAAGCCCAACACAGAACTGGGGATTGGGATAGACCAGCTTCCTGCATCCATCAGGAATAGCAGGATTCTCACCGGCAATCATCTGGGCCAGCTGGCCAATGTACAGGCACTGCCTGAGTTTCAGCCCGGTTTCTACGATGTCAATGTCAAAAACATCATCCAGTACTTCTCTGCAAATCCCGAAGACATGGAGGCAGAGTTACACAGATACGCAGCCAGTCTTTTACAGGATGGCAAAGTGAATGAAGCCTGGCAGGTGCTGCTGTCCACCGCGGAACTGGCATAGACCTGTTGCAAAAATTGCAACTCGCCAGTTAATTCCTGCAGGAATCAATTAACACCTGCGTTACTACAAACCTATCTTGCCCTTATAAACCCCAACCAACAACCATATGCGATTTGTATTGATCATCTTGTTCTTCTGCGGTTCATCATACATTTTTGCACAACCCTATCTTGATCTCGGCCAGGCCAGTTACCATACCAGCCCGGGTGGAGACCCAAAATCATTTATACATTTTCGTGCACAGGTGAACATCCCTTTCATCTTTAAGGACAGCAGCGTGCTGGTGATCAATCCCATTTGGGAAGAACGATGGATGCAGATCACGAAAGCAGATCCCACCATTCATCTTCGTGGGGCCATCACCTGGTTCACTTTTACCAAAAGGTTCTCCCGTCATTGGGAATTGCTCACCGCCTTTATTCCCCGTTGGAATGGCGAACCCTCTGTACAATTCCAGGAAGGTTTCCAGGCCGGTGTGGCCCTTGCTGCTATTTACAAGCCGAGGCCCGGCTTATCCTATCGCCTGGGATTCTACTACAACAAAGAATTCTTCGGCAATTTCTTTGTGCCGGTGTGGGGAATAGACTGGAAGATCAACCGCCGCCAACGGATCTTTGGCATGCTGCCCGGCTTCTTTACCTATGAGAATCGTATCAGCCCCAAATTCTCCTGGGGTGGTAACTTCAGGACCTTCACCAATTCTTATATCACCGCCAATCAAAGCCAGCTCGGTAAGAACCAATTCATCAGGATCGATGACAACCAGATCGGGGCATACCTGGATTATTATCTCAGCAAGCACCTGGTCATTAACGTAGAAGGAGGGTACAGCCTGTTTCGAAAAGTCAGATCCGGCTTCAATAATAAGCAGGATATGGTGATGCTGTCAAACCAGAATGCCCCTTACCTGCGCGCAGTATTGAATTACAGGCTCAGGTTTGATAAAAGTCCATTTTGATTTACTGACATAAACCTCACGTCATGAAAATGCTAAAACATGCTGTTATACTAACGGTAATGGCTACCTGTAGTATAGAGCTTATTGCCCAGAAATTACCTGACTCAGTGTACAGTGACCTGTCTGGTATGAAATCAGCTGATTTCTATGCAAAAAAAGGCCGGAACATGAAAGCGATTGGTTATAGCTCACTGGGACTGGGGAGTATCCTGTTGCTTACAGGTACATCAATAATCATTAACGACGCTCTGGCAGGACAAGGAAACGAAGATCTTGGCAGCACACTCATGGTTATTGGCGCATTCTCCATGGCAGCATCTTACCCTCTTCTTTCTGCTGGTGCCAGAAACAAAGGGAAATCAGAAATATTGCTTTTGGATCCCCACAAAACCCCAATCAGTGATCTCACTAAAAGATACAAGCGAAAAGCAAGAACCAACGGCGTCATTGCCTGGTCTCTCGTGGGTACTGCCATAGTGGTTCCCATCGCTATACAGAATTCGCGAGGGTACGAGGGCCCCAGTGGTGCGGAACAGGCAATCTCATCCATCGCCAGCCTGGGAATTTTTGTATCGATCCCCTTTTTTATGGAATCAGCAAAAAACAAAGGCCGTATCTCGATACTCACCCGCGCAGAACGCCTGCCTGTCAGCTATCTCCAGAACGCAGGACTACATCAAACCGTAGGAGTGGGAATACCTATTGGAAAAAGGTGAAGTTCAGAAACGAAAGCCTAACATGATGCCGGCACGCACACCGGCCATCGGGCCCTTCATTTGCACATAGGCACCGTTGGCATTTACAGTTACATCAGCCTTTATACCAAAGGGATAGTTGATACTTTCCAGTTCATTTTTAAGGTCCGCCTGCTCAGACGGGCTCAGCGGTGTACTGCTGACGCCACGCAGGTCTCCATTGCCAGCTCCAAAATGCGGTCCCAGGATCCACCAGTCCAGTACCAGTTTCTCCCCAAGGGTCCATTGCGCACCAATCAACAGGCCGCCAGTGTTGGAGGTCAATTTACCAGACATATCCAGGGTTCTGGTGCCGGTGCCGCCGTCATACTCCACACTTACATTGTCTGCCGTGTGTGATGCATACCTGTAAAATGGTGCGAGGTAAAACCCATTGCCAAAACCTTTCCTGCCGGGATAAAAGCGTACTTCGGGTGTAATGGCCCAGCTGCTGAGCCGGAGGGAGTTTATCTGGTCAATGGTTTCCTGGTCCCCGTCATCCACCTGTTTGATGATGTAATTTTTATAGGGCAGTGGGCCTTCCGGCATATTCCGGTAAGAGAGTCCCACACTCAGTCTCCTGTTGATGACGCGTTCAAATTGCCCGCCGTAAGAACGGAACAGCAATCCGGTGAGGTTGGCCTTGATGATATTCAATCCATGCACTTCATACTCTACAATACCCCGTTCCTGGGCCAGTACAGGCACCGTTTGCAATAGGGCAAGGAGCATACAAAAGGACAACCATTTTTTCATGTGCCGATGTTTACGCCTAAATATCGAAAAATCAGTACATATTATTGTGCAACACCGTGTTAAAGGCCCTTCGTTGGCGGTTTTCCATTAATTTTGCCATTCAATTTTCCGTAAAGCATGCACACGCAACATCTATCTGAGCAAGAGATCATCCGGAGGGAAAAACTGAAAGAATTGCAAAGCCTGGGTATTGACCCTTACCCGGCGCCGCTTTTCCCTGTGAATACCACTGCCCATTCAATAAGGGAGAAGTATAAGGAAGAAGATAAAGAACTGTTTAAGGATGTATGTCTTGCCGGAAGGGTGATGAGTGTACGTGACATGGGCAAGGCCAGCTTCGCCGTTCTGCAGGACAGTACCGGCAAGATCCAGATCTATGTGCGCCGTGATGATGTGGCACCGGGAGAGGACAAAACACTGTACGACAAAGTCTGGAAGTCCCTGGTGGATATTGGAGATATTGTTGGGGTGAAAGGCTTTGTATTCACTACCAAGACCGGAGAAACCTCCGTTCATGTGCAGGAACTGGTGTTGCTTACCAAATCCCTGAAGCCCCTGCCGGTGGTAAAAGAAAAAGACGGTGAAACTTTTGATGAAGTGACCGATCCTGAGTTCCGTTACCGCCAGCGCTATGCAGACCTGATCATCAATCCCCATGTGCGGGAAACCTTCCAGAAACGCACCCGTATGATCAACGCCATGCGTGATTTTTTGAATGAGCAGGGTGCCATTGAAGTAGACACACCGGTGTTGCAAAGTATTCCCGGCGGCGCGGCGGCAAGGCCGTTCACTACGCATCATAACGCACTGGACATTCCCATGTACATGCGCATCGCCAATGAGCTGTACCTGAAAAGGCTGATCGTGGGCGGATTTAACTGGGTGTACGAATTCTCCCGCAACTTCCGCAACGAGGGGATGGACCGCACCCACAATCCTGAGTTCACTGTACTGGAATTCTATGTGGCGTACAAAGACTACAACTGGATGATGGAAACCACAGAGCAGTTGCTGGAGCGCGCCGCCATAGCCGTAAATGGTAAAACAGAAGCCAGCGTTGACGGAAAAGAAATCAACTTCAAAGCACCGTACAAGCGCATCACCATGTTTGATGCCATTAAGGAATATACCGGTTTTGATATCAGCGCCATGGATGAAGCTGCGCTTCGCGATGTGTGTAAGCAATTGCACATTCCCGTTGACGCCACCATGGGTAAGGGTAAACTGATTGATGAGATCTTCTCTGAAAAATGTGAACACCATTTCATCCAACCCACTTTCATCATAGACTACCCTGTAGAGATGAGCCCGCTTACGAAGAAGCATCGCTCCAAGGCCGGACTGGTAGAGCGTTTTGAACTGATGGTGAATGGCAAGGAGATTGCCAATGCTTACAGTGAGCTGAATGATCCCATTGACCAGCGCGAGCGCTTTGAAGAACAGGTGAAACTCATGGAGCGCGGTGATGATGAAGCGATGTTCATTGATTACGATTTTCTGCGTGCCCTTGAATATGGCATGCCTCCCACTGCAGGTATCGGTTTTGGTATAGACAGGATATGCATGCTCCTGACGGATTCACACAGTATCCAGGATGTATTGTTGTTCCCGATGATGAAACCGGAGAATTAGTTCGCAACTGCGAACTGCAACCTGCGAACTGCGAACTAATTAACCTATCTTAATCAGATGAAACAAACACCTTTCCTGATTGCGATACTCCTGATTTGCAGTTGCCAGTCTCCGTTAGATGCTGATAAGGTCTTTGTGAATGCAAAGGTATGGACGGGTGACAGCAGTTTACCCGAAGCAACTTGTGTGGCCATTAAAGGAGATAAGATTCTCTATGTGGGGAATGATCCTTCTGCTGTGAAAGGAGAGTTGATTGATCTTCATGGGCAAATGCTGATACCGGGTTTCAGGGATAACCATACCCATTTTCTTTCCGGAGGTTATGGTCTCGCCAGTGTGCAATTGAAATCCGCAAATACAAGACAGGCTTTTATTCAGGTACTTTCAGAATATATCCTGAAAAATCCGGGGACCACCTGGATACAGGGAGGTGATTGGGATCACGAAGCCTGGGGAGGTGAGTTACCCTCGCGGCAATGGATTGATTCCATTACCGGCAACAGGCCCGTCTTCCTCAGCCGGTATGATGGCCATATGGCATTGGCCAATACCGCGGCCCTCAAACTGGCCGGGATCAACAGGAATACCCAGAATCCGGAGGGCGGGTTGATTATAAAAGATAGTAAAGGTGAGCCCACGGGTGTATTGAAAGATGAAGCCCTGGGTTTGGTCGGCAATGTCATCCCTCCTCCCACTGCCGCAGAGCTGGATACGTATTTCGATAGGGCCAGCAAACATGCCGTGGAACATGGCATCACCGCTGTAGATGATGTCTCTGCCTTTGGCGGCTGGCAGGAGTTGGAAACCTACCGTAGGGCGCAAAAAAAGGGACAGCTGCTTTGCAGGATCTACAGTTTTGTACCCCTCAAAGACTGGCAACAGCTGGATAAATACGTAAAAGAGAACGGCAAAGGCGATGCCATGCTGCACTGGGGAGCCCTGAAAGGTTTTGTTGACGGGTCCCTTGGATCCACCACTGCATGGTTCTATACCCCCTACCTGGATGAACCCAACAGCAGCGGACTAACGGTAACGGATACTGCTTCCTTGCGGGCCTGGGTAACCGGAGCCAGCAAGGCCGGATTACAGGTTACCGTCCACGCCATTGGAGACCGGGCCAATGATTTTATCCTGGGTGTTTTCAAATACGCTCAAACCACCAATGGAATCAAAGACCCGCGCTTCAGGGTAGAGCACGCACAACACCTCAGCGCTGCCGCCATTCAGGGCTTTGCTGCTCAACAAGTGATCCCCAGTATGCAGCCTTATCATCTTTTTGATGACGGCAACTTCGCGTATAAGCGCCTGGAAGATGAAAGACTGCAACGGACCTATGCATTCAACAGCCTGTTGCGTGAAGGAGCTTCATTAACCTTTGGGTCAGACTGGACCGTAGCGCCGCTGGATCCTATCCTCGGAATTTATGCAGCAGTCACTAGGCATACTGGCAATGGGAAAAATACAGGCGGCTGGTTCCCCCAGGAGAAAATCACCGTTGAACAGGCACTAACCTGTTATACAGCCAACAATGCCTATGCCGCATTCCAGGATACTATTACCGGGAAAATCAAGGTGGGGATGCGTGCAGACCTCACCGTCCTGGATAAAGACCTTCGCAAGATCAAGCCGGAAGAGATTAAAGAGGTGAAAGTGATACGGACCATCGTGGATGGGAAAGAAGTATACCGTTCTGGTAATTAGCAATTAACAATTGGCAATTAACAATTGGCACTGGTTTCTAGAATCTAGTTACTAGTGCCAATTGTTAGTTGTTAGTTGTTAATTTCTATAATCTAACGCGGGTGGTCTGTCTCCAAGCAATGCTTTATATTGATAGCTTCCTTTTTTGGCCTTGAATTCTTTTCTGGCCGCTTCAATGAGTGCAGGATCGTTGAGCAGATCCAGCGCCATATTGCTCAGTGCCTTGGTAGCAACCAGCATTCCTTTTGCTCCAATATCTGTTCCGCCCGCTGCGATGGCCTGCCAGCTATGGGCAGGAGTTCCCGGCACCCAGGTAGCCGTAGAAAATCCAACGGTAGGCACATTATAAGACACATCGCCCACATCGGTACTCCCTGGGCTCGCATCTACAGGCTTCACCAAAGGCTTAATCATAGATGCACTGCCAGCGTCAGGATATTTGAACGTGAAAGAACGCTGGATCTTCTTACCAAAGTCCAACTCTTCAGGAGTATACATTACACCACCTGCGAGCAAAAGGTTACGATACATCGCGTGGTTAAGGGTATCATTCAATAACAAGTCATGGGTACCGCCGATAATCTCATATTTCATGGTGGTCTCCGTTCCCAGGGCCGCACCTTCAGCGGCCTTCGCTACCCTGTCAAATATACTTACCACGGTTGTCTTATCCGGATGACGTACATAATAATACACCTCAGCATAATCCGGCACCACGTTTGGTGCCTTTCCGCCGCTGGTGATCACATAATGTATTCTTGTAGCTGAAGGGATATGCTCTCGCATCATGTTCACCATATTGTTCATGGCTTCCACCGCATCCAGTGCAGAACGGCCACGCTCAGGCGCACCTGCCGCATGTGCGGACAAACCATAAAAACGAAACTTTGCAGACTTATTTGCCAGTGCGCCATCTAACCACACGGTGTTTTCATCAGAAGGATGCCAGTGTAACACAACATCAACGTCATTGAATAACCCGGCCCTTGTCATATAAACTTTACCACTGCCACCTTCTTCTGCCGGGCAACCGTAGACTTTAATGGTACCCTTCATGCCCGTTGCCATCATTTGTTTTTTCAATGCAATTCCCGCCGCTACGGATGCTGTACCAAACAAATGATGCCCGCAGGCATGGCCTGCCTGCTTACCTTCTGGCACTTTTCTTTCCGGAACTGCCTCCTGCATAATGCCGGGCAATGCATCATATTCAGCCAATATCCCGATCACAGGTGATCCGCTGCCGTAGGTTGCTACAAAAGAAGTAGGGATGCCGGCCACACCCGCCTCAACCTTAAAACCTGCTCCCTTTAGTTCTTCCTGAAGTAAACGCGAGCTTTTCTCTTCCTTGTATCCTACTTCAGCATAGTCCCAGATCTTCATCGCCACATCCTTATAGTGGCTGTACTGGTTATCCAGATCCTGTGCAACAGCGATCTTATGCTTATCCGGAGCTGAGGCGGTTTTCTTTTTTTGTGCAAACAAAAAAGAAGGCAACAGAAGAAGGAAAATAATTTTTTGCATGCCACAAAATAGAGAAAAGTTCGCAGTTCGCAGTTCACAGTTCTCAGGGTTGCTACTGCGAACTGCGAACTATGCGAACTGCGAACTTTGAACCGCGAACTTACTTAAGCATTGGCAACTGCAAATACCCTGTATTGGTATAATACATCACCTTATCAAACTGCCCGTTCACAATATCATCCAGCATCACAGAAAACTCGATATACACTTTCTTTCCGTTCAATGGCGGTATTTGGCTGTAAGGAAGGAAAAGCTCCAGGTTTCTCGTACTGGTTGCATTGTACGATATCTTGGTATTAGGCAGCAGGATCGCCTTCACATAGGTTCCTACCGTTCCACCCCAGTTATACAGCGTATCTGTATCTCTGAAATAATATCCGTTCTCGTCTACCAGCCTGGCCAGGAAATACACCTGCCCCAGCTTGGCATTGGTGCTCAAATTAAACTTAGGATAAATCACCAGCCCCTTCCTCGTATCATTCGAGAAAACTTCCAGCTTGCTCATATTGGTTACTGTAACCTTTGGCACTTCACGGATTGGGTCACCGGCCTTAGGGTAGAGAATGGACACCAGGCGTTTATCGCCATCAGACAACACATCATTTGAAGGCACTGAGAATCCGTTCTCGGTTTGCCAGGCTTCAATAGAATACTGCATGATAGACTTGGGATCGTATGTTGTACCGTTGGTATAGAAAACATCACTCACAGCAAATACCTGGAAATCCACATCGTCCTTAGTCCAGCCCTGGGTCTTGTAATAATAATCATAAGCTTCCTGTGTTTTCTTCCATTTGATACCTCCGGGGTAACTCTGCTCATGCAGGAGCCCGATGGAATGTCCGAACTCGTGCATAATTGTGCCCTTTGCACTGATGGTATCCAGAACCAGGTTTGGCTGGGCTTTTACGCCTGCCATAAAACTTTTCCACTGGTCATCCGTCATGGTATTGAAATTGGTTCCGGCAGCTTTGGCCTGCGCAACATAGTATTTCCAGTTGATGAAATCCGTTGTATCCAGGTTCATGGTCTCCATCGTTTGGCCCACATTGTTAGCCTGCGTACCCACTGTGGAGTTATGACCCTCACCTTCGCCTAACCTAACACGTAGGTTTGATGCCAGGGACAGGTCTGATACAAAATTGAATTTTACATTCGCGTACTTCTCCCATTCCCGGGCCGCCCTCATCGTGAGCTCCCGCATCCGCTGGCTTCCACTGAGGAACTTGACCGTAATAGTGGAACCGTTATCCCATAGATAATAGTTATCCGCCACTCCCCTGGATGGGGTAGTATCGATGGCCTGGCTGAGCAGGTTGGCAACCGTAACACCACATTTTTTCTTTTGTGTACGGGCCATTTGTGAAGTTTGCGCCGCTACGGATAAAGATCCTAGCACAAGCGCACTGATAAACAGGTACTGTTTCATGTATTTCTGAATTTAGGATGTACAATTATCGCCAATCCCCATACAATACAAACCCACCCCAATAGTAAGGATGTACGTATTTCGGATGATTACTCAAAGTCTGTTGTGCCTGACGCAGTGCGTCCACCTTATCCATCTTCTCCAGGTTCTTATAAAACTCCGTCATCAGGATACCCGTTGCCTCATCATTCACCTGCCAGAGTGAGGCCACCACTGTTTTAAACTTTTTCCGCAGGAATGAATTTGCCGGACTCACGTACCAGTCTTCTGAAATTGCCAGTGGCCGGGCGGTTTCACAGGCACTCAGCGTAACCAGCTCCGCATACTGCCCGGGCGCCTTCAGACTATCTATCTCTGCAATAGTTAACCTGCCATCATCCACTCCACCAGGGCTGGCACTGAACGTAAGGTAGCTCTGTTTGGGCTTAACATAGTCCAGGGTGCCGTGGGTTGCAAAATGGATATATTTCCGCTGCCCTAAAGCCATTCTCGCTTCCTGCTCCGTTGCCTGCTCTTCTACCAGTACCTGGCGATTTTTTACAATCCGCTGGATATCCAGAACCTCCTTTCTTGCAAACTCCAGGGATTTGTCTGGGTTGCCAAACGCAGCCATATTGCTGAGATCTTTGTCTGGCTGCTCCTTTGACCGGAACATGTCCATCCGGTTGGTATAAAACACCCGATAATCCTCCATCAGGAACCTGAACTTTCCCTGGTCCATTTTGCCCAGGCACTGGTAGGGAATATTACTGAGTTTGCCAGATGGTATGATGCACAATTTTTTCTTTTTTCCGATGACTGGCAACACATCATCCATGAGCACATGATACAGCGCTTCCGATGTTTGACGGAAAGGCTTGGCGGCAACGGACTGGGTGGCAAATTCAGCACGCACCTTCAGTGCTCCGGTTCCTGATGCGGAATCTGGCGTGATCAGGGAAGCAATGTACTCGTTGATCATTTCATTAATGTCCCTGTCCAGCACTGTTGTGGCAATTTCAACCGTACTGTTGGTAACAATGAATTTATACAGCTGGCTGTCATTTATCACATAGGACACCACGGCCATATCTTCAGGCAATCCGCCTTTGTAATTGCTCAAGTCTTCCGGATTCACATTGCCTCGCAGGAATTTTTCAAAATCGTTATACTTCTCTTTGCGCTCATCAATAAAATTCTGGTATCCTTCCTCGAGGATCCTTTTGGTTTTCAACAATGCTTCTTTCTTTTCTTTAGTATCTGCCTGGGCGATGGACTGATCCACCGCATTGATCTTGCGCTGGTATTCTTCCGCCCTGGCAAGGTCTGCCTTGAGTGTAGAATCTGCAAAGCTGAGGTCTTGCCCATATTTGGAGTTAATGGCTGTTATGGCGTTACGCAATGCATATTCAGAAGCCTTTTTCGAGTCTTTTCTGGCTACATACGATGCAATGATCTTATTATACAGATCCACTTTACGGGCATCTGTGGAGAACAGCTTTTTCGCTTCCTCGCCCCCAAATACATTCCCGGCGTTCTTCTCTACTATATCCACTGCCGCGCCAAAATAGTGGGTAGCAGAATCATACTTCTTTTGCTGGTAAAAAACAATCCCCATTTCATACAAGGCCACCCATTCCCCGCTCTTCAGGCCCAGGATTGCACCCTTGTCAATGGCAGTGCGAAGGTATTCAATGGCCTTTGGAGCCTGGCCCTTTGCAGCATACACTTTCCCCTGCATCACCATGGCGTCAATCATCTGATCCGCCGCACCGCTGGCCTTGCTGTAATTGTTTGCCTCTGTTGCATACTTTAATGCCTTCTCCAGGTCACCCTGCTCAAACGCTATTTTTCCCTGCAGATTGGCCATACCGGTGGCAATGCGAACGAATCCGAGTTTTGCTGCCCTGCCATAATACTCATCCATAATTGCAGAAGCTTCTTTATACTTTTTCTGGTAATAATAGCATTCCGCAATGTTTGCCCTGTTCACCAACACATATTCATCGATCTCATCTCTTGTAAAAAATTGTTCCGCTTCCTTAAAATAGGCAATGGCCTTATTATAATCGGCCTGGTTATAATATACCACGCCGGCATTATTCAGGGTTACCCTCCGGCTGTCCAACGCACCTTCCGCCAGGTATACACTATCTGCATACAGGATATTCTCCAATCCTGTCTTATAGTCCCCTTTGTCTTTATACAGCATCCCCTTCTGGATCCTGGCGCCGGATTCACGGAGAAAATTGCTGTTACGCTGAAACAAATACAGGGCAGAATCTATGGCAAACATCGCCTGGTTCAGTTCCCCCATTTCACCGTAAAGAAAAGCGAGGCTGTTGAAAGTGATCGCCTTGCCCATAGGTGAATTCATCTCACGGGAATAACTAAGCGCTTTTTGCAGCCAGCCCAGGGATTTTTCAAATTTTCCCTGTTGCGTGAGCACCTCACTAAGGTTCAGCATGGAGTAAACGGCATCCAGTTTACTGACAGTATCATAGATCTTTCTTGCGGCATCATACATGAGATACGAAGAATCCAGCTTAGCGTTTTTAAGGTACTTCGAAGCCCGTACCTCGTACAGGGATGCCTGGCGGGAGGGGGTTCCAATATCCTTCATCAATCTCTCCATCCTGAAAAACGCAGCATCTCCTTTCGCAGTCTGGTTTAGCTGGTAATAATCCGAAGCCAGAAAATTGAGTGTCTTGAACTGGAGGGCGTAATCTTTCAGGCTGTCTGTGAGTTTCTCCGCGCGTTCGTAGTATCGCACCCCTTTCTTCTTTTCCAGCTGACCCCATGCCAATCCCAGGTCAAACTGTGCAGCAGAAGATGGATAAGGGCTTACATTAACCGCCGAATCATAATAGCGAATGGCCTTCCGGTAGTTCTCCTCAGCCTGGTGCACCAGGCCAACATTCAGGTAGTTATCACTGATACTTGAAGAATCTTTTAGCAAAAGATAAATGCTGCGCGAAGAATCATATGCCTGCAGGGCCTCCGTTTTATAGGCATTGGATTTATACAGCTCCCCAAGCTGATCCCAGGAATATGCCGTACCCCGGGGATTAACAGTCCGTCTGTATGTAATGGCGTTCTGGTGCAAATAAATCGCGGTATCTACTTTACCTAAACTGCTGTAACAATTAGCCATCATGCTATAGCTATAACCCACGTTGTCATCATTGGTAAAAACACGGTTGATCCGCAATGCATTACCAAACCAATCAAGAGCATCTGCATATTTCCCCAGGTTATACAGAGCAGCGCCGATTTCATTCCACACCCACGCCTTATCCTGTACATAATTGATGGAATCATAAAGGGCAGCCGCTGCCTTGAACTGTATCAGGGCTTCCATATTCTTCCCCTGATCCTTGTAGATCTGGCCAAGGGTTTTATAAATCAATGCATTGTTAGACCTGGAAGAAAATGTTTTCGAACTATTATTGTTCATATCAGCCGCAATGAGATACATCTTCACTGCCCTTCCATAGTCCTTGAAAGTATAGTTCACCCATCCGTCATATTGGTACCGCATTTGCATCATGGAATGGTGCAAGTCTGCAGGCATCTTCCTTTTGTATAGTGCGAGGCGTTGCTCCAATTCCTTAAGGGTAGACTTAGCCATATCCTTCAATCCCAGTTTCACCAGGGCATCTGTCCGTAGCAGGTATGCATCAAACTCCGCTGTATACATTTCCTTCAGCCGAGCAGTTTGTATTATAGTGTCTGAATACTTCACCGCCTGCAGGTACTCATGATCATTTAATGAAGACTTTGCCAGGGCATTCATCACCGCCAACATTCCACTGGTGTCCCTAAATCTCCTTGCAGCAGAGAGGCTGATATCACGGTATAAACTCCATTCCTTTCTATCCCCCTCATTACTGGCCCTGGTGATACTGTCTGCAAACACATAGATCATGTTCTCGTCCCGAATTGATTTCTCAAAGCGATCCAATTCCTTCTGGAATGCCTGGGGGTCTAGTGAAGAGGACCGAAGGCTTTTCATCACTTCCGTGGGCGGATAATTTCCTCCATTGATCACCCAGGTGAGAAAAGTTTCCGCCATTGAATGATCCGCACCCATATACTTGCCCGGATAGTCCCGCACAAAAGCGATAAAGTCATTGATCTCTTCTGTTGTAGCATCCAGCATCATTGTAAAGGGCACCCTTCCCTTGAAACGGCCCTCGTCTTTCAAAGGCTGCAGCAAAGCAGGGCCGAGGTCATTGTCCTTGTATTTCTCATGCACCTTTCTGAAACTGCGTTTGACGAGGTCAGCTACCACTTTGTCAACAATGGGAGTATCAATCCTGTACAAAAAGGGTAAGTCGTAAATGTAATTACCGTCTACATCCAGGAAGAAAATATTCTGAACGGCAAGGTCAAAATAAAGGCTTCGATGCCGCCTGAGAGGCATCGAAGTCTCCGTTTCCACCATGTCGCCAATCCAAACACTGTCCTTAAGTGAACCCGTTTTTACCTGGTTGATGATGCAAATTGCGGAATCCTTATACACCTCAACAACCCGGCCATAGCCAAGGTTGACATTATCCCGAACCATCTTACCATCTTTGGCTGAATACACACTGTATGCAAATGCATTCGCCCCATTCATCACACCCAGCCCGGATCCGCCATTGATAATTATATACGAGGTATCTTTCACGCGGTATCCGCCAATCACACGGAAATACACCCTTCTTGTCTCACGCTCCTGCGCATGGGAGTACCATGCTGCACAAATCAGCACCAGCGTAAGTCCATATCGTAAGATTCCTTTCATTTGTTCCTATACTTTACCTGACGGAATACCCCACCGTCACCACACCTACCTTATTGATCTCCACATTAGCCAAACTCCGCTTTTTCACCAGATGCGTGTCTGCATCATTATACATATCGTCAAACAAATTTTCTATAGATCCCTTCACGCCCCGCTTCTGCGCGTCATTCAACTGCTTCACAATGGGTCCCAGGTCAAAGGACTGCTCAGATAAAATGATCTTGAATACTTCCTTACCCGGAGGGGTACCCGCAGATATCTTCAGCGGGGGGATATTATACACATTCCGCGGCAGCAGCTGGCATTGTGCCGCCGTAAGCCCCGGCGCGGGAAGCAGCAGATTGATCTTGTTGTCTGGCGTAATATTGATCAGGTTAAAATACAGTTTACGACCTCCCTTATTCTCCAGGCTGATCACAAACTGGTCACCCGCTTCAAATACATACTCATTCCGAAGGGTATCCAATGACCTGCTGGTACTGCTGATGCCGGCTCTGATGCCTTCAGCAAGGGTACCACCATCGGGCAGGTCGCGCAGGTAACGGACACGGGTATCCGCATTGATCTTTTGCAGGATGGGTTTCCAACGCTCTTGCGTCATTCCCTCCCCAGCCGCCAATGCGGACGCATATATAGCCCTCCCATTCTTGTCAACCAGGTACACTGAATCTGTATTTCCAGACACCAACTCCAGCATCAGGTCTGCCGGATTATCCTGGCGGATCCAGGGATAAGCCTTCATCTGCTGCTCAACCTCCGCCTTCAGCTTACCCGTACGTTGGGTGTTCTTTCCGCGTGCATTAATAAATACTACGGACTGCAACTGCTCCGGCACCAGCTCATCCATCACCACCGCGTAGCCCTCCGTTTTAGACATAGCCGTACTCACCACTGCCATGCTCTGCAACGCTTCTGTTCTGACGATATACCCCCTGCCCACAACTTCCAACTGACCCAGTTTGGTGAGGTGAAATGTGGACCCCGGTGTAAGGTCATGCAGGTAACCGCGCTCCAGTACAAAACTGCTGTCGTCCCGCCACTGGGCAGCATTCACCGCAATAATATCACTCACGGGTGTGAAACGTGAACCAAAAACCTCCCTTCGTCCATCGCCTTCCATGATAGGCACCTGCGTGGGCTTATTGGCCTGGATCCTTGCCTTCATCTTCTCAAACATCAGCGCATAGTTATCTCCAGGCTTCAGCTCCATGCAGGTTTTTGCGAAAGCATAGGACAATACCCCAACGCCTTTGCCCTGCTCATCTTTGGTCTGATAATTCAGTTGATCCGCACCAGACGCACTAAACACAATCATGTGCTCCAGTGGTGCATTGTCACTAAAACCACCGCCTTTCTGGTCCAGCGCAACCTGAATCCGGGGAACAAAATCATCCGGTGCCAGCGGCTTGGGAGATCCCCTTGCCACCAGGAATTCATCCGCACGGGTGGCAGTGCCGGAGTGACAGGCATCAATCAATACCATGAGGGTACCGTTACTGCCTACTTTGTCATGAATAGCTTTCAACTTTACAAACAATTCATCATCACGGAGATGCTTATCGCCGGTATTAGACACAGGATCATATCTCCCTGAAGTTTCAAACGGCACCAGCGCTTCATCATACCCGTCAAACTCATCAGGATGTGCAGGATCATCCATCACCTGCTGGCCATGGCCACAGAAAACAAATACTGCGATATCACCAGGCAGGCACTTCCCGGCAAACGCATCCAACTCTTTCAGGATACGATCCTTGGTAGCCCGTTCATTGGTAAGCGTGTCTATATTCTTTTCCTCAAAACCAAACTGGAAAAGGCCTGCCTTAATGTAAGGAATATCATCCACGGAACTGATGTGCTTCCAGCTGCGGAAATCACTATAGTCGCCAATGGCAACAATGAATGCTCGCTTGGTTTGTCCCGATGTGTGCATGATGAAAAGCATGCAACACATCGATAAAAAAATTCTCATGATGGTCAGGCGTTAGGGCTAACAGATCTGGAGGGGCAGTCTGTGCTTTAATTTACCTAAGATGGCCGACTTGTCATATAATCCATAAAAATATTTGTGAAATAAATGTTGTACGCGCCGTCCTTGTTACATTTAGACAAACAAACGGAGCACATGAGATCTCTTCTTTTCCTGGGTGCGATGACGCTGGTAATTTCAGCCATCGCACAGAACAGACCTTCCTCTGGCGCAGACCGCCAGAAAGCCTTCCAGCAGCATAAAGCGCTGATTGCCAAAAGCCCATATACATCCCTGGCCTGGCGAAACGTAGGACCTGATAACATATCAGGGCGAGTAAGCGAAGTTTTAGGGGTGCCGGGCAACCGAAATATCATCTGGGCCTCCTTTGCCACCGGTGGTTTCTGGAAAACCGAAGACGCCGGAAAAAGCTGGAAACCCCTGTTTGACCAGGAAGGAACCCTGAGTGTGGGCTCATTTGATGTATCAAAATCCAATCCCAGCATCATCTATCTCGGCAGCGGCGAGGCCAATATCTTCCGCGCCTCACTTCCCGGCATGGGCGTTTATAAATCCGAAGACGGTGGTAAAAGCTGGAAGCACATCGGCCTTGAAAATACTTCCACCATCTCCCGCGTGATCATCCACCCCACCAACCCTGATGTGGTGTACGTGGCAGCTACCGGAAATGAATGGAGCCATAACAAAGAACGAGGCCTCTACCAAACCACAGATGGAGGTAAGTCCTGGAAGCGCCTCATCACGGAAGATCCCAACGGCGTGATAGATCTGGTCATGCACCCTACAGACCCCAATACAATGTACGCGTCCACCTGGAACCGCATCCGCCTCAGGTGGAGTGACCCCACACCACAGGACGGGGATTATATCTGGAAAACAACGGATGGCGGCAAGACCTGGAAAAAGCTGACTAACGGCCTCCCCCAGACGAAGTTTACAGGCCGCGTGGGACTGGCCCTTTCCCGCAGCAATCCCAATATTCTCTATGCATACATTGACAACCATACACCCAAGCGGGAACCCCGCGCCGGTGAACTGGATCCTTACGGGCGCCCTATCCAGGTAATCCCTTACGGGGTTCAGGTGTGGAAGTCTGAGGATGCAGGAAATAGTTTTACCAAGGTGAGCACGGAAGACGATAAGCTGGAGCGTTTTGCCGGCACCTATGGCTGGGTATTTGGCCAGATCCGCGTGGATCCCACCAACCCGGATGTGGTGTATATCATGGGAGTGCCCATGGCAAAGAGTACCGATGGAGGCAAAACATTTAATGCCATGCGGCCAGACCGCGGCAGCGAACGCAACCATGGTGATCACCACGCATTGTGGATTGATCCTACTGATCCTAATTATTGGATCAACGGAAACGATGGCGGCGTGGCGCTTACCTATGACGGCGGCAAAACCCTCAACAATTTCTTTGACGTGATCCCAACCACACAGTTTTACAACATTACCTATGACATGAATACCCCGTACAATGTGATAGGTTCAGTGCAGGACGAGGGCAGCTTCATGGCATCGGTGAAAAACACATTTGGAACCAAGGACCCTTCCATCCAAAAATGGCGTGATGCACCCGGTGGTGAAGGCACCATTCATGCCGTAGATCCCACCAACCCTTCGCTGATCTACTCCAGCACATTCTATGGCAGGCTTACGCGCAGCACCGTATTCCCGGATTCCATCGCCTCAAAAAATATCTTTCCAGTAAAAAGCGCTGATGAAGCCGTGCACCGCGGTGAATGGCTGGCATATACCCTGCTGTCTCCCCATGACAACAAGACCATCTACCACGGATTTCAATATTTGTTCAAGAGCACAGACCAGGGCGAAACCTGGAAACGCATCAGTGGAGACCTTACGTATAATGATACTACGCGTATGGGCCGCACACCCTATGCCATCAACCACCAGGCCATTGTGGCCATAGACGAAAGCCCACTTAACAAAGGCGTATTGTATGTGGGTACTGATGATGGCCGGGTTTGGGTGACGATGAACGATGGCGGTGAATGGAAGGAAATCACTAAAGGCCTGCCGGAGCGGGTACATGTATCCAGGCTGGTAGCTTCCAAATATGATGCAGCAACCGTGTATCTTACCATGAGTGACCGCAGGGAAGACAATATTAAACCGTACCTTTTCCGCAGTACAGATCATGGCAAAACATGGACCTCGCTGTCAGGTTCCCTGCCGCCTTCACCCGTGAATGTGGTTCGCGAAGATCCCCGGAATGCCAATATCCTGTACTGTGGCACGGATATGGGTGTGTACATCAGCAAAGACAAAGGCAAGACCTGGCAATCCATCCAGGGAAACCTTCCTGCCACTGTCTCAGTGAATGACCTGTTTGTGCATCCCAGGGATTATAACCTGGTGATAGGCACTTATGGCCGAGGCGTTTGGGTGCTGGATAACCTTAGCACCTTAACAAAGTAACACTTGAACCATTGAACAAATGAATATGAAAAAAATCGCGCTGGGAATATTCCTCCTTATTGCAGGAATTCATGGCTTACAAGCACAGAACAGATCAGCCGTCCTCAAAGCCAATGAGGCTAAGCTCATTTATCCTTTATACAAAGGGAGCTATGAAATGGGCGTATTACCCGTGGAGGATGTCAGCTTCCCCTTCGTACACAAAGGGGTGGCAAAGATCGCTTTTGATCTGAGTGCGGCCACGCCAGACAGTGCACGCGGTAGTTTCAATAGCGGATTGCTGGAAGCAATGCGTATCCTCAACCTGCACGCAGCGGCGGGTGTGCCTAAGGAAAAAATGGATGTGGTAGTGGTCTTCCACGGACCTGGGGCAATGAGTTTCCTGAATGATGAACTCTACAACCAGCGTTTCAAAATGAATAACCCCAACCTTGCCCTGGTGAAACAACTGCAGGCCAATGGGGTGAAGTTTGTGGTATGCGGACAAACAGCGGGTTTCCGGGGCTTTACTGCAGCGTCATACATACCGGGAACGCTGAAAGCCTATTCAGCCAGAACTGCACTTTCTGACCTCACGCAAAGGGGTTATATGGTATATACCTTATCTGAATGATCAAAAGGATCCTCCATATCATGATCACGGCATGGAGGATCCTTTACCCTTTAGCCTTTCTCTTCTCCCTTTTAGCACTGGCAGTTTACGCCTTAGTGTTTAACGACCAGGGACTTGATTTTTTCATAGGCGTCATCAGGATGTACCTCCCCATCCCCTACATCCTCCTCACCAGCGCCTTTCTCCTGCTCTGGTGTCTCCTCGTCTGGTACGCCGCACGCATAGTGCTTCAGGTAAAGCAACTGGATGTGGATCCCGATGATCCCTATACCTTGCGGCTCATCGTCTGGATACCCCGCATCATCGGCATTATCCCCTTGCTGATTGTGGCGGGGGCTTTGATCAGGGCCGCAGGCAAGATTCCCAATGAACGATGGTTCACGCTCACCCTCAACTTGCTGGTACTGGTGGTCATGGGTATACTGCTGATACAGTTTTTTATAAAGAGGGCGAAGCTTGCACAGGCCTTACACATTGATTTTGCGCCTGCCATTGAACGGTATTCACCAGGGAAGATCTCTTTAAATACGCTCTGGAATATGCCTGCCAACCGCACAGCGTTCAGAACCATTGTTCTGGTAGTCATGGTGATGGTGGTGCCGTTTTTCTTCCTGTTGAAATTCGGTTATGCACGGATGTTAGGTCCGGCCACCGTACTGCTCTCAGGTTTTATTTTTTTCACGCTGGTATTCACCGTAGTGGCATTGTTCATCAATTTCCGGAGATCGCCGGCTTTTCTGGTGATAGCGGCATATCTTCTGCTGGCCAGCACCTGCAATGACAACAGTGCTATCCGGGAATTGCCCGCCACCACCACTGCACACCGGGAGACCATTGGAGAGAACTTTTTGAAATGGATACAGCCCAAAATGCAGGGCACGGATTCTGTAGTGGAGATGTACATCATTGCTACGGAAGGCGGGGGCATCAGGGCAGCCACCTTCACTGCGGTGGCATTGAAAAAAATGGAGGCCCTGCATCCCGGCTTTATGGATAAAGTGTATGCCATCAGCGGAGTGTCTGGTGGAGGCGTGGGCAGTTGTTTTTATGCTGCCTACCGCAAGGACCAGCTGACGGGTGCTTTCACAGGTTTTCCATCAGCAGATTCTGCACTGGACCTGGCGGTGAGTGAGGACTTCCTGAGCAGCCTCACGGCGGCCTTCGTCTTCCATGATAATCTCCAGCGACTGATTCCCTTTCCCGTGTCAGCACTAAGCAGGAACAACAAACTGGAAGACAGTTGGTCCTGGGGGTATGAAAAGCATTTGCTTTCCAAGGGGATGGACCAGCCTTTTCTTTCCTTGTGGGATCATCCTGAAGGCAAACGTATGCCTAACATTTTCATCAATGGATTGCTGGCGGAGACGGGGCAGAAAACCATTGTGAGTAACCTCGCACTGGCGGATAGTATTTTCAGGGATGATATCGATGTACTTCGTGTACTGGGCAAGGACGTGGCAGTCAAAACAGCTGCTTCTCTTTGCTCCCGCTTCCCGCTGATCACTTCCGGGGCTTTATTGAAGATCGATGGAAAGGGCAAGGGGCATATTGTAGACGGCGGATATAAAGAGAACTCCGGCCTGGAAACCTCATGGCAGCTGGCTATTGCACTGAACAACTATATTGACAGTACAGAGCGGGCTTATCATAAAAAGATCCGGGTTAACGTCCTCTTCCTGCGCAACAGTACACCCGGAGAATCAGCCACGGACGCCAGGCTCAAAGCTGTTGCTGTTATGCCAGATCTTACTACCATCATTCCCGGCTTCCTCAACGCCTGGGACCGCCGCACAGAAACGCATGTGAACATCAGCAAAGAACTCTTCAACGAAGGCCCCCTCCGTGCGCGCTTCCACTACAGCCAACTCAGTCTCAATAACAGGAATAAACTCCTGCCACTGGGGTGGTACCTGAGTGAAGATGCAAGGCTGAACATCATCAGGCAGGTGGGGGACAGTTTGGGGAGAGGCTGGAGGTAGTGGGTTGAAGTAATCCAATAGGGCATTTCCTTGCACTGGAATCCGATGTAATTGCAAATTTCCTCATGCTTCAATAAACTCAATATGCTCGTGGCTCTTAATAATCCCAATTACTATGCTGTAGATGGTTTCCCCATTGCGAACGGAACTAAGTTCCGCTTTGCTTTTAGCACTGTTCTTCCATATTAGCGTCACGGGTTCATCCGCGTCATGAACGCCAAATCCTCCACCCAACAAATCATTGAGTGCATCAAGATTATGGCCCGTATCCCAACCAAGGTCTGCTGTTAAAACCCTGTCCACTTCGTCATAGAAACCCGCAAGATCAGAAAATCGATTCCCATCGATCATCAAAGTCTTTTTACTCATCAGCAATTTTTATAGCAATAGTTTTCACTCTGCCAAATCCAAAACTTTCCGGCTTTGAATAGGATCACTGCAGGTCCGCCGGTAAAACCCCAGACCTCTTTAATATGAATAATTACACAAAACCACCCCCTATTCAAGAATGCTCAATCCTTCCTGCGGCAGATTCCCGCCTACCTACAGCCGGAATCAGCTCTCCCACCTTGCCGAAACCATACCTGGGCATATTATTATACACACACTCATACTCACCTGCCTTTATCTTGTACGTTTCATGCCAGATCCCTACATCCCCATTGCTCCTGATCTTTTGATTAAATGCTTTCCATGCAGGGTAGTGCTTTCCTTCACGGTCTTTTGCATAGGCCTCCAAATGCTCAAAGGAGCGCCAGTATTGCACCATCACCGGCGGTATGCCGCCGGTTGCCTGGAAACCCAGAAAGCCACTCTCGGGTTTACGGGAAAGCTCTTCCAGCATACCCCGCATTGCCGAAGCCACGGGCCACCATTGGTGCACCTTCCAAAGCTTATTGATCCGCATGCCAATCAGAAAAACAACAAAGTCGCCCTCAAACTGCACAGTCATTCTTTGATTGAAGGTTACAGCCATAGCTTTATGATTTAAAGTGATTGGTTTATTCTTCCGGTTGCACTGAGAGGTGCGGTGGCCACAAAAAACATGTGTTGCTCCCTGATAAAATCCTTGTGCGCATCTGATATTGCATTGGAGAACTTACCCATGTTGCACTAATTTTCAAACCTAAGTTAACAGTAAATTCTGCTATACCATAAAGGTGCTCAGCCGAGGCTTCTACTCATGGCTAATAGAATATATACAACAAACATCACCGCGCCAAGGGTCATAATGATCTTCCCATGGTAGCGGTCTGTTTCCTGATAGACAGGCACCCGCTCGCCATTGGGCAATACTTTTGTTGCGCTTAAAAACCAACCCATGATAAACCCTACGAAACCGCCTGCCAATGCGGAAGCGTAACCTATCACAAACATCCACAGTGGCGCTTGCTCTGGCTGCATCAGCAGTGCCAGGCGCTGTTGGTTAGATATTGTTTCTGCCTCCGGAGTTATGGGGATGCCACGGTCTCCCAGGATCTTCTTCGCCAACACCACGTCAAATGCACCCCACTCATCCTGTTTACGGATGATCTCCAGCAACTCCTTATCACTGAATCCGAACAAATAATACTCCGGGTCCACAGATGATGCCTGTTCCGCATAGTGCATTTTCAATACTTCATTGGCCCGCTCAAAATCTTCAGGTTGCAATAAAAGATTCACCCGCGGGTCTACTTCATTGAAGGCATAACTGGGATCAAAATCCCGCCGCGTACCCATGATCTTATACATAATATCCGCCCTTGCCAACACTTCACCAACGGCTTCTGCCTGTGCCTGGTTATAAAACAGCTTATACAGCTCCATCGCTTTACTGTTTGGGTTTCATCGCAATCTTCACCACCTGTACACCATCCAGAAAATTAGCCACCCTAACCGGAAAAACAATCTTCATCCTGCTGCCGCCCAGTGCTTCATAATGCACCGGCATTCCGGACTCCAACACCTTACAGTCAACCACAAGATCCCCGTCTAAAGGAATGACTATCTCGTTGGCGGCCAGTGGCCTGATCACAGACAGGTATAGGATCTGCATAGCATCAGACTTCCTCTGTGTGGCCACTACGCCTGCAGGCATGGAGATCTCAACGGGCATCGTGCCGCGTATTGCTTCGCCATTGGCTTCCATCCATCCGCCCATCTCTCTTAGCCTGTGCACTGCCGCCGCAGGAATGGTGCCATCGGGTTTAGGACCGATGTTCAGCAAGTAGTTTCCACCCTTCGCCACATTGCTCACCAGGTACCCCAGCATCTCCGATGCCGGTTTCCAGTTGTAATCTTTCGCATGCCAGCCCCAGGAGTGTACCATCGTAGCTGGTGTTTGCCAGGGCCTGCGCTGAATAGCTTCTGGGTACTCATTATCCATCATCTCCAGAAAATCAATGTCATTCCCCGGATTCAACCAGGATATCCGGCCGTTGATCAGGCATTTCGGACTCAGCTTCCGGATCATTGTGATCAATTCATCCCGGCGCTGGTCTGAAATAAAAATCTTTTCCTGCGCATCACCCCAGGTATCAAACCAGAACAGATCAGGATCATATCGCTCAATCAACTCCCGCACCTGGGGCAAGCATTTTTCTTTCCAGTATTGCGCAAATGCCGCATCACTTTTTTGTGGCAGCCATGAAGGCGTGGCACCACCGGGATGATCCCAGTCTTCGCAGTGGGAATAGTAAAACCCAAACTTCAGTCCATACTTCCTGCAAGCCTTTGCCAACTCCCCCAGGATATCTTTCTTATATGCTGTGCTTCCCAAATCGTAGGTACTCACTTTTGAATCCCACAATGCAAATCCGTCATGGTGTTTGGCCGTAATCACAAAATACCGCATGCCTGCATTCTTCGCTTCAAGGATCCATTGGTCAGCGTTAAACAAAACAGGATTGAACTGTTTCACCAACTTGCGGTACACAGGTTCAGGGACCTCCAGGCGCTGCTGTATCCATTCTGCATACCAGCTTCTGCCATTCTTTAGCGTTGTATCTGGCAAAGTACGGCCCGCATAACTTCCGCCGAGGATGCTGTAAAGCCCCCAATGCACAAACATCCCAAACCGCGCCTCCCGGAACCAGTTGGCCCTTTGCGGATTGTTTTGCTGCGCGATGGCATGCGGAGTCACCAGGCTCAACCAAAGGGCCCAAAAGAAAACTGTATGCTTCATAACGGAATTAATCTACATCCTAAACACTTGTCCTGAAAGAGGGACTGGTCCTTTTTAAAGAAGCTTGCTCATACGCATACGCCATCCCAATGATCTCCGCTTCCTGCCATGCACTGGCCATAAATGAAAATCCCGCAGGCAAACCCATATAGTGACCCATCGGTACTGTAATATGCGGGTAACCCGCCAACGCCGCCGGCGAAGAGAATGAAAACCCACTGCCGTAATCACCAATCACCTGGTCAATACAGGTTGGAAAGCCAGTGCTGGTGGAACAGATCGCTTGGATATTATTCGCTTTCATCAACTCGTCAATGATGTCCCGCGCACTGGTGCTCTTCTTCAGTGCATCCAAATACTCTTGCGCATCCAGTCCACCCTTGGCATCACAAGCTTCTAAAGTTTCTTGTTTGAAAAAGGGCATTGCTTTGCCTTCATTGGCCTTGTTGAATGCAATCACATCGGTCAGGTTCTTCACTTTCGCATTGGCCGTTCGTAAATAGGCATTGACCCCATCTTTAAATTCATATTGCAACACCGTGTATGATGGCTGACCCAAGGGGCGGGTGAGCTTCAACAGCTCTACCTCCACCACCTCTGCACCCAGCCCTTTAAGCGTCTCAATGGCTTGTTTATACAAAGCCACTACGCCTTCATGGCCCGTCAGGTATGATTTCTCGATCCCAATCCTCTTGCCTTTCAGTGCATCCGTTTTGCAATACACCGCATAGTCTTTCTGCGATTTACCCTGCGATGCGCCTGTTACCGCATCATTTCCATCCACACCAATACAGGCGCCCAGCAGATACGCCGCGTCTTTTACGGTCCTTGCCATCGGCCCCGCTGTATCCTGCGTAGCTGATATAGGTATTATACCCTGCCGGCTCCACAGGCCCACCGTGGGTTTCAGCCCCACCACGCCACAACTGGACGAGGGCGAAATGATAGAACCATTGGTCTCTGTCCCGATGGCAACAGCACACAGATTAGCACTCACGGCCGCACCTGAACCGGAACTGGATCCGCTGGGATTGCGGTTCAATGCAAATGGATTCCGCGTTTGTCCGCCCCGGCTGCTCCATCCACTGGTGGAACGGGTTGACCTGAAATTGGCCCACTCACTCAAATTGGTTTTACCCAGCAATACTGCGCCCGCTTCGCGCAGCCGCGCAATGATGAATGCATCCTTATCCGCCCGGTTTCCGTCCAACGCTAACGCGCCCGCTGTAGTCATCATCTTATCACCTGTATTGATATTGTCTTTGATCAATACCGGAATGCCATGCAAGGGCCCGCGTACCTTACCCTGCTTTCTCTCTGCATCCAATTGTGCGGCAATCGCTAAAGCATCGGGATTAAGTTCAATGATGGCATTGAGCATGGGACCGGCCTTGTCTATAGCCTTTATACGTTCCAGGTATTGCTGCGTGAGTTGTTTCGAGCTGAGCTTGCCCGTTCTCATCCTCTCCTGTAAAGCATCCACGGTGACCTCATTCAATGCAAATGGCTCTGCAAGAGCCGGCTCTTGCAGAGCCATGGTAACGAGGGAAAGCCCAGTAACGGAGCTGTTGCGCAAAAAATTTCTTCTGTTCATAGTTTATGTTTTTCCTCTTCGCACTTCTCCCTTCACCTTCTCCCTTGCCACATCAGAGAAACAAATCAGTATACAACTGAGCCCCTTGCACCACCGAGTATCCTGAAAGATCAGTGATCCCTTCCCTTGCCAGTACATCTTCATCTATGAAAAAGTTTCCGGTGCATTGGTCTGATGGTTTACTCAAAATGATATAGGCCGCATCTGCCAGGATTTCCGGTGTACGGCTCATCTTCGCCAAGGCCTCGCCACCGAGTAAATTGCGCACGGCAGCCGTATCAATAGTAGTGCGGGGCCAAAGCGTATTGGCGGCAATTTTATATTTCTTCAACTCTTCACTCAATCCGTACGCAATCATACTCATGTTATACTTGCTCATGGTATACGCCAGGTGCTGGCCAAACCATTTTTTATCCATATTCACGGGGGGCGATAAATTCAGGATATGGGGGTTGTGCCCTTTTTTCAGGGCTGGTATACAAGCCTTACTCACAAAAAATGTACCTCGCACATTTATATCATGCATCAGGTCATACCGTTTCGGCTCTGTCTGTTCCGTAGGTGTAAGATTAATGGCCGATGCATTGTTGATCAAAACATCAATCCCGCCAAATGTGCTTACCGCCTGGCTCACCGCATTCTCTATTTGTTCTTCACTGCGGATATCACAGGCCACCGGAAGCGCTTTGCCACCTGCCGCCATCACCTCTTCCGCAACAGAAAATATAGTACCGCCGAGCTTTGGGTTTTCTTCAGTTGACTTTGCCGCTATGACAATGTTAGCACCGTCTTTCGCAAACTTTAATGCAATTGCACGACCAATGCCCCTGCTGGCGCCAGTGATGAATATCGTTTTGTTTTTAAAATACATACCTCCATGATTATTTTTCAATATACACCTTTTCCAGTTCGCAGTTCGCAGGTCGCAAGTTCGCGGACGCTTCTGCGAACTTGCGAACTGCGAACTGCGAACTAATCACGTACGCACCTAAACCCCACCGTTGCATTCCGTTCAAATCCCTGGCTAACCCGCAGCAGCATCTGCCGGTAATGCAGTTCCCGCGGTCCTCCCTGGACATACCACCAACTGGAGGAAGGATTAAAATAGGACCCACCTTTCATCATGATGTACTGATAACTGCCGTTGATATACACATCATTGGTCAGCTGCCAAACGGACCCTACGAGGTCATACAATCCATGGGGATTCACTCCGCGCGGGTAAGCCCCTACGGAATACAATGTACCATTACCGAGGTTACAGTAACTGGAATCAATGCCCTTCAGCTTAACTACCGTAAGCGTAGTCGTCACTTCCTCCTTCTCCCTTCGCTCCTCTCCCTTGTTCCCCCACGGCCACTCACGCAGTTCCGAAGTTTGCGCCGCATATTGCCACTCCAATTCGGTGGGCAATCGTTTACCCGCCCATTTTGCATACGCCTTCGCATCCTCATAACTCACATACACCACCGGAAAATCCTCCATACCCTTAGGAATTTTTCCACCCACCCAATGCTTCAGGAAGTTTTTCCTGTCTGAAGGACGATACCCTGTTGCATGTACAAAGCTTGCAAACTCCCTGTTGGTAACAGGATATTTATCCATGTAAAACGATGGCATCGTGAACATTTTTCCTTCATCCTGGGTGGGATAAGGAATAAAATCATCGCCATGGGTAGTTTTGAAAACCATTTCCCCTGCCGGGATAGGCACCATTCCCTGCGGCACTGCCACTGCCGCCTTGGTTCTCTCCCCAACACTCACCCTACGCCCTACCCCTGGCTCCAAAAACACCACCCTTTCATCCACCAGTTCATCATTTCCATCCAGCAACTGCAGCACAATATGCCCTTCAAAGCGGCCAAACAATTCACTCAATGCATAGGTTTTATTTGCAGTCAGCCGCACAGGCTCCTGCTCATACGAAGGCTTATCTTTCCACGCTACTATCCTGAACCCTTCTTCCCCCTTCCACCTTCCGTCTTCCACCTTGATCAAATCGCCGTCTAACTGAAACTTCAACAATGCCGGAAGTTCACCAACCATACCCACGGAACCTTCATTGTTGGTTCCCAGATCCTCTGCCCTGAATCCTTCCACCTTCCACCTCCCCCCTTCCAGCTCCCTGTGGTTCCAAAGGTCCACTACATGATACCCGGGTTTGTTGCGTAAGGCAAAAGTCAAATCCTGCATCCCTTGTGGCACCACACTGTAAATGGTATAAATAGTTTTGAGGTTGGTCTCCCAACGGTTCACCCACACGCTGTCCCGGTTCACTGTTATCAGTGGTGAATAGTACCCTTGCGTGAAATTCCTGCTGTTCTGTCTCAGGGCTAAGGTGGTTCTGCCTAAGTATTTGTACTGCTCTTCCAGCCACTCCGGCTGGCCCGGTGCAAAAATATTCAGCTCGGTACCATAACCATTGAAGAAGGAAGTATTGAACTCACGGCGGATGGGTTCTTTATACAACTCCGCCACACGGAATATGGCAAAATCCGGCCTGATAAACTTATTCAGGTTGAGCATCGGCACATAGTATAGTGCATTGTGCACCCTGCCTGATACGATATACTGCATATCCCTGGGTACGGCCATACCCTCACTATACATGATCACGCCTTTCTTCACACTATCTGCCGCCGCTTGCAATTCCTTACTGGATTCACCCCGGGTGTCCAGCACCACACCGTCTGCATCCGTCTCACGCAGCAATTCTTTCAAACCACCCAGGTGCCGTTCCGCCCGGGTGCTTTCATCCCATGGATTATAGGCGATGAAGAGTTTCGATGGCCTTGCCAATCCTTTTAATGGCAACGGAAGATCACGGTAAAGGTCAAACTGGTTGCGCTGGTCAAGGCCCAGGCTGGGCCAGGTGGGCCAAATGCCGATCACATCATCGCCACCGTATAATTTCTTCCCGCGAGCACTGAATTCCGCGAGCCCACTCTTCCCTTTATCCATATAGAACTTATCCCAGGCCATGATCAGGTGTATCACATAGGCCCTCTGGATCCATCGGAGGTCCTTTCGCGCATACATGGATGCATCAAATTCCTGTACATCAAATAATTTCTCCTGCTGGAACATTACCCGAAGTCCTTCCTGCCATTCACCCACATAATAACGTACCCAATAATGATATTCCACAGATCCGCCGGGATACAACACCGTCTCAAACCTCTTGCGCTGGCCGCCCTTAATGCTTTCACGGTCCCTCCGCATCAACATACATTTGCCGTTCCTGGATGCATAGCCCAGTTCCCAGGCATTATCCGGCAACACAACATTTACAGGTATACGTGAGGGTAAGAAAAGGTGTGCCCGCGATAAGGGATGCTCACCATATCCGGTGATGTACACATCGCCCTCAGGCACCACATTACGCAATGTGAGGGTGTCCTTTGTTTCATTGGAAAACCTGACCCGCCACTTCCCTTCGCCATCAGGAACCATGGTGACCTTAAATCCGATCCGCTCTACCACTACTCCCAGTTTTTCCTTGTTCACTTCATAACTGAAGGGCGGCTGCGCAGATGCGGAGGAAAAGAATAACAGAAGAATGATTGTTCTGAAAATCATGAAACAATCTAGAAAAAAGTTCGCAGTTCGCAGTTCACGAGTTCGCAAGTCACCCCGCGACCGATGCGAACCTGCGAACTTGCGAACTACAACCTGCGAACTCCTAATTCAGGTCCAGCACCGGCTTATTCGCCAATATCCCCTCAATACGCTCCATCACTGCTGGTGTAAGTACCTTAACGGCATCAAGCGCTTTGAGGTTCTCCGTAAGCTGGGCAGCTTTGGATGCTCCCAGGATGGCCGTAGTAACATTCGGATTCCTGATGGTCCAGGCAATAGCAAGTGCACTCATGGATACACCCAACTCGTCAGCCAGCTTTACCAGCTGCTTAAGCGTCCCGATCTTACCTTCCTGCAACCAGCGATCCCGCAGCCAGCCAAAATTGTCCATAGACAGTCTTGACCCTTCAGGGATCTCATGAAGATATTTCCCCGTCAGAAATCCGGCCGCCAGCGGACTCCAGATGGTAGTACCCAATCCCACACTCCTGAATACTGGCAGGTAGTCCTGCTCCATCTTGAAGCGTTCAAACATATTGTACTGTGGCTGCTCCACCGTTGGCCCTATCAGTCCATATTGCTGGGCCACTTTGTGCGCTTCCATAATTTCCGCCGCACTCCACTGTGAAGTTCCCCAATACAACACCTTTCCCTGCTGGATGAGATTATGCATGGTCCACACCACTTCCTCTATAGGCACAGTAGGATCAGGGCGATGACAATAATACAGATCAAGATAATCCAATTGCAAACGCTTCAAAGCATCATGGCAGGCTTCATACAGATGCTTCCTGCTCAGCCCGTGCTGGTTAGGCTTATTGTCTTTTCCCCGCAAGCCAAAAAAAGCCTTGGAAGATACTACGTAAGAACTCCGCTCCCAGTTCTTCGCCTTCAACACCCGGCCCATCATCAGCTCACTTTCACCACCCGCATAAGCCTCTGCATTATCAAAAAAATTAATGCCCGCATCATAAGCCATACCCATCAACGTATCTGCAGTGTTATCTTCAAACTGCTTGTGAAAAGTCACCCAGGAACCAAAGGAAAGCACGCTGAGCTGCAATCCCGTTTTACCCATGTATCTGTATTCCATACCCGTAAAAATTAAGAAGTAAAAACTATCTGCGTCTCAATGAATCCGGCGAACTGTAAACTGCCCTCTGCGAACTATCCTGCAGACTGCGAACTGAATCCTGCGAACTGTTCTCATTAACCCTCAGCACACTATTGGTGATCTTATACATCTCAAAGGTCTTGAAATCCTGCGGCGCACTCAACCCCACCCCATACATGATCATATCAGGGCGATGGATCCTGACGGCTTTCTCCGTATAAAACAATTGCTTATTCTGATCCCACCACAATTCCTGACAAAACAAAGTATCCTGCTTATTGTTGAATACCCGCACACTGTCTTTCAGAAAGATCTGGCCCTTCATCTCAAAATACTCTGCATAACGGGCGTCAAGCTGGTTCTCAATTTTTGTACTGTCATTGAAGAAATCAACATGAATACTCTTCGGGAATACGATCCTCGCCGTACTGTCCTGGTAACGCAGCATGGATGGCGCGCGCATCCTCGCTTTCATCTTACCCGTATTACTCATGTAGCCCTGTACGTTAGTAGCTTCGTCCACACCGGTTTTCTTCCCCAGCAGGTCATTCACTTCTTTCTCGCTGTTCACACAGGACATGAATACAAAAAGGCAGCCGAACCCGACTGCCATCAAAAATTTTATTGTATAAAAACGCTGTCGCATCTCTATTGATACTGCCGTTTGTTAAACCAGATATCGCTCAGGTTGAAGCCCAATGCCACCCTGAAGAAGTTCTCCCGTATCGCATCGCTCTTATTTCCCCTTTGCCCCATCTCCAGGGTAAGATTAATGGTGGTATACTGGTTGGTGTAGTAATTCCTGCGCACAGGCATACCCATTCCCCAGCTCGCCGTCCATGTCTTTAAGTTGGTGCCTGCATTCACGTGGTCAGGTCCAAATGAAAAACCGGCTCGGTATGCCACCCGGTTCCAGTAGTTTTTAGAGTTGATGGATGGAATGATCAAACCGCCGATCCTTGCTACCCAGTTGTTTTGCAACTGGTCTTTCTGGCCAAAATAACTGTAATCAGCCCATTGTACACTGTTGTACTCTACCCCAATCTGCCAATTGTCCATCTTTTCCAAAATGATACCACCACCCCAGGAAGCAGGCATTACAATGTCCCCTTTTTCACCAGTTGCGCGGTATACACTGTCTAAAACAATCGGCCCCCTTGCACTTCCTTCAAATGTCTGGCGCGTCACATCCCTGCTGGCAGTCATCTTGTTCTCCAACCCAAAGGTTCCGCCAAATTTCAGGTTCATATCGCCGGACAACACCAGCTGGTACTGAATGCCCGCCTTTACAAATACACCGCCAAAACTGGTAGAGTCTGTATAACTGGCCTTCTGATACCGTACCGTATCATTGATCATAATCATCTGCGTGCCATAATGCTTGTTTCCAAACATGTAGCCTGCATTGACACCAATTGAAAAATTTCTTGTTCCGCCCGCCAGTCCCAGGAAAGCCTGGTAACTGCCGCCGTTACCATAATAACGATAAGAAACACTGTCAATATTCGTGATTCTTGTATTGCTCACCACGTCATAACTGATCCTGGTTACCGGTTTGAAACCCAGATTCATACCCCAGTTCTTCTTCTTACTCAAAGGGAATCCGATGTTGAGGTAGGTGGGAAGCAGGTTCCTGGACTTATACGAAGACGTAGTATTGGTAGCCCGCAGCGTGCGCTGGCCATACTCCAGTCCCACATCAAAAGTGGTAAGTTTCAGACGGGCATAGGATGCCGGGTTATTAAAATTGACCGACTGCAAATCCCAGTAAGCAAGGGATACCCCTCCCATGGCCCTGTTCAGGACATTGGTTTGGGGAAGAACATCACCGATACCGTACCGGGAATAGGGGGAATTATCTTGTGCTTGCGCCTGGAAAACCAATAACACATTGATAATCAGTACACTACAGCAAATTTTCCAGTTAGTTGTTGAACGCGCTGATGGCATAGAGACCTTTATATAAAAAATCAGGGTCGGCAAATATCGTGTTTTTAAGGTGTTGGGCGAAATATAGGCTGTCGCCCCCTGTTATGACCACGTTAAAGTTCCCATATCGCTCCCTGTACGCATCAATGGTTCCGTCTATTTCCTTGGCCATCCCCAGGATCACCCCTGAAAGGATATTGGTACGTGTATCATATCCGATAAGAGGGAAATTCCAGTCTTTTTTCACCAGCGGCAACAGGGCGGTATAGTCCCGCAGGCTTTTCAACCGCATCTCCATACCGGGAGAGATCCCGCCGCCCAGGAACTCATTGTACTTATTGATGAAATTATAGGTGACCGCCGTTCCCAATCCCACCACCAGGTTATTTTTCCCGGGATAGAACTTAACCATGGCTGCGGCCAGCGCAATCCTGTCGGCCCCCATGGTTTCCGGTTTACCCACGGGCACGGTAAACGGCAGTTTAGACAGGTGAGAGAGTTTATGGAACGATGTTTTTTCTGCGAGCAGTTGTTCAATGGCTACATCGTGGCTGATCACGGATGATAAGATGGATCGATGGGGCTGATGCTTTTCCAGAGCCGCCGCTACTTCTTCCGGGCTGCCCTGTTCCAGCACCTGGATATGCGTCATGGCATCGCCCTCAAAGACGGCATATTTCAATCTTGTATTTCCGAAATCAAAACAGATGGTGATCATGAGGGGTTAAAAATATAAAGTAAAAGAGGATTCTGTGCTTTAACTTTTGATAAGTCTTAAATACTGATTTTCACCGCCACGGTTGTCCCCTCGCCTTTAGCGCTGTTGATATGGATTTCTGCACCAATCATCCTGCACAGATCTTTAATGATCAGAAACCCGAGGCCGTGACCTTTCCTGTTATCAACATTGGCAGAAGCAATAATATGACTGTCTGTAAGAATATGATTAACCTGGTCTTGCGTCATCCCAATACCTTCGTCTGCAACAACTATGATCACCGTTCCTGGCTCTGTTGCGCTGGAAATAGTCACTTTCCCGCGGTCTGTGAAATTAATGGCATTGGCTATCAGGTTGTGGATAATAACCCTCGTGGGCTCATAATACTGAAAGAGGGTTAGTTCCTGATCTACCTTATTCTCCAATGCAATCCGGCCATCAAGGATAGAAGTATTAAACAGGGTAAGTACCTGCTCAACCTGATCATGCAAACTAAAATATTCTTTACGAAGCTTTCGCTGGTCATTCTGGTATTTCATCCAGTTGAGGATATTGGATGATAACATCTGCAGTTCATTTGAAGTCTCTGCAATCTCCTCAATCACTTCCAAATCCTGGACTCCTCCATTCACCCTTGCCTTTTGCACAAACTTGGCTCCTGCCAGATGTATAAATTTCAAAGGCGTGATGATATCATGACTGATAATGGATATCAGCCTCGTCTTTATCCTGTCAAGGTTCTCCAGTGCTTCATTCTTTTCTACAAGCTCCTTTGTTTTAGCCGCAATTATTTCCTCTAGTTTCGCTGCATTCCTTCTGTACCTGTTTACCCGCCAACGATAGAAGATCAGCGTCAGTGCGGCCAGCAGAAGCATTGCAAGGCCATAAAACCAGAGTTGCCTGTACCATGGTGTTCTAATGGTAATGCTTAATGCCTTGTATGTATAATTTCTGGCACCAAATCCATTCAGTTTCCTGATTTCCAGAATGTGATTTCCATATGGAAGATTCTCCAGTGTTATTGTCTCATGACTCCCTTCATCTACCTGCCTCCAGTCTGTTCTGTCCCTGATCCTGGATTCAATGCTCATGGCTTCATCGCCACCCCAGAGCAAAAGGCCTAATTTTACCTGGATTCGTTTAGTATTTGGCTTAAAAACCATTAATGTATCTCCGTCTGGATATACAACATCGTCTCCCGAAACCTTATCAACAAAAATGGGGCCCGATGGCTTAAAGGTGCTCACCTTAGCCGGATTAACCCATACCAGCCCATCCATGGTTGGGAAAGACAAAAGCCCGTTGCGCATGCGAATGGCACAAGGGGCACATCCTCCGTTCATCTCCGTACTACTCATCCCTTCACTGCGCCCAAAATACTGGTAATAAATCTGTGATTGTGATTGTTCAAAAGCACGGACCATGTCTTCAGTCCTGGTCCGGAACAATCCCCTGTTTGTACTGATCCAGCAGTTACCTTCGCCATCCGGAAGAAAACAGTGTGCATATAACAGATACTTATGTTTATCCAGCGGCATCGGAACCAGTTTCCCATGCCTGTATCCATAATATCCATTCCCATAGGTGCCCAGGAACAGCAAATCCCCAACCTTCCATATGGTTCGGAAACACTGTTGCCCACCATCGTTAACCAGTGTATATGCTTGCTTATTCAGGTCAAATTTCACCAGGGCACCACAGGTAGCAACAAGGAATATTCCCGGTTCGGCTTCTTCAATGGCGTATGGTTCCGGATCATCCTTGAACCGTTGCTTATATTTTACCAGGTACCTTAAACTATCGCCTTCCAATAGTGATAAACCCAGGGAAGTAGCCACCAGCAGGTGGTTTTTCTTTTCCAAAAAAGATAACCGACTATGCCCGGATATTTTTGGGAATGAATCCAGTCTTCCTGACTTGAAATGATACCGGAACAACAGGGCGGCCGGTTGACCCGCAGTATGCCTAAGGAAATACACGGAAGAATCTGCCGCTACCATTGCACTGTTGTTATATTTACCCTTCAATCCGCTGATCTCCATTTTGCCTTCATTAAATCCCAGCACATGGCCTTCACTCGTCAGTATCCTGTTCCCCGGCAACTCAATCTGAGAATAATATGAACTTCGCTGGTTGGCTAAAGTATCCTCCAGTTTCATGGTCCTGACTACTTTCCTTCTGACGATGTACACACCTTTGGAATCTGTACCAATAAACAACTGGCCCAACTGTTCACTGTAATCAATGAACCTGATCTTTAAGCTTCGTGGAATTCCTCTTGCCACCAGCTGCTTGGTGAAGCGTCCTTCGTTATAGCCAAGTTTCCAGATCTTGTCGTCCTTCACTTCATACGCCGACCCTGATCCGTACTTTGATTGAATATTTGATCCAGGAATAAGTTTTGCGTCTGCACCAATGAAAACATTCACCAATATGTTACCGCCATTCTTAACCAGGTACAGTTTGTCCTGATTATCTACCAGCATTACCTGTTTACCTATGCGTATAACCGCCCTGGGCACTATGCCACGTGTATCTACCATCCGCGGGCACTGCATTGACCTAGAAAAATAATACAATCCCTGATCAGAGAATATAAATAATGAGGTATCTGACGCTGCACAATACATCTGGTCAACCAGTGAGTATGTTCCACATGCCTGCATCCGCCTTCCCTCTGAGAACATTTCTGCAGACGCCAGTAGAAGATGGGCGGGGCTTCTGTTTTTTACGCTATCAGACCTGTGCCAGGGCCTTAGTTTATTTCTGTCTACCAAAAAAATATTGCCCTTCATATCTCCCCCATACATGTTGCCAGATAAACTCCTGACCAGGAAAAGGATTCTTTCGGAAGCAATAAATGATGTATTCTGTTGGTTAAATGTTTCAAATGCCAAGCCGTTGTACCGCACGATGCCCGCTTCCGTAGCTATCCACAAAAATCCGGTTCTCTCATCCAGTTGCAAACCCCTGATCCCGTTTGACGGCAGTCCATTTTCAGTACCATACTGGGAGATCACAAACTCCCCATCCGTCTGGGCCAACAGATAACCTGCATGCAAAAGAAAAAGACAGATCAGTAAACACCGGATCATATCATCAATTCATTCTAGTAGTTGACATTGTAGAGATTAGCGAGATCATTCAACTCCTTGTGGTTAACCACATTCATCTTTTCGTAGATCCTGTTCTTCAATGTGGAAATGGTGGCCATCTTGAGATTTAGGGTATCCGCAATCTCTTTGGTGCCTTTCCCTTTTAAAATGTAGTGCAACACTTCCAGTTCTCTAACAGAAAGCCTGGCAAATGGATTGCCCGTGTATCTGTCGTTCACATGGGCATTGACAGGCGCCCTGTTCTCAAAAAAACCATGCAGCATTTTTACAAGTCCTGATTCGCTTGCTGTTTTAGAAAGGTAAAATCCGATACCATATTGCCGCATTGCATCTGCATATACTTCCACCGGCTGCATAGAAAAGATCATGATCTTAAGTTCCGGAAATAATTCCCTGATATTGGGCAGTACTTCAAGGATCATTCCGTCTCCCAGAATGATATCCAGTACCAGGTGGGTGTACTGCCTGTCCCGCAACTCTGCCATTAACCCTGCACATGAAGCCGTTTCATGTATTTCTGTAATCCCAAGGTTTACTTCCAGGCATAGTTTGAGGCCCTTACGGATCATACTGTGATCATCAGCAAGGAGAACAACAGGTTGCATATTATTAAGCCCAATTTAAGCAGAAGAATCCCTTACGCCCGTCACAAATCTGTACCATAATGATGAAACTCATATGTATAAGTTAGTAATGTCTAACTAATTCTACAAGCAACATATTTCCCATATGATACCTTGAACGCCGTAGTTAACCCCTAATAGAAGTTTATGAAACGCAGTATATTAACCTTGCTGGTATTGATGCTAATGCATGAATTAATTGCCCAGAACAACCTCGCAGTGATTGCGGAAAATTGCAACCTGGGCGGCAGACGAAACTATCTTCAAGCGGGCATTTACCGTGCATCGCAACTAGGCATTGGTGACAATACCCTGTCTTCATTTTATCTCCCGGATAATATGGCGCTCCAGGTGTTTGAAAGCGACAGTTACCGGGGCAAAACGGAAACTTTCTTTTCAAGTATACAATGTATGCCCGCCAGCTGGGACAACAGGGTGTCATCTATAAAATTGTATTGGATCCATGATCCGGGAAATGAAGGGAGTGGATCCGGTGGCTATCTTCCCCCACAAGGAAATGAAGTGATTGTTTACCGGGACGTTAACTACTCCGGTCCCGCTATCACCATCAATGCTGGCAACTTTGGGTCTGGTACCCTGGGTACCCTGGCCGGTGAAATATCTTCCATCTATATCCCACAGGGTACTTCAGTTAGCGTACGGGATAGAAATAATCTTTCACAAACGCTGACAGCCAGTGTAATTGACCTGGCCAAGATCAGATGGGACGACAGGATTCAATCTGGATTCGTAGATAAAAATTTCAATGGCAGCAATAACGGGTCTAATATTCCGCCACAAGGCAATAAGGTCATTGTTTACCAGAACAGCAATTATGGCGGACAGGCTAAAATAATGGAGCCTGGTGGATTCTCATCCTCTGATCTGGGCACACTTTCCGGTCAGGTTTCCTCTATCTACATTCCCTACGGCACAACCGTGCAGGTGTTTGACCGAAGCGGTAAAACAAGGCATTTTTCAACCAGTATATCCAGCCTGCTCACCTATGGCTGGGATAATGCTGTCTATTCCGGTTCCATCATTGGTTCAGGAGGCAGCAGTTCAACCGTTAACCTATATGAAGATCCCAATTACCGTGGAAAGGAAATCAAATGCCAGGAAGGGCGCATCAATTTCCTGGGCAACAATGTTGGGATCACTTCCATCCAGATACCTCCCGGATATGCAGTAACCGTATATAATGGTCCAAACCTTTCCGGAAACTACCGCACATTCACCAAATCTGTAACCTCACTTACTGCCTATCCAGGGTGGGATAACAGGGTGATAAGTGTATTTGTATTCAAGCTTTGACCGTAGCAAATTTCATTCACTAAAAATTAAAAGCACATGAACAAGAACCTGCTGACATGGGTCATACTGATCACCGTGACTGTACTCAGCGCCTGCTCAGGCAGTAAGAAAACAACCGGCGCGGATCCATTGAATGGAACCTGGGATTTGAACTATATCTCGGGACCCAGGATCACATTTGATGGACTGTACCCAGATAAAAAGCCATTCCTGACTTTTGATGTGGCAAACAAACGATTCACCGGCAACACCTCCTGCAATAGCCTGAATG
Organism: Chitinophagaceae bacterium; assembly: GCA_044225015.1. Classification (GTDB taxonomy): domain Bacteria; phylum Bacteroidota; class Bacteroidia; order Chitinophagales; family Chitinophagaceae; genus Pollutibacter. Next base: position 1,028,256 of record JBGAJG010000001.1, on the reverse strand, counting down.
CGGCCTACACCAGTGAAGGGAACAACATCACATTCCTTGACGGAGCCACCACCATGATGGCCTGTCCCGGACAGGGAGAATCCACCTTCCTGTCTATGCTTAAGAAAGTAAACAGGTACGCCGTTTCCGATGGCAACACACTCAACTTACTTATTGACGATGTTGCCGTCATGCGATTTACCAAAAGAACCAAGTAAACCATCTCCAACCATTTTTCATATTTTTTAAAACCAAACAATCATGTCACTTAATCTTCTTGATACCTTAACCGGCGTCTTCAACAATGACCTTATCTCTAAAGCAGCATCGGCGCTGGGAGAATCCGAAGGCAGCATTTCCAAAACAGTTTCGGCCGCAGTCCCTTCACTGCTTTCGGGAATTCTCAATACCGCCAAATCTGATGGAGCGGCCAACCTGATGAAACTGGCCGGCCAGGCCAATGAAAGCGGCATACTTGACAATATCAGCGGCCTTTTTGGCGGCAGCAACTCCTCCAGTTTGCTCAATATGGGTTCAAGTCTGTTGTCAAACCTGATGGGTAATAAAGCAATGGGGTTGACCAGCCTTATCTCCGCATTCACAGGCTCTAAACAATCCACCACTAACTCCATCCTCAGTGCCATCGCGCCCATAGCACTGAGTTATATTGGCAAACAAGTCATCAGCAATAAATGGTCCGCCTCCGGGTTAATGGACTGGCTCACCGGACAAAAAAACCAGATCAACAACGCCATTCCTGCAGGGCTGAACATCAACGCACTGTTTGAACCCGCAAATGGTGCACGGCCAATGGAAAGAACGCTGCACGCTGAGACTAAAAAGCCTTCTACCAACTGGATCCTTCCGCTGATCCTGGGTCTGGTGGGATTGGGGTTGTTATGGTACTTCCTTAAAGGTTGCAATGACACGCCGGCAACACCCGTCACCACAGACACTATACAATCCACCACAGTGGTTCCTGAGGCTCCTGCAACCGTTCCAGCCCGGGAACTGTTCAAAGTCACGCTTCCGGATGGTACTATACTTGACGCATACAAAGGCGGCATTGAAGACAAACTGGTTGCCTTCCTGAATGATGCAAATGCCCAGGCAGGAAAAGATGTTTGGTTTGATTTTGACAACCTGAATTTCGAAACTGGCAGCGCTGCATTAACAGCTGAAAGCCAGGCCCAGGTAAAAAACATTGCTGCCATCCTGAAGGCGTATCCCAAACTCAAAATAAAAATCGGCGGGTATACAGACAATTCCGGGGATGCTGCAGCAAACAAAACACTGAGCCAGAACAGGGCTAATGCCGTTTTGGAAGCATTGAAAGCAGCCGGATCTTCCGCTGGTCAGCTCACTGGCGCAGAAGGATACGGCTCTGAATTCGCAAAAGTACCAGCAACGGCATCCGATGAAGAACGGAGATCAGACAGAAGAATATCCGTTGGTGTTCGTGAGAAATAAATCATTTCGCTAACCTGCGATAACTACCATTCAAATCCGTACCCATTTTTCACATTCTTAACCTCGTTATATATGAAACAGCTCCTGTCATTATTGATCTGTATTTTCTTTGTCACTAGCCTTGCTGCACAGGTCTCCCTCAAACCGTCTATTGGTATGAATTTCACGGATGGCACCAGAACGCCTTCAAATGGAGATATCAAAGCAAAAGTAGGCTTCCAGATAGGGTCAACGGTTACGTTTGGGAACAAGTTCTACTTTGAACCCGGTCTCTTTTACGTAAGCAAATCCAGCGAGTTTCAATACCTGGACTCCGGCGTTTTCAAAGCCGGATTAGGCATCAGCGGAATCAGGGTTCCTATTGGCGCAGGTGTTAACCTACTGGGACATGATAAATCTGCCGTTGGACTCAGAGCATTTGGAGGATTGTCTGGCTTCTTTGTAACCTCTGTGGGAGATGATCTGGATGCAGATCAAGTGAATAAAACAAACTTTGGACTATTTGCCGGTGCAGGCATCGATATCTGGAAAGCATTTCTTGAACTTTCCTATGAATGGTCCCTTACCAATATACAGAAAGATGTATCGCAAATAGACCTCGGAAAAACAAGGACGTTTTATATCTCCGCCGGCCTGCGCTTTCCTTTGAAAAAATAAGAACTGAAGAATGAATAAGCAGTAAAAAGTAAAAAATCAATTTCCGTAATTTTTTACTTTTTACCGCTTACTTAAAATCAAACCCCATCAGGTTCTTAAAGTGTCCATTCAGTTTTACGCGTTCTTTAAGGCCTTCCATCTCCTGCACCACAGGGATCACTTTGGCCAGGTGGCGGCGCAGGTATTCCTGGCGCTGCACTTCCCGCTCCAGGCCCAGTACTTCATATTCCTCCTCTAAGGACAGCCCGATGTGGTGCGCCACATCATAACTGGTGAGCCGCTCATCAGGCTTGGAAAAGCTTTTGGACACCTTGAGCAGTTCATGCAGTTGCCTGATAGAAGCCACCACTTTTTTCATCAGATCATGATTACCATCATCCTCCGTAACCACATGTTTAACAATAGCGCCACTGTATAGTTTATCCGGCACAGAAGCAATGGTCTCCAAAATCCTGAAGACATTGAGGCCCCGGGTTTTGATGTCCATTTCACCATTGTCATATACTTTCACCACTTCCAGGATCTCCATGACTGTTCCCAGTTCCCCCACTTTATCCCTAATGACGGATGGGATGCCAAAATTCTTCTTCATAGCCACGCATTCACTGACCAGTTGTTTATAGCGGGGTTCAAATATGTGCAGGTTCAGATCCTCACCAGGATATACTACAATGTTGAGGGGAAATATGGGTATGAAATTAGTCATGGCGCAAAGTCAAAAATAATTTTTCCTTTTTACTTCAGTGAAGAATAACAAAGCAAAATAAGTGTAAACAAAAACGCCATACTGCATCTCCAGTGCAATCTCATACATAAATCCAGCTATGGCCACCAGGTGAAATGCAGTCCACAACGGATGCGGAACAGGAAAACGGATGAATAAAGGGACCAGCAAAACAAAGGCCGCCAGCACCAGGCACACCAGGCCGCCATATATGCCGTAGAGCAGGAACTGGTTGGCGGGCAGTAGCCGTTCATACGGTTTCAGAAAAGACGCATTCTTCGCATACCACTGGTTCACGGCCTTCCTTGCATCACCGGCGCCCAGGCCTTTACCAGGATTATCCTTAATGATCTCTCTTGCAGCGCGCCAGCTCAGCACCCTCGGCGCATCATTCAAACCCTCCACATATTTGCCTCTTGAATACTGTTGAAAATCCCATCGTACAAATTTCACCCGCTCCTGAAATGACGGAAAGAGGAACCAGGCCAGCACTGGCAACAATAAAATTACCGATAGCACCATCCACTTGTATTTTCTGGTCAGATAATGCCAAACAAAAATCTCAGTTACCACATAAAATCCCAGGACCCCCGTTTTTGAGGCCATCATATGAATGAAGACTGCGAAGATCACCAGCACTGGTATGACCAGCCACCTCGGTTTTAACTCCCCGCGCAGCCCGTATGCCAATACCCATGCATATGCAATCACCAGCAACCAGGCATATCTAACATGATCATCACCCATGGGAACACGCATTACCGCGCCGGATAAATAGTTCCGGCCGCCGGCATCATAGATCCACCAGAGACACTGCACCATACTGACCATGAGCAGCATCACCAATACCCACAACAAGGCTTTACGTACATCCAGATCCAGGGCCCGGAAGGCGGGTACACAAAATGGAAGAAAGAGCAATGGCAATTTGATCTGCATAATGCCCATCCACTGCTGAAGGTCATTGCTCCATAAACCACTAAGCAAAGGAAGGAAAAACAAAAGGCTAAGACCTTTCAGCCACAATGATTCCCTCCATTCCCTGAGCCCTTCTGCCCCATACATCCAAAAGGCGTGCAAGATCCATATGCCCAAAGACAGAGATAACAGTGCGCGGGACCATAACAATCCCACCCACATCGCCACTATCAATAGGGCACTGATATACCTGTTCAGATTAATTTTGTTGTCCACGGCAATTGGCCGAATTTAGAAACTTAACCACAATCATCCACATGAATTGGCAGGCCCGGCTGGCATCAGCGCAAAATATGGATCAGAGAAGCATAGCGCGATGCATCTCACTCATTGAGAATGAGGCCGATGGGTTTGAGGACCTGCTGTTAACCCTGCCCCCTAACTCGAAAAAAAATATCATTGGCATTACCGGCCCTCCCGGTGCGGGGAAAAGCACCCTTACAGACGGACTGATCGGTACTTTTGTTGCCGAAGGCAAATCCGTAGCCGTACTCTGCGTAGACCCCTCCTCCCCTTTCCACCTCGGTGCACTGCTGGGAGACAGGATACGTATGTCTGCCTGGTATACCCATCCCCAGGTGTTTATCCGCTCCCTGGCAACACGGGGTTCATTAGGCGGACTGCATCCACGCATCATTGAGATCACGGAATTTCTAAAGGCATTGCCCTTTGACATCATCATCGTAGAAACGGTGGGAGTGGGACAGAGCGAGATAGAAATTACAGGACTCGCAGACACCACCGTAGTTGTACTGGTGCCGGAAGCGGGCGATGAGATCCAGACCATGAAAGCCGGACTGATGGAGATCGCGGATATTTTTGTGGTGAATAAATCAGACCGGCCCGAAGCAGATCATTTCATTGCCTATCTCAAAGCAATGACCCATGCAGCGCACCGTGATGCCCCTGTGATCAGTACAGTAGCCTCAGAAAAGAAGGGGCTCGATGAATTATATGCAACGGTAAATGCATTCCTGCTTCGGGACGTCAACCATTCCCGACGTTCGTTGTTATTGGCAGAGCGGGCTTACCAGCTGATCCGGAATGAGCGTATGCGGAATGTGTCCAAATCAATACTGGCAGCAGAAATAGTAAACGCATTACAGCAAAACAATTTCAACCTGTATACTTTTATTCATCAATTTGATCATGGAAAATAACCAGGACCCTATACATCTCGATAAAGCCCACACTGCAGCAACAGAACCTGTGTGCGTTCAGGTTGCAGCGCAACGTAACTATTCCTGGTGCACCTGTGGCCTCAGTGCCAAACAACCCTTTTGTGACGGAAAGCACAAGCAGGTGGAAGGCATGCCGTTCAAAAGTTTAAAGCATAGTTTCCAACAGGACGAGGAGGTATGGTACTGCATGTGCAAGCAAACCAAAACGCCTCCGTTCTGTGACGGAAGCCATAAGAAGAGGGCGAGGGAATAGGGGGAGGGTGTAGACGTTAAATGACAAACTGGAAAAATAAAAAAGGGATGCATCTGCACCCCATCCTGAGCAATCTTTTCTACACCCTACACCCTACCCCTACACCCTATCCCTTTCTATTCCCCTTCCACCATCGGTATCCTACAGCACCAATAATCATAAACGGTGCAAACATCAGGTAGATAATTCCGGTATTGAGCCCTTTAGCGGGTTTATGGCCCAACTGTTGCGCTGTTTTAGTACATACTGAACATTGTGCTGCTACAGGTTGGTGTACCAGGCTCATCACAGCCACCAGTAATGCCACAATCAGTACCCTCATATGCGCTTTTTTTGCAAATTTACATACTATGACATTAACTTCTATTATTGTTGAATCTACCCAGGCACTGGCCCTTATCTCGGCCCAAACCCTTACCCCGGATCATTTAATGGCAGCCCGGAAGACCCTGGAAAGCCTTCCCGTAACGGAAGCCATTCATGCCTTTGAAGCGGCCCTGCCGCCGGTTGCCCAGGGAGACGAAGAAGACCTGGCCGCTGAAAGACAGGGAGATATGCATGATAAAGCAGACCAGCTGAATAAACAGGTCAGCAACCTGAAGCATGAACTGGACAGGATCAAAGACATACAGGCGGCACTGCATATCCCCCAGCTGGAAGAGCTGATCCACAGCGCCCAACAAGTTTTAAGACCCATCTATGCCCTCACATCAAGAATGGAATAACCTACTCCCTGCACACCACACCCTTTCTTTCAGGTTGTGCAACGTTCAGGGTTAACTTGGTGTCACCAGATCAGACATGACCAACGCCAGGGAAATTGTTTCCCGATGCCTGCAGAACGATGCCGCTGCCCAGAAGCAGCTGTACCAGCATTATGCCCCGCAGATGCTGGCGCTTTGCTATAGGTATACGAAAGACACCCACGAAGCCAGTGATGTTTTGCAGGAAGGCTTTGTTAGGGTGTTCAGGAGCCTGGCGCAATGGAAACAGGAAGGGGAACTGGGGGCCTGGATCAGAAGGATCATGGTGAACACCGCCCTGAACTGGCTGCGGGATCACCGCAGGATCACCTGGGCCCATGAAGACCAGATCAGGGAAGACCACAATGCCTCCTCCGTGATCACTCCCATTCAGGAGATGGAAGCCCGGCAACTGGCAGACCTGATCAGGCAACTCCCAGACGGGTACCAGGCTGTTTTCAACCTCCATGCTATTGAAGGATTCAGTCATGTGGAAATAGCAAAAATGCTGAAGATCAGTGAAGGTACCTGCCGTAGCCAGTATATGCGCGCGCGCAAATATCTCATCGATCTTATCTCAACATCGCCATTGCAAAAAAAGGAACGCTATGCCGGAAAAGGTTGACATGGAAACCCTGCTGCAACAAAAAATGGAGCAGTTTGCGCTGGAGCCAGATCCGGCCGACTGGACCGCGATCAGAAAGCGGCTGGAAAAGAAAAAACGCCGGAGGTTCCTCTGGTGGATATTTCCGTTTGCAGGCGCCATCATTGGCGCAGGGATACTATACGCCAGCCAGGAAGTGCATGAAAAAAAATCACCCACTACCGTGGTGGCCAAGGCCACTGCAGGGAATAACCCCACATCAGGCAATAAGACAACAGATCCCAACGCCACTGAACAAAAGATCACAGAACCAGCCGTTGCAACTACTCAAGATACCATCGGATTAACACCATCCGCAATAACAGTGCCTCAACAGCAAAAGTTTGCCCGGATGAATCCTGAAACACCCTCTGTTCCCGTCATCCCCGTTGAGCCTTTTGCAACAAGCCTGGAAGTGCAGGATGAATTGGACGCGGCATCAGAGTCCAACCATACATTGGCGTTTATCACAGCTGAGCGATGGCGCCCCCGGTTGCTTACTGAAAAGATAATCATATCAGTACCAGCCTCAACACCATCACAAACTGCACAGCAACCACAGGATCGGAAAAAAATACCCAATACCACCACCCATCGGAACAAGGGCTGGTACCTCGGCGTTTACGCAGGGCTAGGAAGCAACCAGCCAGTGACCGCTCCCAGCGTGGGAAAAGCGATGGACCTGAATGCCGGCGCGGGCAACTCGGCAAGAGTAGTTTACGCTCAAAGTGCTAACAACTGGCAGCCCGGCACCCAGATTCAACTGGGCCTCGCACTAGAAAAGAAAAATGCCAAAACCAGTTTCACTACGGGACTGGGCATCCAAAAAAACAGCTGGCAACAAAGTTTCCAGATCTATAAAGACAGCCTGCAACCCGGCGGCAATTTGTTCAGCAGCACTCTGGTGGCCAATTCAACCCTCCGGTACCAACAATGGGCTATCGAAATACCTGTTTGGGCAGGATTTCGTGTGGCAGGGAAAAAATCGTCCTCCATCTGGTTACATGCCGGACTCAACAATGCATTCACCCTGAAGCTGAACCAAAATCTTGTAGGGAGTGGATTTGCCAATAGTCCTTCACAGGGAATCCCGTCTGCAAGGGTTGACAGCCTGTTTCAGCCTGCTACCCGTACATATCTTCCCCAGCTACAACTAGGTCTCAGCTATGAGCATGCAGGTAAAAAACAGCACTGGCAGCTCAGTCCCTACTTGCGCTATGGAATCAATTCCGTGGTGAAACAGGGGCAGCCGGATGTACACCAGCTCCAATGGGGGCTGCTGGGACGATACTATTTTAAGAAAATTAAATAGCCAGATAATTTTACATAGCGTGCAACGGCAGGACCAGCTTCTGTTTCACCCTTATATACCCCACCAAAACTTATACAGATGAAAAAGTTGCTGACTTTTCTATGGCTCCTGACCGGTTTGATGTTGACGGGTTGCCTGAAAGACTATTCGCTGCGCGAAGTGACGTACTATAAACCGATATTTAAAACTACGGCAGAAGTAAGGGCTGGCATTAAAAGCGATGCACCATTACCCATTCTCTATCCTGGGAAAATTTTCTATAAGGATGGCTATGTGTATATGACTGAATCCATGACCGGGATCCATATCATTGATGTCAGAAACCCCTCTCAACCTAGGAACATCGGCTTCATCAAAATTCCGGGCAATGTGGATATTGCTGTAAGGGAAAATATCCTCTATGCAGACACCTATACAGACCTGGTAGCCATTGATATCTCCGATCCCACCCAGGTGAAACTCAGGAAAACCGTGGAAGGTGTTTTTCCAGACAATCTTTGGTACGGCTATATGGATTCAAACAGGGTAGTGGCAGACTGGATCAGGGTTGATACCACCATCAAAGAAGAAATGTACAGCAGCTGGCTGGCCATGGAAGACAGGGTTTTTGCCTCGCCACAAGCTAAATTCAGCAGTAGCGGCGGCAATAGTACCAATGGCAAAGGAGGAAGCATGGCACGCTTTGCACTGAGGCTGGACAGACTCTACACCGTTAGTTATAATACCCTGAATGTCTTCAACACCAGTACACCGGAAAACCCCTTCTATGTAAGTAAGTTTCCCTTCAACAACGGCAATGTGGAAACCATCTATCCTTTTGGCGACTACCTTTTCATTGGCTCTATGACTGGAATGTATCTCTTCAGTGCCAACGATAAAGACAATCCCACACAACTGGGTGTCTTTGATCATGCACGTGTTTGTGATCCTGTGGTGGGCGAAACCAATTATGCTTACGTAACACTAAGAAATGGCAGTGAATGCGCAGGATTTATCAACCAGCTGGATGTAGTGGATGTAAGAAATATGGAGAAGCCAAAACTCGTGAAATCTTATCCGATGTTTAATCCCCACGGCCTCGCCAAAGATGGCAGCACCCTGATCATCTGTGAAGGCTCGGAAGGAATCAAGATTATGGATGCCAGTGTTGCAGACAATATTAAACTGATCACAGAAGTAAAGGGCATGAATGCTTATGACGTGATCACCCTGGGTGGCTATGCGCTGGTGAGTGCATTGGATGGATTATATGTGGTGGATTATACTAACCCGGCTAACGCTAAAGTGATCAGCTCACTTAAAACCGTTAATCCATAGTTTATGAGAAAAATTATCTTCTTTATACTGTTACTTACTCCCGGTGTAATGCAGGCCCAGCATACATGGAAACCCTGGGGGGTGTCAGAAGCCGGATTGATCACCGGAAGCAACGGCCTTTCCGGAGATCTGCGGCTACAGGGCGGAATGAAGCACAGGGGCTGGCTCCTGGGTGCAGGTGTAGCCCATGACGGTTACCGGATGGTGAGCATCCCCGTTTATGCACAAGTGCGCAAGATGTTTGGAAACAAACACATCAAGCCCTTTCTGACGGGAAGCTTCGGCATAAACTACGAAACGGAACAGGACGGCAAAACAAATATGTATTTGTCCCTATCCTCAAATATTACCCGAATCATGGCGGCGCCAAGTTACAGTTACCACGCGGGCTCCTATGCGGATCTTGGCGGGGGCCTGGCATTCAGAACACACAAAAAATTCGGCTTTAACCTGAGCCTGGGCTATAGCAGGAAAACAGTGCGTGAAGAAGTAAACCAGTTGATCTACGATGGTTCCGGGAATGCGGAAACCGTTTCCAACACTACCAGGTATGCAATGAACCGGTATGTATTCCGCATCGGCATGCAGCTTTAACCATTACCGCACTACCGCATTACCACATTACCGCACTAATTAAGCTGTTTCCGCCTTCAGAGATTTCGCCAGCCTGTTACGCTCATTCTCATCAAGGATCACTTTGCGCATCCGGATGTTCTTAGGCGTTACTTCTATACATTCATCGTGCTGGATGTATTCCATACACTCTTCAAGCGTCATCAGGATTTTTGGTGCAGCGCGGGAAGCATCATCACTACCACTCGCGCGGTGGTTGGTGAGCTTTTTCGCTTCCGTGGCATTCACAACCAGGTCTCCGGGTTTAATATGCTCCGCGATGATCTGACCTACATATACTTCTTCTCCGGGATCAACAAAGAAACGTCCACGATCCTGTAGTTTGTCAATGGAGTAAGCCGTGGTTCTTTCCGTATTCTTTGACAATAACACGCCGTTATTGCGGCCGGGAATCACACCTTTCCAGGGCTTGTAGTCCAGGAACCTATGCGCCATCACTGCCTCTCCTGCTGTATTAGTAAGCATATTACTACGCAAGCCAATCAGCCCACGGGAAGGAATTTCAAATTCCAGGTGTTGCATCTCACCTTTGGATTCCATCACCAGCATTTCACCTTTACGCTGTGTCACCAGATCAATCACTTTACCACTGAACTCAGAAGGCACATCTACCACAAGGATCTCATAGGGCTCGTGCTTCTTGCCATCAATTTCCTTTACCAGTACCTGAGGATTACCCACCGTCAGTTCATACCCTTCCCTGCGCATGGTCTCCACAAGGATGCCCAGGTGAAGGATACCCCTTCCATATACCAGAAAACTATCGGCACTGTCTGTTTCCTCTACACGCATCGCCAGGTTCTTTTCCGTTTCCTTCATCAGCCTGTCCCGCAGGTGCCTTGACGTCACAAACTTTCCATCCTTACCAAAAAAGGGCGAGTTGTTGATGGAGAACATCATACTCATCGTGGGCTCATCCACACTGATCACCGGAAGGGCTTCAGGATTTTCAAAATCAGCAATAGTGTCACCAATGTTGAACTCTTCCAAACCTACTACCGCACAAAGATCACCGGCAATGACCTCCGTAACCTTACGCTTGCCCATGCCTTCAAATACATATAATTCTTTCACTTTCTGGCGCTTGATCACACCGTCCGCCTGCATCAATGCAATCGTCTGGCCTTCCTTGATCACACCCCTTGCAACTTTACCGATAGCGATCCTTCCCAGGAAGGAAGAATAGTCCAGTGAGGTGATCTGCATCTGCAGGGGGCCTTCCGCTGCCTTTGGTGGCGGCACATGCTTGATGATGCCATCCATCAAGGGCAGGATATCTTCGCGGGGAGTCAATGAATCATTGAACCAGCCATTCTTGCCGGAACCGTAGAAGGTAGGGAAATCCAATTGCTCTTCCGTTGCATCCAGGTTGAAGAAAAGCTCAAACACAGCGTCATGCACTTCATCAGGTCTGCAATTGGGTTTATCCACCTTGTTGATGACTACTATAGGGTGCAGGTTCAGCTGCAAAGCCTTCTGCAAAACAAAACGGGTTTGTGGCATCGGCCCTTCAAAGGCATCCACCAGCAGAATAACACCATCCGCCATCTTCAAAACACGCTCCACCTCACCGCCAAAGTCGGCGTGGCCCGGCGTGTCAATCACATTGATCTTTACATTATTGTAAGTAACGGCCGCGTTCTTACTGAAAATGGTGATCCCTCTCTCCCGCTCCAGATCATTGGAGTCCATGATCAACTCTCCGGTCTCCTGGTTATCCCTGAATACCTTAGTTGTATGCAGAATGCGGTCAACCAGTGTAGTCTTACCGTGGTCAACGTGGGCAATGATGGCTATATTCCTGATTTCCATATGATTCTAAAAAAAGCAAGACAAGGGCATGCCTTGTCTGTGCGAAATTTTGCGCAAAGGTACTACAATTTGGCATCATGGCAATCTGTAATCCCTGAATTATGCCGGGGATTAACGTAATTATAATCTGCGGATCAAATACATGATCAGGCTCAATAACAAACTGGCTAAAATCATCGTTGTAAAGGGGAAATAAAACCTGAAACCTGGTCGCTCTATCCGGATATCTCCCGGAAGACGGCCTACCCATCCTAATTTGTCTCCAAAAAAATACCATAACAGCCCCGCCACTACCAGGATCAGACCCGTAACAATGAGATATTTAGCGGCAGGTGAAGGCATTTGTAAATATAGGAATACCTATCTTTAGTCATCTCCCATGATATTTCAGCGCTTTACAATCATCCTATTGCTTTTTTCCTGCATTTCCTGTCTCGTGCAATGCAGGGATAAAAAACAGGTAAGCGTTGAAAAAATCACCCTTACTGAAACAGACCAGGACCCCGGGCAAAATATTCAGGATTCTATTTTCACCGCATTGTTGCAGAGAAAGAAGGCGGAAAAGGTCTATTTCTTTGCGATTGGCCAGGAGCCTGGCTGGAATTTGGACATAGACAGCAGCAGGATCAAATTTGCCAGCTATGCCGCTTCAGCTATGCAAACACCCTGGAGTGCTCCGTTGGCAGATAAAGACACCATTCATTATAACCTGGAAACAGAATCCGGCACACTTCAGATTTCCATTGTGCAGGGGGCCTGTGCAGACCCTATGTCTGGCCAGCTTTATACCCACGCCGTCACCGTGCGTATGAGACAGGGTAAGGATAAAGATTTTAAAATATTTAAAGGCTGTGGCACCTTTGTGAACTGACTGTATGATGAAGCGTGTTTTACTTATTGTTCTGGCCTCATTGGTTGTGATCTTTTTCATAGGGCCCAGGCCCAAGCCGGGTAATTATAACCAAACACTTCCCAAAGTGACCTATCAGGGGATTGCGCTGGACCAATGGATCCAGGTACGCGAGAACCGCGCCAATACCAAACCTGACAACCAGGCCCGCATCATCTGGGTTAATGATACTACCAAAGCTAAAACCAAATATGCCGTGGTTTACCTCCATGGCTTTTCAGCCAGCCAGGAAGAAGGCGATCCCGTACACCTCGCATTTGCCCAACACCTCAATGCTAACCTCTATCTTTCCCGCTTGTCAGACCATGGTCTTAAAGCTGAGAAGCCCCTCTCCAGAATGACAGCAACATCTCTGTGGGAATCGGCCAAAGAAGCGTATGCTATCGGAAAAATGCTGGGAGATAGCGTTATCCTGGTGGGCACTTCCACCGGCGGCACCCTGGCCGTCATGCTTGCAGCAGAACATTATCCTGAACTTGCCGGCATGGTACTCATGTCCCCAAACATAGCCATCAATGAGAGATTTGCATTCTTACTCAATGATCACTGGGGACTGCACATAGCGAGAGCAGTTAAGGGAGGGGACGATGTGGTGCCCAAGGACACTACCACCCGTTATAAACAATACTGGTATGCGCCGTACAGGCTGGAAGGCGCGGTGGAACTGCAACAATTGCTGGAAGAAAAAATGAATACGGCCACCTTTTCTGCTGTAAAGACCCCGGTCCTCATGATGTATTATTTCAAAGATGAGCAACACCAGGACCCGGTGGTGAAAGTGTCTGCCATGCTGGATATGTTCAAACAATTCACATCCCCCGTGAAAAAGCAGGTGGCTATTCCCAACGCGGAAGATCATGTCATAGGGTCATCCATTAAGTCCAAAGACTGGCAAACCGTACAGAAAGAGGCACTTGATTTTGCAGACCAGCTCCAATGGAACCGATGATCCAACAGTTGTAGTACGCAACCATTTTTTTCTTACTTTGCCCTACTAAATTGTTGCTTGCTATGCGCTCTATAATTGCCGGGATCGGTCACTACGTCCCCAGGAATGTCTATACCAATTTTGACATGATGAAAATGATGGATACCAGTGACGAATGGATCCAGGAAAGAACTGGTATAGTGGAAAGAAGGTTTGCCGATGTCAAAGGAGAAACCACTACTACCATGGGCGTTGAAGCAGCCAAAATTGCCATTGAACGGGCCGGTATTACTCCCCAGGATATAGACTTCATCATCTTCGCCACCCTCAGCCCTGATTACTATTTTCCCGGCTGCGGCGTATTAGTGCAGCGTGCCATGAAGATGAAAGAGATCGGGGCACTGGATGTTCGCAACCAGTGCAGCGGATTCGTGTATGCCCTCTCCGTGGGTGACCAGTTCATTCGCAGCGGCATGTACAAAAACATCCTGGTCATAGGGTCTGAAAAACATTCCTTCGGGCTTGATTTCACTACCCGCGGCCGTAATGTGAGTGTGATCTTTGGCGATGGTGCCGGCGCTGTAGTGCTACAACCCACTACAGATGAATCCCGGGGTATTTTGAGTACGCACCTGCATAGTGATGGTGAGAGTGCAGAGATCCTGGCTATGTACAATCCCGGTACCCATGCCAACTACTGGAGCGGGGATCATACGCTGGCGAGTTTTGATGAAGGAGCAAAAATGGGAGAATACTTCATGAGCCATGCCATGATTGACAAAGCGGAAAATTTCCCTTTCATGGATGGCCCATCCGTATTCAAAAAAGCAGTGGTCAAGTTTCCCGAAGTGATCATGGAAGCCCTGAGCGCCAACGGATATAAGCCTTCTGACCTGAACATGCTGATACCTCACCAGGCCAACCTCCGGATCTCACAGTTTGTACAGCAAAAACTGGGACTGCGTGATGACCAGGTGCACAACAATATTCAGAAATACGGTAATACTACCGCAGCTTCCATTCCCATCGCCCTCTGTGAGGCATGGGAATCAGGGAGGATCAAACAAGGCGACCTTGTATGCCTCGCCGCCTTCGGCAGCGGATTTACATGGGCAAGTGCTTTGGTGAAATGGTGAAGTAGTGAAGTGGTGAAGTGGTGAGGTTGCAACATCACTTCACCATTTCACCATTTCACCATTTCACCACTTCACTACTTCAGTATTTTTGTAGTAATAGAATGCCAAAACTCCTCCTCCTCATGAATCCCATCTCAGGTACGGGCAATAAAGCCGGCCTGAAGGCAATGATCACACTCTCGCTGGAGCAATGGTCTGTGCCTTTTGAATTCATGGATACGGACCCCACCGGCGTTTATACTGAACTCAGGGAGAAGATAAAGGGAGAGGGGGTCAGGCGGATTGTTATTATTGGCGGTGATGGCACAGTGAGTAGTGTGGCTGGTGCAGTCAGCGATCTTCCTGTTGAAATTTCCATTCTGCCTGCTGGAAGCGGAAATGGCCTTGCCCGTGCCGCCCAAATCCCCACAGATCCAATTGAGGCACTGGACTTAGCCGTTCATGGCCGCGCCATACCTATCGATGCTTTTACCATCAACCATCATTTTTCATGCATGCTCAGCGGCATCGGGTTTGATGCCCAGGTAGCCCATGATTTCGCCAGAATGAATACCAGGGGGCTCTGGACCTACGCCCGTATCAGTGCTGCCAATTTCTTTGATGCAACGGAATATCCCTTCACCCTGGTAGTGGATGGCAAAGAAATACATACAGAAGCGTATTTCATCAGCATCGCCAATGGCAACCAATTTGGCAACAACTTCACCATCGCTCCGCAAGCTCAACTGAATGACGGCATGCTGGATATCATCATCGTGCAAAAGATGAACAAAATGCAGGTACTGCTCTCCGTGTTTTACCAGATGAAGTACGGGACCGTACAGCATGAAGCAAGGGAAAAAGAAGGCATCCTGTACCTCCAGGCCAGTGAAATCAGCATCTACAACCCCATGCTGGCACCACTACATGTAGATGGAGATCCTGTGGAAACTGCAAAACAGGTCAAGGTTCATCTCCTGCCCGGCGCAATACAACTGGTAGTTTCTGGTAACTACCCGCCAGCCTGAATGCCTTGACATTATCAGAAGAGCCCAATGCCGCCCTGATATCAGCTTTCTCCTTATTGGTCAGGTGAAAATTGAGTGCGGCAGCCTGGTTCTTACTGGCAGGCACATACGAAAAAGTAAGTTTTTCAAAAGGGAAACTGAAACGGTCATCCGCCATGGACACCAGCTCATCATGATAATAATCCTGCATCCGCATCCAGTTCATCTGGATCACCGTAATGGGTTTGGTGAACATACTGGTAAACCCTTCCCCTCCTTCCTCACCCTGCTCACTCCATTCCGCACCATTCTTCCTGTCCCGTACCTGGATGAATACCACACCAGCTGTGTTGGCCGTGAGCCAGTCGTTAAACACATTCAGGAAACGGATACTGGTTTCCTGGCCATAGTTGTCGCGAATGCCCGCATCCATCACATCCACCACAGGATGTGTTGGCAACCAGACATTAGGCAACACATATGGGAAAGTAGCGTTGATACGCATGGCCGTGAGTAGCCGAAGATTATACGGATCCAGATCTTTAAAGAATCCGGCGAAATCAATTGCATCAGGCTCACCAGGTACGCCACTTAATGAATCCGGCCAGTTACGCATCATGAAACTGATGGGCCGGGTACTCATTAACATTTTGCGACCATCAGTGGATACCGTAGACGAGAAGAACAACAAGGGCACCTTGGCCTCAGCTTCGTCCCTGATATAATCTTTCAACTGAATATTCAGTACCCCATCAGTATTCTCATTCAACTGCTCTTCAAATGCATGAGCACGGTCTTTTACATAACTATACTGCCCCACCTTAAACCGTTGTGCAGGTGCAAAAATATCTCGCGTTACCATCGAAGAAAACAAGGGATTGAGCAGGTCCCTGGAAATCCGTTCAACATGAATGGGATCATTGGGATCTAATTTCGCGCCATGCATTTTCTGACGGTACAACTCCCTGTAGTAAGTTGCTCCCAGCATACCCCCGGAAGCCCCTGTCATCAGGAAACTGCGCTGCATGAGCTTGCCTCCCATCATACTGTCAAGATGCCGCAATACATTTAAAGCAAATGTGGCAGAACGGGTACCACCCCCGCTGAAGTTCAAAATATACATGACAGGCTTCGCAGAATCCTGCCTCGCCTTCCACCGCTCCAGCAAAGCAATCATCGCTTTTTTATCGGCCTCCATTTTCTCTTCCGTGCACATCGCCAGGATGCTGTCACGCCCATATACCGGACGATGCGCTACCTGCTCATAATTGAGGCCATAGGCTTTGTTACGGGTGTCTATCCATTCATACCTGAACATGGCATCTACCAGAAAGATGATGAGGATGAAAGCGGGGATCGACCAGCTTTTCAGCCAGTATACCAACGATGCAGCGCCAGCCATGAGAATGGAAAACAATATGAGTATGCCCGCCGCTGCAGGCAGTTTGAACATATCTATGTCCTGCACCATTCCAATGGCTGCCAGGAACAGGAAGGCCAGGATGATGGCCATTACTGCAGAGAAATGATGCCGCCTGAAAATGGTTTCCACAAACTCTTCTGAGTAGTGCGCAATATTCCTGGGCTTCTTCAATTTCATCCTGGTATTGTAAAACCATTCCACATGGATAAGGCCTTTCTCATGATGATGATTTCCGGCGATCCCGAAATGGCCGATATACTTGTGTGGTTCATGCATGATGGGATGCATGCTGCGCATCATCGTCTGTTCAGCTCCAAAAAACCAACTGAAAGAAATGGCTACCAGCACAATGAAGCCAGTTAAAAATCCAGCGATCAGCACCAGTATCTCACCCGTAGACATCAGTTCCCGAAAAGCATCAAACTGAATGGCCTTGTAACAATAGAAGGCCAGAAACAGCAACGGAATGATGGAATTATTGATGCTATACTTGAGAAAGGGTTTTGAAGTGGTGGCCAGAAACTTAAAATGCCGGCTGTGCAACACAAAAGTGGTGATCTGCCAGCTCATGATGAAGATACCCATGGCTACTCCTGTAATGGCAGAGCTCAGCATATTCACCTGGCCGAGGTACTCCGGTGCCAGGAATAGCGCATCGGCGCCAAAAGTGCTCATAAAACTTCCATTGATGGCACTGCCGATGATAAACCAAAACAACAGCAACACCTGGTATTTTCTTAGGTGAAGAAATACCAGCTGCACGGGAAAAGAATGCCAAAGGCCATTTAAAAACGCCTTCATGATTTCAGGGTGACCCTCTATTTACGGACCAGGAACCGGGTCCACACCAGGGAGAGCAGCAGGGTCATCGCCACAAACTGGTGTGCCACACCTAACCAGAGCAATGCATGTTTATCCGGCGAAAACACCACCGTAAATATACCCAGTACCAATTGGATGGTCACAAGTATGATGGGGAGGGTTCGCGTACGAAGAAATAACGAAGGAGTTTTCAGCTTTAGTGCCCTTAACCACCAGACCATCAGTAAAATAAATAATAAATATGCCAGGCCCCGGTGGATGAACTGGACGGTCAGTGGATTGTTGGTGAGGTCATTGGCCATCCTGCCCATACCCTGCGGGAAGAGCATGCCATTCATATCTGGCCAGGTGGGAGCAAAACTGCCGGCTTTAAGCCCGGCCATAAAAGCCCCATAAAACAACTGCAACACCAGAATGGCAAGTATGAGAGTGGTAAAACGGGAAAGCCGCTGATCATGAAGCCTTTCATCTTCCGGCACCAGGAGTTGCAGTGCAAACCAAAATACATATACCAGTAAGCCAAGGGCTGCCACAAAATGGATGGCGAGGCGGATATGACTCACGTAAAGGTTGTTTTCATTCAATCCACTTTTCACCATGATCCAGCCAATGGCGCCCTGTAATCCTCCCAGCAAAAACAGGAGGGCCATCGGTCCTACCATCTCCTTTTTCAGCTGGCGGGTTGCCAGGAAATAAACAAACCCGATGAAAAACACCAGGCCCATGACCCTTGCCCATACCCGGTGAAACCACTCCCAGAAATAAATGAACTTGAAATCATGCAGCGTAAAATCAAAATTGAGATGCTTAAACTGGCCGATCTGTTTATACTGTTCAAATGCCTTTTGCCAATCAGCCTCGTTCATCGGCGGAATTGCACCAAGGATAGGCTTCCATTCCGTTATGGATAATCCCGAACCGGTTAAACGGGTGATCCCTCCCAACAACACCTGGATCATGATCATTCCCACACCTGTTAACAGCCAGATAGCAACGGGATTCTTCTTATTCTGCATCACAGGCAAAGTTAGCGGTGAATTGGATACTTTTGAATTCCTGTTTATTCTTTCCTGAATGCCTGACATGCTAAAAAGTTTCTACCAAACAGCACTGACAGAAGCCGGTTGCGACGAAGCCGGACGCGGATGCCTGGCCGGACCCGTTTTTGCAGCGGCAGTAATTTTGCCCGTAAACTTCAGCCACCCCCTCCTGGATGATTCCAAAAAAATGAAAGAAAAGGACCGGTATCTGCTGAGGGACCTGATCCGGGAACAAGCCATTGCCTGGGCCGTAGCCAGTGTTGACCAGGAGGAAATAGACCGCATCAACATCCTGAAAGCTTCTTTCAAAGCCATGCACCTGGCTTTGGACCAGTTGCAGACGAGGCCGGGACTGATCCTCGTTGACGGACACCTTTTCAGTTCCTACCCCGGCGTTCCGCACCGGTGCATCATCAAAGGCGATGGTAAATACGCTTCTATTGCAGCAGCCAGTGTGCTGGCCAAAACCTACAGGGATGACTTCATGATGAATCTTCACGCTGATTTCCCGGCTTATGGCTGGGAGTCCAATAAGGGTTACGGAACGCTTGAACATCGTAAAGCCATTGAAATGTACGGACTTACTACCCATCACCGGAAAACCTTTCAGGTAAGCTCCCTGCAAATTGATCTGGGTATATAGCTTAAGGGCAGAAAATCACCCAATATACTGATCACAATTAGTGCTGGTCTTTCCATTTTTCTTAACTTAGAGCATATGGAAACAGCTACCCTTAATGTGAACCTGACTGCGAAAGATTTTCAAACTGATCAGGAAGTAAGATGGTGCCCCGGATGTGGTGATTATTCGATCCTTGCCCAGGTGCAAAAAGTAATGCCGAGCCTCGGTATTCCCCGTGAAAACATCGTGATCATTTCAGGTATCGGCTGCAGCAGCCGTTTCCCATACTACATGAATACTTTTGGCATGCACTCCATTCACGGGCGTGCAGCAGCCATTGCCAGCGGCCTCAAGGCTTCCAGACCTGAACTGAGTGTGTGGTTTGTTTCCGGTGACGGAGACTCCCTCAGCATCGGCGGAAACCATACCATCCACCTGCTGCGCAGAAATTTTGACATCAACATGCTGATGTTCAATAACCAGATCTACGGATTAACAAAAGGGCAGTACTCCCCTACTTCCGAAACGAAGAAGGTGACCAAGTCCTCTCCATACGGTAGCGTGGACCATCCGTTCAACCCCCTGGCACTGGCCATGGGTGCTGACGCCACTTTTGTGGCCAGGAGTATGGACCGGGATCCTAAGCACCTGCAGGAAATGCTGCTGCGCAGCTATAAACACAAAGGCGCTTCTTTCCTCGAAATATACCAGAACTGCAATATCTTCAACGATGGCGCCTTTGAGATTTTTACAGAAAAAGGGACCAAGGCACTGGAGACCCTGTTCCTGGAACACGGAAAGCCCCTGCTGTTTGGCGCCAACAAAGAAAAAGGGATCAAACTGGATGGTTTCCATCCTGTCATTGTAGACCTTAACAATGGTGCCAGCGCAGATGATTGCTGGGTACACGATGAGAAAGATTTCTACAAAGCGCAGATCCTGGTTAGGATGTTTGACGATCCATCTATCGAAGGCCACCTTCCCCGTCCCTTCGGAGTCTTCTTTGAGACTGACCGTCCATGCTATGAAGACCAGCTGAACAGCCAGATTGAACAGGTCATTACCAGCAAAGGCCAGGGAAATCTTGACAAACTGCTTCGGGGTAACGAGACCTGGACGATTCAGTGAGAGGCACTAGGCATTGAGGCATTAAGGCATTGAGGGCTCTTCATTCATTTCCCATGAAGCATGCAGCCTTTTTTTTCATCAGCATTCTTGCATGCTGCGTTTGCCAGGCACAGGTGAGCCTGAGTAACGGCCTCGTATTACATCTCCCCCTGGACGGCAATGCCAGTGACGTTTCAGGAAATGCACATACTGCAACCAACAGGAATGTTTCTTTTGCGGAAAATTGCGAAGGCCTGCCAGGAAAAGCTGCCTATTTCAATGGCACCAACAGTATGCTGGAGATACCGGCGTCTCTGGCACTCAACACCACAGAAAAACTCACCATTGCCCTATGGGTGAAAACAGCAGGCAATACCAGCATCTCCAGTCTCATCAGCAGAGCTAAAAGGGTGCCCAATGAGCAACCATCCTATGGCTATGGCATTGACCTGGACGGGAAACAAACTGCCCTCTTCAGTATGATCACACCACCCCTGTGTTATGTCTACTCTAATTGGGTTTCAGATGCCAAACCCGTTGCTACAGGCAAGTGGACTTCCATCATCGCTGTATTTGATGGCGTACAACAAACCCTGTATGTGGATGGCATTCTGGTAGGTGAAAGTTTTTTGAGCTTTGATAAACTTTCATTGTGCGAGACTGACATTCCTCTTTTTATCGGCGCCGCGTTCCCAGACCAGCAAACTACTTTCAAAGGGTGGATGGATGATATCCGGATCTACAACCGCGCCATCACTGCCGGCGAAATCCAGGTACTGAGCAATACCTGCTCCATCAATCCGGCATGTATTGCCCCTTCGGGCATCAATATCAATGGCAGCTCCTCCAGTTCCCTACAGGTTGCCTGGCAACAGACAACTCCGGGCACGTCTACCCTTGTTCAATTCCGTGAAGCAGGTAGCCCATTATGGATCAATGCCTTCCAGACCACCCAGGGCAGTGGCAGCATCAATGGCCTGCAGCTGAACAAAACCTATGACATCAGGTTGGCCACCATTTGCGCAGTGGGAGATTCCAGTGGCTGGAAAACAGCCAGCTATACGTTGCTGGGAGATACAAGGTGCGATGCCCCCTTTAACCTGCAAGTGACCAGTACCACAGATAATACTGCCACCCTTACCTGGGAAGTGTTGCCTTCCGGTATTGGGGTGAATATACAATATGCTGAGTCAGGCACCGGTAACTGGGTAGATGCCGCTGCTGAAGTAACGGACAGGACATATACCATTGAAGGCCTAAACCCAGGTACACCATACGATGTGAGAATTCAAACCGCCTGCAACCTCGGACCCTCTGTGTGGACAGGTATCAACTTCACTACTACCGGCATTTCCCCTTGCCGGGCACCAGGCAGCCTATTGCCCTTTGACCTGTCAGGAAACAGGGCCGCATTGAAATGGGCAGCCGGGGAAGAATCAGTGCAATTTGAAGTGGAATACAAACTGCCCACGTCTGTAAACTGGCTCAAGGCCTCCACCACTCCAGTCCCGGATGAAATGATCTACGTGGATTCTCTTCAGCCGCTAACAACATACCAATGGCGGGTAAGATCCGTATGTGCCACTGGCAATAGTGAATGGAGCCAGGGTGAATTTACCACCACACCTGGCACTCCCGTTAATGTTGGCATACAACTATTGGCAGATTTTAACCATACACCGGCCAACTGCCTGCCCGCAGAAATCAAATTTGAAAACGCCTCTGTTACTACCCGAACCAGCATTGCAACCATCCTTTGGGATTTTGGTGACGGAGAAATGAGCGTTGTTAAAGATCCCGTTCATCATTATAAAAAAGAAGGGAACTACACGGTAAGTCTTACGGTTACCGATCCCGATGGAAGAACCAGTGCCAAGACAAAGCAGGTCATCATTGTCTCCACAACTTTGCGTTTCGCTACAACTTCAGGAAATATAACGGTCTGCAAAGCCGATAGCCTAACCATTAAAGCCGGGGGCGGAATCAGGTATGCATGGTTTCCTTGTGAAGGACTGTCTGACTGCAGCGCAGCATCACCCGCTGTTATCCCGGGTATACGTAACCGTTATACCGTACGTGTAACCGATGCCAATGGATGTGTTGATACCGCATCCCTCACGGTAAACTACGTTGATCCGGCGAAGAAGTTATTCATCCCCAATGCTTTCACTCCTAACGGAGATGGACTAAATGATGTGTTCAGGCCCATGGCGGGTTTACAGGCAACAGGAGAGGTGGAGTGGAAAGTATTTAACAGGTTTGGCAGCACGCTTATATCCTCCTCCCGCCCAGATGCGGTCTGGGATGGTAATACCAATGGTAATCCCGCACCTGCAGGCAATTACGGTTATCTCATACGGTTTAAGGCATCAGCATCCTGCCCTTCCCAACATATCAAAGGCACCATCACCCTCATCCGCTAATTCCCGCACTACCGCATTGCCACACTACCGCATTAAACAATAAAGCCAGCGATGGAAATCGCCGGCCTGTGCTTACCTCTGAAACCACAAAAAGATCGTTTTTGCAGTGCAATTAGTTTTGGTTGCGCTGAAATACATCAACACTTAAGGTGCTCTTCTATAAAAATAATTCTACTGTAATTGTTCAGGATTGGATCGGGCGGTGATCGATGAACATTGGATAAGCAGCGATACGTGGAGGGAAAACCGAGGGTTGAGTGCCTGTAACGTTTTCCGTAGGGCATAAAAATAGTATGGAGAAACGATATATTCAAGTAATTTGAAAAAATTATCATCGCCTGAAACAGCTGTAAATACTGATATCTTCACTAAAAAGGTGAGAATCAGGCACAAGCATGGCGGCCGTCGCAAAAAATATTTTTTATGCTGTTGGAAATCCACCCGCTGAATCCGCAACAAAGGCTCATCAACACTGTGGCGTCATGCCTTGCAGAAGGGGGTGTAATCATTTATCCAACAGATACGGTCTATGGTCTGGGCTGTGACATCTTCCACCCCAAGGCCATTGAACGCATCTGCCGCATTAAGAACATTGACCCCGCCAAGGCCAATCTTTCTTTTGTATGCAATGACCTGAGCGATCTTTCCAAATACGCCAAATCCATATCCACACCCACCTTCAGGTTCCTCAAAAGCCACGTCCCTGGCCCGTTTACTTTCATACTCCCCGCCAGTAAAGAAGTACCTAAGATCCTTAAAAGCAAAAAAGACACCATCGGTCTTCGCGTACCCGATCACGTTATTACGATGGCTATCACCAAAACCCTGGGCCACCCCATCCTGAGTTCATCCCTGCCAGGAGACATGGTGGAAGAATACACGGATCCTGAACTGATCTATGAAAAATTCGCCAACCAGGTAGACATTGTAGTGCATGCAGGTATTGGCGGTATGGAATATTCCACCATTGTTGATCTCACAGGGGATGAACCCGTAGTCACCCGTCAGGGAAAAGGTATTCTGGAAGAGCTATAGCCTACTACTTTGAGTAGTTCCAGCTGGAGGTCCCGTTTTCATTGATCGCTTCAATGGCGAAATAGTATTTCTGCTCTTTGTCCATCGCCTTAAAATAATATTCATTCACGTTGTGGACCATCACACAACCATACAGCTTGTCTGGTGCAGTTCCGAAGTAAATATTGTAAGCATAGGCGTCATTAACCGGGCTCCAGCGAAGCCAGGCATTCCGTTTGTCTTTATCCGCCACCCAGGCAATAAACTCCTTTACCGGCTGCGGTTTTGTACCATGGCCCAAACCAAACACCCGCAATCCGCTGATGGCAAATTTACCGGCCGCCATGTGTACGTTTTCCAGCTTGATGTAACGGGCTTCCACAGGCGAAGGCAATTCATTATAATCATGGGGCACATCTTTCTTCTGGACAGATTTGTCCACCAGCATCTTCCAGTTCCGGCCATCGGAAGAATACCAGAGTGTATACTGATGATAGATCGTATTGTCTTTACCCAGGATATTGGCATCCTGGTCTGCATAATTCACCTGTACGGCTCGTACCGTACACACAGCACCAAGATCAGATATGATCCATTCTCCTTTGTTGGATGTTGCGGCGCACCAATATGTTTTCATGCTTTCATCTACCGCATTGTTTGCACTAAATCCTCCATATGTACTTGAAACCTGAACGGGTTTGTTGTAGTTCAGCAGCATCCAGCCGGTGAACCTGGATTGCTCATGGTTTGCCGGCCCGTCAGGTAATAGATGGGGGTAGTCGCCAAAAGCTGTATTGGCATGCA
This sequence comes from Chitinophagaceae bacterium, assembly GCA_044225015.1. Lineage (GTDB taxonomy): Bacteria > Bacteroidota > Bacteroidia > Chitinophagales > Chitinophagaceae > Pollutibacter. The sequence continues at coordinate 1,003,339 of JBGAJG010000001.1, read as the reverse complement.
TGATACCGTCTTTATCAAATGAAGTAGGCCACATGCCCAGCCTTCGCTCAAAACTGTTCTTTACATTCAAAATCACAGAACTCACATGCCACCAGTTTCCCCATTTGTCTTTAAAACTCGCACCATGACCCGCTCCCCGGGAGAAACCTCCCGGCTTAAACGCAAACGGATTGAATGCCTGTTCCCTGAACGGACCAAAAGGGCTATCACCCACACTCACCCCATCGGCATAACCGCTCATCTCTGAACCTGGCGTACCATACTGAAGGTAATACTTGCCATTGTGCTTGTTCATCCATGCCCCTTCAATAAATCCATCCAGGGGTACATTGTCATAGTACTCTCCAAATCTTTGCCAGCCATAGCGGTCAAAATTCAATCCAAACAAAGACTTCCTTTCCCCCACAGGCTTGAAGGTCTTACGGTCAACTTCCTGCACATACAAAGGAAATGTATTGCTGCTGCCATGATAGCAATAGAGCCTGTTATCATCATCCAGGAAAAAAGCGGGATCCCAGGCACCCACTTCAAATGAATCCACGGCTTCTTTCCATTCATCTTTCCTGGGATTGGTGCTCATCCAGATCGGAAAATTCTTTGCATAGGTAGAGCCGATGACAAACAAAGTATCGCCCATGGCCCATACTGCTGGCGCACAAAGTTCATCATACACTTTATGCCAGGGCTTCAGGAATCTACGAGACACAAAATTCCATGTATACAGATCCTCACTCCACCAGTAGCCCCATTGGTTGGTGGAGAACAGATAATAGGTATTCTTAAAATTCACGATCACCGGATCAGCAGTGGCCCTGTGACGGCCCCACTCAGAGAAATTGGGTATGGGTGTAAACCCATAATCCAGGTTCATTGGATTACAATAGGTCTTCTGCTGCGCCGAAGCATCCGCAAAAAGAAACAGGGCGATAAATACAATGAGTTTATACATACGGGATTAGTGAAATGGTGAAGTAGTGAAGTAGTGAAATAGTGAAGTAGTGAAGTAGTGAAGTAGTGAGGCGGTCGCACCTCACCATTTCACCACTTCACCACTTCACCACTTCACTAATGCAGTTCTTCCCAATACTCCGCAGCCCTCCTTGTATGAGGTATTACAATGGTGCCGCCAACGATATTGGCAACGGCAAAGATCTCATACATCTGCTCTGTGGTAACGCCCAGCTCGTGACATTTGCCAAGGTGATACTTGATACAATCATCACAACGGAGAACCATAGACGCAACAAGGCCCAGCATCTCTTTGGTCTGTTTATCCAGCGCACCATCCTCATAGGTATTGGTATCAAGGTTCCAGAGCCTTTTCATCACGAGGTTATTCTTACTCAGGATCACCTCGTTCATTTTCTCCCTATAGTTGTTGAATTCTTCAACCAGCTTTCCCATATCAATAGAATTTTAAGCCAATGCGTGTTCCTTGTTCATGGTTCTGAATGCCAGCACCGCACTGATAACCAGTAAAACGGCGCCACAAATAAACGGTATCCCAGGGAAGTAAACATGCCCTGGTTTTGTAAACCATGAAAAAAGATTAGCCATGATCAAGGGTCCTATAATAGATGTGACGCTGATCAGGCTGGTAAGGGCGCCTTGCAAACTGCCTTGCTCATTGGCCGGTATGTGGCCTGAAATATATCCCTGCAGTGCCGGACCGGCAATTCCCCCCAAACAATAGATAACCGTGAAGGCATACATCATCCAGCCCTTGGTGGCAAATGCGAACAATACCATTCCCACGCTGTAAAAAAGCAGCCCCAGCAATACACTTTTTGTTTGGCCCAGCGCCGGGATGATTTTCCTGATCAGCACACCCTGAACAACAGCCACCATCACACCTACCACGGCAAGAGATATCCCTACCTGCGCCTCGGTCCATTTGAATTTTTCAAACCCATAAAAACTCCAGGTACTTTGAACCGCATGCGCGGCAACATACAGTAAAAAAAATGAAGCCACCAACCCGGATACAGCTGGATACTTTCCCAGGTGTTGCAGGGAACCAATGGGATTTGCACGCTTCCAGTCAAACCGCCGCCTGTTCTCCGGAGCCAGGGACTCAGGCAGTACAAAATACCCGTAAAGCCAATTTATTAAAGTGAGGATCGCGGCCGCAAAAAAAGGTGCCTTTACGCCAATATGCGCCAGCAAGCCTCCTACAGCCGGGCCAATGATGAAACCCAGCCCAAATGCTGCCCCTATCATTCCGAAATTCTGTGCCCTGTTCTCAGGCGTACTGATGTCAGCAATGTACGCTGTTGCTGTAGTAAAACTGGCACCGGAGATACCTGCAATGATCCTGCCCACAAAGAGCCAGCCTATATTAGGTGCAAAGGCCGTAAACAGGTAGTCAAGTCCAAAACCAAAAAGAGATATCAGTAAAATCTTCCTGCGCCCATACTGGTCACTCAGGTTCCCCAAAATGGGCGAGAAGAAAAACTGCATGATGGCAAAAGCAAAGATCAGCCAGCCACCGTACCGTGCCGCATCACTCATAGTTCCACCCACCAGTGAATTGATCAGTTTGGGCACAACGGGAATGATGATCCCAAATCCAATAACATCAATCAGTATGGTGACAAAAATGAACCCTAGCGCGGGCTTAGAATGCTTCATCCTCTAAAGATAGAAGATTAATGTGGCAATGCGGCAGTGCGGCAATGCGGCAGTAAATACAGGGTCCCCGCACGTGCCAGGCAATTGCCGCATTACCGCATTGCCAAATTACCACATTAAAAAAGGCCCTGGTAAACCAGGGCCTTTTTTATTAATAGCGTTTGTTGAATTTGTTACCGCCGCCGCCGTAACCTCCGCCGCCGCGATTACCGCCGCCGCCGCCACCGAAAGATTTCCTTTCAGGACGTTGTTCCCTTGGCTTTGCTTCAGCTACAGAGATGGTCCTGCCATCAACTTCAGCCTGATCCAATTCAGCGATAGCTTTTTTAGCTTCCTCATCATTGGACATTTCAACAAAACCAAATCCACGGCTACGACCGGAGAATTTGTCAGTGATAACTTTTGCAGATGATACTTCGCCGTACTCTGCAAAGATTTCGAGCAGATCCTGGTCTTGAACCTGGAAGCTCAAATTGGACACGAAAATGTTCATTACTAAAATTTAAACTTAACTAAAATGAACTGACTAACTGAACGATAAGGCGGGGCGTTATTAACTGCGGACGACTTACAGAAGCAAATAGATCAGAACTTGTTAACGGGACAAAGATACACAAAAATCCATGCCAACCAACAAATCAGGGCAGTTCACCATTATTTAACATCCACAGAATCATAAACCACTACCCTGCTCCAGAGATGGGAGTAGAGTTCCACAAAGCGAAGGTGAATAGGATCAACCTGGTATGAATCCTGGTCTGCCTTATCCTTGAACAATGCGAGCCAGGAAATGGCATAAGAACGGTCAATAACCTCCCTATTGGTGTCCGCCGGCTTCCCAATATGGAACATCTGGATGGTTTTAACCTTGCTCAGGCCTTCCAGCCCCTCTACCAGTTTCTCCGCAGCTTCCTTGCTTTGCGGGTCTTTCAGCCAGAAATACACATGGTGCACGAAAATGTTCTTTTGCATGGAGGTTTTTGTTTTAGGAGCCACCAACACCCCCAGGGTGCCCAGCGCCGATTGTTGAATAAATGTTTTCCTATCCATAAACCACTAAGATACAACTTCTTGCCAGCGTCTATTTACTCCCGTTCTGGGCAGCACCAAACTCCTTTACAGCCTTCACGATCTTCAGGGCCATATTTTTATGAAATTTTGGATCGATGATCTTTTTTTCATCCTCCGGGTTACTAAGGAACGCAACCTCCACCAGGCAATTGGGATATTCCGTGGGACCACTCAGCGCAAAATTAAATGCACCCACATTTCCAAACTCCTTTAGGCCCAGGGACAACATATTCCGCAGGATAAACTGGGACAATGGCCTGAAGCCAATATACCGGTAAAATGTGCTGGTGCCCCTCACCGTATCCACTGATGATGAGTTTAAATGGATACTCAGCAAGATATCCGGGGCCGCCTTACGCAACATCAATATCCGTTCTTCCATGCTCAGGGTGGTATCCGAGGTACGGGTCATCACCACATTCTTCATCCCCGCTTTCCGAAACGCAGTTTCCAGGGTTTTCGCCATCAATAGGGTATAGTCCTTCTCCAATATCTTAGTATTCAGGCCTGCGGCGCCCACATTGGTGCCCCCATGTCCTGCATCTATCGCTATCTTCCACTTCTTCATGTCTGATGGCGGTCTTCGCTTTATACGGATGTACATCTTCCTTGCAAGTGTATCATAATAAATACTATGACCCCAGTGCCGCCCTGACTTGAGCTGGATGTGAATTCGCATTACATCGTCCTCAATTTGCTCATACCAGGTTTGGCTGATCTCCTGCACTGAAGACAATTGGGTAATCCAATTGGTATTAGACGTCACCCCAAAAAGATCTACATCAATACCCGCCGGATTGATCACCTGCTGGCTACGGTAAGGCAGTTTCTCGTCCAGGTTCACAGAAACATAATCATACAGTGAATCCCCGTACACCTTGAGACTGGAACTGAGATAATAAGCCCTGGGACGCACATCATCTGCAGGCTTCACAGCAGTTTTAGGAATGTAGGCGTAATGCTGTCTGGAAAGCTGAACCATATAATCGCCGTTGACGCTGTCCGTAACCTTCATTACCACATTGGAATCCAGGTAGCCCATCTTTGCACCCCCCAGCCTGTCGTCCCCCAAGCCATATTCCATATACGGCAGGGCGCCTGTGGTCCTGAACATCCTGAAACTATACTGGGCCATTGAAGGTGAAATGGTTATCAGCAGTATCCAGACAGTTAGCCATTTTTTCATGATTGCAAATGTCACAAAAAACTACGCATTACAGATGGGTATTTTTACGGATGCGTAAATGCACTTTTGCTGATTCTCGCAAATGAACCCATAAAACTGTAATTAAATATGACGTTTCGTCGTTTATAGTATCGGTAAACCTTAACCCAATTGAAAACAGTCCTATGCAACACTGGGAAAACATCCTTGGTATAAGCAGTATCATTCTGCTTTTCCTCCCGGTCATCCTTCTCCTGGTTAATTTCCGTGAGGGAGGGATGTCATTTCTGGCTCTGGCCATCTATTTCTCACAGATCATTGTCATCAACCTGATCTCCATCAACGCCATTCCCGCTTCACCTGCATTTTCCAGAAACCTCGGTATCATCAACAATCTCCTGGATGCCCCCCTGATGCTGATCGGGCTTCGGTATTTCACCCTTCAACCCAGGATGAGGAAACTACTGCAGTATGTAGCAGCCTCATTTGTGATGTTTGAGTTTGTTATCATCCTGCTCAAAGGCTTTAATACAAAGATCCTTACCATCATTATAGGGCCGGGCCTCCTTGCCGTAACCGCTTTCTGTTTTTACTTTTTTCTGCACCATGTGAAATCATCTTTCAACAGGAAAAAAGACATGGGCAAGGCCTTCATGAGTGGTGCACTGGTCTTCGCCTATGTCTGCTTTAACTTCATGTACATTGTTCACTATGTACTCAGAAATCCCAATTTCACAGATATCCTTAAAATATACCACCTGACGCACATCATTACTTCATTGACTTTATCCATAGGGCTGCTCATCATCATGAGAGAAAAAAAGAAGAAACCCATCGTAGCGCCAAAGATCAAACAGGAAGAAATCAACGCATTCCAGTATTTGTAACATTCAATCGGTTCATTGATATTGGCAAAACAAAAGCCCCCGAATGGGGGCTTATTAATGTGGTAATGTGGCAGTGCGATAGTGCGGCAATTGCCTGCGAACTGCGAACTAGTACGGATACTTATTAGCAGCAATCAGTACCTGCGCTATCCTTCGCCTTGCATCTTTGCTGTTGAAGGGATCTGCCTTGGTGAATCGCTTCAGTCCCAGCAACATCATTCTTTGCTCATCACCTGATGCAAACGCGTTGATAGCGTCTTTGCCTGATTTATTTACTCGGTCAGCCGCGTCGTAAAGATAGGTTTGCGCCATGTCCTTATAGATTGATGCCCTCTCATCCCCCGCAGAGGCAGCCTTCATCGCCCTCAGTATTCCGCTTTCAGCATGGAACACTTCAATGGCCATATCAGCAATATTCATCAGGATCTCCTGCTCAGATTCCAGCTTCATCATCAGCTTCTGCGCCGCAGCACCAGCCACCATCAATATTGATTTCTTAAGGCTTTTCAGCAACTTACGCTCTGCAGCAAAAGGAGACTCATCCAGATCCCCAAATTCAGGTATACTCATCAGCTCTTTCAACACGGCCATGGATGGTCCCATCAGATCCAGTCTACCCTTCATCGCACGTTTCAACACCATATCCACCGTCAACAGGCGGTTGATCTCGTTGGTACCTTCGTAGATCCTGTTGATCCTGCTATCCCTGTAAGCCCTGGAAATATTATACTCTGCACTGAACCCATTCCCACCGTGAACCTGCACACCCTCATCCACCACAAAGTCCAGCAGTTCAGAACCAAAAACTTTCAGCATCGCACACTCAATCGCATATTCTTCGGCTGCACCTAACAAAGCCTCGGCATATGATTTACCGCCGGCCAGCATGGCCTTCTCCGTTTCGTCTATCCACATCGCACTGCGATACAATGCAGACTCAGCAATCCATACCCTGATCGCACTTTCTGCAAGCTTATGCTGTATCGCTCCAAAACCAGCGATGGACTGCTTGAACTGCTCCCTTGTATTGGCATAACGGATGGTTTCTGACAAAGCCATCTTGGCTCCACCCAGCGTGGCAGCACAGAGTTTCAACCTTCCGATGTTCAGGATATTGAAGGCAATCACATGGCCCTTGCCAATCTCACCCAATACATTTTCAACAGGAACTTTGCAATCCTGAAAATACAATTGCACTGTGGATGATCCCTTGATGCCCATCTTGTGCTCCTCAGGACCCTGGGTAAAACCTTCAAAACCACGTTCAACAATAAATGCCGTGAATTTGTCGCCATCCACTTTTGCAAACACCGTATATACATCAGCAAAACCACCATTGGTGATCCAGCATTTCTGACCGTTCAGGATATAGTGCTTACCATCTGCACTCAATACCGCCGTTGTCTTTGCACTCAACGCATCTGACCCTGAATTGGGTTCCGTAAGACCATATGCACCCTTCCACTCTCCCGTCCCCAGTTTGGTCACATACTTTGCTTTTTGCCCGGGCGTACCAAAATACAGAATGGGCAAGGTGCCAATACCCGTGTGCGCGGCAATAGCTACAGAAAATGAATGGCCGCCACCCAAACCCTCATTCACCAGGGTACTGGTAATGAAATCTTTTCCCAGTCCGCCCAATTCTTCAGGAATGGAGGTTCCCAGAAGACCTTGTTCTCCAGCTTTGTCTACCAACGATGGCATCAGCCCCGGTTCAAGGTTATCGATCCTGTCCAGCAAAGGGTATACCTCCGCGTCAAGAAACGACAAACACATGTCCAGCACCATCTTTTGCTCTTCATTGAAATCTTCCGGCGTAAATATGTCAGCCGCCTCCGTTTCTTTGATCACCCATTCTCCGCCTTTCAACATCTGTGTTTGAACTTCAGTTGCCATATATTCTGTTTTTAAGTTTTGTAATTATCTATTGCCTCGTTATCCGTTTACTTCAGGTTATCATACACCTTTTGCAATACCGCCTTACACAATTCAATGTCTTCCGTAGGCACCCCTTCCAGGGCTTCATTCAGGGTTTGGTTGGCCAGTTCCATGGACTGGTCCTGCAACTTTTTAGCCGTTTCCGTAAGAAAAATCAGGTTTCTGCGCCGGTCTTCCTTGGACGATACGCGCTTTACCAGCTTCAGTTTCTCCAGATTGTCAACCAGGCGGGTAATACTCGGCTTATCCCTGAAAGTAGCGTTGCACAGCTCTTGCTGGTTAACCCCATCCTGCTTCCACAGATGATACAAAACACTCCATTGCTCTATGGTGATATCTACTCCGTTGGTTTTGAAGTTCTTCTGCAACCTCCGGGCTATGGCAGTGGATGCCACACCCGTGATAAAGCTGTATAATTCCCCTCTCTTAAATTGGTTGTTTGGCATATTGTTAGTTATGCAACTAATTCGAAAATACAAACTTTTTTGTTGTATCTCCTAATTATTTTGAACTATTTTTACTGCCCTTCGCATAACCGATACCCCCCGGAAATTCTCCACCTGCTGCCGTCACGCTTGAATATTGAGGTATGAAAAAGTTATGCATCTTCCTGGTGGCCCTGTGCCTGCACTATGCCATCCAGGCCCAGAAAAAAGTTGTTTTAATGGGTTCTTCCACGGCCGAGGGTTGGTATGCCACCACAGGGAATAGTTTGTTTGAAAGACTTCAGAGTTATTACTCCACGCATATATGGATCAATCTGGGCTACCGTGGTTTGTCTACCTATCAGGCCCTTGCCACCTCCGTTCCCGGAAAACCATCAGTTGACCTTGATCATAATATCACTAAAGCTCTAAGTCTTGAACCAGATATCATCCTGGTCAGCTACCCTACCAATGACGTAAACAACGGATACACCAACGAAGAAACCCTTGCCAACCTGATAACCCTCCAGTCCCTGGCTGCTGCCAGAGGCGTTGCGATGTTTTTCCTGGGAACGCAACCGCGCGACTTCCCTGACCAGGAGAGGAGAACGCAACTCTCCACACAAAATGACCTCATCCATCAGACCTTCATTGGAAAATCCATCAATGTGTACCCGGACTTAGTACGGGACGGGGGATTCATAGCTTTTGATGTGCGATTCCTGGACGCAAACAATAATCCGGATGGGATCCACCTGAACAATGAGGGGCATAGAAGGCTGTTCCAGAAGGTGGTTGACTTCAATATTTTTGCCACTGTGGCACTGCCGCTCACACTTATTGATTTCAGAGGGGAATTACAAAACAAGTCTGTACGCCTTCAATGGCAGGCCAAGGCTGATCAATACCACCAATATGTGGGAATTGAACGTTCTGCAGAAGGGCAGGACTTTCGGGAGATCGGCAGGGTCAAGGGCACAAAGCCTGGTACTGCCGTGGCAAGCTACCAATTTGCTGATGAGCACCCGGGCATCGGAAAAAATTATTATCGCCTGGCCATGGTAGACAAGGATGGCCGAAAAGAATATTCAAAAACAATCCTCCTCAACAACCATACCCCAGGGAGCTTTACAGCATTCCCTGTTCCTGCTTCCACATCGCTTAATCTCACTACCGTAATATCATCACAGGGATCCGTCTATATTACCATCAGGGATCTGCGCGGTGCAGCGGTTTATTCAACTACAAGGTCTGCCACAAAAGGCGTGAACAGGTTTGTGGTTCCGGTTGATCAGCTGAGTACAGGTTCGTATATCATACAATGGCAATCAGCGGACGGTACAAATTCATTGCCCTTTATAAAGCAATGATCAGAATGGAGTAATTTGCCGGGAGGCCATGTATTCTCATTATCTCCATTACAAGAACTCAGTGATCCATTATCGTTATTCCGGTGAAGGGCCGGAACTGGTGATCTGCCTGCATGGTTTCGGGACATACGCCGCAACATTTGACTGGCTGGCAGAACACGTTCCCGGGCATCGCTTTATTGCCATTGACCTTCCCTTGCACGGAGATACGCAATGGAATAATGGTAATACCCTTACACCCCAGGATTTTCTGCAGATCATACAACTCTGTCCGCATGCACAGGCAGACCGGTTTGCACTGTTGGGTTACAGCATGGGCGGACGTATTGCACTACACCTCATGCAACTGATCCCACACCGTATCACACGTCTCGTTTTACTGGCACCGGATGGATTGCACTTCAATTTCTTTTACTGGCTGGCAACACAAACATCGCCGGGTAATGCCCTTTTTAAACGCATTATGGTGAAACCCGAAGGCTTTGTCCGCCTCCTTAACCAATTTGAATCCTGGAGCATGGTCAATAAAGGGGTACGCAAATTTGTGAACCTCTATATGGATGATAAACACGTGCGCGCATTGGTGTACCAAGCATGGACGCTGTTTCGGAAATTCAGGCCCAACCTCACTGCAGTGGTCAGGGAGATCAATGCTCACCAAACTCCTGTGGTCCTGATCTATGGTCAGTTTGACAATATCATACCCCTTAAGCCTGGCCAGGTTTTTTTCCACCGGATCCGTGCACCCAAACAGATGCACGTGCTGCCCACTGGCCACCAGGTATTGCACCTGCGCAATGCACCTGTTATTGCTGACGCTTTTAATCTGCAAGCATGAGCTGGATGGTGTTTCTGCAGTTTGCCTCACTGATCCTGCTGGTGTTGTATGCTTACCGGATCAATCTTTATGCCCGCGCATTCCCGCCCAAACCTTCACCAGTCTTTCCTGGTGAAAACAGACCGATGGTGTCAGTCATCATTCCTGCCAGGAATGAAGCAAAACATATTCGGTATTGTATTGAAGCCGTTTTACAACAGCGCTATCCACAGGACAAATTAGAAGTGATTGTGGTTGATGACCAATCTGAAGATGAAACCTCAGCATTAGCTGCCGCCTATCCTGTCGCCGTGGTTAAAAGCAATCCCCTACCCGGCGCTGTTGCCTTTAAAAAACATGCCATCGCCACGGGCATCAGCCATGCAAGGGGCGAGATCATCCTCACAACTGATGCTGATTGTGTTGTTCCTCCAGGGTGGGCAGAAGCGCTTGTTTCCACCATGATGACGCAAGGCTATCATATGGTTGCCGGCCCCGTGAAAATGAAGCCGGGAAATGATTTTCTTTCGCGCTTTCAATGCCTGGACTTTTCGATCCTGCAGGGCATCACCGCCGCAGCCCTGTCTTCGGGAATGCATGATATGTCCAGTGGCGCCAGTCTTGCCTATGTCAAAAACTGCTTCCTTGAAGTAGGGGGATTTGATGGGATCGATGGCATTGCTTCCGGTGACGACATGCTGCTCATGCAAAAATTCAGTGCCCGGTACCCGGGGAAAATCGGTTATGCGTTTACGTCAAATGCCATCGTGGAAACTGAAACAGAAAAAACCTGGCAATCATTTTTCCGTCAGCGCATCCGTTGGGCCAGCAAAGCCACCCAATACAAAAATCCAGTTTTGTTCCGCATCCTGTTGCTGGTATACCTGTTTAATTTTGTTGTACTGCTCTGGCTCATCGCTGGTATTTTTTCTGTTATGGCAGCATGGACAGCCCTGGCACTCCTAGGGTTGAAAATCCTGTTGGAATGGCGTTTTGTTTCCGGTGTCCTCCGTTTTTTTGGCTTGCGTAGTCTTTTACCCTGGTTCCCTTTAGCGCAGCCTTTTCATATACTTTATACGGTGATCTCAGGATTCTTTGGCCAGATGGGCAGCTACTACTGGAAGGGCCGCAAAGTAAAATGATAGTATCTTGGGTTGTGGACCAGCATTCCCTTACATACGCGGCATGGAGAAAATTAAAGCGCAACAAGGCCGCCATGGCAGGGCTCGCCTGTATCTGCCTGGCCATTTGCGTTGCCGTCTTTGCCTATTGGCTGGCACCTGACCCTTCTCCCAATGCCAACAGGATGATCCTTGAAGTAAGCGGACAAAGCCCCGGCTTCACCATACAATACCTGAAGATCCCGAAGCCTGAAGTCAAAAATGTAAATGCACTGCAACGCACCTGGAGCGGGAAACCCGATACTTACTCCTGGATACCCGTGGTTTCACACTGCGTAAAAGCAGACAGCATCATTGTTGAGAAATATGTGGATGAAGGCGTAACAGAGCGCCTGGCGTTTCCACTCACTGCCCTGGGAGGGCAAAAAAATGCTGTGGTTACACGCAGGCACTGGCTGGGCACAGATAAGTTTGGCCGTGATATCCTCAGCAGGCTCATCATAGGCACCAGGGTAAGCCTCAGTGTTGGTACCATAGCGGTAGTCATTTCACTGACACTCGGGATACTCCTGGGCGCACTGGCCGGTTACTACCGGCAACGCACAGACGATGTCATCATGTGGTTTATCAATGTTGTATGGAGCATTCCCACCCTCCTTCTTGTATTTGCGATAACCCTTGTATTGGGAAAAGGATTCTGGCAGGTCTTTGTAGCCGTAGGTCTTACCCTCTGGGTTAGCGTGGCCCGTATGATCCGAGGTCAGGTATTTGGCATCCGGGAGCTGGAATACATAGAGGCTACCAAAGCCCTGGGCTTCAGTGATCTGCGCACCATCACCCGGCACATCCTGCCCAATGTCATGGGGCCTGTATTGGTGGTGGGCGCCGCCAATTTTGCATCAGCCATTGTGATTGAAGCCGGCCTCAGCTTTCTGGGTGTAGGCGTGCAGCCCCCGCAACCATCATGGGGACTCATGATCAAGGAAAACTATAATTTCATTGTTACCAATAATCCTATGCTGGCCATTGTACCCGGACTGGCTATCATGCTCCTGGTTTTATCCTTCAACCTTCTCGGTAACGGACTCAGGGACGCGCTGGACGTACGCGCTTAAAGAAGCCACTACCAGCACACCAGCACAGGTATAGAATAACGGACCGATCTTATCCGTCTCCACCAGGTCACTAAGGGAGATCAATACCAGGATCATCGCCAATATGGAGACCACACACTGCACCAGCAGGCCCGTGAAACGGTCACTAACGGTATGGTATACCCGCTGCGCGGTGATGGCCATGGCCAACAAGGTGAAAAGGAACAATAAGAGACCGGGCAAGCCCTGCTCAGCCAGCAAGAGCAGAAAATAATTGTGTACCGTAGAACGCTCGGGGTTATCACTCACATAAGTGCGGAAAGCTTCCACGGTATAGGAACGATAGATAGCCACAAAATGGTTGGGACCCACACCCGTAACCGGGTGATCTTCCCAGATGCGCTCCGCCGCAATCCAGCGATAAAATCGCTCCGCAGTAGAAAGGTCCTTCATCCGGTAGGTAGCTTCCATATGCCCGGCAAGGTCTGCGTGATAGATCGTACTTTCAAAATCAGGCCGGAAACGCAGGTAGTTATTGTCTTCCCTGAGCCAATACACCACCAGGGCCAGGCACAACGGAAGGGTGATGGCAAACATCACAAGCAGTCTCTTGCGTAATAACCATGGTGCAATGATCCCTGCTGCAAGGGCCAGCCATGCACCGCGGGAATATGAAAAATACAAAGCAGTGATCAACAGCAGGATGGCCAAAAACCAGCCAGGGCTTTTCTTGCGCCTCCAGAAAAGATATGCGGGTGGCAGGGTACACACCAACAACGCGCCATAGTTTACATGGTTCCTGAAATAAGGCCATACTACATTACTCACATCGGCAAAATCAAAACCAGTATTTGCATGCCTAACCAGGGTGACCGCTGCCAGCAGGATCATCGGCACAAGGATCAGGACCGAAGCCATGCGGAGACGCTTTGGATCATTCAGTATGAGCATCGTCCCAAAAAGAAAAGGAAGGAGATACCAGGATTTGGCAAGAATGAATTTCAGTGCAAGCCAGGGACTTTCCGCAAATGCCAGGGAAATCCAGCTCCATAGCCAGGACAATAATATGCACGCTACAACAGGATGGGAAACGAGGGTAGCAAGCCCTGCTCGTTCCCGATACATCACAAAAACCACCATCACAGAACATAGCCACATCAGTCCCTCGTCTGGCAGGTCAGTTCCCAACGAGGGCGTGATCTGCAGTTCCGCTGAGAAGGGAATAGACAGCAGGAGCGCGTATAGCAGCCATTCCGGTTTAGGAAGGATATAGAACAGGATAAGGGCCGCCGGAGCCAGCAGGGCCAGCCAGGGTGTCTGCAGCACCATAGCCGCAGCAACGGCCATTCCTACAGCCACCATCACCCAGCCATATGGCAACTCACGGTCTCGCATAAGCGCTTTTCCAGAAACTGCTGCCCATGATCCATGCAATCATCGCAAACAGTGCCGCCAGTGCGGCAATGAAAATATTCAACGGGAGATCTGGTTTGTCTGCCAGAACAGGAAGTTCCGGCTTTGCGATGGTAAACATGGCAGCGGGTGGATTCAGTGCAGCCATATGGTATTCGGCCTGCCGATCCAGCAGTTGCTGGTATTGGTCAGACTCAATTTTCCTCAGGGTGTCTTTGCGCGACAATCTGCCCAGTTCCGCATCCAGCCGCTGCACGGAGCGCTGATAGTAGGAAATGAATAACTCATCATAGACTTGTTGAGTCTGAACCAGGATTGATGCAGCGATGCGCTGAGCCATGGCAGGGTCCTTGTCCCACACTTTAAGGTTCACTTCGCCATATTCTGTACGCAGCATTTTTACCTGTTTCTCCAGCTTCTTCAGCGTTCTTCCCCGCGCGTCCTTGCCGCTGATGGCATAATGACCCGCGAGGCCGAGGCTGTCAGCCACTACCTGCAGCACCGATGGAGAGTGCATGGTGGCGATCAGCCGGTCCAGGTCTTCCGATGCACCATAAGCGGAATAGAGTTCCTGGATATTGTTCCCAAACATGGCCTGCTTGTCCATCAACTTGGAATTGGCCGGCAGCACGGAGGCTTGCGACAAATACTGCTTTGGCATGAGAAGACTGAGCACAGCGGCGAGTGCGGCAGCGCCGAGGATCGCGATCAGGATGCGGCCCCGGTTACGGACAATAAGTTGTGGTATATTCTCCTGCATAGGAATCATAAAATTAGGTGTTTCGTGATCAAGGCTACGGCCTGACCCAGGAGATAATAAAACAGGATCTCTATGGGCCTGATGCGGATATCGCAATATCGCTTGCCAAGAAAATAAATGGTGAGGGCAAATGCATTTTGTATACATACCGCAACCCATGCTGCACCCCTGGCACCATGGACGGGGATTACGATCAGATCGGCGGTAAAAAGGAGCGCGGCAAAGATGCCGCTGGCAATCATGAACGGCCGGATCTTACCGGTAGCCGTGAGCGCCGTGCCATGCGTCTGGATGATCACGTAAGCCGGCAGGCAGAGGAAGAGGATATTGATCACGGCTTCCGTCATGGGCTCATGACCATGGTATAAAGCAGTATTGATGTAAGGGGAGAGATAGGGCGCGGTGGCTGCAAGCAGGACGGCTGGAATCATCAGGAACTGCCTGCCCAGGGCAAGCACATCATCGATGGCATCCTTACGGGGCCAGTTACGGGCGATATAGGGCAACAGAAAGCCAGCCATAATATAGCCGGCCATGTTCACGGCATCATTCAGCCGAAACGCGGTGGCATAGGTCCCAGCGTCATAGGCCTTACCGGGAGCCATCCTTTCCAGCAGGAATCCATCGGCCCTCATAATTACCGTCATAAAAAAGATATTCAGTGCAAAGGGCAGGCTCTGGCGGAGGATATCCAGGCGGAAAGTTTGTAATGGTCTTAGGGATATCGCAATGTTGTGGCGATAGATGAATCCTACCGCCAGGGCCATGGCAACCAGCAAGCCTGCAGCCTGAATCACTACAAATTGATTGATGGTGATTCCGCCACTGATACCAGGGAACATCATGATCCCTCCCGCCACAATGATCACAAAAAGTTTGTCCGTGACGGAAACCCAGGCATCGGCGGTGAATTGTTGGGAAGCGGATAAGTATGAACGCAGCAACATATGAAAACTGCTGATGACCTGCAGGAGGATGAGCAGAAAGATCAGTGTACCGGAGAACGCATGAGTGAACCAGGCCACGGCCAGCACCACAATACTGTAGAGAACACCCAGTAATAACTTAACACCGAGGGCCTGCGAAAAGAGTGCAGGGCCATCCTGTTGTGCAGCGGATACGGATCGGTTGAAATACGGCGTAATGCCCAGGTCCAGCAGAAACTGGAACACAAGGGAAAGGCTGAACAAGGCGAAATAATGGCCATAGGCTTCATAACCCGTCTGGTTCTGCACCTGCCTGTCTATCCCCAATACCCACACAGGTTTGATCACCAGGTTCAATAACAAGAGCAGACCCAGGGACCCCATGAATCTTCTGGAATCCGGCAATAGCCTCATGATGGAAGTAACCGGGTAACCTGGACGTTGCGGTTAAAACTTTCATCCAGGGAGATAAAGGTTTCGGTCCTTTCAATGCCCTTGATCTTCTGCAGGCTGTCGTGCAGTACAAAGCGCAGCTGTGCGATATCCTTACACACCACTTCCAGGAACATCGAGTAATTGCCCGTGGTATAGTTCAGCCGGATGATCTCGGGGATCTTGCGAAGGTCTTCCGCCACCTGGTCATACAACGAACTTTTCTCCAGGAATATCCCTACAAAGGCCGTGATATCATAGCCCAGTTGTTTCAGGTCTACATTGAGTTTTGTACCTTTGACCACGCCCAGTTCCTGGAGTTTCTTTATTCTCACGTGGATGGTACCACCGGAAACAAACAGCTTTTTTCCAAGGTCTGCGTAAGAAATGCCGGCATCCTCCATCATCGCCTGGATGATCTGAAGGTCAAGTTTGTCTAAATTAAATTTCGAGGCCATTCTGTCGATGCTGGTTTAAAATTATCTATTGATATAGCTAATTTATTAAACGTTTTCAGTATTTTCAAATTTTTCTTTGAATTATTTGTAATGAAATGGCTGGATACCTTAATTTTGAGGCATCAAGTTCTTACAAATTGTGGGGTGATGAAATTTTGGCAGACATACCCTCTTGTCTCGGGGGTGGGGGCCAACGGATAAACATTGCGTAACGCCAGTGACACTGCAGGGTCACCGACTGGGGTTGACCACCTTATCGGAGGGAGTTGCTTCCCGCCGCGATGCGCAAAGGCTAACGTCCTCGTGGAGGTTCGACTCCTCCCCCTACAGCACGAAAAAAAGCATAAAGAGAGAAGGCAAATGCATAGAACCTTCCCCTCAACGAAAACCCTCTTCAAACCGCTTGTTTGTAGAGGGTTTTGTGTGTTATATCCCCGCCAGAATCAGCCTGCCTACATTTTGATGACTTTGAATATCAGCGGGAGACCATTCTTCCGTCTTAGTACGATCATGTACATTCCATTACGCAAGCCTTCTATATTTATTGTTGCTTTCCGGGTGTTGCGAATATCCACCCGCTTTACAACTGATCCTGCAGGCTCTACGATCTCCAGGGTTTCCCAGTGGTCCGTATATTTCAGACTGTCTACCGTGATCTGGTTGTTTGCCGGATTCGGAAACAAAACGACCTCCCCTGCCCCCGGCACTGACGGATTCACCACAGCAGTGACTACGTCGAAAACAGCGGCGGCACTGTATACGATGGAAGGACTTGCACAGGCATCGCTGCTGGTAAGCCTGCAGCGTATCTTATCACCGGACTTTGAGGGAATATAGCTGATTGTACCTGATGTTGCCCCGGTAATATTTGTCCAACCCATACCTGAAGTGCTGTCCTCCCACTGATAACCAGGACTGGACCCGCCGCCAGTGATATCCAGGCTCAGGCTAACGGCCTGGCCTTTCTCAAACCTCGTGGCCCCTACAATTCTTGCAGTGGGAATCACCTGCCTGACCGTCATCTTGATGACATTACTGGTCACCGTTCCTGGTGTGGCACAGCCAATGCTACTGGTAAGATCAACCGAGACTGCATCGCCGTTTGCCAACTCTGGAGCAATAAACATCCACTCGCTTGCCCCCTCATTGCGATTATTGATTTTCCACTGGAAATAGGGAGAATGGCCGCCATTTTCAAACTTGGCGGTAAAGGTTACTGTCTGACCTTTGCAGATAGTATTGAGATTGGATGTGATAGTCACCGAAGGAACCAAGGTATCATTGACCGTAACGAGTACCGTATCCTTTTTCACACAACCATTCTGGTCAGATACGGTAAAGAAATAGGATGTTGTTTTCATAGGTGTGACCAGGGGATTTGCCTGGCCCGAGGTGAATCCTGCCGGGTTGGCGGTCCAACTATACTGTAATCCTGATACTACTGGTGATCCAAGTGCAACGGTTTTACCCGCGCAGATCTCTAGATCTTGTATCGCTTTTGCCTTCGATATTTCCGGGACAGTTATCACCACTGAGTCCCTGGCTACCAAACCTGCCTTGTTCTTCACCGTCAAAAAGTAGGTGGTGGTGGTATCCGGAGAGACTATGGGCTGCGGAGACGAAGACCGGAAGCCATATGGCCTGGAAGACCAGCTATAGGAGTCACCCGATGTAGCAGCGCCAAGCTGGGTGGGTATTGCAGGGCATTGATTTCGGTCAGCACCCGCATTGGCAAATGGCTGGATGCCCGCGTTGCAAAAATCAGGGCTTGCCTTTGCATAAAACGCATCCAGGCCATGGGTATATATCGTATCTCCAAAAAACAAATATTGATCAGTGCCCCCGTTCCAGGGGCTGATCAAACCGCTAAATAAGTAATTGCCTTTGCTGTCAATCACCATTTGATTTGGCGTTACATAGCCTCCATAATTTTCACCACTGCTGACGAGTCTTTGCAGCATTCCTGAACTGTCATACTGAACAACCCCAAACTCCGATTCATTGACATGTATCGAAGCATCCGAACCGTCCACTGAAGAAAAGTATGAATCAAACCCGTCAGCACTATGATTAAAATATGTTGTTGTGGCCCAAACGTTTTTGCCGTCTACTCGAACAGTTGAACCACTTGCCGCGCCGCTCCACCTATCACCTACGCACCAGCGGCTGAATCCGTTGGCATCAATCTTAAGTAAGAAAAATCCGTGGAAACTGAATCGCTTCTCGCTGCCGTCACTTTGAAAAAACCTGAAATAGTCTGTATCCAAACTTGCGCTGGCAGCCCCGGATACATACATATTTCCTTTTTCATCGATATCCATTGCGTTCACGCCAATATCCCCGAAGCTGAAATCATTCCTAAAATAATTTGTCCATAGTATTTTCCCTGATTGGTTCATTTTGAAAGCATAACTGCGCATACGCGAATTAACTCCCATGAAATCATAAACAACCCCCGAGGCATCAGTAACGATGGTCCGTTCTTCAAAGGTTCCGGATACGTACACATTTCCATTACCGTCCATTGCCAATCCCGAAATAGTATTCAAATAATTGGTAGATGCGTTACTGATGACCATACCCCACTGTACATCACCATTCATATCCAGGCTGGCAATGAAATTCTCCGTTCCATTCACACCGAGAACTTCATTGGATTTGACAATTGTCTTCTGGGTCCCGTTCTGCCAAAGGGTAAGGAAATTTGTAGAATTCCCCACTACCAATATCCTGTTGTTTTTGACAACCAGGGCAGTAGGCACTCCGCCTTTAGGGCCGCCTCCATACTCAGGTAAAGGGTTGGTGAATACCCTGTGCCAGAGGTATTTCCCGGAAGGGTCCAGTTTCATCAGGAAGCCATTGTTCTTCCGGGTATAGCTGTAGATAGGTTCATTGGTAGCCGCTACTTGTATGGAATCACCGTTGGGAAGAGTCAGGGAGAAGCGCATGTCACAGGCTCCAATTATATAAATATTTCCGTCTGCATCCGTTTCTGACCCGGAGATCCAACCGCCCCTGCTGATATGAACAAGCCAACTCAACGCGTTGCCCTCGGAGAATTTAGCCAGATAAGGAACCCCCTTGCCAAATAATTTCCTGGACCTTCCCACTTCACTGTTCATCTCCGGATCATTTCCATAACCGGTAATGATAAACCCATTATCTCTGGTCAGCGTGATCTTCTTAGCCTCGGCCGGAGATTCAAAAACATAATCGGTATCCTTATCATTTATTGCTTGGGCAAAACAGGATGTGCCTGCGGAAGAAGGCGAATATACCAATACAGCGTCAGTCTGCAGTGTATCTTTACAACCGTTTTTACTTGTACTGATCAGTGTCAGCGTTTTTTGGCCTATACTGGCATAAGAGATTTGTTCCGCATGTGGCATGCTTGAGTTACCCAAGGAAGCATCTTCATTGAAAGTCCATTCAAAAGTAGATGCTTCCCGTGACCGGTTAAAGAAATCAAGTTTCTCACCCGGCATTACATTAACCCTAGTAGGTACAGCTATTGACTTTGTATGTTCCACGAGGATAAAGTCACTATTTGTGAAGCTCCGGACGGACACAAGACTAAGCCTGCTGGCCCTGATTGAATAATTACCGGTAACAGTGATGGGAGACGTTATCATGGTTACTACACCTCCGTTTCCATTCACTGAACCATACACAGTCTTCAGACTGTCTATCAGTTCATATTTAACATCTGTTTCTGTATCCTGTATGGTAATTGTTGCCGATTCAGCTTTGCAAAAGATCTTATCTTCAAACGAAACAGGCAGATTGATCTTTGGTGGTGGCACATAGGTGAAGCCCGGTAATGACCCGCTGCCCCTATATGAAACTAGTGTCACGCTCCCGCTGGCGCCGTCACTTACTATGGCCCTGATCTCAGTTGAGGAAATCAACTTGAATGAAGCTGCCCGCCTTCCGCCAAAAAAGACTTCTGTAACAAGATTCAGGTCTTTACCATTAATGGTGACTTCCGTACCGATAGTGCCTGTGACAGGACTAAATGAAGTTATCTCAATGGGAGGGTCAAAATGCTGGAATTTGACCAATGTATCAGCATTCCCTGCACGAATTACGATCAGCATTACACTGTCAATCGTACTAGCAAAATTGCGGATGTAACTGGCATGGTAGGAAGTGCCTACCAACACATTATTTACAAACCATTTGTATTGACTATTGGGTTTGGAATAGTTTACCAGTTGGACCCGGTTGGAAAGGGATACACCGGCAGTATCAATTTTGAAATAGGCTTTTGGTAATAATGCTGCGTCCAAATTCGTGTTGAGCTCAAGAAATCCATGCCCTCCGCCAGCCCACAACTGGCTATTGTTTATCGTATGAATATCATTGTGCCCAAAAAAAAGGTACGCATAACTGTTGTCCCTCTGTACCGGCTCCCAGATCTTGCCAGAATCGGTTGTTTTGTAGATATCGTATAGACCCTGGATGGTAAACCCCGTACTATCATTAATGAACAGCATCTTCCCAATCCTGGCTGAAGTTGCCTCTGCATTGTTCTTCTCCGTCCATGTGCGCCCGCCGTCTAAGGTGTAATAAAGCCAGGAAAGTTGGGTATCAGGATTGATCATATTGATCCAACCCTTGTTGGAACTTAAAAAAAACGCAGATCCAATCGTGCCCTTTCCCGGCAGGGTTATGCCGGACCAGGAAACACCTCCATCAGCGGATTTCAGCAACTTGCTTACTGCAAATTTAGTACTCATGGCATACACCACATTACCTTCTGTTGCCTGAACAAAATTGAAAAAACTGTTAGGGTCACTTCGGACTTGGGTCCAGGTCAGTCCCTTGTTGGTTGTCTTGATGATCCTGTCCGCCTCCACTGCATACCCAACATTGGGATCCGATGTAAAACTAATATCCAATACACCCTTCGTCAGTTCCTGGTTATTAAGTGATGAATGATATACTAACTTGAAATTATTTCCCTGATTCACCGAATACAGTATGGCTGGTACAAATCCATAATGCCCATACACAATAATGGTATCCCTGCTGAAGGCTTTAACCCCGGCAATGCCAAAGCCAAATGTTAAATTAACCGAATAGTTATTGTAATCCACATTCGATAGGGTGACGTATTTTTTTGTGATGGTCCGCCCACTATCACTGGTAAAACCAATCCAATCTGTTGATGCCAGATATCCTTGGGACGAAGAAAAAAAGCTAATTTTTTCGATTTCGTTGTTCTCGTTATTGTCCAAATACACCTGGCGCATCTGTGCATTAGCAGAAGCTATACCAAAAATTATAGTAAGCAGGAAGAAACAAATGTGCCTTTTCCTATTTAGACATCTGTAGGGGAAGTTTAGTGCCTGAGAAGGAAAACGGGACTTAAGGATAGCATTTTTAATGGCTGATGAATAGACCACTAGGTGTTTAGGTAGCAAGGATGAAATTTTGAATAAATCTACAACAGACTCATGAAAAACCCATGTGGAGCCTCGTTTTTCATCCGATTACTCTACAATTAGACTAGACAGTAGTTTTTCAATCTTTGTGCCGAAGAAAACCTTCAATGATGCTTTTTTGTCCAGATTTTACTGATCGTGAAAGCCAGGCCCCAGGAATTATAATAGTTCCATTTGTTGTCCCACACCAGGGCGGCACCGAGTTCCCAGTTTTTAGGAAGTTCCCATCCGTACTCAATTCCTAGTCTTGTTAAAGTAAAATTCTGCTCTTTTGCAAATTCACCGCCCACACCCAGGAGAAAACTGAAATGCTTTCCCGGCTTAAATATGGCCACGGGTACTAAGGAGATCGGTTTTGACCGCTCAAATTCTTCTCCGTCACCATTCTCAATGACAAAAGTCTCCAGGATAACGTCACTCTGAAGCCCTACGGCCCACTTGCTGCTCAACCAATAATCATAGTTCAAAGACCAGGAGGGCAGTGTGATCCATTCCTTTTTGCCGTCCTTTACACCTTCGGAGACATGGGTGTGCCCCAGTCCCAGCGTGAGCCTGTGGGCGCCTTTCATACTGTGCTCGGAAGAAGCACCGGCTTCATGTTCGTTTTCTTTTTCTTTCTCCTGTGCAAAGGCACCTATACTTATAGCGAGGAATACAATGAGGGTTATTTTTTTCATGCCTGTAAATTACGATGACCTATACGCATTCACAACCCCCGAATGTACAGGAATGTGAAATCGAAACAACTTAACGGTTACTTGCGGCTGAACACCGTTGTTCCTTCCTTGATCGTCTCCATTACTTTGATATCCTTCAGCGTCATTGGGTCCACTTTCAAAGGATTTTTGTCAAGGATCACCATGTCTGCCAGCTTACCAGCCTTCAAGCTTCCTTTGGCCTCTTCTTCAAAATGCTGCCAGGCACTCCAAATGGTAATGGACTGCAGGGCCTGGTAGGGCGTGAGTCTCTCATCCGGGCCCATTACAGTGCCGGCACGGCTCACGCGGTTGACGGTGGTCCACAGGATCATCATCATATTCGGGAAGGCCACTGGCGCATCCGTATGACTGGTAACATGCAGGCCCTTCTTCAATGCTGTGTTGATGGGGCTGATCTGCTGGGCTTTTTCCGGCCCGATAATCTTCTTATACCAATCTCCCCAATAAAAAGTATGCATGGGGAAGAGCGATGCCACCACATCGTATTTCTTCATACTGTCCAGCTGAGGCATGGTGATGAACTGACCATGGATCAACACGGTCCGGCGGTTGTCATTGCCATATTTAGCCGCCGCGTGGGACACACCCCGGATCATCTGGTCTATCGCGGCTTCGCCATTAGCATGCACGAGGATTTGATAGTTGTTGGCGAATGCCGTATCAAAAATGTTGAATACATCCTGGTCTTGTGGGATAGCCGGATAACCCTTGTAGGTTTTGGATTGACCATCAGGGGGGAGCAGGAAAGGGGCATGACGCCAGGCCGTGCGGCCCTGCGGCGAGCCGTCAAGGGTCAGTTTCATCCCGGCGATCCTGTAATGATGCTGATAAGTCTTGCTGTTCCATTTGGTCCTGAATAATTCCGGAGCGGTATAGTCAACATAGGTGGCTACGTCCAATTTCAGTTTCCCGGCTTCGGCGAAACCTGCGATTGCATTGTGCTGGGGCTGCATGGCCCTTCCTTCCTGCACGGAAGTGTGTCCAAAACTGGCAGCCATCTCCTGCCCTTTCTCCAGGAAGTAGACAGCGGCTTCAGGAGTAGCGGGCGCGATGGCCTTGCTCATCAGCGGAATCACCGCCAGTTCTTCCAGTACCCCGTTAGGAGTCTTGCCGTCTTTCTCCCTCCGAATCACCCCCCCCTCGGGATTCTTGCTGGCAGCCGTTACCCCTGCCACTTCCAGCCCCTTGGTATTCATTACACAGAAATGGGCCGAAATATGGACGATCATCACTGGTGTATCTTTCGATACCTGATCGAGGTCCTGCCGTGTGGGAAATCGTCCCTCTTTCAGTACGGCATCGTCAAATCCCATTCCCGCGATCCAGCCATTGGTTTTACTGAGATCAGCCGTTGCCGTCCAATCCTTCAGCGCCTTAACCAGGCTGGGGATATCATTAACTTCTCCATCGGGACTGGCCAGCAGGTTAGCCGTAACCGCTTGCGCACCGAAGCCAAAGAAATGCGCATGCCCGTCAAAAAATCCCGGGACCAGGGTCTGCCCTTTCAGGTCCACCATCTTATGGCCGTCTCCCGCCTGTTTCATGGCCTCATCTTTCGATCCCACAAAAACGATTTTTCCTCCCTTCTCCACCAACGCCTCAGCATACTGGGCACTGTCTCCTTCCATAGTTATGATATCGCCCCCGTAATACATGGTGGCTTGGATGGCAGCACTGGTTGTGTCATTGCTGTGTTTTGATGAACCACTGTTGTTACATGAAGCGGTTATTAAGGCCAATACCAACAAATTTCCAATCGTTTTCAGGAGCATTTTCATTTCGTATATCATTGAGCTTTATAAATTGTTTTTCCTTCCTTGATTGTCTCCACTACTTTGATATCCTTCAGCGCCATCGCGTCCACTTTCAATGGATTCTTATCAAGGATCACGAGGTCCGCGAGTTTCCCGGTTATCAGTGTGCCCCGGTTAGCCTGTTCGTCATATTGCTCCGCCGCCCAAATGGTCTGGCTTTGCAATGCCTGGTAGGCCGATATGCGCTGGTCTGCACCCAATACACCACCGCTACGGGTGGGCCGGTTCACTGCCGTCCACATCATGAACATCTGGTCCAGTGGTGCCACATAAAAGTCTGTATGGTTAGTGGGATGCAGACCCATGGCAATGGCATCCTTCATCGGACTCAGGTAAGATGCCTGCTTTTCGCCCCTGTTCTTGCGGTGCGCATCGGAGAAATAAAAGGTATGTTCTGTATAGAAGGAAGGCCTGACGTGATTACCCACAAAAAAAGGCAACTGGTCTTTTCGTACAAACTGTGTGTGGATGGTAGTCACGTTCCAGGGTGTTGCAGTATCTGCCCCCCTTGCATTTTTATAGGCTTTGATAAACATATCTATGGTCCCGTCACCATTGGTATGAACAATCAGCGGTACCTTCCATCCATACACCAGCTTCACTAGTTTGTCCAGGTCTGCCTGCGGCATGGTGGGCTCACCTTTCCAGTTCTTCTCCCCGCCTGGTCCTCCGGTAAGGTATGGGGTGGTGAAATAGGCCGTTTTGCCCTGCGGTGATCCGTCTGCAGTGATCTTTACTCCGCCTATTTTCATTCGATGGTCAAACTTTCCCCAGGTATTGACGGGATATTTTTTTACGATGGAATCCAAGTCAGTCATGAATGGATGCACCACCACGTCAATAATATTCCCACCGGCATCGGAAACCCTTTTTATTACATCCAGGTCAGATGTATGGGTAGCACCCTCATGGGCAAGGGTGATGCCTGCTTCTGCATACAACATCTGCCCGGCTTTGCTCCACTCCATTTCCTGTGCCGCTGTGGGTTTTGGCTGGGCTGCAAAGACTGGCAGGTAGGCCGTCTCCATAATCAAACCATATGGCTCCTGGGTGCCCGGCTTTCTGACCACAATTCCGCCCGGGGGGGTCACATAGTTGGCATCGTACCCAAATTTCTTCAGCGCCACACTGTTCAACACGGCACCATGCATAGACACGTGACCCACAATCACGGGATTATCCGGAAATGCCGCATCCAGGTGATCCCTGTTCAGCAACTGATCTTTGGGCATCATATTATCATCATAGCCATAGGCCTGAATGGTTTCTCCCTTTGCCACTTTCTTGTCCTCCGCAAATTTCTTCAATGCCGCTACAATAGCTTCCGGACTGCTGCCGGGCCCATTGGGTGGCGGATAGAGATTGCATTGGTTGGCCACGGTGAGCGAACTGATATAATGCCCGTGGGCATCAATAAAGGATGGGAGAAGGGTCTTACCCTGCAGGTCCACCATTTGGTGGGATTCCCCTGCCTGTTTCATCGCTTCCTCCTTATTACCAGCAAACATGATTCGGCCGTCTTTCACTACCAGCGCCTCCACATACTGGGCACTGTCTCCTTCCATAGTGATGATATCGCCCCCGTAGTACATCAGTGCGGCTGAAGCTTGTGCGGTCTCAGATGACGTTTCTGCCTTTTTTTCATCCCCGCTGTTACACGAAGAGAACATTGTAAGCATTGCTGCTACCCAAAGAAAATTGCAGTATTTCATGGATTCAAATTATCAAAAACTTTATTGCCGACCAGCTTTGAAGGTTCAAATTCAAGCGTTTGACACAAAATTTGCCCAGCCACTGAAGGTGAATCTGCAGTAGAAATGGGCTCACCAGCGCGGCTCCTTCAATTTCAGGTGAATTCCGTATTTTGCCGCCCTAACATTTGCTGCATGACGCAAGAAGAAATTTTTCAGAAAGTCAACGAGATCATCACCACTAAGAAAGGTTTTCAACCCAATACCATCACCATGGACAGCACCTTCGAAGAGCTGGAGATGGACTCCCTGGATTCCGTGGAACTGATCAGCGACCTGGAAGACCATTACAATGTATCCATTCCCAACCAGGAACTCCTGGCCATCAAAACCGTGCGCGAAGCAGTGGAAAGCCTGCAGAAACTCGTTAATGCCTAAACAAAACCAGTGATATGAGCAGAAGGGTTGTAGTGACCGGCCTTGGTGTTATTTCAGCTATCGGCCATACTGTTCCGGAATTTTGGGATAGCCTCCTGGCCGGAAAGTCAGGCATCGGTCCCATCACCAATATTGATACCACCAACGTAAAGGTGACGCAGGGTGCCGAAGTCAAAAACTATGACCCCAACCAGTATTTCGAGAAAAAAGACCTTGATATGCTGGACCGTTTTTCCCAGTTCTGCCTCATTGCGGCTAAAGAAGCTGTGAAAGACGCCGGCATCGAATTCACTGATGCCCAAAAAGAAACGGCTGCCGTACTCACCGGCACTTCCATGGGGGGCGAAACCCAGCATGAGAAAACCCTCTATGATCTTTTTCATGAAGGAAAGACCCGTGCCCACCCCTTCACCATTCCCCTCGTAATGCCCAATGCCGGCGCCAGCCAGGTGTCTATGCATTTTGGACTGATGGGGCCTGCTTTCACCATTTCCTCTGCCTGCGCCTCTTCTAACCATGCTATCGGCAACGCATACTGGCTGATCAAGAACGGCCAGTCTGAACTGGCCCTCGCCGGCGGTTCAGAAACTCCTTTCACCTGGGGCTACCTGAAATCCTGGGAAGCCATACGTGTAGTAGCTCCGGACACTTGCAGGCCTTTTTCCAAAAACCGCCAGGGCATGATCCTTGGCGAAGGCGGAGCGATGATCCTGTTGGAATCCCTGGAGTCTGCCCAGGCCAGGGGCGCAAAAATCTATGCAGAGATCGTTGGCTTCGGTATGACTTCAGACGCCAGCCATATCACCAAACCCTCACAAGTGGGTGCGGAAAAAGCCATCAGGCTTGCATTGAAAGAAGCGGGCCTTGATCCATCAGAGATTGACTATATCAACGCACATGGTACGGCAACCGTGGTGAATGATGCCATGGAAGTAGCTGCCATTAAAAATGTATTGGGCGAGCATGCTGCAAATGTTTCTGTAAGCTCCACCAAGTCAATGCACGGTCACGTATTGGGCGGCACCTCTGCCCTCGAAGCAGTAGCTACTTCCCTGGCCGTATTCCACGATGTTTGTCCGCCCACAGCCAATTACATGGAGCCGGATCCCGACTGTGATATTGATGTGGTACCCAACGAAGCCAAACCCAAGAAGATCCGCGCAGCCTTATCCAACTCTTTCGCATTTGGCGGACTCAACGCCGTGTTGGCATTTAAAAAATTCAGCAGCTAATCCGGCATTATCTCATGGGACAAAAGAAACTCATCCGTTTTGCGGAGATCCTGGAATTTCCCAACGTTCTCCAGTATCCAAAAGGAATGCAGGGGCAATGGGCCACGCATTTTGGTAACAACCATCCCATCACCCTGGAACTGGCCTGTGGTAAAGGTGAATATACTTTGGGGCTTGCCCGTATGTATCCTGAAAGAAATTTCATTGGCGTTGACCTCAAAGGCAACAGGATCTGGGTGGGCGCAAAAAAAGCCCTTGCAGATGACCTGAAAAATGTTGCCTTCCTGAGAACGCATATAGATAAGATCACAGACTATTTTGCACCCGGTGAAGTGGCGGAGATCTGGATCACTTTCCCGGATCCGCAGTTAAGACATCGGGATATCAAGAAAAGACTCACCCACCCTAAGTATCTCCGCTTATATAAAGAGATCTTGCAAGCTGGTGGAAAGATCCACCTCAAAACTGACTCCCCGGATCTATATCAATTCACAAAAGAGGTCATCAGCATGTACGGCATACCATCAACAGCGATGGTGGATGATGTGTATGCAAAAGAAGACAGGATGCCGGAACTTAATATCAAGACCCATTACGAGGCGTTGGATATTGCCGGCAGCAATCGCATCCATTATATCTGTCTAAGCCTGCCTGATGCACCACTCCCGGATCTTGATGATGCGCTTAAACAAAAACTCCGTCCTGCGGGTTCTTCATTAACTTAACAGCGCATGAAAAAGCAACTGACGGAAGGCGTGGATTTTTACTATAATGACCTGGGCCTGATGGTCCTGATGGAAGCCTATCACCTGGAGAAAGGCTTTTGTTGTGGCAATGGTTGCCTGCACTGTCCTTTTGATTACCTTAACGTACCGGAACCGCGGCGTACGGAGCTGATCAAAAAAAGAAAGGATGGCCAAAAAAAACAGCCCCACTGAGCATTCTTTTTTTACGGATGTATATGATGTAGTAAGGCAAATTCCCAAAGGAAGGGTAACCTCCTATGGTGCTATAGCGTCATACCTGGGCACAAAGCTCTCTGCCAGGATGGTGGGCTGGGCCATGAATGCAGCCCATGTTGCAAAACCCAAAGTACCGGCGCATCGTGTGGTAAACAGAAATGGCATGCTTACCGGCAAACATCATTTTGCCACACCTACCCTGATGGAAGAGCTTTTATCGAAAGAAAAAATACAGGTGAAGGACGATAAGGTCGTCAACTTCAAATCCCTGTTCTGGGATCCTGCCAAAGAATTGTCATTATGAAAAAAGGTATTGTTCTCGTTGCACTGCTGATCACAGCATTGGTTTCACAAGCCCAGGACATCACAGGACTCTGGCATGGCGTGCTGAAGATCAGCGGAATGTCCCTCAGGCTGGATATGGATTTGCAGCAACAACAGGATACGTTGGTGGGTAAACTCATCAGTCTTGACCAGGGCAACACACAAATACCTATGAAACAGGTGCGGGCAGACCAGGGCAAACTGTATTTCAGAACCACCATCGCCGGAATTGAATACAATGGTTCATTTACCGGGGACAAGATTGAAGGCATCTTTTCACAGAACGGACAACAGTTCCCTTTGAGTTTCACACGCAACGTCATTGATAAGAAAGAACAGCGCAGGCCACAGGAACCCATAGCACCATTTCCATACAACACAGAAGACATCACGTTCTTCAATGCAAAGGACAGTGTGTTGCTGGCGGGTACATTCACGAAGCCTGCTTCCGGAAAAGATTTTCCGGTAGTGGTACTCATCTCTGGCAGCGGACCCCAGAACCGCAATGAAGAGCTGATGGGCCACAAACCCTTTCTGGTGCTGGCAGATCATCTTACCAGAAATGGGATTGCCGTATTACGCTATGACGATCGTGGTGTTGCCCGGTCCAAAGGCGTATTTGCTACGGCAACGTCAGCAGATTTTGCCAGAGATGTAGACGCTGCGGTAGCTTACCTGAAAACACGTTCAGATATCAACAAGAAAAAAATCGGACTTATTGGTCATTCTGAAGGCGGACTGATTGCCCCGATGGTGGCGGTAGGAAATAAAGATGTGGCCTACATTGTGTTAATGGCAGGGCCTGGCGTGAAAGGCAAGGACGTGCTGCTTCTCCAGATTGATCTTTTATCCAAAGCGGCAGGTGTGCCGGAAAAAGACATTAAGGAGGAACTCAAGGTAACGGAAGGAGCGCTGGACATCCTCGCTATGAACGGGGATACTTCAGTTACCCACGCCACTTTGAGGGCTTATCTTCATGAACAATACCAGTCAATGCCAGACAGCTCCAGAAAACAAATTACGGAGCAACAGTTTACCCAGGGTTTCAAAGCATTTCTTACCCCCTGGTTCAAATATTTTCTTCAGTATGATCCTGCCCCGGCCCTGGAAAGATTAAAGATCCCTGTACTGGCAGTGAACGGCAGCAAAGACCTTCAGGTGTGGGCACCACAGAATCTCCCCGCTATAGAAAAGGCACTAAAGAAAGCCGGCAATAAAAACTATGTGATCAAAACACTGCCCAACCTCAACCACCTTTTCCAGGAAGCAAAAACAGGAGGCTCAGCAGAATATGCAGAGATCGAACAAACCCTTTCACCCCTATTATTGGATGAGATCACAACCTTCCTGAAACAAAAAACTAACCAACCATAAACCAGTGCCCATTGCCAATTGCCAATTGTCAATTGTTAACTACCATAGTATGGTGATATCATCAAATACACTACCACACCTGTCACACTAACATACAACCAGATGGGCCAGGTGACCTTAGCTATCTTCCGGTGCGCGGGCCACTCCCCTGTTAAACCCCGATACGCAGTAAAGAGAATGAAAGGTAGGATGACAGCAGCCAGGAATATGTGCGTGATGAGGATGAAAAAGTATACATACCGGATAGTGCCATCACCACCATATTTTGTGTCTCCAGACAAAAGATGATGCGCGATGTAAGAGATGAGGAACAATACAGACAGCCCCATGGCGGCCAGCATAATGTTGCGATGGAGCAACTGTTTACCCTGCCTGATTGCAACCAGTGCGGCAACCAGCAAAACAGACACTATTGAATTGATCACGGCATTGATGGTTGCAAACAGATGAACATTAAAACCGAGGTCCACTTCCAGTTTAACCCTGGATAAAATCACCACGGCAATAAATACCACTGCGGAAACGGTAAAGATCAGTCCTTTGGCGGTCTTGTCATTTTTCTGAATGGCGGCCTGCAACATATCTGATTATTTTCTGAACAGGTTTCTTTTTTTCTTTTTATCCTTTTCCAGGTTGAGTAACACAATATCATTCATCAACCTGTCCAGGTGTGTGCTGTCCAATCCACTGTACCACCCCCTTACTACCCTGTCTTTATCCAGCAGGAAAATTTTATCCGTATGGATGAAATTAGTATCAACACCTTCCTGCTGCGCAATGTTCGCTTTATACTCCTGGAGTGCCAGGTCATAGATAGTTTTTTTGTCCCCGGTAAGCATCCACCATGTATCATGGTTAATATTATACTTATCTCCGTAGGCTTTCAGTTTTGCAGCCGTATCCCTTTCCGGATCCACTGTATAAGAAACAAACCGGAGTACAGTATCCGTTTTGTTGAAATCATCCTGGATGCGCTTCATGCTCCTTGTGAGGGTGGGGCAGATGGAGGGACAGGACGTAAAGAAAAAGTCTACAATGATGATCTTGCCTTTCCAGTCCCCTTCATTTATAGAGACCTGTTTACCAAACTGGTTGGTGAGCCTGATGTCTTTCACTTTATGCCATACGGTATCCATGGTAGTTTTCCCGTCATTGGTAACCGCCACTACGGTGTCATAGAAATACCGTTTGGGCATCACTACGGCAGAAGTACTGAGCCGGTTGACGATGAAGTAAGAGACGAGGGGTATGATGACGGCCACGCCAATGGCGGCCAGGGTCTTTTTATTCATGGTGCAAAAGTAAAATGTCCCGGACGAATGCCGGGACATTTATAATGATTTCGCGATAAATTATCTTATTCTACACTGCCGGGTTTCTTGGCTTCTGCAGGTTTTGCCACATGCTCCTGGTTTGGCCTGGAGCCGCCGTCTGTGTTACGCAGGTTCCTCCAGGAATCTCCGTCCCAAAGGAAGGCTGCAATGAACCAGATGAAAAGCAGCAAAGGCACAACAATGGTCATGATCATATTGCGCAGTTCATCACCCAGGTGCATAAACACACCTACAATGTAAAATGCCTTAGCCAGAGACAATATCACAATGACACCCTTGATAAACAATACCAGGGCATGGCTGTAATCCGGGCTTTTATGCAGCATGTAAATGCCAAAGCCCAGTGCCAGCTCAATGAGCGTGATCACGGAAAGAATCACCGTGGTGCGAATGATCCTCTTCACTGTTCCGTCAGAATCTGTGGGCGTATGATGGAACGTTACTTCGGGTGAATGCGTATTCATTTGGTGCA
Organism: Chitinophagaceae bacterium; assembly: GCA_044225015.1. Classification (GTDB taxonomy): domain Bacteria; phylum Bacteroidota; class Bacteroidia; order Chitinophagales; family Chitinophagaceae; genus Pollutibacter. The sequence continues at coordinate 971,024 of JBGAJG010000001.1, read as the reverse complement.
TGGTAGTAAAAATATCTTTTAAAGTCGATAAATCAAATCAGGTAGAAACAGAGGAACACAAATACCCATACCAGGTCTACAAAGTGCCAGTACAAACCGGCCTTTTCTATCATCTGGTAATGGCCGCGCCTGTCAAAGGTGCCATTCAGCGTCATGATCAGCATGATAATATTGATCACCACACCAGAGGCCACGTGAAATCCATGGAAGCCGGTGATGCCAAAGAAATAACCACCAAAGGCAACAGGGCCGGTCTTGGTCACCTGCATTCCATCATGCATCATGCCTGTTACTTCAGGGCCCCAGGGATTACGGCTTACCGTTGTACCAATTTCCTGGACTACCCCATCAATCAGCACGGGGTGATGCCCGGTGATCAGGTGGGTCCATTCCCAGGCCTGGCAGCTAAGGAAGGCGATACCACCCACGATGGTCCAGATCATCCACTTGATCACCCCTTTTCTGTCCATATGGTGGCCCGCATGTACGGCCAGTACCATGGTTACGGATGAGATGATCAGGATGAAGGTCATCAAGCTCACAAAAGCCAGTGGCAGGTTGGCATGACCGGCAAAGGGGAATGCGTTGAACACATGGTTAGGATCAGGCCAGTAGTTCTGGCTGAATCGTATGGTACCATAGGAGATGAGGAAGGCCCCGAAGGTGAACGCATCACTCATCAGGAAATACCACATCATCAGTTTACCATATTCGATGTTGAAAGGACTTCTGCCCCCTGCCCACCATTTGATATCCGATGTAGCTGCTGTTGCCATTGTCTATTGTTTCAAGTTTTTGGTTGTCTTCAATTTATTATCGCATCATACTGAAAAATATGACGAGGTAGATCCATAACAGATCCACAAAATGCCAGTAGGTTGATGCCACTTCTATGGGTACGGAACTGTAATTCCGGATCTTAGCCCTTCTCGCCCTGACATAAATAACGAAAAGTGCAACTACACCGCCCAACACGTGCAAGCCATGCAGTGAAGCAATAGCCAGCAAGAAGCTGAATGATGCATTTGACCCGGCTCCCACCAGTTTGATGTCCTGTTGTGTAAGGGATACAAATCCGATGATCTGCAGGATCAGAAATCCCAGACCCAGCAGGGCAGTTATGCCCAGCATCTGCCTGTACCTAAGCATATTGCGCTCCTTAAAAGCTTTTTCTGCCAGGTACACGGTCAAAGAACTAAGCAGGATCACCACGGTGGAAATCCAGAATGCTTTCGGAATTTCAAGCAGAGCCCAGTTTGCTTGCGCACGCTTCACAATATAGGCGCTGGTCAATCCCGCAAACATCATCAAAATACTCCCTATAGCCACCCAAAGGGTGAATTTATGGGGATGTATTTTCTTTCGTTGTTGTTCACTCACTGCATTCATAATTTCACCATTTCACCACTTCACCACTTCACTATTTCACTATTTCACCACTTCACTAAACTTTGTCTCCCAACAGCGCAATCAACACCACCGGAAGATAGATATACGAACTGAACATTACTCTTCTTGCAGCTTTAACATCCATTTCCCGGTACAACCGAAAACACTGCCAGATCATAAACAGGTTTGCCAACCCTACAATGACCATCGATATCCACCCTGTCATGTTCCAGGCCCAGGGCAACATACCCAGGGGCACCAGGATCACGGAATACAGCAAGGCCTGCACAGCAGCATATTTGGTAGGCCCTCCCTTGTCTGGAAGCAGCTTAAACCCTGCCAGGGCATAATCATTATACGCTACCCAGGCTATGGCCCAAAAATGCGGGAACTGCCAGAAGAACTGGATAGCGAAAAGGATCCATCCACCCACACTCAATTCATCCGTTCCGGCCACCCACCCTATCAGGCAGGGTAGGGCTCCGGGAATTCCGCCAATCAGCACTGCGATGGAATGCTTTTTTTTCAGTGGTGTATACACAAAGGCATACAGGAAAAGACTGAAAGCAGAAATACCTGCAGACAGCCAGTTGAAAAAATATCCCATCATCACCACACCCACAGCACCTGCAATAAGGGCAAAGGTCCAACCCTCATCCACACTCATCCGCCCGGAGGCTACGGGCCTTTTGGCGGTGCGTTTCATCAGGGCATCGGTATCCTTCTCCACTACCTGGTTGATGGCATTGGCAGATCCGGTGATCAGCATTCCTGCTGCAAAAAGTAAAAGAACTTGTGGCCAGTAAAATGAAATGTTTGGAGCCAGCAGGTAACATACCACTGAGGAAAACACCACGGTGAAGCTCAGCGTGAACTTCATCAGTTGTGCATAGTCCTTCAGCTTCTGCTTCACAGGGTGTACCCGTGCTGCCCCTTCATTATCATTCACTGTTGTCAAATATCTGCTTCGCCCGTCCGGAGACGAACTTATTTTAATGATGTGATTCGTTTGGCCCTATAGGTTCCGTCTGGGGAATGAATTCCCTGCCATCTTTACCATAATCATAAGCCCAACGATGTACTTCAGGTATCTCACCGGGCCAGTTTCCATGGCCGGGATTAACCGGTGTTGTCCATTCCAGTGTGTTGGCACCCCATGGGTTCTCCGTCCTTACTTTCCTACCCTTGAATATGGAGTAGAAGAAATTGAATACCAGCAACAGCTGCGCTGCAAATACAATCATCGCAACGGTACTGATAAACCTGTTCAGTTCCACGAACTGCTTAAAGCTCTCCCAGTTGGCGTAATCATAATAACGGCGAGGCATACCCGCAAAACCCTGGTAGTGCATAGGCCAGAAGATCAGGTAGGCACCCACCAGTGTAACCCAGAAATGGATATATGCCATCGTATTATTCAGGTATCGGCCATACATCTTCGGGAACCAGTGGTTTACACCGGCAAACATGCCAAAGAAAGAAGCCACACCCATCACAATGTGGAAGTGAGCCACAACAAAATAGGTATCGTGGAGGTGAAGATCCAGGGTTGAGTTACCGAGGAAGATACCGGTAAGACCACCCGAGATGAACAGGCTCACAAAACCGATGGCATAGAGCATAGCCGGCGTAAACCGCAGGTTACCCCTCCAGATGGTGGTGAGCCAGTTAAATACCTTTACCGCAGATGGAATCGCGATCAGCAGGGTCAGCAGTACAAAGAATGCACCCAGGAAAGGATTCAGTCCGGTTACAAACATATGGTGTGCCCATACCAGGAAAGCCAGGATAGTGATCGCGAAAAGCGATACAATCATCGCGAGATAACCGAAGATCGGCTTCCTTGCATTTACAGACATCACCTCAGACACCATACCCATGGCCGGGAGGAGAATGATGTAAACTTCGGGGTGACCCAGGAACCAGAACAGGTGCTGGAACAGGATCGCACTTCCGCCTTCGTTGGGAAGGATCTCACCTTTCACTACTATGTCAGACAGATAAAAGCTGGTACCCAGGTTCCTGTCAAACAACAACAGAATTGCGCCAGACAACAGTACAGGGAAGCTCAACACGCCTAAAACAGCAGTGAAGAACAGGGCCCATACCGTAAGGGGCAGCCTGGTCATGCTCATTCCCTTGGTGCGCATATTGAGGATGGTGGAGATATAGTTCAGACCACCCAGCAGGGATGATACAATGAACAATGCCATAGACACCAACCAGAGATCCATACCTATTTTAGAACCTTCAGATGCCTGACCCAGTGCACTCAATGGCGGATAGATGGTCCAGCCACCAGATGCTGGCCCGGTTTGTACAAACAGGGAAGCAAACATCACGATGGAAGCGCCAAAGAAGAACCAGTAAGACAACATGTTCAGCATCGGCGAAGCCATATCCCTGGCACCAATCTGCAGAGGAATAAGCAGGTTGGCAAAAGTACCACTGAGTCCGGCTGTCAGCACAAAGAATACCAGAATGGTACCGTGCATGGTTACCAGTGCATAGTAGAAATCAGGGCTGATCTTTCCGCCCTGGGCCCACTTACCGAAGATGTCTTCCAGGAAGGGGAAGGTGGCATCGGGATATCCCAGCTGGAGACGGAACAGCACGGAGAACAAGCCTCCAATGATGGCCCAGATCATACCGGTGATCAGGAATTGCTTCGCAATCATTTTATGATCCTGGCTGAATACATACTTGGAGATGAATGACTCCTCATGATGGTGATGGTGGCCATTGTGGTGACCATCATGACCATGCTCATGTGCAACGGCTCCTACAGCATGCTGACCGTGAATATTGACTTCGCTCATCGGTTTCTATTTACAATTCGATTAATTATTTTGTTAACGCAGCAATGGGCTTGGCTGTTGCGGTATCCGCAGCAGCAGGTGCTTTTTTAGATTCCATCAGGGTAACGTACTGGGGCTTCTTTTCAGCGAGCCAGGCGTTATATTCATCCTGCGTTTCAACCACTATTATTCCTTTCATGGAATAATGACCGCTGCCGCACATCTGGTCACAGGAGATCTCGTAAACGAAATCTTTATTGCCAGTGATCTTCTTCATCTCAGCAGTGGTATACTTTGGCGTGAACCAGATAGTGGTAGGGATACCCGGTACAGCATCCATTTTCAAACGGAAATGGGGTAATCCCACATCATGGATCACATCCTGAGCGTTGATTACAAATTTCACCGGCTTGTTCACAACCAGGTGAACTTCTGTGGCCTCAATATCATCATGGCTGGATGCATCTTCCCAGTCAACACCCAGGGCGTTGCCTTCTGAAGCATTGGTAAGCCTGTAATTTTTCCTGCCCAACACACCGTCTTTACCAGGATAACGAACCAGCCAGTTGAATTGCTTGCCGGTAACTTCCACCAACTGAGATCCTTGAGGTGCTTCTTTAGTGATGCCCATCCAATAGAACAACCCAAAACCCACCAGAATAGCCAGTGCAATGGCAGGGAATGTTGTCCAGAGAATCTCCAGTTTATTGTTGTGGGGATAGTAGAAAACCGTCCGCTTATCTGTATACTGGTATTTGAAGGCAAACCAGAACAGCAGGATCTGGGTGGCAATAAACACCACGCCTGTCACGGCAAGCGTGATCCACATCATGGTGTCTATCTTCTCTCCATGCTCTGAAGCAGCAGGCTTACCCAACAGGGTCTTATCGTACAGCAGTTCATTGCAATACCAAACGCCGATGAGTCCACCAACGAGGAATACAATGAACAGGAACGCGTTGATCCGGTTGTTCTGACGAAATGTTTTCTCTTCACCTTTCAGGACCGACACATACTCGCTTGCTTTGGCAATCTGGAATACTACCAGAAAGGCCAGGGCAAGGATCGCTAGGATAAAAAGACCAGACATTTATTCTCTTGTTTAATTAGGTATGATGAATAATACTCTCTTTCATGAACGGGTGGTGAACCGCCACCAGCGGCTTGCTTGCCAGGCCCTTGCCCACAAAATGCATGATCAGTCCTGCATACAGGGCAAGTATACCAAATTCAAACCAACCGAGGCTAAAATGTTCACCCACAGTGCCAGGCATCACCATCTGGTAGAAATCCACCCAGTGACCCAGGATGATCAGTACAGCAACAAAAACCATGGTAGTATAGTTTCGCTTTGACCCCCTCCGCATCAGCAACAGGAATGGCAACAGGAAGTTTACGATCAGGTTGAGCATAAAGATTCCCTTATACACCCCTTGCATCCTGGGTTTAAAGTAAACAGTCTCTTCAGGAATGTTGGCATACCAGATCAGCATGAACTGTGAATACCAGAGATATGTCCAGAAGATCGAGAAAGCGAACATGAACTTACCCACGTCATGGAGCTGTTCATCAGTAGTATATTCGAGGTAGTCGTTATTCTTAAGATAGATAATGAATAAAGCTACTAAAGACATTCCAGATACAAAAGTGCTGGCAAAGGTATACCAGCTGTACATCGTGGAATACCAGTGTGAATCAATGCTCATCAGCCAAAGCCAGGGAATGGTTGATCCCACGGTTAAACCGAAGAAAATCAGGAACACAGATGCCCAAACCGTATTCTTTTTGATATAGGCCTTACCTGCTTCATAATCCATGGGTTCGTCTGCTTCACTGCTCAGGTCCCTCATCTTCTTGCCCACAAAACTCCACACACCCAGGGTAATGATGGTCCAGCCCAGGAAGAACGCGGGATTCAGGAATCCGCTCTTGCCCTTCAGGACTTCATCATGTGCCACATGCTCTTTATCCAGCCAATGATAAATATGGTGTTGATGACCAAATATGATTCCGAGAAATACGATCAATGCCAGCACCGCAAACACCGGCACCAGTGTTGAGATGGCTTCTGGCACCCTTCTGAAAGCCATCTGCCAGCCACCCATCGCCATGGTGGTCACACAAATAAAGAACATACTGGCATTAGTGATCAGGAGGAAGAAGGTGCTGTTCTGCAGCAGCACAGCCCAGAAGCGGGTCTGGTTGTGCTCATCCTTACTGAAGGCCAGAAAGAAGATACCGGCTACCAAAGCCAATGCACCTGCGGCCAGAAGGCCCGTAGTCCATTTCTTATATCCCGGCGTAACTTCAAATTGTTGCTTGATCATCGGATCGTATTAATACTTTCTAAATGAATGTTTACTTTTTCACAGTTGAATCTGCTGCGGCAGGAGCGGCTGCAGTTGCAGCAGCGGGTTTTGCCTGCTTGCTCTTAATATAGGCAATGACCATCCAGCGCTGCTTGGGTTCCAGTTGTGATGCATAGCTTCCCATCAGGTTTTTGCCGTAAGTGGTACTGTAATACATCTGGCCTTCAGCCATGCCCTCATACTTTGCATCGCCAACCAGGGTAGCCGGCTTCGCAGCAAAAGGACCATCTCCGCCATTATACAAAGGTCCGTTGCCATCCAATTTAGCGCCATGACAGATCGCACAATTGATCAGGTAGAGCCTTTCCGCTTCTTTCAGATCTCCCGCACTCAATGGACCCAGTGGGTTCTTCACATTTACAGACGCATCATAGTTGGTAGTTTCTCCCGCTTTATCTTTTGCCAGGTGAAACGGAAACACATTACCTCGCTTCACCGTACCCGCTACGGGTTCACGGTTGGTTTGGCCATCTTCAAAAATCGGACTTGAAGAATAGGTCTCATATGCGCGGCTGTCTGCCATATCCGGCATATACACTTTACCCGGTTCACGCTTCACATTGCTGCATCCTACGGCAATGACCAGCGTGATGATGGCTACAAATGATATGATCGTTAATTTTTTCATCGTTTGGTTGAGCTTTATGCGATTACCTGTTCGTCCCTGTACAATTTCTGGTCCTTATCATACCTGCCTATCCACCATCCATCGTCAGCTATCTGTGTATTGATCTCCATGGCACCTGCCTTACTCAGAAAATCTTTCACTTCCGCTTCATTGGTTTTAGCGGTACACTCAATCACCATGACAAACAGGTCATCCGTTGCCCTGGCATGGAAATGGTGTTTCTTGATGAAAGGTGCCAACTGGCAGAGATAGCAGAATGTAAGCACCATGCCTACTGCAGCCATCAGAACCGTTAACTCAAAAGTGATGGGTATCCAGGCCGGCAGTGCAAAGTTGGGCTTACCGCCAATGTTCACGGGCCAGTCCTTGGTGAAAGACCAGGTCATGAATGACACCGCAGTGGTAGTACCGGTGAGACCAAATATGAAGCCTGCGGTATGAAGACTGGTTTCACGCAGTCCCATTGCATGGTCAAGGCCATGAACCGGAAACGGTGTGTAGACATCGTGGAGCTTGTAACCCGCTTTCCTCACTTTGGAAACAGCAGGGAACAACACCTTCTCGTCATCAAAACAGCCTACTACAAATTTTTTAACTGCCATGTATGTTGATTTACACTTGTTCTGATTAATGATGTTGTGTTTCGTGGTAGAACTCTTCTGTTGCTTTTCTATCCAGCGGTTTCATATCATCCTTATAACTTTCACCGGTAGTCTTCAACACATGCTTGATCTCTGCAATCGCAATCACCGGGAAGTATTTGGAGAACAGGAAATAACAGGTGAAGAACAGGCCAAAGGTTCCCACGTAGAATCCAATTTCCCAGATAGTGGGCCTGTAATAAATAGACCAGGAAGAGGGCAGGTAATCACGATACAGGGATGAAACGATGATCACAAAACGCTCAAACCACATACCTATGTTCACCACAATACTCATGATGAAAGTGAAGAGGACGTTCCTCCTCAATTTCCTCACCCAGAACAGCTGGGGTGAGATCACGTTACAGGACATCATCAGCCAGTAGCTCCAGCCATAGGGACCTGCAATACGATATTTAAAGAAGATATCCTGCTCATAAGGCACCTGGCTGTACCAGGCCATGAACAACTCCGTGAGGTAAGCCACGCCCACAATTGAACCGGTAAGTACAATCACCTTGTTCATGGCTTCAATGTGACCGATGGTGATATAATCCTGCAGGTTCATCACCTTACGGGAGATCAGCATCAGCGTTTGTACCATCGCAAAACCAGAGAAGATCGCACCTGCAACGAAGTAGGGCGGGAAGATGGTAGTATGCCAGCCCGGGATCACTGAAGTGGCGAAGTCAAAGGATACAATCGTGTGTACAGACAGTACCAGCGGCGTACTCAAACCGGCCAGTACCAGTGAGAGACTTTCATGACGCTGCCAGTGCTTGGTGGAACCTGTCCAGCCAAAAGCGGCCAGACCATATAGATGTTTGCGCAGTTTTGTTTTGGCACGATCCCTCACCGTTGCCAGGTCAGGCAACAGACCGGAATACCAGAACAACAAAGACACGGTAAAGTATGTAGAGATCGCAAATACGTCCCACATCAGCGGGGAGTTATAGTTGGGCCACAACGGTCCGCGCGTATTGGGGTAAGGCAAAGTAAAGAAGGCCATCCAAACGCGACCCATGTGGAAGATCGGGAACTGGCCGGCGCACATTACCGCAAAGATGGTCATGGCTTCCGCGGCACGGTTAACACCCGTTCTCCAACCCTGGCGGAACAGCAGGAGGATGGCGGAGATCAGCGTACCGGCGTGACCGATACCCACCCACCACACGAAGTTGGTGATATCCCAGCCCCAGTTTACCGTCCTGTTCACGTTCCACTGCCCGATACCGTATACCACCTCCCTGTAGACGGAGTACACACCTACCATCAGCAGGGCCACAGAAATAAAGAAACCGATATACCACAAGCGGGTGGGTTTCGCTTCTATGGTGTGACAGATATCCTCCGTAACATCATGATAGGTCTTCTTCCCATCTACCAATGGTTCCCTGATCGGTGATTCGTACTTGAGTAAACTCATCTGAATAATCTTATTGACTAATTATCTAACTGTATTTAATTGCCACACTACCGCATTACCACATTGCCACATTGTCTAGTGCCCCGTTGGCATCTTCTCCTCTTTCTTCACGCCTTCTGCAGCAGCGGTTTCATGGTGCGCATCTGCTACGCCCACATGCCTGTCTGTATTCCTCACCTTCGCCAGGTAGTTCACACTGGGCAGTGCATGCAGTTGTTCCAGCGCATAGAACACGCGGCCCTTCTGCTCTTCCATCCTCACTTTATATACATCACTGTGCTTATCATTCACATTACCGAATACAATGGCATGGGTGGGGCAGGCCTGCTGACAGGCTGATTTCACATCCCATTTACCATCCTTGCCGGTCTCAATAGGCCTGCTTTCTTTCTTGGCAGTGAGTTTTCCTGCCTGTGTACGCTGGATACAGAAGGAACATTTCTCAATCACACCCCTTGACCTTACCGTCACATCCGGATTCAGTACCATCCTCGTGAGCCTGTCATTCATCATCATCACAGAGTCATCCAGTACCTCGCGCTGGTTATCAGGGAAACTGTCTGCCCCCATGTAATCAGCCCAGTTAAAACGACGTACTTTATACGGACAGTTGTTGGCACAATACCTTGTACCGATACACCTGTTGTATGCCATTTGGTTAATACCTTCTGAGCTGTGGTTAGTGGCATTCACCGGACAAACGTTCTCGCAGGGTGCGTTATCACAATGCTGACACAGCATCGGCATAAACACCACGTTCAGGTTGTCCAGGTCATCGTTGCCTGAATCATCACGGTAAGTAGCGAAGTAACGGTCTATCCGCATCCAGTGCATCTCGTGCATCCGGAGCACTTCACTCTTACCCACTACAGCTACGTTATTTTCTGCTGTACAGGCCACAGAGCAGGCTCCGCAACCAATACAGGAGTTGAGGTCAATGCTCATTCCCCATTTAGCGCCGGGATAAGGGAAGGACGGATATAAAGTTCCATCCACCGCATAGCTACCTGTTTCCTTAGCGTAGTTCTCTACCAGGTGATGTCTCTCATCCAGCACCGAGTTGGGATTCTTTTTATAGCTGGCCAGTGTGAGTTCTTTAACCACATCTGTCCTGCCCTCATATTGGTTATGCGTTTGTGTATACGCTACTTTATATTGTTCTGATGTGCCGGCATAACTTACATCGGCAACAGCATATTCAAAGGTGGTGCCGTTGAAGCTTACCCAGGGGTATACGTTCTGGCCTACATTGGCCGCTGCCCTGCCCACTTTTTCACTCCTGCCATATCCTACTGCCACGGCAATCACATTGGGATGCATACCAGGGATCACCAGGACCGGCAGTTTCATTTCTTTTCCGCCAGCCTTCAGTGTGATCACCGGCTTGGTCACTTCCACTTCGTAGTTATCATCCACTGCAATGCCCAGTTCCTTGGCGGTAGCAAAGGAAATGATGGCATAGTTATCCCAGGTTGCTTTGGTGATAGGATCAGGCAACTCCTGCAGCCAGGGGTTGTTGGCATATTTACCACTGCCGAGGGATACCTTAGGATAGATCACCAACTCTGCCTTTCCGCCTTTCTTCGCGGCAGCAAGGGCAGAGGCTGCACCCGCAAGGGCAGAACTGTTGTAAGCCGCACCAGCAACACCGGGGGCTGATTCAATCACACCATCCTGCAGGGCTTTATCCAGGGCTTCCTGGCTTCCCAATTTCGTGATCCAGTATTTCTTGAAATACTCTGCGTAATCGGCACCGTTCCCACTCCATTTCAACAGGGTGCTCTGGAAAGCACGGGTCTTGAAGATGGGCGTGATGGTGGGCTGGAGGAAACTGGTATAACCGGTTTTAGCTTCCGCATCTCCCCAGCTTTCCAGGTAATGATGATCAGGAGCTACATATTTACACAGTTGCGTGGTCTCATCCATTTTCTCATTGAAGGAGACGGAGAGTTTCACTTTCTTGAGACCATCGGCAAATTTCTTTGCGTCAAAATAATCGTACGCGGGGTTCACATCATGTACCAGCAGGGCGCCTACCTTGCCTTCGTTCATGTCTGCTACCAGCTGCACCATGTCTTTATCAATACCCTGGGCTGTATTCACTGTTGAAGCCCAGTTAATGGTTTTGCCATTGGCACCAATGGCTTCGTTGATAGCATTTACCACCGTCTGTACGTTGGCATCATTACTGCCTGAAACCACCAACGCATTACCACCGGCATTTTTCAGCAGCTCAGCGGCCAGGTCCAGTCCTTTCTTCAGCCTTGCATCCGCCACGGCTGGCGCACTAACGGCACCGCCTAAACGGGAAAGCAGGTTGAGGGCTACGGCGCCTGTTTCAGACGGACGATGAACATAACGTTCATCGGCATTGGCACCGGTCATAGACAGCATGCTTTCAAACTGGATATGCTTGCTCATCTCCGGATTGGAAGCATTCACTTTACGGCCCTTGCTGTAAGCATGCGCAAACTGAACAGGATTGAGCCAGGTGCCGAGGAAATCTGCACCCAGGCTTACAATCACTTTAGCGTTTTCGAAATGGTATGAAGGGATCGCGCGTTTTCCATAGCTGGCTTCGTTGGCGAGGAGCATACCGGAATAAGACAGGGCATCGTACTGCACGTGCCTGCCGCCGGGATACTTGGCCAGGAATTCAGCGATCACTTGTTTTGTAGAGGGAGAGGATACAGATGATGTCAGGAGTACCACAGGAGCGCCGCCCAGGCCGGCGAATGCCTCGCCCACCATTTTATCGAACGCTTCAAATGTGGACACTTCTTTGAATTCCTTGCCATCATTCTGCATAGGGTAAATCAAACGGGCCGTGTCATATATATTCAATACGGAGGCCTGAACGCGGGCAGAAGTACCACCACCTGTGAGGGTGGAGAGGTCATTGCCTTCTACCTTGATGGGCCTTCCGTCCCTGACTTTCACCACCACCGGTACCACTTCGTTGTCCTGTACGCAGGTGCTGGCATAATAATCAGGAATGCCGGGAACTACTGTGTCCGGCTTATTCAGATAGGGAATTGCTTTTTTTACGGGCATTTCGCAGCTCGCGGCAGCCATGGCTGCAGCAGTGCTGAAACCAAGATACTTGAGGAAGTCGCGCCTGGGCGTCTTGGCATCCAATAACTTGGCATCTCCCGGTTCTACAGGCAGGTCTTCTGCGAACTCGTTCTGGATACTGTTCTCATAAGCTTCACTCTTGTTCAGTTCGCCAAAAGATTGCCAGTACTTTTTTTGCTCCATATTGCTCTTGTACTTGAAATTAGAAGTTTGGGTTCAGGACATTCCTTGCGGCCAGGCCGTCAGGACATTAATAGTGGCATTTCATACATTCTGTACCGCCGATTTTCTCCACCGTCACACTATCCATTTTCTTGTTCTTCAGGTCTTCGTGGAATTTCTCGTAGATGCTGTAGAACTTATTATCTGTGAACTGAACCTTGGTTTCGCGGTGGCAGTTGATACACCAGCCCATGCTGAGGTCAGCAAACTGGTAAACCTCACCCATTTTCTGGATCTCGCCGTGGCAGGTCTGACAGGCCTGCTTACCCACCGTCACGTGTTGTGCGTGGTTAAAGTATACGTGATCAGGAAGGTTGTGGATCCGAACCCACTCAATGGCTTTACCTTTACCGTTATAGGTCTTGGTAGCAGGATCCCAGCCGGAATATTCATATAATTTCTGGATCTCAGCTGTACCGTCCACCTCACTGCCGTCTTCACGATACAGTTTGGGGCCTTTCGCGTACTCATTGATTCCCATATGGCAGTTCATACAAACATTCACGCTGGGGATATTTGCGTGCTTGCCCTGCATGGCACCGTTATGGCAATACAAACAACTGATCTGGTTTACACCGGCATGCACCTGGTGTGAGTAATAGATCGGCTGAACAGGTTGGTAGTTTTGGTTGCGGCCCAGATTTTTTGCCCCCTGGAAAATGAAATACCCACCTACCAGGAAGAGGACGATGGCACCCAGGGCGATATAGGCTTTATTGCGATAGAAAGGAACGGGCTCAGGAGATGAAACACCATCTGCATCATCAGAAAGGCGCTTCAGGTTGCTGTTCACCTGGAGGAGGATCAGGGCAATCACCGCAAGGATAATTGTAAGAATCCCGAAGATCAGGGAGCTGTCGCTCTCCGCGGCTTTATCGCTCGCAGGCGTTCCTGCACCAGGAACCGGCACACTCGCTTCTTTTGGCTTATTAACATAGGCCAGGATCGCATCGATGTCCGCATCCTTTAATTCAGGAAATGCAGTCATCTGGATCTTGTTGAACTGATTGTACACTTCCACCGCCCTTGGATGGCCAGCTTTTACCAGGGCTGCACTATTCCGTACCCAGTTGTACAGGTCTGCTTTACTGGGCCAGCGGTCCTCTACGCCCCTCAACGCAGGGCCTGTAAGCACCTTGTCCGGTGCGTGACAAGCGGCACATTTCTGCTGAAACAAAGCCTTTCCATCCTGGGCCTGAACCCCGGTGGAAAATGTCAGCAAAAACACTAAAACTACTGCGGAGCAAAGAGATGAAACAATGGATCGATGATGACTCATAATCGCAATTGATTGATGATAAGCGGTCAGATTTCCACTTAGGCTGCAAAAATAAGGTACCATCTTAACAAAATATCAACATCATTTAATTTTTTTTAATGCAGTACTGGCGCGGATTTCCGAAGATTGTGGAATCTTTGCAGCAACGATTGTCAGAATACTGTAATCAGATTTGTTTCATATCCTTTGATACCTTCACCGCTCACACATCTACAAAAATTTTTATCCCTGTTGCCGATGTTCGAGAAACTTAAGGCCAAGTGGAAGGTTAACGGCACCCAGCTCTTCCTCATCCTCTGCACCTTTGCCGTCACCGGAACCCTCACCGCCTGGATCTCCCGCTCCATACCCACCTGGATCGGGTTCACAGACCAAACGGCCTGGATCTGGAAGGCTCTGGTAAGGCTGGCTGTACTCATTTTTGGCTACCAGGTCATCATCCTGGTCGTTTCTGTCTTTTTTGGGCAGTTTAAGTTCTTCTGGAACTATGAGAAGAAGATCCTGAGATGGCTGTCTGGGCGTAAGAAAAAGGGCGAGGGTGTAGGGTGAGGGTTTAGGCAGTTTTCCGCTAAAAACACCCAAAATTTGCTTAAAAATGCCTTAAATCGTTCAGAAATCGCTTAAAATCGTCAATTTCACCGTCCAACTTCTTCCTTCCAACTTCTCCCTTTGACAAAGAACCTTATTATACTGGCTTCCGGCGCCGGCTCCAACGCCCAGGCAATCATTAATTATTTCCGGGACAATCCGGCGGTAAAGATCAGCCTGATCTCCTCCAACAAACCGGAAGCCGGGGTGCTCCGGATTGCCCAAAAAGAAAACATTCCCACCCTGATCATCGAAAAAGAACCTTTTTTCCGGGGCAAGGCCTATGTAGATCAATTCTCTGCCCTCCAACCTTCATTGATCATCCTGGCGGGATTTTTATGGAAGATCCCCCCTGCCCTCATAGCCGCTTTCCCGGAAAAGATCATCAATATCCACCCAGCCCTGCTGCCAAAATATGGCGGTAAAGGCATGTACGGTATGCACGTGCACCAGGCCGTCAAAGCTGCCGGCGATCCCCAAACGGGCATCACCATCCACCAGGTTGATGAAAAATATGACCATGGCACCCATATCTTTCAGGCGGTGACCTCCGTTTCTCCCGATGACACACCGGAATCCATCGCACAAAAAGTTCACCAGCTTGAACACCAACATTATCCCCGGGTGATCAGGGACATCCTGAACCAACAGCCATGAAGAAACTCCTTTACACTTTCCCCTTCATCTTCTTCCTTTCTCTGAGGGTAGGTGCGCAGGATATCTACATCTCAGGAACAGTACTGGATTCTTCCAAAAGATTTATCATACCGGCCGTAAAAGTCTCCAGCACCTCCGGAGCTATCTCTTACACAGATTCCTCCGGCTCCTATACCATCCTCGTCAAAAGATCAGACTCCATCCATTTCACTTATCGGAACAAATCCACCATCTGGTTCCCGGTGACGGATATTAAATATGGTTACCCTTTTGACATCTCCCTGCAGGTAAGCATGGCAGACAAGTATAAGACCCTGAAAGAAGTCATCGTCATACAAAAATCCTACAGGCAGGACTCCATGGAGTTCCGGGAGAAATATAACAAGGTCCTGGGCACCTCGCGCGGTGGCCTTCACATTTCAGACGGCCCCTCCGCCATCTATGGCGGCACGCCGGGCTTTGATCCCAATGAGATCATCAATATGTTCCGCTTCCGGAGAAACCGAAACCTGCGCATGTTACAGAACAGGCTGATGACGGAAGAGCAGGAAAAATTCATCAACTACCGCTTTTCAAAATCATTGGTAAAACGGATCACCGGCCTTAAAGACGGCAGGGACCTGGACACCTTCATGAAAACATGGCGGCCGGATTATGAGTTTACCGCCTACTCCACAGACCTGGAGTTCCACACCTATATCCTGGAAGCCTACCGCGCCTGGAAACAGGGCCTTCTGCCCCAGCGAAGTTTCACAGAAGAGAAATAGTTATATTGTTCACATGAAACAACTGCTCACCTGCCTATGCCTGTGCATAAGCGCCTGTTCATTTGCGCAAACTTCTAAAACAATGCTCACTCCCGCAACACCTGCTGCTGCCGGATTCTCAGAACAACGTCTGCAACGTATAGACCAGAAAGTACAGGAATGGATCGATGCAAAACTGGTGAATGGCGGCGTGGCCTTCATTGCCAGGGAAGGTGAGATCATTTACAATAAAGCCTTCGGCTATGCAGACATGGAGAAGAAAATTCCCATGCGTACAGACCATATCTTTCGCATTGCTTCACAAACCAAAGCCATTACTTCTGTGGCAGTGATGATCCTGGTAGAAGAAGGAAAACTCACCCTGAACGATCCCGTTTCAAAATTCATCCCCGAGTTCGCAAAACCACAGGTAGTTAAAACATTTAACCTGCAGGATACAACATGGACCAGCGAGCCCGCCAAACGGGAGATCACCATCAAGGATCTCATCACCCACACTTCCGGTATTGGCTACGCGCAGATCGGCACACCTGAAGCACAGGCGCTCTATAAAAAATATGGTATCACCGCCGGTCTTGGCGTGGGAGGCCACTCCCTCTCCACAGATATCCGTAAACTGGGCACCCTTCCACTCTTTTCTCAGCCGGGTGAAAAATGGACCTACAGCCTGGGTGATGACGTACTGGGCCTGGTCATTGAAGTGGCCAGCGGAATGAACCTGGAACAGTTCTTCCGCAAAAAGATCTTTGAACCCCTGGGCATGAATGATACCTGGTTCTACCTTCCCAAGGAAAAACACAGCAGGCTGGTGAAACTATATACACATGATTCCACCGGCATGAAGCCCTACCCTGCCCGTGATGAGGTGTTTGGAGAAAAAGTATACCTGGATTTCCCCAATGAGAACCTGGGATACTATTCCGGCGGCGGCGGCCTCTCCTCCACCGTTAAAGACTATGCAATTTTCCTGCAGATGTTGCTGAACGGAGGAACCTACAACCACCAGCAGATTCTCTCCCGTAACACCGTGCGCATGATGACCAGCAACCAATTTAAAGAAAACCAGCCCGGCATGATCCCCTTTGGCCTGGGCTTTGGCGTAACCACTTTGTTTGGCAGCGCCGGCACACCCAAGAATGAGGGAACCTTTGAATGGGGCGGCGCCTTTGGTACACAGTATTGGGTGGATCCCAAAGAGAAAATCGTAGCACTATTCTATTGCAACAAACTGCCGCTGGTGGCACCCACCGCACCAGCATTTGAAATATTAACTTACCAAGCATTGACGAATGACTAAATGGAAACTCCTCTTCGCACTTATCCCTTTATCTTCTCCCTTTCTCACAGGCTGCGCCGCTCACAAATCAGCAAGCCTGCACAAGGAAGCTATAGTAGTGGACACCCATAACGACTTCCTCAGCAAGTCTGTGGAAAAAGGGTTTTTGTTTGACGCCAACAACCTTGGTAAAACCCATTCAGACCTCGCACGCATGTATAAAGGCGGCATTGATGTGCAGATCTTTTCCATTTGGTGCGATGCGATACCTAACGCTTACGCACACGCGAACCGGGAGATAGACTCCCTCTATGCCAACATCGCCCGCAACCCCACGCGTATGAAACTGGTCACCAACAGCAGCGAGCTGGAGGAGGCCATGCGCAATCACCAGCTTGCATCCATGATTGGCGTGGAAGGCGGACATATGATAGAAGACGATCTCAGCAAACTGGAGGCGCTGGCAAAACGTGGTGCACGGTATATGACCCTCACCTGGAACAACAGCACCTCCTGGGCCACCTCCGCCGCGGATGAATACAACAACAAAGTTCCGCAGGATAAACGCGGACTCACGGAATTTGGCGTGCAGGTGGTGGAGAAGATGAACGAGCTGGGCATGATGGTGGATCTCTCCCATGTTGGTGAACAAACCTTCCTGGATGCCATTGCCGCCACCACCAAACCGGTCATCGTCTCCCACAGCTGCGTGCATGCTCTCTGCGCCATCTCCCGCAACCTTAAAGACTACCAGATTGCCGCCATCAAACAGAACAACGGCGTCATCTGCCTTAACTTTTTCTCCGGCTTCCTGGACAGCACGTTTTTCCCCAGGAATGCTGCCTTCCTTTCCAAAAGAAAAGCAGAGTCTGACTCCCTCAAAAAAGCAGGCATGCAACAGTTCTTCATTGAAGACTACCTGTTTGAAAAATACAAATCTGAAACGGAAGCCCTTCGTGCTCCTATGGAACTGATGATGGACCACATTGATTACATCGTCAAAAAAATTGGCGTGGATCATGTGGGACTGGGTTCAGATTTTGACGGTATCAATTCATCACCCCAGGGCCTCAATGGTGTGCAGGACTTCCCGAAGATCACGGCCGCCTTACGCAAACGCGGCTACAGCAAGGAAGACATTAAAAAAATCCTTGGCGGTAATGTGTTGAGGGTGTTTAAAGCCAATGCCGGTTAACATGCAGGCCACTTCATCCCCAATGCAACGTCTTTTGTCGCTGGATGTATTCCGGGGCATCATCATGGTGTTGCTGGCCCTGGAAAGTACAGGACTGTATCATCACCTTTTTAAGCTTAGTGAGGGCGGCCAGGCGGAGCACCTGATGGTCCAGTTTTTTCATCATCCATGGAACGGGCTTCGGTTCTGGGATCTTATCCAGCCCGGCTTCATGTTCATCGCGGGTACGGCCATGGCCTATTCTTTGCACAGGCAATTCAGCCAGGGATCCACCTGGATGGAGGCCTTCACAAAAGTATTGCGCCGCTCCTGGTGGCTGTTCTTCTGGGGCGTGCTGGACTATGCGGTACAAAGTGACGGTAGCCTCGCCTTCAAACTCTGGGATGTGCTTACACAGCTTTCTTTTACTACACTGGTAGCATTCTTATTATACCGCAACAATTATCGCGTACAGATCATCGCTTGCATTGGCCTGCTTTTACTCACAGAAATGCTATACCGCTACACACATGTGCCCGGTTTTGACCAGCCATTCACAGATCAGAAAAATTTTGGCAACTATGTTGACCAATTGCTGATGAACCTGATCAACAAAGACGGATGGGTGGCCATCAACTGCATCCCCACCTCCGTACACACTGTAGCCGGGATGATGGCCGGGAAGTTACTCATTGAGCAAAAGCCTCTGCACATATTAATTGCAGCCGGCCTGATCAGCCTCGTTGCCGGATATGTATTGGACTGGACCCATATCACACCCATCATCAAACGCATTGCCACTACATCCTTTACCCTTGCTTCCCTGGGCTACTGCCTCCTCGCCCTTGTCCTGTCTTACTGGTGGGTGGATATCAAAGATCATCGTCTCCACTGGAAGTTCTTCACCATTGTGGGCATGAATTCCATCTTCATCTACCTGTTCTTTGAAATTGTAGGGAGCCGCTGGTTTAATGAATACATCGGCAACATCAGCAATGGCCTTATGAAACTGATCCCCGTCCCTGAAATGCCCATGCTCATCATCACCAGCCTCTTGATCTTTGCTTTAGAATGGGGCTTATGCTACTTCCTTTACAAAAAGAAGATATTTTTCAAGCTGTAAATGCCCGATATGCGCTACCTGCTCACCTGCCTTCTGTTCATTGTTGTTCTCCAAACTTCATCCCAGCCCTATTTCCCCGATGCCATCTGGCAAACCAAAACACCGGCGGAAACAGGACTCAAGGCCAACTGGATAGACAGTGCCGTGCAGTTCGCCCTGCGCAATGAAGTAAAAATTGAATCAGACCTTCGCATCGCCAACATGAAGGCCTATGCCAATGAACCCGGCTACCAGATCGTTGGCCCCATGAAAGAGCGCGGTAAACCCACCGGCCTCATCATTAAGAATGGATATGTAGTAGCACAATGGGGTGATCCTGACCGGGTAGACATGACCTTCAGTGTCACCAAAAGTTATCTGTCTACTATTGCTGGACTGGCCATTGACGATAAACTGATCAACAACATTGACGAGCCCCTGAAAAAATATATTTGGGATGAAAAATTTGCCAGCCCGCACAACAGCAAGATCAGCTGGCGGCATTTGCTTACGCAATCTTCCGACTGGAGCGGATGTCTTTTTGACCTGTGCGACTGGGCCGACAGGCCACCGCGGGAAGGAAGTATTGACAACTGGAAAGCCAGAAAGCTCAATGAACCCGGAACCGTATTTGATTATAACGATGTAAGGGTAAACCTGCTGGCCTATGCTCTTTTACAGGTATGGCGCAAACCCTTACCACAAGTACTGAAAGAAAAGATCATGGATCCCATCGGCGCGTCCACCACCTGGCGATGGTTTGGTTACAACAATAGTTTTGTGACACTGGATGGCCTCACTATGCAGTCAGTGAGCGGTGGCGGGCACCATGGCGGAGGCATCTTCATCAACTCCTGGGATCACGCGCGCTTTGGACTTCTGTTTTGCAGAAAAGGAAAATGGAAAGGCAAACAACTCATTGCAGAAAACTGGACCACCCTGGTACGGCAGCCTTCTGCGGCCAATGCATCCTATGGCTTGTTGTGGTGGACCAATGAAACCGGTGCATTAAAAGGTCTCGGCAAAACAGCGTACTATGCCAATGGATTTGGCGGAAATTATATTGTGGTGGATCCTGAACACGATCTCGTAATTGTTACCCGCTGGCTTGACACTTCAAAATTGGGAGACCTGGTTGAACTGGTGGCAAAAGCTTTATAATAAATTGTTGCAGATGAAAAAATACAGTGTTCTGTTGCTATTGTTTATGGGGACGCAAGGATGGGCACAGCCGGGAAAACTCACCAGGGAAAAGGCAATAGCAGCTGCATTCCAGGAGGTGGTGAAACAGCATCAATTCAGCGGTGTGCTGCTGGTGGCCATTGACGGGAAAATTCTCTTTCAGGAAGCCGCAGGGTATCGTGATTATGCCAAACAAACAAGGCTGGAGGCATCAGACATCTTTGAACTGGCCTCGGTCTCCAAACAATTCACGGCCATGATCATCATGATGCTGCAGGAAAAAGGGAAACTGCAGTTTGATGATCCTGTAGAAAACTATCTCACCATCCCTTACAAAGGCATTACCATACGGCATTTACTGAACCACACCTCCGGTCTGCCAGATTACCAGGCTGTGATGGACCAGTACTGGGATAAAAGCAAAGTGGCCGGCAATGAAGACTGCATCGCTTACCTCAATAAATATGCCCCTCCGGTATTATTTGCCCCCGGCGCCCAATACATGTACAGCAACACCGGCTACCTCTTACTGGCATCCATAGCCGAAAAAGCAGGTGGCCAGGATTTTATTCAACAGTGCAGGGAAAAAATATTCAGGCCCCTTGGCATGCAACACACAGATATAAGGACCCTAACACAAAAAGCGGCCACAGAAAATTTTGCACTGGGCCATCTGAAAGTAGACAACCGTTATGTGCGTGCAGACAGTTTCCCCTCATCGGATTATACCATCTGGCTGGGTAACAGGAAAGGTCCGGGCAGGATCAGTTCCACGGCTTCAGACCTTCTGCGCTGGGACCAGGCACTCTATGGACGCCAACTGGTGAAGCCAACCACACTGCAACAGGCCTTCAGCCCTGCCAAACTCAATGACGGCAGTGTATCCAACTACGGATTTGGCTGGGTGATCAAATTAGATGATCCCGTCCGCGGCATGGTCTACCATACCGGTGATAACCCGGGTTACCACACCCAGATCAGGCGATACATCCATAAACACATTACGCTGATCCTGCTCAACAACAACAATAGTGATGCAATGGATGTATTATTGGATAATGTGGAGCATATTCTGATGCCAGTAAAATTATAAACATGAGAATCATCTGGCAATACCTAAGGCCCCAGCGCAAATGGATCTTCCTGGCCATGCTGTTGGCGGCTGTTGCCCAGATCCTGCAACTCATTGATCCTATCATTTTCGGCAAGATCGTAGACCAGCTTGCCCTCAATCCCGGTAATGCAGGCAGTGATGAACTGATCAAACAGGCCATCCGGCTTCTGCTCATAGCCACCGGCATTGCCCTGCTCTCCCGGATCTTCCAGGCATTCACAGACTATGTGATCCGCTATACAGTCCAGAAATTTGGCATGGATATTTTCAATGAAGGGCTTCGCCACACCCTCAGATTGCCCTTTCAGGACTTTGAAGAAACCAGCAGCGGCCAGGTGCTGTCTACACTGCAAAAAGTAAGAACAGACACAGAGCGCTTTGTGTCCTCTTTCATCAATATTCTCTTTTCCGCCATCGTGGGCGTAGGATTTCTGGTGTGGTACTCCATCAACAAACACTGGGCATTGATTCCCGTCTTCTTCATCGGCCTCACCTTCCTCGGCGGCATCTCTATCTACCTCAGCCAGCGCATCAGGACTCTGCAAAGACAAGTAGTAAAAGAAACCAACCGCATGAGCGGAGCCATTACAGAGTCTCTTCGGAATATTGAACTGATCAAGAGCCTGGGCCTGAGTTTCCCCGAGATCCGAAGACTACGGGTGTTCACCCAAAACATTTTTGACCTGGAAATGAACAAGGTCAAGAAAGTGCGGACCCTCAGTTTCCTGCAGAGCACCACCCTGCTGGTGCTGAAAGAATCCATCCTGTTTGTGCTGCTTTGGCTGATCTTTCGCAAGTTGCTGAGTCCGGGTGAACTCATTTCCATGCAATTCATATCCACCCGCATCATCATGCCCCTGCAGGATGTGGGCAATATCATTCTCCAGTATCGCGAGACCCAGGGTTCATTGCAGCTCTTCAATGAGCTCATGGAGAAAGAAACCGAATATAGGCCGGAAGAACCGGTGGATGTGGGCGATATCACGGAACTGGAGTTTCAACAGGTTTCATTCCAATATAAAACTGCCAGCACACCCGCGGTGGAAGACCTGACCTTCCAGGTGAAGCGCGGCGAAACCATCGCTTTTGTAGGTCCTTCCGGTTCCGGGAAATCAACGCTGGTGAAATTACTGGTGGGCCTATACATGCCCACCAGCGGAAACATTTATTACGATGACGTGCATTCCCGGGATATCCGTTACAACAGGATGCGCAGGCAGCTGGGTTTTGTAACCCAGGAAAACCTGCTGTTCTCCGGCACCATCAGGGAGAATATGCTTTTTGTAAAGCCCGATGCCACCGATGAAGAAATCCTTGCAGCCCTGGACAAAGCCTCTGCAAGAAGCATTATTGAAAAATCAGGCAAGGGACTTAACACCGTTTTGGGCGAGGGAGGCAAGCGTATTTCCGGAGGCGAGAAACAAAGGCTGGCCATCGCGAGGGCACTGTTGCGCCAGCCCAGGATCCTCATCTTTGACGAAGCCACTTCCGCCCTGGACTCCATTACTGAAGAGGCCATCACGGATACCGTAAAACAAATTGCCGAAGAAGATCAACAAATTATGATCATGATTGCCCACCGTCTGTCAACCATCAACCATGCAGACAGGATCTATGTACTGGAGAAAGGCAGGATCGTAGAAAGTGGGTCCCATGTAGAACTATTGAACACAAAAGGTTTATATTATGCGATGTGGCGTCAGCAAATAGGCGAACGTAAAGTAATGACACCCCTCATCGAAGAACCTGAAACAGAAGACTAATGACATTGCAACACTTTTTTTCACTGCTGATTGTACTGTACAGCCTGCAGAGCTGTGCACAAACTGAAGTATCCAACTGGAAAGCCCAGGCCCGGCGCGTGACCATTATCCGGGATAACTATGGGGTGGCCCATATTTATGGCAAAACGGATGCCGACTGTGTATTTGGACTGATGTACGCCCAGTGCGAAGATGATTTCCAGCGGGTGGAAGACAACTACCTCACCAACCTCGGGAGGAGATCTGAAGCCTATGGCGCCGGTAGTTTGTATGAAGACCTGCTCATGCGCCTCACTATCGATTCTGCAGAAGCCGTGGCGGACTATCAAAAATCACCGGAATGGCTGAAGAAATTACTCCAGGCTCATGCAGACGGGATCAATTACTATCTATACAAACACCCTGAAGTAAAACCCCTGGCACTTACGCATTTTCAACCATGGTATCCGCTGATGTATACGGATGGAAGCATATCCGCACTGCAAACCGGTGGTCTATCAGACAATGATCTCAAGGCATTCTATGAATCCAAATCCATTGTCAGCAATCTCCGGCCCCATGGCGAGGAAAAACTCATCGGCTCCAATGGATTTGCCATCGCCCCCACAAAGTCAGCCAGTGGTAAAGCCTTGTTCTATATTAATCCGCACGTGACCTTTTATTTCCGGCCGGAAGTGCATATGCAAAGTGAGGAAGGCCTGCATGTATACGGCGCCGTTACCTGGGGCCAGTTCTTCGTGTACCAGGGATTCAATGAATTCTGCGGCTTCATGCATACCTCCAGCCAGGCTGATGCGGCAGATCTTTATGCTGAAAAAGTAAAGAAAGAAAATGGTGTGCTGGTGTATGAGTATAATGGTGAATTGAAACCAGTACTGGAAAAATCTGTCACCATCCAATACAAAGAAAACGGGCAGATGAAATCGAAAACCTTTCCCGCTTACGCTACGCACCATGGTCCGGTGCTGGGCATGTACGAGGGTAAATGGCTGACCCTGAAAACCATGAACCGTTCATTAAACGGGCTGATGCAATCCTGGATGCGCACCAAGGCAAAGTCATTACAGGAATTCCAGAAAAACCTGGACTACCGTGCCAACCTTTCCAATAATACGGTGTATGCAGACCGTGATGGAAACATCGCCTACTGGCATGGCAACTATATGCCCCGCCGGGATACGGCCTTCAACTGGGACTACCCTGTGGATGGGAGCATCGGCAAAACAGAATGGAAAGGTATGCATGCAGTGAATGAATTGGTGCATGTCATCAATCCTTCCAACGGCTGGATCCAGAATACCAACAACACGCCTTTCTCCGTAGCGGGAAACCAAAGTCCCAGGGCCAGTGCCTATCCGCGTTATATGGCGCCGGATTTCGAAAATTTCCGCGGCCTGAATGCTGTTCGGGTATTGGCATCTAAAGACAAGTACACACTTGATGACCTGATCACCGCAGGATATGATCCTCACCTCACGGCATTTGATACTTCATTGCCCATCTTATTTGCGGCACATGAATCATTGAAAAAAACAAATGCCAGTTTGTACGCAAAAACATCGGAACAAATCAATGTCCTCAAGGCCTGGGACCATAATGCGAATGCTTCCTCCGTTGCCACTAATCTCGCCATCCACTGGGCGGAAAAAATGAATTCGCTGTTTACGGCGGAAGATCCGGAGATCCTCAGTGATTTCACGGTGAGCTATGGACCCGTGTTGCGTAAAACAGATCCGGAAAAACTGCTCACTGCATTGGATGAAGTGAACACCATGCTTACAAAAAACTTCGGGACCTGGAAGACGCCCTGGGGCGAGGTAAACCGCATGCAAAGGATCTCCAATCCTATCCGTTACGAGTTTGATGACAACAAGCCCAGCATTCCTGTAGGCCGTGCATCCTCTCAATGGGGCATGCTACCCTCCTTAAACAGCAGGTACGCCCAAACAAAAAAACGATACGCCTACGGTGGCAACAGCTTTGTATGTGCCGTTGAATTTGGACCCACCATCAAAGCCCGATCCATCCTCGCAGGAGGTAACAGCGGTGACATCCGCTCACCGCACTTTTTTGACCAATCAGCCATGTACGCAGAAGGACAGTTCAAGGATGTGCTATTTTACAAAGCCGATGTACTCAAGCACGCAGAAAAAACATACCATCCCGGCGAATAAATAAAATGCCATGAGAGTTACCATTTTTGTTTTATTACTGCTCAGCCAGTTTTGTTTCGGCCAGTCGGGAACCGTCTCCCAGATGGAAACCTATATGAATGCGGAAGCCTCCGTAAAACAGTTCTCCGGTTCCGTTCTCGTCTTACAGAAAGGAAAGAAAGTCTTTGAACGCTCCTATGCATTTGCAAATCGTGAATGGCAGGTACCCAACACTGCCAGCGGGAAGTACCGCATCGGCTCTGTTACCAAGCAGTTCACCGCCGCACTGATCCTAAGGCTTGAGCAGGAAGGTAAACTGAGTGTGAAAGATAAACTGAGCAAATTCTACCCGGGTTATCCCAAAGGCGACAGCATCACCGTGCATATGTTACTCAACCATACGTCTGGTATACCCAATTATACAGCAATCCCTGGCGTTTGGCAAAGCCTGCACTATAAGTACTCGCTTGACAGTATGATCAACCTTTTTAAAAACAGGCCGCTGGATTTCTCCCCCGGCACCAATTGGCGATACAGCAACAGCGGCTATATCCTCCTGGGTATGATCATTGAAAAAGCCTCCGGGAAAAAATATGTGCACTACCTCCGTGAGCAGATCATCCAGCGTGTTGGCCTTAAGAATACAGACCTGGAACAAAGGGACTCCATCTATGAGAAACAGGTCAGGGGCTATAATAATAATATGGGCCGATGGCATCCTGCAGGATTTATAGAACCTGACAATGCATGGGCAGCAGGTTCCATCATCTCCACCACAGAGGACCTTTCCATCTGGATCAAGGCATTATATGACAACAAGGTTATCTCGCCGGAAGAAACCCAAAAAATGCTGACCCCTGAAAATCCCCTATCCCAGGGATATGGATATGGTGTAGACGTGGACAGTTTGCAGGGCCATCCCCGGATCTGGCACAATGGGGGCATCCACGGCTTTTCTGCGTATCTCGCTTACTATCCAAAGGATGATCTTACCATCGTTTGCCTTTCCAACAACGAAAATTTCACCATCAACCGTGCGGGTAATGCCCTGGGAAACATTATGCTGGGGCATACTGTGGAGCCTCCCTATGTGCCCAAAGCCGTGAAAATAGATCCCGCTGTACTGGAAACCTATAAAGGCAAATACAACTCGCCAGCCGGCCAAATTGAATTAGTGGTGAACAATGGCAAGTTTTACCGGCGTGTTGCAGGATCAGCAGATCTTGAACTCAAACCGGAATCCAACACAAGGTTCTTCTATGCAGATAATTCAGACCGTTTCATTGTGTTTGAGGGTGCTGCCCCTTATCAAAAAGCGTTCATCATTTCCGGTGGCCAGAAGATTGAACTCACCAAAGAAAAATAGTTAACCCAGTAAGCCCTTGCCACTGTGCATGATGGCGGCTTTGAATTGCTTGTCTGTGGTTTCCAGTTTTGTAACGGTGCTTTCATCCACGATCCATACTTCGCCATTGTTGATATCCGGGGCCGTTGGAATGAACACCGTACATTTACCTCCGGAGCTGTCTGTCAGAAATCCGGGCCGGTCTGCATTGCCGATCTTCACCAGTACCGGCGGACGATGCTCAAGCTTGGGCATCAGTTTCTCCTCCATCTTCACTTTATAGTTGAGATACCCGGGGATAAACTGGAGCAGGTTAGTCTCCAGCCAGTGCTGAACTTTGGATACTTTGGTAAGCTGCACCAGCAATCCGCAACCGTAAAGTAAAACGATGAGGATAAGAGAGGTGGCCAGGGAAACGGCGCCGATGTGACCAATAGCCTTAAGCCCCAGGAACTTTGCCAAATGAGCCCCAAAACCGGTTAGCTTGTCATAGAGATTCTGGAAAATCATGATCACCACAAATATGGGTATCAATAAAATGATGCCGGAGAGGACTGTATCCCTGATATGCTGAAAGAATTTGTTCATACACCAGATTTTATGGTAATATATTCTGTTCACGGTGGCCCGGAAAGATTCACAGCAGTCCACTTGTTTCAATTCATAAAGCACGTACATTTAATTCAAATCAAAGCGATGAAAACTCTGCTGCTGATCATGGCCCTGGCTGTTTGGACAAACGGCACCGGGCAGGACATAGGCGTACAGCTCTACTCCTTCAGGAATCAATTCAACAAAGACGTTACCGGCACCCTTGACAAGATCAAAGCTATGGGCATAACCAAACTGGAAGGCGGCGGAAGCTATGGGCTCACCCAACCAGAGTTTAAAAATATGCTGGAGGCCCGTAAGATGAAAGTGATCAGTGTTGGAGCTGATTACAACCAATTGAAGACAGATCTGCAAAGCGTCATCGGCAATGCTAAAGCCTACGGTGCTAAATATGTAGTATGCTTCTGGATTCCGCATAACGGCAGCTTCACCCTTGACAATGCCCGGGAGGCTGTGGACGTTTTCAACACTGCAGGTAAGGTGCTGAAAGAAAACGGACTCAGCTTCTGCTATCATCCGCATGGCTATGAGTTTGGTGCATGGGAAAGCAGTGATCTTTTTGACTACCTGCTGACCAAGACCAATCCTTTGTATGTGAATTTTGAAATGGATGTCTTCTGGATTAAACAACCAGGTAAAGACCCCGTGGCACTATTAGAAAAATATGCTGGCCGGTTCCCGTTGATGCATCTTAAAGACAGGAAGCCCGGCACGCCCAACAGCCAGGATGGACAGGCAGACGAAGAAAGCAATGTGGTACTGGGCCAGGGTGATGTGGGCATCGCCGCCATCATGAAAGTGGCCAAAAAATATGGTGTCAAACATTTTTTCATCGAGGATGAATCATCCAGATCCCTCCAGCAGGTTCCGGAGAGCCTGGTCTTTCTCAAATCGCTAAAATAGCCCGAGCAGATGAAATTCTTTTTCCTGACCCTTACCCTTGCAGCAGCTACCGTTTCGTCCACATTTGGACAGTACCTGAGCGCAAAATTGCCAGAAACCAATACCAGTGCAGCGCTGCTGGCACACAAATCCTATATTGACAGTACTGTTCTGCGCTATGCTGAAGAAAATCACCTGCCCGGCATTGCATACGGTGTTGTCATGAACGGACAGCTTGTTTATGCCAACTACAGTGGTTATGCAAACCTTGCACAAAAAATCCCGGCGTCTGCCCAAACAGCCTTCCGCATAGCATCAATGTCCAAGAGCTTTACAGCCATGGCAATCCTGATCCTGAGGGACCGTGGCAAACTCAGCCTGGACGATCCCGCATCTAAGTACATCCCCGAGATGAAGCAAATTAAGTATCTCAGTACTGATGCCCCTGCTATAACGGTAAGGGATCTCATGACCCACCGCGCTGGATTTCCGGAAGACAATCCTTACGGCGACCGCCAGCTTTCAGATACGGATGCAGAGCTGATGCAGCTGATGAAAGATAATCCCTCATTTTCCAATGCACCTGGACTGCAATATGAATACAGCAATCTTGGATTTGCGCTACTGGGTACTATTATCAAAAATGTGAGCGGCATGCCTTACCAGCAGTTCATCGATCAGCAAATTTTCAAACCCCTGGGCATGAACAACACCTATTGGGAGTACACTAAAGTGCCTGCCCAACAACTGGCGCATGGGTACAGATGGATCGATGGAAACTGGCGGGAAGAAGCATTGCTGAAAGATGGCTCCTGGGGTGCAATGGGCGGACTAATCACCACACTGGAAGATTTTTCCAGGTATATGATGCTGCATCTGCAAGCCTGGCCCGTACGGGATGGCAAAGAGACAGGGCCGCTGCGCCGCAGCTCCATCCGGGAGATGCACCAGCTCTGGAATTTCAACACTGTGAACCCGCGCCTCAACAATAAAAATTGTGCTGCGGCAACCGGCTACGGTTATGGCCTCGGGATCACCAGGGATTGTAACGGGAATATTTATGTGGCCCATAGCGGGGGATTGCCCGGCTTTGGATCCAACTGGATGATCAGGCCCAACTATAATATTGGCATCGTGATCCTCAGCAACAGAACCTATGCTCCTGTATCAAGGCTTTCATTACCTATGCTGGATTCATTGGTAAGCCTTGCCGCTCTACAGCCTTACCAACGCCTGCCATCCCCCATCCTTGAAGGACGCAAAAATCAGCTTATGGCATTCTTACCGGACTGGAAAGACGCCGAGAAGAGCGAGATATTTGCCGAGAATTTTTTCCCTGATTACCCCATTAGCATGTTGCGCCAACAAGCCAGGGAGCTTTTTTCAAAGGCAGGAAATATCAAAACCATAACGGATGTGAAACCCGAGAACAACCTCCGGGGTAGCTTTGACATCATTGGTGAGAAGGCAACACTTCGGGTATACTTTACCTTAAGCCCTGAACATGTACCCACCATCCAGGAATACCGGATCAGTGAGGTAAAGAATTAATAAGCCAGCAAAGCGTCAATGGTTGACGCCAGCCTGGCTTTTGCGAGGAATTGCTGTTCCAGGTCAATATTAAAGGGCACCGGCGTATCCAACGAAGCACAACGCATCACGGGCGCATCCAGCCATTCAAAGCAATGCTCCGCGATCCATGCGGCAATCTCTCCGCCAATCCCACCCGTGAGGGTATCTTCATGTAACACCACCACCCTGCCTGTTCTTTTCACAGCCGCACCAATGGCATCATAGTCCAGCGGTAATAATGTACGCAGGTCAAGAATATCAATGGATAACTCAGGATGTTCAGATGCATAGTCTTCCGCCCAGATCACGCCCGCTCCATAAGTGATGATGCTGATGTCATCACCAGACAGCACCCTTCTTGCTTTCCCTATTTCCACCTCGTAATAGCCTGCGGGTACTTTGCCACTGATACTCCGATAGAGTGCTTTGTGTTCAAAAAACAATACAGGGTTGGGATCCTTAAATGCCGAAATCAACAAGCCTTTGGCATCAAAAGGCGTGGAAGGATACACCACTTTCAATCCGGGCGTATGTACAAACCAGGCCTCATTACTTTGTGAGTGGAAAGGCCCGGCACCTACGCCACCACCGGTAGGCATCCGCACTACCACGTCTGCCTGCTGTCCCCATCGGTAGTGTATCTTGGCAAGATTATTCACGATCTGGTTGAGGCCTACAGACACGAAATCGGCAAACTGCATTTCCACCATCGCCTTATACCCTTTGAGGCTCAATCCCAACGCAGATCCAATAATGGCACTTTCACACAAGGGTGTATTCCTTACCCTGCCTGCACCATATTTCTCCAAAAACCCCTCGGTAACTTTAAATGCACCACCATACTGTGCAATGTCCTGCCCCATCAGTACCAACTGGTCATATTTCTGCATTGCCTGGTCCAATCCATCCGTAATAGCGTTTACAAAGCGCGTCTCCTGCAGGTCTGTTTTGTAACGCAGGTCTTCATGATCCATGCGGTGTTCTGGTTCCGCGGTCAGTGGCGCATACACATCGTTCAATTCCTCCTTTACATCCGGCACGCAGGATTCGCCGGCAAAACCCAGGGCCAGTTCATCCTCAATATATTGCTTCGTGCCTTCCCGAAGTGCTTCAATATCCGCTGGAGAAAGCACCTGTTTCAGTTCCAGGTATCGCTCAAAATTCAGGACAGGATCTTTTTCACTCCAGGCATCAAACAATTCTTTAGGTACATATTTCACCCCGCTGGCTTCTTCATGCCCGCGCATGCGGAAGGTCATGCATTCAATCAAATAAGGCTTCTGGTTGCGAATACAGTAGTCCCGCACACCTCTCACCGTATCATATACGTCAAGAATATTGTTGCCATCAATTCTCACGCCTTCCATTCCATACCCTTTGGCACGGTCAACCAGGCTTTCACATCTATACTGTTCTGATACGGGCGTACTTAATCCATATCCGTTGTTCTCAATGATAAAAATGACCGGAAGATCCCAAACGGCTGCAACATTAAGGGCTTCATGAAAATCACCTTCAGATGTACCCCCGTCTCCGGTAAATGCAAGGGCCACCTTCCCTTCCCCGGCCAGTTTATGTGCCAGCGCAACGCCATCTGCAATGGCAAGCTGCGGACCAAGATGCGAGATCATTCCACAAATGTGATGTGCCCTGGCGCCAAAATGGAAACTACGTTCACGCCCTTTACTGTACCCGTCTTTACTCCCCTGCCACTGCCTGAACAAGGAATGCAATGGCATGTTCCGGGAAGTGAATACACCCAGGTTACGGTGCAATGGCATGATCCATTCATCCGCCTCCAGGGCCAGTGCAGCACCTACTGCAATCGCTTCCTGTCCAATACCACTGAACCATTTGGATATCCTTCCCTGGCGGAGAAGGACAAGCATCTTCTCTTCTATCATCCTCGGTAAGAGGAGATGTTTATATAAGCTTATCAGTTCCTCATTGGAAAGGCCCTTTCTGTCGTAAATCATGTACTCATTCTTTTTTTCCGGCCGAGTAAAGGATGGATGATACAATAGATAACAAAATACTGAATAACAATGCCCACCAGAAACCGTCTACTTTAAAACCCGTAACCAGCTTACTGCCCAGCATGATGATCAACGCGTTGATGACCAGCAAAAACAATCCCAGCGTAATGATGGTAATAGGTAACGTAAGCACCACCAGGATGGGTTTTACAATAGCATTCAGCAGGGCCAGTACCACGGCAAGAACCAGGGCTGTAGTGAATTTATCAATATGGATTCCCGAGACAATATAAGTAAGTCCGTATGCAACCAGGGCCGTTACTAAAATGCGGATGATAAAATTCATGTGTTTGTATTTATGATTGTGTAGAAAAGGTATAGGGGTTACCGGAGCGTCTCAGTTTTTACCAGCACTCCCTGGTAACTGATATTCTGCCTTCGGTTGAAGGTGCAAAGTAAACTGGCATTCCCATTACTATACACGGTAAGGATACATTCCCTGGCATCAGGATCATCCTTAATGGTGAACTTAATATCCACACTGCCCTTCTTACCTTCTTTCTGCTCCCTGGTAAACTTCCTGGAAGTGAATTTGACACCGCCATCCGCGGGGTTCGCTGAAGCCTGGTATGCCCTTCCGATATAGGGAAGGTCTGCTGTCAGTTCCTCAGCACTTACCTTGAAAGTATAATTGATATCTGTAATCATACGGCTTCTGGCACCTGTTGGCAACATCTGTTGCGCCTTAAAAATATACTGGCCAGAATCCAGCAAACTCTTTACTTCTGCGTCAGTGAGTTTCTGGGCCAGCAGTTCCTGACCAATGATCAATAATAGAAATACATGAATAAATTTTCTCATCATCATTCCATTTTAAATAACCACCAATTCATAAAAATCTTCTTCCTTCAACCAGGCCTGCGCCAGTTCCTGCAGTTTTGCAGGGGTAACATTCTTTATACTGTCCATGGACGTATAAAAATAATCATCCGGAAGGTTATTGAGGATCACATTCTTCCATCGCCCGATGATATGGAAAGGACCATCAAGATCCCCCAGGACAGAGCCGATGAGGTAATTTTTTACCAGCAGCAGCTCCTCTTCATCCACAGGTTCCTCCCTGAGTGTCTTCATCTCCCGGTATACTTCTTTTACGGTGGCTTCACAAACATCCTTGCCCGCTTCTGTTGAGATCATCCATACGCCGGCGTGCATGTGATTTTGGAAATAGCTGTGGATGCCATAGGTATACCCTTTGTCCTCACGGATATTACTCATGAGCCTGGACCCGAAAAACCCGCCAAACAGTGTGTTCAGCACCTGCGATGCCGGAAAATCAGGATGCGTACGCATCAGGAAGGGTCTTGCTATTCTGATAGCACCCTGCACTCCCTGTGGATCATTGCTGATGCGGTGTTGCTTACCCGCTTCTGCCACAACCGGATGTTTAATATCTGGCAGTGGTCTTTTATTCAATGGCAGATGCCCAAAATTTTGGTTCAGCTGCTGGAAGAGATCTTTGGGCAGCACACCGGCCACAAAAATTACACACTTGCCATGCTGGTAGTAGTGATGATGAAATTCTGCGATAGCCCCTCGTTCCAGTTGGTCATATGTATCCTTTAATGCATATTTTCCATATGGATGGTCAAATCCAAACAGGTACTCATCAATTTTACGGTTAGCCACGAAATCACACTTCTTCAGGTTCACCTCCATCCGTTGTTTGAGGTTCTGTTTATAGATCTCCAGCTCAGTTTCAGGGAAGACTGATTCATTCACCAGTTCTGCTACTACGGGCAGCAGTGAAGACAAGTGCTTTGTTAGCGTGTGCAGCGTGATATTAGCTGTTTCATTATAACAATTCCTGTTCAGGTATGCACCATAGAAATCAAAATGTTCACTGATCTCAAATGCTGATTTTCCCTTGGTACCATTCTTCAACAAGTAGTTGGTGGCCGCCGCAACACCATTCTGCTCTTCCCACCAGTTGCCGGCATAAAACACCCATTCCATCTGTAGCACCTCTTCCGCACCCGCATTAACAGCATATACATCAATGCCATTGTCCAGGGTGAATTTTTCATAGGGCTTGAGGGTAAGATGGAAATCTATGGCATCCTTGATCAAAGGTGGCAACTTCCGGTTCAATTTTCCTGTATGTTCTGTTTTGATCATGATTGTGGGTCTGACAAATAATATAAAGTATTGCTGTTTTCTGCAGCAAAGATTTGCTGGCTGAGTGTCCTGATATCTGCACCAGAAACTTCATTGTACTTTTTGAGTTCCTGGTTCATCAAGTCTGCATCCCCCAGCAATTCATAGAAAGCGAGAGAGTTTGCACGGTTCATCAGTCCCATATCCTCAAATGCCATGAGGCTCTCTGTTTTATTCTTCACTTTCTGTAATTCTTTTTCACTCACCTCGCCTAGCCGCATACCATCCAGCACTTCCTCGATAGCAGCTTCTGCGGCAGATGGCGTTACACCCCTAACGAGTTTCCCTTCTATGGCCAGCAGGCCCTTGTCAAGGCTCCCGAAATGGTAACACTCTATGTTGCTGAACAGTTTTTTTTCCTTGACCAGTGACTGGTATAAACGAGAGGAGGTTCCCCCACCCAGGATATCCGTGATCAGGTCTGTAGTATAATATGATTGATCCCTTCTCGCTGGCATATGCCAGCATTTATACAGGGCATCCAGGGGTACATTTCTTTTCACTTCCATCCTGCGCGCTTCTTTCTGTACCGGCTCCGCTGCAATATTCCGATGATACCGGTTACCGGCAGGAATATCTCCAAACCATTTTTCTGCCAGCTTCTTCACCTCAGCCAGTTGCACATTGCCTGCCACTACCATGATGGCATTGGAAGGTGTGTAGTGCTTAAAGAAAAACGCCTTCACGTCTTCAAGCCTGGCTTCTTCAATATGCTTCAGTTCTCGGCCAATAGTCATCCATCGGTAAGGATGTTGCGTATAAGCCATCTCACGTATCATGTGCCAGGCATCGCCATAGGGCTTGTTGAGATAGTGTTCTTTAAACTCCTCACTCACCACTTTACGTTGCACGTCCAGGCTCTTTTCTCCAAAGGCCAGGCTCAGCATCCTGTCGCTTTCCAGCCAGAACGCCGTTTCCAGGTTTTCTGTGGGTAGCTGGCAATAATAATTGGTAAGGTCATTGGTAGTATAGGCGTTGTTCTCTCCTCCGGCACGTTGCAGCGGCTCATCATAATCCGCAATGTTCACAGATCCTCCAAACATCAGGTGTTCAAACAAGTGGGCAAAACCTGTGCGGGCAGGATCCTCATCCCTGGCACCCACATCGTACAAAATATTCACCACGGCCATGGGGGTGCTGGGGTCCTGGTGAACAATCACCTTCAGGCCGTTCTCCAGTTGAAAACGCTCAAAATGAATCATGCTGCAAGATTAAAGTAAAATTCCCAAGCCCGGTTATCCTTTGAGGATGTTGAGCGGCTTTATATAGATCTCCAGCGGCTCTCCGCCACGCAGGATCAGCATCCGCAGGCGCTCCCTGGATTTCTGCAGAAGCTCTTTATAGGCCTGGATATTATTGGAATAATTGTTTTGTATGCCGATGATGATATCCCCCGGCAAGACGCCCGCCTGATCACCGGGAGAATTGGCAATAACGTCTTCCACTACCACGCGCCCATCTACATAGTACACGCCAAGGCCGGTATAGGAATAATCAAATTCGGCCCTGAAATAGCCATTGGGGGTGAGGTGGATCTCGCGCTTGGCATAGTTCAGTACTACGGTGAACCTCCTGAGTAGATCATTTCCCAACAACCCGCCCAGCGTAGGATACGAGATCACATTGTACCTGTCTTCAAAGATATAGGTGGGGACATCCTTAAATTTATACGGGCCGATGCGCACCTCTTTTACGGTGGTGAGCTTCATCAGCATCTTCCCTCCCAGTCCCTCCGCCTGGGTTACCACGGGAATGGGTTTATCCGTACGCATAATGGAGGAATCCTGCACATAGTTTTCAGAAAGCAAGAGGCATAAACCTGCCCCCGTATCAAAATAAAACCGATGCTCTGCCGGCTGGCCGTCCCGGAAACTTATATTTTGGATGGGTATGGACCCAAACTGTGGATGAAGCATATACCCACCGCTGGAATACCTGAACCGTCCCTGGGTATATACAAACATGCGGGAGCTGTCATAGTCCAGCTTTAAGATATATTTTCTGATGAAACTGAAGCCAATAATGCCGTCAATCTTTATTCCATACACACTGGTGAGAAGGTCATAATCATTGACATGAAAATTTAGGCTGTCTGTCACCAATCCGGGTAAATGCAGCGTGCCATTGTTGTGGAACTTTACACTTTTGATGCCGCCGATACCGCGGATCGTCTTATCTGAATTATCCAGGGGAATATCCAGCCGGCTTACAGTAGTTGAATCCAAAGAAATACCTCCACTACCCGTATCCAGAATAAAATTCAGGGAGTCAGGGTAATGATCGAGCTTAGCCTTTAATACAATAACCCCCCCGCTCAATTGCTGAAAGGGGACCACCGTTAGCAGTTTAGCCAGAGGTTCTTTATTACGCTGGGCAAACAGTTGCAGGCAAAGCAGGGTCAAGACCGTCAGAAATGGCAAAACCTTGTACCGCATATCAGTTCTAACACCAATTTACTGAATTAACTGCTAACTAGCCCACCCGCCCATCCCATACCTCAATGCCTCAATGCCTCAATGCCTCAATGCCTTTATGCCTTTATGCCTCAATGCCTAATTTCGTCTACCTTTGCCCCATGAAAGAACCCATGGACCCGGAACTGAGCCGGCTGTACAGAAAAGCCCTGGATTTTGGCTTTCTGACCGTTGAAGAAGGCGTATATCTCTACCACAACGCCCCCCTTGCAGATTTGATGTTCATTGGCAATGAGCTTAGGAAAGTCCAGGTTCCCCATGGCCGGGTCACCTGGCAGATAGACAGGAATGTGAATACCACCAATGTATGCATCGCCAACTGTAAATTCTGCAATTTCTACCGGATACCCGGTCATGCAGAGGCCTATATCACAGATATGCCCACTTACCGGAGGAAGATAGAGGAAACCTTCAAATATGGCGGCGATCAGCTCCTCCTCCAGGGCGGTCACCACCCGGAGCTGGGCCTCCAATTTTATACAGACACTTTCCGGCAGCTGAAACAGGAGTACCCCCAACTCAAACTCCACGCCCTCGGCCCACCTGAAGTGGCCCATATCACTAAACTGGAGAAATCCACGCACAAAGATGTATTAACGGCATTGAAAGCGGCGGGTCTGGACTCCCTGCCGGGTGCGGGAGCGGAGATCCTGATAGACAGGGTACGCCGTCTGATCTCCAAAGGAAAATGTGGTGCCCAGGAATGGCTGGATGTCATGCACGAGGCCCATAAGCTGGACATCACCACCTCGGCCACCATGATGTTTGGTCACGTGGAAACCATTGAAGAACGGTTTGAGCACCTGGTGAAGATCCGCGAAGTACAGAGCCGTAAGCCGGAACACGCCAAGGGCTTCCTGGCCTTCATTCCCTGGACCTTCCAGGATGTGGATACCCTTCTGGCCAAGATCAGGGGTGTACAAAATCTTACCACACCGGAAGAATACATCCGTATGATCTCCCTGAGCCGGATCATGTTGCCCAATGTCAAAAACATCCAGGCCAGCTGGCTCACGGTGGGGAAAGATATCGCCCAGCTTTGCCTGCACGCCGGTGCCAATGATTTTGGCTCCATTATGATCGAGGAAAATGTGGTTAGCGCCGCCGGTGCCCCGCATCGTTTCACCTACCGCACCATGCAGAAAGCTATCCATGACGCTGGTTTCATCCCCCAGCTCAGGAACCAGCAGTATGAGTGGCGGGAAATACCGGCCAGTATTCAGGAGCAAACCATTAACTATTAATTTGGCATTCAGGCATTACAGGCATTCTGGAATTCTGGCATTCAGAAGCAAATATCCAGGAATTCAGATGACCAGGTTGACATCCAGAAAACCAGAATCCCCGCTTCTGAATGCCAGTATTCCAGAATGCCTGTAATGCCTGATTTCCAAACAGGGGGGTGCAACTTTTCCGCCTCTTTAATCATCTAATGTATTATGCAAAAAACTCCATCCCTGGTCTTCTGTATCCTCATGGACCTGATTGGCCTAGCCACCTTTGCCATCCCAGGCCTGGGTGAATTTGGTGATATACTCTGGGCGCCCATTTCTGCCCTGGTGTTCTACAAAACTTTTGGAGGCACTAAAGGTATGATCGGTGGTATCTTCAACTTCGTGGAAGAAATTCTTCCAGGGTTTGATTTCATCCCCACCTTCACCATCATGTACTTTATGACGAGGAAAAAGGAATCGCCTACTACCCTGGTAGTTAAATAACTTTCTTTTGCCATATAACGGGTCATGCGGTTGCGTTGAAGCGCAGCCCCATGACCTTTCTCATTTCCGCCAGCTTCTCCTCTTCAGGCAAACACAAAAATCTATATTTGCATCTGCCTTGAAGAAGATATCCAACATAGAAGAGTTCATCCGGGAAGGGCATCGTCACTTTCTCCCCGGATTGAGTGTAGACAATGTGATCATCGGCTTCCATGCAGACAGGCTGAAAGTGCTGCTGCTGCAAACGAAGCTGAATGATAAGTGGGTGCTCCCCGGCGGCCATATTATGCACCATGAACAACTGGAAGAAGCAGCCCGCCGCATTCTGGGTGAAAGAACAGGCCTTAAAGAAACGTATCTGCAGCAGTTCAAAGTTTTCAGTGGCACCAACCGGACCAAGGAGCAGTACATGCAGGAGGCATTAAAACACCTCGGTATAGCAATCCCCAAAGATTCATGGCTCCTTCAGCGTTTTGTAACCGTGGGTTTTTACGCACTGGTGGAATATGACAAAGTAAATCCCAAGGCCGATGAAATGTCTGAACAGATCGCCTGGTGGGAATTGGACAGCCTTCCGGAATTACTGTTTGACCATGAAGAGATCATTCATACCGCTATAAAGGACATGCGGTTGAAAATTAACCATCAGCCCATCGGATATAATCTCCTTCCCAGGGAGTTTACCCTAAAGAATTTGCAGACCATTTATGAAACCATCCTGGGGAAAAAACTGGATCGCGCCAACTTCAACCGTAAGATGCTTTCCTATGGCATCCTTGATAAAAAAGAAAAATACTTTACCGGTGGCGCACACAAGGCACCATACCTTTATTCCTTTAACAAAAAAGCTTATTTCCAGGCACTGCAAAACGGCCTGGAGAAACTGTTCTAATATACCATCCGGTAGCCCACTCCTTTAACGGTGATGATCTCCACGGCGGGATCCGCTTGCAGGTAACCACGAAGCTTCGTAATATACACATCCAGGTTCCTGGAATTGAAAAAGGAATCTGTACCCCAAAGTAGCGTCAGGATATCTTTCCGGGCAATGATCTGGTCTTTTTGCACAAGCAGCATCTTCAGCAGTTCGGCCTCCCTGTAACTCAGTTTCTTCTCTTCATCACCTAACCGCAACACCTGCCTGTTCACATGAAACTGAAACTGGCCAACCTGCAAAACCTCTGCCACAGCCGTTATGCCTGCTCCCTTCTGCTGACGCAAGGCATTACCGATCCGCGCTATCAGTTCTTCCATACTGAATGGCTTGCGCACATAATCATTTCCACCCAGCTGAAATCCCTTCACCACATCTTCCGTCTGTGTTTTAGCAGTCAGAAACAGTATAGGTACGGGAGATATATGCCGGATATCTTCGGCCAGTTCAAATCCATCCTTGTTGGGTAACATCACATCCAAAACACAAATGTCTGGCTGTAGATTCTTGAACGCCGTCAGCGCTTTTGCCCCATCCGTCTCCAAATGAACCGCAAAGCCCCTGCTCTCCAGGCTCTCCTTGACAATGCGCGCCAGGAAAACTTCATCCTCCACATACAATACTTTGATATCAGCCATGGCTTACGGGAAGTTGAATGATGAATGTACATCCCTTGCCTTCTTCAGACCGAAGGGCTATGGTGCCTCCATGCTCCTGTACAATGTGTGCTACATAACTCAACCCCAGACCATACCCTTTTACATCATGGATATCACCGGTGGGCACCCTGAAAAATTTTTCAAAAACCTTATCATGGTAAACCTTTGGGATGCCAATCCCTCTGTCTTCTACACGCATCTCCAACCGTTCTCCCCCGCTTTTCAGGTAGATATCCACTACGGGCTGCCCCTTGCTATACTTCATGGCATTGTCTAACAGGTTATATACTACACTCAATAAGTGAAGTTTATCTCCCTCCACCATCAATGCATCTCCCTGCAGGTGCAGATTAACAGCGGCCCCTGATTTATCAAACTGTATCCGCATACTGTCCATCACTTCATGTACCAGCGCAACCATATCTACCTGCTCTTTCTTCAATGCTACCTTACTGTTCTCAAACATGGAAACACGCAGCACCTTATCCACCAGTAAGCTGAGTCTCTTCAACTCCTGCCGGCTCATATCAATGTACGCTTCCGTTTTTGCAGGATCATTGATGGCATTGAAATTCTGCAGTGCTTCCAGCGCAACATTGACGGTTGCAATGGGTGTTTTCAGCTCGTGTGTGATATTGCTGATGAAATCATTCTTCAACATAGCCAGGCGCTGTTGCTGCTTCAGGTTTCTGTACAACAATAAAAATGAAGCGATGGTTACCCCAAGCAGGAAAATGGAAAACAACAAGGGCAGCATCAGTTTGCGGAGAAAATACAGGAATGAATTGCCGAGTTTGAGTTCATAACCCAGGTGTGGCATCAGCCCCACCCTTACAACATTCTGGCGCAGGGGCCCGTCATGGACGAGGGTATCTCGTGAACGGACAATCTGAAAAGGAATATAGAGGCCCGCCTTCTCAAAATTGGCCTCAACTGCGCTGTAGAGGGTGTCAATATCAATGGAGTCTGCAATGGCATCAATGTCGCGGATCATGGTAAAGAAAACATTGCCGCCCCTGGACTGGCTGTCGGGTCCCTTGAAATCCACCGTTCTGCTCTCCCCATTGTTATTGATGATGATCTTGGGGGAACTATTGATCTCCATCTCCAGCCGTTCCATCCTTACACCCTTGCCACCCCGTTGCGTAGTATCATTTCCGTTGATCAGATTGGCCAGGCCAACAACATTCTCCGCTTTTTCAAATGGCAGGCTGCTGTCCAGGTCACGCCTGATGGTGATGTTTAATGTAGAATCCGAACGTCCCTGGCTGTCAAACCTTGCCTTGAGTTTCATTGCCTGCAGCCGGAAGATGGCGTCCCTGAACTCAATATTACTCCTGGTCATCAGGTTCTCTTTCTCCCGCTTATACATCTGCGCAAGCCAGAATACCTGGAACCCTGTGATGATGAGCAATGTGAGGCCCATCAATAATGGCAGATATGCTTTACTGGCTGCTTTCATCACACAAATGTAAACAGGGAAAAGTTTGTTGCAAGCCAGCATTAACCTTAATTAACATTACAGCAAGGATGCTTAACCTGGGTCACATCGGCCTGCAGATAATTTTGGGCAAAAGAAACAGCATGAAATTTTTGCGAATAGCCATCGGCCTTATACTACTGGCGCCAGCCGCCTCGGCACAGATGAAACAGGGAAGGATCGTCTATGAAAGAAAAACAAAACTGCAGATCCAGATCCAGGACCCCGCCTTTCAAAACATGGTTCCCAAAGAACGTACAGACAAATTTGAACTCCTGTTTGACAACAACAAGACGCTTTGGCGCAACACGGATGAGGGGCAGGATGAGGAGATGAATTTCGATAACGGCTCAGGCGCGCAGATCCGCATTGTTACACCCGGCAGCAATGATGTGTTGTACAGTGATCTCGGAGCTTCCAGGAAAGTAGAACAGCGCGAGGTGATGACCAAGCAGTTCACCATTGAAGACAGCATCAGGCGGATGAACTGGAAACTGGGTAGTGAAACAAAACTAATCCTGGGCTATACATGCAGGCTGGCCACAACCACCCGCACGCAAAAGTCCATGCGTATGAATATGGATAACGGAGAAATGAAAAGGGAAGAAATATTGGATACTTTAAACATCACCGCCTGGTTTACGGATGCCATTCCCGTTGCGGCTGGCCCTGAAAACTACCAGGGTCAACTGCCCGGTACCATCCTTGAACTGGACGTTAACAATGGGCGTAGTAAGTTTACTGCGGTAGAACTCTCACCAAAAATGGACCCCAAAGAAATCAAAGAACCCAAGGGTAAAAAAATCAGCCAGGAGGAATTCACTAAGGAGCGCGATAAAATGTTCAAAGAGATGAATGAGAATGGCGGTGGTAATTTTAATATCCGCAGGGGCGGCTAAGGCCCCAGCAGCGCCTGGATACTGAACCAGGCCGTGGATATCACAACAACAGCACCAAAAATATATAACCACACAGGATGCCTGTAGTCTTTAGTGCGAAGTTTATAGGCTGCAACCAGCATGATAGTGAGCGCAATCGGAAGAATGAAACCATTCAACATGCCCACATATACA
Organism: Chitinophagaceae bacterium; assembly: GCA_044225015.1. Classification (GTDB taxonomy): domain Bacteria; phylum Bacteroidota; class Bacteroidia; order Chitinophagales; family Chitinophagaceae; genus Pollutibacter. The sequence goes on along the minus strand of JBGAJG010000001.1, from coordinate 928,479 downwards.
AGTACCTGAACGGGCTGGCCAATGGCTACATAGATGACGGCAGATAAAATAATGAATACAGCAATCAGGAATCTTCTCAGGCGCAAGATACCTGGGCTGAATCCGCTGACGAAACTGAATGAAGTATAGGCTGAACCCGTTACAGAAGTGATGGCGGCACACCACATCACGATTCCGAATAATTTAAAGCCCCACACGCCTGCAGCGAGTTTGAAGACTGATGCAGCCGGATTGTTCTGTTGCAACTCCAGCCCTTTTGACACTACCCCTAGTGCGGCAAGAAAAAGCAGGATCCGCATCACGGATGCCAGCAAAATCCCCGTGACTGCGGAGCGTTTGGCTTCCGGCAACCCTTCCTTTCCTTTCACACCCGCTTCCAGGAGCCGGTGACCGCCGGCAAAACTGATATAGCCGCCAACCGTTCCGCCAACAAGGGTGATGATGGCTTTAGTGTCAATGACCGCTGGTGAAAAACTCCGATATATCGCTTCGCCGATGGGTGGATGGGAGGTGAATGCCACATATAAGGTGAGCCCAATCATCACCACTCCCAGGGTTTTTGTAAACAGATCCATGACCCTGGCCGTATCTCCCGCCAGCAGAATCCCTATGGCTATTACTGCACTGATGAGTGCGCCTTGCTCAGCGTTGATACCAAACAATACCTGCATCCCCAATCCGCAACCAGCCAGGTTGCCGATGTTGAATGCAAGGCCTCCAATCACTACTATCACGGACAACAAATATCCAAGACCCGGCAGCAGATCGTTGGCAACATCCTGCGCCTTCTTGCCGCTTACCGTTAGTACCGTCCAGATGTTCAACTGTGCCCCTATATCCAGCAGGATTGAAACCAGGATCACAAAACCAAAAGACGCTGCCAGCTGCTTTGTAAACACCGCTGTTTGCGTGAGAAAGCCGGGACCGATGGCAGAAGTGGCCATCAGGAACGCAGCACCTAATATCGCATGATGAAATGAACGCCTCATCTTGACTGATTGTATGATCTGATCCCTACGCCCGCCTGCTGTAATCCTTCACGGATTTTTTCCGCATATGCAGCCGCTCCGGGCGTATCTCCATGTATACAAATGGTGTCTGCCTTCATGGTGATCCAGTTGCCCTGCAGGGTGCGTACCCGTCCGTGCAAGACCATCTCTACGGCCTGCTCTACGGCCTCATGTACATCAGTGATCATTGCACCGGGCATGTTCCTTGGTGTAAGCGATCCATTGTCCTGGTAACTGCGGTCAGCAAAAACTTCGGCACAGGTTCTGATACCAGCCGCTGCTGCTACGCTGATGATGAGGCTTCCGGAAAGGCCAAACAATACAAGACTGGGATCGATGGCTTTCAGCGCCTGTATAATAGCTTCCGCATAGTCCAACCGTTTTGCAGCCATATTATACAATGCGCCATGGGGTTTCAGGTGCGTCACCCTCGCACCTAAGCTATCTGCAGCCGTTCTGAGGGTAGCTACTTGTTCATAGACCAGTTTGAAGATCTCGCTGGCATCCAGCTCCATCTCTTTTCTGCCGAAATTTAGTTTGTCGTTGAATGACGGATGCGCACCAATAGCCACTCCTGATTGTTTGGCAAGGAGGATGGTGGCTGCCATTACATCCGGATCTCCGCCATGCAGGCCGCAGGCAATATTGGCGGAACTGATGTAGGGCATCACACCTATATCGTCCCCCACTGTATGGCCCTTGCTGCTTTCCCCCATATCGCAATTCAGGTCAACGTAGATCATCACAAAATTTTTGCTTTCAGGTTCTTTTCCATACGAAGCAGATCCCTGATCTGCGCCAGATACAGGTCCTCCGCCTCGTCTTCTGTAACCACCACAAACCTGACGCCTTCCCCTGGTTTTTTCTGCGCGAGGATGGGCAGGTCCGCAGCCACCACCTGTGCAATCCTGGGATAACCACCGGTAGTTTGCGCATCAGACATCAGCACCACCGGGCTCCCATCCGGGATCACCTGCACCGTTCCTTTGGTGACGGCAGTAGAGATCATCTCATGCGGTGCCGGCAATTTCATATCGTCCCTGCATAGATCAAACCTGAACCCCATCCTGTCTGAAGCCCTTGATATGACAAAAGGATGGGAGACAAAATTTTCCTGTGCTGCCGCGGTGAACAGGCCCCATTCCGGGCCCTTCATCACCCGGATCTCGGATGCGCCGTAGTTGATCATCGCATCTTTGGGCCCCCACCTGGCAGCAACAATTTTCTTCCCGCGCATCAGCTCCATGATCTGGGTTGCCCATGCAGATGGAGGCAGCGTTTTAAATATGTCTTTATCTTTTAACTGGTAGTGGATGCCTGCAGGCGGATAAGAACTTCTGCTTCCCATAACAGCTGGCACATCAATCCCCCCGTCTATACCCATATATAATCTACTGCCCTCCTCGTGATAACGGGTATCTATAACCGTATACTGCGGGATAAAGATTGTCCGGTTCAATGGCAAGGCCTCGCCGTCTTCTGTACAAGCCATGGCGCCGCCTCCGGTGAAAGACACCAGGTGATCCTCATCAAAAAACAATTTCGTTCCGGGAAATGAGATCTCCAGCACTGCCGCATCCCAGCTGGTTCCACATAAGATCTTCGCCATTGCCGCTGCAAAACGATCCATACTGCCCCCTACCGGCACACCGTATCGCTGGAAACCATACCGGCCGGTATCCTGAATGGTAGTGAAGGGACCAGGCTTGATGACCCTTATACCCATTGCGGTATGAATTTGACTTCATCACCGGGAGCCAGCAATGAAGTGCCGTTTTCAAATAATTTTACCGGCGTCCAGCCAATGCCCCACCAACCGCCCGGAGAATCAGATGGATAGATCCCTGTCTGCTTCCCGGCAATGGCAACCGTTCCTGCGGGAACCCTGAGGGCCGGCGTTGTTTTCCGGGGAAGCTCAAGTGCCTCCGGCAACAAGCCCAGATAAGGGAATCCTGGCATGAAGCCCAGCATAAACACACGGTATGATTGTGCGCTGTGCAGATGAACCAGTTCTTCAACGGTAATACCTAGTGCCGCCGTGGCAGGTACCAAATCTGGTGCCCGCTCTACATTGTAATAGACCGGTATTTCCACACACTTCCCTTGCTGGCCGCCCGTTTGGGGAGCCAGCGCTGCCAGCGCCGCCAGATGTGCATGCAGGTCAATATCAATCAATACAGGATCATAATATACGGTAAGTGTGTGGTAAGAAGGAACGTTCTCTATCCAACCCCTGAACGGCTTTTCCCGGATGAGCTGGTCTGCATACAACACACGCTGATGGGTGGGGAAACTGATCTCCCGAGGCCAGGCAAGCGTCAATGCACGTTCGGAAAGTCTGTAGATGGTGATGCCAGTCACTTTGGTAAGATACGGAAATGTAGCAGTTCGCAGGATGACCTGCAGAGTGATACATTGCCGCACTGCCGCATTACCGCATTGCCACATTAAAAAAGCCGCTCTTTTGGAGCGGCTTGCTAACACATTGGTTTCAGAGGTTGTGCCAGCTAAATCATTCGATTTTATTTACGGCGCATCCTTTTGTAGTGCTTTATCGGGTAGTACTCAGGGTGTTGAATAAGCTTAGCCATCAGGTTCCTGAACATATCCGACAAGGAAATTCTGTATAACATAGCGATTGGATTTAGTGGGTAACGAATAAATATTGCCTTTATTTCAGGGCAACTGTTAAATTTTAACCTTACTTAACCTTAATGCCAGTTTCATTAACCCTCCTCCGCCTTTTTCCGGCCTAGTTTAGCCCGGTAATTGAGGCATTTATGAAAAGACTGGCACTACTCTTCACAATATTATTATCTCTTTCTGTGAAAGCACAACAGGGCTCCGTTAAAGGAAAACTAAAAGATACCCTGTCAAACCAACCCATCACCGCGGCAACCATCACCCTCATGACCCGCGTAGATTCTACCCTGGTGTCTTTCACCATGTCTGACAACAAAGGCGATTTTCAACTTACCGGAATCCCTAATGGGCAATACAGGCTGCTCATCACACACATCAACTATCACAACACGGTACGGAATGTAGACATCACAAATGCCAAAAATGATGCAGCAATGGGAATAATTCCGATGGGAGATAAATACAAAACCCTCGGCGAGATCGTAATTGAAGGTGAAGCACCTCCAGTGACGTTAAAAAATGACACCATAGAATACCATGCCGGCGCATTCAAAACACCACCAAACGCTAATGTGGAAGACATGCTCAAGAAACTCCCCGGTGTTAAAGTAGATAAGGATGGAACTGTAAGGGCCCAGGGGCAAAAAGTAAACAAGGTATATGTAGATGGAAAGGAGTTCTTCGGCAATGATCCTAAAATTGCCACACGTAACCTCCCTGCAGACGCGGTAGACAAAGTCCAGGTTTATGATAAGCAAAGCGACCAATCACAGTTGACAGGTTTTGACGACGGCAACAGCGAAAAAGCGATCAACCTGAAACTGAAGAAAGACAAAAAGAAGGGATTGTTTGGCAAGATCTCCGCGGGAGCAGGTACCAACGAACGTTATGAGGGAAAATTCAATGTCAACTCCTTTAAAGGTGAGCGCCAGGCCTCAGCCCTGGGCATGGCCAACAATACCAATGCTGAAGGGTTCTCCTTCATGGACCTGCTAAATTTCAGCAGCAACGGCATGCAGCAAAACGGCGGGAATATCAGTTTCAATATAAGTGCCGATGACCAGGCAGCAGCACTGATGGGCATGAACAATAATACGGGTATCAATAATACCCTTGCAGGGGGCATTAACTATAATGATCTCATCGGCACAAAAACAGACCTGAGAAGCAACTACTTTTATAGCCGCTTCAATCCCGTGGTAGACAAACAGCTGACAAGACAATACCTGCTTCCGGATTCATCTTACTTCTACGACCAGCAATCACGCACAAACAATATTAACAATACACACCGGATCAACCTGGCCCTTGAATACAGGCTGGATTCATTCAGTTCACTAAAGATCACTCCCTCCCTGGGGTTCCAGCAGTCACAAAACCAGTCGAGCTCCCTGTACCAGACCACCGGAGGCTCCGGCATCCTGACCAACCGTGGTGTAACAGACTACAGTACCAGCACCAGTGGCTATAACATCAGGAATGAACTGCTGTACCGGAAGAAATTCAGGACCAAAGGGAGAACCTTGTCTTTGAGCCTCACCAATGGCTGGAACAGTGCGGATGGTGATGGCTACCAACAGTCCCTCAACCAGTTCTTCCGCCCTGATGGGACAACAATACTGACAGACAGTATCAACCAATACCTGGTTAACCAGAGTTCCATGAACAGCTACCAGGCAAGATTCGTGTATACAGAACCGTTGGGTAAGCGTTTCCTTATGGAGATCGGTGGTACCCGAAGCAGGAACCAGAATGCTTCAGTACGGGAAACGTATAACTACAACAATGTATCCGGGAAATATGACGAAATGAACATCCTGTTGAGCAATGATTTCACCAGCATTTATGGCTATACCAACCTCGGCGCCAAACTCAGATACCAAAAAAAGAAGTTCAACGCTACCATTGGCGCGCAGTGGCAGGAGGCCAGGCTTGATGGTTCCCTTTCCAGAAACGGGAAGGACACTACCATACTACAGAAATTCTATACCATCCTGCCCAATGCAAGACTGCAGTACAATTTCACCAGGTTCAGGAATCTTGCGCTGAACTACCAGACCAACACTAATCAGCCCCAGATAAGCCAGCTTCAGCCGATCCCCGATATCAGTAACCCGCTGAACATCCGCATTGGCAACCCCTTACTGCAGCAGGAGATCTCACATTTTATGGGGATCAATTATATGAGCGCAACACCATTCAAAGGGAGCAACTTTTTTGCTTTCCTTACCCTTCGCGCCACACAACATAAAATTGTAAACAGCGATTCCATTACATCGGCCGGCATAAAATTCACCATGCCCGTGAATGCGGAAGGCGTTTACGCCGTAAATAGCGACATCAACTGGTCTTTCCCCATCAAACCCATCAAAAAATCAACACTCAGCCTTGGGCTCTTTGCGTCAACGGCGCACGACGTGCAGTTTGTCAACAAGCTTAAAAATAATATATACACACACCAGCTGAGGCCTGAGTTCCGTTTCGACCATAACGGTATTGAAAAATTCAATTGGGGTATCAACGCATCCACTGCCTTTTTTGCCAGCAAATACTCCCTGCAGCCAGGTCTGAATGTGCGGTATTTCACGCATGAGATCGGCGCTTTTGTAAACTGGCAGTTGCCCAAAGGATTCTACCTGGCTACAGACTTTAACTATACCGTCAATGCAAAGCGTGCGGATGGTTTCAATGCCAATGTACCGTTATGGAATGCCTCATTCAGTAAATTGTTCCTGAAATACAATCGCGGTGAGGTCAAGCTTCGTGTATTTGACCTCCTGAACCAAAACGTTGGGATCACCCGCACCAGCAATGCTAACTATATTGAAGACTCCCGTATCAATAATCTGCAACGCTACTTCATGCTGAGCTTCACCTATAGCCTGAGTAAGCAGGGACTGGGTGGCAGCGGGCAGGGAGGGATGATAAGGATAGTTCGCTAGTTCGCAGGTGGTCCGTCTGCGAACTAGACAACTAGCTGAAGAGATACTCAACATCTTCGCGCGAGAGGCTTTTCACGAATGTGGCATCATCAGCAATAAGGTCTTTTGCCAATGCTCTTTTACGATCCTGCAGTTGAAGGATTTTATCTTCAATCGTATCCTTGCAGATCATGCGGTAGGCAAAGATATTTTTAGTTTGGCCGATGCGGTGCGTACGGTCAATGGCCTGTTGCTCCACAGCGGGGTTCCACCAGGGATCCACGATGTATACATAATCTGCAGCAGTGAGGTTGAGACCCACACCACCCGCTTTCAAAGAGATAAGAAATACACGAACATTGTCATCCCCCTGGAAACTCCGGATCGCTTTTTCCCGGTCAATGGCCGTAGTAGATCCGTCAAAATATTCAAACGGCACATTGAGTTCAATCAGTTTCTCCTTGATCAGTGCCAGCATGCCCAGGAACTGGGAAAAGATCAGGGCTTTGTGGTTGCCAATGTTCTCTGTGATCTCCCTTCCAAGCTCATCCAGCTTGATGGAGACATTGGGATATTTCTCCACTTCATTCATGATGGATGGCGAATCACAAATCTGCCTCAGCTTCATGAGACCCTGCAGGATGGTAAGTTGTGACCGCTCAATTCCCTGCTCATTGATCACACCAAGGATCTTGTTGCGGAAGTCGTTTCGGAAGGCATCATAGATCTTGCGTTGCTCGTCTTCCATTTCACAAAACAGGATGGTCTCTGTTTTCTCTGGCAGGTCCTTTGCTACCTGTTCCTTGGTTCTGCGCAAGATAAAAGGATAGAGCAGTTTCTTCAGATGGTCTTTCTGCTCCGGCTCACCAAATTTATCAATGGGTGTGGCAAATTCGTTCCTGAAAAATTCAATACTGCCCAGCATACCCGGATTCAGGAAATTCATCTGGGCATAAATGTCAAAGGTATTGTTCTGCAGGGGTGTACCGGAAAGGCATAGCCTGTTCTTTGACCTTAACAGGGATGCCGCCTTGGTCACCTTAGAGTGTGGATTCTTAATGGCCTGGGACTCATCCAGGATAACAAAATCAAACTCCGTCTCCAGCATGAGCTTGATATCACTTCTAAGCGTACCGTAGGTAGTGATGATCACGTCTATGGCTTCAAAACTCTTTTTGTCCCTCGCCCTGTCGCCCCCATGATGAATCAGGTATTTGAGGTCAGGCGTAAACTTCCGGATTTCATTCTCCCAGTTAAACATGAGGGTGGTGGGGCATACCACCAGTCCCGTGAGCTTGCCGTGATGATCTTTCAGGGCCTGGATAAAACTCAGCGCCTGCAGGGTTTTACCCAAACCCATATCATCAGCAAGAATCCCGCCCCAGCCTACTTCACTGAGGTAGTTGAGCCAATGGTATCCCGCTACCTGGTAGGGCCGAAGAACCTGGGAAAGTTCTTCCGGTGGATCTACCTCTTTGATACGGTTGAAACTTCTGAGGCGCTCATATCGTTCCTCCAGTTCAATTTGCACTTCTTCATCACTGCGCTGGTCATAGAGTTCATCAATAATGCTGAGGTGGTATTTAGAAAGCTTGAGTTCATCGGCCTTCCCTTCACCCACCCTGAAAAGCAGTGAGTACTTTTTCAGCCACTCTTCTGGCAGGATACCCAGGGTGCCGTCATTCAGTTGCACAAACTGCTGCTTGTTTTGCAGGGCGCGCTTGATCTCTGCTATAGACACCTGTTGGTCTCCAAACACCACGTCAACTTTAGCATCAAACCAATCCACACCACTGGAGATCCTGATCTTGGTGTTGGGCTTAGCGGTGTTGAAGCGGAAATTCTTCAGTACATCAAATCCAGTCACCGGTACTTCCATTTCACGCATAGCGTCCACAAAAAGGAAGAACCAGTTATTTTTCAATACATCATTCCCTTTCAAAACCAGTGCAGCGCCATCAGGCCGCATAAAGTTGGAGTGTAGTCCTTCCAGCTTACGGATGAACTCCATCTCAGCCTGCTTATTCCGGTTGATCATCATGACTTTATCAGCAACAGGAATGATGATATTGTCTTTATCATTGAACCTTATGTCATAACCCTTATAACTAAACGTAGGCACAAAAAGGAGATAATCACCTTTCTCCTGCAGCTGCAGGCGGATCTCAGGGTCTCCTTCCTTCACGTCAGTGATCAGGGCTTTATCAAATTCCACGGGATAATTCCGTGAGATGGGGATCAGCACTTTTTGCAGATAGTTGCTCCACGCTTCATTGCCAATGGTGAGGTTTCCCTTGGGCATGAAGTCCAGCATGGCTTCATAGTCATCTTCCTTGTCCCAGAGATAGAGGACATCGTCATAGAGCATCATCCAATCTGGCCCCCACTCGTTGTCCTGCATTTCAATGACCAATTCATTCACCCGCGCCACACTTTCAATGTCAATAGCATCGTCCGAAGGCTTCACATAAAATGCAGGCTTGAGAAAGTCATTGCTCACTTTAACCGGGCGAAGGTTGGCTGTAATAAATGATTTCTGTTTAGGGAGGATATAAAACGGCGTTCTGCCTTCATGCTCCCTGAACAGTTTCTTGAGTTTGGGAAGCATATACTCAATGATCAGGGCCTTGGTATCTGCAGGCAGTTCTTCATCATCCTGCTGGATAATATTCTCCCAGATTCCGGAGAACGGTGAGTTCCTGCTCACGAATTTATTGATCTCTGAGGGCTGGAATTTCCGGAGTTGTTGCACCAGGGCGGCGTCATCCTCAGAGAGGCCATCGGCATTCACAAAACGGCCAAGGTCCACTTTCTCTACTTTGCCTTGAAAACCATCTGCGTCATTGGATTCCCCCACCACGGCATCAATGGTAAAACCAGGGAACTGTTGATGGTTGGCATTAAATACCACGCCCACTTTCTGTGAGGAGGTGAAGGTTACTACTTCAGGTTCTGCTTCTTCCACCCGCTGGGGCTTAATGTCCACTTTTGGTTTTGGCGCATTCGCCGGTGGCACTATACGTTTGATGGATGCATCCAATACGCGAAGAAATGGCTTACCGTCTTTATAGGCGAACTCAAACTTTTTCTCCCAGCCGGCATCACGGGTGCTCCATCCATAAGCTTCCAGTAGTTTATTCTTTTCTTTCTCCCAATTGCGGATGGTATCAAAATAATTGGCACCATAGGCGTTCAACAGTTGTACAAAAAGGATCACCTTGTGTACACAAAGCGGGTGGTTTTCCTCTACACACTTACAAGAGGTATCAAAATTCCTCTCTTCATTCTTCTGTATTACAACGGGAAAGTTCTCCCCCTCATATTCCAGCATGGCTTCAACGCGCTCGTCCTTGGCAGCGTTAATGGTGGCCTTTTGTGTACGCAGGTATTTCTCGGCATCAGCATAGGCCTCAGGGTTAGAAAGCACCCTCACCGTTTTGAGGTCAATATGCTTCATCTTGATGATGGTATGCCGCTGGTGGTAGACGATCCCTTTCTCCCCCAGGATATTTTTATCCAGCAGCTCCTGTAACTGGAGTAAAGCTGCTGTTTCATGCCTGCATATATCCCCTAAATTATAGGGACAGGTGCAGCGGATAGACAAGGTTTTGGGATCCTTGTATTTCTGGACATAAACCTTGTAGAAAGTGTTGTAATTATCATCTTTCACCCGAAAGGTGACGGAGTTCAACAACTCATCGTGTTCAATAAATTCCACATACCCGATGGCGTGGATTTTCTTGCCTCTCCTGATCACTTCATCAGTCCCACTATTGTAAATAAATTTCAAAAGGTGCGATAATGCCATAAATATGTAAGCAACCCACGGATTGAAAAGGGTAATCTGCAAAAGTAAAGGAAAAAAGCTTGAATTAGCCCTCTTTAACATCCCTGAAATGATCCTCACCCGGTGCTGGTGAAACTGCAGTCCAGCCACCATCTACAACAAGGGTTTGACCAGTGATCTGACCAGCTGCCGGAGAGAGCAGGAATAATGCAGTATCCGCAATATCTGCGGTGGTCGCAGCTTTACGCAACGGGGTCAGTTTTTGCCATGTTTCTTCATATCCGGGCTCAATGGCGATGGTGCGTTCCGTAAGGGTGGCGCCGGGAGCTATGGCATTGATCCTTATGCAAAAAGGCGATAATTCAAGTACAAGGTTACGGGCCAGCATCTGGATAGCGGCCTTGGTCATGGCATATGCGGCGAGGTATTTGTGGGATTGTACGCCTACTACGGAACTCATCAGCAGAATGGCCCCTCCTTCCGGCTGCCGGCGCATTTGCTTTGCCGCGGCCTGGGTAAGAAAAAATGTTCCAGCCATATTGAGTTGCAATAATTTCTGCATGGCTTCCGGCGTGTAAGAAAAAAAATCCCCGAAGGTGGTAATTCCCGCATTGGCAACAGCACCATCCAGCCTTCCCGTTTTCTGTACTGCAGTATCCACCAGTTGTTGTATGATGGCCATATCACCCGCATCACCGGGGATGGCAGTACAATGGCCGCCAGCATCCCGGATAGTCCTTGCGGCGTTCTCAGCAAGGCCCGCATCCAGGTCATTCAAAAAAATATGCGCACCCCTCAAGGCAAGCTGCTCTGCAATGGTAAAACCAATACCCTGCCCCGCTCCCGTTATGATATATGTCTTATTCGTAAACATAGCTGCATTCATTGCCGCATTACCGCATTGCCACATTGCCACATTATCAATGGCTATCTCTCGTGACCGCACTTCCGGATCCGCCTACACAGAAATCCATATCTACCCCCAGGTGTGATTGTAATACATGGCGCTGGTATAACTGTACATATCCCCGGGTAGCTACGTGGTGAGAAGGTTTCCAGTTCTTCCTTCGTTCTGCCAACTCAGCTTCTTCCACCATTAAGGTAAGTTTTCTGGCCGCTACATCCAACTGTATCCAGTCCCCATCCCGCACCAGTGCCAGGGTACCGCCCAGGGCTGACTCCGGAGACACATGCAGAACCACCGTTCCAAATCCGGTACCACTCATCCGCCCGTCAGAGATCCTTACCATATCATGAATACCCTGTTCCAGTAACTTTTTAGGCACACTCATATTCCCCACTTCCGGCATTCCCGGATAGCCCACCGGTCCTACATTTTTCAACACCAGTACACTGTCCTTTGTTACAGGCAGCGCAGGATCGTCTATACGTGCATGATAGTCTTCGATGTTCTCAAAAACCACTGCCTGTCCTTTGTGCTGCATCAGTTCCGGTGATGCTGCAGAGGGTTTCAATACCGCTCCATTCTCACAGAGGTTACCCTTCAGCACCACCAATCCAGTTTCACTCTTAAAGGGTTTTCCCAGGGATGCTATCACATCGTCATTAAAACACTGTGCATGCCGGTAATGGTGCTCCATGGATTTACCGGTTACGGTCAGCGTTTCATGATGCAGCTTCCCGTGAAGTGCCTTCATTACCGCCGGCAAACCACCCGCGTAGTAAAAGTCTTCCATAAAGTACTTTCCCGATGGCTGTAAATTGGCCAGCAAGGGAATGCCGGCAGAATAATGATCAAAATCTTTTAGGGAAAGTTCAATGCCAATCCGGCCTGCGATGGCCAGCAGGTGCACTACAAAATTGGTGGACCCGCCAATAGCCGCATTCACCATGATGGCATTTTCAAATGCCTGCCTTGTCAGAATTTTTGACATCCGCAGGTCTTCTTTCACCATTTCCACGATCCGCTGGCCAGAATACTGCGCCAACACTTTACGCCTGCTGTCTGCCGCGGGAATAGCAGCATTCTCAGGGAGCGTAAGACCCAGTGATTCCACCATGCAGGCCATGGTGGATGCCGTTCCCATGACGGCACAGTGCCCGCGGGACCTGCACATACAAGCCTCCGCCACAGTAAGTTCTTCCTGCGTCATTTCACCACTTCTTACGGCATCATTGAAACGCCATACATCTGATGTGCCGATGGTTTTACCCTGGTACCTGCCGGTAAGCATGGCCCCGCCAGACACAACAATGGTGGGCAGATCCACACTGGCAGCCCCCATCACCAGAGAGGGCGTGGTTTTATCACACCCGCAAAGCAATACCACGCCATCCATGGGATTGGCGCGGATAGACTCTTCCGTATCCATGGCAGCCAGGTTCCGGTAAAGCATGGCCGTAGGCTTAATGAGTGTTTCACCCAGGCTCATGACGGGAAACTCTACGGGGAAACCTCCCGCGGCAATCACCCCTTTTTTGACAGATTCTGCCAGTTCCCTGAAATGGGCATTGCAAGGCGTAAACTCACTCCAGGTATTGCAGATGCCTATGACGGGCTTACCCCTGAATTCTTCGTCTGGGATGCCCTGGTTCTTCATCCATGCCCTGTAAATGAAGCCGTCTTTTCCGGTTCTCCCGAACCAATCCTGTGATCGTAATTTCATCTGCCTGGTATTCATTTAAAGATAGGCAATTCAGGGGGGAGAAGCCGTTTCAGATGAAAACATCTCCCCTGATAAATATTAATTTTTCTACATTTATACTAATGCACATTGTATGAGAAAAACAATACTCCTGGCCATGATTCTCCTGGCCACATTACCCGGTTCTCTTTTTGCCCAGTCTCAAGACTGCGAAGCCATCAAACAAGCAAAATTAAAAGAACTCCTCACCCAATTGGGTTATCCGGTTCGTGATGCAGATACAGCAAGGGGAAAAGAAAAATTTGAGATCAAAACAACCAAAGATGGTATTGATGTACCCATTGTACTGCAGATCAGTTCCAGTGGCATGTATATGTGGCTCACCGTTTCGCTGGGAAATGCACTTTCTGATGAATCCATTTTGAATGCATCATTGTTGAAACATAACTCCAAGATCCAACCCTGCCAGTTTTATGTTACAGATTCTGGTAAATTAATGATGGGCCTTGCGGTGGACAACAGGGGGATCAATAATCTGCACCTCAGGAGATACATTGAATTTATTACTGCGCGGGTAACTGAAACGAAATCCTACTGGATGCGCTGAGATCAGGACACTACCAAACGATCTCCTTTAAATTCCGGCAACACATTGGCACCATCTGCAGTGAGGCAGTACCGGATATCTTTTTCTAATCCAAAACCGGTGAGACGGTGGTAATGGGAAGCATCGTTTTCTTTCATGAAGGCATAGAGGTCAGGCTGGGCCGACTTATATAAATTCAGGGCAATCCTGGAACTGTCACATCTGATGTCAAAATGGTCTTTAACCCTGTCAATAACCGCGCCTGCAAACAAGGTGTCTTCAATGTTCACCCTGTCCTTCCAGGCTGCACATCCCAGCACCACATTCATTTTCTTTTGAATCAGGTGGTCACATACGGCACCCAGGTTGGGGAATGATCCGGTAATAATCTCCTTAGCCCCGTTGTCCAGGGCCATATGTAATAGTTTAGTACCATTGGTAGTAGTGAGTACAAGATCCCTGCCTTTGATAAATGAAGGCGGATACTCAAAGGGGGAGTTACCATGCTCAAGGCCTTCAGCTACTTTACCATCCCTCTCTCCTGCAGTGATGGCTCCCATGTCCATCCCAATTTCTATACATCTTGCAACGGTGGCCACCGGAATCACAGATCTGGCGCCATTGTGCAACGCTGTGGCAATAGTTGATGTTGCCCGGAGAACATCAATGATCACTACCACTGCATCAGAAACATCATACAGATGCACCAGGGCGGGAGACAGGGAAGTGTATAAACTGGGTCTGCTCATGAAGAAAGGGTGGAAGGATTAAGCAAACGGGATTTTTACCACTTTTGCCTTCAGAAGTTTATCACGAACCTCCACGTAAATCTCACTATCCAGTGAGGAAAGGTCTGTGCGAACGTATCCAAGACCGATGGCTTTTCCCAATGTGGGCGATTGGGTTCCGGAAGTCACCCGTCCTATCAGGTTGCCCTCGGCATCTTTGATCCGGTAGTCATGCCTGGGAATTCCTTTATCAATCATCTCAAAGCCAACCAGTTTTTTCTCAACGCCATTGGTCTTTTGCTTTTGGAGGTATTCACTGGACGTGAAAGGCTTGGTGAACTTGGTGATCCAGCCGAGGCCTGCTTCTAAAGGCGTGCTGAAGTCATCAATATCATTACCGTACAGGCAATATCCCATTTCCAGTCTGAGGGTATCCCTTGCTCCCAGGCCAATGGGCTTGATACCCTTTGAAGCGCCCGCTTCAAAAATGGCGTCCCAGATCTTATCTGCATTCCCGTCTTTGTCTTCAAAATAAATCTCCACACCCCCTGCTCCTGTGTAGCCTGTTGCGCTCACCAGTACATTGTCCACACCGGCAAATGGGCCTTTCACAAAAGTGTAATATTTAAGATTCAGGATATCCATGGATGTAAGCGACTGAAGAATCTTAGTTGCATTGGGACCCTGGATGGCCAGGAGCGCAGTTTTATCACTGATGTTGTGCATTTCCACATTGTTGGTATTGTGGCGCATGATCCACTCCCAGTCTTTATCTATATTGGACGCATTGACTACCAGCATGTATACTTTATGCTCTTCAATGCAATAGATCAGAAGGTCATCCACAATACCAGCATTTTCATTGGTAAGGCAACTGTACTGTGCCTTCCCGGCTGTAAGCTTGGAGGCATCATTGGTGGTAACCCGTTGGATCAGATCCAGCGCATGCTCTCCCTTTAAAATAAACTCGCCCATATGGCTTACATCAAACACTCCGGCATTGCTTCTTACCGCATGGTGTTCATCATTAATTCCGGTATATGAAATGGGCATATTGTAGCCGGCAAAAGGTGCCATTTTTGCACCCAGCGCTATATGTTTCTGTGTGAAAGGGGTTTGTTTCATATCGTTGATTGGCGCAAATATAAATAAAAGAGGGCAGAGGCTGAGGGGCAAGGGGCAGAATCAATATTCTCAGCCCCTTGCCCTTCAGCCTCTGCCCTCTATTTGAAAACTACATTTTAATCAGGTTGAAAACAGATATCAACCTGTCATATGGCCTTAATTTTGCACTAGCCTTAACGATACCTGCATCTTCCGCCTCGTCAGAAACCTCCTCATCCGCAGGGTTAGAAACAGATGTATTCAATTTGATGTTGATGGTTGTGTCTTTCGCTTTTAACCTGATCTCTGCGCTGTCAATATTGATAGTCCTGTCTCCACCCTTGTACCGATACCCATCTTTATCATTGGGAGACGCAGGCTGATCATCATTATTATCATCACTGTTCCACTCCGTGCCACCATCATTGCGCTGAAGACCATTAGCCGTCATGGTATACCATACATCCGTGCTGTAGCTATAGTCCCTGTCTTCATCCCAGTCTATCACCAAACCCCTGTTCCTTCCACGATAACGGGTGCTCACGTTGAACCAATCGTAACGGTCAACATTGTGGTCAATCCGGATCTGTTTTCCCACGGGTACTTCAATGATCACCAGCACCTGCTGGTTCCTGAATTTGGTTTCCTTGGAAATAGCGAAGCCGGCAGGAAGCAGGAGCAAGGAGTCCTTTTGTTCAATCGGGAAACTGATGCGTTCTGCATTTGCTTCCGCAGCAACAGGATCATTACCCCGCGCAAACTTCATGAGATAGGTATGATAGGCGGAGTCATTACTGGCTACTACTTTCACCCTTACGGTGTTGATCAGCATGCTGTCTTCATCAGCGGTAAGTGATGGAAATTTATCACGTCCGTAATCATCGTCATCAAACCATACCATATTATAGTACTTACCTTCTACAGGTTTAACGTCAACCAGTAGTTTTCCGCCTGCCGGTGAAATCATCTGCACATCTTCACGGGAAGATTCAACCCTTTTAAACTGGCGCGTAATCTGCGCAGCAAGGATAACGGCAGATACCAATCCGATGGTCCACAGAGATCCGAAGGTCCAGCCCAGGTAACTGCTGTTGGAACGAGCACCGGAAATACGCCTGATCAGCCATACTACTGCTGCGATGATGGGCACGCCCAACAAAAGCGCGATGGTATTGAAGGCCATCAGGTTCTGCCAGAAGCCTGAAAGTATATAGTCTTTGAGACCGTATACCACTCCGCCGGAGAACAGGATGCTCATCAGCGCAATGAATAATGCAAAAACGATGATCCCTGCAATAAAAAGGAAGAACGCCTTGAACAACACACCAATCACATGCCCAATGCCGTTGCCTGCGTTGCGGGCTGCGGGAGCCACTTCAGCTGCAAACTGCTGGCTTCTGTCAGAAGCTTCCTTTCCCCAGTCTTTCATTTCTTCTCCCCATGCTTCTGCTTTCTGGCTGAACTCAGCACCAAACTTCTCCGCGCGCACTTTTACATCTTTCAATTCCTCCTGTACGGAGTTCTTTATGCTCTCCAGATCTACTTTCTCACCCCGCATTTCCAGTTTCTCGGATGCTGTTTTAGCTTCCGGAATCACGATCCAGAGGATGATATAGGTAAGGAAGAGGGTACCGCCAAATCCGTTGAAAACAAAATGCGGAAAGCCCCAGTCATTATCCCACCAGAATATCCTTGTAAATATTCTGTTGAGTATCCCGATCACTAAAGGGAAGGCAAATACAAGCCTGGGTATCCAAACGGCTATGTTGAAATACGCAGCGAGACCTGATGCCACACCACCAATTACTTTCTGATCCGGATTACGATATACCCGTCTGCGAACAGCTGAACCATCCATCCCTTTTACAGGAAGGATGATCCATAATAATATGTAGATCAGGAATCCGGTCCCAAATCCAAAGAAGAACAGCGCAAAGATGATCCTCACTATGGTAGGGTCCACTTTTAACTTGTGAGCAATCCCGCTACACACACCACCCAGGATCTTATCATTGGCATTGCGGTAAAAAGATGCATCAGGATCTGCTTGCCTGCCACTATAAGCAGAAGAGGCTTTGTAAGTGCCGGATGATGTATCCGCTGTTCCTTCACCATCAAAATCCTCGGGTCTGCCAATGCTGTTGATCACTTTCTGTACGTCTGCTTCCGTAATACATCCTGCAGGATTCTTCTTCAGGTCCTCAGAAAATAACTCTGCAATCCTGTTCTCAATATCATTGATGATCTCATCCCGGCCATCTTCCGTCGCGAAATATCGCCTAAGACTATCGGTATACCCTTTCAATATTTCATAGGCGGCCTCCTCAATGGGGATCACCCTGCCTTGAAAATTTATATTGATTACCTTTTTCATTATCCGCGATTTAGTAATTAGTTGGTTTGTGTTTGTTCTTCTGTGTGATATCCATTCTTTGTGATCTGGTGCACCGCGTTAGCCATCTCCTGCCAGGTTGCCTGCAATTCCTGGTAAAATGCCGCCCCTTTTTCTGTTAAGGAGAAATACTTCCTGGGAGGTCCACCGGTGCTTTCCACCCACCTGTAGGTTAAAAGATCTGAATTCTTCAACCTCGTCAACAAGGGGTACAGGGTTCCCTCCAGGATATTCAGGTTTGCCTTCTTCATCTCCTCAATGATGTCACTGGGATAGGCCTCACCTCTCTTGATAATGGAGAGAATACAAAACTCAAGTACGCCTTTCCGCATCTGGCTTTGGGTATTCTCGATGTTCATGCCTTGTTCATTTTTTTCGGTTTGTAATATTTCCTGTCTTTTTCAAGGCTTCCAGGTTTCAGTTGCAGGCTTCAGGATTTCTCCCGCAACCTGCAACCACCCACCTGCCACCTGCTTAATTTTTTATTCCGGTCTTTCTTTCCTTTAGCCACCCGAAAACGGGTTGATGATCAATTCCGAGGTAAAACTAAGTATTATTTAGTATTATGCAATACATAGTACATGATTTTTTTTAGTAGTGCCCACCGCATAGTAGTGTTGAGAAACATATAACAATGATTTTCAATGATTTATACCGATTGATTCTTTTGACCCTTGTGGAGAATGGTTAAAATCAGGTATAAGCGGTAAGAGAGAGTGGCGCTGCTTGCCCACTATTTGCCCGGAATTACGTTCCGAAGGGCATCGGGAAGCCTTCTGGCCCAGGCTTCTTCATTATGGGTGGCATTTTCGTCCTTTATGAATACAAAGTTGCGGCCGGCCTTAAATTTTTTGGCTGTTAGTGCCCTGATCATCTCATCCACCCCAGGCTGCAACAACTTATCCAGGTCACGGCCCCCATTGTCAAGATAGATAAACACCTTCCCAGGCTTGTAATTCCCTTCCGCAACAGTAGGAATATAATTGAAGGCATCATTGAACCCTTCGGGATTACGGAAAGCGGGCGACATACAAATAGCCCTGGAGAAAACATCCGGATGTTCCCATACCATGATAAATGCCAGTGTGGCTCCTGCCGATGCACCCCCAATAAAAGTATGCTTTGCCTCTTTCCGCGTCCTGTACTGCTGATCAATGAATGGCTTCAATGTGTGTACCAGAAAATGCTGGTAGTCTTTATTCTTCCGCCATGGCAGGTATTCATCACTTCTATCTGCAGTATTGTAAATGCCCACAATGATCATCGGCCTGAGCACCCCTGCCCTTATCATGCTGTCTGCCGTCTCATCTGCCCGCCATTCCTTCCCAAAAGCAGAGGTTGCCGGGTCAAAAATATTCTGACCATCCTGCAGGTATAATACGGGATAGCTTTGATTGCCTTCGTTATACCCCGGTGGCAGCCACACCACTACATCCCTCGGCTTCAATCCCTGCCCCTCAATGGATTTGTGTAAACGAACTTGTCCCGTTATGCCAATGGAATTTTGCTGTGCCTGGATACTGTTACCATCAATAGTGGCAAGAAATAAACATATAATGATCCTGATGAAACCCATCGTCCTGATTAATGAAGAGATTTTACCATCCTGCTGTTGGAGATTTCTACACCATCCAATACATAATATCGGGTAGTCACAAACATATAACCCTTTTTGGCAAAAAAGGGCATCGCAAAAACACTGGCATCCGTAGCTAGCGCCTGCATCCCATATACCTTTGCGCGCTGTTCCAGTACATCATATATCAAACCAGCAACGCCTTTCCCCTGCCAGTCCTTATGCACATAAAGAAGATCTACATAGTCCTGCCTGAGTGATCCAAAACCCAAAAGATCATTCCCACGCATCGCCAGTATTACAAACTGCTGGTGCAGCTTCTGCACCCATCTTTCCGTATGATCCGCAGCAGCAGCCCAAACACGTACCTGATCAGGCGTATATGACCTGCTGTTGATATGCCATACCGTTTCCCTGAACAGGCTTGTCATTGCCGGAAGATCCTTCAACGTCGCAATTCTCAATGTAATATCCTGTGCATCCATTTACTTTCCGATCAGATCCCAAAGATTGCCATATAAATCAGCAAAAACACAGACCTTCCCAAAAGTCTCCACCGTTGGCTCCCTGACGATCTGCACTTCATGACGCAACAGCCTTTCATAATATCCATCAAAATCATCTGTATGCATAAACAGGAATACACGGCCTCCTGTCTGGTTGCCAACCCTGCTTTGCTGGTCCTCTCCTGCGGCCTTTGCCAACAGGATCTCACAACCGCCGCTCGAAGCCTGTACACGCACCCATCTCTTTACGTCTGTCAAAACGGTATCCTCTAAAAGCACAAATCCCAGTTTCTCCGTATAAAACCGGATAGCCTCATCATAGTCTTTCACTACCAGGGCCATCATTGCCATTGTCTCTGCCACCGTGATAATTTTTCTTAACCTAAGGTATCAATTCTATGCCGGTAATGGCCAAACTACCTCCGGCTTTATAACAATGGATATCACATCGCCTTTTTCCAGTGCTGCTGAATGGTGCATCAACAGTGTCTTATTCTCCCACAACAACTGATAATAAAAATAGGAACCGAAAAACGCCTTACCCACCACCGTCATCTCTATGCCCGCTTCATCCGGCAACAAGTCTTCAGGCCTTATGATGATCTCCTTTCCTTGCCAAAAGGGATTTTCTTGCCCTGATAGTCTTTCTGCCTGATCAGCATTTAATAAATTATAATGGCCGAGAATGCCCGCGCAATACTTATTCAACGGATTACGATACACCTGCTCCGGTTTTCCTCTTTGCCGGATAGTTCCGTCTTTCATCAGCATCAGCTCTGAGGCCCAGGGCAGAATATCAGCGGGCTCATGGGAAACAAGGATAGTAGTGATCTTCAAATGCGCTGTGATATCACTGATCACGGTTTTCATCAGGTTGCGATGGATCAGGTCAAGGTTAGAAAAGGGTTCATCCAACAGCAGCAAAACAGGATCATTGATCAACAGCCTCGCGGTAGCAATCCTTTGTTTCTCGCCTCCGGAAAGTTCATGGGTTCTACGGCCTAACAAATGTTCTATACGACAAATCGCATAAATCTTCTCCGCTTCCAGCTTATCCAGCCTGTTGGCATAGCTAAGGATCTCATGCACCCAGTAGTTGTTCCGTAATTCAAAGTGCTGGGACAGATAAGCAACCCCTTTATGCCCCGGCACGAGTTGATCATCAGGCCCCTTGATCTTTTCTCCATTCAGCAGGGCCACCCCTTCATCCGGCTGAACCAATCCCGCAATAATCTTCAATAACGTGCTTTTGCCTGAGCCTGTTTCTCCCGCAATGGCAATATGCTGAAAGGGTTGTTGTGAAAAGGTGATCTCTTGCAGGATATACGCCCCCTCTTTCTTCTTCCCGATTCCTTCCAGTGTTAACATTTGTCTAAGATAGCCTATAGAACCAAATCTGATCTTTCTGTAGCCAGGTAGGTGATGTATGCTGCAATGAAAGCCGGCAGAAATGCCAGCCAGGGTTTCCAGTTGAGTATTGCATCTAACGGCAAAACGGGTACCCATATGGCCACCAGTATAGCCAGCAGCCAGGGCCTACGCCGTGCAATGAAAACAGATACTGCTGCAAAAACTACAAGGCAGAAACCCACCCGGGCCGGATCACGCCATAGAAGCGAATTGTCTACCCAGCCAGTGAAGGCGCCCCCTGCCAGGGCAACCAGCGCGCCCAGCCTCTCCCTAGTTTTTCTGGTCATATCGCCATATCCCTTTTTGCATGTAGAGGGCTATTTCCTGTCCGCCCTTAACCATCACTTCACGTGAGTACCACCAAGTTGCGGTAAACTCTACGAGGCTGCCCCGCATTTTTCTTTCAATCTTTATGGAACTCCCTTTTTCATATGAAGTGCCATAAGGCACAAAGATACTGCTGTCCCGTATGACAGGCCTTCCTGCAGCAATGATGGCATGGTGAATTTCCAGAAAATGAATAGCCCGCTGCCAGATGATTTCGCTGCTGTCAACAGGCACCCGAAACGGATTTGCCTGCGCCGATATTTTTGCTTCAAATTCTTCATCCGGCTTATTGAAATACTTGATCAATAAGCCGGCGAAAATTACCAACACAAAAAATAACAGGCATCCTTTCATACATCAGCATTCTGCATGGTTCCCTGGAGCTGGAGATATTGTAAAAGCATAATGGTTTTACCGTCCCTGATCTCGCCCTTCGCCACCATATCCAGGGCCTTCACAAATGGGATCTCCAAAACTTCAATATTTTCTTCTTCATGTTCCACGCCACCACCTTCATTAACCTTCATGTCTTTTTCATAGGGAGCGATGAAAAAATAGATCAGCTCAGACACGGAGCCGGGCGACATATACGCTTCAAAAACTTTCTGGGGATGAGCTATCCGGTAACCTGTTTCTTCTTCCGCCTCCCGCCGGATGCAATTTTCAGGGTCATCCTTATCCAATAACCCGGCACAGGTTTCAATGAGCATTCCTGTGGGGTTTCCATTTACAAAACTGGGGATCCTGAACTGGCGTGTCAGGATCACCGTTCCCTGTAACCTGTTGTATAAAAGAATAGTGGCACCATTACCCCGGTCATATACCTCCCTTTCCTGTTCTGCATAGCTGCCATTGCTTTTGGTATAACTATAGCGATACTTTCGGAGGAAATACCAGTTGTCTGACAATAGCGTGGTCTCAAGGATCTTAACATTACTGATCATAGGCTTTGTACTTATCGATGGTCTGTATAAAAATTTGCAGGCATATGGGTAAGCAGGAAATTGTATTCTTCCATACTTAATGGCGCAGCAGAAAAAACCGAGGTAGATTCTGCCAATTGACTTGCAGAACTCACACCTGTTATCACTGATGCTATGGCCGGATGGTGCAGGACAAACTGCAAAGCAGTTTGGGTAGCTGTTCTTCCCTGCTCACTGATCCTGTGCACGAGATTGCGGGCCAGCTCCACTTCATGACGAGGACGCTGCAGGTATTCTTTCGATGTTTTGTTGATCAGTAGCCCCTGCGCCAATGCGCCCCTCGCAATGACACTAATACCAGCACCATGCAACATATCAAGGCATTCTTCTGCCGGCCGCTGGTCCAGTAAACTGTACTGCATCATCACGCTCACCATGGATGATTTACTTATCCATTCCCTGATCACATTGGGACGAATGGAAGAGATGCCATAGTACCTGATTTTCCCTGCTTGCCTTAACTGTTCAAAGGCAGCAATGGTTTCATCAATGGGATCTGCGAGGGTTCCCCCGTGCAGCTGGTAGAGATCAATATAGTCTGTCCCCAATCTGCGCAAGCTTTCTTCCACAGCTTTGCGGATATAATCTCCGGAAGCATCCCAGTCCCAGCTCTTACCATCTGGCCTTAGCCTGTTCCCTACTTTGGTAGCCAGGATTACTTCCGTTCTCTTTCCCTGTAATGCCCGGCCCACCATTTCTTCATTATAACCCCGGTCATAAAGATCAGCGGTGTCCAGAAAATTGATCCCCAGTTCCAGGGCCTCATGAATAACGGGAATACTCTCCGGTGCACCGGGTTGTAAAGACATACATCCCAGGCCGATCCTGCTGACGGTAAGTGCTGATGACCCCAGTTTGGTATACTCCATAATCTAGGCGTCCAGCGCGGATTTTGCGTAGGCCACACATTTTTTTACTTCCTGCACCGCATCTGATCCCTCGGGAACATCATATTCCAGTTCTACGGAAACAGGAATAGCATATTTCTTTTTCTTCAGCAACTGCAGAATTTCCCTGATGGGCGTATCACCTTTTCCCCATTCAACATTGGCACCTCCATTCTCTTTGGATTTCCTGTCTTTAAGGTGCATGGATGTGATCCGGCTCTGTTTGGCCTCTATCAGGGCAAGCAGGGTTGTGGCCGTGTTGGCCCCACCCGCTGCGATGTAATGGCCGCAGTCGAGGTTCATGGAATTGTATGGGCTTTGGGACAATGCCAGATCCCAAGCCGTATCCGTGGCTTGCGTGTGGGCATGGTATCCCACATACACTTTGTGCTTTTCTGCAAATGCGCCCAAACGTTTTGACTGCTCTGCTTTAGTGGGGAGTTCAACGGTGACGGATCTGGCCCCCAGGGCTTTTGCCGCATTCATGGCATAATCAATCTCAGCATCAGAGCTGGTTTCACGAAGGGCATCCGGCTTGTAAGCGTATACGCTGATTCCCGATGACGCAAGGTGTTTTTTCAATTCTTTGAATTTCTCCATGGACACAGTTTCACGCCAGGCCTTTGCCTTCTTGTTTCGCTCTTCAAACTGGGCGCGCATCTCAGGCGTGAATTGTGGCCTTTGACCTGGCGCCAGGGGCTTCATCGGCTCCGGTAGTCCGGCCGGGCTGCCACACCAGGCCTCTGCAGGATCGCCCATCAGTTCAATGGCCGTGACGCCACAGGATCTACAGTATTTAATGAGGTCATCAATACTGCCCGGCATGCTCCTGAATGAATAGGTGATGGCACCTACCTCCACTCCTTTGTAAGCGGATGCGGAAGCAAAAACCCGGTCTGCCAAAACCAACCCTGTACCTGCAAGTGCAGACTGGCGAAGAAACTGCCTGCGTGAAACCTTGGTCATATGCATTTGTTTAAATGATGTGATGCTCAATGAAGAACATCATTAGATGATACTATGATTTTACGAGCGACAATTTTGCCGCACCCAGCGCTTTCTTCAATTTTGGGATTGCTGTTGGTCCAAGGCCATGCAATTGTAATAACTCTTCTTCTGTATACTTACTCAATTTTTTCAGGTCAACAATACCCGCGGACTTCAAAGCACGCTGGGCCGGCGCCGAGAGTGTGGAAAACGGATCCTTTCTTCCATATTTAGCTTCGGTTTCGGCAACCCTGTACTGAGTGATCCGGGTTACCAGGGCCGCGGGTAATGGCTTGTCCAGGGGAAACTGCACGGCACCTTTTGAATGCTTGTATTTGCCAATATCTGCCTTGAAAGCATCCAATCCGGAAGGCGCTGGATAGAACCCGATATGGTTTGCATAAGCCGCATAATGCACCACATTCTTGCCGTAGAGTTGTATGGTGGGCATCCCATATTTCATTGTTTCTGTAGCGCCGGGGGCAGCCTTGAGCACGAGTTGCCGCATCTTTTTCAGTAACAGTTGTGTAGAGGGAGGGAAGGACGCAACATATTCCGTCTGTGTTAAGATTTTCATGTTGATGGTGGTTGATTGGAAATTAATTATTTTCCCTGTAAACCCTGCAGAAATGAAACGATTCTACATGACTGGTATGGCCATCCTGGGTATGGCAGTTTCCGCTGCTGCCCAGAAAAAGACAGCGCCAGTTTTCTCTGGCCAGCAAACTGTGGTGCAAATGGCGTATGCAGATTCAGCCAGGCTTACTGAGGTGTATAAAGACCTGCACCAGCACCCTGAGCTGGGCTTCCAGGAGGTACGTACCGCAGGGATCCTGGCAAAGGAATTACAAGCCCTGGGCTACGAGGTGATCACGGGTATTGCCAAAACGGGGGTGGCCGGAATTCTTCGAAACGGCAACGGTCCTGTCATTATGTATCGCGCAGATATGGATTGTAATTCCGTTAAAGAAATTACCGGGCTTCCTTATGCCAGTACGCAAACCATGAAAAAAGACGATGGTACGGAGACACCTGTGATGCATGCATGTGGCCATGACGCGCACGTAACCTGGCTGATAGGAGTGGCAAAGATCATGAAAGAAAGAAAAGATCTCTGGAAAGGAACCCTTGTTTTTGTGGGCCAGCCTGCGGAAGAGCCGATGACTGGTGCTAAAGCGATGGAAGCAGAAATGTATACCAAGGGTGTGCCCGTTCCTGATCATATGTTTGGCTTACATACCTGGCCTATCCCCGTAGGAAGCATCAATAATGGATACAATGTAAGGTTTGCGGGTAGCGACCAGCTGGATGTGACCTTTCAGGGAGTAGGGGGACATGGCTCATCACCGGAAGTGACCAAAGACCCCATTGTGATGGCAGCCAATGCCATCATGCAATACCAGACCATCATCAGCCGCAACATCGCTGCCCAGGAAGCTGCCGTACTTACCGTGGGCGCCATCCATGCCGGTGTTGACAACAACGTTATCCCGCCTGCCGCAACGGTAAAACTGAACCTTCGCTGGTTCAATGACAAAACCCGCCAAACCCTGATTGACGGCATCCAAAGAATCAATGAAGCCATTGCTGTTGCCAATGGCCTCCCCAAAGACTTGTATCCGGTGATCAACTTTAAAAGTACTGTCTCGCCCCTGGTGAATGATACTTCTATGGTAAACAGGGTAAACCAGGCACTGGCATCCTTGAAGGGGATCAAAGACATCATCAGCAACGCACCATCTGTGATGGGTTCTGAAGATTACCAACACCTGGTTAAAAAAGGAAGTAAAACGGTGTACGATTATATCCAGGTAGGTACAGCTAACGTCAACGACTATGCGAAAGCAATTGCTGAAGGGAAGAAGGGCCCCTATTTTAACCACAATGGAAACTACAAAGTGGATCTGGCAGCTATTCCCCTGGGTACTGCCATTGGCGCAGTGGGGCTGATGGAGTTATTTCGGCAGTGATGCATTTACTTTTTACCGAAACCAGGCCCCTTTACAAATCTCCCCGGCTTTGCACCTGTATGCTCACCGTTGCGCAGGACCATAACTCCGTTCACCACCACATCTGAAACACCAGTGGCAAACTGCTGCGGTTTATCATAAGTGGCGTGATCCTGAATTTTATAAGGATCAAAAATCACCAGGTCTGCGTAGTTGCCTTCAGCAAGAGAACCTCTTTTCACCAGTTTAAGGTTGGTGGCTGGCAGTTTAGCGAGTTTATAGACGGCGGTTTGTAAAGGCATCCTTTTCTCCTCGCGCACATATTTTGCTAACACCCTCGCGAAGTTTCCGTAAGCCCGGGGGTGGGTGCTTGATTTCAAAAACACTCCTTCGGGTGAAGCGCTGAATGCATCGGAACCAAAGCTAACCCAAGGTAGGGTTACTTGTCTCTGCAGGTTCTCCTCTTTCATTAGAAAATACGCCACGCCAACCCTGGTACTGTCCTGGATGATCAGGTCCATGGCCGTTTCTTCAGGCGTTGTTCCCCTGATCCTGGCCACTTCCGCCAGGGTTTTACCATTGAATTTCTTCAGTGAATCCTGGTTGAAGGCGAGCAGTATGATATTGTCAGGCGAGCCACAACCATAGTATAGATTCTCCCAGTCTTTAGCGTTGGTATTCATTTCTTTTTTCATAGTGGCTCTTATGGCGGGATCATGCAGACGTTCCCATAATTTTCCAAATCCCCCGTCCTGCAAAGAGGGTGGGAAGGCCGATGTAAGTCCCGTAGCTCCTGCTGTATAAGTATACATGTCTGCCGTGATTTTCAGGCCCTCTTTCCTGGCATTCTCCACCTGTTTTATCACACTGTCCAGCTTGTTCCAGTTGTCTTTTCCGCTCATCTTCAGATGGTAGATCTCTGCGGGGAGTTTAGCTTCTCTGGCAATGGTGATCAATTCATCTATGGCTTCATGGATACGATTTCCTTCACTGCGCATATGGGAAATATACATGCCGTTGTATTCAGCCGCTGCTTTACACAGCTCAACCAGTTCGCGCGTGTCTGAAAAGCTTGCCGGTGGATAAATCAATGAGGAGCCAACACCCATTGCCCCTTCCTGCATGGCAATGCGTACCAGTTGCTTCATACTGTCCAGTTCCTGGTCAGAAGCCTTGCGGTTATCTTCCCCAATGACATACATCCTGCATGTGGTAGCGCCAATAAACGAAGCCACATTACAGCTGATCCCGCGCTTTTCCAGAAACTGCAGATACCCACCGAGGGTGTTCCATTCTACCGGAAAACGAATGTCTCCCTGGTCCTTCACCATCATCTCTTTCAATGCAGGTGTGAGCGGCCCCATGCTCATTCCTTCGCCCATCACTTCCAGGGTAACCCCCTGGCGGATGTCACCCTGCGACCTTCCGTCTTCAATCAACGATTCTGTGGCCCAGCTCAGCATATTGATAAAACCCGGCGCAACCGCTTTACCGGAGGCGTCTATTACCTGTTCAGCCTTCGCATGCTTAAGCTCTCCAATTGTTGCGATAGTGTCTGCGCGTATACCGATATCTGCCAGAAAAGGCTCACCGCCATTGCCGTCATATATCACACCATTTTGAATGATCAGGTCATACTGCTCAGAGGAACTGCAAGCAGCAAGCAAGGATGCACATAGCAAGGCGACAAAAAAACGGATCATGTTTTTAGCTTTAATGATTTTATCAAAACAACCAGCGGTGGCAATATCAACCCGGCAATCAGTATGGCAATTACCCAGGGATTCAAAGACGCGTTCCCTGATCTTGCACCCTGGATGATCTGAATACAGATATACAACAAGAAAGCAACCAGCACAGCTTTGAGGATCCGGAGTACCCTCACATAACTTGTATACAACGCTTTATAATTCTGCTCCGTCACTTTCACGATGTAATTAAATTGCCAGGGGCGTTGAGCAAAAACATGTAACAGGATGAAAACACCCGTGATGATCAAAGGAAGCAAAAGAAGCGTATACTTATGACCATGTGCATCTGCTACTCCCTCTGCATTAAAATGAATGGGTATGCTGTTGGGAAGAGAGAAAAACTGGATGAGAATATACAACCAACTGGCACATAACAAGAGCCAGGAAAAGATCTCAAGCCCTTTATCCAATGGCAACCATTCCGGCCTGTATCTGGGTCTGTAGTCCATCGGCTTTACTTAAGCTTATGAATAATCCATGATGCAACAAAGGCTTCCAGAATGCTCAGGGGAATAGCAAAGGGAAGGATCCCCATCGGTAACACATCAAGGTTCCCGATGACCAGCCAAATCATGACAAAGCCCCTGATCCATCCGGCGGAGGCCAATACAGAAATAACGCTTCTTTTCATGTTGCAAAAGGGATAAGAAAAGGTAGGCTTTTTATGTTGATCCTGTGAGAGAAGCCAGTACTTTCTCCCGTTGGCTTGCATAGGCATTCCAAACCTCTTTACACCAATCCATAATCATTTGGTCCCGTGATTTGCCCGGTGCCTTAGCCATTACGTCCGCCACTGTAATTGATCCCCGATTTTCCGGGAGCTCAATGTTTGGCCATGGTTTTTTATTCCTGGCCATGGCCACATGGGTGTTTTGTACAGCACGGCCTGAATACCCTTTTTCTACTACAAGATATAATCCAACCAGGGCAAAAATAATAGCAATCGGTTTTGTTACAGCATCCGCGCGCTGGGCAGTGTAGGCATCTACCACCAGTTGATGAATGAAGAAATCTTTATCCGGATGCATCAGGCTATAAAAAGACAGTGCGTCTGCATGCGCCTGTTCTTCCTCCTTTTTCACCTGACCCTTTTTTCAAAACAAACGCTATTATCAATGCCGACGTATTGCCCGTAATTAGGTATCCGCTGGTATCCGCAACGGTGATACATGGCGATGGCTTCCGGCTGGTTCTTTCCGGTTTCCAATACACAGCGCTGTAGCCCTAATTCTTCGGCCCACTGTTCCAATTCTGCCAGTACAGCTGAGGCTATACCTTTCTTTCTGTGATCAGGATGTGTATACATTCGTTTTACCTCAGCAGAATGGTCATCAAATTCCTTAATAGCACCACAGGCAACCGGGAGGTCTTCCTCATAAGCTACCAATGCATGCTTAAGTAGGTTTGTAGAATTAAACTGGGCATAAAAAGTATGGTCTGCACCATCCCTGATAGCGAGGTCCTCATCCAGCATTCTGACTAAACCTTTAAAATGGGGGTGGGCAGGGTTAGTTCTGACGATGGTTAACATGGCTTTTAGACGTTCTGATCCAGCAAAAATATATGACAAAAAGCATGGATGCAATAATGGACATCTGTAAAAATGTCAACACCCCCAGTGTGTGCCGTGAATAAAATAATTCCCTGGTACCCGAAGGCAGCCCAGCGAGCTTCCCGTTATCCAGGTAAGTATCCAGTTTCACAAAATAGCTCCTTAAAAAAACAAGGAGGAGAAACATAGCGGAACCCAGTACCAGGAATGCCGTACAACGTTTTGCATTACTATACTTCTCCTTTTGAATCTGGGTAAAAAGGATAATGAAGGCCAATAAAAAAAAGACGGGAAACGCCCAGGTCCAGCTGGGCAAAATAATTACCGTATCCTTTACACGAAGGTCAAGGGTGTTATCTCCAAAAAGGACAAACACAATAAACAAGGAGGCCAGCATAGTGGCAGCAATCCAGGTCAGCTCTTTACGCATAGGTTAGGTTGTCAGGGAAAAATAATCGTAAAAATGTACGTCAGAAAGATAACCAGGAGTGTTATTCCATGCAATACCGTAGTACGGCCAATGCTGAGGGAAAGGATTATAATGAGCAAGGTAAGTAAAAATAAGATAGTAGGCACAGCTTCAATACCCAGTGTCACCTGGTTGCCCGTAACTATTGACACAAATGAGACAATGGGAATCGTGAGACCAATACTTGCCAGTGCGGATCCCAGCGAAAGATTCAGGCTTTGCTGTAATTCATTGTTCTTAGCAGCCCTATAGGCCGTAAGCCCCTCGGGGAGCAGAACAATACAGGCAATGATAACACCTACCAGGCTATGTGGCAGATGATAGGTATCCAGGAGGGAATGCAGGTCTGGCGCCAGGGCTTCCGCTAAAAACACCACGGCGCCAAGGCAGGCCAGTAAAAGAATACTGCTCAGTGCCGTTTGCTTTGCACTTGGCCTTTCCTCCTTTTCTTCTGCTGCCGCATGCTCAATAAAATGATCCCGATGCTGAAAATTCTGGACAAACACAAAACTACCGTACAACACCAATGAAACCAATGACACAAAGATCAATTGCTTGTCTGAGTAAAAAGGCCCCGGAACTGAAACCGTATAATTGGGAAGCACGAGGGTCAGGATAGAAATCGCAATCAGGGTGATGATGGCCGCATTCACGCCACCCAGGATGAATTTCTGTTCCCTGAAACGAATACTCCCCGCAAATACGCTGATGCCTACCATCCCGTTCAGGATAATCATAACAGCAGCAAATACCGTATCCCTGGCGATGGTTTTTCCTTCGTCACCGCTGGCCAGCATCATGGAAATGATCAGGGAGGCTTCAATGGCAGTGACGGCAAGGGCCAGGATCAGGCTGCCAAATGGCTGTCCCACCCGATGGGCCACTACCTCCGCGTGATGTACAGCCTGCATGGTAGCCCATAGCAAGGCTATAACTACCACCAGGTTGAAAAATGGAATATGCACATAGTGGTGAACAAAAAACACCGCCCAGGCCAATAAGGGGGGCATTATCTCGCGCCAAATGGGTTTTGTTGTTACCAATGTGCTCATCTTGTAATGTACAGAAATGTTAAGGAACGTATGAGGAATTACGACTTTGTGGCCGCATATAAAAACACTCCTGTAAAATAAGTCCACAATAGTGAGAAAAGTATATGTATTAAGGTTTCAAATTTTTTACCGCGCCAAAGTAAGGAAGAATAACCCCAAAACTGAACCAGCAAACGCAAGAGCCAGAACATACCCATACCAAAGCAAACGGTTTTCCCTAACGGAGTTTGTAACAATAGCCCTGCTTCCACAATGCACAACAGGCCCATCAGAAGTAGGGCAAATGCGATAAACAGTGTATGGATATACATCATTTGCCTGTTAATCAAGCTTACCATCCTGAATTCTGTACGCCATTTAAAATAAGCCGGAAACCCAATATGGATCAGGGCCAGTAATAACATTACACTACCTGCAATCTGAAGATGTGTTTCCATTGTTACAAAGTATATACACGGTTACAAAAGGATTGATGTGGCTTTGGCGTGTAAGCTTCATGCCGGATTGAGAAAATGTGTTCCTCCAAACCCGGTTGCTGTGAAAATGAAATACGCCAAGGTTGTAAGCCAGCGCATTGGGCAGGTCCCGGAGGTGTTCCACAATGATAATCTTGCCTTTGGGCTTCAATACTCGTCCACATTCTTTGAAAAAACGCACCCGCTCCTGATTATCCCTGATTTCATGAGCCGCAAAAATCAACATCACCGCATCTGCCCAGGCATCACCTATAGGAATGGCATCGGTTTGAATCCGTATTGTACCCGGAACAGCAGGAAACAATCGCCTGGCCCTTTTAATAGAAATCTCGGTATGTTTCTGCGGATCGTAAAAGTCAAACACTTTCAGCTGGGCATTTGGATACTTCTCCAATAGCAGTTCGGTGGTCTCGTCATATCCTGCGTGAATATTGAGAATATTGTTCATCGGCAAGAAACCATCATCGTCCAGCCAGGATAGTCTATAGAGGGCAGACAGATCATACACATACAAGGTCACTAACAGACTTAGTGCCACAGCAAGTAAACCTAGAAATAATATCACCAACAAAAGAAAACGCATCCAGCCTTGAACCAAATTTACCGCCAGTGTCAGTATGCCAAACCCAAGGGCTGCCAACGCATAAAAATGCCAATTAAACCGAAGCACCCTGTATATTCCCGTACCTAGGCTTCTTTTTTCCATGACATCAATTTTCCTTTCTTCCAATAGTAGGGAACCTGTTCAACCATAAAAACACTTGCAGGCATGGCCCCCTCTAAATTCATATTCTGAATGATCCTACTCTGGAAATGACCCAATTGCAAAGGCCTCGGTTCCCAATGTTGGCGCACTCCTTCTATAACCAGCACTTTCTGCATCGCTGGTATCCACGAAAATGTAAATGGCAGGGGACCAGCATAGCGTCTTGCTTCCTTCCAGGATGAAAATGGAGAGCCGGCAGGTAATGTAGGCTCCAGGGAAAGTCCTGCTTCCAATTCCAGACCAGACTTATCGGAAATCACCCTTACCAGGTCTGGAGTCTTTTTAATAGAAATATCCGTAGCCACATATCGGTACCGCGTGAATAGCGAACCCAGAAAAGTCATGCTTGTTTTGTCAGTTTCTGACCGGAGGATGTAGAGACCACGTAACCGTTTCCCTTCCGCTGTAGTGAAACGAGTAAAGATCCTATACCCAGCCAGGAGGAAGTTGTGTCCCATCCATGCCGGAAATCCTTTGGGGCGAAGGGCTCTGGTATCTACCACCGCAAGGGCCACGAAAGCCCAGGTATTCTCAAAAACATCCAAATCGAGACAGGGCGGAATTAGGGGTAAAAGTTGCTCGTAGGGTACTGCTACCGTTACCACCAGGGAGAGATCAAAACAAGCCTCTACGGAAAATGGGTGAAGTTGTAAGTGTTTCATACGGTTATGTTTTGGAGGATGCTGCAATACCCCACCACCAGACAAGCATTGAGAACAGTATGGCAAAAACCAAATTGAAAGGTCCCCAAAGCAATAAGTCTCTCGCCAAACTGAACTCGATCAGGTTCATCGTAAGGATAAGCAGGATCTGACACACGGCACAAGCCCTCCTTCGCCAGTTGCTCCATATCCACAGGGCCATGAATACTTCCCCCAAACCTATCATCCTGATCAGAGATTGTGCATTGTCTTCGCCAAGTATCCTGGCAACAATCAGTTCGTGTCTCGGCACAAAATTCAACACCTTACAATACAAACCGTTAATGAGCCATACCATAGCGATGAAATAACCCACTAGTTTGTGAATCGTAATCATTTTAACCGCACGTATTTCTCAATGTTCAGCCTGTCCACACCGGCAGACTCGATCTTCTCTACACCCTGTTGTACCAAAGTATCATTCCTGATGGTAATGGTGAAACTAAAATCATGGCCTTCCCATTCCCTGGCATTGCAATACTCAAGGTGCTCTGTATACTGGTCTCCTTTAAGGGTATAGGTTCCGGCACCGGCTCCAAAGCTTGCCGTTGAGTCTTTACCTTGTGCCAGATCATGGGTTATAAATGAAAAATGGGACGCATTGATGATCTTGATAAAAGACTTTCCCCGGGTATAATCAGTAACCGTGGTATCACCTTTCTCCACCAGAGTACCTGTAAGCAACTTCCACGTGCCCTCCAAAGGAATTGTTTGCGTGTTCTGTTCCGGGGACGGGTTACAAGCCAGGGCCAGCAGTAAAAGACAAAGCAATGGTTTCATTATAATTGGTTTGAGCATCATTCTTCCATTTTCTTGCACATCTCCAGAAGCGTGAGAATGGTTTTCCAGTTTCTTGTAGTAGCCAGACAACCCGTACGTTTTTCAAAGAATGTATTCGAATATTTCGTTTTTCCATAGCCCCCCGGTGCGTAAAGGTATATCGCACTATCTACAAGCCTGAAATTGTCAGTTCCGCTTTCAGGAATATTTTTTTCCAGGCTTCCGGATTCCGGTTTGCCCCATAGCAGGGTAACATGGCACTTAGAAAGATCAGCAGCAGTTTCGCGGGCGTATGGATTCGCCTTCACCATGGCCTGCCAATCAGCCATTGACCAAACCAGTGACGGCACATCGTAACCAAAGTCTTCCAGGATTTTCTCAGACATTTTCTTCTCCAGGTCTTTCAATGTCCTGGTTTTGAACACAAGGTTGCCACTCTGGATATACGTTTGCACATCCTTTAGTCCTAAGGATCCCAGCATGGATCGCAACGCTTCCATTTTGATGAGCCGGTGTCCGCTGACATTGATACCACGCAAAACAGCTATACCCTTCTCCATGCTTAAAACTCGGTGATCCTCGCCGGAAATCCAAATAGCGCAGCACTATTTGGGCAGGATGGCCGTGGCCTCCACTTCAATCATCAGTTCTTTTCTGAATAGTCCCTTCACTTCCACAAGGGTGCTGGCCGGAGGGTTCTTTATGTTGATAAACTGGTTCCTGATCTCCCTTAGCCGGGGGACCATGCTTGCATCCGTTACATAGTAATTGGTCTTTACCAAATGCTGAAAACTGCCGCCATACGCCTGGAGGATCTGCTGTATGTTCCGGAAAACCTGTTCTGTTTGCTTTGTAAAATCGTTCTCACCTATCAGTTCTCCCTGGGCGTTCAGG
The DNA here is from genome assembly GCA_044225015.1 of Chitinophagaceae bacterium. Taxonomy (GTDB): domain Bacteria; phylum Bacteroidota; class Bacteroidia; order Chitinophagales; family Chitinophagaceae; genus Pollutibacter. Next base: position 893,636 of record JBGAJG010000001.1, on the reverse strand, counting down.
GCCACCTGTCCTGACATGATCAACATCCTGCAGTTTCCGAGGTCCACCACTGCAACATGCGAATACCCCGTAGGTGTGCTGATGCCCTGGGGATTGCCAAATTCTACAAGTGCTGGCTTCTTTTGTGCACTCGCATGGAGTGTAAACAAACTAAACAGGACCATTATGATGGAGCTTCGCATACATTCTTTTTTAAACCTTATCTTTTTCCTGGTAGAAGTGGATTAGGAATTAGTGCACCTTCTGCCTTCTGTGGCTGATAAATCATAGGGGCGTTCATTGCCGGGTTATGGGCATCAGGAACGAGGCATATCATTCCATCTAACGGTAGTTTCCACACCTTGAATCCTGCTGTACTGTCTATCACCACTCCATCCAATGAAAACCCGGAACCTCTCGGAACATTCAATCCGGGGCGAACTGTCATTCTTCTAAGCTTGGCGCCAGGTTCGATGGTTAAATTCTTCAACCGGGGATCTGGCGTCAGTTTGAAAGGTGGAATATGCAGCTTCAAACTATCCTGCGCCCGTGAAACGTTTGCAGCAAACATTAAACAGCAAAAGATTATGTATTTCATAGCAGCGTTTGTGTTTTAAAGTTACAATAGAAGCGCTAAAACTCCCTAAACCCTCCCCCTAAACCCTACCCCTAAACTCCACGCCGCTTCCCAGCCAATCATCGCCGTCTTCCGTTGCGCACCCCAATGGTAATTTCCAAACACGCCTGTGGACTGAATCACCCGGTGGCATGGAATCAAAAAAGCAACCGGATTATCACCCACTGCTGTGCCCACGGCCCGGGATGCCTCGGGCTGATCTATATAGCCGGCCACCTGGCCGTAAGTAGCCAGTGCTCCCATGGGTATCCTTAAAAGGGCCTCCCACACTTTCAGTTGAAACGGCGTGCCCTTAAGATGCAGTTTGATCTCGGAAAGCCGGCTCCAGTCTTTCTGGAAAATAAACAGGGCCTGTTGCTGCAGCATGTCCAGTTTAGATTCTTTAGTGGCGTTTGGGAATCGCTGGCTCAATTCAGCCAGACCTTCCGCTTCAGAACTGTGGAAGGCAAGATAACATATCCCTTTTGCCGTGGATGCTACCAGGATATTACCGAAAGGACTCTCGGCAAAACTATAATGAATATGCAGTAACCGTCCGCCATCTCTATACTCAGCCGGCGTCATGCCTTCAATGCGCATGAAAAGATCATGTAGCCTTCCCGTTCCCGAAAGTCCCGCTTCTTCTGAAGCATCCGTCAAACGCATAGAAGGACCCTTCAACACTTCTTTAGCCCTTTGAATGCTGATATACTGTAAAAATTTCTTGGGTGTGGTGCCCGCCCACTCATGAAATACTTTCTGGAAATGAAATGGACTCATGTGTACAGCGGCAGCCACTTCCTCCAGCTCAGGCTGGGTTTTGTAATGACGGATGATGTAATCGATTGCCCCGGCAATCCGCTCATAATTGATTTGTTCCTGGCTGCTCATGATTGTCTGTTTCCAACAAAACAACGTCAATACCCTTACCCACGCAACCCGATTCTTGTGAACTTAGTCGGGCTTTTCCACCCACTGGTCAAAAAGAAACTGCCTTGAATGGTCTCTTGCAAACCTGCGAAACTCCGCCTCAACATCCTGATTCTCCCACAACAAAATAATCTCATGGTCATCCATGCTGAAATCCGCCTCCTTGTTCCTGTTCTGAAGATACTTCCGCAAACCCTCCTGATATATGCCCGCATATTTGGTGAAGCCAACAGCAACCAAGCCTTCCAGAACATCCCTGCGGGCCTTTTCCGGGGTACTTGTAAAAAACCATTGGTGACCTTCTTTTACTACCTCGGATAAATACAGGTAGGCAGCAAAACTCTGAAGCTGCTCTTTCGTAAAATTTCTGCTCTCGTACTGATACAAAGATTCATCCCCGTGAATATTGATCCACCAGGCCATAGGTGCTATGATTTCCTCCCAACTGCCGCCCGATACTTTTTCCGGACTCACATGAAGGTGTACCCGCTGTTGGCTGTTTTCCTTAACCGCACCATTACTGCATCCCAACAACATTACCAATGATATCATCAGACAATAGAGATACATCTTTTAATTGCCCAAATTTTTATTCACCCTCGGAATGAGGTATACTTCTTTCTGCCTGCCGTTGATATACCGAAATACCTTTCCGTCCCAATACCCGTCTTCTTCCAGCATGATGCGAACCTCTTTCTTCCATTCCGGGATCATAGTGGCTGCATTGAGTTCAATGGAGTAGGCCGTAAAGGGATACAGTGGATAATCTCCGCTGCCGGGAACTCCGTTCTGCATGTCCCACATGCCAATGGTGGGACCAGCGGCATGGCCATGCGTTCCAAGCGGATGGGTATAGATACTGGGAACAATGCCTTCAGCCTTTGCCTGGGCCAATGCTGCAGAGAGCATTTTATTTCCTGTAGTTCCTTCCCTGAACTGGCTGGTCAAAAGGTCTTGCAACCTATTGCCATTGTCAAACGCTTTTTTCAGGCTAAGTGGCAACTGCGTTTCACCGGGCATCAGCACATAGGCGTGTTGCTGTATGTCTGTATTCAACCGGAGATACGTAATCCCCACATCACAGTGCAGGAGGTCTCCTGGCATGATCACCTGGTCCTTGGGCCGGTTTGAAAAACTCCTGAGATGTTCAAAATTCTGCGGATCATTACGCTGAACGTCCACGGATGGATGAAACCAGGTGTCTAATCCCATCTCCCTGTATTTTGAACGGAACCACCATACCACATCGTCCGTTGTAGTGACGCCAGGTGTGATCACCTTCTCGGAAAAAGCTTCATCAATAAGGTTGTGCGTGATCTGCACCAGTAGAGGATAGATGGCCATCTCCCTTTCTGTACGGGTCTCCAGCCAGCTTACGCCCAGCTTCTCTGCTGAAACGATCTTCTTTGCATCGGCACCCAGCCGTTTTGACAATTCCTGGTATTCCGTATAATCCATGCCGTCTGCATGCCCGAAATCCGTGGACACATTCACTGCAATTTTCTTCGGATTCCTTGACTTAATAATGTCAACAAGCGCATCCCACTGTTCCGGAAACTTCTGCATATCCCAGGAAGCCTTGATGGTTTCACCCACATTGTACCGGGCTATCGCCAGCTTATCAAATTGCTTCTTTGCAGGATCATGGTAAAACACAATCATTGTTCTCCGGCGGGCAGACAGCCAGGTGGCAGGTAGAAAGGTTTTGATAATGGGGTCTTCATTGTACTCACGTGAAATGATCACCCACATATCAATGCCGGAGCGTTCCATCAACTGGGGTAAAAGATTGTTGATCCTGTCTGCAAGGATCTCATCCACTATTACTGCCTGCTCACGCGGGGCAAGGATCTGTGCATGCAGGGATATGCTGCCCAGTAAAAAAAGGCTCAACCAAAATTTTCTCATCAATAGTCTGTTTCAATCTTCAATTTACAGAAATCACTGCTTACGCGCGCGTACCAGCAGGCACTGATTTTTTCTTCAGTGCCGAGATAATGATGCCACTGGAAATGATACATATTATGCCGATGAAAGAAAGCAGGTCAGGGAAAGCATCACCCAAAAGCAAACCAAAAATCAGGGAGAATACAATGTTACTGTAACCGATGGCAGACACCAGTCCGGGCTTTTCTGATCCATATGCCCTCGTCACAAAATACTGGCCAAACAGGGCTGCCAGTCCGAGGATCAGCAAGTACAGCCACTGCATGGGTTCATCCGGCCATTTCCAGGCAATCACAAACAAGTCGTCAGCAGGCACACCAAGTAAATAGTGTACACCCAATGATATAGACGGAAGGATCACGCCAGACAGCAGAAAGCTCAGCACTATAATCCTGCTGTCATAGTATTTCGCCAACCGCCCCACCGTCAGATAGGCGATGGCAGAGGTAATGCCGGAAATCAACCCGGCGAAATGATCATACCAGGGTGAACTGCTGAACCCGGGCTTATAGATCATCAGCATTCCCAGGAATCCGAGTATAACGGCAAGGGTTACCCGATGTCCGTGATAGTCACCAAAAAACAGGAAACCGAATAAGGCGATGAAAAGGGACGATGTGAGGTTATAGGTCATTGCCGTCCCCAAAGGCATGTGCAGGATGCAGTACAACAATGTATAGAGTGCCGTGGTACCCATCAATCCGCGAAAAGCCAGCCATCCCAACTTTCCGCCGGTCTGCACCGGTGGTTTGATCATAAGTCCCACCATCAGAAAAACCAAACCCACGGCATTGCGGTAAAACACCAATTGGCCTGCATTGAAACTGCCTTTCAACAATTTTGCTGCAGCGCCCATGGTGGAAAATCCCAGCGCTGCCAGTAGCATGAAATAGATACCGGCATACTTCTTTTGCATAGCCTCAACAAAGGTATGCATTTCAGGATGTGAAGGGTTTATAAACGCGCCAGCCTTTCCACCGCCTTCGTGAGTGTTTCCTCTTTCTTGGAAAAACAGAATCGAAGGACCTTGTCGTCTTTCCCATCCTGGTAAAAAGCAGAAACAGGAATGGTGGCTACGCCCGCCTCTTTGGTAAGCCTGATGGCAAATTCCTTGTCGCCTTCGTCCGTGATCTTTTCGTAGGTGCCACAAATAAAATAACTGCCATATGAAGGCTGAAGGGTGAACTTGGTAGACTTCATTAAGGAAATGAAATAATCCCTTTTGGCCTGTAACTCCCCGGCCAGCCGCAGGTAGGCGTCCTCGTTATAGAGGTAACTGGCCAGTGCTACCTGTGTGGGTGTGAAGCAGCTGAAGGCATTGAACTGGTGAACCTTTCTAAACTCCTTCATCAGTGCTGCCGGTGCCACACAATATCCCTGCTTCCATCCTGTACAATTATATACTTTGCCAAATGAGAAACACACAAAACTGCGTTCCAGTAATCTGGGATACCTGAGCACAGACTGGTGTGCAATTTCATCAAAAATGAGGTGCTCATATACTTCATCGGATACAATGAAAATATCCTTACCCTCTGTGATACGCTCCAGCTGCTGCATATCGTCTGCAGAAAGTACGGCACCAGTAGGGTTATGCGGACTGTTTATAATAATAGCCCTCGTTCTGGGTGTGACTGCTGCTTCCACAGCCTGCCAGTCTACTCCATAGCCCGGAACTTTGAGTGGAATGAGAACTGCCTTTGCCTTATTGATCTCAATATTGGGAACATAACTGTCATACGAAGGCTCCAGCACAATCACCTCATCACCCTCACGTAAAATGGTAGTGAAGGCCGTGTAAATAGCATAGGTGCCGCCCGGCGTAATCGTGATCTCTGAAGACGGATCTATCCGGGTGCCATAGATGCGTTCAATCTTCGCAGCTATGGCGTCACGCAAGGCGGGCAAGCCGGGCATCGGTGCGTATTGGTTGTGCCCCTCTGCCATAGCCCTGGCCACCAGCTGATGCAGCTCAGCATCCATTGGATAGTCCGGGAATCCCTGGCCCAGGTTAATAGCCCCGGTTTCCGTTGCCAGGCCAGACATAATGGTGAAAATATTGGTGCCTACTTTGGGGAGCGGGGATGCAAGATCAATCATATCGAATTATTTCCTGGCAGAAGCTTTTTTTCTGCCTTCTTTGCTGAGGGTCATTTCCGCGCGGCGATTCATCGTCTTAATGAAATCAACCTTCCTGAAGCGCAAGGCGCTCCAGTCATCATCAACGGATACCAGGGAAACCGGTTCAAAGCCAATGTCGCCCATCGCTTTCCATCCTTCATCCCTGGTGATCTCTGCCTTGTACTTTTTAGATGATTTTTTAGGATAGGTCATCCACAGGACCGCATCAGGTTCCATCACGGCTGCCAGCATTTTGGCGGCTTTCTGCACGTCTGCCGGTGTTTTTACAAAATGCATGATAAAGGTATAAGTTGTTCCTTTTCTGGCTTCTGTATGCACCTCAGCCGTTGCGGAAAACGCCCGCAGCACGGCTTCAAACTCTGTGGGCGCGTGTGTAATCAACACCAGGGGCTGCAGTTTGTACTGCAGTTTCTTGACGATGGCATTCATCATAACATCTGATTTTGTATTACGGCGGTGGCCTCTATTTCTATCAGGTATTCCGGCGAGATGAGCCGGGAGACTTCCACCATGGTTGTACAGGGTCTGACATTCCCGAAAACCTCGCCGTGAGCCCTTCCATACTCTTCCCAGCGGGAAATATCTGTCACAAACATACGGGTTCTTACCACGTCTTGCAGGGATGAACCGGCCTTCTCCAGTACAGCACCAATTTTCCCAAGGATGAACCTGGTTTGATCATAGGCAGAATCCCCGCCTTGTAAGCGGCTTTCATCATCCACAGCCACTGTGCCGGTAACTTCAACAATATTACCTGTTTTTACCGCCCGGGAATAGCCCACAATAGCTTCCCATTTTGCCCCTGATGAATAATTGATTCTGCTCATGGCAGCAATTTAACCAAGTTATGCTTTAATTTCATGACCTCGATTTCATAACATACACGAATAAATTTCACACATGAAAAGAAAAGCAACGGCCGTTTGGAACGGCTCAGGAAAAGAAGGTGGCGGTCATCTCAGTTCGCAGTCTGGCGTATTGTCCAGCACCCAATATTCATATTTGTCCAGGTTTGAGCAGGGCATTGGCACCAATCCTGAAGAATTAGTGGCAGCTGCACATGCGGGATGTTTCAGTATGAAGCTTGCTTTTGTACTGGGTGCGGCGGGTTTTACGCCTGAATCTATTGAAACCGGTTGTACCATCACCCTGGAAAACGGGGCTATCACTTCCTCTGTACTGGAGTTGAAGGCAAAGGTGCCCGGCATTGACGCAGCTAAGTTTCAGGAGTGCGCCAATGATGCTAAACTGAACTGCCCTATCAGTAAACTGCTGAATACCGAGATCAGTTTGAGTGCGGAACTCATTTGATACAAAGCATTGTTATTTCGCAGTTCGCAAAGTTCGCAGTTCGCAGCTGCGAACTGCGAACTAAACCAAAACACCATGACCTTTAGTACGTTATTTTTCTTACTCCTGCACTGGTCTGCCGCCCCTGTACAAACCACTCCCATAGAAGGTACCTGGAAACCCATAAAGTTTGAAGCCGGTGGCTATGAAACAGGAGACGTGGGAGTTGAAATCAAATTGATGATCGTTGGTAATCAATTCACATTCCTCCGGGCTGAAAACACAGAAAGTGGAACATTCACATTGTCTGAAAACAAGATCGATTTTTTTGCGGAAGAAGGTCCTTTCAAGGGAAAACATCGCAAAGCTATCTATGAGCTGAAAAAAGATAGGCTGTTTCTTACCATCTCCACCAATGACGATTATCCGCCAAAAATGTCTACAGCCGGAAACACGGCTGCAGGCAAGTTCACCTACAAACGGGAGAAATAAATTCAGCTCACTTCATTGGCATTCACCACGCCGCCTTCAAAATCCCGGATATTGCCCAGCGTGACCAGGGCTATCTGCTCCAGTGCTTCGTGGGTAAAGAAACCCTGGTGGGCGGTGATCAGCACATTGGGGAATGACATCAGTCTTCCAATCAGTTCATCCTCCACAATGCTTTCAGAGAGATCCTTGAAAAATAATTTCTCTTCCTGCTCATATACATCGATCCCCAGATAGCCCACTTTACCCTGTTTAAGGGCCACCAACACGTCACGGGTGTTGATCAATCCGCCCCTGCTGGTGTTGATGATCATCACGCCCTGTTTCATTTGATGAATGGAATCTTTGTTGATCATATACCGTGTTTCAGGTGTTAGCGGGCAATGAAGGGAGATAATATCCGCATCCTGCATGAGCTGCCCCAGGGGTACATACTTGACACCCATTCTGGCAAGGCTTTCCGAAGGATATAGATCATAGGCCAGCACCTTTGCACCAAACCCCTGCATAATGTGCGCAAATGCCTGGCCAATTTTTCCTGTACCCACTACCCCAACGGTGCGGCCATGGATATTGAATCCGTTGAGTCTCTCCAATGAAAAATTCTGTTCCCTCACCCTATTGTACGCCTTATGGGTTTTACGGGCAAGGGTAAGCATCAGTGCAACGGCATGCTCCGCTACAGCCTCCGGTGAATAGGCGGGCACGCGGCGCACACTGATCTGATGGGCTTTTGCGGCGGCCAGGTCAACATTGTTGAATCCGGCACATCGCAGCGCAATCAGTGTAACCCCGTTGGCGGCAATGGCGCTGATGGTTTCCGCATCAAGCTTGTCATTCACAAAAACGCAAACTGCGTTAAACCCCTGGGTGAGGTTTGCCGTTTGTGCATTCAGCGGGGCTTCAAAATACACCAGCTCCTGTGCCGGTGCAGTGTTATATCGGTCAAAGTATTCACGGTCGTAGGATTTTGTACTGAACATCGCAATGCGCATAGCAGGTGTTTTAGCTTCATGAAGATAGTTCTATTACTTTTGTGTCTTAATGTAGGCCATTGGGCGTCAACGTATTTCTTTTCACTCCACCGTTCACACAACTGAATACACCGTATCCTGCTACGGCGTATCTCAAAGGATTCCTGCGTACTAAGGGAATCAGTGCATTCCAGGCGGACCTTGGTATTGAGGTTACCCTTTCACTTTTCAGCCCTGGCGGCCTCCGGCAAATGTTTGATAAGGTGAGCGCGGCTGGGATGAAAATATCTGCCAATGCCCGAAGGATACTTGGATTCAGGGATGGATATGAAAATACCATCACGCCGGTAGTGCAATTCCTGCAAGGCAAAATGCCTACCCTGGCACATCATATTGCCAGCAGGCATTTCCTTCCCGAAGCTTCGCGTTTTCAGCAGTTGGTTGACCTGCAATGGGCCTTTGGAACGATGGGTGTCCAGGACAGGGCCAAACACATTTCAACCATGTACCTGGAAGACCTCAGTGATTTCATCCAGGAAACCATCGACCCTCATTTCGGATTCTCACGATATGCTGAAAAGCTAGGAAGGTCGGCGTCCAGTTTCGATGAACTACACCAGCATCTTCAAGGAGAGAATACCTACATCGATGAGATCATGATCCGGATCCTTGCGGATAAGATGCAAGCCCATGATCCCGCACTGGTGGCCATTTCCGTGCCCTTCCCCGGCAATCTTTATGCGGGGCTCCGGTGCGGGCAATGGATCAAGGCCCATTACCCTAACACGCGTGTTGCACTGGGTGGCGGCTTCGCCAATACAGAGCTGCGGTCACTTTCAGATGCCCGTGTATTTGATTATGTGGACTTCATCACACTTGATGACGGCGAGGCCCCACTGGAGCAACTCGTGAAATATATAAATGGCGATGAAGCCTCCGCTTCTTTAAAGCGTTGTTTTTACCGGGAAGGGAATGAGGTGGTTTACCAAAGCAATTCCCAGTGCCGGGACTATCCCTTTGCGGAGGTGGGAACCCCTGACTATAGTGATCTCCTTTTGGATCAATATATCTCCGCCATTGAGGTAGTAAACCCCATGCACAGTTTGTGGAGTGATGGCCGTTGGAACAAACTCACGATGGCCCACGGTTGCTACTGGGGTAAATGCACTTTCTGCGATATCTCGCTGGATTACATCCGGCTGTATGAACCCATCACGGCTTCAGTGCTGGCAGACCGTATGGAAACGATGATCTCAGAAACCGGCCAAACCGGATTTCATTTTGTGGACGAGGCGGCACCGCCTGCATTGATGCGTGCGCTGGCGCTGGAGATCATCCGCAGAAAAATGGTGGTGAGTTGGTGGGCGAATATCCGGTTTGAAAAAAGTTTCTCCCGGGATCTTTGTCTGCTGCTGAAACAATCCGGCTGCATTGCCGTGAGCGGTGGCCTGGAAGTAGCATCAGATCGTTTACTCACGCTGATCCAGAAAGGGATCACGGTGGCACAGGTAGCCAGGGTGAGTAAACATTTCTCTGATGCTGGCATCATGGTGCATGCCTACCTGATGTACGGATTCCCCACACAAACAGAACAGGAGACGATAGATTCCCTGGAGATGGTACGGCAGATGTTTGCCGCCGGTGTGCTACAGTCTGCGTTCTGGCATCTTTTTACGATGACAGCGCACAGCCCTGTGGGATTGGAACCTGAAAAATACAAAGTCCGGAAACAGACGGAAACCACCGGCAGTTTTGCCAATAACGATATTGACCACCTTGATCCAACAGGTGCTGATCATCTCCAGTTCAGCTTTGGTCTCAAGAAAGCATTACACAATTATATGCATGGCCAGTGTTTTGACTGGCCCCTTCAAAAATGGTTTGAACACCGGGTGCCCAAGACAACGGTAGCGCCAGACTATATCCTCAAAGCAGTGGAAGGCGATGAGTATATTCCGCAATCCAACCGCAAACTGGTGTGGCTGGGTCATGATCCGCAGGTACAATTGGTGTCAAGAACTAAAAAAGGGAAAAGTTGGGAGATGATGGAAATCAGGTTCCCCACACAGAAAACGGAATTGGTGATACAGGTGGATCCGCCAAAAGGTACATGGCTGATCCAGGCTCTGCGGGAACTGAAGATGGGAAATGGTCAGTTGACTTCCCTGTCCCAGCTGAGAGCGTCCTATGAGAATGCAGGGCTTGATGAGTTTGAAATATTCTGGGATAACAAACCCATCAGTACATTGTATAAAGCGGGACTATTACAACTTTAGTATTTCATGTATATAGATGACATCCGGGAATTTTGTCTAGGCTTGCCAGACGTGGAGGAAACCCTTCCGTTTGGTCCGAATGTACTGGTCTTTAAAACACAGGGTAAGATCTTTCTGTTGCTGTCACTGGATGCTGATCCTTTACAATTCAATGTCAAATGCCTGCCTGCACTTGCTGAAGAACTCAGGGAAAATTATTCCTGCGTGTTACCGGGATACCATATGAACAAAAAACATTGGAATACGGTGATCATAGACGGGTCAGTGAAAAATGCCTTGCTAAAATCATGGATAGAGCAATCCTACCATCTTGTGCATAAGTCTCCAAAAAACAAATAAGAGAAGCACTGAGTATTGGCGAAGACCTTTGCCGTATTTTCGTAAAGCATTCTCCTGTTATGAAAAGAATCCTGTGTTTACTTGCTTTTATAATATTGATCCCTGTGGTGTTGTGGGCCCAAAAACCCAAGGGTGGTATTGGACTGGCGCTGGCCGGTGGCGGAGCCAAGGGCCTTGCGCATATTGGCATTCTTAAGGCCATTGATTCTGCAGAGCTGAATATAGACTACATGACCGGTACCAGCATGGGGAGCATTGTGGGAGGACTGTATGCGGCAGGATACTCAGGAGATTCCATAGAATACATTGCCCGCCATATCAACTGGGGTTCCCTGCTCAGCAACTCCATTCCCATGACCAGTTATATCATGGAGGAAAAATCTGAGTACGGAAAATACGCCGTTGAGTTGCCGATGAAAGGATTAAAGGTGTCACTTCCCTCTGGTTTCCTGGAGAGCCAGGAACTCTGGCTCACCTTGCAGAAATATTTTTACCCGGTATCTGACATTACGGACTTTTCGAAACTTTCCATTCCCTATGCTTGTATTGGAACCGATCTTGCTACGGGTGAATCAGTAGTATTAAACAAGGGATCCCTGGCGAGAGCTATCCGTTCAAGCATGGCCATCCCTGGTGCATTTTCACCGGTTGACTGGGAAGGTCGCAGGCTGGTTGACGGAGGGGTAACGCGCAATTTCCCTGTAAAAGACCTGAAGGAAATGGGTGCAACTTATACCATTGGTGTATCTGTAAGTACACCCATCAAGAATGTGGAGGAGTTGGATAATGTGGCCACAGTACTGAGCCAGGTGATTTTTCTGAATGAGAATGCAGACCGGATCCAGGAGTCTGCTATCACGGATCTCCTGATCAATGTGCCGATGGGGGAATATACTTCTGGCAGTTTCGACGAAGGCGATGCCATCATAGATTTGGGTATTGCTGAGGGTCGCAAATTCTATCCCTATTTCAAACACCTGGCTGATTCACTCAAAGCAAACAACCCCAACTACCAGTTCAGAAGAAATAGGTTACCGGAATTCAACGGGATGAAATTTCAAAAAATCTCGGTAGAGGGCCTGGACAATAAAACCAGGAAAGCCTTTCTCGAACAAATTCACCTGGACACCAGTAAGGTCTACGTGTCAGACAAACTGGAAAGAGAATCCCGCCAGGCATTCGCTTACCGGATGTATAAATCCATTTCATTTGACGTCAAGGAAGACAGCTCCGGTGCCCATGAACTGATCTACCGGGTGAAACCTGAATCGCCGGTTATGTTAAAAGTGGGCATTTCACAGAATAATTTCACAGGATTTGGCGTGCATGTAAATCTCACCGCGCGGAATAAGCTCACCCGTTTTTCAAGGACCATGGCTACCGTAAACCTTGGTGAAAATTTCAGGGCTATGGCCGAGCACCTGCAAATGTTCGGCTACTCACGCCCCTGGAGCAACAAGCTGCAGGTGTATACTGAATTCCAGGATGTTCCTGTATACACCAATTTTGTACGCACAGGTCAGTACAAACTGAAATATGTAACTATAGATAATCGTTTCCAGATTTCCTCCAAGCAAAGATCTGCGGGCGGCATAGGCATGCAGTGGGAGAACATTGCAGCAAAGCCGGAGATCTTTTCCGGAACCTATTTCAGTGGGCACAACAGCTATTTTCAGCTGTATGGATTCTGGCAACGAAACACATTGAATAAGCCTTTATATGCCCGCAAGGGAATGTCCGTTGAAATCAAAGGTGGCGCGGTGCTGGGCCTGAACCCTGATTTTAAAGTATATGAGAATGGAAATTTGGTGGGGGAGATTGATAAATTGCTCATCCCCTGGAGCAATTATGCCCGCGTCACACTAAACTATTATAGTGTAACAACCCTTCATAAGCGCTGGGCCTGGGTTAATCGCATTCAGGGAGGCGCCAACTTCTCCGAAAATTCAAGCCTGCTGAACAGCTTTTATGCAGGAGGAATGAATCCAACGTTCAGAAACCAGGTTATGTTTACGGGGTTGCAGGAAGCAGAAGTGGAATCGGAAAGCATAGCAGCCGTGCAAACGGGTTTTAGATATAACCCTTTTGCCTCCTTCTATGCTACGGTACAGGTGGGCTACCTCACCTATGATTTCGTGAAAAAGAATATCGGCGGCGGTCCCACAGCATCCGCCTGGGGGACGGGTTTGACGGTTGCTTACGACCTTCCCATTGGCCCCGTTGAATTCACGATGATGTTCAGCAACAAAACCCAGGGTCTCCGGACTTATTTTAATTTTGGTTTCCCATTTAGGTTATAGTTTTGCCGGAAGATCTTAATCTGCCTGTAACAACATGATCGTTTTTGAAACAGAACGGTTAACACTCTCGCAGTTTTCCCTTTTGGACACTTCTTTTATTACTGAACTGACCAATACGGAGGGCTGGCTGAAAAATATTGGCGACAGGTCAACCCGTACAGAGGCCGGTGCTATTGCCTATCTGCAGAAAGGCCCGCTTCATAGTTATGCCACTACCGGTTTTGGGCTGTGGAAATTGAGTCTTAAAGACAGCAACATGCCTATTGGAATCTGTGGCATTTTCAAAAGGGACATATTTGATCATCCGGATATCGGCTATGCGCTGATGCCTGCATATGAAGGCAGGGGTTATGCTTCAGAAGCCGCTATTGCTTCCATGAACTTTGTATTTGGCCACTACAACGTAAACAATCTGATAGGCATCACAGAACCGGCTAATGAAGGCTCTATCAGGGTGTTGAAGAAGATGGGCATGATTTACCGTCATGAGATCACTATGCCCGGTGAAACTGATTCTCTCCATTTATTTTCTTTGCACCCATTATGATAGAAACGCTTCAATTGATTCCGGTAGTTGACCAGCGCCTGGTCACCCTGCTTCGGTCACTGGAAAAACAAGACTGGAACAGGATCACTATTGCAGGCAGCTGGACGGTGAAAGATGTTGCTGCCCATCTGCTGGATACTGCCATGAGATCCGTTTCCTTGTATCGGGATGATTATCCCGGAGAGAAACCTCAGGGCATCAACAGCTATGGTGAACTCGTTCTATATCTGGACCAGCTCAATGCAGATTGGGTGAAGGCTTTCAGGCGTGTAAGCCCTGAGCAGATCATTGATCTGCTGGAAACTGTGTCCCGTGAGCAGTACCAACAGTTATGCAAACTGGACCCTGCAGCGCCTGCCGTTTTTTCAGTTGCCTGGGCTGGGGAATCTGTTTCCACCAATGCCTTCCATATTGCCAGGGAATACACGGAAAAATTTCATCACCAGATGCAGATCCGGGATGTGGTGGGTCAAATGGAACCCTTGTTGCACAACCAGTTTTTCCATCCTTTCATCCATACTTTGTTATTGGGTTTGCCTTTCCATTACAGTGCTGTAAGCGCACGGGAGGGAGCTCAAATCGGCATATCCATAGAACAATGTGGTGAATGGAACCTGAAAAAAAATGGGAAAACCTGGGAATTAAATATAGGAAAGCCGGATGATCCGTTGGCTACGGTTTCCCTTACCAAAGACCTTGCCTGGAGACTTTTCACCAAAGGTATCACGCCAGAGCGAGCCCAGAGCTTAGCAACTGTAGCCGGCGATCTTCGGCTAGCCGGTCACTGCTTTACCCTGCTGGCCGTCATGACAAAGCGCAGATGAACCTTCAACCCTGCGAACTTCGCGACCTGCGCCCTGCGAACTGCTAAAGGAATTTGTCGCCTTTATTGCGTTTCACCTCTGCAACATACTCTTTGATCTCCTGCTCTTTTTCCTTCTTGCAGATCAGCAGTACGTCTTCGGTATCTACCATGATATAGTCATCCATGCCTTGCAGAAGATAGAGTTTGTTGTCTTTGCCATGCACCATACACCTGGTAGCATCTATGACCATTACATTATCTCCTGACACGGCATTGCCGAGATAGTCCTTTTCCATATTCTCATAGGCAGAGTTCCAGGTGCCCAGATCACTCCAACCAAAACTGGAGGGAATCACATAAACATTGTCTGCCTTCTCCATGATCCCATAATCTATGGAGATATTGGTGCATTGGGGATAAATCCTGCCGATGGCATCTTTTTCACCATCGGTATTCAGTGTGTCAAATTCAGCATCAAACAGCTCCGCCATTTCAGGTAAATATTGGCTGAATGCTGCAGCAATATTTTTCACCTGCCATACAAAAATACCTGCATTCCAGAGGAAGTCTCCGGAGGCGAGGAAGGTCCTTGCAATCTCCAGGTTAGGTTTTTCTGTAAAAGTCTTCACTTTATAAACATTGTCAGACACCCCCTGTTGTTCAAACTGGATGTATCCATACCCTGTATTAGGATGGGTGGGTTTGATGCCAAGGGTAACCAGTGCTTTGTGTTTAGCCACAAAATTCAATGCTTCCAGGCAGGTTTTGGTGAAAGCCGTTTCATCAAGGATTAGATGATCTGCCGGTGCACAGATGAGTGAACCATCAGGATTAAGTGCTTTCAGTTTATAAGAAATGTATGCAACACAAGGTGCCGTATTTTTTCTGGAAGGTTCACAAAGGATGTTCCCGGCTGCAATATCCGGCAGCTGATCTTGCACGATGGTCTCATACTCAGCAGATGTGACCACGTAGATGTTTTCTTTGGGAATGAACTTTGCAAACCGGTCAAAAGTATTCTGGATCAACGTACGTCCGGTACCCAGTATATCCAGAAACTGCTTAGGGAAATCCGTCCTGCTCATGGGCCAGAATCGGGATCCTATTCCTCCGGCCATGATGGCTACATAGTGATTTTTATTCATCAGATCAATCCTTCTTTAATAAGGTCATGTAAATGGATCACCCCAACATACCTGCCATTGTCCAAAACGGGTAATTGGGTGATATTATTCTTACGCATCAAATCCAGTGCGCTCACTGCCAAAGCAGATGCATCAATGGTTCTGGGTGTCCTCGTCATGATTTGGGTTGCTGTCATCTGGTGTATATCTCCACCCGTCTGCAGCATCCTGCGCAAATCGCCATCGGTAATCACCCCCAGCAATTCACCATCATCTCCCAGCACGGCGGCCATACCAAGGCGTTTGGAAGATATTTCAATGATCACATCTTTCAAAATGGTATCGGCCTTCACCTTTGGTTGTGCATTCTGGGGATAGAGGTCAGATACATGCAGGTAAAGTTTCTTACCCAATGCGCCGCCGGGGTGAAATTTAGCAAAATCATTGCTGGTAAATCCCCGGAGTTCCATGAGGCAAACGGCAAGGGCATCGCCCATAACCATCTGCGCTGTGGTACTGGTGGTGGGTGCCAGGTTGTTGGGACAGGCTTCCTGCTCAATGGTAGTATTCAGGACATAATCTGCCTGTTGTGCCATGTATGACTGGAGATTGCCAGCCATGGCTACCAGGGCATTGCCCATATTCCTGATCAGGGGCACCAGTACTTTGATCTCCGGGCTTTCGCCACTTTTAGAAATGACCAGCACCACATCTCCTTCCTGGATCATACCTAAATCTCCGTGAATGGCATCTGCGGCATGCATGAAAATAGCCGGCGTACCCGTACTGTTCAGGGTTGCCACGATCTTCTGGCCAATAATGGCGCTTTTCCCAATCCCGCTTACCACCAGCCTGCCTTTCATTTGCGCCAGCAGCTCTACCACCGCCACAAATTGCTGGTCAATATACGGGGAAAGTGATTGGATGGCGTCTGCCTCCATCTCAACCGTACGCCGTCCCACGCTGATGATCATTTCTTTTTCCATAGAATTCCCGCAAAAGTATTATATTAAAGTAGATACGCAAGAGGCAATCAACCAGTCACTAGGCACTGAGGGAATTGATATTTAAATTTGCGCCGGCAACTAAAAGAAATCAACGTAATGGCTACTGCGAAAAAAGCAAGTGCAAAAAAGACTTCTAAGCCTAAAACCCCCGCGAAACCGGCTTTTGATCTGGACAGGGCCCTTCAGGAAGAATTCGGCTTTACCCAATTCAAAGGCAACCAGCGGGATATCATAACAAACCTGCTGGCAGGAAATGACACTTTCGTGATCATGCCCACAGGGGGCGGCAAGAGCCTGTGCTACCAGCTTCCCGCCATCATCAGTGAGGGCTGCGCCATTATTGTTTCCCCGCTCATTGCCCTGATGAAAAACCAGGTTGACCTGGTCAGAAGTTATAGTTCAAAGGACGATGTGGCCCATTTCCTCAACTCCACCCTTTCTAAAAAAGAAATCCGGGAAGTGCATGATGACCTGCTGACGGGGAAAACGAAGATGCTGTACGTGGCCCCGGAGACACTTACCAAGGCGGAAAACCTGGAGATATTCTCAGACCTCACCATCTCATTTTTCGCCGTTGATGAGGCCCACTGTATTTCCGAATGGGGCCATGATTTCAGGCCGGAATACCGGAGACTCAGGGATATGATGGAGGAAATTGCGCCAAAAGCACCCATGATCGCGCTTACGGCCACGGCTACTCCCAAAGTACAACAGGATATTGTAGACAACCTGGGACTTCGCAATCCGGATATTTTTATTTCCTCCTTCAACAGGCCCAATCTTTACTACGAGATCCGGCCCAAGGTGAATAAAGAAAACACCATCAAAAGCATCGTCAAATTCATTCACGACAACCGTGGGAAAAGCGGTATCATTTATACACTCAACAGGAAGACAACAGAAGAACTGGCAGACATGCTGATGGCCAATAATATCAAGGCTGTTGCATACCATGCCGGGATGGATAGTAAAATACGGGCGGAGAGGCAGGACCAGTTCATGAACGAGGATGTGCAGGTCATTGTGGCTACCATCGCATTTGGTATGGGGATCGACAAACCGGATATACGGTTTGTGATTCATTTCAATATCCCCAAGAGCATCGAAAACTATTACCAGGAAACGGGCCGGGCCGGACGTGATGGCATGGAAGGAAAATGCCTTTTATATTACTCGCACAAAGACGTGTCAAAGCTGGAACACCTGATGCGGGACAAGCCACTGAGTGAGCGGGAAGTGGGAGCACAGCTGATCAATGAAACAGTGGCTTATGCAGAAAGCGGTGTTTGCCGCCGCAAGATCCTCATGAGCTATTTTGGCGAAGAATATAAAGAGAAGGACTGCAAGAACTGCGACAATTGCCTCAACCCCAAAGAGCAGGTGGAAGCCAGGACGGAAGCACAGCAAATGCTGAAAGTGATCAGGGCGCTGGATGAGCGTTTTGCTGCTGAATATGTAATCTCCATCATCACAGGTAAACTGACTCCACAGATCCAGATGTACCGCCATGATCAGCTGGATGCATTTGCTTCCGGCAATGACCAGCCAGATCATTACTGGAATTCATTGATAAGACAGATGCTCCTGGAAGGACTGTTGGAGAAAGATATTGAAGAGTATGGCGTACTGAAGATCACCAAAAAAGGGGAGGCCTTCCTGAAAAAACCATCGGCCTTCAAAATCATACTCAATAATCTCTATGAGGATGCCAATGAGGATGACGATGAAACCGTAGACAGCAGCAGCCCCGCTTCCGCTGATCCGGCTTTGTTTGACATGCTGAAAGCCCTGCGCCAGCGGGTAGCCAAGGAGAAAAAACTTCCTCCTTTTGTGATTTTCCTGGAAAGTTCCCTGGAAGATATGGCCACCCAATATCCCACATCTATGGAAGAACTAGAAAAGATCAGCGGGGTAAGTAAAGGCAAGGCACTCAGATATGGTAAACAGTTTATTGATCTGATCAGTACATATGTGGCCGAAAATGAGGTGGTAAAACCTGACGATTTCGTGATGAAATCTGTGGTAAATAAGAGTGGAAACAAAGTCTTTATCATCCAGCAGGTAGACAAGAAAATGCCACTGGAAACCATCGCAAAGTCTAAAGACATGCGCCTGGAACAATTACTGGAAGAGATGGAGACCATTGTGGCATCAGGCACTAAGCTGAACCTGGATTATGCCATTGACCAGATGGTGGACGAAGATGACCAGCAGGATATCCTGGATTACTTCAAAAGTTGCGAGACCAGTAGCCTTCAGGTGGCACAGGAAGAACTCTCAGACCTCAGTCTTGAATGGGATCAGTTGAAGATCATGCGCATCAAATTCCTGAGTGTATACGGCATGTAAAGAAAGGGAGAAATAAAAGGGAGAAGTGCGAAGTGTACCTCAACTTCGCACTTCTCCCTTCATCTTCTCCCTTACTCGAGTTTCATTACTTTTTTAGTGTTACAGTTCCAAGCTCTTTCTCCTTGCCCTTGTCCACGGTTACATTGGTAAGGGTAGTATCTGCATAACCATTGTTTCCGTCATACAAAACGGAATATGTACCGGCTGCAAGGCCGCGCACTTTAAACTTGCCATCCTTATTGGGAATGGCAGTGGCGGTGTCAGTGGCATTATACACTTTTACGATAGCGCCGGCATCTGCAGGCAGGACGATGCCTTTAAGTTCACCAAAATTTTTACCACAGAATGGCTTCAATACTGGTTTCAGATAGTATTTCCCATTGATCTCTACAATGGATCTTGCCACATCAAAATCAATCCAGGTAGCCAGGTTGGAGCCGCTGGTCTGGAAATGTTCACCCCTGAGCTGGATATAGATATAGTTGTTCCTTACCCCGGGCAGCAAATTCACCGGATATGAAACGCCGTTTTTCACTACCCTTACTGAACCGATGGAAATCCTGATCTTCCGCACAGTGCCCTGAATGGTGCCCTGGGCCAGCACCGTGTCAATTCCATTCCTGAGTGCCAGGATATTATATTCCCCGGACGCAATATTCAAAGTATCCCACTGGCCAAAATCGTCATGCCCGCGGCGGTCATCATCATCATCCTTGTCCAGGCTATCAGACCGGTGACCCCAGTCATCATCATGCCTGTGTGAGCCGGTATCCAGTTTAACTTCCACGGTATTAATCTGAACAAAAAGACTGTCGAACTGCCCCGGATCATCCGTAAGATAAACTTTCAGGCTTTGGGCAGTCCCATTGCCGGAATCACTCATCTCATCTTTGGTGCAGGCCTCGAAAATGAATACGGACAGCGCTACAGATGCTAACACACTGAACAAGAACTTACTACGTTTTACCATAATACAGATTTAACTTGAAGAAATTGGTTTCCCGTTCACACAGATACAAACAGCGTTCCAGAGGTTGGTAAAAGCGTAATCTATTGTGAAGGTTTTAACGTATGGCATGCAGCCTTTGATATGAAAAATATTTTTCTTAGCATTGATAATCACCCGCCAAACCTTGCTGTGCACACCCAACCATAACCAATAAACTGTCATCTATGACAGCAAGCGAACCATTTGACTTGAACAACCTGGAACAACTCATTGAGGATTGCACGTCCGGCTTGCGCACTGCGCAGAATCGGATGTACGGCCTTTTTGCGCCCAGGATGTTACCGGTGTGTCAGCGATATGCCAGCAACAGGGAAGAGGCTGAAGAGATCCTTCAGGAAGGATTTATTAAGGTTTTCAGCCATATGCAGCAATTCAGGCGGGAAGGATCGTTTGAGGGCTGGATCCGCAGGATCATGGTAAACATTGCCCTGCAGCGTTACCGTGAAAAAGCAAGGATGTACCCCATCGTAACTATCCAGGAAGAAACCGTGGAAAAGGTTGGGAGCAATGAAACCTTTTCCAGGATTGGCTATAAAGACCTTCTTGCCCTCGTGCAGAAACTTCCACCGGCTTATAGGCTCGTTTTTAATCTGTATGTTTTTGAAGGGATGAAGCACAAAGAGATCGCAGAAGCCCTGAAGATCACGGAAGGCACATCCAAATCCAATCTCTATGATGCAAGGCTTATTCTTCAACGTGAAGTCATGAAACTCGAAAGTATCAACTCACCCAAACTTGCCAGCCTATGAGTGAAGATCTACACCCCATGGATGATCTTTTCCGGACTGGCCTCAATGACCGGGAGGAATCTCCTACACCGGCAGTCTGGGAAGCCATAGAAAAGGAGCTCGATAAAAAAGACCGAAAACCCGCAGGGGGCTTTTTCCGCCTTTCCGGAAGAGCAGCAGTTATTGCGCTGGTTTTATTGGGTAGTGCCGGGCTTTTTGCAGCTGGCTATTATTTGCGCGGAATTCAGTTGGCAAAGGAGCAGAAAAATCCATCGCCGGCAACGGAAACGCCCGCCCGGACTTACCTGAAAGAGGAAACCAAACATAGCCTGCAGGCTCCTGAAATAACCCAAAATGAACAGCCTGCCCATCAGGAAACTGCTGGCACGGATAACCAGGAGCAGGACCAGCGTTCGGCTATACCTACTCTCCCATCTGCAGGAACAGGTGAAGCAGATAATAAACCGATGCAAAAGCCATCTCCCATTGCTTCATCTACATCTGACACACAGGAAGGTGAAAACCTGGTTAAAGAGAATAAGAAAAATAGTGGTAAACAGATTTCTCCCCGGATGAGTGCTGTTCCGGATCAGGAAACAACTGTTCAAAAATTCCCAGACAATACGGGAGACAACAGGTCAACCCCTGCATGGGCAACTGAACCAAAAGAACCAGCCATGGTGGAATCTTCCGTTGCCTCACATGCACTGGTCATTCCGACTTTGAAAATACCCATCAGCAGTAAGCAGCCTTCTTCTCCGGGCTTCGTTCAAAATGCGTCCATACCTGAAAAAAATAACAAACAGATTCCGGTAGCCAACAAAAAAGCAGCAGGACTTGTAGTGCCGAAATTCTCCCTCACTCCTTATGCGGCTTATCAGAGCCATAGTGTAAAATTGGATGACGATGGCTCTTCATGGGGCTATCACTTGCGGGAAGACATGGAACGTACGGAACAACTACCGTCCAAAATAAGCGGAGGAATACTGGCAGACCTGCGGATCGGTAAACAGTTTTCCTTGCAATCCGGCCTGGGGCTTATGCAGCTGGACGTTAATATCCAACCCAAACAGATCAGGGCAGAGAAGGATATCGATGGTAAAGTGAAATACCGGCTGGATTGTTCTGCAGGCACTTATTTCATTAATCCCAAACAAGGAAACTACCCAAGACCCGGCGATACCATCTCTACGCAAATGGCTACCAATTCACTGAAATACCTGACCATACCCCTGGCCGTTAAATACCATTTTGGTTCTGAGAAACTGCAGTTCTTTGCCACAGCCGGCACTGGTATCAATCTGCTCACCAGCCAGAACCTCAATGCCATGGTCAAGCACCAATACCAGTACTATGGCGGCAGAACAACCAACCTGAAGTCGAGCTACTTCAATGGTATGATTGGCGCAGGCGCAACCTATTTTATCAATAAGCGGTTAGGCATTTACGTTAGCCCGCAATATAATTTCGCACTTACTTCCATGAACGAGGGGCTGCCGGTGAAGTCGTTACCAAGAACGTTCAATCTGCAGACGGGCGTTACGATCAAGCTCTAGGTTTAGTTCACAGTTCGCAGTGTTCCTGCGAACTTTGCGAACTGCGAACTGTGAACTAACATCAGATATTTTGTTTCTTCAGCTGATCAACAGCATAATCCGCTGCCCTTGCTGTAAGCGCCATATAGGTAAGGCTGGGGTTTTGTGTGGAGGTGGATGTCATGCAGGCCCCGTCTGTGACAAAAACATTCTTGCAGGCATGCATCTGGTTCCATTTATTCAGCATACTGGTCTTGGGATCATTTCCCATCCGTACACCGCCCATTTCATGGATATCCAGTCCTGGCGCTTGTTTTGAGTCGCTGGCATTGATCTCGGTAAATCCTGCCTTGGTATACATTTCCGTAAACTGATCTATAAAGTCTCTTGTCATCTTATCATCGTTATCATCATAGTCCATATGGATAGCCAGTTGTGGCATCCCCCATTCATCTTTCAGGTTAGGATCAAGGCGTACATAGTTTGTTTCTTTGGGAATGGTCTCGCCCATCATGTGTGAACCCACCGTCCACGGTCCCAGGTCCTTCTTTGCGAGGTTGTTCTTGAGCGCTTCCCCAAATCCTTCCGTATTGCGTTGGATACCCCTGCCAGCATAAAAACCTGCTGCATAGCCACGGAGAAAATCGGTTTCCTGTTTTTTTACATTCCGGAAGCGGGGCAGGTAGGCACTGGTGGGTCTTCCTCCCTCGGTCTTAAACTCTTTATGGCCCTCATGAACTGCGCTTATACGTGCTCGGTAGTTATGAAAAGCAACATATTTCCCCAACACTCCACTGTCGTTCCCCAGCCCATTCGGAAACCGGGAAGAAGTGGAGTTCAATAAGATCAGGTTGGTGTTGAGTGCTGCAGCATTTACAAAGATGACTTTTGCGAAATACTCTGTTGCCTGCTTTGTTGCGGCATCAATTACCCTTACGCCAGTTGCGCGGCCCTGCTTATCATCATAGATAACAGAGTGCACAATGGCCCCTGTCTTCATGGTCAGATTCCCCGTTTTTTCTGCCCAGGGAAGCGTGGATGAATTGCTGGAGAAATAACCTCCAAAGGGGCATCCGCGCTGGCAGAGATTCCGGTTCTGGCATTGGGTCCTTCCCTGTTCAACATGTATCTGTTGGGGCTTGGTGAGATGCGCACAGCGCGCGTAGATCACCTGGCGGTCTGTATAATTCTTTGCCACAGACTCCTGGAAATATTTTTCTACGCAACTCAATTCCAACGGGGGTAAAAACTCTCCATCCGGAAGAATATCCAGCCCGTCTTTATTTCCGGAGATCCCTGCAAACCTTTCAGTATAGCTATACCATGGGGCCAGGTCCTTATACCTTATGGGCCAGTCAACCGCATAGCCATCGCGTGCCGGACCATCAAAATCATATTCGCTCCAACGCTGGGTCTGCCTTGCCCACAAGAGGCTTTTACCGCCTACCTGGTAACCACGGATCCAATCGAAAGGCTTCTCCTGCACGTAAGGATGTTCTTTGTCCTTCACAAAAAAATGAAGGGCATCCTCGCGAAAAGCATAACATTTACTTACCACCGGATTGGCATCTTTGATAGCCTGCGTGAGATCACCCCTGTGTTCAAACTCCCAGGGCATCATATTGGTGGTGGGGTAGTCTTTGAGATGCTTTACGTCCCTGCCTCTTTCCACCACCAGGGTTTTCAATCCCTTTCCGCAAAACTCCTTTGCTGCCCAGCCACCACTGATGCCTGAGCCAATGACGATGACGTCATATGTATGGTTAGTATCTCCCATGATCTTACATTATGCGTTTGATGAAACAGGTACACATCCCTTGAAAGAGCCGGGGATGATATTGTATACCTGCACCTGGGTGAGAAAATATTGGGACGATGTGTATCCGCGAACGGTAAGTGCCTTCATCCTGCGGTAGAACTTTGCCTCATCGCTCTCATCGGAAATTTTCTTCTCCATGGCTTCCAGCACACTTGCTCTTTGCACCGGTGTGGCTTTTATGAAACTGTTGCCTGCCGTCTTCTCCGCAAAACCAGCAAATGCATCCAGGCCTTTCACAAAAGCGTTTTGCTCTTCTTTGGTAGCGCAATCGTCCATCATTTTCATGACAAACTGGTGTGCATACACATCTTTAGCACCCGGTGAGGTTGTTTTGGGAATGATGGCCTCAGCGATCTCTGCAAGCAGGTTTTCCTGCGCCGCCGTGAGGCTGTAATTTTTCAAAAGGAAAGATCCCTTGGTGCGGTCTTCCATACAGGAAGGCACCAGTAGTGCCCCGGTGGAAATGACCAGCATCTGCTGGAGTGCGGCTCTTCTTGTTAACACGGCAAAATCGTTTAAGCACAAGATAACAAATTTGGTAATCAGGCATTACAGGCATTCTGGAATTCAGGAATTCTGAAGCAGGCAGCCTGAAATCAGGGCTTTCTGGATTCCACTCCGGATTTCCTGAATGTTAGTGTTACAGCATGTCAGTTTTCCAGGAAGTCAAGAGATTTGCCATAGGAGTCTTCCAGACCCCATGCGGCTATTACGGCAATCAGCATCAGGATAAGTCCGGTAATCCAGGCACCGGTAACATAGCTGCCCGTCCATCCCCGCATGCCTTTAAACAAGAGCAGGATCAATGGCAAGGCTCCCCGCACCATATTGGGAATGGTTACTGCAGCCGTGGCACGCAGGTTGGTGCCAAACTGCTCCGCAGACATGGTTATATAAATCACGGAAAAGCCCGCGCCAAAACCGAGGCCTGCACATATCCAATACAGGGATTGTGCACTGCCTCCGCCGCGCAAAACGAAATACAGTATAAGGAACAGTGCCGTGATGCCGTAGAATATATACAATGCTTTTTTCCTGCTCCGCAGATACTTGCTCAGCAAGCCAGCAGTAAGATCACCAAATGCTATGGCCATATACTGGTACATAATGGCCTTTCCCGGATCTACCCCATCGATCCCAAACTCCTTTCCAAACTGATCAGAAAATGTCACCAATACACCAATGATATACCAGGCCGGAATACCAATCATGACGCAGCGCAGGTACAAAATGGCACGTCTGCGGTTGGAGAAGAACATAAGGAAGTTCCCCCTTGGCACATCCGTATGCACGATGGCCTTAAACATTGAACTTTCTTTTACCTGCAAGCGCAGCACCAGCAATCCAAGCCCTAAGGCACCACCAATATAATAACAGGTGCGCCAGTCGAACAATTCCTTCATCACAAAGGCAGTAACTGCCCCAAGAATGCCAAAGGAAGCGATCATGGCTGATGCGATGCCCCGCTTTTCTTTGCTGAGCAATTCATTCACCAGCGTAATACCTGCACCCAGCTCACCGGCAAGACCCACTCCGGCTATGAAACGCAGTATGGTGTATTGGGTGGTGTTGGTGACCATCCCGTTGAGAATATTGGCGATTGAATACAATAATATCGATCCAAATAAAACGCTGAGGCGTCCTTTCCTGTCCCCCAGGATACCAAAAAGAATTCCACCCATCAACAATCCAACCATCTGTATACTGATGATGAACTCTCCTTGTTCCAGTACTTCCTGCGGACTCAGGCCAAGATCTGTGAGGCTGGGTTTGCGAATGATACCAAACAACAGCAAGTCATACACATCCACAAAAAAACCCAGTGCGCTCACGATCACTGCCATGTGTAAAAGCCCGGGTTGCCTGATTTCAGCAGTTTTAGACATGCCGCAATATCGGGTATCTTTTTTCCAATTTTTTTCCTACCTTGAATATATTATGACACTTTTTGTAGCCGGATTGCCATACGATGTTGATGATGCCGAGTTGTTGGAAATTTTCGAGAAGTTCGGACCCGTAAAATCTGCCAAGGTCACGATGGATCGTGAAACGGGTAAGAGCCGCGGTTTCGGTTTCGTGGAAATGGAGAACGATGAAGATGCGAATCAGGCCATCGAATTGCTGAACGAGATCTCCCTCGGAAAGAATGGCAAGCCCCTGGTGGTGAAGCAGGCTGAGGATCGCCCCAAAGGTGGCGGTGGTGGTGGCTTCAACCGCGGCGGCGGTGGCGGTGGAGGATACCGGGGTGGCAGTGGCGGAAGTGGCGGCGGTGGAGGATACCGTGGCGGAGGCGGAGGGGGCTATCGTGATGGCGGAAACCGTGGCGGTGGTGGCGGAAACAGTGGAGGAGGATACAATAAGCGCTGGTAAATGGTACTGATTATACTTCTTTTAACCGAATAGATAGTCTATTCGGTTTTTTTTCGCCCATTCATGATGAGTTTTATCTTTTTTTTCAACATGAAATAGGATTTATGTTGAGCAGTTCGACAAATAGAGTCCTTAATGTCGAAAATTCTTACTATTTTCATCATCAAACAAGCTTCATGTTGAATCACTCAACATGAAATCCGATTAATCTCGAAAATTTAATAAATTTTCATCATGAATGAGGTTGACCGGCTTTCGCCTTACAATACGCTGCCAGATCTTCCACCAGCGGGAATTGACCTGGCATCGCCCCAGATCCTCAGGAAACTGGCGTCTGCCTCCCGCCAACTGGGGGAGTTGAATGGCCTTTGCGTATCCTTGCCGGATCCATACTTGCTGGTGAATACCATTGTGCTGCAGGAAAGTAAAGACAGTTCCGCCATTGAAAATATTGTGACCACGCAGGATGAACTGTATCTCGCGGCCACGGAAACAAACGCAGGCAGTCCGGAAGCCAAAGAAGTCTTGCAATATCGCGAAGCATTGTATGTGGGCCTGGGTAAAATGCGGGCGGAAAAAGGATTGATCAGAACCAATACCCTTATAGAGATGGTGCAAACCATCAAACAAAACCAAGCCGGCATCCGCAATATTCCTGGCACGGTTTTGAAAAATGCGATCACCGGAGAAACCATCTACACACCACCCTGCTGTGAAGATGTGATCAGGGAAAAACTGGCCGCATTGGAAACCTATATTCATCTGCAGGAACCGGATGATCCGGACCCGCTCATCAAAATGTGTTTGATCCATTACCAGTTTGAAGCCATCCACCCATTTGCCGATGGCAATGGAAGAACGGGGAGGATGCTGAACACGTTATACCTCGTACAGCAAGGTCTCCTGAATGAGCCCGTGCTCTTCCTCAGCGGATATATCCTGCAACATAAAAAGACATACTACAGTTTGCTCAACGCCGTCACAGAAGACAATCAATGGCAGGATTGGATCCTGTATATGCTTACCGCCATTGAAGAAACCTCTAAACGTACCGCAAGCCTGATCAGAGATATCATCGCCCTAAAGAACCATACCGAAAAGGAACTGCAGCGCGTCCTCGGCGCATCTTATGACCATGAACTCTTGCAACTAATGTTCAAACAGCCTTACCTGAAAATAGAGCTCATAGAAAAATCCGGCATCGCACACCGCCAAACCGCTTCCACCTGGTTGAAGAAAATGACCGCCGCTGGTTTGGTGCGTCCGCTGAAGAGAGGCAGAACAACTTACTACATCAATTACCGGTTGATGGAAATTTTCAAGGATTAATACAAATTAAAATGAAGTAGGTCCCTGATGCAAATGGTTAATAAATAACCTGCTTACCGCCCCATCAATAGTAACAATAGTGATAATTCTCCTGGTGAATCAGTAAACCATTCCTGCGTGTTTCAAGCTTACCCACAATCCCTGGATGAATGTAAAGAATGTCAGTCACAACATTAGAATTATACAATTCAGAGAAGGTTTCGCTCTTAGTCAGGTTGCCATATTTGTTGTATGTCCAAATAAAATCAGGACTGCCCGTTACAGGATAATAATCTCGCTCCACTCTTGTGATAAATTTTTTATCATCGAAAAAAATATTTACGCAGAGATTTGCTTTCTGCTGAATGCCATAAATCTCTTTATATGAAATCTCCCTTCCAATAGAGTCAAATGTTTTTTCATCAACTTCCAGAACCACTAAGGTATCGGCTCTATAACGCATATACACGCGTTTCACTTTTTGCCTACCGGAGTCAATAAAATAATCTCGGTCAATTGCATAGTTCATTGAATCCCCATGCCGTATTTCCCTAACAGTTGTATCAAACAAATTGATCTTTGTTGAATTGAATTTGGTGTAATTGTAACCCTCTCCTGAGCCCTCATACATATAAAAGGTTCTCAGCGGATGCGAACAGCCTACGTCGCCATCACAAATTTTAACTGTGGTATCTCCTTCCCGCCAAAATCTTCGTCGCGTGACCTGTCTTCCGGCTAAAGCCAATTCACGGGTCATATACCTGCTATCGTAATCAGAAGGTATTCTGGATCGATCAAAACTGGAAATGGATACGGCCACCTCAACGGTATCCTTATTCCATGAAAAATTTCCAACCAAACTGTCGTTTCTATTTACACCAGAGTACCTTGCCCACCAGATGATCCGGCCAACAGTATCATATTTCTTTTCTTCAAGAAAAATCACATTTTGGTTGCTATCCAAAAACTCAGCTATATAGGACTTCACTTTCTGGTTCTTCACAGCCAAATGAGTCTCTAAGAGACCCAGTCTAAAAAGAAGATATACATCCATCGCCGTCTGCGCAATTGCGATCTGTGACGCGAATAGAAAAAGGAAAACTGCAAACAAAGTTTTATTTCCTATCAAACCCATCTTGGTTATTTTCCATACAATAGTACCAGTGAAAAAGCAGCTTGTTTCGCTTTTAACGAAAAAATACAATCCCTAAGTACTCCCCCTATACCCTTCCCCTATACCCTTCCCCTATACCCTTCCCCTTCCTCCCCCTACACACTCCCCCTATTTCCCCGTACCTTTCAGGACGCTTATGATTGAACATTTCCCATTTTTCCTCGTCCTGCTGGTGATCATTGTGTTGCTGATCATGCTGGCCAACAGGATCCGCGTGGCATATCCCGTATTGCTGGTGGTGGCAGGGCTACTGATCAGTTTCATCCCGGGGATACCCGTATTGAAGATAGATCCGGAGCTCATCTTCATCATCTTCCTGCCGCCATTATTATATGAAGCGGCCTGGGTCATCTCCTGGAAAGAACTCTGGCGCTGGCGCCGCATCATCGGCAGCTTTGCCTTTGTGGTGGTTTTCCTCACGGCACTCAGCGTGGCGCTTGTTGCCAATGCATTTATTCCGGGCTTCACCCTGGCACTGGGCTTCCTCCTCGGTGGCATCGTTTCTCCGCCAGATGCCGTGAGCGCAGGCGCCATCGTCAAATTTGTAAAAGTGCCTAAACGCATGTCGTCAATCCTGGAAGGCGAAAGCCTCCTCAATGACGCATCCTCCCTGATCATCTTTCGGTTTGCACTTATAGCCGTGGGTACAGGCCAGTTCATCTGGTACAAGGCTGCACTCAGCTTTGGATGGATGGTGATGGGTGGTGCACTCATTGGCCTCATCGTGGGCTGGATCTTTATGAAAGCACATCGGTACCTTCCTACCAATGCCAACATGGATATTGCCCTCACCTTCGTCACCCCGTACGTCATGTATATGGCCGCAGAAGAGTTTCACGCTTCTGGTGTACTTGCCGTGGTTTGTGGCGGACTGCTCTTGTCCAGCAGGCGCCATGAGTTCCTCGCCACCGCAGCCAGGCTGCGGGGTCTTAACGTATGGGAAAGTCTCGTTTTTATCCTCAATGGATTTGTGTTCATGCTCATAGGGCTAGACCTGCCAGAGATCACCAGCGGCCTGCAGAAAGAAGGCGTGAGCCTGGGTGCTGCACTGGGCTACGGCTTCCTGATCACAGCAGTACTCATCATCGTAAGACTGATCTCTGCATATGGTGCCGTGGTGGTAACGCTCATCATGCGCAATTTCATCAACGTAGCCGATGCCAATCCTGGCATGCGGGCGCCCCTCCTGTTGGGGTGGACGGGCATGCGGGGAGTGGTGTCCCTGGCGGCAGCGCTATCCATTCCCGTACAACTTAATGCCTCCACGCCCTTCCCGCATCGCAACCTGATCCTGTTCATCACCTTCATCGTCATCCTCAGCACATTGCTGCTGCAAGGCCTTACCCTGCCACTCCTGATCAGAAAAATCAAACTACCCGCTTACGATGATTACATACCCGAAGAAGAAGCCGATACAATCATCCGTCGTGAACTGGCAAGGCAGGCACTTTCACACTTGCATGCCCATCATGCAGACAAACTCGAGAAACACGGCTCACTGCAAAGGCTAGCCGATAAATGGAACGAAAAGGCCGATGAAAACAATGATCCAGGGCTACACAAGGAAAGTAAAACCGTTTACATGGAGTTACTGGAAATTCAACGCCGCTGGTTGCTTGAAAAGAACAAAACAGATGATACCTTTGACGAAGACCTGATCCGTAAATACCTTTACCAGATAGACATCGAAGAAGAAAAATTAAAATACCTATAACGCATTAACCCAACTATATGATTATTGAACCCAGAATGCGCGGCTTTATCTGCCTGACTGCCCATCCACAGGGCTGCGCACAAAATGTAGTGAACCAGATCAACTACGTAAAATCCAAAGGTGCTATTGAGGGGCCCAAACGTGTGCTCGTGATTGGCGCCTCCACCGGTTTTGGACTCTCTTCCCGCATCACCGCCGCCTTTGGCAGTGGCGCCGCAACAATAGGCGTGTTTTTTGAAAAGCCTGCGCAGGAAGGCAAAACCGCTTCACCAGGCTGGTACAACAGCGCCGCTTTCCAGCAGGAAGCAAAGAAAGCCGGGCTTTACGCAAAGAGCATCAACGGTGATGCATTCTCTGATGAGATAAAAAACAAAACCATTGACCTGATCAAACAAGATCTTGGCCAAATAGACCTCGTGATCTATAGTCTCGCTTCACCCGTGCGCACCCATCCCAAAACAGGCGTTACGCATCGCTCCGTACTAAAACCCCTGGGACAGGTATTCTCCAACAAAACTGTGGATTTCCATACCGGCGTTGTGTCTACCGTCACCATTCAACCCGGCACGGATGAAGACGTTGCCAATACCATTGCCGTCATGGGTGGGGAAGACTGGAAGATGTGGATCGATGAGATGCTGAAAGCCGGCGTACTGGCTGAAGGTGCGGTAACCGTAGCGTATTCATACATCGGCCCTGCCGTTACTGAAGCAGTATACCGCAAGGGCACTATCGGCAAAGCAAAGGACGATCTTGAAGCTACCGCCTTCACCATCACGGATGGCATGAAAGGCATCAACGGGAAAGCATATGTGAGCGTGAACAAAGCATTGGTAACTCAGGCCAGTTCTGCCATTCCCGTGATTCCGCTCTACATCTCCCTGCTCTATAAAACCATGAAAGAAAAGGGCATCCATGAAGGCTGCATTGAGCAGATCCAGCGATTGTACGCAGACCGTCTCTACACCGGAAAGCAGGTACCCCTTGACGTGAGTGGCAGGATCAGGATTGATGATTGGGAAATGCGCGAGGATGTACAGGAGAAAGTGGCCACCCTTTGGGAAGAAGCCACTACGGAAACCTTACCCGCCATCGGTGATCTCGCAGGCTACAAAACAGAGTTCCTCAATCTTTTTGGCTTTGCCGTTCCCGGTGTTACGTACGGAACAGACACTAATGAACTGGTAGATGTTGAAGGCCTGGTATAATATATGCAGCTCAACCATTTTATAGAAATCCCACCATTTCTCCAGGGCACTACACCATTAGTGCCCTGGCTTTTTATACAGGAACTTCAGAAATATTTGTCGGCCGCCATTACACAACTGGATGAGCAATACAAGATCACTGATCAGGTTGCTGTTCATCATACGGCAAAGATTCATCCGCAGGCCATCATACAAGCACCCGCCATCATTTCAGCCAACTGCTACATAGGTCCTAATGCCCTTTTACGCAATGGCGTTTGGCTGGGAGAAGATGTATCCATTGGTGCAGGTGTGGAAGTGAAACAATCCGTGATCTGCGCGCAAACCGCCATCGCCCATTTTAACTTTATTGGAGACAGTCTCATCGGCCATCGTGTAAACTTTGAAGCCGGCGCCATCATCGCCAATCACTTTAATGAACGTGAGAACAAACTGATCACGGTGATGCTGGATGGCCAGCCAGTTGAAACCGGTGTTACTAAGTTTGGTGGTCTGGTAGGCGATGACTGTAAGATCGGCGCAAATGCGGTCTTATCTCCGGGAACCATTCTGGCCAAAGGAACCGTGGTCAATAGGCTGCAACTTGTGGATCAAGGTTGTCAATCAAACATTCAGGAAATCATTCATTCAGGAAATCGGAAGCCGGAATCCTGAATTCCCGGATGGTATCCTGAATTTCCGGATTCCAGCTTCCGAATGCCTGAATGAATGATTTCCTGAATGTTTGATTGCCAAATCAACGCTTCCCATATTTCGCAACCCTCGCATCCCTAATCACTCCTTTCCAGTTAAGGCCAAAACCAAAATCATACACATTTCCGGCAGCGTCTCTATACGGCTTCATATCCCTCGGCCTGTCTTCCATTTGCTTCTCCACTTCATTCATATCAGCGGGCATCTGGAAGGCCAGTAAGCCAGACGGCTCCGCCTTACCTGAAATGATATCCAGGTAAGCCTGGCTCTGGATACCAAACCCGATCATAATGCCATCCGCCTCCTTTTCAAACTCCGCAACCACGGCAGGATTGCTGAGGCTCATGACCACAATCACCGGCTTACCATTCATTTGTTTCTTTGTTTCCAGGATAACGTCAAGGTCATTGCTGTTAGCGGTATTTACCGTCTTGCCTTTGTAGCTCCTGTTGTTCATTCCTGGCTCCAGCGGGTCTCCTGCAGCAATACTTTGCTCACGGGCAAGGGTAGCCGTATACGGGCGGTATTGCAGGCTCACGGGAATATAACCATTGCCACCGTTCTTCTTATCATCCGCATCATAGCCAGGATTGGGCATGGGCCCTTTTACAAATACGAGCGCAGCATCAGCCTTTGAAGGGTCATCCGTTACATCATAGTATTTCCGAACCTGGTCCAGATTTACCGGGTAGTCAATCTTCTCAGGGTTAGCCTGCCCAAACCAGTTTTTCACTGATGGCGTTTTGATTTTGGGCACATATACCGTCTTCCGGCCCTTCAGTGGCAGGGCCTGCCCTGCATTTTTCAGCATCACCACACTCTTCAACTGTGCCTCATAACCCTCACGCATAAACGCTGCATTGCCCACCAGGGCCGTGGAAGCAGCGGGATCCAGATACGGGTTCTCAAACAATCCTGCGCGGAAGATATTCATGAGCAGGCGTACCGCGCTTTGCTCAAAACGTTTACGCATATAGGCCTCACCGTGTTCCTTCACACCAATCTGGTAAGCTTCCATTACAGGACCGGAAGCATTGTTCCCGCCAAACTGGTCTACGCCGGCCATCAGTGCTTTATAATGTTTCTCCGCCAGTGTTTTTTGTTCGTATCCCCAGGCCTTCCCTGTAAACTGGTCAACGGATTTGCCCAGATCCCCAATCACCAGCCAGTCTGTACAGATCACCCCATCGTATTTATATTTCCCCCTGAGCAGGTCTGTAATAAGGTACTTACTATATGCATTGCCCACATTCTCTTTGTTGACCTTATCCTGGTCAAAGGATATTGTATAGTATGGCATTACTGCCGAAGCTGATCCCGTTTTACCCTGCAGGGCAAACGCGCCTTTGGTGAATGGCAGGAGATGAGATTCAAAACTATTCCCCGGGTAAACGGCGTACTTACCATATCCGAAATGCGCATCCCTTCCACCTTCTCCACTGCCACCACCGGGCCAGTGTTTCACCATAGTATTTACACTGGTATATCCCCAGCCATTGTTGATCTCATCCTTTCCGTTTGAGGTTTGAAACCCGTCTACATATGCCCGGGCCATGTCTGTGGCCAGCATTGGGTCTTCGCCAAAAGTGCCGGGGAAGCGGTTCCACCGGGGCTCTGTGGCCAGGTCAATCTGGGGCGACAAAGCCGTGGTGATGCCCAACGCGCGGTACTCCTTAGCCGCGATCTCGCCAAACCTCCGTACAATGGAAGGATCAAAAGTGCAGGCGAGTCCCACCGTCTCCGGCCAGAGGGATATCTTTCCCCCGGCGCCGGCATTGAACTCCGCAGTGATGGACGCATTGTGCCGCGGGTCTGAACTGGTATTGGCAGGAATGCCCAGTCCTGTTCCTTCCACCAGCGCCTGAACAAGGTTATTCCATTGGGCCGCAACGGCTGGCGATTCTACTGTAGTGATCAGGACATGCCGCAGGTTATCATTGGTCAGGAATTTTTTCTGCTGGTCAGATAGTTCAAATGGCTTGGCACCACTTTCTGCATAAGGTTTACCACCATAGGTGGGGGGCGGACCAAAACCGCCATACCCTGCAGGGACGGCCTGGTGCGCACTATACAACATCAATCCCGCCATCTGATCAATACTCATTTTTGAAGCCAGGTCACGGGCGCGCTGGTCAAAAGGCTTTCGCCAGTCTTCATATATATCCAATTTGCCATTTCTATTGAGATCCTTGAAGGCCATTCCATCCACTGTAAGAATACTGATACCAGACGCTTTGGAATATCCCAGTTGCTGGCCACCTGAATTCTCAATAATTGTGATGTCGCCCGTCAGGCTCTTTTCTTTACGCTGCTGCCCAAGCACAGTTCCGGAACACAAAATCAGCAGCAGAAAGATTCTTTTGAAATGCATAAACAGCGTTTTAAATTGGATGCCAAAAAATAGTTGTTCTTTCGCTGGAAATGTATAACTTCCTGACGTTTATGACCCAACTTTTATAGGCTGTTTGTCCGGGCGCTGCCAGGGCAGCGGCCTTTTTATTTAAGTAATCCATATGAAAGTAGAAGAATTACTTGAAGGGTATAGTCACGAGCATTCCTGGGACGAGATGATGGAGAAGTCTGCCGTGCGGTCTCATTACCAGCCCTTGTTCCAGAAACTGGCTGACCTTGACTTCACCACCATCTCGCAATTGCACCAGCAGGCCAGTGAAATGTTCATGAGCCAGGGCATCACTTTTACGGTATACAGTGATGATGCCGGCATTGAAAGGATTTTTCCTTTCGATATCATTCCCCGAATCATTACCGCCAAAGAATGGCAGCACGTAGAAGCTGGCATCAAACAGCGCCTGAAAGCGCTGAACATGTTTCTGCACGATATCTACCATGAACAGCAGATCCTGAAAGAGAACATCGTTCCCTCCTGGCTGATAGCCTCCTGCCCGCATTTCACCCGTGAGGTTTTTGGGATCGATGTGCCCCATAATATTTATGTACATATCTCAGGGATCGATCTCATCCGTGGCGATAATGGTACCTTCTATATCCTGGAAGATAATCTCCGCACACCTTCCGGCGTGTCTTACATGTTAGAGAATCGTGAAGTCACCAAGCGCTTGTTCCCTGACCTGGTGAATACCAGCCAGGTGCGGATGGTGAACAACTATCCCTTGCTGCTGCACTCTATCCTTTTGTCGCTGTCTCCCCGCCCCGTTCGTGATCCGGTTGCCGTGATCCTTACACCGGGTATTTATAACTCGGCCTATTATGAACATACCTTCCTGGCGAGGCAGATGGGTATCCCGCTGGTGGAAGGCCGGGACCTGGTGGTGAACAACCATAAAGTATATATGAAAACCACCCGCGGGCACCAGCAGGTGGATGTGATCTATAGAAGGGTTGACGATGAGTTCCTCGATCCTATTACCTTCCATCCGGGGAGTATTCTTGGGGTTGCTGGCCTGATGAGCGCATACCGTAAAGGGAATGTGGCCATCGTAAACGCTGTAGGAAATGGTGTGGCCGATGATAAAGCGGTTTATGCATACGTGCCTGCGATGATCAGGTACTACCTGAATGAAGAGCCGATCCTTCCAAATGTGCCCACATACCTGATGACGGACGAAGGTTCGCGTGAATATGTTTTTAATAATATTGAGCAGATGGTACTGAAACGCACCAACCAGTCCGGCGGATATGGCATGTTGATGGGCAACAAAGCAACGGAGAAGGAAGTGGAAGAATTCAAAGAAAAGGTGGAGGAGAATCCACGTGAATTCATCGCTCAGCCTATCATTAAACTTTCAACGGTTCCGTGTTTTCTGGATGGACGGATCCAGAGCCGCCACGTGGATCTCCGGCCTTATGCTTTGTGTGGCCCTTCCGGCATCCACATCGTTCCGGGAGGGTTAACCCGTGTGGCCCTGAAACAGGGATCACTGGTGGTGAATTCCTCGCAAGGCGGCGGAAGTAAAGACACCTGGGTGATTGATCAATAACCAATTGAATTTCTGAAGATGCTAAGTAGAAGCGCTGACGCACTATTCTGGATATCCCGATACATCGAAAGGTCTGAAGGCCTGTTGAGGATCCTGCATACCACGTATGTTTTGTCCCTTGACCGCGGACCGTATGCCAACAACAGCTGGAAGACCATCCTCGAGATTTTTTCTTACCTGCCCAAGGCAGAAAAAGCAGAACTTGAAAAAGACGCGGATCAGATCCTGGAGCACATCCTGATGGACAGCAGAAATGCAAACTCTCTTCGGATAATCCTTACCAAGGCACGAGAAAACGCAAGGGGTATGCAGGACCATCTCACCAAAGAGGTGTGGGAACAGGTGAACTTCATGTACCACATGATGTATGACCACCAACTGTCTTCACAACTCAAAACCAACCAGCAGATCCCGGCTATTGAGAGACTCCTGAAAAATTGCCTGCTCTTTACAGGGATTGTAGACAGTACGATGTCCCGGGGTATTTCATGGAATTTCATGAACCTCGGAAAATATATGGAGCGATGCCTGATGACCATTGACCTGATGGAGCAACAAATGATTGATAATGATTTGAGCGAAGAAAAAGATATCTTGTATTGGCGAGGTGTTTTGTTTTCGTTGTCTGGCTATGAGTTTCACCTGAAAAACTACAGGAGCAACGAAGCCAATGACAACGTGATCCACCAAGTGGTCATCAATGATTCCTTCCCTCATTCTGTGATGTACTGTTTGCAAAGGATACGTAAATACCTCGATAACATCATCGAAGAAAACAGTCCGGAAGATCCTGCCGGCCTAAGAAAGCAGTTTGGCAGGATTTGTTCGAGTGTTGAATTTGCTGATGTGCAAACAATCCGTAGTATGGGAGCGCCCGCGTTTCTAAAACAAACCGGCAACCATCTCCGGGAATTTGCCTGGGCGCTGAGCCAAACCTATTTCTCTTATTCTTAAGTTTGAACATGTCTGTTTTCCGGATCATCCACATTACCAAATACGAATACGATAGACCCGTACATGAAAGCGTGAATGAGATCAGGATCTTCCCTTATCTCGGCCAGGATCTCGAAGTACTGCAGCATGAGCTTATCATCAGTCACCAACCTGATGTTCATGTCTTCAAAGACTACTGGGGCAATAAAGCAGGATTGTTCAGTATCGTTGAACCACACCTTCGGCTGTCCATTGAAAGCAGGTTGCTGATCAGGCTCAACTATGAGGTGCCCGGAGTAGGATTTTGGGAGCCCACCTGGCAGCAGCTGAATGCAGAAATTCAAAACAAACTCCAGCACCTGGAACTTACCAGGCCGGAGCACATCCAGAAACAGGATCAGATCCAGGAGATCTGCAACCAGATATTCGATCCCCAAAAACCGGTGGCTTCCATTGTGGAGGATTGCAATAAGTATATATACAATAACTTCACATACTCCAAGGGTATCACCACCATTGAAACAACGGTGGATGAGATCATGGAACACCGCAGTGGTGTGTGCCAGGACTTTGCTCACGTTATGTTACAGATTCTGCGAACCATGGATATCCCCTGCCGCTATGTGAGTGGATACATTTGTCCGCATAAAAATGGCATGCGCGGCGAAGGTGCAACGCATGCATGGGTAGAAGCATGGCTACCAGGCTACGGCTGGGCCGGCATTGATCCCACCAATAATGTATGGGTGGAAGATAAACACGTTAAACTTGCCGTGGGCCGCAACTTCACAGACTGCTCTGTAGTAAAGGGCAGTTACAAAGGCACGTCAAGACAGGACCTTTACGTATATGTATCGGTAGGTTATGAAGACGGTATGAGTGGTGCGGTGCGTCACCACTTCACCACTTCACCACTTCACCATTTCACCATTTTACTTTTGACGAAACTCTTTCCTCCTCATCCCTCTCCGCATCATGGTTGGACCGGAGCCGGGTTTTGGATCTGATACTACAGGCATTTTGGGCGCCTCTACGTGGTAAGGATGGTCAGACACAATGGGAATAGCTACTTTAACGAGACGGTTAATGTCCCGGAGAAATTCTTTTTCCTCTGCATCGCAAAAACTCAGGGCGATACCGGTAGCACCGGCGCGGCCCGTTCTGCCAATACGATGTACGTAGGTTTCCGGAACGTTGGGCAATTCATAATTGATCACGTGGGTGAGATTGTCTACATCAATTCCCCTGGCGGCAATATCCGTAGCAACAAGCACCCTTGATTTTCCATTTTTGAAATTGCTCAGTGCACGCTGACGTGCCTGTTGTGATTTATCACCATGGATGGCTTCTGAAAAAATACCGGCCTTGTTGAGATCACGGGTTACACGATCAGCACCATGTTTAGTCCTGGTAAACACGAGCACCCTTTCAATTCCGCCTTCTTTCAGAAGGTGAACCAGGAGCTTGCGCTTATCGGCCTTATCTACATAATACATCGCCTGCACAACTGTTTCCGCAGTTGAGGATACCGGCGTTACTTCCACCTTCACAGGGTTCTGTAAAATGGTGTTGGCCAACCTGGCAATCTCCGGAGGCATGGTGGCAGAAAAAAACAAAGTCTGCCGCTGCGTGGGCAACTTGGCTACCACCCGCTTAACATCATGAATGAAACCCATGTCCAGCATGCGGTCTGCTTCATCCAGCACAAATTTCTCGATGTGGTCCAAAGAGATATGCTTCTGTTGCATGAGGTCCAGCAATCGGCCTGGTGTGGCAATGAGGATGTCCACGCCTGAGCGAAGTACATTCACTTGCGGATTCTGCGCAACGCCGCCAAAAACAACAGCATGTTTCAGCTTTAGTCCCTTACCATAGGCCTGGAAACTCTCATCAATCTGGATGGCGAGCTCCCGGGTAGGCGTAAGAACCAGGGCCCTGATAACCCTGCGCTGCTGCGGCTGTGCCGTGGCATGAAGAAGTTGAAGAATAGGTAAAGCAAAAGCGGCTGTCTTACCTGTACCCGTCTGCGCGCAACCCAATAAGTCTCGCCCCTTGAGGAGTTCAGGAATGGCTTGTTGCTGAATAGGCGTAGGCTTTTCATAGCCTTCTGACGCCAATGCGTTCTGAATGGGCTCAATAAGCCCCAAATCTTTAAATAACAAAACAATAAAACTTTAAAATGTGAACATCCGAAACAGATCAGATGGTATATAATCTAACCTTAATTGACGAGAAATTCTTTGCACGGAAGGATGTCCAGTCGAACGGAGAGAGTATATCAATGGAACAAAGATACACAAATTCCCTAATAACCGCCTGTTTATCCCTTTGCCAGGTCTGTTTGCCTGCATCTGAAAACAAAAAGGCCCCTTTATGAGGGACCTCTTAATTTATATGGTAAACATAGGAATCTAGTTGGTCCAGGGATCGCAATACCACTTCATTTGGTCCAGCGCCTGGAAATAAGACATCCACATATCCCGCACATCCGCATTCATCAGGTAACCTTCTGAGCGATTATAAAAAGTACTTACGCCCCACTGGCTAAGGTTACCATATAATACGGCTCCGCGCATGGGGGGGAAGCCGCCCCAGTTTCGTAACACATTGTATCCCCTTGCCGTTTCAACCACAAAAAAGTCACAATTGATATCAGAAGCCACCACAATTCCACGCTCCTTTTTAAGCCATTCAGTTTCGTCAATAGGTGGCCGTACCATTTCCTCTTTTGAACAGGAGGCAAACAGTATAGCCAGGGGAAGCATAAGCAGAAGAATCTTTTTCATCAATTGTTGAGTTTATGCAGATTAGACGGCTTTGGGCTCCCCAATACTCCCAACATTTGTATAAAGTCAGGATGCTCCGCAAGCAAACTCTCTTTATCTGGCTGTAAATCAGGGAGATAAATAAAAACAAATCTGAAAAATCCGATTCAACGCCTGCCCATGCCTGTCCTGCAACTAATCCTAAACGACTAAAATGAAAAATCCGCAGGGTAATCTCAGACGAATCCCCTTGCGGATTGCTCTATATGCAGACAATTACTTGGCTGGTGGCAACAGTACCCCATCCACCACATGGATGATCCCATTGGAAGCGGGAATGGAAGCAATGATGGCTGCACCATTGATATAGGTTTTGCCGTCTTTGACAGATACGGAGATCTTATCACCGTTGGCCTGCCCGTATGTTTGTCCGTCCCGCAGCATCTCGGGTTTCAATACACCCACAAAAACATGGTATTCCAGGATGTTCCGGAGATCGGCTTTTTTCTCAGGCTTCAACAGGCCTTCAACCGTACCTGCAGGTAGTTTACCGAAGGCTTCATTTGTAGGGGCAAAAACTGTGAACGGTCCGGCATTGGACAATACGTCCACATATTCCGCAGCCTTTAGTGCCGTAACGAGGGTTGTGTGATCTTTACTACCCACCGCAATTTTCACCACATCTTTTTGAGAATCGCTGTCTTCAACTGTAGACTGGCCACCATCCGGTGCTGTTTCCTGCGAGGTGGCAGTGTTGGTGTCTGCAGAAGATGGCGCAGAGTTGCAGGCTACCCATAACATGGAAGCGCAAATGATGATCCCTAACTTTTTCATACTGTTGTTTTAAGGACATTAAAGCTAAAGCTGGCAGGTGTCTGTAATTATGATTGCAATCACAAAGCCCGTCTGCCCAAAAAAATGTCTATCTTTTAAGCACTTCTTATGAAGCAACTCATTTGCAAACAACCCGGTGAATTTGAATACAGAGAGGTGCCTGAACCCGTGTGCCCGGAAGGACATTCCCTCCTTCGCGTAAACTTTGTGGGCGTATGCGGGACAGATATCCATGCATTTGCAGGCAGGCAGCCCTATTTTAGTTACCCGCGTGTATTGGGACATGAACTGTCCTGCACGTTCTTGCAGGGGTCTCCATCAAATGGGTTTCGGGCAGGTGATGCGGTGACGGTAATACCTTATCTCCATTGCGGGCAATGCTACGCTTGCCGGCGAGGGGCTACCAACTGCTGCGCTGCGCTTAAAGTGATGGGCGTACATACAGACGGAGGCATGCAGGAATATATCGTTGTCCCTGATCATCTTATCCTGCCGGGCGAAGGAATTGCTTCGCGGGACCTGGCGCTGACAGAGCCCCTGGCCATTGGTGCGCATGGTGTAAGAAGGGCAGGAATACAACCCGGAGATTTTGTACTGGTTTGTGGTGCAGGTCCTATTGGGTTGGGTACGATGGCTTTTGCAAAACAGGCCGGCGGTCACGTGATTGCATTGGATACAAATGCACACAGATTGGCCTATTGCAGGGAACAGCTCCATATACCCTACACCATAGATGCCGGCCATGATAATGTAAAAGAAGCCCTGGAAGAAATCACACAGGGGGATATGCCAGGCGTGGTTATGGATGCCACTGGAAATCTTAAGGCGATGGAAGCCGCCTTCACGTACCTGGCACACAGCGGGAGATATGTGCTCATTGGTCTCCAGCGGGCAGATATCTGTTTCAGTCACCCTGAATTTCACAAGCGCGAAGCCACACTGATGAGTAGCCGAAATGCAACAAAACAGGATTTTGTTTCCGTAATGGACTACCTGAGGGATGGCCATTTTGACTGCAACAGTTTCATCACTTCCCAACTTGATTTTGCCGAAGTAGCAACATCCTTTAGCCAGGTGACGGCAAATCCCGAAAACATTAAAACCATCATCACCCTGCCATGAAAAAGATCTTTTTCCTTTCACTGCTGATCAGTCTCCAGGCCCACGCACAGAAACCATCACCGGTAAAACAATTGTTTCCCGAAGGCACAGTGTTTCATGAAAACATCAACTACGCCAATGACAAAGACGATAAACATCTGCTGGATATTTATCTGCCCGCAGGCAACAGTAAAAACCTGCCTCTGGTAGTATGGGTCCATGGAGGAGCATGGATGCTGAATGATAAGTATGCAGACATGAGCTATATGAGAGAAACGATCAAAGAGCTCCTTGGAAGGGGGTATGCTTTTGCGTCAATCGACTACCGGCACAGCACCACCAAAGCGTTTCCGGCGCAAATCCAGGATTGCAACCAGGCTATCCAATGGCTTTATGACCACTCAGGTCAATATGGTTTCCGAAAAGAAAAGATCGCACTGATGGGTTTCTCAGCAGGCGGGCACCTCGCCAACCTCTTGGCCCTCTCCCTGAACAACAAAATATCTTCGTTTACGCATGACGGTAAGCAACCAAAATTCAGGATAGCTGCCGTAGTAGATTTTTATGGTCCGTCTGACCTGGTTGCAGCAGCCAATGATACTAACTTTCTCAAG
Organism: Chitinophagaceae bacterium; assembly: GCA_044225015.1. Taxonomy (GTDB): domain Bacteria; phylum Bacteroidota; class Bacteroidia; order Chitinophagales; family Chitinophagaceae; genus Pollutibacter. Next base: position 850,758 of record JBGAJG010000001.1, on the reverse strand, counting down.
GCTGATCATCCCGTTACAACACTACTGGGTGCTAGTGCGGTGGATAGGCCTGACCTTGCAAGGGCTGCGAGTCCTGTCACCTATATCGACAAAAAAGACCCTCCGTTTCTCATCATACAGGGGGAGAAAGACGAGAGCGTTCCCAATACCCAATCCAGGATGCTGCACAGCTGGCTGAAACTGTCTGGCGTACCCAGCGAGATCATCATTGTTCCCGGTGCGCCGCACTATGGGGTGATGTTTGACGCGGCAGATATCAGAAACAGCATTTTTAGTTTTCTAGCACAGCACCTGCGCTGACGCTTGCATCGTTGTAGGCTGCCTGTAGTGCATGCGATAAATCTGCAATGATATCATCCGGATGTTCAATCCCTACACTGAGTCTGATCAGTCCCGGTGTAATACCTTCACTGATCTTCTCATCGTCCGGCACATCAGCATGTGTCATGGAAAAAGGATGTTGGGCCAGGCTTTCATTGCTTCCCAGGCTTACCGCAAGCTTGATCAGTTTCAGGTTATCCAGAATTTTAAACGCCTGTTCTTCACCGCCATCCACTTCAAATGCGATCATAGCACCTGGCTCTTTACATTGCTCATTGAATATCCTGCATTGCTCTGAAGAACTCCCTTTGATTCCGGGGAACAATACTTTTGTGATGCGTGCATCCTTCAACAAATAACCGGCTACTTTTTTTGCATTGGCTGTTTGCCTTTCCATGCGCAAGTGCAGTGTTTCAAGACTACGGGTCAGTAACCAGGCGGTGTAGGGTGCAATCATATTTCCAAGGAATGTACGCAGGGTCCTTATCTTTTTCATTTCAGCGTGCCCCGCCATTACAGCACCGGCAATGACGTCACTATGGCCGTTCAGGAACTTGGTGGCTGAATAACAAATGATATCGGCACCAAAGTCCATCGGCTTTTGCCAGAGCGGTCCCATATAGGTATTGTCTACCACCAGTTTTATTTCCTGGTTGTGCAGAGCCAGAAGCATCTTCAGTTTGTTCAATTCCTCCAGATCAAATAAGGTATTAGTTGGATTGGCCGGCGTCTCCACATAAATCAGTTTAGTTTTGCCTGCCCAGCCTTTGTTTTCCAGACGCTCCATAATATCCGAGGAAGCTTCACCTGCATTATACGGCATGATCAGGATACCCTGGTCAACCAGATAATGGTGGATAAAGTGGTGGGTTCCGCCATATACTGGGTTCGAGAACAACAAAACATCTCCTGGTTTGAGATAAGCCAACATGACGGTTGTAATAGCACTCATGCCGCTTTCAAAAGCTGCAGCCTCCGCTGTTCCTTCCAGTAAAGCCAAACGTTCCTCCAATATTTGCATGTTAGGATTGTTGATCCTTGAATAGATCAGACCCAGACTTTCATTATCTCTTGCATCACCCTTTCCGTAAGCTATCTCAAAAAAACGTTTCCCTTCTTTTGCGGTACGAAAAACAAATGTGGATGTTTGAAAAATCGGGCTTTTAACTGCTCCCTCACTCCACATCGGATTATATCCGTATGACATCATCAATGACTCAGGTTTCATAGCATTTCATTTTACACAAAGGTATTCTGGTGGTATTTTATTCCATATGATATAATATTTATAGATTATTATTCTACCTTACGCCTATCAGTAGAAAGATATTCTAATTAAAGCCAGAAACTCATGCAAAAACAGACCATCATTCAGCTGGATGAGACAGACCAGAAACTTATCGAAGCACTAACTGAGAATGCCCGCCTGACCAATAAAGAACTGGGCGACAGGGTTCACCGCTCGCCTACGGCAACATTTGAACGTATCAGGCAACTGGAACGGGACGGCGTAATTGAGAAATACACCATCAGGGTAAATAAAAAAAAACTGGGCCTGATGTTGACAGTATTTGCCGTGGTTCAACTCAAAGAGCATAGGCATACTTACCTGGTAGCCTTTGAAAAAGAAGTGGTCAAATTTGAAGAGGTAAAGGAATGCTATCACATGACGGGGAACTTCGACTACATGCTAAAAATTTCTGTGGCAGATATTGAACAATACCATGATTTTATCAAAAACAAACTTGCCAATCTTCCTAATATTGGCAATGTTCAAAGCTACTTTGTTATGAATACCATCAAAGACTAGGCAGGCACCGTACTATCAGCCAAAGCCAGATTACGTACCTGCGATACCAAATCAGGCATCACCAGCTGAATAGGCGTTGTGAGTTGGATACCCTGCTCCTGGATGGAAGCGATACTCACTACAAACAGGTTGATCTCCGGCATTTTATCCATAAACTGCAAGGCGCTCACCATGTCCTTCAGGCCAATATCGTGTGTGCTCATGGCAGGTGGAAAGTCTCTGGCAAAACGTGGTTTGATTTGCCTTATAGTCCCCGGTTTCCGTCCATCCAATGTTGCGTCAATCAGGATCACCTGGTCATGGCGTTCAAAATATTCCAACAGGTGGAAGCCACCAGTGCCGCCATCCAAAACTGAAACATTCTCCGGCCAGGACATCTGTTGCAATACCTCTGCCGCGTGCACACCCACGCCCTCATCGGCCATAAGATAATTGCCGATGCCCATGATCAATATGCGTTGGTTACTCATGCTGTACCTATCACTTCTGTGTTTTCAGGATTGGGTGTCTGGTGACGGTCTTCCTCAAACACTTCTTCTTCAATAAATTTCCAACCGCCACCCATGCTGGAGATCTCGCCCCTGCCTTCTACATAATCATGGTAAAATACCAGATAAACGTGGATCACAGCAAACAGGATAAAGAACCACATGGTCCAGTGGTGCACCTGCCTGGTGAGGATATCACCACCAAACATTGCGGGCACCCAAGCAAACAATTTCGGAAGCCACCAGGTGGATTGGGAGGCGTATAGGCCAAAGCCCGTAAGGCACTGCACCAGGAAGGCTATAAACGTCAGGAAATAGATGAAACCTGCCATGGCATTGTGTCCTACACTTAAGTGGTCCTGCTGCTTTCCATTTTTCTTCAGCATCAGGATGTCAATCTTAAATACCGTCCACATCTCTTTGAAGAATCTTTTTGATGTGGGAATGAATTGCTTCCAGTTAGCATATTTGTTGCCAACAAATCCCCAGTACAACCTAAAAAGGAAATTGAAAAAGAAGACATATGAAGCAACAAAATGGATATATCGTATCCATCCCATTCGGTATTGATTGGCGGGCTCTGCATTGCTCATCAGGGCCAGCGGATTCGCTATCAGGAATCCTGTGATAATGAGTATTACGATGGCAGCAGCATTCAGCCAGTGGTAGATCCTTACAGGCAGCTCCCACACATAAACCCTGCGTAAACGATGCACGTGCAAATATTTCTTGGACATAGTTTTCCTTTTATGCGGTTAATCGCCTACTACGCTTACCCTGGCAATATGGTCGCCTTCCTCATTATACAGGTGAACAGCGCATGCCATGCAGGGATCAAAACTGTGGATGGTCCTGATGATCTCCAGGGGTTGGTTCTCCACCGCCACCGGCGTATCAATCAATGCAGACTCGTAGGCACTCATCTGTCCTTTGTTATCCCTCGGTGACGCGTTCCAGGTAGTGGGCACCACTAACTGGTAGTTCGCGATCTTGCCATCTTCAATATTGATCCAGTGTGCCAGTGCACCCCTGGGCGCTTCTGAGTGGCCAACACCCTGCGCTGTTTTGGGCCAGGTTTTTGGATCAAACTTGCTGCTGTCTGCCATGCGTGTATCTCCATTCTTTATATTGGTGAGCAGCTCCTGGTAGAAGTCCTGCACCCATCCGGCAGCGAGTTTAGCTTCCAGTCCGCGCGCTGCGGTACGTCCCAGCGTGGAGAATAGTGCTGTAACGGGAACCTGCAGGTCTGTAAGTGCCTTATCCACTACTTCTTTATACTCAGCCCTGCCCCTTGCATAACCCACCAAAACCCTTGCCAGTGGCCCCACTTCCATGGGCTGGCCTTTCCACCTGGGTGTTTTGAGATAACTATAATCTTTAGTTGTATCAAGGTGTTCAAACGGTGGCTTGGGCCCGGTGTAACGGATCTTGCTTTCGCCTTTCCAGGGATGCAGGCCCACGTCTTTACCACCGGCATATTCATACCAGGAATGTGAAATGAATTCCTGTACTTCTTCAGGCCCACGCAAATCAACATCATATACCTTGCTGATATCCTTGTTCAGGATCACACCCTGCGGGAACTTGTATCCTTCCTTATCCTGGTATCCATGGGTGGGCAAATCCCCGTACACCATATAGTTGCCGAGTCCGCCACCAATGGCACCCCAGTCTTTATAGAACGAAGCAATGGCCATCAGATCCGGGATATACACCTGTTCAATAAATTCCTTGCCGTCTTTAAGGAGCTTCCCTACCAATGCCAGTCTTTCTGCATTGAGTCCGCCCACATCATCAATACCGATGGCACAAGCCATACCTCCAACAAGGTAGTTGGGGTGCGGGTTCTTGCCCCCAAAAATGGTATGGACCTTCACGATCTCTTTCTGCCATTCCAACGCTTCCAGGTAGTGCGCCACACCAATCAGGTTTACCTCAGGCGGTAATTTGTATGCAGGGTGGCCCCAGTAACCGTTAGCGAAAATGCCAAGCTGGCCACTGTCTACAAATTTTTTTATGCGGGCCTGTATGTCTGCAAAATATCCGGGCGAGCTCTTGGGCCATTTCGAAATGCTTTGCGCCAGTGTTGATGTTTTTGCCGGATCGGCCTTCAGAGCATTCACCACATCCACCCAGTCCAGGGCATGCAGGTGATAAAAATGCACCACGTGGTCATGCATATACAATGCACAGTGCATGATGTTGCGCACCAGTTCTGCATTGGGTGGTATCACAATGCCCAGCGCGTCTTCCACCGTCCTCACAGAATTCAGGGAGTGCGTAGATGTACATACGCCGCACACCCTTCCTACAAAAGCCCATGCATCGCGAGGGTCCCTTCCTTTAAGAATTTCCTCCAGCAGCCTTACCATGGTACCACTGCTGTATGCATCTTTTATTTTTCCATTTTCGATTTCTGCTTCAACGCGCAGATGACCTTCGATCCTGGTGACCGGGTCAACAACTATACGTTTGCTCATAAACTGTTATTCAATAAATGATTGTATTCTAAACCCTACACACTATACCCTACTCCTTAACTTCGCGCTCACTCTGCTTCCCTTCCCGTTCCAGATTCCCGATCAGCTTGCTCTTGCCCACATTGGTATAAATGGCGTGTGCAGCAAGGGCCACGCCGGTTGCACCCAATGCCCATTTACCCAGCTGATCCGCTTCCTGTTCAATGCCAAAGCCCGCAAATGCAGAGCCGCGTTCATAGAACCTGCCATTGTCCCAGAAATTTTCTTCGGAACACCCGATGCAGGGGTGGCCCGACTGAATGGGGAAACTAACGCCACCATTCCATCGGGTAACACCACAGGCGTTGTATGTAGACGGTCCTTTACAACCCACTTTATATAAACAGTAGCCTTTCTTCGCATTCTCATCATCAAAGGATTCCACAAACAGACCCGCATCAAAATAGGGCCGGCGATAACAGGAATCATGTACACGCTTGCTGTAAAATGCTTTTGGCCTGCCGAGTTTGTCTAACTCAGGAATTCTGTCGAATGTCAAAAGATGTACAATCACTCCAGCCATCACTTCACCAATGGGCGGGCAACCAGGAACTTTGATCACAGGCTTGCCCCTCACCAGTTTGTGGATGGGCGTTGCTGATGTGGGATTGGGTTTTGCACTCTGCACACAGCCATTGCTGGCGCAGCTGCCCCAGGCGATGATGGCCTTGGCCCCTTCTGCCGCTTCTTCCAGGATTTGCATCGATGTCTTTCCGCCAATCATGCAGTACACGCCATCTGCCGCCGTGGGTACGGAGCCCTCTACGCAAAGGATGTACTCACCCTTGTATTTGGTCATTGTATTCTTCAGTGCCTCCTCCGCCTGCACGCCTGATGCGGCCATCAGTGTCTCGGTATAGTCCAGCGAAACCTTATCCAGCAGGATGTCTGCAACAATGGGATGTGAACTCCTGATAAAGCTCTCGCTACAGCAGGTACATTCCTGGAAATGCAGCCAGATAATGGGGATCCGCGGTTTTGTTGCCATGGCTTTCGCTACCTGGCCAATCGCTGAATTTTCAATGCCGATAAATGCTGCCATAATACCGGCAAATTGAATGAACTCTCTACGGGAGTAGCCTTTACGCCTGATCTCCTGGTAGTAGGTGGGCTGTGTGGAGATAGTGTCCTTTGCCATGCCTTACTGGGTTTTGATAAAATGTGGGGAGGGGATGCAAGGTCTAAAGTATCGTCTTCCCCAAGCCTGTACAATTGCTTTCAATCATGCTAACCACTGATATTGGTCATGTTCCCCGCACTGGATTGATTCTATTTTGATCCAAAATGTATTCTGTTATGAAACAGCTGATAAAAGGCCTGGCTTTGGCTTTAGTAATGATACTTCCCCTGGTTACGCTTGCCCATCCTGGTCATGATCATTCCGAAGGCGCAGATGGCTTCACCATCACGCACTACCTGACCTCACCGGTTCACCTGATTACCTCGCTGGCGGTGGTTGCCATAGTAGTGGGTATCGTTAGAGCCATCCGCAGAAAAGACCAAAAAGCATAACCCATTGCCATGCACGAACTGTCTATTGTAATGAGCATTGTTGACATAGCCCAATCACAGGCGCAGCAGGCCCATGCACAGGCTATTGAAGAAATTGAACTGGACATCGGTAACCTCGCTGGTGTTGAACTGGACGCCCTGGAGTTTGCGTGGCCACAGGGTGTAAAAAATACGATGCTGGAAAATGCGGTAAAAAAAATCAACCGCATTGAAGGGCTGGCCAGTTGCAGTGACTGCAACAATAAGTTCACGATTGAAAACTACTACGATGCCTGCCCTGAATGTGGCGGACATCTGATCCATATTCTGAAGGGGCGGGAGCTGCGCGTCCGTTCCCTCGTCATCATTTAAATCGCATGCCATGTGCCAAACGCATTTTCCCCTCCATGGCAACAACGCTTCAAATGCCGGAGGACGAACCGTAATTGATGTTGAACAGGATGTACTCTACCAGAACAACCTGCTGGCAGAACGCAACAGGGGCTTTCTGGAAGCCAAGAATATCCTGGCCATGAACCTGGTGAGTTCTCCGGGATCCGGCAAAACTGCCCTGCTGGAGAGAACCCTTACAGACCTGAATGCCAGTTTGGATTTCGCGGTGATTGAAGGTGATCAGCAAACATCCAATGACGCAGACAGGATCCATGCCACAGGCACCAAGGTCACCCAGATCAACACAGGAAAGGGCTGCCACCTGGATGCCCATATGGTGCTCCATGCCATCCAGGGAATGAAACTCCAGGACAACTCCATTCTCTTCATCGAGAACGTGGGCAATCTTGTTTGTCCGGCCATGTTTGACCTCGGCGAGAAAGAACGCGTGGTGATCATCAGCGTAACGGAAGGGGATGATAAGCCCCTGAAATACCCTGACATGTTCCTCAGTTCCACCTTGTGTGTGATCAATAAAATCGATCTCCTTCCCTATGTTCGTTTCAGCGTGGATGCGGTAAAAGCCAATGCCAGGAAGATCAATCCGTCAATGGAGTTTGTGGAACTGAGCTGCACATCCGGTGAAGGCATGGAAGCCTGGTATGGTTGGCTAAAATCAAAACTGGTCCTGGAAGAGCTGGTGTAATCATGCAGAGCTTCCATATTCATATTAAAGGCATTGTTCAGGGTGTTGGGTTCAGGCCACTGGTTGCCCAACTGGCTTCCTCCATGCAGTTAAACGGTTGGGTAAGCAATGATGTAGACGGGCTGCATATTGAGATCACCACATCGGAACAAAATGCCCATGCCTTCTACCATCAGTTGCTGCAACATCCGCCACGCAACGCCACCATTACCCAATACCAGATCAGGGAAATTCCTTTACAGGATTTTCGTGGCTTCTCCATCCTGCAACACCGTACAGCGCAGGAACCAGACCTTTTACTTACCCCGGATATAGCGCTCTGTGCGGATTGCAGGGAGGAGATCCATGACCCTGCAAATAAAAGATACCAATACGCATTCACCACCTGCCTGCAATGCGGGCCACGGTATTCCATCATCAGTGCCTTACCCTATGAAAGGGAAAACACTACGATGGCTTCATTTGACCTCTGCGATACCTGCCAGGAAGAATATAAGACAATTACGGACCGCCGTTATTTCAGTCAGACAAACTCCTGCCCTTCCTGCGCGGTTACCATGCAGCTAAGTGGCATGGACTGCAGCCAGCAGGAAATCCCGGCGCTAACGGCACGCCTCCTGCATGAAGGCAAAATCATTGCCGTCAAAGGCGTTGGCGGATACTTATTACTGTGTGATGCCACTAAAGAAGGCCCGGTGAGCCTGCTGCGAAAAAGAAAAAACAGGCCTGCCAAACCCCTGGCAGTGTTGTTTCCAGATATCAGCCTGGCAAAAGCAGAAGCGAGGATCAGACCTGTTGAAGAAAAGGCCCTCCTTTCCCGCTATGCGCCCATTGTGCTCTGCCAGATGATCAAAGGCGGGAGCCTGGGAAATACGGCAGAGCTGATTTGCCCCGGACTGGAAAAAATAGGGGTGATGTTACCCTACAGTCCGCTCCTGGCAATGATCTCCTCTCATGCAGGCATTCCGCTGATTGCCACCAGCGGCAATATGAGCGGCTCGCCCATCATCTACAAAGATGAAGACGCCACAATAATGTTGGCAGATGTGGCAGACCATATTCTCTCTTTCAACAGGGAGATCATTACACCACAGGACGACAGTGTGGTGCAGTATACAGAGCAGGAACAGCTGATCATCCTGCGGAGGTCCCGCGGACTGGCTCCCAACTATCTTCCCATGTTGTTCCCTGATAAAGGCGTTTATCTGGCGATGGGTGCTGAATTGAAAAGTGCGTTCGCTATCCAGCAGAACCGTAACCTGTATATCAGCCAGTACCTCGGCAACCAGTATTCAATGGAAGCACAGCAGGCTTATAAAGAAACACTACACCATTTACAAACCCTTTTACAGCTGAAGCCCTCCATCGTGGTTATGGATAAACACCCTGGCTACCAGGTTTCGGCCTATGGCAGGGAGTTGCAGGAAATACACGGTGCGGAGCTCAAAGCAGTGCAACACCATCAGGCGCATGTTGCTGCTGTACTTGCAGAACACCGGTTACTGGATCACCCAGAGCCCTTACTGGGCTTTGCCTGGGATGGCACAGGTTATGGCGATGACGGGCAGGTCTGGGGCAGTGAGACCTTTGTTGTACACAAAGGACGGATGGAGCGCATTGCACACCTGAAATATTTTCCGCAGTTGCTGGGTGATAAAATGAGCCGGGAACCACGGCTCTCGACCATCAGCCTGCTGCACCAGTTCCCGGAGTACCATCATTACATTGCCCGATACTTCACAACCAATGAATGGAATCTTTACCAGCGTATCCTGCATCACGAAACGCCGCTGAAAACTTCTTCCATGGGAAGATTTCTCGATGCCCTGGCATGTATCCTGGGCATCTGCACCCACAACAGTTATGAGGGTGAAGCTGCCATGCAGCTGGAGGCCCTTGCCATTGGCGAGAAACACCAGACTAAATACAGTTATACATTGCCGTTAGTAAATGGAACGCTGGACTGGGAGGTCATGCTTGACCAGTTCATGCACGATGTTCAGCTGGCACGCAGCAGGGGCTGGATCGCCCTTAAAATTTTCAATGCCCTTGCCGATGCCATTATGATGATCAGTGACCAGACGGGCATCAACCATCTTGCTTTTAGTGGTGGCGTATTCCAGAATGCTTTTCTGGTTAACCTCCTCCAAAATAAGGCTGGCAACCGCAAAAAACTGTACTTCCATAAACTGGTAAGCCCCAATGATGAGTGCATTGGCCTGGGCCAGTTGGCTATGCTCCACCTGGAACAGAAGCATTCTTTTCACCATTCAAATGAATCCCATGTGTTTAGCCATACCCGGTAAGATCATCGAGATTACTGCAGAACTGGACAGCACTTTCCGCACCGGGAAAGTAAGCTTTGGCGGTATCTGCAAAGAAGTAAACCTGAGAATGGTTCCGGAGGCTGCACCGGGTGATTATGTGATGGTACACGTGGGCGTGGCCATCAGTAAAGTGGATGAAGAAGAAGCAGTAAAGGTGTTCCAGTACCTGAAGGATATGGGGGAAATTGAATTATAGTTCGCAGGTAAAAAAGTCTATATGAAATTCTTGTCTGAATATCGGGATCCGGATCTGGTGGAATTCTTTCTAAACGAGTTGCATCGCGTTACTACCAAGCCATGGACGCTGATGGAGATCTGCGGGGGCCAAACCCATAGCCTCGTTAAAAACGGAATCCTGGACATGCTTCCGGATAAGATCAATATGGTGCATGGCCCCGGTTGTCCCGTATGCGTAACAGGCGTTGATGTCATTGATGAAGCCATCTACCTGTCTATGCAGCCCAACACCATCCTTTGTTCTTTTGGAGATATGCTAAGGGTGCCCGGCAGCTCAGGCAGTTTGCTGGAAGCAAAGGCCAGGGGGGCAGATATCCGCGTGCTGTACTCACCCCTGGAAGCGGTGCAACTGGCCAAAGAACAGCCGCAAAAACAAGTGGTGTTCTTTGCGGTGGGATTTGAGACCACTGCGCCGGCTAACGCGTTAAGTGTGATCCAGGCAGACGCACTGGGTTTAAACAACTACAGCATCCTTGCTTCACATGTACTGGTACCGCCCGCCATGGAAGCTATCCTGGGTGATCCGGAAAACACCATAGATGGATTTCTTGCCGCAGGGCATGTGTGTACCATTATGGGGATCGATGAATACCATGCCATCGCTGAAAAATACCAATGTCCCATTGTAGTCACTGGATTTGAACCCGTAGATCTCTTACAGGGAATCCTCATGACGGTGAATCAACTGGAAGTGGGAGAATACAAAGTTGAAAACCAATATGCCCGTTGTGTGCAGCGGGAAGGAAACCGTATGGCCAAAGAAACCATTGGCGAGGTATTTACCATTGACAACAGGGTATGGCGCGGTATTGGCGAGATCCCTCAAAGTGGTTACGAAGTCAATGAGCGATTTAAACAATTCAATGCCCGGCAGAAATTCAGGATCAATATCAGCAAACAGGGAGAAAACCCTTCCTGCATCAGCGGTGAGATCATGAAGGGCCTTAAGAAGCCCAGGCAATGCCCCAATTTCGGCAAGGCCTGTAAGCCTGAACACCCATTGGGAGCACCCATGGTAAGCAGCGAGGGCGCCTGCGCTGCCTATTACCATTATGCCGGAGCAACCGTCTCCGCACAGGCCTGACAAAAAACACACACTATGCAACTGGAATGCCCCATGCCTGCTTTTGATTTTGATGTGATCACCATGGGTCACGGCAGTGGCGGCCTGTTGACACATCGTCTCCTACAATCTGGCGTATTCTCTATGTTCGGCAATGACCTGCTGGATCAGCAGCATGACGGGGCAAGTCTCTTACTGCAGGGGCATGTGAGTTTCAGCACAGACAGTTATGTGGTGTCCCCCATTTTTTTCCCCGGCGGTAATATTGGAGACCTGGCCATCAATGGCACAGTGAATGACCTGGCCATGTGTGGGGCCAATGCAAAATATTTATCCCTGTCCTTCATCATAGAAGAGGGATTCACCATGCAGGAATTCTGGCAGGTACTTACCAGCATCAAAGCCGCTGCGGATGAAGCAGGCGTGATCATTGTAACCGGTGATACCAAAGTGGTGGAAAAAGGAAAGGGTGATAAAATTTTCATCAATACATCCGGCATCGGACTGGTGCATCCGTCTGCCATGATTCACCATAACAACATCCAGGAAGGTGATGCCATCATTGTGAGTGGGCAGATCGCCAACCATGGCATAGCTATCATGAGCGTAAGGGAAGGCCTGGAATTTGAGACCGATGTATTGAGCGATACCACCCCGTTGAACCACACCATCATGCATTTGCTGGACAAGTTTGGAACGGATATCCACTTTCTCCGGGACCCCACAAGGGGAGGGGTAGCCTCTGTCCTGAACGAAGTGGCAGAACTCACACAACTAGGCTTTGGACTGGTCCAGAATCAGATTCCCATTCATCCACAGGTGGAGGCCGCCTGCGAAATGCTGGGGCTGGATCCACTTTATGTTGCCAATGAAGGGCTGTTTGTTGCTATTGTTGATCCATCCATCGCACCGGAGCTTGTACATATGCTGCACCAGCAGCATATCACCGCACACGCTGCCATCATGGGCATTGTTACTACCACAAACCCAGGAAAAGTTACCATGAAGAGCCGTATTGGCGGAACCAGGGTGGTCAACTACCTCACAGGTGAGCAACTCCCGCGTATTTGCTGACCCATTCATCCCAGAAAGCGGCCATCCTGTAACAGTTAACTTTTTCTTGGCCGGGAGTTTCGTTACTTGGCAGATAAATAAAAGCCAATGGCCATCCCCCTGATTGACGCTTTGTTTAGCAAGCGCCAGCCTGAAGAACCAACCCCCGCCGCACCCGCTGATGAAAATGCCGGCATCCCGGAACAGCTGGCAGACAGCGGAAACTGGAAACAGTATGGATTCCACCAATCCAAAAACCACAACGCCAGCCCCATTGCGCTGGAGGTTGAATTGCACAAACTCCTGGAGCAGTATAAAAAAACGATGGATACCAGTGAGCAGGAGCAGGAGCAACTCAAAACGCCGCTCAGGGCCAGGATTGCCACGCTCGATATAGACATTCAAAGAAACAGGGACCAGGCAGAGCGGATCCGCCAGCAGAAAATCCCGGCGCTGGAACAAAAGATAACCGGGCTGAGAGAAGAAATGGGTGACGTACGCAGAAATCCGGAACACTACACCCAAAAGCCGGGTAAACTCGGTATCGTCCTCATGGGTATCATACTGGCGCTATTAACCGTATATCTCTGGATATTCTATACCTCAGCATCCTACTCCGCTTTTTTCCGGGAGTTTAAAGCAGATGATATAAATGTTGCCAATTCCATCTTTGATCCAGGCGCCATTACCCATGCCTGGGAAAGAGGGGCACCCGCGCTGGTGCTGGTAGTCACTATGCCTTTTATCTTCCTGGGCCTCGGCGTGCTGATGCATAAATTCATGGAAGAAAATCACTGGAGTAAGTGGATCAAACTGAGCCTGGTGATCATCGTTACATTTTTCTTTGACTTCATCATTGCCTATGAGATCGTAAAAAAGATCTATGACCTGCAGGCATTGAACAGCCTGGAAGACCTGCCACCCTATCATTTCAATATGGCCTTTTCAGACATCAATTTCTGGCTGATCATATTCGCCGGTTTTGTTACTTACCTGATCTGGGGCCTGCTCTTTGAAAAGTTCATGGGTGATAGCCGCAAAAGGGATCATGCCGGCGAACAGATCAGGGTGAGGCAAACAGAGATCGATGAGATCGGAAAAGATATTCGCCGCCTTGAAGCAGACGCTGAAAAACTGGATGCAGCTTTGCATACTGCAGAACGGGATCGCGCACAATCCGAAGCTGACCTGTCTGGTGTATTCTTCAAACCACGGGAAGTTGAATTTGTGGTCTTTCACTTCATGAGTGGCTGGATGCAATTTATTGAGGGCGGACTGATGGCCGCCCCGGCTCAAAAAGACGGACTCAGAAACCAGACCAGGGACATCGTGATGTCATTCCTGGCTACGCTTAAACCCAAACCCGCTGAACAACATGCCTAAGCAAATCCCGGCCTGGAAACTTTTGCTCTATGTATTCCTGGCAAGCCTTATTACCGGATGCGGACAGGCTCCTTCCGGTGCAGATCCCCAATCAAAAAAGGATGAATTCCCGCTGATCAAATCCAGTGCAGAAAAAGACCTCAACATCAGTGTGCTCATTGATCTTTCAGACAGGATCAATTCATCACAGGACAAACGCCAGCCCCGCCAGGCAGAGCGCGACATCAATATCATCAATATCCTCTCCGCAGCAATAAAAAAGAATGTAGCGGCCCATGGATCATTCAAAGCAAAGGCCAGGTACAGTGTTTATTTCCATCCGGAGCCAGCCAATAAAAATATCCGCGATATCGCTTCCCAACTCAGTGTAAGCTGGGTAGGCTCAAATGACATGCAGCAGGCAAAACAAAACAAGATCCGATACCAGCAACTGGAAGGAAATTTCGCGAAAGGCCTGAAAGATATTTATCAACTGGCAGATAATGCCTCCTCCTATCCTGGTTCTGATATCTGGCGTTTCATGAAAGACGAGGTGAAGATCAAATGCATAGAGACAGATACAGGATATAGAAATATCCTCGTGATCCTGACAGACGGTTACATGTACTACAAAGAAGGCCGCCAGCAACTGCCGGGTACCCATCGATATAATTATATAGAAAGAGGAACGGAACAATTTGCCCGTTTCAGGGATCCCAATAAACTGGCCACCGAGTTTGATGCCATGGATTACGGAATAATTCCAGCCACAAAAAACCTCGGCAATCTGGAAATCCTGGTCCTGGAATGCCGGCCGGAAGAAGCCTATCCGCAGGACTTTGACATCATGCAAAAATACTGGTGCAAGTGGTTCCGGGAAATGGGCGTGAGGCATGCTGAAATCTTTAAATCCCAGCAACCTGCCTACCAGGAGAAGATCATCGCAGGATTTCTGGCCAAGACGGACGGTGTGTGCCAATAAAACTGGGTAGCGCCAGAGCATCATAATATACGGCGGATCATGGATGTACAAATCTTTGTTAATCTGCGATTTATGGCAGTTCTGCATTGTGCATCACAATAATTTTGCAGCTGTTACGTTTATCCAATAATCCTAATCCGCCTGTACGTTTATGTTGAGAAAAACCCTATTTGCCGTACCACTACTTCTTGCTATTGCTGTGCTCACCATGAGCTTCAAAAAGCACCCTTCCAAAAAAGGAAGGTCCCGAGTAGTTCGCAGCTATGTCAGTTGCCATCAATGTTCATATAAGTTTGATGACGGTGTAGATAAACACCGTGAGGTGACCCGTTACAGTTCACTTAAAACACCTGCCCGTAATCTCTCCCAGATCAGGCAGTTTGTGGCAGATGGCCAATTGGCCTCCCTGGGTAACGGAGATGGGTACTTGCTCGCTAAAATGACCTATTCATATCCCTATCTTACCGTAAAATCCGTTGATTTTGTGGATGAACTGGGTGCAGCTTACCGTGATGCCTGTAAGAAAAAAGGCGTACCCTATCGCCCATTCGTCATCACCAGTGCCTTACGCACGCATGAATCCGTTGCGCGGCTTACCCGTGTGAACAGGAATGCAATCAAGGAAAGTGCACATCTCTACGGTACTACTTTCGATATTTCCTGGAGGGGTTTTGGTCCCGGGAAAACACCCAGCCAGAAAAACCTCAATGTGCTCATTGAAGTGCTGGATGGCTTCCGCCAATCAGGCAACTGCTATGTTAAATATGAAAGACAGCAGGCTTGTTTTCATGTTACAGTAAATGAAAACCAGGCAGAGAGTATGATTGCTAGTAATCAGTAGCCATCATATTAACCGCTTCGTCATCATGATATTTTTGGGCAGCTTTCAGGAGCTGCTTTTTCATTTCCACCACTACCTTCCTGTATGAAGGATCTGCATACACATTGTGCATCTCCGTTGGATCTTTCTTAAGGTCAAAGAGCTCCCAGCTCTGTACAGGATCGTAAAAACGGATCAGCTTATACCGGGATGATTTCACGCCAAAATGTTTGGCCACCTTATGGGACAGGGGATACTCATAATAATGATAGTACAGGTATTCACGCCATGGCCTGCCCTGCTTTCCTTCCAGCAAACCCTTCATGCTTTCACCCTGCATATCCCCGGGCACTGCCACTCCTGCATAATCCAGCAGGGTAGGTGCCAGGTCTATGTTCATGACCATGGCATTCACGTTGGTCCCGGGTTTAATTTTTCCCGGGTAACGGATCATCAGGGGCGTGCTGAAACTTTCTTCGTACATAAACCGTTTGTCAAACCAACCATGCTCTCCCAGATAAAATCCCTGGTCTGAAGTATAGATCACAATGGTATTATTCCGAAGTCCCATTTGATCCACCGCATCCAGTATGCTGTTGATATTCCGGTCCATTCCTTTGGCCGTAGACAAATAATCCCGGAGGTAACGCTGGTACTTCCATTGCACAAGGGCCACAGAATCTGATTTGATTTTCTCATACTCCGCGCCTGCAGCATCGTAGTATTTTTTGTATGCTTCTTTCTCTGCAGGGCTCATCCTGCCAAACATACCTGGTCTGTTATAGTCAACCCCAATCTTAAGGTCATCATGTAAAATCATTGTTTTTCCAATGGTCATATCCTGGATCTGTGCGGCCTGCCTGCCCTCATACCGGTCCCAGAAATTTGCAGGCAGGGGGAAAGTCCTGTTGTCAAACGCACCCAGGTCTTCAACTGCAGGCATCCAGTTACGATGCGTTGCTTTCTCCCCTACCACCAGGAAAAATGGTTTGGTGGTATCCCGTTGTTGCAGCCACTGCAATGAGAAACGGGTGATCAGGTCAGTCACATAGCCCTGTTGTCTCACGGTATCATTCTTCATATCAATGAAGGTGGGCTGAAAATACTGGCCCTGGTCTGGCAGGATGGTCCAGTAATCAAACCCTTGTGGGAGGCTTTGCAGATGCCATTTACCGATCCAGGCCGTCTGGTAATTTCTTGCTTTCAGTAGTTTCTGTATCTGCTGTTGGGTTCCGTCAAAAGAGCGGCCGGCGGAGTTATCCCGCAGCCCATTGATATGACTGTACTTGCCCGTAAGAAAAACGGCCCTGCTGGGTGAACAGATAGAGTTAGTGACATATGCGTTTTGGAAAATCGCCCCTTCATGTGCAATTCTGTCGATCCCCGGCGTCTGCATCAACGTACCGCCATAGGTGCTGATGGCCTGCCTTGTATGATCATCAGAAAGGATCACAATGATATTAGGTGCCTGTTGCGCCCGCAGGGTGAAGATGGGAAGCAACATCATGACGGTAAGAACCCGGAAGAGATTTCTTTTCATACTGTATTAAGGTACAGACAATTCTTAACTGAACAGCATGATCAGCAATTGTGCCGCTACAATACGCAGGATCATCGCGAGGGGATACACGGTGGCATAGGTAGCGGTGGGGACATCACTGCCGGCAGTCTTGATGGCGAAGGCTAAGGCGGGGGGATCCGTGGAAGCGCCGGCCAGCAATCCACATATTTCAAAGAAGGTCTTCCTGAAATAATGTCGGGCTATATAACCTACCAGTAATAATGGGATCATGGTGATCACCGCACCCATCACCATCCAATACCAGCCATCGCCGGTAGCAAAGGCATTACCGAGATTGTGTCCGCTGCTGAGTCCCACCGATGCAAGAAAGAAGCTGATTCCCAACTCCCGCAGCATAAGGTTGGCACTGCGGGTGGTATAATTATTCAGGTACAACACGCCTCCGAAACGGCTCAACAATAACGCTGCAATAAGCGGGCCGCCCGCCAGTCCAATTTTCACCGGCACGGGTACATTACCGAAATGCAGCGGAATGCTGCCGATGATGATCCCGAAAACAATTCCCAGGAATATGGGGGCGAGGTCTGGCAGTTCCAGTTTCTTTAGGGAATCACCCAGCGCCCTGGTGACTTCGGCCACACCATCTTCTGTACCCACGGCCTTTACGATATCACCCAACTGCAGGTATAGGTTGCCGTGAGGAACCATTTCCACCCCTGCGCGATTTAGCCTGGTGAGGGTAAAATCATGCTGGTGCAATGCAGGGATATCGCCCAACCGGTGATGGGTCACCTCGGCATTGGTTACCAGTATCTCGCGGGAAATCAGCGGACTATCCTTCAATGATTTCAGGTTCATATCACTATGTCCGCCAACCAGGATATTCAGTTCCTTTTGCACTACATGCCTGGGTGCTACCACCAGCAAGACATCATGGGTGCTTATTTGGGTTTCTGGTGTAGGTGTGATCACCTCACCCTGGTGATACATCCTGGACACTACAATCGGCTCTTTAAGCATCGCGAAAAGCGTACGCAACGACTGGCCGTGCAACTGCTGGTTGTCAACCCTCAGGTGTACAGAGATGGGCCTGCCCTGTTGGAATACGCTGAGTTTTCTGTGGAGTTCACGCTGCTCATCAATGGACACGCGGAAAATTTTCCGGAGGATCAGCATGGCGAGGATGATGCCGATTACACCAAAGGGATAGGCTACCGCATAGGCAAGGGCCATCAGTGAACCATCGGCTGTATCCAGATGGAGGTCATTCATAGCAGCCTGCGCTGCACCCAGGCCTGGCGTATTGGTAACCGCACCACTCATTACACCCGTCATCACAGCAATGGATCGATGGCTTAAGGCAAAGAACCCAATGGTGATCAAAACACCGGTAACCACCACAGCAGCAGCAAGGGCATTGCTGACTAATGCATTCTTTTTCAGTGAAGCAAAAAAACCAGGGCCCACCTGCAGGCCTATGGAATATACAAACAGGATCAAACCGAAATCCCGCAGGAAGTGCATGCTGTCCTTTTCTACGCTCACACCCGCATACGCTGCAATGATGCTGGTGAACAGGATCCAGGTTACCCCCAGGGAAATGCCCAGGATACGAATCCTCCCCAGCATGATCCCAACGGCAATCAATAAGCCATACACGATAATGGTCTGCGCGATGCTATGTTCCGTCCATAGTTGGCTCAACCAGTTCATATGCTATGAATTAACTTTCAGGCTGCTGGCCCCAATGTTCCGGCGAACGCCATAAGCTGGACAGCAGCAGTTCTTTCATCAGGAAAAATTCTTTGGGCAGCTTATCATACATCGCTTCAAATAATTCTTCGTGACTGAACAGTTCTTTCTTCCATGTTTCTCTTTCCACATCCATGACCTTGGCAAATTTCTCTTTACCAAAACTCTCCAGACCCGTCCAATCCATATCTTCATAACGGGGCATCCATCCAATAGGGCTCTCTACCGCGGAAATAGATCCCCTTAACCGTTGGATGATCCACTTCAACACACGCATGTTCTGTCCAAATCCGGGCCAAAGAAATTTCCCATTTTCATCTTTGCGGAACCAGTTCACGCTGAAAATGCGTGGCGCGTTGGGAAGATTTCTGCCAAACTGCAGCCAGTGATTAACATAGTCGCCCATATGGTATCCCATAAAAGGCAACATAGCATATGGATCCCTTCTCACTTTTCCGATCTCTCCAAACGCGGCAGCTGTCATCTCACTGCCCATGGTGGTGGCGGTATACACACCAAAATTCCAGTTGAAACTTTGGTAAACCAGCGGTACAGCCGTACTTCTGCGGCCGCCAAAAATGAACCCGCTGATGGGCACGCCCGCAGGGTCATCCCATTTATCGTCAATGGCAGGATTCTGGTAGGCAGGGGCAGTAAATCTTGAATTGGGATGCGCAGCAGGCTTACCTTCTGCAGGGTCCCAGGGTTTCCCGTGCCAGTCTGTAAGACCAGCCGGGGGCTCTTTTGTAAGCCCTTCCCACCATACATCTTTATCAGGAGTGATGGCCACATTAGTAAAGATGGTGTTGGCACTAATGCTGGCCATTGCGTTAGGATTGGTTTCCACATTGGTACCGGGTGCCACACCAAAATATCCCGCTTCCGGATTGATGGCAAATAAAGCACCATCAGCCGCTTTGTGAATCCAGGCAATATCATCACCCACGGTACTCACTTTCCATCCTTCAAATTCCCGGGGCGGGATCAGCATAGCAAAGTTGGTCTTGCCACAGGCACTGGGAAATGCCGCCGCCACATAGGTCTTTTCACCATCAGGACTCTGAACGCCCATCAGCAGCATATGTTCCGCAAGCCACCCTTCCTCCCTGCCCATGGTGGATGCAATCCTGAGGGCAAAACACTTTTTGCCGAGCAGGGCATTACCGCCATAACCACTTCCATAGGAAATGATCAGCCTCTCTTCAGGAAAATGTGAGATATATTTTACTTCAGGGTTGCAGGGCCAGGATACATCTTTCTTTCCTGTTGCCAATGGAGCCCCCACGGTATGGATACACTGTACCCAGTTGTTCTTCTTTATGAAAGGAAGAACGTCTTCACCCATCCTGGTCATGATCTTCATATTTACCACCACATATTCTGAATCTGTGATCTGCACGCCATAACGGGCATAGGGTGAGCCGATGGGACCCATGCAGAAAGGAATCACGTACATGGTACGGCCCTCCATACATCCTTCCATCAGGCCATACAGTGTTTTCTTCATTTTGTCAGGCGCCATCCAGTTGTTGGTGGGACCCGCATCTTCCCGTCTCCGGCTGCAGATAAATGTTTTATCCTCTACCCTTGCCACATCACTGGGATCGCTGAAACATGCATAGCTGTTGGGTCTTTTTTCAGGATTGAGTTCTATGAAAGTGCCTTTACGCACCAGCATCTTGCACAACCCGTCATACTCTTCCCTGGTGCCATCACACCAATGCACGGAAGAAGGTGAGGTGAGCGCTGCGATCCCATTTACCCAACTCAGCAGTTCGCTCCGGGCCGGCGCAGTTTCATAAACGGAGAAGTTTGTTTGAGTGATCATAGCAATCTTTTTTCAGTCTTTGATAGATAATTTTACTGGCAGCCCGTTGAGGCCTTTGGTTGTGTAAAGTTTACGCATAACAGGATTTTTCACCCTGTCATAGGTCATGAAATATAATGATATAAATATGCAGATGAAAAGGTTACGTAAGTTTAATGCTACAAACAGACATCCCATGAACCGAAAACAATGCTTTCTGATTATGGCCTTGTTCCTGGCATACACCTCGGGTTTCTCGCAGGAGCAAATACGTATCCCGGGTATACCGCATCCCCTGCATTGGGAAAACAAACCCACTAACTATAGTACACAGGGAAACAAACTGGTGATGGAGGCCGGCGAGAAAACGGATATGTTCCGGGACCCTAACGTAACCTACAATACAGATAATGCACCTAAGCTCCTTTTTACTGCCGATGAACATTTTGTACTGACGGCCACCATCCAGCATCCATTCACCAATAAATGGGATGGAGGAGCTATTGTTGTAAAGGCCGATAGCCTGAACTGGATCAAATTCTGTTTTGAAAAAGACTACACTGGCGCAAAAAGGATGGTAAGCGTGGTTACCAAAGATGTGTCTGACGATTGCAATTCCATTGCAGTGTCAGGCAATACCGTGCACATGAAAATTGCCAAAGCAGATAATGTCTTCACCCTGTATTGCTCCGAAGATGGCAAAAAATGGTTGCTGATTCGCCACCTGCAGTTTAATATGAACAAGGGATTCCAGGTGGGCTTCCTGGCGCAAAGCCCTACCGGAAAAAGCAACAAGGTGGTTTTTTCAGATATCCGGTATGAAGCGAAGAAGATCAAGGATCCTTATGCGGGTGAGTGAGGGTGGGGGTGTAGGGCGAGGGTGTAGATGTAGGGTGTAGTCTAAGCCCTACCCCTACACCCTCACCCTACACCCTCGCCCTATATTCTCCACGGGCTTCGCATCTCCTGGTAAGCCAGCTTATTGGCTTCTTCATCGTTGATGAAGCGCTGCTTCTTAGGATCAAATTTCAGATTGCGGTTTAACTGCATCGCTATCTTGCCCATATTAACGATGGTACAGCTTCGATGGCCGTTGATCTCATTCAATGCAAATTTTTTCCGCTCCTTCACTGCCGCAATAAAATCAGTGACCTGTGGTGCCGGGTCAGGAAACGCAGCCAGCTTCTTCTCCAGGTCAGGAATGTCTGATTTGAATTCAGGATACAATTTCCCTTTAGGTCCTTCAATGTAAGCAGCACCGGTATCCCGGCCATCACCATCCAGAATAATCTGGCACCCGTCTTCATACGTATATACAATCCTCCGGAACGTGCCAACCGCATCCGGGTGTTGTTTGTCTGCTTCCACTTCTACTGAAACAGGTGATGTATCATCCTTTCCCAGAAAGTATTGTACCGGATCAATATAATGCTGTCCCATATCACCCAGGCCGCCGCCATCATAATCCCAATAGCCGCGGAACGTTGGCTCTACCCTGTGCATGTGGAATGGCTTAACCGGAGCAGGGCCCAGCCAAAAATCATAATCAATATAATCCGGCACCTGCTGTGGTTCCAGGTCTGTTCTTCCG
The DNA here is from genome assembly GCA_044225015.1 of Chitinophagaceae bacterium. Classification (GTDB taxonomy): domain Bacteria; phylum Bacteroidota; class Bacteroidia; order Chitinophagales; family Chitinophagaceae; genus Pollutibacter. The sequence goes on along the minus strand of JBGAJG010000001.1, from coordinate 828,514 downwards.
ATCCAGTAAAACTTCCAATCAAAGCCCGTATGCTTACTGATGGTCACTTTCAATGGCCAGCCCAGTAATCCGCTTTCTACCAGTTTCTTAATGGGCGTTACGGTGGTCTTCATTCCATAAAATGGCTCCTCAAATCTGAACCATGTGTTCAGCCTGAATATCCTGCCATATTTTTTTACAGCTTCCTGCACGCGCCTTCCTTCTCCAATGGTCCTGGTCATGGGTTTTTCACACCAGATATCTTTTCCTGCCTTCGCTGCTTCCACAGCCATGATACCATGCCAGTGCGGCGGGGTTGCAATATGAACAATGTCCACATCTTTCATGGCCAGTATCTCCCGGAAATCTTTGGTTGACTTTACCCCATTACCAATTTTCTGGACCGCCGCATCCAGGTGCTTTTTGTTAACATCACAAACAGCTACAACGGGCGTATCCCCATAAGGAATATGGTTCATGCCCATGCCGCCAACGCCAATGATGGCTTTGGTTAGTTTGTCGCTCGGTGGCACAAAACCCTTGCCCAGCACGTGTCTTGGAATGATGATAAAACCGCCTAACGCCGTAGCGGTGTCTTTGATAAATGCTCGCCTGCTGATGGATTTCCGGGAACGCATAATGCTTGATTTTAGTACCTAAAGAAGATTAATTTACAGTAAAAAAAATTAATACATTCCTTAACTGAAAGATTTACAGCAACTTGCACCTGATCGCGGTTGAATCGTAGATTCACTCGTACAATTACTATTGTTTATTCTTCGTTTATGAGCAATATTTGTATAGAAATCCTAGTTTCAAATTCAACCCTGTGACAATGACCAGAAATCCAATGATACGAACCGTTGTCGCTATTGCGATACCCGCTCTGCTTCTGATGCAGATGCCCGTTAAAGCTGAATGTACACATTGTGCCACTCCATCCGGTGCAGTGACTACTCCCACTATCAAAAACGAAGGTGAACCTAAGACCCTGGTGAAACTCAATTCAGGTACTGGCTACATCGTGAGCAATACTTTGCATGAGGCTCCTTACATCACCGTTTCTTCACAGCAATTCCTGGAAGAACTGGGAAAGGCCTACCTGGAAAAATGCAGGGAGAAAAAAATTGGTGAATGGCCTTTTGTGATCACGCAGGTAGTTAAATCTGCCGATACCAAAGAAGCCATCCACGGTTCCACAGCCGTGAGGATCTCGTGGATCCGTTTTGGCAAAGAAGAGCTGCAATCCCAATCACACCTCAACACGCTGATAGATGCGCTCATGGAACTGCGTGATAAGGAGACCTGCCTGGTAAAGTTTGAAGGTAAACAGGCTTGCTTTAAAGTGCTGGTGAATGAAAGCAAAGTGGAAGAACTTCAGGCGGTAGCCCGTCAGTAGCAGAAACTTCTCTAAAAGAATTCTCAAAATGGTCTCGCTTTTCAGCGAGACCATTTTTATTTTTTACCATCGTAATATCTTCTTCTCACCAGTCTTTGCCGCGGCATAAATGGCATCTACTACCACCATATCTTTCCATCCCTCTTCCCCATCTACAGGAATTACAGCTTTTTTACCATCCATGATCATCGCAGCCATCTCGTCCATCTGAACCGTCTGGTGGGTAACATGCGGAAAATTAAGTTCCCCTTTATGGGTGCGGCCCTGGATGGGACCATACCCTGTTGCTGGCTGTAACTCGCCAAAACCACGCTCACCATCCAGGAAAAATTTATCCAGGTTGTTCATCTGGTAGGTAGATAAACAGGACGCCACGGCTCCGGAAGGAAACCCCATCTGGAACTGGATGGTTTCGTCAACGCCTTCTTTAAACTTAACCGTATCGGTTTTGGTTTCCTGTGCCGTCACCCAAACGGGATCCTCGCCCACCATATAACGGGCACCGTTAACTGAATATATGCCGATGTCCATCATTGAGCCTCCGCCAGCCAGCGCCTTATTTAACCGCCACTGTGACGGGTCACCTATGCGGAACCCAGACAGCCCCTGGAAGAACAGGACCTTGCCCAATTCTCCTGCCTGTCGCATACGCACAATCTCCAGCGTCTTGGGTTCAAAATGCATTCTGTATCCTATCAGCAAATGCACCTTCGCTTGTTTGCAGGCCTCCACCATTTCCCTGGCTTCTGCCGCATTCAGTGCCATCGGCTTCTCACAGATCACATGCTTACCCGCCTTTGCAGCCATCAGTACATGTTCCCTATGCAGTGCATTGGGTGTGATCACATAGATGGCATCAATATCAGGATTGTTGCGGATAAGGTGCGCCGTTTCGTAACGGTAGCAATTCTTCTCCGGCACCTGGTAGCGCTGTTGCCAGTCTTTAATCTTTGCCGGCGTGCCACTGATCAGCCCGCTCACCCGCGCCCGTTTACAGTCTTTCATGGCTTCTGCCACGCGTTGTGCGTAACCACCGAGGCCCATCAGGGCCACTCGTAACACTTTACCCTCTGGCAGGTTTCTGCCCTGTTCTTTCATGGAAGATAGAAACGGCATTGCTACTACCGGCGCAGTGAATTTCTCTATAAAATTTCTTCTGTTCATGGTCTGTTGTTTGCTAATAACTAATACTGGGTACTGAAATAAATGTTCCAAAAAACAGGGCATTCAGAAACAGCTTGTTGGTGCCATACCAGGTTCCGCGGAAATTGGGATCATCAGCAAACATGATCACCCTGCCCGCGCCTTCATTGCCGATCAAAATGGAGGCCGATTTCCTCACGCGCTCCAGCGTTGTCTTGTAGTAATATCCGCCCACAAGCGGGTTGTCTGTGTACTTTGCCACTGTTGCGTATGGATTCATGCTGGGCATCAGAAAGGTCTGGCTGTTCTTGTATACAGAAAGTTTCCGTTTCGTGTACCCATAACCGATAGGGTTGGTGGTATCCAGATCCACCTGAAATATGGATCCGCCCAGGGCTTTTGCCCCTTCCAGTTCCGGTGCCTCATCATAGTCTGTACGGATCACTGTTTTGGGTGTATCTATACTCAGCAGCTTTTCCTTAGTGAATCCGTTCCTTATCGCCCATTCCGCACCGCCTTTAATAGTTAACAGGGTGCCGCCATTCTGCACCCATGCTTTCAATTTATCCCCCACCGTTCTGTCATAGTTTCCAGACACGAGAATGATGGTATTGTACCTTGCCAGATCTGCACGGCCCACATTCATCACATCCATTTTAGTTATGGGCATTGACAAGCGCTGGTCCAGTAAGTGCCAGATCTCGCCCGCTTCTGTAGCCTGAACACCATTGCCCACCACCATCATCACTTTGGGGATGGTCACCGTGCGCATAAATCCGCTGCCCAGGTCAATACCGCCAATATTAAAACCTGTTTCCAGTCCCAGTATCTCAACCCCGGTTGCCGCAGACGCTTTTACCACGGCATTATAGACTTCATCAGGCTGCACTCTTTGCAGGTTCACGGGAATGGAAACAGATCCATACCCAAATGTTCTTGCCTTCCCGCCAATACTTGCGGTGAACGGCCTCGTGGCCGCCTGCACAATCACCCCGGCCTGCTGCAGCATGAAGATGGCTTTATGCGCATTGTAATTCCTGAGATCAAATACATACGCATAAGCAGATTTCACCGGCGATGCCACCACAACGGTTGGCAGGCTGGTAACGCGGCTCCCTTTTGCCAACGGCGTCTTCAGCTCCGTAAAAGGCATTCCATAGGCATGCACCATGGACCATGTAGAGGCGTCATAGAAGAGTGAGTCTGTGTAGGTGATATCTTTTTCAAACAGGGACCTCACCATGATATAGTTGGTTTGTTCAACAGGCACATAATAGGGGTAGGCGGCCTTCCCATCCGTCTCGTACACTTCTATTTCATGCATCAGCAAAAGATCGAGAAAAGCGCGGGTACGGGTGGGGTCCTGCACATCGCCAAACACATATCCTTTCACTGCCTGCTTTCTTGCCTGGTCTGCCGCATCTGTATAGAATTTTTTCCGTAGTGTGTACAGTCGCTGCCGCTCCGCAAGCGATGCACGGATGGTAGTGAGGGAAGCGGTGAACTGGTTGCGGATGGTAAAAGCAAACGTGATGGGTATGGTGGTAGTCTCCTGTACATGGCCGCGGGAGCTTCCCTGTTCAAATAGAAATCCCGCACCGCCATAAAAATTGATATAGCTGGAACCATACCCAGGATAGAGTTTGTCAAATGCCTCCTTGGTGAAATACATCGATCCCAATGCATTCATCGCCTTCGAGAAATATTCTCCATACACCGGGTAAATGGTGTCATACAGATAATATGGAACCACAGGATTGTTGCTGCTGTATTTGCCCGGATCGAAATAAAAAGTAGAGGTGCTGCCCATCTCATGGTGATCAGTTTGTACGTAGGGCCTCCACTCATGAAATAGCTTCACACGATTGCGCGCTTCAGGGTGCACGAGCGGAAACCAGTCGCGGTTCATATCAAACCAATAGTGATTGAACCGTCCGCCTGGCCATACTTCAGTATGTTCCCTGTCCAGGGGGTCAGCCACGGGCGGAAAAGCTTTATGCATATTGGCCCAGTTGGTATGGCGGTCACGCCCATCCGGATTGATCACCGGATCCATCAGGATCACCATATTGTTGAGCCAGTTCAGGGTCTCCGGATCCTCAGAAGCCGTAAGGTAGTAGGCCGTTAACATTGCCGCCTCGGAGCTGGAGGGTTCGTTACCATGTACATTGTATCCGAGGTGGATCACCAGGGGAATTTTTGCATCCCCGCCCGTGAGCTGCGCTTTGAGGTGCTGCTGGCGAATCTCTTCCAGCCTGCCATGGTTTGCCGGCGTGGTAAAAACAGCTACAATTTGTTCCCGGTTTTCATAGGTACGGCCAAAACTCCGCACCGTAACCCTGTCGCTCAATCTATCCAACTCCCTGAAATATTCCACCAGTTTCTCATGGCGTGTATGCTGATCTCCCACGCCATAACCCAGGAATTTCTCCGGACTGGGAATGCTTTTATTCATGGATGCGTCATTGATCCTGAAATAGGCAGATTGGCTGAACACCACACCATTGATCAATACAAACAGTGCAAAGAAGAAAACTTTTCTCATCCGTCTTGGTTTTGGTCTCTAAATATAAGCCATCTGAAGCATCACCATAGTTTGTGGCAAAATCAATAAAATCCGCAGTCCTGCGATCCCTGACACTACATTCCATTGATTATTAAGTAAATTCGCAAGCAAAGCAGCGGAGAATGTATATCTATAGCCTACCAGATTGGCCAAAGTTTCATTGGGACGATCAATTTCTTGCCCCCCGGCTCACTGAACTCAAGATAAAGCAGGCCCGTTTGCTGGGCCGTATGGAAGGATTGGGCCCTTCATACCAGGCCGTTACAAATCTGCACAACCTGGCCACGGAGCTGATCAAGTCAAATGAAGTGGAAGGTCACCTGTTGAACAAGGAAGCGGTATATGAGGCATTCGGGAAAATCCTGGACCTGCCCGGTATCAAGCCGCAGGAGCAGGCCCTCGCCTTAAAAAACCTCAACCTCAGTCTTGCGGAGCAGGTGGCCAAAACCAGCGAGGAAGATATTGAAGGGCTTGCCAGGGTTCATATGGATGCGGTTGAACAATATGACCAGCCCCTGTTTCATATCAGGCTTTTTGGCTGGCACACAGCCTTGTTTGCCGGGACTTCCCCAGATCCGCACATTACGGTGGGCAGATATCGAAATAATCCCAAAGATGAACCCTTACGGGTGGTTTCAGGCCCCTCAGGGAGGGAGACGGTGCATTTTGTTGCACCCGATGCTGATACCGTCCAGGACGAGATGAATGCCTTTCTGGCCTGGTTCAATGAAGACCAGATGATGGACCCCATCATCAAGGCGGGAGTTGCGCATATCTGGTTCCTCAATATCTATCCTTTCTCCGCAGGCAATGGCATTATTGCCCGGATGATCACGGAGATGTTGCTTTGCAGGGCTGATCTTTCTCCGCAGCGTTATTTCAGTCTCTCGGCCCAGATGCGGAAAGAAAGAAACCAGTATTTCGCCGTACTGGAGCGGGCAGGGAAGGATACGATGAACATCACCAGCTGGCTGGCATGGTTCATTGATTGCCTGCACAGGGCCGTCAACAATGCCGATGACCTGGTTAGCCAGAAAATCTCCGGCTTACGCAGGCGAGACAAAATCAACAGCCTGGTGCTCAATGAGCGGCAAAGGGCGATGCTAAATGTAATGGCGGAGGATCCGTCAACTGCCATCACATCTTCCATGTGGGCACGGCATACCCAAAGCTCCCAGGATTCTGCCGGCAGGGATATCAATGACCTCTTGTTACGTAAGATCCTAGTAAAAGAAGTTGGCGGCGGAAGGAGCACCAGCTATACCCTGGGCCAGCAACTGCTTTCATAAAAAAATTTGCCCTTTCATCCGATGTTTCAGATACTGACGTTTATATATTAAACGTTATTCTACTTCAAACGCATCGCATGAAAAGACTGGCTATCCTCTCGCTCCTGTTACTGGTCATCAGCTGCGGCAAAGAGACTGTTGCAACGCCGGAACAACCCGGCACCGGTAATACTGGAAACCTCACAGGACTGCTACAGAAAGTGGAAGTCATCTCCTCTGCTACCAATGAAGTTTATCTGCAATACCTCTATGAGTATAATGATAGCGGGAAGCCGTCAAGCATTACCACTTCCAGTAGTTTCCCGCGCAATGGCGTTATGGTTACTACTGTGACAACCACCCGTTTCGTAAGGGACCCGCAAGGAAGAATAGCCACCATTCTCTATTCGCCAGATTCCATACTCACCAAATCACAAATGACATATGAGGGTAGTTCCCAAAATTTAAAATATGTGAACCTTTACAAAAAAGTGGCTGGTGTAGAACTGGTAATAGACAGCATGCTATTTGAATATGATTCTCAAAACCTGCTACTACGCACCACCCAATACAACCTGCAGGCCAATGGAATGTTTAAGATCACTGGCTACCAGGACTACACCTGGGATGCCAGGGGAAACCTTCTGACTAAACAAACCTACAACGACTACGATGGTAATGGTACGATAGACAAATCTTTAAAATACACATGGGAATATGATGACAATATCAACCCCAGATATTTTAATGAACCTGCAATATTTTACTGGAGCAATCTTTGGCCAACAGGGGGCTCAGCATCAAATATAAAAAGGCAGATCAATGACTACCCTCCTAACGGGGCACCTGACGATGAGATTCGTTACGTGCTTATTTACAATGCTGCCCGAAAGCCGCTCACTGAAATGCCTTTCCCTACTACAAACTCCACTTCAACCACACGGTATTCATACCATCCATAGACAGATAGCTGTTTGGTTTCCTTTTATTAACTCCTGGCGCAAGGGATGTATACATTTTGGGCTTACTTTTGAAGCGCATGAGGAATTGTTTGGCTCTGGCAATGCTGTTGCTCATTTTCTTCACCCAGGTGGGTTACTACGGCCTGTTCGCAGTTGAACAGGAACTGATCAGGCATGAGCAGAAAAGAAAGTTACTCAGCGCTCTCAGCAATGACGAACTGGAACGGGTTCCTTTTCATCCTTCGATGATTTTTATGGACGATGACCAGGAGTTTTCCCTGGATGGTGAGCAATATGACATCGTGAGAACTTCCGAAGAAAATGGCGTTCGCATTTTTTATGCCATTAATGATAAAAATGAAACCCGGCTTCTCAGGAAACTGGCTGATGCAGCAAGAAACCACCAACAACAACAAAGTGGTAAAAAAGGACTGTTAAAGATCATTCAACTGTACTGTGCACATACTTCAATAGAAAGCAGCCCCCTCATTCAATTATCCGGATGCCTTATTCCCGTTTTGCCTAAACACCGCGGCACATTATATAATAAAGACCAGGCCCATCCGCCTGATCCTGCCCAGGCTTAACCCATCTCCATTTTCAATTTTTGTGTAGCAGCCTTTCTGGTTGCTAATCCGGTTATGTACTAACCGCAAACCATCTATTATCATGAGAAAAATTTTATTGCTCAGCATACTCGTCATTTTCAGTTCCGCACTATTTGCCCAAAATATCACCGCCACAGTACAACAAGCGGCCAGTAACAAACCCCTTGCCGGCGCTACAGTTGTAGCGGGAAAGCATAAAGTGCTTACCAACAAAGAGGGCAGTTTCACCTTGCCCTGCGATGGCCAGCAGTCCATTACCGTTTCATTTGTAGGCTATGCAACGGTTTCTGTTCCGGTGAACAATTGCGTGGTGAGAAATATCCAACTCCGTTCATCTGAAACTACCCTGGAAACAGTAGAAGTAGTAGCTTCATCCAACCCCAATAAACAACTCCTTTTTCAACCTGCCGCAGTGGCCAAACTGGGCCGCACGGAACTCAACAGGGGAACCGGCTTGTTCCTGGACGATGCCATCCAAACCAATGTTCCGGGCGTGAGCATGAACCGCCGTACCGTAGGAGGAGGACAGCAACTCAACATTCGGGGCTATGGCAATGGCACCAGAGGCACCCGCGGTCCCAGCAGCAATTTCGATGGCCAGGGATATAAGGTTTACCTCAACGGTATTGCCATCACAGATGCAGAAGGAATCACCACTTTTGATGATCTGGACTACGGCTCCATGGAGCATGTGGAGATCACCAAGGGGCCGGCCGGATCGCTGTATGGACTGGCTATTGCAGGTGCCATCAATTTCACTACAGCCCGGCCTCCCAAAGGAAGCTCCGCACTGAAGCAACAGGTGATGATTGGCAACTATGGCCTGCAACGATACACCACTACGTTTGAAACCAGTAATGACCGCAGCTCCCTGATGATGAATTACGGAAAGCAGAAATCAGACGGTTTCTCCATCCATAACAAATCAGAAAAGGATTTTTTCAATCTCATTGCTGATTTCAACGCCAGTGAAAAACAAAAATTCACAGCATTCTTTGGCTATGCCAACAGTTATGATGAAAGATTTGGTGAACTCACCATAGACCAATGGAATAAGGACGATTACTCCGGGAATCCTGAGTATATCAAGAGGGACGCCCACAGCAATGTTGTTACCGTGCGGGGTGGGCTGGGGCACACCTACCAGTTCACTGAAAATATCTCTAACGCTACCAGCATTTTTGGAACAGCTTTCAACAGCAATGCCAGTTCCGCGGGAGGGTGGACAGACAAGAGTACCATGAACTTTGGCCTGCGCTCGGTTTTTAATACCCGTTTTAAATTAGGAAACGGTATTCTCCTCAATGGTGTAACCGGTGTGGAATACCAGAAGCAGCTGGCCAATGTGATTGGCTATAGCATGAAGAAGAACCCTAATGACACCGGCAGTGTATGGGTATATGGCAAGAGCCCTTACTGGGTGATCAATGCCGCCACATCCAACGTATTTACAGAAGCGTCAACCGCTTCATTGTTTACGGAATGGACCCTGAGTTTGCCCGCTGATCTTTCATTAACAGCGGGTATAGGAACCAGCAACCAAAAACTGGAGCTCAATGACCGTTTCAACAGCGCGCTGGCAACCCGTCCGGATAAGTTTGAACAAACTTACTCCGGAATGGTTTCTCCGCATCTTGCCATCAATAAAGTGTTCTCTAAGAAACTCTCCGTTTGGGCATCTTACAGCAAAGGGTACAAAGCACCGGTTACTTCCTATTTTTATATCACCACGCCAGCTGTTGCTACCACGCCGCCTACACCGGCTACCGGATTTATTAACGAGGACCTGAAACCAGAGATCGGTAATCAATTTGAAATAGGTACCCGCGGTGAACTGCTGCATGGTAACCTGTTTTATGAACTGTCTGTTTACAACCTGGTGTTCTCCAATAAAATGACGGCAGTAACCGTGGCCAGTCCCCTGCAACCCAATACTACACTGTACGCCTATGTGGTGAACGGCGGGAAGCAGGTGCATAAAGGACTTGAAGCCAATTTACGCTGGGTAGTGTACGAGAGCGCCAGCAAGTTCTTCCATATGGTAAGGCCATTTGCAAATTACACCTATGCGGATTATACCTATGGAGACAATTTCACCTTCCAGACATCGCCCACTACCAAACTGGACTATTCCAATAAGCAGGTGGCTGCGGTTCCCAAACACGCTTTCAATGCCGGTATTGACGTAACAATGCAACAGGGCTTGTATGCCAATGTCACATATAACTATCGCAGCGCAATGCCTATTACGTCTGTGAACGACTACTATACAGCGTCCTACAACCTGCTGAATGCCAAACTCGGAATACAACGAAGCCTGGGTAAACACTGGGGGGGTGATGCCAGCGTGGGGGTAAACAATATCACCAACACCAAATACTTCATCATGGTTTTTGCCAACCAGTTGCCAGATGCATATGTTCCGGCACCAAGGAATGCAAATTACTTCGGAAATCTCGTGGTCAGTTACCGCTGGTAGATCATTGACCGGGTGGTGCCCGTCATCACCCGGTTAATATTTCTATTGTTTCGCCGGCTGGTGATCATAGCTCAGCCCACGATAGAATTTCCACTCCCCGTTCTCCAACATCCACAGGTGAGTAAATTTGGCAGTAGAGGTCATATATAAAGGCTTACCTGTTTCTTCCGCCCAAAACTCATGGTCCGCCATCTGGATGGCGCCGTAAAGTTGTCCATCCTTGTACAAGGGAAATACCTGCATGGTACCCGGCACTAATTTTCTGATAGCCCTGTAATTGTTGTTGCAAACGCCCGTCTTCACACTGTTCACAAAATTCTGTTTGCCGAGCGTGACCCCACCCTTGTCATGATAGAATTCAAAATTATCTGCCGTCAGTTTTTCCAGTTGCGCCGTATTGCAATGGTTGAAGGCTACCTCAAAAAGCAGGCTATCCAGTTTCTGCATTTCCCGTAACAAGGGTGAACCAGGCTTTTCCTGTGAAATTGCTGTGCCAACAAGCAACAAAGAAACCGTGAGAAAAAAAATCATCTTTTGCATATCCAGTCTTTACACACAAACTAGCCCACTAACTATGCATCAGGAAGCCATAGTTCATGAATGGCCAAATAGCTTGTTCGCTGGTCATTTATCCTGCCGGCTTATGACCCCGTCTTTCATAACCAGCTTAACCTTGCGCACAGCCGAGATCTGCTGTGAAGGGTCTCCCGCTACTATAATGAGATCAGCCAGCATCCCGGGCTTAATGGCACCAATTTGGTTGTCCATATGCAGGGCTCTCGCATTCACGGTAGTTGCAGCTCTCAGTACATCGATGGGTTTCATGCCATATTCTGCCATCAGTTCCATTTCAATGGCGTTCTCTCCATGCGCAAACACGCCCACATCCCCGCCCATACCTATGGTGACCCCGCTTTCCATAGCTGCCTTAAAACTCTGTTTCTTTTCTGCGATATTAGCCGGCAGGGGATCAACGCCTTTTTTCCATCCTTTGTATTCTGCCACTTTCTCTGATGCAGCCAGCGTGGGAAAATACGTCACCCCATGTTCTTTCATCAGCCGGCCCGTTTCCACATCCATATGATCTCCGTGCTCAATGGTTTGCGCACCGGCCAGTACAGCACGCCGGATGGCTTCCTTTGATGAAGCATGGCTCACAAAATACCGGCCACTGCTGGTAGCCGCCTCATTCGCCATCTTTAATTCTTCCAAAGTGAAAGTAGGCTGGTCTGCATTACCCACACCCCAATGATAATCTGCATAGATCTTGATAAAATCAGCACCTTTCCCAATTTGGTCCCTAACCACTTTCAACAGGGTATAGCCATCTGCCGTTTCCGCACCCAGCATCAACTGTTGGTCATAATCATATCCCCTGGGTCCGTAAGAACCTGTGGTCACAATTGCCCTCCCGGAAACCACCATTCTCGGTCCCGGGATCATGCCTGCATCAATGGCTCGTTTCAGCGCCACATCGGCATATCCGGCGCCCTCCGTCCCCAGGTCACGGGTGGTGGTAAATCCGGCCATAAGGGTATTCCTTGCATGCACCGTTGCGCGGATGGTCCTGAAGGCATCGGTCTCCTTCAACACCTGCGTATCCCAGTCGGTGATATTATACGGATACAGCAACAAATGGGAATGGCCTTCTATCATGCCCGGCATCAGCGTACACCCGGGATAGCTGACCTTCACGGCCCCAGGCGGCACTGGCAGGGAAGGCCCGGCCGCCGTGATCTTATTCCCTTCCACTACCACAGCCCAGCCTGCCTGCATCTGCACACCATCAAATACACGATCAGCAGTGAGGTAATATTTCGTTTGCCCGTTTACGTTAGTAGTGACGAGCAGCAGGCCAAGAATCCACTTGAACATCTTTTTCATTTTAATTGTCTACTTCTTTAATGACGGGCCGCTGATCTTCCCGCCGTGGTTTATACACAAGCCTGAACGCCGAAAGGTCTGGTTTTCTCTTTCTGGGCCTGGCCAGTTCATACCGGTAAATGGTTTGCCCGAGTTGATACAGAAATGGCCAGCCAACTTCTTCGTACTCATACTTGTTATCATTCAGGATGCCATCGGCATTCACATAGATGGTTGCCGTAAGCATGAACTCCACCCCATTGACAAAATCCGCCACATAGCTTACATCCGTCAGGCATCCATAGGCCCATCCCACCTTGTTGAAGACCCGCACTCCCGCAGGCATCTTATGGGTGCTGTCCCTGAAAAAAAACTTCACATAGCTATCGTAAAACTTTTCGGTGTCGTATTTGGGATCATCAGACTCTGAAGGATACTGGGAAAGATATCGATACAAAAATTCAAGATCTGTTTTCCTGAGCGCAAAACGCCTCTCCTCAGTGGTGGCCTCCGGAAACATGACAGACTGCAGCATCCCCTGCAAGTGCTCCACCGTAAGGTTGTTGGCATAGGTAAAATCAATGGGTTCATTAACCAGGCTATCTTTTGCATCCCAATAGCCTTTACCCATTTTATTGATGTGCGTGAAATTAAACGGATCAGGATTGTAGGCTTCCGGTTGTTCCCAGAGCAGGCTTTTATCATGCCGGATAAAACGGATGGGATTGGTATACCGGTTCTGGTTGGGCGTGAGCCCCATGAACTGCCGGGTGATGCGCACATCGTTATATCCCAGCTCCCGGAGCCTGCGGTTGATGGTTTGCTGGCCCACAAACTGGTACATACGGTTATAGGCATCGTTATCACTCACGAGTAACGCCTTCCTTATGAAATGAGCAATGGATGGCAATCCATTGGGCGAGGTGCTGTCTGCGTACAGCGGCCTTTGCCAGGACCTGGCGCTGTCAAACAGCATGGGCGTATCCAGGCGGATACCCTTGTCTGAAAGGCTGTGCAGCTTCTCCAGGCTAAGGAAGGCAAGGGGAAGTTTCACCGTTGAAGCCGGATTGAAATATGCCAGTGAGTCAACATGAAGATAATAGTTGCGGAAGCCGGGATGATTACGCTTGTCCCTGTTGATCTCTGTATAGATGATCTGGTACCGATATATCTCCGGATGTTGAAGCACCATCTGGAAAAGACTGTCCCGGTTCTGGTCCAGGATGTCCCTGAGCTGCGCATCACTTCGGGGTTGGGCTGATGCTTCCAGGCTCATGACCAAAACCAAAAATCCAATCAACCTTAGCATAGGCTATTAAGGTAGCAAATTGTTCTGTGTGTTCGTAAAATCCGGGAAAGCAACTACCTTAAGGTCTAATCTTCCTGTCATGAAAAAATGCCTTTTCATTTTTGCCCTTTGCCTTTCCATCCATGCGGGTGCACAACAACCAACGCTTCGCATCAGCTGGGACAACTGGGGCGTTCCGCATATTTCCGGCAATACTGACGCTGAATTATTCTATGCCGAAGGCTGGGCGCAGATGCAGCTCCATGCAGACCTGATCACCCAGCTGTATGGCAGGGCCCGCGGCCGCGCATCAGAATACTGGGGCAGGCAGAAATTGCAGGAAGACATGATGATCCATACGATGGGATTCCCGGAGATTGCTGAAGACTGGACAAAGCGCGCAGACCCGGTTTGGCGTTCCATGGTACAGGCATTTGTACGCGGCCTCAATGATTATGCTGCAGCCCATCCGGAAGCCATCAAACCGGAAAACAGGCAGATCCTTCCCTTTGTGGAAACCGATGTGGCTTCACACCTCGCCTTTGTGGTCTTTGGCCGTTTTGTGGGTGGCAGTGAGTTGGGTGCCGCGCTGGAGTGGAAAGAGATGGGCTCCAATACGGTAGCCATCGGTCCAAAAAAATCGGCTTCCGGAAAAGCGATGCTGGTGATGAATCCGCACCTCCCCTGGTTTGGCGAATTCCTGTTCACAGAAATGCACCTGATGAAGCCCGGTAACAATATGTATGGTGCCACGCTGGTGGGCTTTCCCGGCATTGCCATAGCCTTCAACGAAAACCTCGGATGGAGCCATACCAACAACACCATTGATAACGCTGATACTTATGAACTGGAACTAAAAGATGGCGGTTATGTCCTGGATGGTGCTCGCAAGGATTTCACGATGCGAAAGAAAACGATCAAGGTTAAAGATGAGCAAGGCAAACTGGTGGATGAAGAGATCACCATGCTCAGGTCTGCACAGGGACCTGTGGTACAAATGGGAAAAACAAAAGCCCTGGCTATCCGGCTTGCCGGCGAGGACCGCGCCAATATGGGATACCAGTGGTGGAAAATGCTGCAATCCAAAAACCTGGATGAATTTGAATCCGCCCTCCAAATGGCGCAGATCCCTTTCTGGAACGTTATGTATGCAGATAAGAAAGGCAATATTTTCTACCTTTTCAATGGCCTTGTTCCCAAAAGATCTTCCGGCGGCTGGGACTACTGGAATGGTCATGTAAACGGGACAAAATCGTCTGAAATATGGAATAGCTATCACAGTTACCAGGAACTACCGAAGGTTAAAAATCCAACTACGGGCTGGTTGCAGAATACCAATGATCCGCCATGGAGCAGTACTTTGCCCCGTGCACTGGATGCCAATAAGTTTCCAGGATATATGAGTCCACGGTACATGGACTTCCGTACACAAAGCTCCGTGCGCATGTTCCAGGACGATCCCTCCATCACTTACGAAGAGTTGATTGCCTACAAACATTCCACCCATATGGAGCTGGCGGACCGGATCCTGGACGACCTGTTTACGGCCGTGGATCAATATGGCGGGACTGTAGCTAAAGAAGCAAAAACGGTGTTGGCACAGTGGGACCGCAATGCTGATGCTGGCAGCAAGGGAGCAGTATTGTTTTATATGTGGTCAGAAGCCATGAATGTATATGACCAAAGCATGTACCAGAAAAAATGGGATGAAGCCGCTCCCAGGACAACGCCTGATGGTCTTGCCAATCCTAAAGATGCTGTTGCCAAACTGGAAGATGTTGCTGCAAAACTTAAATCCGGCTATGGGAAACTGGATATCGCCTGGGGCGATGTGGTGCGTTTGAAAAAAGGAGCGCTGAACTTGCCGGGCAATGGTGCGGATGGGTCTGTGGGCTCCTTCAGGGTCTCATGGCCACAGCAGGGAGAAAATGGCCAGTACTATATATCCGGGGGCGACTCCTGGGTGGGTGTACTGGAATTTGGAGAAAAAGTAAAAGCCCAGGTATTGCTCAGTTATGGAAATGCCACCCAGGAGGGTAGTCCGCACGCAGGGGATCAACTGAGGTTGTATGCAGAAAAAAAACTGCGGACACCAAATTTTTATCCGGCAGACGTGGAAAAAAATAAAGTGCGGGTGGAAGTGCTCAAGAGCGGTAAGTTTGTACAAGAATAATTTTGTTATGCGGCACTTATTGTTGTTGGGAGTACTGGCCATTTGTGTAAACACCGTGGCTCAGGAACAGATCACCTATGACTCTGAAAAACAGAAACTATACGCCCACCTCACCAGGCGTACCATCGGTCCTGGTTATGCACAACAGGTTGATCATTTTTATGGCCAGGTTTGTGACTCACTGATAAAGTCTGGAACACGGGTTGATAATGAACCCATCACCTCCACCCTTACCAAATTTTTCCAGGCTACACTTATAGAGTTGCAGAAGCAGAATATGTCCATCTTAAGGGTTCCCAACCTGAATCAAAATTTTCTTCTCACACTGCAGTCTTATAAGCGGGCTCCCTTAAAAGAACTTTTTCGCGCAGTGGGCATCACCCGTACCAGGATTCTGGCCGCTGCTTTCAAGGGTACCGCAGCCGGAGATACCATCCGGTCTTTTGCCGATCTGCGGGAAATGACCTATTCCCCCATCCTGATTCCCGGCAGACTGAGTAAGCCGGAACTTGCGCCTTATCGGGATACCATGCTGTCATTCCTTGCCAACAATGAACCTGAGTTCTATGTGAGTGAGCTGAAGAATAACACGCTGATGCAAGACCTTACCCTTCGCTCCAAAAACCAGACTGTGAAAGCGGTTTCCCAGTTAAAGGACGAGGAACATCTCACGGAAATGCTGCCCTTTGGCCTGGCCATACAGGAGCAGAGGACAACAGCTGATGCTATTCGTAAACTGATCGACAAACCCGTTCCCTATTACACTGCCTTTACCACAGAGCTGTTGGCATTGCATGCCAGTGAAGACCCCGGGCGGAGGGATTACCTCAGATATTATTGCGCAGACCTTAATAATGTGCTGTGTGAATACTATGTGGAGCCCATCAATGAACTTCACGAGAAACCGGATGCTGTGCGGTTTAAGATCCTGAATGGCATTTCCACGCAAAACCTGTACTTCGTGATCCTGGGCGGTGAAAGTATGTTTTACACTTCCAGCTTCATGTACGTTTTCAACAAGTTTCTGAAAGACACGCAAAAAGAAGGGCTGGATGCTTTCTTTGAACGGATCAACTACTACCATTTTGGCGAGTTCCTGAACATCATCTCAGGATACGGTGTGTTGGGCAAGCTGGCAGCGCATATGGATGAGGAAAAGTTTGCGAATTTGCTCACCCGTTATATGCGCAAATACCTGCGCTCGGAAATGACGGACAAAGAACTTATCCTCAGCGGCATGAATCTCTCCGAGATCATTAATGGTGTAAAAGGCAGCGAGAAGATCCGGAATATTCTGCTGGCCAATCTTGACCAGATGCGCAATGAACAACCGAAAAGCAATATCATGCTGCAACGGATGTTCCTCGGCTTCAGGGACATCCTGCTGGACCAGAACAACAGCAAGCTCAAGGAAGTGGAAAAAATGTATGAGGTGCTCTCTGTTGACAGATTGAAAACGAAAGACACCATTATACAGGTGGCCTTATTCTATGATGATACAGATGGAGCAGCTTCTTTTGCCAACTATATGCAACTCTTCTCCGGGGCAAAATGGGAAAAGGAAGACCGGGGCAATTACCTGGTATTTCGTTCCAAAGAAGGCAACCCCATGATCATGTATTGTAACAAACCCAATACAAAAGTAAAAGACAACGCTGCCCAAAATGAAATGCTGCAGGCAGTTGCCGATGCCAACCAGGAGATCACTGCCTTTCTGCACCGCGGGCATAGCTACCACTTATACAAGAGTCTTCGCAAGCTTCCACCTACGGCACAATTTGTTTACCTGGGATCCTGCGGCGGATACAATGATGTGTCCAAAGTGTTTCACGCCAATCCGGATGCCCATATCATCTCCACCAGGAATATTGGCTCCAAATATGTGAATGACCCCATTCTGAATAATATCACCAATGACATGCTGGCCAATAAGGACATCAACTGGAATGAGTTGTGGCAGAACCTCAATACCAGCTTCACCAACAAAACAACCAAGGACCTTTTCTCATCTTATATACCCCCCAACAAATACATCGGTATCATGTTTATACGGGAAGTCTTTAACTTCTAAATACATGGAAGGAGTGACTAGCAAGTCACTCCTTCTTCATTACACCACAAACACAACAAACCTCAGTTTCCAAGGCCCACCATCAGGACGATGGCATTATTGGATAAAGCCTCCAGTTCAAGTACATCGGCATTCCACACTGTCATACCATCACGGAATTCCAGCAACCGGTGTTGCACTTCAAATGCACCTTCCACTACAAACACAAATACTTTCCTGCCGGGAACATGCACCTGCGCTTCGGATCTTCCATTCAGCCGGCCCACATAGATTGGCAGGTAGAGATTCTTCAGCTCCTGCAATGTATCCTGCCGCCTGTCCAGGTGCAGGGGAATCAGTTCAGGTGTAACCAGTGCCGGGGCCTCCGCAGGCACCATGGCACTGATCAGGCAATTCACTGCTGCATCCTGGTATGGGTTCCTCACCATTACCTTTACACCTGCCCGCAGAGGGATCAACAGGATCTGGCCCGCTGTGATACTGAACAGATGGCGCAGATCATCCTCATAGTCAACCTCCCCTACCAGGGGCATGACCAACATCAACACATCTCTGTCAAAATATTTTTCAAGGGTGCCGCCCGGTGCCAGCACCACATCCTCCCAGGCCAGCAACCCATGGGAAGGTTCTGCCAGGCTACTACTGATCCGATGTTCAGGCGTCTCTTCAACACTTCGTCTCCCCGCGAGGTACATGACGGACTGCGTTGGATCCCACATATCTTATGCGTTTACGGTGATCAAATGGGTAAGCGTATATCCGTCTGCAATACTGCCCGTAACAGTTGCAAGTTGACTGGCCAGGGAATCTGAGAACACATTATCACCGGCATTGGATGTATCCTGCAAGCCCTTGGTGTAAAAACTGGTGGCATTGGTATAGACATTATTGCAAACATCCGTAGGGAATGCAATTTGCGTCACCAATAACGATGTACCACTGGCATTGTAAATATGCACATGAATGTGCGGTGCCCTGCCTGAATACCAGCCTGGGAAAATAGAAGTAAATGTGACCAGTCCGCTGGCATCCGTGACCTGCCGGCCCCGTAAAAAATGCACAGATGTAAAATCCTGTGTCTGCATGGATGTACCCCCATATTCAGAATAATACCCGTCTTTGTCGCAATGCCAGATATCTACAATGGCATCTTTAAGTGCAGCACAATCAGACAGTTTATTCACAGTGATCCTGATATTCAGCAACACACCGGTCCTGTTGCTGCGTATATCTGCAGTCACGAGCGAGGAGGGTGTTTTGGTGGGAAACGGCCCCGCCGTTTCCGTTGGTGACACAGAACAGGATCCATTGCTGCCAGTGCCCGTACTGCTATCCGTTACATTGTCTTTTTTGCATGATTGCATCATGGGTACGATGGTGCCAGCGCCCAGTGCCGCCATTAAGCCATTCCTTAAGAATTTTTTCCGGTTCATGTGGTTGGTTTCGTAGATGGATAGCAGTAAACATCAACTGGTTGGGCGCAGATGGCTGACAAAAAAAGTCTTATGACCGCTTTAACAAATGCTGAGAAAAACTTTTTTAAGCATTGGGTTGAAATAAAACCTGACACTTGATATCTTTACGCTCCGGACAAACCGGAAAACAAATGCTTTTTTTAATTATAAAACCGAGATATGAAAAAGTTTTTCGCAATCGTTCTCTTCGCCCTGATCAGTTCTGTGGGATTTGCCCAGGATGCTGATGATGTTCAGGCAGAATTCAAGGCACTGCAGGATGCCTTTGGTAAAGACAAGGCTGAACTGGTAAAACAGTACATGAATATTCCCGCTGAAAAAGATGCCGCTTTCTGGAGCTTATATGACCAGTATGAAACTGCCCGTAAAGCCCTCGGCAAAAGCAAGGCTGAATTGATTGCTGACTATGCAAAGAGCTATGCAGACCTGGACGACAAAAAAGCTACAGACCTCATGAAGCGTAAGGCTGACCTCCAGGATGAATACACAAAGATGAACCGCAAGTTCTTCCCCCAGTTTTCTAAAGTTTTGGGTGGTACGCAGGCCGCAAAGTTTTTCCAGCTGGAAGACTACCTGAACAATATCATTAACCTGGGGATCCAGAACAACATCCCTTTCATTGGAGAGATCGATAAATCTAAAATCCCTGCCGTAAAAGGATAATATGAAAAAGATAATATTAGCACTTATTGCCATCGTTTCATTGTCTATTGCAAATGCCCAGGATCCTTCATCTGTCACACTGAATGTTTATGGCGGATATACTTTTATGGACCGTGTAAGATTTGATGCATACTATGCCGATGTACAGCCCGCTTTTGAGTGGGGCGGTGGGCTTGAATATTTCGTTCGCCGAAATGAAGCCATTGAGATCAAGTACAAACGGATGGCTACAAATTTTCCCTTGTACAGGCCCAATGGCCAACAAGAAAACATCGGCAACGATGCGGGATCAATCCAGTTCATCACTTTTGGTGGTAATCACTATTTCGCAAGCACAACTACGCAGAAAGCCATTCCTTATATAGGCGGTGCCCTCGGCGTAGGTATTCTCAGTGGCCCGGAGAACACATTCACCAAATTTGGCTGGGATGTGCAGGCCGGCGTGAAAGTGAAAACGGGTAAAGCGCTTTCTTTCAAACTGAATGCATATATCCAGTCTGTAACCTCGTCCTTTGGCAATGACTTCTGGTATTATCCCGGCTGGGGAACGGTTGTGGTTGCTGACTATGCAACTTTGTTCCAGTTTGGCCTGGGTGGTGCGGTTTGTTTTGATTTCAAAAGGCGATAACCTCTTTGTCAATTCATAAAATGATCCCGCCCCTCTGGCGGGATTTTTTTTTTGCCCCTTCCGCCAGGAATGTATGAATGGTAGTAAAATAGTCGCGGGATTCTCTAGCTTTCAGGTATAAAGACAACCCACATGAAAAGGTTTACACTCCTGCTCGCCTGCCTGATCTCATTATCAGGTCTCCACGCACAGTTGAAAATTCCCAATAGCGATGTCAACCACCCCTCTGTATCCGGAAGAACGGTTGGGCTAACAGAGATCCTTATTCACTACAACTCCCCTGGCGTCAAAGGCAGGGAAGGAAAAATATGGGGGACCGATGTTGCTCCCTATGGATTCCAGGTGTTGGGGTACGGGTCAAACATGCCTTCGCCCTGGCGTGCCGGTGCTAATGAATGTACTACCATCAGTTTTAGTACCGATGTGATGATCAATGGTAAAAAACTGTCTGCAGGTAAATATGCTTTCTTCATCGCCCTTTATCCGGATTCCTGCACATTGATCTTTAATAAGAACACGGAAAGCTGGGGTGCATATTTCTATAACAAAGACCTTGACGTGTTACATGTTAGCACCACCCAGCAGAAAGACAGGCCTGTTTCTGTAGAAAGGCTTGCTTACACCTTTGCCAACCAGTCTAAAAACAAAGTAGAGGTAGCCCTGGAGTGGGAAAAATGGCGAATACCATTCACCGTTGACATTGATCTTGTACAAACCACCTTGTCTTCCCTGAGAACACAAATGACTACGGGTTTGGGCTTTGATCCCCCGTCATTGGAAACGGCAGCTGGATGGTGCCTGCAGAATAATGTCAATTATGAAGAAGCCCTGGACTGGATCAACAGAGCCTCCGATCCCAACCTGGGTGCCGTGCAATCTTTTCGTACATTAAGCATCAAAGCCGGGTTGCAGGAGAAATTGGGCAACAAAGCTGAGGCTGATAAAACTATGGCTACGGCATTAGATGCCGGATCTGCTGTTGAGCTGCATCAATATGGTCGCCAGTTGCTGGCGCAGCAGAAAAACCAGGAAGCCTTCGCTGTCTTCGAAAAAAACTGGAAAAAACACAAAGGCGCCTGGCCCACCAACGCAGGCATGATGCGGGGCTACGCCGCTATCGGTAATAATAAAAAAGCGCTGGAGTTTGCCAAACTTGCGCTGGCACAGGCTCCGGATGAGCAGAATAAAAAAGCGTTGGAAGCAGCGGTGAAGAATTTGAGTGAAGGAAAGAATCTTTAGTTCGCAGTTCGCACAGTTCGCAGTTCGCAGGCCTGCGAACTGCGAACTGCCCCCCGCGAACTAAATCTTGCATCCCTTACTACCCCCACACCCTGTATTACTCAGCCCCATGATCAGCAGCATGGCGCCGCCAAGACCCAGCACCGTGTCCCTGCTTACGATGGCAAAAATCAGGGCTGCTACTCCCGTTACCGTCCGCAGGATCCTTGACCAATGCCAGTCTGTAGTTAATACTTTTCTCATTTTACTTTTTCAAGAAGTGAATCCCAGGCACCGCCGTTGATGGCTTCAACACCGGCTTCGTTAAGGTAATGCAGTGCCATACCGCTCCTGTTACCACTGCGGCAACAAGTGATCACTATTTTTCCTGTTACCTCATCGGCACGAAAACTCAATTCTTCCAATGGAATATTTATAGAACCCGGTATATGCCCGGTGGCAAATTCTCCGGCCGATCTCACATCCACAATTACGGCGCCGTCTTTCACCATTTGCTTATAATCTGTTTTCTCTGTTGCGGCAAATATTGCATTTAAAAAACTCATCGCTGTGATTTTAACCTTTTACAATTTCATTTCCTTTGGCTACCCAGTCGTTGTAACTGCCTGAATAGTTCAGAATATTTTTATACCCTGCTTTCGCCAGCAGTGAATAACCTATAGAGGCCCTGTCTCCACCCTGGCAATGTATGATCACCTGCTTATCCTTGCTTACTTTGTCAAGATGTGATGGCAGTGTTCCAACAAACACATGATCCGCACCTTTGAGGTGTCCCTGCTTAAACTCTGCAGCACCCCTGAGGTCAACAATCTGTACGTTGTTCTTTGCTACCAATGACTTTACTTCCTCTGCGTCAACAATCTTTACCGTCTCCAGTCTTCCGCCACCTTCCACAAAAGCATCCACAGATGAAACATAACCCATAATATTATCCAACCCAATACGCATGAGCTTCCTCGTTACTTCCTCCATCTGTGATTCATCTGCCAGGATCATAAATGGCTCTTCATAGTTCAGGTACCAACCTGCCCAGGTGGCCAGGGAATTATTATTCTGTATGCTGATGCTTCCCGGAATGAATCCCTTTGCAAATTCTGCTTTGCTCCGGGTATCAATCAGCTTGACCCCTTTATTCATGGCTTCCAGCATCTCATGGTTACCCAGCTTTTTCAGCTTAGGTACCGATGTCAGCAATGGCCTGTTTACTTTGTTCAGTTTCTTCATCATCGCAAAATACCTGGGGGGTTCCGGTTGGTCTTCCAACAAATAGCTTACAAACCCTTTCTCGTCACTGTTAAAACGGAATGCCCAGTTCCGCAGTTTTTCATACCCTACGGTAGTGCTGGGAACGGCACCTAAAGCTTTTCCACAGGCTGACCCTGCGCCGTGGCCGGGCCATACTTGTATATAATCCGGAAGTTTGTTGAAGGCCTGTACAGACTGATACATCTGGTGCGCACCAGCATCCTGTGTGCCCTTCATGCCGGCAGCCTTCTCCAACAGGTCTGGCCTGCCGATATCTCCCACAAAAACGAAGTCGCCCGTAAAGAACATCACCGGCTCCGGAGAAGCAGGCGTATCTGTCAGCAAAAAGCTGATACTCTCCGGCGTATGCCCGGGTGTGTGCACCACATCAAAACGAAGATTACCTACCATGAAGCTGTCTCCTCCTTTTAATCCTCTATGCGGGAATTCATATTCCCAGCCTTCACCACCTTCATCAGAAAGATACATTTCCGCACCGGTTAGGGCGGCTAGCTCGCGTGCGCCCGACAAAAAATCCGCATGAATATGGGTCTCCATGATATGCGTGATCTTCATGTTGTTTTGCTTCGCGATGTCCAGATAGGTATCCACGTCCCGCTTGGGATCTATCACCGCGGCAACTCCTTCTTTCTGGCATCCGATAAAATAACTGGCCTGCGCCAAAGACTTGTCATATACGTGCTGAAAAAACATAAGGGAATTGTTTTTAGTCCTGCAAAGTTGGCTGATTTTACGTTTGTTCACGGTGACAGAAGTCACGCCAGCTGGCGGGCTGCGAACTGCGAACTATTTGTTAAGGTCTTTCCCGGATTATGGATTCCTTCCCCATCGGTGTCTCCTAAACATGCTGCTGCTATCCATCCAGTTCTTCTTCATTACCGAAATTCCCGCGCCCGCCGGATACCACAGGCCTGCAACCGATGCATGGGGAACCTACCTCCGCCACTTACCGCTGAAAAAAGACCCTACGGTATACCTCTACAATGGGGAAAAGAAACGCAATCAATCCGCCCAATATGCAGTGGTAGATTTGTCCGTGGGTAAACAAGACCTCCAGCAGTGTGCCGATGCCGTAATAAGGCTCAGGGCTGAGTACCTTTTCGCTGCTGGACAGTACGCCAAAATTGTGTTCTCAGACAATAACGGCAAGGCCTACCGCTTCAGTGCCCCGTATACCCATGAACATCTCCTGCAATACCTCAACACCGTTTTCACTTATTGCAATTCGGCGTCCCTGGAGAAGGAACTGAAACCAAAAGACATTCGAAAGATCTCCATCGGCGATGTGCTCATCAAGGGTGGATTTCCAGGGCACGTAGTGATTGTGGTTGACCTTGTACAGGATGCTAAGGGAAACAAGCTGTTCATGATAGCTCAGAGCTATATGCCTGCACAAGATATTCATGTGCTCAAAGGTCAAAATGGCCCCTGGTACAAAGCGGAAGAAGGCGTTATCAAAACGCCGGAATATACCTTTCACTCTTCTTCATTACGTTCGTTCTAACCCCGGACCTGTCTGGTAATTAACAATTGACAAATGGCAATTAGCAATTGGCACTAGTGACTAGAATCTAGAAACCAGTGCCAATTGCAAATTGCTAATTGCCAATTGCTAATTACTAGAGCGGTATATTCCCGTGTTTCCGCCTCGGCCTCTTCTGCACTTTATTTTCCAGCATGGCAAAACTCTTGATCAGTTTACGCCGCGTCTCGCGAGGTTCAATCACTTCATCAATAAATCCTCTTTCAGCCGCTGTATATGGATTGGCAAAAAGATCTGCATACTCTTTTTCTTTCTCCAGCAACTTTGCCGCAGGATCTGCGGACTCCGCAATCTCTTTCTTAAAGATAATTTCAGAAGCGCCTTTGGCACCCATGACAGCTATCTCAGCGGTGGGCCAGGCATAGTTCATATCCGCACCAATATGTTTGGAGTTCATTACATCATACGCGCCGCCATAGGCTTTGCGCGTGATCACGGTGATCCGGGGAACGGTTGCTTCACTCAACGCATATAATAGCTTCGCGCCGTTGGTGATGATGCCGTTCCACTCCTGGTCGGTGCCCGGCAAAAAGCCCGGCACATCCACCAGCACCAACAGCGGAATATTGAAGCAATCACAAAACCGTGTGAACCGGGCACCTTTCACTGAACTATGGATATCCAGCACACCAGCGAGACTGGCGGGCTGATTGGCCACAATACCGATGGACCTTCCGGCTAGCCGTGCAAAGCCTACTACAATATTGTCTGCATAATCCTTGTGAATCTCAAAGAAAGAGTCTGCATCGGCAATCCCATTGATCACCGTGCGGATGTCATAGGGCTGGTTGGGACTCGCCGGCACAATGCTTTCCAGCTCAGGTCTCAGCTCATCACCCAACACATACGGCAGCTTAGGCAGCACGTCCTCGCAGTTCTGTGGCATATAGCTGAGCAACTTCTTCACCTGCTCTATACAATCCTTATCATGCAATGCCGTAAGGTGCGTCACCCCTGATTTGGTGGAATGTGTGGAGGCACCTCCAAGGGCTTCAAAACTCACTTCCTCATTGGTGACCGTCTTCACCACATTGGGTCCCGTCACAAACATATAACTCGTGCCTTCCACCATGATCGTAAAATCCGTAATGGCCGGGGAGTACACGGCACCGCCGGCACAGGGACCCATCACCGCGGAAATTTGCGGGATCACACCAGACGACTGCACATTCCGGTAAAAAATATCAGCATAGCCGCCCAGCGAACGCACGCCCTCTTGTATCCGCGCGCCACCGCTGTCATTAAGACCCACCATCGGCGCCCCGTTCTTCATCGCCATATCCATGATCCTGCATATTTTCTCTGCATGCGTTTCGGAAAGCGCACCGCCAAATACCGTGAAGTCCTGGGCAAAAACATAGGTGAGCCTCCCATTCACCGTGCCATAACCCGTGATCACACCGTCACCATAGTACTGCTCTTTCTCCATCCCAAAGTCCTTGGTACGATGGGTCACCAACGCCCCAATTTCCTCAAAGGATCCCGGATCCATCAACAGCTCCACGCGCTCCCTTGCCGTGAGCTTTCCTTTTTTATGTTGGGCATCAATACGCTGCTGGCCACCGCCCAATTTGCCTTGTGCCAGCTTATCCCTCAGTATCTCAAGTTTAGAATTCATGGTCTTGGGGTTCAATTGATCAATTTGCCTGGCGACGCTTCCAATTGGTTTGGCCATGCTCCACCGGACTGATTTTTTTCTGTTGTTCCTGCCAGTACCTGACGGCTACCATAGCAGCTGCCCTTGCAACAGCACGCTGCTGCTCCAGGATCTGTTCCGGCGTATAATGGTTCTTCACGAAATGCGTATCAAAATGACCGCTCACGAAAGCCTCATGGTCCATGACGAATGCTCCAAATGGCATGGTGGTGGCTACGCCTTCGATCCTGTAATTGCGGATAACCTGCTTCATTTTCTGTATCGCCTCTATTCGGGTAGGCGCATGCACGATGAGCTTGGCGATCATCGGGTCATAATAGATAGGGATCTGCATCCCTTCCTCATACCCGTCATCAACGCGTATACCATCGCCATCAGGGCGCTGGTATGTAGTGAGGGTGCCGATGGACGGCAGGAAGTTATTCAGCGGGTCTTCCGCATACACCCTTAACTCAATGGCATGCCCATTGATCTGCAGGTCTTCCTGCTTCATGGCCAGGCGCTCACCCCGCGCAATACGGATCTGCCACTCCACCAGGTCAAGACCCGTGATCATCTCCGTAACCGGATGCTCCACCTGCAGGCGCGTATTCATCTCCAGGAAATAGAAATTCAAATCCTCATCCATCAGGAACTCCACCGTACCGGCAGAAGTATAATTGCAACTCCTGGCAACCATCACGGCAGCTTCGCCTATTCGTTGCCGTAATGCAGGCGAAACGATGGCAGAAGGGGACTCTTCCACTACCTTCTGGTGGCGGCGCTGAATACTGCACTCGCGTTCAAAAGCATAAATGATATTGTCATGCCGGTCTGCCAGGATCTGCACTTCAATATGCCGGGGCTTGCTTACATATTTTTCGATGAACACGGATCCGTCCCCAAAACTGGAGGTGGCCTCACTGATGGCGCGCTCCATCTGTTCCTGCATATCCTCACTGCGTTCCACAATCCGCATACCCTTTCCGCCGCCACCGGCAGAAGCTTTGATCAGGATGGGATAGCCGATGTCATCGGCCACTGCCCTGGCAGCATCCACATCCGTCACTGCATGATCAATACCGGGAACCATCGGCACATTATATTTTTTTACCGTGTCCTTAGCGGCCAGCTTGGATCCCATGACGCGAATGGCCTCGGGACTGGGACCTATGAAGGTGATTCCCGCCTGCATAACCTTTTGCGCGAAGTCAGCATTCTCACTAAGAAAGCCATAACCGGGATGGATGGCATCCACGCCAAGCTCCTTACACACGGCTATGATCCTGTCCCCGTCAAGATAACTCTGGCTGGAAGGCGCAGGTCCAATACACACCGCTTCATCTGCATACCGCACATGTGGTGAATGCCTGTCGGCCTCTGAATAAACCGCAACAGAGCGGATACCCATCTTCCTGATGGTACGCATGATCCTTAACGCGATCTCTCCCCTGTTTGCAACTAAAATTTTTTGGATGAGCATGGGCAATTATCCGTTAACAATTAAACAAATGATACCACAACGGTATGCCTATTCCAATTCTATCAAAACCTGGTTCTTCTCCACCGCTTGTCCTTTTTTCACCCTCACCGTTTTAACCCTGCCCTTTGTGTGCATGATGATGGAGTTTTCCATCTTCATGGCCTCCAGGATCAGGATGCGCTGCCCCTCTTCAAGTTCATCACCTTCCTGCA
Source organism: Chitinophagaceae bacterium (assembly GCA_044225015.1). GTDB lineage: Bacteria > Bacteroidota > Bacteroidia > Chitinophagales > Chitinophagaceae > Pollutibacter. Next base: position 800,570 of record JBGAJG010000001.1, on the reverse strand, counting down.
CACTGATATCCAAAACAAGTCCGGGCATCGGCGCTTTCACCTCTTTGATCACTCTTGAAACTTCAGTGGCAAAACCCATGGTGTCCAGCATCTGGTCCAGCGGATCCTTTATCTGTATATCAAAGGATTCACCATTCCCGTCTATCTTAAGCCTTTTGCTGTCTGCACTTGCAGCAATGATATGGAAGTGGCGGGAAGCATGTTCATCAATGATATGGTAGGCGTTCTCACCTGTTGAAATGATGTCTGCACCACTCGCCTCCGCAGGATCAATCCTGAACTCGAAGGCACCCGCTTTAACATAAATCTGAGTTCCGTTTTTTTCTTCCATCATGCCCTCCTGTTATCCATATGTATTGTTATGGGATATCCATGACCATCTGAAGGTAAGATAAAATTATGGCGCCTTCCACTCAGCAGCCCCCGGTGTGTAACCCACCACAGAGTAGGCATAACCAGGACGCCGGCCTTCACCACCACCCCTTTTAGAATAAATGGCTACGGCAGCACCATTGGCCATCAGCATCGTTGCAGCTGAAGGGGGATAGGCCTTGATCATGGCAACATCCGCGGGGTGGATCATAATGAGGTTGGGGTCTATCATTACTTCGTCCAGAAAGAATGTAACCGGCAGCCCGCGCCATATCGCGCCCCTGCTAAATCCCAGGCCGGTAAATGTCATGCCCACCACATGGGCACGCAGGTAATCCCAGATATCATTATAGGTTGCCATCTCTGGTCCGCCAAGTCCGTCATAGGTTTTGGCAAACAAGGACTGGAACGATGTGGTAACATTTTCTTTTTCAAACCTCTCGATCTTTGACAGGCCTGTTACCTTCACCTCTTCAAGGGTAATGCCTGCGTCATATGCATTGGCCATATTGAAAGCGTAGGCAGAGGTATCCACTTTTTTCAGCTGCTCCTTGCCTTTTATGGTAACAAAAACGGTCTTCGAGAAAAAAGGAGTAAATGCAGAGTCGAGCGGTGTGACCACGTCAATAATATAATTGCCGCGCTCCTTCTCCATATTGAAGGTGAGTCTGGCGGTGTCTCCGTAAATAAACGAGGGGATCCGGTACTTGCCACTGGTTTCAACCCGTAGTACACTGTCAAATAAAAACCCGGACTGGTTCATCAGGGTGTAGCTGACTTTTTGGACCATGGCACCGGGCAGTTCCGTCATGGAAACCGTGTCCAGGTTGCCGGTCTTGTAGTTTCTTGCGGTCCGCACCTGTACTTTGTGCATCCTGCCGTAGATCTCCAGGTGATGATCAGCACCCAGGAAGTTGAACGCATAGGTTCCCGGTTTGAGATTTTTCGCTACGGCCAGCGCGCCGCCCGTCTCTCCGTTCACAATAGGATAGCGAAATTTCCAACGTTGGCCCGTCTCTATGTGGTCAATCCAAAGGTGCATGGTGGCAAGTGGATGTTTCATGCCCGCCTCGGCACCATTCCAGCTGAATTCAATGGTATCTGAAGCCTTGAAGCTGACATCGTTCATCGTCAGCACGGTTGTCTCCTGTGCAGCGGCTACAAGGGTAAACATAGCCAGCAGGAGGGTTAGCATTTTCCTGGTCATAAATATTGCGCAAAAAAGTTAACGATGTTCCAGCCACTCCGCCTCGCCCTGCGTATATCCAATCACCATATAATTATAATCCGAACGCTTCTCCCTTCCGCCGCCCCTTTTGGTGTAAATAGCTACTGCACCGCCCGGAGCCTGCGCCGAAATCATGGAGGGCGGCGGATATAATCTGATCATCGCAATATCCATGGGCGGCAGGTTGATGGAGTTGGGATCCACCAATACTTCATCCAGAAAAAATGCCACTTTCTGTCCGCGCCAAATTGCTGTACGCTGAAATCCATTTTGCTGAATGATTATTCCCGGCGCATTGGCTCGCAGGTAGTCCCACATACTGGCATAATGCATCATCTCATCTGTGTCCAGGCCATTCAATGTTTTTGCATCGATGGACTTAAACTGTCCCGAGACAAAATCTTTTTCATACTGCTTTATTTTGGACGGGCCGGTCACCTTAACCTCTTCCAGGGTGATGCTGTTGGGATAATTGCCTGCCATCGCAAACTGATAGTCTGTGGTATCTGAAACATTCCCGGCACTGTCTCCTTTGATGTTCACAAAAACAGTCTGCGCCCAGAAGGGTGTAAAAGCAGTATCCAGTGGTGTCACCATATCAATGATATAGGTGTTCTTCTCTTTTTCCGGGCCAAACACCAGCCTTGCCGTATCCCCAAAAATCAGCGGTGGGATGCGAAACTGCCCGTTCGCCTGTACCCGCAGCACACTGTCATACAACACGCCTGACCTGCCCACCAGGGTGTACTCCATATCCTGGGCAACACTACCGGGCTGATCATAAACTGCAATGGTATCCAGTTTCCCCGTCTCGTGGTTGAGGGCCATTTTGAGTTTCACTTTCCGCATACGGCCCAGGATCTCCAGGTAGTGACTGGCCGCCATAAAATTAAAGGCATAGGTGCCGGGCCTGAGGCCTTCCCCTACCGCCAATGCACCAGCGGCCTCACCATTGATGATGGGATAGCGTAGCTTCCAGCGCTGGCCGGTTTCAAGGTTGTCTATCCACACATGAAGTGACGCCAGCGGATAGGGTTGATGAATGATATGCCCGTCCCATTCAAACTCAATGGAATCACCCTTGTTGAAACTATGACCATTGATGTTGAGGGCCGTGGTGTCTCCCGCCATTGCGCCTCCCATGTAAAAAGCCAGAAAACATATCAGTAAAAGCCTGCGCATCATCATAAGTTACAAAACAGTCAACATTTTGCTGCACAATAAATTGTTAATGCTCATTTCCAACTGCTCTCGCCCTGCGTATAGCCATTCACTATAAAACTGTAGCGGGGTCCTTTGTTGGGACTGTACTCCCCTTTTTTTGAATAGAGGGCCACGGCACCACCAAAAACAAAAGACGTCATGGTGGCGGGCGCCGGATATGTTTTGATGAGGGCGATGTCTGAGGGCGGCATCAACCGCAGCGCCGAGACATCAATCCGCACCTCATCCAGGAAAAAACTCACCGGATCCCCCCGCCAGGTTACCGTGGTAGTGATCATGTCATTCCGGATCTGCATTCCGGGAATATTGGCTTGCAGGAAGGTGAACAGATTATTGGACCGCGCAAGGTCACTATCAGGGTCCAGTCCGCTAAAGGTTTTCCCATCCAGGGGATTGCGGAAAGGCTGGGAGACATAATCCCTTTCAAACTTCTCCGCCTTTGATCTCCCGGTGATCAACACCTCCTCTAGTGTGATGGCATCACGGTAAGGATCCTGGAGCGTGAATGTATAGGTGCTGCTGTCTTTCAGGATGGGGTCCCCTGTTGCCTCCCTCGCTGCTATCCTCACAAAAACCGTTTGCGTATGGAAAGGAGTGAAAGCAGAATCCAGGGGCGTCTCCAGGAAAATATAATAGGTATTGTTGGTCTTCTCTGGCTTGAAGTGCAGGTTAGCAGTATCACCAAAAATAATCGGCGGAAGTTTGAAGTGGCCGTCAGAAGCCACATTCAGTGTGGAGTCAAAAAGAACACCTTCCCTGCTGGTAAGGTTGTACTTGATATCCTGTCCCACCCACCCCGGTGCCTGCTCCACCAGGATGGTATCCATTTGGCCGGTTTCATGATTGCGCGCAGTCTTGACCTTCATTTTCTTCACCATTCCCCTGATCTGCAGGTATTCTTCGGCACCCATGAAATTGAAGGCATAATTTCCGGGAGGAAGAAAGGCCGGTATTTCCAGTGCACCTTCTGCCTTACCGTTTACGATGGGATAGCGGAATTTCCAGCGGGATTTACCGTCCAGGTCATCGATCCAAACATGCAGGCTGGCCAGCCTGTATGGTTTGCCAATGCTTTGACCGTCCCATTCAAACTGGATGGAATCACAGGGCTGAAATGACCTGCCATTAAGGGTTACGGGGCCCTGGGCGCGGGAGATCCCCAGGCAAAAAAAGAGAAGCGTAAAAAGTAAACAGTGTTTCATGGTTATGTTTCTGACGCCAAAATAAGCTATTCCACAATGGTGCGAAAAGTGAGGTTAACACGCGCACTGTTAATTTTTTTTGTGGGGGGAAGGCGGTGCAACCAGAAGCGCTGGGTAGCACCGCGCATCACCAGCAAACTGCCGTGCTCCAGGAATACATCGATCCTGTGCTTATCCACCTTATGCTTAAAACAGAATTTTCTTTCCGCGCCAAAACTCAGCGAGGCGATAGCGCCATCCCGCTTCAGGTCTTTCTCCCCGTCACTATGCCAGGCCATCCCTTCATTGCCATCATGGTAAAGATTCAACAAGCAGGAGTTGTAAGTTTCGCCACTTCGTTGCTCAGCAAGATCCTTCAGCGCTTTCAATGCCGCGGTCCAGGGCAGCGCGCGCTTGACCGTGCCGGAATAGGCATACTCAAAAGGCTTCTCACCATACCAGGCAACCTTTCTCTTTGTGATAAAATGCTTGCCCATGATAAACGCCTCATCATTGCGCCACGCAACACCACTCATCAATTCCGTTAAGAAGGTATCCGCATCCCCGGGCTCCATCACCTTGCCGTAATACTCCACAATGCCGTCCTTGTCCAATAAATTCTTCATCGCTATGCCAAATAAATAATTAGCCCTAAATTATATGATCAGAAACAATGTAAGATGACCAAGCGCCTCTTCTTATTAACCATCAGCCTTATCTTTTTGTTGGGTTGCCGGGTAGTGCTGGTGCCGGAGTACAATGCCAAACTGGAAGAGGATATTGCGAAGGCAGCCCGGGCCACGGATAAACTCTATATAGATCTCCTGGATGCAGCGCCGGAATTCAGGGTTTATGATAAGTACCGGGAGCGTTACAATGATATTGAAGCGGATATCAATGCCATCAGGGCCAAGAACGAAGCGCGGAATAAGAACGAGGATTTCCTTCCCATCATTGACAACCTGAAGACCGGTTTCACGGAAGCCCGGCAATATCATAAAACCAACAACAATTTAGCTGACGGCGAAATCAGGGCTTACCAGGCAAGCCTGGCGGGACTTTGGAAACCCCTCTACCTCGCAGAGCGAAGTTTAAAAATCAATGAGAAAAAATAACGCCATGACATTTGATATCGATGAAACCCTCGCCCAGATGCTGAAAGCCATCAAGGACGTGGTGAAAGACAACTGGAAACTGGTCAAAGAAAACGCAAACACGTATCTTCAGACGCGCAGGAGCCGGCTGGAGTTGTTGGCCAGTCTCAGGATCACCAAAGAGATCAAGGAAGAATTTTTTCAAAAGCGAATGAAGGATGAGAAAATGATCCTGGAGTCTGAGTTACATTCCATCGCCATCATGAGCAAGGCCATTGCACAGAAAGCTGCCAATGCGGCGCTGGATGTACTGGACAATGCCATCAGCCTCGCCCTTAAAATCAAGTGATGAAATATTTTGCCTTCCTTCTCTGCACGGTACTGTTCCTTTCCTGTTCCCGCAAATCCTCCACAGACAAAGCAGACCTGATCATTCACCATGCCAAAATCTGGACCGGCACGGCAGACAGCAGTTTTGCGCAGGCCATCGCCATCAAAGGAAATAGGATATTGTCCGTGGGTACCAATGAGGAGATCCTTGCCTTACAGGGAGATTCAACCGATGTCATCAACGCTGAAGGCAAACTGATTACACCCGGCTTCAATGATGCGCATATCCATTTTCTTTCCGGCTCAACAATTCTCTCCAACCTGGACCTGCTGGCCACCACCAGCCTCGCCGAAATGAAAACCGTGATCCTGGACTATGCAAAAAATAACCCGGAAAAAGCCTGGCTCACCGGCCGGGGCTGGCAGTATGGTTTCTTTGCTGGCGGCATGCCCAATAAAAAATACCTGGACAGCCTGGTGCCTGACCGGCCTGTATACATCAGGGCTTATGACGGACATACCGGACTGGCCAACAGCAAAGCCCTCGCCCTCGCGGGCATCACCAAAGCCACGGTTTACAAAGGCTTTGGCGAAGTGTTAAAAGATGCAAATGGTGAACCCACCGGTGCCCTGCTGGAAGGAGCGCAACAACTGGTGGGTGATGTGGTGCCCAAAGCCACTACGCAGGACCAGCTGAATGCCATCCGCAAAGGCCTGCAGTATGCTGCATCCCTCGGTATCACCAGTGTGCAGAATGCCAATGGAGATTCCGCTGAATATGCGCTCTATGAAACCCTGCTGAAGCAAAAGGAAATGACCTTGCGCTTCGCGATGGGCTTCAGTGTAGACGAAACAACTCCTGAAAAAGATCTCCAGTATTTTATCAGGATAAAAAATAATCCGGCAGACACCCTCTGGCTGAAAGGGAGGTCTATCAAGTTCATGCTGGATGGTGTGATTGAAAGCCATACCGCGGTGATGACGGATCCATACAGTGATATTCCTGCAAACCACAAGGACCAGGCAAAACACTATGCGATACCGTTAGATCAATACCGGTCATTGGTGCAGCGGTTGGATAAAGAAGGATTTCAACTGTATACGCATGCTATTGGCGATGGTGCCGTACATGCCGTACTGGACGCTTATAAAGAAGCGGCTGCGGCTAACGGTGCCAGGGACAGCAGGCACCGGATTGAACATATTGAACAGGTACTGGCCGCAGATATTCCGCGCTTTGCGGCGCTGAAAGTGTTGCCATCCATGCAGCCCATCCATGCAGATCCCGGAACCGTAGATGTGTGGGGAAAAGCCGTGGGCGAAGCAAGGCTGCCCCGCTCTTTCGCCTGGAATTCATTATGGAACAGCGGCGCTACGCTGGTGTATGGGGCAGACTGGCCAGCGTGCATCAGCCTGGATCCTATGCGCGGTATCCATAGTGCCGTGAACCGGCGCACCATCAAGGGCGAGCCGCCCGCAGGATGGGTACCGGAGCAACGCCTCACCGTGGCAAAGGCCCTGCAGGCCTATACCGCGCATGGTGCTTATGCATCCTTTGATGAACAGCACAAAGGCAAACTCCAGCCCGGCATGCTGGCTGACCTGGTGATGCTCTCCCAGGATCTCTTCACCATTGAACCCATGAATATCTATAAAACAAAAGTGTTGATGACGGTTGTGGACGGGAAGACTGTGTTTAGGAGATAGGGTGTAGGGGTAGGGTGTAGGATCGCTTAACAATTAATCTTTCTGATATGAAAAGGCTCTTTCTGTTTTTTGCTATCATGTTAATTGGCGCTGCTGTTTTTGCACAGGAAACACCCAAAAATTTCCTGGACGTCATCAAGAAAACAGAACCGGAGCTGATCAACTGGCGCAGGCATTTTCATGAATTCCCGGAGCTCTCTAACCGGGAAACCAATACCGGAAAATACATTGCCGAATACCTGAAATCCATTGGACTGGAGGTGCGCTATCCCGTGGCCAAAACCGGCGTAGTGGCCATCCTCAAAGGCGGGAAACCCGGTCCCAGCGTGGGTTTGCGGGCAGACATTGATGCCCTTCCTATTGTTGAACGCACCCCGGTACCCTTTGCCTCCAAAGTGAAATCAACCTACAATGGACAGGAAGTGGGTGTGATGCATGCCTGTGGCCATGACGCCCATACGGCCATCCTGATGGCTACCGCTACTGCATTAAAAAACATGCAGAAAGATGTGCCCGGCACGGTAGTTTTTCTTTTCCAGCCTGCAGAAGAAGGTGCACCCAATGGTGAAGAAGGTGGCGCACCGCTGATGATCAAAGAAGGGGCCATGGACAATCCCAAACTGGATTATGTTTTTGGTTTACATATGGCCGCTGAAATGCCCGTGGGACAGATCTCCTATAAATCAGGTGCGCACCAGGCCTCTTCAGACCTGTTCACCATAACGGTGAAGGGTAGGGGCAATCACGGCGCGTTGCCCTGGGGCGCCATCGATCCCATTGCGGTCTCTGTCCAGATCTATGAAGGACTGCAACACATCGTAAGCCGGCAGGCCAACCTGATCAAAGCGCCGCTGGTGATCACCGTGGGCGCATTCAATGCCGGCGTGCGCAATAACATCATCCCGGAAACCGCAGAGATGCGTGGCACCATCCGCGCGCTGGATGCAGACATGCGCCTGCAGGCCCACGAAAGCATGCGGCGTACGGCAAAGTCCATCGCAGAAAGTGCGGGTGCTACTGCTGATGTAACCATCGTGAACCAAACCCTGGTGAATTATAATGATCCGGAACTTACAAAGAAATCAGTGCCGGCCTTGATCAAGGCAGTGGGAGCAGAAAATCTGAAAGAGAGCAGCTGGATCACGGCCGCGGAAGACTTTTCATTCTATGGACAGAAAGCACCTACTTTCTTTTTCAGCCTGGGCGCTCTCCCTCCCGCATCCTCCGGCATCAAAACCGGCGGCCACCATACTGCAGATTTCTACCTGGATGAATCTGGATTTGTAAACGGCGTAAAAGCTTTCTGTTATCTGGTATTCAACCCCACTAAACCCTGAACCCACCATTTCACCATTTCACTATTTCACCATTTCACTATTTCACTATTTAACCTAACCACACCACTCCCTCTTACCAGCACATTCTGGCCAAACATGACTTTGTTGTTCATGGTACGGTATTGGCTGAGGGTGCGCAGGGGTTCTTTGCCCGCTATCGCCGTTTGCTGGTCTACCGTGGTGAGCACACAGCGCGCACATAATTTCACACCGTTCATAGGAACACCGTCAATAGAAAATGCTTTCATATCATCCTCCGCATAAGGTTGCCCGCCTGAAAAAACAATATTGGGCCTGAACCGTTCCATGGGTACAGGCGTTTCCAGCCTGCTGTTCAGATCGTCAAGGGACGCCTGCCCGATCAGCAAGATGGGATAGGCATCAGAAAAACTGGTGATGTCTTCTTTCAAAGCATAATCAGGATCAACCGGTCTCAAAGACTCATCCGGCATATACACCAGCTTCACTTGTCTTCCCAACGCGGCCGAAAACCAGCGATTCATCTCATCCGGCATTGCCCATGCATCACAGATATCATCCCAGATCTTCACCCGTAACGGATCACCCGTTTCCGGACGCAAAGGAATCTGAATATTACTTGCCGGATCCAGCAGGTCGTGCACCGTGAGCATGTTGTTCTGAATGGATGTCCGCAACTGGGCCATCCGGGGAAAGGTTCTTTGCGACAAAAACTGGTTGTCTTCATCCACCAGCATAAAACGCCGGTCAAACTCCAGTCCGCGTGAAGTCACCTTCGCTACAGAAACAGCAATGCCACCAAGGCTTTTGATGGGATAAATAAAGAGGTTTGTGACAATTTTCATGACAGTATTGCGACAAAGTTATTTTTAATCCGACATAATTGCGTCACAGTTTCCTCTTCCGGTTCAAATGCTCAATGGCTCAATTGCCAATTGTCAATTGTTAAATAAAAAAGGACAGCCCTAAAGCTGCCCTTCCGAAACACAAACCTGATCCAGGGTTTATGCAGGTACTTGAAATATCAATTGGCTACGGTAAATAACTTTTCCATCCTCACCACCCGGCTAGTCACAGATCCTGAACTAAGCTCTCCGGAATTCCAGCTGGCCTTCCAAACCAAAAACTCACTCGGCCTGATCCAGTATCTCGCGATGTTTCCTTCATGCAGCGCCTCCAGTTCTTTCTCCACCAGTTCTGCAAACCTGAGCTGATCTGAAACAGGCATGGCAGCAGCATGTTGTTCAATGGTTTCTGCGGCGGCATCTTTCAGCATATTGCCGGTCACCACATCAAACAGTACTGTCCTGATCTGTTCCCTGTAGCGGATACGGAAAGGGTCAGGTTCTCCATTGCGATGTTTCACCTGGGCATATCGTTCACAAGACTGCTGGTAAGCAAAAAGGAAAAGATCTTTCATCAACTCAACACGGTTCTGCTCATATACACTCACCAACGCCTGTTGATACAGTTCAGTGGGCATCTGATGGAAAGACATCGGCATCAGGTTCTTCTTCGTCAGTGAAATATTGGCCGCCATCCGGGCTACCGGCAGATTCATATCTGCAAAGGGCACCAGGTATGGAAGCTGTACCATCATGAAGAACGCCTGCTCAAAGGGATCCGTGATCTGGCTCGCCTTTTCCAGCATGGCCGTAAATCTTTCCCGGATCTGCCGGGGCTGGCTGGCAGGATTGTAGGTTGTGCCTTCCAGCATAGCCGGGAGGGTACGTAACTGGCCTGAATGATCAGCATCCAACAACATATTGTTTGACAGCAATGCATGCAGGTTCAGTAAAGTATAGGTATCAAAACCTGTATCATCGGCATTGTTCACCAGGAACTCAATGGCATCTTTATGGTTGAGGATCATCTGGTGCTCCATATCAGAAGCCATCGCACTTAATTCTCCTTTTACAAAAAGCGCCTCGGCTTCCTGGTGCTGGTAAGTATTTCCTTCCAGCCGGCTTGAATTATACGCGAGGTCTGTCACCAGCGCATGCATCACGCCTTTGGCATAGGTGCCTGCGGGATATCCGGTAAACTTGGTCTTGCCCATCGCATGCAATTGCCTGCGTTCTTCATCGGTAAAATAATTATCGATGTTAGGGCGATAAGACTCCAGAAAAAACACATTGACGTTCACCGGATTACGCCTGTCCAGAGGTTGGGAAAGGGCCTGCAAGGCGAGGCTTGCAGGTCCTGAGAGGGTTATTGAAACTTTAGGGGCTTCCGAAACTTTTGGGCGGGGGCGATACTCATTCACCGCCGCGATATACCTTGTAGACTTCGTCTTTCCGATCATGTTCACCGCACCTTGCTCTTTCAGGAGGTCCAGCCTGCGCTGCAGTGTCCTCCGCTCCAGTTCAAAAGGCAGGGCCGCACTGATCTCTTCCACACTCGCACCGTATTCAAAATTGCTGACCAGCAGTTGCCAGATGGCGCTGAGTTGCTGGTTGATAGACATCTGATTCATTTCTTAGGGTTAGATTAGATTGAAACTATGATGTAAAGAAATGTATAATTCGTATTTCTCGTATGCCTCTATAGTGTTATTTCGATGAACAGTAGTAATACTACGATGAAGGATGCGCAAATGGTAGAAAATCAATCGGCCTTGGCGAGAAGTTTCTCAATTATGGTCAAATAGTAGTGAAAACTCGTAAGGTAATTATCAAGGGCCGTTTGCCCGTGGCGATCATCTGTAAACCTGCTCAGTATTGACGCCTTATGTTCGTCCGCTACGCTAATAAACCTGTTGATTATCAACTTAAGTCTATGCAGCCATTCCCTGTCACCCGGATCATTGGTTGAGATCAGCCATTGTAATTCATTGTTCAGGTCTTCCCAGTCAGAGGGTTTTTCAACATCATCCCACGCTAAAAATCGCAAAAAATGCACGCATCCCTGAGCGCCCACACTTAACTCCTGTTCATCGCTAAGATGATCGTAATCAGGCTGTTCTACGTATTTAGGGTCCAGGCCTGCCGGGAAAACGGTAATGAGCTGTTCACCGGGATCAATGGTCACGGTATTGTAGTCCTGGTCATGGTAGGAAGCGCCAGTGCGTCCTTCATTGAATGGACCAAAATGCCTATCCAAAAAAACAATTTCACCTCCTGGCCTAAAATAACATTGTTCAGAGAACCCTTTCAAGATCTTTCCGTCAAAGCCAACATCAAACTGACCAAGTCTTAATTCATCATTGATTATAAAATACGCCTCAGCCCTGATGCGGTCATGCTCAACACTTAATATCTTATACGGTTTTATATGTTCTGTTAAGCGTTTCTTTTCGTTATCTGAGATGGGAACATCCAGTCTCCAGGGGATTTCATGTTTGTCCTGGATGATAAATACAAACCCCTTATCATCACAGCTGGCATCATAATAAAATCTAAGATACAACAGTGCATTTTCTGGTGTGAGATCCAAAAATGCTCCCAACTTCTCAATGGTTGAAGGGTTATAATCTATGGGATAGGTGTTCTTTCCATCGCACAATACATATCTCCTTGGAGTTGTGGCGGCATTCTTGTAGATGATCTTATATAAACTCAGTTCCTTATAAAAGGGGAGTTCAATCCTGAGTACATCTACATTCCCATTATTAGGTAAACTTATTCTCAGGGACAATACCTGAAGCAGCTCTGACTTATCATCCCACACCTGCTCTGTATCCAAACCTGCCAGTCGTATTCCAACCCTGTCCCTGGAAATGCGATCACATTCATCAATAGTTCGTTGGATTTTCTCAGCCTCTGTAACGCGTCCTTTTATCACCAGGGCCTCTGCACATATAGTAAGAATCTTTATCAAAAGGGGGTTATATACACTAAAGAGATTCTTCAGGTTCTCCAGTGCCGGAAGTATCATTGACAAAAGGATATCAGCAGCGTCAAGATATTCTTCTTCCGATATCTCTCTGCTCTTTCTCTTTTCATTGAGTGGCAGGAATAATTTAAGAATCCCCGTATAATTAGCCCGGGATTCCCGTCCTATCTTTTTCCTCAAAATTTGAACGGCATCATAATAATATTGATTCGCCTTGTCTGAGTCTCCCTGTAAAAGCAGCAACTCAAACAAATGCATTTTATAGTTAGCGATATGAAGATTGTCTTCTTCATATGACCTCGTAAGAACCGGATATACCTCCTGGAGAATAGCTGACGCCCTGTCAAGATTCTCTCCACTTTCTATCAGGGTCTTTGCCAGTTCTGCTTTTACAACAGCAATATAGGGATGCCCTTCTGTACGTGTTTGACTGTACACCTCAAAAGCAAATTGATGATACCTCAATGCTTCATCAAACCTTCCATCTTCACGTAGCATTCTCGCAATTTCATGTGCCAGGTAACCCCTGTGTTCAACCCATAAATGCCTGAGCTCCGGATTATTCATCATATCTTCTGCATACGCCAGTTGATCAAACATCAGGGGTTCAGCTTCAGCAAGCCTGCCAGCTTTAACCAGGTAGTTTGCGTAAGGGGTATTGTCGAAGTACAACCGGTAAATTGCTGCATGACCTCTTGCCTTAGCATAGATTTTTCCTGCGGCGATGTATTTATTGAGCTGCGTAAGGATGTTCCCCTGCAGTATATAACAGTCCAATGCAATTTCCTTAATGGTCTTACCATGTGCGGAATAAGACCAGGAATCAAGTGCACCCAGATAGAACTCGGTAAACAAAATAGCCTGGTCCACATAGGGAATGGCCTTCTGGTGTTCGTCGTCCCAATCATGATAGTAGCTGGCCATGCAGTAGTTTAACATCGCCAATTCCATGCTTTCATCCCTGGGCCTGTCGCCCAATACCACTTCGTCCTTACCCAGTTCTGACCTGATTAAAATATAAGAATCCGCTAATGCCTGTTGCAACAAAACCGGTAGCGTTTCCTGGTTGTTGTGTCCGTAGTACAACATCGCTTTGTCAATGATCCAGCTTCGGAATTCTGCAGTGGAGAGTATCCTGATGCTTGCTGCTGCGTTGGCCAGGTCCTGCTCCATCTGGCCCGTCATTTCTTTTTGTTCTGTAGGAAGCTGCGCATCAAAATAGGCAAACAGGAGCCGGTGAATAGCCTGGTACTGGTGGGTAGATTCTTCTGCATACATTGCAGAGGCTAGCTCTTTCATCAGGCCGTGCATGCCCGCCTTGGCACCATCCTGCCGGATGAAGGAAAATGAATACAGCGTCTTCAGGCTCACATTGGGACTGATGAACCTGCCCTCCACCAGTTTCCGGAATATTTCCTCATCAATGAACGGCGCGCAGGCCAGTACTTTGATGGCCGTGGTCATGTCTTCACTGAGGTGCTGGAAGAAATGACGGATCACTTCATCGCCCAGCCTTGCAAAATCCTGTGCTGCGGGAATGCCCCCGCCCTGGAGGATGGCCCAATGCGTTCTGGCCATGATATCTAAATAGAATGGCAAACAGCCTTCCTTCGGGTTCTCATGGTCAATGGCATTCTCAATCATCACCGCCTGTATGCCCTGGTCCTTCACTCCGCATTTTTCTAAATACACCCTGGCATCCTGCTGGTCAAGCCCCTGTAAACTGAGCTGCCGGAATCCTTCTTCATCGGTAAACATTTCATGGAAGGTTTCCCAGCGTAGTTTCTCCCTTCCAAACATCATGTACAACACACCGGGGCAATTGATCATAAACTGCCGCACCCATTCATCCAGCTCCCTTGTTTTGTCTGCTTTATGGTGCTCCCTGGCCCACAGCCATTCAAAGCCATCCATGATGATCACGATCCTCTTCCATGGATATGCATTATCCGCATCCGTTTGTGCCTGCAGGTAGGTCTGGATATCATACGCGAGCCAGATGGGCAATTTGTTACGCAATTCTCCCGGAAGCATCTCATCGATCCCCTGTAAAACCTTCCCCGCACTGCTCTTCTGCAGCCATTCCAGCATCTTGGCATGCCCTTTCTCTGATGCCTTTTTAATGAGGAAGCCAACACCGGGAATCAAAGACGCACCGGCCCTCACCTCATCCACCCCATATTCAATGAGTTTTTCAAATGCATATCCCGCCAGGTCTCCTTCCACAGACCGGAATTTGAACAGGTAGGCATAGCTCGTCTGCAGATTGGTTTCCGGCGAGGTTTTCATCATGTACCGGATAAATCCCAGGCTGAATGCCGGGAGTGGGATCTTGCCTTTCTCAATCAGGTCTCTTGCCATCCGCACGGTTGCCTCCTCCACGTTCCTTGTTTTCTCTTCGTACTCAAAATCAATGGATGCATACACCGCATCAGCAAGGTCTTCTTTCTCCAGGATCTGTTTGATGAAATAATCCTTCAGCGCTGATTTTCCCATCCCCCCGGCACCGTAGATCATCATCACACGGTCTTCGTGCAAGGCCTGCGGCGCCACTACGGCATTACGCATCATTTCCCGGTAGGATTCCCGGTCTGTAAAAGTGTTTGAAGGATACTCCTGCTCCCATGCAAGAGTCCGTCTTTTGCCTGCGGCCATCGTAGTTCATTAATCGTGAATAGAGGAATCGTTAATTTAAGACAAACCCGAGGACAACAGGGGGTTTCAATGTGTCAGATTTTTGTAGATTCATGATCTGCTATGTACAAGGCCAAACGTATACTGGACAGTATTGCCGGTGATGAACTGGACCACTATCTACACCTGGGCTGGTTCCGGATGAAACAGCACATTTTCACCACGGAATTTTTGCAGATGGGTCTTGAATTTTATGACGCCATCTGGCTTCGCCATCATCTCCATGATTTTCAGTTGCCGAAATGGTTTTCCAAACTCCGTAAAGATCCACGCTTCCGGACGGAGATCACTGCATTCTATCCCACACCGGATCATGAAATGCTTTACCAGTTGTATCGGGAAAGCAAACCAGCCGGGTTCCCGGATTCCCTGGAGTCTATTTTGTATGGCGATACTGACCACAACTTGTTTGATACCCGGCAGGTTAATATTTACGATGGCAGGGACCTGGTGGCCGCAGGTTTCTTTGACCTGGGACATCATTCCGCCATGGGCATCGTCAGTTATTTTGAACCGGCATACAGCAGTTTCAGCCTGGGCAAATACACCACCATGTCAAAATATGCTTATTGCATGGATCATGGTTTTCAATATTACTACCCCGGGTATTTTGCACCGGGCAATGAGAGCTTTGATTATAAACTCAATTTCCATCCCGCCTCACTGGAGTATCTGGATATGCGTAAACAGGACTGGCGGCCCTACTCCGCATACAAAGCTGAAGACTCACCCCTGCAGCTGCTGGCCAGTCAACTCACCGCCCTTGCAAACCAGTTAGACGAGCGGCAGATTGTAGCCTGCCTGGTACACAACCTGTACTTTGCTTATGTGGAAACTTCCCGTTATGATTGCCCGATGGCGCTGATGACCTACCCTTCAGACACCTATCATGGGCAGTGCGTGATCACCTATGATCATCATACGCGGGAGTATCATGTGTTTAATTGGGAGGAAGCCGACTTCTCAGACATCCTAAAATCATGGGATGGACGGCTGATCTGTATGAAAGCATTTCCGTTGAAAAAGCCGGAGTTCACATCCGCCTCTTCAGATGCCATCATACACCACCTCGCCACAAGGTCTGCACAGGCCTGAATGATCAATACTGGTAAACAAGGCTCACTCCCCGAAGGGTAACGCGGCCCGCCGCTCCCCAATCACCCGTAGGCACTGAAATATAATGCAGGAATTTATCCTGGATCACACCGCTGTCCGGAAAACTGGTATCCGTTACCGTTAGGTAGTTATCTGGCGGAAAAACTGTATTAGGCAGGTTGATAAAGCTCATTTCAATTTCCCCGGAAGGGCTGTGCCTGTCCTGGTGCTTACGAAGGAACACCGCCATTTTCTGCTGGTTGGTGGTATTGGTGTAGTGAATGCTGATGGATAACAATTTTGCACCCACCGGAATGGGAAGGGCCGCCGCTAACTGGCCGTCCTGCGTGGCAGAGCGCCGGCCGGATTGGTAATGATCCACATAACCCTCGCTGCTGTTGGTGGGGAAGAATGCCGCACTCTCCATATAGATCTTCCATTTCCGCGGTTTAATCAGCAATGAAGGCAGTGCAGGCGTGGCAGCTTTAGTTGCGGTTGTTCCGCCGGCTTTCTTTTTCGCAGACTTTGGCGCGAGGGGAGCTTTGCGGGGCGGAGATGCTTTCTTTGCGGGCTTTTTTACAGCGGATTTTTTTGAGGGCTTTTTTGCGGCTGCCATGGTGATATATTTTAGATATCACTAATCTAACAAACTAATAGTGGCCCGGCAATACCACTTTATGGGATCTGCGCCGCCATCACTGTACATCCAGCAAGCGACGATGATAATTCACCTGGCCGAGGTGATACCCAAGGTGAGTAGCCAGGTGAATAAGCATATACTCAACGGATGTTTTCTCCTTAAAAACAAGCACTGGAAAATCCTGTCCGAGCATTGACGGATCCAGGCCCGCCAGGGTCTTGTCCACCACTTCTTTTGTGTGTGAAACCTGTTGTAGTAGGATTTCCCTGGGTACATTTTTACTGCTGAACTCTGCCTCCCGGTCCCGTACATATGGATGACCACCCAGCTCTTTGCCGATATACGTTTGAAGATTGCCCACCAGGTGCAGGCAAAGATTTCCACCGGAGTTGGCAATCCCTTTCTCCACTATCCAGAGATTACTTTCATCCTGGTACAAACTGATCTCCTGAAATAGCTTGTTGAGATCCCTGCCAAAAACTGTTCGTAATATTTCAAGAGTCATAGACAATACTTGTGATTGAAAGAATTTCAAACTATCTTCTTGTTGCCTTCTAAAATTACTTTATTGCACGCTCATGCCCCAGGAGATTTACCAAAACGTATTAGCCGTATCTGCTGCCAACCGCAGAGCATGGCGGAACTGGCTGGCTAAAAACCACGAAAAAGAAACTTCCGTGTGGCTGATCATGTATCATAAAAAAACATCGATCCCCACCATCTATTATGAAGAAGCCGTGGAAGAAGCACTATGCTTTGGCTGGGTAGACAGTAAAGGAAATAATCGTGATGATCAAAGCTCCTATCTCTACTTCTCCAAACGCAAACCCAAAAGCAACTGGAGCAAACCCAATAAGGAAAGGGTAGAGAAACTAACCGCACAAGGACTGATGATGCCCGCCGGGCAGAAAATGGTAGACCTCGCCAAACAAACAGGCACCTGGACGGCCCTTGACCACGTAGAAGCCCTCACCATCCCGCCGGATATGCAGAAGCTATTGAACAAAAACAAAACCGCACTGAAAAATTTCCTCGCTTTCCCGCCATCCATCCGCCGTGGCATCCTTGAATGGATACTGAATGCAAAGCGACCAGAAACCCGGCAAAAAAGAATTGAAGAAACAATCACTCTCGCCGCAAAAAACATCCGCGCCAATCAGTACGTCAAAAAGTAGCGGCCTTCGCACTTCTCCCTTCCCCTTCTCCCTTCACCAGAGGGTCTAATCCTTAAACACATAAGTGGAGAACCAACTCCAATTATGCTCCACCGCCGCCAGCCTCTCCTTGGGTTTCGTGATCCCGTGGCCAAAGCCTTTGTAGACAATTAATTTCGATGGGATTCCGCGGTCCTGTAAACCTCTATACAACTCATATGCATTGGGGATAGGCACGCGCTTATCAAACTCGCCATGCTGGATCAAGGTAGGCGTTGAAGCCTTATTGATATTGGTCATGGGTGAGGTCTTCGCATAGATCGCAGGATCACTCCAGGGTGTGCCTTGTAAATACTGCCGCGTGAACGGGGTGATGTCCGTATTCACATAGTAGGTCATCCAATTGGATATACCCGCCCCCACGCTGATCGCTTTAAACCTGTTGGTATTGGTAGTGAGAAATGCCGAAATATATCCACCCTGGCTCCATCCCATACAACCCATCCTGCTCGTGTCAATAAAACCCTTGCCCTGCAAATAATCCACCCCACTCATCACGTCCCACATATCCCCCACGCCAAGATTACGGACATTAAGACTGCGGAATTTTTCACCATAGCCCGCACTGCCGCGATAATTTACCCGCAACACCACCGCACCCTTCTCACACCACTGCATGATGGGATACACATAGGTGGGCGTGGGTTCAGGTCTGTCTATGCCCGTAGGCCCGCCATGGATCACCACTAAGAGCGGATATTTTTTCGAAGGATTAAAATCCCTGGGTTTGATCAGTACGCCTTCTATCATGGCACCGTCCTTACTCTTCCAGGAAATGATCTCATTCACCGGTATATTCCACCCCGCGATCTGTGCATTCATATCACTGATGCGCTGCATCGTACCGCCGGCCATGCCTTTGTACACTTCATTCAGCTGGTCAAAATTCCGTCCGGTCAGGGCTATCTGCTTTCCGTCTTTACTCACGGAAGCACCCGCCGGAACATCCAGGCCCGTAGCCAGTTCCGTCACCTGGTTGCTTACAGGATTCAACCGTGCCATGCGGTTGCGCATTTTATCAGCGTATCCAAACAAGATCCCCTCAGCACTCCAATCAGCCAGGTTTTTATTTTCATCGATCTGGCTGAGAATCTCCCTGCTTTTCCCGGAAGCAAGGTCAATGATAAACACACGGTTGTTTTTGAAATACTGTGAAAGGGTATCCGTGACGGCACTGGTGTACGCGATCTGCTGCCCATCCGGACTCCACAACTGGAAAAAATCAGAAGAAGGATTTTGTACGATGATTTTTGAGTTGCCCGTAGCAAGGTCCAGCACCGCAATATCTGCATAGATGCCGGAATTGATCAATGGATTGGGTTGCCGGGTATAGGCAATCTGTTTCCCATCCGGGCTCCAGTCAAATCCTGACACTGTAAAATTTCCCTGCGTGAGCCTGCGCGCCTTGGGCATCACCCAGCAGTTCTTCTTCTTGCTGCTGTCCTTGCTATCGTAACAGGGAAGCCTGCCTGCATTGCGTACGGAGTCCAGACTGAAATTCATCACCCAAAGATGACTGAGCTTAAATTCTGTGCCCTCTACCCCATACCCTCCATACTTGTCTTTATCTGCCTTCGCTTCCTTAGATTCAGGGTCCTGTCTCACAAATGCGATCTGCTGCATATCAGGCCGCCACGCATAACCACTCACGCCCTCTTCTTCTGCCGTAATGGGAAACCCCTCACCCCCGTCCACACTGATGAGGTAGAGCTGGCTCTTATTACCCCGGTCGGCCACAAAACTCACCCACTTCCCATCCGGTGTAAATCCCGCGTTGTTGCTACTGCCACTAGCCGTTGCCGTGAGTTGAAAAGGTTTACCTCCGTCCCGGCTCAGCCAGATCTCCGTATCATAACTATTGTCTTTCCAGTTGGTACTGGTTACACTGTACAGCACATGCCTGCCGTCTTTACTGATGGCAACATTGCCCACAGCTTTCAGGCTGATCCAGTCTTCAAAAGAGACGGAAGGCTGGGCGGAGGCGGGGTTTAAGAACATTACTATGAAAAGAAAACAAATTGTCAGAAATTTCATATCCTCTTACTTAAGTGTGTACAAGATACTTTTATCCTTCCTAAATGTTGATACAAATACACCTGTGCACCATACATATTGAAAGTTATTTGTATATTGTTTCCCACTATTTCTATGCGGATAACCTACGAGAATTGCTTTAAGCAAACAGGATTTATGTATGATGATTTGTTAGCCTACACCGGAGTATTCGGCATTCATCGAAGATTAGAGTTCATAGAGCTCGCAAGCAAAAGATTACTGACACATACTATAGATTATGATGACAGGGGATATTTGCGAATTGAAATTAAAAGCCCGAAGATTAAGATTTTAGATGTCAGCATCCGCAGTAAGGAAGAAGTATTTATTGAGTATTTCAGGCTGGAGAATACTGAAAGAGGAAATAGCCTGGGATTTAAAAGACTGATCAGCCAACTTGAAGAATTGAAATCCACCAGTTTCACCAGGATTCGCCTACTCGCCTATGGAGATATTACTGAGTTCCCTGATTGGGACGGATACATCGTGTGGGCAAAATATGGTTTCACCATGTACAGAAAAGATGAGCTGACGAGGTTCACGAAAAAGATGACTGATGAATACATCACCAATTCGAAATCAGTAAATGACCTGGTTGCAACGCAGGAAGGCACTGCCTTGTGGAAGTATATTGGCGCAAGCTGGAAGGGAGTTTTTGAACTCGATAAACAATCGCGCAATATGAACATTTTTACAAGCTACAAGAAAAAGAAGCGATTTTAACTTCGCAAAACTTAGGCAGAAATTTGTTTTTTAAGAGACTCGTATATCTCTTTCAATTCATCAACAGACTTGCCCTTATATTTTTCAACATATATCTTTTCCGGAGCCTCCACTTCAGCAAGGTTGTCCTCATACGCCTCGTAGTGTATCATACCATATACCACACTCAGTTCCAACATGGTGGGTCTGTGATTGGTATTGTTGTTGTCTTCGAATTCTGCATTTTTAAGGTACTCTCTGAGTTGAACTTTTTCACGTATTCTATTGCCTAAAGACGTACCCCTGGCAATAAGCCTTGCCCTCTTTGACTCCGAGAGAGGACGAACTTCCGGGCTGCCGGGGATTCTCCGCGCCGGATCAGTTTTAGCCTGCGTTTTCTTCGATTTATACACTAAAGGCATGGTGAGTTTATTTTTAACTTAACGCCCTAAAGACGCAAATTAATATCCAACGTTTGCAAAATTAAGGTTAATTCATATATGTGATGCCTATTTTGCCCTATTCACACTGATTATCAAAGCTTTATGACTTCATTCTCCAGCCATTCTAAAGGTATAGATAAGCAATCATAATTGCAAGTCCTGCCAGCTATTGCTAAGAGTGAGTTTTTCTCACCTGCTTTTAAGGTTGTCTGATAGTGAGCGATAATACTTCACCGTTTCAATGACACTCTGCAAATTATTCGGCACTTCCACCGTATCCCTCTCGATGTAAATATTCCCTTTAAAATTCTGACGCTTCAGTTCCGCCAGGATCGCCGGGAAATCCACCACGCCTGTACCCGCGCGCACATCCACCAGTTTGGGATTGTCATACGCAGCAATGTCCTTGAAATGCACGCCAATAATATGGCCTTCCAGTTTCTTCACGGCATCCAGCGGATTGATGCCGCTCTTGGGCCAATGCCCGAGGTCTGCACACACCGCAAAATTGGGATGGCCTTTCAATGCCATCAGCGTGGTATCCGGATTCCAGTAATTGCTTACGCCACGCCAGTGTTCGTGAATGGCCACCTTAACGCCATAGGCACCTGCCAGGCTGTCGATAGCATCCCACATCTTCAACGGCGGTTCCGTAGTCACAAACTTCACACCCAGCTGCTTGGCGATATCAAACTGTTTTTTCCAGGAGCCAATGGTGGAATCTCCAACGATGTAGATCGATTCAACGATGAGCCCCTTGGCCGCAATCATCGCTTTGAGTTTTTCAATGCCGGCAGGAGACAGTTGCATCACCATGGAATCTTTCAACTCCGGACCCGTAGCATGAAAAGTATTGGGCTCGATGTATTTCAGTCCGGCACTGTCCACCCTCGAAAGCGCTTCGGGAAAATTCATATTGTGGAAAGTCCAGAGCGCCACCCCAAATTTCCATTCATGAACGGGGTTGGCGGTTGCTGAATCTGTGGTTGCCACCTTTGTTTCCTGGCTTGCGTTATTGCAGGCCATGCATAAAGTGGCGATTGCTGTAAAAAGGATGAAAATTCTGCTCATGGCTTCAAGTTAAGGTAATTTGATCATCAAAAAATACAGCCCATATTTGGCTGGTTTCTACGTCAATACCGCACTATTCGCTTTACTATCAAAAGCTTGACACCCCTTTTCCAGATGCCCATGATAATTCACCAGGCTAACGGATAAACGCTCTGTGACAAAGCCTGCATAGTGCGCCTCAATGCGTTCAAACAAATCCAACAGCGCTTCCATACTTTCCAGCGTCATCAATGACTTATAGAAGATCTCACGGAGTTGGGGCAGACCTCTCAGATAACTTGCATACCTGCCCCGCATCTCCCTGATCGCCTTCCACTCGCCTTCCCATGCAGCCGACATTTGAAGATGCTGCCTGCAAACATCTACGCGCTCAGCAACCGTAGGCGGCGTTTTTTCTTCACCGGTTAACAGATAATGTTTGATCTCCCCGAAGATCCAGGGGTTACCAATGGCCGCCCTGCCAATCATGATGCCATCCACACCATATCGATTTTTATAGGACAGTGCTTTCTGAGGGCTATCGATATCTCCATTACCAAAAACAGGAATGGTGATGCGAGGGTTGTTTTTTACTTTTCCGATGAGGGTCCAATCCGCTTGGCCTTTGTATAACTGCGCGCGGGTGCGACCATGAATGGTAAGTGCCTGTACACCGGCATCCTGTAATCTCTCCGCTACCTCCTCAATGTTGATGGTTTGCTCATCCCAGCCCAGCCTTGTTTTCACGGTAACGGGGAGACTGGTTGCTTTCACGCAAGCCTCGGTAAGCCGCACCATCAACTTCAGGTCTTTCAATACGCCCGCACCTGCACCTTTGTTTACGATGCCTTTCACCGGGCAGCCGAAATTGATGTCCACAAAATCAGGTTGCACCTGGTCAACAATGGCCGTGGCCATGGCCATCGTCTCTTCATTGCCGCCGTAGAGTTGAATGCCGATGGGTCTTTCTTCGGGCAGGATCTGGATTTTCTTTTTGGTTTTATCCGTACCGTTGACGAGGCCGTGGCTGGAAACAAATTCAGTGTACAGCAGATCCGCACCATGTGCCTTGCAGAGCATGCGAAAAGGCGCATCACTCACATCCTCCATGGGAGCGAGCAAAAGGGGGAAATCAGAGAGGCTGATGCTGGCAATATTCATGATGAAATGGCGGGCAAAGGTAGTGACTATAGGAGAGGAAGCCCTGAGAGCGTCCACCATGGAAGTATCCAATCGCTTTCGTAAGGTTATTTCCTTACATTTTACTTTAATTTGTCAGGTAATTACCTTACTTTTGACCTATGTTTGTCAGGACATAACCTTACTTATGAGTCGCTTATCGCTACATATTCAGCAATTAGACCGTAAAATACAAGCCATTGCAGGCCTTCAAAGCATTACCCCTCCACCTTTCGGATGGATAAAAGCAATACGAACTGCATTAGGTATGAGCCTGCAACAACTGGGCAACAAGCTTTCCGTAACCAAACAGAGTGTAAAGGAGATTGAAGAGCGTGAAAAGGAAGGCGCCATCACCCTCAAAACCCTCCGGGAAACTGCAAAAGCCCTGGATATGGAATTGGTGTATGGTTTTGTACCTAAAGATGGCAGCCTGGAAAAGTTGATCAATAGAAAAGCAAGGGAATTGGCGAAACAGATTGTTCTTCGGACTTCCAACAGCATGAAACTGGAGGACCAGGAAAACAGCGCAGTAAGAATTGAAAAAGCAATAGATGAAAGGACGGAATTGATCAAGTACGAAATGCCAAAAAGTCTATGGGACTAGATCAGCCATATTCAGAAGGTCAAACAGAGATTGGTGTCAATACATTGTTTCCCTAACGGTAATGGAAGACATAGTCGTCTCATCGCAGATATCATTATCGAGAAATTATTCAAACTACCGGTATACACATGGGGATCAGGCCAATTCAACAATCAGGAAGAACAACGTGCAACTTATCTTCAGGCGATGCGTTATGCAGATGCAGGCGATATAATACCATTGATAGCATTTGCAAGATCATAATTAAAGAATCCAATACAGACCTACTTCCACTCCGGCACATCGTTCCCGCTAAATCCTGATCCCAGTTTCTCAAAGGCCTCCCGCGTCATCAAATGCTTCACCGGATGATACTCGCGCAGAAATCCGGGCTTATTACTGCCCACCAATGTTTTATCATACTGCGTGCCCGTGAATGTAGACCTTGCCCAGGGCAGGTTCTCCTCATGCGGCGTAAGTTCAAAGGACCATTCCGGCCCCACAGAGATCCATCGCAAGGTGAACGCCTGCGTGCCCGTATTGCCCCATTCCACCCAGGTGACCCCATTGGCCGCCGTGGCATTCACCGGCCGGTCTTCCCGGCGTGCGTAAACGATGATATACTCCCGATCTTTATTCAAGACCATCTCATCGTCCATCAAACTGGTATTCTCCAGCCCCTTCAGTTTGCTGAACGGAAAATCTGCATCGTAACTCGTGAGGCTCCAGTACCTGCATTGCGCGGGCTGCAAAGAAGCTGCGCTATTTCGGGTATCCGGGAACGTAGGCAGCTTGCCCGTAAGCACAAAGACCTTGCCCTTCTTGAGGGACATACCCATGGTGAGGTAGTTCGTGAAATTACTGCTGGTGGCATGCGGTTCATAACTCGCCGGTGCAGGCATGGCCTCGCCCCTGCCCGTCACGCCTTTATCCAGCTCGCGGATATAGGCCATGTCTTTGGCCGATGATTTATACAATGCCCTTGACGCGCCCGTAGAGATCTGCAGGAAGATGCCAAACTGCTTGTCCCACCCTGTATTGGGCCCGTTGTATGGCGCCGGATCATTGTTGCCGATGCTGCGGTTGGGCATGGTCTGTTCCGATGCCTGCATGAAACCCTGCAGGTCTGCAATCACAAAAAACTTTTCGCCGCTCTTCAGTTCAAAATACAATTTCGGCAAGGGCACACCCCCACGTACATCTTTATTTTTATCGATCGCAAAATATCGTACCCATACATCGCCAAAATCAAACAGGCCACGACCATGCCCGCTTTTTGTATCCAGGCCCCAGGGACCCTGGAACTGAATAGCACTGCCATACAGCTTATTATTCCGCACGCGATAGGGATACTTGTGGGAAAGATTCAGTGCCGATGGGTTTCCCGCGGCCATTTCAAACATCACGTCATAACTACGGTTGGTGGCCAATCTGTTCCCATGGGGAAGAAAAGGATTCACACTGCCTTTCTTTGGCGTGATATCCGCATCCACAATGGCCACCTCGCCCTTGCCCGCCCATTTATCATAGCGATACTCATTGGGATCAAAAGGCGGCGTCACCTGTATGCTGAAGAACCTGCAATAAGGAAACTCACCTTCCATATGCAGCTGCGCGCCAAAGGGTGCATAGTTAATAGGCGCCAGCATATAAGAGCAATTGGGATCCGGGAAGGACGCATAGAGTGCGTTCATATTGATCTTGTGCGCGGGCCGCATCACCCATTGTTGTTTGGGATCGATGGCCTCATACTTCACGAGGCGGATGTTCTTAAAGCGCGAGGTATCATAGCCCTTGGGCAGCAGATCCGCAGGGATTTGTGCCGATGCCTTGCCCTGATGCCAGGCCTTGATATATGCCTCCAGCCTTGCAGAAAGCTCCTGCGCCTGCTGCGTGGCTTTCGCAGTTTCCGCATAGGGATAGGGTGGAACTTTAGGCAGGCATCCTGCAAAGAAAAGCATGAGTACGGCGATGAATGTTTTTCTCATAATATATTGCGATCTGTTCAGCAAGCTAGGCCAGCGGCAGCGGCCAACACTTGATAAATGTCAAAATTTTTCCCATGGCAGATGATGTGTACCTGCAGGCGATCCATAACTATGTGCAACAGTATGTGCAGCCGAGCACTGCAGAGTGGAATGATTTAGCGGGCAGCCTGCGCGAAGTACGCTTCAACAAGGGCGAGACCATCGAAGCTTTTCACACCGCCATCACGCAACTGCATTTTCTGCTGGAGGGCTATGCGCGGCATTACTTCATGGATGCCCAAGGCAATGAAGTCACCATCTGGCTCAGTGAGCCCGGCGGCCTCTCTACAGACTACGCCGCTTTCACAAAGGGGGGCAGAACCCAGTACCAGATCCAGGCCGTTACACCCGTGACTTGCTTGTCTATCACGCAGGAAAGGCTGCAGGCCTTGTACGATAAATCCAAAACCTGGGAGCGCCTCGGCAGGCTCATCAACCAGGAATACCTGAACAGTTTTATCGATCGCAATAATTTTCTGATCTCACTTAGTGCGAAGGAGCGCTATGATGAACTGTTCCGTCACAAGCCGCATTATTTCAATGTGTTTCCGTTGAAGCATTTGGCATCATACATTGGTGTGTCTGTGGAGACGCTGAGCAGGATGCGGAGTAATACGTATTGAGTCCTACAAAATATTGCGTACATTAATCTCATCAGCAAAGCCAAACCCACCTGTTTATGAGACCTATTACGCTCCTCACCGTATGTATAGTTTTTTCCCTTCACGTTCATGCCCAAACCAACTGGATGCCGGAACAGGTCCTCAAACTCAAGAACATCAGCGCCACTGCTGTTTCTCCCGATGGATCCAAGGTGGCCTATGCGCTCCGTGAGGCCGTGATGACAGAGGACCGAAGCGAATACATCAACAACATATGGGTCTGCAATGCAGACGGCAGTAACCATATCCAATTGACAAAGGGCGATAAAAATTCCGGCTCTCCGGCCTGGAGCCCGGATGGCAAATGGATCAGCTTTGTCTCCTCCAGGGATGGCAAAAGCAATCTCTACCTCATCCCCGTCAGCGGTGGTGAGGCCGAGAAGATCACGGATGTAAAGACCAGTGTAAGCCAATACAAATGGAGCAACAATGGAAAGATGATCGCCTTCATCATGACTGATGCCGCCAGTGACGCAGAAGAAAAAAACAAGAAGGCCAAGAACGACTGGTACTATATGGACGAAGAGATCAAACAGAACCGGCTCTATGTGCTCACGCTTGATCAGTTTGACAGCAGCGGCAAGCGCAAACCCAAACAACTCACCAGAGAAAACTATACCGTCAATGCGTTCAGCTGGCGCAAGGATGACGCGCAGATCGTCTTCAGCCATGGTAAATCACCCAAGGCCAATGAAGGCAATTACCAGGATATCTCCATCGCAGACCTCGGAAAAAACCAGGTGAGCCTCTTGCTAAACAGCCTTGGAAAAGAAGCGCGGCCTTACTTCAGCCCGGATGGCAACAGCATCGCCTTTGAGTTCAGCCCGGAACCCGTGGATTGGTCGGGCCCCAGTTACATCGTTGTCTACAATACATCAACCGGGCAGCGCAGGCATTTAGCATCCACGCCCAATGAAAGCCCGGAGCTCATCGGCTGGTTGCCCGATGGTAAATCTGTGATGGTTCTGGATGGCAACAAAACCCTGAGCAGTATTTATCAGCTGCAGGCAGACGGAAGCGCTGTAGAACAGTGGAGTAAGACCGAGACCCGGCTCATCACAACCGCGGAAATGAACAGCAGGGGCAGCTTCGTCTCCTTTGTTCTGCAGGATGCCGCCACCCTGCCGCAAGCCTATCTCACAGAAAGCAAATTGTATAAGCCATCAAAGCTCACCACCATCAATGCGGATATGCTCAACAAGCCCCTGCCCAAGACGGAATTGATCCGTTGGAAGGGGGCAGATGGCCAGGAGATCGAGGGCCTGCTCACTTATCCTATGAACTACAAGGCCGGCACCAAGGTTCCGTTGATTTTGAATGTGCACGGCGGTCCCGCAGGCGTATTTACCCAAGCCTGTATTGCGGCCAATTCAGCCGCATATCCCATCGCGGCTTTTGCGGAACTGGGTTACGCGGTGCTGCGTCCCAATCCCAGGGGCAGCACAGGTTATGGGACGGCTTTCAGGACGGGCAACCGGGCCGACTGGGGCGGTAAAGACTATATTGACCTCATGAATGGCGTGGATCATTTGATCAAGACAGGCCTCGTGGATGCAGACCGCACGGGCATCATGGGCTGGAGCTATGGCGGGTTCATGAGCAGCTGGACGGTGGGCCACACCAACCGTTTCAAGGCCGCGAGTATTGGCGCGCCGGTGGTTGACCTGCCCCACCAGAACCTGACGGATGATATAGAAGGGTTTCTCCCATCTTATTTCCAGGGGCAGCCCTGGGAGAAATGGGATCTCTATACGGCGCACTCGCCCCTTCGCTTTGTGCAGAACGTAACCACACCGGTCTTGCTGCAGCATTGCGAAGGTGATCAGCGCGTGCCCATTTCCAACGGGATCATGTTTTACAATGCGCTGCGCAGACGCGGTGCTACAGTGCGGTTCCTTGTGCTGCCCAGGCAGGCGCATGGACCTAACGAGCCACGGATCACGCAGAAAGTGATGCAGAGCAACCTGGAATGGTTTGGGAAGTATATCAGGCCTTAAAAATCTATTCTGTTGATCTCTGTTATGGGCCTGGATGAATTGTACATAGGCTGATCATCATGGCACAAAAACCTTGACCCGCTCGGTTACAAGCGCTTTGTATTCCTTTTGCCTATCCAAATCCAAAAAGGAGCGATCAATCAAATCATTGGCTTCCGGCAACCATCGCTGAAGCCGTCTATAAACCGAATTGATCTGCTTGGCATTCAGCTTGAGCACACCGCCAAAATCATCAAATATCCTTCTGGAAAAGTTCATCTTTTTACCGCCCAGCAACAAAGCTGTTTCCTCCTTATCCTTTGGCAGAATCAGCTTCACATTCAACAGGTCATAGAAAGGCGAAAGCACCCAACCCAAGTCTGATAAAACCATTGAAAAGTTTTTCAGGTGCATATCGTTGTTCCCGATCACGTAGTTGAAAACCGCTGATTCAAAAAATCGGAATTTATCGAAAACCGTATGGGCCGACAGGTCTCCAATGGTCTTGCCGAGTGTTTCCATGGTTCCCTTGTATTTGTTTTCAAGTTCCAGGATCTGCAGAAAATCGATCATATGGTTTTTAGATCCATTGGCATTACGGTCAATGCGTTTGGAAAGAAAACACAGTTCCCCGGATTGCAAACGGATCATGTTTACCGGAACGATATTGATCCGGAACAATTCAGCAAGCTTCATGGACAGGTGTTCATTTTCCGGCATCTGAGAAAAGTCTGCCTGTGGTGGTTTCAGGATGTATTGACCTTCCAATGCTTCTACAATGGTTAGTCTTCCCCTGTGCCCATTTTTCAAAGCCTCTTTGATCCATCCCAGCGATATTTTAGGCTGCACTCCGGGAACGCTGATGGATAGCAATGCGGCATCCCTGGCCAGTTGCTCCATGTCAGATAATTGATAGGGCAAGGCTGGTGCCTGATCGGTTCCAAAAAATGCCCTGATACATTTTGGGTGGTAATCTACCTGACCTTCATCCAACACTGTATAACAATAGAGACAGTTAGGCATCAGTATCCGTGCTTATGGGATGAATACTTACAGCGCCGATGGCATTCTGACAACAGGCAAGGAGAAGACCCATGCGATCATTCTTATTGATTCTCCAGCTTTCAGCAGCAATATTCAACAGCCATCCTTCGGGAATCAATCCATCAAAAAATGGAAAAAGCCTTACACTTCTGTAAGGGTTTGAGGATACCGGCATTTGAAACGTGATGAATTGGTGAGGATAGTTTTTCACATACTGCTCATCATACACAAACAGGTATTCTCCATTGTCTTCTTCCGTAAGAAGACCCGCCTTTATGTTGTTGTATTTAACTATTCCTTGCTTCATCCTTTTCATTTATTGGACCCAGGACATGACCAAACATCTGCAGTACCTGATTCACCTTTGACAGGCTGAGGTTTTCTTTGCCTTGCTCGATTTTTCTGATCACCGTAAGGGCAACACCCGCCCGGTCGGCGAATTCCTCCTGGGTTAAACCCGCAAGTTTTCTTCTGGTCTTTACAAACTGCGATAACGCACTCATGCTATATGTAATTACATACAAAAGTAGGTTAAATTACTATATTATATGTATATGCGTATAATAAATGACTAATTGAATTAATTATATGTATTTAGATATAATCACAGCATAGAAGTCGACATCGTTGATGCCGGGCTACACACATCAATATTCTGTAACTTAATATCCTCCATGAAACCATTTTTCTGCATACTCTTAATCTGTTTTACTTTGAACGCCACCGCACAGAAAGCGCCGGAACTTGAATTTGTTTGTGAACTGCAGGTTCAGTTAGACCCGCCCATGATTGTAGGAGAAACCGCACACGGCACCCGAAGGATCATTCCCATTGTGGGCGGTACGGTTAGTGGACCTAAGATCAAGGGAACTATTGTAAAGGGCGGATCCGACTGGCAGATACTTCGTAAAGACGGCAACACAGAACTGGAAGCGCACTATCAATTCATCACTGATGACGGCGTGCTGGTGTACATCAAAAATACCGGCGTGAGGCTGGCGAGTCCCGAAGTGGCGCAGAAACTCGCCAAGGGTGAAGCCGTACCTGCGGATCAATATTATTTCAGGGCCGTCCCCAAATTTGAAGCGCCACTGAACTCGAGATACGCCTTTCTCAACGATGCCATTTTTGTCTGCACGGGTGAAAGGCTTCCCGGTGCCGTGATCGTCATGGTCTGGAAAGTATTATAATTATGAAAGCAATCATTGCAGGCGGCGGTATCGGTGGCTTGGTGACAGCGCTAAGATTGCACCAACTGGGTGTGGATGTAAAAGTGTTTGAATCCGTCCACGAAGTAAAGCCCTTAGGTGTGGGCATCAATTTACTCCCGCATGCCGTGCGGGTACTCACCAATCTTGGCCTCGCACAAAAAATGCACACCATTGCGGTTGAAACAAAAGACCTGGTGTACGCAAATCGCTTTGGTCAATTTTTCTGGGAAGAACCGAGGGGGAAATATGCCGGATACCGATGGCCACAGTACTCCGTGCACAGGGGTGAATTCCAAATGTTACTGTGGGCACATGCCATGGAAGTGCTTGGTAAAGAGCGATTATTTACCCATTGCCATTTTGAATCTTACGAAGCGCATGATGACGGCGTTACCGCACATTTTTCTGATAAAGAAACCGGAAAGATCATTGCTTCCGCATCCGGAGATATATTGATTGGGGCCGATGGGATTCATTCCAGTTTGCGAAAGATCTTATATCCGCAGGAAGGGCCCGTGGTCTTCTCCGGCAATATCTTATACCGCGGCACCACGCGCATGAAACCCTTTTTGTCGGGATCAACCATGGCCATGATCGGTTCCATGCAACAAAAAATGGTCATCTATCCCATCAGCAATACGCTTGACGCCCACGGGCACCAGCTGATCAATTGGGTGGCCAATGTAAAAGCAAAAACTGATACGCAACTGACCGTGAGGGACTGGAACCGCGAAGTGAGTAAAGAACAATTGCTGAACCTATACAAGACCTGGCGATTTGATTGGATGGATGTGGTGCAGATGATTGAAGACGCGAAAGCCATTTACGAATTCCCGATGAGCGACCGTGATCCGCTGGACCGGTGGAGCTTTGGCCGGGTGACCCTGCTGGGCGATGCCGCGCATCCCATGTATCCCATCGGCTCCAACGGCGCATCGCAGGCCATCCTGGATGCGGATGCATTGGCATTAGCGCTTGAACAACATGCAGATCCTGCAGCGGCATTGATGGCTTATGATCAACAAAGGGTTCCTGAGGCCGCGGCGGTGGTGCAGCAGAACCGGCAGAAGGGGCCAGACTTTATCATGGACCTGATGGAAGAAAGATTTCCGGAAGGATTTACGCAGGACCAGATTCCTCACCAGGAATTAAGTGATGTGATGGCGCACTATAAAAAAGTGGCCGGGTTTGACATGCAGACCCTGAATCAAAAATCCTAGCCTTATTTTAATTGGATCCTGTAGGCAATGATTCCTGCCATCAAAGAGGGAATGGCAAAAAACAGGAAGCTCTCCGTCATGCCCAACCCCCAGCCCACGAGGATGCCGCCGATGATGGGACCGATGATGCCGCCCAGTCTTCCCATGCCGATGGCCCAGCCCACGCCGGTGGACCGTATAGCGGTGGGATAAATTCTTGCGGCAACGGCATAGAGCCCCACGAAACTGGCCTGCACACCAAACCCCAGTAAAAACAAAATGAACAGGACCGCATCAGAGCCCAGGAAGAGTCCGAAAATGCTGAGGAGGATAGCCGTTGCAAACAATAGAATGGCGATGGTTTTGGTGAGTCCATACCGGAGCGACAAATATCCCTGCAGCGGAATGCCCACGATGGCGCCGAGGTTAAAGATCATGCCGGCATAAATAGACAGTTCCATGGACAGACCGGCATTGGACGCCAGTTTAGGGATCCAGTTAATCAAAAAATAGAGGGTGGTAAAAGATAAAAACAGCGCGCTCCACAGTTTGATGGTGCTGGCCTTATAGGGCTGCGCAAACAAGGCGCTGAGTTTTGCCGATTCCGGTTTTGCGGCGCTTTTGAATGCGGAGGATTCTTTGAGCAAGAAAATCAATATGGGCACAAGGGCAAAGGTGATGATGCCCGCCAATTTGAAGAGCTGCTCCCAGCCGTGCAGGGCGATGATGTTGGCCGAGACCAGGCCCATCAATACAGCGCCCACCGGGTATCCAGCCACTACGGTGCTCACCCAAAAGTCTTTTGTCTTCTCCGGCGCATTTTCCGCCGTGATGGCCGCCGTGCAAGCCATCATGGTCCCGATGCCCAGGCCGCTGATGAACCGGAATGCCATCAGCAAATTGATGTCAGTGGCATAGGCCGCTGCATAAATGCAGCTACCCATCAGGAGTGCCGCCACCATCATCATGGGCTTACGGCCAAATTTGTCGGCCAGCGGCGCCAGCAATACCGCGCCTACCGTCATGCCAATCAATCCTGCACTGAATACAATACCCAGGTTAGCCGGGGAGATATTCCAGGCCTTTGCAATGGCTGGCGCGGTGTAGGAAATGATGAGCACGTCCATGCCGTCCAGCATGTTGCAGAGAAAGCAGATGGAGATAATGAGGAAGTGGGAGGGTTTCAAGGGAGGTGATTTATACTGATGTTGAATATACATTATTTGAGACGTTGTGGGAATTGGAGAAACGAATACAGAAAAGAAATACAAGGACGACAGGGAAACCTAAATGGCGACTAGTTATGCAGGTATTCAAAGAAATTTCAAGATGGTTTAGATGACCATGTTAAAAAGGGTATACAATCAAAGTGGCTAAGGTAGTTTTCCTTGCATGTGGAGACGTTTTCAGAGGCGTGTATACATTTGCAGTGTGACTCGCTTTTACGGAATTCCAAAAGGGCACTTTGGTATAATAGTTCAACGTCGCCAACATGGGCCTGCATTTTCCGCTGGAAGGATATTCCCGCTAAGTTTCAAGGATGCCGAAGGCAACATAGTGCCCTATGGTTGAACGAATCCGGCAGGATGTTGAATGACTGAATAAATTGTTTCCCAGATATATTATACAAATATAATATATCTCAAAATATTTCAATGTGGAATCTTACTTTTAGAGACTTCCTCCTAAACGCTAAACTATGGCTTACGATCTCAGCTCCTCCCTTGACCAGATTTCAACTCTGATATCATCCTACAAGGCGCTTCTCAACGAGGATCGATACAACGAAATCTATAAATGGCAGGCAGTAAAAATTTTCCAGGATAATTGGAATATAGACGCAGTTAATTTTTCCTCAATGCTTGAGAACTGCTTTACACCTTCTACCAATCTCTGGGTCGGACAGAACTACTATCCGATAAAAATGCTGCGTTTATTCTCGGAGATGAATAGAAATAGAGTTCAAGTGATGTTTACAAATCTATTTGATGAGTCTAAAGATCTGGGTTACAGAATCACGGCATCTATTACTACCTGTGATCAATTACTTGAAGAATACAACACAAGAACTAAATCTAATTTAAAGGCGCACTATACTAGCGAAAGAACCCTTTCCATTTTTTTGTACTTCCGATTTCCAGAAAAGTATTACTTGTACAAGTTTTCCATGTTCTCAAAATTTTGTAAGTATCTAGGATTGATAGTTCCAAAAAGAGGGTTCGAAGAGAATATAATTAAATTCTATTCGCTCTGTGATAGTATAAATAAAATCCTTAAAAGAGATGATGATCTCTTGGAACTTATATCTTCCAAGCTTGATGAAACCTGTTATAATGATCTATCTTATCATCTCCTGACTCAAGACTTTATATACGCTTGTACCACATACTTGGCAGACGAAAAGACTATGCCCAACTCAATCATGCGATTAAATTTTGAAAGTCTCGAAGAACCCTCTGAACCTTATATTGCAAAAAGTGATAAACGATATTGGCTTTTATCCGCAGGCAATATAGGGCAATTCTGGGACGACTTTTACAAAAGAAGCATAGCATCGATCGGTTGGCCAGCTATGGGTGATCTTACTCAATATAGGGATAGGGATGAAATTTCAGATAAACTCCGAAAAGAGTACCCTGAATACAAAAACAAGCCAATACACACTTCATTAGCTCTTTGGAATTTTTCCCGAGATATCATGGAAGGTGACATTATTATTGCAAAGAAAGGCACTACCCACTATCTGGGATACGGCATTGTTACCGGTACATACCAATATGATGCCAATCAACAAGATAATCCACACATTCTACCGGTCCAATGGGTGAAAAAAGGGACTTGGCTGGCGCCGGAATCAAATATTGTAACTAAAATTCTAACAGATATTACGAAATATCCGGACTATGTTAAATGGCTGCAAAGATTTATAGGGATTGAAGACGACGAGGGACTTGAGCTGAACAGGAACTTTTGGTGGCTAAATGCAAGCCCTAAATACTGGAAGATTACAGATTTTGAGATTGGGCAGGAGCAGTCGTATACTACCTATAACGAGAAGGGTAACAAGCGAAGAGTCTACGAATACTTTAGAGAGATCAAACAGGGCGATCTGGTCATTGGATACGAGTCACAGCCAGTCATGAAAGCAATCGCAGTACTGGAAGTAGTAAATGGAATTCATATTGATGAAGACGATGGTCAAGAGAAAGTCACATTTATCTTAAAACAATTTCTTGCAAACCCTGCAAGTTGGGCTAGCCTTAAAGGAAACCCCCTTCTTGCTGACTGCGAGGTCTTAAACAATAACCAAGGGAGCCTCTTCCGTTTAAATGAATCAGAATTCGAGATTATTGTAAGAGAGTCTTCTGATCGGCAGCTGGGTACAATTACACCCTATACGGTCAAAAATGCGTCCGAGGAAATCTTCATGGAAAGTGCTGAATTGGAAAGAATACTTCTCACATTAGAAAAAAAGAAAAACATCTTACTACAGGGACCTCCAGGTGTTGGTAAAACGTATCTGGCAAAGAGGCTTGCCTATTTATGGATGGAAGTCAAGGACGATGACAAGATTGAAATGGTTCAATTCCACCAATCGTATTCCTACGAAGACTTCATGCAGGGATACAGGCCCACTGAGGAGGGTAACTTCCAACTCCTTAACGGTATATTCTACCGTTTTTGCAAGAAAGCGGTAAGGAATCCACAGGATGACTATTTTTTCATTATCGATGAGATAAATCGCGGCAATCTAAGTAAGATCTTTGGGGAACTGTTGATGCTCATAGAGTGTGACAAGCGGGGCGAAGAATTCTCCATACCGCTAATCTATTCTCAAGACAATGCCAACAGATTCTATATCCCGAAGAATTTATACATAATCGGCACTATGAACACTGCTGACAGGTCTCTGGCTATGGTCGACTACGCCCTTCGACGACGTTTTGCGTTCTTTGATCTTAGCCCTCTTTTCAAAAACAACTTTTCAAAATTTCTTACGTCTACTGGCGTGAGTGCTGAACAGATTGAACAAATCAAGGAAAAAATCACGTTTCTGAACAAAACTATTTCTGAAGACCGAAATCTGGGTCCTGGATTCCAAATTGGTCATAGTTATTTTTGCACTCCGCCGATATCATCATTCAGAGAATGGTATAATGACATTATAGAGTTTGAAATTGGACCCATATTAAAAGAATATTGGTTTGACAATAAGAACAAAGCTGAAGAACAGATACACCTTCTTAAGGCATGAGTATCCCTATAAAAAATATATACTACCTACTTTGCTATGCTTGGGACAGGATGCAAGAGAAAGACATAATTGAAATCGATGATTCAGACTATGAACAACTACCCGAGCTTCTAGCTAAAGTATTAGTGACCGGATGCAACAGGCTTGCCAAACAAGGCTTAGATCATGACTATGTTGCAACCTCAAAAATCTACAATGGCATAAAAGGTAAACTTGAATTTGCTCCTTCTATAAAATCACAGTCTTTTAGATTTGGAAAATCATTTTGTACCTACGATGAATTCACTTCAGATATTCTGACGAATCAACTATTAAAAGGAACACTGAAACTTCTTCTGAGAATACCAAATATGGAAAAATCACTAACTGAGGATGTCAGAAATACGTTGAAGGTTTTCGCTGATGTTTCTGACATCGAACCAAGAAAGAAATATTTCACAACAGTGAAGATTCATCGAAATAATGGATTCTATTCCTTTCTCTTGAACATATGTGAGATGGTACTTGAAAATATCGCATTAGATGAGCGCCAGGGCGAATATAAGTTTAAAGATCCATTGAGAGATCTGGTCACTATGCAGTATTTATTCGAAGAATTCGTCAGAAATTTCTACACTCTAAAACAAAATAAGTTTGATGTCAAACGGCAAGTCTTATCTTGGCAGGTCTCACCCATTAATAATGGTACTGTAAAATACTTGCCTTCAATGAAAACTGACACCTCACTCCTATCCGAAGACAAAGTAATAGTCATAGATACAAAGTACTACCAAGACACGCTGACCAGTAATCAGTTCTCGAGTCAGAAATTTCATTCAACCAATCTCTATCAGATCTTCGCTTACATCAAAAACATCAAGTTAGCTGACCAAAAAAACAGAACTATACATGGCATTTTACTTTACCCAACTACAAATGCTGAGTTGGGTGAAACCTATAGTATAGACAATCATCTACTGTCTATATTTACAGTAAACCTAGCAAACGATTGGAGAATCATTGAAAACCGTTTACTAAATATAATCACATAATAATTTCTATTTTGTTATTCGGAAAATCCAGAAAGGCATTTATTGTTGATATACAATATGATTTCTGTATCTCGGAAATTCTAATATCAATTGTTGAAGGTTTTTTATAAAATATCCTTCTTTCGACAGAAATTCTTTTTGGATATCCCTGAAGCACTCTGCTGCCGAATCAGAAAGAACATCCGGTCTGCCGCTGATCATGGCACAAATAATTTCATCAGAAAAATATTGCGATTCCAACTTATAGGCAAAATCTAATTCACGGAAGGGATGCATGAAATACTACTGTGGTTATTTATTGGGTTGAATATTGTGGTTATGCTTCCAGATTCTGTCAAAAACAAAATCGAGGTATTGCCTTTTGAAATCAGCATCATCAGTAAACTTCTTGTACAAATCGGTATAGGTGAAAATGACATCCTGCATCAGGTCTTCCACCTTCTTATCAGATGTGATTTTGGCATTCTGTTTATCTGAATTTACTACTGCATTTACTGTTGCCATGTCTTTAGCCATGTCAGCGGGTAATTGCTCAAACAAGAAACGCTTTACTTTATCATCATCTGCCCAAGTATCAATACCAAAACGGGTATTGAACTCATTGATAATTGCCTCCAGTTCATCAAACTCATTATCTCCTTTTTTACCTTTCATTATGGGTGGTGTGGGATTCAATTCTTCTCCACCAAGGAGTTTGATGTTATCAGTTATTGTTTTGCTGAGGCGGTAACTGTCAAGGTCAACGGCTTCCAAAATACCTTTTGCCAAATCTTCATGCTCCTGAGGTTTGATTTTGGGCATCAGGAATTTTAAGAACCAGTACAGCCTTTCCCAATACGGATTATTAAACGATAGAATCTTTGACAAGAAAGCATAAGTACGATTGAAGGATTTAGCCTTCACAAAGAAATCTATCTGTGCATCGGCATCGAGTACTGTTTTGAACTGATGCAAACATCCGTCAATGATAGGGTCTAATTCGGTTCGGTCTGCGTTTTTGAAATAGAGGTCGGTAAAATTGATTACATCATCCTTACTGTACACTTGTGCAATATCCAAAGCATCCTGCAAATCATTCAGCTTGTTGGCATCGGTTTCTTCACTTAGTACAGTGGTGGTGTAGAAAGGCTCAAACGATTCTTTTATATCATCAACAGAGTTAAAGAAATCAAGCACAAATGTATCTTCCTTATCCGGCTTGTAAGCCCGGTTTAACCGGGACAAGGTTTGAACCGCCTGCACATCAGTGAGTTTTTTATCTACATACATGGTATGCAATAAAGGCTGGTCAAATCCTGTCTGGAATTTATTGGCCACAATCAAAAAGCGATACTCATTCTTCTTGAACATTTTCGGAATATTGCCACTTGGAAAACCGTTTAATTTGGCTTCATCATATTCCACTCCATCAATTGTTCTTTTACCCGAAAAGGCTACAATGGCTTTATAGGGTGAATGAATCTCTTTCAGGTAATCGTTGAATGACCTGAAATACTGAATGGCATTGTTGATGGATTTGGTAACTACCATCGCTTTGGCCTTGCCTTTGATTTGCTTCTTCACTTCGCTGTGAAAGTGATCCACCATTACCTTGGACTTTTCACGGATGGAAAAGGCGTGGTTTTCTACATAGGCCCTCAGTTTCTTTTGTGCCTGATGGGTTTCAAATTCAGGGTTTTCTTCTACCGCCTTGTTGAGCTTATAATAGCTTTGGTAGGTGGTATAGTTCTTCAGCACATCGAGAATAAATTCTTCCTCAATGGCTTGCTTCATGCTGTACAGATGGAAAGGGTAAAACTTACCCGGTTCGCCTGCCGTATCATCTGGCAATATGCCTTTGCGACCAAAGGTTTCTAAGGTTTTATTTTTCGGTGTTGCGGTAAAGGCAAAGTAGCTGGCATTTCTCAGCATCTTGCGTTGCTGAATCATTTGGTTAATCTGGTCTTCGGTATCTTCCGGCTCTTCATCAGGAATTTTGTCTTCATCACCGTAAGGTGCGCTTCGGTCGCTGAGTACCCAATTCATTTTTGATGCGGTTTCTCCGCTTTGACTGCTATGAGCCTCATCTATGATTATGGCGAAACGCTTGGCGGCCAGTTCGCCTATTTCATCCATTACAAAAGGAAACTTCTGAACAGTGGTAATGATGATTTTCTTGCCGTCTTCCAACGCCTGTTTTAATTGCTTGCTGCCTTTGTCAATGGCTTCTACCACTTTCGCCACTTGTGCAAACTGCTTGATGTTGTCCCGTATTTGTTTATCCAGCACTTTACGGTCAGTTACCACAATTACACTATCAAAAACGGGCTGGGTATTGGCGGAATCGTGCAGGCTTACTAATTGGTGGGCAAGCCAGGTAATTGAGTTTGATTTTCCTGAACCAGCAGAATGTTGAATCAAATAACGCTGACCTACGCCATTGACTTTTGAATCGGCCAGCAGCTTTTGCACAACCTTTAGCTGATGGTAACGAGGGAATACCAACTTGCGTTTTACCTTGCCTGTATCTTCATCTGATTCCTCCACAATCTGGGCGTAGTTTTCAATGATGTTGCTGAGGCTGTGTTTGGTTAATATCTCTTTCCACAGATAATCGCTTTTCAAGCCGTTGGGATTTACCGGGTTACCTGCACCATTATTTACACCCTTATTGAAAGGCAGGAAAAAGGTAGAGAACCCTGATAAGGCAGTAGCCATGTACACCAAATCGGGGTCAACGGCAAAGTGAACCATGCAGCGGCCAAAGGCAAAAAATGCTTCTTTGGGGTCACGGTCCGTTTGGTATTGCCGGATGGCATATTTTACATTTTGCCCTGTCCAGGGATTTTTGAGTTCAAATGTGATTACAGGAAGGCCATTGATGAACAAGGCCATGTCTAGCGATTTATTGTTGCTGAGGCTGTAATGCAATTGCCGGGTAATAGAAAAAATATTAGACTGATACAGTTTGGTGGCTTTGGCATTGAGCGTGGAGGCAGGGCTTTTGAAATATAGCCATACATTGAGGTCAAGGTCTTTGATGCCTTTACGCAGTACATCAATGATGCCTCTTTGTTTTATTTGCTCGGCAAGGCGTTTCAGGAATTTTTCTTCGCCCCGCTTTTGGATTGTGTCCCAAGCATCGGGCTGGGTGCTTTGCAAAAACTCCAGTAGGAGTTTTTTATTCATGCACAGATCTCTGTCGTAATCCGTAGGATACGATATACGAAAGTCCTGCTCCTCTACCAGGCTTTTTTCGATGAGGGTTTCTAACCCTTTTTCTGATGTATCTGTACTCATAGATTATGCTACTTTAATTTTGCCTGTTACAGCTTCTGCAATCAGGCTTTGCTTTAGTTCTTTAACCATTTCGATTTCCTTTTCGATGCGGCCAATCACTTTATCAATGGTTTCACCTTCGCTTTTAATCATTGCAACAATTTGTTTCTGCTGTGCAATTGAAGGAATGGATATAAATTGATTTCCAATAAAGCCCCAATCGGCTCTTGGCATCTTTGCACCAAAAGCTGAACTATTAACCAGAGATATAAACTCAGGGTCAAGCAATATTAATTGAAGATACTCTGGTGCAATTTTTTTGGATGTTCGTAGAACTAAAAACTCACCACTACAAACACCCTTAATATTGGCAAGAAAAACTTTTGCTAAATAAGGACGCAGCTTACCAAAAAGCACATCATTAAACTGGAAGATTTTCGCTTGGCTTTCAAAATCCTTCTGCTCAGATTCTACATACAAACCTGTCCAGCTTTCAACATTCTCCATTCCTAAATAAACATCATCCTTCGTCATTTGACTTGTCTGAACAGAAACGTTACGTACGCAATACTTTAATTTTATCTTTTCGACATTCTTCGCCTCCTCCTGAATTATCTCTGTTGTGAGTGAACGCTTCTGCTCTTTCAGCAAGGCAATCAGCTTTTGCTTCTTCTCAATAAAGCGGTTGATTTGTTCTGACTTCGCATCGAGGTAATTGGCAATGGCAGTTTGTTCGGTGAGTGGGGGATATGGCGAAAACAAACCTGCAAAGGTATCGTAGCTAACCGAATTACGAAGATTGGTAACGTGAGTTAACAACATCTTTCTTTCATCCAACATCAAAAACCAATAGTAATAGTATCGGAGGTTGATTTTCTCAACCGGATACATACTGGTGTATGCCGGTGATACTATTCCCTTCTCATTAACTATACCAACAGTTCGGGGTGTTACGTCATAATCAAACAAACAAAACAACAACGTATTATCCTGTATCAATTGATAGTCGGCAAATGATGCTGGCATTTTGCCCATTGGATTATCCAAGTCCCTTCTTATAACACCATTCATCGTTAATGAAAGGACAGGGTACTTTTCAAAATCATTTCCGACAAGACTTTTGGACCTCCTGAACAAATACTTATTTTTTCTTTGCTCCCATTGCTCAGGCATTTCAGGCATCCAGGGAATAGAGGTCGGCTTATATGTAGGGTAAGATGCTTTCATTATTTTTTAAGTACGAAAGTGATGATGATGGCTACTACAAACAGTGCCCATGTGATATAAGTAAAGGTTTGCTGCTTCTTGGCTGCGGCATCAACTGCCGTTTGCAAGGCTGTTTTGTTTTGTTCCAAACTGCTTTGCAGGGCTGCACGGGTTTCTTTTTGGTAATCCTGCATATCTCTTAAACGGTCAGAAATATTTCGTTCCAATCCATCCAATCGGCTTTGCACAGATTGTATAGCCGCCATAATGCCGGCTACATTGGCATCCAGTTTATCAAGCCTTTCAGGAAAGTTGATTTTCTCTACCCTTTCGTGAAACGACTGCACGGTTTCTTTCAGCTTTGCAAGGGCTTCCTGTTCCAGCTTTACCTGCTGCTGAATTTCGGTAGTTGTTTTTTGCAGCTTTTTGTTCTCCTCCGTAAAGCCTGAAAGCTCTTTGGCAAAGAGGTCTTTAAGCTCCTCCTTATGCTTTGCATCATTGTTCTTTACTTCGGTAAGCAACTCTACATGCTTTTGTGGTATTGCCTTCACGGTTTGTGTTACCTGCTGAGCTGTTTCTACATGCTTAATAGCAGGTTCCAGCTTCTCAATTTCCCGATGCAGTGATTCCAGTGCTGTTATTACTTCCTGTGATGCCATATATTATGATGGTTGAGTCAAAAAATGTTTATTAAAATTGCCTGTCCATGTGGCATAGTATAGGGCATAATAGTGGTCTTCAATATCACTGAATGCCTCTTCTACGTCATAATTAAGCACATGGCTGGCAACAAAATTTTCAAAATGAATGATGAATGCCTGAACATTCAAATCCGGGTCCTCGTTGTGTTTCCAATCTATCAAGCCCCTTACCAGTTCCTGCTTGGCTTCATTGATTAATTCCCTCACCGTGTCGGCCAAAATGAACAGAGAGAATGATTTCAGGATTCTGAATTGTGGCTTATCGGGATTACTGCGTAGCATACGCATAGCAGAACCACGCAGGTGCTTGATGTTGCTGATAAATTCACCTGTTTCTTCATTGCTTACAAGGCCAATGTATTTTTCAATGGTTTCATCCACCGGCAATTCATCATCTAAATCATCCGGCAGCGAGGCATCCAAATCACCACTTCGGGTCCGTTCTATGAATTTACGTCTGGAGTATTTTGCATTGAAGTAGTAATAGATTTCATCTTTTACATACTTGTTTTGCTCCAATGGGTCG
Organism: Chitinophagaceae bacterium; assembly: GCA_044225015.1. Classification (GTDB taxonomy): domain Bacteria; phylum Bacteroidota; class Bacteroidia; order Chitinophagales; family Chitinophagaceae; genus Pollutibacter. The sequence continues at coordinate 757,530 of JBGAJG010000001.1, read as the reverse complement.
GTGATATTGATGGAGGTTTGGCATAGCCTTACCATATCACCAATGGCCTGTAAACGCTTTTCTTTGATTTTGCCGTAGATAAAATCGGTAAGGTATTCCAGGCACTTACTGATGACAGTAGCTTTACCTGCTTTTATGTCTTTGTTGGCGGCATTCTTTAGTTTCTCTTTTTCCCTTTTTGCCACATTCTTAGAAGTGTACCGGGAAATCAATTCTTCGAGTGAATGATAATATTCTTTGTCTGTCTTCTTAGTGAATTTTATGGTGTACAGCTTATTCTGATAGTCGATAGTGTATGAATCAATGACAGCGATTGAAACCAGACGATAAATGGCTTTGGCCGTATCGCCGTGGCTTCGTGGTATAAAATAAGCCCGCTGCAATTCCAGAGACTGTTCATCTTCTAAGTTTAGCAGCTTTTGCAATACTTCCTGATTGGAAATATTCAGTGATTCTATAAACTCAGTATAATCCAAGCCATCAAAAACAGCATCTTTCAATAGACCGCCTACAGAAGCAGGTGAAGCAACGTTTGCAGCTATCAATTGCTGAATGGCAGCTGTAGCCAAAACTCGTTGTAAATGCTCCTGATTGAGGTTAAAGTACATTTTAGACTTTGCCCTCTTAGAGTAGAAACGATTGGTAAATGGAACTGGAAGTGCTTTCGTTTCACCTGTGTTCATTTCGTCCAGCATTCTTTCTAAGCCCATTTGTTGCTGGGTATTTACCACCACCTGATCGAGCCAAGAACGCAGACTATCTACGCCTGCAATAGCGGCAAATGGAAGACTTGTTTTTAACCATTCTACCAGTTGATAGCAAAATGCATCATTCCCGAAATCGTGGTAAATGCCTGTGTTTTGGCTATCAAGAAAAACATAACCAATGCTTGTTCCCGTAACTGTATTGATGAAAATGCGGCTGCGATGATTAGTGCCGCCTAATTTGATAGCAAACTGCACATCGTCCGTACCATATAAATCATTGAGTTGGTCAATCAGCATTTGCAGGTTATTGGTGTTGGGGTAGGTAATCCTGCTGCGGAGTTCATGAATCATCACCCTTTCCTTCACCTGGCCTTTGAAAGAGTTTTTGTGGAAGTACATGAGTACATCCTTGTCCAAATGATATAACTCTTTGGGCTTAGATTTAATTTTCAGCTGGTCGTTATTAAACAGAATTACAGAGGCCGACACTTTACCATCACGACCGGCACGGCCTGCTTCCTGAACAAAAGACTCAATTGACTGTGGAATATTGATATGAATGGTCATCCGCACATTCGGTTTGTCAATACCCATACCGAATGCCTTAGTAGCCACCATTACCGATTCTTCATTGTCCTTGAATAATTCAAGATGATGGAAGGATTCTTCATCTACTCTATCAGCATTATCATCATCGCCACTACCCATAAAGTAGCCTAAGGTTTCGGAGTTGTAATAGTGCTTAGCCTCATCATCGTCTTGTTTTATGAGTACATAGCCAGGATTATCAAAAACGCCATGCGAATTGTAACCATTTCTTATGCCCAACCAACCCTGTCTGTGGGGCACAAACACAATCAGCCCATATTGATAGAGGGTTGTATCGTCCTTCTTTTGCGAAGCAAAAGCATCAGTAGCAAAATGCAGTTTTTTAAACAGAAGGTCATCATATCGCCTCATGGCTTCCGTTTCACTACCTGCCTTGTGAAGCCATTCCTGCCTTGTGGTAATAGGCAAATAATTCTTGAAGGAATGCTCAATGATTTCACGAATTTCTGATGGCTGATTAAAGGTATTCAGTACTTCTTGTTTGCCGCCTATTATTCCAAAAATGGCATCTTGCTTTTTACTACCTATACTTTCCCTGATGGCTTTTTCTGTGAGATTATCCAAACCTTCGTAGGTATTGGGCACTTCTTTTACAAGGTAGTTGATTTCATCTCTTACGCTGTTTTCAAAACGAACTACTGCATTACCATCATCTTCTTTGATGTTCAACTCCCGTTCAATATCTGCCAACACATCGAAAGATGCGGTTGCCGTCAATCCAAAAAGCGGAATTGAATTGCCGCTGTATGTAAGGCAAAACTCCTGAGCATTATCGCCCAGGTTCAAGTATGGTGTTCTGAAATCATGACCCCATTCTGAAACACAATGCACTTCATCAATTACAGCGTAGGCAAAACAACGTCCGCCCTTCCTTGCATTGTCAAGGGCCTTTCTGAAATCATCAATTACAAACCGTTCAGGAGATACGAACAAAAACTGCAGCTGACCTTTCGCTAATAATTCATGTTGATTGAAATTCCTTTCGGAAGTAGTTAGCGTAGAGTTTATGAACTCAGCTTTATCAATGTTCAATTCTTTTAAACCATTGTACTGGTCAATCATTAAAGAACGGATGGGGTCAATTACAATGGTGGTTCCGGGCTGCAACATTGCAGCGAGCTGATAGGTAAGTGATTTACCGCCACCTGTGGGCAAGAGACCAATTACAGATTTCAACTGTACTGCCCTATTGAGAATTGGAAGCTGACCTACCCGGAAATCAAGTTTGCGGAAAATATCCTGCAATAGTTTTTTTAGTAGTTCTGATGTTTCGGTAATAGGTTCAAAGACTTCATTCTGCAACTGGTTTACCAATGGCCTGTAGAGCACCGAAGGTGCAGACAATACTCCCGTATTGGTTTTGTAATGCGTATAATGAGCATTGCGAATGACAATTGTATTAATGGATGGAGGTAAGTCATCGTTAAAGATTGATACTCTCCTTAAAACAGAAATATCAAAGACAAGATCGAAGGCTGAATGATTCAAAGCGGCAAACAGGGCAGCCGATTTGCCATTTTGTAATGGATGGTTGCTAAATTCAGGAGAAGCAAATACTTGCGCCTCGAATACAGGAATGTGAACTTGTGTTTGGGCTAAGTCATTTAGCGTATTTAACAACAAATTCAGGTCTTCAATAGCTGCTATTGCACATGGTAAATCTCGTTCAACAACAGCTACCTTAATGATTTGCTTATTTGCAGAGGATTCATAATTTGCCATCAGGTATTGCAGTAATACCCTTTGCATTCTTGCAATGGCAAAAGGGGCAAGGCATAATGCTGTGAATTTATTCAACAGGTAATCATCGTTGGCATAATTTCCATGTAGTATTTGTACATACTCCTCCGCATCAAGTGTTTTAATAAACTCTTCTACGTCCTTGTAAACTCTGTCTTCAGTAATGTGACTGATATTGCGGGAAAGCTGAGCAATTTCAAAATCTTTCAAGTCGTCTAATAAATCCGTATGGTATTTTTTACCATCTACCTCAATTACATAGGTTTTGTGATGTTTGATTTGAACCTGACTGTTATATCGGTTCGTTCTGCTTTTGGAATAGTCGTAAGGTATTTCAAAACTAAAGTCAACTCTGCCCTGGTTATTATCTCTCGTAAATGAACTACGTGTTCTTTGCTTTTCTAAAAGCTGAGCCAAATAAGCCCTCTCCTTTGGCAACAGGCGAAGCAAAAAGTTACGTTCAAAACTGCTATCCATATCACTGACTTTCAGATACTGCGTTCTGTCTTTTGCTCTTGTGTCAATGGCATGTAGAGATTTGAAAAGACCGCTTCCCTGTTCAAGGGTGTCCTCGTTAGTTAAGAAGGGAAACTCCACTTTTCCTCTTGCGGTATTATCAACCCTTTGTGTTAATACTAATGTAGAGGCAAAATATTGTTCCAGATGAATGCTTGCTAAAGTAGGCAAGCCTCGTGTGATGATATTGGAAGCCACAGCAAAAATTGATGGCGGACTTGCTGGCAATTCAAGATTAACGCTGGTTTGCACTTCAAACGTACTCAGTGAACGTAACAACCCATGCAATGCAGGTGACTTATCATGCCGTTTTGCATAGACGTTGAGTGCATCTCGAACTGATTCTAATATGTAGCCAGCTTGTAATTGCATTTTCTATTACATGTGCTTAGATGGGGTCAGCTGCGTTTGCAGGGTTACGGTGAATAGACTTGTAGCCATTGGCTGGGTCAAAACAATTGGGTTCCGTACCCTTGATAATAGAATTGTCAGTAAGCTTTTCCATCACCAAAGGTTCATTCATAAATTCTTCATACCATAAACTAAAAAAGCCGCTATCCGCTGCTCTTATTGCTATATCCCTTGCAACTATATTGGCATCATATGTTGGTGAGGACACAGCCATGTCATAAACCAGCCTGGCAGATTGCACAGATAAAATGGCAGCCTTACGTTTTAAGCTTCGGATGTCAACAATACCCTGCCTTTCATCAATACTATCCAGTTCAAGTAATTCAATAGTATCATGGGCCTTCTGGTGCTGGTTTGCATTTAAACTTGCTCGTTCTATCACAATGGCATGGTCTGGATTTGCATTTATAACAATTGAAAAAGGCAGATGAGTATTGTGTTCTTCCGGTAAGTAATATGTATTTGCATCAATTGGTGTATTGCCTTTTGCATTATTGCATGGGCCACAAGCAAGAAGCATATTTGACCATGCCAGCGGATCACCTGCAGTGTAACCAGGAGGTGGATTCATTGGAACCACATGTTCCACTTGCAGACTATGACTTAAAGGTTGGTTACAATACACACAATAATAGCCAATACGTTTAATTAATGCCTTACGCCAATTTTTGTAGTCGGTAGGTGCAATTGCATTACCTGCGGCATCAACAGGTGTATTTCCTTTGTTTAATGGCCTCATTTCCCTTTAGAAATTTTTTGTAGTTCAAGAAATGCTCTAACTGCCGGGTCTGAAATTTCATCCAACTCCCTTTGCAAGTCAGCACCTGACCTATTTGCATCAAGGTCTTCTATAAACTTTCTGCTCTTATTATAAAGCTCTTCGTTTGTTTCAGAGTAAGGACTTGAAATACCCATAATCTCAGTTGCTACGGTATCAATCTTTAACTCGTCTGGGGCTACATCCATTAATTTGTCGAGATTCCAGATCTCATCACTTTTTAAGGATTGGACGATAAATGGCGAATGGGTAGTGGCAATAAATTGAATCTTGGGAAATGCTTTCTTTAAGTCGTTAACAATCCTTCGTTGCCAGTTTGGATGCAGGTGTAAATCAAGCTCATCAATTAGAACAATACCTGGAGTGTCCTTTACGGCCTTTTCCCCTAAATGTGGATTTAGTTTAATACATCGATAGGCAATATCAGCTGCCATACCTATGATGTTTCTATAGCCATCACTTAGTTGCCTAAATTGAAGTTTTTCTTTTTTAGCGGAGGGAGTAACAAAAATGCCAGTGAGGTCCTCAGCAGCAAAACTGTATGCCATGTCCTGCCAGTGATTATCAGGAATCATGGAAATGATTGTGTTATTGAAAGTCTTTAATAATAGCTTATCACTATCTTGATCAAACTTTCGGATTTCATCCTCATAAGTTTTGTACCAAGAAAGAAACTCTTTACTTGATGACTTTGGAGAGAGGCAATTAATATAGGCCTGAGAAACCCCTTCACCAGTTTTTTTGTATTCTGCTTTCTTTCCCTCATGTTCAGCCCATAATCTACCAGTGCCATGATATGCAATAACAGGGAACATCACAATTTTACCTGAACGGCTAAGTTTCAACATGTCTTCCGCTACTTTCTCGATATTTTTCGCTTTCACATAGGTAGTATTAGTTTTCTTAGGCGAAATTTTATCTACTGTTCTCAACCAGCCTTCATCAATTACTTTTCCGTTTACATCACCAAATGCATGTATTTCAACAGGTAACTGAGGAAGAGGTTGACCATCCTTAGTAAGCACCCTTACTTCACTTTTGTCGATGCTCCGTGATTCAAGTTTCGCCACATCTATACCACGTAGAAAACTACCTGCCGCAACAGCTAATGCGTCTAAAACAGAAGTCTTACCTTTTGCATTATCACCAATGAAAATGGTGAAATGAGGATTTAGTAAAAAGGTTTCCTCTTCGAACCCTTTAAAATTTTTTATTCTTATTTTATCTATCCTCATAACTATGAAATTATTGCATTAAGTAAACCTTCCGTTTCTTTTTCCAGCTGCACAATCTCCTCAGTGATGGTGGCTACGCTACGCAGTGGCTGGTAACGATAGAAAATCTTGGCAAAGGACACCTCATATCCTTTCACTGTTTTTGCGTGGTCAATCCATGCATCGGGTACAAAGGGCCAAACTTCTTTTTCAAAATACTCTTGTACATCTTGTTTCACCGGAACACTTTCATAATCCCGTAATTCAGTGTCGGGTTCATAGATCACTTCGTCTTTGTCCTGCTTTTTGATAACCGGTTTAGCTTCTTCATGGCGCCATGATAAAGCATCTAATAATGTTTTCTTCTCTTTTGGCTTCCACTTCAAAGACAACTTCTTTAGCTGTGTATCTAATGCAGACAAAAGTTGATTGAAGTCGTTTTCAATAACAGTGCCCAACTGCTTTTGCAACTCATTGAGTACTGGCAGAAAGTAGTCGGTATCCTCTATTGCAGTTAGCCTTTCTTCTGTTAGCTGCCATGCTAAACGTAATGGGCGTTCTACAGTAATACTCCAATAGGCGAAGTCTTCGTTTTCAAATATTTTGCTGATTTCATTTTGTTGAAATTCTTTGAATGCATCTACAATTTGCTGGATATGGGATTCTGTCAACTCATTTGACTTACTGCCTAGACCCTTTCGCATTTTGCTGTAGATGCCAGAGGCGTCAATCAATTGAACTTTGCCTTTACGCTTTGCTTCCTTTCTATTGCTCAGTACCCATATATAAGTAGCTATACCTGTGTTGTAGAACATATCATTGGGTAACTGAATGATAGCTTCGAGTAAATCATTCTCAATGATGTATTTTCTTATTTCACTTTCACCACCACCTGCTTCGCCTGTAAACAATGATGAGCCATTATGCACAGAAGCAATGCGACTGCCTATTTCACTGTCGGCTTTCATTTTGGAAACCATGTTCATCAAGAACAACAACTGACCGTCACTTACTCTTGGTACTCCAACACTAAAGCGGCTATCAAGTATCTCTTTCGTTTTTGAGTGAACTAAACTATCCTGGTCAATCTTCCATGTTTTACCATACGGTGGATTAGAGAGCATAAAGTCGAACTTTAGTTTGGGAAAACCATCGTTTGACAGTGTAGAACCAAAGGCTATTTTTTCAGGGTCTTCTTCTTTAATAAGCATATCTGCTTTGCAAATAGCAAACGTCTCAGGATTCACTTCCTGACCGTACAAATGAAATGTGGCTTTGGGGTTGATTTCAAGTGCGAATTGCCCCGCTTCTGTTAACATACCACCACTGCCACAGGCAGGGTCATAGATGAGATAAGTCCCTTCTTTAATTCTGTTTTTGATTGGTTCAAAAATGAGATGGGTCATCAATTTTATGATTTCTCTTGGTGTAAAGTGTTCTCCTGCTTCTTCGTTATTCTCCTCATTGAACTTGCGGATAAGCTCCTCAAAAACATAGCCCATTCCGAGATTGCTTAAACCGTCATGCACAGTGTTTCCATCTTTATCCTTAACAGCTACGGGGCTGAGGTTAATTTGAGAGGAACAGAATTTCTCAATCAACGGGAAAGTGATATTACCTTCTTCCAGCGTATCTAACTGATTACGCAATTTGAATTTGCTGATAATGTCCTGCACATCCGAACTGAAGCCATCCAAATAGTTTTCAAGGTTCTGCCGAATATTGGCGGGGTCGTTCAATAACTTTTTGAAAGTGTACTTAGAAGTATTGTAAAAAACATAGCCAGAAACCTTTCTTAGCTGTGGTGACTGATTTTCGATTTTCAACTTGTTCAGTTGCTCATGCATTTCAATCACTTTGTCCTTAGAAGGCTCAAGCAAAGCATCCAACCTACGTAATACGGTAAATGGAAGAATTATGTCTCTGTATTTACCTCGGGTGTATACATCACGCAGTACATCATCGGCAATGCCCCAGATAAAGTTGACAATTTGATTATGTTGGATATGATTCATAGTTTTTTAAGATTCAAAACTCACTTACAAAGTAAACTATTTGTCTTACGGTGGAAAACTACCGAAGGCACTTGATTTTGGAAATAAACAAATCGAAATTGAGTCTAGCATGATTTGAACATTGCTTGCAAAGATTCTAACCAAGATAAACTCTTCTTGTTTGTAATATAAACAACGAATCTTCTTATCTTTCCTAAAGGCAATTGGAACAAGTAAACATAAACGAAGAAAGGCGAACACTTATGTATCCGCCTTTTCTGTGGTGTGGGGCGGGATCGAACCGCCGACACATGGATTTTCAGTCCATTGCTCTACCGACTGAGCTACCGCACCATCTATCCCCGGTCCTGCCGGAAATCCCCTAATGGGGCTGCAAATATAGCCAAAAATCGATTCAATCCACATCTTTTGCCCAAAATCTGCCGGCCGTAGTTCATTTTGCAGATTTCGTTTTAGGGCCGCAATGTCCTCGCGGTATACCATTAAATGCGCCGTCTCGGGATCCAACGCATCACGGCCATTTGGGAGTACCGCCGGCTCATCGGTAGATAGCCTGCACGCTTTCCCGCCATACCTGAAAAAGTTTATCTTGTTGATACACAACAGCCCCACCCCCATGCAGAAACTGGTCTTCCTCATTACCCTCATCGTCCTCTGCCATGCCCGCGGGAATGCCCAGCAATCCCGGGTTGACTCTGCCATTGCGCTGATGGCCAAAAGCAATACCCCCAAGGGACTGGATACGCCGATGTTGAAGGAAGCGCTGGGACTCATCAGTACCGCTGAACTAACAGATGCTCAGGTCAACCAAATTGAAAAAGCGGCGGAATCTTTCAGAAAAGCGGATGATGAAAGTCTTTTCTACCTCGTGAAGTTTCAGGTACTCACGGGGTTGACCATTACAGACAGGGACAGGGCGATCGATTACGGAAAACAAACCTTTGAAAAACTGGAAACCGGCAAACTGGTTCATGCCAGCTATTTGCAAAGCGCTTTTCTGTCCGCCATCAGGCTGCCCTATCGCAGTTCAAATGCCAGGCTGCAAGAAGGGATTTTATATTACAATGAACTGCTGAACAAATATAAACGGGACAATGATTCCCTGGGCATTTCCGGCTGTTATTGGGTCTTGGGCGGCTTCTACAGAACCATCGGTTTGTTTGAGCCTGCGATCTACAACATGAAAAAATCCATCAGCTATTTTGACACGGCATACATCCTGCCCAGCCGGTATTTTGATCTGCCCTTGAATGTTGGTAAAAGCGGATGGGTGAATAATACGGGTGTGTTGTGCGACTACTATAACCAAACCGGGGATTATGCCAGGGCCAGTGAATATGGCTGGCAAGCACTTGAGCAAACCTATCGGTATAACCAAATGGCAGGGCTTTCAAAAGCCGAATACAGAATGCTTTTCACGGCAAGGCATTTGGCTATGGCAAAGGTCTTATCCAACCAGTTGGACAGTGCGGAATATTATTTGAACATCGCGGAACAGGGCGTAACCCGTCCGCCCAATTACCGGGGCCAGGCCTTCCTGTTGCAAATCCGCGCTTTATACCATATCAAAATACAAGATTACAACCAGGCGGATTCCCTGCTCCGGCAATGCTGGCAGTTGGTGGATCAATATAAAATTTCAGTATCTCCAGGAGAAGGTATCATAGAACCTGATTACTACCTGGCCTTACTCAGGATAGCAGAAAACAAACCCACAGCGGCTATTCCTTTGCTGCTGCAGGATATCGAAAGGCTTAAAAGCATCCGCACTTCTGTATTGAGGGATTACAAGTTACTGGCCACACTCTTTGCGCAAACCGGACAAGCGCAAAAAGCGAATGAATACTATACGTCTTTCATTAACCTGCAAGACAGTATCCTGGCGGATCAGGCGAAATTCCGCACCATCAGTTTTGAGACGGAACAACTGATGAACCAAAAAGAAATGTCCATCGCCCAACTGGAAAGCGAGAATAAAATTTCAACCCTGGCCAGGAATTTCACCATCGGCATCGCCGCACTCTTGCTGGCCCTGGCCGGAAGCATCTACTACAGGTTCCGATCCAAGAAAAAAGCCAACGCCGTGCTGGAAAAAACCCTGGCAGAATTGAAGTCCACCCAATCCCAGCTCATCCAGTCAGAGAAAATGGCCTCCCTGGGTGAACTCACCGCTGGCATCGCCCATGAGATCCAGAACCCCCTGAATTTCGTGAATAATTTTGCCGAGGTGAACACAGAGCTGCTGGCAGACCTTGAACAAGCCGCAGACAGCGGTGATCTCACGGAAGTGAAACTGATCACACAGGACCTCAAAGCCAATGAGGATAAAATCAGGCATCACGGCAAAAGGGCGGATTCCATCGTGAAGGGCATGTTGCAACACAGCCAGAAAGGCACCGGACAAAAACAGCTCACGGATCTGAATGCCCTGGCCGATGAATATTTCCGCCTCGCCTACCACGGCCTTCGCGCAAAGGACAATTCCTTCAACGCAGATATGCAAACCGTGCTGGATGAAAACATCGGCAGCGTGATGCTGGTGCAGCAGGATATCAGCAGGGTGCTGCTCAACCTGTACAACAACGCCTTTTATGCCGTTGCGGAGCGTCACAAAAAAGAAGGCCCCTCCTTCAAACCACTCGTTACCCTCACCACGGCAAGATCCGGAAACAACATTCACCTCACCGTTACAGACAATGGATCCGGCATTCCCGAGCCCATCAAACACAAGATCTTCCAGCCCTTCTTCACCACCAAGCCCACGGGCCAGGGCACGGGCCTGGGGTTATCGCTGTCATATGATATTGTGAAGGCGCATGGAGGAGAAATTTCAGTGTCTAGTGTGGAGGGGGAGGGTTCAGTTTTTACAGTGGTGATTCCAATTGGCTGAGAGTAAAGGATATAGGAGAGGGAGAAGATGAAGGGAGAAGTGCGAAGAGCGCAAAACTTCGCACTTCTCCCTTTACCTTCTCCCTGCACTTATCAGAATGATTGCCATACGAAACCCCCTCATTCTCCGTTATTAAAAGCAGAATTCGCCCAATGGCAGGGAACCGTCGGTGAACAGGCTTGTGGCTACCAGCGCGTCTTTCTAGCTTTGTTTCATCATCCAATCCCCATGAAGACATTCATCACATCCGCCCTTACCCTGTCCCTCGCCCTCGGCGTCAAAGCCCAGGATAAGTTTGAACTCATCCAGAAGAATACCTGGCCCGTGAGTTCCATCAACCTGAAGGACACATCCGATGCTGACCTTGACCACCTGGCGGAAGCCATCGGTAACAGTCGCATTGTCATGCTGGGCGGTATGGATAATAACGATGGCGAAACCATCCGCGCCAAAGCCCGCATCGTGCGTTACCTGCACCATCGCCTGGGTTTCAGCGTCTTAGCATTACCCTCTGACTTTTACGGTACCAATATGCTCTGGGATACCAAGCGTCATGGAGATTCCGCCCTGATTGCCGTTCCGGAATCCATCACCGGCACAGAAGAATTTGGTCCCCTGAAAGATTATATCTCTGCCAATTCCCGCGGTGGCCGCCAGCTGGAGATCACCGGTTATGATATTGAATCCACCTTCAAACCCGGTGTGGTTCATTTCTCCCTGAAAATCAACACGCTGTTTAAGGACCTTGGCTATAAAGCTAACGATCCCGTATACACGCATTACGTGAATACCCTCCTCGCCGCCACAGATCCTGAAGCCGCAAAGAAAATGGAGGACACCACCTTCGGTTACCTGAAGTATTTCACCAAGCAGATCATTGAAGACATCGAGAAAAATAAAAAAGCAGACCGTTTCGGCTTCTGGAGCCAGACCCTCCGCAACTACCTCGGCAACGCCTACATGAACTGGCAGTTGCGCGATGATGTGTATACGCCCAATACCACCATCCGCGACAGGCAGATGGCCGCAAACCTTTTGTGGATCGCAGACCAGAAGTATGCCACCCGCAAAATCATTGTGTGGGCCAACAACCAGCACATCACCCGCAACAATGAAACCATTGAACTGGTGGTGAACAGGCCGCAGAGAAAAGTGCAGACCGTAAACATGGCCACCGAGTTGTCCCGCGTGTACGGTCCCGAGATCTTCACCATCGGCTTCACATCTATGGAAGGTAAGGCCGCCAACAAAAACAACCCCATTGATAGTATCGATATCGCTGAAACCGGCCGGAATGACTGGTTCACCAACACCATGAAAGGTTCAGGCTTTGAATATGCTTTCTCTGATTTCCGCACCATCGGCGCCTATGAGAACTCAGATTCTTATTTCACGATGCGCGCCTGGAATTATGATACAGAAATGAAGGGCGATTGGTTCCGTGTGTTTGACGGGATGTTCTATGTGAAGACCAACAAACCCGCGAAGGTTACGTCTACGTATACCTATGTGCCGATGGAAAACGGTAAGCCCCTCGAGGTAAAAGGTGCCGTTGCAACAAACAACCAGGACTGATTGGAAAGGGAGAAGATAAAGGGAGAAGTGCGAAGTGCAGTCCTCAATACCACAATACCTCAATATCTAATTTTAGTTGACACTCATACCACCTGATCCTGGTTTCTACCGGGATCTTTTTAATTTTACGGCATGAGAAAAATAGGACTCATTGGCGGCATCAGCTGGATCTCTACGGTAGACTACTACACACACATCAACAAAGGGGTTAACGCGGCGCTGGGTGGTATGGAGTTTGCCGAGTGCATCATCTATTCCGTGAACTACGGACCCATCCAGAAGAACAACGCGGCCAATGATTGGGATGCAACTTACGCATCTATTCATAAAGCCTGCACTCACTTGGTTAACGCAGGTGCGGAAGCCATTATAATGTGTGCAAACACCATGCACCTGATCGCAGACCGGTTACAGGCCAAGCTGCCCGTGCCCATCATCCACATCGCCGAGGTAACGGCCACGGCTATCCGAAAACAGGGCATGCGCAAAGTGGCCCTCCTCGGTACGCGCTTCACGATGGAGAAAGATTTTTTCAAAGACAAACTTGCCGTTTTGGGCATTGAGGCGATTATTCCTAACGAAACAGACCGCGCCTTCATCCACCAGACCATCAATGAAGAACTGGGCAAGGGCATGGTGACGCCGGAAACTAAGTCGCGCTACCTGGCCATCAGTAATCAACTGATCAGCCAGGGCGCCGAAGGTGTCATCCTCGGCTGCACGGAGATCCCCCTCGTGATCAAACCCGGTGAACTGCCGGTTCCCATTTTTGATACTGCATTGATTCATTCCGCAGCTGCAGTGCAGTTCATGCTCCAAAAAAGTTGAAAGGGAAGAATTTCCAGTAGAAAAAGCCCGCAGTGAGGATCAGGGTGAGGAGGATAGGGGTAGGGTGTAGGGCGAGGGTGTAGGAGGAGGGTGTAGAGTTAGCCCTAAATAGTGAAACTGCACCAAATCCGGCGAGCACCATCATCATTAAAGGCAGGTAATTATAGATATTCCAGTACCCGTCATAGGGATAATCGAAATAAAATATGCCCGGATCAAGGATCATCTTCGCCATCAGGGGAAGTGCCGCTAAAGATAGCGCAACCATGCTCCAGGCAAATTTCTTGTTCTCCGCTTTTCTCCGCAGCAAGGCTAATCCGCTGATTATTAACGTTAACGCATAAACGAAAAATGCACCGGCCAATAAGAATATGATTTTCTTGTTGTTGTAAGCCGTTTGGTAGGTCAGTAGTTTCGCATATTCCGCATTACCGGGAAATAAGGCTGCGATATCATATCTATGCGGGCCCTTGGCCAGTTCTTCTTTCAGGTTGAACCGCTTCACGCGGGTATAATCATGATAAAAATACAGATCGATGGTGCCCGCCGTAAGGTCCGCAATATAAGAATGCAGGGTGCCGTCCCCGATCTTCCCCCTGCATACATGCATGGTATCCAGTGCCTTCAGTAAATATGCCGGCCCTGCTTCGCTAACCGGCGCATCAAGGAAATCTTTCCCCCGTTTATACCGCGCAAATGCCAGCCGGTCCTCCTCGGCGGTGGTACTGGGGCAGAAATTCGCGATCACATAGTGCGGATCTGCGCCCGTCCACACCGTATCCGGTTCCATAATGGTATACTTACCCGCCGCGTCCACATAAATGAACACCCCGCCATCCAGCCCCTCGCGGAAATATGCCGAGGCCATGCGCGCCACATCATCGGCCGTGCGGCAGCTGGTCATGATCTTCCGTAAAAAAGCTTCCCTGTCGCCAATCGAGGGCTTGCCCGAGGTATTGATGATTTTCTTTTGGTATACCGTGAGCGCATCGTAGGCCAGGCCGGCTTCATTCATGCCTCCTTGCGGGAGCCCATCGCCATACCCAAAAAAGGCAGCACCCAGCTGGCCGTCCTTTCCCGGTTCAAACCAGAGCCGTGAACCCAGCCGCCAGTTGTCTTCATTGTTCAAAAACCAGGTATGACCATTTGCGGTAATCTTACATGCACTGCAGGCTTTGGCATGAAAGGAACCCATCGTCATAAAACAAAAAATCGCAAGGATCAGTTTTGGCATAAATCTGTCGTGAAAAATTTGCTTTTGTCGCGATAAAGTCCTGTTTGTGTCAGGATTGCCAAGATATGACGTCATTTGTTACGCAAAACACAAATAGAAGGGAGAAGATAAAGGGGGAAGTGCGAAGAGCGGACCCTTCGCACTTCCCCCTTTATCTTCTCACTCCAACAAAAAGCTGTAACATTTTGTGCCACAAGATCGTCCATAATGAACAACCCTCACAAGATGCTCAAAAACTACCTGCGCGTTGCCCTCAGAAGCCTGGCCCGGAACAAGGCCTATGCCTTCGTGAACATCATCGGCCTCACCCTGGGCATCACCGCCTGCCTGCTCATCGGGATGTATATCTGGCAGGAGACGCATTACGATAAATTCCACGACAAAGCCTCGCGGATAGTAAGGGTGACCATGGAATATGGCGATGGCTCGGAGAAATTGGAAGCCGCCGTCACTGGTACCAAGGTGGGTCCCGAGTTTGCGCGCAGGTTTCCCGCCGTGGAGTCTTTCACCCGCACCATCATCGGCACGCGTGTGGTGGGCAATGGTGATAAGAAATTCACCGAGAAGAAAGTCCTCTTTGCTGACTCCTCCTTCTTCCGGATCTTCTCGTTCAAATTACTAGAAGGCGATCCCGCCACCTGCCTGCAGAAGCCAGACCAGATCGTGGTTTCAGAAGCCATCGCCCAAAAATATTTCGGCTCCACCCATGTGCTGGGCAAGACCCTGCGCGTGGCAGATCAACAGGATTTTATCATCAGCGGAATCACCGCAGAAATCCCGGGAAACTCCCAGATGCACTTTGATATGGTGATCCCTTTCTTCACGCTGGGTGCCGCCAAACAGGAAGAGCAATGGTTTACAGCCAATTATGTTACTTACCTTCTCCTGCAGGATGCGGAGCAAATAAAACAGCTCCAGTTGCAGATCACCGGATACCTCCAGGAAATCTCGAAAACGCTCTTTACTAACGGCGAGGGCTACCTGACGCACAAGCTGGAGCCGCTGACGCGGGTACATCTCTACTCTTCCCTTGACGGACTGGAGCCTAACGGCAGCATTACCTATATCTATGTGCTGGGTGTCATTGCGTTATTGATTCTTTTCATCGCCGGCGTCAACTACGCTAACCTGGCCACGGCTATGTCCGCCTCCCGCGGTACGGAAGTGGGCATTCGCAAAGTGCTGGGTGCCAACAAGGGCCAGCTGCGCGCGCGCTTCCTCGGCGAGAGTTTCATCCTCACCCTCATCAGCCTGCTCGTGGGTATCACGGCCGCCCTTTTGCTCCTGCCCTATTTCAATACCGTGGCCGGCGTGGTGATCCCCTACCAGCTTTTATTTTCTCCGCAGGCCCTGGCCTTCATGCTGGCCTTGGTGCTGATCATCAGCGTATTGGCGGGCGCATATCCTGCGTTCATTCTCTCCGGAAACAAGATGAACGAGGTGCTGAAAACCGGCATCCGCATCAGTGCCTCGGGCGGTCTCCTGCGCAAGGGCATGATTGTGCTACAGTTTGTGATTGCCGTGTTTTTGATGGTGGCCACCATCATCGTTACCACGCAGCTCAATTATATCCGGCAAAAGGATCTGGGCTATGATAAATCCAGTGTGCTGATCCTGCCGGCTGATTTCCGCACGCCCAATGGATATGCGGATATGAAGACCGCGATGCTGCAGGTGCCCGGGGTGCGCTCTGTAACGGCAGCATATGAAAGCCCGAGTTTTGTGCAGTGGTCAGATGGCTTGAATGCTACCACACCCCTCGGTAAAAAAAGTATTTCCATCAACGCCATTCCTGCGGAACTGGATTTTGTTAAGACGATGGGGATGACGCTCGCTTCGGGTCGTGATTTTATCAAGGCCGATCTGCTGGAGATGGACACGGCTAACAACAACGCGAATTACCGTGCAAGCTTTATCCTCAATGAATCTGCGGTGAAAGCCCTGGGCTGGTCTAATGAAGAAGCCATTGGCAAAACGGTGGACAGGGGAGTATCTGGTACCGTTAAAGGCGTGGTGAAAGATTTTCATTTTGCGTCATTCCACCAACCTATTGGTCCGCTCGTGATCTTCCTGGACCCCAATATGATCCAGCAGGTTTTTGTAAAAGCAGAGCGCGCAAACCTGGCGCAAACCATTGCCGGGTTGGAGAAGACCTGGCGGTCCAGGATCCAGCACCGGCCTTTTGAGTACCGGTTTCTGGACGATGATTACAATGCACTGTACACGGCGGAGCAAAAAACCGCGGGCGTGTTTACCTTGTTTTCCGGAACGGCCATCCTGCTGGCCTGCCTGGGACTGTTTGCTTTGTCTGCCTTTGTCACCGTACAACGCACCAAGGAGATCGGCATCCGGAAAGTGCTGGGCGCCACCCGCTCGCAGATCGTGATGTTGCTGTCCCGCGAGTTCCTGGTGCTGGTGAGCATCGGCATCCTGGTGGCGGTACCCCTGGCCTGGCTGGCGGGGAACCGCTGGCTGGAAGATTTTGCCTACCGCATTGATATCCGCAGCTGGATGTTCCTGCTGGCGGGCCTTTTGGCCATTGTCATCGCTTTTGTGGCGGTGACGGCACAAAGCCTGAGGGCGGCGGGAGCCAATCCGGTGAAAAGCATTAAGGTATAGTTCGCAGGGCGCAGTTCGCGGAGTTCGCAGGCTTGCGAACGGCGCCCTGCGAACTGCGAACTAAATTATCTATCTTATGCAATGCATTTTTCCCTCCCTCGCATTGCACTTACCTGTTTACTGGTCTTGGCTGGTCTCTGCACCCGGGCCCAGCCCCTGGAATATAACCAGCGTGTGGTAGACAGCATCATGCAAGCGCTGCCTACCGCCAAAGATGATTCTGTGAAAGCAACCGGGATGCTCACGCTGGCGGCAATGCATCTGCAGCGCTTTGATTCTGCAGAGGTCATGCTGTGGTCAGACAAAGCCCGCGTGGTTTCTGAAAAATGCGGATACAACCTGGGCGTTCTTCTTTCTCTGGGCCAGCGCGCGTTTTATCATTCCATCACCAGCAACTGGCCCATCGCGTTGCAGGAGATCAACGAAGCCATGCGCTTGAGTACGGGCAAAGACAGTTCCTTCAAATACTTTCTATACAACCTGCGCGTGATCATCAGCAACACCCGTGAAGATTACCAGGACGCCAAGTACTGGGCCATGATGTCTCTCCATAATCCTGAGTTTGGCAAACAGGGTTTGATGAGCCGATGGCCCACCTACATGCAGCTGGGTGTCATCTATGACAACCTCAACATGATAGACTCCGCGGCTTACTATGGTGAGAAATGCAGGGAGATCATGAAGGTGGCGAGCTTCAGGGACCTTGAACTGAACACCTGGCTGATCCTCGGCAATGTGGCCCTGAAAAAGAAAAATTTTCCGGAAGCCTTAACTGCTTATCGCCAGTATCCGGAGCTGGCCCTGGGCATGGCAAGAACCTTTGCCGCAATGGGAGTAACGGATTCCGCAGTCTATTATGGCAAACTGGCGCTGGAAAAAGCCAGGGCCGCCGGCGTTCCGCAAAACATCATGGCAGCAACGTCTTTTTTATCTGCGCTCTATGAAAAAAGCGACCCGGCCCTGAGCCTTGCTTACCAAAAAGATTATGCGGCCACGCGCGACCAGATGTTTAATGCAGAAAAACTGAAAACCATTGAAGCCCTGCAACTCAATGAACAACAGGCCAACTTTGATGCGCAGAAAAAAGAAGCGCAGGCAAGAAACCGCCTGGTCCAAATCTCCCTGCTCAGTCTGGCCGCCTTGTTACTCCTGTCTGCCCTCTTCCTGTACCGCGTGAGTACCGTGCGGAAATCACACAATGAGAAGCTGACCAAAGCATACGATGAATTAAAACAAACCCAGCAGAAACTGATCCACGCTGAAAAAATGGCTTCCCTCGGTGAACTCACCGCAGGCATTGCGCACGAGATCCAGAACCCGCTGAATTTTGTCAACAATTTTGCCGAGCTGAATACCGAGCTGGTCACAGAGCTTTTGGAAAATCAAGACAGCTTGCCTGCACTGGCGCCGGAAATTAAAGCTAATGCCGAGAAAATCCTTTTCCATGGCAAACGCGCAGAAGCCATTGTACGGTCCATGCTCCAGCACAGCACCACCCGCTCTGATGCCAAAACAGCCGTTAATATTAACACCCTCATGGAAGAAACGATCAGGAAGGTGCGGCACCAATATAAACATGCCACGGATGAAAAACCCATCGAAGTATCCACGCATTTTGATCCTTCCCTTCCTTTAGTGCATGCGTCTGCGCGGGAGATCTCCAACGCCATCGCCAATATCCTCAACAATGCATTTCAGGCCGTCATGGAAAAACAGCAGCATTCTGCCGATGCTTACAAGGGGCATGTTTCGATAGTCACCCTGCACAAAGACGGGCAGGTTGAAATACGGATTGAAGACAATGGCACGGGCATTTCACCGGATCACCTGCATAAAATTTTTCAGCCCTTCTTTACCACAAAACCCACAGGCATGGGCACGGGCCTGGGCCTATCATTAGCCTATGATATCATCAAGGCCCACGGCGGCGAAATAGATGTGGTGAATAATGTAGAGGGCTGGGTGAGTTTCCGGGTACAAATTCCTGTGTAGTTCGCAGGCAGCCTGCGAACTCGCGAACTGCCCCCTGCGAACTACTTAACGATCTGTATTTTCACGCGCAATTTTTTACCCACCGCAGACTTGTCCTTATTTTCATACCGGATCACCTCGACCCCATCATTACAAATAAACGGAAACCAAAGTAAGGTGGCGGAGAACCAATCCTGGCTGGCTTCTGTCCACGTAGATCCGTTGTTCTCCGAGATCCAGACCTTCGCCTCCCTGCCGGAGGATGACAGCAGGAGCGGCCCGAGGTCAGGGATCAATGCATGAATCACAATGCCGCCGTAAGTGGTATCCACCAACTCAGCCCAGGTGGTTTCAAAAACATACTCTTTCCCTTTCACGGTATCGGCCAACAGCTGCAATGTAATGGTATCATATGCTTTGAGGCCTCTTCTGTCCACTTCAACTTTGAACAAATATTGTCCTGTCACCGTATTTTTCACCTGCACGTAATTATAGGGCCAGGTGCTGGAAGGGGTGAGGCTTGCCGTATTGGGACCAGAAAGCTGGGAGAAGGTGTACCCATCGAGTAGTTCATAGCTGAGCCCTCCACTGTCTACCCGTGCACTGGCCTGTAACATGTGAAACACTTCTGTTGTGGCACGGATCAGTGTGTCACAGGTCAGTGACATGACCGGCGTTACCCCCTTGGCAAACTCGTCCACCACCGTAACCTTAACGGTATCAAAAGATGTAGCGCCAGACCGGCCTGTTGCCTTCAGCTCAAATTGATATAGGCCTTCATGCAAACCGGATACCTGCAGTTTTAATCCACTCCCATTACCTATCACTACCGGACTTCCTGCCAACAGTTTCCAGTTGTAAGCGGTCACCGTTCTGCCGGTATCCTGGGATGCAGTTCCATCCAGGGTCACACTGGTATTGGGGATGTATACCGTTAGGTCAGGTCCGGCATCGGCCCTAAAATAAGGCGCTGTGGGTGTCACCGGAAGACGGGGTGAATCCGGTGTATAGGGATCGGCGATGGTGGGCTCACAGCCCGGCAGCAGGCAAGCCATGGTTGCCGATAAGAGCAATGCTTGTATGAAAGCAGACCTGTGCATGAAGTTCCACACTTACTGTCTCTGTTAAGCTAGAAAACAAATACATCAAATGCAAGCGATTCTGCTATGGACATCGTTTTATTTGTACTAATTTTCAGGGGATCATGTATGGCTGGGAATTTCACCCTACTTTAAAGAAAAACATTCCGCAAATGCGCCTGTTTTGGTTACTTCTGCTGCTTCCGTTTTGTGGTATGTCCCAGTCCGCTTTTTTTAAATTCAAGGTTTCCCACTGGGATTCCCGAAACGGAATGCCCAACGACATTTCCCTGAATCTCTTCCAGACCCGTGATGGATTCATCTGGCTCTCCGGCTACTCTGGCCTGATCCGTTTTGATGGCGCAGAATTCACCACCTTCAATTCCAACACTGATTCAGTATTCCGGTCAGATGGTATCACTTCTGTATTATTTGAATCACCAGACAGTGCACTGTGGGTGGCCACCCCTGGCAGCGGCCTGTTGAGAATGAAAAACGGAAAGCTCCGGCGCCTTCTGGAACACAGCAGCAGCCTGAATATTTTTGCCATCGTGGGTGAAAAAGAATTGGTGTTAGGTTTGAATCCGGCATCTTCCACATTCATCCTTTTTAATATCCATACTTTCCAGAGTATTGATCTCAACAAAGAGCAGTCAGACAGCGCCCGAAAATATTGGTCGGCCCACAAACTCGCACGCTGGATCACGCCGTCTACGGCGGTCAGACTGGCCCGTCCCGGCAGCTTCCGGCTGGAGCAGCAGGAGATCCAACTGGATGATGAATCAGTGGCGAAGCAGATCCCTAATTCCCTGCTGCATGACAGCAAAGGACGCTTGTGGTCTGGCAGCGATGTAGACATCCGTGTGCTGGAAAATGGCGTTTGGCGGATACCGGCTGGATTAACAGGTGAAAACATCATCCAAAGTAGTTTCACCCGGAGCCAGATCATTGAAGACGGAAATGGCGGTATTTGGGTGGGTACCAAAAATGGCATCGCCTACTCACGGGATGGCATCGCGCCCTTCGTATTTTACGATGGCGGCGGCATGCAGAAAGTCAACAATGTGCAGGGATTGCTGAAGGACAGGGAGGGGAATATCTGGGTGGGGTCAGACAGGGGCCTGTTCAAATTTTCTCCAAGTAAGGTCACCAATGTCACAGAATATAATGGCCTTGTCAATGCCCGCATCAACAGCATCAATGAAGTCAGTGCGGGTAAATTCCTTCTGGTTACCCGTGACAACAAACTCTACAATTATTCCAACAACCAGGTAAGGGCAGTATCTGCGGATAGCCAACAGCTCATTGCTTCCCCCAAAGAAATATACTACCTGTACACAGACAGTAAAAAACAACTGTGGATAGGCGCTAACGGCTTACTGTATATGTGGGGAAAGGGGAAGCCTAAGAAATGGGAGCTGGGGAAACAGGTGCGATACATCACTGAAGGCCAGGATGGCCAGATATACTTAACCATCACTGCGGGCGGGCTGGCACGTATAGACGAAAGAGACAGCCTTGTATTCCTCAAGTTAACTGATCATGAACTGATGAAGTCTTTCCTGAGTTCAGGCAAACAGAGAAAAAACGGTGATTGGGTGGTCACTAGCTATTCCGGAGCCATCATCATTGGCAATGAAAATAAACCCGCTAAAGTCTTTTCTCAAATTGATGGTGTGGGTGGCGTTCAGGTGTTCTGCAGTTATGAAGATGCAGCAACCAATCTTTGGTTACCAACGGTGAAAGGGCTTGCCGTTTTGCGTGCAGGGAAAGACAGTCTTGAAATAATTAGTACTAAAGACGGGATGCCCTATGCGGCCAGTTTTGATGTGCTGGAAGACCGGCAGGGATACTTTTGGCTGCCTACCAACCAGGGTGTAATGAAAGCAAGCAGGGCTGAATTACTGGCACATCTGGATGACAGGCAAAAACCCATTCAATGGAGATTACTGGATGAAAGTGACGGCATGGTAAACAGGCAGTTTGTGGGAGCGAGGCACTCCATCGTTGGTACTGATCAAAAATTTTACTTCCCCAATATCTCCGGAATGATCGTTATCAATCCGGAAGAAAACCAGAAGAACACGTTCAAGCCACAACTGGCCATCAATGGTATCAATGTGGACGGAAAATTCTATCCGCCGGATACCAATATCACCATACCGCCCGGAGATCACCGGTACCTGATCAGCTATAGTGCGCTGAGTTTCTACGCCCCGGAAAAAACACAGATCAAATTCCGGCTGGTGGGGTATGATAAGGACTGGATCTTTTCCAAAGGAGACCGTAGGGCCATCTATACCAACCTGCCCCCCGGTGAACATATCTTTGAAATGACGGCCGCTAATAACGATGGTGTTTGGGCCGATGCCCCGCTCCAATTGCACTTCATTGTTGAGCCCAGGTTCTACCAAACCCTCTGGTTCCGCCTGTTGGGTATGCTCTTATTGTTAGGGCTGATCTGGCTGGTCATACGCTGGAGAACTTCGGCTACCCGTAACCGTAACCAGGAACTGGAGAAAGAAGTGGGCAAACGCACGCAACAAATCTCCCGTCAAAAACAGGAACTGGAACAAATGGTAGACACCCTCAAATCAACACAAAAACAACTCATCCAGCAAGAGAAAATGGCGTCACTGGGTGAACTCACCGCAGGCATTGCCCATGAGATCCAGAACCCGCTGAACTTCATCAATAATTTTTCAGACCTCAACAAGGAACTGATTGAAGAAATAAAGGCCGAGCCGGACGAAGCGGAAAGAAATAAGATCCTGGAAGATATCAATGCCAACCTGGATAAAGTCCTGTTCCATGGCAAACGTGCGGATTCTATTGTGAAGTCCATGCTCCAGCACAGCCACAGTAAAACGGGCGATAAAGAACCTACTGATATCAATGCGCTGGCGGATGAATACCTGCGACTGAGTTTCCACGGACTGCGCGCCAAAGACAAATCCTTCCAATCAGACTTCAGCATAGAGGCAGACCCTTCCATTGGCCAGGTCCCTATGGTGCGGCAGGATATTAGTCGCGTCCTCCTCAACATCATCAACAACGCCTTCTACTCCGTACACCAGAAAGCCTCGCAGTCAAACGAAAGCTATAAGCCCTTCGTTAAAGTAACCACCAAAAATGTAAAGGACAGTGTGCAGATCAGCATTGAAGACAACGGCGAAGGCATCCCTGAAAATATCCAGCACAAGATCTTCCAGCCATTTTTCACTACCAAGCCCACTGGGCAGGGAACGGGGCTGGGGCTCTCCCTCAGCTATGACATCGTGAAGTCTCATGGCGGAGATATCCAGGTGGAATCCAAAAAAGGAGAAGGGACTTGTTTTACCATAAGCATTCCGAGGTAGTTAGCAGGGGGCAGTTCGCAGTTCGTGGGTTGAGCCCCCTGCGAACTGCGCCCTGTAACCTGCGAACTATTTAACGACCTGGATCTTCACCAGCAACTTCTTCCCTACTGCTGATTGGTCTTGGTTACGCGTCTTTGTGACCACGATGCCGTCATTGCATGCAAAAGGTGACCAGCTAAGCTTGGAAAAAAAGTCGTCATTGACCACAGGCGTCCAGCTTATCCCATTGTTTTCTGAAATTGAGATGTTCAGGGCTCTGCCTGTTGAACTGAGCAACAAAGGTTCCAGAGAGGGGATATCTGCATGCAGTACAAATCCTGCGTTGGTAGTGTCCACTTTGCTGCCCCATACGGTTTCATACTGATACAGTTTCCCTTTTACAGTATCTGGCAATATCTGGAGAACAAAGTTGTTTGAAGCCTTTAGGCCCCTGCGCTCCACTTCAACCTTAAAAGTATAATGTCCAACTACCGTGTTTTTAACCAGGACATCATTAAACGGCCAGTTGGTAGCCGGAGTAAGGCTCGCTACATTAGGGCCAGAGAGTTGGGTAAAACGAAAACCTTCCCCGAGATCATATCGCAGTCCGCCACTGTCCACATGGGCTGTGGCCTTCAGAATATGGAAATCCTCGCTAAGGGACCGGATTATCGTATCACAGGATAGCTCAACTACAGGAGTAACCCCTTTAGCAAATTCATCCAGCACAAAAACCTTGACTGTATCAACCGAAATTGCACCGGATTTTCCCGTTGCCTTCAGCTCAAACGCATAGGACCCTTCCCTTAAATCGGAGATTTGCGTCTTTAGCTCTTGGGGAGTAGCTATGAAAGCAGTGTTTCCCTGAACCAATTGCCACACAATTGATTTTATATCGCGCCCTGTATCCTGTGTAGCGGATGCATCAAGATTTACTTTAGTATTGGGGATGTATATGGTGATATCCTTACCCGCATCAGCCTTAAAATAAGGTGTGCTGGGCGTAGGAGGATTTACTGGTGGTGGCGGATAATACGGGTGTTCAATGGTGGGCTCGCAGCCCCATAACAGATAGCTAAACAAAATGGAAAAGGCTATCCATCTTGAATTACAAGAAATTCTCATTAAAGGTGTTTTGCATGTTGGTTAAGTTAATACGATGTCAAATTACAGCAAACACTGAAACCAGATTGCTCCAATTCTTTGCGAAAGTCATGAATTAATTCAATAACTCCCTAACACAGTTTATCATTGCCTAATGAAAAAGAATTTTTTGTTGCTGGTTTGCCTGCTGTTTAACGTCTTCACCTTTGCGCAGGACAAGCCTGAATTCACCTCCGTAGATATTGATGCAGAATTTCCTGGTGGCGTGCCCGCATGGACAGCCTACATGAGCAAGGCACTCAACAAGAAATCTAAGGAACTGCGGAAATCCGGTGAGCAGGGCACTGTGGTGATCCTGTTTGTGATTGATAAAAACGGCAACGTTACCAATATTAAGGCGCTGGATTGCGCTTCAGCCGGCGTTCCCCGATGCCTGCCTCCCAATTCCCAGCTGGCAGCAACCGCCATCGAGATCATTTCCAATTCCCCTGCCTGGAAACCCGCTTCCCAAAATGGCAAGGTCGTGAAGGCGTACCGCAGACAGCCCGTCAGTTTTATCCTGCAATAAAATGCTAAAGCCTTCTGCAAGGGCAATTATGGATTAATTTTTGCGTTAAGCAACTGATTCATAAGGTTATGACGCGTTTTGCCCTACTGTTTTTTGCCCAGATCATGTATTGGCTTCCCGTGCAGTCCCAAAGCACGGAAGAGCTGATCCGTCAGCATTCAACGGCCGTCAGGAGCATTGCCGTTTCAGATACTGACTATTCAGACCTGGCCAGCATTGCCTCGGCCATCGGCAATGCTCGGATTGTGATCCTGGGGGAGATGGACAATGGCGATGGGGAAACCTTGAAGGCCAAGACCCGCCTGGTTAAATACCTGCACCAGAAACTGGGATTCAGCGTACTGGCTTTTGAAAGCGATTTCAACGGCGTGAACTGGATCTGGGAAACTAAGAAGAACGGCTATGCCGCCTTGCAGGCCGTGAGCCATATCTGGACCGATGTAACGGAATTCCGCGATATGGAAAAATACATCGCACAATACGCACATGGTCCTGACCCGTTGATCATTTCCGGAATTGATTGCCAGATCTATGATGTGGAACAGGTGGAAAATTTCATGCTTCGTGTCCCCAAACTTTTTACCGGGCTGGGTTATGATCTCAATGATCCCGCTTACAGAAACTACGTAACCTCACTGGTACGCGCAAACGATTATGATTCTGCAAAAAGACTTCCTGACTCCACCATCGGTTACCTGCGCAATTTTACCCTGCGCGTCATGAATGACCTGAAAGCACACCCGGAGCTGGACTCCACCGGACTCTGGTACCAAACCTTTTCCAATTTCATGGGCAACGCTGCCAATTGCTGGCTGAACAGGAAAGTACCAGTAGGGTATAATTTTTTACAGCTCAAGCATGATGGTACACTGCACGACAGGCAGATGTATGACAATCTCCGATGGCTGGCAGATGAACGGTATAAAGACAGGAAGATCATTGTGTGGGCGCAGAACAGGCACGCCACAAAAAATATAGACCAGATAGAAGTAGATATCTCCAACTACCGGAGGATTCAAAATACCACCATGGGTGCGGAGATCTTCAAGAAGTTTGGCAATGATGCCTTCATCATCGGCTTCACTTCTGCCGAAGGCAGTTCAGGATCGCCGTTTCAACGCAACGGCAGGCCTTTTGACCTCAAACCGCTCAGTAAGAAAGACTTCTATACCAACGTGATGCTGGACACTAAAATGGATTATGCCTTCAGTCATTTCAGACCCATACAATCCACCGCAGCGGCAGAAAAATCTTTTGTGATGCGCGGGTGGGGATATGAATTTGATATGAAAGGGAATTGGTTCAACGCCTTTGACGGCGTCTTCTTCATCAAGACCAATAAAGCAGCCACGGCACTGGAGCAATAGCTGCAGTTATATATTGAGCCGGTCCAGCAAAAAATTGGCTTTATCATCACTGTAAATTCCATACGCATTCACCAGTGTTCCCTTGACACCATGTTTATCTGAAGATATGGCGTAGAGGATTGACTGATCATCCGGATTGGTGGCCCCTTCAAATCGGAAAAATTTATCGATCTGAAATTCATCGTGCCCAACCCTCACCTGTCCCTGCCTGCAAATCAGGGAGTTGTCATCAAGATTAAAATCTTCTGTATAGCCTTGCCGCTTAAGTGCTCCCAGCGCTTCCACCATGGTTTCGTATGTTTCCATTATGACGCATTTAGAATATTAAACTACAACAACCATTCCACCAGATGGTATTGTAGTTAAACCTAAGGGTTATGAGGCACGCTTGACGATGATCCGGGCCTATCGTATTGCCGTCTGACGCTTTGAAAGTACACACCAAAAAAAGCAGCATTCGCATAGACTTATGATTTAAAACGAAGTCAACTTTGAAGGTAATCAGAAAGCGCAGTATTTTTGCAGTGAAACCACAACCTATGTTATACAACCACGAGTTGGTTAAGAAGCTACGATTTAGTGCTTACGGGCTGGCAGCGTTTTTTCTGGTCTACGCTATTCTTACTTTCCGGGATGGAAATCTGACAGCGTTCAGGTTAATTTTTTTGTCGGCCACGCTTTCTCTATCTGTTGTTGCTGCATGGCTACTGCGTAAAGCCAGCAAGCCTGCATTGTACGTGTATGCAACCAGTATGCTCCTGTCTGTGATCTTACTGCTCTTCAGGATCCACGGCAATATTGCCCTTGATATTACCTTGTTAGCGCTGTCTGTAGGATTGCCCATTGCCTTCTGGTACCAGATCAGGAAGAAAGAGGTATTGGCTGATCAGTAGGCATACACCACATAACCCCAGGGTTCTATTTTCCATGACCTGGATCCCAGCACTTCACGGGTATAAGCAAATACATTGTAGGGCTTTCCGTATAGAGATTTGTCTGTGACCGTTACCTCCTGCTCTTTGGCAGAGAAGTTCAGGATCACCAGCACTTTACTCCCTTTGTTCTCCCGCACGTAAGCATAGAGCGCAGTTTCATCACCCACTTTTATTTTCCGGAAGGAGGCGTCTGACGCCAGTGCCGGATTAGCCGTCCTGAGTTTTAGCAGGTTCATGTAGAAGCCCGCTCTTTTGTAGTTATTAAATTCGATGGGGTCCTTTTCAAAAAACTGCAGCCCGCGAAGTACGGGTTCTTCCTGGCCACTATACACCAGGGGTACACTGTTTACCATGGTTTGGCTGAACACGGCAAAAGGCGCATGAACCGGCCCCGGGAATGTTCCATAGTCTGCCTTGTTCCAGGAGTTCTCATCATGGTTGCTGGTGAAGTACAATTGTATGGTGCGTTTTGGATAGAGGGTTTTGTTCTGCAGACGCACTGTATCCAGTGCTGATGCGGGCATTTTACCTGCCGCTACTTTTTCCATCATATGAAACATGGTCCAGGGATACACCGCATCAAAAGTTTTAGCGAGATAAGGCTTATCTCCTTCCGCCAGGAAAAACATATCCGGTTTGAGTTTTTTCAACGCAGGAATACATTTATCCCAGAAAGCTTCGGGTACATTCCAGGCCACGTCAACTCGGAATCCGTCGATATCCGTTTCCTTCACCCAATAGGCCATGGCCGAGATCATACTATCCTGCATCACCGCGTTGGAAAAATCAAGCTGGCGTACATCATCCCAATCGTAGGCAACGGCGGGTTTTCCCAGGCTGTCTTTCACATAGAATTCCGGATGGCTTTTGATCCATGAGTGATCTGCGCCGGTGTGGTTGGGCACCCAATCAATCAAGACCTTCATGCCCACCTGGTGCGCTTTGGTGACGATGGCTTTAAAATCATCGAGGTTACCAAATTCAGGATTCACTTCCTTGTAGTCTGCCACCGCATAGTAAGAACCGAGTGTTCCCTTGCGCGCTTCTTTGGAGATGGGGTTTAGGGGCATGAACCAAAGCGTTTGCACACCCATGCCTTTCAATCGGTCTATATGATCTTGAAACGCCTTAAAGGTCCCTTCTTTAGTATACTGCCGCACATTGACTTCATAGATATTACCCTGCTTTATCCATGCGGGCTGGGCTATCAATGCGGAGATGTGGAACAGTGAAAATGCAAGAAAGAAAAGGAAGCGCTTTTTCATGCCCTAAAATTACCGCACTGCCGCATTGCCCCATTAAAAAAAATGCTGCCCATCACGAATGACGGGCAGCGATATGACAAGCAATCGAAGTGCTAAAACTAAATAATTATCTTTCACTTCATGAATCGGGTCGCATTTTTTTTGGGATGTTGTTTTTTGTGCATACTTAGTTCATTTTCAAGCGCTCAGGGTTTAAGGTCGTCCGTTCGCTTACTCCGCACCGAGGTGCTGGTGATAGGTGGCGGCGCAGGAGGTGTGGCCGCGGCTATTGCTTCCGCACGGAACGGGGCGGAAACGGTTTTATTGACAGACCAGCCCTGGCTGGGCGGCATGTTATCCGCGGCGGGTGTTTCCGCCACCGATGGCAACCACCAGCTCGCTTCCGGATTCTGGCAGGAGTTCAGGCAGGCATTGTATAAACATTACGGCGGCCCGTCCAAACTGGCTACCGGATGGGTCAGCGATACCCAGTTTGAGCCACATGTAGCGGATAGCATCTTTAAACAGATGATTTCTGCGGAGAAAAACATCCGTTTGGTGAGGTATACGTCAATGATGCGGGTGTTGGTGAAGCGGAAGCAGATTTTGGGAGCCGTGGTGTACACAGACAGGGGCAGGGACAGTTTGCGTATTGAAGCCTTGCAAACCATAGATGCCACAGAGCTGGGTGATGTGATGGCCATGGCGGGAGTACCGTTTAGCCTGGGGATGGAATCCGGGGCCTTGACCGGGGAGAAAGTGGGCGTAACAGAAACCAATGGCATCATCCAGGATCTTACCTATGTGGCTATCCTGAAGGATTATGGGGCTGGCCGCGATTGTACCATCGTGAAACCGGCGGGTTACGATCCTGCGGAGTTTGACGGCAGCAACAGCAGCTATTATCACAATCTTTCGCGGAAAAAACCCACGGTAGATGCCCGTAAAATGCTGGACTATGGGAGGCTTCCCAACGGCAAATACATGCTCAACTGGCCGATCTATGGGAACGATAGTTATCTGGATATCGTGGGGCTCACGCCGGAGCAGCGGGACAGCGCCCTGAATATTGCCAGGCAAACCACGCTTCGCTTTGTGTATTTTATCCAGCATGAGCTGGGCTTTTCAAACCTGGGTCTGGCGGATGATGAGTTTCCTACAGCCAGCCGCCTGGCGCTGATACCCTATCACCGCGAGGGGCGCCGGCTCAAGGGCTTGATCAGGTATAACATGAATATGCTTGCCGAGCCCTTCTCCACAAGTTTGTACAGAACAGGAGTGGCCGTGGGGGATTATCCCATCGATCATCACCATAAAAAGAACCCCGGCGCACCCCAGCACCTTGAATTTTACCCGGTACCCTCGTATAATATTCCGATGGGCTGCCTCATCCCAGAGACCTTCAATGGCCTCATTGTTGCGGAGAAAGGGATCAGCGTAAGCAATGTGGTGAATGGTACAACGCGACTGCAGCCGGTGGTTTTGCTTACCGGCCAGGCTGCGGGCACCCTTGCTGCACTGGCTGTGAGGAACAAGAAACAGGCAAGGGAAGTGCCCGTACGGAAGCTGCAACAGGCCCTGCTGAACCAGGGTGCCTATCTGATGCCTTACAATGATGTTAAGCCCGGTCATCCGCAGTTCCTGCAAATACAGAAGGTGGGGGCCACCGGATTACTTCGTGGTGTTCCCACGCCCCATGGCTGGGCCAACCAGACCTGGTTCTATCCTGATTCGCTGGTATATGCAAAAGACCTGGCTCACTGGCCGGAGGTTTTTGGTAAGGCGATGCCGAATCTTCCCCAGGGGGCGCTTTCTGCCGAAGACGTAAAAAAGCTACTCCTATATTATGGTGCCAGGATAGATGGAAATCTCGTTCCGGTAAATGGGACCAGGCCTACCCGAGCGGAATTGTCGGCCTGGGTTGATCAATACCTTCGGCCTTTTGAGCGGCCCGTAGATCTGCAGGGGAGATTTATCACACATTAATCCGGGTAAAAAAACATGTATTCGGGTGAATAACCACATGGTTTCCGCCCAAGCCTGACTTAATTTTAGGTTCATGACAGATCAGTCACCATTGCGCTTATCGGATCTTACGGCGTTGATCAGGGAGCACCTGCAGGATCGTTTTGCGAAGGAAAGTTTCTGGGTGGTGGCCGATGTGAGCGACCATAAATATTACCCGCAGAAGAAATACCATTATTTCGATCTGGTGGAGAAAGATGATACCAGCGGCAACCTGGTATCCAGGGTAAGTGCCGTAGCCTGGCAGGATGGCGCGATGCGCATCGCACAACTTGAAAAGGATACAGGTCAACGCTTTGCTGCAGGCATCCGCGTGCTGGTAAGGGTGCGGGTGGAATTCAATCCACTGTACGGATTGAAGTTGATAGTCATGGATGTGGACAGCAGGTTCACCCTGGGTGAACTGGAACGCAAAAAACAAGAGACCATCCGAAGACTGCTGGCTGAATGTCCTGACTTTATCCGGATGGTGGATAACCGGATCATCACGCGTAATCATGGCCATCCGCTGCACATGGTTCTGCAACGGATCGCTGTATTGGGATCACGGCAATCTGCAGGTTATGAAGATTTCATCCATACGCTGGAAGAGAACCCATATGGTTATCGGTTTCATGTTGACAGTTATCATGTGTCTGTGCAAGGGGAGGATAAGGCCCGGGAATTGTTTGAGCAGCTGATCAATATTTTCAAAACCGGAAAGCGTTATGATGTGGTGGTGATCATTCGCGGTGGCGGCAGTGAAAGTGATTTCCTGATCTTCAATGACTACAACCTGAACAGGGCCATTGCAAAATTTCCCATTCCCGTGATCACGGGCATTGGCCACCTGAAGGACCAGAGTATTGCAGACCTGATGGCGCATACAGAAACCAAAACGCCCACCAAAGCGGCTGAGTTTATTGTGGCGCACAACAAGATGTTTGAAGACAGGATCCTGCTGATGCAGAAGCAGGTGATGCTGAAGGCGCAGCAGATCTGTAACAACCGGCAGCGGCAGTTAACGCTGGTAAACAATATTGTGGTCAATAAATCAAGGGACAGCCTGCAGGTCTCCGGGAATGCTTTGCTCTGGTTGAACCAGATAGTAAGTACCCGTTCTGCTGAACTGGTGTTCAAGCAAAAGAATGCACTGCAAATGCTTGCGGGTAATATCACCCTGCATCCAAGATTGCAGGTATCAAAACATACACAGGTCCTTGAGACGATGGTGAATAATTTACATACCTTTCGGCAGCAGTATTTTAAAAACAAAAACACTGCTATCCAGCACCTGGAAAAAATGTTGATGCTGGCTTCACCGGAACAAACATTAAAACGGGGGTTTGCGATGGTGGTGCATAAGGGCAAAGTGATCAGCAGTGCAGCGCAGGTAGAAAAAGATGACGATCTTGAATTGCTGATGCATGATGCCACCCTCAGAACCACCGTAAAAGAGATCAAGAAAAAATCATGAGCGGTCAAACCACATATGAAGCTGCCTTCCTGGAGTTGCAGCAAATTGCGAAAGACATAGAAACGGAATCCGTTTCTGTAGATGTACTGGCTGAAAAAGTCAAACGTGCCGCAGAGCTAATTACGTATTGCCAGCAGAAACTCAGGGCTACCGAAACGGAGGTGAATAAAATCATTGAGCAAATGGACCGGAAGTAGCAGTTGAATGTGGAGAGGGGGAGGTGCAGGAAAGACCGTCTACAAAAAAATTCCCACGCAAAATTTGGATTTCTGAACAGTGTTCATTTTCTTTGTAGTGTTAATTGCCGGAAGAATCTAATATGACCATCGCCAACAGGAAACAAAGAGAGAAAGAAGAAATGCGGGAGCTCATCCTCTCCGCGGCAAGGACTTTGTTCCTGGAGAAAGGGTACTATGAGACTTCAATCCGCAATATTGCGGAAAAAATTGAGTATAGTCCGGGTACTATCTACCTGTATTTCAAGGAGAAAGACGAGATCTTCCACGCCTTACACGAGGAAGGGTTCATCAAGCTCACCAGGATGATGCTTCCGCTCCAGCACGTGGAAGACCCTTTTGAGCGGTTGAAAGCCCTGGGTAAGGTGTATATGGAGTTTGCCATCGAGAATAAAGATTTTTATGATCTGATGTTTATCATGAAGGCGCCCATGAACATGGAGGAGGAAGATTGCTGGGAAGAGGGCGATAAAGCCCTGGATTTCCTTAAAATGGTACTCAGGGATTGCCAGTCTACCGGTAGGTTTCAGGGGCAGGATATTGAATATTTATCCTTCATCATCTGGAGCTCCATGCATGGCATGTGTGCCTTGTACTGCAGGGACCGCTGCAATGCCTATGAACACCAGAACCACCTGGACCTGCTGAATAATGGATATAAGATCTTTACCCAGCTGCTGGAAAAACTATGAGCTTCGGCTCCTTTTTTTTACACAAGCAATGAACACTGTTCACAATATTTACAACGTTTAACACAAACTTCATATTCCATCGCATGAGACGCATTTGTAAAAAGAAACCAGCCACCCATCCATGGCTGATCTATGTACTCCTGATGCTGGCCGGTTTGCCCGCAAAAGCGCAGCAGCAGGTACTTGATGACTACATCCAGGAAGCACTGGCCAATAACCTGGTGCTGCAGCAGAAGAATGTATCCCTGGATCAAAGTATGCTGGCGCTTCGCCAGGCCAGGTCCCTCTTCCTCCCCACCACCTGGCTGGAAGGGCAGTACACCCTCGCCCAGGGTGGCAGGGGGATCTCCATTCCGGTTGGCGATTTGCTCAATCCGGTGTACAGCACCCTCAACCAGCTCACGGGCAGCAGTAAGTTCCCCCAGATAGAAAATGTAAATGAGCAGCTGCTTCCCAATAATTTCTATGACGTCCGCGTCAAAACAACCGTACCCGTGTACAACCCGGAGCTGAAATACAACCGCTCCATCCATGAGAAAAAAGTGACGTTGCAACAAAATGAATTAACCATCTACAAAAGAGAGCTGGTCAAAGAAATCAAACAGAGTTATTATGCCATCCTCATGGCAGATAAGGCCATCAACATCTACAAGTCCACGCTCTCCCTGGTCAATGAAAACCTCCGCCTCAATCAGTCGCTCCTCAGCAACGGTAAGGGCCTGCCCGCCTATGTGTCCCGTGCCGAAACAGAAGTGCGCCAGGTAGAAACACAATTGTCCAATGCCACCAATGAAAAACAAAAAGCCATCGCGTGGTTCAATGCCTTGCTGAACCGTGACGTAGATGCGCCAGTAACCATCGCCCGGATTGATCTCACCAACGCCGGCAGCGCCGCCGCATTCCAGGCAGAAGACAATGTGAGCGGCAGGGAAGAACTGAAACAACTGGGTGTGGTGAAAGACATCCAGACGGATGCACTCAAACTTTCCAAGGCCTACCATGCACCCAGGGTGGGCGCTTTCCTGGACCTGGCAGCCCAGGACTTTAATTTCAAAGTGCAGCAAACCTCGTTCTTCTACCTCGGTGGTGTACAACTCACCGTACCGCTCTTTGCCGGAAACAGGAATCTCTATAAAATAAAATCTGCAGAGCTGGACCTTAAAAGCAATGCCCTCAACACAGATGATCTCAAGCGCAAACTCCAGGTGTCTGCATTCAATGCAAAGAACAACGCGAAAAACAATTACAACAATTATGTCCTTGCCATCCAGCAGGAAGAATCCACCACCAAATACTTCAAGCTGATAGACCGCGGTTACAAGGAAGGCATCAACAGTTTCATTGAACTCCTGGATGCCCGCAACCAGCTCACCCAAAGCCAGCTGCAGAAAGAGCTTAATTATTTCAGGCTGCTGGCCGCGATGGCTGATTATGAACGCCAAACCTCTTCTTATCCCCTTCAATAATAAACTTCATCAGAACTGATATGCGAAACTTACTCTTTATCCTCATCATCAGTGTTGCCGCCTATGCCTGCAACACCAAGGCAGAAGAAAAAAAACTTTCTGTAAAGGACACCATTCCTGTTAAACTGATTTCCATCAGGGAAGAAGCTGCAGACAACCTGGTGCAGGTAACCGGCTACCTGTCTACCCAGGATGAAACCCGCCTCTCCTTCAAAACCGGCGGCGTGATTGACCGCATCTACGTTTCCGAAGGAGACAAAGTGCGCAAAGGCCAGCTCCTCGCCACCATTAAGTCTACTGAGATCTCCGCGCAGGTGCAACAGGTGCAACTCGCAGTGCAGAAGGCTGAGCGCGACTATCAACGCGCGCAAAATCTGTACAATGACAGCGTGGCCACCCTCGAACAATTACAAAATGCAAAAACCGGACTGGAGATCGCGCGGCAGAATCTTTCCCAGGCCAGTTTCAACCAACAGTATTCCAAGATCTACGCCACACAGGATGGCTTTGTGATCCGCAAAATGAAAAACGAGGGTGAACTCAGTGAGCCCGGCGGTCCCGTGCTGGTTCTCGGCGGTGTGTCTGCCGCATCAGCCTGGGTCCTCTCCACCGGTGTGTCAGACAAAGAGTGGGCCATGATTGAAAAGGGCAATGCAGCCACCGTAAGGTTTGAAGCCTATCCCGGAAAATCCTTCGGCGCCATCGTCACCAAAAAAGGACTGGCCGCAGATCCCGTCAGCGGCAGCTTCCCCATTGAGCTTCAGGTAAACCTGGGCAAGGAACAACCCGCCACCGGAATGTTTGGCAGGGCCTCCATTACCAGTACCGTTACGCAAACAGGATACACCATTCCTTATGAGTCTTTGCTGGAAGCCAATGGTAAAACCGGGTTTGTTTTTGCCAGTATTGATGGTAAAACGGTTCGCAAAGTGGAGGTGAGCCTGGGGCAGATCAATAACAACACCGTACAGGTTCTGAAAGGGCTGGAAGGCTTCACCTATATCGTTTCATCAGGCTCCCCATACCTGCATGACCAATCCATCATCACCGTTATTAAATAAGCCATCATGAAGTTCACATCATTCTTTGTAAAAAATTACCAGCTCACTCTGGTATTGTTCCTCATGATCCTCGTGGTGTCTGTGACTACGGTGATGAATATGCCGCGCGCGGAAGACCCGGCGCTGAATCCGCCGCAGTTTCCCATCGTCATCATCTACCCCGGCACCAGTCCGCAAGACATGGAAGAGCTGGTCATTAAGCCCATCGAGAAAAAAGTGGCGGAGCTGGATGATATCAAGGAGATCAAAACCAATATCCAGGACGGCGTTGCCGTAATGGAAGTGGAATACAAATACTCTTCCAATGTGGAAGCCAAGTACCAGGAACTGGTGCGTGAAGTAAACAGCCTCCGCGCCTCCCTGCCGCAGGATATTTATAAGATTGAGGTGCGTAAAATCACCCCAACAGACGTTAAC
Organism: Chitinophagaceae bacterium; assembly: GCA_044225015.1. Taxonomy (GTDB): domain Bacteria; phylum Bacteroidota; class Bacteroidia; order Chitinophagales; family Chitinophagaceae; genus Pollutibacter. The sequence goes on along the minus strand of JBGAJG010000001.1, from coordinate 721,435 downwards.
GTTTTACAGCTGGCACTGGTATCGGAAAACGCTTCCAATGAAAAAATGAAGTTCTATGCCAAAGAACTGAAAGACGAGCTGGAGAAACTGAAGTCGCTCAAAAAAATTGAATACTGGGGTGTGCAGGAGCAGGCAGTTCGCATTGACCTGCAGCTGGATAAGATCGCGAAGCTGAATATCCCCATCAACTATGTGATCGGTAATATCCAGAGCGAGGCCGCCAATATTCCCGCGGGCAGCGTGCGCGCGGGTGAGAAGGTTTTCAATATCAAAACCAGTGGCAAATACAAAAGCATTGAAGAGATCAGCAACACCGTGGTGTTTTCCGCACGGGGCAATATCACGAGGCTAAAAGACATTGCTACTGTTAGTCTGTCTGACGAAGAACAAAAACACATTGTAAGGATCAACGGTCACCGCGCCGTACTGGTGACGGCAGCACAGAAAGACGGCGAGAACATCGCCAAAACCCAACAGACCTACCTGCCCGTGTTGAAGCGCTTTGAAAGATCCCTGCCGCCCAATATTGAACTGGTAAATAATTTTGACCAGGCAGACAATGTGGACCGCCGGCTTACCGGGTTGGGTATAGATTTCATGATCGCCATCGGATTGGTATTGATCACCTTGCTGCCGCTCGGCAACCGCGCATCACTGGTGGTGATGGTAGCTATTCCTTTGAGCCTCGGCCTGGGAATTGTTGCACTCAACGCACTGGGCTATTCCCTCAACCAGCTGAGCATCGTGGGCTTTGTGGTGGCACTGGGCTTGCTCGTAGATGACAGCATTGTGGTGGTGGAAAATATAGAGCGATGGCTGAGAGAAGGACACTCCAAAACTTTTGCGGCCATTGAAGCCACCAAGCAGATCACACTGGCAGTAGTGGGTTGTACCGCTACCCTGATCATCGCCTTCCTCCCACTCGTTTTCCTGCCCGAAGGCTCTGGTGAATTCATCCGCAGTTTACCGCTGGCGGTGATCACTTCCGTGTTTGCATCTATGCTGGTATCGCTCACCATCGTACCCTTTCTCGCCAGCCGTATGTTGAAAGCGGATCACAAACCCGAAGGCAATCTTTTCATGCGCGGCTTAAAAAAACTGATCAGCGGATCATACACCAAACTGCTGGATAAAGCCCTTGCAAGGCCCGTCACTACGCTCCTGATTGCGCTGGGCCTGTTCATTGCATCGCTGGGTGTTTTCCAGATCATCGGATTCCGGATCTTCCCCACCTCAGAAAAACCGCAGTTCCTGGTGAACATCAATATGCCCATCCAAAGCAATATTGAAACTACCAACGCTATGGCCAGGCAAGTGGAAGATGTGCTGGGCAAAGAACAGGATATCCGTTTCTACACCACCAATGTAGGTAAGGGCAATCCCCGCATCTATTACAATGAAATTCCTGAAAATGAGAAACCCGATTTCGCGCAGATCTTTGTACAGCTCCGGCTGGATATGAATGCCAAAGAAAAACAAAAGCTGATCCTCAAACTGCGCAACCAGTTCAAACAGTTGGCGGGTGCCAGGATTGAAGTGAAAGATTTTGAGCAGGGCCCGCCCGTGGAAGCGCCTATTGCTATCCGCATCCTGGGAGATAACCTGGATACGCTGAGGGCCATCGCCGCCAGGGCAGAAGCCGCCATGAATACCGTTGATGGTGCTATTTATGTGAAGAACAATGTTGACCTGATGAAAAGCGATCTCCGCCTGAACATCAACACGGATAAATCCAGGAGCCTCGGCATTCTCACGGCAGACATTGATAAAACAGTACGCCTTGCCGTTAGTGGGTTAGAGCTGGGACAGTACACCAATGATAAGGGTGATGATTATGACATTGTGATGAACGCGCCCAAGGACAAATTTGCCACCCTGAAAACGGTGGAGGATATCTATGTGAACAATGCCGTGGGCACACCCATCCCCCTGAAGCAGGTGGCGGACATCCAATTTGAAACCTCGCCCACCACCATTAAGCACCTGAACAAGGAACGCTATGTGCTGGTGACGGCTTTCAACCGTGAAGGTGTGCTTGCAGAAAAGATCGTCAATGATTTCCTTGCCCGGAAGAATGAGCTCGCGCTGCCTGAAGGATATTCCATCCAGCTGGCCGGCGAATTTGAATCCCGGCAGGAGGCCTTTGGCGGAAGTTTTGGTACGGTGGTGATTGCAACCGTATTCCTGTTCATCATGGTGCTGCTGCTGGAGTTCAAGACATTCAAGAGTATGTTGATTGTGCTGTCTGTGATCCCCCTGGGCATCATTGGCGGTGTGCTGATGTTGTGGGCCACCGGAAATCCGCTTTCCTTTGTAGCCATTGTTGGATTCATTGCGCTCGCGGGTGTGGAAGTGAAGAACTCCATCCTGCTGGTGGATTTCACCAACCAGCTTCGGGAACAGGGGATGGAGTTGAACGAGGCCATCAGGCAGGCGGGCGAGATCCGCTTCCTGCCCATCGTCCTCACTTCCCTGACGGCGATAGGCGGCCTGATCCCCATTGCTTTGAACAGCAATCCCCTGATCTCACCGTTGGCGCTGGTACTCATTGGCGGCCTGATCTCTTCCACCATCCTCTCGCGTATTGTAACGCCGGTGGTGTATAAGCTGATTCCACCTACGGTGGTAATGCGGTAATTTGGCAATGCGGCAGTGCGGCAATTGCCGCACTACCGCATTACCGCACTGCCATATTGCTTCCTCAACTGCCTTGCTGTTTTACTACTCCCATCATGGCTCCAGCCGGGAGGTCCAAAAACATACATCCATTTGTGGCGCCAGCTGGATACTTTTTTGAGATCATTCCAGATGTGGACAAACTCATTGAAATTTATCTTCGCCGGTGTGGGTTCTTCAATCTTGTGCGTGAGTCCATAGTGGTGTGGAACACCGGGTATTTCTTTCCTGAATGTGCCAAACAGTTTATCCCAAATGATCAACATGGCGCCGCAGTTCATATCCAGGTCAGGCACCTCACAACTATGATGAACCCTGTGATGAGACGGGGTATTGAAAATAGCTTCGTACCACGAAGGAAGTTTCCGGATTGATTCTGTATGCAACACGTACTGATAAAGAGTGCTGATGGATTTTACATAAATGAGCAGCTCCGGAGAGAAACCAACCAATGGCATCCACGCCCAAAGCAGAAAAGCCCCCGTGTAGAATCCCACCCATGACTCCCTTACCGCAGACAGATATGAGTAGGTTTCCGAAGAATGGTGGACAAGGTGGGAGGCCCAGAAAAATCTGGAAACGTGCTGAAGACGGTGAATGAAATAACAGGTAAAATCATTACAGAGGGCTGCAAGCAGAATGATATACCAGGTGGCCTGCGGGAAATCGAAGATCCGGTAGGCATAGATCCCGCTGAAAATGAGTACGGGTATAGTTTTCAGCGGTATCGTCAGCAACAGGAATACGAGCCCAATGACAACGCTGTTCCTGACATTGGTCTTTGTTTCTGTTTTCCTTCTTTCCTGGTTCATCAGGAGAAGCTCTCCGAAACTCAGCAGCAGGATCGCTGGCGTTGCCTGCATAAAAAGGTGGGTATTGAGTTCCATCATTAATGATTTTACCCAAACCTATATCTTACGGTTCCGTGTTAATAATTGATTCCCGCTTGCAAATATTTTCTAGTTGCAGAAATCAATAATTACCGCACTACCTCATTACCGCATTGCCACATTATTTATGCAGTCTTTCTATTAGGTCTGCAATCAACGCCGTCCATCCCGTCTGGTGGTTGGCTCCCAGGCCTTTCCCTGAATCACCGTGGAAATATTCATGGAAGAGAAGGAGGTGTTCATTCTCTGGTTGATTGTAAAACGCATTGTACTCACCAAATGCGGGCCTGTTTCCTTCTTCGTCCTTTTTAAATATGCCGATGAGCCGCTCTGTGAGTTTATCCGCCACCTGCCGCAGGTTGATCTTCTCGCCACTGCCTTTGGGGAACTCCACCTTAAGGCTATCGCCATAAAATCTTCCATACCTTCGGATGCTGCGGATGATGATATAATTCATGGGGATCCAAACGGGACCGCGCCAGTTGGAGTTTCCGCCAAAAAAATCACTGGTGGAATCCCCGGGATCATATTCAATGGTGTGGCGCACGCCGGCAATTTCAACTGTGTAAGGATTCTTCTCATAGTACTTAGACAGCGCCCTGATGCCATAGTCTGATAAAAACTCGGCCTCATTCAAAACACGCTCCAGCAAGGCTTCCAGCCGCTCTTTGGGAAGCAGGGAAACCAGCACCCTGTCTTTCTCATTGTGCTCTTCATTGGGCCAGAAGAGGTTGTTTTTCTTCCGGTAATTCTCAAACCAGTTGATCCGCTTGGAAAAATCATGCAGCTTATCAAACATTTCTTTCTTGATAATGGAAACGGCAAATAAACTCGTAAGACCAACAATAGACTGTATCCGAAGTTGTAAGGGCGCGCTGCCTGCTATGGATAATGTATCATAAAAGAATTTGTCTTCATCGTTCCACATTCCATGATGATTCAGTGCTTCGGCGATGAGTACAAACTGTTCAAAGAATTTAGTGGCCGTGTCTTCAAAACTTTGATCGTGCATGGCTATCTCCAGCGCTATGTCCAGCATGTTCAATGCAAACATGCCCATCCACGCGGTACCATCTGCCTGCTCCAGGTGCATCCCGGCATTGAGTGGTGCACTTCTGTTGAAGACACCAATGTTATCAAGGCCGAGGAAGCCGCCCTCAAACATATTGTTACCATTGGGATCTTTCCGGTTGATCCACCAGGTGAAATTGATGAGCAGCTTGTGGAATGCGCGTTTCAGAAAATCAACATCGCCTGCACCCTTCATCTTCTTCTCTGTCTGGTACACTTCCAGTACGGCCCATGCCTGCACGGGCGGGTTCACATCGGAGAAATTCCACTCGTAGGCCGGCAGCTGACCATCGGGTTTCATGTACCATTCCCGCATGATGAGCAGCAGCTGGTTCTTGGCAAATGAGGGATCCACCAATGCCAGGGGAATACATTGGAAAGCCAGGTCCCAGGCGGCATACCAGGGGAACTCCCATTTATCCGGCATGGAGATGATATCCTGGTTCTTGAGGTGCTTCCAATCATGGTTCCTGCCGTATTGCTTGTTGCCATAAGCATCAGAAATACCGTCTCCCTGTGTGATCCACCGCTCCACATCATAGTGGTAGAACTGCTTGCTCCATAGCATACCGGCCAGCGCCTGCCGCTGGATATTACGCAGTTCAGAGTCTGGGGGTGTGGAGAGGATGGTATTGTAAAATTCATCCGCTTCCTGCTTGCGGAAAGTGAAAATATCTTTGAAATTACCGGGGAAAGGCTCCGCTTCTTTTTTGCTGACCAGCCGCAGGTAAATATCCTTTGACGCGCCGCCTTCCAGCACTAATTTGTATACCGGCGAAAACTTAGTACCGTGCCTGCGCTTGCGCATGAGGTGCCGGTTCTTGTTGGATGTAATGACATTGTTGATGGCATCCTTGGTGAATGGGCTGCGTTGCTCCCTTCCGGTTACCAGGTGGTGATTGGTTTCGTTCTCGGTAAAAAATGTTTCCGCGGGCTGGTCAAAATACAAATAATAAGAACCCAGCCTGGCATGCAGCGCCCGCACACAGTTCCCTTCTTTCTCAATGATGGACGGTTTTCTGGCCGTATCATCAACCTGCCAGCGGTTATGAAACCATAGGGTAGGCATCACCGTTAGTGGCGCAGCGTCTTTCCCGTGGTTAGTCACACGGATCCGGACAAAAATGTCTGTACTGTTATTTTTGGCGTAGGTTATGTGCGCATCAAAATAGGCATTGTCTTTAAATGCCTCGGTATCCAGGATCTCATACTCTGGCTCCAGCCTTGTCTTTTTCCGGTTTTCTTCGCGCAACTGGTCATAAGGAAATGCGGCATGCGGATACTTATAGAGATACTCCATGTAATAGTGCGTAGGCGTATTATCCAGGTAGTAATACAACTCCTTTACGTCTTCGCCATGGTTTCCCTCATAGTTCACCAATCCAAACATCCTTTCTTTTATGATGGGATCCTGGTGGTTCCACAAGGCAACTGCAAAATTGAGGTTCTGGAAAAAGTCCGAAATGCCCGCAAGGCCGTCTTCGCCCCAGAGATAGGCCCGGCAATGTGCGTGTTCAAAAGGGAAGTAGCGCCATGCATCTCCATGCTGGCTGTAATCTTCCCTTACCGTTCCCCATTGCCTTTCACTCAGGTATGGGCCCCATTGTTCAAGGGGTATGCGTTTCTTTGAATTATGATGGAGTCTTTGTAGTTCATTGCTCATTCTTACGAAGATAGCAAATCTAGTTCGCAGGGCGCAGCTGCGAACTTGCGAACTGCATCCTGCGAACTACTCCTACATCCTGCCTTTCATCATCATATTCCAATAAAGCCAGGGCAGTCCGTATTTCTTCAGGATCCACATGCTCCACTGCTCCTTGGTAGTATCCACAAATTTGGTGAGCAGCTTGTCTGAATCCCGGATGTTGTCATACTTAAATTCACAGAGCAACATTTTGCCATAGCCCGTAACGATGGGGCAGGAGGAATAACCCTGGTATTGGTGATCCCCAAACGGTTGCTGCTTCATCATCTGCATAATGTTGCCAACTACTACTGGTGCTTGTTTGCGGATGGCTGCTCCTGTTTTGGCGGTGGGCAGTCCGGCATTGTCACCCAGTCCAAACACGTTGGCGTACTTCACGTGTTGCAGCGTATGAATGTCAACCTGCATATAGCCTTTGTTGGGGCCATCAGGGGTGGCAAACGGCGACTGGCTGATGATATCCGGTGCTGTTTGCGGCGGTGCGATGTGCAGCATATCGTAATGCACCGTCACCAGGTTTTCCCCATCCAGCCTCTCGCCCAGAACAAGATCCATATCCGCATCAGCTCTTTTTGTGTCTGGCTTGATATACTGGAAAGTGATCTCCTGCTTTGCAGCGTCAATCTTTACGGGCTTATAAAAGGGCTTGAAGTTGACATGTTTTTTTTCGATGATCCTGTTGAGCTCATCGGCAAACTCCTTGGTACCAAAGATCACTGTGCCGGGTGTGGCAAACACTACGTTGGTTTTGTTCCGCACACCGGATTTCTGGAAATACTCTTCGCCGAGGTACATGATCTTCTGTGGTGCGCCGCCACAGCGGATGGCGCCTGCAGGCTGTGTGAAGATGGCATTGCCACCTTTGAACTGCTGTAATACACGATAGGTTTTCTCAGGATCGATATAGTTACTGCACACTACATCTGTTTGCAGCGCTTCGCGCAAACCGGGTAAGGCATCGATGTCCATTTTAATGCCGGTACTCAGTACAAGATAATCATACTGAATGGTTCCGTTCTGCTGGGTTTGCAATCGGTTATTCTCCGGATCAAAAGAAGTTACGCGATCCTTGATCCACTCCACGCCATGCGGTATCAGTTTCTTTTCTTCCCTGCGGGTGTCTTCAAACTTAAACGCACCAGCACCCACCAGCGTCCATGCGGGTTGGTAAAAATGTTCTGTATTGGGTTCAATGAGTGCAATAGAGAGATTGCGGTCTTTTCTTTTGAGCTGTGCGGCGGTCATGATACCTCCGGTACCACCACCAACAATAACCACCTGGAATCGTGTGTTCATGATGAGGTTGTTTTGAGGTATAAAGTTAGTTTGCAGCCTCGTGGATATTAGTGATACTTGTCACCTTAGTTGCAATTCGCAGTTCGCAAAGTTCGCAGCTGCGCCCTGCGAACTATGCGAACTGATAGTCATATCCTTCCAGTTGCGTCAGCAGGGTCTGGGGTTCATCCGTAGCGGTAACCTTCCCTTCCACTTTGGGCGCCACGGGAGAATGTGCCGCAAGGTATTCCCTGATGACGGGATGAAGGGTGGCACCCAGCAATTTGGGCTGGCTCACGTTTTCAATGCGGCAGATCATGTCGTCAGGATCTCCTTCGCGCTCGCAGGCCACGATGCGATAGGATTTCTGCAGGTCAACAGGCTCTCCTTTCACTTTGATCCAGTTGATCCGTTTTCCTTTTTCATTTCCTGCAGTAAGATTGATCTCCATGCCTGAAAACCGAACCACCCAGCCGCCAAAGCGTTCCGAGGCTTTCTTGGCAAAAACATTATGCAGCTCTTTCTCCATCCACTGCCAGAGCTTTTCACCCGTGATATATCCTTCTTTTGCATCACTGTCCACCGGCAACATGTTCCACAGGTATTCATTGGTGATATCTACCTTGTCTTTGCCGGTAGGAACCACCAGGGGCGGACAAAACCTGAAACCATTACTCAGGGCAATGTCTGGTTTGAACTTCCACATGATGGCATCTGTGATCAGGTTGTCCATCGGATTCTCCAGGACAAAATACCGGACCAGGGTTGACCTCGTTGAGCCAATGACCTTATCCATTTCTTTGGCATAGGGGGCCTTGGCCGCTTTTACCAGCTGCTGCATTTCCGGATCAGGCTTGTATTTTGTGGGGTCAACTTCCAAAAGTTTGTATTGTGTTTCTTTGACTTTGCCATCTTCTATCACTACATCCAGCTTGGCCACAAAAGAACCAAATGCACCCGGCTCGGTAACCTTTGTATATTTTGTATCGATGGGTTTTCGCACTCGTTCATGGGTATCCGCTCCGAGGATGAAATCCACGCCATCCACCGCTGGATTGTTTCCGAGATCCACTTGCTGCGCGATACCGAGATGCGTTACAAGGAATACCATCTTGCATTGTTCATAGTCTCGCAGATACCGTATATACTTCGCCACATTCAGTTCCGGGTGGGTAAACTTGATCCCTTTTGAATAAGCGGGGGATTGACGCCGGGGCGTGAGGGGATCATTGTAACCGATGAAGCCCATTTTTACATCGCCAAAATGGGTGGTCCAATAGGGTGGAAACATCATCTCACCTTTTCTCTGCTCATCGTCATGAAACATATTGGCGCAGATCTTCTGGGCTGCATAACCGCCCATGTCCTTCATCAGCACCTCTTTGCCGTACACTACTTCCCAGTTGCCGGGCAGGATCAGGTCGTAACCAATATTATTGATTAGGGGGACGATGGCTTTCCCTTCACTAAGGGAGGCCACACCGGAGCCCTGGAAACAATCACCACCATCAATGATCAGGGTGTTGGCGGGATTTGCCGCTTTCAGTGTTTTCAACATGGTCTTGAGCACAGCAAAGCCGCCTAGCTTACGATAGACTGCTTTGTTGTTCTCCCAGAAGAACTCGTCGTGCGTATCCAATTGTGCATGGATATCAGCCGTGTGCAACAAGGTAATCCGTTGTGCTTTGCCGGATTGTAAAGCACGGGAATGCGCCCAGCTTTTCTCATCAGCGGTGGTTTGCTGTTCCTGCGCGGAAGCAATCTGCGGAACGCCGGCAAGACCGAGGCCGGCCATGGAAATGTCCTTCAGGAAATCTCTCCTGGTATTATGGTTATTACACATCGTTGACTAGTTCGCAGCTGCGAACTATGCGACCTGCGAACTGATAGCTACTTCCACGGACCGTACTTGTGCTGCTGCTCTGTCTTTCCATCACTGAACGGTCCAAACGGATGGTCAAATGGCTTCTTCGAAATATCCGGCCAGTCCTTCGAAATATCTTTCTTAGGTCTTGGCTGGGAATTGACGAATGCCGCAACGTCCCAGGCCTCCTCATCGCTCAGCTGCGTGCTTTTGTAGTTGGCTCCAAAAGGCATATTGGCTTTTACATATCCTGCGAACCTTGACAAACGGAAAAGGCCCGCACCATCATTATAGCTGTGCTCTCCCCAAAGCGGCGGATAAGCATAGCCATAGCCTTCAATATTCGGTTGCCCCTCACCGTTAGGGCCGTGGCAACTTACGCATTTCTGCTGGTATACGATCTTTCCTTTTGCAGGATCTGCAGCCCTGTCCATGAAAGGAAGGTCCATGATTCCCGATCCCTTGGGCTTAGCGCCCTTGGGAATCTCATCCCCAATCCAATGGAGATAAGCCACAATGGCCTTCATCTCCCGGCTGTTGCTGTCTATTGCCTTTCCGTTGAGGCTCCTTTCAAAGCAATCATTAACCCTCTTGGGAACGGTTTCAACGGCGCCGCTTCTTGCCCTGAACTTGGGATATGTGGATATAACTGCACTATAGTTATTGGCCCAGGGAAGGGTACCCGCCTCGAGGTGACAGTTTTGGCAATTCATGCCGTTGGTGATGGGAGCCACGGATCCCTTCGGCCCAAAATAATAGGATGTATTGGCGATGAGCTCGTGACCATACCAGGTCATGGTATCCTCCGGCTTGATCTGGTATTTATTCCATCCGCGCCAGGGCGTCTCATCGGCCTTAAAAGAAATCTTCTGCGCAGGCGTATCCTTGCAGGACGCTGCCAGCAGAATTCCCGCAACCACCACAACTATGAGAAGATACTTCTGCATCTTAAGATGGTAGTTTATCCCGGAAATACCCATACACCCAGGTGCCTGCAATAGCACTGAAGAGGGTAACGATCACTGCAGTTGCACCCGAACCAATCTGAGCAAACAGGGGGCCCGGACAAGCGCCGGTCATGGCCCAGCCTAATCCGAAGATGAGGCCGCCATAGATCTGGCCCTTGTTGAATTTTTTATCCGGTATGGTGATCTTTTCACCATAAATGGTTTTGATGTTCAGCTTCTTTATGAGGAATATACTCAGCATGCCCACAGCAATGGCGGAACCAATCACGCCATACATGTGAAAGCTTTGCAGCCTGAACATCTCCTGGATCCTGAACCAGGAGATGACTTCTGATTTTATCAGGATCATCCCAAAGAACGCACCCATGAAAAGATATTTCAGGAGGTGCCAGTGGGGCTGGGTCTCTTCCATATTGTTTACGCACTGGGCGTCCAGCGAGCGTACTTCAAAATCTTTATTCTCCCCCAGGGGTTTCACAATATTCAATGTACTGGTATTTGTGTTTTGCATGTGTCTGGAATTAGAGTTTCATAATAATGGGTAAAATAAGATTGGCCATGATGAACCCACCTGCCATAAAACAACAGGTGGCAATCACGGAGGGCCATTGCAGGCTTGAAATACCCATGATGGCGTGGCCAGATGTACATCCGCCCGCGTAACGCGTTCCAAATCCAACCAGGAATCCGCCTACTACCATCAGGATAAATCCCCTGGTAGTTAACAATGCAGGCCAGCTGAAAACCTCGGTAGGAACCAGGCTTGAATAATCTGAAATACCATAACCTGCCAGCTCTTGCGTTAGGGCCGGACTCACCTGGACCGCATTAGGGTCAGATAAAAACATATGGGTCAAGAATGCGCCCACTAATATCCCTGCAACAAACAACAGGTTCCAGGATTCTTTCTTCCAATCATATTTGAAAAAGGAAATGTTGGCCGGAATACAGGCTGCACAAACGTGCCTAAGTGAAGAAGAAATACCAAAAGTCCGGTTACCCAGGATCAGCAACAGGGGCACTGTTAATCCAATCAGCGGACCGGCAACATACCAGGGCCAGGGCTGCCGGATCCATTCAATGATGTTCATAAAAATCGCTTATTTGTGTATGACAAAGATCATTTAAGATACCGGCTGTTTGCGTGACTCAAATCACAGACGGTAATTCAGGATAAAGTTAAGGTGATGCATATTAACTTTATTGATGATGGCCTTAGGGTCTTCCACAGCAGTGGCATTCAGTTTATAGGTATATAAAAGCTCCAGCCGCAGGCCTTCCAGAAATCCGGTAAAATCATAGGTAGCGTCTGCCAGGAATTGGTGATAGGACGGAAGGCCATACTTGTTCATGGCATAGTTATTCACCGCGGGCATATCATAATACCCATAACCCAGTTCTGTCTGGAGCCGTTTTTTGTCCCAGCTGCGAATGGCATTCACTGAGAAGGCGTGCACATCGCCAAAACCTTCATTTCTTTCCCGCTTCATGAATGTGTAGAATGGATCCCTGCCCCATTCCCTGGGCGAGAGGAAACGGCCATCTTTACTGATCCTCGTGTAGTTCAACAGGATCTTTCCCGCTGGCGCGTCAATCCCGAGCCTGCCGGAAATCACATTGGAGGTTTGCCTCGGATCAAAATAGGTTTTGTGGGGGTCTGGATTACCGCCGTCATGTACCGCTTGTTGGTGAATATATTGCAATCCCGCCACCAGCTTCTTTCTACCCGAAAGCGGAAACTGGCCGTCACCCTGGATCAGCACACTGTTCATGATATTGTCTATATAATAGTCCCAGGCCTGCAAACTGATATTGGCTTTGGGTTTGTATTGGGCGGATACAATAGCAACCCCGGCAGAAGAGAGATTGTCCTTATAGTTGGATTTGGTTCCGTCAATATTTACACCGGTAGAATATACGCCGATGGAGGCATCGGTGTCAAACCAGCGTAAGGTTCCCCTCGGAGAGAACCTGCGGATCCAGCCGCCCTGGATCTTTGTCTTTTTGATCTCGTTGATCTCCGCCCACACACCCTCAACGGATGTGGGCCTCATCCTCCCGTCCTGGGGATTGATCAGGGGCGTATTGATCAGGCTTCGGCCAATGCGCAGATATGATTTCCTGTAGTTGTATTTCAGGTAAAAATCTTCCAGCCTGGACATCTCATTTTTGTTGTAGGGATCTTCCATATCAAACTGTCCCACTTCATAGCGGTTGGCCGCTCCCGAAACAGGATCTTTTACACCCAGGTCTGATGAAGCCAGGTTCCAGATAAAAAATCCGCCCACACCAAACTGGAAGCCCTTAAATTTTCCGGTCTCGTAGGTGAGTCCGCCCCCAAATGCCCATGCATAATAATCACTGAGCTCCGGTGCATTTTGCGTAGTCATATAATAGAGCCTCAAATGAAGATCCATATTGCCTTTCAGCAAGGCGTGCTTCAGGCTGGTAGTATCCGCCGCTTTTTCCTGCGCCACGGAAACAAAAAACATCGATATAAAAAACAAAACGCCAACTACTGCTTTCATACTAATTCTATTTACTTTCTGCTTCGCACTTCTCCCTTTACCTTCTCCCTTTCTTATAAAAGAGGGGAGCGTAGAAACGCCCCCCTGACTAATCCTCAAACACACTAATGAAACAATTATAACATCGTAGACGGACACACATAATCCGTAACCTTGAACTTGCCGCTTTCCTTGATGGCTTTGAAACCACCCGCTACGTCAACCAGGTTGTCATACCCTCTTGCACGTAATGTGGAGTTAAAGATCATGGACCTGTAACCACCAGCGCAGTTTACATAGTAGGTATTGTTCTTATTGATCTGCAGCATGCTGTCATTGATGAAATCCAATGGTGCATTTTCTGCATCTACAACGTGCTCTGAATCGTACTCGCTTTTCTTGCGCACATCCAGCAGGTTCACATTTCCGGATTTCATGATCTCTGCAAGTTCATCCACCGTTACCTGGCGGATGCTGTCAACTTCCTGTCCGGATGCTTTCCAGGCGTCAAATCCGCCTTCGAGATAACCGATGCAGTAGTCGTATCCCACCCTCGCAAGCCTGGTTACAATTTCTTCTTCACGTCCGGGTTCTGCTACAAGAAGAATTTGTTGCTTGATATCGGGGATCATCGCGCCCACCCAGGGTGCGAAGTTTCCATCGATACCAATATTGATGGAGTTAGGAATAAATCCTTTGGCAAATACTTCCGGGTTGCGTGTATCCAGCACCAATGCGCCGGTCTCATTTGCAGCGGCTTCAAATGCTGCGGGGCTCAGCGCGTGATTACCGCGTTTCAGTACATCACCGATGCTATCATAGCCCTGGATATTCATCAACACATTCAGGGGAAAGTATGCCGGTGGTGCTACCAGGCCGGTAAGTAATTCTTTCTTAAACTCTTCCATGGACATGTCTGGCCGTAACGCATAATTGGTAGCTTTCTGATGACCCAGCGTATCCGTGGTTTCCTTGCTCATATTCTTTCCACAGGCGGAACCAGCACCATGTGCGGGATATACAATGATATCATCTGCCAGGGGCATTACTTTATTGCGAAGGGAATGGAAAAGATGCTCGGCCAGCAGTTCTTCTGTGAGTTCTGCTTTTACTTTCTGGGCAAGGTCTGGCCTGCCCACGTCTCCAATGAATAAAGTATCCCCGGAGAACAAGCCTACTTCTTTTCCATTTTCATCGATGAGCAGAAAACAGGAAGACTCCATGGTATGACCCGGTGTGTGCAATACACGAATGGTTACCTTACCCAGTTTCAGGTCTTCATTGTCTTTTGCGATATATGCATCAAACGCAGGCTTTGCTGTGGGTCCGTACACAATGGTTGCACCAGTTTCTTTAGCCAGGTCTATATGGCCGGAAACAAAATCAGCATGAAAATGGGTTTCCAGGACGTATTTGATTTTGGCGCCGTCTTTCTGTGCGCGTTCAATGTAGGGTGTTACTTCGCGCAAGGGATCAATAACAGCAGCTTCACCCTCGCTTTCGATGTAATAAGCGCCTTGCGCCAGACATCCCGTGTAGATCTGTTCAACTTTCATGTTGTTTGTTTTGCAGGTTTGATACAAAATTGGTTAAGTAATCTTGCCAGTACAATGACTTTAGTCACCGTTGCCAAATTCTTACGCTGGCTATGCTGGCTGGATACACCAGACACGCACACCACCCCGGGCGGAGGGAAAGCCCTGATGAAAGCTGGCGGCGTGTCCAATGATGTCCATGAACACAAAATTGTATATTCCTGTAAACCTGTACAGTGATGAAAATCACAGAGGTCAAAACGGGCAGATCAGCCCCGGTGAACGGGTTCAAGCCATTCAATGTAATTGCGGTGAAGCACCACCATTTTCCTGTTTTCCAGTTTTTTCAACAAGCGGGATATGACCTCCCTGGATGAACTGAGATCATTGGCAATCTGTTGGTGGGTTAGGGTAATGTTGCTGCCATGTTTGGCCTGGTTTCTGAGATACCATTCCAGGCGTTCATCCATATTTTTAAAGGCGATATTGTCTATCACTACCAGCAATTCTTCAAAACGGGAACGATAGGTTTCCAGCACAAAATAATACCAGCCCTTATATTGTGTCATCAGTTCATCCATATACTGGATGGGTATCATGATCACTTCGGTTTCTTCCACGGCAATAGCCATGATCTGGCTGCTCTGGTTGCGTGTGGCGCAGATCATGCTCAAAGCACAAGCATTTCCCGCTTCCAGGAAATACATGAAAAATTCATTTCCGTCCTCTCCTTCACGATACAATTTCACTTTCCCCCTGGTGATGAGCATGCTGGCCTTGAAATACTGGCCCGTCTTCATCATGATGTCTCCCTCTTTGAAGGTCTTGGTTTCGGAAATGGCAGAAATGAACTCCGCCAGTTTTTTGTCGAACAATGGAAACATCTGCATTAATTCTTCCGGACTGTACATAGCACTCAATTTAAGACTTGTTTTAACGGCCCATATATACCATCAGGATCTGCACATCGCTGGGGTTGATTCCGGAGATGCGCGATGCCTGGCCCAGGGTCCTCGGTTTGATGCGATGGAGTTTTTCCCGGGCTTCCGCACTGATGGCCTGCACTTTTGCATAATCAAAGCTTAGGGGGATCTCCAGATCTTCCATCTGGCTCATCCTTGACACCAGCTCTTTTTCCTTATTGATATACACTTCATATTTCATCTGGATCTCTGCTTGTTGCAGGTGCTCTGCATCTTCCCCACCCAGCACTGCTTTTGCCTGTGTTGAATGGCTAAGTATTTCTTCCAGGTTGATATTGGGTCTCAGGATGAGCTGACCCAGTTTTTGCTTTTGGGCGATGGGGGTAGATTCTTTTTCAAGCAGGTAGCCGTTGATATCTTCGGGTTCCAGGGGCAGCTCCGCAAGTGTTTTGCGGATCCTGTCTACGCCTTCCTGTTTTGCGCGCACCAGCGCCAGCCTTTCTTCGGAGGCCAGTCCCAGGCGATGTGATTTTTCTGTGAGCCTGAGGTCTGCATTATCTTGGCGAAGCAGGGTGCGATATTCAGCCCTGCTGGTAAACATCCTGTAGGGTTCCTCGGTTCCCTTGCTGATGAGATCATCTATTAATACCCCTATATACGCTTCACTGCGTTGCAAAATCAGCGGATCTTCCCCTTTTACCTTCAAATGTGCGTTGATTCCGGCCATCAGGCCCTGGCAGGCCGCTTCTTCATAGCCCGTGGTCCCATTGATCTGGCCGGCGAAGAAAAGATTCTCTAAGTGCTTGGTTTCCAATGAGTAATGCAACTGAGTGGGCGGGAAGTAGTCGTACTCAATCGCGTACCCAGGCCTGAACATCCTGCAATTTTCAAAACCCGGAACCCTACGAAGGGCGTCGTATTGAACGTCTTCCGGCAGCGAGGTGGAGAATCCATTCACATAGATCTCTACAGTGTTCCAGCCTTCCGGCTCCACAAAGAGCTGGTGCCGTTCCCGGTCTGCAAACCGGTTGATCTTGTCCTCAATAGACGGACAGTACCTGGGGCCCACGCCCTCTATCCTTCCCGCGTACATCGGACTCCGGTCAAAACCCGTTTTCAGGATCTCGTGTACTGTCTTATCTGTATAGGTTATAAAGCAACTTCGTTGTTCTTCCGGCTTAATCCTGGGGAACTTCAGGTAAGAGAATCCGCTGATCTCTTCATCACCTTTCTGTTCCTCCATTTTGCTATAGTCCAGGGATCTCCCGTCTATCCGTGGCGGTGTGCCGGTTTTGAGCCGGTCTGACTCAAACCCCAGGGTGATCAATTGCTCTGTAATGCCGGTGGCCGCTTTCTCCGCCATTCTGCCCCCACCAAATTGCTTCTCCCCAATGTGGATCAACCCATTCAGGAAGGTACCATTGGTGAGCACAACTGCTTTAGCTTCAATGTGATGGCCGAGGCCGGTGATGATGCCGGTGCATCGTCCCCCCTTGACCAACAGCCCATTTACCATGTCCTGGTAGAAGTGCAGACGGGGTGTAGCTTCCAGCATTTCCCGCCACTTCGCAGAGAATAGCATCCTGTCGCTCTGCGCCCTTGGGCTCCACATGGCCGGACCTTTAGACCTGTTCAGCATCCTGAACTGGATCATGGACTGGTCTGTCACAATCCCCGAGTACCCACCCAAGGCATCAATCTCTCTCACAATCTGCCCCTTGGCAATACCCCCCATAGCAGGATTGCAGCTCATTTGGGCAATGGTCTGCAAATTCATGGTTACCAGGAGTACCTGGCTACCCATATTGGCCGCGGCAGCCGCGGCTTCACAGCCCGCATGGCCGGCTCCAACAACTATGACATCGTACTGGGGGAACATGCAGCAAAATTAAGACTTAACTGGTGAAGTGGTGAAATGGTGAAATGGTGAAGTAGTGAAATGGTGCCGGACCATTTCACCACTTCACCATTTCACTACTTCACCAATTAGTTTCACGTGGAACAATCTGACCTATTCACAACTCAGGTCTTGGACTATAACCACCCTATTGGCGCTGGACGCCCGTACGCCCACCCCTGCTTTCACAAATGCGGGGTTCAGCAGCGCCCTCCTGTGACCCAGGTTGGGAACCCGGTGGTCAATGAGTAAGAGGATTACCCCCACCAACATGTCGTCCTTCCCTTCGAAAAGAACCTCTCCGGCGCAGGATTTTATACCCTGATCCCCCATCCGTGCGCTAAAATCCCTGCCACCCTCTCCCGTGTGGGATAGTCTTCCCGCACGAACCAGAAAACTGGCATGAATTCCTGAGGCCATGGTCAGGGGTTTATATAGAACCAGCAGGGGCAGCGGCTTTAAAACTGCCATTTCCCGGGCTAAACTCTGTGATTCTTCGGAGATTGCCTCCGGAAACTGCGCCAGATAGGCCTCTATGTAAGTTTTGTGAAAAGCCTTAGGGTCCTTACGCATTACATTTACCCAGTACAAAAACTCAAGCTCCCGTACATTGAGGTCAAGCGCTCCGGCGCTGCGCTTTATCTGCCCATATATCAATGTGTCCACCGGCCTGCTTACCACAAAAGGCCTATCCTCGGTAACCACATATCCTCCCTGGGCCATGCCGTCGAGGCCCTGGAAAGCCAGAACAATACACAATAAGCCTACAAAGCAATGTTTCACGTGGAACCTAGTTGAAGAAACGAAGGTAGAAGTCTTCCCGCTTGCGCATCTCCTGTTGGTCTGTTTTTAACTTGTCCTTATATCCGCAGAGGTGTAGACAACCATGGATCATCACCCTGCGTAACTCGTTGAGCCTTGTGGTATTCCACAATTTTGCATTCTCCTCAACCCTTTCAATGCTGATATAGATATCGGCCACCTTGGGGGCGCCAGGCACTGAAAGATCGAAGGTTATAATATCCGTGTAGTAATCGTGCTGCAGGTGCTCCCGATTGATCTGCAGCAAAGCCTCATCTGATAAAAACACAAACTGAACAGCTTCAAACGGGGTCTTCTCTTTTTGGAATAGTTGAGACAGGACGTCCTTGGCTTGTCTTCGACCAACAAACCAGCGCGCGGATTTCTCTTCAAAAAAACGAATTGATCCCATAACCCAAAAGTAGCAATCAATAAGCAGTTACCTTTGTAGCCATGACAAAACGATTATCTGAAATCCCGGTGGGTATTCCCGTAATCATCAAAGGCATAGAAGCAGACGATCTATTCCTGAAGCTGATGGAAATGGGATTCATTCCAGGAGAAACTGTGGTCATTGAGCAGGTAGCCCCACTGGGAGATCCTATTTCCATACAGGTTGCGGGATATCATCTAAGCCTCCGACTAAATGAAGCCCAGAAAGTGTTGGTGGAAGAGAAATAAGGATATATTTCATTGATTATCAATTCATTATGAAAATAGGCCTCTATTTTGGCTCCTTTAATCCTGTTCATCACGGCCACTTGATCATCGCCAACCACATGATCCAGGAGACGGATCTTCAGCAGGTCTGGTTTGTGGTATCACCCCAAAATCCCTTTAAACAGAATCATAGCCTGCTGAACGAGTATCACCGCCTGCACCTCATAAACCTCTCCATTGAAGGAGAGAGGCAGCTCCAGGCATCAGACATCGAATTCAAACTACCCAAGCCCTCCTACACCGTAACCACGCTGCAATACCTGGAAGAAAAATATCCCCAGCATGAATTCTGCATCATCATGGGGAGCGACAGCTACCAGAACCTGGACAAATGGAAAAATGCGTCCGTGATCATGGACCGCTATCCTATATATGTCTACAGAAGGCC
Organism: Chitinophagaceae bacterium; assembly: GCA_044225015.1. Taxonomy (GTDB): domain Bacteria; phylum Bacteroidota; class Bacteroidia; order Chitinophagales; family Chitinophagaceae; genus Pollutibacter. Next base: position 702,215 of record JBGAJG010000001.1, on the reverse strand, counting down.
GGGGTTTGAGATCAGGGAAGACCTACCCACGAAGAAAATTGTACTGGATGCACCACTTTTACAAATTTCGGCTACCCATATCCGTGAGCAGGTGAAAGAGGGGAAATCTATACGATACCTCGTGCCAGACGTTGTTCAAAAAGAAATTGAAGCAAACAATTATTATAAGTAGTAACTAGAAAACAAAACCAAGCCCTAGACATACCAGGGCAATAACAGGAGCGGGGATCCTGGTGAACATCAACAATAAAAAAGTAGCAGCTATCACTCCTATCTGGATCCATACACCGGCCTGTCCGTCCATAATCCCCGCAAAAGAAAGGTCCTTGGCCAGGTATACCGTTGACGCGGCCATGATCCCCACAACCGCGGCGTTGATTCCCTTCAAACTTCGATAGATCACCTGGTACCTGTGCAGATTCTGCCAAACGGGATAAAAAAACAACACCAGCAAGGCGCTGGGCAAAAAAATACCAACCATCCCTATCACGCATCCCAGGATCTGGGCACTGGTGCCCCCATTTTTCATAGCCACCCCGCCTACAAAACTGGAAACAGAAAACACGGGCCCGGGTATTGCCCTCACCATCCCGGCGCCCGTAAGAAACTCATCCCTCTCAATACGGATGGCATTCTGGTTTCTCTTCTGCACACGCTCACTGGTGGGCCGTACCACATACTGTTCATACATCATGGGCACCAGCACATCGCCGCCGCCAAAAACGATGCTGCCAAAACGGTAGAAATTCTCGAAAAGGTTAAACGCCCGGCGGTTTTCCCATTCCTGTTTACGGGACACCTCAGACAGTACGCCACTCACCAGGAAAATGGAAAGAAAGATCACAATATTGCCCCACTTAATGGGACGATACTCAATCCTGGTCACATCCCCTTTCTCACGCGTGAGCACCGAGCTCACCAAACCTCCTGCTATGATCACAGACGGGAATATCCACGGTGTTTTAAATAAAAAGTAGGTCACCAGCATGGCGGCTACCATGATATACCGGGCCATCCGGTTTCGGATCACCAGGGTGAACGCCCTGAAACTGGCAAAGGCCAGAAAGCCAATAGCCATGGGCTGGATAAACCGAAATCCCGCCGCTGAAAGATTCTCTTTCTCGATGTAAACCAAAAGAAAACTCAGGGAACCCATGATGATGGAAGCGGGGAGAATCCAGACAATGAGTGTCAGGATTGCCAGGGGAAGGCGGCCGCGCTTAAACCCAATCAGGGTAAGCGTTTGCGTTGACGAAGCGCCCGGCAGCAGTTGGCAGAAAGCATTAAAATCCAGCAACTCCTCCGCAGTCAGGTCCTTGCGTTCCTGCACAAAGGTTTTCATCATCATACCCAGATGCCCCTGCGGACCACCAAAGGCGGTAACCGCATGAAAAAAAACAGCTTTTAAAAACTGGATATGCCTGATCAGTCTCAAGAATTCCGATTTCGCAATCAATTTAAGTAAATGCATACGAGTAAACCAAAACTTCATCCTAATTTGCCATATGAGCTATGTCATTCGCCGGGCGGCCGTCATGCTGTTAACTTTGTACATGATCTCCTGCCAACCCAACATGTATAAAAATATATCTGCATATCCCCATTTGCCGGCAGGGAAACCCAATTATGAAGATATCAACATGTGGGCGGCGCATCCAGACAAACGAGATCCATCGGACTCCATTCCAAAACCCCTGCGGGGGCAACAAATCAGCCAACCCGTAGACGTGTTCTTCCTTCATCCTACCACGTTTACTGATAAGAACAGAACTGAGGAACTAAACGCTTCGCTGGCTGACGACTCATTAAACCTGAAAACCGACCAATCCACCATTTTATACCAGGCCAGTATTTTTTCAGCCTATGCAAAAGTGTGGGCACCCCGTTATCGCCAGGCACATATCAATATGTATTATTACCGTGATACCCCCACGGCTATGCGTGCTTTTGACACTGCATATGCAGATGTGGTTAGTGCCTTCCAGTACTTCCTCAGCAAAAACAAGGGGCGCCCTTTCATCATCGCGTCCCATAGCCAGGGCACTACGCATGCCAAAAGGCTGATCAAAGAATATATCGATAACACCAATCTTAAAAACAGAATGGTGGCCGCTTATCTCATTGGGATTGCAGTGGCTCCAGATGAATTTAAAAATATCCCCGTGTGCAGAGACTCGCTTCAAACGGGATGCTTTGTTTCCTGGCGCACCTATCGTGAAGGTGTTAGCTCCACGGGCTACACCACAGATGCCCGTGCTGTTGTAGTTAACCCGCTCAGCTGGACCACAGACACGGTTACAGCACCCAAAAACTTACATCGCGGTGCCGTACTCTACAAGTTCAATAAAGTTGTGCCGCATACGAACAATGCTACCATACACGGAAATATGTTGTGGATCAGCAGGCCCAAATTCCCCGGTGGATTCCTGTACAAAAGCAAAAACTATCATGTGGGTGATTACAACCTGTTCTATATGAATGTGCGGGAAGACGTAAGAAGAAGGATCAACCTATTCTGGAAATAAGCTAAAACATGCAAGATGAAAACCCTTATTGTTCCCACCGATTTTTCAAGCGCCTCAGTAAATGCATTGAACTATGCACTGGCGCTCGCCAAAGAAATCAATGCAAGGATCATTCTCTTCCATGCCTACCAGATACCGGTCACCTTCAGTGAGGTGCCCGTGGTAACCATCAGCCTGGAAGAACTGCAGCGGGAAACTGATGCAAAAATGGAACAGCTGCTCCAAGATGCACGCCATGTAAGTTCTGGTGCATTGGATATTACCATTGAAAATATCCTGGGCAACACGGTAGAAGAACTGAGTGAACTGTGTAAGAAGTATAATCCGTTTGCCGTGGTGATGGGAACCAAGGGGGCTGGTGCTTTGGAGAGAATGATCATTGGTTCAACAACCCTTGACGCCATAAAAGAGTTGACCATTCCCGTCCTGATAGTACCACCAGGTGCAGTATATAAATCTATTCACAAAATTGGCTTTGCCTGTGATTTCAGGGATGTCAAAGAAACGATTCCGGCCAACGCCATTTTAGAATTCATTGCTGCATTCAAAGCATCGCTGCACATCCTCAACGTAGACTTTAAGGAAAAACATTTCTCCGGTGAAACCCCGCTGGAAACAGAAGAGATCCATGAACTGCTGGGCGCCGTTAACCCCTCATACCACTATATCAATAGCACACAGGTAGATGAAGGCATCAACGCGTTTTCAGACGCCAACCGCATTGATCTGTTGATCACCGTTCCAAAAAAACACAGTTTCTGGGAATCCATATTTAGAAAAAGCCAGAGTAGCGAACTGGTATTGCACAGTCACCTGCCCATAGTGGCAATGCACCACTAGCCTTTCCCTCTGCAAGAGCCCTTCTGGCTCTTGCAGAGGGAAAGTTAAAATTCCGCGGTCTTGGGGGTTCTGGGGAAGGGAATCACGTCCCGGATATTACCCATGCCGGTAACAAAAAGCACCATGCGTTCAAAGCCCAGACCGAAACCAGCATGGGGAACGGTGCCAAACCTGCGTGTATCCAGATACCACCACAACTCATCTGCAGGAATGTGCATTTCTTTCATGCGGGACTCCAGTTTATCAAGCCTTTCCTCCCTTTGTGATCCGCCCACAATCTCGCCTATGCCTGGAGCCAGGATGTCCATGGCCGCAACAGTTTTTCCATCATCATTCAGGCGCATATAAAACGCCTTGATGTCTTTTGGATAATTACGAACGATGACTGGCTTTTTAAAATGCTTCTCTACCAGGTAGCGTTCATGCTCACTTTGCATGTCGATACCCCAGGAAACATCGTACTGAAACTTCTTCTTTTTATAATGTGAAGACTGAAGCAATATATCGATGGCTTCGGTATAAGTGATCCTTTCAAAATCATTGTTGACCACAAACTCCAGTTTTTCGATCAGGCCCATCTCGCTGCGCTTGTCCTGCGGAAGCTGTTTCTCTTCCTCCAGAAGCCTTTGGGCCAGAAACTCAAGATCCTCGCGGTTGTGCTTCATCACATAGCTGATGAGATACTTGATGAATTCCTCCGCCAGGTTCATATTGTCTTCGATATCAAAAAACGCCATCTCCGGCTCAATCATCCAGAACTCTGCCAGGTGCCTGGAAGTGTTGGAATTCTCCGCCCTAAACGTGGGGCCAAAAGTATAGATCTCACCAAAAGCAGTAGCCGCAAGCTCACCCTCCAACTGGCCGCTCACCGTCAGGTTGGTAGACTTACCAAAAAAATCATCCTTAAAATTCACGCTGCCATCTTCATTGCGCGGGGTGCCATCAAATGGAAGCGTAGTAACCCTGAACATCTCACCCGCCCCTTCTGCATCACTACCGGTGATGATGGGCGTGTGCATATACACAAAACCTTTTTTATTAAAGAACTCATGAATGGCGAATGCCAGTGAATGGCGAACGCGAAACACAGAACCAAAGGTGTTTGTCCTGAAACGCAAATGCGCGATCTCCCGCAGGAACTCAAGGCTGTGCTTTTTGGGCTGCAGGGGATATTTCTCCGCATCTGAATCTCCCAAAATCTCTATACTGGTGGCCTTAAGGTCCATCTTCTGCCCCTTACCCAATGATGGAACGAGGGTCCCGGTCACTTTCAACGCAGCGCTGGTGGTAATACGCTTCAAAAGGGCTTCATCAGCGGTGCCCAGTTCCACCACCACCTGTATATTGGCATTGGTGGATCCGTCATTCAGGGCTATGAACTGGTTATTACGAAAGGTGCGAACCCAGCCCATCACTGTTACCGTTTGGCCCGTTGCCTCCCCTTCTAAAAGGGACTTGATTTTACTGCGCTGATTAAACATGGCGCAAAGATAATGGATATAAAGGCCTATTTTGGGTGGTTTTGGCCCGTTTTCGGCTATATACTGGCGTAATTTTGGGATTTATGTAAAATAATCTGTAATCTTGCACCGGATATCTGCCTGACCGGACCTTACCCCTTTCCCCGTAGCGCTCCTCAGCAATACCCAATGCACGCATATCTAACTTAAATTTTCACCTCAATTATTGGCAACACCCTGATTATGCCAAATCCTTTCAACTGATTGTATGTACGATATTCTACAATTGAACGACATGCTCGTTCCGGAGCTACTTGACATCGCAGAACAGCTCAAAATTGCCAATCCCAAAAAACTCGGAAAGCAAGAACTTATTTATAAGATCCTGGATAAACAAGCCATCCTGAATAGTGAAAACATGGACAAATCAAAAGACGAAAAACCAAAGAAGAAACGTATTGTAAAAACCAGCACTTCCAACTCCACAGAAGAGGCCATCGTGGAAAGCGAGACACCCGCACCCACAGAGAAGCCCAAGGTGAAGAAAAAGGCTGAGGCCGCACCAGAACCGGCACCCGCTCCGCGTAAACCCGAGCGTGATAAAAAGCCCATTAAGAAAAAAGCAGACACCCAGCAGGAAATACCTGACCTGGTTGACAATGATGACCAGTCTGATATAGATATACAAGAGTCTGTCCTCAATGAAGAAGCCGCCGCGGCAGAACCCGCACCGGCAGAAACGGAGGGCGCACCTACCAAGCAATTCAGCCTGCGCTCCCGTGAAAAAGAACCCGTCAAAGAAAACTTCAATGTGGAATTTGACGGCGTGATCCTCTCTGAAGGCGTATTAGAAATGATGCCCGATGGATATGGCTTTTTGAGGAGCTCAGACTATAACTACCTTTCATCACCAGATGATATCTATGTATCGCCATCACAAATCAAACTGTTTGGTTTGAAAACCGGCGATACAGTACTCGGCTCCGTTCGTCCGCCAAAAGAAGGTGAAAAATATTTTGCCCTCCTGAAAGTGGATACCATCAACGGCAGGTTGCCGGAAGAGATCAGGGATCGTGTTCCTTTTGATTACCTGACACCCCTGTTCCCCTACGAGAAAATGAACCTTTCTACTGCTCCCAATATCTACTCCACCCGCATGATGGATCTGTTCTCGCCTATTGGTAAAGGCCAGCGTGGATTGATTGTGGCGCAACCGAAAGTGGGTAAAACAGTTTTGTTGAAAGAAGTGGCTAATGCCATTGCTGCCAATCACCCGGAGTGTTACCTGATGATTGTGCTCATTGATGAGCGCCCTGAAGAGGTGACAGATATGGAAAGAAGTGTGAAGGCCGAGGTGATCGCCTCCACTTTTGATGAGCCTGCAGAGAAACATGTGAAAGTATCTTCCATCGCCCTGCAAAAAGCAAAGCGACTGGTAGAGTGCGGACATGACGTGGTGATCCTGCTGGACTCTATCACCAGGCTGGCGCGCGCGCACAACACCGTTGCTCCTGCTTCAGGCAAGGTGCTCTCCGGTGGTGTGGAAGCCAATGCCATGCAGAAACCAAAGCAGTTCTTTGGCGCTGCCCGCAAAATTGAAAACGGCGGTTCACTTACCATCATTGCCACCGCATTGATAGATACCGGTTCTAAGATGGACGAGGTGATCTTTGAAGAATTTAAGGGTACGGGTAACATGGAACTTGCGCTGGACAGGCGTTTGGCCAACAAACGTATCTTCCCCGCCATCGATCTTCCGGCCTCTTCTACCAGAAGGGAAGACCTTCTCCTAGAGAAAGATGTGCTGCAAAGGATGTGGGTACTGCGCAACCACCTGGCAGACATGAATGCCGAGGAAGCCATGCAGATGTTACTCAAGCACATGAAGAACACCAAAGACAACAACGAGTTCCTCACATCCATGAATGGATAATAATAAACGTTGATTGAAAAAATCAACATAGCAAAACTGCTGGAACTCATGCAGGAGCATCCCGTGATTGACGTGCGCAGTCCGGGTGAATTTGAACATGCCCGCATTCCAGGAGCGCTCTCTCTGCCGCTTTTCTCTAATGAAGAAAGGAAGGTGGTGGGTACGGCTTACAAACAAGAAAGCAGGGAGAAGGCAATAAAAATCGGCCTGGATTATTTTGGCGCGAAGATGCGCCCGATGGTAGAACAAGTAGAAGCCTGGCTGAAAGACAAACCTTCAAAAACCATTATAGTCCATTGCTGGCGAGGCGGCATGCGAAGTGCGGGCGTAGCCTGGCTTCTGGATCTTTACGGTTTCAAAGTGTACACCGTTGTAGGTGGTTACAAAGCATTCCGTCGCTGGGCATTGAACACCCTTGAGCAGGACCATCCGCTGCAGGTCCTCGGCGGATACACGGGTTCCGGAAAAACAGAAGTGCTGCAGTACCTCGCAAAGGAAGGTGAGTCCATCATAGACCTGGAAGGTCTCGCGCATCACAAGGGTTCAGCGTTTGGCGCGCTGGGTCAGCCGCCACAACCTTCACAGGAAATGTTTGAAAACCTCTTTGCACATGCACTATGGCAGGCTGCGCAAAAAGGAAAAACCATCTGGCTGGAAGATGAAAGCCAACGCATTGGTCATGTCAACCTTCCAAAACAAATCTGGCAGTACATCCGGTCAAAGCCCGTATACTTTATTGATGTGCCTTTTGAACAAAGGCTTCAATATATCAGCCTACATTATGGAAAACTCAACCGCGGTGATCTGGCAGCAGCCATCTTGCGCATTAGTAAAAGGCTGGGCGGACTGGAAACAAAAACAGCGCTGAATCACTTGGCTGAAAACAATATTACTGAATGCTTCCGCGTGCTGTTAATGTATTACGATAAACAATACGGAAAAAGCCTCCTGAACAGGCCGGATCCGGCACCTGCGGTACATACCATAACCTGCGAAGAGTCTGGGTCCTTAAGCACCGCAAAAAAAATCTTGCAACTCATCAATGCACATCAACATGCCTGATCAATCAACACCTGTTAAGCTCACCCAATATTCCCACGGCGCTGGATGTGGATGCAAGATCTCACCGGCACTCCTTGAAAAAATTCTGCATTCCAATTTTGCGATGCCGGATAACGACAAACTTCTGGTGGGCAACCACTCAAAAGACGATGCCGCAGTGCTTGATCTCGGTAACGGCACAGCGTTGATTTCCACCACAGATTTTTTCATGCCCATTGTGGATGATCCCTACCAGTTTGGAAGAATTGCTTCCGCCAACGCCATCAGTGATGTATATGCGATGGGGGGAAAACCCGTGCTGGCCATTGCTATTCTGGGGTGGCCCATTAATACGCTTGCGCCAGAAATTGCCCAACAGGTCATTGAAGGAAGCAGAAGCATTTGCGCTGAGGCTGGAATCTCCCTCGCGGGCGGACATAGCATTGATTCTCCCGAACCCATTTTTGGTTTGGCTGTAAACGGTCTTGTGCCCACCACTTCGGTGAAGCAAAACAATACAGCAACCGAAGGCTGCCAACTTTTTCTAACAAAGCCCCTCGGCGTAGGAATCCTCACCACTGCAGAAAAGAAAGGTATCCTGGCCAAGGAACATGCAGCCCTGGCAGCCGCCCAAATGATGCAATTGAATAAAGTGGGTGAAGCTCTGGGTAAGCTCAGCGGTGTAAAGGCCATGACAGATGTAACCGGGTTTGGCCTGCTGGGTCACCTTATTGAAATGGCAGAAGGCAGCGGCTTGGGTGCAGTGGTAAATGTAGATGCGCTGCCCCTCATTACGCCTGCCCTGAAAGATTACCTTGCACAAAATGCTGTACCCGGAGGCACACACAGAAACTGGGCGAGCTACGGAGAAAAAGTTGACATGGCGGGGTATGGCGATCAGGAAAAATTCATTCTGGCTGATCCACAAACCAGTGGAGGCCTCCTGATAGCGGTAGAACCTGCTGCCGTGGATGAAGTGAAGGAGTTACTGGCCAACGCAGGCCTGAAGCAATTTATCCATAGCATTGGAGAAATAACATCCCAAAAAGAAAAAGTTGTCCGCCTCGTCTAAGATTTAGCTGGCAAGCAGGGCATCTATTTTTTTAGCCAACTGGTGATCTTTAGCGGTAACCACATTACCCGCATCATGGGTGTTGAGCCAGATCTCTACCGTATTCCAGACATTGGACCACCGGGGATGGTGGTTGGCCTTCTCCGCTTCAATAGCTACCCTCGTCATGAATGCAAATGCGGCGGAGAAGTCAGCAAACACAAATTTCCTGTACAGCATATTGTTCTGTTCTTCCCACATAGCTAAAAAATTAAGTGGCCCTTGTTTTTTATTTTGTCGTGCCCCAGCTCCATCACCAGTTGCACACCACTGATCTGCTTTACGGACTGGATCATGGCCTGCACCGTTTCATCACTGATCACATCGCCCTTCATCAGCCAAAGAAAATCCAGGTGCTTGAATTCCGGTAAGAGGTACTCACCGTCAAACTGGTTGTTGTATAAATAATGAACCAGGGATCCTGCTGGTTCCGGGTATGTGAAAATGGAGAAATAATAATTGCGTTTCTTACGGGTCAATGAAATCTCCAGCTCATGGTTCACCCGGAAATCAATCTGCATGGCCTGGTTCAGCTGCCAGCAAAATTGGTAATCTTTCATGGGGCCCACCACACCCAGGAGTCTTGTCTGGTCAAAAAACTCCTGGAACATTTCCTCATTATCTACCCGTAGTTTGATCATCTCTAAAATGCAATATCAAAACTCATCTCCTCGGCCCCGCGTTTCACGGTCACCTTTGTTTTGTCGCCTTTTTTAAATTTGCTCAACGCCTGCATGTAAGACTCCACGGAACTGATTCTATGTTCTCCCAGCTGCGTAACAATATCGCCCGCTTTCAAACCAGCTTTCTGCGCAGCACGTCCTTCACTTACACCATCAACCCTCACACCGGCGCCACTGAAAGTATAGTCTGGCATGATGCCCATGGAAACAGTGAACCTTGTTGAAGTGCCCGTCTGCTGTTCCCTCGTTTTGGTGAACACCAGCTTGGGCATGCCGTTGGTGTTGCTTACCACTTGAACAATGTATTTTACTATAGCCAACTCGCCAATGTAGTTGATCTTGGGTGCATCATCAGATGGGCGATGATAATCTGTATGAAGACCTGTGAAGAAAAACAACACCGGGATGTCTTTGCGATAAAAAGAGGTGTGATCACTCGGGCCCGTGCCGCTGGAGTCCAGTTTAATGGTGAAGGCCTGCGCCTTGTCCTGGGTTTTGATCAGGCTGCCCCAGGTGGGTGATGTTCCATATCCGCCGATGGTCACTGTCTTAGTGCTGTCATTCATCCGGCCCACCATATCCATATTGATCATATAGGATACGGATGAAAGGGAAATAGTAGGATGTTCAACATAATACTTTGAACCATACAATCCCAGCTCTTCACCGGAAAATGCAATAAACAGGTAGTTGTGTTTTTTCAGTTTTGACTTCTTCAGCAACTTCGCCAGTTCAAGCAGTGCCGCAGTACCGCTGGCGTTATCATCAGCACCATTATGTATGGCAGGATCTCCGTTGCGGATCATTGAGTTCCCGTCTTCGCCGTATCCCAGGTGATCAAAATGCGCACCCAACACTATCGTTTGTGCGGCACCGTTATCAATGTAACCCACCACATTATGAGCTGTGCGGCTCAGTGATTCTGTTTCCACACGGATCTTAGTATCATAGGTGGCCTCGGGGTCAGAAAGGTGTTGGCGAAATGCGGACTTGGTAAGATACAGTACCGGCAAGGGTGCTTTTTCAGATTTGTCCTTACCATTGAACCGAAGATCATCCCCGTCTGCAGTATTATACAAAATAACCACAGTGGCACCCTTTTCATAGGCGTTCTTCACTTGTAAGCGGATCCAGTTGTCCAGGTCAAAATGGGGGTTGTCCTTATTGCCGATGATGCCTTCTGCCAGGTTCACAAACCAGGGAGAACCCTTCTCCATGACGGATACGGCTGACGCTGACTCAATCAGTTTTGAATCCGGGCTGAAACCCATCGGAAAAAAATCCTTACCTGCTGTGAGCATCTTGCCGTTCACTTCAAACAAAGATGTTTGTTTAATCCCTCTCCCGTCATCAATGCCAAACTCCTGCACAAATCCTTTTTCACCCTTGGGGCTCAGTCCGGCCTTGGTGAACTCTGCAACAATATACTGTACAGCCAGGCCTTCGCCTTTGGAGCCCGCCCTGCGGCCCTCCAGCTTGTCATCTGCCAGAAAATAAATATGTGAATGAAGGGCATCAACAATCTGCTTATCGGCCTTTTTCAATTTTTGGGCAAAGAGGATCTGGGGAGCACACAACAACAAGAAGATCAACTTCTTCATAGATTAAACTCAATTGGTTGCTGCGAAGTTAGTTAAAGCAGAACGGACAAAGGCAGGCCTCGTTAAGTTTTAATAGTTGTAAAACTTAACAATCGCATGACGAATCTCATGACGCTATTTCCTCCTTTCGTAAACGATATCCACCCGCGGCCGTTACTTTTGCACACTCAGAAGACTGTCTTGTTGAATACCCTCCATATCGCACTACTGGGTAATCCCAATAGCGGAAAATCCTCTTTGTTCAATGCCCTTACCGGCCTGAACCAGAAAGTGGGCAATTTCCCTGGTGTTACTGTCGATAAAAAAATAGGCGAGTGCTCCCTGGACAAAGAAACCAGGGCTGAGATCCTGGACCTTCCTGGGTCTTATAGCCTTTATCCCAGGAGGGCCGATGAGTGGGTTGCCTACAGGGCAATCATGGACCCCCACACCAACTTTCCGGTTGATCTGATTGTGGTGATTGTTGACGCCAGCAACCTCCGTCGGAATTTGCTCTACGCCTCCCAGGTGGCAGACCTGCAAAAACCCGTGGTGGTTGCCCTTACCATGATGGATCTGGTGGAGCAAAAAGGCGCAAAAGTTGATGTGGAACAGCTGGAAAAAGAGCTCCAAACGCCCATAGTAGTCATTAATCCCCGCAAAAACGAAGGGATTACTGCCTTAAAGCAGGCAATTACACGCGTTTATAAAGAAAGGCAGTTACAGCCGGCCTTTATCAGCGTGGGGGAAATGAGTGTGGGGCCCGTAGCCGCCTTGAAGACTTTGTTCCCTGAGATGAGTGATTACTCGGCCGTGCACTATCTGATCAACCATGAACAGATGAGTTTTGATGACCAGACGCAGGAAAGGATTGAGCGCATTGAAAAGCAATCCCAGTTTAACCACACCAAGGTTCAGGCGGATGAGATCCTACGCCGCTATGGCAGGATCTCCAAAATAATTGATACAGCTGTTCAGGAGGAACCTGTAAAAAGGATCAAATCCATTCCAGAACGCTTTGATGAAATCCTTCTACACCGGTTCTGGGGGTATGCGGTGATGTTTGCCGTGTTGTTCTTCCTTTTCCAGAGCATTTTCTGGGCGGCAGAATATCCCATGAATGCCATAGAGTGGGCCTTCGGCGAAATAGGCGCCTGGCTGAACCGGGTGATGAATCCATCCTGGTTCAGTGATCTGCTGGTCAATGGCATTGTTGCCGGCCTCAGCGGTATCCTGGTTTTTGTTCCCCAGATCATGATCCTTTTTGGCCTGATTACTTTTCTGGAAGACACAGGTTATATGGCGAGGATCAGCTTCCTCACGGATAAGATCATGCGCAAAGTGGGGCTGAATGGGAAAAGTGTGATGCCCATGATCAGCGGTCTTGCCTGCGCGGTTCCTGCCATCATGAGCGCAAGGAGTATTGAAAACAGAAAAGAAAGACTGCTCACCATCATGGTTACGCCACTGATGAGTTGCAGCGCAAGGCTTCCGGTATATACCATCCTGATAGCATTGGTCATCCCCCGGCAAACCCTCTTTGGCATCCTCAGTGTTCAGGGCCTGGTGATGATGGGTTTGTACATGTTGGGGTTTGTGATGGCGATGGTGGTTTCCTATGTAATGAAGTGGTTCATCAAAATGGAAGAGAAAAGTTTTTTCATTCTTGAGCTGCCGCTTTACCGCCCGCCGAGATGGAGAAACATTTTCATCACCATGTTCCAGAAGGCCAAAATTTTTGTGCTGGATGCGGGAAAGGTGATCATGATCATCTCGCTGTTGCTGTGGGCGTTAAGTAGTTATGGGCCCAATGGCAGGGTGTCTGCAGATCCCGTCAACTCCGCACAACAAACAGCAGCAGATCAAAACAGGGCAAAGCTGGAGAATTCATATGCGGGTATTGCGGGCAAGTGGATAGAGCCCGTGATCAGGCCGTTGGGGTACGATTGGAAGATAGGCATAGCGCTGATTACCTCTTTTGCGGCAAGAGAAGTTTTTGTGGGAACCATGGCAACGCTATATGCTGTGGAAGATGGGGATGATGAAAACACGCTTACCCTTCGCCAGAAAATGAATGCTTCCGTAAGGGCAGATGGATCCCGGGTTTACACGATGGCAACCGGTGTATCACTAATGATCTTTTATGTGTTGGCTATGCAGTGTATGAGTACTCTCGCGGTAGTGCGAAGGGAGACTGGTACATGGAAATGGCCAATCATCCAGGTGGTGTACATGACATCACTTGCCTATCTGCTCAGCTTCATTGCCTACCAGATCCTGAAGTGATCTACCGTATGATCCTGCTGTTTATACGGCTTCTCAATTCCCGCAACAAGTCATCGTACATATCCCTGATCATCTGATCCTGTTGGTTGTTGCCATTCCCCCGGTTATTCACCAGGGCCCAGTCTTGCTGACTCAGCGCCCTTGAATCACCCGTGAAAGTAGCTGTTTCATACACCTGCGCGTTGGTCCTGGTCTGGATCCTGTTCCAGTCCAGTGTCTGGTTGGTGGTGGCATCCACAATCCGGTAGTCAATGTCGTTTGCGGGATTCTGGTAACGCGTAATATGAAGTACGGCGCGTACGGTTTGGTACACCGGTTTGTTTGCTGTATCCCTGCCGATCTCTACACTACGGCTCAGCTGGCGGTCATATCGGTTGATGACGATGGGCGGACTTTGCATGAAGTTCCAGTTGATATCCACCACCAGGTCTGGCCGCAGGTTTAACCTGCGCAAATCAAAATCAGTCAGGTATCTCACCTGGTTGGCACCTGATTGGCCGCCCAGGTCCCTTACCAGCTGCTCATGCAGATTCCTGAGCCTGGGATCATAGTTCCAGTTGTTATTGTTCCACATACCGGGGAAGGAATTCTGGATGGGATTCACCAGCACATTGACCACACTAGCCTCATAGGCCACGCGCATCATACGATCAACGTCTTTGTACCCGGATACGTATCGCTTAACTCGTTGGAAATCATTGTATGCCTGTTGGGCTTCCCTTTTTGTTCCGTAATCCAGGTTACGCATCCCCTGCTGGTAATAGGCCTCTGCCGCTTCGTTCCTCACCTCCTGAATCTCCATACTGTAATTCCTTGTGCTGATGTCACGGAACACCGCAGAAGTACGGATGCTTTCATTCATTTTCTGGAGGGTGTTATACTCCGCCAGCATGCCGTCATAACGGTTCATATCCGCACTGCTCTTGTAAGCGTTGATCCGTTGCTCATGCTGCGCTACAGCCTGGTTATACAGGTCAATCACATCCTTTCGCAAGTCTGGATCATTGGGCTTTTTCTCCAGTTTTTTCAGTGCATCATTCAGCGCACGATTCTCGGCATAGGTCACGGTTTTGTTGGTGCTGCTGCAGGCAGCCAGAAGCACAAAACCTATTGCAATGAAAAGCAAATGTATTCGCATAAACATCCAGGGTTGTTATTGTATGACTTTAAAATGTCACGCCTACGATATCCGCAAAACACAAAATTTTCCTAAACCAGTTCCACGCCCAGCTTTTTCAGGTCTTCCCTCAATTGTGCGGGGTTCCTGAAATGAATGGCTTCCATGCCCAACTCCCTGGCAGGCACAAGATTACGTGCATTGTCGTCAATATACACCGCTGCTGAGGGGTCTACCTGGTAACGGTTGATTATGGTTTCGTAGATATCCAGAAAGGGCTTCCGGGTTTTTTCCTCTCCTGAAACTACTTTTCCATCAAACCAATGCAGGAAATCAAATCGTTCCAGTGCAATGGGAAAAGTCTGGTGGCTCCAGTTGGTTAGCGCCAGTAGCTGGTACCGCCCGCTGGTTTTCAGCTCCTTGAAAATTTCCACCGTATCATGAATGGGTCCATTCAGCATCTCTTCCCAACGGGAATAATAGGCGCGGATATTATGCTCGTGTTCGGGAAACTTCTTCACCAGCACTTCGGTGCCTTCATGTAAATCCCTTCCGGCATCCTGTTCTTCATTCCAGTCTGGTGTACAGATGTGTTCATAAAACCATTTCATTTCAGCTTCATCACTGAAAATGGTTTTGTACAGGTAATCAGGGTTCCAGTCTATCAGTACTCCTCCCAGGTCAAAGATGACGGTCTTGATCATGATTTATCGATTATAATATTTCCAAAGTAATGCTGACAATTTCTTCGCAAGTATCCAACCCTCATTGCCATCATTCCAGGATGTGTCTTGCTGGTTTTTTGTGATGACAGAAAATATATAGGGCGATGATGGCGCCATTACCAATAATGTTTCACTCCTGCTGGCATCCACCGCACCGTTTTTGGACGCCACAAAAATATGGGGTGGAATTTCAGCTATAGCCTGTTCATCCCAATAATTCCGTCCGAGTAACCGGATCATTTTTGCAGAATACACCGGATCCAGCATCTTTCCATTATAGATCATCTTCATCAGCCGCACCATCTCTGCCGGTGTGGTTTGACCCCACCCATATTGTTTACGGAATTCTTCACGCCCCGGCGTTCTGGAATTAACCCTGGTTTGTTGAAAACCAAGGCTGTCCAGGATCTGGTTGATCCTGCTACCACCGCCAGCCAGGGATTGCAGCCATAGACTTGCTGTATTATCAGAAGTGGTCAGCATCAGCATGATCACTTTCGCCAGACTGATGGTACTGCTGTCACGGAATGCACCCAGGATATCTTCACCGGGATACAGGAGAGAGTCCCTGTACAGAAGTTCCTGGTGGTAACTGAGTTCCCCTTTCCTGATCTTATCCATGATCCCGATAAGTATGGGGATCTTAATCATGGAAGCAGTGGGAAAAATGGAGTCTGCCTGAAAGGAGGCTATTCTTCCGGACTTTAATTCCATAACCTGTATGCCTGCCACACCATGAAAATCACTACATAAACGCTGAATATCCTTTTCCAGCTGCCTTGATGTTTGGCTAAAGGCTACAAATCCTATAAAAAGCAAAACGGTTGTGAAGAAACATTTTACCCTCATGATAACTACCCGATGGTTTTTGAGAGTTCCAGCATACGGTCAATGGGTTTTTTGGCAGCCAATCGTAAACTTTCTTCCATCAGGATCTCCGGCTGTTCGTATTCCATGCAGAGGTATAGTTTCTCCAGGGTGTTCAGTTTCATATGCGGACAATCATTGCAGGCACAGGCATTATCCGGGGGTGCGGGAATAAAGTTTTTAGCAGGTGAGTTTTTCATCATCTGGTGTAAAATACCCGTTTCTGTTGCAACGATGTAGGCGCCGGAGGGATCCGTCTCGGTAAACTTCAGTAGTTGGGTGGTGGATCCAATGTAATCTGCCAGTTTCAACACCGCATCCTCACATTCAGGATGCGCTATCAATTTTGCTTCAGGATGCCTTAGTTTCAGTTTAGCGATTTTTTCCATACTAAAGATCTCGTGAACCATGCAGGCACCATCCCACAGCAACATATTCCGGCCGGTAACTTTATTGATATAGGCGCCAAGGTTCTTATCCGGGGCAAAAATGATCTTTTGGTCCTTTGGGAAGCTTTCCACTATAAACTGTGCATTAGAGCTCGTTACAATAACGTCACTGAGCGCTTTAATGCCAGCGCTACAGTTGATATAGGAAATGACGATATGGTCAGGATGGGCCTCTTTAAAGCGTTTAAACAGGGGTGGCGGACAGGAGTCGCTCAAAGAACACCCGGCTTTCAGATCCGGGATCACCACTTTCTTGGAGGGATTCAGGATCTTGGCGGTTTCGGCCATGAAATGCACCCCTGCAAAAACGATCATATCGGCCTGGGTCTTTTCCGCCTGCCGTGCCAGTCCCAGGCTGTCCCCTATATAATCAGCGATATCCTGGATATCAGCATCCTGGTAGTAGTGCGCCAGGAGTACTGCATTCTTTTCTTTTTTTAATCTTTTGATCTCGGCAAAAAGATCCAGCGAGGGATCAATGGCCACATCGTGGAATCCGCGTTTTTCAATCAGTGCTAAATCTCTGTGCATAACCCTTGTAGTATTTATAATACTTATTTATTTATAAAATTACCTATTACTATTAGGTCTGTGAATTAGAGGATATGTTTTTTATCCTGTTTTTGGAAATTAAGAAAACAGGGGTTTATCCACGCATCCCCACATTAAATTCACATCCTGAAAACCAGTGTGGTTGCTGTTTCCTGAAGGATGTGCACATTGGTGGGGAATTCTGTGCTGCGGAAAAATAAAACCCATTGTTTACGCAATACGCTGTGGATTTCCATGGGAACAGCCTTGGATATCTTTTTCCGGACCCCACCCAAGGGTAAAAAAGCCAAACTTCAAAGGACAGGTTTTCCAAAATCATACACATTCTGAAAGGGTGAAAACCGGGGTTATCCACCATAATACCCCTTATCCCCAAGGCACTTGTGTAAACATGTTTCACGGTAAAGCACCTATGCACATTTACCTGTGGAAATACATGCATATTATCGCCCAAAATCCAATTCCAACGCATATTTTCCCTGTTTTCCACAGTTTGTTGATAAGCCCAAATTCACCTATTTTTGCCTCCCTTTTAAAAACATTTATAATAGTATATGTCTATTATCCAACAGTTGCGTGATAAAGCTGCCGTGTTGCTTACGGGTCTGATTGCCCTGAGTTTGATCGGATTTCTGGTCCAGGACGCCTTCATAGGCAGAAGCAGTGGTTTGTTTGCCGGCCAAACCAGTTCAGTGGGTTCCATCAACGGTACAAAGATCGACAGGCTCGACTTTAATGAAAAAGTAAGGCAGATCGAAGAGTCAAACCGCCAGCAGGGTATGGCCAGCAACGAAGTTATGACCCAGAACATTATTGAGAGCGTTTGGAATGGATATATCCAGCAGGAACTCATTAATGAGCAAACGGAGAAACTGGGATTGGCATACAGTGCAAAGGAAATGAGTGAGATGCTGTTTTCTGAAGAAGCCCCCGCGGAGTTCAAGCAGCTGTTCACCAACCCCAACACGGGTGTGTATGATATCCAGGCGGCAAAATCCTGGTTTAATAATGTAAAGAAAAGCAAGAAGGCGGAAGAAGTGAAAATGGTGAATGACCAGTTGATCACCCCCCTCATTACCCGCAGCCTGGCTGAAAAATACAGTTCACTCCTGTCTATGGGATCTTACGTTCCCAAATGGATGGTGGAGAAAATGAATGTTGACAATGCCAGCTACGCTAATATTAATTATGTAGCTGTTCCCTATGCAACCATTTCTGACAGTGCAGTAAAGATCACAGACGATGAGATCAATAAATATGTCTCAGCACACAAGGATGAGTTTAAGCAGGATAAGACAAGGAGCATTGCATTTGTAAGTTTTGATGCCAACCCTTCATCAGAAGACAGCGCCGCCGTATTTAATAAACTCGCCGGCATGAAAGAAGAAATGAGGAACGCGGCGGACATTAAAGCGTTTGTTACCCGCAACGGTTCAGGCATTAATTTCTTCGATGGCTTTGCGCTGAAGACCAGGCTGGCCATGGATGCTAAAGATACTATTGTCAATATGCCCGTTGGTGCAGTTGCCGGTCCTTACCTTGACGGCGGCGCATATGTAATTGCCAGAAAACTGGAAACACGTATGGTACCTGATTCTGTAAAGGTGAGGCACATCCTGATCCAGGTGCAGGATCCCAGGTCAGGAGCCATTACCCGTTCAGACAGTGCAGCAAAGAAAACTGCTGACAGCATCTATGCGGCCATCAAGGCTGGTGCCAACTTTGGCGCATTGGCTGCACAGTTCAGTGATGACCAGGGTTCAAAAGCCAACGGCGGGGAATACAATTTCTCCTCCGCTGACCTCAACCTTGACCTTGATTTTTATCGCTACATTTTCTACAAACCCAATGGCAGCAATGGGGTGATCAAAACTTCATTTGGCTACCATGTGATGGAGATCCTCAACCAGAAGAATTTCACGGAAGGCTATAAAGTGGCATACCTGTCAAAGCGCATAGAGTCTTCAGAAAATACAGACAACAATGCCTCTACAGCAGCTACACAGTTTGCCGGCAACAGCAGGGATCTGAAATCTTTTGAAGCCAATGTGTTGAAGAACAACCTTAACAAAAGGATTGCAGACAACATCAAGGAAATGGATTACGCCGTGGGAGACCTTGCCAATCGCCAGTTTGTGAAGTGGATCTATGAGAATAAAGTGGGAACGGTATCAGAGCCGTTTGATTTCAAAAACAAATATGTTGTGGCGGTGATCACCGGCGCGTATGAAGAGGGTACACAGTCAGCAAAGACTGCAAGGGTAATGGTGGAGCCTATCCTGCGCAACCAAAAGAAAGCAGAGCAGATCAGGAAGAAGATAGGTACAGCCAATACACTGGAAGCCATTGCAGCGGCAACAGGATCCGGTGTGGGCCTTGTTGACACCCTGCGTTTTGGCGATGCCTTCATTCCCAATGTGGGACCCGAAGTAAAAGTAATTGGCGCAGCCTTCAATAAAGCCAACCAGGGCAAGGTGTCGGCACCCGTTGACGGCACTACCGGTGTGTTTGCTGTGAAAATTAATAGCATTGGTGCGGTGTCTGACCTGGGTGTGGATCCGGAAGCACAGCGCAAAGCCATGACCACACAGCTCCGTCAATATGCGGCCTACGGAGCCTTTGAAGCGCTGAAGAAAGCAGCAACGATTAAAGACACGCGGAGAGAAGCGGGTTTTTAGTTTTAGTTCGCAGTTCGCAGGGCGCAGTTCGCAGGGGGGTGTTCAACAAAAGGACACCCCCCTGCGTTTTATGAATGTTGTAATTTTGCCCCTTATGAGTGAGATTGTCAATAAAGTAGCGGAAAGCGGCCTGATCACCCTTGACCTGGAAACCCTTTATCCTGGTGAAGAGATCATGGCCTTTGATCTGAAGGACCACCTTTTTATGGGGCTCATCCTGAAAGAGAAAGAATTCCGCGCGGCGTTACAAAGCCTCAACTGGAGCGTATACCAGGGAAAACTGGTGACGTTGTATTGCTCTGCAGACGCCATCGTTCCCCTATGGGCGTATATGCTGGTCACCAGCTACCTTATGCCCCTGGCAAAGACCGTATTGTCTGGCACACCCGAGGAGACCCGCAAACAGATGTTCATTAAGAATATCAGAGCGTTGGATACCACACCATTCATGGGTGCGCGGGTGGTGGTGAAGGGCTGCGGAGATCTGCAGTTGGGGGAATATGCTTTTGTGGAAATAACAGCACGGCTGCAACCCGTGGTGAAATCATTGATGTACGGAGAGCCCTGTTCCACAGTGCCGGTATATAAGCTGCGTTAGGAGCCCAGAGAACCGCGGGCCCTGCCCTATTTCAAAACCATCCTCGCTTTTTAAACACCCATAGCATCCACAGGGGGATCAGCAACATCAAACAAACGGCAAAATAAAAACCCCATTGGTGATGCGCATAGGGAATGATATCAAAGTTCATCCCAAAAATTCCTCCAATCACCGTGGCCGGGGCCAACAGGCAGGTAACAATGGCCATCACCTTCATCACCTCGTTTAATTTCACATTCACGTTGTTGATGTGCAACTCCTGCATGTTCATCATCATATCCCTGTAGGTCTCACTGAGGTCAAATGCCTGCACAATGTGATCATATACGTCTTTGAAATATTTAGTAGTCCTGTCGTCTAACAAATCACTTTCACTCCTGATGATGGCGCCCACCAGGTCTCGGACGGGGGCGATGTTCCTTTTAAGTACGATGAGCTCTTTCCGCAACCGGTTGATCTTGATCAGCGAACGTGTGCTGGTTTTCCTGATCAGCTCTTCTTCCAGCGCTTCAATCTCATAGCCCACTTTTTCCATGACCAGGAAATAGTTGTCAACAATAAGGTCAATCATGGAATAACACAGATAGTCTGCAGATCTGGACCGGATCTGGCTTTTATGCATTCTCAGTTTTTGCCGTAACGGGTTGAAAACATCCCTGCTGGCATCTTCCTGGAAGGAGATCACAAAGTCTTTACCCAAAACAATGCTGATTTGCTCCGCTTCTACAGAAAGCTTCTGCTCATTGTAGTACAGCATGTTCAGCAAACAAAACATCACACCCTCCACCTCGTCCATTTTAGGACGCTGGTTGATGCTGAGGATGTCTTCCACCAGCAGTGAGTGGATCTCAAAATGCTGGCACACGCGCTCCACGTCATTTTTCCGAAGCCCGTCAATGTTGATCCAGCTGAGTTTGTTAGAATGTTTATAGGCGAAGCAATCTTCTACCTTATTGCTTTCAAACTCCGCAATGTGTTCCGCATCATAGTCGTACACAAACACCCGGATATCCGCCGCCTCTTCCCGCACCGGCATAACGGTAGGGTTTACGTTCAGGATTTCCTTGGTGCGCTGGGTGCCAAAGATCAGGTCAAGCCCCAGAAATTTAGTGAAGCCATTCATAAAGGAAAATTAAGGCTAATTCACGCAAATCAGATGGGGGCTATGGTGCATTTAGCGATAGGCCGCCACCTCCGCCACCTTAACTTGCCCTATGGTTTGCGAGATAATCACCTTGTCTACCAATGTTGGAAATACCTGGGCCGTCATCACCAGCTCCCCATCGCCCACATATAATTCTGCGATGGTCTGGTCAAAAAGCAGGCGGAAGTGAAGGGTGCCCGCAGCCGGCGCCGGGAACTGCTTTTTGAAAACGCCCAGCTTCCTGAACGCCTCGTTCTGAAATGCCGCGGACCCGCCGGACCGGTCCAGCACCACCTCCCGCGTAGCGGGATCAAAACGGACCACCAGCTCCCGGTTACCCACCACCATTTCCTGAACAGCACCACCCGCATCCGCCCAGTCCCACTGGAGATCAAAGGATGCCGAGGGCAAAGGAATGGGGGCATTGGGCTGATAAGATTTTGCCGGGGAAATAAGCTCCTTCAGCTCATCAATAGGCTTTTGAACAAGAATCCATTCATTTCCCACCTTTTTCACCGCAATGGAGCGGGGGATAGACATAGCTCCGCGCCATTCACCTGCAGGAATCGCGTTGGCGTAGTTCCAGTTGTTGACCCAGCCGATGCTCACCGGACCCACAGCCGGCAGGGTATTGTTGAAGGTAATGGCTGCATAATAATCAGGCCCATAGTCTGGCCGGTATACCTTGTCCGGTGAAGATTCGCTCCTGAACCGGGTGCCATCAAATTCCCCCACGAAGTATTGCATATAGGGGGCCGGCGAATGCATGAGTACCCATTTGTAGTTCCCGGGGCTTCCAATGATGGGCGCGCGGAAAAGATCCGGGCACTCCCAAATTCCGGTAGTGTCACCCGCAGGACCAAAATCGCTCATGAGCGTCCAGGCTTTGAGGGATTTGGAATGATAGAACTGGATCTTTTTCTGGTCAGGTACCACCACGGCCATCACCCAACGCTTGGAGGGTTCATGCCAGAAGACCTTGGGATCGCGGAAATCTTTGAGATCAAGGTCCAGCACGGGGTTGAAGCCAAACTTTGTAAAAGTCCTCCCGGAATCCAGGGAGTAGGCGATGTGTTGGGATTGGTTTTTGCCTTCTGTGTGGCCGGTGTAAACAGCCACCATTGGCACCTGTCCCAGCTTTTTTACAAACCCGGTTGTATTGAGCGGATCCATTACCGCGGATCCAGAAAAAATCATGACGCCATTTTCTTCCGTGAGTGCCACAGGCAGCTCTGTCCAGCGGATCATGTCCTTGCTTACCGCATGTCCCCAGCTCATATGACCCCAGGTGTTACCCTGCGGATTGTACTGGTAAAACATATGATACTCACCACCGTAGTAGATCAGGCCATTGGGATCGTTGATCCAGTTTTGCTGGGGCGTGAAATGGAAACGAGGCCTGAACTTTTCCTGGGCCCCGGCCAGCAGGGAAATGAAAACACTACACAGCAGAAACGCCTTGCGCATCACGGATTATTTTACGCAAAATAATCTGTTTATTGATTGGATGCCGGAGATTTTCCCGATGCTTTTCTGTACTCCACCAGGGATGAAAGATAATCATGCGCATACTGGTAATAATCTTTCCGGATCTCTGCAAGCCTGGTTTCCTCATTCAAAAGATCTTGTGGAAGGGCCCTTCCATCTTGCAGTCTGTTGCGGACGATGTTGATTTTATCCTCCTGGACTTTAACGCGCTCCTGTTGAAGCGCCATCAGCCTGGCATTGTATGATAGCTTAGTGCTGCTGTTTACAACTTCGTAATAAGCTTTTTGTGTGAGCTTGCGCAGGTTCTCTTTTTCGTTTTCAAACTGGAGGCGGGCTTGTTCCTGCTGTGATTTTTTTTCACCACTGCCAAAAACGGGATATCGTATACTCAGGCCCAGAAAGGCATTACCGTACCAGTTGGTGAATGGGTTGAACCGATAGGTGAAGTTGTTGGCGCCAAGATAGCCTTCAAAACTTACGGTGGGCAACTGCTCCGCCCTCACCTGCTGCATATTGATCTCTGCAATCTTAAGGTTGACGCCCTGCTCTTCAATATCTGGCCGCCCTGTAATATCAGCAGGCGGTTCAGCGGTGCCCATTTTTTTCAGGGGAACAGACACGCCGTCCTCTAATTTTTCTTTGGGGAGGATGAGCTGCACCTTATCATATCCCATCATGTAACTCAGGTACACCTGTGTGCTGTAAACATCCATACGGGTATGTTCCAGTTCAATATCAGATGCAGACACCAGCAGTGAGGCCTCGCGAAGGTCCTGCTCCAGCGCGCGCCCCTCTTTCAACTGCTCCCTGATCACTTCCACATTCTTTGTATTCCTGGCGAGATCCGCAGCGTAGTAGTCTGCCTTTGCCTGGCTGAGCATGATGGAATACCACGCCTTGACAATTTCTTCCTCCTGGTCTGCCACTAGTTTTTTCTGTTGCGCAACAGCCCGTTCTTCGCCCAGTTTGTTGCCATCCAGCGTGGCCAGTTTTGCCGGATCATAGATAGGTTGCTTCAAACGCAGGCCCGCAGTGCCATTCCAGGGTGTGCCAAAACGAACGGGCACCAGCTCTTTGGGATCGTTTGAAGGATTAAATGCATTGGCGGGCAACACATTGGTCTGGATGATGGGATTGTATCGATAATCACCTTCAACGGTGAGCTTGGGTTTGTAAGATGATTTCGCCTCCCTCGTAGCTGCTTTGGCATAGGCAATATTCCGTTCTGCATTCAGCAGATCGGGCTGCTGGCGCTTTGCGATCTGCAGGGCTTCTTCCAGCGTCATCGTCAACACACTGTCCTGCGATGCGGCCATGAGTGGAAACAAACAAAACAACAACAGGATCCTGTACATACATATTATTTTATGCCCTGAACACGGAAGCGGGCTCTAATGAAACAATTCTTCTGATGGCAAACGCAGCACCGCCCACAGAGATCAACAGGGTGATCATAAAAAACGTGGCGATGATGGGTGGTGAATATTCAAAGGTGGTGCCTGCATTGGCAATGCCCCTGCGGAACATCTCCATGAAGAGGTAGCCGATCAGGAAGCCTACCAGCGCAAAGAGAAACGCCTGCAGCAAAATCAATCTCGTGATATATCCGTTGGTGGCGCCAATGCCTTTCAAGGTGCCATAGTCTTTGATGCGGTCCAGTGCTGCAGAATACATGGTAAGGCCGATGATGAAGAAGCCAGCGATCAGGGCAAACACAATCAGGGAGCCCACACTGAAACCGATACCGCTGTTACCCAGTACAAAGCTGACGGTGGAGTTGGCAAAGTCCTGCGATTTCCATGCGCGCACGCCAAAGAGTTGTTTGTTGATACGGTCACGCACCTGCGCGGGATCTGCACCGGGAGCCACATCAACCAATATAGCACTGATGGTACTGTTGGGCAGCCCGCCGAAATAGCGCGCCTTCTCGATGTTGGTGAACATGAAGATGCCGCCAAAGCCGCGCACACCCTTGGTTTGCGTGGCAATGAAGGCCTTTTTACCATTGATCTCGAAGCGGGTACCCAGGGTGGCACCCCCCAATGAATTTCGGTCATAGAAATCCGCACTCACCGCGCCCTCTTCCAACAGCCGGTCTACGCCTCCTCCCACGATCTTACCTGCACGTAAGCCAATTTTAGTATAGGGCGCATCGCTGCCAATCAATTGCACACCCGCCGTGGTTCCATCATCAAAGCGCGCGGTACCGCCGGCCACCACCACAGGGTAAGCCGCCTTTACGCCATCTACACTTTGCAGTTCATACAACTTACGCTGGTCTATTTTTCCCAGCGCATTTACGTTGATGGTTTTGGAATCCACCACCCAGAGATCTGCATCTGAATTGGTGATCAGGGATTTCATTGCACCGGTGAGGAATAAGAAAATCCCCGTTTGCTGTCCAATAAGGAAGATGCTGATGACAATGCCTATAACAATGCCCAGGCTTTTCGCCTTATCGTATTTCATGAACTGCCACGCGTAACGAAGCATCTGGTTTTATTTAAGATTGATCACACATTCCACCTGCCGGTTGATGAGCAGATCCTGTTTGTCCAGTACGATGCGCACCTCGCGTACGCGGCGGTCCTCCTTCTCTCCTACCTCATCACTGAATAGAGATTTTTTCTTGAGAAAGGGCGCGGCGTATATCACGGTGCCCGTTGTAACCACATCGGCATAACCCTTATAGCGTACAGAGGCCTTCTGACCCACGGCAACCTTATCGGCAAACAATTCATCGATCTCACACAGGGCACTCAACCGGCCCGCGGGTGCAAAGTCTGCGAACGATTGACCCGCCGTCACCACCTCGCCCAGCTTAGCGTCTACCATCAGCACCAGTCCGTCTGAAGGCGCGGTAACGGTATACTTTGAAGCGGTGGCTTTTGCGGTATTGATCTGCTGCTGGTATTCGCTGATGCGTTTTTGCGTGACGCCCAGGTTGGCACGCTGGTTTTGCAGCACTATCCGTTTGTTGTTGACGTCTGCAACTGCATCATCCAGTTTCTGTTTTGTTTCTGCACCTTTCTCAACCAGGCGTCTTGTTTTCTCCAGGTCCTGCTCGGCCTTGCGCAGGTTTTCTTCTGCCTCTTCAATAGCGGCCTTGTTCACCGCCACCTGCGCGGTTTCCGTCTCCAGCCTCCTGCCAGCCTCTCCTACCTGTGAGGCAGTCACGGCATTATCCAGCACCAGCAAGACCTGTCCTTTACGTACAGAGTCGCCGTCTTTGATGCGCAGCTGGCGGATCAGTCCGGATTGGTCAGAAGAAAGTTTAATCAGCCCGCCTTCGGGCTCAATCCTGCCAATGCCCACCACCTCTTTGGCAACGGGGACTACCAGGCTGTCCTTGTTGACGGGCGCTGTGGATTCTTCTTTGCCGCCGCCACAAGAGGCGAGCGCAACAATCATGAGCATCGATAAAAAATACTTCACGTCAAATGGTTTGATTGATTTCTGTTTTACTGACTTCACCGCCGGAGACGTATACGATGTCATCCGCATAAGGCTTGAGGCGCATATCGTGTGTAACCACCGCTACGGCTTTACCTTCTTTTGCCAGGCTCTTCAATTCTTCCATCACAATGTGCGCCGAAGCATTGTCCAGACTGGCCGTGGGTTCATCGCAAAGCATGATGGGCGGGTTGGTGGCAAGGGCCCTGGCGATGGACACGCGTTGTTGTTCACCACCGCTCAGCATCTTGGGAAGACTTTTGGCGCGGCGCATCATGTTCACTTTTTCAAGGGCTCTTTGTGCACGGGAGCGCGATTCTCCATCACTAACGCCCATGAGCTTGAGGGGCAGCATCACATTTTGTTCTGCGCTGAGGGGCGCTAATAAATTAAACTGCTGAAAGACAAACCCGATTTTATTCAGCCTCAACGCCGCCATTTTACGGGCATTGAGCTGGCTGGTCTTTACGCCATCAATGATCACCTCTCCGGAGGTGGGATAGATCACACAGCCCAATAAAGAAAGCAGCGTGGTTTTGCCCGAGCCGGATGGACCGATGATGAGGGTGAGCTTTCCGGTTTCCAGGTCCATGCTGGAAGGCTTGAGCGCAGTGATGACAGAGTCTCCGCTCTTGAATTCTTTAGAGGCGTT
This sequence comes from Chitinophagaceae bacterium, assembly GCA_044225015.1. GTDB lineage: Bacteria > Bacteroidota > Bacteroidia > Chitinophagales > Chitinophagaceae > Pollutibacter. The sequence continues at coordinate 675,033 of JBGAJG010000001.1, read as the reverse complement.
AATAACCTGGGCGATCAACATGTGTTTATTTTCAAAGCCAGCGTGTGGCAAATCAGTTAAACAACAAAAGTTGAAAAAGGTTAAGCCACCAGCGCGGCCGCACCAAAAACCCCGGCACTGTCGCCCAAACTTGGCTTCAACACGGGCACGTCTAACCGATTATTGAAAATGTATTTACCCAGCGCGGCAACGCCATCGGTATAAATGCTTTCTATGTTGCCCACACCCCCGCCGATCACGATCACGTCCGGATCCAGGATGTTGGTGAGGTAAGAGACGGCCCTGCCAAAATACTCATGGAGGCGGTCCAGTGTGGCCCTCGCGTGCGGATCATCATGATCTTTTACGATGTCTTTGAGTTTTTTCTCATGGCCGGAGATGGAGGTGTAATATCGCTGGAGGCCAGGACCGGAGAGAATGGTTTCCACACAGCCCACCTTGCCGCAATAGCAGGGGCCGCCGGATTGGTCCAGGAAATTATGGCCCCACTCGCCGGCGATGCCATGCTTTCCGTTCCAGACCTTACCGTCCATGACCAAGCCGCCACCCACACCCGTGCCCATGATGATACCGAAGACCATGCGAGCGTCCGGGGCCTTCTCTTTGACCACGCCCCAGTGTGTTTCCGACAGCGCAAAACAGTTGGCGTCATTGGCCAGTTCAAAGCTGATACCGAGCTTTTCCTCGATGTCTTTCTTCAAAGGCTGTCCGTTCAGGGAGGTGCTGTTGCAGTTCTTCATGGTATGGAGAATGGGGTCCAGCACGCCCGGGGTGCCCATACCTATGCGGCTGGGGGTAAGGCCGGAGTCTTTGGAGAGTTGCTCTACAAGTTTGGCCAGCTGGCCGATCACGTGTTGATATCCCTTGTGGCCTTCTGTATCTATCCTACTTCTGAGCAGCGGTTTTGGGTCAGTGATCGACGGGAGGATCACACCTTCAATCTTGGTTCCGCCAAGATCGATTCCCCAGATGGGAGATTGGGTCATAAACAGGTTTAAAACGTTTAAGCAGGGGTAAGGTATGAAAATTTATTTCAGAAAATGCTATATATTCAGGATTGAACCAACGCAGCTTCCCATGAGCTTTCCTGTTCGTATTGCGCTGATTGCCGCCCTCGGCGGATTCTTGTTTGGCTTTGAAACCGCGGTGATCTCCGGGGCGGAGAAAACGCTGCAGAATCTCTGGAGCCTGAGTTCTTTCTGGCAGGGCTTTACGGTGGCGGCCAGCTTGTTGGGCACGGTCCTGGGATCCGTAGTGGCGGCCGCGCCGGCGCAAAAATATGGCCGGAAAAAGGTGCTGACGGCCATTGCGCTCATGTATTTACTCAGTGCACTGGGCTGCTCCCTCGTTTCCAGCTGGGGACTGTTTATTACGTTCAGGTTTATCGGCGGACTGGCGGTGGGTGCATCGTCAGTGGTAGGGCCAATGTATATTTCCGAGATTTCTCCCGCAAAAATGCGGGGAAGACTGGCTGGATCCTTCCAATTGATGATCGTTTTGGGAATTTTTGTGGCCTACATCACCAATTATCTGTTTCGAGATTCTGGCCCGGATGCCTGGCGCTGGATGCTGGGGGTGATGGTGATACCGGCTGGTTTGTTTGCCCTTTTGGTGCGTTCCATTCCGGAAAGTCCGCGCTGGCTGGCGTTGAACCACCAGGTAGATCAGGCCATTCCGGTGATGCAGAAGATTGGTGAGGAGAATCCCGAGGCGGCCATCCGCGAGATCCGGGAGTCTGTGGAGAAGACGGATACTTCTGAGCGGTTGTTCCAGCCCAAATACAGCAAGCCCATCCTGTTTGCCGTCTTGCTGGCCATGTTCAACCAGCTGGCGGGTATCAACGCCATTATTTATTACGCCCCGAGGATTTTTGAAATGGCCGGTTTTGATAAATCAAATTCATTCCTGCAGCCCATTCTGCTGGGTGCAGCAAACCTCATCTTCACACTCCTGGCTATGTCTGTGATTGATAAATTTGGCCGGAAGCGCTTGTTGATCATCGGGTCATTTGGCATGATCCTGTTTTTGGGACTCACGGCTATGGCATTTAAAGATCCCGGTGTAGCCAACAAGAATGTGATCATTTACCTTATAGGCTTCATTGCGTTTTTTGCTTTTTCCCAAGGCGCGGTGATCTGGGTTTTCATCTCGGAAATATTCCCCAATTCTGTGCGTTCGCAGGGCGGTTCATTGGGCTCCTTCACGCACTGGATCATGGCGGCGATCATTTCCTGGGCCTTTCCGATTGTGGTGGAAGGCAGTCCACTCGGGGGCTATTACTCTTTCATATTTTACATGGTGATGATGGTGTTACACCTTTTGTTTGTGTGGAAGTTTCTGCCTGAGACAAAGGGAAGGAGTCTGGAGGAGATACAGAAAGAGTTGGGAATATCCTAAGGGTGTATTATATGCCAGTTGCTAATACATCACTCCGGTATTGGACCTTTTGAAACAATCTTCCTCACCACGCCCGGAAGCCAACGCTGCAACCACACAATGATCTTACCGTGTGTGGTGAAAATATAAACCCTTTTGCGCCGGATGATTGCGCTTACCATGACTTTTGCCGCTTTCTCCGTGGGCCACATGAGTTTTGCCGGGCGAGGGTCGTGCCGCTCAGGATGCCATTGACCATCGTTATCAACACGCGCAATTTCTGATTCCACAAACCCCGGATGAATGGTTGTGCAACTCACGCCTGTATTCATTAATTCAACCTGAAGGGTTAGACCTATCGACTGAACAGCAGCCTTGGATGCGCCATATGCACCAACATTCGGGTTTGGGACATAGGCAGCCACACTGCCCACCAGGCCAACCCGGCCTTTAGTTTTCTTCAAATGGGGGAGTGCATATTTTACGGTGAGCGCCAGTCCAATTACATTGCCCTGCAATTGACGATTCCAGTCTTTTTCCGTCAGGGTGTCAATACTGCCATAAACACCAAACCCGGCATTGGCCACAGCTACATCTAAACGCCCCCAATGGCCAATAATGCTTTGAACCCCGGCTTCAATAGATTTCTCTTCCATGATATCAACCGGAACCACCAATGCCTCGCCACCGGCCTGCTTAATCTCCTGGGCAATTTTTTCCAACAATTCTTTGCGCCTGGCAGACAGCACCACTTTGTATCCTAACCTCGCCCACTCAAAAGCCATCGCTTTGCCAATACCAGAAGAGGCACCGGTTATCCAAACAACAAGGTCATTTGTATTTACCACAACAAGTAAGTTTTAGTCAAACCCTTCACCCCTCTCCCTTCATCTTCTCCCTTGCCCTCACAAGGTCTTCCGGCGTATCAATCCCTATCCCAACAAAATCTGTCTCAATCATTTTGATGCGCACGCCGTTTTCAAGGTAGCGGAGTTGCTCTAATTTCTCAATGTTTTCCAGAACACCCATCGGCCATTGCACAAATTGCATGAGCGCGGATTTACGATAAGCATATACGCCGATGTGGCGGAAGTAGTTGACGGCTGCACTGACATTGCGCGCGTAGGGTATGCATGACCGTGAGAATAACAAAGCAAAATTTTCTTTATCGGTCACCAGCTTTACAATGTTGGGATTGTTGCGTTGTTCTTCCTCGTGTATCCGGTGCATCAGGGAGGCCACCTGTACACGGGGGTCTTCAAATGCGGCCACCAATAACGCCAGAGGCTCGCGTTTCATGAAGGGCTCATCGCCCTGTACATTTATGATCACATCCACATCAAGGTCCTGCACTGCTTCGGCAATCCGGTCACTACCGCTCTCGTGTTCCCGCTGGCTCATGAAAACGCGGCCGCCCACGGCAAGGATTTCGTCTGCAATGATGGTACTGTCTGTGGCCACCAGCACTTCATCAAACAAACCCGTACCCACCGTATTGTCATAAGTATGCCGGATCACTGTTTTGTTTCCCAGCTGCTGCATCAGTTTGGCGGGAAAACGGGTAGCCGCATAGCGAGCCGGGATCACAGCGATGGTGCGCATCAATCTTGTAGTTTTTGAAACGGCCGCTTCATCAGCGCCCCAAAGTCTTCGTCTTTGTCATTATCGTAATACCTATCCAGCCCATACCGGATATCCTTGGGATCCAGCTTCTGGAAGGTACCGAGGAGGCGGTCCCAGATGGAAAACACGGCACCATAGTTACTATCCGTATAAGGCTGCTTCCAGTGGTGGTGCACCTTGTGCATATTGGGTGAAACGAGAATATAGCTCAATGCCCGGTCTAATCCGGCGGGCAGGGAAATATTGGCATGGGTGAAAGCAGTGAACAGGATCAGGAGGGTCTGGTAAAACATCACGCCGTACATCGGGATACCGCCAATGAAAATGCCCATCATGAAAAAAATCCCCCGGAAAACAGATTCCAGCGGATGGTGCCGCAGGCCCGTGGTCACGTCCACATTGTTATCCGCATGGTGGATGATGTGCATTCGCCAGAACAGCGGCACCTTATGCTCCACAATGTGTACCAGCCAGCCGCCGAAGAAATCAAGGGTGAGGCAGGCGAGGACGAGGGTTAAGAGGGTATTCGCTTTTAGCCAATGGGTGAGACCAAACTGATTCACCTTGGTCCAGTCGGCAATCTTCACAATCAGGATTGCCAAAAACGTATGAATGATCAAATGCATGACGGTAAAGCCCATATTCACCGCGGCGTGGCGGAGTTTGGTCTTTTTATACCGCATTGTAATGAGGGGAATGGCGCCTTCAATGATCCAGAGGACCAACAGGCCGGCCACTAGGAAAGCAAGGCGCTGACCGGGCCGATGCTCCAGGCCGTCAAAAAATTGTATGATAGTCTCCATAAGGAGGTGGTTATTGATTCAGCATCAACGGCATCACCAGCATCAGCAGGTCTTCTTCTTCGTCCTGCTCAATGGGCTTGATGATACCCGCCTTGGTGGGCGTGGAGAGTTCCATCTTCACCTCGTCACTAGGCGTGGCAGACAGCATTTCAATCAGGAAGCGGGCGTTGAAAGCGATCTGCATGTCCTCACCCTCGTACTGGCACTTCATGCGCTCATTACCTTCAAAACTGAAGTCCACATCCTGGGCGGTGAGCTGGAGCTCAGAACCCGTGATATTCAGGGCAACCTGGTTGGTGCTTTTATTTGAGAAAATGCTTACGCGCCTTAACGCACTCTGGAAATCAGTCCTGGAAACCACCATCTTATAAGGATTGTCTCCGGGGATTACCACTTTATAGTCGGGGAAACGCGCGTCTATCAAACGGCAAACCATCTGGGTACTGCCATGGTCCACGAAGAGATGATTGCTGTTGTAAGACAGTTTCAGCTCATCCTGGTTATCAGGCAACGCAGATTTGAGGAGGTTAAGGGGTTTGCGTGGCACAATGAAGTTGTCTGTCTTGGGGCAGCTCACATCATTGCGCTTATATTTTACCAGCCTGTGGGCGTCTGTGGCCACGGTGGTCAGGCCTTTCTTGTCCAGTTCAAAGAAAACACCGGTCATTGCGGGGCGGAGGTCATCATTGCTCACCGCAAACAGGGTTTTGTTGATGGCCGTCACCAGGGCCGAGGAGGTCATGGTGAAAGAGGTAGTGGTATCCGCAGAAGGTTCCTTAGGGAAATTGTCAGGATTCTCGCCCATCACCTTATACTTACCATTGTCACTCGTGATCTCAATGGCGAAATTCTTATCGATATTGAATGTCAGCGGCTGGTCTGGCAGGTTCTTCAGCGAATCCATCAGGATCTTTGCGGGGATACACACTTTGCCATTGTCCTTCGCTTCAATGTCCATATTGATCTTCATGACCGTTTCCAGGTCTGTAGCCACAACGGTGAGTTTATTTTTTTCGATGACGAAAAGGAAGTCTTCCAGGATGGGAAGCACCGTATTGGCGTTGATCACACCGTTGATCTGTTGCAGCTGTTTCAGCAGGGCCGATGAAGAGGCAATAAACTTCATGAAAACAAAGGTTTGTGGTTAGCAAATATAAGGGGGCGGGCTTTACCAAACTGCCCTAGTTTTAAACAATTTACCCGTATTATTTCTACCTTAGAAGACTATGTTGGATAAGCTTTTCGGTTGGCTCAACAAAAAAGATGAGCCGCGCCCTGATATTGTTTTTGGTCGGTATTCAGACAACAACAAGACGGTGGCCAAAGTGAATTTCTGGACGGAGGCGGATGCCCTCTTCAAGGAGAAAAAGTACCATGAAAGCATAGACGCTTTTTTCAATTATCTCCGGGATGATACGGTTCGTAATGTACAAACCGAAAGGCAGGGCGAAGTGCTGGACTTCCAGATCTACCAGGGCACCAAGGTGGTGCGCGGGCGGTGCGATGGACATGCCGTAACCGCGGAAGTGAGCATTGCGCGTATGCCACAGCCCAGTGTGCCCGTCATGCGCAGGTTGCTGGAACAGAACTACCAACTCTATTACAGCAGGTACAGTTTACAGGAAAACCGGATCTGTATGCGTTTTGATACCGAGATTGAAACGGCCAATCCCAACAAGCTTTATTATGGCTTGAAAGAGCTGGCCACCAAGGCGGATAAGCAGGACGACCTGCTGGTGCAGGATTTTGCACAGCTTGAGCAGATTGATACGGACCATATCCAACCCTTGCCGGATGCGGAGAAGGCGGTGAAACTGCAGTATTTCCGCGAGTTTATCGGCAATACGGTGAAGGATATTGACACCATGGACAAAGACAAGATGGCGGGCGGTATCGCCTACATGTTGCTGGGCCTGGGTTACCGGCTGGATTACCTGTTGGCGCCGGAAGGAAAGCTTTTGCAGGAGATCGAAAAAGCGGTGAGTATTTATTTCACCAAGGAAGAGAAGACGGCACAGGAAAAGAATTACCTGATGACTGAGGCGTTCCGTGCTTTGCTGGAGAAAAAGGATGAAGAGATCCTGCCGTATTTATTCCGGCACACGTCAACGTTTTCCATTGTGGCCCCACAACCGCATAAAGTGATTGTGGAGGCTCTCACCACAGCCGCACAAAACATGGTGTGGTACCGGGATAATAAGTTTACGGAGATAGCAAGGCAGATTTTAGAATACGGACTTACCTATTGCCAGTATTCTTACAGCCTGCCCAAGCCACTCAGTGAGCTGATCCAGCTTTTTATGCGCGTAAACTATCCCATGTATTTCAAGGCCCTCGGTTTTGGGGGTATGTTATATGATATGGCATCCAACCAGTTTGAAAAAGAGGAGATCGGCGAAGAGGCCGGGAAAATCATCGCCACCTGGAAAGAAAAATACCCGAACCTGATGTGGAGGAACTCGAATCTGCGATATGATAACATCATTAATTTCAATCTCAGCTTTCTGGCAGAGATTCAGGCATTAAATTTTGAAAGCAGCCAGTAGCTACTATGGATAATACATCGGCACAACAGATTATTGAGCAATACCAGTACGTGGTGATCCAGATTGCCACCCAAACGGGTACGGGCACCGGATTTTATGTGCGGGAGCATGATCTTATCATCACCAATAACCACGTGGTGAAAGACACGCCGGAGGTGAGCATTGCGGGAAAGCAGTTTGAGAAAAGGCTGTCGCGCGTTTGGTATACGGATACCAAGCATGATCTTGCTTTCCTGGAACCGCCGAAGGAGGTGGATCTGCCATCTGTGGTATTGGGCGAAGTGGAACAGGTGAAGGACGGAGATCCTGTCATTGCCATTGGTCATCCTTATGGTTTGAATTATTCTGCTACGCAGGGAGTGGTGAGCAAGGTGAATCGGATACGGGACGGGTTAAAGTTTATCCAGATCGATGCGGCCATCAACCCGGGCAACAGCGGAGGTCCGTTGGTGAACCAGCGTGGGGATGTGATTGGGGTAAACTCTTTCATCATACGGGGCGGAGATAACCTGGGATTTGCGTTGCCGGTGAATTATCTCAAGACGGCACTCGCCATTTACCAGCCGCATCACGGAGAGGTGTCTACCCGTTGTCCTTCCTGTGATTTCCTTGTGCTGGCGTCTAATATTGATTCCGGTAAATACTGTCCGAGTTGCGGCACGGAGGTTTCCCTGCTGGTTATGCCGGAGAAAGAGGCGGAAGCGGTGGGGGTGGCCAAAACCATTGAGGATATTTTGGGTTCGCTGGGAAAAGACATCAAGCTGGCCCGTAATGGGGTCAACAACTGGGAGGTGAAAGAGGGTAGCGCCAAGATCCGCATCAATTATAATACGGAGAGTTTTTTCATAGCGGCGGACGCATTTCTTTGCCAGTTACCACCTGACACCTCCAATATCAAACGATTATACCAATTCCTGTTGGAGGAAAATTACAGGGTTAAGGGATTGGTGTTGAGTTGTTTTCAGCAGAACATTGTTTTGTCCAGCATCATTTATGATATGGATCTCAATGCGCAGAATGGAACGGAAACCTTCCGCAACCTTTTCAAAAAGGCAGATGATTACGATGACCTGCTGAAGGGGGAGTATGGTTGTGTGGCTAGGCTGGAGGAGTAGGCATATAGGCATATAGGCATTAAGGCATATAGGCATTAAGGCATAAAGGCATTGAGGATGCAAAAGAAAAGGTTAAGCAAGGAAGAGGCGCTGCAGAAACTGAGGCATTATTGTGCCTACCAGGAGCGGAGTCACCAGGAGGTAAAGGAGAAACTGTACAGTTTTGGCCTTTATAAGCAGGATGTTGAAGATGCCATCTCCGTACTTATTGAGGAAAACTATCTCAACGAAGAACGCTATGCGCGCGCCTTTGCCGGCGGCTATTTCAGGAGTAAGCAATGGGGAAGGGTAAAGATCACCCATGCGCTGAAGCAGAAGGGCGTGAGCGCGTATTGTATCCAGAAGGCGATGAAAGAAATTGATGATGAGGCATATGATAAAACCATCAGGGATCTGGTAGACAAAAAGTGGGCGCAGTTAAAGGGCGAAGGATTGCAGGCTTACCAGAAAAAATTCAAGGTGATGCAGTATATGCTTCAGCGCGGTTTCGAAACACCGAGGGTGCAGGCTGCACTAGCGGATGCGGGCAACGGCGAGCGCACGTAAGTTTGACAAAGCATCGGCACCAATGTCTTCAGCAGAGAAGTAAAATGCCTGCAGGGGTTGTTGGTTGGGCACCAGGAATAGGGTCCCCTCTTTCTCGAACCATTCGGTAAAAACATCCCAGGTATACCGCAGCGTATTTTGACCGGTGATATATTCCAAGCCCTCTTCATTGATTTTCAGTTGGCTTTGTGGAGTATTGGCGAGATATTCTTCAATGGACCTGCGGGTCATTTTTCTTCCCTCCATATAGTTGAATAGTGCGGTACCCCCAAAAACAACAGCGCCTAACCAAAGAAAGGCTGTGAAGAACAGGAACCAGCCACTAACACCAACGGCTACCCGCTCTTTGAGGGTAAAGACCAGCAAAAGGCTGATGAGATTACACAGGAAAAACAGGAGCAGGAAATTCCGGTTCTTCCGGACATTATCCCTGAACTGTTTTTGCATCAGCCACAACGCCTGTTTTTTCATGCGCAAGGCATCACGATGAATATCAACCGTTATGTTAGAAGTCATCTTCCCAAGTTAGGAAGATAGGGGATGAATTTATAATTCGTTGACTGGAAAAGTGAAAACAGCATCATGAACTTTGGAACGGGTACCGCGATTGATCAGCCAAACATCAATCATACGATAATCTGTACAGGGAGAGAACCTTTGCACAAACCTTGATGCAGAGATTTTTGCGAGGTCTTCTTCGTTGACAGGACCCTGTAATTGGCTGTCATACAGCTTCAATTCAATACGGTTCAGGGCTTCCTGGTCTTCCCGTACGAATTTGTAACTGATTTTTTTGAAAAGCCCCACCTGGGCAACCTCGTTTAAACTAATCATCGTTTTGGTTTTTGTCCTTCGTGACAGCTGCGCGTTGAAATGAGATCAACACAGAGGAAAGACAAAAACGAAGCCAAAAATACTTTCGTCAATAGCGGAAATGTGCACAGCAGGTATTTGGCTCTGTGTCAATACTTCGCATTAAGCATTTCTTCTATGTTTTTCTGGTGGTGAATCACATGAAAGATGGTGAAATACATCATTTCCCTGATGGTGAGTTTTCCGAGTAGTGGGTGGGGAAGTAAATATGTATCGAGATCCTGTTCACTGATGCGTGTGAGGCGCAGTTGTAATGTGTGGACCTGGTTTCTCAGGGTACGAATACAGTTGTCTTTTTGGGAAAAGGGAACTTCTTTGGGTATAAAGGCGGCAGAAGCCCTTCCGCCCGCCTGAAGCTTCATCTGGTATTTACTGATCAGCTGGGCATAGGTTCTTCCGGGCCTGTTGGGCTTACCCCAGAACCAACGGAATAAAAACTTTGGCAACATCAGTCCCTGGCTGAGGGGCCTTACAGATTTTACCAGGTGTTCTGTCTGCTGGCCCGCTGTCCATTTATTGTTGATGGTAAACAGGAAATCTTTTTCCGTTAATGTGTTGATATACTGCAGGTACTGCTCATATGCATTTCCGAGTTCCTGGATAATTTCTGCTTTGATCATGATACCATGGGATAAGGAAAAGAAGAAGTGAGTTTAATGCGCTGGCCCGTTTGTCCGGAAGTTCTTGCGGCTTCAATGATCTCCAGCACATGCAGGGCGTGTTCAACGTTGATGCGCGGCTCCGTTCCTTTCACCAGGTTTTCAGCAATCACGGACGCGCCTTGCTGCCATACATAATCCTTTGGATCTGGTTCGTAACGGATGGGTTTTTCCGTCCAGGACACAGCGAGGTCTACGCCAAACGGAGCCCAGTCATAACCCACCAGCGCCATATTGCCATGGGTGCCCCAGATAGAAATGGTGGGCCGCTCCTGGCCCTTTCCTTCGTGGCCATAGGGATCAAAATAATTAAATCCGCATTGTACGTGAGAGATGATACCATTGCCATGGTCCATGAGTACCATCGCATTGTCCTCGGCCTCAACCTTTATCTCGCCTTTGTTGTCTACGGTCCTTTCCTTGGTAACAATGCTGGTCATGGCCATCACCGATGTGGCGGGCCCCAGCAGGCCGGTGAGTGTTGCCAGGTTATATACGCCGAGGTCTGGCAGGCTTCCGCCGCCCTTTTCATAGAAGAAGGCAGACCATGTGGGACCTGTATGGCCATAATGCGCGTGTGCAGCCGCAACCTTTCCCAGCTTCCCGTTGAGTATTGATTTGGCCATGAACGCAAACTGTGGTGAATTCACCACTGCTGGCGCGCCCCATAGCCGTTGATTTTTCTGCTTCGCGAGATCCAGTAAAGCACGACCCTCTTTATAAGTATTCGCGAGGGGCTTTTCACTCCACACATGTTTGCCCGCAGTAATGGCAAGCTTGTTCAGCCGGCCATGTTCCTGCATATCTGTAAGGTTGATCAGCATGTCAAACGGTGCACCCGCCAGTTGCTGGCCGATCTCATTATAATGATGAGGCACTTTGAATTCAGCAGCTCGCCGCGCTGCTCGCTCCGGAATGATATCGCAAACGCTAACCAGTTCAACGTATGCAGATTTGCTGAGATGAGGCAGGTAAACACCTGAAACACTTCCACAGCCAATCAACGCCACTTTGATCTTTCCTTCCGGATGACCCATTGCCCATTGCTTCAATGGCAACAGCAGCGCACCGGCTGCCATCAGGGAACCATATTCTAAAAATGCTGCTCTGTTCATTGGCAGGGTTGTAAAATGAAGGCAGCCATACTGCCATCTGTAATTTAATTAATTTGCAGCATGTCTTCATTAACGCTCACGCTCATCCAGCCAGACCTGCACTGGGAAGATCCCGCCGCCAACCTCGCCATGCTGGAAACCATGATCAGGAAAGCCGGAAAAACCGAAGTGGTGATTCTGCCGGAAATGTTCAGCACAGGGTTCAGCATGAACCCCCGCCAATGGGGCCAAACCATGGAGGGAGAAACGGTAGCCTGGATGCGCCAGGTGGCCATGGAACAAAAAATCATCCTTACTGGCAGTGTGATCATCAGGGAAGGAGAAGACTACTTCAACAGGCTTATCTGGATGCTGCCCAATGGACAATATGGATACTACAACAAGCGCCACCTTTTCGCCTTTGCGGGAGAGCATGAAGAGTATACCCCCGGCTCCAGGAGACTTATAGCCCAGGTGAAAGGATGGAAGATCAACCTGCAGGTCTGTTATGATCTGCGCTTTCCGGTTTGGGCACGCCAACAACACCAGGACAATGCATCTGCAGAACCCGAGTATGATATCCTTATATATGTAGCCAACTGGCCTGAACGCCGCAGTTTTGCGTGGAAAACCCTGCTACAAGCGCGCGCCATCGAAAATCAATGTTATGTAGTAGGCGTAAACCGGGTGGGTAAGGACGGACACGGGATTGAGCATAGCGGAGACAGCATGGTGGTAGATCCCATGGGCGCAACCCTGTTCACCCATGCGGGCGAGCCATGCATGCATACCATTACACTTCAGAAGGCTGACCTGGAAGCGGTGCGGGAGAAACTACCCTTCTTAAGGGATCGGGATGCTTTTTCCCTCGATTGAGCCCTTACGCATCTGAATCAAACGGAGCACTTCCCTCATTTTTGTATCGATCCCCATTACGGCAGCATGGCCGGATGGCTGCACTTCTACATCAGGCAATACGCCCCTGCCGTCTTTGGGACCATGCTGGTATTGCACCAGCCTGAACAAAGGCATGCGTACACGCATGGCGGTTTGGGGCAGGGTTATATTGGGGATCATCAGTCCATTGTTGCCATAGGCCCCGCCGCCGGTTTCTTCACCCACAAGGGTGATGTTTTCCTGCCCTTTTACCGTATGGGCAAAAAGGGTTGAGGCCGAGAAAGTGGGACCCGAGATCACCACATATACCTGGCCATCAAAGAAGTCTTTCTTCCTGGGCTTGGTCACGTGTTTTTCCCAGTATCTAAAATGGTAGTATCCGTCTTTGCCTTTTTTGGTGAACAGCGTAAGCGCCATCGCATTGGGGTGGCGCATGGAAAAATATTTTCCGTTCTTGCCAAAGCCCTTGTGCAGGGCATAGGCAGTATCGGCCACTTTGAAAGGTGAATTGCGCAGATAGCTGGCGAGACGGGTGTAATGATTCACGCGCCCGCCGCCATTGCTCCGTATATCAATGACCAGGTTGCTCGCTTTTTGTTCCCTCATGAGGCGGAATGACCTTCGGAAAAAACCCTTCAGGTGCCCGCCGCCATCAAAGCTGTTGAGCGTCATGACCATGGTTCCGCCAGGAAGTTTTGAAGCAGAGGGAGTGCTGTCGCCCGGGGCAATGTATTTCAGTGAGCGGATGTCATTCATCCTGGCCTCTCGGGTGGGTTTGGGTGGCCTTGGTGGCCGTGTGCGGGAACTATCGCGCCCGCGCCTGCCCAGGGTATCTGCACCAGGATCATACACCGGAAGGTTCAGGCTTGCCTTTTGTCCCAGGCTGTCTATATAATCAACCCGGTAAGTTTTTTTAAGACCAAAGACATTCCTGTGGTAAAAGGGAAATGCATTGGAAAGGCGGATGTAGTTGATGTTGTTGGCATAGCCATCCGTAGGCATGAAGCGGAACATAGTGGAGGTCATTTCCTGTACGGAAAGCCCATCGATCCCCGTAACAGCCATTCCCCTTTTGATGACGGAATCTTTCCGGTTCATATTCGCCAGCACAATCATGGAGTCTCCATATACTTTCAGGTAAAGCGGAAAAGAAGGCAAGCGCAAGCCCCGCATACCTGCATTGTATTTTTTGGAGAAACTGAAAGAGGTGTGACCGCATCGGATGGCTGTGGTGAGAGGAGCCAGCACACTGAAGCCAAACTGTTGCTGGGTCATAGAATCTGTGATGGCTGCGCGATACATATTGAACAGCATGTCCATGCTGTCTTTGGGCGTGTACCAATACAGGGAAGGGTGAGACCTTTCCATAATGTTACGCATCACGTCAAAGTCTTCCCGCAGCTGTTCCGGTGAGTATTTCCTGACCAGTTCTTTGCGGGCTGATGCCATGTATGAAGCAGACCTGCCACAAGAGAAGAGCCCTGCCGTGAATAGCAGCAGGATACAGTACTGTGGTATTTGTTTCAGCGGCATGGTATTTTTCTAGAACGGCATTCAGGACTGATTATTTCGAAAAAGCATTCCAGCCCTGCGCTGTGATGGCATGTACGCTGCCCCCTTTTGTGATAATGGTATTGCCTTTTTCTGCTTCAGTAACGTAGCCAATCACAGAGACCTGTTCATTGAGGGTGAGTTTATCAAAGTCTTCCTGCTTCACCGTAAACAACAGTTCATAGTCTTCGCCGCCACTCAGGGCACATGCGGTAGGATCAATTTCAAATTTGTATGCCGCCCTTCTCATCTCCTCATGAATCGGGATCTTTTCTTCATAGATCACGGAACCCGTTCCGCTTTGCTCCGCAATATGGAGGAGTTCAGAACTGAGACCATCGGAAATATCCATCATTGACGTTGGCACGATGTTCTGGTCTTCAAAAAAATCAATGATATCTTTTCGGGCTTCGGGTTTTAGCAACCTGCGGATCACATAGTCTTCTCCTTCCAGGTCAGGCTGCACGGTGGGATGTTCCAGGAAGATTTTCTTTTCCCTTTCCAGGAAGAGCAGCCCCACATAGCTGGCACCGAGGAAACCGGAACAGCAGATGAGGTCGCCGGGTTTGGCACCGGATCTTTTCACGATCTTATCCGGCTTGGCTTCTCCCAGCGCCGTTACAGAAATGATGAATCCTTTTTGAGAGGAGGCGGTATCCCCGCCCACAAGGTCAACACCATAGGTTTCACAGGCGGCTGCAACACCGGCATAGAATTCCTCCAGGGACTCCACACTAAACCGGTTGCTGATGCCGATGCTCATGGTCACCTGTGTGGGTGTGGCATTCATGGCATACACATCGCTGAGGTTCACCACTACAGATTTGTAGCCGAGGTGTTTCAGGGGTGTATACATCAGGTCAAAATGCACGCCTTCAATTAGCAGGTCTGTGGTGATCACTGTTTGCGCACCCAGGTGGTCAATCACCGCGGCGTCATCGCCAATGGCCAGCACGGTGGAGGGCTGTTGAATATCAAATTGCCTGGTGAGGTGCTTTATGAGGCCAAACTCACCCAGTGATGAGATCTCAGTTCTTTGTTCCATGGTCTTAATGCATGTTTTGTTGGACCCATTGAAGGAGCTGCCCGTGTATTTTTCCGTTGGTAGCCATGATCTTTTCCTGGTAGGGGGAGTAGGCATCGCCCGCAAAATCAGTGACCATGCCACCGGCTTCCTGCACTATCAGAAAACCTGCGGCACTGTCCCAGGGATTAAGGAAGAACTCATAATAACCGTCAAAACGGCCACAGGCCACCCAGCAAAGGTCGATGGCCGCAGATCCTAACCTCCGCACCGGAACACCTGAACGGATCAGGGAGCCAAAGGTCTCCAGCAGTCCGCCATTTTCAGGGTATTGATATGGAAATCCTGTGACCAGGCAGCTTTGTTCAAGTTTTGATTTTTGGCTTACACGGATGGGCTGATCATTTAAAAAGGCGCCCTTTCCTTTTTCCGCAAAGAAGAATTCGTTGATGAAGGGATTGTATACCGCGCCCATCAGCATTTCATTGTTTTGCTCAATGGCGATGCTTACACAGCAGAGCGGAATGCCATTGGCAAAATTTACTGTTCCGTCAATGGGGTCAATGATCCATTTATATTGAGAGTCTTTGGGCAAAGCACCGGACTCTTCCGTGAGGATATAATGATCCGGAAAACTTTCACGGATGATGCTGATGATCAGTTGCTCAGAAGCGTGATCTGCTTCAGTGACCAGGTTATTTACCGTGTCTTTAGACTGGATGGAAAAGCTTCTTTTGGAAAAATCTTTGATCAGCTGGCCACTTTCGAGGGCCGCCCTCATCAGGGTTGTCTTCAGCATTTTACAAAGCTATGCGTTAAAAGTGGTTGCCGATATAGTTATTTTTGACAAAATCACGCGCTGTTGGTATCTGTCATCATCGTCAATTACAATGTCAAGTATTTCCTGGAGCAATGCCTGTTCTCCGTAAGGGCTGCATTGAAGCAGGCCGATGGCGAGGTGATTGTGGTTGACAATGCTTCATCAGATGGCAGCAGGGAATACCTGGAGCCCAGGTTTCCTGAAGTAAAGTTTATATGGAAACAGGAGAACCTGGGTTTTGCCAGGGCCAACAACCTGGCGCTGGAGCAATCCACGGGCACCCATATCCTTTTTCTGAATCCTGACACCATCATTGGCGAAGATGCATTAGCTAAGGGTGTTGCTTTTATGGAAGCACATCCGGAAGCGGGTGCCATGGGTGTGCGGATGATTGACGGCAGCGGCAATTTCCTGAAGGAAAGCAAACGGGCCTATCCGTCTTTATGGACTTCCTTCTCCAAGCTTACCGGCCTTGCGGGATTGTTTCCGCATTCCCGCGTGTTTGCAAGTTACCACCTGGGTCATCTCGATCCCCTTCAAAACCACGAAGTGGATGTGTTGGCGGGCGCCTATATGTGGGTGCGAAGGGAAGCCATCCAACGGGTGGGCAGTTTTGATGAGCGGTTTTTCATGTATGGGGAAGACATCGATCTCAGTTACCGGCTGCAGGCCGCGGGCTGGAAGAATTTTTATGTGGCAGATACTACCGTGATCCATTTCAAAGGAGAAAGCACCAGGAAAGGTTCGCTGAATTATGTGCGGATGTTTTATAAGGCGATGGCCATTTTTGTTGAGAAACATTATACCTCACTTACGGCATTTTTCTTTCGCTTCTTTATCACGGTGGGGATCTGGTTGCGCGCCGGAGTCACCGCCGTATCCGGACTTATCCGAAGAATGGGTTTTCCGATCATTGACGCACTGAGTATTTTTCTCGCTTTCCTTCTGGCTAAGTTCACCTGGAACGGATGGGTGAAGCCCGATGTGGTGTACAACAGGGACCTCTTGGAAATCGCATTTCCTGCCTTTACGATTGTTTTTATTGCGGCTGCCTATTATGCCGGACTGTATGACCGCACACAGAAACCCGGGCGCGTGATCCATTCCACACTCATCGCTACCACGGTGATGCTGGTAGTATACAGCCTTCTCCCAGAGAAATATCGATTCTCCCGCGGGATCCTGGTCATGGGAAGCATTTTTGCATTTATCCTGCTGACCCTCACGCGGGCCTGGGCCCGGAGATGGCATATCATTGAAGCAGAAGAAGAAGAGAAACTGGGCACGGTGATTGTGGCAGACCAGCAGGGGTTTGACGAAGCCACGGCCATCATGGAGATCGCTGAAAGAACGCAAAGGGTGCTGGGCAGGGTGGCATTGCATGATGACGGGCAGCCCATGCTTACTACGCTGGCCCTGTTGCCCGCTTATGTGAAAGAGGTTCCCATTCGCGAGATCATTTTTTGCCAAGGCGCATTAAGCTTTGCGGAGATCATTGCCTTCAGCAATCAAATGCCTCCAGGTATACGCTTACGCGTCATGAGCCAGGGCGCCAGATCCATTGTGGGTTCAGACTCCAGTGCCAGCAGCGGACAAACCATTTCAAATGCTGCGGGTTACGCCATAGGCACTGCTTCAGCAAAAAGGCTAAAGAGATTGGTGGACCTTTTAGCCAGTGTTGTGTTTATCATCAGCTGGCCCCTTCAGTGCCTCTTGGTAAGAAACCCGCTCGGACTTCTGGCCAATGCCGTGGCTGTGATCCTTTGCAGGAAAACCTGGGTGGGATACAGCAGCAACAGAAGCCATCAGAATGGTTTGCCCCGCATCAGGAATGCTGTGATAGGCACCAATGCATTGCCCAAGGGAAGCCACCCGGAGACAGACGATGGGCTGTATAAACTGGACCAGCTGTACGCCAAAGAGTATACGATTTACAAAGACCTCTACCTGCTTGCAAAAGGTTATATATGGATCGGTTCGTGATAAATGGCAACCAAACAACGATTGAATACCCTATCTTGCAATAGATGTCGCTCATAGAGTTCAACCTGCCATCAACGATTGCCCGGGCGCTGAATATTCCTCAAAAAACGCCAAAGCGCCAGCAAATCAGGGTCTTGAAAAAGCTCCTGAAAAAGGCACGCTATACAGAGTTTGGACAGAAGTATAAGTTTGACGACATTCTACTTTCCCGCCACCCCGGTAAGAAATTCCAACAACTGGTTCCTACCTATGATTATTCAAAGATCCATAAGGAATGGTGGCATCGGACGCTGGATGGGGTACCGGATGTGTGCTGGCCCGGGAAGATCAAATACTTTGCACTCAGCTCAGGCACATCAGAAGCAGCATCAAAATACATTCCTGTTACCAGCGATCTCATGCGTGGCAACAGGATGGTAATGATCAAACAACTGCTTAGTCTCCGCAATTATGAGGACATACCCTGGAAAAATGTAGGCAGGGGATTCCTGATGCTAGGGGGAAGTACGGATCTGCAGAAAGGACCAGGCTATTACGCCGGTGATCTTTCAGGAATTACTGCCAAGAAAGCGCCCTTGTGGTTTTCGCCATTTTATAAACCCGGCAAAGCCATTGCCAGGGAGAAAGACTGGAACAAGAAGCTGGAGCAGATTGTGGAAGAGGCTCCCAATTGGGATATCGGTTTCCTCACCGGTGTGCCCGCCTGGATACAGATGTGTATGGAGATGATCATTGAGCGGTATAAGCTGAACAATATCCACGAGATCTGGCCCAACCTCCAATTTTTTGTTCATGGGGGTGTTGCCTTTGAACCCTATAAGAAAGGGTTTGAAAAGTTACTGGCCCATCCGCTGGAATATATAGAAACCTACCTCGCTTCAGAGGGCTTCATAGCGTACCAGGACAGGCAGCGGCCTGAAGGCATGCGCCTGGTAACCAACGAACATATCTTTTTTGAGTTTGTACCCTTTGATGATAAGAATTTCAACCATGATGGTAACCTTGTCAGCAATGCCGAGACACTGATGATCCATGAAGTAGAAGAGGGCAGGGAATACGCGCTGCTGATGAGCACTTCTGCCGGGGCCTGGCGGTATCTGATTGGCGATACTATTAAATTTGTGAACCTGGAACGTTGCGAGATCATCATCACCGGAAGAACCAAGCATTTCCTGAGCCTGGTGGGGGAACACCTCAGTATGGACAACATGAACAAGGCGGTGCAGCTGGTAGGTGAGGAAATGAACCTGGATATTCCCGAGTACACCGTTGCCGGCATACCGTATGGCAGCTTTTTTGCGCACCATTGGTATGTGGCTTGTGACGATAAAGTAAATGCCGAGGAGCTGCGCCGGAAGATTGATATAAAACTGTGTGAGCTGAATGATGATTATGCCGTGGAAAGGAAGAGCGCATTGAAAGAGATTTTTTTAGACGTACTACCAGAGAAGACCTTTATGGAGTTCATGGAGTTCAAGGGCAAGGTAGGCGGGCAGCATAAGTTCCCCAGGGTGTTGAAGGGCAAGATGCTGGAGGACTGGCAAGGTTTCATCGGCCAGCACAAAACCGTATAATGTTAGATGCAATTCTGAAGGGTTTGGGTTTGGGATTGATCCTGGCACTTTCTGTTGGGCCGGTCATCTTTACGGTTATCAAGCAAAGCATTAATAATGGACATCGCGGCGGATTCAGTTTTGTAGCCGGGGTGTGGATCAGCGATATATTCCTGGTCTTTATTTCCAATTTCTTCTCCCAATGGGTAAGTGACGTGCTTAAGTTCAAGGAACTGATCGGGTATTTTGGCGCGGCATTTCTGGGGGGCATGGGCATATTTTATATCTTCTTCAAGAAAGTGGATCTGCGCGGGGCAGCTACGGAAGAAGTGAAAACATTCAGCACCACAGATTTCACCAAAATAGCGTTGTCTGGTTTTCTCATCAATACCCTCAATCCCAATGTGATCTTTTTCTGGCTGGTGAATGCCACCGCATTTTCTGCATTGCATGGCATGCGGGACAGGATCATCATATTTTCTGTTTGCCTGCTTGTAAACATGCTGGCCGATGTAGCCAAGGTGATGATGGCGGGAAAGATCCGCAACAGCCTTACCCCGAGGCATATCCTGCTCATCAACCGCATCTCGGGAACCATCCTCGTTATTTTTGCTGCCGTATTAGTGTATGGAGTCTTATTTTTAGAGAACAAATAAGGAGGACGCCTTGCTTAAATGGATAATCATTTCGATTCTTTTACTGGAGGGCACAGCACTGAGTGCACAAACCAGGGGACATGATATGGTCTCTCTTAGGAACAAGCAGGGCCGTACGGTGAAGACCTATTTCAACGGCGTCAAGATTGACATGGGTGTGAACGGAAGGGAGGTGGAAGGATTGATCAGGCGGGTGCAGGATGATACGATATTCATCCAGTATTATGATGTGCGTAAGCAATATAATATGTGGGGCACATCCGTCCTGGATACGGTAACCTCTTATCTCACACCCTATGCGGTGAATGATATTCAATGGATCCGCAAGCCCCCCGCCAAATTTGAATTTGTAAGAAACGGCGTCTTATTCATGGCAGGCGGTACGGGCTACCTGCTGCTGCACATGATCAATGCGGCTTACCTGAAACAACCCGTTGTGGGATCCACCGTGGCTATTGCCGGCGGTATTGCTGTTACGGGCCTCGTGATGAACAAGCTGCGGAAGAGAAAATATGTGATAGGCAAAGGGTATGAATTGAAATACATCAAGACAATGTGATATTAATGCGGCAATGCGGTAGTGCGGGAATGCGGTAATGACGGCCAAGGCGAAAAACCTCGCCCTAAACCCTCGCCCTAATCCCTATCTTTGCGCGTGTTTCGCATCCTAAAGAAAATATTCCTTTATCTCTTCATTTTTCAGTTTATATATATCCTCCTCTTAAAGTGGATGGATCCTCCCATTACGTTTACCCAACTGGGCAGTGTGCTTACGGGTGATGGGCTCAAGCGGGACTATGTGGATTATGATGAGATGAGCCCCAACATCAAACTGGCCGTCATAGCTTCCGAGGACCAGATATTTCCTGACCATAATGGTTTTGACATCAAAAGCATTAAGAAGGCAATGGCGTATAATGAAAAGAAGCCGGGCCGCATCCGCGGTGCGTCCACCATCAGCCAGCAGGTAGCCAAGAATGTATTTTTATGGCAGGGCCGCAGTTGGATCCGCAAAGGGTTTGAAGTTTATTTCACCTTCATGATTGAGCTGGTGTGGGGAAAGAAGCGCATACTGGAAATGTATCTCAATGTGGCGGAGATGGGCAAAGGCATTTATGGCGTGGAAGCGGCATCCAGGGCCTATTTCAAAAAATCTGCAAAGAGTCTTAGCAGGTATGAGGCGGCTTTGATTGCCTCGGCCCTGCCCAACCCTGTTAAGTATACCGTGAAGCCCCTGTCCCGTTATGTGTCAATCCGTTCCGGATGGGTATCAAGACAGATGGCCAACCTGGACAATGATTCAGATATTCAGGCGGTAATTGGTTTAGTTAATAGCAAGTGATTTGCCGAGGCTGTTCAGGCTGGGCCTGCCTTTAAAACAAGATTCAATTCCCCATTTGGCGGTATAGGTGCCGGGTAAGACACCCTCGAGGCTGGCTGTACAAATATCGCCCATACTATCGCGATATGTGTACGTGGCGGGAACGATATAGGCGATGCGGTTGTTGCCGTCATACAACACCAGCACAATGTTGAGGTTTGGAGAATACTGCTGCCTGCTGATGAACAGGTCCTGCTCCAGGTTTTTTCCTTTTAACCTGAAATCCGATTTCATGGTGATGGCCACCTGGGCATGGGAGTAAAAACTGTCTACCACTACGCCGTAGATTTTGCGTGATGGAATATTGCTGCGCGATGTGATGATCTCCTGCCCGCTGTCAGACACCGCATAAACGCGCTTACCCTGCAGCCTTTTTTCCAGGGGCCAGAAATTATAATTGTTGCGCCGGTAACGTGCGGTGTTCAGTCCATAACTGGTATCATTACTCCAGAACCAATATTGGGATGGCTTCTGATAGCTGTCCAGGAATACCACGGGCAATCCATGTGCACTGTCTTTGATGGCGGCGGCCCAGGATTTCAGCTGATGGAACTCGTCTTTCTTCAGCCATTTCGCGGGCACCACATCGGCCATCATATACACCCTCACCACCATGATCAGTGCCAGCGTTGGCCAAAGCAACCTGTACACCCATTTTTGCAGGCCTGGCTTCTCTGCAAGGTATTGATGGGCCAGTACGATGAGTCCGATGAAAGCAGGCACGGTCCAGTTGGCCTCCACCCGGCCCTTGAAACTGGCAAGGAGGAACACCGCGTATACGCCAATAGTAGTGTACCGTAGTGTTTTCTCCATCTGGTCTTGCGGACGTTTTTTGAAAAAAGCAAACAGCAGCAGCCAGCCAATGAGTGGCCCCGCCAATGCGATCTGGCCCAGCAGGTACTCAGAGGTAAAGGCAAACTTATAGTGAGAGGCATTTCGCTCAAAGAGATGGTAGTAGACCGATGGCCACCCGTGGGTAAACTGCCACCAGAGGTGGGGCATGAAGAGCACGGTGGTGATCAGCGCTGCCAGCCAGGTTTGCCAACGCGTGAGTAAGCGAGGATTGGACAGGAGCGTAAAAAATATGATGAGCACACCGTGGTACTTGCTGTAAAGCATTAGGGCCATCACCAGACCCAGCAAAATGGTGTGTAAGTGTGAAAGTGTAAGTGTGAATTTTTTGTAGACGAGAAAAAAGAGCGCGGTGAAGAATAACAGCGGCAGATCCGGTACGGTGATGATGCCGCCAATCTGTAACACAAACATGGAAGCGGCAATGGCATAGAATAGTTTATCATTCCGTTTCTCCAAAAGCAGGTCTATCATGACCAGGGTGGCCGTACTCATGAGAATGGTGACCAGCCGCAGGCCAAAGGGATTGTGAAACAGGGCATAGCCTGCTTTGATCATAAGGGCTATCATGGGCGGGTGATCAAAATAGCCCCAGTCGAGGAACCGGGAATACACCCAATAATAAGCCTCATCATCCAGCAATCCGCTCAATGAACCCAGGAAGAGATTCAGCAACAGCCAGGTACAATAGAAGAGGGCCTTATGATGCTTTTCTATGAATGTTTTCATACCGTGATCAATGGGAGGTGTTCTTGGATGCCGCGCATGGCCACCTGCAGGCGCGTTTCTTCGTTACCGCTCACATCCACCCAGGGAACGGGTTGGTTGAGTACGATGTCCTTATACATCAGGTACAATTCCTGCCTTGTTTGCAGATCAGGATACTCACGCAGCTGGTCTTTAACCCAGGGCAGATCCGTGTTGCAGAGCAGGTAGAGATCGTACTTTCTTTCCACTATCTGGTCCAGGATGAAGGGATGGCATTTGCCAAATACATACTCGCACCACACTTTCATCACATACATATTGGTGTCAATGAAGAGCATGGGAGCAGGGGTTTTTTTCTGCGCTTCCCATTCTTTTAGAGCGAGGATAGCATATTCATCTTCCAGTGCCAGCTGGCCCCTGGCGATGGTTAGGAGATCGTCATAACTGTAATCCGTTCCATAGGTAAGCAGGTATTCCCGGGCAAATTCCGGGCACCAGGTGGCATCATAGTGCTGCGCCAGTTCCTCGCAAAGGGTTGATTTACCGGTTGACTCAGGTCCTATGACTACAATACGCTGTACAGGGGGAGATGCCATGGGGGATAAAAATAGTCAATTACAGGTTGGGTTGTCTGGCGTCTCCAGGATTAGTTGGTAGAAGGCGAGGCTGAGCCACCGGTCAAATTTATACCCCACCTGTTGCATCACGCCGCAGGCTTTGAAGCCCAGCTTCTCATGGAGAGAAATACTGGCCTTATTGTTTGCGTCTATCCCCGCAATGATGCAGTGGTATTGCTGTTCCCGCGCAGCATGAATGAGCGCTTGCATGATCATCAGGCCATATCCTTTCCCCCGATGGTCCTTGTGTACATACACAGAATGCTCGATGGTGTATTTGTATGCGGGCCAGGCGCGGAAGTTTCCGTAGCTGCCAAATGCCAGGAGAGATCCCCGGGCATCAATTATCCCGATCACGGGGTACTGGTTTTTTTCCTTGGTTGAAAACCAGTTGTCCATGGATTCAGGGGTTCTTGGAAGATAATCATATAACGCCGTGGAGTGCAGGATCGCATCGTTCAGGATATCCAGAATGGGCGCTGCATATTCCCGCCCACATTTTATGATGGTTGTAGTCATGCTATTTGTTTTGCGCGCTTTCTCCATTCCACCAGCCCCATCACGGCCATCACCAGCAGGATGAAATAATATACGCTGGTGAACACATAGCCCTTTACAAAATACAGCGGGATAGAGGTGATGTTGGTAGCGATCCACCACCACCAGGACTCCACTTTCTTACGTGTCATGAGCCACATACCGGTGAACGCAGTGGCAGATGCAAAAGCGTCTGCCGCCGGAATGACACCCGGGGCAAATTCTTTTTTCAGGTAGTGCAGGGCCAGGAAAATAGTGACATAGAAAAAAGCGAAGAATAATAATTGCCTCACCCACATGTTTTTGTTTGAATACTCCACATGGATGGCCAGCTCATGGTTTTCTTTTCTTTTGGTCCACATGAGCCACCCGTAAACAGACATGATGGTATAATAGAGGTTAACCGTGGCCTCCCCAAACAACTGGCCCTTAAAGCTGAGGATCACATATATGATGGTATTGATGAGCCCGGTGGGATAAACGAGGATATTTTCTTTTCGGGAATAGTAAACAGACACTATGCCCATGATGACGGCGATGCCTTCCAGCCAGGTGGTATTGAGCAGCCCCTCCCGAAAAGAATTCCAAATCTCCTGCATGATTCAAAAATCAACACAAAAAATCACATCAGGAAATTGAATATTTGCAGAAATCTCTGCGCATGCGTATAGCTGTACTTGGTTCAGGAATGGTGGGCTCAGCCATGGCCCTTGATCTGGCAGTCCACCACCAGGTGGAAGTGTTTGATGTGAACGAAGCCAATCTGCAAAGGCTGCACCAGCGGAATCCCGCAATAAAGGTGCAGGTGGCGGATCTCAGGCTGCACCAGCATTTTGCAGCCTGGTTTAAAGATGCGGATTATGTGCTGGTGGCCGTGCCTGGGTTTATGGGTTTTGAAACCGTACGTGCCGTGATTGAAGCGGGTAAGAATATTGTGGACATATCCTTTTTTCCTGAAGACGCGCTGGCACTGGATGCCCTCGCTAAGGCTAAAGGGGTTACCGTGATCACGGATTGCGGCGTGGCTCCTGGTATGAGCAATTATATCATAGGACGATATAATGCAGAAATGGTGGTAGACAGTTTTGAGATCTATGTGGGTGGTCTTCCAAAAATCCGGAAGAAACCCTTTGAATATAAGGCACCCTTTTCCCCGGTGGATGTCATTGAAGAATACACCCGGCCTGCGCGTATCATGGAAAATGGGCAAATTGTGGTGAAGCCTGCGTTGACAGAGCTGGAATGGATGGAATTTGAAGGCCTGGGCACTTTGGAAGCGTTTAATACAGACGGCCTTCGTTCTTTATTGTTCACGATGCCGCATATCAAAAACCAGAAAGAGAAAACCCTTCGCTATCCCGGCCATGTGCAGTTGATCATATCCCTGAAAGAAGCCGGATTTTTCAGCGAAGAGCCTGTGGAGATTAACGGCGTGAAAACAACCCCCCTTCAGTTCTCGAGTAAAATTTTGTTTAAAGAATGGAAGCTGGGTGAAGAAGAGGAAGAGCTCACAGTGATGAAGGTGATCGTGAAAGGTAAAGACAGGACCATCACCTATGATTTGCTGGACAGGTATGATCCTGTTACCAGGATCTCATCCATGAGCAGGAGTACGGGCTATGTGGCCACCGCCACGCTGAACATGCTGGCCGCGGGCTTGTTTACAGAGAAGGGCGTGTTCCCCCCAGAACTGGTGGGAAAGCATAAGGCCTGTTTTGATTTTGTGATTGATTATTTGAAGGAGAGGGGGGTGGTGTGGAGACATTGAGGCATTAAGGCATGAAGGGATTAAGGCATTGAGGAGTACACAACCTGATACGCGTATGAAATACATCATAATTTCTGTATTCAGTTTTGCCTATTACATGTATGCGGTAGCCTTTTCCGGGAAGAGGACAGGGCAGAAATACTATCAGAAGATATTGGATCCCCAAAAATTTCTCTGGCATTTTGCAGCTGCTGCATTACTCTTGATTCCCGCTTATGGGCTGGCACGAAATTATGACCCTGTTTATTTCATGCTGAGTTCGCCATTCATATTTCTTTTAATATTACAATTCAGCAATTGGATCACAAAAACGCTCTATGCGAGGAATGTGATTCTGCTTTATAAGGGCGATGTAAAACCTGGTGAATTTGTTTGGTATGTTGATGGGGTATTGAGCGCCCTGTGTTTGATAATCCCGATGATAACCCCAGGGCTACTTTCAAACTATTTTGTGCGATTTCACGAGATCAGGATCGGAGTTACCAATTGACTGCACAGGCAACAATAATTGTTGTTTTACAGGAATTCCTATATCTTGAAATAGCTAACCAAACCTGAATAAATATGAAACACCTTGCAACGTTTAGGCCTTCTCCGGCCATCATCGAATTGTTCTTTTTACAATTTTCAACGCTATCACATGTTTGAAACCCTTTCCAGCCTTGAGCCTATGCTCAAGGGCTACTGGTATATTGCTATTCCGGTAAGTATCATCTTTCTACTGCAGACCATCATGAGTTTTGTGGGTGCCGATGCTGCGGACGGACTGGAAGCAGATTTTGACGGAGACCTTGGCGATACTGATGCGCCTTTTCAATTATTCTCTTTCCGAAATCTTGTGAATTTTCTCCTGGGATTTAGTTGGGCTGGGATTACCTTTTATCCAATCATAGCCAGCAAATTTCTTGTTGCGCTCATAGCGTTTATTATTGGGCTGGCATTTGTTGCGCTATTTTTCCTGATCATCAGGCAGATCAGGAAACTTAGTGAGGACAACAGTTTCAGGATCCGGGAAACACTGGATAAAACAGCGGAAGTTTATTTACAGATCCCTGCAGGAAAAAGCGGCAAGGGAAAAATTCAGATAAGTATCAGGGGATCAGTGCATGAACTTGATGCCCTTACAGAGGGATCCGCCATTCAAACCGGAGCAATGGTGAAGGTCATTGCTGTGGATACTTCTGGCGTACTCATTGTTGAAAAAATCTAAACCAAACTACATATGTCTCCAATCTTACTGGTTGCCATCGCGGCTGTTGTATTTTTTGTTACTGTGCTGGCACTCGTGTCCAGATTTAAACGATGTCCTTCAGACAAGATCCTCGTCATCTATGGTAAAACGGGTGGTAGTTCTGCCAAATGCATCCATGGTGGTGGCGCGTTTATATGGCCCGTGATCCAGGACTACGCGTTTTTGGACCTGAAACCCATCCCGATTGAGGCGAACCTAACCAATGCATTGAGCCGGCAGAATATTCGTGTAGATGTTCCCTGCAGGTTTACGATAGCTATTTCAACAGAACAGGAAAGCATGAATGCGGCTGCGGAAAGACTGTTGGGATTGTCTTCAGAGCAGATCCAGGAGCTTGCAAAGGATATTCTTTTTGGGCAATTGCGCCTGGTCATCGCCACCATGACCATCGAAGAGATCAACTCAGACAGGGATAAGTTCCTGGATAACATCTCCAAGAATGTGGACAGCGAGTTGAAGAAGATCGGCCTTAAGCTCATCAACGTAAACGTTACGGATATAAAGGATGAATCTGGGTACATTGAAGCATTGGGTAAGGAAGCGGCAGCCAAGGCAATCAATGAAGCTAAGATCAGTGTGGCAGAGCAGGAGAAAATTGGTGAGACGGGTAAAGCCATTGCAGACAGGGAGAAAGACACACAGATTGCGGAGACGCATCGTGACAGGGATGTCAGGATTGCGAATACCCAGAAAGACAAAGAGATCAGTATTGCCACTGCTGTAAAAGATGAGACCATTGGTAAAGCAGAAGCACAAAGGGATACGAGGGTAAAAACTTCGGAAGCCAATGCACTTGCTATCCAGGGAGAGAACGAGGCAAAGATTCAAATCGCCAATTCAGAAGCTTTGCGCCGCCAGAAAGAAGCGGAAGCTTTACGTATTGCCATCAGTGCTGAGAAGATACAACAGGCAAAAGCACTGGAGGAATCATATGTGGCCGAGCAGAAAGCAGAATTGGCCCGTTCTGAAAGAGAGCGATCTACGCAAATTGCCAACGTAGTGATACCCGCGGAAATTGCCAAACAAAGGGCTATCATTGAGGCGGAGGCGGAAGCGGAGACCATTCGTGTGAATGCAAAAGGTGAGGCAGATGCCATATACGCTAAGATGGAAGCGGAGGCAAAGGGTCTGTTTGAGATCCTTACCAAGCAGGCGGAGGGTTATAAAGAAGTTGTAGCGGCAGCCGGAGGAGACCCTAATAAAGCATTCCAGTTATTGTTGATCGAGAAACTCCCGGAATTGGTGAAGATACAAGTGGAAGCTGTAAAGAATATTAAGATCGATAAGATCACGGTTTGGGATTCTGCCGCCAATGGCGATGGTAATACATCTACAGCCAATTTTGTTTCCGGTATGATGAAGACCGTACCACCTTTGAATGACTTATTCAATATGGCCGGCCTTAACCTTCCCACTTATTTGAAGGGCGAAGAGGAAAAGAAGGATGCGTAGGGGTAGACTGTCACATTAATCAGCCGTTTTATCACAATTAAAATCAGGCGCAGTTCAGAAGAATAACCTTTGCACCATGACACTGCAAAGGTTATTTTTTTGGATACTGGCCTGGGCGCTTGCCGGATTCAGTTTGCCGCTACGTGCGCAGGACAGCGCTGCGCGCATGGATTCGTTGGTAAGCCTGATGGCATCGCTCAACAGATTTACCGGATCTGTTTTGGTATATGAAAAGGGCAGGGTGGTTCTGGATAAGGCGTATGGCTGGCAGGATGCCGGCGCGGGGAAAAGAAATTCATCGGCCTCTATTTACCAGATCTATTCCATCACCAAAAGTTTCACCGCTACGGAAATCCTCATGTTGGTGGAACAGGGGAAACTATCGTTGGATGATCACTTGTCGAAGTTTTATCCAAAGGTTAGCGGCGCAGACCAGATCACTATTCAACATTTGCTTTCACACCGGTCAGGATTATTTGAATTCACGCGGCGCCAGGACACGGCAAACATGAGCCTGGCAGGATTTGTATCGCTGATGGAGCGGCAGCCCCTTGATTTTGCTCCGGGAACGCAGTGGGCGTATTGTAATTCCGGTTATTGGTTTTTGGGACTGATCATTGAAAAGATAACGGGACTGTCTTATGCCGAGGCCATCACACACCATATTTTTAAACCGCTGGGGATGGCGCATTCCGGCTTTAATTATAAGAATCTCAGGAGTGGCGATAAATCAACAGGCTATGCTGTATTTGAAGAAAGCAAGCGGATTCCGGCGGAGACCTATGCTCCGCCGGGTCCTTATGCAGCGGGGGATATCTGGAGCACTACAGGAGATCTCTTGCTTTTTCACCGGGCCATGCAGGACCATATACTTATTAGTGCAGCCATGACGCAGAAGGCCTATACACCCATTGCTCAAAACTATGGACTGGGTTGGATGACAGATGCTATTGACGGTAAGAAGATCGTGCAACACAGCGGTGGTGCTGCTGGCTTCAGGTCTTTTCTGATCAGGATTCCCGAGGAAGATATTTGCATCATCGTACTGGGCAATTCAGAACATGATATTAACGGGATCTGCGGCAAACTCAATAGCATCATTCATCACAAGCCCGCACATATTCCCGTGCACATAGAGGCACCCCTTGACAAGCTCAGGCCCTATGAGGGATACTACCAAATGCAACAGCTTCCGCTGATCCTGCAGGTTTATGTTGAATCTGGCAGGCTGGTGGTGCAGCCGGCGCGTCAGCCGCGGACAGTATTATTTACGGAAACACCAGACCGTTTTTATGTGGAGGAGCTCGATGGATTCATCCGGTTCCTGGGATCTCCACGAGGGGCAGATACGCTCGCGTTAACCGCCAGGGGCGAGGTAATCAAGGCGCCTCGTATTCAGGTAACCTGGGGTATCACCGGTAGTGCAACGGCAAAGGGGTGGGAGGGCCCTGATATCAAGCTGCAGCAAACGGCGGAAGGGAATGTGTGGGAGATCAGGGATGTTGAATTATTAGACGGCGAGATCAAGTTCCGATTGAACAACAACTGGGATTTTAACTATGGCATCAACAGCCAGCGTGCGTTGCAAATGGATGGTGAAAACATTGTGGTTCAAAAAGGTAAATATGACATCCAATTGGATCTGAGATTTCCCGAAAATCCTTCTTTTAGCATCAAGCGAAAATAAATTGTCTTCTGGCATCGTTTTGTAAGCCCTGGTTTTTCGCAACAGGGCTTGTTTTTTTATATTTTGCGGATGCCTATGATCAAGAAGCGCCAATTAAGTTGTGCTGTTATTTTATTGCTACTGCTAAGCACCTCCCTTCAAAGCCTGGCCCAAAATATCATCAGGGTTGCGGGAACCGGAGGCAACGGCTATAGCGGTGACGGGGGGCCGGCCCTGCTTGCAGAAATTGGCGACACCTATTATACCTACCCGGCTTTTGACAGTAAGGGAAACATCTATTTCTCCAGCCTGAACAATACCATACGAAAGATTGATGTCAATGGAATTATAACCACCATCGCAGGCACTGCCGGTGTTCTTGGATACAGCGGCGATGGGGGGCCAGCTATCAATGCACTTTTGTATCACCCCAACAGCATCGCTATAGACCAGTTTGATAACGTGATTTTTGCGGATGCCAACGGATCATACCTGCGTAAAATTGACCAGAGCGGAATCATTACCACCATTTCCGGACTGGACACAACAGCCTGTGGCGTAGGTGACGGAGGCCCGCTTTCGAAGGCTAGATTCAAAGCCATTTCAGCCATCGTTTTTGACCGCAACTGGAATCTGTATATCTCTGACTTTGGGTGTAACACTGTCAGAAAAGTGGATAATTCAGGAATCATCACTACCGTGGCAGGAAATGCAACCCATGGATTTTCTGGTGATGGCGGATTGGCCACTGCAGCACAACTTGGCTACCCGGGCAAGGTAGGATTTGACGACAAGGGAAACTTTTATATTCCGGACGCACATAATGCAAGGATCAGAAAGGTGAGCAGTGCAGGCATCATTACTACAGTTTGCGGTGATGGAACACAAGCCACCAGTGGCGATGGAGGCCCGGCTTTGACATCGCAGATCCAATTGCCCGGGTCCGTGGTTTTTGACGGAAGCGGTAATATGTACATTGGCACGCACTACACCAGAATCAGAAAAGTAGATCCGTCCGGAATCATTTCCACCTTTGCCGGAACCGGGGCCTTTGGGCACAGTGGTGACGGCGGCCCTGCTATCAATGCAGAGCTAGCCATTACCCAGGGCCGGATCTCCATCGATCCATCGCTGTCCACCATTTATTTTTCCAATGAGATCTACAACGGATGCAGGATCAGGAAGATTCCGCTTTGTCCGGTCCCCATTATTTCACTGCAACCCGATAGTGTAACGCTTTGCAGCAGCGGGGCTGCGTCATTTGCCGTGGATGCCAGCGGCGCAAGTGGTTATCAATGGCAGGTGGATAAAGGCACTGGCTTTGCAGATGTAGTGGATAACGCAAACACCAGCGGAGCGCAAACAAAAGCATTGGCTTTTGCACTGGCGGATAAAACACAGAACGGATACAAATACAGGTGCATGGTTTCCGGTGGCTGCGCACCCACTTACAGCCGGGAAGTGACGGTAAAAATAATTGACCTGACCACGCCGCAAATAGCCATTAAGGCATCGGATTCGGTGATCTGCAGCGGTGCCGCGGTTAGCTTGCTGGCAACGCCTATTGCCCAGGGGTCAAATCCCGTGTATACCTGGTATGTGAATGGTGGCCCGGTGGGTGGTAATAGCCCCGCATTTACTTCCTCCGGTTTTTCGGATGGGGATGAGGTTTATTGTGTGATGAACACCACAGGCGCCTGCCTCTCCACCACAGTGGCCAGGAGCAACACCATACAGCTAAGGGTCAGGCCGGTATTAAACCCTGTCTTAGTGGTGAACGTCTCAGACTCGGTTATTTGCCCTTCAACAACGGTGGTATTTGATGCCAAGATTACCGATGGCGGAAATAACGTACAATATTTCTGGTACAGGAATGGCATCCTGCAACAAGGCCAGTTGCCCCAATTTGCAAGCAATGCTATGGCAGATGGGGATAAGGTATATACCAAAGTAGTTTTTGCCGATGCCTGTGCAACCCCCAAAGAGCTAATATCGCCTGTTACCACGATCCGTTTTGTTCCGGAACCCCAGCCGGAGATACAGATCAGCGCATCGCTGAAGGATGTGTGCAGAACGCAAAAAATTGTTTTTACTGCGGCCGTACGGAACGCAGGTCCGGTGGAGGTTTTACAATGGAAAAAGAATGGTAATGCTGTTGGAAATGGTTCCCTTTTGTACACAGATTCTGCCTGGTCTGCGGGTGACTTTATTGAATGTATCCTTACCACCTCAACACGCTGTTCTTCTGCTAAGTCAGACACCAGTAACAGGATCATACCCAATGTGCTGGCAGATCCTGCGGTGCGTCTGGATCAGCAGGACTTTCTCTGCAAGGGAGAGAAAAGAATCCTGGACGCGGGCCAGTTTTTCAGTTACTTGTGGAATACGGGAGAAAATACAAGAACAATATCTGTAGATAAGACAGGGAGGTATGCTGTTCAGGTAACCAATGCCAGCGGATGCCGGAGTGAAGCAGAAGTGACCATCAGCAAGGAATTGGCCCCTCCTGCTTCCTTTCTTGGCGCAGACACTGCCTTTTGTACGTATTCTGAAATATACCTGCAGCCCGGAAAAGCGTTCAGGGACTATAAATGGAGCAGCGGTGAACGCACGAGGCAGATCCGTGTAAACAAAAAGGGAAGCTACTGGCTGGAAGTGACAGATCTTGTATCTGGATGCACGGGACGAGATACCATTGTTGTGCAGGAAAAGAATTGCGGCAAAGGCATTTATATTCCTAACGCATTTACGCCAAACAATGATGGGGTTAACGATGATGTAAAGCCCATCATCATGGATCAGATTTCAAACTATAAATGGATCATTTATAACCGCTTTGGCGAGATCGTATTTGTAAGTACCCTGCCCGGTGAATCCTGGAAGGGAGACCTCAAAGGAGTGCAGGTTCCCATCGGCACGTTTACCTATATGCTGCAATACAGTGTTGGCAATGGGCCCCTGGAAAAGAGAAAGGGGACGATCACGCTGATTCGCTGATGAACCCCCTTAAACATAAAGAGGCTGTATCATCATGATACAGCCTCTTTACAATAAAGCATAGGGTTTAATACCTGTTGCGGCTATTATAACCGTTGTTATCAAAACGCTTTGCAGGCCTGTCTTCTTTAGGCTTTGCTTCTGATACTTTAATGGTACGGCCTTCCACTGTAGCGCCATCCAGTTCCTGGATTGCAGTACGTGATGCATTGTCATCAGGCATTTCTACAAAACCGAAACCGCGTGAGCGGCCAGTTTCCCTGTCATTGATGATCTTAGCGGAAGTAACTTCCCCATAGCTGGCAAAAAATTCTCTCAAATCTTCATCTTGTACGTTGAAGCTTAAGTTGGAAACAAAAATGTTCATGGTCAAAAAAATTAAATAATGATAAATCTTTGAGAAAGCAAGAGAAAGGAACTAACTAACGATGCAAATTACTGAGCAGGATAATTAACAGATTCCGATGCGAGGCTCAAAATGACTTTGCGAAGATAAGCTAAATAATCCATACGACCTAATTAGGCATTGAGGCATAAAGGCATTGAGGCATTGAGGGTCTTTCCTCAATGCCTCAATGCCTTTATGCCTCAATGCCTATTGTCAAAACAACCCCGCAATCGGAATATTATCCAGATATGGTTCGATGAGCTTTGTAGTGTGGGACACCCGGTATTCCAAAACCGATTTGTTAACGTAATCACACTGTGCCTCGATGTAAAAATTATTGAGCTGAAACAAAAACAGCAACTCATCTCCAACCCTTCGTTTTTCCAGCAGGATGGCTACATGCAACACTGCTTTCTTTTTCTCTTCCTCACTTAGCATAAGAAATTCATACAGTCCCATAACTTTTGTTTTAGTGTTGTGAACAATACAGCGTACCACGTACAAAAACAATGAACGAGAACCGGACATGCTAACTTAAAGACAATGGAAAATACAAAGACAAGAACGTACCGGACAGATCAACCGATATAGAAGCCTGAAGATAAATTAAAAAACGCTAAAACCTCACCCTAAACCCTCGCCCTATCACTACTCTGCTTCCGCAACCACTTCCTCCACTTCCGGGATCATCCGCTTCATCATCTGCTCAATGCCGGATTTCAGGGTGATCATGGATGAGGGGCAGCCACTGCAGGAGCCCTGGAGCATCAGGGTGACTACGCCATTCTC
The DNA here is from genome assembly GCA_044225015.1 of Chitinophagaceae bacterium. Taxonomy (GTDB): domain Bacteria; phylum Bacteroidota; class Bacteroidia; order Chitinophagales; family Chitinophagaceae; genus Pollutibacter. The sequence continues at coordinate 640,507 of JBGAJG010000001.1, read as the reverse complement.
AAACTTCTTGAACTGGATGGCACCACCGTCCATTTCAACAGCAGGTTTAACATAATTGTCCAGGATCTCTTTCACCTTTTCAACTACGTCAGCGTTCTCGGAAAAGATGGGGCCTTCTGCTTTCTTTTCCACTACCGGAACCTGGTCTTCGTTGATGACCACTTTGCCTTCTTCCAGGTAGTCTTTCAGGAACTGGCGCAGGGAGGGTTTGATCTCTTCCCAATCCGCCTCGGGGGTTCTGGTTATGGTCACAAAATTGCTGGCAATGAACACCGCTTTTACAAAGGGGAATCCAAATAATTCTGCTGCCAGGGGAGAGGGGCCGGCCGCTTCAATATCGGGGAAATCAATGCTCTTACCGGGATAAAGCAGTTTGTTGGCCACAAACTTCATGGTTTCCGGGTTGGGCGTCATTTCCGTATAAATGCTTATTGCAGGGCTGCCAGTCTGAATCATATGCCAGAATTTGAGGTACAAAATTAATAACAACGAAAGGTTTTTCATTGTTTTGCCCGTTAAAGCCTCTTCGTGCCGGGGCATAGAGGCATAAAATTTCCAAAATCGTAAATTGACTACCTTTAATACAAATTGTTTTTATGTTGTCACCTAAGATAGAAAAGGCGCTGAACCAGCAGGTTCAGCTGGAGGCGGAGTCCTCACAGGTTTATCTGGCCATGGCGTCATGGGCCGAAGTGGCTGGTTATGAAGGCATTAGTGCTTTTCTGTACAAGCATTCAGACGAAGAACGCATGCATATGCTGAAACTCGTGAAATTCATTAATGAGCGCGGTGGCCACGGGGTCATTCCAACCCTCAAACAGCCTGCCACTAAGTATACCGGGATCAAGGCCCTGTTTCAGCAGGTGCTGGACCACGAGATCCACGTGAGTACAGAAATCAATAAACTGGTGGATATCTGCCTGAAAGAGAAAGACTATACCACCCACAACTTCCTGCAGTGGTATGTAAGCGAGCAAATTGAAGAAGAAGCACTGGCGAGAAAGATCATAGACAAGCTCAAGCTCATTGGCGATGATAAAGCCGGGCACTATTTGTTCGACAGAGATCTTGCCACCATCCAGGCGGCCAAGTAAGACAATCAATCATTCAATAAATCAATCATTCAGACATTCAGAAGCTGGAATCCTGGATTCCAACTTCTGAATGTCTGAATGATTGATTTATTGAATGTTAGTATTCCATTAAGTCCTTGCTGCTTAACCGGCGTCACCGTATATCCCGCCTGCCGCAAAAGGTTGATCACGCCTTCCTTGCCCGGCAGATGCCCCGCGCCAACGGCAAATAAGATCGTCCCTTCCTTCATTGCCGTCTGCATCACGGGGATCCAGTTTTTGTTGCGGTTAGACAGCATGATATCTTCAAAACCCTTCCACTCAGGGGATTCACTCATTGCGGCGGAGAGGCTGCGCAGGTCTTCATTTTTGTACGACTTCACCATATCCGCAAACTGGCTGCGCTGCTCGGGCATTTTGCGGATCATATCCAGGATCATCTGTGCTTCCACAGAATCAGGGATCTTATCAAAAACACCCATCTGGTCTTCTATCTTTTCTAATCCGCGCAGGTCTTTCTTCTGTTGCTTGGCCATGTTCACCATCGTTTGCTCATAACTTTCACTGGCGCTACAGGGCAGGGCCTTGGTGTACAGAAGACTCATCAGCGTGATGGGCTTCATCTTGTTGAAAAGCATCATGGGCATACCCAATGAATCCTTAACGTAAGCCGACAGAAAAGTATAATCCGATGGCGACATCAGGTCTTTCATACTGTGCCCCTTCATAATACTCATGGTAGCCATCTTCATCATCATGGAAGGGTCATCCATATCCAACTCCAGGTAAATGTGTTTGGCCTGGGAGAACTTGTCTTTTAGGGTGGCAGAGAATTGAAAATCTTCTTTGCAAATGATGTGAATGGTTCCGTATACGTAAGATGGGCTGCTGAGACCGTTTCCGGTAACCTCCCAAAGCAGTGCATTTTCAATGACTATGTCATCTGCCTTTGGCTTTGAAGTAGCGGCATTCTTAGATGAACCGCATGCCAAAAAACCTATCGCCAAAAAACCCCAGATCATTTTTTTCATACGCAAAACTTACTTGTAACAGGAATGCGGTACTAATCTAATTGTTCAAGCATTGCCTTTAATCGCTCAATTTGATTGCCGTACAATTTACGGATATACCATCTATTGATATAAAACATTCCGATGGTGGAGCTCACACAAACCAATGCCAGGATACCCAGGGATTTGAACCAGGAAGTATCTGCAGAAGGAATCGGGAAAATGCCGTGTCCGTTTGGGAAGTGTACCCAACTGAAAATATAGAAGAATATGATAACCAGCGGAATGATCAGGGTTCCGGCAACCAGGTAAAGGCGGACGAATTTCTCCAGTGTTTCCACCTGCTTCAGCAAATTGCTTTTTACCACACAGGCCATACACTCCATCCGGTTCAATAGCCGGTATTTAAAAATGAAATACACGATGAACAGGAGGAGCATAACAAAATAGAGCCAGCCCACTTCCTGGAATTTACCTTTGTAGGCCAAAAAATAGTATGCCACAATGGGGATAAAACCCAGGCATACCAATACCAGTTCCAGCACCAGGTTGCGTTTCATTTTGGCGATGGGGCTGTTGGATCGCTTGCCCAACATGTCTTTCAGTGATGGTGTGGGCCCCGCCTCCTGTTGTTGCCAGATATTTTTCCACTGTTCAAGCTCCATGTTGAATGCGTTCAATGTTCTTCTTTAATTTTTCTTTGGCCCTGTTCATTTTTGTGCGCAGGGCACCCTGGTTGATTCCGAGGATCACTTCCATTTCTTCATAACTATGATCGTCCAGATACAACATCACCAGCGCCCTGTCTATCTCGGGTAAAGACCTGATGGCCTGGTACAGTTGTTTCAGCTGCTCTTCCTTGTCTGGGTTTGTTTCCGGATCGGGCAGCTCGGGCATCTGAAAAGGCTCCAGGTAAACCATATCCCATTTTTTCTTCCGAAGCCCGGAGATGGCGGTATTCAGCGCTATCCGATACATCCATGTTGAGAATTGGGAGCGCCCTTCAAATGTTGGCCAGGCCCGCCATAGCTGCACAATGATCTCCTGGAACAGGTCGTCACGCTCTTCCTGCCTTCGTGCATACACAGCGCAGATCCGGATAATGATACCCTTATGCCGTTCAACAAGATCCAGAAATTCCTGCGGGTCGCCCATGTAGGTGGTTAGTAGACATGTTAGGCCAAATGTTACAGAATTCAGCGTTCAATCCACCAGGCCCAGATCACAAACAGCCATAACAACAATGCGGAATAGGCAACGGCCTGAACGGAGGGGGGTGGCGGACCAAATATATTGGCGAGGTGGATCAGGAAAAGGATAGCAACCAGGCTAATGAATGCCCATTTTCTTTTGGGCTGAGCCTGTTTGAAATACAAATAGGCACCGCCGATGTAGATCGCGATTTCCAGGGTCAGCTCAGCGGCGGGATGGTTCCAAAGCCCCAGTCCGAAGCGCGCAGGATTCCAGGGAGCCAGCTGAAGGTCTGGCGCATGCGTGAGGTAATCCAACAGCCAATGACTCACTACCAACGCCCCTAGTATGACTGCGCCGCGTTTGTTGCGGGTGAAAACAAAATATACGAGCGCCAGCGCCATTCCCCATACCACAGCCATGAGCAGGCTGTGTGAATAGGGGTAGTGTGAAAAATTCAGCGGCGTCATAGCCGTGTTGCCGGGATCAATGCTGAAATTTTCCAGCCCCAGCAATACAAATACGGGCCAGAGCAGATCGAGGAATTGAACGGCAATGAAAAGCATCGCCAGCGAAGGCAGGGCCGCGAAACGGCGGGTACCCAATGCAAGTCCGAAATGACCTATAAACATAGCGTATTAGTTCGCAGTTCACAGGATGCAGTTCGCAGAAAACCTGCGAACTATGCAACCTGCGAACTGTGAACTAATTTACAGTACTTTATCAATAATCTGAATCAGTCCGTTCTTGGTAGGCACTGATTTAGCGATCTTGGCACCGTTGAGGTTTAGTGCATTGCCTGCTGCATCTGTTAACCCGCCTTTGGCGATATCATCTGCACTTACTTTACCAGGCAGGATATGCTTTTTCAACAGGTTTTGCAGTTGCGCGCTATTCTCTGGTTTGGTAAGGCTTTGCAACAGGTCTGTAGGCACACTTTTGAGGGCATCATTGCTGGGGATCAGCATGGTGAAAGGGTTTTTACCTACGAGGCCACTGAGGGCGTCAGCACCACCAGCACCTTTTAACAGGCCTGCAAAAGAAGACAATTCGGGCGTTTTGCCCAGGGTGCTCATGAGGCCAGCAGCCGGACTGGAACAATTCATGTGGAAAATGGTCACCAGAATTAAGACCATCGAGAGTCTCAGGAATTTTGTCATCGTGTTTGTTTTTGGACAACAAATCTTTCGATTTATCATTCAAAATCGCCCGGATAGCCATTTGTAATTGTTTCATATCCCGATTATGAAACAACAAGGGAGTTCGCAGGGTACCCTGCGAACTTGCGAACTGCGAACTACTCAACTATCCTGAGCTTTGCATAATTCAACATGATCTTCTTCTCACCGTTCAGGTCAAACTTGATGGTGGCCACCGGATTGTGTGACGCGCCCTCCATCTTTACCACTTCGCCAAACCCAAATTTCTGGTGCTCCACTTTCTGGCCCGCCTGCAACGCAGAAGTATCGCTGGCCTTGAAATCTGCACTGGGCTTGTGTTCCACTACTTTACCAGGCGTCTTGGGCGCCATATACGAGGGTGTGGCATTCTTTGACGGCGGTGCCCCATAACGGATCTCGGCTTCCCGCGCGGCATTATTATTACCCGAACTATTGTTCCGCCAGCCCCCATGCATCCTGTCAAACGCACTGCTGCCCAGGCCCCCGGCCTGGTTCCGCATACCGCCACCCGCAAAGGCGCGGTCAAGGTACTGCTCAGGCAATTCATCTATGAACCTCGAGGGTTCATTCTGCACCAGCTGCCCAAACTTATACCGTGTATTGGCATAGGTGATCCACAGCCTCGTTTTCGCGCGGGTGATCACCACGTAAAATAATCGTCTTTCTTCTTCCAGCTCCTCGCGGGTATTGATGCTCATCGCACTGGGAAACAGCATTTCTTCCAGACCGGCTGCAAACACACAAGAAAATTCCAGCCCCTTGGCGGCATGGATGGTCATCAGTTTTACCGTGTCTGCATCGGGATCTTTTTCATCGGCATCCGTCAATAAAGTGATCTGCTGCAGGTAAGCACCCAAAGATTTGCTGAGCACCTCGCCGTCATCAGTGTCCGGACTTTCCACCCATTCTTTGATGGAGTTCAGCAATTCCTGCACGTTCTCATAGCGCTGCATGCCCTCGGTACTCTTATCATTGAACAGCTCTTTCACCAGGTTGGTTTGTTTGCCGATGTGTACCGCCACCTCATAAGCATTCCGCGTTTCCAGCATGGAGCTGAAGCTTTTCATCATCGTCACAAACTGGTCCAGCGCTTCCAGCGTGTTGCCTTTGAAGCCGTACATCGCTGCATTGGTGAGCACCTCCCACATGGTGAGCTGCTTCTCATTGGCAAACAGGACAAGTTTATCAATCGTGGTTTTGCCGATGCCCCGCACGGGATAGTTGATGATTCTTTTCAACGCTTCTTCATCACGGGGGTTCACCACCATACGCATGTAGGCGATGTAGTCCTTGATTTCCTTGCGCTGGTAGAAGCTTATACCGCCATAGATGGTGTAGGCAATGCCCATGCGGCGCAGGGATTCTTCAAAGGCACGTGACTGTGCATTGGTGCGATAGAGTATGGCGAAGTCGCGATTATGATAATGATTCCGCAGCTTTTGCTCCTGGATGGTATCGGCCACAAATTTGCCTTCGTCATTGTCCGAAGCGGTCCTGATCAGTTTGATTTTTTCGCCCTGGGAATTGTCTGTCCACAGCTCCTTAGGGATCTGGCCTTTATTGTTGCTGATGACTTCATTGGCCACACTCAGGATATTCTGCGTGGAACGATAGTTCTGTTCCAGTTTCACCACGTGAACATTATCATAGTCTTTCTGGAACTGAAGGATGTTCTCAATGGTGGCCCCACGGAAGGAGTAGATAGACTGTGCATCATCACCCACCACGCAAACATTTTCATGGGCAGCACCCAGCAGCTTGATCACTTCATATTGTGCCGGGTTGGTATCCTGGTACTCGTCAATCAGGATGTACTTGAATTTGTGCTGGTATTTATGGAGTGATTCCGGAAAGAATTTCAGGAGCTCGTAGAACTTGAGCAGCAGGTCATCAAAGTCCATCGCGCCGTTCTTAAAGCAGCGCGCCACATAGGCCTTGTAGATCTGGGCGATGGCCGGGCGGTTGGCGCGCATGTCTTCCTGCTGGATGCCATAGTCGTTAGCATATTCATCGGCACTCACCAGCGCGTTCTTGGCTGAGGAAATGCGATTGTAAACGGTATTCGGTTTATAGTGTTTATCATCAAGGCTCAGCTCGTTGATCACCGTTTTGAGCACACTCTTGGCGTCATCGGTATCATAAATGGTAAAATTGGAGGGGTATCCCAGTTTTGTTGCCTCCGAGCGGAGGATACGGGCAAAGACGGAGTGAAAGGTGCCGATATAGAGATTCCTTGCATCGCCATTTCCCAATATATGTTCCACCCGCTCTTTCATTTCCTTGGCCGCCTTGTTCGTGAACGTCAGTGCCAGGATATTGAAGGAATCAACATTATAATGTGCCATCAGGTGGGCGATGCGGGTGGTGAGCACCTTAGTTTTTCCGCTGCCTGCGCCGGCCACAATCATTAACGGCCCGTGTACATATTCAACTGCTTCCCGCTGTTTTTCGTTCAACCCTGCCAAATAATCCTTCATAGCACAAATGTAGGATGTAAAGGGCTGATATTATGGAGGAAGGAACGGAAGGGAAATGCTTTTTTCACTAATTTGGTCGCTCTGCAAGAGCCCGCTCTTGCAGAGCCGGGCAATATGAAATACGAAGCTGTTACCATAAAAGATATTGCGAAGGCGCTTGGACTGTCTACGTCCACTGTTTCCAGGGCTTTGCGGGACAGCTATGAGATCAGTCCGGAGACCAAAAGGCTGGTGATGGAGTATGCGGAAAAGATCAATTACCAGCCCAATCCCATTGCGCTTAGCCTCAAAGAGAAGAAAAGCCACACCATTGGCGTGATTGTGGGGGAGATCGCCAACAGTTTCTTTTCGCAGATCATTAATGGCATAGAATCGGTTGCTAAAGCCAAACATTATAATGTTATCATTTCCCAAAGTCATGAGAGCTTCGATAAAGAGATGAGCAACCTGCAATATCTCACGAGCAGGTCCATTGATGGATTACTGATCTCAGTTTCTGCGGAGACCACAGACTTTTCTTCATTTAAGGAGATCTCGGCGAAAGGCATGCCCATGGTATTTTTTGACAGGATCGTGGATGAGATTGACACACATAAGGTCATCGCAGACAATTTCACGGGCGCCTATAATGCCACGGCGCACCTGATTAAAAAAGGTTACAAACGGATTGCCACCATCTGCAATGCTTCAATATTGTCCATTGCCAAGGAGCGCCTGGCAGGGTATACGGCTGCGCTGAAAGATCATCATATGCCTGTGGATGAGCGCCTCGTGCGGTATTGTAAACACGGTGGTATGTTCAGGGATGAACTGGAAGAAAGCGTAAGAGAATTGTTTAGTTCCGATGAAAAGCCTGACGCCATTTTTGCGTCTTCAGATAAGATCACCATGGGTTGCCTTCGCATCCTTCGGGCACAGGGGTATTCCATTCCGGGAGATATAGGCCTCATCGGTTTTTCCAATGGTGAGTTCACGGAGCTTCTGGATCCGGCATTATCAGTCATCAAACAACCCGCGTTTGAAATGGGCCAGGTGGCCACTGAATTGTTATTGCAATTGATAGAAAGCAAACGACCCGTCCAGGAGTTTGAAACCCGGGTCTTATCTACAGAAATGATCATACGAGGCAGTACGAGGTAGTGCTAAATATTGCACCTTCGGCCTTCCACCTTCCATCTGCAACCAGAACGCACTCGTTATCGGGAACGATTGCGTAAATAAAAGCCCCGTTCTGCTTGGACGGAACCGAATTAACTGATTAGTATTATCTGCGGTTTTTCAAAAAAACCAATCCAACCAACTAATTGACTGCTATATGAAGAGACTATTGGTCGTACTCCAATTGTTACTCCTTTCCACCCTCGCATTTGCCCAGCAGCGGCAGATCACGGGCCGGGTAACTGATGAAACCGGAGCACCCCTCAGCGGTGCCACTGTACTCCCCCGCGGATCAAAAACGGGGACACAGACAGACGGATCCGGTAATTTCAAACTGAATGTGGCCGCAACCGGGGAGATAACCCTTACGGTTTCCTTCACGGGATACGCCGCTAGAACGGTATCCACCTCCGGAACAGACCTCGGCACCGTCCAGCTGGCGAAACAGACCTCAAACCTGGACGATATTGTGGTGGTGGGGTATTCCTCAATCCGCCGCAAGGACATGACGGGTTCGGTTTCCTCCGTCAATGCTAAACAACTCAAAGACATTCCTATTGCCTCTGCTGCGGAAGCCATCCAGGGACGGCTTGCCGGTGTACAGGCCACAGCCAGTGAAGGCGCACCCGGAGCGGAAGTGGTCATCAAAGTGCGTGGTGGCAGTTCCATCACACAGGACAACCAGCCATTGTATATTGTTGATGGCGTGCCCGTGGAAAACGCATTACAGGTGCTTTCCCCGCAGGATATTGCGTCCATTGACGTACTCAAGGATGCATCCACCACCGCCATTTATGGTGCCCGCGCCGCCAACGGCGTGATGATCATCACCACCAAGGGCGGCAGGGCCGGCAAAACCACCGTTTCCTATAACGGGGCATTTGGTTACAGGCAGCTCCCCAAGACCATGGACGTGATGAACCCCTATGATTTTGTACTCTGGCAGTATGAACGCTCACGGGGAAGCGTAGCCGATAGTTCCAGTTTTGCGCAAACCTATGGTACCACCTGGGACACCCTGCAGAATTATAAGAATGTGCCGATGATCAACTGGCAGGAAGAAGTGTTTGGCCGCAAAGCCAATTTCCAGAATCACAATATCTCCGTGAACGGCGGCTCTGCCAATACAACTTTCAACCTTAGTTTCACTAAGAATATAGAACAGGGATTGCAACTGGAGTCCGGGTTTGACAGAAACCTGGTGAATTTTAAGCTGGATCACAAGATCTCAGATAAGTTCCGGATGGGCATGACCTTCCGGTATATTGACCAGGAGATTCAAGGCGCGGGAACAACCAATTCCGGAACCAGGGCCACCAACAGGCTGAGGCACACCATCAATTACAGACCGTTTGAACTGGAGAGACCCGGTTATGGCATTGATGATTTTGACGAAGCATATTACCTGGCTTCCAGCGGCGCCACCAATCCTGTGCTGCTTACAAAAGCAGAATACAGGCGCCAGAACACCAGCGGGGCATACCTCGTGGGCTACCTGAACTATAACATCACCAAGAACCTGGTGTTCCGCACCACATTCGGCTATGACAATGTGAACATCACGACCAAGCAATTCTGGAGTAAGATCACTTCCAATGCCAGGAACTTTGCTTCCCTGCCGCTGGCCAGCATCGGCACGCAGTTAAATAATACCATCACCAATTCCAACACCCTGCAGTATACAGTGTCTGATTACAAAGACAAGCATGATTTCAGCGTCTTGATTGGCGAGGAAACCATAGACCAGCGCTCACAGCAAACCGGTATTGAAACACGGTATTTCCCGGCAGATATCAGCCCGGAAAAAGCATTGGCGAATATGGGCCTGGGTTCTGCGCCCACGGGTTCACAGCAACCCCTTCCTACTTCATTTGTGGCACCACCCGCCAGGATCCTCAGTTTCTTTGGCAGGGCCACCTATGCTTATGATGATAAATACCTGATGACTTTTAACCTCCGTGCAGACCGCAGTTCAAAATTCAGTTCAGATAACGGAACCCTTATTTTCCCTTCCGGCTCACTGGCCTGGCGTTTCAGCAGGGAGAAATTTGCGAGCAATATTGGATGGCTCACAGATGGTAAGATCAGGATTGGTTATGGCGAGGTGGGGAATAACCGCATTGATAATCTTTTGTACATGCAGCTGTATGGTGTTACGGGACAGTATGCCTTTAACCACAGCATCGTCCCGGGATTTGCGCCTTCGGCCCTGGCCAATCCCAATCTTCGCTGGGAAAAAAATGTCACCCGTAATATTGGTCTTGACCTCGGTATGTTCAATAACAGGCTGCAGTTCTCTGTTGACTTTTACAAGAATACCGGTAAGGACCTGTTGCTGGCCGTTGCCATTCCGCCCACTACAGGATATACATCCCAGATACAGAACCTGGGTACCACCACCAATTCCGGTGTGGAATTCCAGATCAACGCTACGCCTGTGATGGGAAAGAAATTCACCTGGAATACCAATTTCAACCTGAGCTTCAATAAGAATAAAGTAGAAAGCCTGGGTGGCGTGGATCAACTGGAGCGCAACTCCGGCTGGCAGGGCTCTGATGGCGTGAATGACTACCTGGTGAAAGTGGGACAGCCCGTGGGCCTGATGTATGGATTTGTGACCGATGGATATTACAAGATCGAAGACTTTGATTTTAATACTACCACCAACACGTATACCCTCAAAACAGGCATTGCCGCTAATGGTGTATATGGAGTGCCCCAGCCAGGGATGCTGAAATGGAAGGATCTTAATGGTGACGGAACCATTACTGCTGATGGCGACAGGACCATAATCGGTAATGCAAACCCCAAATTCATCGGTGGCTGGAACAACCAGTTTGCATACGGTGGATTTGACCTGAGTATTTTTGTGAACTGGGTATATGGCAATGATATCTACAATGCCAATAAACTGGAGTGGACAGACGGCGCCTTCCCCAACCTCAATACACTTAATATCATGAAGGACAGGTGGACCAACATTGATGCTTCCGGAAACGTGGTTACCACTCCCAAGGAACTGGCTGCCCTCAATGCAAATGCACAGATCTGGAGCCCGGTACGCGTACAACGCTGGTGGCTGCATTCCTGGGCTGTGGAGGATGGATCTTATTTCAGGATCAACAACGTCACACTCGGCTATACGCTGCCTACTGCGTTGACCCAGAAAGTAAAGATCAGCACGGTGCGTTTTTATGGTACGGTCAACAACCTCGCAACCTTTACCAATTATTCCGGATATGATCCGGATGTATCTGCAAGAAGAACAGATCCTTTAACACCCGGTGTTGACTTTGCGGCTTATCCCCGTGCAAGAACATTCCTCCTGGGTCTGAACCTTACATTCTAAATGTATAAATGCAGTAAATCATGAAAAAAGTAATCACTATCATATTCGCCTTCACAGCACTGGCAGGCTGTAAAAAATATACCGAAGTAGAACCCGTTTCTCAATACAGTGTTGAGCAAACATTTTCTGATCCCTCTAATGCATTCAGCGCACTCGTTGGCGTGTATGATGAGTTGCAGGGAGATCCGGGTTATGGTATCCGTATCAACATGTATTACCCCTATGATACCGATGAAGGGATCGTTAGCGGGAATATTGACAATGGTCGCCGTGGCGTGGGAAGGTACCAGCTGTTGCTGACCAACTCTGAGATCGCCAACCCCTTCCGCCAGCTTTACCGGGGTGTTGAAAAAGCAAATCTTTGTATTGAGCAGATCCCGCTGATGAAACAGTTTGATGGCGGTACCGATGCAGAGAAAAAAGACCTCCGAAGGCTCCTGGGTGAAGCACTTACCCTTCGTGCGATCTTCTTCTTTGAACTGATCCGCAACTGGGGCGATGTACCCGCTCCCATGATCCCCGCGTACAAGCAACCCAATCTTTTCATTGAGCAGGCCAACAGGGACTCCACCTATGACAAGCTGCTGGCAGACCTGAAGACGGCTGCGGAGCTGCTGCCCTGGCGTACTGAAGTTGCGCGGAATGAAAGGATCACCAAGGGTGCCGCAAAGGCACTCCGTGCAAGAATTGCGTTGCACAGCGGCGGATATAAATTGCGCCAGAACGGACAGATGGAAAGACCACAAAATTATCTGCCGTACTATGAGATCGCTAAAACGGAATGTGAAGAACTGATGGCCCGCAGGGACCAGCACACCCTCAATCCCAACTTTGAGAATGTTTGGCGAAACGTGACCTCTTTCATTTATGAGCCTTCCGGAGAAGTGATGCTGGAAGTGGGTGCCGGCGGCGGTAATGGTAACAGTGACAGCCGCATGGGGAACTATGATGGTCCCAACCTCAGCAATGCATCCCGCTATGGCGCGGGCGGCGGCGGTATTGTTATGCTGCCCAACTATTATTATGCTTTTGACTCCGTAGATACCCGCAGGGATGTAACCGTAACCTGGTACCAGGTCACATCATCGTCCAATATTAAATCCATGCGCAGGCTGGGTGAACTGAACACAGGGAAGTACAGGCGGGATTGGCGCGTGCCGCTGTTGCCCGGAACGGTGCTGAATGTGGGCTACAACTGGGTGATGATCCGTTTCTCCGATGTGCTGCTGATGTACGCGGAAGCAGTGAATGAAATCAATGGATCACCCACTACCGCCGCAATCAATGCTTTTGAGGAAGTACGTAAGCGCGCTTACCGCGGGAATGTGGCGCTGATAGGCACCACACCCACTACAAAAGCAGGCTTCTTCAATGCCATCGTCAATGAAAGATTTCTCGAATTTGGCCACGAAGCCATTCGCAAATATGATCTCCTCCGCTGGAACTTGCTGGGAGCAAAAATTGCAGAAACCAGGACCGCCATCCAGCAGATCAGGGACAGAACCGGAAAGTATGCCAATGTTCCACAGTTTGTTTACTGGAAAAATAACGGGGAAGAGATCCAGTTCTATGCAGGGGCAACGGCACCGGCAACGGCGCAGCCATTCTGGAGGCCAACACAGGTTCCCAGCCCCACCACAGGATGGACGAGACTAGACTGGGCACAGCATCTTACCACCGCAAGTGCTATTGACGGAAAACCACTATGGCAGGGATTTGCTTCGTTCTTTGTTGCAGGTAAAAGTGAGTTGTTCCCTTATGACCAGGTAACGCTGGCTTCATACCAGGGAAAACTGAAGCAGAACCCTGGCTACTAAAATTTGGTTGTAGATTGTACTTACGGTGAAGGTTCCGCATGAAGACAATACATTACCTGTTTATATGTATCGGCTCCCTTTTTTCCCTGTACTGCGTGCCACCCGCAAAGATGGCGCCGTACAGGGAAGAAGGGCAGTTGCTCGCGTTTCCAGGCGCAGAAGGATCCGGAAGGTTTACCTCAGGTGGCCGTGGCGGAAAAGTTCTGGTGGTTACCAACCTGCTGGATAGCCTGAAGAACCCACCCAAAGGTTCTCTCAGGTGGGCCATCAAACAAACAGGACCGAGGATCATAGTCTTTGCAGTCTCCGGGAACATTGACCTGGAAGGTCCCCTGGAGATCAAGAATGGCGATCTTACCATTGCGGGACAAACAGCACCCGGTGACGGCATTTGCATCAGGCACTATGTAACGGAACTGCGCGCAAATAATGTCATCATACGATACCTGCGCTTCAGGTGTGGTGACGAGAAAAAAGCCAGCGCTGCCCAGGATGCACTCAACGCCACCAGAAATAAAGACATCATCATTGATCACTGCTCCATGAGCTGGTCCATTGATGAAGCCGCGTCTTTCTACGACAATAAAAACTTCACGCTTCAATGGTGTATCATCAGTGAGAGCCTGTATCATTCCGGGCATGAAAAAGGAGATCACGGTTTTGGCGGCATCTGGGGTGGCATGGGAGCCAGCTTTCACCATAACCTGCTGGCCCACCATACCAGCCGGAATCCGAGGTTCAATGGTTCACGGTTCTCAAGAGATTCTGCTTCAGAAGTAGTGGACTACCGCAACAACGTAGTATTCAACTGGGGCTTTAACAGTGCCTACGGCGGTGAGGAAGGAAAGCAGAACATCGTCAATAATTATTATAAGCCAGGGCCCGCAACGAAGAACGGCGAATTGCGTTACCGCATCCTGGACCTTACGCAAACCTTCTTTATCCAGTCCATCAACCCGGATACTTTGTATGCCGGTAAATTTTATATCGATGGGAATACGGTGGAAGGATCCACCCAGGCTTCCACAGACAACTGGGCATGGGGAGTACAGAAAGCAACAGCAGAGCAAAAGATAAAGTCAAAAGTTGAGCAGCCTTTTCCGTTTGCACCCGTCAAAACCGAGACTGCACCCCAGGCCTATGCATCCGTATTGGGCAATGCCGGCGCCACCTTACCCAGGCGGGATGCCGTGGATGCGCGCATCGTCAATGAAGTGAAAACAGGTAAGTGTACTTATGGCGGCAAGTTTGGCGAAGGCTCCGGGATCATTGATTCACAAACTGCCGTTGGCGGCTGGCCTGCACTCAAAACCTACAATGTGCAGGATGATAAGGACGCGGATGGCATGCCCGATGCCTGGGAGAAAAAACACGGCCTGAATCCTGCTGATCCATCTGATGCCGCTGGCGTTATGAAGGGCCAGCGGTATACCAATATTGAAGTCTATATCAACAGCATTGGACAATGAAATATTTTCTGATCGTCATATTGATTGCATCCGCAGCGTTCAGCTTGCCAGAGAAAAAGATCCGGATCTTCATGGCCGGTGATTCTACCATGGCCATCAAAGAGACCAGGGCCTATCCTGAAACGGGATGGGGCATGCCCTTTGTGTATTTCTGGGATTCGTCCGTAACCGTAGTGAATCGCGCAAAGAATGGGCGAAGCACCAAAACATTTATCAGCGAAGGTTTGTGGGCCTCCATAACATCAGAGGCATCGGAAGGGGATTATATATTCATCCAGTTTGGGCACAATGATGAATCAGTAGAGAAGAAAGAACGATACGCTACACCAGACACATTCAAAATGAACCTGCGAAAGTTCATTGCGGAAGCAAGGGCTAAAAATGCCATACCCGTGTTGTTCACGCCCGTGTCCAGAAGAAAATTCGACAAAGAAGGAAAAGCCGCGGAGACCCATCTTCAATATTCCGCGCTGGTACGCGAGGTAGCGGCTGAAACAAAGGTTGCCTTCATAGACCTTGATGAAAAAAGCAGGGCGCTGTACCAGCAATTTGGCCCGGAGCATTCAAAGCTTTTATTCCTTCAACTCAAGCCCGGTGAACATCCCAATTATCCGGATGGCAGGGATGATAATACCCACTTTTCGGAATTAGGCGCGAGGTTGATTGCGCAGATGGTTTTGCAGGAATTGAAATCAACAACACCTGAATTATACGGCAGGATCAGGAAACCTGTGATAAAATAGCCATGAGAACAAGATTGGCCATAGGAGTTTGCCTGTTGATGGTTTTGCGATTGAATGCGCAATCCACAGCGGGTATTACCCATGTGCCAGACACCAGTTACAACCTGGCCAGTGAGTACCAGAAGAACCAGAAGAACTTTCCGTTTATAACCCTTGCTCCGGAAGTTGATCCCGCAGTGGAAAAAAAACTTGCAGTACCATACTGCACGCGCGGCGATAAATCTTTACTGCTGGATGTTTTTGCACCCAGGCAAAAAACTACAGCACCACGCAAAGCAATCATCATCATTCATGGCGGAGGCTGGAGAAGCGGTAACAGAAATCTCCACCATGGCCTGGCCACCAAGTTGGCTACCATGGGCTATGTGTGCTTCACCCCGGAGTACCGGCTATCCACAGATGCCCTCTTCCCTGCTGCGGTCCATGATGTGAAGGCGGCCATAAGATGGGTGAGAAAGCAAGCCACAGCGTATAACATCGATCCAAAAAATATTTCTATTGCCGGGCATTCCGCGGGCGGGGAACTTGCTGCATTCATGGGTGCCACCAATGGTAAAAAAGAATGGGACGGAGCAGGATGTGAACCGGGTACCTCATCTGATGTGCAGGCTGTTATTGACATAGACGGGATCCTGGCATTCATTCACCCAGAATCTGGTGAAGGTGATGACTCCCGCCGCACCTCAGCTGCAACTTACTGGTTTGGCTACCCGAAGTCAGCCAACGATGCCATTTGGAAAAGCGCTTCACCACTCACGCATGTGGGAAAGGCTTCTGCACCCATGTTATTCCTGGCCAGCAGCGTTGACCGGATGCATGCAGGAAGGGATGATTATAACAAAGCACTGTCAAGCCACGGCATCTACAGTGAAACGGTCAACTACAAAACGGCCCCACATAGTTTCATCTTGTTCAACCCCTGGATAGATTCTGCGGCAAATGCCATGCACGCCTTTCTGCAGAAAGCTTATCAGCCATCCCTCTCACAGGTATGGGTACCTGATAATGGTGATGGCACTTATAGCAATCCGGTGATCCATGCAGACTATTCAGACCCGGATGCGGTGCGGGTGGGAGATGATTACTACATGATCTCCTCCAGCTTCAATCATTCACCCGGCATACCCATTTTGCACTCGAAAGATCTCGTGAACTGGCGCATCATTGGTCATGCAGTTCCCCAACTGACGCCCAGGGATTATTTCACCACCGTACGTCATGGTGATGGTGTGTGGGCACCCAGTATCCGCTTTTTCCACCAACGATTTTATATCTACTACCCGGAGCCGGAGCTTGGCATTTTTGTAACCACGGCTGCCAATATTAACGGCCCCTGGACAGAGCCTGAATTGGTGGAAGGAGGCAAAGGACTCATTGATCCATGTCCGCTTTGGGATGAAGACGGAAAGGCATATCTGGTACATGCCTTTGCCGGTTCGCGGGCGGGGATCAAAAGCCTGCTGGTGATCAAGGAGATGAACAAGGAAGGGACAAAGACAATTTCAAAAGGACAGGTTGTATATGACGGCCATGGTACTGACCCCACCGTTGAAGGGCCGAAGCTCTACAAGCACAATGGGTTCTATTACATTTTTGCGCCCGCTGGCGGTGTGGCCACGGGTTGGCAGTTGGTCCTGCGGTCAAAAAATATTTACGGGCCCTATGAACGAAGCGTGGTGATGGACCAGGGTGGCACCAGTATCAACGGACCGCACCAGGGAGCATGGATAGACGATAAAACGGGTGCGCATTGGTTCCTGCATTTCCAGGATAAGGGAGCCTATGGCAGGGTGGTGCATTTGCAGCCCATGGTATGGAAGAATGGATGGCCGGTGATGGGCGCGGATCCTGACAATGATGGAAAAGGAGAGCCGGTGATGAGGTTTCGTAAGCCAGTACAAAACACGGCAATCACTACACCAGCAGATAGTGATGAATTTTTGGGCAGCACGCTGGGCCTGCAATGGCAGTGGCAGACCAACGTGGCAGCGCAGTGGGCCTTCCCTTATGAGGGCTCGCTGCGGCTCTATGCCCAGCCACTCACAGAACCATCCGGCAATTACTATGATCATGCGGGAATTTTGACGCAGAAATTTCCTGCTGAGCGGTTTGTGGTTACTACAAAGCTGACCATGGTATCGCAAAAAGAAGGGGAGACGGCGGGCCTGATCGTGTTTGGGCTCAACTATGCTTACCTAGGGATTGAAAGAACAGCATCCGGGCATCAATTGGTCTACAGCGTGGCCATGGATGCCGATAAAAAGAAAGCAGTACAAACGAAGAACATAGAAGCAGTGGGCAATGAATTGTATTTGCGGGTTAACGTAGAACCAGGTGCGCAATGCCGCTTTAGTTATAGCCAGGATGGCACAAACTACCAGATGATCAGTGAGCCATTTACGGCACGTGAAGGGAAATGGATAGGCGCCACCGTTGGGCTATTTTGTTCAGGGAAAAAATGGACCAATGACCCGGGCTATGCCTCGGTGGATTGGTTCAGGATATCTAAATAAATGAGGTATGAAACTACTATGGGTTAGTCTGTTGATTTGCACATCCATGTTTGCGCAGGCGCAAACAAAAGCAGAGAAAGAAGTGGACCAGGCGGTGCAGGAACTGCGCACAGCCATGATCAATGCAGACCGGGCCACCCTAGAGAAAATTGCCGCAACACAGCTGAGCTACGGGCACAGCAGTGGTGTGATTGATGACAAACAGCAGTTTGTACAGAAGATCGCAGACGGAACCTCTGACTATGTGAGCATTGACTTGAAGAACCAGACCATTGCAGTGAGTGGGAATGTGGCCATCGTGCGTCATGAACTGCATGCCAGTATTGCGGATGGCGGCAAACCCGGCGAGTTGCACCTTCGGGTGTTGCTGGTATGGCAGAAAGAAGGCAAGCAATGGAAGCTCCTGGCCAGGCAAGCGGTAAAGATCTTGTAGGCGCAATGGTTCCCGGTATCGTTTGCGTAAATAAAGAAAGCAGATCACTATACGTACCCTTTTTGTAGGACTAAATTGTATACATAAAGACCCAGCATGACCCGATTGTTTGTTTCAATAGTGTTGTTGTTCCTGGCGGTGAATCTTGCGGCGCAGCCCAAGGGCAAATTGCCTGTGGTGGAAATGCCGAAGTTTCGGAAAGACACCGTGCGCATCAGTTCTTTTGGTGCTACACCTGACGGAAACACACTCAACACCAAGGCGATCCAATCTGCCATTGATGCCCTGCACAGCAAGGGCGGTGGCGTAGTTTTGGTGCCAGGAGGTCTTTGGCTCACGGGCCCCATCGTCCTTAAATCAAATATTAACCTGCACCTGGCACAAGGTGCAACATTGTTGTTCAGTGCAGACTTTTCCCAGTACTCCCTGGTAGCCGGCAATTGGGAAGGGCTTCCGCAGATGCGCAACCAATCACCCATCTCTGCAACAAAGGCGGAGAATGTGGCCATTACGGGGAAAGGGATTGTTGATGGGAACGGTGACGCCTGGCGAATGGTAAAAAAAGACAAGCTCAACGAGACACAATGGAAAAGCCTCGTGGCTAAAGGCGGCTTGCTGAGTGAGGATAAGAAGACATGGTACCCAACAGAGAAAACATTCAAAGGATCAAAGCTGAGTAACCCAGGTGTGATCTCGCCAGAACGCACGCCTGCGCACTATGACAGTATCAAGGATTTCCTGAGGCCGAATATGGTCTTGTTCAACGAGTGTAAAAAAGTATTGATGGAGGGAGTGACCTTCCAGAACTCACCGGCATGGTGCCTTCATCCATTGATGAGCACACATGTAACGGTGCGGAACATATTTGTAAAGAATCCGTGGTACGCGCAAAATGGAGACGGCATTGATGTGGAAAGCTGCCGCTACGTACTCATCGAGAATTCTGTGTTTGATGTAGGCGATGACGCTCTTTGTATGAAGAGCGGTCGCGATGCCGAGGGTAGAAAACGGGGCATGCCCACTGAAGATGTCATCATCCGGGGCTGCACCGTTTATTCCTCGCATGGCGGATTTGTGATTGGCAGCGAGATGAGCGGCGGTGCCAGGAATATTTATGTGTCCAACTGCACCTTCATTGGCGCGGATATTGGGTTGAGGTTCAAAACAACCCGGGGCCGGGGCGGTGTGGTGGAGAATATTTTCATTGACAATATCTACATGAAAGACATTCCCGGCGAGGCCATCCTTTTTGACATGTACTATATGGCCAAGGATCCTATCCCTTTGGCCGGTGAAAAAAGGGAGCTGCCCAAGGTAGAACTCAAGCCTGTGGATGAAACCACGCCCGTATTCAGAAACTTCCGCATCAGCAACGTGTATTGTAATGGTGCAGAAAAGGCCATCTTCATCCGCGGACTTCCGGAAATGCATGTGAAAGACATTGTCCTGGAAAACATGGTGCTGCAATCTAAATATGGCATGGACATACAGGAAGCCAGCGGTATCAGCTTTAAGAACATCCAGTTGTTGAGTAAGCATTCACAACCCGCCATCGATATTGTACAAAGCGATAAGCTGGTTTTTGACAATATCCGTTTCGGGAAGGATCTGGTATTGCCGTTCAGGGTCAGTGGTGAGCGTACGGCTGATTTGCTGATCAAGGGCACATCAATGAAGGGAAGCAGTGGCAGCATTGTATATGAACTAGGCGCAACAGATAAAATGGTGAAGATCCAATGAGAAAACAGGTATTGATCATCGTTAGTCTTTTGGCTTTCACCCTGGTGAAGTGCCAACCGCTTTCCCAGCAGGTAGCCGCCACCGTTATGTATACCTGGAAGGATTCATTTTCACTGGATCAGAAACCCGTGAAATGGTCCTATGATCTGGGTGTGATCCTGAAAGGCTTTGAAGGAATCTGGAACAATACGGGGGATGTCAGGTATTTCCAATACATCCAGAAGCAGATGGATTATTATGTAGACAGTACGGGTGGGATCAAGGCATACAAACCGGATGAGTATAATATTGATTATATCAACAATGGAAAGCTGCTGCTCACCTTGTACCGGGTTACCTTGAAGGAGAAATACCTTAAGGCCGCAATGACGCTGCGCGAGCAATTGAAAACGCACCCACGCACCAAAGAGGGCGGCTTCTGGCACAAGAAGGTCTATCCCAACCAGATGTGGCTGGATGGATTGTATATGGGCACGCCGTTCTACGCGGAGTATGCCATGCTTTCCGGAGACGCGGCCGCATTTGATGATGTGGCTAACCAGTTCATCTGGATGGAGTCCCATGCCCGTGATGAAAAGACAGGCCTGTTGTTCCATGCCTGGGATGAATCCAAAACACAGCAGTGGGCCAATAAAGAAACGGGGAGATCGCCCCTGGTATGGGCCAGGGCCATGGGCTGGTATGGATCTGCGCTGGTGGATGTGCTCGATTATTTCCCCGTTACGCATCCCAAACGAAAGACGCTCATAGATATATTAAATAGATATGTAGATGCTGTAGCGCGTTACCAGAATGCGCAAAGTGGTTTGTGGTATGACGTGTTGAATTACAGCGGACCGGAAAAAGAGAAGAATTACGAAGAAGCATCTGCAAGCTGCCAGTTTGTGTACACCATAGCCAAAGCGGTTCGGAAAGGATATGTACCTGCGCAGAAGATGACGGTGGCAAAGAAGGGGTACGATGGCATCGTAAAGAAATTTATCCGTAAGGAAGGCGCGATGGCGCATCTAAAAGGCACCGTTAAGGTTTCCGGTTTAGGCGGCAACCCCTATCGGGATGGCAGCTTTTCTTATTACATGAGTGAGCCCGTGATTGAAGATGACCCCAAGGGGCTGGGGGCTTTCCTGCTGGCGTCAACAGAAATGGAACTGTGGCCCGGTGCGGGTTTTGCGAAAGGCAAGCGCGTGGTCATGGATAATTATTTTAACAGGGAGACCAAGAAAGATGCCTTCGGAAATACCATCGTGTTCCATTACAAATGGGGCGAGCGGGATAATGGTGGTTTCTCCATGTTTGGGCAGATCTTCGAGAAATATGGTGCGGTGACATCATTCATGAATGAAGCGCCTACGGATGCCAACCTGAAAGACGTAGGGGTGTATGTGCTGGTGGATCCCGACTGGCCAAAGGAGAACAAGAACCCGAATTATATTGAAACTGCACATGCAGATGCACTGGAAAGATATGTCCGCAGTGGTGGCACGCTGATGATCATGGCCAATGACAGCAACAATGTGGAGTTTAAAAACTTTAATGGACTGGCGGAGCGCTTTGGTATCCACTGGAACGAGGATATGCGTCATGACGTGGTCAATAACCAGTTTGAGCAAGGCGAATTTGCAGTGCCAGCAGGGCATCCCATTTTTACAACAGCAAAGACATTGTTCATCAAGCAAGTGTGTACACAAACCCTGAAAAGCCCTGCCTTCAGTGTGTTCACAGACCATGGTGATGTGGTGATGTCTGTGGCCTATGTAGGCAAGGGTGTGGTATTTGCCGTCAGCGATCCCTGGTTTTACAATGAGTATGTGGATGGCAGGAAGCTTCCTGTGAAATACGAGAACTATAAAGCGGCGGAAGACTTGGCCAAATGGTTGTTGAAACCCACAGTCATTAAAACAAAATGATGAGAACCATTTTAACGATACTATGCCTTTGGGTAGTGGCACTGCAGGCGCAGCACCGGCTGGTTGTAGATCCGTCAGGGAAAGGGGATTCAAAAACCATCCAGGGCGCGCTCAACCTGTTGCCGGAGAAGTCAGAAACCCCAAGAACGATCTACATCCGCAACGGCGTGTACCGGGAAAAGATCTATATAGAGAAAGCCAATGTGGTCTTTGAAGGGCAGGACAGGGACAAGACCATCATCATCGCATCCGTAGCCAGGGATGAGTGGCGATGTGATCATAATGATGATTGGGGCGTTGCCACCATCAATGTGGGTGCCAATGATATCACCTTCAGGAGCCTGACTATTACCAATGACTACGGATTTGAGAATGTACAGGACCGCACCGTTTTTTGTTTTTCTGATACCAGCAATAAGGACCGGATGAAGCCCATCCGGCGCAACAGCCACCAGATGGCGCTGCGCACGATGAATATGGCCACCCGGATGCGCGCGATCAATTGTGTGTTCAGGAGTTTTGGTGGCGATACCGTGAGTCCATGGGAGACGATGAACGGCATGTGGTATTTTAAAGACTGCAAGATGGAAGGGGCGGTGGATTTTTATTGTCCGCGTGGATGGGCTTGGGCAGAGAACTGCGAGTTCACGGCACATTCCGGAACGGCGGCCATCTGGCATGATGGTTCCGGTGCCGAGGACCAGCGCACGGTACTGAAGAACTGCCGTTTCTATGGCTATGATAATTTTTTATTGGGCCGATACCACCGCGATGCGCAGTTCTACCTGATTGATTGCAGGTTTGGCAGCAACATGCGGGATTCCGCCATCTACCGGGTGCCTACCGCCAATGTGATCAAGTGGGGCCACCGGGTGTTTTATTATAACTGTAAGAAAGAAAGCGGACCGGAGTATAGCTGGTACCGTAATAATCTTCCTGCTGCACTGAAGCCGCAGGACATCACTGTTGAATGGGTTTTTGGCCAACGCTGGAACCCGCTAAAGAATTGATTATGCAATTGAATAAGAACAACCTGGGTGCACTGCGAGGCAGGACTTCTTTGGAACTGCCAGCTGAGGAATTATTGGCCCTGCCAGAAAGCGTATTACAGTTTGGTACGGGCGTACTGTTGCGAGCGCTGCCGGATTATTTTATAGACAAGGCCAATAAGCAGGGCCTTTTCGGCGGAAGGGTTGTAGTGGTGAAATCAACCGAGAGCGACAGCAGTGCGTTTGATGCACAGGATGGATTGTATACCGTTTGTGTACGAGGGGTGGAGAATGGGAAGATCGTGGAGGAGAATATCGTGAACGCATCCATCAGCAGGGTCTTGAGTGCAAAAAATGAGTGGGACAAAATACTGGCCTGTGCGCATTCGCCAGCACTTAAACTGATCATTTCAAATACAACAGAAGTGGGTATTCAGTTGGTGGAGGATAGCATCGCCAGCCGTCCTCCTGTGTCCTTTCCCGGAAAGTTGCTGGCCTTCCTGTATGAACGCTATAAAGCACTGGGAGGGTCAGCCGCATCGGGACTGGTGATTGTACCTACAGAACTGATCACAGACAATGGTGCCAAACTGGAGAGTATTGTGCTGGAGCTGGCCCATCGAAATAAACTCGATTTCGGATTCATTGAATGGCTGGAGAACCACAATACATTTTGTAATTCATTGGTGGATCGGATTGTGCCCGGCAAGCCCGGCGGCGCGGATCTGGAAGCCATTGAAAAAGATCTGGGCTACGCCGATGCCCTGCTGACCAAAAGCGAGGTGTTCCGGCTCTGGGCCATTGAGGGAGATGAGAAGGTAAAACAGGTCCTTGGTTTTGCCGCAGCAGATGAAGGCGTAGTGATCACGCCAGACATCACCCTGTTCAAGGAACTTAAGCTGCGCTTGCTGAACGGTACGCACTCATTCAATTGCGGACTGGCGCACCTTGCGGGATTTCAGATCACCAGGGAAGCCGTTTCGCATCCCGTTTTTGCTGTGTTCACCAAGGCATTGCAGAAAGAAATTGCGTTGGCCATTCCCTTTGATATTGACCCTGCGGTAAAGCAGGATTTTGCCGATAAAGTGTTTGAAAGATTCTGTAATCCCTTCATTGATCACCAATGGCTGAGCATAACGGTACAGTATACCTCAAAAATGAAAATGCGGAATGTACCACTCCTGGAGCAACACTATACCCAGAGCCAATCCGTGCCGGAGCATATGGCCCTTGGCTTTGCGGGCTATCTGAAATTCATGCGCGTGAGAAAACAGGAGGGCGCTGCATTTTTGGGTGAGTGGAACGGAAAAGCGTATGAGATCAGGGATGACAGTGCCGCCCACTTCTTTCAACAATGGGGCAGCGGTGAAGATGCAGATAAAGTAATTGACCGTGTGCTCAGTGATCTGCAACTCTGGGAAACAGACCTTACGAAACTGCCCGGCTTTGCGGACCGTGTGAAAACATATTTCCATGCACTGGATGGGGATGTGTTGGCGCTGATCAGATCGCTGGAATCTAAACAGGTTGAAGCGGTATGAAGCAGAAACTGATTCGCATACATGAGCGGGACAATGTTTGGGTGGCACTGGCAGACATTGCCAGGGGAGAGCTGCTCACCCTGGATGGCATCAGCATCACTGCGGGCGAAGACATCCCGGCCAAGCACAAAATATTTGCCAGGGATATTCCACAGGGAGGTGAGATCATCATGTATGGTGTATTGGTGGGCAAGGCACAATCAGACGTGCAGGCGGGACAGCGGATGACCACTTTCAATACCAAACATGCCTCCGGCCAGTACGGATACAGAGGGGTGCGGCCTACGTGGGAAGCGCCAGATGTCAGCAAGTTTGCAGCCCGCAGTTTCATGGGATATCACCGTGCGGATGGAAGGGTGGGAACGGCCAACTACTGGCTCTTCATCCCATTGGTGTTTTGTGAGAACAGGAACCTGGATATCATTAAAGAGACCCTGCATAATGAACTGGGATATGGTGTTACAAACCATTACCGGCAATATGCAAAGCAACTGATTGCAGCCTACCAGGATAGGGGAGATGTTGCAGGCCTGCAGGCACAGATTGCTGCGCCTACGGATCACCGTGAGCGGGTATTCCGCAATGTAGACGGCATCAAATTCCTGAATCACCAGGGTGGTTGCGGCGGCATAAGACAAGACGCGGCGGTGCTGGGCAAGTTGTTGGCGGCCTATGCAGACCATCCCAATGTGGGCGGCGTTACGGTGATGAGCCTGGGCTGCCAGAACCTGCAGGTGGCAGATTTCAAAAAAGAGCTGGACAGCCTCCACCCCGGATTCAATAAACCGCTTTACATATTTGAACAGCAGCAGTCGCAAAGTGAAACCCAACTCATCACCGAGGCGATGCGGAAAACTTTTGAAGGGCTGGTTGCCATCAACCAGGAGGAGCGTAAGCCCGCACCGCTGCATGCCCTTACTTTGGGTGTGAAGTGTGGTGGCAGTGATGGCTTCAGTGGTATTTCTGCCAACCCCGCTGTGGGCTATGCGGCAGACCTGCTGGTGGCTCTCGGCGGTAAAGTGTTGCTGGCAGAGTTTCCGGAATTGTGTGGTGTGGAGCAGGAACTGGTGGATCGTTCCGTGAGCAAGGAGATCGCGGAGAAATTCATACACCTGATGAAAAGTTATGAGCGCATTGTAACCGCGGCGGGCTCTGATTTTTCCATGAACCCATCGCCCGGAAATATCAGGGACGGATTGATCACCGATGCCATGAAAAGTGCAGGGGCCGCTAAAAAAGGCGGTACCTCACCGGTGGTGGATGTGCTGGACTATACGGAAAGGGCGGTAAAGCCGGGGCTCAACCTGGTGTGTACACCGGGGAACGACGTAGAGGCTACCACAGGAAAGGCGGCCAGCGGTGCTACTTTGATCCTCTTCACCACGGGGCTGGGCACGCCTACGGGAAACCCGGTTTGCCCCACCATCAAGGTATCTTCCAACCATGCCCTTACCCAAAGGATGGGCGATATCATTGATATCAACTGCGGTCCTGTGATTGATGGATCGGCAACTATAGAACAAATGGGCGAGGAGATCCTGGAGTATTGTATACGGGCTGCCAGTGGCGAGGTAATTCCTAAAGCAGTACAACTGAACCAGGATGATTTTATTCCCTGGAAAAGAGGCGTATCATTATAAACGAAAGACGATGAAGACATTTCTGGATGAAAATTTTTTATTGGGCAGCAAGACGGCAGAGCATCTCTATCACGGGTATGCTAAGGATATGCCCATTGTGGATTACCATAATCACCTTCCGCCCGCAGAGATCGCGGAGAACAAGCAGTATGCCAACCTCACGCAGGTGTGGCTGAATGGAGATCATTATAAATGGCGCGCGATGCGCACCAATGGCGTGCCTGAAAACCTCATCACGGGGAATAGCAGTGATCTGGATAAGTTCAGGGCCTGGGCGGCAACGGTGCCGTATACCCTAAGAAATCCATTATACCACTGGACGCACCTGGAACTGAAAAGATATTTTGGGATTGATGTGATCCTGAATGAAAAAACGGCAGACCAGGTATTTCACCAGACTACGGAAATGCTGGCGGATCCATCATTCAGCGCACGCGGGTTGCTGGAGAGAATGCAGGTGAAACTGCTTTGCACCACAGATGATCCCGGGGATAACCTTCAGTATCATCAGCAAATTGCGAGGGATGAATGGTCCGTGAAAGTGCTGCCCGCATTCAGGCCAGATAAAGCGATGCTGGTGGATGATGCTGGCGACTTCAATAACTATCTTACCCGGCTGGAAGCATCTGCAGACCAGTCCATCAGCACTTATAATGACTACCTGAGCGCGCTGCAGAAGCGGCATGCCTTTTTTGTGAGCCAGGGCTGCAGGGTGAGTGATCACGGGTTGGAAGAGATATATGCGGAAGAGTATACCACTACAGAGGTTGCGGGCATTTTTGCGAAGATCCGCTCTGGCGGGCAGTTGAAGCCGGATGAGGTCCGCAAGTTCAAATCAGCGATGCTGGTCAATTTTGCACAGTGGGACTGGGAGCAGGGATTTGTACAGCAGTTTCATTTGGGTGCCCTTCGGAATAACAACAGCAGGAAAATGCGCGAGCTGGGTGCCGATACCGGGTGGGACAGCATCGGTGATTTCTCCCAGGCAAAGGCGTTGGCGAAATTCCTGGACAGGCTTGACAGGGATAATATGCTGGCGAAGACGGTGATCTACAATCTCAATCCGGCCGACAATGAATTGTTTGCTACGATGGCCGGGAATTTCAATGACGGTACGGTGGCGGGTAAAGTGCAGTGGGGTTCCTCCTGGTGGTTCCTTGACCAGAAGGATGGCATCGTGAAGCAGTTGAACACGCTCAGCAACATGGGGCTGCTCAGTAAATTCATTGGGATGCTTACAGACAGCAGGAGTTTTCTTTCATTCCCCCGCCATGAATATTTCCGCAGGATTTTGTGTGATCTGTTTGGACAGGAAATAGAGAACGGCGAACTTCCGAATGATATTCCCTGGGTGGGTGCTGTGATCCAGGATATTTGTTACCATAACGTAAGGAACTATTTCAACTGGCAGCTCACAGACCAGAAAGAAACCGTTCCGCAAAATACCTGATATGGAGATCAGATTTGGAGCCAGTCCACGGGAGACAGCCTCTCTAGACACGCAAGCCTTGCGGGAGCATTTTCATGTGCCCGCCTTGATGCAGGCAGACAAGCTCACAATGGTCTATTCACATTATGACAGGATGATCATTGGCGGTGCCGTTCCTGTTAAGAAGACCCTTGCGCTGAACTGCCCGGAAGAGTTGAAGGCGCTGTATTTTTTGGAGCGTCGTGAGTTGGGCATCATCAATGTGGGTGGTGAGGGAAGGGTGGAGGCTGATGGTAAGCAGTTCAATTTGTCTGCATTGGATGCGGCCTACCTGGGAAAGGGAACCCAATCCGTGAAGTTTTCATCGGCAGATAAAAAGAATCCCGCGGTGTTTTACCTGCTGTCTGCACCTGCGCACCATACTTATCCCAACAAGATGATGCCCAAAGCAAAAGCCGCGCCGGTGGAGATGGGCAGTAAAGAAACCGCTAACGAGCGCACGGTGTATAAGTACATCCACCTGGACGGACTCAGGAGCTGCCAGCTGGTGATGGGGTTAACGATATTGAAGCCCGGCAGTGTCTGGAATTCCGTTCCACCGCACACGCATACCCGAAGAATGGAAGTGTATTTTTATTTTGACCTGCCGGAGCAGCACCGGGTATTTCATTTCATGGGCCAGGAGAAAGAGACAAGGCATATTGTGATGGCCAACCATGACGCCGTGATCTCGCCACCGTGGTCCATGCATTTTGGTTGCGGCACCACCAACTATGGCTTTATCTGGGGGATGGCAGGCGAGAACCAGGTGTATACCGATATGGACCCTGTAGCGCTGCCATCGATCCATTAAAAAAATAAATCAACGACATGACTGCTCAAGCCATAGGAAAATACAGGTGGACGATCTGTGCCTTGCTTTTTTTTGCAACCACCATCAACTATATAGACAGGCAGGTGCTGAGCCTGCTGCAGCCGCACCTGGCGGAAAAGTTTGGCTGGACCAATACAGACTATGCCAACATCACGGCGGTCTTCCAGTTCGTGTATGCGTTCTCGTTATTATTTGCCGGGAGGGTTATTGACGCGTTGGGCACAAAGAAAGGGTATGCCGTGGCCATCATCATCTGGTCATTGGCGGCCATTGTGCACGCGGCCGCCATACCCATCGGCACTGTGTTTCAGGAGATCCTGGGCTGGGCCGGCCTCGGCGCATTTTCAGTATCTGTGGTAGGCTTCATGGTCTCCAGGGGATTGCTGGGCATTGGCGAGGCGGGAAATTTCCCGGCTGCTATCAAAGCAACCGCAGAATATTTTCCGAAACGCGAGCGCTCTTTTGCCACCGGTATATTCAATTCCGGTGCCAACATCGGCGCCATCCTTGCGCCGTTGACCGTACCCATCATCCGCGTAAAATGGGGATGGGAAGCCGCATTCATTGTGATGGGTGTGATTGGTTTTCTGTGGCTGATCTTCTGGTGGGTGCTGTATGATAAACCAGAGCAACAGAAAAGACTCAGTGCCGCAGAACTAAACTATATCAACAGCAGTGAAGAGGAGAAAACGGAATCGGAACCCGTGACCAAAGAAAAAGTGAGCTGGTACAAGTTGCTGGGGTTCAGGCAAACCTGGGCTTTTTCTTTCGGTAAGTTTTTTACCGATGGCGTGTGGTGGTTTTTTCTTTTCTGGTTACCCGCTTATTTGAAAGAAGCTTATGGCATAGTAGACCAGGCTGTCATGCTGCCGCTGGCGGTGTTGTATACCCTGTCTATGGTGGGCAGCATCATCGGCGGATGGTTTCCTGTGTACTTCATCAACAAGGGATACAAGATCTACGATGGCCGCATGCGAGCCATGTTCATCATCGCGCTCTTCCCGCTCATCGTTCTGCTGGCCCAGCCCCTGGGCTACGTCAGCCATTGGGTTCCCGTATTGCTGATAGGTGTGGGTACGGCAGCACACGCGGCATGGTCTGCCAACATCTTCACCACCGTTTCAGATATGTTCCCCAAGAAAGCGGTGGCCTCCGTAGTGGGCATCGGCGGAATGGCCGGCGGCCTCGGCGGCGTGGTGGTTTCCAAAATTGGTGGTGCACTATTTGATCACTATAAAAAACTCGGCCACATTGAAACCGGATACACCATTATGTTTTCATTCTGCGCTGTGGCGTATCTGGTGGCGTGGATTATTATGAAGACGCTTGTGCCGCGTTATAAGCCAGTTGAATTATAGGCCATCGTGAAGGGGAGAAGATAAAGGGAGAAGTGCGAAGCGTCCGCTCTTCGCACTTCTCCCTTTATCTTCTCCCTTTCCTAAAGTTTTACAGCTCAATTCCGATTTTCTTCATGAGCAGACTCGCATTAAGGCTAGTACAGATCCCCTGCTTCAGCGTGTAATCAAAAAACAGCTCCTCGCCCTGCACCTGTACATCGAAATGATAATTGTGGATGCCAGGAAAATCCTGGGCCATGGTGGCCAGCTCAAGATCGTGGGTGGCAACGAGGCCGGTGGCCTTGTCTTTGAGCAGCTGCCGCACCAGCGCTTTGGAGCCTGTGTGGCGGTCGTGCGAGTTGGTGCCGCGCAGGATCTCGTCCAGCAGGATGAAGATGGACTCCCGGCGTTTTACGGCATCAATGATCTGCTTGAGTTTTTTGAGCTCGGCGTAGAAGGTGGACGTGTTTTCTTCCAGGTTGTCCTTGATGCGCATGCTGCTCATCACC
Organism: Chitinophagaceae bacterium; assembly: GCA_044225015.1. Classification (GTDB taxonomy): domain Bacteria; phylum Bacteroidota; class Bacteroidia; order Chitinophagales; family Chitinophagaceae; genus Pollutibacter. The sequence goes on along the minus strand of JBGAJG010000001.1, from coordinate 610,127 downwards.
ATCATGGGCGTGAACTGCAGGCTGCTGGCGCAAACGGGGGCACCCATCGATCCCAAAACCATATTTACGCCCACGCTGCGCAGGAAGGTGCTTTTTCCGGCCATGTTGGAACCGGTGATGATATTGATTTCACCGCTGCCGGTGGTGGAGAAATCACTGGTCACCATTTTCGCGGGCGGAATAAGGGGATGCCCCAGCGCATGGGCCCTGAAGCTGGGTTCTCCTTCCTGGATGGAGGGGAAACACCAGTGCGGATGGTTGAGATGGAGGGTGGCGATGGAGCAGAGGCATTCCATCTCAGACAGCACTTCAAACCATTGACTGATTTCCACGCTGTGGCTGGTTTTCCATTTCTCCAGCTGCCACACTTGTTGCAGGTCCCAGAGCAGGAAGAGGTTGAGGGGCACATAGACGAGGGGGTTCAGGCGGTAATCAAAGCGACCGAGAATCTTATGCAAGGCAGCAATGGAGGCAGAGGATTTTGTATGCTGCTGTAGCAGTGTGTTGCGGAGTTGTTGGATGTTTTCATCTTCAACGGGACAGTCCTCCATGCAGGCGAGGGTGGAAGAGAGGGTATCCACCTGCGGCGCAATTTTGTTCAGTTGCTGGTACTGTGGTTGTACTTCTTTGGTGATGAGAAAAGCAATGGCGCCAAAGACGGAGAGCGCCACTAAAAACTGTGGAAAGCTGACATAATCAATGATGTAGGCGATGAGGGTGGTGATGGCTACCAGCGGATAGAGGATGCGGAGCAGCTGCCAGAATTTTGCCTGTATGAATTGTGTGGGTTCCAGCAACCAGTTTCGGATAGACTGTTCCGTAGCGATGGTGATGGTGGAAGCGCTATAGGTTGTGCGGAAGGTCTGCATCCAGTTGGCCTGCTGCGAGAGTGCTTTTGCCGATGCCTGCCGGCTGCGGATCTGTGCCGGTGCCGCTGGTGCGCTGAGCCAGCCGGCAAGTTTCCAGTTGCCCTGTTCTGAAGAAGTTCTGTTCAGGTATTGGTAAACGGATGCGCGGCCAAAGATATCGAGGTCATCGGCATAGGGGTGTTCTTTGCCGGCCATCGCCTGCCCATCCGGATGGTGAAGAAAATCATGGTTAAGGTAACGAAGCTCTTCTTCATTGAGGTGTTTCAAAGACTCATTGAACCGGATAGCATCATGGTTGTTGAGGTCTTTGCGCAGCCAGTATAAAAACAGGGCGATGGCAATGGCCAGGGATGGTGCGATGTAGGCGATGCCGTTGTTCCAGTTGAGCCAAGTGAGAAAGATGCCGAGGGCAACCGCTGCAAGGCGGATCCATCCATAACGGGAACGCTTTGCATACAATTCAGCAAGTATTTTGTTGACATCGCGCAGCCGATGCTGGTAGTATTCTTCCGGCAGATTCATAACTGCAAGATTAGGTAAAGCAGTGATTGTAACAATGAATACTATTTTTGCGTATTGAATAGAGAATATGAGAATTGGAATATTGTTTTTGACGATGTTAATGGTATGTTATGGTGCGGTGGGTCAGGATGTAGTGATTAAGGGCCGCGTTCTGGACAGCGCCACGAGGAAGCCCGTCTCTTTTGCCAGTGTGGTGAATCCCTCTGCCGGGAAGGGCACCAGCACCCGGGTAGACGGCAGTTTCACCCTCGCCGTAAGCGGGGTGGGCCAGGTATTGCAGGTGAGCAGTGTGGGCTATCAAAAGCGCAGCTGGAAATCTGTGGACGGGATGAACGAGATCTACCTCGCACCGGATAACCGGAATATGACCGCTATCATTATCAAGCCCAATGATATCCAGGATCCCGTGGCGCTGCGGATCATCAGGAAGGCGATAGAGAACCGGAAGAACAATGACCCCGAAGAGCTGGGCAGCTTCAGCTACAATTCATACAGCAAGGGTATTGTGGATACCTTGAAAGGAGAACGGGCGAAGAAAGCCACGGGACGGATCGTGGGGCCATCGGCCAATCAGGATACCGGAAGGTACCAGTTCATGGTGGAGACCTTTGTGGAACATAAGTACAAAAAACCGGGACTGCATAATAATAAGATGACGGCACAAAGGGTATCGGGGTTACCCAATCCTTATGTGATAGGGCTCATCACGCAGATCCAGTACTACTCTTTTTACAAAGATGATTTCACGATGCTGGGATCATCGTATTATAATCCGGTGTCCAATAAATATTACCGCAGCTATGTATTCAACCTGCTGGATTCCATCAGGGGAGCAGATGATGTGATGACCTATATCATTGCCTTCAGACCCCGGCAGAAGAGCATGGGCCAGCACCTGATGCGCGGGCAGGTGCATATTCATGGCAATGATTTTGCGATTGTGAATGTGGATGCTGCAGCGTATTTCTCATCGGCCACCAGCTCCCTGCGCTTCAAGCAGAGTTATGCAAAAACCGAAACGCACTGGTTTCCGGAGCAGCTGGAAACGCAGCTGTTATTGCTGCCATCTGATGATGATGATGCCAAAGAAAATGAAGAAGGGGGGGCGATGAAATTCAATGTCATCAGTTACCTGAAAGATGTGCAGATCAACCCGGAGCTGAAGCGCAACCAATTCTCCAACTACCAGATTGTGGTGGACGAGAATTCAGGCAAGCGCTCTGATGCCTATTGGAATGAACGGCGCGTGGTTCCGCTGGACATGAGTGAGATCCGCACCTTCCACCATATGGACAGTTTGTTCAAGGCAGACACGGGCATCAGGAAATTCAACCGGCGTATGGATGTGATCGGGTATTTGGTGAGCGGAAAGATACCCGTGGGTAATTTGAATATTGAGCTCAACGAGATCATCAAGCTGAGCGACTATGAAACCATCAGGCTGGGACTGGGGCTGAGCACCAATGAGCGGTTTTCCGTGCACCACAAATTTGGCGCATCAGTGGGCTATGGCTTCAGGGACAATGCCTGGAAGTACGCGGGCTACTATGAGTACAAACCCAGTGAAGACGCTGATTTCACACTGGGTCTGCAGTATCGGAAAGACATATACTTCTGGGGTATGTCCCATCTGCTGCAACCGGGCATCCGTGCGCGGAACTACCAGTACCTGTTGAACGACAGGGCGGATGATATCAAAAAGCTGGAAGCCTATGCAAGGTTCCGGATGCTGAAGAAAGTGCAGGCAAGGGTGTTTGTAAACTGGCAGGACAGGGAATTTAATCACGGTTACGCATACACGTATAAGGGGCAGCAATATGCGGAAGCAGGATTGGTGGAAGCGGGCATGCAGTTGGTGACCCGTTTTAAGCAGGCCAAACTAAAATACGGCAGCCTTGAGTTGACGGGTTTCCGCAAGGATGATCCGCGGCTGGCGCTGGACCTGCGGGTGGGCCGTTCCTCTACATCAGGAGACGGGCTGAGTTATGTGCGGCTGGAGGGGTTGTATGAAAATAATTTCAACCTCGGCAGGGTGGGTAAGATGAAGTATGTGATCACTGCGGGGCATATCACGGGCAGAACGCCATATTCCATGTTGTTCAGCAACCTGGGTACGGGAAGAAGGTCCTTTGACTTGTTTGTACCGGCCACTTTTTCTACCATGGCACCGCTGGAGTTTACCAACACCTCTTACGGTGCCGTATACACGGAGTTTGAGACGGGGTATATTTTCCAGCGCCGGAAGAAATGGGGCATCAGCATTTTCCTGCCCAACAGCATAGGCATTGGGCGGTATGACCAGGACCTGATCCACAATGTACCCGTGCAGGCCATGAACAAGCTTTACAGTGAGACCGGGTTTGGCCTGAAGTACCGCACAAGGAAAAGGGCCATTGGGGTGGCGGCTACCTACCGCTACGGAAATTATGCGTTTGAGAAGTTTGCTGACAACCTGGGCTTCCGGATCCTCACGGATTTCTAGGGTTTGTACATATAGCAACTAAATGATACATTGTAGATACAATCTACAGTATGAAAAAGATCCTTGCTTTCCTGGTGATGTGCCTGGGCCTTTTGCAGGTGGATGCCCAGGAGGTGAAAACAGCGCTCACGCCCAAGACCAGCGTTAGTTTTCCCGGGCAGCCCAGCAAAACAGAGGCCGGCGCCGCCGTCAATTATATATTGGCAACCAAAGACAGTGCCTATGTGTATACGGTGGCGGTGATTGACCTGGAGGCCAGCAGGGGCCTCAGCGCCGAGGTCATTGCCCTGGCCGTTCTGGATCCCACCTTCTGGGACCAGGTGGAAACAGGTTACCTGACCAGCATGGGTGAAGGCTTCGTGAAACGGAAGCGGGAAGTGAGGACCATCAACGGGAAGCAGGCCCTGTATATTGAAGGCGATAAAAAAGACGGATCCTCTACAGTGGATATCGCCGCCATGGTTTTCATGGAGGGCAAGTACAGCATCAACTTCGTCCATATGAACATGACCGGCAAGGACCCCGGGAGGGAGAGGTTTTTCAGTTCTATTGAAACTAAAGAGTAGCCAATCAGGACTATATCACCATACAGATCAAGCCATGACCAAAGCAAAATCAGCTGTTTCAGTTATATGGTGGATTGCAGTGATTGGATTCAGTCTGTTTTTTCTGTGGACCGATGTGTATCCCTATCTCCAGGGATACAGGAGCCCATCATTCGGCAACACCTTTTTCCGAAACCAGTTTTTTGTGGTGGTTCACCTGGTGGGGGGTACGGCAGCCCTTTTGACGGGACCATTCCAGTTTTGGCCTGGGTTCCGTGAAAAAAATATGCGGCTTCACCGTCTGTTGGGGAAAGTATATCTTATTGGCGGGGTGTTGGTGGGCTTTTCAGCGCTTCGATCTTCCCTGATCAGCAAATGCGTACCCTGCAGGATTTCTCTTTTTCTAACCGGGGTATTGTTGTTGATCACCCTCATAACGGCCTGGCTGGCCATCAAAAAGCGACATATTAAACCCCATCGGCAATTTATGATACGGAGTTACGTGCTGATGCTGGCCTTTGTATTTGTACGGATTGATGGCATCTTTCCTTTGGATTTTATGTTTGGGCAGATTTCCGATCCCACTTTCAGGCGCACGGTGAATGAATATTTCTTCTCATTTTTCCCTTTGATCATCACAGAAGTGCTCATGGTCTGGCGGCCTTATATTTTGACCCTCAGAAGCCGCTAGTTTGCTGTAACCGGCAAAATATTTACCTTTCCAAATGCCCAACCCCAATCCCTCAATCCCCAACACTCCTATTCCATCTCCCCTGGAGATGCTCTACCATTGGGAACAAACTGCGCCGGATAAACTCTTTCTCCGCCAGCCCATCAATGATGTTTGGCACACCTGGACCTGGAAGGAAGCTTGCCAGGAGATCCGCAGGATGGCCGCTGCACTGCAGGCCATGCGCCTGCCCCGCCACAGCCATGTAGCCATCATCTCCAAGAACTGCGCCCACTGGATCCTGAGTGACCTGGCCATCATGATGGCGGGCCATGTGTCTGTACCACTTTATCCTAACCTCACCGCACACAGCGTGCGGCAGATCCTAGAACACAGCGAAGCGCCATTGGTATTTGTGGGTAAGCTGGACAACTGGGAGGCCATGAAAGACGGCGTGCCGGAAGGCGTGCAGGTGATCTCCTATCCTTATTATGGACCGAAGGGATACCTGCATTGGGAGAAACTCATTTCACAACACCAGCCTTTACAGGGCCAGCCCCTGCGAGAAGGCAGCGAGCCGGGCACCCTTATTTATACATCCGGTTCAACAGGTAAGCCAAAGGGCGTAATGCATAAGATCAGCAATTTCAGCTACGCCTCTTACCATACCAATCAAATGGTGGGCCTCCATGCTTCAGAGCGTTTCTTTTCTTACCTGCCCCTCGCGCACATCGGAGAAAGATTTTTTGTGGAGATGGGTGTGTTGTACAGTGGGGGCGATGTGAGCTTTACCGAGTCTATCGAGAAGTTCCAGGAGAATATACGCTTTGTGAAACCCACGATCTTCCTGGGCGTACATCGCATCTGGAAAAAATTCCAGGAGGGCATCCTCACCAAGTTGCCGCAGAAAAAACTGGATCTTCTTCTATCGATCCCCATCGTATCCGGTTTAGTGAAGAAAAAGATCCGCAAAGGCCTGGGCTTTGATGATACCGTAAACATCTATACCTCTGCTGCACCCACGCCGCCGGAACTGATCCGATGGTTTGGAAAGCTGGGCATCAGGATTGCCGAAGGCTATGCCATGACGGAAAACTTCGCTTACTCACACGGCAGCAGGATGGAAGATGCCAGAACGGGCTGGGCCGGGCATCCCATGCCGCACGTGAAAGCGCGCCTTGGCGAAGACGGCGAAGTACAGATCCTGCACGAGGCCCTGATGGATGGCTATTACAAAGACCCTGAACTCACGAAGGAATCCTTCACGGAAGACGGATACCTGCGCACGGGCGACAGGGGTGAGATCGATAAAGACGGATATCTGCGCATCACCGGCAGGACGAAAGAACTGTTCAAAACCGCCAAAGCAAAATATGTGGCACCGGCACCGATAGAAATGCAGATCGGCAGCCATGCAGACATTGAAATGGCCTGCGTGACCGGCGCGTCATTGCCACAACCCATTGCGCTGATCACCTTAACAGAAAACGGAAAAGCAAAAGACCATAACCATATTATTACAGAACTGGAGCGACATATCCGCGAGATCAACAAAGGACTTGACCAGCATGAGCAGATCGCGAAAGTAGTGTTGCTGGAAGACAACTGGACGGTAGACAACAATATGCTCACCCCCACCATGAAGATCAAGCGCGGCGAGATTGAAGCGAAGTACTCGCTGAACTATGAACTGTGGTACAGGAAGGAAAGGTTTGTGGTTGGGCAGTGAGGGAAAGGGAGAAGATGAAGGGGGAAGTGTGAAGGGCCGCCTTCGCACTTCCCCCTTTATCTTCTCACTTAAAACACATAAGTAACTCCCACCAGAAACAAGTCAGTGTTCATCTTATAAGAAACCGCACTACCGGGGACTTTACCCAAAGGATCGCCTTCAGAAATCATCATCGGGCTCAGCAACTGGCCGGAAGTGGAACCGCCACTGGTACCATGATGATAGGTGGTGTTCAATGTAAACTTGTCATTGAAGCTATAACCAAAACCAAACTGGAAGGCATGCTTGATCACCGCCGTTGCCGGTGTGGAGAAAAAGGCAAGCTCCGGCTGGATAGGATTGGAACTATAGGTGTAGCCCACCCGCAGCGGCAGTTTGCTGATACCTTTATATTGGATACCTGCAGACAGAATGCTGATATTCTTCCACCCAAAACCTGCTACGGAAGCCGTGGGCGTCCAGCCTGATTTTTCAAACCCTTCGGTATTCTCATAATTCACCATCCTGTAGTCCAGGGCCAGGTCAACCAGTTTTTTAGAATAACCAATACCCAGGGAATATATCGCCGGATAGTTCATGGTAAACTTCACATTAGGCGCTGCCGTACCATCGAGATAGGTGTTGGTAAAATCAAATGCCCCGAAGAACTGTGGTGATTTGTAAGAGGCGCCCAGTTTAAGACCGGAGGGCGACTGGTAATACAGTCCCACCTGTGCGCCATAACCCAGTGCAGATGCTTTATCCGCCACAGGATAACCCTTGGTCATACTGGGGGAAGAAAGCGGATTGGGTGCAAGGGTGAGTGCGGCATAGTTAAAAGTAGGGGCGATGCCGATGGAGAGCTGGTCTGTGATGGCATACGCATAAGTAAGCCCCACCTGCATGAGCTGGTAGTCTGATTTAATGGTGCCGAAGCCACCCATCGTCTGCGGCATATTGATGGGGTTGCTCATGTTTTCAGGGAAGGTGACACCAAAACCGCTGATCCCAAATGCGGAAACACCCCAGGTATGGCGTGATTTTTCTTTGCCGGAAACAAATGCTAGTGCGGGCATTACAGACATGCCGCGTTCATCCTTGGTGGTGCCAGACATGGTCTGGGAACCATTGGAGAATGTAGAAGAAAGTTCAGGTGCTGAGAAAAAGAATCCGGCATTGGCGGAAAATGTTTTGGACTTGAATGCCGAGATGGCCGCTGGGTTCCATTGAAGCGCACCACTGATGTCGATGGGTTGAGCGGTAGAAGCGCCGCCCATAGAAGTGTTTACCGCGCCAATGCCTTGCAGGATATGTCCCGTCTGGCCCCAAATGATCACAGGAGAGAGACCCATGACCATTGCAATGAATAGTTTTTTCATAATACAACGATGGGTGAAGAAGTCTGTGAGGGATGACAGTGCAAAACTACGTTGCCAGTGGCTGGGCTCTGTGATTGTTGTCACAAACTGATATCTATCAGTGAGCGCACTTGCGAACTGCCACCTGCAAGCTTTTTTCGCTATCTTGAACATTCAACAACCAGCCATGCGAACTCTCTTCACTCTTCTCACTTTATCTTTCACACTTATGAGCTATGCTCAAGACGGATTACCCGTTCAGGTCACGGTTAAAAACGGCATCATAGAGGGCTACCAGGATATGAACCTGGGCCTGAAACTTTTTTTTGGCGTGCCCTATGCAAAGCCGCCCGTGGGGCCGCTGCGCTGGAAGGCGCCGCAGCCACTGGAAGACTGGAAAGGCGTGAAGCAGACGAAGAAGTTTGGACCGAGGGCGGTGCAGACGAATATTTTTGGCGACATGATGTTTCGTTCAGATGGCATCAGCGAGGACTGTTTGTATCTCAACGTTTGGAGCCCATCGACTTACAACAAAAAAGACCTTCCTGTTTTGGTGTATTTCTATGGTGGCGGCTATGTGGCCGGGGATGGATCAGAGCCGCGTTATGATGGTGCGAGTATGGCGAAGAAAGGCATAGTGGTGGTGACGGTGAATTACCGGCTCAACATTTTTGGTTTCATGGCGCATCCTGAATTGTCTAAGGAAACAGATTACAAAGGATCCGGCAACTATGGATTGATGGACCAGATCGCGGCGCTGGGCTGGGTGCAGGAGAACATCGCGAAATTTGGCGGTGATCCACGCAAGGTGACCATTGCGGGTGAGAGCGCGGGCTCCATTTCTGTGAGCTACCTGATGGCCTCACCTAAATCCCGCTTCTCCATGAATGGCGCCATTGGCGAGAGTGGTGCGGGTATGGGTGGAGGACTTGCAGCACAGCCGCTGGACAAAGCAGAAGCCGCGGGTGTGGAGTTCCAGAAGAAATTTGGCTTCAAAAACCTGGCGGCGATGCGGGACATGTCTACGGCAGAGTTATTTGACCGCTATCGGGATTACAATCCCTGGGCCTTCGGCGTAAGCATTGACGGCTATGTGTTCCCGAAAAATATCAAATCCATTACGGAGATCTATGAAAAAGGCCAGCAGGCGCAGGTGCCTTTGTTACTGGGATGGAACAGTGCCGAGATGAGTGCGCCCGCGCTGATGATGGGCAAGCCACTCACATCGGAGAACTATGTGGCGCAGTTGAAGGCGATGTATCCCAATGATTGGCAGGAAGTGGAGAAACTGTATCCTTCTGATGCAGCCAATCTTGAATGGAGTGCTACGGACCTGGCATCAGACCGTTTTATTTCATACAGCACCTGGAAATGGTTTGACCTGCAGCGCAACACTACTAATAAGCCTGTGTATCGCTATTTATATTCTAAACTCCGGCCCCCGCTTCGTGATGAGGGTATGACAACCGGATTGGCCGGGGGCGTAAGTAAGCAAACTGGTCCGCCACCGCCGCCACCCATTGGCGCACCGCATGCCTGCGAAATTGAATATGCGATGGGTAACCTGCATTTGATTGATGTATTTGCCTGGACGGAGGATGATTATACCGTCTCCAAAACCATGCAGAATTACTTCGCCAATTTCATCATCACCGGCGATCCCAATGGCAAAGACTTACCCAAGTGGCCCGCAGCCGTCTCTAAAGATCCCAATCCCGATGTGATGGTGATAGATGTAAAGAGTGCAGCGGTTAAGGCGCAGAAGGACGCGCGGTATCTTTTTCATGATAAACAGTATCGAAAGTAAAGGAAGAAGATAAAGGGGGAAGTGCGAAGTCTGGCTTCGTACTTCTCCCTTTATCTTCTCACTTTACTCAATTACACTAATCCTTCACCACAATCATGTCCTTCATCTCATGCTTAACAGGCGCCAGCGTCTGCAGGTATTTATAAATAGCGATGAGATCAGATTCTTCCATTCTTGAAAAAGGGCCCCAGGGCATGGGCGACTGCGGAATTTTTTTGCCTTCACGGAAGCGTTGCAGGAATTTCTCCTGGCTCCAGCCATAGATGCGGCCGGTGCTGGGATCCGGGGTGAGGTTGGGTGTGGTGAGGGTATAACGGGGATCCATAGGCGATTCCATTTTGAAGCCGCCCGCATATTCATCACCAATAAATGCACCGGTTTTTAGGTCGCGGTCTGTGTGGCAACCGCGGCAGTTGGCTACGCTATAGGCCAGGTATTTACCATAGGCGGCGGAGCTGTCCCGCGCAACAGTTTTCGGCACTTCCATACTGGGTCCGGTGGGTTTGATGGCAAAGGCACGGAGGATATTGCCGAGGATGGAGTATTCATTCCCGGGCACGGGATTGTGCACAGGGGTGGTGGAGCGTAGGTAGGAGAGAATGGCTACCATGTCTTCATCGCTGGTATTGTGGAAGGGCATAAAATCAAAGAGGGCACGGCCGTCAAACCCCACGCCATAGCGGAGGGAGCGGGCAATTTGCTGGTCTGTGAAGGCGCCGATGCCCGTTTCTTTATCCGGTGTGATGTTGCGGGCGCGGATGGTGCCGGGCGGGATCTTGAATGCAAAGCCACCGGTGAGGGGCACTTCAATACCGGCTTCCACTTTTTTATAGTCTGTTATATTGGCGTGGCAATCGGCACAATGAGCTGGTCCCATCGCGAGGTATTTCCCGCGCGCGATGGTGGCGCTGTCTGTGGTGGCTTTAAGCTCAGGGTAGGGCGCGTCAAAGGTCCTGTCTTTGAGGATGGCAGTGGCAATAGCAATGCCCAGGACGGCGATGAGGAGGATCATGCCGATCCATTTGAGTATTTTTTTCATGTGTGTCTGGTGCGGGGTTGAGGGATTTAAAACGGGCGCGTGAAAAGGTAATGCGTCTGCCCGAAGAATCAAAGCAGCTATGGGGTTGATTTAACGGTAAACTACTGTGCGAACTACACCCTGCGCCCTTCCTGCGAACTTGCGAACTGCGTCCTGCGAACTAAAAAAGCTATCTTAGGTAAAAGCCGCTCATGAAAAAAATCACCCTGGTCCTTCTGCTTTTGGTAAGCACAGTAAGCTATGCACAGGATAGCCTTTTTAAGGAGCCCGTTGCCGTCATTGATGCATGGATAGAAGCGCAACTGGCCTATGAGCGGCTTCCCGGTGTTACGGTGGCTATAGTCAAAGACCAGCAGCTGGTCTGGAGCAAAGGATATGGTTATGCCGATGTAGAGAATAAGGTGCCGATGAAAGACGGCAGTTTGTGCAGCATCTGTTCCATCTCAAAACTGTTCACGTCTATTGCCATCATGCAATTATGGGAGCAGGGAAAACTTCGGTTAGACGACTCCGTGAGTATGTATCTCCCGCATTTTAAAGTAAAGCAGGAATTTGAATCAGTGCCGATCACCATCCGCGGGTTGCTCACGCACTCAGCTGGACTGCCCCGTGAAACTGCGCAACCCTACTGGACCAATCCCTATACCTTTCCTACAGAGAAAGAGATCAATGATAAACTGGGTGAGCAGAGTACTCTTTATCCCGCATCCAGGGAATACCAGTACAGCAATCTCGGGATGAGTTTGCTGGGACAGATAGTGGCGAAGGTATCAGGCATGCCTTATGAGCAATACGTAGAGGAGAAGATCCTGAAGCCATTGCAGCTCAGCAACACGAGGCCCCGGATGCCGAAGGAACTGTACGGCAGCCAGTTGGCGAAGGGTTACAGTGGCGTGAACCGCCAGGGACTGCGGCACCTGTTGCCCTTCTTTACGGCAAACGGCGTAACGCCAGCGGCGGGCTTCACTTCATCAGTGACAGACCTGGCAAAATTCCTGCAGTGGCAGAACCGCTTGTTGAAGACAGGCAAGGCCGAGGTCCTCAAGGCCTCTACCCTGCGCGAGATGCAGCGGGTGCAGTGGTATGATCCCGAGGGCGTCATCAACCGCGGACTCGGTTTTGTGGTTACGCCCCGGGCGGGTACTATGATTGTGGGGCATGGCGGCAGTTGCCCGGGCTATAAGAGTATTGTGCAGCTGGATACAAAGACGGGCTTTGGCGTGGCAGTGTTCATCAATGCACCAGACGGCATCCCCGGCAAATTCTCCGATGGCATTTTCAAGATCCTGAATGCTTACGCCGCCTCCACCCGCGATCCCCTCCCCCGCGATCTCTCTCCCTACACCGGCCTTTACGATCCCCAGGTGGAGTGGGGCTTTGAGACAGCCGTGATGCCCTGGAAGGGCAAGCTGCTGATGTTCTCCCTGCCCGCCAGCGATCCCATCGGCGCGCGTCCCAACCTCATCCGGCCCACCACTACCCCGGACCAGTTCACCATTGACCGCAAAGACGACCTGCCTGGTAAGTCCATTCGTTTTGAGCGCGATGGCAGCGGGAAGGTAGTGCGGGTTTGGGTGGATGGAAATTCGTTGGAGAAGGGGACTAAATAATAAAGGGTTATAACACGGTAATATATGTTTAATGAAGGCGAAGTTTTAAAGCGCGCGCAGATACACGACTTGTATGGAGGGAACCGCCAAAATGGAATATCGGTGTCTGCTAAATTTCCATACATCTTTATATTTTCTGGAAAAGCTGGCCATCAATGGGGATATCAAGACAGATGGATATCGAAAGACGTATTTTCTTATTCAGGAGAGGGACAATCCGGCGATATGGAATTTACGCGTGGAAACCTAGCGCTAAGGGACCATTTGTCTACTGGTAAACGAGTTTTTCTTTTCTATATGGAAAGAAAATCGTTTGTATCATTTGAAGCAGAGCTTGAGATTATAGATATTGACTATGACCTTGGGGTTGACAAAGACGGAAATCCAAGAATTGGTATAGATTTCTTTTTCAAGCGGGTTGGAGCAAATGTTAACTATGTAAATAAATCTCGAGTTATCGTTCTAGATCCCATGGATAGTTTTCGTGAACTTGCTAAACCATCAGTAACAGCGCGCCGTGGTTTAGTTACTTCGAGAGTTGGTCAAGGAGCATATCGAAAAAGCATTCTCTACCGATGGAATTGTAAATGTGCAGTCACAAATTACAATAGACCAGATATCCTAATTGCATCTCACATCGTTCCTTGGAAGAACGCAAGTAATGATGAAAGACTGGATGTAGACAATGGAATTTTATTGAGTCCAAATTATGATGCTTTATTCGATCAGCATTTAATCAGCTTTGAAAATGACGGCAAAATTATGCTGTCTGAAAAATTACTTGAGTCCAATTACATTGAATTAGGAATAACAGGGAAAGAACGAATCAAAGATCTCACTCATGCTAACAAGAAGTATCTTGAACGTCACAGGGAATTGTTATAGAAACTGAACTGTGTCGCCCCAAAATAACGCATTGCGACAAATTGCCATCCGATTTAGGTCAACGACCAGCTAAACCACCCCATCCATACGTTTACCCCTCTTATATTCGTTAATTTACAAAAGCCTAACCCCTTTGCCCCGCTGAAATGCCCAACATCGCGTATTTCGATATTGAAGCCAACCCCGCCCAAAAGCAGATCCTGGATATCGGCGCGGTCCTTCCAGGCGGGTCTACATTCCATAAAAACCTTCCAAGGGATTTTGGGGAATTTGTGCAACAGGCTGATTTTCTCTGTGGACATAATATTGTGGCGCACGACCTTACCTACCTCCAGCAATATTTCGGGGATCCGGATTGGGGAAAGGAACGCGCGATTGACACCCTGCTACTCTCGCCACTGCTCTTCCCCAAACAACCTTACCATGCTCTGGTTAAGGATGATAAACTGCAGACGGATGAACTGAACAACCCAGTCAATGATGCTATCAAAGCAGCACGTCTACTTGACGATGAAGTCGCAGCCTTTCGCCAACTGGAAAATCGATTCCAGGACATCCTCTACGGACTCCTGTCGTCGCAAAAGACATTTAAAAACTTTTTTAGATACATAAACTACCAACCGAAGGCCCACTCAGGGGAACTGCCCAAGATGATCCGGGAGCATTTCGATGGGTCGATCTGCAGCGCCTTCAATATCGAGTATCACATCACTACCACACCCATCGCCCTAGCTTATGCACTGGCACTGTTAAACAGCCAGGACAGATATTCCATCACCCCGCCTTGGGTACTGCGCAACTACCCCGCGGTAGAACGCCTGCTTTTCCTAGCGCGAAATACGCCCTGTGTAGATGGTTGTCCTTACTGTAAGCAGTCGCTAGATCCCCTCCCCGCATTGAAAAAGCATTTCGGGTTCGATGGGTTCCGGACCTATGGCGGCGAGCCCCTGCAGGCCCAGGCAGTGGATGCTGCCATAAAAGGCCAGAGTCTGCTGGCAGTCTTCCCCACCGGCGGCGGTAAATCGATCACATTCCAGATACCTGCCCTCATGAGCGGTGAAAATGCCCGGGCACTGACGGTGGTGATCTCGCCCTTGCAGAGTCTCATGAAAGACCAGGTTGATAATCTCGAGAAAAAGGGCATCACCGAAGCAGTGGCCATCAACGGCCTGCTTGATCCCATTGAACGAGGGAAGGCCATCGAACGAGTGGAAAGCGGACTGGCCAGCATACTCTATATTTCGCCGGAATCACTACGCTCCGTGACCATTGAACGACTCATGCTGAAACGCAAGATCGCGCGTTTCGTGATCGATGAAGCACACTGCTTCTCCTCCTGGGGACAAGATTTCCGTGTAGATTATCTCTACATCGGCGATTTTATCAAAACCCTGCAGGAAAAGAAAAACCTTGAGTACCCCATACCGGTATCCTGTTTTACGGCCACGGCTAAGCAGAAGGTCATTGAAGATATCCGGACTTATTTCAAGGAGAAACTAGGCCTTGACCTCAATGTCTTCAGCGCCAATACTTCTCGCACCAACCTGCACTATCAGGTCTTTCACAAAGACAGCGAAGAAGATAAATACAACCAGCTCCGCAGTCTGATTGAAAACAAGAACTGTCCCACCATCGTGTATGTATCACGCACGCGGCGGGCATACCAACTAGCAGAAAGATTATCAGATGATGGTTTCTCTGCAAAGCCCTACCATGGCCAGATGGACAAAGAGGAGAAATCTGAAAACCAGGATGCCTTTATGCGTGGAGAGGTCAATATCATGGTGGCCACTTCGGCCTTCGGGATGGGGGTGGATAAGAGTGATGTGGGTGCAGTGATTCACTATGATATCTCTGACTCGCTGGAAAACTATGTCCAGGAAGCCGGAAGGGCGGGCAGGGATGAACAAATCCAGGCAGACTGCTACGTCCTTTTCAACGAAGATGATCTTGATAAGCACTTTATCATGCTCAACCAAACCAAGATGAGCATCAAAGAGATCAACCAGGTCTGGCGAGCCATTAAAGACATGACGAAGTTCCGGGATAAGGTCTCCAACTCGGCACTCGAAATTGCCCGAAAAGCAGGTTGGGACGAGAATATACGGGATGTGGAGACCCGCGTGAAAACGGCCATCGCCGCACTCGAAGACGCAGGCTATCTTAAGCGCGGACAGAACAACCCACAGCTCTTCGCCAACAGCATCTTGAGCAAGACGGCGCAGGAAGCCATCAACCGGATCAGGGAATCAGATAAATTCTCCGAGCCCCAACGAGAAAGCGCCATCCGCATCATCAAAAAGCTGTTCTCCAGTAAGAGCAAACGCTTATCTACCGAAGAAGCCGCTGAATCCCGCGTCGATTATATCTCTGATCAACTCGGCATCAACAAAGAGGAAGTTATCCGCATCATCGAATTACTACGGGATGCCAAGATCCTGGCTGATACCAAGGACCTTACGGCATTTATTCGGCGGTCAGACACTGCAAACAAACCCCTCGCGCTATTAGAAAACTTCCGCAAACAGGAAGAACAACTGCTCTCGCTGCTGGAAGAGGGAGAAGGGTCATACTACCTGAAGGAGTTCATGGAACATTTTCTGCAGAGCGGGATCAAGGACAGCTCCCTGAACCGGCTCAAATCGATCCTGAATTTCTGGGCCATCAAGCAATGGATCAAAAGGCAGAACCTGGAATACTCCAAGAACCATGTGAAGATTGCCCTGACTGTGGACAAGGCGAGTTTCACAGAGAAACTTGCCACCCGACACCAATGGGCAAGACTGATCATCCAGTACCTGCACCAAAAAGCTACTGAACTGCCGCTTGACGACAAGAACAGGGAAGAAGTCCTGGTGGAATTTTCCATACAGGAACTGAAAGATGTGATGGAGAATGAACAGGGTATGTTCAAGACGGTTGTAACGCTGGACGATATTGAAGACAGCCTTTTTTATCTCTCGCGGATCGAGGCACTGAAAATCGAGGGCGGGTTCCTGGTCAGTTACAATAAACTCACGATAGACCGTATCGAGAAAAACAGCCGGATCCAGTACAAGGAAAGTGATTACGAAAAACTGAAAGCGTTCTACGCGCAGAAAGTACAGCAGATCCATATCGTAGGCGAGTATGCAAAAAAGATGATCCGGAACTATAATGAGGCGCTTGAATTTGTAGACGATTATTTCCGGTTGAACTACTATTCCTTTCTATCGAAATATTTTCCGGGCAGCAGGCAGGATGATATCAACCGCACCTTAACACCGGAGAAGTTCATGAAGCTTTTCGGTGCACTCTCTCCGGCGCAACTGGAGATCATCAAAGACAACCAGAGCCAGCACATCGTAGTAGCTGCCGGTCCGGGCAGCGGCAAGACCCGCGTACTGGTGCATAAGCTCGCCTCACTCCTGCTGGCGGAAGACGTGAAGCATGATCAATTGCTCATGCTCACATTCTCCAGGGCGGCGGCCACGGAATTCAAAAAGCGTTTGCTGGAATTGATTGGCAACGCAGCGCATTTTATTGACATCAAGACCTTTCATTCCTATTGTTTTGATTTGCTGGGGAGGATCGGAAACATCGCAGATGCGCAGAATGTTGTGCAGAAAGCGATTCAGATGATCCAGAGTGGCGAGATCGAACGCTCCCGCATAACCAAGACCGTGCTGGTGGTAGACGAGGCGCAGGATATGAATGGCGATGAATTTGGCTTGGTGCAGGCGCTCATGGATAAGAATGAGGACATGCGAGTGATACTGGTGGGCGATGACGACCAGAATATCTATGGTTTCAGAAACTCCGACTCCGCTTACATGCAGCGGCTGATCACCCTGAACCAGGCAGCCAAGTACGAACTCACCACTAATTACCGGAGCCGACAGAACATCGTAGCCTTCGCAAATGCCTGGGTTGCCACTATTGGGCAGCGTCTGAAAACACAACCAGGATTTGCTGATGAGGATAAAAACGGCATTATCCGGATCACCGAATATGCGGGAGGGAACCTGGTGACACCCGTTGCCGCATCCATTCAATCCGCCGGGCTGACCGGTTCCTCCTGTGTATTGACCAGGACCAACGACGAGGCAGCATTACTTACCGGTTTACTTGTGGAACAGGGACTGCCTGCAAAACTGATTCAATCAAACGATGGGTTCAGTCTGCTCAATCTTGTTGAGCTCAGGGTATTCTCTGATCTGCTGGAGAAAGGTGCAGATACGCCCCTGATCCCTGACGATGTCTGGAACGATGCCAAACGGCAAACCATCGAGATCATTGACCGAAGCAACAAAAAGGACCTGGCCAATGCCATCATCAAGCGTTTTGAGGAAGTCAATACACAACGAAAGTACAAGAGCGACTGGAAGGCATTTCTATTTGAGAGCCAGATCGAAGACTTTCAACCAGCAGACTCCGAGACTATCCTGGTCGCCACTATCCACAAAGCAAAGGGCAAGGAATTCGATAATGTCTTCCTGCTCCTAGACAAATTCTCACCAGATACAGACGAAGCTAAAAGGCAATTCTACGTAGCTGCAACCCGTGCGAAATCCGTTTTACATATCCACTATACTGGAACATATTTGCAGCCGTTCCGGGTGAACGATATCAGTTTTGCTAAAAACAGCAATTCCTATCCGGAACCCATGCAGATAGCCATCTACCTCACGCTAAGAGATGTGCAACTTGGATATTTTGAATATGTGCAACACCGGCTGAAAGACTTATCCTCTGGCGACAAATTAACCATTCTGCCAGAGGGGCTAGGAAATGCGAAGAATGAACTATTGATTAAGTATTCTAAAGGGTTCGCTGCTAAACTGAACAATTACATCTCCAAAGGTTACATAACTGCCAATGCCCACGCAAATTTTATCGTGTACTGGAAAAATGAAAATAATGACAAGGAGTCAAAGATAGTTTTGCCTGTGCTGCTTTTGCGGAGGTGAATCAGAATACGTTGTATATAGCCCACAAAAGTCAAAAGTTACTTGTTAATCATTGCTAAACAGGACGGAATTTATGTTTATCATAACATCATGGCATACTCGCATTGTTATACTTTAGCGTCCATGCGCAACCTTTTCTTTTTTGTTGTATCGATGGGTGTCTTTCAGTATTCCATCGCCCAAAAATTTTCCCAGCCTTTTTTTACACAGGATCTGCAGCAGTACTGGAAGGCCTATGATAGGATCATCCAGGAGAAGGATAGCGCGAGGCAGGCCAGCCTGCTGCAAGTGATCTACCTTGATCCTGCGAGCGAGGGATTGAAAAGCCTGTTGCGTTTGCGCAATTATATCGTTGGCGAGTATGTGCAGAATATTCGCAACAGACCCCAGTTCTGGGCTTCCATGCGCGCGCCGATGCTGAATGTGCAGAAGCAATTTCCCGCTATTGAAAAGGATATCAGGAAGTTGAAAGCCATCTATCCTGATCTGGAAGTGGTCCCTATCTACTTTTCTGTGGGCGCTTTCCGCACGGGCGGTACCACGGATGGCAAGATGGTGATCATTGGCGCGGAGTATTCTCTCGCGGGTCCAAACGTAGTAACCACTGAGTTGCCATCTTATATGCAGGGTTTCTTCAGGGAATACAAGCCCTGGGAGAATCTTGCCTTATTATGTACCCATGAATACATTCATACACAACAAAAAGAATCGCCGGGAAACCTGCTGACTGATTGTTTGCGCGAAGGCATTGCGGAGTATTTATCCTGTTTGGCTACCGGTAAGCCATCGAATTCATCGGCCATTTCATTTGGTAAAGCAAACCAGCAAGCTGTTCTGGAACAATACGTGAAGGATCTTTTCCTGATGTCTAACCACTATCACTGGCTCTGGGGCGAGAATCCCAATCAACTCAAAGTGCGTGATCTCGGGTATTACATCGGCTATGAAATTGCCGAACGATATTACAAGATGGCGAAGGACAAGAAGCTGGCCGTGAAGACGCTCATCGAAATAGATCTCTCTGATGAAGCCGCGGTGGAGCAATTGGTAGATACCGTGAAGTTTCTGCCTAAGCCCCTGGCGGAATTAAATGCGGATTATGAAAAGCAGCGGCCAACAGTGATCAACATCCAGCCTTTTGCCAATGGTGCCACAGATGTAAAACCCGGTGTCATGAAAATCACGGTTGTTTTCTCCGAACCCCTGAATGGATACAACACGGGCATTGATCTGGGTCCGCTCGGCATGGCCCATTTCCCCAAGATCAATCCCAACCGCGTATGGTCTGCAGATCAGCGATCCATCACGCTGGAGGTTACCCTGGAACCGGAGAAAAAATACCAGTTTGTGGTGGATAATACTTTCCGCAAAGAAGACGGCGTGCGCCTAAAGCCTTACCTGGTGGAGTTTTCAACGGGAAAATAAAATCTCAAAAATAAGTCTACCAAAATAATAGACTTATCAAAACTTCGTTTATATTTGCACTACATCCAGAGTTCCTCTGCGGAGGATGCCAACCGGGTAACAAACTAACGGTGGACAAACGATGGGGGCCCCAGGCCAAAAGTTGGACAGCAAATCTTGCTCTACGCCTCCCCCGTTTCTGGATCGCCAACAAAACACAACACATGAAACCAGGAACAACCGTTATCTGCATTGATGATGATTTTGCACCGGAACTCAGGCAAAGACTGCACGCAGCCCCAAACTTTGGAAAGAAATATATTATCCGTGAACTCATCCCGGATCCTTCGGGAAAACTGACCACGGGCGTGACCCTCGAAGGGCTTGAAAACCCGCGCGCGTGGATGCCCTGCCAGGGCGGCTTTGTGATGATGGAGTATCATTTCCGCAGAGACAGGTTCATTGCCGTAGACGCCGCCGATGCAGACCAGTGGCTGCATCCTTCCGTGGATATTCACCAGCCCTTTCCCGCCCTTGCTAACTGAAGAGATAGACCGGTTGGTTGTTGGCCGTCTCCGCGCATCGCAGTAATTTAAACGATGCCATGGCAACAAACCATTGATCCGCTGGGCAGCGCGGGGCTCTCGGCCCTGGTGGCGCTGCTGCCCATCCTGTTTATCTTCTGGGCGCTCATCATCAGAAAAATGCGCGGACATTGGTCGGCCCTGCTGGCCACCGCACTTACCCTGATCATTGCCGTTAGTGTGTACCGCATGCCCGCCGGCATGGCAGCCATCTCTGTTGCCCACGGCGCCATCTATGGTTTGTTTCCCATCTGCTGGATCATCATCCCCGCGGTATTCTTGTATAACCTTACGGTGAAGAGCGGCCAGTTTGACGTGATCAGATATTATATGGGCAGCATCACGGAAGACCAGCGACTGCAAGCGCTGCTGATCGCATTTTCATTTGGCGCTTTTCTGGAAGGCACGGCAGGCTTCGGCACACCCGTGGCCATCACCGCTGCCATGCTCGTGGGCCTCGGCTTCAAACCCTTGTATGCCGCGGGTTTATGCCTCATCGCCAACACCGCACCGGTAGCTTTTGGTTCCATCGGCATCCCCATCACCGTGGCTTCACAGGTCTCCGGCATTCCGGAAATGGCCATCTCGCAGATGGTGGGCAGAACCCTGCCGATGCTCAGTTTGATCACTCCTTGTTATCTCATCGTCATAATGAGTGGCTGGAGAAAAGCGATGGACATCTGGCCCGCGCTATTAGTAAGTGGCGGCAGCTTTGCCCTGGTGCAATGGTTCACGGCTAATTTCATTGGCCCCACACTGCCGGATATCCTCGCCGCCGTTGCGTCTATCCTGGCGTTGGTTGCTTTTCTGCGCGTGTGGAAACCGTTGAACAGGGGGAAGGGTGAAGGCCGGAGTTTGGAGCAGGATATGCATAAACAATATTCAAAAGGGCAGATCCTGAAAGCCTTTTCTCCATTCTTAACCCTCGCCCTATTGGTCTTCCTCTGGGGCTTGCCGCCGGTGAAGAAGGCACTTACGGCGCTCTTTGATCACACATGGTCCATCCCGGGGCTTCATGAACAGATTTTGGGGGCCGATGGTCAGCAGCCCCTCAAACAACAGTATCGCTTTGCACCCGCTTCCGCTGCGGGTACGGCAGTGATGCTAGCATGCATCATATCTATTTTTCTGTTGAAGATCAGCATCCGCGATGCAGCAGGAGTTTTTGTAAAAACATTGCGGCAGCTCGCTTTTCCCATCCTCACCATTACGTCCATCCTCGGCTTTGCCTATCTCTTCAACAATGCAGGCCTCTCCCTTACCCTGGCGCACCTACTAACGGAAACGGGTACCCTATTTCCGTTTTTTGCACCTTGGCTGGGCTGGCTGGGAGTTTTCATCACGGGTTCTGATACTTCGTCCAACGCACTGTTCGGGAAATTGCAGGTGAGTGCGGCATCGCGGGTGGGCATGGATCCGGTGGTGGCCGTGGGTGCCAATATTTCCGGCGGCGTGGTGGGTAAAATGATCTCACCGCAGTCGATAGCCGTTGCTGCCGCAGCAGGCAACCTCACCGGCGAAGAGGGAAGCCTGTTTCGTTTTACCGTGATGCACAGTTTCATCCTGCTCATCCTGATCTCTGTTATCACGGTGATCCAAACCTATCTGATGACCTGGTTAATCCCGCAATACTGATGAAGAAGATCCTCATCGCCCCCAATGCTTTTAAACACGCGCTCACGGCAGCGGCGGCGGCGGATGCTATTGCACAGGGACTGGCACAATCACATCCGGGCATACCTACAGACCTCTTTCCCATTGCCGATGGCGGTGATGGCACCGCGCAGGTTTTTCACCAGCACGCCAAGGGTGTATGGCGGGAAGTGGGGACGATGGATGCGCTGGGACGCAGTATCCGCGCGGGATACAGCCTCATCCATGAAGGGCAGACGGCCGTAATGGATATGGCCGCGGCCTCGGGCATAGCGCTGATCCGCGAAGGGGAAAGGGACCCCTTGCACGCACATTCTTTTGGTACGGGCCTGCTGATCAAAGATGCGCTGGACCAGGGTGTGAAGCAGCTGCTGATAGGCGTGGGTGGTTCTGCTACCAATGATGGCGGTACGGGCATCCTGCGGGCGCTAGGGGTGCGGTTCCTGAATGCGGATGAAGAAGAGATCATTTATCCGGCGGATCTGCATACCCTGCATCGGGTGGATGTGCAGGCACTGGATGCGCGACTGGCGCTGGTGGAATGCGTGGTGCTCTGTGATGTGCAGAATCCATTGTTGGGCGATGAAGGTGCTACGCGCGTTTTTGGTCCGCAGAAAGGACTTTTTGCCGATGGGTTAGCGTTGGCAGGTGAGGGGCTGGAGGCCCTGGCACGGGTGACCCAGGAGCAGTTTGGAATCAACATTGGTACCATGAAACACGGCGGTGCGGCGGGCGGAGCGGCAGCGGGTATGTTTTCGTTTATGCGTGCCCGTTTGGTACCGGGCATTGATTATTTGCTGGAGACGATGGGATTTGCGAAGCATCTGCAGCAAGCGGGATTGGTGATCACCGGTGAAGGAAGCCTGGACGCGCAAACCCTCCAGGGGAAGGCACCTTGTGGCGTTGCGCTGATGGCCAAGGAATACGGTGTACCTGTGGTGGCCATGGCAGGACGTATAACTGATGAAGCATTGTTGCAACCTTTTTTTCATCAATGCATCAATATCAATCCGTTAGCACTTCCCCTTAACGAAATGCTAGCCAATACGGCCATCAACCTGGAGCGGGCCGCCCAAAACCTGGAATACTGACTATCAGTACAATATAGTTGAGGAAAATACGTTTTAGGGTATCCAATTAAAGATTCAACTATCCTGTCATGAAACCCGGAACCCGCGTAGTTTGTATTGATGATCGTTTTCCGCCTGAGATCATGGATCGCTTGCAGGGCGCACCCAAATATGGTGAGATCTATGTGGTACGTGACCTCGTACCGGATACCAAAACCAACAAGATCAGCGGCATCACGCTGGTGGGCATCAACAATCCCAATGCATGGATGCCCTGTACGCATGGTTTTGTACTCACGGAATATTTCTTTCGTTTAACCCGCTTTGTGGTGGTGGATGAATCAGACGCCATCCAGTGGACAGAACCCCGAACAGACATCAGGCAATTGCAGCCTGTGGCCAGGAACTAACGAATACTGAACCCGAATCCCTGTTCAAAATTCAGGGCCGTCTTCCGGATAGTTTCCGGAGGCCTGCTATCATACAGGTAAGAGAATCGCGTGTACACCCGCCATTTTGCGGTGAGGTTAAAGTCTACCTTTGTATCATTCATGATCCTGAAATCCGAGAAATCTGAAAAGACCGGCTGGTAATAAACCGTGCTGATGATGGAGCCGTTCAGCTTGGGTATATGGATATTCAGTGATCCGTAATTGCTCCAGCGGTGCAGGTTGAGTGTGGTAGTATACGGCGGTATCGTTTTTTCATACTCATACATATAGGCCGTCCCGATGTAAATATCCTTGTGCGGATCCAGCTGGATCTTGAAACGCGGACCGGTACCCACCAATTGCCTGAACCGGATGCCCAGCGGCTCATTGGTCTGGCTCTGCACAAATGCTTCCCAGCGCAGCCAGGTGTTGATCTTGTAGTTATACCTGAAATGGATGTAGAAATTATTGACGAAGTTTTCTTCTTCGGCTTTGGCCAGGTCATAATTGGCGGAGGCGAGGAAGAGGTGCCGGTAGTTTTTACTCTTCCACTGCGCCACAATATTTCCCCTGATGGTGGTGATGGATTTTCCGTTGGTGCTGTTGAGCAGGAGGGCGAGGTTAAAATCCCCTACAAACCGCACGGAGTCTGTGCTGAGGCGGCGTGATTCAATATTCACCACCTGGCCCCGGGCGCCGGTGAATATCAGCAACAGCAGCGTGAGTAAGCGGAATTTCATGGCGCAAAGATAGGAGGACCTTGTAAATACAAGGGAGAAGATGAAGGGAGAAGTGCGAAGGGTCCCCTCTTCGCACTTCTCCCTTTATCTTTTCCCTTCATCCCCTCCCTTGCATTTTTCGGCCTGACTCAGTACCTTAAGCAAAACCACCACCATGACTGCTCCAAAAACCGTTCAATATTTTGGCTACTATCTGTATGTGGTAGCGGCCACGCTCGTTTTTGCGCCCAATCTTT
Source organism: Chitinophagaceae bacterium (assembly GCA_044225015.1). Classification (GTDB taxonomy): domain Bacteria; phylum Bacteroidota; class Bacteroidia; order Chitinophagales; family Chitinophagaceae; genus Pollutibacter. The sequence goes on along the minus strand of JBGAJG010000001.1, from coordinate 585,565 downwards.
TGCTTAACACTTTGCAGGTCCCTGAAACGCATGAGCACTGGATCCGTGTGGTGGGAATCCTCGTGGCCTGCCTGGCCGTGTACTATCATCGCATGGGTGCCGCCGGCAGTGAAGAGTTTGCCGTGACCTCCGTCTACGTCCGCATTTTTGTGCTGGTAGCTTTTGTGGCGCTCTGGGCCGCGGGCATCGGCCCCTGGCAGCTGATCATATTTGGCGTGGTGGACGCTCTTGCTGCGTTGTGGACCATGTCCCGGTTGAAGAAAGGGTGAAGATAAAGGGAGAAGTGCGAAGAGCGGACCCTTCGCACTTCTCCCTTTACCTTCTCCCTTTCTTGAAAAGGTTTGTCGCACAAAATCCCCTTTTCGTCTCATCTGCACTCCGGAATGCGCTGAGACTGCGTTAATTTGTGTCATGCCGGAAAAAAGGGCTTACAGGAAATGGTTGGTCATTGCTGCCCACGCTCTTGCATGGGTACTGGTATTTACATTGCCAGAGTTGCTGAAGCCAGACAGGGCCAATGTGCCGGATAAAAAGGATATCGAACTGAATAAAACCGGTTTTGAGATCCTGGGCTGGATTTTTCGCATTGTCTGGGTAGGGTTTTTCTACCTGCACTCGCACGTCCTGCTGCCCCGGTTTGCGTTTAAGCGCAAGTGGGCAAAGTACATCGCATCGGTTGTAGGCTTCATCGTCAGCTGGGTCTTCTTCAGCTGGGCTTATTTTAAGTTTGTCCTGGAAGGATTTGAACACCAGCCCTTCAGCATCCGCAACACCGTGGTATTTTCAGTAGTACCCACCATGGTATTTATGATGGTTTCCACTACCTACCGGTTGATCCTGGACCGCGTCAACACGGAGAGGAGGCAGGGAGAGAAGGTGAATGAAAACCTGAAGACTGAACTCTCACTCCTGCGCTCCCAGGTAAGTCCGCACTTTATGTTTAATGTACTCAACAACATGGTGGCGCTGGCTCGCAAAAAGAGTGACCTGCTGGAACCCTCGCTCATCAAGCTTTCCCAGCTCATGCGCTATATGCTGTATGAAACGGAGCAGCGTGTACCCCTGCAGAAGGAAGTGGAGTATCTGGAGAGTTATATCGACTTACAAAAGCAACGTTTCGGCAACACGGTACAGATAGAGACCAGTTTTGATACGGCAGGTTCCACCAACGAGATTGAACCGATGCTGCTCATTCCTTTTGTGGAGAATGCATTCAAGCACGGAGTAGGATTGGTGGAACAACCGCACATTGGTGTAGTATTAAAGGTTAAGGACGATGTGCTCCATTTCCAGGTAAGCAACCGTTACACTGAACACAGTGATGAAGTCAAGGACAGCGCTTCAGGCATCGGGCTGCCCAATGTGAACAGGAGACTCAACCTGCTCTACCCGTCAAGGCATCGTTTAGACATCCGGTCCGTAAACGGTACCTTTGACGTTGACCTGCAAATCAGTCTTGCATGAAACTCCGATGTTTAGCTATAGATGATGAACCCCTGGCGCTGGAATTGTTGGAAGACAATATCCGGCAGGTACCTTACCTGGAACTGGTCAGGGGCTTTAACAGTCCCATGCAGGCCATGCAATTTCTGCAGACGGAAGACATTGATCTTGTTTTCATCGATATACAAATGCCCGGACTTACAGGTATCCAGTTCATCAACAGCCTGCCCAAAAAACCGATGTATATTCTTGTTACCGCCTATGAAAAATATGCGCTGGAAGGATATAGCCTGGACGTGGTGGACTACCTGTTGAAACCCGTGTCCATGGATCGTTTTATCAAAGCCTGCAATAAGGCGATGGAACTGCACCAGCTGAGGGCGGAGGTTAGGGGGAATAGGGTTGAGGGGAAGGGTGTAGGGACAGGTGCCAGGTATATTTTTGTGAATGCGGACTACAAACAGGTGAAAGTGGAGTTTAGTGATATCACTTTTATTGAATCTTTGAAAGACTATCTGAAGATCCATCTGCTGAGCCAGAAAAGTCCACTCATTACACGGATGAGCATGAAATCCATAGAAGAGGAACTGCCTTCCTCCAGCTTCATCCGCATCCATAAATCTTACATCGTTTCCACAGACGCCATCACGGCGGTTAAGAAAAGCAGTGTCTTCATCGGCGATCATGAGTTGCCGGTGGGGGACCTTTATAGGGAGGCTGTTGATGCATTGACGAGATCCTCTTTGTAAGGGAGAAGATGAAGGGGGAAGTGTGAAGACAGCTTCGCACTTCTCCCTTCATCTTCTCCCTCGCAATCTCAGGCAAATTTTATCTTCTTAGCAAGGTCCCGAAAGTAAACAGCAGACCAGATATCCAGGCGGTGTGCATCCGGGATAAAGCGTACCACATCGTCCTTAACAGCTTTTATGGACACCGCGTTGATGCGGGCTTCGAGGAGTTTTTGGAACTGCTTTTCAGAAAGGCTTTTGTCTTCAAGATCTCCGCTGTCAATGGCACGAAGCCTGAAATGTTCCAGGTGCAGGGGAACGCCTTTCCGCAGATACCACTCGAGGTCATACCAATCCCGCCCCTTCACCCTTTGTTTCCACTTCCGGAACATCAGTGCGTGCATTTTCCCTGCAAACAGATCAGGAAGGGAGAAGCATTTAACGTAGAACGAGAAGGGCTTGAGTAACAACAATTCTTCCGTGTAGAAACCGGGCGGTGGCGCCGTGTCTACCTCCAATTTGATCTTTAAAGAGGGCGGATTTTTCAGCCCGGTTTGCGGAAATGCTTTGTTGAGGACAAGCTCATTCCATGATGTATCCGGTTTCAGAAAAGCTGAATCAACAGCGGTAGCCACTGATTTGATCTTACGCTTTGCCGATACCTGCATGCCCAGTGAAGCAAACTCACTGACCACTGCTTCCAGGTGTTGATCCATCCTGAATGCATCGTCTGGTTCCAGCAGGGAAAAATCAAGGTCCTCGGAGAACCTGTCTAACCCATGGAAGATCCTCAATGCCGTTCCGCCATAGAAGGCGGCTTTTTTGAAGAAGCCACTTCGTTCAAGACCGGCGAGGGCTACTTCCTGCATGATTTCCCTCAGTGCGTTTTCGGCATCGGGCATATTTACGGGATCATATTCTTTTAGCCATTCCCTGATGTTCATGCGCGTAGTGTTTTAACCAGCATTTGCAGGCTTTTGGATTTGGGGCTATGCTCCGTCCATGATGCAATTTCAGCAAACTGGAGGTCAGATACCTTGTTTTCATCAAGCCTGAGGTCATCAAAGAGGAAGGCTTTGGTTTGCGCAATGCTCCTCAGGTTTACGCCGCTGCTGGTGATGATGATATCGCAAACGGCTTTTTCAGGGGATGCCATGAGCACCACTTGTTTCTCCGTGAGTACCTGGCTGGTGATCCCGAAGCTGTAATAAGGCATGGGGACCCGGGTATAACTGAATGCGCCGGCAGCTGTTTCATATTGGGTTGACCTTTTCATGGACACAGAACTAACGCCGAATGTCCTTTCCGGGATCATACCATGAAAGGCCAGTGCGGATTGTAAAGAAATATAGGAAGGCCCGTAGAGATGATTTGCCGTGAGGAAGGGGTGCGGTGGCGCTACGTCAAGCTCCGGACCGGGTATATAAAGCCCCTTCCGGACCATGGTCAGCTGGCCGGATTTCACCATTTCACTGATTTTATCATGCGGGCGTTTGTATTCCGCCAGCACGTCCATCAGGACCTGGAGTGGAAGCGGCGACTCCCCGTATCTCTTTATTGCCCGGCTTAAATTTGTCATAAATTGTCATTAATATCGGAAATATTCCGATAATAGCGTTATAAAATTACAAATATACGTCTAAAATAGTACCTAATATCGGAAATATTCCGATAACAGAATCAAAATTTGACAAATGTGCTCGTATTTCCTGCAGAACCTCGCAACCTGCGAACTGCGAACTGCACCCTGCGAACTAAACCGTGGCTTTGTCGCAACAAATCCCCCTTTCGTCTCAATTCAAAAAACCACGCTCCAACATTGATTTCTTTTGTATCGTCAAAAAAGAGATCATGAAACAACTCGTAATACTCCTCACAGCACTGATGTTCAGCTTTGCCGGTTTTGCCCAGTTCCCGGGCGGCGGCGCGCCCCAGGGCGGTAATGGCAAAGGCATGCAGGCGCCTCCTTCCATCGGCATCGTTTTCGGTAAAGTGGTAGACTCTGCCGGCAAGCCTATCCAGGACGCTTCCGTGATCCTGATGGGCAGCAAAATGGATACGGCCACCAAAAAGTTCAAGCAGGTGATGCTGAAAGCAGCCACAACTAAAGCCGCTGGTGCGTTCCGCTTTGAAGACCTCCCCATCATGGGTCCGCTGACCGTGAAGATCAGCGCAACGGGATATGCACCGTACGAAAAGCAGTTTTCCATTGTGGATCCCAAGACCATGAAGCCGGGCACTATGCCGGATGTGGAAAAAGACCTCGGCAAGATCAGCATGGCCATCCAGGCTACGGAGCTTACCAATATTACCATCGTGGGTAAGAAGCCGGCCATGAAAATGGATATCGATAAAAAAGTATTCAGCGTAGAAAAGAATATTGTGAGCACGGGCGGTACAGCGGTGGATGTGATGAAAAACGTGCCTTCCGTGAATGTGGACATTGATGGCAATGTGACCCTTCGCAACGCATCGCCCCAGATCTATGTTGATGGCAGGCCTTCCACCCTCAGCCTGGACCAGATCCCGGCAGACGCTATTGAAAGTGTGGAAGTGATCACCAACCCCTCTGCCAAATACGATGCATCGGGCGGTAACGCGGGCATCCTGAATATCATCCTGAAGAAGAATAAGAAATCTGGCTACAACGGAAATATCATGGCGGGTGTAGACAAACGCGGCGGCCTGAATGGCGGCGGCGGCATCAACCTGCGCCAGGATAAATTCAATTTCTCTGCCAACGTCTTCGGCAACCAGATGCGGACACGCCCCACCAGCGAAACCCATATGGAAGACCTGCTCTACAACCCCACCCTCCTGGTGGATCAGTACGCCAAAACCAAGAATGGCGGCGGGTTTATCTTCGGGAAAGTTGGGCTGGATTATTTTGCCTCTGACCGTTCCACATTTTCTGTGGGTGTGATCAGGGTACGCGGACAAATGAAACCGATAGAGACCATGTACTCAGACAGCTCCTATTCTGACGGCACCTATAAAAGTTACAGCGAGCGCCTGACCAAGACCAACCGTGAGTTTAACGCAACGGGCTTCAGTGCGGGCTATAAATACAATTTTCCCCGCAAAGGTGAAGAGCTTACGGCGGATCTGAACGTCTTCAGTGGAAAGAATAACAGTGTGGTGAACTATGATACCTATATCTACGGTGCAAAAGGCCAGGCACAAATTGGCGAGCAGCACCAGCAGACCCTGGGCAATGGCGTGAACCGCTTTACTACTGTTCAAACAGACTACGTGAGGCCATTGAAGAACAATGGAAAGATCGAGGCGGGTCTGCGTGCACAGTTGCGTAACATGACCAATAACCTGGAAAACTATTACAGCGATGCCTCGGGATCTTTTATCAAGGTTCCCAACTCGGCCTCCAATTATAAGAACAAGGACAATGTGTATGCGGCCTATTTTACTTACCAGGGATCTGTTAAGACCTTTGGTTATAAACTGGGATTAAGGGCTGAGAGTTCTGACTACACTGCGGAGATGACGGAGACGGGCGAGAAATATTCCAACCAGTATCCGCTGAGCCTGTTCCCTTCATTGTTCCTGAGCCAGAAGCTGAAGAACAACCAGGAGCTGCAGTTCTCCGTAACGCGCAGGGTCAACAGGCCTTTCTTCCTTCAGCAGATGCCGTTTATTGATTCATCTAACCAGACCAACTGGACCCGCGGTAATCCTGCCCTGAAGCCGGAGTTCACCTATTCATTTGAAGCGGCCTACCTGAAAACCTACAAAGGCAGCAACACTTTCATGGCCTCCGTTTATTATAAGCATACGGATAACCTGATCACCACCATCCTGGATACGGTGCAGCTGAGCAATGGAAATACGCATCCTGTGACAACCTATGAGAATGCGAATTCGTCCTATATGGCCGGACTGGAACTTACCAACCAGCACACCATAAATAAATGGTGGGATGTAAATACCAACGTCAACATCTATAATTCCAAGATCAATGCGGAGAATCAGGGGGTGAGCACGGAAGCGATGTGGAGCTGGTTTGCAAAATTCAACTCCAATTTTAAACTTCCTAAAGAGTTTTCTGTTCAATTCTCAGGAACCTATCAATCCAAGACCAACACACCTGTAAACCAGGGTGGTGGTGGCTTTGGTCCGCCCATGGGTGGTAGCCAGTCCAGCGCACAGGGCTATATCAAAGCCAACTATGGATTTGACCTGGCCTTGAAGAAGAACTTTTTGAAGAACAATGCTGCCTCTGTAACCCTTGCGGTGAATGATATCTTCCGTACAAGGATCAACCACCAGTTTACATACAGCGAGTTCTACAACCGTGAATCAATCCGTTATCCTGATAATCCGATGTTCCGTATGACTTTCAGTTACAGGTTTGGTAAGATGGACATGAGCCTGTTCAAGCGTAAGAATATGAAGGGTGAAGCGGAAGGTATGCAAGGTGGAATGCAAATGCAGTAATTGGATGGGTTACCATTTCGCAAAAACTGTATACACTTATAACAGTTTTTTAGAATTTCCCCGTGCGGCTCGCCAGCCGTTGCGGGAGCACAGTTAGAGTTTGGTCGTCCCGCGTTTTTACGCGGGACTCTTTTTTTAATGTGGCAATGCGGTAATGCGGTAATGCGGCAATTGCACGTGCTCTCTAAGCCATTACCTTATCTCCATACTTCCATAATAATTTTCCGTTCGTCCTATTTTAACCTGCTATTCGCCGCGGTCCGACTTATTTTGATCCACTAATGCCAGGGCATGTACAGAGTTATTGATCAACATAGTGTGGGGGAGGCCATAACGCATGCGCAGGAAAACACGATGGTGTATTCCCTGTTCCGCGAGTTGAGCTGTCCCATTCGTTCCTCCTCGTTCTCCATTAAATATGTGGTGGAAGGCGTTGAAAAATATACCATTAATGCTACCCCTTACGATGTGCCGGCCGGTCATTACCTGCTGGTGAACAACCAGGCCGAGGGTAAAGTGGCCATCGGCAGCAAGCAAGATGTGCGGGGGCTCTGTATTAATATCAAGCCTGAACTGATAGCGGAGGCGGCTGCGAGTACCCTGAGGCCAGACACGGCCATTGCGGACCCTGAACTGGGTATATTCCTGAATAGTGCAGACTACCCGGAGACGCAACATTCAGCGCAGCAGACCCGGCTGGGGCAACATATACTGTCCATCGCAAAGCAAATCCAGTCTCACCCACATCAGTTCAACCCACTGCGGGATGAACAGTATCTTTCACTGACGGATGCGTTACTGCAGGATCAGCTCCCGCTGTTCCAGGCTTTTTCACGGATACCCACCCTGAAGCGGAGAACCAAAAAACATTTGTTGCAACAGGTATATCGGGGCAGGGACTTTATGGATGCCAACTATCTGGAAAACATCAGTATCGGACAAATTGCGAAAGAGGCATGTATGTCTGAGTTTCATTTTTTCAGGACTTTCAAATCTGCGATGGGTAGCACTCCTTATCAATACCTCTTGCAAAAAAGACTGGAACTTGCCCATTACCTGTTACAAAAAGAAGCGCATTCCGTGCAGGAAGTGGCCATCCTCACGGGCTTTGAAGAGGTCTCATCTTTCAGCAGGGCTTTCAGGAAGCATTTTAACCTGTCGCCAGGTCTCGTACGGCGTTGATCAAATTAGCAGGATTGGACAGGGGTCCAATAGGCTTGCATCCTACTTTAGTTGTCCATCCCATGATGGGCTAACTAAACTCCAGGTATGCGAAATTTTTCCCTGATTCTTTTATTCGTTTCTTTTCTTTCCGGCGCGGCATCGGCGCAGGCACCGGCTGACAAAATAAGTTTAGGCCCTAGGGTGAAGTTCGGAAAGCTGCACAACGGACTTACTTATTATATCCAACAGAACCCGAAGCCTGAGAAAAGGGCGGAACTGCGGCTGGTGGTCAATGCAGGATCCGTGCAGGAGAAAGATAACCAGTTGGGCATCGCGCATTTTGTGGAGCATATGGCCTTCAATGGCACCACGCATTTTCCCAAGAACGAGTTGCTGAACTATCTCCAGAAAGCGGGGGTAAGGTTTGGCGCTGATCTCAACGCCACCACGTCATTTGATTTTACATTGTATATGCTGCCGATCCCCACAGACCAGCCGGAACTGCTGGAGAAAGGCTACCAGGTACTGCGTGATTGGGCAGGAGGCGTTGTTTTTGACAAAGACGAAATTGAAAAAGAGCGGGGCATCATCATTGAAGAGAAGCGGATGCGGCAGAATGCCAACCAGCGCATGCTGCAAAAATTCCTTCCGCCGCTGACCAATAACAGTAAGTATGGGCAGCGTCTTCCCATAGGCAGGGAGGACATCATCAATACCGCACCGCGCCCTGTTTTCCTGGATTATTATACTTCCTGGTACCGTCCCAACAATATGGCGGTGATCATTGTAGGCGATGTGGATCCCGTTCAAGCAGAGACTATGGTAAGGCAATTGTTTGGAGACCTGAAAAACCCTGCTGCCGCACCCGCGCGGGTACCTGTGACGCCCATCAACTGGCATTCTGGTAATAAAGCATTGGTTGCGGTCGACAAAGAAATGATCAATACCCAGGTGTCAATCTATTTTGACCTGAAGAGAAAACCATCGCCGGATACCTGGGCTGCGTTTGGGGATCAGTTGAAGAATGAGATTTTGTCGCAGCTCTTCAGTGATCACCTGCAGGAGAGTTTCGTGGATCCTACATCGCCCATCTCCGGGGGCCAGATCTCTCCGCAGGGAGATTTCCTGAAAGGCTATCATATCGGCTCCATCAATGCCGTGGTGAAAACCAGTGTGGACTCAGCCATTCACTATATGGTGGGAGAAGTAAAAAGGGGCCAGCAATATGGATTTACCGAAGCGGCATTCCAACGCGCGAAGAAGCAGTATTTCAAGCGGTATGAAGAGGCGCTGTTGGAAAAAGACAAAACAGAGTCAGTCAGTTATGTGGGAGAATATGTGGAGCATTTTCTCAACCAGACACCTGCGCCGGGGATAGAAGCTGAATATGCTTTCGTAAAGACAACGCTGGATGCACTAACGCTTGCAGAGATGAATCAAAGGGCCAGGGCCATCAGCCTTGACAAGCCAGTATTCATTCTCTGCAATGCCACGGAGGCGATGCAGGGTAAGGTTAGTGAGGCAGCTATGCTGGCAGCATTTGACCGCGCAAAACAACAGAAAGTAGAAGCCCTTACAGAGTCTGCCAATACGGGAAAGATCATCTGGCAGGAGCCTGCCCGTGGCAGGATAGTCAGCAAAGTGCATGATGATGCATTGGCGTCTGAGGTGCTGAACTTGTCTAACGGCATCACTGTGATCTACAAGAAAACGGACTTCAAAAACGATGAGGTTGTCATGCGCGGTACCCAATGGGGTGGGCTTACATTGCTTTCAGACCAGGAAGTGAAACTGGCCAATTACCTGCCCTTTGTTGGCGGCCTGGGTGTTGGACAAAATAAGTCAACAGACCTGAATAAAATCCTCTCCGGCGTAACGGCAGGCTTTGGATTGAATGTGGGGCCCACCCAATTGTTTATGGGTGGCCGAACAACCGTGGTGGACCTGGAGAAATTTTTTCAGCTTATGTATATGCGGATCACTGATGTAAACTGGGACCAGCAGGAGTTTAGCGGGATCAAGACTGGCTTCGGCAGCCAGATAGGCATGCTCGCTAAAAATCCCGGGATAAAGTTCAATGACACGCTTAATAAATTCCGGTATGCCGGCTCCAACAGGATAACCGGACTGCCCTCGCTAGCGGAGATAGATGCCATGTCTATGCAGGACCTGCAAGCATTGTACACAAAGATTTGTGCAAACCTGGGAGGGACCGTGCTGGTGTTCAGCGGGAATATTCCGGAGCAGGCATTTTTGGATTATGTGGAACTATATGTAGCATCCATTCCCACCTCGGGCACCAAACCCGCACTGAACCCGGCGAGTATGGCTAAGTCCATCAGCGGTGATAACGCCTTTAGCTTCAGGATGGGCAAAGAGAATAAATCCGAGATCAACTTTTCTTATTATGGTAAAGCAGCGGAGGTTACAGACAAGGATGTGCTGGCTTTTAACCTGCTGACGGATATTCTCCAGATCAAGGCTACACAGAAACTCCGCGAGGAGATGGGCAGCACTTATTCACCCAAGGTTGGCGGATCCCTGCAACGCGCACCCATCAGGGATTTCAACCTGAACCTGGTGGTGTCTTCCCTGCCGGAGAATACGGATAAGATCATCAATGCATTTAAGAGTTTGACAGACGATATCCTGCGGGGCGTACTAACGGATGAAGACTTGCAAAAAGCCAAGGCGCAGCGCTTGCGCGTGGTAGAGACCGCCCAGAAAACAAACGACTACTGGACGGTTACACTGGAGCAGCAATTCAGTTTTGGCATGGACAGAAAACAGGTCACGGAGTTCACCCAACGGCTGGAGGCCATGACAAAAGAGGATGTGCTGGCTGTGGCGCGCAAGCTGCTGCAAGGAGCCAATACCCTGAAAGCTGTGATGAATCCTGAATAAGATAAACGGTATGACTATGTATGGCAGAGAAAAGGTAAGAGGGATTGTTTGTATGATTTTATTGTTGATGACAGCGAGCGCGTTTGCACAAGCACCGGCCATCATCAAGGGAAAGGTCTGGCTTGAAACAAGGCAACCCGCCGTGGGTGCGGTGGTGTCACTGGTAAAATGGGACGGACAGAAACTGCTCAAAACAGCTATTGTTGATTCTGCAGGGCAATACGTACTCATGACCACTGCAAAGGATTCACTACGGATACAGGTGTCCTATGTGGGCCACTCTATTGCAGGGACGGCGCCTTTTGTATTGGTCAATGACCAGCTGGAGTATGTGGTGAATGAGATTATACTGCAGCCCGGCTCCGGCAAATCACTCGAGAATATTACGGTGGTGGCCAGGCAGAATTTTGTGGAAAGGAAGATAGACAGAACGGTGATCAACCCGGATGCACTTATTTCAAATGCTGGTGGAAATGCATTGGAAGTGCTGGAGAAATCTCCCGGCGTGCAGGTGGACATCAATGGAAATATCAGCTTACAGGGAAAACCCGGGGTGATGGTGTTTATTGACGACAAGCCTACGTATATGAGCAATGCAGACCTTGCCAATTACCTGAGGTCCCTTCCTTCTGCAACCATTGCTACCATTGAACTGATGACCAACCCCCCGGCCAGGTATGATGCAGCGGGCAATGCGGGCATTATAAATATCAGGCTGAAGAAAAATACGGTGAAGGGAATCAATGGCGGACTGAGCACCAGTTATGGCCAGGGCCGGTATGCAAGATCCAACAATAGTGTGAACCTCAATTACAGGGTGAATAAACTAAACCTGTTCACCAACCTCAGCTATAACATCAACAATACTTTTCAGGATCTTTTTATTGACCGGGAGTATTACAAGACAGGTGGCGCATTGGATGCGGCATTTAACCAGAATTCATACATCAAGGGAGGTTCCAACGGTTTTAACGGGAAGCTGGGTTTTGATTATTATCTCGATAAGAAAACAACTGTTGGCGCCGTGTTAAGCGGATTCATCAATAACACCCTCAGTAGTAACACCAACCGTTCAGTGCTTACGGATGGCAACGGAGACCTGCTGAGAACGGTGGAAGCCCTGAGCAGGGTAGACAGAACCCTGAAGAATGGCAGCGTTAACCTGAATATGACCAGAAAGCTTGGCAGTAAAGGTTCTGAGATCAGTTTCAATGGAGACTATGTAGCCTACAATGCCCATACGGACCAGAGCCTGGTAAATAATATTTATAATCCTGACGGAAGTTTTAACAGCGGTACTACCCTCATCAGCAACCTTCCCTCTACGCTGGATATCTGGGCGGGAAAGATTGATTATATGAAGCCCGTGAATAACCGCGGCAAATTTGAAGCGGGCGTAAAGTCCAGTTATGTGAGTACAACCAATGTGGCTGCCTTTTATGACCTGGTGATGGATTCGTTGGTGGAGAATAATGTTTTCTCCAACAGTTTCAGCTATACTGAGAATATCAATGCCGGGTATCTGAACTTCAGCTACAATACGAAGAAAATGTCTGTTCAGGCTGGATTGCGCGTAGAGAATACCAATATCACCGGGGATCAGGCTGGCAATGCGCTTGTAAAAGATTCATCATTCAACCGGCACTATACGAGCGTATTCCCCACATTGTTTTTGTTGTACCGGCTGGATTCACTGGCAAAAAACCAGTTGGCATTTAACCTGGGCCGGCGCATCAACAGGCCTAACTATAAAGACCTTAACCCCTTTACTTATCCGTTGGATCTCTTCACGCTTTACGGGGGTAATCCTTTTCTCCGGCCAACCTTCTCGCATAGCCTGGAGATGTCACACATCTTCCGAAATAAATATACCACATCGTTAAGTGTTACCTATGCAAAGGATGTGATCAACGAAACCATTCAGCAGGAAGACGGAATTTTTTTCAGCAGACCGGGGAACTTCGGCAGGCAATGGGCGTATGGCATCACCTTCAATGGCAACTTCAATCTGGCGAAGTGGTGGATGCTGCAGGTGTATTCAGAACTGATGCATAGTGATTTCAAATCCGAGATCTATGGCCAGCAACTGGACAATGAAGGTACGTATTGGTATCTGGGCCCTGTGAACCAGTTCACCATTAATAGTAAGTGGAGTGCGGAACTGGCGGGGACTTATACTACCCGTGTGCGTGTGGGGCAGTTTATTACGGTGCCCGTGTGGACGCTCCGTGCGGGCGTGAGTATGAAAGTGATGAAGAACAAAGGAGCATTCAAGTTAAACGTCAATGATATTTTCTATACCAACAAACCCGGCGGCGACATCATTGCCGTTTCCAATTCTTCTGCAAGCTGGCATAGCCTGCTGGATACAAGGGTTGCCACACTAACCTTTACATACAGGTTCAGTAAAGGGAAAGCGCTGGCAGCAAGAACATCCGGAAGCTCAGAGGCGGAAAAGGGCAGGGTGAAATAGATAACAATTGTCTTTCTTTTCTCAATCTACATTTTGGTTACAGTCCTGTGTTTTTACGCGGGACTCTTTTTTTAATGTGGCAATGTGGTAATGCGGTAGTGCGGCAATGGGGGCATAGCTTGCGAACTTCCCTCAGTTTATTCCCTGATAAATCACCGGCTTGATCCTGTCTACAAAATCCCAGTCCTCAGTGGGCCAGATGTTGCGCATGAAGACTACTACCAGTTTGTTTTTGGGGTCTATCCAGAAATGCGAAGCAAACATTCCGTCCCACATATAGGTGCCGTAGCCTACCGGCATGGCCACCACGGCTTTGTCCTGGAAAAGGCCGAAGCCCAGCCCAAATCGCCGTACATCAGTGGGATTGTCGAACAACAATGACTCCCCGATCTGGTTGGTGGTCATCAGGCGGATCGTGTGCGGGGAAAGTAATCGTACCCCATTCCATTCTCCTCCGTTGATCAGCATTTGTGCAAACTGGGCATAGTCGTACGCCGTAGAACTCAGTCCTGCACCTCCGGAGAAGTAAGTGCCTTTGGGTGCCAGCGGAAAATTGGGATCACCACCGTTACTGAATGCGGTTGTGTGTGGTTCAATCTTTTGCTTATCATTCAGTTTATATAAGGGAACCAGCCGGGATGCTTTATCTGCAGGCAGATAGAAATACGTGTCCTTCATGCCCAGCGGCATGAAGATCTTTTCCCTGAGGAATACATCCAGCGGTTTTCCGCTTACTACTTCAATGAAATATCCGAGCACATCCGTGTTGAGGCCGTAGAGGAATTTTTCACCGGGCTGGTTGAAGAGGGGGAGTTTCGCAAGGCGGGGAATAACGGTAGACAGTTTTTCCTGCGGTGTGCCAATGCCACCATTGATCTGATACTTCGCGTAGATGGCATTGGCAAATGCTGAACCAATCTGCGCGTAGCCTATTCCCGAAGTATGGCTGAGCAGGTGCCTGATGGTGATTTCCCGTTTAGCCGGCACCGTGGTGAAGCTGGTGTCTTTGTTATAGAAGCGGTCCAGTACGCCCGCGTTTTTAAACTCGGGAATGAATTTTGAAATGGGATCGTCCAGTGAGAACCTTCCTTCCTCCCAGAGCATCATCACCGCCACGCTCACGATGGGTTTGGTCATGGATGCGATGCGGAAGATATTGTCTTTCTGCATGGGCGTGCGGGTTGCGGCGTTGCTGTATCCCAGTGCATTATGGTAAATAATTTTCCCTTCATAAGAGATCAGTCCTACGGCGCCATTCAGCCTGCCGGCATCAATATATTTCTGTACAAAACTGTCTATCCTCTTGAGCCGGTTAGGATCAAATCCATTGCTTTGAGCAAAGCCAAAGGACAGTTTGAAGGCCAGCAGCAGAAAAATGAGTCGCATCATATAGAGATCAAAAAATATGGGAATAAAAAATTAATTTCATCTGCCTGTTCAATCATATGCTCTTCATGCAAAAACTCATCCCCATATTGTTTGCCTTGATGGTACATGGTGCTGCATCTGCGCAGAAGAAGAACAACAAATATAAAGATGGTGTTAAGATAGAGAAAGGGATGAAATTTGCGAGCCTGAATTTTTCAACGGCGTCAAAGAAGGCAACCAATGAAACCGGACTTTTGGCATACTACCTGAACCAGGATAAGTCGAGCCTGGGCGTTCGTTTTGACCCCGGTTATGTTTTCAAGGAGAACCTGGCTGTGGGGCTGGGCCTGCTGTATGAATACCGGCGTGATATCAATACACAACAGGCCAGTGATGGGACCATCAGTAACAACCGCAGCTATGGGCGCGACTTTGCCTTCCGGCCCTTCATCAAGAATTTCATACCCATCGGGAACAGTCATAAGATTTACGTGGTGATCCCGGCTGAACTGCAGATCGGCTATGGGAGCAAGGTTTCAGAGTCAGAAGTAAACAGTGTGCTTACAAGAACATATTCGGAAACCAGGTATTACGGACTGCAACTTAGGCCGGGCCTGCTGGCGTTTGTGGTGGACAATTTTGGCTTTGAGGTGAATGTGGGTGCATTTGGATTGAGTACCTCAAAAGAGAAAATTAAAACTACAGATAAGCCGGATGGAGAGATAAAGAACAGGGACCTCAGCTTAAGGATCGATCTCCTTCAACTTTCACTGGGCTTTGCCCTTTATTTTAGATAGATGAAGTGGTTAGCGTATTTTGCCGCGATAGTGCTATTGCTCACCGCCTGCGTGAAGGAAGACTACTTTGGGAAATCTGCGTATAAGCAGATCTTGTATTTTACGATCAATGGTCAATCAGGCAATACCATCATCAATGAAGACAGCCTGATTATTCGTATCCCGGTTTCGCCCACGGCGGACCTGGGCAAATTATTTGCGGATTCAGTAAGGCTGAGCAGTTATGCCCGTATCAAACCGGGCGTGGGCGTGGTAAGTGATTTTACGCAGCCAGTTGCCTACACCGTTACGGCAGAAGACGGAAGTACCGCCGTTTATACCGTCATCGTCTCCAAATCATCGGCCACTCCGCAACTGGAGAATGCGGGATTGGATGATTGGTATACGCCATCCGGAAAGAACTACCAGGAACCGGGAAAGGATGCTAATACCATTTGGGCTTCTGGAAATGCGGGGGTGATTACGTTGGGGCAGGCTAACGTACTGCCTGTGGACATCAGTGCTACTGATAAAGGAGCGCAACTGATCACCCGGGACCTGGGATCACTGGCGGCCATCACCGGACAGCGGATGGCGGCGGGAAGCATATTTACAGGTAAGTTTGAACTGGACATTTCCAACCCGCTCAATTCAACCAAGTTTGGGGTTCCCTTTGTGGGTAAGCCAAAGAGTTTTACCATTTCCTATTCTTATGTGCCGGGCACGCCGTATAAAAATGGAACGGGGCAAACACTGGCCAAAACGGATTCCTGTGATATTTATTTGTTGCTCGAAAACAGGTCCGGTTCTTCAACAAAACGCATAGCCACCGGTTGGTTCAGGAGCGGGATCACCGAAGTGGGATTCAAAGACATCACAGTGCAATTGATCTACGGATCTCTGCCATCTGGCTCCCCGGTGTATATGTATCCGCTGTCTGGCGGATTTGGCAGTGCGTCAGATGAAGTTACCCATATCAGTTTTATTGCAGCATCCTCTGCCTATGGTGCAAGTTTTGAAGGCGGCGTGGGTTCAGTACTGCAGTTGAACAATTTACGACTTACCTACTGAGTATCGCCTGATCCATTTAACCGATTCCATCCAGAAAGTTCCGGCCAGTGCTATGCCTGCGCAAACCAGCACCTGGTTAAAAGGAAGCCTGCCCAGGCGAAACAGCTCTTGCAGGGGAGGCCAATAGAGGAGTCCGGCAATGAATACCAACGTAATGCCAATGATCAGCGGTACTAGGTTGTTTTTGTACTGAAGCGTAGTAAAGAAGGTGTAAACAAAACTTCTGTTCACCAGGGTAAGGAAGATATTGCTGAAAAGTAGCGTAAGGAAGATCATGGTGCGGGTTGTAGTATTTTCATGGCCTTGTTGCATACTCCAGTAGCCCAGGCCGAGGCAGGCAGCTGTGATGGCGAGGCCTTGCAGGATACTGATGGTAAGCTGCCGCAGGCTCAGGAATGTACTGCTCATACTGCGCGGTGGCCTTTGCATAGTGCCGGGCTCCATCGGTTCATTTTCATAGATGATGGAACAGGTAGGTCCCATGATGAGTTCAAGAAAGATCACATGAACGGGTGAAAAGATATCCGTGAACGTCCACCCCAGCAATAAAGGCAAGGTCACTACCAGGATAATGGGAATATGGATGGAAACAATATACTGGATGGCTTTTTTTAGGTTGTCATAGATCTTTCTCCCCAGGGCCACCGCTTCCGTCATGTGTGCGAGATCATCATCCGCAAGGATCAGCGAGGCTGCTTCCTTGGCCACTTCACTTCCCCGCTTACCCATGGAAATGCCGATGTGTGCTGCTTTCAGGGCCGGAGCGTCATTAACACCGTCACCCGTCATGGCCACCACCTCGCCATTGCTTTTCAGTGCGTTGATGATTTTCAGTTTGGCTTCCGGAAACATTCTTGCGAATACAGTTATGTTACTGACAACGGATCTGAGTTCTTGATCCGTCATAGCCATAATGTCTTTTCCTTCTATGGCCTCACGTGAAGGATCACGCAGCTCCATGCCAATCTGTTGGGCAATGGCTACGGCGGTTTCCTTATAATCACCCGTGATCATTTTTACGCGGATACCAGCGGCCTTGAAGGTCTGGAGTGTTTCACGGATATTGTCTTTCGGCGGATCCTGGAAGGCCAGCAGGCCGAGGAATTCCATAGGTATCTCTTCCTGTGAAACGGGCCAGGATGTACCGTTCCATTTCCCTTTGCCCACACCCAGAACACGGTAGCCCTGCCGTGCATATGCAAGTGCCTGTGCCTGGATGTTTTTTTGTTGTTCCGATGTAAGGGTTGATTGCATGACGATCCTTTCCACTGCACCCTTTGCTGCTATGATCTGCGGTTCATTTTTTCTTTGGAAAATATGCGTCATCATGGGCGGGGTGCCGCCAATGGGATACTCATGCACCTGGGTGTACTCCGGCCGCTCGTCGTGGTCCGTTGTTGCTGCATACAATGCGTGGATGGATAATTCCATGGGATCAAAAGGCATGGTTTCACTGCTCCACATGGCATAGGTAAGGAGTTCTTTTTCGGCAGGTGAAAACAATGGCTCAAGGGTGGGCGTTGAAGTTTGTTGGGCCAAACTATATACCGCTACCAGGTGCATTTCATTTCGGGTGAGCGTTCCCGTTTTATCAGCACAGATCACGGTAGCGGCTCCCAGTGTTTCCACATATTGTGGTTGCTTGACAACGATCTGGTTTTTCAGCAGCCTGAATGCACCCAGGGCCTGGAAGGTGGAGAAGGCTACGGGAATTTCTTCAGGCAGCACACTCATGGCAAGGGTAAGGCCCTGCATGAAACTCTGGATGAACTGGTGGGTCAGGAAATAATTATAAGCTACTACCAGCAGGAAAGCAACCGCACCAAACCAAACCATTTTGGTGACAAAGTTTTTAATCTGAATTTGTAAGGGTGTTTTGATAACCGAGGCCTGGGAAACCGACTCACCAATCTGTCCGAATTTTGTTTTCAATCCTACGGCCGTTACCCGTGTGAGGGCCGTACCAGATGTAACCAGCGTACCCCGGAAGACCTGGTCATCCTGATTTCTGAATACAGCCAATGACTCTCCGGTAAGCATAGATTCATTGATGGAAAGATCCCGGCCTTCCAGGATGACTGCGTCTGCGGCAATGATATCGCCCTCTTCTATCCGCAAGAGATCACCAGTCACCACATCCTCAAGGCTGATGCGTTCATCACCACCGTTCCGGATGACGGTTACCTTGGACTGCGAAACCTTATTCAGTGCTTTGACGGCATTCCTGCTGCGGTATTCCTGGAATATCGAAATACCCGCAACAATGAAGATGGAAACCAGCATGATGATGCCTTCTTCTACATCGCCCACCACAAAATAGATGATGCATGCTGCCAGCAGGAGGATGAACATCGGCTCCCTGATGATTTCCAAGAGCACATTGGCCAACACCCTGTCTTCTTCCAAAGCAAGTGCATTGCTTCCAAGTTCTTTCCTGCTCTGGGTAACCTGTTCGCTGGTTAATCCGGAAAGCCGTTCAGTTTCTGGAGAAGCCATATTGGCCATAGGTCAGGGATTATTTATTTTGGGACGATGATTGAAGGTATTACAGTTCTGCAGAACCTGGTGCAGCGGATTTGTCCCATTACAACGGAAGCCTGGGAAGATCTGCAAACGATCTGGATGCCATTCCAGGCGGGCAGAAAAACAGTTGTGTCCAGGGCCGGTGAAACAGAGAAATACATTTACGTGGTATTGGATGGCGTACAGCGGGTGTACTATGCTGATGATCTGGAGAGGGAGGCCACCATACTATTTACATATCCGCCTTCATTTGGCGGGGTACTGGACTCATTTCTGTTGCAGATGCCCTCTCGTTATTATTATGAAACACTTACTCCGTCTGCTTTTCTGCGAACGTCTTACGCGCAGTTTATGGAAGTGCGGAAGCGGCACCATAGTGTGGAATCTTTTGTTTCCCAGGGTCTGGCAGGGGTTATTGCCGGCCTCGAAGAAAGACTGGTGGATATCCAGTGTTTTAGTTCAGAAGATAAAATACGAAGCCTGTTAAAAAGAAGTCCGCATATCCTGCAGCTGGTGCCCCATAAATACCTGGCGAGTTATCTGGGCATTGATCCTACAAACTTCAGCAAGCTGATGGCGAAGGTGTTAAGGCCTTGAGGAGAAATTGGTTTTTACCAAGAAATGTCTCGGGGTGCTTTTGGAATTTTGTTCCTTCAAATACAGGATATGAATATTGTAACAGCAAAGGATCTGTTGGACAAACTGGAAGGAGACGCAGAGCGGCATATTCAAACGGCCATTACACATTGGCAGGGAATGGACGAAGCTGCCCTGCTGGCTCCTGCGGCGGATGGCGGATGGAGCATAGCCCAGTGCCTTGATCACCTGAATGGCTATGGTAATTATTATTATAGAACTATCCGCCATGCCATGACTAAGCGCCATGATATCGATGAACAGTACAAACCTACCTGGCTGGGAAATTATTTTACGAAGCTGCTGGACCCGGATTCGGGCAAGCGCAAGATCAAGACGTTCAAAAAACACAATCCACCTGCATCACTGGATGCCCATGCAGTAGTAGCTGAGTTCATCCGCCAGCAGGAAGAGCTGCTGCTGCTCTTGCGTGAGGCAAGATCCAGGAACCTGAATGCCATCAAGATCCCCACTACGTTATCCTCGCTGATCAGGATGAACCTCGGGGATACATTCAGGTTCCTCGTGGCGCACAATGAAAGGCATATCCGGCAAGCGCTGCGTGTAAAGGGTTAGTACTTACTATAATGTATTGCTGGTGGGGTTTTTTCTCCTGAGGCTTTGCCCGCTCCTTACGCCTGTATGCTGGCCGTTGTCCACCACCACTTGTCCATTCACGATCACATATGCAATCCCTTTGGAGAACTGGTGTGGTTTTTCAAAGGTGGCCATGTCTGTGATGGTATTTTCATCAAAGAGCAGGATGTCCGCAGCCATTCCCTCGAGGATCAGGCCCCTTTGCGTGAGGTTGAATTTCTGTGCAGGCAGGGAAGTCATGCGGCGGACGGCTTCTTCCAGGTTCATCACTTTCAACTCCCGCACATAACGGCTAAGCACACGCGCATTTGTACCATAGGAGCGAGGATGCGGCATCCCCTTGCCAGTGGCTACACTGCCATCTGCGGCAGGCATATTGAAAGGGAACTGCATGAAATATTTTACATCGTCTTCATTCATGGTATGGAAGACCATCTGTGCGTTGCTTTTCTCCAGCATGTCCAGGATGGTTTCTGCTTCCTGGGTGAGATTGGATTTCCGGCCCCGCATTTTATTGATCTCGGAAATATTCTTTCCATTCAGGGTGGTGTCTGCGCTGTAACTGGCCACCACTGCAAATGCAAAACTCTTCATCTTGCCTTCTTCTTTGTTGTCTTTCATTTCCTGGATGATCTTGCTGCGCAACGCCTTGTCTTTGATGCGTACACGCAGGGAATCCAGTCCGCCATCCATGGCCCAGTCAGGTACCTGCGTAGCCAGGTTGGTGGAAGACGCCGTGTACGGATATTGATCGATGGTCACATCCAGGCCAGCCAGTCTCGCTGCTTTTACCATATTTAATGTAGTGACCGACTTACCCCAGTTGGCTTTCCCCGATACTTTGAAGTGCGAGATCTGCACAGGGATCTTCGCCTGCTTGCCGATATTGATGGCTTCGTCAATGGCATCGGTAACTTTCAGGCCCTCATTGCGCATATGCGTTGCATACACCCCGCCATAGCTGCTGGCGAGGGTGGCCAGCAGGACCACTTCGTCTGTGTTGGAAAACATGCCGGGGAGGTAGATCAGTCCGGTGGATAGCCCCACTGCACCATCTTGCATGGCCTTGGTCATGAGGGAACCCATCCGCCCCAACTCGTCTTTGGACGCCAGTTTGTTGGCCAGCCCCATGCCCAGCCTGCGGATGGTGTTATGTCCGGCCAGGGTAGCGATATTGATAGAGGTCTTCATGCTGTCCAGCTTCCTGAAGAACTCACCGATATCGTCAAAGGAGTTGCCGCAGTTGCCTGTGACCACGGTGGTCACACCATCATATATATAGTTATCGGCGGTGGGCCTTTCGAAAATACTGCTTTCAATATGGGCGTGTACGTCAATGAATCCCGGCGAAAGGATCAGCCCTTTGGCATCAATGGTTTTCATGGCAGCAACACTCGGTTCCCTGTTGCCGCGGTGGATCTTGTGGATCCTGCCCTCTTCAATTTCCACGGAACCCCAGTACCAGCTGTTGCCTGTGCCGTCCAGGATGCGGGCATGGGTAATGAGCAGGTCAGACTGTGCAACTGCTGCAGTACAGATTGCAAAAGTTGATAACAATAAAAAAATCTTGCGCATCAGTTAAGTTAAGGATGATGGAGGGATTCTCCAACCGCCACCGTCATCGTCCCTGATAAAAACCGTTCATACTTTCACACGCCAAAATTGCCACACAACCCATTTTGCTTGCGTCTCTTTCCGGTAAGCCGCATTTTTACGAAACTAATCGTAGGTTATGAGAAGACTAGCAGGATTGATGGGCATGCTGATGCTTTGCCAGACAGCCTGGGCACAGAATGGCAAGATCAGTGGGAAAGTGATAACGGAGGGCGGCCAGCCATTGGAGAATGTGACCGTAGGCCTTACAAAGGCAACGGATACGGTGGTTGTAAGATTTGCCCTGGCTGGAAAGGACGGCGGGTTTGTGCTGGAAAATCTTCCGCTTACGGCATACAGGCTCACTTATAGCGCAGTAGGCTATACCGCCAGAAGGTCTGCTGTTATAGAACTGACCGAAGCGGAACCTGAAACCCGTTTGGATCCCGTTACCCTCAGCGTGGATAAGGGCGTACAGTTACAGGCAGTAACGGTAACGGCTAAGCGCCCACTTTTTGAGGTGAAGCCAGACAAGACCGTCGTGAACGTAGAGGCTGCCGTGTCTAATATTGGCGCTACGGCATTGGAAGTGCTGGAGAAATCACCCGGTGTAACGGTGGACAGGGATGGAAACATCAGTCTTAAGGGTAAGGCGGGAGTTACGGTAATGATCGATGGCAAACCGAGTTACCTCACGGGTCCGGAGTTGACGAATCTGTTACAGAGTATGGCGGCGAACCAGCTGGTCCAGATAGAACTCATGAGTAATCCGCCAGCAAAATATGATGCGGCAGGAAATGGCGGAGTAATTAACATAAAAACGAAGAAGGGCAGACAACGTGGATTTAATGGAAACCTCAGCCTGGGTTATGGCCAGGGCGTGTATCCCAAGACCACCAACAGCATGGCGTTGAACTACCGTAACAGCAAGTTCAATGCATTCATGAATTATACCGTCAATGCCAACCAGGGGTATGGGGATCTGGTGATCAACAGGACGTATTATGATCTGCAGGGTAATGTCACCGGATATGTGCATCAGCCCACGTATATGCATTCTACGCCCTTCAATAACAGTGTTAAAATGGGGGTGGATTACATGCTCACCAGTAAAACAACAGTTGGTATAACGGGCAGCGGATTCATCAACCGTGGGAAATTTGTCTCTAACAGTACAGGCTACCTGCTGGAACCGGATTACAGCTGGGATACGGCAGTGAATACAAAATCCGAGACCACCAACAAGTGGCGAAACGGTGCTGTGAACCTGAATCTAAGACACCAGTTTGCGAAGGATAATGAACTTACAGCTGACCTGGATTATATCAGGTATCTGTCTGACAACAACCAGCTTTTTGTGAACACCACTTTGAACAACAAACAGGAGGCCGTTGGCGAGTCAACTTTGAAAGGCGTGTTGCCGTCGCAGGTGAGGATCATTTCCGGCAAAGCGGATTATAGCAGGGCTTTCAAGAGTGGCTTGAAATTGGATGCCGGCTGGAAATCAAGCCTGGTGAAAACAGACAATGAAGCCAATTATTTCAACGAAGTGGCCGGAACCTGGGAGCCGGATTATGAGAAGACCAATCATTTTCTGTATCAAGAAAACATCAATGCTGTATATGTGAACGGGCAACACAAACTGGGCAGGTTCGGCATACAGGCGGGGCTTAGGTTTGAGCACACGAATTACAATGGCCAACAGTTGGGAAACCCCCAAAAACCGGATTCCAGTTTTTCCAGGAGTTATGGAAGCCTCTTTCCCACTACCTATATAACCTATGAGAAAGACAGCGCCAACACCTTTAGTATTAATATCGGACGAAGGATCAACAGGCCGGCTTACCAGCAGTTGAATCCCTTCCTGTTTTTCATCAATCAGTATACCTACCAGGAGGGCAATCCATATCTGCAGCCGGAGTTTACCTGGACGGCTGAGCTGGGGCACACTTATAAGAACTGGCTCACCACCACTTTGGGCTATGCATATACGGATCAGGTTTTTTCCCAGGTTTTCAGGACTGAAGGAGAAGTGACCATCCTCACCTTTGCCAACCTGCAAAGCAGGAGAACCTACAGCCTGAGTTCCAATGCGCAATTGAAGCCTGCCAAAAATTGGTGGAGTATGAATGTGCAACTGACGGGAAGTTACGCCAGCGTGCGTGGTATGAGCCTGAATGATGAGATCCGTTCAGATGCATTTTCCGGACAGTTGAACATCAACAACCAGTTCAAGTTCAGGAAAGGCTGGAGTGCTGAACTGTCTGGGTTTTACAATACAAGGAGTAAGGACGGACAGTTTACCATCCAGGCATTCAGCCAGGTGACTGCGGGTGTTTCTAAAACGATCCTGAAGGAGAAGGGAACACTCCGTTTGAATGTGAGGGATATTTTCTTTGGACAGGTGATTGATGGACAGATCAACTACCAGAATGTAGTAGAGCATTTCCGGCAGAGCAGGGACAGCAGGGTGGTTAACCTGGCTTTCACTTATCGGTTTGGCAAGACCTTCAAGGAAACAGCAAAGAAAAGAAACGGAGGCGCAGGTGACGAGCAGCAGCGCGTGGGTGTGCAATAGATAAGGTTGAGTACATTTGTTGTATGTTGAAACTTGCGCAATCATCTGACCTGTCTTTTTTCTATCGTTTGTATATGCACCCTGATACCAACCCATGGTTGTTGTATGAGAAAATGGATGAAGCGGGTTTTCAGCCTATATTTTATGACCTGATCAACAGGGAATGCCTGTATGTGTTTGAGGCAGACGGGCAAAACCTGGGCATGTGTAAGCTGATGCCCCAGAAATTCCGCAACAGCCATATCATGTACCTCGGCGGGGTGGCAGTGGATCCTGATCATGCAGGGAAGGGCTGGGGCCGTGTCATGCTGCAGGAAGCTTTGGCGCTGATAAGGGAGAAGGGCTACCACAGGGTTGAATTAACGGTGGCAACCGTTAACCAGCGGGCCATCGATCTCTATACTTCACTGGGATTTGTACAGGAGGGTCGCTTGAAGGACTATACTTACCTGGCGAGCGAAGGGCGATACATTGATGAATTTGTCATGGGCCTGATTTTGTTGTAAAATTGAATTCTATGCAGTCTGTTAAAGCAACCATTGGCAAAGATCACTATAAGACCATTGTAAAGAGCGACACCAATATGCTCATTGCCGATGAGCCCAGGAATGTGGGTGGCGCTGACCTGGGATTTTCACCGGATGAGTTGCTGGCTTCATCACTGGCGGTTTGCACGGTGATCACCGTGCGCATGTATGCAGACCGTAAGCACTGGAACCTGGACGGCGTGGAGGTAACGGTGAGTGTGGAATGGCACAGGGAACAGGCCCGTACCACAATGACTAAAGAGATCCAGCTGAAAGGAAACCTGACCGCCGAAGAACGGCAAAGGCTCCTGGAAATTTCTGCAAAATGCCCAACCCACAAGGCTTTACAGAATCCCATCGATATCGAAACCAAATTACTCAGCTAAAATTCCAGGTATGAAAGATATTACGATGAAATACTCCAATGGCGAAGTCACGGTGATCTGGAAACCGTCTCTTTGTATCCATTCCGGCAAATGCGTACGCGGACTGCCCTTGGTCTTTGATCCCCGCCGCAAGCCCTGGATAGACGTTAAGGCCGCCACTACCCTGGAAATTGTGGAGCAGGTGAAACACTGCCCCAGCGGTGCATTGAGTTATCTCATGAACCATGAAGGAGAATAAACAATGTGGCAATGTGGTAGTACGGGAGTGCGACAATGAAGGAAGCACATACACCCGGAGTGACTGCCGGCGCGCCGCAACGCATGGCGCGCCTTCCATAATTCCCGCATTCCCGCATTGTCACATTAACTGATTAGTATCATGCCATAGACTGACGGTGGATTATTCCACAGGGGTTGTTTTCTCTCTAACTCTGTGGTTTAAAATTTACTTATCATGGCAACTACAGTTAAATCACCCAAGTATGTGTATTCATTTGGCGGCGGTAAGGCCGATGGGAATGAATCCATGAAGAATCTCCTGGGTGGCAAGGGCGCGAACCTGGCCGAGATGGCGGGTCACCCTAACCTTCGCTTACCGGTTCCTGCCGGATTCACCATCACCACCGATGTTTGTACATATTACTACCAGAATAAAAAGACTTATCCCAAAGTGCTGAAGGAGCAGGTGAACAAGGCCATCGCCCTCATGGAAAAGATCATGGGTAAGAAGTTTGGCAATGTAAAAGATCCCCTGCTGCTTTCTGTGCGTTCCGGTGCAAGAAAATCCATGCCGGGCATGATGGAAACCGTATTAAATGTGGGCCTCAACGATGATACCATTAAAGGCCTCATCGCCCAGTCTGGCGATGAGCGCTTTGCTTATGACGCATACCGCCGGCTCATCATGATGTATGCCGATGTGGTGATGGAAAAAGCCGCAGGCGTAGAACCCAAGGGGAAGGGGATCCGCAAATTGCTCGATGAAAAACTGGAGCATATCAAACACCAGAAAGGATATGCAGCAGATACGGAACTTACCGTGGCTGAATTGAAGGACCTGGTGAAAGACTACAAAGCAATGGTGAAGAAAGTGCTGGGCAAGCCGTTCCCCACAGACCCGATGGAACAACTTTGGGGCGGGGTGAGTGCTGTATTTGCATCCTGGAACGGTAAACGTGCCATTGAATACAGGAGGATCGAGAAGATTCCTGATGAATGGGGAACCGCGGTGAATGTGCAGGCCATGGTGTTTGGGAACATGGGTAGCGGCAGTGCCACGGGTGTTGCCTTTACACGCAATCCGGGAACCGGCGAGAACAGGTTCTACGGGGAGTACCTCGTTAATGCACAAGGTGAGGATGTAGTGGCTGGGATCAGGACACCTGCACCCATCAACGCTTATTCCAAAAACGCACAGAGTGAGCACATGCCCACACTGGAAAACCTGATGCCCGGCCTGTATAAAGAACTGGACGGCATCCAGCGCAAACTGGAAAAGCACTACCACGATATGCAGGACATTGAGTTCACCATTGAGCGGGGAACCCTGTATATGTTACAATGCCGCGTGGGTAAACGAAACGGTGTAGCGGCAGTTAGGATGGCAACTGAAATGTATAAAGAGAAACTGATTGATATAGATACAGCAGTATCCCGTGTGGCACCCAATCAACTGGTTGAGTTGCTGTTGCCGATGCTGGATCCCGGGATCGAGAAAGAAACCAAGCCCGTTGCCAAGGGCCTTCCTGCAGGTCCGGGTGGCGCCCAGGGCCGTGTAGTGTTCTCTTCGGCTGAAGCCGTTGAATGGGCAAGGAAGGGTGAGAAGGTGATCCTGGTGCGGGAAGAAACATCACCGGAAGACGTAGACGGCATGCATAAATCGCAAGCTATTCTCACCACCAAAGGTGGTATGACATCCCATGCAGCGCTGGTTGCACGCGGATGGGGCAAATGCTGCATCGTAGGTTGCGGTGATATTGAGATCCACGCAGAATCAAAAACATTCAAGACCAATGCGGGACAGTTGATTCGTGAGGGCGACTGGATCAGCCTGAATGGCACCAAGGGATTGGTGTATAATGGTAAACTGCCCCTCGTAGATATTGACCTGAATAATAACCAAAGCTATAAAGACCTGATGAAGCTGGTGGATAAGACCAAGACCATCGGTGTAAGGACCAACGCGGATACACCTAAAGATGCTGCGCAAGCGCTGGCCTTTGGTGCTGAAGGCATTGGATTGTTCAGGACAGAACATATGTTTTATGGTGAAGGCTCTGATAAACCACTCTTCCTGTTGCGGAAAATGATCATGAGTAAAACAGAACCCGAAAGGCGGAAGGCCCTCAATGAGTTGTTTGTGTTTGTGAAGAAAGACATCAAGCAAACCATGGAGATCATGAAAGGTCATGCCGTGACCATCCGCCTGCTGGATCCGCCACTCCATGAATTTGTTCCGCACGATGCAGAAAAACTGCACCTGCTCAGCAAAGAACTGGGCATCAGTATGAGTGTACTTCGCAGGCGCGTATTGGCCCTGCATGAAAACAATCCTATGTTAGGCCACCGAGGTGTGAGGCTGGGAATCAGCTATCCTGAGATCACGGAAATGCAGATCCGTGCTATCCTGGAGGCCGCTGCAGAATTGGGTAAGGAAGGAATCAAAGCCTTCCCCGAGATCATGATCCCCGTAACCTGTACTGTAAATGAGCTGGTTCACCAGCGTCAGATCGCAGACCGGGTGTATAAAGAAGTATGTGAAGCCATGAAAGTAAAAAAGATCGCGTACTCCTTTGGTACCATGATTGAGATCCCGCGCGCAGCCATCAAGGCAAACAGGCTGGCAGAGGTAGCTGATTTCTTCAGCTTCGGCACCAATGACCTTACGCAGATGAGTTTTGGATTCAGTCGTGATGACATCGGCGGATTCCTGCCCAACTACCTTGACCAGCGGATTCTCAGGGAGGATCCGTTCCAGACCATCGACCAGGATGGCGTGGGAGAATTGGTAAGGATGGGCACTGAGCGGGGCAGGGAGACCAAGCCGCACCTGAAAGTGGGTATCTGCGGGGAACATGGCGGAGATCCGGACAGTGTGAAATTCTTCCATCGCATCGGCATGAACTATGTAAGCTGTTCACCATTCCGCGTGCCCATTGCCAGGCTCGCTGCGGCACAGGCTGCTGTGGAAGAGAAAAAAGCGAAAGCCGCTAAGATGGTGAAGCCAACGAATGGGATAAAACTGCCTGGACGTAAGGTAAGCGTGGTGTAAATGTGGCAATTTGGCAATGCGGTAATGCGGCAATTATGGAAGCGCGGCCGTGCGTTGCCGGCCTGCGCAGAACCACCCGGAGTGACTGCCGGCGCGCCGCAACGCATGGCGCGCCTTCCATAATTCCCGCACTGCCACATTACCAAATTACCACATTAAAAAAGCTCCCCAAAAGGGAGCTTTTTCTGTTAGCCATATCGAGTTTTTTTATTCTTCTATAGTTACTGTGTTCTTCATGGGGCTAACGGCCTTTCATCGTCTTCATGGTATTGAATCTTCAATTGTATTTCTTTAGGATATCCGGCGTATTGATCTTTCTAAGGGCTTGGATCGTTTGATGACACAAAGATGCAGACTGTTTTGCAGCGGTGCAAGTAACATTAGATGAATAGTCATAATACGTCGACGAACAGCCTGCGATCCCGATCAATGTTATGACTTTGATCATCCTTCATAGTTTTCAGCATCACCAAAGTGCATATCCTTGATCATTGACCTGGCAGAACCGCTGATCTAGGTTTGTGATATCAAACACACAAGATCATGAGACGTTTCCTTATACACACTACACGTAATGCTGTCATCCCTCTTCTTTTATTTATCGTCTTTCCCTTTGTATTGCAGGCCCAGGTCAAATATTCTAACGGGGGAAATGCAAAAACGATCATCAACGGCACATCCAATATTCACGATTGGACCATGGAGAGCACAAAGGGAAGTTGTGCCGGGACTTTCACCGTTGACGCCTCTGGGAATCTGACAGCCATCAATGGCCTTGCATTCTCTTTGGCAGTGGCTTCATTGAAAAGTGAGCACGGCAGCCAGATGGATAATAACGCTTACAAAGCCATCGCATCGGACAAATACCCCAATATCAGTTTTACCACTGGTGCGCCCACCATTACAGCAAAGGGCGGAGGCGTATTCACCATCAGTGCGCCGGGCAAACTGCAGATCAGCAGCGGAAGCCAGAATGTAACCTTAGTGGCAACCGCCAAAGTAAATGCTGATAAGTCAGTGGCCATAGAAGGGTCATATAAATTAGTTACCACCGATTATAATGTTAAGCCGATCAGTATCATGCTGGGTGCAATCAAAACCTCGCCGAATGTTACCATCAGCTACGCATTTGTAATGAGACCACAATAAAAATAATCATCGAACAAAAATTCTCAAACTTAAAAACTTACGATCATGAGATGCCTGAATGTTAAAAGATCACTGCTGCTACTGGCAGTCCTTTTTGCGATGCCTTTGGTAATGAAAGCACAGGAAGCGCCTGTGGGCGATCAGCCTGCTGTTTCCGCCAAGGACATCATTAAGACCTATCTGCAGTACTACGACAGTATCCAGTATTTTAATTATTACGACCAACGCGGGATCAATACGTTTGAAACGCCAAAGGTGCAAGGGGCCAATTTTTATGGTTTCCGCCTGAGGATAGGCGCAGGTTTTACACAACAATACCAGAACCTGAAGCATGAGAATAAAACCGCGCTGAATAACACTACCACCAACAGGCTTTATCCCCTGCAGTCCGGTTTCATGACCGCACAGGCCAACCTGTTTACGGATGTGCAACTGGCCGATGGTATCCGTCTTAACCTCACAACTTATTTATCTGCCAGGCACCACAACGAAGCCTGGGTGAAAGGTGGATACATCCAGTTTGACAAGCTGCCTTTTAAAGGACAGTTCTGGGATAAACTGATGAGCATGGCAACCATTAAAGTGGGTCACATGGAAATCAACTACGGTGATGCGCACTTCCGCAGACCCGATGGTGGCCAGACTATTCTCGCTCCTTTCATGGAAGGAAATATTATGGATGCGTTTGCCACAGAAATTGGTGGTGAAGTATACCTGAGGAAAGGCGCCTTCTTTGGTATGGTAGGTGTTACCAATGGTATGATCAAAGGTAATGTGGACTCCACTTACGAGACCGTTGCCGATAAGAATACAAAGCGTGCACCTTCATTCTATTTCAAAGGAGGTATTGACCAGAGCTTTGCACCAAGGATCAGGGTGCGTGCCTCTGCGAGCTTGTACAGCAACAGCAGCAACGCCGGATCTGGCCTCACCCTCTATGGTGGCGACCGTACAGGTTCCAACTACCAGAACGTGATGGAGAAAGCTCCTGCGGGCGCTGCACTTCCTGCCTCTACTGCCATTGCATTTTCCGGAAGGTTTAACCCCGGATTCTCCAAGCAGATCACTGCCACCATGCTGAATGGATTTGTGAAATTCCAGGGCTTTGAAGTGTTTGGTACACTGGAGAAAGCAGTGGGCCGCACAAAGAACGAAACCAAGTCCAGGGATGCCAACCAGTTTGCGATTGAAGGCCTGTATCGTATTGGCAAAGCCGAGAAGGTATATGTGGGCGCAAGGTACAATACTGTAAATGCACTGCTGGCTGGATATACAGAAGACGTTAATGTACAAAGGACTTCATTTGTTGCCGGTTGGTTTGTGACCAGGAATATTATGATGAAAGCCGAATATGTTACCCAGAAATACAAAGACTTCCTTACCACTGACTACAGGTCTGGCGGTAAGTTTAATGGATATGTCATCGAAGCAATTGTAGGTTTCTAAGTTTCTCTGGGCAGTTTTTGAAAAGAAGCCAGGTTGGGCTACCAGCCTGGCTTCATTGCTGAACACCATGCGCACATTTTTCATCACGATATTGATTTGTCTTTCATCCTTTCAAAAAGGACCTGCGCCCTTGCACGCGTGGGTGGTTGAAAAGAAAAGTGTGCTGCGCATTGACGGAAGCTCAAATGTCAGTGATTTTACCTGTGAGATCACGGAGTATATGCGTTGCGATACATTATGGGGTATACAGGATCCTTCTGGACCGCAGTATGCCTTCACGAGCAACAGTGCACTTACGGTAGATATCAGGCGGTTTGATTGCCATCACAAGTATATCACTTCAGATTTCCGAAAGATGCTGAAATGCGAGACTTACCCGGCATTGCACATCCGGTTTCTGACCCTGGAAGAACCCCGCGGTGGATCTGTGGTGAACGGGCGCGTGATGGTGGAACTGGCGGGAAAACGAAAGATCATGGACATCCGCTATAAGTGTGAACAAACGGGACAGGACCTGGTGCATCTTACCGGAGATAAGAAAATGCGATTTGGCGACTTTGAACTGGAGCCACCCCGGAAAGTGGGCGGGTTGATCCGCATCAACGAAGAGATCACGGTACACTTCAACCTATTATTCAGAAAACTTCATTCCTAATTATAATATTCTCAAACATGAAAAAAGCAATATCAGCCGTTATCGTTTCAGGCATCATCCTCCTGCTGGTGAGTTTTGGCCTGCTCTATGCGATGATCGCCATATTCCCAAAACAGGCAGAAGAGTATTTTAGTCCGGTTTTCCGATGGTCCAATGCAGGAACAGACTGGATGTTTTATGCCCATCCTTTTGTGCTGAGCATCGCCCTGAAATGGTTCTGGGAACGATACAAACAGATCCTGCCCGGCGGAACCATCATGAAGGCTCTGGAACTTGCCTTCGTATATGGAATTGTTGCCATGTTACCCGTGCTATGGCTTACTTTCAGCGCTATAGATATCTCTCCGCTGATGGTCATGAGCTGGCTGGGCTATGGCATCCTTCAGGCTTTTGTGGCAGGGCTCGTGTTTGCCAAGCTGAATCCCTGACCCCTTTCCTATATTTGCATCATGGCAATACGCATCCTTGTTACGGGCGGCACCTTTGACAAAGAGTATAATGAGATCACGGGTGAACTTTTTTTCAAGGACACCCACTTGTCTGAAATGCTCAAACTGGGCCGATGCAGGGTGGACGTGGATATCCGCACCCTGATGATGATTGACAGCCTGGAGATGACAGAGCAGGACAGGGCGGTGATTGCAGATAATTGTAACCGTGCCGATGAATCCAAAATCATCATCACGCACGGCACAGATACCATGGCGGATACCGCCCGTTACCTGGCAGACAAAGTAAAGGGCAAGACCATCGTCATCACCGGAGCCATGATCCCATATAAATTCGGCTCATCTGACGGACTGTTTAACCTCGGCTCTGCAATGGCATTTGTACAGTCTTTACCCCACGGCGTATATGTGGCCATGAATGGAAAGTATTTTAACTGGGACAATGTCAGGAAGAACAGGAAGACCGGGCAGTTTGAAGAACTGGGGTAAAGAGGCATTGAGGCATTGAGGCATAAAGGCATTGAGGCATTGAGGCATTGAGGGATTGAGGGATTTGGAACATGTCTGCACTACCGCGTTACCGCACTGCCACATTGCCGCATTACCTAATTGTCCTACATTTGGCGTCAAGCAAGCAATCGGATGAAAAGATCAGTGATCACGGGTGTAGGCTCTTATATCCCCACGGAAATAAAAACGAACAGGGATTTCAGCGTAAATAATTTCTACACTGAATCGCATGGAAAAATTGACACTCCTCCGTTGGAGGTGGTGGATAAGTTTAAAGCCATTACGGGTATTGAAGAACGCCGTTACGCGCCCCCGGAACTGAACAGTTCCGGCATGGCCGTTATTGCTGCACAAAGAGCCATTGAAGACAGTGGGGTAGATCCGGAAACCATAGACCAGATCGTCCTTGCCCACAATTTTGGCGATGTAGTTAAGCATTGTATCCAATCAGATGCAGTGCCCTCTTTGGCCAGCAGGGTAAAGCACGATCTCGGCATCCGCAACCCTGCCTGTGTGGCCTATGACTTGCTCTTTGGCTGCCCCGGATGGCTCCAGGGTATCATCCATGCAGATGCATTTTTCAAAGCCGGCATTGCAAAAAAAGCGTTGGTCATTGGTACCGAAACTTTGTCGAGGGTGATTGATGTGTACGACAGGGACTCCATGATCTTTTCCGATGGTGCCGGTGCAACTATTCTGGAGTACAAGGATGTGGATGAGGCGGGAAGCGGACTCATCGGCACTGCTGTTCAGTCCCATTGCACAGATGAGGCCTACTATATTAATATGGGCAAGTCATATTTCCCGCACAGTGATCCCCGTGTGCGGTTTATCAAGATGAAGGGCAGGAAGGTATATGAATATGCGATCAAGCATGTACCCCAGGCCATGAAGGCCTGCCTTGATCAGAGTGGTGTTGAACTGTCTTCCCTTAAAAAGATCTTCATTCACCAGGCCAATGAAAAAATGGACGAAGCCATTGTTCAGGCCATGTATAAACTCTACGGCACAAAGGCACCGGAAAATATTATGCCGATGTGTATCCAGTGGCTCGGTAACAGTTCTGTGGCTACTATCCCCACGCTGCTGGACCTGGTGATCCATGGAAAACAGGATGGCCATGAGTTGCACCCGGGCGATGTGATCATGTTTGCCTCCGTGGGCGCGGGGATGAATATCAATGCGGCGTGTTACAGGGTTTGATTTGGAAATCAATCATTCAATAAATCATTCATTCAGGAAATCTGGAGAGGAATACCGAAAATTAAAAATCCTGACAGCACCGTTGTCAGGATTTTTAATTGCCAGGATTCCTCTCCAGAATTCCTGAATGAATGAATGTTTGAATGATTGAATTCCAACCTATCCTTTCTTCGGCTCCAGCAGCTTGAAGAACTGATCCAGCTGCGGGAGGATCACGATGCGCGTGCGGCGGTTGGCAGCCTTACCTTCAGCGGTACTGTTATCAGCCACGGGTAGGTACTCTGCACGTCCGGCTGCGGCCATCTTTGCCGGGTCAAGACCATATTTATTCTGCAACACACGTACTACGGAAGTAGCTCTCTTAACGGAGAGATCCCAGTTGTCTACCAATGGAGCACGGGCGAACTTCACATTATCCGTATGTCCCTCCACCATGAACTCGATATCAGGCTGGTTCTTCAACACCAGGGCAACTTTCCCGAGTACTTCAGAAGCACGGTCTGTGATATCATAGCTGCCACTCTTGAACAGGAGTTTGTCAGAAATGTCGATGAAGACCACTCCTTTATCTACTTTGATATTGATGTCCTGGTCGTCCATATTTCCAATGGCGCCTTTCAGGTTCATCACCAGGGCCATGTTCAAAGAGTCTTTGCGGGCCATCTGTGTTTGAAGGTCCTGGATATAGGCATCCTTCATTCCCAGGTTCTCCATAGATTTTTTGATACTCTCTGCCTGTTGCGAAGAGATCACGGAAAGATCCTGCATTTGTTTCAGCGCAACATTGTTGTTTTCTTTCAAATAATCTACCTGCTTCTTCAAGCCATCGATCTCCGCCTCATTAGCCGCACGTTTGCGTTCCAGTTCAGATTTTTCATCACGGCAGTTACGAAGATCGCCTTGAACGCCTGTATAAGAGGTGTTCAACTCGTCATACTTTTTGTTCAGGGCCTCAAACTTCTTTGTACTCACACAGGAGAAAAGCAGCATAGATCCGGCAAGCGCTAAGGTGAGTTGTTGTAGTTTCATACGAATGTAATTTTGATTAAAAACTTACCAAATATAGTTCTACAATTGGTATATTTCTGGTCCCTTTCACTATAAGATATCTGGCTATGCGTTTATTGCTTGTTTTACTGACAGTTATCAGTTTCGGTTTTGCCACAGCACAGCAACAACAATTGTCTGGCGGTCCGCTCAAACCTGAGCAGGCCAATATGGACATCAAACACTATACAGTTTCCCTCGATGTAAACCCGCAAACGGAAAGCTACAAAGGGTTTACGGAGATCAGGTTGGTGACCCTGGCAGCCACTGCAGATCTGCTGTTTGACCTGGACAATGCATTTACGGTTTCCGCCATTACCGTTGACGGCAAGAAAGCCGATTTTTCGCATAGTGGCGGACTGATCAAACTAACTACTACAAAGTCCCTGGCTCCCGGTGTTCACACCGTGAAGATCGATTTTGGTGGCAAGCCGTTGATAGCCGTTCGTGCACCCTGGGATGGAGGAATCCAGTGGTCAAAAGACAGCCTCGGCCGGCCATGGATAGCCATGAGTTGCCAGTCTGATGGTGCGGATATTTTCTTCCCCTGCAAGGACCATCCCAGCGATGAGCCCGATGAAGGCGCAGACCTCATCGTCACCGTCCCTAAAGGACTGGTGGTAGCGGGCCCGGGAATGTTGATCAAGCAAAGCAATGCAGGGAAGAAGACCAGCTTTCATTGGCAAACCAAATACACCATTAATACGTACAGCATTTTGTTCAATGTGGGTCACTATGCGGTTGCCAGGAAAACCTACACTACGGTGTTGGGGAATAAAGTGCCAATGGAATTTTATGTCCTGGATTACAACCTGCCCAAGGCAGAGAAGCACCTTGAATTGCTGGAGAGATCAGCACAGCTGATGGAGAAATATTTTGGAGAGTATCCCTGGGCCAGGGAAAAGATCGGCATTGCCGAGACGCCACACCTGGGCATGGAACACCAAACCATGAATGCATATGGCAATCATTATAAGTATGTAAAAATGGGGGCGGTAGACTTCGACTGGCTCCTTACCCATGAGTTTGGCCATGAGTGGTGGGGCAACAAAGTGTCCAATGTTGACTGGGCACATATGTGGATCCACGAAGGCATTGACACCTTTGCCGATGCACTGTTTTATGAACAGTATGGTGGAAGAAAAGCATACCTGGACCGGATGAAAGAGGCAGCCACGAGGTTTAACAATAA
Organism: Chitinophagaceae bacterium; assembly: GCA_044225015.1. Lineage (GTDB taxonomy): Bacteria > Bacteroidota > Bacteroidia > Chitinophagales > Chitinophagaceae > Pollutibacter. Next base: position 549,424 of record JBGAJG010000001.1, on the reverse strand, counting down.
ACTGGCGCTGGTGCAGGGACCTGTCATTGATTCAAGGCAGACCTATCATGGGGATATCTATGGAAAAGGCGCGTATTTCATGCATACGCTGCGCTATGTGCTGGGCGATAGCATATTCTTTCCTGCGTTGAAGGCTTTTGCGATGGATCCCCGATTCACGTATAACCATTTTGTGAAGACCGAAGATGTGATCAGCCACTTCAATGCATTGAGTGGCAGAAATCTCCAGCCACTGTTTGACTTGTATGTGTATTCCATTGCCAAGCTGAAGATCATCGTAAGGCAGACAGGCTTGCAAACCTATGAGATCAGGACAGAGAATATGCCGATGGAATTACCGCTGGAAATCCAGACCGCCGCGGGCCGGACGGTGATCCAGGTGAGCAGTAAACCCGTGAAGATCAATTCCGCAACCATGCCGGTGGTGGATCCGGATGCCTACTATCTGAAAACGATCACTATTGAATAATTGCTCCACCGCTCTGCAAGAGCGGCCTCTTGCAGAGCGGTTCAACAAAAAGTGCTATATTGAGTGAAATTGACTCGTTAAGGCTTCCATATAAAATAACCCACATGCAAAGAAGAATTTTCCTCCAGTCGCTGGCCATCGGGGCCGCAACCATCGCTGCGGGCGATGTATTTGCCGAAGCAAAGAAAGCCAGGAATTATGGCGTGCAGTTGTACACCGTGCGGCAGCCCATTGCCAAAGATCTTGAAAAGACTTTGACGCAGTTAAAGGCAATGGGGTATAATAAAGTTGAGCTTTTTGGTTATGATGGTAAGTTCTTTGGCAAGACAGCCCAGGAGTTCAAGCAGATCCTGAATAATACCGGTCTCAAAGCCGTGAGTTCACACCATATGGCCGGACTGGCGATGAAGATGAAAGGCTCCATCAGCGAAGGCTGGGACCAGGCTATTGAAGACATGCATACCATTGGTGCAGAGTATATGGTTTGTGCTTTTCTGTTTCCCAATGAGCGTACGGCAGACAACTACAACAAGCTACCGGATATGTTTAATAAAGCCGGTGAGAAAACCAAGGCCGCCGGCATACAGTTTGCTTACCACAACCATGACTTTGAATTTGAAAAATTTGCGGACTCCACACTGATGGATTTCCTGATCACCAAGACACAGCCGGAACTGGTGAAGATTGAGTTGGACCTGTACTGGATATCCAAAACCGGAAATGATCCTGTGGCTTACTTTACCAAGTACCCCGGACGGTTCCCCTTGTGGCATGTAAAAGACATGGAGAAGGGAACCAATGCTATCACGGAGGTGGGTAACGGTGTGATTGATTTTGACCGGATTTTTGCTGCCCGTAAAACAGCTGGCCTGAAGCACTGGTTTGTAGAACAGGATGTGAGCAAGGGCGATATTTTTGAAAGCCTCAAGAGCAGTCATAGTTATCTTGATGGTAAGAAATATAAAGTGTAGTTCCCAGGGAAGCATCAAAACCACCACATGAGGATAGCGCATATGGCGATATGGGTTAATGATCTCGAGGTCATGCGGGACTTTTATATGCAATACTTTGGTGCCGTTTCCAATGAGATCTACCACAACCAGCAAAAGCAGTTCCGTTCATATTTTCTTTCTTTTGATGATGGATGCCAGCTGGAGCTGATGCATCGGCCTGATATCGCGCCTTCATCACCTGACTATGCGAAACAGCAAACCGGGTTAATCCATTTTGCCGTGAGTGTGGGCAGTAAGGGTAAGGTAGATGAAATGGCTGAACAGTTTGCGGCCGATGGATTCAGGGTGGTAGGCCAGCCCCGTCTCACCGGAGATGGTTATTACGAAGCGGTGGTGTTGGATCCTGAGGGAAATATCGTTGAAATCACTATTTAGTTCGCAGGTCGCAGGTCGCAAGTTCGCAGTTTGCGAATTAGTCCTCACTTACGCGCACAAACGCCGCTCTCCGCGGTGCCGGCATCACACTGTGTTCACCTTTAACTGCTTTCCAGATCACTTCACTGAATTCTAAATCCGGGGCGGCATCTTCTTTGGAAAAATCGAAAGACAAACTCTTCAGCGCCAGGGCAGTTCGTGTGTCTGGGTTTCTGGCAGAAAGATTTACCCGCGCGGGCCTGGGAACAAATGGAGTGGCGTCTGGTGTTTTTGAAAAACAACGCCACATAGGTGTAGCCGCTGCATCATATTGACTCATGGGTGGCAGGCCGAGAATGAGTTCCATCGTCCTTAACATCGATGAAGTGGAGTACATGGTGTGATCCACAAACCCACGCTTCACCAAACCACCGGCCACATAAGCGGTAGTGCGATGCGCGTCTACATGATCCGGCCCATTCTGTGCATCGTCCTCCACAATAAATACAACACTTTCATTCCAGATGGATGACTTACTGAGATGCTCCACAAACATTCCTACCGCAAGGTCATTGTCTGCCACATGTGCAAACGGTGTGGGCCTGTTGGGGCGCAGTCCTTCCGTATGGTCATTGATCATGCGTACGGTGTTAAAGCGGGGAACGGCGTTTGCATTCAGCAATGAATCAAACTCGCGACGCCATTGCCCAAAACGTACGGTGTCCATCACGCTTTCATCCCAGCCGGTATAATAAGGGCAGAAATGATCTTTGAGCACCGGGATATTGGCCTTAAAATTATCGGCAAATTCACCATAGGTGCGGTAGCTCACCCCCATCTTCTTACACATGTCCCAAATAAACGCTTTGTTGTTGGCGATCTCTTTGTTGCCTTCGGCAGCATAGGTGCCGCCCCTGCCGCCATAACTGGTGGGCCAGGTTTTCTCCAGGTAATCTGTGGCATAAGCACCCATGCTCCAGTTATGACCATCGGCACTCACTTCGCCATCCACATAGAAATTATCCAGCAGCACAAATTCATTGGCAAGGGCGTGCTGGTTAGGCGTCACATGCTCTCCAAACAACACCAGGCTGGTATCTCCATTGCCTTTTGCAATATCACCCAACACCTGGTCATAGGTGCGGTTCTCTTTGATGATGTAGAATACATATTTAATGGGCGATGCATCTCCTATTTTCATGGGAATGGGATTGCCAGGCTCGCCGGCAGAGAGCGTTTCTTTTTCTTTGTTGTACGGGATATTATCGTATACAGCTTTGGACCAGGAGGCCAGGGTTTTTTCATTGGGTATATCGATGACAGACATCGTTCCTTTAAACAATCCGGCGATGTATTGCACATCAACGGGTTTCGTGGAATCCCCGCCCTGGTAGATCACCTGCTCACGCGGACGGGAAGGATTGGGGCCATATGGATTTGCCTGGGAAGAGAAACCCTTGCCGTTGGATACAAATATTTTTTTGCCGATGACCTTGATATTGGTGGGATACCATCCAACCGGAATAAAACCTTCAGACACAGACTGGCCAGGATGCTCCACATCAAACACGGCGAGGCAATTATTATCGGCATTGGCAATGTACAGTGTTTCTTCATCCGCACTGAGGGCAACACCGTTGGAGGTGGAGCCGCTGGGTGCATTCGGGAATAAGGCGGCATTCAGGGTCTCGATGGTCTTGCCCTCACGGGTATCTATAACCGAAACGGAGTTGTCGTTAGCATTGGCCACATAGAGATAACGGCCATTTTTGGTGAGGCACATCTCGTTGGGATTATCCCCCACGGGCCATTCTTGTTTGCGCTGCGTTGCCAGGTCCCAGGCCATGACCTTGTCTTTTCCCCACAATGAAATATAGAGGGTTTTCTTGTCAGGCGAAAGAAGACAGGTATAGGCTTCAGAACCGAGGGAGATCTGTTGTGAAACCTTCTTGGTTTTGAGGTCTATGATATAGAGGCTATTGTTCTCTTTAGTAACTACATAAAGACGTTGTTGGACGTCATCGATATCCATCCCTGTGGGACCAATCTTTGTGGGCCATTTGGCACCCAGTTTGATGGTGTCTTTGAGGAGCAGTTGTTTGTTAACGATGGCAAACTGGAGGATCCAGTTATCATTACCACCAGCGGCATAGAGAAATTTTTCATCGGCACTGAATTTCAAACCGTACCAGGATTTGGGAACTACTACAGCGTGAAGTACTGTTTCAGATTTGGGATCGATGAGTTGTATGGATTGTACACTTTGCCCGTTGTTGGTCACAGCAAGGAATTTCTTAGTGGGCGATACCGCAATGTTGAGCGGCAGATCACCCAGCGGAAAACTTCTGCCGGCAGGAGATAAGGACCAGCCGTTGGGGAGTTTAACGGGCTGTGGCAAACTGCTCTGGGCAGTACTACCCAGCCAGCAAAGCAGACAGAAAATACTGAATAAGGATTTCATGGAATTAAGGTACAAAAACGGCGACCAGTGGCCGCCGTTTCATGACTAGTTAATTTTGCGAACTGCGAACTACTTCCCCAGGTCTTTCAAAAGCGTCTCCACCGCCACCTTCAATTGTTGATCAGTTCCTTTGCCCAGCCAGTCAATATCATTCTCTACAAGGATATCAGGAACTGCGGGACCCAGTTCCTGGTTTTTGTTGGTAGCCTTGGTGAACCAGCCGCGGCCGGGCAGCCTTACAAATGAACCATCCATCAGTTGCCTGCCACCGGTAGAGATCACCGATCCATTGGTTGGCTGACCCACCAGCTTCCCGATCCCGAGCTGTTTGTATGCGTGTGAGAAGATCTCGGCATTACTGTAACTGCTTTCATTGCAAATGGCGATGGAAGGCTTCAGCCATGCCGCATACACCAGGCGCTCGCCGGTGGGATAATATTCACGAAACTTGAGTTTATCTTTTTCCAGGTCAGAAGAAGCCCCGCGGGGCACGGTGTACGCGTGTTGCTTATAGTTCAATACGGTCATGAGCAAGTCCGTGGTGCTGCCACCCCCGTTGTAACGCACATCTATCACGAGGCCGTCTTTATCCTGCCCTGCAGCGGTGAGATCGCGCTCCAGCGATTCAAAACTGGGCATGTCCATACCCCGGATATGAATGTATCCTAGGCGGCCTTTTGACCACTCTGCCACCATCTTCCTGCGGTCTTCCACCCACTGGTTATACATCGGCGTTGAAATGGAATTCACGGGTCTGATCACCACTTCCCGTTGCTTATTGTCTGCACCTTTCACCGTGAGCAGAATTTTTTCTCCGCTCAGTCCGGAAAGCAGTTCATAGAAATTTTGGTCTGCTTTCACAGCTGTGCCGTTAACGGAGGTAATGATATCACCCACCAGAAGTTTGCTGCCGGTTTTGTCTGCAGGGGTTTCGGCAATCACGTGCTGAACCTTCATACCACCTTCAACAGGGAGGAGTTCTGCGCCCAGCATACCAGTAGACTCACGTTGCGTTTCCGTTCTGTCTGCGGGAGTGAGGGCCATATGGCTGGCGTTGAGCTCGCCCAACATCAGATTGAACATATCGCGGAAATCATTGGCTGTACTTGCATTCACAGCGCGTTCTTTGTATTTATCGTGGAGCTGGTTCCAATTATAACCGTGAAACTTAGGATCATAGAAACCATCACGGATGGTGCGCCAGGCTTCTTCATATACCTGTTCCCGCTCTGCTTTGTAATCAATCCTCATCCTGGCAGCAAAAGGCATGGGTTCCTGTACACCTGATTTGGGATCAATGCGGCCCAGGGTTCCGCCCTGCCTGCTGAAATAGAGATATTTCACTTCACGGTCAGCCATGATATTTCCGGGATTGGTACCACCGCGGGTGAGTTCCTTCAGATCTTTGCCATCCCATTTTATGCTGTAGAGGTCAGTGCCACGAGCTGCACTGTTGGTGGCAGTATAAAAAAATGTTTCACCATCTTTAGCGATCACGAGGTTGTTTTCATCACCCGGCAGGCTGGTCACCTGCACCAGGCGGGTATGAATATTTTCGAGATCAATCTTTATGGGCTTAACTGCTCCTTTTGCACCGGGCTTCGCATCTGCCGGTGCGGATTCCCGCTCCTGCCAGTCGGCCGCCTCTTTTTCCCAGTCTTCTTTCCGCAGCCATGCGAACCAGATATCATCGGAGAGGTTGTTGCGTGCGCTGATGAATCCGAGTTTGGAGCCATCCGGGCTCCAGAACGGACGGCCGTCTCCCCTGGGGTGCATGGATACGTTCACAGCTTTGCCGCCATCTGCATTTTGAATATATACTTCGGAATTGAAGTAAAGATCAGGCATACTATAAGCGAGCCACTTGCTATCCGGGCTCCATGCTATATCAGAGATATTGGACCAGCCGTTATTGACGAGGATTTTTTCATTGGCGAGTTTACCAGCGGCACTGATGTCTGCTACGATTAAAGTACCGCGACCGCGGACATAAGCGATTTTTTTGCCGTCAGGAGAAACCGTGAGGCCGGTTTCATCTTCTTTGGAGTTGGTTACACGAAGGGTTTCATGCCTGAGTGTTTTAAAGATATTGCGCTCTGTGGTGTCTGCGGTGCGTACAAGATAGATATCGAAGTTTTCGTTGTTTCTGTCGCTGGTGAACAGGAGGGTGGAATCATTGAGCCACTCAGGATCCATGTCGCGGAACGCGCTTTCACTGGCGTTGATGGAGCGGGATTTTTCTTTATCGGCTTCTTTAATGAATACTTCGCCACGGATAACGAAAGCCATTAGTTTGCCGCCAGGGGCGATGGCATATTGTGTGGCGGCGTTGTTGAAGGTTTTCAGCTCACTGGCATCAAACCTGTCATCTGCCGCGATCTTTACGTCTATTTTTGTGGGACTGCCTTTTCCGGGTTTAAGCAGGAAGAGGTCCATTTCTTTTTCGAAGACAATGGTGCTGCCATCGGTGGAGATGGAGAAATGGCGGATGGCTTCGTCTTTGAATCTCGTGAGTTGTTCTGGTTTGCCGGCCTGTTTTCCATTTTCGTCTATACGTAAACGGTAGAGGTTGTACGTGCCTTCATCCGAGCTGAGGAAGTAAAGTGTACGTGCATCGCCCCATTGTGGAAGGACGTCGTTAGTGGTGAAGAGGTCCAGTTTCTGGTAGGTTTTCTTTTGGGTATCGTGGATCCAGATCTCGCGGTTACTGGGACCGCGGTAGTCTTCTCGGAATACGGGATTGCTTTCGCCTTTGACGATGGCCATGAACCTACCATCTGGGGAGATGGAGGGGTCCAGGCCGATGACATCAGCGATGCGCTTTTCCGTACCACCGTTCAGGTTGATGGCATATACTTCGGCTCCGCGTTCCATATTGCGGAATTCGCGGGAGGTGGAGAAGATGATGTTGTTGTTTCCCTGCCAGGAAACTGCCAGGTCAGGTGCGGAGTGGTAGGTGAGGCGTTTAGGTGTACCGCCGTCTGCGGGCATTACAAAGACATCGTTATTCCCGAAGCGGGCGCCGGAGAAGGCGATGTATCTGCCGTCAGGACTGAAGAGCGGATTGGATTCATAGCCTTCGTGTATGGTTAACCGAAAAGCTTTTCCGCCGGAGGCCGGAACGGTCCATATATCACCCTGGTAGGAGAAGGCGATGAGGGTTCCGTTGTGGTTGACCGCAGGATGGCGCAGCAGCAGGGGCTGGGCCTGGGAGCCGAGGCTGACCAGCAGCATCGCTAAGGATACAAGCAATAATCTCATGTACATTGGTTTAGGTGTGAGTACCAAGGTAATGAGATGCCGGAACAACAAAAAACCAGTTCCCACACTGTACAGTGTAGAAACTGGTTTGAAAATTATGGCGGTGATTCCCTGCTTTCAGCCCAGGACTTCCGGCCTAGAGCACCAGTACACCCTTAGCGATAAACTGCGTCTCTTTTTTGGGCTGGGTGATCTTCTTGATTTCCTCTTCAGACTTGCCGGCGTCTTTGGCGTAATGCTGTTGTTGTTTCACGGACACTTCTTTCACTACGGATTCGCCTTCCAGAACAACTTCTTTACCCTCGATGTTCTTGGGCATAAAGAAACCATAGTCTTTGAATTTGACCATCAGTTTCTCGCCATCAGCTTTTTCCACCTTCATCCAGCAGCCTTTTTCCTGGCATACTTCCACCACTTTTCCGGTGATTTTGCCCGAGAACTTGTCTTTTTGGGTCTTTTCAGCCATTTGGTTGACAGAAATGGCACCTTCAGCGGTGGTTCCTGCGCCGTAAGTAACGCCTTTGGCGGCAGGAGTGGGATCCTGTGCATAGATGATCACAGAGGCCATAACCGCAAAAAGGAACAAAAAAAGATGTTTCATGGTGCTTAATTATATAATGTAAAGATAGCAAGGAATGGGACAGAATAAATAGTTGTCCGCTGCATTTGGATATCCAAAAGATTTGTTAAATTCAATTCAGCAAACAGTACCGCAAAGTACTTAGATTTCTCATGTTCACCCCTGCTGTGTCAACGGCAGGGATTTTTTTTTTAATGTGGCAATGTGGTAATGCGGGAATGCGGTAATGTAGGAAGGCGCGCCATGCGTTGCGGCGCGCCGGCAGTCACTCCGGGTGTTTCTGCGCAGGCCGGCAACGCACGGCCGCGCTTCCTTAATTACCGCACTCCCGCATTACCACATTGCCACATTGTTTTTCCCCCGCCTTTGGGCGGGAAAAAAACTAAATATTTTGGTGGAAAAAATGCTAAAAATATTAGTGTTGATAAAATAATTCCCCTACCTTTACCTTAACATTTACATTGGAAACCTAAAAATCAAGACATGTCTACGAACGAAAAAATGAAGGCGCTTAAGCTGACGCTTGACAAAATCGACAAGGATTTTGGCAAGGGCAGTGTTATGATGATGAACGAAAGGGCAGAACAAGTACAGGAGGTAGTATCGACGGGATCTATTGGGTTGGACATTGCACTCGGTATTGGTGGATTGCCTAAAGGAAGGGTGATTGAGATTTATGGACCGGAGAGCTCTGGTAAAACTACCGTAGCTACCCACGTGATTGCCGAGGCACAGAAAAAAGGAGGGATTTGCGCCATCATTGACGCGGAACATGCTTTTGATAGTGCATACGCACAAAAACTGGGTGTTGATGTAGATAACCTGCTGATCTCCCAACCGGATTATGGTGAACAGGCTCTTGAAATTGCCGACAGGCTGATCCTGTCGGGCGCATTGGATGTAGTAGTGATCGATTCTGTGGCCGCGTTGGTGCCCAAGGGTGAACTGGAAGGGGAAATGGGCGACAGCAAGATGGGTCTGCAGGCCCGTTTGATGTCCCAGGCCCTGCGTAAACTGACCGCAACCATCGCAAAGACCAATACCATTTGCATCTTCATTAACCAGCTCAGGGAGAAAATCGGGGTGATGTTCGGTAACCCGGAAACCACCACCGGTGGTAATGCACTGAAGTTTTACGCTTCTGTGCGCCTGGATATCCGCAGGATCGCACAGATCAAGGATGGCGATGAAGCCGTGGGTAACAGGGTTAAAGTGAAAGTGGTGAAGAACAAAGTGGCACCGCCATTCCGCGCCGCTGAATTTGATATCATCTTCGGCGAAGGCATCTCCAAGACCGGCGAGATCCTGGACCTCGGCGTGGAACTCGGCATCGTAGGCAAGAGCGGAAGCTGGTTCAGCTATAATAATGACAAACTGGGACAGGGCCGGGATGCCGTAAGACAACTGCTGATTGATAACCCGGAACTGGCCAATGAAATTGAGGGTAAGATCAGGGAGAAGATCAAGGCGGATAGTGAAGTGGTGAAGTAGTGAAGTGGTGAAGTGGTGAAGTAGTGAAGTGGTGAAATAGTTAGTGGGTTAGTAAGTGTAAAGAATAGCTATTGGCATTAAGCTGGTAGCTATTTTTGTTCCATGACAAGAAAACTTCCCCTGCGCAAAAGGATCGCCCTGGTGGCGCACGACAATAAAAAGAAAGACCTGATCGATTGGGCCGTATTCAACAAAGCGTATTTGTCGGCACACTTCCTGTTGGCCACCGGCACAACAGGAAAGATGCTCGAAGAAGCCCTGGGTCAGGATGTGCAGAAACTGATGAGCGGGCCATTGGGGGGTGATCAGCAGATCGGCTCCATGATCGCTGAAGGCAAGGTGGACGTGCTGATTTTTTTCTGGGATCCTATGGAAGCACAGCCCCATGACCCGGATATCAAAGCGCTGCTCCGGCTGGCCGTGGTATGGAATATACCTTTTGCCTGCGACAGGGCAACAGCGGATTTTATGCTGACATCGCCACTGATGCGGGACGATTATGAATGCCAGATTCCGGATTATTCGCAGTATATCCGGCGTAAGGTTTGACGAAACATCAAGACATGGTACAGATCAGGCCCTGGGAATGGAGTGATGCGAAAATGCTCGCAACGCTGATCAACAACAAGCGCATTTGGGATAATGTGCGGGATCTGCTTCCGCATCCGTATAACCTGAACGACGCGGAAAATTTTCTGCAGCATAGTATTTCCGCAAAACCGATTACCAATTTTGCAGTGGTGAAAGACGGACAGCTTGCAGGAGGCATCGGATATATCCCTAAGGAAGATGTGTACAGACTGAATGCAGAGATCGGGTACTGGGTTGCAGAACCCTATTGGGGGCAGGGCGTTGGAACAGCGGCGATCAGGCTGATGGTGGAGAAGATCAGGGAGCAAGCGCCCCATATCATCCGTATATATGCCGAGGTGTTTGCACACAACCACGCATCGGCGCGTGCATTGGAGAAAAATGGATTTGTGTTTGAATCAGAAAGAAAAAAGAACGTCGTCAAAAATGGGATTGTCATGAACGACCGGGTTTATGTGTTGATCCTGGAGGAAGCATCAAAATGAGTCAGTTTAAACTTCAATCGCCTTATTCTCCTGCAGGTGACCAACCTGCGGCTATCCGCCAGCTGGTGGAGGGAATTCAAAATGGGGAGCAGTACCAGACCCTGCTGGGTGTGACAGGATCGGGCAAGACTTTTACCATGGCCAATGTGATCCAACAGGTACAAAAGCCAACGCTAGTACTGACGCACAACAAAACCCTGGTGGCGCAGCTGTATGGCGAATTCAAACAATTCTTTCCGGATAATGCAGTGGGATATTTCGTGAGCTACTACGACTACTACCAGCCGGAAGCCTATATGCCAGTGAGCGATACCTATATTGAAAAGGATTTGTCGATCAATGAAGAACTCGACAAACTACGACTCCAGGCTACCTCACAATTGCTGACAGGAAGAAGGGATATAATTGTGGTGGCATCGGTGAGTTGCATTTACGGTTTGGGAAATCCGGCAGACTTTGCAAACGGCATTATCCGGATATATAAAGGGCAGGTTATCAGCAGGCAGGGCTTTCTGCACGCGCTGGTCAATGCCTTGTACAGCAGGACACAGACGGATTTTAACCGGGGAACATTCAGGGTGAAAGGGGATACGGTGGATATCAACCTGCCTTACCTCGACTATGGTTACCGGATCACATTTTTTGGGGATGAAATTGAAGAGATCGAATCCATTGATGTGATCACGGCAAAGCGGCAGCAGGTCCTGGATAACGTGGCAATTTTTCCTGCGAATCTCTACCTCGCACCCAAGGATATGATGCAGCAGATCCTGTATGAGATGCAGGATGAGCTGCAGGCACAAATTGAATATTTCAAGGCAACCGGAAAGTTCATTGAAGCGCAAAGACTGAGTGAAAGGGTGAATTATGACATAGAAATGATTCGGGAGTTAGGGTATTGTAATGGAGTGGAGAACTATTCACGATTTTTTGACCGGCGATCTCCCGGCGATCGACCCTTTTGCTTGCTGGATTATTTCCCGAAAGATTTCCTTTGTGTGATTGACGAAAGTCACCAGACCATCCCGCAGGTCAGCGGAATGTATGGTGGTGACCGGAGCAGGAAGCTGGTATTGGTGGACTACGGATTCAGGTTGCCATCGGCCCTGGACAACCGGCCCCTGAATTTTCACGAGTTTGAATCCCTGGTGAACCAGGTGGTCTTTGTATCAGCGACACCGGGCGATTATGAACTCGCCAAATGTGAAGGGGTGGTGGTGGAGCAGGTGGTGAGGCCCACCGGGTTATTGGATCCACCCATTGAGATCAGGCCCAGCAAGAACCAGATTGATGATTTACTGGATGAGATTGATAAGCGGATCAGGAAGGGTGACAGGGTGCTGGTGACCACGCTGACCAAGAGGATGGCCGAAGAGCTGGACAAATACCTGCATCGTATCAACATTAAATCGAAATATATCCATAGTGAGGTGGATACCCTGGACCGGGTGGAGATCCTGCGCCAGCTGCGGCTGGGGGAGATTGATGTATTGGTGGGTGTGAACCTGCTTCGGGAAGGGCTGGACCTTCCTGAAGTGTCTTTGGTGGCCATCCTGGATGCGGATAAGGAAGGATATCTGAGGAATGAAAAATCCCTGACGCAGACGGCAGGGAGGGCCGCGAGGAATGCTGACGGGCTGGTAATTTTTTATGCCGATAAGATGACGGAGAGTATGCAGAAAACCATCGATGAAACCACCCGAAGGAGGGCCAAACAGATGGAATTCAATGCCCTTCACGGCATTGTGCCCAGGACGGTGATCAAATCAAAACAGCAGGTATTTGCACAAACATCCGTACTGGACATCAAGGGCTATGATGTGAACAATCCGATGGCCGTGGGTCCGGATGAAGAGCTGGTGGCCATGGCAGCAGAGGATCAGGAGGAATACCAGACCATTCCACAGCTGGAGAAGGCCATCGCCCGCACCAAAAAAGAGATGGAAAAAGCTGCCAGGGACCTGGATTTCATGGAAGCAGCGAGGCTGAGAGACGAAATGTTTACCATGCAGAAGAAACTGGCAGAAATGAAAAAGTAGTTCGCAGTTCACAGCTGCGAACTGCGAACTGAAAAACATATCTTTAATTCATGGAAAGACAATTATCCTCCTGGTATTCTCCCGCTTTAGGGAAAGAGATGCCCATCGTATCGTATGGTCACTATGGTTTTGCTTTGTTAATGGTGCCTACCGCGGCGGCGGATTATCTGGAGTATGAGCGATTCAAACTCATTGATGAGCTGGCACCCTTTATTGACAGTGGGAAGTGCAAAGTGTTTTCGGTCAATAGCATTAATACGGAGAGTTGGCTGAACAAGCAGATGGAAGGCGCACATAAAGCCATCCGCCAGAACCAGTTCAACGAATATATTTATAACGAAGTGGTTCCGTTTATCAAGAATGCTACGTCCTGGGATACGCCCATCTTTATCACGGGGGCATCCTTTGGCGCCCTGCATTCCATGAACCTGTTTTTGAAGCGTCCGGACCTGATCAACGGTGCCATCGCGATGAGTGGAGTGTATGACCTTACAGAATATACAGATGGTTATTACGATGAGCAGGTGTATTATAATTCACCCATTCACTATATCCCCAACCTGAATGACCACAACATTCTGGAGCAGATCAGGCGGGGGAAACTGATCATTGCTACGGGCCAGGGTTCATATGAAGATCCCGAAGCCAACAGGCGCTTTTCAGGAGTACTGCACACTAAATCAATACCTCATGAACTGGATCTGTGGGGGCATGATGTGACCCACGATTGGCCGACATGGAGAAAGATGCTGCCGCATTTCCTCGGAACCCGTTTTTAAGCATATTGTTGACCCAGGACAGTTAGAATTATCATGGAAAAAAAACTTTTTCTGCTGGATGCGTTCGCGCTGATCTTCAGAGCATACTATGCTTTGATCAGGAACCCGCGTGTTACCAGCAAGGGAAAAAATACAAACGCGCAGTTTGGCTTTACCAATACACTCATCGATCTGCTGAATAAGCAAAAACCCACCCATATGGCGGTTTGCTTTGACACGGAAGAACCCACAGAGCGGCATACGGACTATGCAGAATACAAAGCCAACCGGCAGGAAGCACCTGAAGACCTGCTGGCATCGCTGCCTGATATCAAAAAGATCATCCAGGGATTGAACATACCCATCATCGAGACACATGGATACGAGGCGGACGATGTTATTGGCACCCTGGCCAAACAGGCGGAGAAGGTGGGGTACGATGTATATATGGTAACACCGGATAAAGATTACGGGCAGCTGGTGAGCGACAAGATCAAGGTGTTTAAACCACCCTACCAGGGCGGTGATTTTGAGATCCTGGGCCCCGCGGAAGTGTGCGAGAAATGGGGGATTAAAGACGTGAGCCAGGTTATTGATGTGCTGGGGCTGATGGGTGATGCCGTTGATAATATTCCGGGCATTCCCGGCGTAGGTGAAAAGACGGCAGCAAAATTGTTGGCAGAATATGAAACCCTCGAAAACGTATTGGCCAATGCGGATAAGATCAAAGGAGCGTTGGGAGAGAAAGTGAAGAATGGCAGGGACCTGGCGATCATGAGTAAGAAGCTCGCTACTATTAATATTAATTCTCCTGTTCAGTTCCATGAAGAAGAATTCTGTGTGAAGGAAATGAACAAGGAGATGCTGAAGGAAGTGTTTGCTGATCTTGAATTCAAGACCCTGGGCAAAAGGATTTTGGGTGAAGAGTTCAATGTATTTGAAACAGCACCAGTGGGCGTGCAGACAGACTTGTTTGGAAACCCTGTGCAAGCACCTTTGAAGAAAGTTGAAACTGAAAGGCTGAAGGATGAAGAGAGTGATGAGGGGGAGGGACTAGGGGCAGAAAAGAATATTCATAATACGCCGCATCATTATCATGTGGCTGGAACGGTGGCGGAGCAGGAAGCACTCGTGAAGCTGCTGATGAATGAAAAAGAGATCTCCTTTGATACGGAAACCACCGGCATTGATGCCAACAGGGCTGAACTGGTGGGGATGAGTTTCTGCTGGAAAGAAGGGGAAGGATATTATGTGCCGTTCGCAGAAAGCAGATCGCAGGTTGCAGAAGTACTGGCGCGCTTTAAGCCAGTGTTTGACCGGACCGATGTTTTGTGGATAGGGCAGAACATAAAATATGACCTGCTGATCCTGAAAAATTACGGCGTGGAACTGGTGGGTAAGATCTTTGACACCATGTTGGCACACTATGCCATTGAGCCGGACGGCAAGCGCAGCATGGACCTGTTGAGCGCACAGTTTTTGCAGTATGAACCCATTCATATTGAAGAGTTGATAGGGAAGAAGGGAAAGAACCAGGGCAGTATGCGGGACGTGGAGCTGGACAAGATCAAGGAGTATGCCGTGGAAGACGCAGACATTACGTTCCAACTGAAGAATGTTTTTATCACTGCACTGAAAGAAAAGGATGTAGAGAAGGTTTTTTACGAAGTGGATAATCCATTGGTACAGGTGTTGAAGGATATGGAATTTGAAGGTGTAAAAGTGGACGTGGATTTTTTGAAGGATTACTCCGTGGAGTTGGACAAAGAGGCAAAGGCCGCGGAAGAGCGTGTATACAAAGAGGCAGGAGTGCGTTTCAACCTGGCGTCACCCAAACAACTGGGCGAGGTGTTATTTGAAAAATTAAAACTCGATCCCAAAGCAAAGAAGACGAAGACGGGGCAGTATGCCACCGGTGAAGATGTATTGCAAAAATTACAACACCTGCATGCCGTACCCGCGGATGTTCTGGTGTTCCGCGAGCTCACCAAGTTGAAATCCACCTATGTGGATGCACTTCCCGAATTGATCAATCCCAAAACCGGCAGGGTGCATACTACTTATGGCCAGGCCGTTGCGGTAACGGGCAGGCTTGCGAGTAATAATCCCAATCTGCAGAATATCCCGATCCGTTCTGAACGGGGAAAGGAAATCCGGAAAGCTTTTGTTCCGGGGGATAAAGACAGGGTGCTGATCTCGGCCGACTATTCACAAATTGAGTTGAGGATTGTGGCGGCCATCAGCGGTGACCCCAATATGTGTGAAGCCTTCAGGCTCAATAAAGATATCCATACCGCCACAGCCGCAAAAGTGTACAATGTGGATGAAACTGATGTCACCAAGGAGATGCGGTATAAGGCCAAGAGTGTGAACTTCGGGATCATCTATGGACAGGGTGCATTTGGGCTGGCAGACAACCTGGGCATATCCCGAACCGAGGCGAAAACGATCATCGATAATTATAAGAAAGAATTCAGTGGTATCACCAGGTACATGGATGATACCATCAATTTCGCGAGGGAGAAAGGATTTGTGCAAACCCTGATGGGGAGGAAACGCTGGCTCAGGGATATCAATTCTGCGAACTTCACCGTTCGCGGATTTGCGGAAAGAAATGCCATCAACTCACCCATCCAGGGAACTGCCGCAGATATGATCAAGATGGCGATGGTGAAAGTGCAGCAAGCGATGAAGAAGGAGGGATTCCGAAGCAAGATGATCCTGCAGGTACATGACGAATTGATTTTTGACGCCTACAAAGATGAAGCAGATGCTTTGCGCGCGCTGGTACTGGAGAATATGCAGGCAGCCCTGCCCCTGCCCAACCAGGTGCCGGTGATTGCGGAAGCGGGGATGGGGAATAATTGGCTGGAAGCGCATTAGGGCAATTTGGTAATGCGGTAATGCGGGAGTGCGGTAATGAATACAATAGCGTAAAATTATGTTGCAGTCTTTTTTTGCATGGTGGTTTAAGATGAAAGGCTGGAAGGTGGGTGAGACCATTCCGCCGGAAGTGAAGAAGTGCGTGGTGATTGCAGCACCGCACACGTCTAACTGGGATTTTGTGTATGCGCTTGGCGCGTATAAGACGCTAGGACTTCCTGTGAACTATATCGCGAAAAAAGAACTGTTTCGCTTTCCCTTCCGCGCCATTTTTAAAGCCACCGGTGGCATACCGGTGGACAGATCCGGAAGCCACCATTTTGTGGATGCTATTGTGCAGATGATCCGGAAGGCAGACAGGCTGTACTTACTGATGGCTGCAGAAGGAACCCGCAAACGCGTGAACAAATGGAAAAGTGGGTTCTATTATGCCGCTATGGAAGCAGGCGTGCCCATCATGATGGGGTACCTCGATTATAAAACGAAAACTGCCGGCTTCGGTTATGTTCTTTATCCCACAGGTAATAAGGAACATGATATGGCGAAGATCCGGCAGTTCTATGCAGACAAAACAGGAAAGAATCCTGAGCTGTTTAACCCTGACGCAGTGCGGCTCGATTAGCACGCCCGCGTTTTTGGTGAGCTTTCACCGCAAAGTATCCTAGTACTGCGATCAATACAACACTCCACAGCCTCGTAATAAAAACCAGCAGGTCCTCAAAAATATACCAGCCCTGGATGAGGTTATCTCCGATCCTTGCCAATAACGAAGGCCTGTAAGCAGCGATCACCACAGGATTAGCCAGCATCTCCCGTTGGATGGAAGGCGATTGATAAAGCTCCATCGTTACCACACTAAAGCGCACATCCCTGTCGAGGTATTTATTCGCAATAAAATACTCGTCCTGTTTTTCTTTGCGCTCCACGTCAAGCATGCGTGTATAGTTAAGGTCTTTTTGTTTTGCACTTTTCACAATTGGTGTGGGTGCCTGTCCATACCGCTGTTGCCCCAAGGAGTTGGCCAGGTATTGGATGCTGACATCGTCAGCTTTGATGGTCCTGTGATCAAGGAAAACAACATCAGTTCCAATCTCACGAAGGGTTGTGTCCAGCAGATAATTAGGGACTCTTATTGTTATAGTATTGGACACCGTATAATACGTGACAGCGAGGCTGGAATCTTTGGAAACCTGTTGTCTATCTGTGTTTTCTGTGGTACTGGCCAGATGTGTGTACGCTACATAGCCATTGTTCCTGCGCACAATGTCTTCAATATGTTTTGTAGTTGACTGCACATCACTGACTTTGAAACGGATGTCTGCCGTTCGGATGAATTTGGCTGAGTCTGATTCTTTTTCCTTTGCAGCATCAGAAGAAATGAGAGCCGTTGTATCAGCAACTCCCAGTGGCGCAGAAATTTCATCTGACTTACTGCTCTGGTTATTGCATGAGATGGCCAGGAGGCACAGTATGGTGCCGGTGAATAGGCGGCGAGACATAAAGATTGTTTTGTGTTTATTTCTCTGACTAGGGAAAAGTAACCCGCTTCACTAGCAATTAACAATTAGCAATTGACAATTAACAATTGGCACTAGTTATTAAAGACTAGTGCCAATTGCAAATTGCCAATTATTAATTGCTAATTATTAGTCTACTCCCATTCCCATGCATCATCATTGATGAGCTCGGCAACAATGGACGTCCACCCCGTCTGGTGGGTTGCGCCGATGCCCCTGGAACTGTCTCCATGGAAGTACTCGTAGAACAGGATCAGTTCTTTGTTTTCAGGACGTTGGTAGAATGCGGCGTGATCCCTGTGGATAGGGCGGTTGCCTTGTTCGTCTTCACGGAACATGGAAATAAATCTGTTCGCCAGTTCAGTGGCTACCTGGCCCAGGTTCATTTTATTTCCGGAGCCTGCAGGGAATTCCAATTGAATATCATCACCGTAAAACTGGTGGTATTTTTTGAGTGCCTTGATAATTAAGTAGTTCACCGGTGCCCAGATGGGTCCCCGCCAGTTAGAGTTTCCGCCAAACATTCCTGATGTGGATTCTGCAGGATCATACTGGATGTATAAGCTCTGGTGGTCAAGATGAAAATGCAACGGATTCTTTTCATGGTATTTAGACAGCGACCGGATACCACCCGGCGCCAGGAACTCCTGCTCATCCAGCATTTTTTGCAGGATCAGGATCAGTTTCTCTTTGCTCACCAAAGACAGGAGGATATCATCGTTCTCTTTCTTTTCTTCGTTGGGCAGGTAACGGTTACGTTGCTTTCTATACCGTTTGAACCAATTGGTGCGGAGATCAAAATCATGTAGTTTGTTCAGTGTTGAAGACTTGATCACAGATACGGCATACAGTACGCTGAGCCCAACCACGGATCGCACTTTGATCCTGTCCCATGATCCATCAGGCGCATTGATCACGTCATAAAAGAAATCATCGTCCTGATCCCAGAGCCGGGCTTCGTTGAGTGACGATGCGATCAATACAAAATGCTCATAAAATTTGGTGGCTACGTCTTCAAAAGTGTCATCATGTACTGCGATCTCCAGCGCGATGTCCATCATGTTGAGCGCATACATGGCCATCCAGCTGGTGCCATCCACCTGGTCCATGGAATATCCCGGCGGCAGCGCACTGCGGTTTACAACGGCGATATTATCCAGTCCTAAAAATCCGCCTTCGAAAATATTGTTCCCATTATTGTCTTTTCGGTTCACCCACCAGGTGAAATTGATCAGCAGTTTTTGGAAGACCCTTTTCAGGAAGGAAACATCGGAGCGACCATGAACTGTTTTTTCAATGCGATAGATGTTGAGGCAGGCCCAGGCGTGTACGGGAGGATTAACATCGGAGAAATTCCATTCATAGGCCGGTAGTTGCCCTTCCGGATTCATGTACCATTCCCGGAGCAGGAGCAACATCTGGTGTTTGGCAAATCCGGGATCGGCAAAAGCCATGGGGATGCAATGAAACGCAAGGTCCCAGGCCGCATACCAGGGGTATTCCCATTTGTCTGGCATCAGCAGGATATCCCGGTTGTTCAGAAAAAGCCAGTTATGATTCCGGCCACGCAGCCTCTCTTCCGGAGGTGGTATACCATGGGGATCCCCGCGGATCCACAGGTCCACATCGTAATAATAAAACTGCTTGCTCCACAGCAGGCTTGACAAGGCCTGGTGCATGATCCTGGCAAGGCCCTGGTCTCCTGTGTTGGGAGCGAGGCAGGAAAGGAATTCGATGGCATCTTGGCGGCACTGCCCTAATACTTTTTCCGCGTCATCCAATGGGGCATTTTCCACTGGTGCATCGCAAAGCCGCAGATAGATTTCGGCCTTTTGTTTGGCATGGAGATTAAATTGGTAAACGGGTGCGCATTTGGTGCCGCTGTCTTGCTGGTTTACCGGAATATTGGCTTTCTGTACGATGTATTCGTGAAAGGCATCCTTGAGTAACTGTTGATTACTGTCTGCATTGAAAAGTTTCTCCCGGTTGGTGGCATTCTCCGTGAACAATACTTCATCGGCTTTACTAAAATATAAATAGTATGTCCCCAATTGAAGGTGTTCCGAGACCACGGACTGCAGAGCCTGATCACCCTGCTGGCGTTGGATCACGGGCCTGGTGGCTTCCGGACGGAAGCTCCAGGTATTCCTGAACCAAAGGGTGGGCAGTAAGGTTATGGGTGCCTCATTTTCACCACGGTTGATGATGCTGATCTTGATGTAAATATCTGTTTCGGAGTTTTTTGCGTACTCGGTATAGACATCGAAATAATTTCCATCATCCATCACACCGGTATCCAGTAGTTCATATTCCGGATCCAATTTTGAACGTCGCGCATTTTCCTGTACCAGCTTTTCATACGGAAACTCCGCATGCGGATACTTGTATAGCATGCGCATATAGCTGTGGGTAGGGGTATTATCGAGATAATAATACAGTTCCTTGCAATCCTCGCCGTGATTGCCTTCGCTGTTGGTGAGACCAAACATCCTTTCTTTCAGGATGGGGTCTTTATGATTCCAGAGAGCGATGGCGAAACAGAGGTGCTGATTGTAATCTGAAATACCAGCGATGCCGTCTTCACCCCACCGGTAAGCGCGGGAACGGGATTGATCATGTGTGAAATAGTTCCACGCATCGCCGTCTGCGCTGTAATCTTCGCGCACCGTTCCCCACTGGCGCTCGCTGAGATAGGGGCCCCAAAGGGAGAGAGGAACAGGCTTGGAAGCGTTTTGATCAAGCTGTTGCTGTTCCCGTGTAGCGAAAAGTTTTTCCTTCATGAATGTATTCAGGTTTAACCGCCTTCGGCGAATCCTTCAAATACCGTCATGCCGCCATCAATGAAGATGCTGGCACCTGTGATGTAGTCAGACATATCCGAAGCCAGGAATACTGCGAGGTTGCCAATGTCCATGGGCTGGCCGATGCGGTTGTATGGGATCAGCGTCATCAGGGAAGCATAGGCTTCCGGCGTGCTCCATGCGGCGGTGTTGATTTTGGTCTGGATGGCACCCGGGCAGATGCTGTTGACACGGATCTTTTGTGCACCATATTCCTGGGCGAGGCTCTGCATCAGCATTTTGATGGCGCCTTTTGACGCGGCATAGTTGACATGTCCGGCCCATGGAATCAATTCATGCACGGAACTCATGCAGATGATCTTGCCGCAGGCCACACTGCGTTCTGGTACCACACCGCGGCGAAGGAATTCCCTGATGGCTTCACGGGCACAGAGAAACTGGCCGGTGAGGTTGACATTGATCACCGTGTTCCATTGGTCCAACGTCATGTCATGAAATTTGGCATCCTTTTGAAGGCCGGCATTATTGACCAGGATATCGATGGTACCCCACTCGGCGATCATTTTTGAAAACATAGCCTGCACTTCGGCTTCATTGCTTACATCGGCCCTGATGGCCATGGCCTTGCTTCCTCCGGCACGAATCTTCTCCGCCACGGCCTCTGCCACGTCTGGGTTACTGATGTAGTTGACGACCACGTTGGCACCCGCCGCACCCAGGGCCAGGGCAACCGCTTCGCCAATTCCGGAACTGGCTCCAGTGACCAGGGCCGACTGACCCTTCAAAGAGATTTCCATCTTTTTTATTTAAAGCTAACCCCTAAACAAGTTGTTTGTTCAGCGCATCTGTCTCAAGTTCTGGAAGAGCGGCTTTTTTGCCGAAGTTTTAAGAGATTTGCAGGATGGAATGGAACAAGTATTTTTTCATCCTGTCCAATATTGGCGGCCGGTACATTGTATTGGCCGGCATTTCATTTCTTGTATTGTATGTTATCTATAAGAACAGGACAAGATTGCGAAAGATCCAGCCGCGCTTTCCCACACAGAAAGACTATCTGCGCGAGATCGGGTATTCATTACTCACCATCGCCATTTTTGCAGCCGTTCCCCTGCTGATGCTGAATACATCGATAAGAAACTATACTACCTATTACACGGATATCAATGAGCATGGACGGTTGTATTTTTTTCTTGCTTTTCCGCTGATGCTGGTATTGCATGATACCTATTTTTATTGGGCGCACAGGATCATGCATCATCCCGCTTTGTTCCGTTGGGTGCACCTGATACATCATAAGTCTACCAACCCTTCACCATGGGCAGCATACGCATTTCATCCGCTGGAAGCCATCGTGGAAACAGCCATCGTCCCCATTTTCCTGTTTATCATCCCCATCCATACCTATCACCTGCCGGTGTTCTTTTTGTTCATGATCATTTACAATGTGTATGGGCACCTTGGATATGAATTATATCCTAAGGGATTCAGTAAACACCCCATCGGCAAGTGGATCAATACTTCAGTTAACCATAACCAGCATCATCAGTATTTTAAAGGGAACTATGGCCTTTATTTCCTGTTCTGGGACAGGGTAATGGGAACCATCAGGCCTGATTATGATGACCAATTTGAAAAAGTAAAAGCATAATGGATCAGAAACCTGTTATTATCTATTGTTACGATGCCTATTGCGGCTGGTGTTTTGGCTTCAGTAATGTGATCAAAAGACTTTTTGAAGAATATAAAGATGTCTTTGATTTTGAAGTGCTGTCTGGTGGTATGATTCCTAAGGAATCTGCACAACCCATCGGGCGGATGGCCGGGTATATCAAAGAAGGATATAAGCGTGTGGAGGAATTGAGCGGGGTGAAGTTTGGCGAAGACTATCTCTGGCATATCAATCATCCGGAAAAATCAGATTGGTTTCCGCATTCAGAAACACCGGCCATTGCTATGGCGATATTCCGCGACTACCATCCCCATGACGCCGTGTTGTTTGCCACGGATCTGCAATATGCACTACATGTTGAGGGCCGGGATCTCACGGATGGCGAGGCATACAGGCATCTGCTGGAGAAATATGAGATCCCTGCGGATGAGTTCTACACCCGGTTGACAAGTGAGGAATACCTTGACCGGGCAAAGCACGATTTTGCACTGGTGAAGCAATTACAGGTGACGGGATTTCCCGCTGTTTTATTGCAGGCAGATGAATTGAAATTCTACCTGCTGGGAAGAGGATATACCGACTATGATACGATGAAGCAGCGGTTTGACCAGGTGATCAAAGAGCTGTCATTGCAGGTGAAGTAATCTTGCTGCGTTGCTGTAATACACTTTTTTCAAAACATTATCCGGAAGTCCGAGGCCATACATCCTCCAGAACGCATGGTATTTCTTGTGGTAGGGAAAGTATTCATCATTGGACTCCAGTACCCGGAAATAGGTGGCATATTCTTCCGGCACCCAGGAGTCTTTGCCAAAAAGGATTCTGTCCTGGTATTTTTCAAAAAACGCACGGGCTGTTTTAGGTTGCCTTCCCAGTTCCGCGATCACGGCACCAAATTCCACTACAATATTGGGCAGCTTGTCCATCAATTGGGATAGTCTTCCCAGGTCATTGGGCAGCCAGCCGAAATGTGCCGCAATGAACGTTGTTTTAGGGTTATTGGCGAACATGGTTTGTTGTTCTTTGATCAGGTCTTCCCAGGGAACGGGATTGTCATTGCCCCTTACGCGGTTGGGATGGGTGACCAGTTCAAGCCAGCGTTCATTGTTTTTGTCGATAGGATCCCAGAAGCTCTTAGGATCTGCGGTATGGATCAGAACCGGGATTTTCATTTCTGCGCATTTTTGCCAGACGGGGTTAAGGCGGGGATCATCTACCCTTACCCTTTTACCGTCTTTGTCTTTAACAGAGAATCCCAGGTTCTTATATACTTTCAGGCCTTTGGCGCCATTTTTTACGTCCTGCTCCAGTTGTGCTGCAGCTTTTTCTGCCCAGCCGGGATTGCCTACACCGCTCCAGTCTACATTGGCAAATACGATGAATCTGCTGGGGTAGTGATCCTGTATATTTTTCACGGACTGTTTGATCTTGTCCCCGCTATCGCCACTGAGGTTCACCATGATGGCCATATTGAGCTTGTCCATCTCTTTGATGAGCGTGCCCAGGTCCATGGTGGGCATATTGAACTGGTGGTTGTGGATGTCAATAAAAGGAAACTTTGCGCGGGTGATCTTGTGTTCAGGTACTACCAGCGTAGATGGGGGATCATAGTCTTCAAAATCCATCCGGGGTCTTTGCTGGGCGAAGCTGGCTTGCTGGAGGCCCAGAAGCAGGCCTGCGGCGATGAATAGATTGCGCATGTAAGGGATTAAGACGCTGAAATTAGGGAAACTGTTATAATGACACAAACCGCTTGCATAATTAACATTAAGCGCCTGCTGAAAATTGTAGATTTAGGATTATTTACCATATAAAAACTACTGTATGGCTATCGTAAAAGTTATTGAAGTGATTGCGCATTCTGAGAAAAGCATTGACGATGCATTGAAGAGTGCCGTTGCTGAAGTGTCAAAAACGGTCAGAAATATTGACTCAGTGTATGTGAAAGACATTAAGGCGCATGTGAAAAATGGCAAGATCTCTACGTTTGGCGTGATCTGCCAGATTTCTTTCAGGGTGGATGATGAAGCGCCTGTTAAGTCTAAGAAAAAATAATCCTGTGGGTTAAGGGAGAAAAAGAAGGGAGAGGTGCGAAGATCTTCGCACTTCTCCCTTTACCTTCTCCCTTGTATTTATTGAGCGTTCAACAGCACATTCGCGCCTTGCTTGGGCAGTACTATGATCTTCGCATTTTGTGAACCTGCGAGTTCTTTGTACGCTTTGATCTGCTCGTATTGCAGTTGCTTGTCTGACAGGCTTTCGCTGATGATGCGCTGGTAGTCTGCAATACCCTGGGCTTCCACCCGTTTACGTTCTGCTTCCTGTTTTTCTTTCTGCAGTACAAACTGCATTTTTTGTGCTTCCTGCTCCGCTTCTATCTTTCTTTCGATCGCCGCTTTTACCGGTGTGGGCAAGGTTATATTTCTCACAAGCAGATTTTCCAGCAGGAGTCCGCGTTTACGGAAATCTTCATCTATGGTTTTGAAGATCCGGTTCTGGAATTCGTCCCTTTTTGTGGAGTATAGGGCCACTGCTTCATAATAAACGGAGTTATCCCTGATACGCGTGCGGGTGATGGGCCTTACAATCTTGTCTTCATAGTTAACACCAATTTCACGGAGGAGTTTTGGAGCTGACTCCGGTTCAATACGGTATAAGACAGAGAGATCGATGGTCACTTCCAGGCCATCTGCTGTCAGAACCCGGATAGCGTCATCTCCTGACTTAACACCCTCATCATGGACACCACTCATGGTGTAGTTCTGGGTTTTGACGTCCAGTTCCTTGACGCTTACCAGGGGATTTACGAAATGAAGTCCTGACGGAAGCACATCGTTCTGGACCTTACCAAAAAGTGATTTAACACCCACGTTACCCGCATCTATCTGAACAAAGCAGGAGCTCAGGATTCCGAGAATCATAAATACAAAAGCGGCGATCCTGATGCCTTTGGCGATTTTTTTGAGGGGTTCCTGACCGCGTTGCAAGGCAAGGCTAACGAGGAGAATAACGAAACCCAGGAACAAAAAGAACATATACAATTGAGTTTAGTGATAAGGAGACGAGAGGGAGGGCGTTGGGGTTGTAGGGGCTGGTATTTAAAGGGAGAAGATGAAGGGAGAAGTGCGAAGACTTCCAACTTCTCCCTTGCGAGCCTCAGCTCGAGTGGTCTGCCACAATCACCCATTCCCCCTTGATCTTCCTGAATAACAGGGTGTAGTAGCCGCCAACATTTCCGGCCGAGCGTATCAGGCCCCACTGGCCCACTACCTGGTAATATTCCTTGGAGAGCCTGGTAACGTGGACAATGCGGAAGGTGAGTTTTCCCATCCTTGCCGTATCTCCGTAATTTCTTTTGTAGCTGGCCAGGGTATTGGCATAGCCATAGGTGACGCCGGATTTACCAATGTACATCAGCGAGTCGTTCTCCCAGTAGCCTTTCATAAAACCATCAAGATCGCCGCGGTTCCAGGCTTTGTTCTGGTTGTCCAGAATGCGGAGGATTTCCTGTTCATCTTTGTTTTTCTGTGCAGAAACCAGGAGGGAAAGGCACAAAAAAATTCCAGACAGAATCAGCCTGCCTGGAACTCCGTATCGTAGTGCGTGTGGCATATTATGCGTTTAGTTTCTTCATATAAGCTGCACCTACTTTGGCCGCATCCAGCGAACTACCGTTATCATAACGTTCCTGTTCAACAATATAATACTGCATGCCTGCTTTCTTTGCCGTGCCCGCCAGTTTCCTGAAATCGATCACGCCTGTGCCCAGGTCTACAGAGGCATCGGCCTCGCCAGCCGGGAAACTCCGGCCACGATCCTTGACATGGCATAACCTCCAGCGATTGGGATACTTGCTAAGCCATGCCTGTGGATCCTGTCCCGCGGTAACCACCCAGTAGATGTCCATTTCATAATCAACCAATGCGGGATCTGTATTCTTCATCATGACATCCTGCGGGTATTGCCCGTCTTGTAACGTGAACGAGTAACCGTGGTTGTGATAAGCAAAGCGAAGTCCGTTTTTCTTACATACTTCACCAGCTTTGTTGAAAGCATCGGCCGCTTTTTTATAATCATCCAGGGTTTTCTGTGGACCCAGCCAGGGACAGATGAGGTATTTCATGCCTATTTCTCCGGCCTGCCCGGCTTTTTTCTCCAGGTCTTCAAACATATTAAAGTGGGAAGACACCATCTGAAGGCCCACCTGTTCCAGGTAAGCCTTAAGCTCTTTGTTGGTCATGCCCCAGAACAATCCCTTCTCACCTTCATACCCTTCCACGAATTTGTATCCAAAGCCTGCCACCTGGCGCAACACCCCTTTGGTGTCTTTGCCGATCACATCCCGAAGTGTATACAACTGGAGACCAAAAGGTTTTGGTGCGTGCGTAGATGCAATCAATCCTTTGCCCAATGCAGTTGCTGCGGTCATCAACCCAGCATTATATAAAAACTGTCTTCTTGAAAACGACATAGAATGTTGTTAACTCCTTAATGCCTTAATGCCTCAATGCCTACTGCCTCACAACGCCCAGGCTTTATCGCCTTTCTTGTAATCAATACAACCTTCATATTTCCCGGGCACGGCTACATAGCGAAGGGCTTGTGTAGCTCCCACTTCGGAAGTAAAATATCCCAGCAGTGTTAATTGCTTCATCAGGCTGAAATAGTGGGTAGGGTCTTCCGGTTTTTTGCTCTTGCCATAATCCACCGCTTCCTTATCTATTTTACTGAGCATTTCCTTGCGCTGCTCTGGTGTAATGGACAAGAAATCTTTTTTATAGGCCGCCTGTGATGCTTCATCAATTTTTGCAAGGCCTTCCAGGAAGACTTTCTGGTCTTTCTCTTCATAACAATCCACCACCATCGTGTTCATGAACTCACCCACTTTGGCTGCTTTGGCACCAGGGGTGGTGGTGGTGGGGATGATGGTTTCCGCCACTTCATCGAGGAAAGCCATTTGTTCCTTGGTGAGGGGTAATGCGGCCACGGATTTTTTGTCGGCCGTTTTGCATCCTTCCAGAAATACTGTTCCGCCAACAACGGTGCCGCCCATCAGCAGGGCCACCATGTTCAAAGCTTCGCGTCTGTTCATAAATGAGAATTGTAGTGTTGTAATTTAAAATATTATTATCAAATGTTGCCTTTTTTCAACTCACTCACTGCGTGGTCTGCAGCCCTGGCCGTAATAGCCATAAAAGTCAGGGACGGGTTTTGCGTGGAGGTAGATACCATACAGGCTCCGTCTGTCACAAAAACATTGGGCGCGTGGTGGAACTGGTTCCATTTGTTCAGCAGGGAAGTTTTGGGATCATTACCCATCCTGATGCCTCCCATTTCATGAATGTCTAATCCCGGTGCCTGCCTGCTGTCATGGGTGGTGATATTTTTGCAGCCGGTTTTTTCCATCATTTCTGCCCCCTGAATGAAAAAGTCTTTAAGGATCTTGTCATCATTATCATTGTAATCTATATCCGTAACCAGTTGTGGAACGCCCCAGGCATCCTTAAGGTCTTTATGGAGATACACACGGTCTTTTTCCATAGGAATGTGCTCGCCCTGCATCATCATAAAAACATTCCAGCCGCCTGGCTCAGTCAACATATTTTTGAATTCAGTACCGATGCCCTGCATGTCCATTCCCCTGGCCCAGGCGCCTCTGCCAGCGCTGTAGTGCGTCATATACCCACGTTGGAAATCCGTCTCCTGCTTTCCCACATTGCGGAAATTGGGAACGATGACCTGCGTGGGCGTTCTGCCGAAGTAATACTTGTCTTCAAAACCATCAAAATTGGCCGTTAAGGTTCCGCGGTAGTTGTGGAAGGCCATATATTTTCCGAGTAAACCATTGTCGTTACCCAGCCCGTTTGGAAACCGCGTGGAAGTGGAATTCAGCGCAATGAGATTGGTGTTCAAGCATGCCGCGTTGAGGAAAATGATCTTAGCGAAATATTCGGTGACTTCTTTAGTTTCTGCATCTACCACGCGAACGCCTGTCACTTTTTCTTTGGCAGGATCATAGATGACGGAATGCACCACGCTATTTGCCCTGAGGGTAAGATTACCTGTGCGCATGGCCCAGGGAATAGTGGAGGAATTGGAACTGAAATAAGCACCAAAAGGGCAGCCCCGGTAACAAAGGTGCCGGGCCTGGCATTGGTTTCTTCCTTGTTGTGCGTGAATGGGAGCAGGTTTGGTGAGGTGTGCACACCGACCGTGAATGGAATGCCGGTCTTTGAATGTGGTGTTGATGGTATCGCTCATCTGCTTCTCCACGCAGTTCATTTTAAAGGGCGGCAGGAATTCACTGTCTGGCAGTGTGTCCAGGCCGTCACGGTTGCCACTGATACCGGCAAAACGTTCCACATGACTATACCAGGGTGCAATTTCTTTATAACTGAAAGGCCAGGGCGCGGCGCCGTCCCGCGCCGGGGCATCAAAATCATAGGCACTCCATCGTTGGGTTTGCCGGGCCCAGATGAGTGATTTACCTCCCACCTGGTAACCCCTGATCCAATCAAAGGGTTTCTCCTGTACATAGGGATGCACATCGTCCTTAACAAAAAAATGCTCCGTGGCCTCATCCAGTGCATAGCATTTTGCGAGGATCGGATTATCTCTTTTCAGTTTGTCCAACCGCCCCCTGTGCTTAAAATTCCAGAGGTCAGTGGTAGCGGTGGGATAGTCTTTTATATGCTCCACCGGCCGGCCCCTTTCCAGGAGCAGGGTCTTCAGGCCTTTATCACAGAGTTCCTTGGCAGCCCATCCGCCCGAGATTCCGGAACCTACTACTATGGCATCGAAAGAGTTCATTTTTTCTGTTTTAGGGGCAGGGTGTAGGGGTAGGGTGTAGGGGTAGGGTGTAGGCCTATCCCCTCGCCCTAAATATTCTGTTTCTTCAATTCACTCACCGCATAATCCACCGCCCTGGCCGTCAAAGCCATATATGTGATGGAAGGATTCTGGTTGGCAGATGATGTCATGCAGGCCCCATCGGTAATGAATACATTCTTCACATCATGCATCTGGTTCCATTTGTTAAGGACAGAGGTCTTGGGATCAAGGCCCATACGTGCTGTACCCATTTCATGTATGCACAAGCCGGGAGCTGCCTTGGGATCATCGTAGGCAGAAATATTTTTGAGCCCTGCGATCTCCAGTGTTTCCTGCAGGGTCCGAAGCATATCTTTCCGCATGTTCAACTCATTCTCCCTGAATGTGCAATCGATATCCAAAATGGGGAGCCCCCATTTGTCCTTTTTGTCTTTGTTAAGGGTTACCCGATTGTCTTCATAAGGAAGATGTTCTCCAAACGCACCGATCCACATGCTCCATGGCCCTGGCTCAGATGCAGCATCTTTAAGCCCTGCCCCTATGCCCTCACCCTGAGCCCTGCCCCTGTTTGCGGTGCCCTGAAATCCATACCCGCGAACAAAGTCTTTCCGCTTTGTTTTTTCATCAAGGTTTTGGAAGCGAGGCACGTAAATGCCATTGGCTCTTCTTCCATAACTGTATTTATCACTGAATCCCTCATAGGTTCCTGTGGCACCAATCCTGTAATGATGGTCCATCAGATTTCTGCCCACCTGCCCGCTGGTATTCCCGAGTCCTTCGGGGAATGCGTCTGACACAGAGTTGAGCAGGATATGTGTGGTTCCCAGCGTTGATGCGTTCAGGAAAATGACTTTTGCAAAGAATTCTTCCGTCTTCATTGTTTCCGCATCAATGATCCTCACTCCCTTGGCTTTCTTCGTTTCCTTATCATAGATCACTTCCGATACCACACTATTTGGACGAAGCGTCAGGTTTCCCGTGTTGTGAGCAACCGGGATGGTGGCGGAGTTGGAACTGAAATAGCCGCCAAAAGGACACCCGCGGTCACACATGTTCCTGAACTGGCAGGGGCCTCGTCCATTCCATCCCCTCGTTACATTGGCAACCCTGCCAATGATCATCTGCCTGTCTGCTTTTTTATTTTTTAGTTCCGATGAGATGTGCTGCTCCAGGCAGTTCATCTCCATCGGCGGAAGAAATTCTCCGTCCGGAAGATGTGGAATACCTTCTTTGGATCCACTGATCCCCACAAATTTTTCTACATAGGAATACCAGGGTGCGATGTCCCTGTAACGAATGGGCCAATCCACGGAAATACCTTCTTTTGCATTGGCTTCAAAGTCGAGATCGCTCCAACGGTAACACTGCCGTCCCCACATAAGAGACCTGCCTCCTACATGATACCCGCGGATCCAATCAAAGGGTTTCACCTGGTTATACGGATGCTCCTGGTCATTCACAAAGAAGTGGGAGTTGGCTTCATTACAAAATCCACGGATCTGGATGAATTGTTTTTCACGCATCTCATTGGTGACCTGGTTGGCATGCATAAATTCCCAGGGCGCCTTGGTGGCGGTAGGATAGTCCTTGATGTGTTCCACCTGGCGTCCCCGCTCCAGGAGCAAAGTCTTTAGTCCTTTTTCGCAGAGTTCTTTAGCGGCCCAACCGCCGGAGATTCCAGAGCCTACAACAATAGCGTCAAATGTATTCATTACCCTATATTTTTTCTTTTTAATTCACTCACTGCATAATCCACCGCTCTTGCCGTCAATGCCATATACGTCAACGATGGATTTACACAGGAAGAAGAAGCCATGCATGAACCATCTGTAACAAAAACATTCTTCACGGCATGCATCTGGTTCCATTTGTTCAGCACGGAAGTCTTTGGATCTTTTCCCATCCTGGCTGTGCCCATTTCGTGATTGGCATTGCCGGGGAACGACATACTTCCGTTCAGCCTGACATTTTTTATGCCGATATTTTCCAACATCTCCGAAGCTTTTTCCTCATAGTCTTTCTGCATCGCTTTTTCATTATCCTTAAAGCTCGCATCCATATTCAGGGTTGGCCTGCCCCAATGGTCTTTTTTGTCTTTGTTTAAAGTTATCCTGTTTTCTGCATAAGGCAGGCATTCTCCAAATGCCGTGAAACCTACCGTCCATCCACCCGCTTCGGTAATACTCTCCTTCAGGCCTACCCCTATGCCCTCGCCCTTTGCCCTTCCCCGATATGCGCCGCCCTGGATGCCGTAGCCGCGCAGGAATGCAGGTGAAGGCTTATCAACATTTACAAACCTTGGGATGTAAATCCCGGTGGGCCTCCTGCCATAATAATATTTATCCATGAACCCGTCAACCTCCCCACTGATCCCTCTGCTCTTATGATGATCCATCAGGTGCCTGCCTACCAGGTCATATTCGTTACCCAATCCATTGGGAAAGCGGGAAGACGTTGAGTTTAATAAAAGAAAGGTGGACGCAACCGTAGAAGCATTCAGAAAGATGACGCTTGCTTCATACACATAGGTCTTGTTGGTTTCCCGGTCAATGACTTCTACACCGGATGCTCTTTGTTTTGTGTCATCGTAGATGATGCGGTTAACGATCATGCCAGTCTTAACGGTAAGCTTCCCCGTTGCCATGGCAGCAGGAAGGGTAGAAGACTGTGTGCTGAAATAGGCGCCATAAGGGCAACCCCTGTGGCATAGATTCCTGTATTGACAAGCATTACGGCCGTTGACCGGTTGGGTGAGGTTGGCCGTTCTGCCGTGGATGAGTTTTCTTCCGGGATATTGTTTTTCAATCCTGGCTTTAAGGTCTGCCTCCACACAATTCAGGGGCATGGGCGCCTGGAACAGGGAGTCTGGCAGATGCGGGATGCCTTCTTTTGAGCCACTGATGCCTACAAATTTTTCTACATAGTCATACCAGGGGGCCAGGTCTTTGTATCGGATGGGCCAGTCAACACCATGTCCGTCTTTAGCGTTGGCTTCAAAATCAAGATCGCTCCACCGGAAGCACATTCTTGCCCAAAGCAGTGAACGCCCTCCCAGGACATCGGCCCGCACCCAATCATATCGTTGTACTTCCGTGTAGGGATTCTGCTGGTCCAGGATATAAAAATGCTTGTTGTCTTCTTTGATGGAGTAATGCCGCGTCTGGATGGGGTATTGTTCTTTATCGGCTATAGTTCGGTTATCCCTGTGCGTGAGTTCCCAGGGATGCCTGGTGGCGGTGATATAATCTTTGACGTGTTCAACATTCCGCCCTCTTTCAATCAGCAGGGTCCGTAAGCCTTTTTCTGTGAGTTCTTTGGCAGCCCAACCGCCTGTTATGCCGGAACCAATGACTATTGCGTCGTATTGCTGCATACTTTTTTAAAAGGAGGAAGGGGGAAGGTGGAAGTTGGAAGCCCTCTTCCAACTTCCACCTGTTATTAAAGGTTGCCTTTCTTCAGCTCAGACACGGCAAAATCAGCGGCTCTTGCGGTCAACGCCATATAGGTCAAGGAAGGGTTCTGGCAGGCTGCAGAAGTCATGCAGGCACCATCGGTGACAAAAACATTCTTGCAATCCCAGACCTGGTTGTGCTCATTCAGTACGGAGGATTTTGGATCACGTCCCATACGCGCAGTACCCATTTCATGGATGCCCATACCCAGTCCATAATCTCCATCATTGCCCTTTACATTTTTCACGCCGGCAGCTTCCAGCATTTCCACTGCATCAGCCACCATATCCTTCCGCATTTTCTTTTCGTTATCTTTGATCTCAGCGTCAATGGACAGCACAGGCAATCCCCATTTGTCTTTAACGGTTTTATCCAGGAAGATCCGGTTTTCGTGATAAGGAAGGGTTTCGCCAAATCCGCCGATACCCATGGTCCACTGGCCGGGTTCAGACAGTGCTTCTTTGAGATCAGCCCCGATGCCGAGTTCCGCTACATTGCGGCTCCAGCCCTGCCGGCTGGCGGCACCCTGGTATCCGAAACCACGGAGATAATCACGCTTATCACCGTTGATATTCCTGAAGCGTGGAATGTATACACCATTGGCACGCCGACCGAAATAATATTTGTCTTCATAACCTTCTACTGTTCCGCCAGCGCCTGCACGGAGGTGGTGGTCCATCACATTGTGTCCCAGTTCACCGCTGCTGGAGCCAAGACCTTCAGGCCAGATATCGGTGGCTGAGTTCATCAGCACCCAGGTGGAGTTGAACGCCGATGCATTGAGGAAGATCACTTTTGCAAAGTATTCATAGGTCTTGCTCGTTTCTGCATCAACCACCACAACGCCTTTGGCCTTCTTCGTGTCTTTGTCGTAGATCACTTCTTTCACGATAGAGAAAGGCCGCAGGGTAAGATTGCCTGTTGCTTCCGCGGCAGGGAGGGTGGACGATTGTGTACTGAAATATGCGCCAAAAGGACAACCCAGCCAGCATTTGTTTCTGTACTGGCATTGCGTTCTTCCCTTATGCGGCACCGTTAGGTTGGCGGTGCGGCCGATGGTCATGATCCTTGCGCCTTTGTAATGTGCTTTGATCCTGGCAGCAACATCTTTTTCCACACAGTTCATATCCATGGGCGGGAGAAACTGTCCGTCTGGCAACTGTGGAATGCCATCACGGTTTCCGGAGATACCGGCGTGGCGTTCTACATAATCATACCAGGGTGCCAGGTCTTTATACCTGATGGGCCAGTCTACAGCAATACCGTCTTTGGCGTTGGCTTCAAAATCCAGATCGCTCAGGCGGTAGCTCTGGCGTCCCCATAACAGGGAACGGCCACCCACATGATAACCCCGGAACCAATCAAAACGCTTCACCTCTGTATAGGGGCAGTCTTTTTCATTGACCC
Source organism: Chitinophagaceae bacterium (assembly GCA_044225015.1). Classification (GTDB taxonomy): domain Bacteria; phylum Bacteroidota; class Bacteroidia; order Chitinophagales; family Chitinophagaceae; genus Pollutibacter. The sequence continues at coordinate 515,362 of JBGAJG010000001.1, read as the reverse complement.
AGAAATCCAGGTTGGTTTCATTAAGGGGATAATCCCTCTTCAACACCGGATAGTCTTTGATCATCTGCTGGGTTCTGCCACCGCGGTGTGGGAATTCCCATGGCGCCTTATTGGCGTTCTCATAGTCTTTCACATGTTTCACGTCCCGGCCACGTTCCAGCATCAGGACCTTCAATCCTTTTTCAGTCAGTTCCTTCGCGGCCCAACCGCCGCTGATTCCCGAGCCAACTACAATGGCGTCAAAAACATTCTCTGGCATGAAGTATAATTAAATATTAAAAAGTCAAAAGTTATTACACATCACAGATCTCCACTCCTTTCTTCAGCGCCGCGATCTTATCCTTCCAGGTGGGAATGAATTCCTGGGCCACAAATCCTTTGAACCCGGTTTTGAGGATGGCTTCCATAATGGCCGGATAATATAATTCCTGGGTGCTGTCAATCTCGTTACGGCCAGGTACACCGCCGGTATGATAATGCGCGATATACGGATGGAAGGTATTGATGGTCCTGATCACATCGCCCTCATCAATCTGCATATGGTAGATGTCATAGAGCAGTTTGAAATTGGGCGAGCCGATGCGCTTACACAATTCAACGCCCCAGGCGGTTTTGTCGCACTGGTAGTCTTTATGATCGATCTTGCTGTTGAGCAACTCCATTACCAGGACTACTTTATGCTTTTCTGCCAGCGGGAGGATTTTTTTAAGTCCTTCGGCACAATTGTTCAGTCCGGTTTCATCATCCTTACCTCTTCTGCTGCCAGAAAAACAAATGAGATTGGTGTATCCTGCTTTGGCCACCAGGGGAATCATTTCTGTGTAGTTGGCCACCAGTTTGTCGTGGAACTGTTTGTCGTTAAATCCATCCACCAGGTTGATCTCTGCACCGTTGCACATGGAAGAATGCAATCCGTATTTCTGGAGAATGGGCCAGGCCTTGGGCCCCACCAGGTCTATCCCTTTGATACCGATGCCTGCGGCAGATTTACAAAACTCTTCCAGGGGGATGCTGCCGTAACACCACTGGCACACAGCGTGATTGATATTTCCTTTCAGCGGCTGAGGTGATTCCTGGGAATGTTCAGACGCGAGGGAAGACAAAGGACTCAGCGCAACCGAACCTAACATGAGATTCTTGATGGCGCTGCGCCGGGAGGGATTCTGTGCCATGGGATGAAGTTGGGATCGTAATTTAAGGAATTGTCATAATGACTCAATATTGAAATTTTTTATTAGCCAATATTTTTTTAGTTTCATTCCCTTCCAAACTGATTAGCAGCAGACCCAAAACAAACACATATGACCCAACCGATTAATCCCAACCGCTTATTCCTTGCGAGTTGTTTCGCGCTTATCACCACCGCTTTTTCATTCAGTATCAGGGCCGGTATTCTTACCCAGCTGGGGACAGAACTTAACCTGGACCCCGTTCAGCTCGGTACCATCAATTCCATGTGGTTCCTGGGTTTCCCCATAGCGATGATCCTCGGCGGGATTTTTTATGCCAAGATTGGTCCTAAGCTGATCATGCAGATCGCATTTGTAGCGCATACCATCGGTATACTTACCACTATCTATGCAAGCAGCTATAATGTATTGCTGATCTCCACACTATTGATAGGTATTGGTAATGGCTGTACAGAAGCGGCCTGCAACCCTATGATCGCTGATTCATATAGTGGTAATGCCTTCCACAGCAAGCTGAATAAATTTCATATGTGGTTCCCTGGCGGCATCGTCATCGGGTCCCTCATTTCTAAGTTCATGACGGACGCCGGCCTGCCCTGGCAGGCACAGATCTGGGTGATCCTGATCCCCACGATCATTTACGCGGTACTTTTCTGGGGGCAGACCTTCCCCAAACCCAAGAATGTGGAGAGCAGTGTCCTGGAAAATTTTAAAGCCATGCTGAATCCGCTTTATTTGTTCATGGCAGCCTGTATGGCGCTCACGGCCATTTCGGAATTTGGTCCACAACAATGGGTGGGTCCCATCCTCGCCAAGGCCGGTGCCAGCCCGATGCTGATCCTTGCCCTCGTTACCGGACTGATGGCCGTGGGCCGTTATTTCGGTGGTCCGCTGGTGGAGAAGCTGAACACGGTAGGGGTGTTGCTGGGTGGTGCTATTTTCGGGCTTTTGGGGATTTATATGCTGAGCAGCCTGAGCGGTGGTATGCTGTATGTGGCAGCTATTTTCTATGCCATCGGCATCTGTTATTTCTGGCCCAATATGATTGGGTTTGTGGGTCATTACCTGCCAAAAACGGGCGCCCTGGGTATGTCCATCATGGGTGGTATCGGGATGTTCTCGTCTTCCATATTCCAGCCCATCATTGGCAGCTGGATCAAAAGCAATAAGGTAGTAGCGGAATCACAGGGGCTTACAGGCGATGTGGCGGATCTTGCAGCCGGGCAGGCAACGCTCACGAATATGCTGATCTTCCCCGGGATATTGATTGTTGCTTTTGGCATCCTGTATTTTGTTATGAAGAACAGGCGTGCAGTTGCTACTACCTAATCACTATTCTCTATGCACTTTCATATAAACAAATAGTATTCCATGAACCGTAAACTTAGAATGGGAATGGTAGGCGGAGGCAAGGATGCCTTCATCGGCGCCATTCATAGGCATGCCGCATTTATGGATGGTTCCATAGAACTGGTGTGCGGCGCCTTGAGTATCAACCCGGAAGTAGCCAAAGATTCTGCAAAAGCTTTGTTCCTGCCTGAGGACAGGACCTACCTGACGTATGAGGAGATGATCACGAAGGAGGCGGCCCTGCCGGCAGATAAGCGCATGGATTTTGTGACCATTGTAACGCCCAACTTCGCGCATTTTGCTCCGGCGATGATGGCGCTTGATCATGGCTTTCATGTGGTGATTGAGAAGCCCATCACGTTTACGCTGGATGAAGCTTTACAATTGAAGAAGAAGGTGGCGGAGACCGGACTGATCCTTTGCCTGACGCATACTTATTCAGGATACCCGATGGTAAAGCAGGCCAAGCAAATGGTGAAGGCCGGTGCTTTGGGGAAGATCCGCAAAGTGTGGGTGGAATATCCCCAGGGCTGGCTGAGCAAGCTGTCTGAGCGCGAAGGCAATGCCCAGGCTGCCTGGCGTACGGACCCCAAGCGAAGCGGTAAGGCAGGCGCGATGGGTGATATCGGTACCCACGCAGCACATCTTGCAGAATACGTGACCGGACTGAAGATCACAAAGATCTGTGCAGACCTGAATGCGATGGTGGAAGGAAGGTTGCTGGATGATGATGGGAATGTTTTGCTTCGGTTTGACAATGGTGCGGCAGGTTGCCTCATGGCATCACAGGTGGCAGCGGGTGAGGAGAATGCATTGAAGATCCGTGTATATGGTGAAAAAGGAGGTCTTGAGTGGGCCCAGCAGGAACCCAATACTTTGCTGGTAAAATGGCTTGATGCCCCTGCGCAGATTTTGCGTGCCGGTGGGGGTTATGGCGACAGGCTTTCATCCTTTGCCATCCAGGCTACACGTACACCTGGCGGGCATCCGGAAGGGTATCTGGAAGCTTTTGCCAATATCTACCGGAATTTTACGAAGACGCTGGCGGCAAGGATGGATGGTGTTGAACCCACTCCGGAAGCGCTGGACTTTCCTACGGTGGAAGACGGTATCAGGGGGATGGCATTTATTGATAATGTGGTTCTTTCTTCCCAGTCAGAACAGAAATGGACAGAACACAATATTTAATGTGGTAATGTGGTAGTGCGGTAATGCGGCAATATAGGAAGCGCGGCCGTGCGTTGCCGGCCTGCGCAGAACCACCCGGAGTAACTGCCGGCGTGCCGCAACGCATAGCGCGCCTTCCTACATTGCCGCGCTGCCGCATTGCCGCATTGCCACATTACGCATCATAACTGAACAATCATGAAGACAATCAAGGGTCCTGGTATTTTTCTCGCCCAGTTTATGGGGGATGAACCGCCTTTTAATAATTTAAAATCGATCTGCCTCTGGGCAGAGTCCATAGGATTTCGGGGTGTGCAGATTCCTACCTGGGATCCAAGATGTATTGACCTGAAACAAGCGGCAGAGAGTAAAACCTATGCCGATGAGATCAGGGGAACGGTGGAGGAATGTGGTCTGAAGATTACAGAATTGAGTACGCACCTACAGGGGCAGCTGGTTGCTGTACACCCGGCATACAATGAATTGTTTGATGGGTTTGCTCCGGCAGAGGTTAGGGGAAATGCCAAGGCCCGCACAGAATGGGCAGTGCAGCAACTGCAATATGCTGCCAGGGCTTCACAGAACCTCGGGCTGGATGCACATGCTACGTTCAGTGGCGCACTGCTATGGCATACCGTATATCCATGGCCCCAGCGGCCGGCGGGACTGGTGGAGACCGGATTTACGGAACTTGCCAAACGCTGGACGCCCATCCTCAATGTTTTTGACGAATGTGGCGTGGATCTATGTTACGAAATCCATCCGGGTGAAGACCTGCATGACGGCGTGAGTTACGAGATGTTCCTGGATAAGGTAAACCAACACCCGCGTGCCTGCCTGTTGTATGATCCAAGCCATTTTGTATTGCAGTGCCTTGATTACCTGCAATACATCGATCATTATCACGAAAGGATCCGTATGTTCCATGTGAAGGATGCGGAATTCAATCCAACTGGTAAACAGGGCGTGTATGGCGGATTCCAGGGCTGGGTAGAAAGGGCCGGCAGGTTCAGGTCATTGGGTGACGGCCAGGTGGATTTCAAAGGCGTCTTCAGTAAACTCACCCAATATAATTACAGCGGCTGGGCAGTGATGGAATGGGAATGTGCCCTCAAGCATCCTGAGGAAGGAGCGAGGGAAGGCGCAGTGTTTATCCGGGACCATATCATCCGGGTGACCGAGAAAGCATTTGACGACTTTGCCGGTACGGGCAGTGATGAGGCGTTCAACAGGAAGGTGCTGGGGCTTGATTAAGCAGAAAGCATCATTTTTTGACTTTTGACTTTTGAATTGATTTAACTTTAGCATCGCAAAAAATCGAAAAAGAATACAATGAAAAAGGTACTATTTGTTTTGGCAGTTTCCGCAGCACTCTATGCCTGCGGTGGTGGTTCCACAGAGAGCACTACGCCCGTGAGCAACAATGAGGAAAACAAGAATTCGCAAATTGGTGGTGAAGCCACTACACCTGCCGCTGTACCAGACAGCGCAGCGAAACCGGCCGAAGCAGCTCCTGCTGCAGCTGCAGTTGGTAATGGTAAAGAACTGATCGCAAAATCAGACTGCCTTACCTGCCATAAAGAAGACACTAAGGTGATTGGCCCTGCGTATAAAGATGTAGCTAAGAAATATGAAGCCTCAGATGCCAATGTGAAGCTGCTGGCAGGCAAGATCATTGCCGGTGGCCAGGGTGTTTGGGGTGAAATCCCTATGTCTGCCCATCCCCAGGTATCCCAGGCAGATGCTGAAGCCATGGTGCGTTATATTTTGAGCCTGAAGTAAAGAAATGAAGAAGATTATCTTCCTTGTTACCTTGCTAGCGGCCTTTGCTGCTTGTCAGCAGGGTGTAGAAACCTCGTCCGGGCAGGATATTGCAGTAGCAAAGGCTGACAGCGTTACAGCGCAACCAGCGGAGAATACCCTAACAGAACAGGAGAAGGCCGATGGCTGGATCCTCCTATATGATGGGCAGTCTACATCTGGCTGGCATATATGGCACAACAAATCAGACGGCTCCGCATGGAAGGGGGACAGCGGTTTGTTGCGGCTTGATCCCAGGGAAATGAAGGACTGGCAAACCGTTGGCGGCGGCGATCTGGTTACCGATTCAGCGTTTACCAACTTCCATTTCAGCGTGGAATGGAAGGTTGCAGACAGCGGTAACAGCGGAATCATATTTCTGGTGCAGGAAGATCCAAAGTATGAACACACCTGGCATACCGGCCCGGAGATGCAGGTGCTGGACAACAATGGCCACCCTGATGCAAAGATCATTAAGCACCGTGCGGGCGATCTGTATGATCTGGTAAGCAGTGCCAAAGAAACGGTAAAGAAGGCAGGCGAATGGAACAAGGCTGAAGTGATCTATAATATGGGAATGCTGGAACTTTTCCTGAATGGCGAGAAAGTGGTGTCTACGCGGATGGATGATGAAAACTGGAAAAAGCTAAAAGCCGGCAGCAAGTTTAAGGACAGGCCCGGATTTGGCGCATTTACCAGCGGGCACATCGCGCTGCAGGATCACGGGAATAAGGTGTGGTTCAGGAATATTAAGATTAGAGAATTGGTGAAGTAGTGAAGTGGTGAAGTGGTGAAGTGGTGAAATAGTGTAAAATCCCAGGCCCTGCGGTTTTTCCGCGGGGCTTTTGTTTTAATCCTTTAATTTTAATGCCTACCCAACGATCAACGATGAAAAAGAGTTTTTTTGTTCTCCTGGCAATCATGGCATTCTCATCCACACATGCGCAACAATGGAAGCCCCTGTTTGATGGGCAAACCCTCAAGGGTTGGCACTTATTTAAGAAGAAAGACACCCAACCGGCATGGGTGGTTAAAGATGGTGCTATCTTCCTGGATGTGAGTGGACCCAAAGAGGGCCGTGGTGACCTGGTAACGGACGAAGTGTTTGGGGATTTTGAACTGAAATTTGAGTGGAAGATTGGCGCGGGTTCCAACAGCGGCCTGATCCTTTTTGTGCAGGAGAATGATAAGGTGGATGCTACCTGGCATACCGGACCGGAATTTCAACTGATTGATAATACCGGATATCCTGATAAGCTGAAGCCAGGACAAATGGCTGCTTCTTTGTATGATATGATTCCCTGCCCGGCAGAATATATCAAACCTACAGGAGAATGGAATGAGACCACCATTAGTTTCCGGAAAGGAGTGCTGGCATTCATGGTTAACGGAAAGAAACCGGTTAACATTGAAGTGGGCGGCACGGAATGGAACAAGCTCATTGCAGAAAGTAAATTCAGGGATATGCCCCTTTTCGCAAAAAATACGAAAGGGCAGATAGCACTGCAAGACCACGGCGGAGCGGTTTGGTTTCGCAAGATCATGGTCAGGACATTTTAAACACACACAAAACATTTCCAATTTAACGTCATGAGAGCAATTGTTGCCATCGCTTTATTTTTTGCAGGAGGCCTGGGGTTATATGCCTGCTTTGCCAAGAAAATTGATAAACCCCGCGTGCTGGTTTTTTCCGCTACAAAAGGATTCAGGCATAGTTCCATTGGTGTGGGTAAGGCCGCGCTGATCAAATTGGGCCAGGAGAATAATTTTACTGTGGATACCACTGAAGATGCAAACCTGATCACAGAAGAGAACCTGAAGAAATATGCAGCTGTGGTGTTCCTGAATACCACCGGCGATGTGCTGAACAATGCGCAGCAAAACGATTTTGAAAGATATATCCAGGCGGGTGGCGGTTTCCTGGGCATTCATGCAGCAGCAGACTGCGAGTATACATGGCCGTGGTATGGTAAACTGGTGGGTGGATATTTCAAGAGCCACCCTGCAACACAAAAAGCGAAGCTCGTTGTAAAAGATAAATCAAACCTTGCCACCAAACACCTTCCTGATATCTGGGAACGTACGGATGAATGGTACAATTTTAAAACACCCCCCTCAGAGCAGGACGTTAAAGTTCTGGTTTCCATTGATGAAACTTCTTACACGGGCGGTGAAAATGGAAATTACCATCCTATGGCCTGGTATCATGATTATGATGGCGGACGTGCGTTTTACACAGAATTTGGACATACGGATGAATCGTATACAGATCCCAACTACCTGCAGCATGTTATGGGCGGACTGGTGTATGCGATGGGTAACGGTACTGCATTGGATTACTCAAAGGCAACAACACTGCGCTTGCCTGAGCCAGACAGATTCTCTAAAAACATCATTGCTACGGGGTATGATGAGCCCACAGAGATGGCTATCCTTCCCAACCTTGACGTGCTGGTGGTGCAACGGAAGGGAGCTATTCATTGGTATAACAAGGCTACCGGCAAGAATACACAGGTAGCAAAACTCAACGTTTATTTTAAAGCCACCGTGCCTGGTGTGAACGCGGAGGAAGGTATCCTCGGTATTACTGCAGACCCTGACTATGCGAAGAATAAATTTGTGTATGTTTTCTATTCACCGATAGACAGTTCAGTGAACAGGTTATCCCGCTTTGTATTCAAAGACGGCAATTTTGACCTCAAATCTGAGAAAGTTATCCTGCAGTTTTATTCGCAAAGAAATATCTGTTGCCATACGGGAGGTTCGCTGACATTTGGGACAGACAGAACCCTGTACCTGTCAACCGGCGATAACTCAACACCCTTTGACCAGAATAACTCAAAGTATAAACTTAACGGATTTGGACCCCTTGACGGAAGGCCTGGATTTGAACAGTGGGATGCAAGGAGAAGTTCCAGCAATACCAATGACCTGCGTGGAAAAATCATCCGTATTAAAGTAGCAGAGGACGGTACATATTCTGTTCCAGACGGCAACCTTTTCCCGAAAGGCACAGATAAGACAAGGCCTGAGATTTATGTAATGGGTAACCGTAATCCTTATCGTATATCTGTTGACAGGAAAACAGGATTCTTGTACTGGGGAGAGGTGGGGCCAGATGCTGGTGCGGATTCTGCGAACAGGGGACCACGGGGATATGATGAACTTAACCAGGCACGGAAAGCCGGGTATTTCGGCTGGCCATTATTTGTGGGTAAGAATTATCCATACCGGAATTTCAATTATGGTACCGGCGAGGCGGGCGCACCATTTGATGCAGCGCAACCAGTCAATGATTCAAAAAACAATACAGGGCTCACCAACCTTCCCCCCGTATCTCCACCCTTTATCTGGTATCCCTATGCTGCGTCAGAGGAATTCCCGGAACTGGGCACTGGCGGACGAAATGCGATGGCCGGCCCCATCTACTATCCTGAGTTTTATCCTGCTGCTACCCGTTTCCCGGAGTATTATGCGGGGAAATTGTTCTTTTACGACTGGATCCGGGGTTGGGTTAAAGCCGTTACCATGGATGCACAGGGAAACCTGGTAAAGATGGAACCCGTTTTGCAGAATCTTAAATTCAATTCACCCATTGATATGGAAATGGGACCTGATGGCAAACTGTATGTGCTGGAATATGGTACGGGCTGGTTTACAAAGAATCCGGATGCCGGGTTGGTACGTATTGATTTCAACAAGGGCAACCGGAAGCCGGTGGCCACATTCAAAACAGACAAAACCTCTGGTGCATTGCCCATGACGGTACAGGTATCCGCTGAAGGATCCAGTGATCCGGACAGGGATAAGTTGACCTATGTGTGGCATTACGGTACTAAAACAAAAACCACAACAGAGCCAACAACTTCTTTACAGCTTACCACAGCCGGCGATTACAATATGTATGTGGAAGTAAAGGACGATAAAGGGTCTTCAACCAAGAGCTCAGCTGTCAATGTATACGCAGGGAACGAGGCTCCCCAGGTGGCTATTCAACTGGAGAATGGAAATATGTATATCCCCGGTCAACCGGTGAAATATAAAGTCACCGTGAATGATAAAGAAGACGGTACTAAGATCGATCCGGCTAATTTGTTTGTAAAAGTGGATTATATCAGCGGGATGGATAAAGCACAAGTGGTAGGTCACCAGCAGTTCAGTGCGGCGGCTGAAGGAAAAGTGCTGGTGGAAAGTGCTGATTGTAAGACCTGTCATAAAGTGAATGAAAAATCCATTGGCCCGGCATATACGGCGGTGTCCAAGAAGTATGCGAATAATGCGAAAGCATCAGACTACCTCGTCAACAAGATTATTAAAGGTGGCGGAGGTGTATGGGGAGAAACGGCCATGCCGGCACATCCTGACCTGAAGCCTGCAGATGCGAATAAAATTGTGAACTGGATCCTGGGTCTCAGCAAGCCGCAGGTGAAATCCCTCCCTGCGCAGGGAACTATTACGCCTTCAGAGAAAGATGTGGACGGGGGTAAGACGATGCAGATCACTGCAAGCTATACAGATAAGGGGGGTGCGGGCAGAAAGCCACAGACAGGTGTTCAGGCAGTATTCCTGGGTGGCCCGGTGCTTACTGCAAATTCCATTGCCGAGCAACAGGGCATCAATGTGATGGAGTTTGGCGGAAGGCAATTCATGATGCCAACAGGTGCTTCAGGCTGGATGGCATTCAGGGCAGATCTATCTGGGATAAAAACCCTTGAGTTTGGCTACAGTGGCCAGGGTGCTATCAAGAAAGGGGTGAAGATTGAAGTGTTTGCAGAAGAAGTTACCGGCACGAAGATTGGCGAGGTGATGGTGGAGAAAATGGTTGCCATGCAGGATAACAGGGTTTCGATGGCTGTTCCGGCGGGAACCAAAACCAAACGGTTTGTGGTTAAGTTGACAAAGATGGAGGGTGAGGAAGCTACGGTGGTCCTGACGGCTATCTTGCTCAAATAAACGAGGAGTACTTTTTTGAAAGGGAGAAGATGAAGGGGGAAGTGCGAAGAGAGGATCTTCACACTTCTCCCTTTATCTTTTCCCTTGACTTTTACGATGGTAGAAAATATTAAGAGCAAGCACAACCATCAGAATTAAGAGTCCGCCAAACTCACGGGTCTCCTCAATCCAGGGTTTGGTGGCTTTCATGGATTCCACCAGGCTTTCCGCCCCATGTTCACTGGCCCAGGACAAAACACCATTCTTATCCAGCAGAAGATATGCCGCATAGGCACCATACAGGCCAAGCCCTACCCACATCAGTGAGGTAAGGTAGACACCCTTGAAAGCTTTCCAGCATAAAAAGGCGGCAAAAAGATAGATAGGAATCCATAGAAAGGGGTCAGGATCATTGTATTGGAGGGCTGCAAACAAGACAAATACCAGTGTAAAAACGAGATTAAAGACTTTCATGGACTGAAAATAAGCATAACGGCATTAAATTTTGGCTGCCGTGCAGCAGTTGGAAAAATTCATTTGTCATCACAAATCGGGATGAAAGCGTCGCTCTTTCATATCATTTCACTCAACTATATAAAGACTGATTCTGTGGGGGCAATCAAATGTGTATCATCTACACATAAGTCATTTTTATTAATAAACTCTTAAAAAAACTTTAAATTTTCAGAACAAAATCTCTATTTTTAAAAACTCTAACGAAAAACGATTTAGCAAAGAACTTTTTTTTAACCAACTCTAACTGTGTTGTCTATGCATCAACTTTCAACTGCCAGACGATGGCGACGTCTGCATGAATCCATCCCCAGGGAGGGATGTTCATCTCCACCTTTTCATTGTTCACCTTCAAAAAAGAAAGTAACGGTACTGCATAGACGCAGTCTGCTTGCAAGAGGGTGAAAGGCATCCACAGCTTAGTATGGGAGAACGGATCAATACTTATGTCCGTTGCTTTTTAGAATTTTTTGTATTACCAATAACATAAACAATCCAACTACAAAAATTGCGTATGAGACTAAAATTGAATGGCTTTGCCATGAGTCTTTGTTTCGCATTGGTTTGCATGTTGTTCACCCTTACTGCTTCTGCACAGAAGTTGGTTTCGGGAACTGTCACCAGTGCCAAAGACAATCAGCCGGTACCCTCCGTCTCAGTAACGGTGAAAGGTACTAACGTTGCCACTGCAACGGCTGCAAACGGTACTTTCACCATTAACATGCCCTCTGGAAAAAACGTGCTCGTTTTCTCTTCCGGCGGTTATGAAGAAAGGGAAGTTACCGTTGGAAATGATCTGAACATCAGCGTTGCTATGAACGTGAGGGTTTCAGAATTGAACGAGGTAGTTGTAACAGGTTATACCGCCCAGAGAAGGAAAGATATCACGGGTGCCGTTTCTGTTGTAAATACCAAAGACCTGAAGCAAATGCCTGTGGGTACAGGTGAGGAAGCCCTCCAGGGTCGTGCCGCAGGTGTTAACATTATCTCATCAGGACAACCTGGTGGTGGTAGTGAGATCAGGATTCGTGGTTTAACCGGTTTCAATGCCAACCAGCCGCTGGTAATCATTGACGGTGTGCAAGCGAGTCTTACAGACATCAACTCTTCAGAAGTGGAGTCTATCCAGGTTCTGAAAGATGCCTCTGCTGCCATTTATGGTGTGCGTGGTTCCAATGGTGTTATCCTTGTAACTACCCGCAGAGGTAAAGCAGGCAGGGCCAAGGTGTCTTACGATGCTTACTATGGTATCACTACGCCTGGTAAAGGATTTGATATGGCCAACTCTCAGGAGGAGGCAAACTCTATCTGGCTGCAACAAAGGAACTCTGGTATCACCAACCCTTCCAGCAGGCAGTATGGTAATGGTGCCACACCAAGGATTCCTGATTACATTACGCCTACAGGTGTGATGGCAGCAGACAATAATCCATTGACTGATCCCAGCAGGTATGATATCAATACCAACCAGATTACCATGGCTAATAAGACGGGTACAAACTGGTATGATGAGATCACACGCACTGCACCCATCCAGAACCACAACCTCTCTGTAGCGGGTGGTAGTGATAAGAGCAGCTATCTTTTTGCGCTGGGTTATCTTAACCAGCAAGGTATCGCCCAGTTCCAATACCTGAAGCGTTATTCCATGAGGTTGAATACACAATTCAGCGTGGGTAACAAGATCAGGATCGGCGAAAACCTGTATGCGTTCTATAAGCAGAACCCCACCTTTGGTAACCAAAGCGAGGGTAGCCCTTTCACCACTGCTTTCCGTGAAAGTGTTGTTATCCCGGTGTATGACATCGCGGGTAATTTCGCAGGTACAAAATCACAGGAGTTTGGTAACGCCCGTAACCCATATGCAGATATTTACAGGACTAAAGACAACCGTAACCAGAACTTTACCGTGATCGGTAACGTATTTGGCGAGGTTGACATCGCCCGTCACTTCACTGTAAGGACTTCATTTGGTGGTACAGTGGATAACTGGAACAGCTACAACTTCAACTATGTAGGTTATGAGAATGCAGAAGGTAACACAGGTTCCAACTCATTCAGCCAGAACGCAGGGTCTAACTCCCAGTGGACATGGACAAATACCCTTACATATACTACAGAAATCGGCAAACACAACATTAAAGGACTGGTAGGTACGGAAGCCCTGAGCTCTCAGGGTCGTAACATGTCTGCAACCAGGAGTAACTACTTCTCTCAGGATCCCAACTACTGGGTACTGGGCGCTGGTTCAGGCACACAATCCAATGATGGTGGTGCTTACAGCCTTTCTGTTTGGTCTCAGTTTGCAAGGATCGAGTATGGCTACGATGGCAAATACCTGGTGAACGCCAGTCTCCGTAGGGATGGTACATCTCTCTTCGCAGAAGACGTAAGGTTTGGTTATTTCCCTTCAGTGGCAGTAGCCTGGAGGCTTTCCAATGAAAGTTTCCTGAGCGGTACTAAATGGATCAATGACCTGAAACTTAGGGCCAGCTGGGGTAAAATGGGTAACTACTCTAACGTAGGTGCTCAAAACCAGTATAACCTTTATCAGACAAGGGCCGGTAAATCAGTATACGACATCGCTGGTACCAGCACTTCACCTGCTATTGGTTTCTTCGCATCACAAATTGGCAACCCCGGTACAACCTGGGAATCTGATATCATCTCCAACATTGGTTTAGATGGTACTTTGTTTGGTGGCAAGTTTGACTTCACCCTGGAATACTACCAGAAGAAAGTAAATGGTCTTCTGTTTGGTGCCGCTGGTATCCAGTGGGATCGCGTATTCACCGGCGATGCAAACCTTCCCCAGGTGAACATTGGCGACATGTCTAACAAAGGTTGGGAAGCAACCCTTGGCTATCATGGTAAGTTTACCAAGGATTGGACATTTGACGTATCTGCCAACATCACTACATACAACAACAAAATTGTTGATATCCCCGGTGCTGGTTATTTTGAACCCATCCAGCTGAGGAACGTAGTACCTATCCGCAATATGGAAGGCAAAGCCGTAGGTTCTTTCTTTGGTTACAAAGTGCTCGGTTTATTCCAGAGTGCTGACGAAGTTTCCAAAGCACCCACGCAAACTGATGCCGCTCCTGGTCTGTTCCGCTATGCAGATATCAACGGAGACAACAAGATCGATGCAGATGACAGGACTATCATTGGTGATCCTAACCCCGACTTTACCCTTGGTCTGAACTTCAGCATGGCGTATAAGGGTTTTGACTTCAGTGCGTTTATGTTTGGTTCTGTAGGTAACGATATCTTCAATTTCACGAAGTACTTTACTGACTTCCCTGACTTCTTCAAAGGCGCTATCCGCCGTGAAGCAGCTGTGAATTCATGGTCTCCCAGCAACCCCGGTGGTACAGTTCCTAAACTGCAACTGGCTGGTGGTTTCAGCTCTGACCAGGTTGTAAACAGCTATTTCATCAGCGACGGTTCTTACCTGAGGTTGAGGCAAATGCAGCTGGGTTATACCTTCGGTACAACCACACTGGGTAAAGTAGGTATTGAAAAACTGCGTATCTACATCCAGGCAGCCAACCTGTTCACCTTTACTAAATACGACGGTCTGGATCCCGAACTGCAAAGTATCGGTGGTACCAACACAGGATTTAGCATTGACCAGGGTAACTACCCCCACACACCTGCATTCTTGTTTGGCTTAAACGTAAATTTCTAACAACTACAAAGCACTAGATATGAAGATGAAACTGAAAAATTTGGTACTGCTTTCGGGTCTGGCTGCCATAGTGGTTATGATCGGATGCGGAAAAGATTTCCTGACCAGACCACCATATGGTACGCTGAATCCCAGCACCATGTCCAGCCTCAATGGTATCCAGGGGCTGCTGATCGGTGCCTATTCACTGGTTGACGGTGAAGGAGCATCGGGCGATGGATTTGCGTCCGGCGCCTCTAACTGGACCTACAACGTAACGGGTGATGATGCCTACAAAGGTTCTGACCCCAGTGACGTGGGTGACGTTATCGGTTTTGAAACCTGGACTGTATCTGCCACCAATGGCGCGATCCCTCAGAAATGGGGTGTGTGCTATGCAGGTGCACAAAGGGCCAACGAGGTTTTGAAAACCCTGGCACTCAATACAGAAATTGACGCCACTACGCGTAAATACATTCAAGGCCAGGCTCGCTTCCTGCGCGCTTATTTTCACCTGGAACTGAAACTCGTCTATGGCAATATCATTTATGCTGACGAGACAGTTAACCCCTCTAACACAGAGGTAGACAACACGGTGGATGCATGGCCTAAGATCGAAGAAGACCTGAATTTCGCTATCGCCAATCTTCCTGCAACCTGGCCCGAAGCTGGCCGTGCTAACAAATCTGCTGCCCAGGCAATGCTTGCAAAAGCACTGATGCACCAGAAAAAGTACACCAGCGCAGCGCCTATCCTGAAGGACCTGATTGACAATGGTGTTACTGCAAAAGGAGATAAGTATGGACTTAATGCCAACTACTTCTCCAATTTCAACCCTGCACAGAAGAACAGCAAAGAAAGCGTTTTCGCTGCCCAGACTTCTGTGAAAGACGGTTCTTCTGTTGACTGGGGTGGAGATCCCAATGGTAACTATGGTGATATCCTCAACTTCCCCTACAACGGCGGACCTGGCGGTTGCTGCGGTTTCTATAACCCTTCACAAGACCTTGCCAATGCCTATAAGACAGATGCAAACGGTTTGCCCCTGCTTGATACCTGGTTCCAGGGGCTGAGCGTGAGCGATCCCGCAACGCCTTACACAGGTACAGTAGATCCCCGTATCGACTGGGTAATGGGCCGTAAAGGTGTTCCTTATCTGGACTGGGGTCCTCACCCTGGTGACGACTGGATCAGGAACGTGGTGGCTGACGGTCACTTCAGCCCCAAGAAGAACGTTTATGCCAACTCACAGAAAGATGCTTTCACTGATATCGGATCTGCTTACTGGGGACCTACCCAGCTGGTGGCCAACAACGTGAACATCATCCGCGTATCACAATTGTATCTCTGGTATGCTGAGTGTATGGCAGAAGCTGGGAACCTCACAGAAGCGCTGAAGTATGTTAACCTTGTACGTGCAAGGGCTGCAAATACCAACGGTTGGGTGTATAAGAATAGTGCATATAACGCTGCTACAGCGGAGTATGCTACTAAGACAACGCCTGCTGATAACTACCTGATCAAAGAATATACTTCATTTGCCAGCAAAGACGTAGCTGTTAAAGCTATCCGTATGGAAGAGCGTCTTGAACTGGCCATGGAAGGTCATCGTTTCTTTGACCTCGTAAGGTGGGGTATTGCTGCACCAACTTTGAATGCTTATAACAGCAGGGAGAAGTTGCTCAGGCCTTATCGCGTGAACGCTGTGTTCACTGCCGGTAAAAACGAAATTTATCCGATTCCCCAAGGTTCAATTGATAATATGAACCAGGACGGTAAAGTTCGTCTGAAGCAGAATCCTGGCTACTAATTTTTAGAGCTGAATTTTTAAAATGGAAAGAGGCGGGAAAAACCCGCCTCTTTCTTAATTTTATCCCTGCCGTGCGAATGATGAACATGAAATCGAAACTAATCTGCGTAGCGCTGCTGACCCTTGTCATTGCAGCATCCTGTAAGCAACAGAACAAGGCATTTACCCTGATGGATCCTGATGATACGGGTATCCAGTTCAACAATGACATCCAGGAGAATGATAGTATCAATCCGCTGGACATCATTAACATTTACAATGGCGGGGGAATTGGTGTAGGTGATTTTAACCAGGACGGACTACCGGATCTTTTCTTTGCAGGCAATACCGTTTCGTCCAAATTATACCTCAACGAAGGCAACCTTAAGTTTAAAGACGTCACCGATGCAGCCGGTGTACAAGGTCTGGGCAGGTGGTGCCGGGGCGTTTCCATTGTAGACATCAATGGCGATGGCAAACAAGACATTTATATTTCAGCCTCCCTCACCAAGAATCCAGAGCGTAGGCGCAACATTTTGTACGTAAACCAGGGGATGGGGAAGGAAGACGGTATTCCTGTGTTTAAAGATATGGCAACAGCATACGGACTCGCAGATTCAGGCCATTCAACCCATACCGCATTCTTTGATTATGATAATGATGGAGACCTTGATGCCTATGTGCTCACCAATGAAGTAAATACGGGGCAGTTTCCGGATAATTTCCATCCCGTCAACAGGAATGGCGAGAACCCCAGTACCGGCAGGCTGTATCAGAACCATTTTGATTCTTCCCTTAACCATCCTGTATTTACAGATGTATCCAAACAGGCGGGCATCCAAACGGAAGGCTATGGCCATTCCGTGAATATCGTAGATATCAATATGGACGGATGGAAGGATATCTATGTGACCAATGATTTCATCTCTAACGATCTCTTATGGATCAATAACCATGACGGCACATTCAGCAATCAACTGGATCAGTATTTCAAGCATACCTCTGCAAATGCAATGGGATGTGACATCGTGGATATCAACAATGATGGGTTGGCCGATGTGTTTGCCCTGGATATGAATCCCCAGGATAATTTCAGGAAGAAGATGATGCTGAATGCCAATGCATACCAGAAGTACCAGAACAGCGATCGCTTTGGGTTCAACTATCAATATGTTCGTAATACCCTGCAGTTGAATCAGGGCCCCAGGGTCAATGCACAGGATTCTGTGGGTGCACCGGTTTTTAGTGATATCAGCTACTATGCCGGTATGGCAGAAACAGATTGGAGCTGGACACCATTATTAGCTGATTTTAATAATGACGGTATCCGTGACCTCATTGTTACCAATGGATATCCCAAAGATGTAACAGATCATGATTTTATAGCCTACAGAAACCAGGCAACAAACCTGGCTACCAAGGACCATATCTTAAGCCAGATCCCTGAAGTGAAATTGCACAACTATTCTTTCCAGGGTAACGGAGATCTTACTTTCACAGATAAAACAGAAGAGTGGGGATTTGCCGATCCAAGTTTTTCCAATGGCGCAGTATATGCAGACCTTGATAATGACGGAGATCTTGAAGTCATCATCAATAATATTAAAGGCAAAGCTTCCCTGTACAGGAACAATGCACGCCAGCAACAGCCAGACAGTAGTCACTATGTTCAGGTGAGCCTGCAGGGAAGAAGCCCCAATACCGAAGGACTGGGCGCTGTATTGAAACTGTATCACTCAGGAAACAAAATGCAGGTGTATGAACATTCGCCTTATCGGGGATATCTCTCCTCTGTAGAAGGAAGAGTTCATTTTGGATTGGGCGGTGTTGCACAATTTGACTCGCTGCTTATCCAGTGGCCAAATGGATACCAGCAATTGATCCCAGGCGGAAAAACAGATACCGTGATCCGGGCCAATATTGAAATGGCAAAGACGAAAACAGATTACGGTATGCCACTGCTGGCTACCAACACTATTTTCAGGCAGGTCACTGATTCTGTGGGGATGAACTATGTGCACCAGGAAAAAGATTTTGTAGACTTCAACATCCAGAAATTACTCCCCCATAAATTCTCGGAGTTTGGTCCTGCACTGGCCGTGGGAGACATAGATAATAATGGACTTGATGACGTGGTTTGCGGAGGCTCCATCGGAAATAGTGCACGTTTGTTCCTCCAACAGAAAGGAGGCAGATTTGCTCAGCAAAATCTCACCAACGATACCGGCTATAAAGTCAAACCTTCACAGGACCTCGGCTTGTTATTGTTTGATGCAGATGGGGACCAGGACCTTGACCTTTATATTGCCAGTGGAGGCTATGTATATGGAAGGGATGCCAGGGAGTACCAGGATCGATTGTATGTTAATAATGGGAAAGGAAAATTCAGCCTGGATACATCAGCACTACCACTCAATCATCACAGCAAAATGTGCGTACGTGCCGCTGATGTTGATAAGGATGGCGACCTTGATCTTTTTGTGTCTGGCAGAGTGGATCCCTGGAATTTCCCCAAACCCGTGACCAGTTTTGTCTACCTGAATCAATCAACGCAAGGGAAACCAAAATTTGTAGATGCCACGGCAACCATTGCAAAGGACCTCATGAATGCAGGGATGGTTTGTGACGCCCTATTCACCGATGTGGATAATGACAGTTGGCCTGATCTTATACTGGCGGGGGAATTCATGCCCATCACAGTCCTGAAGAATGTAAAAGGCCAATTCAGCACTCTGAAAGCACCGCAGGCTTTGTCTGATGCAAAAGGATTTTGGAATGCTTTAGTTCCCGGAGACTTCGACAATGATGGCGACATAGACCTCATTGCCGGCAATGCAGGGTTGAATACCTTTTATAAAGCATCCTCTCGATACCCCGTATCTGTGTATGCAAAAGATTTTGACAATAACGGAAGCTATGATGCCATACCTTCTGTCTTTATTCCCACCAGTATGACGGATACAACCCGGAAGGAGTATCCTGCATTTGGCAGGGATGACCTGATCAAGCAGATGATTGGTATGCGGTCAAAATACCAAAGCTATAATGCTTATGCCGTGGCTACCATGGATTCTGTTCTGTCTAAAGAACAACGCAAGGACATGCTGGTGGTAAGGGCAACAGAAACCAGGTCCATGTTCCTTCGCAATGACGGTAAAGGCAATTTCACGATGGCCCCGCTTCCGGCAGAGGCCCAAATGTCCATGTTATGTGGTATGGTGGCAGAAGATTTTGACGGGGACGGATTGCTGGATCTGGCCATCAGCGGAAATGATTATGGCACCGAGGTGGCCACCGGAAGATATGATGCCTTGAATGGACTGTTCCTGAAAGGAGACGGCAAGGGAGGATTTACTTCGCAAAGAATATTGCAGAGCGGTTTGTTTATACCCGGCAACGGGAAGTCTTTGGTTTCATTAACCATCAATGGACAATCATCCTTGCTGGCTGCACAGAACCGTGGACCCCTGCAGTTATTCTTTGTACGAAAACCTGCGAAAATGGTTAAGGGTGAAGCAAGCGATGCTTATGCCGAGATCCGATACGCAAACGGCGTTGTCCGGAAGCAGGAGTTTTATTATGGCAACAGTTATTTATCTCAATCCGCCAGAACCATTCAGCTACGGGCTGATGTTTCGGCTGTAAATATTGTAGACAACAAGGGTCAATCCCGGAAAATAGACATCAGGTAATTTAACCAGCCATTGAGGGGATGAACAAGAAAATACATTGGGCAGGGATATGGACGTTGGTTTGTCTGGTGATGTCATGCAACAACGCGGAAAAATATGATGTAAAAGAAGGGAAGGAGCTTGCCCATAAATATTGTGCTTCCTGTCACCAGTTTCCCGAGCCATCACTCCTCAATAAATACACCTGGAGAGAAGGAGTGCTGCCGGTCATGGCCAGAAAGATGGGCGTTAGTTCAACCCGCGCCGA
Organism: Chitinophagaceae bacterium; assembly: GCA_044225015.1. Lineage (GTDB taxonomy): Bacteria > Bacteroidota > Bacteroidia > Chitinophagales > Chitinophagaceae > Pollutibacter. Next base: position 495,009 of record JBGAJG010000001.1, on the reverse strand, counting down.
AGGAGAGCCACTTCCTTTTGTGGTAAGGCCAGCCGATGCCATTGCGCTGGACGACTGGCGAAAGATTATTGCCTATTACGAAAAGGAAGCGCCTGATAGTTTGTATTACAACAGGGACGACGAGCCTATAGAAATGGACACCGTTACTTTTGAACCCGTTCATCTCTCCATCAGCAATCCAAAAACCAGGATGGGATATGTGGGCGTGGATACAGCTGCAAAGGGTGGAGTGCGGGCATATTCCAATTCAACCACTACGTTTTACAGGTTCAATAAAGCGCTTACGGTTACAGACTCATTCCGGTCTGGGCAGGTTGTTGTAGCCATGAACGGTAACCAAGATGAAATGGCTGTTTGTGATATGGGCGTGATCATGCCCCATGATAATCCATTTGGCAGTATTTCCTTTTGGCGGTTTAATGACGGGCGCTATACTGCAAAACCGCTTATCAGGGGACTTAGAAGACCCGTATCGATGGAAAGAGCCGATATGAATGCCGATGGCCGGGAAGACCTGTTGGTCTGCGAGTTTGGTAATACGATAGGGTCACTCACCCTGTTCATGGATTCTTTAGGAAAAGGGTATTCCAGAAGGTCGCTCAAAGGTATTCCGGGTGCCATACGGACAGCAATCAGGGATGTGAATAAAGATGGCTTGCCAGATGTGTACGCGCTGTTTGCACAGGGCGATGAGGGCCTGAGTCTATTTATCAATCAAGGCAACGGAAAATTTGAGGAACAGCGTATCCTCCGCTTTCCTTCTGTTTTTGGATCTTCTTATTTTGAGTTGGCAGACATCAATGCCGATGGCCTGGAAGATATCATCTATACCTGTGGAGACAACGCAGACTATTCTGCCATCTATAAACCTTATCACGGGGTATACCTGTACCTGAATAATGGTAAAGGAGGATTTGAGCAGAAGTTCTTTTTTCATGTCAACGGATGCTATAAAGCGATGGCCGCTGATTTTGATCATGATGGGCGTAAGGATATTGCCGTAATATCGTTCTTTGCCGATTATGAGCGCAGACCGGAAGAGGGATTTTTTTGGTTGAAGCAAACAGCCCCCCTGAAGTTCAATGCTTTTACTTTGCCGGCAGCAAAAGAAGGCAGATGGCTCACGATGGACACCGGAGATGTGGATGGCGATGGGAAAACTGACATAGTGCTGGGCAGCTTTTCTGCACCGGGATTTTCAAAAAGCATGCATGGATTTGATAATGCCCCTCCCGTGCTGGTATTAAAGAACCGATCATCAAAATAGTTCAATTAACCCTATTCAAATAACCATAAACTTAAAGTAACTATGCGTTCAATGCTTTATATCCTGTGTTTAGCAGGTATTGTATTGCTCATCAGCTGCAATCAGAACGGAGACAGTAATGGAAAGGCAGAAGGAATGCAGATCAATGACACCGCATTGGTACACAGTAATGTGCACCAGTTAACAGAGATCATTATCTACGATGTATTCACTCCTCCGGTGGCAGCAAGGATATATGCCTATACCTCCCTGGCTGCATATGAAGCCATGCGCTTTGCAAATCCTGCCAGTGAATCCATTGCGTCCAGGATGAAGGGTTTTGGTGAAATGCCAAAGCCTGAGGAAGGGAAGAAGATAAATTATAGTCTTGCGGGAACCCGTGCTTTCTGGCAGGTGGCGTTAAGCATAAAGATCTTTTCCGATACCGTTCTTCACCGGTACGAAGATTCTGTGGAAGCCCGTTTCAAACAGCAATTGCCTGAGCAGGAATTTGCGGCGTCTATGGCGTTTGGTGAGGCCGTGGCTAAAGCGGTATTGAGCAGGGCGGCAAAGGACATGTATAAGGAGACAAGGGGTATGGCGAAGTACCTGGGCAGTGAAACGGATGGTAAATGGAGGCCAACATCGCCGGACTATTTTGACGGTGTGGAGCCTTATTACAAAATGATTAAACCCTTTTCACTGGATACGGCCAGCCAGTTCAGGCCCATGCCCCCACCGGCATACAGCAAGGATAGTAACAGCACCTTCTATAAAATGGTGAAAGAAGTGTTTACGGTTAATAAGGGGCTCACAGAAGAGCAAAAAACTATTGCTGATTTCTGGGACGATAATCCCTTTGTAGTGAAGCATGCGGGCCATATGATGTTCGCCAATAAGAAGATTACACCAGGCGGCCATTGGATGGGGATTACAAGAATTGCCTGTGAAATGAAGAAAGCGGATCCACTCACTTCTGCACGGGCCTATTCATTGACGTCTATTGCATTGCTGGATGCTTTTATAAGTTGCTGGGATGCAAAATATTACTATGAGTATGTGCGGCCCATCACCATGATCAATGCATGGATGGACCCGGGTTGGAACGCCTATTTGCAAACACCACCTTTCCCGGAATATACCAGCGGGCATAGTACAATTTCAGGGGCTTCTGCTGAAGTGCTGACGGCATTGTTTGGAGACAACCTTGCATTTCACGATAACAGCGATTCTGCTTATATTGGGATGGTAAGGGACTTTCCCAGTTTCAGGGTTGCAGCTGCGGAAGCATCTGTAAGCCGGCTTTATGGCGGCATCCACTACCGTTTGAGCCTGGACAGCGGTCTGGCAAGAGGGGCAATGATAGGCCAGCACCTGATGGAAAAGGTGAAACCAAAATAGGGTTGGTACAAAAAGCATGAGAATAGTTTACTGGATATGGTTTGCCATTTTCATGGCTGGTGGCAACTACTGTCATGCGCAACTTTGTACAGGAAGTTTGGGTGACCCCATCATTAACCAGGATTTTGGTTCCGGACGTGGATTTGTTATGCCCCCCGGAAGTTCTCCATTGACCAAGGTAAATTCCTGCCCCAATAAAGGTGAGTATATCATCAGTAATTTTTTGTTTGGTTGTGGCAGTAACGGCGACAGATCCTGGCTGCAAATGGTGGGAGATCATACCCGTAACCAGAACGGGAACTACATGCTGGTGAACGGGGAGAATACCACAGGTACCATCTATGTTGATACAGCCAGGAATTTATGTGCAGGCACCAACTATGTTTTCAGCGCCTGGATTTCCAATGCCATGCAGGACTTCACCTGCAATAAAAATCCGGTACTGGCAAATCTCATTCTCACCGTAGAGAAACCTGACGGAACGGTGCTCAGAAGCACTGCAACTGGAGATATCCCTACCGCTTCCGGAAGGGAATGGAAAGAGTACGGATTTGCTTTTGTTCCCCCTGCAGGGGTATCAACCGTTGTTGTTAAAATCTCTTCAGCCATGAGGCCGGGTTGTGGAGCCGCTTTTGTAATGGATGATATTACCGTCAGAAGCTGCGGACCGTCTGTGTCTATCACGCTGGATGGTGCCACCAACAATGGAAATGTTTGTGCTGATTATTCTGCTCCATTTCTGTTGGAAAGCCAGATCTCCGGTGGCTATACAGATCCGGTATTGCAATGGCAGCAAAGCCTTGATACCGGAAAAACATGGAATGCTATTCCCGGGGCCAACACGTCAACCTATGCAATACCACGCCGATCCACCGGTGTAATCAATTACAGGCTTTTTGTCTCCGAGCGATCAAACCTTGGATCCCCCGGCTGTGGTATCAGATCTAACGATATCTATACAGAAATACATCCCGTACCCGAGCATAGGCCTCCCAGCAATTTCTTTGGCTGCCTGGATAAAAACCTTGCTTTGCCTGCCACGGATCCCAAAGCCTTGTCTGTATTATGGAATGGCCCCAATGGCTACACATCTACGGATCCAGCTGCAGTGGTCAACAATGTACAGTACAGGGACACCGGTTTGTATGTATTGAGGCAGGGATTTTATTTTGGGTGTACCACTATAGACAGTTTTTACCTGGCGATTTTCCCCAGTACAACCGTCAATGCCTTGCCGGGCCGGGATGTATGCGAAGGAACCAGTCAGCAGCTGCAGGTTACTGCAACAGGCGGAGGTAGTTTTCAATGGTATCCCTCCACAGGCCTCTCTGATGACAAAATTGGCAATCCAATTGCCACGCCTAAAGATACCACAGAGTACAAAGTAGTAGTGACAAACCAATATGGGTGCAAAGACTCTGCTACTATCCTGATCAATGTTTTCAGGAATATTAAGATTGATGCGGGTCCTGATAAAACAATCCTGGAAGGGGATACGGCAGTGCTGCAACCCATCATTGCCGGAACAGGGGTGGTCTACAGCTGGTCACCTGTATTGTACCTGACAGGTGCGCAAACCCCTGATCCAAAAGCTTTCCCTCCGGAAAGTTACCAGTATACCCTCTCTGGCATTTCAACGGTAGGTTGCGGTATTGCTTCAGATCAAGTGTGGGTGAAGGTGTACAAGACCTTGCAGATTCCCAATGCCTTTACACCCAATGGCGACGGGAAGAACGATCTATTCCGGGTGCTGCCCTTAGATAATTTTACCCTGAAGGAATTTTTTGTGGTTGACCAGTTTGGACAACGCGTATTCAGTACGGGCAATATTCAACAAGCATGGGATGGAAATTTCCGCGGGAAACCACAACCCGCTGGAACCTATGTTTACTACGTAGAAATGTATAACAGACAGGGAAAGAAAATACAGAAAAAGGGTACGCTAACCCTGATCCGTTAATGATGTGTGCATTGGTCAGACGGACAATGCCCCGTTTTCCTCACTTCCCTGTAATTCAATACATGTGCTGCCACAATACACATTACAGCCGGAATCAGGAAGGACAAGAAATACTGGTGAAAGACTTGCTTCAGGAATAGCATCGAAATGCCGGCAACAAATAAAGCAATGGGGTACCATTTATGGTGGTGCTTTTTGTAACCATGCCATAAGGAATAGACGCCTATGACAAGCGCGAGGGCAATCATAAAAAACTCGAAAGACACATTGTTGATGATGTTCACACCAAATAAAGGTAAGCTGGATAATACCAGTGGCAGGATGGCGCAATGAATGGCACAGGCAACAGAGGCAGCAATCCCTAACGCATCATAATTTATCCTGAACATAGCCCACAAATATACGTTATATTTGCAACTTAGTTGCATTTTGTAGGCATTAATTCTGAAATGGATCTAAACAAGGCAATACGCCTAACTTTGTAAACATGAGCAGGAAAGCGGTTTTTTACCTGGTTTTTTTTGGGATACTGGTCCTCGGATTTTACTTCGTTATGGCCAATATCACAGATATGGGTAAGCCTACCATGCCGGCATTAAACGCGGTTCAGCCTTTCTCATTCACACGCCAGGACGGTAAGCAGATTTCAGAGAAGGATGTTAAGGGGAAAACATATATCGCAGAGTATTTCTTTACCACTTGCAAGGGAATTTGCCCTAAGATGAACCGGAATATGGTGAAGGTGTATAAGGCTTTAGAAAAGGAGAAAGATTTCCTTATTCTTTCCCACACCGTTGACCCTGACACGGATAGTGTTGGCCGTATGAAGCACTATGCAGACTCCCTGGGTGCAAATTCAGCCAACTGGTGGTTCCTGACGGGCCCCAAGGCTGACCTGTATAAAACTGCCCGAGAAAGCTATATCCTGGATGATCCCAAGAACAGCAGTAAGAATATTACGGAGCAATTCCTGCACACACAATTCTTTGCACTGGTGGATAAAACCGGCATGGTACGCGGTATTTACGATGGTTTGAAGCAAGATGAAATTCAGCAGCTGATCAGTGACACACAGTTTTTACTGGCACAATAGCATGAAGGAAGCATTGAACATACTGAAGCAGAATCAACTGAGTAACACAGATTCCCGAAGGGCAATCCTTGAGATCTTCCTGCAAAGCAGTGCGGCCCTGGCACACCATGATATTGAAAAGAAAACAGGGGAAAGATTTGACCGTGTAACCGTTTACAGAACACTGCAAACCTTCATTGAAAAAGGAATAGTACACACCATCCCCACTGAAGATAATGCCGTGAAATACGCTTTATGCAGAGAAGCTTGTTCCGAGGGTCATCATCATGATAACCATATTCATTTCGTTTGTGATGCCTGCGGCAGTACTACCTGCCTGGATGAAACTTCCATTCCTGCGATCAGACTTCCCCAGGGTTACCGGCAGGAGAAAGTTAATGTTATCGTAAACGGCATCTGTAAAGGCTGTAAATCGAATTAGCATTTCTTTTGCAAATTCAAGCAAATCAATGCTTTAGCTTTAACCATGCATCCTTCTAAAGGGGGGCTGTGGAAATTATACCACGAAAATGGTATAGCCCACCGTTCCAAACTCCTGTAAATTCGTGATGCAATTTTAATATATCTGCCTCAAGATAAAATAGCTACTAATCAGAGCCTTAACCAAAGTCCCGGTGTTTTTACACCGGGGCGTTTTTTTTGAGGCATTGAGGCATTAAGGCATTGAGGCATTGAGGTCACCCTGCGAACTAATCAAGAAGTTCCTGCCTCACAAAATCCATCAACGATTTGATCTTCTCTGGTGAGAAATCAAAATCCAATCCGGCGGCCCTATACAGTTCAGGAAGTGTTTTTGTCCCGCCCAGGCTTAGCGCGTGAATATAATTTTCAATCGCTTTCTTTTTGTCTTGTTTGTATTGCATCCACATCCCGATGGCACCCAGCTGGGCTATGCCATATTCAATGTAATAGAAGGGGACCTCAAACAAGTGCAGCTGTCGTTGCCATGCAATATTCCTGTATGGCATTAGTCCGCTGTAATTGATCACAGAAGAAGAGAAGGCATTCAGGATATTCATCCAGGCTTCTGTTCTTTCTTCAGTAGTATGGTTGGGATTTTCATAAATCCAGTGCTGGAACTTATCAATGGTGGCAATCCAGGGGAATATGGTGATCACCCTTTCCAGGTGATGACGTTTTGCTCTCCTGAGGTCTTCTTTATTCTCAAAGAAAACATGCCAGTGATCCATGGTGAATAACTCCATAGCCATGCTGGCTACCTCGGCCATTTCTGTTGGGTATTCTTTAAAGCCATTGAGGGCCAGCGGGTGAGACAGAAAGGAATGCACTGCGTGCCCACTTTCGTGAACCATGGTAGTGACATCGCTCATTTGTCCGGCAGCATTCATGAAAATAAATGGTGCCCCACTTTCTGCCAGTGGCATATTATATCCTCCCGGAGCTTTCCCTTTCCTGCTCTCAAGGTCAAGGTGTTGCAATGTTTCCATCTTCCGGATACATGCTGCAAAAAAAGGATCCAGCTCATGAAGACAGGCAACCGTTTTTTCCAGCAATTCAGATCCGCCTTCAAAAGGCTGTAAGGGTTTTATCCCGGCAGGTTCTGCTTCTGTATCCCAGGGCCTGAGGGTATCCAGGGAAAGCTTGGATTGGTGTGCACTAAAAATCTCATCCACCAATGGCATCACGTGCTGGGAGACTGCATCGTGAAACTGGAAACACTGTGCAGGGGTATAATCAAACCTGCCCATCTCCACAAACTTATAGTCACGATAATTGGCAAATCCCGCATTCAATGCAACCTGATGGCGTTTATGGACCAGTTCAGTAAATAAATTATCCAGGCTGTCTTTGTCTTCCAGCCGGCGGTCATTGATTTTTCTGTATACTTCTTCGCGTTTTGTACGGTCAGGATCTTCCAGGTATTTGGATGCCTGCTGCAGCGTAAACTCCTTTCCATCGATCTCCACCATCATCTTTCCAGCTATCTGGCCATACTGCTGTTGCAGTACACTGATCTCCGCTTGTATGGGGATGTTGGCTTCGCGGAACAGCTCAATATTTTTCCGCACATTTCGCAGATAAGTAAAATAGGTTTCATGGTTGAGGGTACCTACGTATGGAGACTCTACTAATTTTTTATTCAGCAGGTCGCTATAAGGCTGGATCTTTGGCTGGATCTCCAGGTAAAAGAAATTGAAGGCGTCTTCAAATGCTTTATTAGTGGTGTCACAGGTCATACGGATCTGGCGCCAGCAGGCATCTTCGCTGATCACGGCTTCCAGTTCATTCAGGTCCTGAAGCCATTTTTCCAGGGAGCTTGCATCACTGATCTCCCGCTCCGTAAGTTCCTTGAAAAAAGGTTCCAGACCATCCCAGTTGGTGATCGTAAAATCAACAGGCAGATAGTTCCTTCTGACCTTGCTGATGTCAGCCGTATGTTTCATGCTTATTTCTTTTTAGGAGCCTTCTTGGCTGCAGGCTCTTCCCCTTCCGTAACTTCCTTTTTAGCCCTTGGTTTTTTTGCAGGCTTTGGTTCCTCCGCTACTGCTTCCGCTACGGGCTCCGCTTCAATTTCTTCTTCTTCCTCTTCCATGAGTTTTATCTCTACGCCAGCAGCTTTGAGGATCTGGTACCAGCGTACCATTTTCTTCATATCGGAATGATAGACACGGTCAAAGTCGATGTCAGGAAAAGTTTCCTGGAAATATGCTTTTACGGCTTTAGCGTCTTTCTCTTCAGGGAGTTTGCCGCCTTTTTTGTCCATCGCCATAAATACTTCAGCAAGGTTAACATTGTCTGCCGTTGTATATACTTCGATGCTTTCCAGGTGTGAAAGGTTGTGCACGCGGGACGACACAAATTTGGTGGTTTTTTCATCCAATGCACGCACCACCGCGCCGTCAGCTTTGCTGGTCAGGATTTCGTACAATCCGGGCATGCCGGTCACTGATACAATCTTTGAATATTCCATCCGGCAAAGATAAGGCATTGGGGAATAAAGGCATTGAGGCATAGAGGCATAAAGGCATAAAGGCATTAAGGGGCGCCCCTCAATGCCTATATGCCTCAATGCCTTTATGCCTTATCTTGCTGGCACCAAAATCTTTGCCATGAGACCTGTTATAATGATTGCCTTCTTCCTGGTCTTTGTTTCTGCCCAGGGCCAGAAAAAGACGGAAGCGCCCAAAGAAACGCCTAAAGATACCTACGCCTTGCAGAGCGGATCCTTGTCGGGCCTTCGGTTCCGGAATGTGGGACCCGCCATCGCCTCGGGCCGTATTGCGGACCTGGCCGTAAATCCCACCAACCATAGTGAATATTATGTTGCTGCTGCGTCCGGTGGTGTTTGGAAAACAACCAACGCGGGAACCACTTTTACGCCCATTTTTGACGGTCAGGGTTCATATTCCATAGGATGTATAACCCTCGATCCCACCAATCCCAATGTAGTTTGGGTGGGAACCGGCGAAAATAACAACCAGCGTGCCGTTGCGTATGGTGATGGTGTATATAAATCCGAGGATGGCGGCAAATCCTGGAAGAATACCGGCCTCAAGACATCTGAACATATCGGCAGGATTGTAGTGGACCCCAAAGACCCGCAGGTAGTGTATGTTGCAGCCTATGGCCCGCTGTGGACCTCCGGTGGTGAGCGTGGAATTTATAAAACTTCCGATGGCGGCAAAACCTGGAACCGTATCCTGCATGTAAGCGAACACACCGGTTTTTCCGAGATCCATATGGATCCAAGGGATAACAAGATCCTCTATGCCACGGCCCACCAACGGCAGCGCAAAGTGTTTACCTACATTGGGGGTGGACCAGAATCAGCATTGTATAAAAGTACCGATGCAGGCCAGACCTGGAGCAAGATCACCAGCGGCTTACCCTCTGGTGATGTGGGCAGGCTTACCCTCGCCATATCTCCTGTGAACCCGGATATACTGTACCTGATGGTAGAAGCCCGCGAAGGCGGCGGTACCTTTATCAGCAAAGACCGCGGCCAGTCCTGGACCAAACAGAGCGGCACCCATACCTCCGGCAACTATTATATGCGCCTGTTCTGCGATCCCCAAAACATCAATAAGATCTATTCTATTGACACTTATATGATGGTGAGCCTGGATGGCGGCAAATCCTTCCAGCTGCTGGGTGAGAAAAGCAAACACGTGGATAACCATGCCATGTGGATCAATCCGGGAAACACAGATCATTACCTTATAGGTTGTGATGGCGGCTTGTATGAGAGTTTTGATGCTGGAGCCAATTGGAATTTCAAAGCTAATCTCCCACTTACCCAATTCTATAAAGCTGCCACGGACAATGCCTATCCGTTTTATCATATCCATGGCGGAACCCAGGACAACAACTCATTGGGAGGACCATCCCGCACCGTAAGTGCCAACGGGATCATGAACAGCGACTGGTATTTCACCAGTACCGGCGATGGATTTGAATCGCAGGTTGACCAGTCTGATCCCACCATCATCTATGCGCAGAGCCAGTATGGTGGCCTCAGCCGGTATGATCGTAAGACTGGCGAAAATTTTAGTATCCAGAAAGAAGAAGATGCCAATGAACCAGCATACAGATGGAACTGGGATGCACCGCTGGTGATCTCCAGGTTTGATAATAAACGCATCTACCATGCGGCTAACAAAGTATTCAGGAGTGACGACCGTGGGAATACCTGGAAAACCATCAGTCCGGACCTGAGCAGGCAACTGGACCGCAACAAAATGGAAGTGATGGGAAGGGTATGGAGCGTGGACGCCGTGTCTAAAAACCAGAGTACGGATATTTACGGACAGATCACCACACTGTCTGAATCCCCGCTGGACCAGCAGATGCTGTTTGCAGGAACCGATGACGGGGCGATGCACGTCACCACCAATGGCGGCGGATCCTGGACCGCATTGGCACTGCCCGCCGGCGTGCCTTCCAATGCATACGTTTATCATATGCTGGCTTCGCAACATGATAAGAACACCGTGTATGCCGTATTTAACCAGCACCGCTACGGGGATTTCAAGCCATATATCTATCGCAGCAAGGATGCCGGCAAAACATGGACCGCATTGCAGAACAATCTTCCTGAAAGAGGATCTGTGTATTCCGTAGCGGAAGATCATGTAAACCCTTCCCTGTTGTTTGCCGGCACTGAGTTTGGATTGTTTACAAGCATCGACGGGGGCGCCCATTGGGTGCAGATGAAAGCAGGTCTTCCCACCATCGCCATCCGTGACCTGGAGATCCAGAAACGGGAGAATGATTTGGTACTGGCGTCTTTTGGCAGGGGATTTTATGTGTTGGACGATTACACACCGCTGCGCCACATGAAGCTGGAGGATCTGCAGAAAGCTGCTGTGATCTATCCTGTAAAAGATGCGATGATGTTTCTACCTACCAATTCATTGGGCGTTAGGGGCAAGGGATTCCAGGGTGAAAGTTTTTATACGGCACCAAATCCTCCCGTTGGCGCAGTGATCACCTACTACCTGAAGGATGATATTAAAACTCTGAAGCAGAAACGGAAAGACCGTGAAGCTGAATTGGTAAAAAAGGGATTGCCCGTGTATTATCCTTCAATGGATTCCCTGCGGATGGAAGACAGCCAGCCTGAACCGCACATCGTATTTATCATCCGTGATGATGCAGGCAACGTGGTAAGAAGGATCAAGGCGCCGGCAACAAAAGGGTTACAGCGGGTTACCTGGGATTTCAGGCATGAATCAACCGGCCCGGTCAACTTCGCCAGCTTTGACGAGTCCTTTGTCTTCAGTTCTCCTGACCAGGGCCACAGGGCGCTGCCGGGTAAATATTCTGTGAGCATGGAAAAGTTTGAGGATGGGAAATACAGCGTCCTCGCGGAGCCGGTTCCATTCAATTGTGTAGGCCTCAATACGGGCTCATTCCCGGTAGAAGACAAGAAGGCACTACAGGCGTTCACCAATAAGGTGGCGGAGCTGAGAAGGGTGGTAAGCGGAACCGAACAGTACCGCAGGGAGCAGGAGAATAAGGTCAGGTACCTTAAAGCCGCATTGCTGAAGACGGGTGCAGCACCATTGGAATTATCTGGCCAGATCCAGGATCTGGAAAACCGCCTGAAAGCTGCCGGCGTTGCATTGAATGGCGATCCCAGCGTGGCAGGTCGCGAGTTTGAGACTGCACCATCCATTAACGGCAGACTGGGCAGGATCACTTATGGGCTCTGGAATTCTACGGTTGCACTGCCTGCTTCTTTTGAAGAAGGGTATACCGCCACAGAGAAAGCGTTCCGCCCTGTATATAATGATGTTAAAGCCATTGGTGAAGATATCCGCAAGCTTGAAATGCAGATGGAAAAATATGCTGCGCCGTATACGCCGGGGAGACTGCCTGAGTTTAGATAGAGTGAGAACTTGGGGCAAGGGAGAAGGTAAAGGGAGAAGTGTGAAGCCAACTTCACACTTCTCCCTTTACCTTCTCCCTTATTTAACAAGTAGTTCCTTGAACGCCAGGGAGTCACCACTGAATACATTAAAATCAACGGGCGTGGTGATCCCGTTCACCCGGCCTTTTTCTGAATGCTGCCACATGATCCAGTTGCGTTCAATGCGTGGCCTGTTCCGCTGGATATAATGAGCAACCCAAAGTGGATATCCGTCAAATGCATTGCCCAGCACGCGATCATAAAAGTCCACGTTGGTATAGATGATGGGCTTCACGCCATAATGTGCTTCCACGATCTGCAGGAACTCTTTCACCCGTTTGTTAACATCCTCTGTTCTTACGCCGTAGGTTTCTTCCACATCCAGCACAGGGGGCAAATCCCCTTTGTCAAGAGACACCGTGCGAATAAAGTTCTGTGCCTGCTGCGCTCCGCTTTTGGTGGCCAGGAAAAAATGATAGGCTCCGCGGGGAATGCCTGCTTCTTTTGCCTTGCGCCAGTTGCGGCGGAACTGCCAGTCTACCCGTGATAGTCCTTCTGTTGCTTTAATAACGGCAAATCCCAGTTTCACATCCTTCACTTCCATCTTCTTCACTTCTTCCCATGAGATGATGCTCTGGTGATGGGATACATCAATACCATGAATCTCATAGTCAATGGGCAAGGCAATGCCAAAACCGGGGTAATGGGCAAATCCGGCCTGTTTTTCCATCCACCATATATAAAGGAAGTAGCCTCCTGTCCCCAGGGAGAGGATAAACAGCAGGGCCAGCAGGAACTTATTCGGGAATTTTTTTTTCTTGCGTGCGGACATGGGCCGGTATCGGACTGCAAATTAGGCTATTTCACGATCCGTTGCACGTAATGCGTATTGGCAGATTGCACACGAATAAAATAAACACCGGAAGCCCAGCTCGCAGAAGCTATGTTCACCAGGTCATTACCTCCCGGCATCTGCAGAGACTGTGCAAAAACCCTTTGTCCCGCAGCATTGTGTATGGTAATATCTGCTGTTTTATCCTGGTAGTTACCCAACAGTACAGAAAATCTTGCCCCCACAGGATTGGGGTACACTTTCACCGTGTTGGGTGCAAATGCGGCATCGAGCCGTTTCACTTGATTGCCTGCGGAAAGGATCCTGAGTTCAGGATCAAATTGGGCTGTAGTAGGCACAAAGCCGAGATCCACCATTTGCGTCTGGTTGTTTTGCCGATGGTCAATCACCACCAGGGAATCATGAACACCATCAGAAAAAAGTATGGGAACAGGCATGGCATAAAATGCAACGGAAGGATGTGAGGTGCTTTGGGCCAGCGTCAGCTGCACCTTTGCATTTCCCAGCGGCATCCATCGCAGTTCATAACTCGGGAATCCTTCACCATAGATCCAGTTGTTGAAAAAAGTTTCCAGGGATGTGCCACTAACGCGTTCCAGGTGGCCACGGAGATCTTCCGTTCTGGCGAATCGATATTGCAACGCAGGGTCATTCAGGTAGTTCCTGATGCCCTGTAACAGCAGATCCTTCCCCAGTTTCCATTGCAGCATACGCAATACCCATGAACCCTTCAGGTAAGTGAGATCATAATTGAAGATCCGGCTGGGATTTGTGGTGTCAGTGACAAAAACGGATCCATCGGCCCTGGCCGTCATCCTGGTGATGTCTGCCTGGTAGCGTGCCAGCATCTGTGCCGGTGTTTCCATCGCTGAAAAATGTTCCCTGGCAAAAAAAGTGGCGAAGCCTTCATTCAGCCAGATGTGTTGCCATGAACCACAGGTGATCTTGTCGCCAAACCATTGATGCGCCAGCTCATGGGCAATCAATTCATTATCTGCATAACCCATGAATGAGCTCGTCTGGTGTTCCATACCACCACCCGCGCTGATCTGTGTGTGCGCATATTTTTCAGCACTGAAAGGGTAAGTGCCAATCCACTGATCATACAGGCGCATCACAAATTTCGTTTCGTCCAGGTAGTAGTTCCATGTATCCGCCCATTCAGGATACATATAATGTTCCAGGTTCAACACGCGGTCTTTTAAATGCACCGTATCTTTTCTGATCTGGTAATTGGTGGCTGCAAAGGCAACGAGGTAAGGGGCGATGGGGTATCTGTGTTTCCACCAGACCGTTCGCTTTCCACCATTAATGGTTTCAGCCTGCAGCAGGCCGTTGGAAGAAGCAAAGTATTGATCAGGCGTGGTGATCAGTACATCAATGGAATCAACTTTATCATTCAGGCCGTTTTTACAAGGCCACCAGTCCATCGATCCATAAGGTTCACTTAAGGTCCATAACACGGGAACGCCGCTATGGGACGACTGTGAGAAACTTCCGAAGCCACGGTTGGAAGGAACCCCATGATAGTAGATGCTGATAGAATCTTGTGTGTTGGCGGGAAGTGCTGAAGGAAAATGAACCTGCAGGGTCTGGTTACCCGGTCTGGTGAAACTGATCCTGCCTGAATGGTACAGCACACTGTCTACCGTTAGCTGATCTGTAAGATCGTAAACGATAAAGGAGGCACTGCCCGATGTGATAAATGACGAGGTGACATATCCCTGAATTTCTTTGATCGCCGGGTTGATGTCATACACAAAGCGGCAATGGGTAATGGAGAAATTGGGTGAGGCCTGGGACTGCATGAAGTTACCCATCATTGCCTCTGCACGTTTTTGCTCCACCCCCGCCAGTGATGGCTGGGAAAGGCCTCCCAGGGCAGGGAGCAGGGATAAAAGCAAACAGATATAATGTTTTAGCCTCATGATGATAAAGTTCGATGGCCTTTGCTAATAACGATGAAGGGATTCATTAATTTTATAACCCGGCATGTCCCAATTACATTTTAAAGATACCGCCAATCTGCTGTCTAAGCTTACCCTCCGCCGTACCTGGAATGCTGCCAAGGTATTGCTGAGTTTTTATGCCAGCAGGCTTACGGGAAAGCCGATCCAGTGGGGTTACCCGGTATCGATCTCGTTTGAACCCACCACATCCTGCAATTTACGGTGTCCGGAATGCCCCAGCGGTTTACGGGCCTTCACCCGGCCTACCGGTATGCTGGATAACCAGTTTTTCCGGCAAACCATTGATGAAATGCACCGGGAATTGCTCTACCTGATTTTTTATTTCCAGGGGGAGCCTTACCTGAATCCTGCTTTCCTGGACATGGTTCAGTATGCCGCTTCAAAAAAGATTTACACGGCTACCTCCACCAATGCTCATTACCTGAATGATGCTAATGCAAAGAAAACCATTGAGAGCGGGCTTGACCGGCTGATCATTTCCATTGACGGCACTACCCAGGAAGTGTACCAGCAATACCGGGTGGGGGGCAGGCTGGATAAAGTGCTGGAAGGGGCGAGGAATATCGTGAAATGGAAACGGGAAATGAAAAGCAGCAAGCCTTTTGTGGTGTTTCAGTTCCTGGTGGTGAAACCTAACGAACACCAGATTGAAGACGTGAAACGCCTGGCTGCCGAAGTAGGAGTTGATGATGTCTGGTTTAAAACGGCACAGGTTTATGACTATGAGCATGACCCGCATGGCCTTATTCCCACCATCAATAAGTATTCAAGGTATAAGGTGGAAGGTGGAAAAACAACGCCGAAGAACAAGTTAGCCAATCATTGCTGGAAGCTCTGGCACGCCAATGTGATCACCTGGGACGGACTGGTGGTGCCCTGTTGTTTTGACAAGGATGCCCAGCACCAATTGGGGGATCTTAAACAGGCATCATTCAGGGAAACCTGGAATAATGAAGCCTATAAGATGTTCCGAAAACAATTGATGAGTAGCCGGAAAAACATTGATATTTGTTCAAACTGCAGCGAAGGAACAAAAGTCTGGGGCTGAGCTGATTCCACTAACCTAATAACAAAACATTTGACAAAGTTCAATCATCGGATCAGGCAGGTGGTGCTGATGCTGATCATCGGCCTGCTGGCTGTGCTGATCATCAAGGAACTCTTCATTTTTGTCCCTGGATTCCTGGGTGCCGTTACCTTTTATATTCTTACCCGGAACCTCTACCTCCGCCTTACAGAGAAGAAAAAATGGAATCCGAAGTGGACAGCCCTGCTGCTGATTGTGGTTTCCCTGATCGGTATTCTGCTGCCCTTATATTTTACTGCCCGGGTGATGGTTCCCAAGATCAATGAAGTATTCAGCCATACGGAAGAGCTGATGCAGGGCGTTCAGGAGCTAAGCGCGAAAATTGCGGAGTATACCGGCACGCAGCTGCTGACCAAAGAGAATATGGGCGAGATCCAGAAAATGCTCGGCAATTTCATCCCAACCTTTCTCAACAGCTCACTGAATATTCTTGGTAACCTGGCCATGATGTTTTTCCTCTTGTATTTTATGTATGTGAATGGCCGGGGAATGGAAACCAGCATCAAAAGATTTATCCCCCTGCATCAGGAAAGCATTGACAAGCTGGCGGATGAGACCATAAATATGGTACGCGCCAATGCCATCGGTATCCCGCTGATATCCATCATCCAGGGGATCACTGCTACCCTGGGGTATTGGATTTTTGGCCTCTCAGACTGGGGCCTCTGGGGCTTCCTTACCGGCGTTTTTGCCTTTTTCCCCGTGGTGGGTACCATGATCATCTGGCTGCCATTGGTGGTATTCCTCTATGCGCAGGGTGCTTCCTGGCAGGCAACCGGGCTGATGATCTATAGCTTGCTGGTTACCGGAAACGTGGATTACCTCGCCAGGGTCACGCTCATGAGAAAGATCGGTGATGTGCATCCCCTTGTCACTATCCTGGGCGTAATAGTGGGGTTGGGATTGTTTGGATTTATGGGTTTTATTTTTGGCCCCCTGCTTTTGTCTTACCTTATTTTATTGATACGCATATACACTAGTGAATTCGTGGAAACCACCAGCCAACATTCACAACCAAACGATTTGCATGAGCCTCGAGAAGGACATTAACCAGCAGAACTTCCGTAATGAAAACCACAAGGCAGTAGTGAATATCATCTACACCTACCACTGGATCACGGAGAAAATCCGCAGCCAGTTGGATATGGAAGACCTCACTATGCAGCAGTTCAATATTCTCCGCATATTAAGGGGTAGTGATCCTGAACCGCTGTCTACGCTTCAGATCCGTGACCGCATGCTGGATAAAATGAGCGACACATCCCGTATTGTGGACCGCCTGGTGGCCAAGGGCCTGGCCACCAAAAAACCATCCCGTTCAGACAAGCGCCTGGTAGATGTCAAGATCACCAGTAAAGGGAAAGCCATCCTCGCCAGGCTGGATAAGAACAGCAAGGTGATGGATGACCTCGTGTCTGAGTTAAATGAGAGTGAAATGAAAACCCTCAGCAAACTGCTGGATAAACTTCGTCAGTCGGTAGGCATTTTGCTCTTCTTATTGTCCATCCTGCCGGTGGTAACCCTGCAAGCCCAGGAAGCCAGGAAGCAGGAGTTTCGTGCGGCCTGGGTGGCTACGGTGGATAATATCGACTGGCCCTCAAAGAAAGGGCTGCCGGTGGATTCGCAGAAAGCAGAGTTCATCCGCCTGGCGGATATGCATAAACGGAACGGCATGAATGCGCTGGTAGTGCAGATCAGGCCTGCTACCGATGCATTTTACCCTTCACCCTATGAACCCTGGAGTGAGTGGCTTACGGGCGTACAGGGGCAGCCCCCTATTCCCTATTATGACCCCCTGCGATTTATGCTGGATGAAACCCATAAGCGGGGCATGGAGTTTCATGCCTGGTGCAACCCTTACCGGGCGGATTACCTGATCGGGAAGTCTTCTATAGCGCCGGCACACCTTACCCGGATAAAGCCGGAGTGGTTCCTGGACTACGGGGGCAAGCGCTATTTTGATCCTGGGAACAAGGAAGTGCAGGATTATACCATCCGGGTGATCAGGGATGTTTTGGAGCGCTATGATGTGGATGGGATCCATTTTGACGATTATTTCTATCCCTATCGGATCAGCGGGAAGGAATTTCCCGATGCCAAATCTTACCAGGCTTCCGGGACTACGCTGGCGCGGGACGACTGGCGACGGAGCAATGTGGATACGATCATAGTGCGGCTGCACCGGCTGATCAGGGCGGAGAAGCCTGGTTGTAAGTTCGGGATCTCGCCTTTTGGGGTTTGGCGAAACAGTGACAAAGACCCGGAAGGATCCAATACAAAAGCTGGGCAAACCAATTATGATGATCTCTATGCCAATATCTTGTTGTGGCTGAAGGAAGGATGGATAGACTATGTGGCCCCCCAGCTGTATTGGGAGTTTGGGCATAAGGCCGCGCCGTATGAGGTGCTGCTGGACTGGTGGAGCAAGCACAGTTATGGAAGGCATTGTTATATAGGCTTAGGGATCTACCGCGCCGGGAGCAATGCCGCCTGGAGAGACAGTACTTTGCTGCCCAGGCAGATCGAGGCCCTGCGTAATACGCCCAATATCCAGGGCGCTATATATTTCAGCAGTAAAAGTTTTATCAATAATCCCAACGGCTGGAGCGAGATCCTTCGCACCAAATACTATGCAGAACCGGCCGAGACACCGGAAATGCCGTGGATGAAGGAGGGATTGAGGCATTGAGGCATTAAGGCATAGAGGCATTAAGGCATTGCCACATTACCACATTACTTCCCGTATTCTTGCTTATGCGCCACCTCATAAGTTCCTAACCGGAACTTAATAGGCATTCCAGTCCATTTTTCAAGTTTGTATTCCTGGCGGCAGAAAAATCCTTCCCTGCTTTGGAAAACCCAGAGATAGGGCGAGGATGTAGGGGTAGGGTGGAGGGGGAGGGTTGAGGGGATGAGACAGCTTTTGGAGCTTTTGGCTGCCAGACCAAATTTTTTTTAACATATTTTTTCTCCTGCGAAAACGCCGCCAGATGCAGTAAAATCAAGGCAATAACAAGAACTGAGCATCGTTGCGCGGTATTCATCCAACAATTGTTTTATATTTACGGCAAGATTTTTGTGGCAAAGGCGCCCTTCCCAAAGAAAATGGCTAAAAGTCAAGGGCTTTTAGCTGGTTAAAGTTAGGTTGATTATGGCACTCAGGCAGAGTTTACAACAGAAACTACTTCAAAAACTATCCCCCCAGCAGATTCAGCTGATGAAACTGCTGCAGGTGCCTACTGCCAACCTGGAGGAAAGGATCAAGGAGGAGCTGGAAGAGAATCCTGCACTGGAACAGGGGGAAGATGGGCACGACGAGTTTGACGAAATGAATGATGAGTTTACTGATAAAGAAGGGGAATCCGAAGACTTTGAAGAGCCAGACGGATCAGAAGAAGACTATGACAGCGTAGACATCAGCGAATATGTGAGTGAGGACGATGATGAGATTGCAGACTACAAGCTAAAGGACGACAACTATCCGGAGATGGATGAGGGCAGAACCACACCTCACTCAATAGAGACCAGCTTCCATGAACAGCTACTGGAGCAGTTGGGCATGCTCACCATTGATGAAAGGCGCCTCAGGATTGCGGAGCAAATTGTGGGAAGTATAGATGACGATGGGTACCTGCGCCGCGAAACCACTTCTATTGTTGACGACCTGGCTTTTCGCCAGAATATTGTCACCAATGTGGCTGAAGTGGAGGAACTGATCCGGCAGATCCAGCAGTTTGACCCCCCCGGTATTGCGGCCAGGGATCTGCAGGAGTGCCTGCTGCTGCAACTATACCGTAAACAGGCGCAAAACGAAGACGAAGCTATTGACCAGGCCATTGATATTTTACAGCACTATTTTGACGAATTCACGAAGAAACACTACGAGAAGATCCAGCGCGGGCTCAATCTCACTGATGAGGACCTGAAGCAGGCCATCAACCAGATCATCCGGCTGAGTCCAAAGCCGGGTTCCAACCTGGGAGAACTCAATAAAGCGGAGAGTTATATTATCCCTGATTTCTTCATTTACAACAATGCCGGCAAGCTGGAACTTTCGCTGAACACCAAAAATGCCCCTGATCTGCGGATCAGTGAGGGGTATCGGGAGATGCTGAAAGAGTACGACAGGGGAGCCAAGAAAGACAAGCGCCAGAAGGAGGCCGTGCTATTCATTAAGCAGAAGATTGATGCGGCTAAATGGTTCATTGACGCCATCAAGCAAAGGCAGAATACCCTGTATTCTACAATGGAAGCTATCATGCAGCACCAGGAGGAGTTCTTCCTTACGGGTGATGAAACTTCACTGAAACCGATGATTCTAAAGGATATTGCGGAGAAAACCTTCCTGGATATCTCAACCGTGAGCAGGGTGGCCAATAGTAAGTTTGTGCAAACGGAGTTTGGGACATATCGGCTTAAATTCTTCTTCTCGGAATCGTTGAGTACGGAGAGCGGTGAAGAGGTGTCTACCCGTGAAGTAAAAAAGATCCTGAGTGATATGGTGGAAGGGGAAAGTAAGCGAAAGCCCCTCAGTGATGAGAAGCTGACCGAGCTACTTCAGCAAAAAGGCTATAATATTGCACGCAGAACCGTGGCAAAGTACAGGGAGCAGCTGAATATTCCCGTAGCCCGGTTACGTAAAGAATTATAAGATGGTTTTATCCCCTTTGAGTTTCCCCAGGGTATGGGTGGTGTTGTCGCGCATCCTTTCTTTCCTGTTTCATCCGCTCCTGGTGGGTGTATATATGGCCTGGTTTCTGATTTTTGCCACGCCGGGCTATTACCAATACCTTGACGGGCGGCTACGCATCCTGAGCCTGGCCACCGTGGTGGTTAATAATTTCATTTTCCCCGTAATTGTAGTGCTTCTTTTGAAGGGGCTGGGTTTTATTGATTCCATCTTCCTCCGTACCCAGAAAGAACGCATCGTTCCTTACATGGCCTCTATTATTTTCTTCTTCTGGTGTTGGTATGTTTTTTACAATAAATACGAAGCTCCGCAAATTATCAGAGATACCTTACAGGGGATTTTTTATGCGGCCATAGCGGCATCGGCACTCAATATTTATTTTAAGATCAGCATGCATGCCATTGGCATGGGCGGATTGGTGGGGATGGTGGTGGTTTTGCTGTTTAGTGGGATGCTTCCCGGGTTGATGCCATTGGTGGTTGCTATTATGGCGAGCGGCCTGGTGCTCACCGCCAGGATGATCACTGGTCATCATTTGCCGGGAGATATATTAGCGGGTTTTCTGGTGGGGCTGGCTGCGCAGCTTACGGCGCACTATTTCATATAAAAAAAGAAGCTCCGCACGAAAGCGGAGCCTCGAACCAACCATTCTTATTAATAGTCCTTAACCGCGGAGTAATTTGGAATTCTTCAGATAAGACGGATCGGGGTAGTACAGAAACACTACATTGCCATTCTTGATCCGGTCTATGATCTTTCGGTTTTCTTTCTGGGGTACGGCCGGGCAGCCGTAACTCCTACCGATGAATCCCTTGGTATCTATCACATTTTCGTTAGCATAATTGGCACCGTGCATTACAATTGCCCGGGCAAGGGCCAGGTCATTGATGCCGGTTTCCATACCCTGGAGGCGCATGGAATAGCCGTTAGAACCCTGGTAAGTTCCCTGGGTCACATAGAAACCGAGGGAGCTTTTGTGGGACGATGGCTTGTTGGAGAAGCTTTTGGCAAACTCCTGGCCTGAGTTCCTGCCGTGGGCAACCACGGTCTGGAACAGGATATCTTGTGTTTTGAGGTCAACTACATAGAGTCGTTTTTCCTTGGACGACTGGGTAAAATCTACAATCGTAAGGATACTGTCTTCGCTGGCCAGGTTTTTTTCCCTTAGTTTGGAAAAGCCCTTCATCGCGCTCATGAAAGCATCAAAAGGGAGGCCTTTCTCGGCCAGGCCAGTATTATAAAAAAGGAGGCTTGATGCGGTAACAGAATTGGACAGTACCGCGGCAGCGGTCACAGGAAGGATATCAGACTTTTGGCCGGGCTCCATATAAGCGGTGCGCTTGGCTGTCATGACCACCGGAGTGAGCATGACCACGGCAAGTACGGCCATTATTTTGGATACGGATTTTTTCATGATATTGGCTACCAGGTTTGACATTTTAAAAACGGGCCTCATCTGCGGTTATTGCCTTTTGTTAAGTGAAAAAATTGGGCTTTCTCGCAGCAGTTTGGTTTTGATGGCGTTAAATATTTATCAGAGCCTTAACGCCTCATTGGGGGCACAAAATTACCGCCAAAAATGTTGGTGGGGAGTTAAATGAGGGATTTGGAGGAAAAGAATGACGTTTGTAGGCATAGAGGAGAGGCATTAAGGCATAGAGGAGAGGCATTAAGGCATTGAGGCATTGAGGCACTAAGGCATTGAGGTATTGCCGCATTACCGCATTGCCACATTAGCTCCCCTATCCTGCTGTGAAGTCCAGCTGGCATAGCCCAAATGCCTTATTCAGCCTGCCTTCCCGTAGGGATTGCGTCAGTTGCTGAAGGCGGGGTGCATATAGTTCGTATTCCTGATGGTAGGCGGCCCGCAGGTTTTCCTGCTCCAGCCTGGATAGTTTTCCGTCAAAGGCTGCCGCTACGGTGAATAGATCAAGAAGGAAAAACCGTTCCTTTGCCGATACTTTCTGTAGAGTATCCAGGAATAGCTGCCAATCATCATACCTATTTTCCTCACTAATGCGGAGTAAATCGGCAAAATGCAGCAGTAGGATGATCATATTGGGATGATAGTTTTGGGTCATCACTACGGCATTACCGATGGAACGGAGGCAACCGATGCGGGCTTCGGGGGAGAGCCGGAAAATCAGGCCTTCATTTACCACCGTATCGGTGATCTCATCAGCGAGCGCATAGCCGAAGAGCCGGAGCCGGGCTTCCATCACCACCCGCCGGATCACCACCCCGTTCCAGAACGCTTCCACCAACAAGGCTTCCCAGACGATGGGAATACCAAGGATGGTGGACCCGGCTACCAGGGTCAGGACCAGTTTCAGCACCAGGTTGGTGAGAATGATCTTACCCTTATAAATAAGACTGAGTGCAAAAAGGTTCTTCTTGGAAATTCGCTGGAAAGGATCAATGCCCAGGATTTTTAACTCAGGGTCCGGGATCTCCAGTGCCGTCCGGGCCAGTATGTTTTTTACTCCAAAAATACCGTCCAGATAGTCCCGTTCCGATGCTTCCATATGGATCAGGGCGCTTACTTCGTGAACGGCTTTCAGGGAGATCAGGAAAAGAAGGTAGAATTCGATAGCGGTAAAACCAATCAGGGCCGCTGCGAGAACGCCGTAGTGTACCCAGAAACCAGCCTGGGAAAAATGAAGGTCAAGCCAAACTATCGGGAAGACGGTAATGACACCCACAAGTGCAGACCATATTACGCCTTTGGTAGAGATCCGCTCAACCCTGGCTACCAGTTCTTCGTCTGTGAGGTCAAAAGGGTGTTTATGGGTATGCCGCGTGGCAAACCTGCCAAGGTAGTATAGCCCAAACCTTTCCAGGATACCCGGGCCTTTTCCGGAAACCTTAATCATATGAGGAATTTCCAGCTTTGGAAATCAGACATTCAACCATTCATTAATACAGGCATTCAAAAGCAACTATCCAGGATTCCAACTCCTAAATGCCAGAATGCCTGATTGTCTGAATGTCACCTCAGCTTCCCCTTGCTCCTCCAGTCTTAATCGGTTTTTTAGCCGGACCGCTGGACTTGGATTGGGGTTTGGCAATGAATTTGGACCCCCCCTGGCTTTGTGTCTTGTTTTTGGAGGCCGACTTATTCTTTTTATCGTTTACGTGAAGACCCATGCATAGGAATTTGACCTAAATATAGGATTTTAGGCCAATAGTCGCTCCTCAATGATCTCTTTGAAGACGTGTTTGGGGAAGGCTCCGGGCTGGATCATAGGGTCCCCATCCACGGGAATGAACAGAAAAGTGGGAATGCTTTGGATCCCAAAAACGGAGGCCAGCTCCGCTTCCTTGTCTGTATCTACCTTATATATAATGAGTTTGCCATCGTATTCCGCAGACAGTTCTTCCAGTACCGGGGCCACCATTTTACAGGGGCCGCACCAGTCCGCATAAAAATCTATGATAATGGGCAAACTATCCTTGCTCTTCCATTCCTTCTCCGTCTCGTAGTTGAAGATCTTATCTTTAAAGTCCTGTGTGGTGAGTTTTACTGTTGCCATGATTGAAATTGAAAGGCAAAGGTACTGATTGGCGCCGGGCTTGCGCGGTGACAATGATCACTTTGGGAGGGGTTGAAGCCACCTTCCAACCTCTCCCTTCAACCTTCCACCGCTCAAAAAGAGCGTAATATTTTTTGAAGAAACACTGCATTCGCGTATTTTTGCTGCCCCTTAGGGGAAAATCCTCAGTAGCTCAGTTGGTTAGAGCATCTGACTGTTAATCAGAGGGTCACTGGTTCAAGTCCAGTCTGAGGAGCAAAAAAGTAAAGCAGTTACAGAAACGTGGCTGCTTTTTTTATTTTGATCTGTTTTCGGTGGTAAGACTAACTTCAACCCTGCACGAAAATTAGTCGCCATGCCGCCAAAAGTATTGCCTGGTATTGACTCCTTTCTACAGCAAGAAGAAAAATTCAGAAACCTGCGTATTGCCTTGGTAACCAATAATGCTGCCACTGATGCTAATAGCACCATGACCAGGGTAGCCTTACTCAACTACCACTTCACCCTTACCAAGTTGTTTTCTCCTGAGCATGGCATTTCCGTAAAAGGAGATGATGGTGTACGGCAACTAAATGGTACGGATACAGTAACCGGATTGCCGGTGATCAGTTTATATAGTGAAAAACTGGCGCCATCGGAAGAAGACCTCAGGGATGTGGACCTGGTGTTGTTTGACATACCCGATGTGGGATGCCGTTTCTATACCTATCTCTGGACAATGACCCATGTGATGGAAACCTGTACAAAGGCGGGCAAGAGATTTGTTGTACTCGACCGTCCAAATCCCATCGGCGCAAACCTGGAACATGCTGAGGGTCCGATGCTGGATGAAGCGCACTGCGCATCATTCATTGGGCGGTGGAATATTCCTTTGAAACACTGTTGTACACTCGGTGAATTAGCCTTGTATTTCGCTGCCACTAGGATGCCTTCTTTGCAGATAGACGTTGTAAAAGTCACAGGCTACCATCGGCATCATACTGCCTTCGATGACTTTTCATTTGTTCCCACATCCCCTGCTATCCAGGATGCCAGCACGGCCATGCTTTATCCGGGTACGGGACTACTGGAAGGTATATACGTGAATGAGGGCCGGGGTACTAATCTTCCCTTCAGTCAGTTTGGTGCTCCATGGATCACTGCAGGCGAGCTTTGCGAGGCCATTCGTGCAGTGGTTAAGCATTTGCGAGTGGAAACAGTACATTATGTGCCATCGTCTGGTGTATATGCCCATGAAAATTGTCATGGGGTAAAGCTCAGTATCTCTGATGCTAAAAACTACAAAGCAGTTTCGTCTGGTATTTCCATATTGCAAACGGTGCTCAGGCTTTACCCAGCGCATGTGGCAGAGAGATTATATGCTACGCATGCCAATCCAACCGGGGAGAAGCACCTCAACAAATTGCTGGGTTATGAGCATGCATTTGCGAAATTGAAAAACCAGGAATCACCTGCTATCAATGTTGCAACAGAATGGTACCGCACTATCAAGCCCTATCTGCTGTATGCCTAAAGCACTACGCCACCAACTGCTCCAGTCTTTTCGCCAGGTGACTGTTTCCCCAATGGGCTAGCTCATGAAGAAGGGGCATCAGGCTCTGGCCGGATTTCGTAAGCCGATATTCCACGCGCGGCGGAAGTTCTGAATATTCACGCCTTTCAATCAGCTTAAGTTCCTCCAATTCCTTCAGTTCTGCAGACAAAACTTTGTTGGATATAGCAGGGATCAGCTGGTTGAGTTTCCCGAACCGCAGGGATTTATCGCCTATGCAGTTCAGAATGATGGGCTTCCACTTACCACCGATGATGGACATGGTGCGGGTCACGGGACATTGGTGTGGGTTGGCTATATATCGCATAAATACTGGTTACCTGAAGGTTACTGGTTTTCACTAATTCAGTTACAAATGTATACTAATACTGATAGTTTTGCTGAACTAAACATGCGTAACATGAACAATTCTAAAAAACTGGTCCTGCTGGCAAGCCTATTGTTAACAGGACTGACGGGCACGATGGCCCAGTCTAAAAACTGGAAGATTCTTACACTGGGTAAACATGCCTTTGAATTGCATAATGTAACCGGTGAAATCATTTCTTTTCAGGGCAGCAAAGTATTGAAAATAGAGAGGGATCTTGATGCCATTCCCTTTGACTCCAATCATGTGGAGAAAACGGTAGATGAACCACATTTTGCCAGGCTGGTGGGCCTGGAAGATTTTGAAACAGGCACGATTGAAGTAAAAATGTACAGCCAGTTGATGGACCCCGCTCCCTATTCAGGTATAGCAAGGTTTATAGGCGTTGTATTCCACGCCAATACAGATGATTCACAGTTTGAGATCATCTATGTGAGACCCAAAGTGGGAAGGATTAAAAATCAATTGTTCCGAAACCATGCCGTTCAATACATCGCCTATCCTCATGCGAAGTTTGACACCCTGCGTAAAATTGCACCGTTTAAATATGAAGGCTCTGCTCCGGTTGCACTAAAAGAATGGATCACCATGCGAATTGAGATCAACGGGGAATCTGCAGAAATGTTCATCAATAACATGAAGTATTCATCGTTCATAGTAGACAAACTGCTGGGCAAAAATAAGAAGGGGGTATTGGTTTGTATGTTGACATTGGAACCATCGGCTATTTCAAGGACCTGAAAATAACTAAGAGATCTGCTACTAAAGGCAGTGGATCCGGGGTACAAGTGGATAAGCTGTAATTGTTTTACATTGTCAGTTCAAAAAAGCTTATGTGTGCCAGAGTTTCTATGTTCATCCTGGTTTTTGTGTTTAGCTGTTTTACCGGCCATTCCCAGACAACTACCGCAAAGCCTTATGTACGTATTGCCCATATAGTGGTTGACTCTGCACAACTGGATAACTACCTGAATTACTTAAAAGAGGGTATTTCCACCGCCGTGCAGGTGGAACCGGGCGTGTTGCGGATGTATGCCACGCAGGATAAAAAGAATCCATGCAATGTCACCATATTTGAAACCTATGCAAGTAAAGCGGCATATGATCTGCATATCCTGACGCCGCATTTCAAGAAATACAAAACAGGCACCCTCTCCATGGTTAAGTCTTTGGAGTTGATTGACGTGGATCCCATCATATTCAGGGCTAAGCAGGAATAATGGAGATCAGTGGCATATGATTAAACTCATAAGGAGCGCATAACTATTCTCTTTATTTTGCCGCTCCTGATTGTACATGTTGAGCAGTGTAGCTACCCCCCGCAGCGTTCTTTTTTGGAAACTGGCCCAGGCCTCTGTCTGGCTGCTGGGCGCTTTCATTCTGTACGCACTTCTTTTTTCTCCTGACCTCGGACTGTTGTTGTTTTGGAACATCCTCATTCCGGTGGCTCCATTGATTTTTGTGGTGGCACCGGGTGTATGGAGAAACGTCTGTCCGTTGGCTACCACTACGCTTCTCCCCAGGCATTTGAATGTATCGAGGAAAAAGAAACTGACGGCTGCGCAAATGGGCGCATTTAACCTGGTGGCTGTCATCGCTCTGTATGTCATTGTACCACTGCGGCATGTGGTTTTCAATCATAACGGCATGGCCACCGGGTTGATGATCATGGTGATGGCGTTGATTGGCATATTACTGGGGTTGCGATATGAATGGAAAAGTGTGTGGTGCTCAGGCCTCTGTCCCGTTCATCCGGTAGAGAAATTATATGGCGCAAACACATTGGTGTCTCTGCCCAATGCGCACTGCACCCGATGCCAGAATTGTGTGATCCCCTGTCCTGATTCCACGCCTAATGTTTCTCCCAGACATGCCACCAGAACTACGGCCCAACGCCTCAGTGGATGGCTGCTGGTGGCCGGGTTGCCAGGGTTTATCTGGGGATGGTTCCATGTGCCAGATGTTACCAGCGGTAACTTTAATTTAGGGGAGGTTTACGCTTATCCCTTCATAGGTGCATTGATTTCCGGGTCAATTTATTTTCTGCTGAATCTATACCTGGACAAACCGCACCAGAAACAGGTTACAAGGGTCTTTGCCGCAGCAGGGGTATCTATATATTATTTCTACCGGATACCGGCACTGCTGGGCTTTGGAAATCAAAACAGTGATGGCTTGCTGGTTAATCTGCAAGGCGTGATTCCGGCTTGGTTGCCTACCCTCTTTACCATGGGCACCACCCTATTTTTCTGCTATTGGCTGGTGGTGAGAAAACCCAATAAAAAAAGCTGGCTGGTCAGGCCTGCGTTTGCCGTACAGCCACCGCATTAATTCCTGCCCGCACTATACAGATAGGTCAGCAACAAAAACAGATCCGCGGATCCATCCATCGTGGGCTCATTGGTTGAATAGTCTGCCCAATCGTCCCAATACGTGATATGCCTGGGCTGGAACATTTTATATTCATCAGGCTCACTTAACGAGATCTGCAGCATGCCCTCATGAATGGAAGACCAGAGCGGTCCATCCACGAGACTTCCTCTGATCACTTCTTTTTTGATCCTCCAGAACGGCATGTGTACGTCCAAAGGATAGTCGCCTTTTTCCGGAATGCCCGTGATCATACTGGTACCCCAGGGATTGAGCCCCAGCAGCCAGTTCACATGCGCCTGCATCAACGGATTGAATTTGCCATCTCCTGTCATCTTTTCATACAAGATGGCTTGTGTAGCCACCGCCGCGGCAAAGTTGTTAGAACACCACACAAAGAGATGGCCCACGCCGTAATCATTTTGAACGGCCCTGGCAAGAATGCGGTTGAGGTTTTGTGCGTAGTAACCGGCCATTTTCTTTTTAACAGTGGCATCACCAATTTCCCATACAGCATAATGGCCCATGTTCACATAGGGATACATTTCATAGTGCGAGGTGCTGTCTTTTTCCATCCAGGAATAGGCCGCTATTTTTTCTGCATACAACAATGCATCGTCTAAATATTGTTTCTCGCCTGTGGCCTTGTAAAGCTCCGCGGCGCCCCATTCCATATCATCTTCCCAGGTGTTTTCATTGTATCGGTAAGGCGCGCCATAACTATTTCCCTGCTGATAACCTTCTTTGGCTTTGCCCATGGCATAGAGTTCTTTTGCATCGCGGAGACATTGCATGGCAAAAACATCGTCCTGCAAATCATTTTTCCAGATCCTGTAGGCCATGGCCATGGCTGCGGCAGAACGCCCCGCCACATTGGCCACGCCGGTAGCAGTACTTTTATATTTACCGAGGCCCTGGGGTTTGCCATCAGCGAAATAAGCGGGCCGGTCTTTGTTCACCCCAAAACCATAATCCGCAGGGTCATCGTTGGGAAGCTTGAATCCGAGATGATCCCTGTCGTCCGCCACCTGGTGGATCAGCTGGTCCGGCGATGGATGCAGCCGATGGATCCAGTCCAGCCCCCATTTGGCTTCATCGAGAATATCCGCGATGCCATTGGCGCCCTTCTGCCCCCAGGCATTGTAGTCATCCCTGAATGCTTTTTTATTCCACTCCCAGGCCTGCAGCATCCTGGCCGTAGCATTGGAACCGGTGATGAGGTATTTCAGTTGGTCGCCGGCATCATGCCACCCGCCTCTGGCGTCTACATAGCTTTTATCAGGCATGTTTCCATAGAACGACCTCCCATCCAGTGGATGGCAGACGGCATCAATATAGGGGTTATAACCACATCTTTGTGTTTGCATGAAATGCACCACCTCTTCAAACAGGGGAGGATAGGGGCCGATGTGGAACGAGGGGGAAACGATCTTCCCATCGGCAGACTTGATCTGGTACTCACCCTCATCCATAACCGAACTAAAATCCAGCAGGTAATTATAGGGAAACGGATCCCAGGGTTGTTTTTTTGACGGGGTGGCCTTGATGGAGCTGCGGCTTTTGCCGGAAACGGAAACGATGTAAAAATTGTTCCTGTTTTTTTGTTTGGAGATCAGCAATGCCTGTTTGGGTGCATGATTACTATACCCCACCAGGTTGAGCCGGATGAAAGCGGTGCTGTCCTGCGCTACTACGGAGGATGCAAGCAAGCAAAGTAAAAAGCCAATGGTGCGATGCATCAATAAATGTACTGAATTCATTTCTGCACCCTATGCAAGCTATGGCAGATAATGACATCAAATGCTTGTATTTTCATATCATTATACCATAAACTAACTGACGATGCAATTTTTTAAACACCTGGCCATTGCGGGCCTGGCAGTACAGATCTTCATCAACCCGGTGAAGGCCCAGCAGGACCCCACTGTTGCCGCCATCATTAAAGAAGCTACCGAGAATTCCCAACTGATGCGCATGAGCCATGAGCTCATGGACGGCGTGGGCCCCCGGCTGGTGGGATCAACCAAGATGGTGCAGGCGAGCGACTGGGCCATTGCGCAATACAAGCAATATGGCATTGAAGCGAGAAGGGAGAATTATGGCACCTGGCGCGGCTGGGACCGCGGCGTAACGCACGTGGACATGATCAGCCCCTGGACAAAAACCCTGGAGGCAACGCAGCTCGCTTTTTCTCCTGCCACTAAAAAGCCGGTGAAGGCCACCACCATTATTCTGGCGGATGTTGCAGATTCACTGGCCTTCCAGCAGTGGCTGCCTAACGTAAAGGGAAAGTTTGTGTTGGTCTCCATGCCGCAACCTACGGGCCGTCCGGAATACAACTGGAAGGAGTTTGCCACCAAGGCTTCCCTGGAGAAAATGACGAAGGAGAAGCAGGACGCCACCAACGCGTGGCGTAAACGAATCAGCAAAACTGGCTATAACAATCGCCAACTGGCACAGGCATTGGAGAAGGCCGGTGCAGCGGGAATCATTGGCAGCAACTGGAGCCAGGGATTTGGCGTGAACAAGATCTTTGATGCCTCTACTAAAAAAATCCCCACCATAGATGTCATGCTGGAAGATTACGGACTGATCTACCGGTTGACAGAATCAGGAAGGGCACCGGAGCTGAGCGTCTTCACGCAATCCAAAGAACTGGGCGAAGTGCCCACTTTCAATACACTGGCAGAGATCAAGGGCACAGAGAAAGCGAATGAATACGTGATGCTGTCTGCACATTTTGATTCCTGGGATGGCGCCACGGGTGCTACCGACAATGGAACGGGAACGATGGTGATGATGGAGGCGATGCGTATCCTGAAAAAAGTGTATCCCAATCCCAAGCGCACGATACTCGTTGGCCATTGGGGCAGCGAAGAGCAGGGACTCAATGGATCGAGGGCCTTTGTGGAAGATCATCCGGAGATTGTCAGCAATCTGCAGGCCTTGTTCAACCAAGACAATGGCACGGGCCGCATCATTAATATTGGCGGTTCAGGGTATGCCAATGCCAAGGATTATCTGGGCAGATGGATCGCGGCGATCCCTGCGGAGATCAAGGACACCCTGAAGACGGTATTCCCTGGTGCACCGGGTGGTGGCGGGTCTGACCACGCCTCCTTTGTAGCCGTGGGTGCACCTGCATTTTCACTGGGTGCACTGAACTGGTCCTATTTCAATTATACCTGGCATACCAACAGGGATACCTATGATAAGATCGTATTTGATGACCTGCGCAGCAATGCCATCATGACGGCCATCCTGGTGTATATGGCCTGTGAAGATCCGCAGCGCAGTTCCACAGAGAAAGCACCACTGCAGGGTAACCAGCGCTGGCCGGCGCAGGTGAAAGCCAAACGAAAAGGCGGATATGATAATTAATGTTTGACCCAACGATATATATTGACTACCTCGGCACCTTCGCATTTGCGATCAGTGGAATACGATCAGCAGAGGGCAAGAATTTTGATTTGTTTGGCGCGTATATCGTGGGGCTGGTAACGGCCATCGGGGGCGGAACGCTCAGGGATCTCTTCCTGGGCGTTACGCCTTTTTGGATGGTACAGCCATCGTACTTAGTTGTTACGGGCATTGCACTGGCGGCGAGTGTTCTTTTTTATAATGCCACTATCCATCTCCGTAAGACCATGATTTTATTTGACGCCATTGGTTTGGGATTGTTTGTGGTGGTGGGGATCGAGAAGACGCTGCAGTTGGGATTCCCCTTCTGGGTGGCCATCATCATGGGCATGATCACCGGATCAGTGGGCGGCGTGATCCGCGATGTACTGGTGAATGAAGTACCGCTTTTGTTCCGCAGGGATATTTATGCATTGGCCTGTGCAGCGGGTGGGGTGGTATATGCATTATGCTATTATTTGGATGCCTCACTTCCCTTTACGAGGCTCGCCGCCGCCGGCACTGTGATTGCCACGCGAATGATTTCCCTGCGATATAATCTGCAATTGCCGGAATTCAAGGGGCGGAATAAGCCGTCTTAGCCCTGCCCATTTGCTTTTTGCCCAACTATTCCCTATTTTCTACATCTATACCCTTACTATCACCCCTCTAACTGTTCTCATGTTGCCGGCAAGATCTGCAGTGTTGGTTTTAATGCTTTTACTGGTTGCACCAAACCTGATGGCCAGGCATATCAAGGGTGGATACCTGAAATATGAGAACGTGGGGTCTGCAGCCAATGCGGCAACATACAGGATCACGGTTTATATTTTTAAGAACTGCGATGAGAATGGCCCCATGCCTGGCGCATTAACGGTATACAATGCCCAGACCTATGCGGTGGTGCAGTCCATTGGAAATACAGCTCCTCTCTACACACTACAAAGCACACCCCGCAAGTCCACCTTTGATCCCTGTATGGGAAACCCGCCCGTCATCTGTTACCAGGTCTATTCATATTCAACCGTGATAACCCTTCCCAACAATGCTGACGGATACATTGTAGCCGTGCAGGATGCAAACCGCGAGGCGGGAATCGTTAACATCGCTAATTCAACGGGTACGGGTATTACCATGTCTGCCATCATCCCCGGGGTGATCACGGGCGTTGATTACCATATCAACTCCAGCCCCGATTTTTTATTCACCGATACCGCCATCATTTGTTTCGGCAATCCTTTTCAATATCAGTTCATCGCTAATGATCTGGACCATGACTCCCTGAGTTATGCATTGAATGACGGGATCAATGGGACCCAGGCCGCTACACCACCGCCCTTCACGCCATTAAAATACATCAGCGGTTTTTCCGGAACCCAACCTTTGGGCACGGAAGTCAGTTTTGATCAGCAAACAGGCATGGTTTCCGGTGTGGCACCCTCCGCAGTGGGCACCTATGTTATTGCGGTCTATGTAACAGAATGGAGGCAGGGCGTGGCTTTCAATACCACCAAAAAAGAACTGGTCATCACGGTCAATGATTGTTCTCTGCAGGCAGCGAGCCTGGACAAAGAGTATTTGAATTGCGACAGCCTGGGGTTTCAGTTCAGGAATAAATCGTTCAATTCCAGTATCAACAGCTACTCCTGGTTTTTTGGCGATGGAACTTCATCAAACCTGGAGATAGCTTCACATACCTACAGGGATACCGGTGTTTACAAACTCCAGTTGAAAGTGGGCAATGCAGCAGGATGCAGGGATTCCGCTACAGCATTGGTAAAAGTTTATCCCGGGTTTTCACCTGCATACACATTTACCGGCAGCTGTTACAAATCGCCTTTTCAGTTCCAGGACAGAACCACTACCCGGTATGGCGTGGTGAACCAGTGGCGATGGGAGTTTGGTGATCCGCTTTACGTAAATGATACTTCATTGCTGCCATCACCCTCATACACCTATGATACCACGGGCGCGTATGTAGTTGTTTTCAGTGTGGGTACCAGCAAGGGTTGCAGCAAAGTATTTACGGATACTATTCTGGCCACAGGTTCACCTTATTACGTTCTGCCGTTCAAGGATACACTGATTTGCAGTATTGACAGCCTGCCTCTCCGGATCAACAGTACAGCACCTACCGTTTACTGGACACCTTCCCTGTCTATGCTGAATCCAAAGGCGAGAGAACCCCTTGTGTTTCCGAAAGATACTACCACCTACATGGTGCACGTGGAGGAAAATGGATGTGCAGACAGCGCTCTTGTGCGTGTGAACGTACTTGATTTTATCACTGTTGATTTCCCCGACAGCTATGAAATTTGTGCAAACGATTCAATACAACTTCTGCCCAGAACTGAGGCGCTGAGTTTTTTGTGGACAGAGCGAAGTTCTGGACAAACGCTGTCAAATGATCAAATCAAAAGTCCATGGGCTGCTCCTGCTACAACAACAACTTATGATCTAACTGCCAACCTGGGTCATTGCCAGGACAAAGCGAGTGTCACGGTATTTGCGGCGCCATATCCGGTGGTGAATGCAGGTGCGGACACCGTTATTTGCTTTGATACGAAGGCGGACTTGAAGGGCACTACAAATGCAGAACAATTTTATTGGTCGGCCTCCGCCAATATTGCTGATCCGCTGCAGCTTTCCCAATCCATCACACCATCTGCATCTTCCTGGTATATATTGAATGGTAAGGACAGCTCGTATTGCCGGAAAACGGTGAGAGACTCCGTACTGGTTACCGTGTTGCCGAAGATAGTGCTGGATGCCGGAAGGGATACAGCGGTAGTCCTGGGACAGCCCCTGCAGTTGCACAGCAGCGGCGCGGCCGGCCTTCAATACCAGTGGAAGCCCGCCACAGGACTGGATAACGCACTAGTCAGTGATCCTTTGGGGAGATATACATTCACTGATCCGGATAGTATTGTATATACGGTGAGGGCAACATCTTCTATTGGATGTTCAGCCACGGATCAGGTAAAGGTGATGATCTACAAAATTCCGCCAGACATACTTGTACCTACTGCATTTACCCCCAACGCGGATGGCCTGAATGATATCATCAGGCCCATTCCCATTGGCATCCGGCAGTTCAATTATTTTAAGCTCTATGATGAATGGGGTGTGCTTGTATACCAGACCAGCAAAGAAGGCGAAGGCTGGGATGGCAACATCAAAGGCTCACAGCAACGTGCACAGAACTATGTGTACCAAGCAGAGGGGATAGACTATCTGGGTAACCGTATTTACAAACGGGGCATTACCACCTTGATAAGGTAAACTATCTGAATAACCTCGGTGCTAACGAGATAAGGTCCTGCCGCCACACATTCCATGAATGCCCGCCTTCTGTATCACCGGTTTCGAATCGAACCTTATTCTTCTCAAACACCTTCAGCATCTCCATGCCATTCTTGTAGGCGATATCTGCAGGACCACCCTGCGTGAATCGTAG
Source organism: Chitinophagaceae bacterium (assembly GCA_044225015.1). Taxonomy (GTDB): domain Bacteria; phylum Bacteroidota; class Bacteroidia; order Chitinophagales; family Chitinophagaceae; genus Pollutibacter. The sequence goes on along the minus strand of JBGAJG010000001.1, from coordinate 459,658 downwards.
AAGCTTGACATGTTTGTTAAGGTCCGATGAAATTTCAGAAAGGCGTTTATCCCCATTTTCAAACATCGCTTTGTCTGTGATGAACCAACCGGAACTCATCACGTTGATGTAGGAGAACATGGCGGGCTCGGCCATGAAAATATTCATGACATGCAATCCGCCCATAGAGAGGCCTGCGAGGGCGCGATGGTCTGCATTTGCCGTGACGCGATAATTTTTTTCGATATAAGGGACAACGTCTTTGATCACGCTGGTTTCAAATTTTCCATTCATCATGGCCTGCATGAGGTTGACATTGGCGTTTTGGTCAAACGATTTCAGTGGACGGTCGCCCGGTGCAGCTTCGGTGGTGGACACGCCATTGGTGAGGACGATGATCATTGGTTTTGTTTTTCCCGGTGCCAGGAGATTGTCCATGATATAATTGGCCCTGCCCTGGCTGATCCAGGCTTCTTCATCGCCACCACCGCCATGTAACAGATAGAGTACGGGATATTTTTCTTTGGATTGGTCATAACCTGGCGGCGTGTATACCAGCATTCTTCTTTGGCCGCCGAGGGTGGGGGAAGGGTACCAGATGGCACTCAGTTTACCATGAGGCACATCTTGTACATCTATGAGGGTTGACAGTTCGCCGGGAATGATCAGCCTGTTTTCAGAGCGGGAACCATCCCTGACCACTACAGGATTGCCGGGGTCCAGGCTGGTGACACCATCCACCTGGAAAGTATAGACATACATATCTGGCTTCAGCGGGCCGATGGTAACTTCAAAAATGCCGTTGTCCTTCTTCTGCATGGGCCAGATGCCGTAGGGAGGTGTGAGGGTGCCCACGAGTTTTACAGAGTCTGCCCCGGGTGCGCGGAAACGGAACAAAACCGCATTGTTGGCCAGGATCTCCGGATTTTTTGGGGGTGCCGGCCTGGGTTGGGCTTGCAGTACTTGCAGAAAACCTAGCGAAATGAATAGAATGCAAGGGGCGGTAAAACGATGTTTTAAGCGCATAACCGTTTTTTTAGACTACATACGTATGAAATTACTGACTATTCTTACAAGCGTTTCATGAAATAGAATTGCATAGGCCTGCTCACTTCAAATCCCAGTCTTTCATACACCTTGATGGCCCGGTCATTGTCTCCACGTACGTGCAGAAACGGCTGTTGACCTTGTGAAAGAATCAGTTCTATCTGGTGCAGCAACAATGCAGCAGCATATCCACGGCCCAGGTGGTCAGGGTGGGTGCATACGGCGCTGATTTCCGTGTAAGGATCAGGATGCAGGCGCTGCCCTGTCATGGCTGCCAGCTTCCCTTCGGAAAATATGCCATAGTAATGACCAAACTCAATGGTGCGTTGGTCAAAGGGTCCGGGTTTTGTAAGTGCTGTGAGGGCAATCATTTCAGCCACATGACTGGTGTCAAGCGGAACGGGCTGTATGACTGGATTTTCAGGTACCCGCGTGAGCGGATACACAAATTGCAGGCCGCTGATATGTGCTTTTAATTCCCAGCCGTCCGGGATCCTGATGGGATCCGGGATGGCATAAAGAATTCTTCTTCCTTCCGGGAGGAGATCATGTAGTTCTTCAAAGCCAGGAAGGTAGTCATCCGGGAAACTGGCGTAAGGAGATACAGCGGGGTCAAAAAATTTGACCGTTTCTGTGCCTTGTGCAAAATGTTTGTCGCCACTGCTGAGTGCATGAAATACCGGATTGTAGAGTAGCTCTTTCAAAATGCTGGATTAGGGAGCGAATGTATTATTTTGGTTTGAACCTGTAAACAAAAGGGGCCTTGTGCGCACCACCCGTTTTACGTACGGCCACTTTTTTGACAATGCCCATGGCCAGGATTTTACGCTGGAAACTTGTTCTCAGCAGCGGCTTTCCCAGGATGGTTTCGTATACCTGCTGAAGTTCCCCCATGGTGAATTGTTCAGGCACAAGGTTAAACACCGCAAGATGATCATCCAGCTCTCTTCGCAGGGTCTCCAAAGCTTTCCGGATGATCTGCTGATGATCCTGGATCAACTCAGGGATCTGGTTAAGATCGTACCAGGCACAGGCATCCGCCAATTCATCTTTCCTGGGTACAACTTTATTGATATCTACCAGGGCGTAATATCCCACCGAAATAAAGCGGCGAAGCAGGAAATGATCTTTCTCTGTTTTCATGCCCCTGGCTTTGATAATGCGGGCAAAGGAGTTGTCCATACGTTGGACAGATCCGAAAGTCTGGAACTGCTCCAGGTAAATGTCAGACAAGCCCGTCCGTTCTCTCACGGTTCTGCGGGCGGCATCTTCCAGGTCTTCATGCTTCTTGATAAAGCCGCCGGGTAGCGCATGGTCTTCTGTGTTCTTGTATTGCAGCAACAGTACTTTGAGCTTTCCATTCAGGAACCCAAAGATCACAGCATCAATGGCAATCCCTGAAAGGAAATGCTTTTCAAAGGTTGCTGAGGTCCATAAAGAATCCGGAAGACGCTTACCCATCGTTTATTAAAATAGGGAAATGTTGTGCAATCCACCAAATCTACTTATATTGTCTCATTAAAGAGACAATAATGAAACAACGATGGCTTTTAATTTTTATGCTGGCATTTACCGCCACCGCATCGGCACAAATGGTAACGGGCGAAAATGTAGCGGTTACCCAAACCGTATCAGGCAAGGTTCGCGGGTACATCCATAACTCAGTCTACACGTATAAAGGCATTCCTTACGCAGAGGCGGGGCGTTTTGAATCACCCAAGAAACCCAAGCCCTGGAACGGTGTACGCAGTTCCATGACATGGGGACCAGTGGCGCCTCTGCAGGTTCCTACCACCAGGGTGCAGGATGAGAGTGAGTTTGTGTTTCATCACGACTGGGGATATACCAATGAGAATTGCTTAGTGTTGAATGTTTGGACGCCCGGCATCAATGACGGTAAGAAGCGGCCTGTAATGTTCTGGATCCACGGTGGTGGTTACACGGCGGGCTCGTCTCAGGAGCTTCCTTCTTATGAAGGTGAAAACCTGGCCAAACGTGGGGACGTAGTGGTAGTGAGTATCAACCATCGGCTTAACATCCTTGGATTCCTCGATTTATCTGCATACGGAGATAAGTATAAACAATCAGCCAACCTCAGCATCGTTGATATTGTGGCCGCCTTACAATGGGTGAAAGACAATATCGGCAATTTTGGCGGTGACGCCGGTAACGTAACCATCTTCGGTCAGTCGGGCGGCGGGGCTAAAGTAAATACCCTGATGGCCATGCCTTCTGCAAAGGGATTGTTCCATAAAGCCATCAACCAGAGTGGATCCTTCCGCAGTGAAATGCGTACCAAAGCGGTGACGCAGGAAATTGGGGCGGAAGTATTGAAGCAACTCAACCTGCGTGCAGACCAGGTAGACAGCCTGCAAAGCATTCCCTATGCCGTATTGAATGAAGCGGGTAATAAGGCCTTAAAAATAGTGAATGATAAGTACAGCAGTGGCGGTGGTCTCACAGCGGCGCTGAGGGCAGGATGGGGCCCCAGCATGGATGGTACAGATCTTCCCTATCAACCGTATTCAAAAGAAGCCTATGAGTTGTCAAAGAACGTACCCTTAATGATTGGCACTGTCAAGAATGAGTTCATGCCTTCATTGTTCACCAACATGAGTAACGCATCCCAGGAGAAAGTGATGGAGTATATCAAAAACACGCAGAAGGAGAAAGCTGATGCCTACGTTGCTGCGGTGAAAAAAGCCTATCCTGAAGACAAGTTACCCAGCGACCTGATGGACGTGGATGTTACTTTCAGGCCGGGTGCGGTGAAGCAGGCTGAAGAGAAAGCGGCACTGAATGCGGCGCCTGTATATATGTATTTATTCACCTGGCAATCGCCCGTCATGGATGGCAAATACAAGGCACTGCATTGTATGGAACTACCATTTGTGTTTAACAATATTGCGCGTTGCGAAGAGATGACCGGCGGTACTAAAGAGGCGTATGCACTGGCAGCAAAGATGAGTGATGCCTGGATCAATTTTGCCCGTACAGGTAATCCTAATCATAAAGGACTGCCTAACTGGCCAACGTACAGTGCAGCAAAGTCTCCCACAATGCATTTCAACAACACTTGTGTGGTGAAGCCACAGATGGATAAAGAATTGTTCACGCTGTTAGGACTTTAGTAAAATAAGGAAAGGCTGATTCCTTTTTTAGGTGCTGGAATGAACATTTTAGTATCCGGAAGCCGTCCACTGAAGTGGGCGGCTTTTTTTTGAATATCTTTATAGGATACCGTTTATACATGTTTCACAGCAGGCTGCCGTTTTGGGTGTGTATATGTTTTCTCTTCTTCTCCGGAAACCTTCTGGCCCAGGATTCCTTGCCGAATCCTCTGCCGGAAAAAAATCCATACGTAGAGAAAATGCAGCAGCGCGGCAATGATGAAGCCATACGCAGCAGGGAGCTGTTTGCACGGGAACAGGCATCAAGGCGGCAAAGAAAGATACTCCAGGAGCTCAGCAGGGAAAGCCAGCAGCTCAAGTACATGCTCCGCAAAGAAATTGATACGGTTGCTATCAGGCATGAACTGGACCAGACGGGAGAACTGCTTGAGCTGGTGAAAGATGGCGTTTTTGTAAATAAAGGCAGTTCCCAGACGCATCGCAATCTCACCGTATCCTATGACCTGTTGAGTGTACTGGTTACACGGCTCAGTGCTACCAGGAACTCACTGGACAAGTATGTGAATACACTGAATGAAACCCGGGAGCGGCTGGACTCCCTGCAGGCAGATTCAGTTCTATACGCGTTTCCCAATGATTCCCTGGAGATCGCCCGTTATTTGGATAAAATTCGTGTAGTGGTCAGGGATTTTGGACCGCTGGATACCAGTCTGAATGAGACCTTGTCCACCACCAGTAGCCTGCAACTCAGGACCAGTCTGCTTCTGCATGAATTACGCGAAGCCCAGGAAGATGTGGAGGTATTCAGGGCTGAACTCAGCAGGCATACCTATAAAAGAGAGTTTAACAATATCTGGGGGGAAGTGGGATTCTCACGTCCCTTCAGCGAGATCATTTCGCTGTCCATTGCAAAGGAGAAATTATTATTGAAGTTTTATCTGGCCAATAACCAGGGCCGGATCATAGTATTCTTATTGCTCACTGTATTGGTATGGCTATTGATCAGGGCCATACGGCACAGGTTACAGGTGGAAGAAGGCGTTGATCCCCAGGTTAGGGGAGAATTGGTGGTCAAGCATCCATTCCTGTCTGCTGTAGTGATTACCTTCTCAATTTTCCAGTTCATCTTTATTGAACCTCCATTTATTTTCAGTTTTGGGATCTGGGCAGTTTCGGCTGTTGCACTCTTACTTATACTGCGGAATTTCATTTCGCGTTTCTGGATGCGTTTCTGGATCATCTTCATAGTTTTCTTTGTGCTGGCGGGGCTGGATAATTTTATTTTACAGGCATCCCGCACTGAGCGGTGGCTTATGTTTTTCCTCTCACTTTCTGGTATCATCTACGGCCTGTATGTTTTGACCCATCCACGCCGTAATGAACTCCGGGAAAGGAAGATCCTGTATTTTATTGCCTTTGTTGTGCTGTTACAGGTTTGCGCCCTGCTGGCCAATGTGCTGGGCCGGTTTAATCCAGGAAAGACGTTCATGTCCACAGGATATGTGGGCCTGGTCATTGCTATTTTGTTTTTATGGACCGTCAGGCTCGTAAATGAGACATTAAAATTGGCGGCTCATGTATATAAGCATCCAGACAGGAACCTGTTCTATATCAACTTTGAGAAAGTAGGGGATAAGGTGCCCGGGGTATTTTATGTTTTTCTGGTGGTGGGTTGGTTCATCCTCATCGGCAGAAATTTTTATTCCTTCAGGCAGATCACAGCACCCTTCGTTTCATTTATTACAGAAACGAGGGTCATCGGCGATTATTCATTTACCATCAGCGGAATCCTTGTATTCCTCACCATACTGGTATGTTCCATGTATCTATCCAGGCTGGTGTCATTTTTTGCATCTGAACCAGTAGCTTCCCATGAGTCTGGTGCCAAAACCAGTAGAATTGGTATGGGAAGCTGGCTGCTGCTGGTGCGGATCTTTATCATCAGCATGGGCCTTTTCATTGCATTGGCTGCTGCGGGCATATCATTGGATAAGATCACCATTATCTTAGGTGCGTTGGGTGTGGGAATCGGACTTGGTTTGCAGAACATCGTCAACAGCCTCGTCAGTGGACTGATCATTGCGTTTGAGAAACCGGTGAATGTGGGTGATAATATTGAAGTGAATGGAAGGCCTGGGGTGATGAAAGAAATAGGATTCAGAAGCAGCATGGTCACCCTGCTGGATGGATCTATCCTGATCATACCGAATGGAGACCTGCTGAGCCAGCAACTGATCAATTGGTCAAAGGGCAAGAATGTGCGTAAGCTTACAACCCGGATGAGTGTGGTGATAGGTACGGATATTGAGAAGATTAAGGCTATTGCATTGGATATCCTGAAAAGCGATGAACGTGTTATGACCTATCCGGAACCCTCTGTGGGTATCAAGGAACTTGCGAAAGGTGCCATCGATATTGAGATTGCTTATTGGATAAGGCATATCAAAAATTCTGGTGATGTAAATGCACATCTGCTTGAACAGTTGACACATCGTTTTGCAGAAGCAAATATTCAATTCGCTTATACCCATCAGGATATTATCATTCATTCTTCTCCTGACAAAAAAACTGATAGTGATGGAAATACTCAGTAAGATCCTCATCGGAATTATTGCCCTGGAGCACATGTATATCCTTTGGCTGGAAATGTTTGCCTGGGAAACCCGTGGCCCAAAAGTCTTCAAAGGTTCATTGAAACCAGAGATGTTCCCGCCTACCAAAGTGCTGGCGGCCAACCAGGGGTTATACAATGGATTTTTATCAGCCGGACTGATCTGGTCCCTGATGATCACCCAACCTGAATGGCATTTCAATGTTGCCGCTTTCTTCCTGGCTTGTGTGGCCGTTGCGGGACTGTACGGAGCGATGACAGCATCCAGGCGCATATTCTTTGTGCAGGCCCTGCCGGCAATTATTGCGCTGATCGTTCTCTGGATAGCCAGGCCTTACTGAGCTCTTTCCCTGTCCAGCCGCTCTTTAACGGCTTTGGACGCTGCTAGCATACTATCCAGTTTTTCCCTGCTGAAATAGTCCCCTTTTTTCATCACACCGTGGACTTTTCTGAGGTGACGGATATTTTCCAGCGGATTGGCATCCAACAAAACGATGTCTGCATCCTTTCCCGCTGCGATGGAAGAAGTCCTGCCCTGGACATCAAAATACTTTGCCCCCGCCAATGTGGCGGATTGCAGGATCTGCAGGTTGGTGAGACCAGCGCTGGCGAAGATCTCCAGTTCCTGTAATAAGGATTCAGCCGGGTAAACATAGGTGTTTAATGCTGCAGCATCACTGCCAGCCATCAATGTGATGCCTGCAGCCTGCATGATCGGTAATTGGGTTTTCAGTAGTTCGATGGCTTCTTTTCTTTGTTGTAATTGTGTGGGGGTTTCATTGGCCATCCTTTCTATGCGCCATGCGTAATTGCTGACATATTTTTTTGTTAGGTACTGCAAGAAAGAGTCCCTGCTGTGGTCGTTTTCTTTGAGGTATGCTAATTGGTAACTGCCGATGAGGGTTGGGCAAACAAACAATCCTTTCTTTCCGAGTTTGGCATAGGCACCGCGAGCCTTCTCCTGATTGAAAGGGGTATTGTATGCAGCCGCAGCTTCTGTTTTATTGAGTGCCCCTTTTCTCAATCCATCCACAACAGCCGCTTCATCACGGCCCAGGCGCAACAGGTAGCTGGCATGTTCCACACTGGTATATCCCGCATCAACCAGTTCATCAATACGCAGATCCAGTGGCACGTGGCCTGAAACGCGGTATCCGCGTTGGTGAGCGCGGGTAACACTCTTCAGGAAAAGTTCACCACCCAGTGTGTTTTCAGTGATCTTGATGAAGTCTACTTTATCACGGTCAAGGGTATCCAGCATGGCTAACAATTCCTGTTCATTGCCAATTTCCAGGTCTCCTTTCCACATGGAATTTTTCCCTTCCAGTTTCCTGCCTGCTGTATAAATGGTGGGGCCAATGAGCTTTCCGGAATTGACCTGGTTCCGCCATGCCAGTACCTGAAGTCCGAGATCCGAAGCGCAATCCCGTACAGTGGTTATGCCATAGGCCAGAAAAATAGGCAGAAGGGCCAGGTTATCTTCCACCAGTTCTGCACCTTCAAGGTGGACGTGCATATCCCACAATCCGGGGATCATATATTTACCAGCAGCGTCAACCAATTTTGCACGGGCATATTTTTTTTTAAGTTTTTCTGAATGGCCGATGGCTATAATTTTCCCTTTCTCAACATAAACAGCTGCATGAGGATCTATCTTGCCATTTTCCACATGAATAATATTCACGTCATAGATCAGAGTCTGGCTTGAGCCGGTAGCGCTAAACAGGAACAGGCAGCAAGAAAGCAGGAATAATATGAGTATCGATGGCTTCATCAGCAGCTGTTTGATTTCCGGAAAGTACAGACGAATGGGCAGATCGAAAAAAAACATTCGATATTTGTCCAATCCACTGATGGCTTTGTGTATTTACAGAGAAATCAATTCAATAAATCAATTTTATGCAAGAGTATGCGCTGATCATGCGCCATGAAGATGGCGGGAAACTTGCCTCACCGGAACAGCTGCAGGCGTGGATGCAGCAGACGATGGAATGGATCAACGGCATCGCTTCACAAGGGAAATTTGTGAGCGGGACCGGACTGCCATTTGACCAGGCCCATGTGGTTACCAACGTAGCCGGAAAACCAGTGGTTACCAATGGTCCTTTTGGTGACATCAAGGAAACCATTGGCGGCCTCATCATTGTGCGGGCTGACTCAGTGGAAGAAGCGATTGAATTTGCAAAAGGCTCACCCGTATTACAGGGAGAAGGGAACAGTCTTGAAGTGCGTAGGGTGGCGGGAAATGAAGACGGTCATTGATGACAACGGACCTGCTCATACCTGATCTGTTCAGGACAGAGTTCAGTAAGATCTGTGCTGTCCTGAATACCTATTTTCAGTTCAGGGATCCTGACCTGGCTGAAGATATTGCCAGTGCCACATTCCAGGCAGCCCTGGAAACCTGGCCATACAAAGGAGCGCCTGCCCATCCCAGGGCCTGGCTCTATCGTGTGGCCAGGAACAAGGCAATCAACCATCTCAGGAATGCTAAAAGAATGGTTTCTGAAGGCGAGATTGAACTTGCAGATATAGCCGGACCGGAAATGACAGCACAGAACTTCCAGGACAGCCAGCTGCTGACTTTGTTTGCCATTTGTGACCCCCTGCTCCCTTCCGAAACACAAATTGGCCTTGCCCTCAGGATCCTTTGCGGCTTTGGTATTGATGAAATTGCATCTGCGTTTATGGTGAACCGTGAGGTGATCAATAAAAGGCTTTACCGGGGAAGGCAAAGGCTTCGGGAATCAGGTTTCGATCCTGCCAGCACCAGCCTGATTGATCCTGCAAAACTTGATAATGTACTCATGGTGCTATACCTGATGTTCAACGAAGGGTATCACTCTGAGACCCATACTTCACTGGTAAGGGAAACCTTTTGTATGGATGCGATCAGGCTCACAGGGTTATTATTGGATGAAAAGCATACCGCTACACCGGCCGCACACGCCTTGTTTGCACTCATGAATTTCCAGGCTTCCAGGTTGAAAGCCAGATACAACCCCCAGGGGATAGAGACGCTGTACGATGAACAGGATACCGGTCTTTGGGATCAGCAGATGATCACCACCGGGGCCTACCACCTGCATAAATCCGCCAAGGGAAACCTTTTGTCAACATACCACCTTGAAGCAGTGATCGCTTATTGGCATACACAAAAAGAGGACAGCCCTGAAAAATGGGAGGCCATCCTGAAAACCTACGACCAATTGTTGGCCATTCAATATTCACCGGTAGCGGCACTGAACAGGATCGTTGCTTTTGCAAAAATCCTTGGCAACTCATTGGCCATTGCAGAAGCCATGAAACTTGGCATGCAAGAAAGCCCATACTATCACCTGTTGCTGGGAGAACTCTGGGCAAGCCAGAATGCAACAAAGGCTATGGAGCATTATCAGAAAGCGAAATCAATATTCATCCGGGAAACAGAGATCCGGTTGGTAAACGCAAAAATCAAAAGCCTTCAGTGATTAAGGCCTCGCCAGTTGATGTTGGGTCATGTATTGAAAACTTTCTTTCAACGCATCAAACACATCGGTAGCTACTTTATCCATTTCTATCACCATAAAGTCTGTGAGGGGTGCTGCTTTAACAATGGCGGGAAAATCCTGAGTTCCCTTGCCCACCGCGGTCATGGGGTCCGGATTGTCCTCTGCCAGCTTGGGATTCCAAAGGGCCGGACCATCTTTGATGTGCATGAATTTGACCCGGTCCTTTAACCTGGAAACGATAGTTGCCGGGTCATGACCAGCTACTTTCACCCAATAGGTATCGATCTCGAAAAAGATAGCAGGGTCTAATTCCTGGTGCAGCCATTCAAACACAAATTTGCCATCCACTTTATTTCTGAATTCCCACCAGTGGTTGTGCAGCCCAAATACCAGGCCATTGTCTTTGGCAAAATTTGAGGCATTGTTATAGATCCGTATCAGTTCACGCGTGCCTTCCATAGTACTATAGCGCTTGTCTTCCGGCCATCCATGCCAGATCATGTGTTTGCATTGGTAGGCTTTGGCAGTTTGCAGAAAAATTTGCTGCTGTGCTCCTACGGGCAATTCAATGTGCGCTGATGAAACAGAAAGGCCGAGTTCTTTTAACCATGCTGCAGACTGGTCAAGCGTGACTCCTTTGGGCCAGAAGGCCGTTTCAACATGCCTGAACCCAATAGTGGCAAGCCTGGAAAGCGCATCCTTTGGATTGGCAGCAATCTGGTCCCGGATGGTGTACAACTGAACAGATAGCTTGCCATGTGGCTTTGCCATATCGCTTGCCTGGAGCTGTCCCAAAGCAGCCATACCCGTTAGTGAAAGAAAATGGCGCCTGTTCATAACAAATGATTTATTGAATGGGTGTACAATGCTCAGACAGGATTTTCACTTTACCATCATGTTTAACAATGGTGATACTGCAACGCTGTTTGTCATTAAATGCCTCACCATGATACATCCCCTTTCCTTTCCACACCGTATTTACCACCGCCGTATTGCCTTCTAACAGAATGGTCTGGCTTTCCCTTTCCATATTCTGCAGGGTGTACACCTCTGAGCCGGCTGTTTCCACCAGGTTAGGGCGGTTGAACGTATGCCCTGATTGGGTGAAGTATAGGTAGTGCTCAGAAAGTACAGAGTCTACCAATGCTTTGTTTTTGTTTTTCCAGCCTTCATCAAACTTACTTACCACGGCCATCACTTCCGTTTCGGTAAGGGGTGTTTCCAGCTGCTTCTGGTTTTTCCTGGCACATGCCATGGAAAAGAATATGAGGGCGGGCAGGATCAGTATAATTCTATTCATCTGACGTAAAGATATACAATCAACAAATTCTGTGTTTATCTCTATGTTTGCGTGAGAGACTATACATGCTACCACTTTATTTACTTCGGGGGGTTGAGCGCTACGCTTTGTTGTTCCTGCTTGCATTGCAATTGGCTTCTTGCGGCGTTTTTAAACCCTCGCCCAAGTCCAGTTTAACTGACGGATACTACAAGCAGAAGACCAGTAATGGCAGGCAACAGGTATATGTGGATGTCATGGAAGAGGACATTCAGCTATCGCCTTTGGATCAACTACAGAAACCCACAACATCACCAGCTCTTTTCCCTTTAACGGATTCCGGCACGCTTGCACGCGGGCCTTTGCGGATACATAAGCCCAGTCTCGATATCGACTTCCTTACAATCCCGTTGAAATTCAGGCCAGCACGCGCGGATGTGCCCGCACAGCTGAATGCAAACCTCAATGGCGCTGCTTTCCTGGGATACCGCACAGACCGTTATACCATCCGGTACCATTCCAGTCCACTCGGGAGGCAGGAGCGTCATGTGGATCATTTTGGTTATTCCATCGGCATCTTTTCCGGTTTCGGAAATACGTTTATGTCGCCCACCAATACTATGAATCGTATCCAGCAGGAATATGATGGAGTGGTCTGGAATAAAGGTGTGGCTGCTATGTTTGCGATCAACAATTTTACGATAGGGTTGGCAGTGGGAGTTGATCATCTTCTCGATAAAAACAAAGCTGTTTGGATTTACCAGGGCAAAGCCTGGTTTGGACTAAGTTTTGGTTTGAACCTTAATTGATTCAGACAGAAGCCCTCAGTGTTAACCGGAAGGGTAGTTTGATTTTTTCTTCAGCATCGTTCAGTACAAAATGGGCAGCCGTTTGCCCCATTACCGTAAAATCTGTACTGATGGTAGTGATGCCATCGAGGATATGTTCTTTCCATGGCGTTTCATTGTAAGAGATGATGCCGATGTCTTTTCCCACGGTCAATGAAGTGGCCTTGATCTTTCCGAGCAGGGTCAGGAGATCATCTTCCATCAGGTTTATATAAACTTCACCAGCGTTAATATTTTCTGCGCCAATGGAATGCACTACAGTATGACTGAAAGCATACTGGCGGCAAAATGACTGGAAGCCCTCTATGATATCTACCGGGAAATAGGTGTATGAGGGGAAAACCAGTTTAAGGGTATGGTACCTGGATATCTGCGGAAGGGCAGCGGTGAGTGCATTGAAAATATCTGCACTGAAATCTTCATAAACTGCTGCGTATGGCCTCGTAATACCTGCCACCAGTTTATCCAGCAGGATGAGTTTGCCATCTTTGATCCCATTGAGCAGGGGTGCGGCATCCTGGTCCGCATCCATAAAATGGGTGATGATCACGTAGTGGGTATAACCTTCCTTTCTGTTCTGAATAATTTTTTTGAAGGTGCCAAAGTCGTTGTTATAGATGTAGAAATCTATGAAGGCTTTGTTTCCCAGCGTTTCCATGAAAACATCATAGATGATCTTTTTATGTGCGCTGAGTTTATTGAACAGCAGGAATACCCTGTTGGGTGGTTGAAGGCCTGCATGGGTGATAAAAAACCCTTTTCCGGGAACGGAATTGATCAGCCCCAGGTTCTTTAAATGCCTGTAAGCTTTTTCCGCGGTATCCCGGGAGATATCCAGCGCATAACTGAGTTCATTGATGGAAGGGAGTACTTCGTTCTCCTGCACCAGCTTTTTCTCACCTGCCAGCACAATGCTGTTGGCCAGTTGCAGGTATTTGGGTGTTACACTATGATCATCCAGCTGAATGAATTGAAGTACATTCATAAGGGAGTAAGCTAAGCAATTTTTTGGGCAGGACAGTACAGGATGGCGGTTTGAAAGCCTTCCATTAGTTTTAATGCTTCATTTTGACCCAATACAGCGCATGAAAAAAGTTCTATTGATTCTAGCCTTGCTTGGCTCGTTTGCTGCGCTCCATGCGCAAGACAGCTTATTGATCAAATTCAGGCAGCCTCCTGCTGCAGCCCGCCCCCGCGTCTGGTGGCACTGGATGAGCGGGAATATCACGAAAGATGGCATTCGCAAGGACCTGGAATGGATGCATCGTTCCGGCATTGGCGGCTTCCAGAATTTTGATGCAGATCTGATGACGCCACAAATCACTGCGAAGAGGCTGGTGTATATGACGCCGGAATGGCAGGATGCGTTTCGCTTCACTACCCGGCTCGCGGATTCATTGAACCTGGAGATGGCCATTGCCGGATCTCCGGGATGGAGTGAAACGGGAGGCCCCTGGGTGAAGCCGGAAGATGGCATGAAAAAGCTGGTATGGACAGAAACGCTGGTGAATGCGGGGCAGGCGTCCATCGTCCTTAAAAAACCCGAAGGGAATACCGGTCCTTTCCAGAATATTACCTTCAGGTCTGGATTCAGCCAGGATATTGATGCCTCCAAACTGCCTGTTTATTATAAGGATGTTGCCGTGATTGCTTACCGGTTACCGGATGCGGATCTTACCATGAAAGAGATGGGTGCCATAGTGCGTTCAAGTGCAGGGCAATTCTCATTGGATCAATTGACCGATGGTGACCTGAAAGATGGTGGCTTTTTACCCAGGGATTCTGTGATAGGGTATGGTTGGATTCAATTTGCATTTCTGCAGCCACAAACCATCAAGGGCATCACCATGGTAGGAGGCGGTTATGCTGGCATTTTTGGATATGGGGGCGATGCGCCTGATGCCAGAAAACTGGAGTCCAGTGATGACGGTGTAAATTATAAAACCATTTGTATTATCCCAATTGGTGAGGTGATGCAGCAAACCATCAACTTCAGCCCGGTAACAGCAAAATATTTCCGGGTAGTGATAAAGAATCGCCCGGCACAGATCAATGTGTTGGCGGCCATGACCGGCGGTAATCCCGGACCTCCTGTTGTTCCGCCGGGGATCGACGTACAGGAGATTGTGCTGCATCCTGTAACCCGTATTGAAATGTTTGAGGAAAAAGATGCGTATGCACCGGTGATGAACCTGGCTTCAAAAACCACTCCTGCAACCCATGATGTGATCAACACCAACCAGGTGCTTGATCTGACCCGTCAATTGAAACCTGATGGTTCACTGGACTGGAAAGCACCTGAAGGAAGATGGAAGCTGGTAAGGTTCGGATATTCACTGATGGGCATTAACAATCACCCGGCACCTGCTGAAGCCACGGGACTTGAAGTGGATAAATTGAATCCTGGCGCCGTGAAAAGATATTTCTCCCATTACCTGGAGCAATACAAACAAGCCACGGGAGGGCTGATGGGGCAAAAGGGACTGTCACACATGATCACAGACAGTTGGGAGGCAGGTGCGCAGAATTGGACCGATGATATGCCCGCAGAATTTATGAAACGAAGGGGCTATAGCATGGTTCCGTGGATGCCGGTATTCACAGGTCATATTGTGCAATCTACAGAAGCCAGTGAGCAATTCCTGTTTGACTTCCGGAAAACCCTGGGAGAAATGGTGGTAGACTATCACTATGACGGGCTAACGGAGATTCTCAAGGGCTATGGAATGAAACGGTATACGGAATCACATGAAGACGGAAGGAGAATCATTGCTGACGGGATGGATGTAAAAAGGACCGCTGCCATTCCCATGTCAGCACTATGGACACCCAGTGTGATGAATGGCTTCAGCCAGCATAAATATACGATGGATATCAGGGAGTCTGCTTCGGTGGCGCATATTTACGGGCAGAACATTGCGGCGGCGGAGTCGCTCACGGCTTTAGGCATTGGTGGATTAGCCTGGAGCTATTCACCGGAGAACCTGAAACCTTCCGCAGACCTTGAGCTGGCCCATGGCCTCAACCGCTTTGTGATCCATACCTCCGTGCACCAACCCGTGGATGATAAGATCCCAGGCCTGGGCCTCGGCCCCTTTGGCCAGTGGTTCAACAGGCATGATACCTGGGCTCCGCAGGCGAAGGCGTGGACAGATTATCTGTCGCGTTCATCATTTATGTTACAACAGGGTAAGTATGTTGCGGATATTGCCATCTACTACGGCGAGGATGAGAACATCACCTCCCTTTATTTTCTCAAGCCACCCCAGGTGCCAGAAGGGTATCAGTATGATTTTGTGAATCCACATGCTTTGCTGAATCTGTTGCATGTGTCTGAAGGGAAACTGGTAACGGCAACGGGTATGCGCTATGAAGTATTGTACCTGGATAGTAATGCCGTTCGGACCTCTGTACCGGTGTTGCGCAAGATCAGGGAGCTGGTGAAAGCGGGAGCGGCTATTGCGGGCGTGAAACCAGTTTCAACACCCAGTCTCGCAGATGATGAGGATGAATTTAAAACCTTGGTGGCCGAGATCTGGAACCCTGCAAATAAAAGAGTCATGGAAGGAAAGGGCTTGGGGGATGTGCTGAACATGTTGCAGGTTAAACAGGACTTTATTTATGCCAAAGCAGACCAGAAAACAAACCTGATGTATGTGCATCGGAAACTGAAGGATCGTGAAATATATTGGGTGAATAACAGAAACAACCGCGAGGAGAAAACAACGGTATCCTTCCGTACCAGCGGAAAGCTTCCCAGGGTTTGGCATGCGGAAAATGGGAGTGTTGAGGAAGCAGGATATAGGGTAAAGGGGGATGTCACGGAGGTGGATCTTTCACTCACACCGCATGATGCCGTATTTGTGGTGTTTGAGGGAAAGGTCAATGTGCAGGAAAAGAAGGTTGCAGAGAAAAAGATCACAACTTTATCTGTTGTTGAAGGTCTCTGGGCGGTGCATTTCCAGGAAAACAGGGGTGCGCCTGGAGAAATTGAATTGCCCGCATTAATGTCTTTGAGTAAACATAGTGACCCCGGCGTGAAGTATTTTTCCGGAACGGCAAGCTATACAAAGACCATCAGTGTGGAGAGCAAATGGATCAATGAGCAAGGGCAGATCCTGCTTGACCTGGGATCCGTCAAAGATCTGGCAGAAGTGCTGGTGAACGGCAAATCTGCCGGCATCATTTGGAAGGCACCGTTCCGGGTAGACATTCGTCCCTTGTTGAAACCAGGACGCAATGAAATTGAGGTTCGGGTTACTAACTTGTGGGTGAACAGGCTGATTGGGGATGCGCAGCCGGGAGTAAAGAAGATCACCTATACCACCATGCCATTTTACCAGGCAAATTCTCCCTTGCTGCCGTCTGGCCTTTTGGGGCCTGTTGAAATACAAGGGAGAAGATGAAGGGAGAAGGGTTTAGATAAATACATGAATTATGTCAAGAGTGTTTAAGCATGTCAGTTATTTGTGGGATGAGGCGAAGGCGGCATCCTTGCAGGGTGATGAAGTGGGTTTGCTGGTCTATCGTTCCAATTTATTGGGTGCGGATCTGCGGCTTACCAATTATGGTGGCGGTAATACCTCCTGCAAGGTGATGGCTATGGATCCTATCTCTGCCAACCAGGTAGAGGTAATGTGGGTGAAAGGATCCGGTGGTGATTTAGGGACGATGAAGAGAAATGGTTTGGCGGCCTTGTATGTTGATCGTTTACGCAGCCTGTTGAACGTGTACAGAGGCAAGGCTTTTGAAGACGAGATGGTACAGCTGTTTAACCACTGCATCTATGACCTGGATTCTAAAGCGCCTTCTATTGATACACCGCTGCATGGGTTCCTGCCTTTTAAGCACATTGATCATCTGCACCCGGATGCAGCCATTGCCATTGCTGCAGCAAAGGATGGGGAAGCCATTACAAAAGAATTGTTTAAAGGGAAGATCGGCTGGGTCCCCTGGCAAAGGCCGGGCTTTGACCTGGGGCTGCAATTGAAGAAATGCCTGGACGAGAACCCGGGGATCCGTGGCATTATGTTAGGATCCCATGGACTCTTCACCTGGGGAAACACTGCTTATGAATCTTATATCAATACCCTGGAAGTTATTGAGACCTGCGCTGAGTTTGTGGAGCAAATGACTGAAGCCAATGGCCAGGTATTTGGAGGAGAGAAAATACAATCACTACCGGAAACGAATAGACGAAAACAAGCAGTTGAACTGGCACCTGTGCTTCGCGGGCTCTGTTCATCCCAGCAATCTATGGTTGGTCATTTTACAGATGATCCACGGGTGCTGCAGTTTGTGAACAGTGTGGATCTGGAGAGGCTGGCACCCATGGGGACCAGCTGCCCTGATCATTTCCTGCGTACCAAGATCTCTCCTTTGGTGCTTTCTCTGGCGCCGGATGAAGACCTTTCAGATGCAACCACAATACGAGCGAAGATCTTGCCACAATTCAATGCATACCGTGACATGTATGCTGCATACTATAGCGGATGCAAGCGGGAGAATAGTCCGCCCATGCGGGATCCCAACCCCGTGGTGATCCTGTACCCGGGGGTGGGGATGTTCACCTTTGCCAAAGACAAACAGACGGCACGCGTTGCAGCGGAGTTTTATATCAATGCCATTAATGTCATGCGCGGCGCAGAAGCCATATCGTCCTACACTTCATTGCCCCGGCAGGAAGCGTTTGACATTGAGTATTGGTTGCTGGAAGAAGCTAAATTGCAGCGCATGCCCAAGCCAAAACCACTCAGTGGAAAAGTAGTGCTGGTGACGGGCAGTGGTGGTGGCATCGGAAAGGCCATAGCCAAAAAATTTGCAGCTGAAGGTGCCTGCGTGGTCTTAAATGATGTAAATGGCGAGAGACTCAAGGCGGCAGAGCAGGAATTCAATCAGCAGTTTGGAAGAGATGCCGTAGTGCAGGTAGAAATGGATGTTACAGATGCGGGTTCTGTTACGCGTGCAATGGAAGAGGCCGCTTTTGCATTTGGCGGAATCGATATCATTGTGAACAATGCCGGAATCAGCATTTCCAAGCCCTTGACAGAGCATACGGAACAAGACTGGGACCGTTTGTATGATATCCTGGCCAAAGGACAGTTCCTGGTTAGCCAGGCCGCTGTTACCGTGATGCGAAAACAGGAACGGGGTGGTGACATCATCAATGTGGTGTCCAAAAATGCTCTTGTGGCCGGGCCCAATAACATTGCGTATGGCAGTGCTAAAGCAGCGCAGGCCCACCAGAGCAGGCTGATGGCGGCAGAGCTGGGGCCTGAGAAGATCAGGGTGAATATGGTTAATCCGGATGCCGTGATTGCAGACTCCAATATCTGGAGCGGGGGATGGGCAGAAGGAAGGGCAAAGGCCTATGGTATAACGGTGGAGGAGCTGCCTGCTTACTATGCAAAAAGAACCTTACTGAATGAATCCATATTGCCGGAAGACATTGCCAACGCCTGTTTCGCTTTTGTGGGTGGACTGTTGCAGAAGAGTACCGGTAATACTTTAAATGTGGATGGGGGTGTGGCTGCGGCCTTCCTTCGCTAAACGAATGCTATGCGTATAGACATTGCCAGGATACAGGAATACAATGCCTCTTTGATGGCAGACCATCAGCGAAAATTTGAATTTACCGCTTCACAGGTAAGGGATGCAGAATCTATTGTGGAGAAACTGATGCGCTTCCAGGTGGCCATTCCTTCCTGGGCACTCGGCACAGGGGGCACGCGCTTTGCACGGTTTTCAGGTGCGGGTGAACCCGGATCACTGGAAGAGAAAATGGACGATGTGGGCCTCCTTCATGCATTGAACCGATCCAGCGGGGCCATCTCCCTGCACATTCCCTGGGATATTCCCAAAGACTACGCCGCCATACGGCAACGCGCAACCGAACTTGGGCTACGGTTTGATGCAGTGAACTCCAATACATTTCAGGATCAGCAGGGTCAGCCGCTCAGTTATAAATTTGGCTCGCTGCAACATGTGGATGCAGCCGTAAGAAAACAGGCCATCGAACATAATATTGATGTCATCAAACACGGTGTGGAACTGGGTTCCAAGGCCATCACCGTTTGGCTGAGTGATGGCAGCTGTTTCCCGGGGCAACTGAATTTCCGCGGCGCATTTCAACGTACGCTGGATGGGCTGAAAGAGATTTATGCCGCTATGCCTGCTGATTGGAAAATGTTTGTGGAGTATAAGGCATTTGAACCCAATTTTTATTCCATGACCGTGGGCGACTGGGGCCAGAGCTTGTTATACTCCTCTAAACTTGGGCCTAATGCGTATACCCTTGTAGACCTCGGCCATCATTTGCCTAATGCGAATATTGAGCAGATTGTGGCCCTGCTCCTGATGGAAGGCAAGCTCGCGGGATTTCATTTCAACGATAGTAAATATGGCGATGATGACCTCACCGTGGGCAGTATGCGGCCGTATCAACTGTTCCTGATTTTTAATGAACTAGTGGAAGGGATGGACGCGCGTGGTATGGATCATGCCCGGGACCTTGGCTGGATGATCGATGCTTCGCACAATGTGAAAGATCCCTTGGAAGACCTTCTGCAATCCGTGGAGGCTATTATGATTGCCTATGCGCAGGCATTGGCCATCGATAGGACAAAACTCCGCGCAGCACAGGACGTTAATGATGTGGTGATGGCGCAGGAAGTCCTGCAACACAGCTTCCGGACTGACCTTCGCAGCCTGGTGGCCGAAGCCAGGTTAAGGGCAGGCGGGGCCTTAGATCCATTGGGCCTTTACAGGCGCATAGATGTGCGCGCACAGTTGATCAAAGAAAGAGGATTCAAGGTTGCAACCGGACTCTGATGAGCGCCACTCCCGTCATAGCTGTTTTTGATATTGGCAAGACCAATAAGAAGCTGTTGCTGTTTGATGAGCAGTACCAGATGGTGTATGAATCAAGTGAACGTTTGTTAGAGATACAAGATGAAGACGGAGACCCCTGCGAAGACGTTCATTTGCTCACGCGTTGGATGAAGGAAAAATTTTCGGAACTGCAGACCAATCCAGGCTTTGAGATCAGGGCATTGAATTTTTCTGGATATGGTGCCAGTTTTGTTTACCTGGATGCACAAGGAAATGTGGCAGCACCGTTATACAATTACCTGAAGCCATATCCGGAAGCGCTGGCACAGCAGTTTTACCAGCAGAATGGGAAAATGCATGAACTCTGTGTAGAAACAGCGTCGCCGCCATTGAAAAGCCTGAACTCCGGGATGCAGTTGTTCCGCATCAAATACGAGAATCCTGCGCTATTCAAACGAATAAAGAACGCGTTGCACCTGCCACAGTACCTGAGTTATGTGTTCACCGGTGTCCCACTCACGGAGATCACCAGCCTGGGCTGCCATACGCATCTTTGGGATTTCAGCAAGCACAATTATCATGAATGGGTTAAAAAGGAAGGACTGGTAGAAAAGTTCCCTCCCCTATCCAGAGCAAGCATCGTAGGACAGTATCAGGGAATTCTAGTGGGACCGGGCTATCACGACAGCTCTGCGGCATTGGTGCCCTACCTCAGGAATAACCCCGAGCCATTCTTGTTATTGTCAACCGGGACCTGGAGTATCAGTATGAATCCCTTC
The DNA here is from genome assembly GCA_044225015.1 of Chitinophagaceae bacterium. Classification (GTDB taxonomy): domain Bacteria; phylum Bacteroidota; class Bacteroidia; order Chitinophagales; family Chitinophagaceae; genus Pollutibacter. Next base: position 438,663 of record JBGAJG010000001.1, on the reverse strand, counting down.
AATGACATGCCACTCACGCTTGAAGATTTTGCACAAGACTGTTTGTGTTATCTCACACCGGAAGGACACCAGGTGAAATCAAGCCGCTTATATACTGGCCCCTTATATGACAACATCGTCCAAGCATTGAATACGCATTATGGCATCAGTAATAATGCTATAAGCGCCATACAGTATGATCCGTCTCAGATTCCTGTTCCGAAGATCAGCACTACAGAGCGGGAAGGCAGCATAGAGACTGTAGATGAGTATACCGGACTTAACTATGTTGAGCATTTTCACCTGGGCATGCAGCAGATCATCCGGCTATTGAAACCTAAGATTGAACGTGTGCTGACACCGGAAGTCACAAAAATTTTTGTGGACGGCGGTTTCAGCCAGAATAAAGTGTTCATGGCCATGCTAGCAAAGGAATTCTCTACATATCATGTAAGCGCGGCTTCACTTCCACAAGCTTCCGCGCTTGGTGCTGCGATGCTGATGGGGTGGGCTTTGGATGATGAATAGTACTTCAATTTTAAGCACATGTAGTTTTGAATTTTGTTTATAATGTTTACCCATCGGTATTGTATATTGTAATTGTAATTCAGCATTGAATGCGATCCTTTATATTGATTTTAGTAATTGTTATTATTGGCTATCAATGCAAGCCGACTGACAATAACTCTTCATCAGTTGGAGAAGCTGTATCGGATACTCTTGTCTTTGCTTCTGGAGACGAGCGTAAATACACTCCCGATGGCCCTTTGGATGGGTGGGCTAAGCTATGGAGACTAGATACTCTGGATAGAGATGAAGAGTCTTTTGGACTTAGGGTATGGCTTTCCAGGGAGCCTGGACTAACTGTAATTACTGTTCAGTCAAAAGGCGATACGCACAAATGTTATGTTAAGACATTTAAAAGCATTTCCAGGGACACGGTGATTGTGAGAAGAAATACTTTGGTAACACGTCCTTTTTCCGGATGGGCGAGTTTCGTGGATTCTTTGAGGAGGTTTAGAGTACCATCGTCCAATCTAAAACCTTTGTATTTCTCTTATGCAACGCTAACGGGAGCTGATGGTGTAGAGATTGAGCAGGTGATCAACGGCGTGTATCGATATCGAAAATATATACAACCAGAGTTGTACCGTCATGTCATTTATGAGGCTTTGGAAGCTACAGAATTGTTGAAATATTTGTCATTTGAATTGGGACTTGATTTGGATCAACACGGTTGGAAAGATCAGTTTGTTGATCAACGTATGGCAGGTGTAGATACTGAGTTTCAAGCTAACCCTTTATATCAAATAGATCGCGATGATTTGGGGAGTGAATGTTCGCAAGAAATCGGGTTTCTGGATGCACCAAAGTCGGTGTCATTATTTACTACATTTTACTGTGATGTGTCTAATTTTACCGATGAAGTGCTTGAATTTTATGTTAGTGTAGATCAGTATTGGCATGACAAGTGGAGAGCAAGCTTTCTCGATGTTGATGGCCGCTCACCTCGAGATAGCAATACAATTCAAGTTGTAGAAGCTGCAGATAGCAAAAGAGTGTATTACAATGACATTTTTGCCAGTTTCGGCATGGGGCCGAACTTTAAGTATCTTCTTGACGGAGATTATCGATTGGTCATATATTACAGGCGGAAGGGTGAAGTTTCATTTAAAAGGTGTACAGGCAAGAAAATTTCTATTCTGAACAGAGTGGGTGTAGGCAAAGTACCTGTTCGTGTCAAATCATTTGTTTTGGACACCATTACTAAATAATTAGCGTTGGAGTTCTTTCCTTGCCAGAAATTACACCCCAGTACTTTGTGGTTGGCTATAGTCATGTACATAATGTAGAACTATTTCAGCGTAGACAGAAACGCCACCACATCCCGGATCTCTTTTTTACTCAGCAGGAAAGTCATCTGCGGCATGCTGGAGGCGGCATTGATCCGGTTCACTACATCTGATTTTTTGATCAGCGTATCCGGCCGGTCACCTATCTTCATGAGATAACCATCTGGCTTTTCCTGTTGCAGTGTTCCGCTGATGCTCTGCTTGTTTTTCAGTTCCAGTGTAACAATGCCAAAACCGGGTGCTATGCGGGCGCTGGGATTGATCAGCGCTTCCAGCAGTTGTTCATGTTTGAGTCTTGATGCAACACCATCCAGCTGCGGCCCCACATTTCCTCCATAGTCTGTAATAGCATGGCAACGCACACATTGGGCGGAAGAGTTGGCCCAGAATATATTGGCACCGCGACCAGGATCTCCGCCTGTCAGCGCACCTGCATACACCGCTTTCAAGGAGTCAGTGGAAGACGCACGAATCAGCTGGTTAAACCGGGTTTGCAATGCTGATGATTTTGACGCATCCAACGCGTCAGACAATTCCAGCCATACGGCATTGGGCAGTTTGCCGGCCTGCATCTGGTCCAGCAGTTTGGTCAGTACTTTCTCTGAGTAGTTAAAAGGAAGCTTGCCGAGAGTGGTGAGTGCTGCCTGCTTTTCTTCCGGTGTTCTGTTTGTAATCACATCATCAAGCAAACTTACCATCAGGTTTTTATCGATATCAGCTTTAGCCAGTTGGTCCAGCCCCGCCACACGTACGGGTTTATCTTTATCAGCAATGGCCAGCTTAATGACTTCGTCAACAGGAGCGCCTTTTAGTGCTATGAGTGATGTTACTGCGGCTACCCGCACATCGGCAGAAGCATCTTTTTTCAGGCTGGCCATCAGCGGTGCCACGGCCGCGTCCATCTTCAATTTACCCAGGGCACGGGCGGCGTGCGTACGTACAGATGCATCCTTGTTGCCCAATAATTGGGTGAGTGTGGCCAGTGAAGTTTTCTGTACAGGCTCCAGCGAACGGGTTATTTCACCACGGTAACGTCCGTCTACCCGGTCCAGTACAGAGGGTTTTGCCCAGGTGCTTAGTGCATCCATCGCTTCATTGCGCATGGCGGTGGGTGCACCATCATAAGCGATATAGCTGACCAGGTTTTGCATGGCCTGATCTGTGCCTACCCTGAGGTTGGCATTGATAGCACGGCGTACCAATGCTTCATTATTAAAACGATGATCATTCAATGCATTGCCAAGATCAGCTAGTGCATCCTTAATGGACAGGTCATCATTGATAGCTCGGGCAGCCTCTGTCACAACAAATTCATCGGCATCTTTCAGGAATATTTTTATGCCCGGGTCTTTCATTCTTCTTAATGCAACAACGGCTGCAATACGCACTGCTTTGTTAGGATGCGCAGAGAGCGCGATAACCGGCGCAGATTTACCAATCCTTGCTAATGCCAGTGATCCTGCATGCCGCAGGTAATTGTCTACATCATTATTAGCTACTAACATATCAATGATGGGCTGGATAGCTGGTTCGTAAGCGATCCTGCCCAGTGCTTCTGCGGCATAGAATCTTGCCCTGCTGTATTCATCTTTCAACAGCGGGATCAGGGCCTCCCCGGCATCTTTATAGCGCACATCACCTATCCAACGGGCCGCCTGCGCACGTATCTCCGGATCACTGTCCTTCAGCAAGGGAACCAGCAAGGCAGCATGCCCTATTTGTTTGCGTGCCATCTGGCTGATGCCCCAAATAGCGTGTACGCGTGACAGTTGGTGTGATTTGTTGGCCAGGGTGGCTGTAAATGCTATCAACCCTTCTTCACCACGGGTAGCCAGTTCCAGCTGTGCTTTCTGCCGCACGCGCATATCATCATGCTTTAACAGGGCCTGCAGTGCATCAGCCTTGTAGGTTTTATAATCTGCACGGATCTCTTTCTCTGTATTTTTCCTGATCTCTGTGTTGGGATTATTTACATCAAGCTTCCAGATGCGTCCATAATCTTTGGTATTCCAGCCCTCTATCCAGTCCGCCACATACATTGCTCCATCTGGTCCCCAGTCCATCCCTGTGGCCAGCACATTGCCCAGGATCTTTTTGGAATCCACAAATTCAAACGAGGCGCCTTTGGGTTTGAGTGTAAACGCATGCACGCCGGATCCGGTGGGCGTACCCACAAACTCGGCCACAAAAAAATGGTTTTTGTATTCAGGACCTAATGCTGTTCCGGGGTTATACAGAAATCCCGTGGGCCCATTCACGAAATTCTTGATAGTGGGCAGGATATAGGCGGGCTGGCCTTCCCAGCGTGGTACATACATTTTTTCATCCATCCACACTTTGTAGGTATTGTTTTCCGGATCCCGGTATTTACCGAACTGCCAGTTGGTGCGCCAACCGATATCGGCACCGTCCACAACATACACAATGCGCTCGCTTTCTCCGGGGTGATCCCCATCATTGTCTTCGCTGATGAGGTTGCCATATTCATCAAACACAAACTCGTGGGTGTTGCGATTGCCGTACGCGAACACTTCAAAATCACTGCCGTCGGGATTGCTCCTTACAATCACACCACTATTGGAATGATTGTATTCTTTTCCGTTGTTGTCTTTTCCGTGGAATCCGATATCACCGATCTGCCAGTAGATCCGGCCATCAGGGCCCAGCTCCACACCAGACATGCCATGACCACCGAATCCAATATGGATGCCATATCCATGCGAAAGCGATGTTTTGGATTCCATCAACCCGGCTTTGTTTTCTTTGATGCGCCAAAGGTCAGGGCCGATGGCCACAAAGAGGTCATCGCCATGCTTCATGACACCGCCAGCGGCATCGGTGGTTTCATCGTTAAAATCATCCACCACCAATTGGGATTTCTCTGCCCTGCCATCGCCATTTACATCTTCCACGCGATAGACATGCTCTTTTTGTACGGTCATGTCGCGCCAATCATGAGAACTGTCGCCATTGAGATCTGGTAGCCATTTATTCTCCTTGCTTCGTTCCGGCGAGAGTTCGCTGTGGAGGAAAGCGCGTTTTTCTTCAATGTCAGAAAGGGAAATGGACCTGATCTCCCATTCCTGGTGACCGCGGATGTCAAACTCAGCGGCCTTTTGGCGATTGGTTCTTGTGTAGTAGATCCTGCCCTGGTCATCAATGTCAATGGCTACGGGATCCGCCACCAGGGAATCAGAGGCCCAGAGTTTGAGTGTGAGCCCGTCTGCGAGTTTGGGGGTAACCGCGGCTTCAATTTTTTGGGTAAGTGCCACAGCCTGGTTGCTGTCCAGGGTTTTGATCCGCAGATCTGCATCGGCCATTTTATCCACCTTGGTATTGCAGGCCAGAAGCAGAAGCAGGAGCAAGGATGAGGAGGCAGGGAGAGAGAATTTCATGGTGAAGGGGTTAATTGCCGTAATTGAGTTCTTCCGTTTTAACGTCTGTGCCATTGATGGTGAGGCGGATCAGGGTTCTGTAGTTGCTGTCTTCAATTTCACTGAAGCTGGTATAGCCGCCCAATGCCTTGGTCTGTGGAATCAGGGTATTGGAATGCCCTATAATGAGGACTGTCTTGCCTTTATAATCCTGCAGGATTTTATCCGCCAGTGCCTTTGTATCAGACGGGTTATAGACAATGGGTACCAGTTTCATTTTTTGGGCGATGGGATCTGCAGTTTGAAGATTGCGTTTATAATTGGAGCTGAATACGGCGGCAATATTTTTATCGCCTAAAAGTTTCGCCAGGTCTGAAGCTCTTTGGCGGCCGAGGCGGGTGAGGTTGGGATCTTTTGTATTTACATCCGTAAGATCCTTTTCAGCATGGCGAACAAGGTAAACAGTGGTGGTTTGGGCCATTACAAGGTGACTCAGGGCAGAAAGGAAAACTGTCAGCAGCAGCGTAAAGAATGATTTTCGCATGTTCTATATATGTATATCCCAAGATAAGCAACCCCGGGCATAGAACATCCTCATTGACCACAGGATTTGATCATCGGTCGGCTGGTTTTTTCAGGATGGCAACGGTGAGCCTGCTGATACAGGTAAGTTTCCCATGGTCATCATGGATCCGGATCTCCCACACCTGAGAACTGGCGCCGCGGTGAATGGGTGTAGCTGTACCTGTAACCGTTCCACTGCGTACACTGCGCAAGTGGTTAGCGTTGATCTCCATGCCCACACAGATGAATTTTTCAGGGTCCAGGGTCAGGGCCGCACCCACGCTGCCCAGAGTTTCAGCCAGGGCAACAGAGGCGCCTCCATGCAGCAGGCCATAGGGCTGATGCGTGCGATGGTCAACCGGCATGGTGGCCTTGATGAAATTGTCTCCAATTTCAGTGAATTCCATACCCAGGTGCTCACTCAGGGTATTTTTTGACATGGGCTGTAGATGCTCCGGACGCAGGTCCTGATGAAACCAGATATGCATCCGGCGAAGTTACAGGAATGGTATATCTTAAACCATGCAGGAATTTTTGTTGACGATGGCTGTAGCAACGAGGATCATCGTGAATGCCCTGGCCTACGTGTTCCAGAAAAAGCTGACGCTACATGCGCACCCCATGTTTGTGAACCTGGCTAATTATGGCGCACTGGCGCTGGTGAGCCTGGTACTGGTTCCCTGGCATCGTCTTCATGAGCTCAGCACCTGGTTCTGGATATATTCTTTGGTTGGCGGGATGGCTGGCGCGTTGGGAAATGCATTTATTATTAAAGCCCTGGAAACAGGGGAGCTGTCTGTATTGGGGCCCATCAATGCATATAAATCCATTGTGGGATTGGTGTTTGCCTATTTTATAATGCATGAAGTGCCCACTGCGGCAGCATTTGCAGGTATGCTGCTGATCATTGCCGGAAGTTATGTGTTATTGTCTGGGGGCAGCGGACAGTTTCAATGGAGAATGCTGCTGCAACCTGCCATCATTTATCGTTTGCTGGCACTGGTACTTACAGGATTTCAGGCAGTAATGGATAAAAAGATCATCCAGCTCTCAGATCTCCGGATAGCATTTTGCAGCTGGAGTATCTCTGGCTTCCTGTTTGCTTTTTTGTTGTTCAAAGGGCTCAGGCTCTCATGGAGAGCCCAATGGACAAACCTCCGCCGCCAGGACCTGAATATGTATGGGTTGATGATTGTTTGTATTGGCACAATGACCATTACCACCAATTACTGTTTTGCACACATGCCTGTGGCGGAAGCGCTGGCGTTGTTCCAGCTGTCTATACTCCTCACAGTATTTTTCGGTTATTCGTTTTTTAAAGAAGAGCATCTCTGGACCAAATTATTGGGCGCTTTGATCATGGTCATGGGTTCATTAGCCATTATTGTGTTCAGGTGAGGGGAAGTGAAAACCGAAAATACTGCCTTCGCCAATCACACTTTTCACCCACACCGTGCCACCCATTGCCTGGACAAATTCCCTGCTGATCGCCAATCCGATACCAGAGCCATGGGGGTCTGATCTGCCTGGCACCTGAAAATAGCGTTCAAATATTTTTTCCTGGTATTTTTCTTCTATTCCCGGGCCCTGGTCTTTGACAGACACATATATTCCTCCCGCATCCTTTCCTGCATCCACCGTTATGGTTGAACCTGCCGGTGCATAAGTGATAGCATTACTCAGGAAATTATTGAGCACCCAGATGAGTTTGTCTTTATCGCCCTGCACTTTAGGAAGATCATTGTTTGTACGGTTGACAATGTTTATCATTTTTTGACCTGCAACAGGCAGCACAGCCTCCACAGAATTTAGGATTACTTTTTTGAGGTCTACCTCCTCAATAGCCATTTTGATTTTGCCGGTTTCCACCTGCCCCATATTAAGAAGCTCACTGAGGATCTTCAACATCCTTTGGTTATTGTTTTTAATAGTATTCACCAATTCCTGCTGGTCTGGCGTAAGCTGATTTACCCTTTCGTCTTCCAGTAACTTGATGCTGAGATCTGACGCAGCCAAAGGTGTTTTCAATTCATGGGACACAGTGGCTATGAAATTTGTCTTGGCCACATCCAGTTCTTTGAATGAAGTGATATTCTTCAGTACAATCACCCTGCTGGTGGATTTTTCCTGGGCTACTTCCAAAAGCTCACGCACAAAAAAATTCTCTTTCCCATCAACCACAATCTTGAACGGTGCCTGTCCGGAACTTTCCATTACATGCCTGAACAAGTCATTTCTTTTCCTGATCTCGGTTTCCTGTTTGCCCACAAGTTCTGTTGCCGTCATGTTGAGTAATTGCAGCGCTTCCGCATTCGCAAAAAGAATTTGCCCGTCTTTATCGATGCCAACGCTGGCATCTTTCAGGCTATTGATCACAGCTTCTGCCCTGGATTTTTCAAACATCAGCTTATTGAGGTTGCTGTTCTCAAAATACTCCAATCGCTCTGCCATTACATTGTATGCTCCGGCAAGGGATGCAAATTCATCCTTGGATTCTATGTGAATACGGTGGGCATAGTTTTTATTACTGATGGCCTGGATACCTTCTGTGATCCTGTTAATGGGGTCTGTGATGACTGAGGGAAAATTGTACGCAAACGTGAGTCCAACAATCAGGATAATGCCCACTATCATGACCTGCAATGCCAATGCGCTCTCCGCAGATTCCTCTGCCTTGGCATTCTTTAGCTTGATGGCATTCATATTGATAGTAAGGATCTGTTGGATATCATCTGATATAACCGGGATCGATGGATTTCCGCTTATCCTGAATTCTTCAAAGTCTTTAACCAGCTTGTCTGTGATTGCTTTCTCGCCGGGCTCAGTGATATTGAATGCTTGTTTTTGTACGTACTTTCCCAGTGAATCAAGTGATGAACGCTTTCCCATCTGGTAGGCATCAATGGCAAGCTGCATACGGTGTCCGTAATCGATGGATTCGTAATTTGCCTTGATCACATTCCTGGATTCATTCTTTATCTTGTTCAGGTAGTAAAGGCTTGAGCCCCCTAAAATCACTACCAGTACAAAAAGGAAGATGGTTCCCAGCCTGATCTTATTTTTGACGCTTTGTATCATGGTTGTGTGGAAGCTGCTGTCAAGACAGTATTACGAGATCTACATCATTTTCTGCCAGCGAATTGAGCAGCTTGTTAAAGTTACCGGTTTTGAGTATCAGCTGCCACAGTTTGAAATGAGGTTTTCCAATGCACACTGTGGTAATTTTTTTCTCTTCAATGATTTCCAGAATCGCATGGGCAATGTTGTTGCTTTTCAGCTGGATCACTTCTGCTCCAAGTTCTGTTGCATTTTTGAGATTGTTGATCAGGTGCCTCTGTTTGTCAAGGGCTATCCGATCAGCAGTTTCTGCTGGTGTTTGTACATATAGTGTATACCACTGACTATTGTAGTAAGAAGCTAGTCTGGCTGTTTTTCGGATGATCCGTTGTGCCGCTATATGGTTTGATGAGATACAGGCCAGAAATCGCTCATGCTTGAAAGCATTTTTCTGGTAGGTAATGGAATAATCCACTTTTCTTTCCACCTGGCCAGCCACTTCTTTCAGTGCAAGTTCGCGCAGCTGAAGAATCTTATCTGGCTGGAAGAAGTTTGCCAATGCCTGCTGGATCTTATCGGGCCCATAGATCTTTCCTTCTCGCAGCCTTCGGATGAGTTCATCTGCAGGAAGATCGATATTGACCACTTCATCGGCTTCCTGCAATATTTTGTCTGGTACGCGTTCTTTTACATCAATACCCGTGATCTGTTTTACTTCTTCGTTGATACTTTCAATGTGCTGGATATTGATTGCTGTGATCACATTAATGCCCGCGTTGAGCACATCTAAAACATCCTGCCAGCGTTTGTCGTTTTTTGATCCCGGAATATTGCTGTGCGCAAGTTCATCGATCAGCACCACCCTGGGATGTGTTAAAATGATGGCAGAAACGTCCAGTTCATCCAGCTTTTTTCCTTTATAAAACACTTCACGCCTGGGAATCATCGGGATACCATCCACCAAGGCCTCGGTTTCTTTTCGCTGATGTGTTTCAATAAATCCGATCCGTACATCCACGCCATCATTCTTCAGCTGATGTGCTTCCAGGAGCATACGGTAAGTCTTACCCACACCCGCACTCATGCCCAGGTAGATTTTCAGCGTTCCCCTGCCTTTTTCTGCGGCGGAGATGCGTTGAAGCCATTCTTCCGGTGATGGTGTTGCCTTGCTCATTAGAATGGATTAGAAGCTGACAGCTGCGGTGAAGGTTAAACACTGGTTGCCTTGCTGCGCCACATTGTTTTTTACAAATATGGCATCCTTGCTTTGCAGCCATCGGTATTCCACACGCAGAACTGCATTGGGAATCACCCACCAGTCTGCGTTGATGGATGCGCCAAAAGTTTTGAATCCATTGGGTGTTCCGGTGGCAATGATTACTTGATTGGGGTCACTGAAGTATTCACCTCTTCCAGCAAAAGCCCATTGTGCCGATGGGGTATAACGCAGGATCATGACCGGACCGTACCAGGTATTACTGCCAGACTGGCCCATCTGCTTTTGTTCAGTCCCAAGGTCAAAACCCGCCGTTAGTCCCCATGCCGGGCTCATCTGAAAAATGCCGTAGAAATTGTGATAGGTCCTGATCAGCCGGTTGCTGTCTGGTTTGTCTGTGCCGATGAAATTGCTGTAATTCAAGGTAACCGTAGACGTTGGTTTGAAGCTCAGTTGGGCACCACCACTTAATAATGTATTTCCGGGTACCCGGGTGATTCTTTGCCAGCCATTCAGGGCCAGTACAGCGGCATTCCACTTCCCATTGTCACTTCCATAACTCAGCTTGGCCCCGCTTTCAAAATAGGGCGAGTTCTCTGCCAGAAGACTCCTCGTCAGGGTCCAGTTGTCTTTACCTACGGCAGATTCAAACCCAATATGTGAAGGCATGATGCCAAGGTCAAGCCAGAGATTTTTCTTCCTGCTCAGTTTCACACCGATGTTTGCTTCCAGCAGATGCTGAAGTGTTGCGGGCTCTGCAACATAGTTCGCATTTACATAAGTACCGGCTGCCAGCGCGAGGTTTGCGCGCACCCTGCCGCCATCATAAGCTGCTTTTGCATATGCCAGATTAACCGTGAATTCTCTGTCCCGGTTGAAATTGTAAATGAAGGATGGCCGGTTTTGCGAAGCAGGTTTGGTAAAGTCGTAGCCTGCATAAACATCCGCATATATAGAAAAAGTGAAGGGTGATTTTTTGGCCGTGGAATCTTGTGCCACAGCTTTTCCGTATACGGCAATTCCCAACAGTATCATCAAAACGCCCTGTTTCATGGGTGTAATTTATTGAATGTTATCTAGTGCAATATTTAGTGCCAGCACATTCACCACATCGGGTGCCAGGAGATGTGTTGAAGTATGGGCAATGATGAGTTCCTGAATTTTTTTGGGATCGATGTTTCGGGCCCTGGCCACGCGTGCCACCTGGATTTTTGCAGCTGCGGGTGAAATATGCGGATCCAGACCACTGCCCGAAGCGGTAACCAGTTCTGCCGGGATCTCCTCTTTTTTTACATCGGGATTATGCGCAAGGAAACTGTCGATCCTGGCTTGCACAGTTGCCAGATAATCTGGGTTGGACGGGCCCTTATTTGATCCGGCGGAGCCTGCAGCATTGTAATTCACCGCAGAGGGCCGCCCCCAGAAGTACCGATCCTCGGTGAATTGCTGGCCAATGTTTTCATAACCCACCACCTTGCCTTTTGAGCTGAGTGTCTTTCCTTTGCCGGCGCCTGGAGCAAGTTTGCCAACCAGTGTTACCATGCCAAAGTATAGTCCTCCGCAGATGGCGAGCATCACAAGCGTGATTTTGATAGAAGGAAGCAAATAATTTTTCATCATCTTACATTAAAAGAATGAAGCAATGAGCATGTCAATGAGTTTGATGCCCAGGAACGGAACAATCACGCCACCCACACCGTAGATCAGCAGGTTGCGCCTAAGCAAAGCACTGGCACCAATTGGTTTATACTGTACTCCGCGAAGGGCCAGTGGAATCAGGAGCGGAATGATGATAGCATTGAAAATCACTGCCGACAAAATCGCAGATTCCGGACTTTTGAGTTGCATAATGTTAAGGCCTTGCAGTGCCGGTATAGATGCCACAAACAATGCCGGAACAATCGCAAAGTATTTGGCTACATCGTTGGCGATGGAGAAAGTGGTCAAGGTGCCCCTGGTGATCAACAGTTGCTTGCCAATCTCCACTACTTCAATAAGCTTAGTAGGATCGTTATCCAGGTCAACCATGTTGCCGGCTTCTTTCGCCGCCTGGGTTCCGCTGTTCATCGCTACGCCCACATCCGCCTGTGCAAGGGCCGGCGCATCATTGGTGCCATCACCCATCATGGCAACGAGTTTACCGGATTGTTGTTCCTGTTTGATGTAGTTCATCTTGTCTTCCGGCTTCGCTTCTGCAATGAAATCATCCACCCCCGCTTTGCCCGCAATGTATTTTGCCGTGAGCGGATTGTCACCCGTAACCATTACCGTTTTCACACCCATCTTACGCAAACGCTCAAACCTTTCCTGGATGCCGGGTTTAATGATGTCCTGTAATTCAATCACGCCTTTGACGATCTTGTTTTCTGCCACCACCAGTGGCGTTCCGCCATTCTTAGCAATATGTACCACGCGTTCTGCAATGTCTGCGGGAAAACCGTGACCGGCCTTTTCAACGATGGCCTGGATGCTGTCTTTCGCGCCTTTACGAACCTGGTAGTCATGACCGATGTTGATCCCGCTGCTTCTGGTTTCTGCAGTGAATCCCACAAACTCCATGGATGCATCGGCGTTGAGTACAACGCCATGTTGTTTACCGAGCTCCACTATGGATTTGCCCTCGGGTGTTTCATCTGTCAGTGAACTCAGCACGGCCAAACGGATGAATGACTTTTCTTCCAAACCTGTGACCGGATAGAAGTTGGTGGCTTTTCTGTTGCCGATGGTGATGGTTCCGGTTTTATCCAGCAGCAATGTGTCTACGTCTCCTGCGGTTTCTACAGCTCTGCCACTTTTCGCGATCACATTGGCACGTAATGCCCTGTCCATACCCGCGATACCAATGGCACTCAGCAGACCACCAATGGTTGTGGGAATAAGGCACACAAATAAAGAGATGAAAGCTGCAATGGTGATGGGGGTTTGTGCATAGTCAGCAAACGGCTTGAGGGTAACGCATACGATGATGAAGACGATGGTGAAGGATGCCAGCAGGATCGTCAGCGCAATTTCATTGGGTGTCTTCTGCCTGTTAGCGCCTTCCACGAGCGCGATCATCTTATCCAGAAATGATTCTCCGGGGGCGGTGGTGACTTTCACGATGATCCTGTCAGACAATACTTTTGTTCCACCCGTTACAGAAGATTTATCACCACCCGCTTCGCGAATCACGGGTGCAGATTCACCCGTAATGGCGCTTTCATCGATGGTGGCAATACCATGGATGATCTCACCATCCATCGGAATTACATCTCCGGCCTCACAGAGAAAGCGATCACCGAGTTGAAGTTGGGCCGATGAAATAAGTTGCACTTCGTCACTGAATACTTCACCGATAGCATTGATTTTTTTCGCGGGAGTATCCTGCCTGGTTTTGCGCAGGGAGTCTGCCTGTGCTTTTCCCCTGGCTTCCGCAAGGGCTTCTGCGAAATTGGCAAACAGCAGGGTCAGGAACAGAATGGCGAACACGGAGATATTGTATCCGAGCGATCCCTGGGATGCATCGCCTGTCATCGCAGTATAGATGACCACGGACAACATCACTGCCGTACCGATCTCCACGGTGAACATCACCGGGTTTTTGATCATGGTTGCCGGATTGAGCTTCAGGAAAGATTGCCTGATGGCAGGATTGACGAGCCGGGGATTGAAGAGTTTTGTATCTGATCTGCTCATGTTATAAGATTATCTGTGGATAGAGAAATATTCTGCAATAGGTCCCAGGGTTAGTGCAGGGAAGAAGGCCAGTGCCGCGATGATCACGATCACCGCAAAGGTCATCAGGCCAAATGTGAAGCTGTCTGATTGAAGGGTACCTGCTGACTCAGGAATGAATTTTTTGCCTGCGAGGATACCTGCGATGGCGATGGGTCCGATGATAGGCAGGTACCTGCCAAGGATCAGGACAATACCCGTGGTGACGTTCCAGAAGATATTATTGTCTCCCAATCCTTCAAATCCACTGCCGTTGTTTGCGGCTGCTGAAGTGTATTCGTAGAGCATTTCACTGAAACCATGACTGCCGGGATTGTTGAGCCAGGCGGATGGTTGCACGGCCCAGGGCATCTGCGGATATTGCACTATGATGTATGAGGAAATTGCTGTGGAGGCAAGGATGAGCAAAGGATGAAGGATGGCGATGATGGAAGCGATCTTCATTTCGCGTGCTTCTATTTTCTTGCCCAGAAATTCCGGTGTTCTGCCCACCATCATACCGGAAACAAATACCGCGATGATGAGAAAGATGAAATAGTTGAGCAGACCCACGCCACATCCACCGTAGAATGCATTGGTCATCATGCCCAGCATCTGCATGGCTCCGGAGAGGGGCATGGTGCTGTCAAGCATGCCGTTGACAGATCCTGTGGAGATTATAGTGGTGACAATGCTCCAGTATGCGGTGTTGGCTGCACCAAATCGAAGTTCTTTGCCCTCCATCGCTCCGCTGCTTTGATCAATGCCCATAGCGGATATGGCGGGGTTGCCCTTGATTTCACCCACTATCGTAGGGACCAGCAGACAAAGGAATCCTGTGGTCATAACTGCAAAGATCACCCAGGCCAGTTTCTTTCTTTTAAGGTAGAAACCCAGTGCAAATACAAGCGCAATGGGGATCAGACATTGGGCAATGAGTTGAACAGCATTGGTGAGGCTGTCTGGGTTTTCAAAAGGATGCGCGGAGTTGGCGCCAAAATAGCCACCACCGTTAGTGCCCAGGTGTTTGATGGCAATCATTCCGGCGGCAGGCCCCCTGCTCACCTGAACGGAATCACCTTGCAGTGTTACGATGCTGTCTTTCCCATCCCAGCTGGTGGGCGTTCCGCGGAAGGCAAGAAAGATGGCAAGTATTAGCGAGAGGGGGAGTAAGATGCGGGTGATGGATTGGGTGAAGAACACCCAGAAATTACCCAGGAGCGTTGTGGTTTTGTTGCGCAACGCTCGGAACAGAATAAATGCCGATGCAATCCCCGTGGCTGCGGAAACAAACTGAAAGAAGGCGATCACAAACATCTGTGTGAAGTAGGTGAGGCCTGTTTCGCCGGAATAGTGTTGCAGGTTGCAGTTAACGATGAATGAAATGGCGGTGTTAAAGGCGAGGTCAGGCGTCATGGAAGGATTGCCGTCAGGATTCAAAAACAAAGCACCTTGTGTGAGCAGGGCTATGAAGCCGTAAATGAACCATACAAGATTAACCGTAAGCAGTGCCATGAGGTGCTCCTTCCAGGTCATTTCTTTGGTTGGGTCAATACCACTTAACCGGTAGATCCAGTTTTCCAGGGGTTGCATGAAATGGCGTTTGTTGGTTTCTCCGCCCAGCCATTTGGCGATTGATTTGCCCAGAAGAAGTGCCAGGGATACCGTAACCAGAAAGATGAGGATGACGCCGATGATGTCTTTGGTAAACATGCGTTCAGAATTTTTCAGGTTTGATCAGTGCGTAGCACAGATAGATGAATACAAGAATGCTCAGGATCAATAAGATGGTCATCATGGCATTTTTTACCTGTTGATGCCAAAAGGAGTGCCGGATAGGAATGACTGGAGTTTGTAAGGCCTGAAACCCGCCATAGGAAAGACTTTCATGATTTCTACAAAAAAGTGGTCCATGCCGCTACGTGCAGAAAACCTTCTCATTTTGAGAGGGTGGTTCTTATTTTGGAAGGGGTAACTTATTTTGGAATACTGTATTCTTCCAATTTGCGGTAGAGAGTGGCGAGGCCGATGCCCAGCAGATTGGCTGCTTTCGTTTTGTTCTGGCCCGTACGCTCGAGAATCTTTCGGATATGTTGTTTTTCCACATCGGCAAGAGAGTATGACGGCAGTTGCAGTGCTGTATCCTGCAGTGTGGGTGGAAGGTCATCCAGTTCTATGGTGTTCCCTTCGGCAAGGATCACGGCCCGTTCCATATGATTTCTGAGTTCACGGATATTGCCGGGCCATCCATATTTCTTCAGGGCCCCAATGACTGCCGCTGACAGTTGGAGTGGGCGCTTGTTTTCCTGCAACACAAAATAGGTTACGAACTGCTCAGCCAGCGTTTGGATATCAACTATACGTTCCCGTAAGGGGGGCAGGGAGATGGTGAAAGTGTTCAGGCGGTAGTAAAGGTCTTTTCTGAACTGGCCATCGGTTATTGCGGCTTCCAGGTTGCGGTTGGTAGCTGCAACAATGCGTACCTGCACGCGGGTGAGTTTATTATCGCCTACTTTAAAAAACTCGCCGGTTTCCAGGAACCGTAGCATTTTGGCCTGGAGGTCCATGGGCATTTCACCCATTTCATCCAGAAAAAGCGTACCGCCATCCGCCATTTCCGCGAGACCTTTTTTGTCTTTGGCAGCACCGGTAAACGCACCCGCTTTGTGGCCAAACAACTCTGATTCCAAAAGGTCTCTTGGAAATGCGCTGCAGTTGATGGCCACAAAAGCCTCGCTATGGCGAGGGCTCCAGGTGTGGATCCATTGTGCTGCCACTTCTTTACCAGTTCCTGTTTCGCCGGTAAGGAGAATCGTAGACTGGCTTGCGGCTATTTTCCTGGCCATCGCAATGAGCTGTTGCATATTCACATCCTTGCTTTCCCAGGGTGCTTGCATTTTACCCTTTGCCGAAATAAGCACTGCATTTGTTTTTTGGGTTTGTGCTTTAGCAATACCCTGCGCAACAAGAGGAATGATACGGTCATTGTCATTCCCTTTGGTCAGGTAGTCAAAAGCGCCCTGCTTGATGGCGGTTACACCATCAGCAATATTACCATAGGCAGTGAGGAGGATTATTTCAGTGGCAGGGTAAGATTGTTTGAGAACCGGCACAAAAGCTACACCGTTTCCATCCTGCAGTTTTACATCGCAGAGTACAAGGTCAACATCATTGGTTTTCATCAACTGTAAGGCCTGGTGCAAACCAGGTGCTTCCAGTAAAGCATATCCTTCGAGGGCGAGGATTCGGGAAAGCAGTTTTCGGAGTTGTTCTTCGTCGTCAACAACCAGAATGGTACCCTTCATCATGAAGTGTTGATTGGTGCAGCAAGTTAGTTAAATTACAAGCAGAAATGATAAGCCCTTCTCAACAACCGGCACTGGAAGTGCAGGGTCTCTCTGTAAGCCTCGGTGGCAGGCTGGTATTGAACGATATCAGTTTCTCCCTGAATAAGGGAGAGCATCTCGCGGTACTGGGTGCTTCCGGATCAGGGAAGACTACCCTGGTTAAGGCCCTTGCCCACCTGGTATTTTTCCGCGGCCATGTGCAGTATGCCGTACCGCAGCCGCGCATTTTTGTGATTGCCAGGCAGCATCAATTCAACAATTTATCCAACCGGTATGATTTTTATTACCAGCAACGCTTTAATTCATTTGATGCTGATGATTCCAGGACCGTAGCAGAAGAGTTGCGCATACGGGTGGATGATGAGGAAAGAATTAGCGCTGTACTGTCACGTGTGGGTATTTTGCATAAAGCAGATACCAGGCTTATCCAACTGTCAAATGGGGAGCACAAACGATTTCAGATCGCAGAAGCTTTGCTGGAGCAACCGGACTGGATCCTGCTGGACAGTCCTTACATTGGCCTGGATGTGGATGCAAGGGCGATGCTCAATACCTTGCTGGATGAACTGATGCAATGGGGTGTACAGTTGATATTGGTGAGCAACCATGCTGAACTGCCTTCGGGTATTCAGAAAGTATTTTATCTCAACGAGGGTACATTTTCTGTGCAGCCACCCTCACACGAAGATTTGACTGCAGCCGCAGACGTTGTGCGGTTAGCGGCAATCCCATCGCCCTATACTTATCCCCGGTTTGATTATGCGGTCAGGATGGAGGAAGTGACCATCCGGTACGGCGATAAGCGCATCCTTGATGCCATCAGCTGGGAAGTAAAAACCGGAGAATGCTGGTCTGTATCCGGTCATAATGGCGCAGGTAAGTCTACATTATTGTCCCTGATCAATGGAGATAATCCGCAGGCATTTTCCCAGAAGATCTGGTTGTTTGATAAACGCAAAGGAACGGGGGAGTCAATCTGGGATATTAAGAGAAACATCGGCTATATCTCTCCTGAGCTGCACCATTATTTTGAATCCGGTGCGGAGACGCTGGAGATTGTTGCCTCAGGCTTGTTTGATACGATGGGCCTGTTCAGGAAATTGCATCCAGACCATGAATGGCTGGCGATGCAGTGGATGGAGGTTTTAGGCGTACACCCGTTGGCCAGAAAGCCATTCTCGCGTTTGTCTGACAGCGAGCAACGAAGGGTATTGCTGGCCAGGGCGCTGGTGAAACATCCGCCGATGCTGATCCTGGATGAGCCTTGCCAGGGAATGGACCCATACGAAACGGATGCGTTTAAAGCCTTGATCAATGAGGTATGTACGCGGTTCGGTAAAACACTGATCTATGTTTCGCATGTAGAAAAAGACATCCCTCCCTGCGTAACGCATAAACTGGTACTCAGGGAGGGACGGATTTTTATTTAAGTTCAATGTATCCGCGTTGTAAGGGCGATTGTGCGTCTTTTTGTAAGACGATAACTCCTGAAGCGCCAGCAGTCACCAGGGTTTCCTGTTTGGACTTTTCTGTGGAGACTACAATTTTGTACGGTGCAGCAACCGCAATTTTAGTTTCAACAATGGCATTGGCGAGGGGCCTGCGTTCTTCTATTTCCTCTTCTGACGGCTTATGATCTTCATATAGCACCGCTACCGTTTTTCCGGTGCTATCGGCCAGTTCCACTTTAATGGGCGTGAACATAGCGTCCTGGTTTCTCTGCAGGATAAGGGTTGCGTTATTGCCTTCTGCATTCTCCAGTGTCTTCTTTACCTGAAAATTAACATTTTGGTTTCCGGCAGGCCTTTTAGGAGCGAAGATCCTTCCTGCTTCTGCAATGGGCTCCAGTACTTCAGTAGCGGCAAGTACCAGGATCACTATCGTACCCAGGCCTGCAACCATCAGTTCCTTCTTCCAGGAGCGGGTGACTTTGTCTTTGGAATACAATTTGATGGAACCCCAGTTGTTGGTGATATGGAAAATGGCAAAACCTATAAACAGTAATCCAAAAACGGTGTGCGCCATTTCAACCGGATGTGCTTTTTGCTTGATGTACATCAGGATACCGGTGATGGAGAGGAACAGGAAAATGAATGCGATGCTAAGGCTGATGAAATTTTTTCTTTTCATGTGTTGGTTGATAATCGTACGGGTAAATAATTCAGCCCCCAAGTTACAAGAGAGATCAGATAAAACGATATGGCAATTAAGATTTGCTTAACGGCCATTTAACAGCGTTTTACCAACCCACCGCTTGCAGAGGCTATCAGGAGATTAGACGCTAGAACACGTAAAACCATGCTATGGGCTCAACAATTTGGTACACTTCCAGGGCAATTTTGCCCTTTTCTGTATTTCTCTCTATTACGGTGGCCCGGGGCCAGGACCTGCCTTTCTATGAATTTGGACTTAACCTGGGGAGAATGGTGTACCAGGGAGACCTTACACCATCACCCATAGGATCATTCCGGACTTCCCGCACCTCCTTTGGAATCACGGCTGCGCGGATCCTCCCGATGTCATTTTCTGTAAGAGCCAGTTTTGTGCATGGTGGACTTGCCGGTAACGATGGTATTTACAGCAGCCCTGCCTATAGACAGCAACGCAATTTCAGATTCACCAGTCCGGTCAATGAACTGGCTGCGCAATTGGTCTGGAGCTACCCTGGTGTACCGCGGTATGGCAAGGGATTTTCCCCTTACATTTTCGCCGGTGCAGGTATTTCAATGTTCAGGGTACGGCCGGATGCCAGTGGTTTCAATGCTGAATTCTTTGGTGCGGAAGCGGCAGACATCCAGGCAGGACTGGCACAGGACCAACAACACGGAACTCCGGGAGTACTGCCGGTAGTAATGGCCGGCGGAGGTCTGAAATATTTCTTTCACCAAAGCTGGGGAGTGAATCTGGAAGCTTCTTACAGAACAGCATTTTCAGATTACCTCGATGGGTTCAGCCAGTCTGTGAACCCCACCCTGAATGACCACTATATGAACTATTCTGTGGGCGTACTTTATCGAAAAGGGAAAAAAGGGTCTTCCGTGGATTGTCCCAAAATAAAGTATTGATTGGCTCACAGGCAGTTTATCTTTGAAAGCTTTCCCAATTTCGCAAAGGCTTGGTTGTAAATTGGCATCCAATGCATATTAATATTGCATCTTAAACAACCATTATGAAGTTTTTTTCCGGGGGTATGCTGGTGCTTGCCCTGGCTGTTGGTCTTATGGCAGCCCTACCTGGCAAAGTGAAGAATCCACAGGTTTTTGTATCCAGTTTTGAGAATGTACTGGGCACATCTTTTGACCTTAAAGTTTGGACCGATGATGAGCAGAAAGCGGAGGAGGCAGAGCACGCAGCCCTCGCTGAGATTGACAGGCTCAGTGCCATCCTGAGTTCATATGATAAAGGCAGTGAATTCAGCAGGTGGGCATCAACACTGAATGAGGACGTGAAAGTGTCTAATGAACTTTATCATGTGCTGCAGGCATTTGAACAATGGAAACTGGCCACTGGCGGGGCGCTGGACCCCGCGGCTGGTGCCCTTATACAGGTATGGAAGGACGCCGAGAAGCGGCAGATTTTTCCCACCGCTGACGAATTACAGCGCGCAACAGCTGATGTCAGCCAACAGCATTGGCAACTGGACCCATCTGCTCAAACCGCAAGGCATCTCACCACCATACCGTTGGTCATGAACAGCTTTGTAAAATCATATATCCTGCAATCTGCGTTGGACAAGGTGATGGCTATCCAGGGCATACGATCTGCACTCATCAATATTGGTGGGGATATCATGATCAGGGGTAATGAAATGGAATGGATCACCATTGCCGATCCTGCAGCGGATAACCAGCCTGGGATCAGTAAGGTTCAGTTAGCCAACAGGGCTATTGCTACCAGTGGTAATTATAAACGCGGGTACAATATCCTGGGTCAGAAATTTTCACATATCCTGGATCCCCGGACGGGAATGCCCAGCCAGGGCATAGTGAGTGCTACCGTTATGGCGCCCGATGCGGAATTAGCGGGAGCGCTGGCTACGGCATTCAATGTGATGACGCCTGAGGCATCCGCGCAACTCGCCAGGTCCAGAGGTAATGTTGACTATCTCATAGTTACTGCAGACGGGAGAACAATTGCCAGTGAAGGCTGGCCCTTTAACGAAGAGAAAAAATCAGGATCTATACACAACAGTGTAGGCCAGAAGCCCTGGAACAATGGATACGAACTGGCAGTGAACCTTGAACTGATGAAATTTGAAGGGCGGTCCCGGAGGCCTTTTGTAGCCGTTTGGGTGGAAGATAAAGACAAGAAGACCGTAAAGACCCTGGCACTGTGGTTCAACAAACCACGCTGGTTGCCAGACCTTAAAGAATGGTTCAGGAAGAACAGTGATACCTACCAGAATGGCTCAAAGGATGTGTTTAGCATTGGCACCGCAACCAGGCCCGCAGGCGTGTACACCATCAAGTGGGATGGGAAGAATGAAGAAGGAAACCCCGTGCCGGAGGGGAACTATACTGTTTATATAGAAGTGGCAAGAGAGCACGGTACGTACCAGATCATGAAACAGGAAGTGAGCTGCAAGAATAAACCACAACAGTATAGCTGGCCGGCTAATCCGGAAGTTGCCGCAGCATCTGTTGAATACAGAAAACTAACAAACTGAGTGGATGGCGCAAGAAAAACAGCAGCAGGCTCATCGTTTGAGGAGAAATGTTTCTGCGGCTTCCCGCTGGCTGCATATTTATCTCTCCATGGCCAGTTTTTTCATTCTGTTCTTTTTTGCTGTTACCGGTATCACGCTTAACCATACGGAATGGTTTGCGGATCAGCAGAAGACCACCAACCTCAAGGGCTGGTTAGACAGCAATTGGGTGAATCCTGTTGATACGCAGGCGATAAAAAAACTGGAGATCGTGGAGTGGGTGAGAAGCAGGCATCGTGTAAGCGGCGCCTTATCTGAATTTGTGACCGATGACGAGCAGTGTACCCTTTCATTCAATGGCCCCGGTTATACTGCAGATGTTTTTGTGGACCGGAAGAATGGAACTTATGAACTCTCTGAAACCCGGACCGGAGTATTTGGAGTGATGAATGACCTGCATAAAGGAAGGGACAGCGGCCTGGTCTGGAAATGGGTGATTGATGTTTCTGCTGTCTTGATGGTACTGGTTTCGCTGACGGGTTTGCTGATGCTCTGGTTTCTTAAGAAAAAAAGAGTTGCAGGCTTCCTCACCATTCTTGCAGGAGCCTTGCTTACATGGCTTATTTATCAATACTTTGTTCCATAAAAAAAGGGCAGTAAACACTGCCCTCTTAAATATGAGACCATCCATCAGTAACCGAATACGTTCCTGAGTTTCCCCCAGAGTTCGTTGTCAAAAGAGCTATTGCCTAAGTTTACGGATACGCCTTCGCCCATCCTGATCACTATGAGTTTAGAAGAAGGCACTATGTAAATCTTCTGGTCATTCCGCCCCCAGGCATAATACATATCTGATGGTGCATTGGGTATGATCATTCCCGGTTGCACTTCAGCCATACCCGGAACCATGTGCGTGGCTTTACCATTGAGCCAGGTCAGGTAACCGTAAGATAGGTTGAGATCCTGCGATGTATTTTTTAGCTGATTGAAATAAGTGAGGTCATTGATGACGGGCGCACCTGCCCATTTCCCGTTGTTCAGCAAAAGGATACCAAATCTTCCCATAGTTCTTGCATCACTGTAGTATACATTTACATAATTGGAGACCATGGTCCAGTATCCAGACATGCCGATCTTGCTTCCAATCTTCTCCTGAAAATAGTTTTCGAATGTTTTCCCGGTGGCTTTTGCCAGTATGGGCTCCAGCAGGGAATAAGAAGCATTGTGATATCTCCATATTTTTCCAGCGTCTGCACTATATGAAAGACATGATGGGAGTGTGCAATCATCATCGTCTACAGTGGGCCTTAATCCGGTTGACATGGTGAGGTGATGGCGTATGGTGATGAGGTCTTCCTTTGCAGATGGAAGTGTAGTCCAACCCGTACCAAGATACTTTGATGTTTTATCACTAAGACTGAGTTTACCTTCCTGCTGTGCAATACCTACAAGGCTTGCCACAATTGTTTTCCCCGCGGAAGCCCAGTACCAGACACTATCCTGTTTAAATGTTCCAAAGTATTTTTCAGTAACAATACGTCCGTCCTTAATGATGAGGAACGCTTTGGTTTTCTTGTCTGCCAGATAAGAATAAAGATCAGTAAGCGCGGCGTTACTCCAGCCTAAACTGTCTGGTGATAAAGTTTTCCAGGTGCCGGAAGCGGGTGGGAAATAGGGAGCATCGGGACTGGGTTCAGGCTCTGGTGTATTCTTGGAGCAGGACAGGATGGTTAGCACCATCATAGGGTAGAGTAAAAATTTATGCATACGGATTTTTACCTAAATTAATAGCAATATTCCTGCCATGCAATGGGCGGTCAACGATTTTTGTTGTGAAAATATTGCAGGTAGTCCATATAAATTTCGCGTTGATTGAAATTCAAATGTTTAAGTGTGTAGTGACTTTTAATATGAAACAGGAAATAGCGAAATGCAGCATGGATAAGGGTTTAGAAGGACAACTTGATTTTAAATAAGTATAGAAATGCTTGATAAGGTTGTACTCCAGGATGATCTCGTGTATATGAGACCGTTACAAAGTGATGATTTTGAAGCACTTTACCATGTTGCTGCTGATCCGTTGATATGGGAGCAGCATCCCAATCCTGACCGGTACAAGAAAGAGGTATTTCAGAATTTTTTTGAAGGCGCCATGGAGTCTGGCGGTGCATATTTGATTATGAATCAATTGAATGGCGCTGTAGTAGGTTGTACAAGGTTTTATGATCATAAGCCAGAGGACGCGTCAGTTATGATAGGGTACACGTTTTTTTCGAGGACAGTATGGGGTAAGGGATATAATCAGTCTGTGAAGAAGTTAATGATGGATTATGCATTCAGGTTTGTAGAGGATATTTTTTTTCATGTTGGGGAAAACAATACCCGTTCCAGAATAGCCATGACCAGGCTTGGGGCTGAACTGGTGGGCATGGAGACCATTGCATACTATGGTGAACCAGACAGGGTGAATTGCCTGTTCCGGATCCGGAAAAGCGCGTATTTACATTCTTGACTAGATTTGCGCTATGCACATTACATTATTTGTGGCGATTCCCTCTGAATTTCCACGGGACATTTGCCCGGAAGGAGTGGAACTCATTTATACGGGTGTGGGAAAAGTGAATGCCGCTATCAGTGCCACACAAAACCTGATGAGCCTCAGTCCGCGTTCAACGCTTGTGTTGAATTACGGCTCAGCGGGCTCCAGTGTACATCCCATCCACACAATTGTCCGTTGCAAAAGATTCCAGCAGGCTGATATGGATGCGAGGCCACTGACTTCACATATTGGACATACGCCGTTTGATGACCTGCTCTATCCTCATGTGGAACGGGATATCCTGGTATTTGATGAACAAGGCGCCCTATGTACCACACAGGATACCTTTCAGCAAAAGCCTACCTACGAAGTCAACGATATGGAAGCCTACGGAATTGCAAAGGTTTGCAGAATACTGGGAATGGATTTTACGGCATTTAAGTTTATCAGCGACAGTGGTGATGCGCACGACTGGGAGAACAACCACCATTTAGGCGTTGAAGCATTTGTCCGTATCCTGGAAGAGTTTCTGCAAAAAGCAGATTAGAACTCAATGATACAACCCAGTGTAGGCAGGATAGTGCCCTCATTGTTGGGGAGAATTAATGGAATGGCATTGCTCCCGTTTTGCTGGACCGGTTTACCATCCGTGGTTACGAAGTCAGTATTGCTTGCATTCCTTTGAAAGGTGTACTGTGGTATTCCTGCTGTCTTGGCGCCATATACGTTTTGTATATCAAGGAAGATGTCCAGCGTGGTTCTGCGGAAGTTCCATTTTTTATCGATCCTGATATCTGCTGCATGGAACGCTGCCAGGCGCAGGCTGTTTACTCTTGTGTAGTCAAATATCCCCGTTCCCAGGGTCAGGTAATTGAGCTGACTCAAGGGAAGATCATAGGGCGAGTAGGGCGCAGCGCCCTGGTAACGGAACTTGAAACCCAATTCCCACTGGTGGTTGAACTTATAACCTGCTGTAATGCTGAGTAAATGATGATTATCCCAGTTGGCTGGTGTAAGCTTGTTGTCTGCACCAGAGAATTCAGATACATAGTAGGTGTAGCTCAGGATGCCAAAGACCCGTTTGTTCAGCTTTTGCTGGAACAGGAACTCTATGCCATAGGCATTGCCAACTCCCGTTTGGCTAACAGCTTCATTGCCCACAGCACCAAATTCAGTGCCTTTATTGGCCAGACTTATTCCATCCTGTATACTCACAGGGTAGTTACTGTATTTTTTGTAAAAGCCTTCCAATGTTAGTCGGGTAGAAGACCTTGGCAGGAATTCCAGTCCCGCCACATAATGTGTGGCCCTGATATATTCACCGGGATTGTTTACCACAGATCCCGCCAGTACATTCTGGAACGCTAACTGCGTATAAGCCGGGAGCTTATAGTAGATGCCATAGCTGGTACTAAGGTTTAGTTTTTCTGATAAGGCATAGCTGAGACTGATTCTTGGACTCAGTTGGCGGAAAGGATTTGATTCACTGTTTTCCAGTGTATTGGCGTCTATTCTTACACCAGCACTGATGGCAAGTCTTTCACCGAGTAACCGGGTACCCGCCTGAAGAAATGCCCCGTAGCGGAGAAAGTTCACACCCGTATTGCTGGCAAATATCTCCGGCTGTTGAATGATGTTCCCTGCACTGTCTTTCAATGCGGGCCTGAATACCTGGGCAAAGGAATTGGTAAACTGCACGTACTGCGTAACTATACCACCGGAGAGTTTAAGTTTACTCAGATTTTTGTTGATGTCAACGCGGAATTTATTCTCCGTCTCCCTGCTCTTTATAGCGAGTGTACGTTCAATTTCTTTAGGGTCCTGGTTGTCTTCATATTTATCTACCTGGTTGTCCAGGGTGTTCCTGCTCAAGGCAAGGTTTACATATCCGTTTTTGATAAGGTATTTCAATGATGCACCTACGGTATAGGTCCATTGATTGACTAACGGGCTGCTGTTGATGGCATAGAGTTTTTCCGGCGTTGCATTTCTGGGTGCGGCAAATTTGAAATCATCAATTGCGCCGATACCTATCAGATTAAGGGTTAATTTGTCATTGATCCTGGTACTGCTTTTCCATTGAAAATCCCAGTAGTTGGGTCTGATGGGCAGGTCCAGGGCTTTAAACAGAAACTGCAGGTAGCTTCTTCTTGCGGAGGCAAGAAAGGTGGTATTTTTCCCGAGGGGCCCATCTGCGGTAAGGGCCAGCTCTGTACCGCTAAGCCGGATATTGCCTTGTATGCGATTTTTGTTGCCATTTTTCTGGCGGAACTGGAATACAGAACTCAGGGCGTTGTCATAACGCGCGTCAAAAGCCGAAGTACTCAGCCTCACCTCCTCAATGAAACTGACATTCAGGATACCTTGTGGACCTCCGCCACTTCCTTGTGTACTGAAGTGATTGATCACGGGAACTTCAATGCCGTCCAGGTAAAACACATTTTCACTGGGTCCGCCGCCCCGGATGATGATGTCATTACGAAAGCTGCCTCCGGCGGGTCCACCCCCAACACCTGGCAAGGATTGGATCACCTTACTGATATCAAAATTGCCTCCCGGATTGGCCTTGATCTCTTCCGTAGTAAGACGTTGAATGCTGAGCGGACTTTCCAGGGTGGCTGCCCGCGCTGTATTTTTTCGGCTCCTGATCACTACTTCGTTCAGTTGTGATACTGCCGCCTCAGTTTCAATCAGCAGAACCGTTTCGTTCCCGGCATTGACAACCAGGTTGGTGAGTGTTTTCTGCTGGATGGAGATAGCAGTGATGGTTACATTGTAGGTGCCGGGGGTAATGCCTGCAAACCGGAAATTGCCGATAGAGTCCGTAAGGGTAGTGAAATTACCCGGTAACAGCGTTATGGTTGCACCCGCTACAGGTTGTTGTGTACTCCGCGAAACCACTGAGCCGCTGATCCTGGCGGAAGATTGTGCTGACGACAGCAAAGGAAGGCCGATGTAAAAAATCAAACATGTGACCAGGAACCGTACGGAGTTTCTCATGGCAAGAAAACAGTTTCCCGGGCAAAATGTTTAATGTTTCCCATAAAAACCCGATTGCAGGCTGAACTCATGGGAGTTTAGCCTGTTACTGTGAGATGACCATAGAACATATCACATCCGTTGATCTTGGAAAAATGGAACGATTCTACCGGGCTAACCTGGTCAACAGTATTTCTGGATATAAACCCGCGATGCTTATTGGAACAAGGAATAAGTTGGGACAAACTAATCTTGCCATTTTTTCCTCAGTGGTTCATCTGGGTGCTGATCCGGCATTGATTGGATTCATTCAGCGGCCGGTGGGAGTATCCGGAGATACATTCAGGAATATTGCAGAAACCGGTGTGTACACCATTAATCATGTGCATGCGGAGATTGCTGCACAGGCACACTATACTTCTGCTAAAATGCCCGAGGATATGTCTGAGTTTGACCAGTGCGCGCTTACTCCGCATTATGTGGAAGACTTTGCTGCGCCGTTTGTACAGGAGGCAATGGTGAAAATTGGATTGGAACTGGTTGACATATTACCCATACGCCAAAACAATACCCAATTGGTGATTGGCCAGATCAAACACCTGCTGATCCCTGCTTCTGTCCTGAAGGCAGACGGCAACATTGACCTCAAAACAGCAGGCAGTATTTGTATTTCGGGGTTGGAGAATTATCATCAGGTACAACCGCTGGTATCATTTCCCTATGCGAAATTGGATAATATACCTAAGTTTCATACAGATAAGGGGCCGGAAAGCCCGCTTTAATCCTGTTAAACGAATCATATGCCTACATCTTTTTTGCCAGCCGCTATTAAAGAATTTAACCGGTACCGCGCATTGGGCGAAAAGGCAATGCAACAGCTGCCTGATGAGGTTTTGTTCTGGCAGTTCAACGAGGAATCTAATTCCATTGCCATGATTGTGCAACATCTGTCTGGAAATATGGTCTCCCGCTGGTCCGATATTTTTACGACAGACGGGGAGAAATCCTGGCGAAACAGGGATAGCGAATTTGAGCAGATACTCAGCAATAGAGCGGAGGTCATGGCTGTTTGGGATAAGGGGTGGAAACAATTGATGGATACACTGGAGTCTCTGAATGATGAAGACCTTGAGAAGACAGTGTATATCCGTCAGGAGGCACATACGGTAACGGAAGCGATCCTCAGGCAGCTATCCCATTATCCGTCTCATATCGGTCAGATCCTGTACATAGGCAAACTGGCGATGAATAAGGAGTGGAAGTCATTATCAATCCCCCGTAATGGTTCCAATGCTTTTAATGCAGGGATGATGTCCGGTGGGAAGGCCTGACAAGCTTGTGTCATTATAGAAACATTAGGTTTTTTGTATATTTTTTTACACAGGTCTTATTTACTTTTATTCAACAAACACTGTTTTATGAAAAGAAAAATGTTAACACTTGCCGTCTTTGCGCTGATGATCAGCGCTGCGGCTACAGCACAAACTGTAATTAAGCCTCACATTGGATTAAACATGACTGATGTGTCAATAGATGCCAGTCAAGCATCCGCGTCTGGTAAAGCAGGAGCACTCGTGGGTTTGAGTGTTGCCTTCGGAAAGAAAATTTATTTTGAACCTGGTCTGCAGTATGTAGCGAAGAGTACAGAGTATTCCAGCACACAGAATCCTGACTTCGACAAGGAGAAATATAGCCTGAAAGGCTTGAGGGTTCCTGTTGCCGTAGGTATTAATTTGCTCGGCAATGAAAAATCCTTGGTTACGCTTCATGGATTTGGCGGACTTTCTGCTTTTTTTGTTACCGGCAATGATTATGAAGATCTTGGAATTGATATCAACAAAGCCCAATGGGGTGTTTTTGCCGGTGCAGGTGTTGATATCTGGAAAATATTTGTTGATGTAAGCTATGAATGGTCTTTGTCAAAACTGAGCACAGATATTGACGCTACAGATATTGGCAAAACCAGATCCCTGTTTGTAAACGCCGGTATCAGGATCAACCTGTAAGCGTTTATTGTTGATGTATTGAAAAGGGCAGCATCTCATCTTTGAGCATGCTGCCCTTTTTTAATCCTGGTCTCTTGATGGCTTCGGATATTTTACGCCCGCGTCCAGCAGGTCTTTATGCAAGGTTGTGAGCAGTGAACTTTTTACCTTCTTTGACTCTCCAATGCTTTTCACCCAACAGGAGAGCTGAAATTCAAGTCCATTAGGCTTGATATTGAGGAACTGCACACCGGGTGCCGGTTTAGGCATGATCTCTTTGATCTTTAGCGCAGATTCCCTGGCAATGCGCAATATTGTTTCAGGGTCATTTTCATGATCTACATTGAAATTGATCTGTAATTTGAACAACTTGCTGGTGAGCGTCCAGTTCTTCAGCACTTTACCGATCATGTCATTGTTGGGAATAATATACTCTGCGCCGTCTGCTGTATCAACAGTTGTGGAACGAAGACCGATGTCCGTCACTCTTCCCCGCGTGCCATCTTCCAATTCAACAATATCCCCCACATATACCGGTTTCTCAAAAGCGATAATGATCCCCGAAATGAGATTGGCAAAAAACGATTGCATGCCAAAACCAATACCAACGCCTAATGCACCCACAAACAGGTTCAGATTGTCCATGGGAATGCCAGCGATAAGCATACCCAACAGAAAACCGGCGGCAATGATAAAAAGACGAAGGATAATGACAATGCTGGCAAGGCTGGTTTTATCGCCAGATTCCTCAGAACGCTTTTCATCCAGGAATAAACCATCCAGCATACTGGAAATGTAGAATGTAATGAATAAGGTGATAAAGAAGATGAGGATACTGCCTGGCGCATAGGTATATCCGGCAACACTAATCTTATGGTTCAGCAGGTTGAAGAAATTGTGTTTCAGGAATTCCATAGCATTGATATTATGCAGGAATTGGTTGAACCAGAAAATAAGTGCCAGCAGCCTTACCAGGTTGAGCAACTTGTTATAAATAATATCTACCCTGATGGTAGTACCCGTATTTCTGCGATTGTAGATATTGGCAAGGATCGCAAAAAAATCAATCAGGGAGTAGATGGCTACGTATAATATGATAGCCAGGAAAAACTGTTCCAGGCCTGCCAGCAACAGGATCCTTCCCAGTGGATAATGACCCGTAAAGTTCAGTATCCATCCCGCGATGTACAGAATAAACGTAATGATCAGGATTAGGCGGAACAGCCACTTGTTGGCAAGGGTGGTCTGGTTAATTGATTTATATACATAAAAAAGTGGTAACAGCCCCAATATGCTGAGTGACCATACAATTCTCCCAAAGAAAGTTACGGTTACCATGAGGTTCATGGCTTTCAGGATGATATACACCACCAGCAGGGCATAGAACCATGACCGTTTGAGGGTGGGCTGCTCTTTAAGGAAAATCAGGGTAGTGGTAATGGATAGCGTTACCAGGATCACCTCCGTGAATATGTGGGGTGAATTAACAAAAATGATGGGAGCCATCACCAGAACGAAACTGCTGGTTGATGCACCGGTGTATTTGTGTACAAAACGATACGGCTGGTCAGGATTGTCTTTTGAAAACTCTTTCTTATGCCGTTTAAAATACCAGATGGGCAGCAGCGTGATCAGGAGTAAAATAATCCTGAAAAGGATCACCCTGATATAAGCATTCTTCCCGTAAAACTTCAGTGAGTCCAGGTTCTGCTTCAGGGTATTCATGAATACATCCCCAATTCCCTCTTTATAGGTAGTGGATGTCAGATTCCAAAATGCCGGATGAGTTTGTTTAAAAATTGCCGAGTTGCGCTGCGCCAGCTCTTTGTCTACCAGCAACATCAAGTTATTGATACGGAAATTGACACTATTGATATTGTTCTCGGCAGAAACGGATTTCCTGAGAATTTCCTGGTATTGTTTTTCAACGCGCTGTACATTTTGCTGGAGATTCGAGAACTCAAGTTCATAGATCGCCCATAGTGTGGAGTCACTTTTCATCAGCTGCCACATGCTGTCCTGCTTCAGTTGCTCAATCGTATAATAGTTTGAGGCCAGCAGGTCATTTTGCTTACGAACTGCATTGCGCCATTTCTCCACGTCATTCTTGATCTGCAACAGTTTGGCTTTTACATCATCCAGAGACCGGATACGCATTACGGCCCCGTGAGCATTGAAATCATTCTCGATGAGGTCAAGATCCTTATTGATGCGCACCAACTGTTCATGCTTATATGCTGTATCAATCCCAAAACTCAGTTCGCTCTCAAAAAGGGTGATGGCGTTTTCTCCCTGCTGCAGCCAATTGGAAGGATTAAGCAGCCGGGTGATCCGGTTTGGACGTGTCAGGCTGTCCTGGCCCCATACACCAGTATTAAAGCAGCATACAATAATGACGGTTAAAAAAAGCGGCCAAAGTTTTTTCATAACTATACATTATAACGTCACCTCGGGGATCTCGGGTACGTTTAGTTTTCTTACCGACTTCTTATATTTTTTATCTTGTTTTGAATTGCTCTTGATGCCGGCATTGGTTAGCGCACCACTCAGGACGATCTTGATCCAGTAGTTGAATACACTTCGTTCCCTGATCCTTTGTGTATAGACGGTGCCTGTCTTTGAACTGTTCTTTCCCCTGATGATCCCATTGGCCACCCAGGTGATGAATCTGGTTACAATGGTTTTCTTTTCCTGGTCTTTCTTGTTGAGGAATTCAACCTTAAGGTCCCTGTACAACATTTTCATTTTACCATGTGCAATATATTCACGGCCTATTGCTTTTAATTGCAGCGTGTCCAGTACGCCGGCAGTTACTTTTGCGGACGCCAACGGGATGATTACAGGATTAAGCTCAGTGAGATTCATTTTACCCATATTCACCTGGTATAGAAATCCTGCCAGGGTATCAGCATATGATTCCCTGAACCGGAGATTTAATTGCGCTTTATCAAGGAACATCGTACTGGCAGATAGTAAAAGACTGTCTTCCGGGCTGATATCATAGTTTCGGATATTCCTCAGTCGGGCATTCAGGTGGGTGAAATTTACAATACCAATACTATTTGTTTTATCATTGAATTCTTCATAAACCAGATTTGCGTCAAGTATCCTGAGGCTGTCCAGACGGATGCGTTTCGAGATTTTCTGTAGCATATCCACGGGAAGTGGTTTGATGATCCCTGCCTGGAAGGGTAAACGCTTGTCTTTGTAAATGTGGATCGATGGATGGTTGATATCAACCTGCCTGGCATTGTAGAGGGAGTCTGACGCGAGGCGGTCAAAATCGAAATTCCTGATGTTAATCCTGCCGGAGGTTAAAGTCATGTAATCCTTCTGCCATTGCTGCATCCGGTTGAACGAGTCCCGGTCCATGGATGGCCTGAAAACCAATGAATCTATACTGATGGTTTTGTTTCCATTGTTAAATCCAACACCCATGATCTCCAGGTGCGTTTTTTCATCGATTTTTGTAAAGTTGATATCGTCAGCATACAGGCTTGGGTTATATTTCATGCGTCTCAGTATATGCCCCAAATGCATACTGTCAAGCGAGATGTCACTTCCGCCCAGGCTGAATCCATTCACCTGAAGCGTTTTTCCTTTTTTGTTCAGGATTTGAATATTGAGTTTTTTCCCTTCAAGATGTTTAATGCCCGCCTGGAATATTCCTTCCTGCTTGCCCTGGCCTTTCATGATCTTTTCCAGATCCAGGTCCAGGTGCCCGTCTTTGTTGTAGAAGTGAATACTGTCATTTAGTTTAAGGTCAAGTTGCTTGCTTCGTAAGGAAGCGCTCCCTACTCCCAGGGCCACATCACCTAAGTTTTTCTTGATTTCACTGATCTCTACATCTGTTTTACCGGTTTTAAGCACCAGTGATTTTCTCCCATTGTGTTGTTGGATGTCCAGTATACCCTGGCGAATACTGATATGTCCTATGTCCAGCGCAGCCGATTTTTTGTTCTTACCTGCCTCACCCGAAGTATTGCTGTGTAAGACGGCTGAAATTACCGGTTGTTCTAATTCCAGGGAAGGGATAACCGGGTGACTTTCCCGTATTGATTTTTCTAAGGCTGGTACAAAGCGCATGGCAGGAATGCGGGCATCAAGATCAATATTTTGTTGGTGGATGGCCAGGTAAATGTCCGCTACAGAGGACGCTCGTTCATCGGTTATTTTTATGGGGCCAGTGCGGGCTTTCATCCCGGGGGATGCATACTGAAGGCTGTCCATATCCAGTTGAAACCCTGCAATACCAATTTTTTCATCCACGTAACTGATCCCTTTACCTTCAATATGATTGATGTGTGTTTTTACAAACAGGGTGTCACCCTGGTTAATGTCAACTTTGATGTCCTTTCCCCTGAAAGCATTGAGCCGTATTCTGGGTAGTTTGTTTTCCTCGTGTTTGATTGGACCTTTCTTCTTTTTCTCAGGTCTTATATGCAGGCTTGCATAGGTGAAACTTATATCGTCAACCGTAACCTCGTTAAAGGCGTCATCAAACTGATAGTTTTTGATGATGATATTCTTTGCATGGGATCTGGCGCCCGTAACCGGGTTATTCAGGTTTACATGTTTGGCCGTAATCAGCCTGTCTTTACCCCTGAATTCACCATCTGAGAAATTCAAATTGTAATTGCCGGATCGCACATGAAAAGAGTCAAAATTGACTGTACCCACAGACCTGCCCATCAATTGGTAAGAAGAGGCATCAAAAAGTTCCTCCAGTCTGATCTCAGAGTTTAGGCCATAGAGGGTCATCCGTTTGTTTTTGTCTGCCACCGACTGCAGTTCCACTGCGCTGTTCTTGATTACTACTTTCTCAAGGTCAAGGGATTTGTGCAGTCCCGCTATGATTTGCCTGATGGGCTTTGGCTGCCCGGTTTTGTTGATTTTTGGTTCAAAGTTGATGGTCACCGCGGCGTTATCCAGCAACAATTCGTCAGCTTTCAATTTCTTTTCGCTTAACAGGTGGCTTACAGAAATATTATTCAGTTGAAAATTGGGAACCGTAAGCCATTTTCGTGCTTTGCTTTTGTTTTTAGCAGAAGGGGATACTCTGAAGTTCAGAAGGTTGATGGAACGATTTGCGAATATGACACTATCAAAATTGATATTATACAAACTGTCACTGGTTACTGCAGTATAGTTCTTAATGGCGAAACTCACTTTATTGATGTCTACCGGTTTTTCAGCACTGCTGTCCAGGCGGATTCCCATCGCTATAAAATCATTGCCACTGGAATGAAACGGGATGATCTTGTCCTTATTTCGGGTGGTGATGTCTATGGTACTGTTGCGGAGGGCCAGGTATTTTACATCCAGTTTTCCAGTGATAGCGGTAATTTTCTTTTCAATGGAAATGTCATTTCTGCCGGCCTGGTTTTGCTTAGGTGACACATCCAATCCCATTTTGATATGGGGGTCAAGGCAGATGAGTGAATCTATTTTTAGAACGCCGTTGTTATAGAGCGACCAAAAATCCAGGTTGTACATCCTGAACTGGCGGAAACCGGCCTCTATGCGGCCGAGGCTGGTATCTTTCGCTTTGCCCGAAAACTGAAAATCAGAAATAGTAACCAGTTTCTCCTCTGTATCCAGGTGAAGGCCATTGAATTTTATGGTGTAGTTGCCTTCAGGGAAATCTATGTTCTGTTGCCCTGTGTTGAGACGAAGTCTGCCGGCCAATAATTTCTTTTCAACCTTTGCTGTGCTGTCCTCAGACATGGCAAGGTCCTTAGCTGTGAAGTTGACACCGCCGATGCTGACCGTAGTCTGGTTAGGGCTCAGTTTCATCAGGGTTACTTTACCATTCAACAAACCAAATCGCTTGATCTGCATTTCTTTGGCAATCTTCTGAAGGGCGATGTAGATATTCCCGAGTTCAAAGTGCACCGCCTTATTTCCTTCCCGGGCTTTTTTCTTAAGCGATGGACTTACGCGTACATGGGGGTCCTCGGCGATCAGGAAATCAATGCGCAGTTTTTTATGCAGAAGGAAATCTGTGATGGAATGAATCTGTAACCCCAGGTATTTAAACTCAACATCATAAATAGTTTGCTTGCCTGTGGAGTCCAGAAAAATCAGCTGTGTGTTTGATAGGTCTAAACGGGTATCCGGGAAAAGACTGAACCTCACCTTCCCGATCTTTACGTCTACCTTACCATCGGTTTCCTGGGACACGATGTTTCGGATTATTTCCTTTGCGCGATATGCAAGGATCAGGTGTAAAATCAAATAGAGTCCTGCCAGTGTTATCCCAATATACACTGCGGTCCTCAGCAGCCGGTTCTTAATATATTTTTTCAGCACAATGCTTTGCTATCCTTTTATTTCTTTCCCAGGCTGAATGAATAGCTGAGTAAGAGTTGAATTCCTGTTGACGTTATTTTTCCCTTTCCCCTTGTGCCCTGCAGGAGATTTCCTTCCGACGGGTCTTCAAAACTGGCGGGTTGGGGAAAGCTGCTGTTGGCACCATAGTTGAACCTGAGTCCAAGGGTGAGTGCACTGGATTTGAATTCCCGCTGATTCCCGATGGTGAAATGCCAGTTATCCCAGATCTTGACGGCCTGGTTATTTCCCGGGCTATTGCTTTCAAAATCTGAGTAATGCTGGTCATTGCGGAATGACATGAGCAAATGACTTTTTTCACTTAACGCAATATCGGCAGCCACTGAAGCATTGAGTACGGTCCTGTTTATGCTCCAGATACTCAGGGCATCGCTGGTGATAAAGACATTGTCAGGGGTAGAGGGTTGTACAAAACTGGCCTGGCCCGGATCCATGACGGTATATTTTTTAAGCGATGAATACCAGGTCAAGGATCCAAACATTCTCCAGTTCCCAAATGACCGCGATGCACCCAGGGCAACACTGAGTGGGTATTTATATTTTGCCTTCAAATCTTCAATTTGTCCATTGGCAAGAAAACTTCTGCGTTTCACATTAATATCTTCAGAAAGCCTGTAGTTGGTAAGTGAGTAATCTGCGAGGATATCTCCCTTGCCAAATAAACTAAGGGTGGGGGAAGTGATCACCAGACCCAGATCCCAGTTTCTTGTACGGTAGGTAAAGCCCAGTTTGGTGTAGGTGGCCATATTGGTATACCGTGAGTAATAATCCAGGTTGGCCCCCACCAGATCCACCGAAGCGTTTGCGTTAAGATCCGGAATAACATACGCCGCAAATGATTCCCTGTGCTCCATAGATCGATACAAAAAAGACTGTGAAAGACCGATGTTCAAATGTTCTGATGCCTGCCAGCCAACACCGATGACGGCAGTAAATTCATCCAGCCTGTTATCCAATGTATATTGTGCGAGGTAGTTTTCATCACCAGGACTCTCCGTGTCATTGATCAGATTGAGCCTTCTTTCTGAACGGTCAGAGAAATTGAGGTTGTCTGTATTGGCATGATACAAGGCATAACCAAGGGTCATGTTTTTCTTTGCATTCTTGGGCTTGAAAACGCCAGAAGCCATACTGGGTAAGACATTCAGGTTGCTGCTGGATACGGTGAAACCCTGGCCCAGCCCATCTTTGAACTTGATGCTGTTAAATCCCACCATGTTGGTATTGAAGTTGAAACTGGAAGTTTTTACTTCAGCGAGTGTGGCGGGATTAATGATCACTGCAGACTGGTCTTCAAACCTGCTGATGCCGGCATTGAACAGAATAGAATTCCTGGAACCGTATTGCATCCAGGCATAATGATTATCCTGTGCATGGATAAATTGAGCGATGCCGGACATGAGAAGTACTGTAAGCGTACTTTTTAAATGCTTTTTCATATTAGTTCTGGTATCTGTAAGGTACAAATAAGGCCTGAGAAACCTAGTATCACTGCACGAAAAAGGTCCCCAGACTTGCGTTTGGGGACCTTTACGGTTTCTAAACAATAGAAATTACTTTGCTCTCACAGAAACAGAAACCCTGCGGTCTTTGATCCGGTCTGTTTCAGGAGCATCAGCAGGATATTTTGCGAAATCTGAACCATATCCTTCGGCACCTTCTACCTGTGCGCCCACACCCGCGTCTTTCAACGCAGCGGCAACAGCGCTTGCCCTTTCTCCTGAGAGTTTCTTATTTGCAGCCTCATCACCCACTTTGTCTGTATAACCGCCTACTTTTATTTTTACTTTGGGGTATGCTTTGAGAATCTGAACGATGTTGTCCAGTTCTTTCTTGCTTTCCGGAACTATTTCGGCAGTGCCAAACTTGAAGTTGAGGTCATTGAAATCAAACCAGTTGTCTTTTCCTGCTTGCGCATTGGGATCATTCAGGAATGCTACCAGCAGGTCTTCTATACCTCCTTTGTATGCATCCAGTTCCACACCATTGGGCAACTTGACTTTGAGGGGTTCTTTGGTAATGGTCACCACTTCAGTCTTTACAGTTGTATCATGCGTAACCACAGGTACAGTGTGTTCTTCTTTTTTAGCACCGCATCCTTTCATAAGCCAGAGCAGCAGGATGATGCCTGCAGCAGCGGCAAGTAATACAGGAAGCAGGTTTCTATTTTTCTTTTGCTCCGGTGCGTGGTGATGTGGTACAGCTGCATGGGCCGCAGGTGCTGATTCAAAAAATTTGGAGATATTAAGTCCGCCTGGAATAGCTGAGGTAACTGATCCCTTCAGTCCGCTCAGCAAAGAGGATACTGCACCGGGTGTGGCATTATTATCGCCCACATATTTTCCCAGTGCGGCCAGGGCAACAGGTACAACAGACCCAAACAGGGATGATGTAGTAGAGCCTTTCAATCCCGTAAATGATGAGATGGCATTAGCGATCCCTCCAAACTTATCACCAAAAAGACCAGAGATCAGGGAAGGTCCTATAGAAGGAACGCCACCGCCACCTGCAGTGAAAGTATTTGCAAGGTTGCCCAGGATACCGCTGTCATATGCTGTTTTTGCAAGAGTGATCAGGGAATTGGTATTACCAGATTCAGACTGGTGGATCATGCCAGACAGTGATGCAGGGATGATTGCATCCAGGCCTTTGCTCAATACGCTTTTATCCTCTCCCAGGAATGACGATGCCTGGTTGAGCATATCGTTGTTAAAATAGCCTTTTACGAGGCCAAGCAGATCTAATGACATAAAATGAAGATTTAGTTGGTTATGGAACTGACTGCTAAGATGGGTCATTTAAAAAACACAAAAAGCCTTTGTAAAAGGCTTTTTGTGTCATATTTCTATGTTGGGATAAATTACTGGCTCACGTGGAATTCCACCCTGCGATTCTTCGCTTTACCTTCTTTGGTTGCGTTGTCAGCAATGGGCTTATCCTGACCATAACCGGCGGTACTCAGTCGATCGCCTGCTACTTTTTTACTCACCAGATATGTTTTCACTGCATTGGCACGGCACTCAGACAGGCTCTGGTTTTTCTCAGCCTTTCCGGTATTATCCGTATGGCCTTCGATGGAGATCTTAATATCCGGATATTCTTCATTAAGGATCTTCACCAGTTTATTCAGTTCTGTTTTGGCACCGGTGGTGAGGGTGCAGCTTCCGCTCACAAACTGAACTGCTGATGCATTGAAGTTGATTTTGGGACAGCCTCCGTTTTCCGCAGGACCGGCGATGGTGGGACATTTATCCTCCTCGTCATTCACGCCGTCATTGTCAGTATCGGGAATGGGGCAACCCTGGTATTTAGCCAGACCAGCCACAGTGGGACATTTATCCTGCTCATCATTGATGCCGTCATTGTCAGTATCAGGAATGGGGCAACCCTGGTATTTAGCCAGACCAGCCACAGAGGGACATTTATCCTGCTCATCGTTGATGCCGTCTTTGTCCGTATCAGGAATGGGGCAACCCTGGTATTTAGCCAGGCCTGCTACTGACGGGCATTTATCTTCTTCGTCATTGATGCCGTCATTGTCTGTGTCTGGGATGGGGCAACCCTGGTAGCGGGCGAGACCCACTACATCAGGACATTTATCGTCTTTGTCAATCACACCGTCACCATCTTTATCTCCGGGGACATATTTACCAAACAGTTTGAATTTCAAACCGGCCTGGATATTCTGGTTTTTCAATTCACCAACCGTATTAGGATTGTTGGTGTTGTCCATATTGGTAAAACCAAAAATGTACCGGGCGAAAGGTGTTACACGGGCGTGGGGAAACAGCTCAAAACCGATATTACCGGAAATACTGCTGCCTGTAAAGTCAGATTTTTCGTTGTTATTGTTCTTATCCTTGATGCCCATCAGGAAATCAAACTGTGGTCCTGCAGTGAGGGCAAAGTTTTTCCCGATATCGAGCTTAAGCAGCAGGGGAACAGAAAGATAGTTTGCGCTGCCATTGGCCAACAAGGCTCCTACGGAGGAAGAATTGTAGACATAATGGTTGTACAGCAACTGGGGTTCAATGGAGAAAGATTTTCCCAGGGGGATATTGAGCCATCCGCCGCCGCCCCAGCCGAACTTCATTTTATAATCCAGGTTCTGGTTTCCGATTACGGTAAACTTGGTGAGGTTGGCAGCGCCAAGCAGGCCGCCACTCACGGTATAGTGCTCCTTGACGGGTTTCTGTGCCAACACGCTGGCTGAAACAAGGAGGAACAAACCCAATAAAAGTCTTTTCATTTGACAGAATTTTGGTTAAGAAAGAATAGTTGTTTTATGTGTTGCAAAAAGAGTTCCAGAAAATCAAATGGTCCTCAAAATTACCGTAACGCAGATGAACTTGAAAGGGTTCTGTGGAAATTTGCATCAAATTCCGTCAATAATGAGAATGTAAGGATCAATGCTGGCTGTTAAGTGTTCAAACCCTCGCAAAATGTATGGCATCCTGATCCCATTCTTTGGCATTTAACAATGCTGGGATCACTTCTTCCGGTTCGTCCACAAAAGTCCACATTTCCCCATGGCGTTCAGACATGAAACTTTCGGCTATGCATTGCTGTAACATGTCTTTCAAGGGTGCATAATAATTGTATGTGTTGAGGATAACGATGGGTTTAGTGAATATTCCGAGTTTTTTCAGGGTAATAGCTTCCAGTAATTCCTCCAATGTTCCGGTGCCGCCCGGTAAGGCTACCAGGCCGTCTATATTTTCCAGGAATTTGGCCTTTCTTTCATGCATGGTTTCCGTAAACTCAATATCCGTAAGGCTTTTATGGGCCCATTCCACTTCATTCATGAACCGCGGCATTATACCCTTGATTTTTCCGCCATGGGCCAGTATCACATCGGCCAGTTTACCCATAAGGCCAGAACTTCCGCCACCATACACTACATCTATATTTTTTTGCACCAACGCTTTAGCCAGATTTTCAGTAGCAGTGAAGTAGCCGGCTTTGATCTTGTTGCTGGATGCGCAGTAGATACAAATTTTCATGATCTATGGTATAAAGCACACATGTGCGCAGGAAAATTAGTCTTAAATTTCCTCAAATATTGTCAACTATGCGTGTCAGTTTTCTTGCTTTACTCCTGTTCCTGTCTGTTACCGGATTTGCCCAACAAAAATTGGAAGGCCGATGGGACCTTACCGTTGACCGCGGAGATCATAAAGATGTTCCGGCATGGCTGGAGGTTAAGCACTCAGGAATAAAGATGCTGGTAGGATATTTTGTGGCTCCTGATGGAGGAAGTGCGAGACCGGTGGCGCGGGTTAACAGCAATGCCTCTGCGTTCAGTTTTACGATACCTCCCCAATGGGAACCCGGAGAGAATGACCTTTCCGTGGAAGGGCAATGGGAGGGCGATAAAATGACGGGCACTATGACCATGCCTAATGGCCGTAAATACAGTTTCACCGGCGAAAGGGCCCCCGCACTGGAACAAAACGGCGCGGTCAGCTGGGGTGCACCAGTCAAATTGCTGAATGGGAAAAATACAGACGGGTGGCATCCTTCAGGTTCCAAAAACCAATGGGTAGTGGAAGCCGGCGTGCTGAAAAGTCCTGCTTCGGGCTCAAACCTGATCACGGACCAGACCTTTACTGACTTCAAATTACATATTGAGTTCAGGTATCCCGCGCACAGCAACAGTGGCGTATACCTGCGGGGCCGGTACGAAGTTCAGGTGGAAGATGGCCTGGAAGAACCTTCCAATGTGGGCATTGGCGGTATCTATGGATTTGTCATCCCTAACCAGCGTTTTACCAAAGGAGCTGGCCAATGGCAGACCTATGATATTACACTGGTGGGCAGAAGGGTAACGGTGGTGGCTAATGGCAAAACCATTATTTGCGACCAGGTGATTCCCGGCATCACCGGTGGTGCACTGGACAGCAAAGAAGGCATGCCCGGCCCCATCATGTTACAAGGAGACCATGGCCCTGTGGAATACCGGAATATTGTGATTACGCCCAGGAAATAATATGGCAATGCGGTAATGCGGCAGTGCGGTAGTGCACTACAGTGAAATCACGCTATTGCTGCCACCAAACTGGTTGGGCTCTAATGCATCAGCGTCCGGATCGTTAGACCAAACGGCCTGGTTGATACGGTATTTAAATTCGTGCTTGCTGTCTTTGGGGAGGTTAACATCAGCCGTAAAAGTGCCGTCTTTTTTCTTGCTCATGATCACTGAATTTTCCCAGTCGCTGTTCAGCCCAAGAATTTCCATCGTTTCGGCTTCTTCCACTTTGAAACTGAATTTAACTTTGCAATAGTCCTTCGTTTTATAGTAGGTCTTTTGAATCATGAATGTATTTTGTATGGTTTTTTATACAATTGTTATAAAAAGGTAACCCAAAATTACGGCGATAAAGCCCTGTTTGGAGCGGCTTAGGATGCTCTGCGGTGAATCAGTTGATAATTTGTCAGTTATGCGCAACACATGATGGTTTTATCATATAAGAAAAAGTGGATAGATGCGGAAGGACTGCGGATATGGGTGCCCGATCCCCTGGAAGTAGAGGATAAATACCGTGATTCTGCGGAGAAAAATAATTGGGAACCTTTCCCATATTGGACAAGGATCTGGCCTTCTGCCCGGGCCATGGTCAGGTATCTGAAGGAGCATTACCAGTTGCTGGCAGGAAAATCCGTGGTTGAATGGGGGGCAGGGGTAGGCCTTCCTTCCTTTGTTGCTGCAGCCCATGCGCGGGAGGTATTGGTGACGGACTATATTCCGGAGGCCATGGTTTGGGCGGAGGAGAATATCCTGCAGCTCAAACTGGCCAACATAAAAACAGCCGTGGCCAACTGGCACAGAGGCCCATATCCTGATGCAGATCTTGCGCTGCTCAGCGATGTCAGTTATGACCCAGACAGCTTTGAAGCCCTGCGAAACCTGATCCAGCATTATCTCAATGCCGGCTCTGCAGTGATCATAGCGCTTCCGGAGCGGATCATTTCCGGTAAATTCTTTCAGACCATTGAAAAAGATATCCGGCATTCTTCAACCTATCTCATTGAAGACAGGTTAGTAGTGCTGGCCCTGTTGCATCATTGAAAACATTAAATTAGGATATGGAAGTTGTCATTGCCCTGATCACCCTCATTGCCCTGGAAGTGGTTTTAGGGCTGGATAATGTGATCTTTATCTCCATCGTGGCTGCAAAACTGCCGGAAAACCAGCAGAAGAAAGCTAGACGATGGGGTCTCATCCTGGCCATGTTCATGCGCCTTGCTTTGCTGGCTGTGATCGCCTGGATACTTCGCCTGGAGACAACCCTGTTTACACTGCGTAGCAATGAAATTTCGGGAAAAGACCTTATCCTGATCCTCGGCGGAATATTCCTGATCTATAAAAGTGCAAAAGAGATCTACCATAAAATGGAGGGCGAAGAGGGGGACCAGACCAAGGACATCCAGGCTTCCACGTTTGGACAGGTACTCGGCCAAATTCTCCTGCTTGACCTGGTCTTCTCCGTAGACTCCATCATCACTGCAGTAGGCATGGTAAAGGAACTTTGGGTGATGTACGTTGCTGTGGTGGTCACCGTAGTCATCATGCTATTTGCCGCGGAACCCATCAGTGCGTTTGTGAATAAACATCCCGCCTTCAAAATGCTGGCCCTGAGTTTCCTCCTGATGATAGGGATGTCCCTGGTTGCGGAAGGACTGGATTACCCCATCCCCAAAGGATACATTTATTTCTCCATGGCCTTTGCCTTCCTGGTGGATATTTTCCAGATGAAAATGAAACCTGCGAAGAAGACCGTGCTCCTGCATGAACATTATAAGCAAGAAGAAATTCCTGACGATACATCTGCCATATGAGTTTGTTAGCTATTCAATCTGCCATCGAAAATTCTGTAAAGGAATATACGAACCTGCTGAATGCCGTTTCAGAAGAGGAATTCCAGCGAACGCCGGCGCCCGGCGTCTGGAGTTATGCCGAAGTCTTCGCCCATCTGTTTCGTTCAAATCTTTTGATGTTTCCGGTAATTAAGAAATGCGCAGATGGAGAAGCCATCGAAGACCACCACCGGATGAAACTTGCGTATCAACTGGTTCTGTTTTTCAGGCGTTATCCCCCCACTATGAAATTCAAGGTTCCGCCCAAGCTGGAACACCTGGTGGAAAAGATCAATAAACCCCAGGCCTCAGAGCTCATAGAAAAATTTATCAGCCAACTGCCTGATCTGATATCCATGGCTGCCAAGGCATCGCCTCACCAGAAAGTAAAACATCCAAGGATGGGGCTGATGAATGCGGAACAGTGGATGATGTTCACGGAGCTTCATACCAAGCACCATGCCCGCCAGCTGAAAAGAATAACCAAACAATTGAGGGAGAACACTAACCCAAATGCTTAAGCGCTTCCCGTACGGAAAGGCCGGATAATTCATGGCTTTCCACAAATGACCTCACCCACTTCGGGTCTGTTTTCGCATACTCACGCAGGGTCCAGCCAATGGCTTTCCGGATAAAAAATTCCTTTGAACCGGCAA
This sequence comes from Chitinophagaceae bacterium, assembly GCA_044225015.1. Taxonomy (GTDB): domain Bacteria; phylum Bacteroidota; class Bacteroidia; order Chitinophagales; family Chitinophagaceae; genus Pollutibacter. The sequence continues at coordinate 394,568 of JBGAJG010000001.1, read as the reverse complement.
GGTTTTCAATATAGGATCCCAGCAACGCCGTGTCTGTCCTCGCCTTATATTTTAACTGGAACAACAAACTGCTTCGGTTCAGCCACATGTTGCCAGACCGGTTCCACCGTCCCGTAATGGTTTTTATTTTCTGGGGATATTGTTCAAAATAGATTCCCGCGGCAGTAGTATTCAATGCATCCACGGTGTCCCACCAGCTTTTATGAATGATACAGTGTTCAATGCAGGCAATGGTATCTACCGTAAAATGTTTTCGATGGGCGTGCAGAAGTTCCTGGCCGGTATACTGGAATTCCCGCTGGGGAAGAGACCACAATTCAGTTACCACCGCATACAGGGTTTGCTCATCCAGTATTCCCTGCTCCTTAAAATACGCTTTGGTAACCGCGCGTCTTTCATCCGTCTTGATACCAAAAAAAGGAAAAAGATTCTTCATGTAGGCTTCCTGGCCCCGGGCAATGTCTTTATCCGCAAGGAAAACAAATGATTTCCGCAATGGCCTGATGAATGGATGCATACCCCAAATTTGGCTAAAAATCAGAATCCGAGCCAGTTCGTTTTTTCCATTGCCAGGTATACCCCGTCTGCCCGGGTCTCCAATGCGTACGTTTTCAGGTGATACCCCTCTCCGCTTACATTTCGGCCGTTGGCCATGCTGAATTTATACCGGTGGGTGGGGCAAACAATATTACCCAGCGGATCTATGTAACCATTGGCCATAATGCCGCTGGCGTGGGGACAGAGATAGGCAAATGCATAGAGGACATCCTGGTGGCGGGCAATACAGACGTTTTTATTATTACAGGTAATGACAGCTACCTGGTTGGATTCAAACATGAATTCACCCGGATCCGCCGCTATCCTGAACCATTCTATTTTTGCCATCAGGAGAAGAATTCTGTTTTATACGGGTATCGTATCTGGTACAGTTCCTTTACCTTGTTCATGATCGTGTTCCGTAAGCCATCGATATTCCTTCTCTCCGTAGCGGATACAAATACACAATTGTTCCGGGTTTCATTCTCCCATCGCTCTTTCAGGTCACGCAGGATCTCTTCTTTCACCTGCGGATCAAGCCACTCGTCAAAAGTGTTTTTTTCATAGAGATCCATCTTGTTGAAGATCATAACAGTGGGCTTATCCTGGCAACCCAGCTCAGCCAGCGTGGTTTGCACCACATTGATATGATCCTCATACTGCGGATGGGAAATATCCACCACGTGAAGGAGTATATCGCTTTCTTTCACCTCGTCAAGGGTGCTCTTAAAACTCTCAATCAGGTGGTGCGGCAATTTCCTGATGAAACCAACCGTGTCACTCAGCAAAAAAGGCGTGTTCTCCCAAACTATCTTCCGCGTAGTGGTATCCAGGGTAGCGAAGAGTTTGTTTTCTGCAAACACTTCTGACTTACTTAACAGCGTCATCAGCGTTGACTTACCCACATTGGTATAACCCACCAGCGATACCCTGATAAACTCTCCCCGGTCTTTCCGCTGGGTGAAACTTTGTTTTTCTATCTCATTCAATTTCCTGCGGAGCAGGCTGATCTTTTCCCTTACGATCCTGCGGTCTGTTTCAATCTCCGATTCACCAGGACCCCTGGTGCCAATACCACCACCCAACCTCTCCAGGTGTTTCCACATGCCTCGCAGCCTGGGTAAAATATATTGATACTGGGCCAGCTCCACCTGGGCGCGGGCGCGGGCGGTTTTGGCCCGGCGGGCAAATATGTCCAGGATAAGATCGCTACGGTCAATGGTCTTTACGCCGGTCTCTTTTTCGATATTGGAGATCTGGGCACCACTCAGTTCATCGTCAAAAATGAGGATCTTGACATCCCGCCCTTTGATGAAATGGCTGATCTCTTCCAGTTTTCCTTTGCCGATGTAGGTGCGACTATCCGGATGCGGCAGTCTTTGTGTGAATTTTTTGATGGTAACAGCTCCCGCCGTTTCAGCAAGAAAGGCCAGTTCAGCCAAGTATTCATTCACCTGGGTTTCCGTCTGGTCTTTGCCGATCACGCCTACCAATACAGCGTTTTCCTCCTTATTAAGAAGCTGTTTCTTATCAATCAATGCGGGAAATTTCTGCGAAAATACTACAATCCGCTAAGTGTGAGTCCCACAGAGAAGGGCCGGATGCCCTGGGGACCCTGTCCCTCCTTGAAAAATTCTGTAATTGTGTAAGTGCCAAATACGGTCAGATTCCCGTAGCCAATGCGGGCTGTGGCGGCAAGACGGGTACCGTTAAATACCTGCTTGGCCTTGATTTTTTGGATATAACCCCCGTTTCCATCCGTATCCAGGTCAACCTTGGCCTTGGTTTTGGCATCAAGCAGGGTTCCCACTTTGGCGCCTATGGCAAATTTGAAACCCTTGTTCATATTGGCAGGGTTGGCAGACCAGCGAAGTTCCACGGGAACTTCCAGGTAACTGGTGTTCAGTTTGTACTTCTTGTATTGGGTGATGGTATCACGGGTAAATTCAATGGATCTTCTGTTGTTGATGGTGATGGTGGTCTCCTTGAAATACAGGTTATCCGTGCCGATGCCGGGACCCAGGGCCACAGACAGGCGGGGATTGGATTTGAAAGGGAAATCAAACATCAGGTACATATTGAAGGTGCGGTTGAATCCGCCGGAATTGATGCTGTCAGGTGCCCCGGCCCAGCCATAATAGCCAAACTGTATCATGAAATGATCCGCAGAGCGTTTGCCGAGGTCCATTTTAGACCAGTCCGTCTTCTTTTTGGGTGCAGGGTCTTCCTGCGCAAATACCAGGGTTCCGGTCAACATCAAAGCCACAGCCAACAATAATGATCTCATATCTAATTTTAAAAAGTCTCCAAAGCTATCTTCTCCCCAGTTAAGGAAAGGTTAAGAAGCGGCAAAATTAGTATCTTATGGGCATGAAATCAATCTTTCTTGCCACAGCCTTATTTCTTGCCATTGGCGCCACAGCCCAGAACAAAGCAGTGGTGCAGCTTGACCCCCTTCAAAATGTGACCATCAGCAGGCATATTTACGGCCATTTTGCCGAACACCTGGGAAGATGTATCTACCAGGGTATTTATGTGGGCGATACCGCGAGGTATATTCCCAACACAGACGGCATCAGAAACGATATCATTGACGCACTTAAAAAACTCAAAGTACCGGTTTTACGGTGGCCCGGCGGTTGTTTTGCCGATACCTACCACTGGAAAGACGGCATTGGCGACAAGAAAAGCCGCCCTTCCATCGTGAATCGCTGGTGGGGAGGGGTAACCGAAGACAATAGTTTTGGCACCCACGATTTCCTCAATTTTTGCGAGCGAATTGGCGCAGCACCCTACCTGGCCGGCAATGTAGGCAGCGGAACCGTGCAGGAACTGGCAGACTGGACAGAATATGTCAATGGGAAACCGGGAGCCAGTCCTATGGCCCTGCTGCGGGAGAAGAACGGCCGTAAAGAACCATGGAACGTAAAATACTGGGGCGTAGGAAACGAAGCCTGGGGTTGCGGCGGCAATATGACACCGGAACACTATGCAAATATCTACCGCCAGTACGCCACTTTTATGAGCAGCTGGACCAATGACGGCAGAATAATTCGCGTGGCATCCGGAGCCAACAGTTCAGATTACAAATGGACAGAAGTGCTGATGCGCGATGTGCCTGATCATCTGATGGAGGCGGTTGCCCTGCACCATTATGCAGTGATTGACTGGAATGCCAAGAGCTCAGCAACGGGATTTACAGAGCAACAGTATTTCACTACCATGAAGAATGCGCTTTTCATGGAAGAACTGGTTACCCGCCATACCAATATCATGGATAAGTACGATCCAAATAAAAAGGTAGCTCTCTTTGTGGACGAGTGGGGAGGATGGTACGATGTGGAACCCGGAACTAACCCAGGCTTCCTGTTTCAGCAGAACTCCATGCGGGATGCGATGCTGGCCGGCGTAACCCTCAATATTTTCAATAACCATGCAGACCGCGTGAAAATGGCCAATATCGCCCAAATGGTGAATGTGCTGCAGGCCGTGATCCTGACGGATCAGGAAAAGATCATCCTTACACCCACTTACCATGTGATGGAAATGTACAATGTGCACCAGGATGCGCAGCTGCTTCCGGTGCAACTGAGCACAGCAGATTACACACTGGAAAAACAGAAGCTTCCCGCGGTATCCGTTTCTGCATCCAGGGATAAGTCTGGCGCCATTCATGTAACCCTGGTGAATATAGATGCCGCCAAAACACAGGACATCAGCCTTGATTTCCGTGGCGGGAAAATCAGCAGCGTTTCAGGCAGGATATTATCGTCCGCAAAATTGCAGGACCATAACACCTTCCAGCAACCCGAGAAAATCAAACCCCAGAACTATTCTGGAGCAAAACTCAGCGCCACAGGATTACAGGCATCCCTGCCTCCGTTTTCAGTTGTGGTTTTGACGCTGAAATGATACATTTAACTTTCAAACACGTAACATTCATATGAAAAAGATCGTTCTGTTATTTTTTGTGGCATTCATCGTATATGCAGGTTCCGCACACGCACAAACACCTACACCTCCAGATACCTCAGCCTGGTTCAAAGTGAGTGATACCGCATTATATAAAGGCAAGTATAAAGTGGAAGGCGCACCTTTTGAGTTTATTGAGGTGGTGGTAAGGGAAGCCAAACTGTATTTCCTGGCAGGCGGCCAGTATGAAGGATTCCTGGAGCCTATCAAAGACAAGAAAGAAGCTTTTGATGTCATGGGCCAGGCGATCTTCACCTTCAGCAGGACTGACGATGCATCTGATGTGGTTGGTTTGAAAATTGACTACAATGGAATGGTGATTGAAGGGAAGAAGGAGAAGAAGATTTAGCAATTGAACATCTGGGCACATGAATAATTGCATGCTCAAGGGGTTTATCCTTTCAGGGCTTATGGCCGCTGCTATATGGGGCACAGGCCACGCCCAGCCATGGATCACCACTGGTGATGAGAAACTATTACTGTTGGGTACGGCACTCACTCCAGCCTCTCCGGCTTCTGAACAGGCCGTGATAACGGTAAATACCCGCCAGACTTTCCAGCAGGTGGATGGTTTTGGATACACCCTCACCGGCGGAAGTGCAAAACTCATCAGCAGTATGTCGGCCCCTGCCAGGAAAAACTTGCTGGAGGAGCTGTTCAGTGTTTCGGGTATGCATATCAGTTACCTCCGTGTCAGTGTAGGTGCCTCTGACCTCAATGCAGAGGTTTTTACGTATGATGATCTTCCTGCCGGTGAAACAGATTCCGGATTAACCCGGTTTACGATGGCTGTTGATGGCGCATCAGGCACGGGGCTGATACCTCTGCTTAAAGAGATTCTGGCCATCCAGCCCGGCATTAAAATCTTAGCCACTCCCTGGACGGCACCGGTTTGGATGAAAGACAACCAGCAGTCCAAGGGTGGCAGCCTCCTGCCAGCCTGGTACAGGGTGTATGCGTGGTACCTGGCAAAGTATATTAAGGCGATGGCAGCGGAAGGTATCCGGATTGATGCCATCACCCCGCAGAATGAGCCCTTGCATGGCGGCAACAATCCCAGTATGGTCATGACGGCAGATGAACAGGCCGTGTTCATACGTGACCACCTCGGCCCGGTATTCCAACAACAGGGAATCCGGACTAAAATCATCAGCTATGACCACAATTGTAATAAACCTGAATATCCCCTGACGGTACTGAATGATCCCGGAGCCCGGAAATATGTTTACGGATCTGCTTTTCATTTATATGAGGGAGATATCTCAGCATTGAGCGTGGTGAAAAAAGCGTACCCAGACAAGCAGTTATTTTTTACCGAACAGTGGACGGGGTCTAAAGGAAATTTTGATGGGGATCTTCATTGGCATATGAAAAACGTGGTCATCGGCTCCATGCGCAACTGGAGCAGGACAGCCCTGGAGTGGAACCTCGCCAACGATCCCAGCTACGGTCCGCACACACCCGGAGGGTGTACTGAATGCAAAGGTGCATTAACCATTGACGGGGATCATTGGACCCGGAATGTTGCCTACTATATCATCGCCCATGCGTCCAGGGCAGTACCACCCGGGTCTGTGAGGGTGAGCAGTGAGGGTGATGGTAAACTCTATCATGTGGCTTTCAAAAGACCAGACGGCAAGACTGCCTTGATCCTGCAGAATGAAGGGAACAACATGCTCCAGGCTGTAATAAGTATCAATGGAAAAAAGATACAGCAGTTGATTCCTCCTCGCGGGATCGTAAGCCTGGTGAAATGATCCTACAATTTTTCCCCGCAGTATTTGCAATATACCGCGTCATGGTCATGTCCTTCACGGGAACAGGAAGGGCAGGATTGATTGGAAAGCTTATCCGTGTGGACTGATTTTGCCATCTCCACCGTCACAATGCCTGTAGGGACGGCAATGATGGAATAACCGAGGATCATGATGATGGAGGCAATAAATTTTCCCATCGGAGATATCGGTGAGATATCGCCATAACCCACCGTAGTAATGGTTACAATACACCAGTAGATGCTCTGGGGTATGGAATTGAACTGCTCATTGATGGGGCCTTCCACCACATAAACAACGGAGCCCAGGATCACACTCAAAACCATAATGAAAGCCAGAAATACCAGGATGCGTTTGGAGCTGGCTTTCAGGGCTATGACAATGGCCATCCCTTCCTTCACAAAATGCGTCAGCTTAAAAATTCGGAATACACGCATCAGCCGCAGGGCCCTGATCACCAGCAGGTATCTGGTTTGCGGAAATAGCAGGCTAAGGAAAGTGGGGAGGATGGCCAAAAGATCAATGAGGCCATACAAACTGAAAACATAGCGCCATGGTTCCTTTACCGCAAGGATGCGTAAGATATATTCTATGGTAAAGGCGATGGTGATGATCCACTCGATGGCATAGAGCTCATCATTGTACTTCTCGAGCAGGGTAGGTGTGCCCTGGATCAGCACAACCAGCAGGCTGATAACGATCATGACCAGCAGGGCAATATCAAAAATCTTCCCCGCACGCGTTTCGCTCTCAAAAATGACAGTGAAAAGTTTGGATCGCCATCCTGATGATGTGGAAGACTTATGATTGTACATGGCTAGAGATAGATCATGAACCGTCCCTCAGTGATCACTTTGGTTTTACCGGAAAGATTTTCAGCGTTGAACTGGAAGGAACCCTGCAGGGTAGCCCCGTTGTTCACCACAATGGTAATGGTGCCGCTACCTACACTGGATCCGGCAGAATAACCACCGGATGCGTCAGTATAAGAAGCGGTGTTGAAATTGCCGGCCCCAATGGTAAAGGTCCCTGTTTGATTGGTGCTGATATTATTGATGGACAAGGCAACGGCGGTACCGCCTGAACTTCCGGCGATCTGCAGGTTAGAACCATTGACCACGGCATTCCTGGTGGTGAATTCCACTACGCCGCCATCCACTTTACAATCCATATACGGAGGTGCTACAGGGTTATTGTCTTTTTGACAGGCAAACAGGCCCACACTTACCAGGCAGATGATCAATAGTTTTTTCATGGTAATGAAATTAGAATAATATTTCAGAATCGATGGTCAGTTTTTAAATGCATCCAGTGCAACGGTGGGCCTGCCCTGGTTATCAAAAGCGCCAAGGGTATAGCCTTTCCAGTTGTTGTGACATTCCGGTTCCCAATAAAATACGCCGAGGCCCTTTTGGTCAGGCAGGCTCTTCACCCTTTTCATCAGGTCCTCAATGAACTGCCTGCATTTATCAGCCTGATCCACCGGCATCCCCACTTCAGAGATCATGATCTCCTTTCCATAGCGCGCAATCATGTCCTTCATATTGAAATTGATTTGCTCATTGGCGGCAAACCAGTTGTTGGGATCGGGATAAAGGGACATGCCAATCACATCGTAATGGGTATTATTGGCTTTTAATCCGTCAAACATCCATCGGAATAAAGCATTATCGTAGCCGTTGGAAATGTGCACAATGACTTTTGCAGAGGGAAACACATCTTTAATGGCTTTATAGGAGGCGTTGATCATGGCAGCAAAAGCGGCCATGTCTTTTGATGCACGGCCATTTTCCCAGAGCATGCCGTCATTGGTTTCATTACCCGCCTGCACCCAGGTGGGCGTAACGCCGGCATTCTTTAAAGCGGTAAGCACCTGGCGGGTATGGGTATCAATGGCTGCAAGAAGTCCGGCCTGGTCCAGGCTTTTCCAGGCTTCAGGTTTATTCTGTTTACCAGGATCCGCCCACCCATCAGAATAGTGAAAATCAATCATCACCTTCATCCCCGCCTGGGTGGCGCGTACTGCCTGCTTCACCACATCGGCCTGGTTGCACCAGCCTTCAACAGGATTCACCCATACCCTCAGGCGGATGCTGTTCATGCCCACGCCTTTGAGGATATTGAAAAGGTCATCCTGCTGGCCTGACCTGTGGCTGAATTTGATCCCCGCGGCTTCCATTTCACTCAGCCAGCCCACATCTCCGCCCTTGGCAAAGCTGCCGGATTGGGAAACGGACTCTTTATTACAAGACAACATGCCCATCATCAATAGGCAGGCAACAATTAATCTTTTCATACCGCAAATATCTTTGAACCAGCGAGGAATTCCAATGTTTTGTCATCTATTGAAGGGAAGATTCCCCATCATTAATCAGTAACTTTAAACAAAAACCACCGTTATGCCAGTGTATACGCTCTCTGTCAACGGCAAAGGCCTGAAAGTGGATGTGGCCGAGGATACACCCCTGCTATGGGTGCTGAGGGATCACCTCCGTTTATTGGGAACCAAGTATGGTTGCGGCGTGGGCCAGTGCGGTGCCTGTACGGTGCATTTCAATGGCTCAGCCTTGCGTTCCTGTTTGCTTCCCGTTTCTTCCGTGGGCGATGCAAAGATCACTACCATTGAAGGATTGTCTGCAGATGGAACCCATCCCGTGCAGCGGGCCTGGGAGGAAGTGGATGTGCCGCAGTGCGGCTATTGCCAGAGTGGCCAGATCATGACCGCTGCAGCATTTTTGAAACAGGTACCTAAGCCTACCATGGAACAAATCAAAAGCGCGATGAATGGCAATATCTGCCGTTGTGGTGCTTATCACAGGATCCGCGAGGCCGTGCAAGTGGCCAGCACTAAAACCAAATGATTATGAACAAAACCATTCATCAGGGCCGGAGAAATTTTCTTCGCCAGGCAACGCTCGCAGGCGGCGGTTTGTTCCTCGGCTTCAGCTGGTTTGAAGAAGCCGGTGCTACGGAACAAAGCTTGCAGGTATTGCATCCAGACATAGACGTAACCGGATTTAATAGTTATGTATCCATTGCCAAAGATGGCATCGTTACCATCGCTTCTCCCAATCCGGAACTGGGCCAGAATATCCGTACTTCTTTTGCACAGATTGTGGCGGAGGAATTGGATGCCAACTGGACCAAGGTGAAGGTGGTGCAGGCACCGCTGGATACCAAGCGGTTCGACAGGCAGCTGACCGGAGGGTCAGGGGCCATTCCGCATTCATGGAAGCGGTTACGCACCGCGGGTGCCACCGCGAGGCAAATGCTCATGCAGGCAGCCGCAACGCAGTGGGGTGTGCCGGTATCTGAATGCAAAACTGAGAATGGTTTTGTGGTGCACAGCTCCGGAAAGAAGCTGGGCTATGGAGAATTGGCATTTGCGGCTTCCAAGCTTGAAGTGCCGAAGGACGTTGCGCTGAAAGACATTAAAGATTTCAAACTGATCGGTAAGCCGGTCAGGAACGTGGAGAATAAAAATATTGTAACAGGCAAGCCGGTGTTTGGGCTGGATTTTTACCGGGAGGGTATGGTGTATGCGGTGATCCAGCGGCCACCTGCCTTTGGAGCAAAAATTAAAACGGCTTCTGTAGATGCGGCCAAAGCGTCACCAGGCGTGCTGGACGTAGTGACCTTTAATAATAATATTGCCGTGGTAGCCAAGAGCACCTGGGAAGCGATGAAGGCGAAGAAATTGCTGAAGGTGGAATATGAAGCGGAGAAAACTTTAGAGAGCAGCACGGACCATGAAAAGATCTTTACAGACCTGATGGATAACGGTCAGGCACAAACGAAAAGAAAGGATGGCGATGTGGACGCAGCGTTCAAGGGTGCTGCCAAAATTGTAAAGGCGGAGTACCAGTGTCCTTTCCTGCCCCATAATCCCATGGAGCCGATGAACTTTTTTGCCGATGTAAGGGAGGACGGGATAGAGCTGATAGGTCCCACGCAAACGCCGCAAGCCGCGCGTAAGGCCGTATCTGATCTGTTGAAGGTTCCGGAAGATAAGATCACCGTTGATATCACGAGGCTGGGCGGCGGTTTTGGGCGGCGGTTAAAGTTTGATTATGTGGTGGAGGCCGCGCAGGTTTCGTCCATCATCAAGAAACCTGTGAAGCTGATCTGGAGCAGGGAGGATGATATGGCGGGTGGTTCTTACAGACCTGCGGTGCGGTACAGGTTTGAAGCAGCGCTGGATGCCGGTGGAGAGATCATAGGGTATAGGTGTAAGGGTGTGGGGTTGAATGAGGGGAATAGTTTGCGCCAGGATAATTTTCCTGCGGGCGCGGTTGATCATTACCTGATGGAAACAGTGAATCATGTTACACCCATTACCGTGGGTGCATGGCGCGCGCCGGTGACCAATTTTCTTGCATTTGCCGAACAGAGTTTTCTGGATGAAGTTGCAGAGGCTGCAGGTAAGGATCCTGTGCAGATGCGTTTGGATATGTTGAAGCGTGCCAAAGAGAATCCGGTAGGTGCTGTCAAATATGATATCGCGCGGATGGAGACCGTGATCAAAACGGCAGCAGAAAAAGCTGGCTGGGGTAAGAAGAAAGATGTTTTCCAGGGTTTCAGTGTGTATTTCTCCCATGCCTCCTATGTGGCGCAGGTTTGTGAGATGGTGATGAAGAATGGTAAGCCCGAGATCAGGAAGATCTATGCCGTTTCTGATTGTGGCGTGGTGGTGAATGAGAGCGGCGCCAGGCAGCAGGTGATGGGTGCTATTGTTGATGGTTACGGGCATGCCATGTTTGGTAAGTTGGTCTTCAAGGCCGGAGAACCTGAGCAAAAGAATTTTGACCGTTACCGTTTGATCCGGATGACCGAAATTCCTGAAGTGGAGGCAAGTTTTGTTAGCAATGGCATAGATCCCACGGGACTTGGAGAGCCAGCACTTCCGCCTACGGGTGGCGCTGTGGCCAATGCCATTTACAAGGCCACAGGTGTGCGGGTACGGCGGCAGCCGTTTGTGGACAACATGAAGAAAGGTTGAGGGTGGAAGTAGATATTAATTATGAAGGAGATTAGGGAAATAGTCAAAGCGTATTACCAAACCCTGCCTACGGGGCGGAAGATGGCGCTGGCTACCGTGGTTAAGGTTGAAGGGTCTTCTTACCGCCGTGCAGGGGCAAGGATGCTGGTGGACGATGAAGGCAATATGACCGGCGCCATCAGCGGTGGATGCCTGGAAGGGGATGCATTGCGAAAAGCGCAGCTGGTGATGGCCAGGAATAAGCCCGCTATTGTGGTTTATGATACGTCTGACGAAGAGGATGCCACCATTGGCATTCAACTGGGATGCGCAGGCGTAATCCACGTCTTGTTTGAACCCATCGGCCCCCATCATCATCCATTGCCGTGGTTTGAAGCCCTTGAGAAAGAGAGGCAGCCAGCGGTGTTGGTGACCTTGTTTCAAGAGGGAACATCTTCATTAGATATGGGTGTGGTGGCAATGCTAACGGCAAAGGATACCCTGATGTACGGCATCCCGGAGACTTTGCAACCGGACATTGTGGACTTTGCTCGTAGCGCTTTCTCTCAAGGGTCATCGATCCATACCCAATTCACTTATCATCATGACACTTTATTCTGCTTTGCAGAATATATTCCACCGCCCATATTGCTGGTGGTGGTAGGCGCCGGCAATGACGCCATTCCCCTCGTGAATATTGGTACGGAATTGGGCTGGCAAATTAAAGTAGTGGACGGCAGAAGTACCCATGCCAAACCAGAAAGATTTGCCCCCGGCTGCCAGGTGCTTGTGAGGAAACCGGAAAAGGTGTTGGAAGAAATAGGGATAGACAACAGGACTTTTTTTGTGCTGATGACGCACAACTATCAATATGACCTCGCTATGCTGAAAGCCTTGTTGGCACAACCGGCCAACTATATTGGTATCCTGGGACCGCGGAAAAAACTGGAAAGGATGCTGGAGGAATTGCAGCAGGCGGGATTGGTCATCACAGAAGAAATGCTGGAAAGAATATATGGCCCGGTAGGGCTTGAACTGGGTGCAGAAACAGCAGAAGAAATAGCGTTAAGCATCATTGCAGAAGTGATGGCCGTAGTGAACCAGGCCTCCGGAAGATCCCTGAGAATGAAGACAGCGCCCATTCACGCAAAATAATTTTTATGAGTGTAGCAGTGATGATCCTTGCGGCGGGCCAGAGCAGCAGGCTGGGTAGTCCCAAGCAGCTTGTTCCTTTCAATGGCAAAACGTTATTGCGGCATACTATTGATGAGGCTAAGGCCATTGAGCCCGTGGAAACTGTGGTGATCCTGGGAGCCCATGATGCAGCTATCATGGATGCATTGGGCGAAGATCCGGACATACTGCTAGTGCATAATAATCTTTGGGAAGAAGGAATGGCTTCTTCCATACGTTGCGGTATCCGCCATATGATGACCAGGGCATATGATGGTGTCATTATTATGGTGTGCGATCAGCCACACGTGAACCGCGCGCTACTGGCAGCTTTGCGCGAAGCATTCAGGAAGGCAGACGCGCCCATCGTAGCGGCTGAATATGACGGCATACCCGGTACGCCGGCCTTGTTTCACCGGTCTATGTATGAAGAGCTCCTGCAATTAAAAGGCGATAAGGGGGCAAAACAATTGATTGTACACCATAAAGATTCTGCCGTTTTTGTGGGTTTTCCCGATGGCATAACCGATATTGACACCCCCGGGGACGTGGAGGCACTGGCTCGGCTCAACAGCAAATCATGATCAGGGACGGATTCAACAGGGTTCATAATTATCTCAGGATATCACTCACAGACAATTGTAATCTGCGGTGCTTCTATTGCATGCCGGAGGAGGAGTATGATTTTACACCGGCGTCGCAGTTGATGCAGGCAGATGAAATCCTGGCCATCGCAAAGAAATTTGTGGCACTGGGCGTGAACAAGATCCGCTTAACCGGCGGTGAACCGCTGGTACGGAAAGAGGCGGCACAAATCATTCGTTCGCTCTCTGAACTACCGGTGAAGCTCACCCTAACAACCAATGGAACCAGACTGCATGCCTTCGCAGATATATTAAAGGATGCCGGCGTGGAATCACTCAATATCAGCCTGGATACCCTGGATGAAGACCGGTTCCTGCTGTTGACCCGGCGCAACCAGTTTCAGCAGGTGATGGCCAATATCCGCCTCATGATCAACAAGGGATTTACCGTGAAAGTGAATATGGTGGTGATGAAAGGGATCAACCATGAAGAGATCAATCGTTTTGTAGCCTGGACCAAAGAGGAACCCGTGCACGTTCGGTTCATTGAGTTTATGCCTTTCAGTGGAAACCACTGGAAAGAAGAGAAAGTTTTTACCTGGCAGCAGATGATGGAGCAGATCACAGCGCAGTATCCATTGATGCCCATAGAAAAGGGTCTGCATGATACAGCACGGCAGTATACCATCCCGGGTCATGCCGGCAGCGTGGCAGTGATAGCCACCATGAGCGCGCCGTTCTGTGGGGATTGCAACAGGATGCGATTGACGGCAGATGGCAAGATGAAAAATTGTTTGTTCTCCATGACGGAAACGGATCTGCTGACCCCGTTCCGTAAAGGTGAGAATATTGAACCACTGATCCTGGCCAGTGTTGCCGAGAAAAAGAAAGCCTTAGGAGGCCAGTTCACTGACCTAGAACACGTAGACGCGGGCCAGCTGATTAACAGAAGTATGATAACCATTGGCGGATGATCAGCGTTGACACAGCAAAATCATTGATCCGGCAACATTGCGGAAGCCTTACCCCGCAGCACCTTCCATTGGCGGATGCGGCCTGGCAGATCCTCGCGGAGGATGTGTATGCGCCCTATGATATTCCTTTATACCGCCAGAGCTCCATGGATGGCTATGCTTTTGCCTGGGCCGATGTGCAGGCACCCTTACGCGTAAACAGTGCGGTGGCTGCCGGTGACGGAAGTATGAGAAAATTGCAGCCCGGTGAAGCTGCGCGGGTGTTTACCGGTGCCGCTCTTCCGGAAGGGGCTGATACGGTGGTGATGCAGGAGAAGATAGAATGGACAGATGGGATGTTGCGTATTCCCTGGCAGCAAGTACAGCAAGGGGATCATGTGCGAGGCATCGGCGCTGATATTCAAAAAGCTGCCAGAGCGATGACCATGGGGCAGCAGCTTACACCAGTAGCGCTTGCCTTTCTGGCGGCCATGGGTATTGCCGAAGTGGCGGTGCAGCCATTGCCGCGGATCACATTGATCATTACGGGTAATGAGCTGATCACACCGGGTGAAGAACCCGCAATGGGTAAAGTATTTGAAGCCAGTTCATTTGGATTGGCAGCAGCATTGCAGGGCCTGGGATTCAGGATTGCTGAAACATCTTTTGTAAGGGATGACCTTGACCTGATCCAGTCAAGACTGGAAGACGCGCTGGAGAGGTCTGATCTGGTGCTGATCACCGGCGGCGTAAGTGTGGGGGATCATGACCATACCACTGCTGCTGCTGCATTGGCAGGCGTGCAAACCATTTTTCACAAAGTGAAACAACGCCCCGGCAAGCCTTTGTTTTTTGGGATGAAGGATCAGATACCGGTGTTTGGACTGCCGGGCAATCCATCCTCCGTGCTCACCTGTTTTTACGAGTATGTGCTGCACGCATTGGAACAGCTAACGAACCGTTCATTGGCGATGAAAGAATCAGCAGCCGTATTGCAGGAATCATTCACCAAGACAACCAACCTTACCCAATTCCTGAAGGCCGTGGCAGCTGATGGCAAAGTGAGCATTACCACTTCTCAGGAATCCTATAAACTCAATGCGTTCAGGACCGCCAATTGTTTTGTGGTGGTGCCGGAAGAAATAACCGAACTTACAGCAGGACAACAAGTGATCATTCATCTTTTCCCCGGGATATGAGTATTGAGCTCACCATCATTTTTTATGTACTGATGTTTGTGCTGGCCTTCCTGTATGCATCTGTGGGTCATGGCGGTGCCAGCGGCTACCTGGCACTGATGGCCATCTTCAGCATGGCCCCGGATGTGATGAAGCCCACTGCCCTTATACTGAATCTCTTTGTATCCCTCACTGCTTTCATCCAGTTTTACCGGGGCGGACATTTCCAGTGGAAGATTTTCTTCCCCCTCGCCCTGGCATCTATCCCCTTTGCCTTTCTGGGCGGCATGATCACGATAGATCCGGCGGTGTACAAAAAAATACTGGGCATCTTATTGTTGGTTGCCGTGGTGCGGTTTTTATTTTTTCCCAACAAGGAAGTGGTGGCCACAGAACAGTCAAGACTGGGACCTTCATTGCTGATGGGTGCGGGGATCGGGTTTTTATCCGGCCTGATTGGTATTGGCGGCGGCATCATCCTTTCGCCTATTTTGTTGATGCTGCGGTGGACAGACCAGAAGCAGACCGCAGCCATCAGTGCAATGTTTATTTTTGTGAACTCACTGGCGGGCCTTGGTGGCCAGATGCAGAAAGGTATCCATTTCACCCAGGATATGCTTTGGTATGTGGTGGTGGCATTTGCGGGCGGACTGCTAGGCGCTTATTTTGGTGCATTGCGCTTTAACCAGCAAGTGCTGAAGACGGTGCTGGCTTTTGTATTATTGATCGCTTCGTATAAACTGATATGGACGGGATAGAAGTTTTGTTCTTCGGGCAATTGACAGATGTAACGGATACCCAACGCATACGGGTAGCCGAAGTAGAAGACACGGCGCAACTGGAAAGAATACTTCATGCCAGGTTTCCGGGGCTGGCAGGAAAGAAATACCGCATTGCGGTGAACCAGCAACTGGTTACGGGTAATACGCCCATTGATCCTGGTATGCAAGTGGCCCTCTTACCTCCTTTTTCTGGTGGATGATGCAAACAGAAGGACGATATCACCGGCAGGAGATCCTGCCACAGTTTGGCCCGGCGGCGCAGCAGAAACTGGGTGCGGCGCGGGTATTGGTGATAGGTGCGGGCGGACTGGGTTGTCCGGTCCTGCAATACCTGGCAGCAGCCGGCGTGGGCAAGCTCATCATTGCAGATGGAGACGAGGTGAGCCTGAGTAATCTTCACCGGCAGGTATTGTTCAGTATGGATGATATCGGAAGAAAAAAAGCGGAAGCGGCGGGTGAAAGACTAAGGTTGATGAACCCTGAAGTGGAGATTGAAGTGATCCATGAACATGTGCATAAGGAGAATATCTGGATGATGGTGGAGGCTTGTGATGTAGTGGCCGACTGTTCCGATAATTTTCCTACGCGCTATCTCATCAATGATGTGTGTGGCGTGTTGCAGAAGCCGCTGGTATACGGCGCGGTGTCAGGCTTTGAGGGCCAGGTTGCGGTTTTTCATGTGAATGGGTGCGGGCAGTACCGGGATCTTTTTCCGGAGATGCCGTTGGCGTCAGAAGTACGGAACTGTGCAGAGGCGGGAGTGTTGGGTGTATTACCCGGCGTGATCGGGACCATGATGGCTACAGAACTAATCAAGTGTATTACAGGGATTGGTGGAATGTTATTGAATAAGATTCTGAATTACGATGCGTTGCGGCAGCAATTTTTTACGGTTGATTATCAACCAGGCACCTCGCATAAGGGACCGGCTACCCGTGAACAGATCATGGAGACCGTCTATGATATGGGTTGCAGCAGGGATCTCCTCCAGACCTGGTTGGCAGATGAGAGAAGCGTTTTGGTGGACGTACGTGAAAGGTCTGAACAACCCAAGCTGGACAGGTATCCCCATCTTAGCATCCCTTTGAACGAATTAGAGGAAAAACTTTCGGAACTTCGGGGCAGTCGGGTGGTGCTGTTTTGCCAGACGGGTGTGCGCAGTGAAAAGGCTGCGAGACTTTTGAGGCAGATGGGCATTGAAGCATACCACCTGGATGCGGAAACACATAAAAGATTGTATAAAGAAAGCGGTCATTCATGAGTGTGAAGCAAATTTTTCAGCAGGGACCCATCGATCCACAATTCATTGCTACCAGCATTGCAAAGCATGCCAGCAAAAAAAACATTGGCGGTCACAGTATTTTTCTGGGCCAGGTGCGGGCTGATGAGATGGATGGCAAATTGGTGACGGCTATTGAGTATACAGCCTATGAAGAGATGGCTTTACAGACCATGCATATCCTCAGGGAGGAGATTTTTAAAAAATATCCGCTCACTTGTATGCATGTGCATCACAGCCTGGGGAAAGTAAATGCCGGCGAGATCAGCTTGTTTGTATTTACTTCAGCTGCTCATCGCAAAGAAGCGATTGATGCGTGTACGGAATGCGTGGAGCGTATCAAAGCAGAGCTACCCGTTTGGGGAAAAGAGTTATTTCAGGACGATGGATATCAATGGAAAGAAAATAGGTAATGGTAGACATAACACATAAATCAGATTCATTCAGGCAGGCCATTGCAGAGGCCATTGTAGTGGTGTCAGATCCTGCAACGATTGACGCCGTGCAGAATCGAAAAGTTCCTAAGGGTGATGTGTTTGAGTTTGCCCGTGCGGCGGGGTTGCTGGCGGTGAAGAAAACCAGTGACGTGATCCCTGATTGTCATCCGCTGCCTGTAGAATTTACTGGGATCAGTTATGAAGTGAGGGGATTGGAGATTTTCATCCGCGTTGAAGTGCATACCATTTATAAGACGGGTGTGGAAGTGGAAGCTATGCATGGTGCGGCCATCACGGCTTTGACGATGTATGATATGCTCAAGCCTATTGACAAGCAGGTGCAGATCCGGCAGATTGCGCTGCTCTCCAAGAAAGGCGGAAAGAGTGATAAGGCAGTTGAGGGCAAAGGGCTGAAGGCCGTGGTGGTGGTGTGTTCTGATACCATCAGCGCGGGGAAGGGTACTGATGAGGCCGGTTTTGCTATAGTGGATAAGTTGGAGTTAGCAGGGTGTAGTGTGATGACCAAAGAAATTATTCCGGATGATCTGGAAGGGATCAGGGAAAGGGCGAAGACCCTTTCTACCCAGTGTGATCTCCTGATCTTTGTGGGCGGAACCGGCGTATCTCCGCGCGACAATACACCGGAGGCCATACAGCCTTTGTTAACGATGGAAATTCCGGGCATTATGGAAGCCGCACGTTCTTACGGACAGCAACGGATGCCTTATGCGATGTTGTCCCGAGGTGTGGCCGGGTTCATCAACAATTGCCTGGTGATCACGTTGCCGGGATCTACCAAGGGAGCGATGGAAACACTTGATGCTATTTTCCCGCAGGTACTGCATGTTTTTAAAGTGAAAGAAGGAGCGAGGCACCACTGATGAACTATCCTATTTATCTGGATTATAACGCTACCACACCCTGTGATCCACAGGTGTTGGAAGCGATGTTGCCTTTTTTCACCCAGCATTTCGGCAATGCGGCCACCAAGAGCCATGCCTATGGTTGGGTGGCGGAGGAAGCGGTGACCATTGCGCGTGAGCAGGTAGCTGCATTGATTGGTGCGGAAACTTCCGAGATCATTTTTACTTCCGGCGCCACAGAGGCAGTGAACCTCGCCATCAGGGGCGCCTACGAAATGTATAGCGGCAAGGGAAAGCATATCATCACCACTGCCGTTGAACACAAGGCCGTGTTGGATACCTGCCACTACCTGGAAAGCATAGGCGCAGAAATAACAATACTTCCCGTTGACCTCAGCGGCCAGATTGATCCTTCAGCCCTTGAAGCCGCGATCCGCCCGGATACCATCCTTATCTCCGTTATGTACGCCAATAATGAAACGGGCGTGATCATGCCGGTGAAAGAAATTGGCGCGATCGCGAAAAAGCATAGCGTGATTATCTTTTCCGATGCCACGCAGGCCGTAGGCAAGATCCCCGTCAATGTTTTGGACGATGGGATTGATATGCTTTGTTGTTCCGCGCATAAGATATACGGACCTAAAGGTGTGGGTGCTTTGTATGTGCGGCGTAAAGATCCGCGGGTGCGGTTAACGCCCCTGCAGTACGGTGGCGGTCATGAGAAAGGGCTGCGCAGTGGCACGCTGAATGTGCCTGGGATTGTGGGGCTGGGTAAGGCCGCTGTGTTGGCAAGGGAGCAGATGAAGGAAGAAGCGGAAAGGGTTTCCGAGCTGCGTAACCGTCTTCTGGATGGTGTCTTGGCCTTGCCTGGAACTTCGCTCAATGGCGATCGGGCGCATCTTCTGCCAAATACATGCAATATTTCTTTTGAAGGCATGGCTTCGCAGGTGCTCATCGCGAAGCTGAATAAACATATGGCTGTTTCTTCCGGTTCTGCGTGTACTTCGGCCACGCTGGAACCTTCTTATGTGCTTCGTGCCCTCGGCATTGGTGATGAACGCGCTGCGAGTTCCCTGCGATTCTCGCTTGGGCGGATGACCCAATCGCAAGATGTTATTAAGGCTGAGCAAGTGATCCGCGAGGTCATTGGCTCATTGAGCCATTAATTCATTGGGTGGTGAGGCTGAATGTTCAGATAAAGAATATGAAAACTTGAAGTCGCAATTTGCGACATCAAGACGGTATGAAGGAAGAAGAAAACTGCCTCACGTATTTACAGAGCAAGGGGTAGCAATGCTATCAAGTGTTCTCTATCGAACCCTTATTCCATGGGCGATTTAGACGTTTTAAGTTAGTCGGTCTGTAGTTTTAGTGGGTAACGGGATTTGGTTTTCACTATGATGCAAAGAAATTACTCTGCGATTAAAAAACTCAAAAATACGCACCATACTACGTATTTTTATGCTTTCTATGCTCGTGGTGCATATTTATTGTAAAAAACGCAGTATATTACGGATTACTTGTAAATCGACAAGAATTTATCTATATTGACCTCGTAGAACTAAGTATACTGCGTAATACCTTTCAAAACATAGGCCATCTGCTTCGAAAAAGACGGGAACTGCTTGGTTTATTACAACCACAGCTGGCTGCTATTTCGGGGGTAAGCATCCGCACCATCCAGCTGGTAGAAATGGGGAAAGGCAATCCTTCCCTTGAGACCTTGATAAAACTTGCAGACCCCCTTGGACTTCAAATTGATTTATCCATTAAAGAGGCAGGCAGAAAAGACTCCGGCCAATCGTAGTATTGAATGACAAGTTCCCAAAACAGATCAGCCCAGGTGTTTTACAATGACCAACCAGCCGGGATACTCACAAAGTCCGGGAAAGGATATCGTTTTGCATACGATGAATGGTATCTCCTCACCCCTGGAAGCAGGCCGGTGAGTATCACCATGCCGCTTCGGAAGGAAGTGTATGAGAGCGAGTTGCTGTTCCCTGTTTTTGTGAATATGCTGAGTGAGGGGGCTAACAAACGGATCCAGTGCCGAATGTTGAAAATTGATGAGCAAGATTATTTTGGTTTGCTGTTGGCGACAAACATAGAAGACAGTATTGGCCCCATCGCTGTAAAAGAAATCAATGAGCCTGCCTGAGATCAGCAATTGCCCTTCTACTTTGCAACCGGGATTTACTACGTATAGCCCGGTTGGCAGTATGGCATTGTTTGGAAGCCGTACGAAAAAGGTTAGTCATATCCTGCCCTTTGGCCCGCCGGGAAAAAATGCCGAGCTCACCCGCACCTTCAACGAAAAAAGAAAAACGATCAGCATCAGCGGTGTACAGGAGAAGTACAGCCTGCTGCTGAAAAAAAATGAGTTGACACTCACCTCATCCAGGGGCTCGCATATCTTAAAACCCGTTCCTGTGGAGCGTCTCGAAAACGTTGAGGATATGCCCGCCAATGAGCATGTCACCATGCAGATTGCAAGGCAACTCTTTAACATCAAGACCGCCGCCTGCGGCATGATCTTTTTTGATGACGGCTCTCCTGCGTATATCACCAGGCGCTTTGACTACAAGCCTGATGGTACCAAATATCAGATCGAGGACTTTGCAACACTGCTTGGAAAAAGCCCCGAAAAAGAGGGGATCGATTTTAAATACAATGCATCCTATGCGGATATCGCTCGTCTCATCAGTCAATATGTTCCTGCCGCAACCGTTGAACTGATCAATTTCTTCCGGTTGGTTGTGTTCAATTATCTTTTTGCCAATGGAGATGCACACCTGAAGAATTTCGCTCTTATGGAAAGTGAGCAAGGGGACTATCTGTTGGCGCCCGCTTATGACCTGTTATGTACTGCTTTGCATATCAATGATGCAAGTCTTGCACTGCACAAAGGTTTGTATGAAGGGGATATGGAGGAGGCTTCATACCGCAACTACGGCATGTATACCGGTAAGTCTTTCATGGCATTTTCCTCTAGGATTGGTGTACAGGAAGCCATCGCAGCTAAAATTATTGCTGACGCAATGAAAGCCCTTCCGCCAGCGATGGAACTCATTGACAGAAGTTTTCTGAGTAAAGAGGCTAAAGAAAAGTATAAAGATGTTTTAGGAGAAAGGCATATAAGATTTTTATTGAAATGAAGGAGCATCTCAAAGTGTTCTTTGACAACCTGAATGTCACACACACTCCGGGGCCAATCCTTGAGGAGACGCACTACTATCCTTTTGGGCTGACTATGGCTGCAATATCTTCCTCGGCTACAAAGAGCTTGGATAATAAGTTTGAGTATAATGGGAAAGAGAAACAGGGGGAAGAGTTTTCAGATGGTGCGGGTCTAGATTGGTATGATTATGGTGCCAGAATGTATGATGCGCAGACCGGGAGGTGGCAATCAGTGGATCCTTTAACAGAGATGGCAAGACGATGGACACCTTATAATTACGTCTTCAATAATCCTATAGTGCTTTTGGACCCTGATGGAATGAAGCCCAGATGGAATGGTATGTATGGGGATAACTCAGCATATTTTGACGATGAAACAGGTGCTGTTATGTCATGGTCTGATGTACAGGGCTACATAGAAAGTAGTAAAGGTCTTAAATCAAGGACATGGATTAGGGAAGTGAGTGTTCATACTTTTGAATGGGAAAATGGGGATGAAGGTCATGTAGTTGGCAATGACATAATTACAACTCATCGAACAATTGAAACTCATTCATTTGATGAAAAAGGTGATTATAAAGTTAATGTTACGTACGTTTATTATACTGTAACAATTGATAGAGATGGTAAGGCAGGAAATGTATTTTTTTCTTATTGGTCCCAATCGGGTGGCGGAAAGTCTGGCAAAGATGAGTTTTCTTACCGAGAGGAAAAGCTTCCTTTGAGTGGTTGTCCACGAAATTTTCAGGTTTTATTCAACGCTGCCATGGAATTTAAAAATAATCCTAAAACTAGGCAAAAGAGTTTTCTTCAACATGTTGCTGATCAGAACAAAAACAATAATTCGACTATTAAGGATGTGACAAAAGCATCGGGTTTGCTAGGAACTGCGCTAAAGTATTTTCCTGCTACTTCATCTGTGGGAGCAATTATTTTTTATGCATCGAAAGGAGCTGCGCTGTCTACGACACTAAACTCTGAAGACCCAACTAAAATTAAAATATATCTCACTGAATTTATAAAACCGGATGAATAGTGAAAAAACTTATAATGCACATCTGCTTTTATTTAACGCTTGCTTTTCTTATCATATTTGCAACTAGCTCATGTCAAAGAGTAGAGAATTTGAAGCCTAGTGATAAAGAATTTATTTCGTATAACGGACGCGAAACACTTAGGTTTGTTTCTAAACTTGGAAAGGTTGATTCGTTCACACTTAAAGGATATGAAAGTTACTATTCTACTGAAAGAAATAGCGGCATTATTTCGAAGGTTCATGTAGAACACTATAATTTGATGTATGAATTTGTTGAGCCGTCAGAAGGTAAATTGATAAAGTCTAAGACTTACCTTGTCGGACTTACTGCCAAGGAAGATGAAATCGCAATTGTTAATTTCAACTTACTTGATCCTTCACATAATTTTTATTTTTGGAACTCTCTAAGGATAGACACTTTGCTTTCAATGCCAAGAAAATCATTGAGCTTAGGCAATAGTGTTAAAGGAGATGTTGTTGAAATTGAAAATAAATCAAGGACTCACAATTCAATTTTTGATTCTTCTGGGATATCTAAAGTATACTGGAGTATTTCAAGCGGATTAGTTGGATATCTGTTGAGAAATAATGTCGAGTATTTGTTATCAAGTAAATGAAATTATGTGGGTCGTGCGTGAGAGTTTGGCTTAATTTGTGACTTTAGGCTCTTTAGAGGACGGCTTGAGTTTTGTTTTTGAAAGAAGAGTTGAAAATTCGAATTAAGTTAATATTGGTTTTGACTAGTGACTTGCTGATTTATGTTGGTTCGAGCATCTATGATCAATACCAACAGAAATGTAGAAATTTGTCTCGATTGTAGGCTATTTATCAACTGTAAGCGTATCAAAACTTCAGCAGTTTAAAGCTAGCAATCACTTCAATTTAAAAGACTCTGTTGTTACGATAAATCAAAAAATTTGTAACTGCAAATTCGTTAAATGACAAAAAAGTTTTTCAACCCTTTTTAAATCTATCCCTAACCCAATGCAGCTAAACTAAAGGGCATCTTCCTAATCCTCACACCCGTTGCCGCATAAATCGCATTTGCCAACGCCGGGGCAAGCGGCGGTAATCCCGGTTCACCCGCACCTTTGATCACTTCTCCACCATCTGCAAGAATGTGCACTTCCACCGGCGGCATCTCCGGAAGCCGGATAATGGGATTGTTGTGATAGTTAGTCTGCAGCGTTTGTCCTTTGTCAAAGCTGATTCCATTTTTGGTTGCTGCAGAAATGGCCATGGCCACAGCGCCCTGCACCTGCGCTTCCACGCCGCCGGGATTCACCACCGTACCCATATCAATCACGCAATACACTTTGTCAATCTTCACGCCCGTTCCCTGTTTGGAGACCTCCACTACAAAACCTGCATGGCCCGCAAAGAATTCATATTGCGCCACACCGCGGCCGCGACCTTCGCCCAGAGGCTGATCCCATTTGGATACTTCACGGAGTTTGGCCAGGATCCTCGCGAGGTCTGAGCCGCCCTTCGCCATGTCTTCCCGGTATTTCAATGGATCCTTTCCTGCTTTCACGGCCATCTCATCAATGAAGCACTCATGCGCAAAGGCCAGTGTAGTGCTGGTCACGGCACGCCATGCTGCAACCGGGATTTTCAGCGGGGCGTACACGTAAGCGTTCTTCATATTGGCGATCTCATATTTCTGATCGCTGATGGCTTCAGTCATGTAGCCATCTTCTTTGGTTTGATCAAACTTGCCGTTGTCAGATTCCATCATGGAGGGCGAAATCACTTTATGCTGGAAAGCCATTGGTTTCCCATCAGCCCCCAATCCTG
This sequence comes from Chitinophagaceae bacterium, assembly GCA_044225015.1. GTDB lineage: Bacteria > Bacteroidota > Bacteroidia > Chitinophagales > Chitinophagaceae > Pollutibacter. The sequence continues at coordinate 370,047 of JBGAJG010000001.1, read as the reverse complement.
CTTTCATAGCAGAAAAGGTCATGGGCCTGAAAGGACCCTGCTGGGTATCGTCTTCGCGCGTCCATAGTACTTTCACTGGTTTTTTGATGACCCGCGACAACTGTACAGCTTCATGGATATAGTCGGGGTACAGGCGCCGTCCAAATCCTCCGCCATTGAACATCACGTTCACTTTCACGTTCTCTTCCGGGATCTTGTATTCTTTGGCAAAGCTGGTAACTACTTCGCGGGGTACCTGCGTTGAAGCCCATATTTCAAGGTGCTGATCATCACTCCACTTCGCCAATGCATTCATGGGTTCGATGGGGGAGTGGGAAACCATTGGCGTCTCATAAAATGCTTCCAGCTTCACCGGAGCAGAGGCAAATGCTTTATCGAAATCACCAACAGGTTTTACCGGCACGCCAGGTTTTGACGCAAGTGCGCGAAGGCTTTGTTCATAGGCAAGTGTATTGAAACTGTCTTTGCCCTGGTTGTCCCAGGTGACCTTAAGGGCCTTGCGTGCTTTAAATGCAGTCCAGTAGGAATCAGCAATCACGGCAACGGCTTCATATCGATAACTCTGTATGATGCGCGTGCACTTTTCAACGGCCATCACACCTTTGATTTTCTTTGCTTCGCTATCATCTACACTCACCAGTTTGGCGCCCAGGACCGGACTGTGTTCCACGGATGCATACACCATGCCATCTGTTGTGGCATCGATCCCAAAAACAGCAGTGCCATTTACTTTGAGGGGCACGTCAGGCCTTGGTGCGGCTTTGCCTAGGATCTTAAACTGCTTGGGATCTTTCAGTGCAGGTTTTTCAGGTGCCTTGCGTTTGGAAGCGGCATCGGCAAATTCACCGTAGCTGGCTTTCTTGCCGGATTTTTCATGGATGATCTCGCCATTTTCTGCCTTGCATTCTGCTGCGGGCACCTTCCATGCTTCTGCGGCAGAAGCGATGAGCATTTCTTTTGCAGCAGCACCTACCTTGCGAAGTTCGTGATAAGAAGAGCGCACAGAAAAACTACCACCGGCAAACTGCATATCGCCGAATTTCTTTTCACCGCCGGTATGTTTGATGACCACGGATTCAATAGGCACGTCCAGCTCTTCGCAGATCAGTGCAGGGATGGATTGCCATACACCCTGTCCGATCTCGGGCTTTGAATTATAGATGGTGATCAGTCCGTTGTTGGCGATCTGCAGGACGGGATTGAATTCATACCAGGCCTTCACTTCGGCAAGGGTTGCCACCTTGGGCGTGTCTTTACAGCTGATGCCGAGGATGAGTCCGGTCCCGGTGATCCCGGTATATTTTAGAAAATTTCTTCTGGAAAGTTGATTTGCCTGTTGCATGTGCGTTCATTGAAGGGATGAAGGAGGATCAGATGATTTCAGCGGCGCGATGGATGGCGGCCCGGATGCGCAGATAGGTTCCGCAGCGGCAGAGATTGCCCTGCATGGCAGTATCGATATCCGCGTCTGTTGGTTTTTTATTGTTGCTGAGCAGTGCCACTGCACTCATCACCTGGCCGCTCTGGCAATAACCACACTGCGGCACCTGGAGTTCTATCCATGCTTTTTGAACGGCTTCGGCGATACTGCTGTTTGCACCTTCGATGGTGGTGATCTTTTTACCTGCTGCTTCAGAGACAGGGATAGAGCAACTGCGGGTGGGGCTGCCATCCAGGTGGATGGTACAGGCGCCGCACTGGGCGATGCCACAGCCGAACTTGGTTCCTTTCATTCCCACCACATCGCGGATGACCCATAAGAGGGGCATATCGGCATCCACGTCTACCGGGTGGTCCTTGCCATTAATATTGACAGTATATGCGGGCATAGGAAGAGATTTAGTCTTCCTAAGATAGGGAATATTAATGTGGTAATTTGGTAATGCGGGAGTGCGGTAATGTTTGTCAGAAAACAGATTCCTCGCGGGTGATCAGGAAGTCTGTGTTGTGCGGGTCTGCCTCTAAGAATGCCTGAAGCTGCTCGGATGCTGCGGTGCTTCCCTTGATATGGATCTCACTGGCGTAACGGATCTTGTGGGCAACGGCCTGTATCCAGTCGTTGGAATCTTGATTATCTCCACGGAAAAGCTTTTCCTCATGATGCAGCTGGCCGGGCTCATCCCGGGTGAACATGGCCTGGTTGTGGTTGATCCAGACATTATAAATGAGGTCATGCAGATCTTTTTTCATGGTGCCGATTTGGGAGTAAAGTAACGCTGGTTTTGGTGCCCGGCAATGACTGCTGTCATATTAATTTCCTGACTACCGTTGGCGATTGGTGTATATTCAGGCCCGGAACGAAAACAATATGAAGAAACACCTCTTACTTTCAATTTCAGCTTTTTTTTGCCTGTTTAATCTTACGGCCCAGAATTACATTACTGACTCCAATGCATCTTGCATCGGATTCTGGGGGAAAAAAGACATAAAGCGATATACCATCACAAAGACCAAAGAAAGGCAATTCGCCGATAGTGTGGACCATAGTTCCATTACCTACCAGGTTACCATCAGGGTCATTGATTCCTCTGAAGCTGAGTACAAACTGGAGTGGGAGCAGGGTGAAGCGAAAATAGAAGGAATGGACAACCAGTCTAATGCTCTGACAAGCCTTGTTCTCGGCAGACTTAAGTTCGTTTATATTGCTGATGAGACAGGCATTTTCAAGAGACTTGAGAACTGGAAAGAGGTCCGGGATTTTTATGTGAACATGATGAAAATGCAGCTGGAGCAGAAGCCTGTTAAACAGGAATCAAAAAGTATGTTGGACAAATTGATCACAACGCTAAGTACCAGGGAAGCTGTTGAATCCATTATGATCAAGGAGATTCAATTGTTTCATTCACCGTACGGTGCAGAGTTTGATAAGAGAGGGGTTGTAATGGAAACGGAATTGCCCAATGTATTGGGGCCTAATCTGATTCCGGCACAATTAACACTTTCGCTGGTTAAACTGGATACAGCACAAGAGCTGGCTACTATCCTTGTAGCCCAGGAGATCGATAGAATTAAAGGACGTGAGGTACTTCTTGGGATAATACAGCAAATGGCGGGAAATATCTCTGCCCAGGACCTGGCAAATCAAATTAAAAAAATCGACATCAGTGATAAAACCAGCTTCACTTATTATTTATCATCTGGCTGGTTTTCCAATATACATTATGAACGTACCGTTGACGTGGGAGGTGGTAAACAGGTTGAACGAATAGTCTTTGAGGAGAAAAGAGAATAAAGATAAAGGGAGAAGTTTGAAGGACTCCTTCGCACTTCTCCCTTTATCTTCTCCCTAATTTTTTTTAGGAAACCCGGGATTATTCATCACTTCCTGCATCTGAAGAACGTGACGGTTGCTGTGCGCACCTATGAACAGGATCATCTGGTAAGCATCAAAAGATCCTACGGGCAGCGCTGATACATGATTTCGCAGATCAGCTTGTGTGCTCTTTACATAATCAATCAGCTTTCCCCGGTTTTCACGGAATGACGCTACGGCTTCATCAACGGTGCGGAAGCCGGTATTCTGTGGCTCGAGGGGCGCAAAGGTTTTTACCTTGGTGCTCCTGTCTTCCAGGTTCTTCATCACCTGCTCATCACTCCACTTGATCTCTGCGCGTTTGTCTGGATTTGCAGCAGCCTTGAGGGCCTGGTCAACCATGCCCCACAACATTTTCTCCGAGGCGGCAATATGCATCATACAATCCTGCACACTCCATTGATCCGGTGCCGGTTTATATTTTAATTGTTCTTCACTGAGATTTCCCAGGGCCTTCATGACATTCTTTTCTGAGTCTTTCAGGAATGCTGCAGCCGATTTTCTTTCTTTTTTGGAGATTGTTGGTTCTGCCTGGAAAGAGACCAGGCCGAGGATGATGATAACCATTAATAACTTCTTCATGGCTAATATTTTATGCGGTGAACCGTTAAAATATTACGATTTCCAAGATATTACCAGAAATCGGCCAATTAATTTATATATTTTTGTCCCGGTTCATGAAGAAGTTCATTTTATCCATCCTTGCCTCAGTGTACCTGCTGGCCTCCTCTGGCACGGCAGTGCAGCTCCATTATTGCATGGGCAAAATGGTGGATTGGTCCCTTGCCCATACTTCTTCAGCATCCTGCAACCAATGCGGGATGGACAAGCAGAAATCCGGCAACAACTGTTGTAAGGATGAGCAGAAGTATATAAAAAGTGTGGACGATCAGAAAGCGGGCAGCGGGCAATATGTATTCACGCCGCTGGCCATAGCCACCCAGCCTTCCCCCTTCCCCCTTCTCTCTATCACCTTTACGGACGAAGGCTGTAACTATGTGGGTTCACCCAACGGTCCGCCGCTGCATACACCGGAACGCTATCTCCGTCATCGTTCACTTTTACTGTAGACAGATTTGTAATGTTTTTCCCCGGGGTCTTTGATCCGGGCTATATGCGTTTATGCATATCCGTAAGTAATCATTGATCATTTTAAATTCAATATTATGCGTTTACTGTTCAACACAGCACTGGGTGCTGTAAGCTTGTTTGTTATTTCCTGTCAGCAAGGTGCAGATCACCAGCACACAGATGCAGCAAATGCCGTTGCAAAAGATACAACGGCAGCAGTTGTTAGTCCTACGTCAGAGACAAAGTCTATAGCGCCGCGCTTTGCCAGTATCGATGCAAAACTTTCCAACCCCCTGCACCAGGCTGTGGGCTATTATTTAGATCTGAAGAATGCACTGGTGGGGGAAAAGTCTGATGAGGCTAAAGAAGGGGCCGCAGCCATGGTAAAATCCCTGGAGTCTATTGATAAGTCCTATTTCACTGCTGAGCAGAAGAAGGCTTATGATGACGTGGAGAAAGGGCTGAAAGAACATGCGGGGCAGATTGCCGCTACGGCGGATATCAAATTACAGCGGGCGCATTTTGTGGACCTCAGTAATAATGTATACGAGTTGGTAAAAGCCTTTGGTGCAGGAAAGACAGTATTCCATGATTATTGTCCGATGGCCAATGACGATAAAGGAGCGCTTTGGGTGAGTGAGATGGCAGACATTAAGAATCCATATTTCGGATCTGCCATGCTCACCTGCGGATCTGTGGAAGAGAAAATTAACTAGCAGGTTGTTATGGTCAAATCACTAATCACCCTCTCGCTCAGAAACAGGTTTATAGTACTGCTGGTATCAGCGGGATTATTTGCCTGGGGAATCTACGCAGTACAGAGGAATCCCATCGATGCTATCCCTGACCTGAGTGAAAACCAGGTGATCGTTTTTACGGAATGGATGGGCCGTAGTCCGCAGGTCATGGAAGACCAGGTAACCTATCCCCTCGTGAGCAACCTGCAGGGCATGCCCAGGGTAAAAAACATCCGGGGTTCCTCCATGTTTGGGATGAGCTTTGTCTATGTCATTTTTGAGGACGATGTGGATACCTATTGGGCCCGTACGCGCGTGATGGAAAGGCTGAGCCTCGCACAGGCGCTGCTACCCCAGGGCGTGGTACCCAGCCTGGGGCCTGATGGTACGGGCGTGGGCCACATCTTCTGGTATCACCTTGATGCGCCGCGGATGGACCTCGGTGAGCAAAGGGCCCTGCAGGATTGGTACATCAAGTTTGCCCTGCAGACGGTGCCCGGTGTGGCGGAAGTAGCGTCATTCGGTGGCTTTGAGAAACAGTACCAGCTGGTGGTGGATCCCGTCAAGCTCCAGTTCTATAAGTTGTCCCTGATGGATGTGGTGAATAAAGTGAAGGCCAACAACAATGATGTGGGCGGACGCAAATTTGAAATGGCCGATATGGCCTATATCATCCGCGGACTCGGGTATATCCGCAACAAGGAAGACGTAGAGAACATCGCCCTCAGCCAGGTCAATGGGATTCCGGTGAGGGTAAAAGATATAGGTAGTGTACAGATGGGTGGCGATCTCCGCCTCGGCATATTCGACAAAGATGGTGAAGGCGAAGTGGTAGGCGGTATTGTGGTGATGCGATACAATGAGAATGCAAATCGCGTGATTGCAGACCTGAAGAAAAAGATCAGCGAGATAGAGAAGGGCCTGCCGCAGGGCGTCACCCTTAAAACATCCTATGACCGCAGCACCCTGATCCAGGAGGCTGTTAGTGCTGTGAAGAGCACGCTGATTGAAGAAATGATTGTTGTATCACTGGTGGTCATCATCTTCCTGTTTCATGGAAGAAGCGCGCTCATCATCCTTATCCAGTTGCCCATTTCTGTTGCCGTGGGTTTTATTCTTCTGCAAGCCTTTGGTATATCGTCTAATATTATGTCGCTCACCGGCATTGCGCTGGCCATTGGCGTAGTGGTGGATGATGGCATTGTGATGGTAGAGAATGCATACCGCCACATCAGCGAAGCACAACAGGAATCTTCCACCCAAAATCCTGTATCATGAACAAAGCGCAAAGACTTCAGATCATTGAAAAAAGTGCAAGGCAGGTGGGGCCTGGGGTGTTCTATTCTACCATCATTGTTGTGGCATCCTTTCTTCCGGTGTTCCTGCTGACGGGGATGGAGGGAAAACTGTTTCATCCGCTGGCATGGACCAAAACTTTCATCCTGCTGGTAGACGCTTTCCTGGCGATCACGCTTACGCCGGTGCTGATCTCTATTTTCCTGCGGGGTAAACTCAAACCGGAATCGGCTAATCCGCTGACGGGATTTTTGGAGAAACTGTATATGCCGGTGCTGGCCTGGTGTTTCCGTTGGCGAAAAACCGTACTGGCGGTGAATCTCGTGGCTCTGTTGATTGGTGGCTGGATGCTGACCCGGCTGGGTTCTGAGTTCATGCCGCCGCTGGACGAGGGTTCATTACTTTTTATGCCGGTGACATTACCGGATGTGTCCAATGCAGAAGCGAAAAGACTTTTGCAGGTACAGGACAGGATCATCCGCACCCTGCCGGAGGTAGAGCATGTGCTGGGTAAGGCCGGCCGCGCCAATACCGCCACTGATAATTCACCGATCTCCATGATGGAGACCATCATCCTGCTGAAGCCTTCGCATACCTGGCGCAAAGGCATGACCAAGGATGGCATCATCAATGAGCTCAATGCGAAACTGCAGATACCGGGAGTGACCAATGGCTGGACCCAACCCATCATCAACCGCATCAATATGCTGAGCACGGGGATCAGGACCGATGTAGGGATCAAAGTGTACGGCCAGAACCTGGACAGTATTTATGCCTTTGCGGGCCAGATCAGAAAGCAGTTGATGGGCATGGAAGGTGTGAAAGATCTTTATGTGGAACCCATCACGGGCGGGAAATACATTGATGTGCAGATCAGGAGGGAAGAGATCGGCCGCTATGGCCTGAGTGTGGATGATGTGAATGCCGTGGTGGAAACCGCATTGGGCGGAATGAAGATCACCACAACCGTGGAAGGCCGGCAACGCTTTTCCGTGAATGCAAGGTTTGGCCAGGACTTCCGCAACAATCTCGATGCACTGAAAAGACTCCAGGTGCAAACCATGCAGTTTGGACCCATACCCCTGGATGCTGTAGCGGATATCCATCTGGCGGAAGGTCCGCCCATGATCAATTCCGAGAACGCAATGCTTCGCGGTACTGTGTTGTTCAATGTGCGGGGCAGGGACCTGGGAGGTACAGTAAAGGAAGCACAGGACAAGCTGAATAAGATGATGCAAACCCTGCCCAAGGGATATTTCCTGGAATGGAGCGGGCAGTGGGAGAACCAGATCAGGGCAAACAGGACACTGAAGATCATCCTGCCCATTGTACTCATCATCATTTTCATGGTATTGTACTTCACCTATCGTTCTTTTAAAGAAGCCTGGGTAACTATGATCACCGTGCCTTTTGCGTTGGTGGGCGGCGTGTTCATGGTGTATGCATATCACATAAACCTGTCTGTTGCGGTGGCGGTTGGATTTATTGCCTTGTTTGGTATGGCCATAGAAACGGCGATGCTGATGACCATTTACCTGAATGAGGCGATGGAGAACATGGTGAAGGCGCAAGGGAATTCAAGAGAGACACTAACGCCGGCGGTCATACGTAAATATGTGATGGCAGGTTCAGTAAAGCGACTTCGTCCAAAACTCATGACCGTTTCTGTGGGGCTGTTTGGTTTGATCCCTATTCTGTGGGCCAGTGGTGTGGGCAGTGATATCATGCGCCCCATTACCATTCCCCTGATTGGCGGTACCATCTCGTCCACTATTTATGTTTTGCTGATCACCCCGCTGGTTTTTGAATACATGAAAACCCGCGAACTCAAACGAAAAGGAAAAGTTGACCTCATCGATCCAAATGCATAATATGAAATACTTACCCATTGTACTGCTCATAAGCATGGGGGCAAAAGCCCAGGTGCTGACCCTGGATGCCGTGATCAATAAAGTACGCACGGCACATCCTGTAGTAAAAATGTATGACCAGGAGATCAGGTCCATGGACGAAGCGGCGAAAGGCGCTCGTGCATGGATGCCTGCCCAGCTGGGTACCGGATTTTTTATGACACCCTATAATCCGTCTATGTGGAAAAGCGGCAACATGGGCCAGGGCATGGGCTCCTGGATGATCTCCGGTGAGCAGATGTTTCCAAATAAGAAAAAGCTGGATGCCGATGAAGCTTATATGAAAGCCATGAGTACAGCGGAGAAGGAGAGAAAGAATGCGGCACTCAATGAACTGATAGCAGAAGCAAAGTTGAATTATGTTGGCTGGACCTTGTTGCAGAAGAAAATGGTGGTGCTGCAGGAGAATGAGAAGATCCTGGATTTCATGATCCGCAATGCTGAGATCCGGTACAAGAATAACCTGGAAAAAATAGGCGCATATTACAAGGCCAAGGCAGCACTGGGTAACTTAAAGAACATGCAGCTCATGTATGCGGCGGATATGCGGGAGAAACGCATCAGGCTGAATACGCTTATGGGTGAGCCTGCCATGGCAGTATTTAGCATTGACACCAGTTTTCGCTTACGGCACTATGCAGACCAGGCCTTTGATACGGCGGGGTTTTACAGTGCAAGGAGCGATCTCCGCGCGTTAGACCGGGAGTTGGACATCAACAGGCTGAAGGTGGAAACGGAGCGGATGAATCTGAAGCCCCAGTTTGGCGTGAAGTATGACCACATGTTTGGGTTTGGAAGTTCACCCATGCAATACACCCTCATGGGTATGGTTCGGGTGCCTCTTGCGGGCGGTGCCAGCAGAATGAGTAAGGCCAATATGGAAAGCCTGAAATGGAAGTCCAGGGCAGTGCAGGCACAGAAAGAAATGATGGCCATCGAATTCGCCGGCATGGCTTACGGCATGCGCAATGAACTGGAGCTCAGGTTGCAGCAGATGCGGTTGTATGACGAAGAGATCATTCCCGCCTTACGGAACAATTACAAAACACAACAGTTGGCCTATGAACAGAATATGGGGGAACTGTTCATGTTGTTTGATGCCTGGGAAACACTGAACATGAAACAGATGGAATACCTGGACCTGCTGGATCAGGCTTTGCAATTGCAGGTTAAACTGGAAGCATTGTTGGAGATCACAAACGTATAAGATGAAAAGAACGCAAATATGCTGGGTGCTGTTGATATTGATGGCATGTAAAACCGGGAAGGAAAAGGAATTAGTGGATGCGCATGATAATGCACACCAGCCTCCTGCTTTAACGCAGGACTCACTGCTGGGAACCCTTATCCATCCTACCAACGCATTTGTGGTGTCTTCCGTACCGGTGACGGCGCTGGAGAAAAGGCAGGAAGAGCTGGAGATTGATGCGCTGGGCAGCATTGCGTATGATACGCGCTATGTCAACAATATTTCAGCGAGGGTGGCGGGCCGGATTGAAAAACTGTATGTGCGGTATCGTTTCCAGGAAGTACGCAAGGGGCAGCGGATCATGGATATTTACAGCCCTGAACTGATGACGGCCCAACAGGAATTGCTGTTTCTGCTGAAGAATGATCCGATGAATACAGTGATGATCTCCGCGGCAAAGCAAAAGCTGGAAAATGCGGGTATGCATCCCCGTCAGATCAATGCCCTCAACAGTACCAGCAAACCATCATTGACGGTGGCTGTGTATAGTCCGTACAACGGGCATATCCACGAGTCTGGCGGTTCCGGGATGGATCCGGAGCCGGGCACGATGCGGGATCTTTCCCTGTTAACAGAAGAGCTCACCCTGAAAGAAGGTATGTATCTCAGGCAGGGCCAATCCATATTCACTGTTTTTGATCCTTCCAGGGCCTGGGTGCTGGTGAATCTTTTTGATGAAGACCAGGCACTGGTGCGCGTGGGCAACCCGGTGCGGGTAGTGCCGGAAACCATGCCAGGAAAAGATTTCAGGGCAAGGGTTGATCTGCTGGAGCCATTTTACCGGAAAGAAAGTAAGACGATGACGGCAAGGGTATATTTCGATAACAGCCAACGTCATATCCCCATCGGCAGCCAGGTACGTTGCACCATCTTCGGTAATGCCAGGAATGCACAGTGGCTTCCGCAGGAGGCGGTGCTGAGCCTGGGGATGGATCGTATTGTTTTTATGAGAGAAGGTAAAGGATTCAGGGCGGTGAAAGTAACCACAGGCATAGTGCATGATGGGCATGTTCAAATAAAGCAGGGTCTTGGAGTGCAGGATTCTGTAGCCAGGAACGCCCAGTATCTCATAGACAGTGAAAGTTTCATTAAAGTAAAATCAACATCATGATGCTACGCATAATCGTCATATTGTTAGTACTGGCTTCCTGTAATGCTGCACCAAAGCAAACACAGGACAGTGAGGTTTACTATACCTGTTCAATGGATCCGCAAGTGGTGGAGCGGGCACCGGGGAAATGTCCCATTTGTAAAATGGAACTTACGCCCGTGAAGAAGAACAGTAGTGACCAGGGTAATGAGATCGCCCTCAGTGAACAGCAGGTTATGCTGGGGAATATCAGGGTAGACTCCATCCGCATGGGCGGCCTTGCACAGCGCATGGTGCTCACGGGTACCCTCAATTTTGACCAGATGAAGACCACCGCAGTGAGTGCCAGGGTGATGGGGCGGATTGAAAGGCTGATGGTGAAGAATCCCGGTGATCCCGTGCAAAAGGGCATGCCTTTATATGAGATCTATAGTGAGGAGCTGAACAACGCTAAACAGGAATACCTGCTGGCATTGGACAGGAAGAAAACATTTGGTGAGGGATCCGTAGTGCCTGTAGATGAGCTTGTGCAGGGTGCCCGAAATAAATTGTTGCTATGGGGAATGCAGGATCAGCAGATAAGGGCAATGGAGACCTCCGGTAAGGCTGGTCAGTTGACAACATTTTTAAGTCCGGCCAGCGGGTACGTTACACAGCTGGATATCCGGGAGGGGGATTACATCATGGAGGGTGGGAGCATTGTAAGGCTTGCAGACCTCAGCACACTTTGGGCGGAAGCGCAGGTGTACACCACCCAGCTTGAAGACCTCAACCGTGCCGGTACGGCGCGGGTGGAACTGCCTGACCTTGATGGGAAGTCCATTAACGGAAAGATAGAATTTGTGAATCCGGAGATCAATCCGGATACCCGCATCAACCTGATCAGGGTGAGCATTCCCAATCCCGGCCTGCTGCTGAAACCAGGTATGCCCGCTTATGTGATCTTGCACAGTGCAGGTAAGAAAGCACTATCACTGCCGCTGGATGCTGTGATCAGGGACGCAAACGGTGCCACCGCCTGGATACAGACCCGGCCCCTGCATTACCAGCCAGTAAAAGTTCAGACTGGTCGTGAGTTAGATGACCAGATTGAAATCCTGGAAGGACTTAATACCGGTGATGTGGTGGTGGTATCCGGGGCTTACCTGTTACACAGCGAGTATGTATTTCGCAAAGGCGCACAGCCCCTGGCAACACATGCGCATTAAATATTATTTTCCAGGATAAACTTCATGAGTGCGGCAGAGTTGTTGATGCCGAGTTTATGCATGATATTTTTCCGATGGGTTTGAACAGTGTACACACTCAGGAAAAGTTCATCGGCCATCTGTTGGTTAGAAAAGTCTTTCTTGATGAGTTTCAGGATCTCCACTTCTCTTCTGGTAAGGTCAAATTGTTTGAGGAATGAATCCCGGGAGTCAAACTCATTCCGGGTTTCTGAGAATTGCTCAGGAAAGCATAAGCCGCCTCCGTTCACACAATAGATGGCGTCAACCAGTTTATCCTTACTGGCTGTTTTGAGGACATAGGCGCTGGCGCCATAGAGCTTGGCCTTTTCAACCAGGTGCTCATCGTTATAGGTTGACAGGATCATGTACCTAAGATCCGGGTAGTACTGCTGGATCATCCTTCCTGTTTCCAGGCCGTTGATCTTCGGCATATTGATGTCCAGTAAAATAATATCAGGCTTGAGCGTGGGCAGCAGTCCCAGCAGATCTTTCCCATTGTCCGCAACCGCCAGGATAGCGATATCCTTTTCATCCCTGAGCAGCATTTTTAGTCCGTCTACAAATATGCTGTGGTCATCTGCAATAATAATCTGGATAGGCTTCATGGGTTAAATGGGGTATGGTACATGGATGATGATGGTTGTTCCTTTTTTACCGGTATCAATTTGCATTCTTCCGTTGATATAATTGACACGGGAACTGATATTTTTTAGGCCGATGCCTTCTGTTTTTGTTTTGTGAATGCCTTTACCATCATCCTCGGCCATAATTTCAAGCTCGGCATGGTCATAGATCAATTGGATGTTGGCTTCTGAGGCTTCTGCATGCTGCAGGATGTTTTTGGTGATCTCCATGATGATCCGGTACAACATCAGTTCTGTGGTTTTGGGAAAATGCTGGGCATAGTTGCGGCAGATGAACAGGAATCGGGTTTTGTTTTCTTTGTTGAGTTTACTGTAATAGCCTTGCAGCAGGTCAGGGAAAGGGGTCTTTTCAAATTCCGGCGGCATGAGGTTATGGGAAATGTTCCTGGTATCTGCAGAAGCTTTGTCTATCAGGCCCAGCAGCTCATCCATATTGTCTTTGTCCATGGGGATGTGCTGGATCCGTAGTTTAAGGACAGCCAGGGTGCTGCCAATCTCATCATGCAGGTCTTCCGCAATCCTTTTCCTTTCCGCCTCCTGCGCCACGAGGATATGCTGTGCAGCCAGGTTATTCTGGCGGTTGAGTTCATCCTGTAGCACTTCCTTTTCTTTCTTGAGGCTGTTGTAGCTGAACATCATCGCAAAACTCAGGATCACGGCTTCAATGATCAGGCCCCATTGAAAGAGGGATGGCGGAAAGGCATAACTGAGGCTTTCCAGGAAAAAGAGTTTCTCCATGCCACCCATCAGGAAGGCAACGATGCCAAAAAAGACCAGCGCTGCCGGCTTGAATCCGCGGCGGTAGCTGATGATGCAGTAGATGAGGATCAGGAATACGGTGATGGTCAGGCTTTTGTTTGACCACTGGAAGATGATGGATTCCGTTCTGGCATCCAGCTGTAAGGCAAAGAAAACACCATGGGCAATGCCACTGACCAATACATTGTATTTAACGATGGTGGTGAACTTATACAGCCATTCATGGGGGTTGATGTTGCGGAGGAATTTCTGGATCACATGCAGTTGCAGGAATACGCCGAATGACGCAACTGTTTGGATGGGTGTTAACATGGTAGCCAGGGTTCCGTCCATGCCCAGGAACTGCCTTTCAAAACCGTCATATTTCAGGATAAGGAAGTTGACGACCAGCAGGTAAGCAGCATACCAGAGATGGATGGGTTCCCTTAGTGCAAAAAACAGGTATATATTGAGGGCGAAGAAAAGCAGGAGAATACCCACGATGATGCCAAACTGGAAATAGATTTTATCTGCCAGGGCGCGGAACTTACCCGGACTCAACAGTGCAAACACGTAGGTCTTGAAATTATTCCTGAAATTATACTGCAGTAGGAGGCTGTCTGTGCTGTGCGGTGCAATGGTAACTGGCATTACATGATGCACATAGGGAAGCGTCTGTTCCTGAAACGGGTAAGCAATCCCCGCATGCCCGATGTTTCTCCAGCCGGTATCCGTTTTCTGGAAGAGATGGGAAAATTTATGCGAGTTATGCCCCATCAGGATGATCCAGGTATGTGCGATGGAGTCTGGGTTGTGGATGATGAACCGAAACCAGTCTACGTTATTCTCCCACCCCTGGAAGACGATGTTTTTGTTGGTGTAAGGCGTGAAGGCATTTTGCCGTTTCAGGATGTCTTCCAATTGGATTTTTTCATCCGTTCTATAGACCCAGAGGCGGGAGGTGATGATCATGGAATCTCCCTCGGCAGTGATCACAGGCTGTTGAGCAAGCGCGGAACCGCACCAAAAAAATAATCCCATGAAGAGTATAACTGCCCCGGCTACCCGATTCATGGATAAAAGATACTCAATTAACAATTAGCAATTGACAATTGGCAATTGACAATTGGCACTAGTTATTAAACTTTAGTAACTAGTGCCAATTGCCAATTGTTAGTTGTTAATTGTTAATTGTTATTTGATTCCGAAAAGGGTGACATCAGCCTTTCCATTCATAAAGCCTTTGTCCCGATACCAAAACTCAACTGATTTGAGTTTTCTTTTACCGCCCTTGAGGTCAATGATCCGGCTTTCGCCTCCCTGGGGGATGTTCTCCCTGGTTTCCACACGCTCTGGGGCTCCGCCATCATCATAACGGACAAGGATATATTGCATCTCGATATTTGAGTCAGTTACTTTGAATTTTATCCGCCTGAAAAAGTCGTAAGGCCCCTTGATATAAATTGCGTCATGATCCCCGGAACTTTTTGCCGATGTGGTACCCAGAACCCTCCATGAACCCGTGGGTCCGGACCTGGGCTGTGATACCCGTTGCGCAAAAGCACCCTGGAAAAGAAAGATGGCAAAAATGACGGAAAGGATAAGTTTCATACTGTTTTGGATTTATTCTTCTTCAATTTGAACGATCTCATATTTCTGTTTGCCATCCACCTGAACAGGTGAGTAGTATGTTTCTCCTACTTTGACGTAAGTTTTGTCGCCAAGCTTAACCTCTTCTCCGCCTTCGGGCAAATGTTCCACCACTGCACCTGCCTGTGGCGCTACTACGGTATAACTGCCTTTGCTGTCTTTTTCATAATAGGCTCCTCCGTAATAATAGTTAGTGGTATTATTGACCACCACGGTCTCATGCCCGGATGGAATGGTGGTAATGGTGCCGCCCACTGGCGCCTGAACCACCGTATAACCGCCATTGGAGGGTTGATACCAAACTCCCTGGTCATAGTGGTATTGTGCATTGTTTACACTTACAATGATTGCCGTAGTTGCCAGTGTAGCTACAAAGAAGCCCCAGGGATGCCATACGGGTCCCCAATAGAAGGGCTTATAGGGATGGTAATAATAGGGATGATAGCAGTAGTATCTCCTGCCACCCCAATAGTAAGGAGGTCTTCCGTTATAATAGTTCCTGTTGTTATTCCTGACTACGGTATTCCTGTTGTTGTTGATCTTAATGTCTTTGCTGTTGTCAACATTGATATTGACATCCCCCCTGCTTTTGTCAATATTGACATTGTTGTTGCTGATGTTCCGGTTACCAGTGTTGTTACTCCTGTTATCTGAAACATTGCCAGCTTTTGATTTTGCCGTGGTTGACTTGGTTGAAGCCGGTTTACTGACGTTGGAAGGCCTGCTGACATTGGAAGGTTTACTGGCGGGCCGGGATGAAGCCGGTTTAGCTGCAGGTTTACGTTGGGCCAATGCATCCATCGGCACCATGGCTGAAAGGGCTACTATGCCGGTTAATAAAACTGATAATTTAATTTTCATATTCTGGTTGTTACTCGGTTTAAATTTATTGCTCCGTATTGGTCAGTTCCCAAATCCTGTTGAGGTTAGGGTTAACAATGAGGTCTGTTCTCCTGTTTTTTGCTCTGCCTTCCGGTGAATCGTTGTCGGCTATCGGATTATACATTGCCCGGCCGCCACTGATGATTCTGGCGGGGTCCACTTTGTATTCATCACGCAAAACCCTTACTACTGCATTGGCGCGTTCTGTACTGAGCGTCCAATTGTCCTTGCTGCCCGTCTTTACCGGCTTATTATCTGTATTACCCAATACATATAAAGTTACACCGGGATATTTATTGATTTCTTCTGCCACCAGTCCCAGGGCCTGTTTGCCTTCCCAACTCACCGCCGTACTGCCACTGGTAAACATCAGCTCATCTTCAAGGGAAATATGAACCAACCCGTTTTTATACCAGACATCTACCCCCGCGTTGGCAAATTTAACCAGCGAAGAATCCACTTTTTGATAGATCTGCCTGATGGAAGTACCATGTTCTGCTAAGGCTTTATTCATTGATTCAAGGTTCTTCCTTAAGTACTCTTCTGCCAGCCTGCAGTCTTTGGCTTCTTTTCCATAGACGATATTTTCTTCCTTAAGTTTAGCAATATCCGACTCATACGCGGAAATTTTCTGGTTGAGCTGAGCGATCTCTGAATTGGCTTTGGCCAGTGCTTCTGTAGATTGCTCCAGTTTCTTGGACGTGCCACAGGACATCAGAAGCAGTATTGCACCGCAGCAAAAGGTGGTAATGATACTTTTATTCATGGTTGGTAGTTTATTTTTTTCATTATCGAGAGAAACAGCGCATTCTGGTTCAAACGCATGGCAATATCATATTGGTTTGGCCCTCTGACAAAATTCTCACCTTCAGCCGAAGCTCAATGGCTATGACATTTAGGCAGAGTATGTATCAAAGCTAATTCCTTAATTGGATGTATCGATGATTAAAGCATTGAATAATGTATTGTTCTTATGAATCGTTACAAACTTGATATATTTAAGCATGCGTAAATTCCTGTTTCCTGCCAGTGTTGCAGTTGCCTCCATCCTGGTTTTGGTCAGTGCCCATGACCAAAATCCCTCAACAGGTTGGCCGGAATACCTGGGTGGGCCGCAGCGGAACCATTATTCCCCACTGGACCAGATCCATACCGGGAATGTAAGCCAGCTGGAGAAAGTATGGGAGTACCGTACGGGAGATAGCGGGCAGATCCAGTGCAATCCTATCATTGTGGATGGGGTATTGTATGGTATGACGGCCGCCACCATTCCTTTTGCACTGGATGCCGCAACGGGTAAGGAAATATGGCGCCGGCAGGATTCGGCAAAATTCCCCTGGTACAGCACCAGCAGGGGGGTAGCATACTGGCAGGACCCCATCGATCCCACTCAAAAAAGAATTCTCTACACCAACGAGTCTGATTTGATCATGCTGGATGCCGGCACAGGGATGGTTGTGCAGCAGTTTGGAAACGGGGGAAGGGTGAGCCTGAAGGCCGGACTTGGTGCTACGGCAAAAGAAAAGTTTGTGATCAGCAATACACCCGGAACCATTTTTGAAAACCTCATCATCATGCCCATCAGGGTGTCTGAAGGGACGGATGCGGCGACGGGATTCATACAGGCTTTTGACTTAAGGACAGGAAAGCTGGCCTGGGTTTTCAAAACCATTCCCTCTCCGGGTGAATTTGGATATGATAGCTGGAGTCCGCAGAATTACAAGAATACCGAAGTGGGCGGCGCTAATAACTGGGCGGGCATGGCGGTGGACCGGCAACGCGGGATGCTTTTTGTGCCCACGGGTTCTGCTGCATTTGATTTTTACGGGGGCAACAGGAAGGGAAATAACCTTTTCGCCAATTGCCTGCTGGCACTGGATGCCCGCACCGGAAAGCGGCTCTGGCATTTCCAGGCGGTGCATCATGATATACTGGACAGGGATTTCCCATCCCCTCCCAACTTACTAACGGTGGAGCGTAGTGGAAAAAAGATCGATGCGGTGGCGCAGATCTCTAAACAGGGATTTGTATATATGTTTGAAAGGGAAACGGGAAAGCCCTTGTTTGATATTAAAGAGGTAGCGGTGCCCCTGTCTGAATTAAAAGATGAATGGAGTCCCAAAACCCAGCCCATTCCGGTAAAGCCTGCGCCATTTGCGCGGCAGTTGTTGAAAGATTCCAACGACATCAGTCCCTATGCCCGCAACCGTGCTGAACTCATTAAGACCTTGCAGCAAAGCAGGTCTGAAGGTCCGTTTACACCATTGTCAGCACGTGGAACCATCGTGTTCCCGGGCCTGGATGGTGGAGGGGAATGGGGTGGAGCGGCGGTGGATCCGGAAGGCATCATGTATGTGAACAGCAACGAAATGGCCTGGCTGATCAAAATCATGGAGAACAAAACCGCAACGCCTGCCGGGGGTGCAGGACAGCAATTGTACACCACGCATTGTGTGGCCTGCCACGGTGCCAACCGGAAAGGGAATGCCGCCAGCGGTTATCCCGATCTCACCGTTGTGGCCAGCAAGTATAGTAGAGCCCAGGTGCAAACACTCATCAGCAAAGGCAAGGGGATGATGCCTGCTTTCAAACAGCTGAACGCCGCACAGCAGAAAGCGATTGTGGGATATTTGTATGGAGATAAACCTGTATCACTGGCCAAAGAACCCGGCACGGTTGCACCAACAATGAAATACAGGATCTCCGGATACAACAAGTTTCTGGATAAGGATGGGTATCCTGCCATTGCACCACCATGGGGTACTTTAAATGCTATCAACCTGAACACGGGTGAGTATTTGTGGAAGATCAGTTACGGTGAGTATCCTGAACTGATGGCCAAAGGGATTCCGGCAACCGGCGCTGAAAGTTATGGAGGACCAGCCGTGACGGCTGGCGGACTACTGTTTATTGCCGGTACCAAGGATGGTAAGTTCAGAGCTTACGATAAAAAGAATGGTCAATTGCTTTGGGAAACCAAACTACCAGCAGCAGCCTTTGCCACACCCAGTGTCTATGAAGTGAATGGCCGGCAGTATGTGGTCATTGCCTGTGGCGGCACCAAACTGGGCGCGAAGAAGGGGGATGGGTATGTGGCGTTTGCGTTACCAAGGTAGGAAAGGGAGAAGATGAAGGGAGAAGTGCGAAGACAGGCTTCACACTTCTCCCTTCATCTTCTCCCTTGAATAAAAAGTATGCAACATTATGACGTCATAGTTATAGGCGTGGGCTCAATGGGTTCTGCCACCTGTTACCATCTTGCCAAGAAGGGTGCGAGGGTATTGGGATTGGAGCAGTTTGATATTCCGCATGATCAGGGATCGCATGCAGGCCAGAGCAGGATCATCCGCAAAGCCTATTTTGAACATCCGGATTATGTGCCCTTGTTGGAACTGGCCTACCGGAACTGGCGGGAACTTGAGGCCGCTACGGGGACTCAGTTGTATGTGCCCACGGGATTGTTGTACATGGGGTCTGCTGATCATCCGGTTATCAGGGGTGTGCAGGAATCGGCCCGTCAATATTCCATTGATGTACATAAGGTAGCGGCATCCTCGTATCCTCAGCTGCAGGTGCCGTCTGAACATAGGTTGCTTCTGGAACCAGACGCGGGATTTGTTACGCCGGAAAGATCCGTGTTGGTGCATACTGCTGAGGCCATACGGATGGGTGCGGATATCCGGACCAGGGTGAAAGTTGAAAGTTGGAAGGTATCAGGTGGAAGCGTGACAGTTGAGACCAATGAAGGCGTATTTACCGCAGATAAGCTGGTGATTACTGCAGGACCCTGGGCGTCAAAACTGGTACCGGTTATGCAGGCTCACCTAACGGTAACAAGGCAGACGGTGGCATGGGTGATGCCCGAAGATCCGGCATCATTTGCGTTGGGGAATCTTCCCTGCTGGCTGATTGCAGAGGAAGGAATTCCCGGCGTGTACTATGGTTTCCCGATGCTGCCGGTTGGACAATTTCATGGCCCCATCGGCTTTAAACTGGCGCATCATGCGCCTGCTATCCCTTGCAACCCAGACCAGGTAGACAGGCAAATTCATGCCAGTGACCTGGAGCCGCTGGTGAAGGTTTTAGAAAAGTATTTTAGGAATGGCTTCAAGCAGGTGCATACTGTGAAGACCTGTTTATATACCAATACCGCGGATGAAAATTTCATCATTGACCAGTTACCAGGATATAAGCAAGTGTACATTGCCACGGGATTCAGCGGACATGGTTTCAAATTTGCCGCAGGCATAGGAGAGATCATGGCGGAGCTGGCGCTGGATGGAGACACGGGGTATCCTATTGGGTTTTTGAAGGCAGATAAGTGAAGTGAGAAGATAAAGGGGGAAGTGCGAAGTGAGGGTTCCCCCTTCACACTTGTCCCTATATTTTCTCCCTTTCCTACTGGTTTTCCGCGGGGAAATCCACATTACTGTTTTTCTCTTCTTTCTTGCGGATACCAAAATTGTATCGCAGGTTCAGAGAAAAACGGCGCGTATCCGCTTTGCGATAACCTTCGCCCGTTACGGAACCCTGCTGGATAAAGAAGGTATTCCAGTTGGTATAGAATACATCGTTCAGGCCTGCAGTCACCGTGAGTTTTTTGTTCAGGAGCTGCTGGGAAAGATTGATGCTGAGATTCCCAAAAGTACCCAGCTCATAAAATTGTTGTTGGCCATTCAGGCGGATGAACCCATTTAAGGACAGATTAGTTGTGGGGGTGAGCCGGTAATTCTGGTAAGTAAAGAAAGTCCAGGTTCCACGTTTGAAGGTCAGCGGATCACCCTCATACTGGCCATTGTAAAAATTGTAATTGTACTGCACACCGGCCACCAGGAAAACTTTTTTACCCGGCACGGCGCCCACCATCCTGAAATAAGTTTCTTTATTGGTGCCGATGTTATCATAAGTCCTCACTGCGATGTTTTTGTTGCTATCAGCCTGGTATACCACCTGGCTGAAAATATCCTTGGTGTCATTGATACCCACAGCAAAGATGGGCCGTTCATCCACAGAGATATTGGCTTCGTAATTGTTGGTGAACTGTGGCCGCAGCGTGGGGTTGCCGGTTTCATACAGGTAAGGATCGATGATCCTGATGGATGGGTTCAGGTAACTGTAAGACGGCCTGGCAATGGTGCGCCGATAGATCAGGAATGCTTTCAGGTCATAGCCCGCTATCTTCATGATGCTCCTGCTGAGGTATGCAAAGGGAAACGGATCCGTTCTTTTGATGGAGAAAGAAGTATCTGAAGGATAGGTTTGTATGCCATTCATGTTGGTGTTTTCCACACGTACGCCGGTCTTCAATACAAATCCGGCAATGGGCTTGGATGCCTGCACATAAGCGGCATGGATATGTTCATCGTAATTGTAGGCATTGCTCCGGAGATTGTCTGGTACCGTGGTACCACCCGTGGTGTTGAAATACTGTGTATTGGTGCCAAACCATACATTGGAGGATTTCAGGCCGGTCTCCAGGGTGATCTTGTTGCGGAACTTCTTGGTGAGATTGGTTTGAACGATGAGGCTGTTGGCATGGTTATCAAAATCCCCAAACCCTGTACCGGTGGAGGTTTGCGGATAAGTGAATTGGTTCACCAGGTCTTGCTGGTTGGTGTAATCACTATAACTGTAAGAAAGATCCGTTACCCATTCAGATCCCAGGCTGTCTATTTTGTACTTCAGGTTTAAGCCTTGCTGGATATTCCTGTTCCTGCTGTCATTGTTCACCAGGGCATTGTTTTCAGAAATCTTACTGCCGTTGTTGAGGTCTGTGATCAGGGAGTTGTTGGTATTGTTGCTGTTGGATTTGCCGATGGTTACACGCAGATCTGCACCGATCTCCCATTTTTTAGACAGCTCATAAGCCATGCCAAAACCTGCATAGGCACCCTGCCCGGGATATTTGGTATAGGAGAGCTGAGAGAGTTTACTGGATGCGGAAATGATCCTGTCTGTCTGCAGTTCTTCAAATGAATTCCGGTTGTTGATGTTCAGGTTCATATAGGTGGTGAGCCTGCCATTGTTGTTGTTGATATTGATACCTGCAAACTGGTTGCCGTATTTGCCCTGGTTCATCCCTATGTTGATACTTCCCGTCATCCCGATCTTCACATTCTTCTTCAGGATCACATTCACAATGCCACCGCCGCCGGAAGCGTCATACCGCGCTGATGGACTCCTGATCAGTTCAATACTGGCGATGGAATTGGGGGGCAGACTTTTCAGGATCGTGGCCACGTCTGCCGCACTCATTTTTTGTTCCCTGCCATTGATCCAGATCTGGGAAGGAGTAGTACTGTTCAGGAAGATATTTCCATCCTGGTCCATGAACAGGCCGGGGATCTTTTCCATCACTTCATAAGCATTGGAAGATCCCAATACGATGGGCTCCGGATCCACAATGGTTTTATCATCATCCTGGCGCATCAGGGGTTTGCGGGCCGTAACCACCACACCCTGGAGGGAACCAGTGAGAAGGGGAAGGGTGAAGGTGAAAGAAGTAGCGGTATTGTTGACCAGTATCTTTTTGGTAAGGGCTGTATAATTCACGGCCTGTGCCGTTACGGAATAGTTGCCATTGGCGAGAGAGACCAAAACGGTTCCGGTGCTGTCTGCTATGCGGGTGATTTTCTTATTGGTGTCTGCTTCACTGCGGGCAATGACTGTGGCAAATGCGATGGGTTGGTTTTGTTTGTCGGCCACTTTAATGGTCACGCGTTGCTGGGCTAAAAGAGAAATGCTCAAGAGCAGGCTCATGAGCAGGAAGCAGGGTTTTGGTGAGAACATGCATCTAAAATATCATGTAATTCCCTAGGGATTTGTGAAAATTTGATGGGTGGTGGAGGATCGTTAATTTAGGATATGAAGAATCTCGTCTTTGCATGTTGTGTTGCACTGATTTTTGTTGCAAGCGCTTGTAATTCATCCGGCACAGAAAACACTGAGACACCACCAGCTGCGCCAACGGCTCCGGCTCCTCCTGCATCACCGGGTGTTCCGGTGCCGGATTATACTATTGCCAACCTGGAAGAAATGTTTGGCAAAGCAACCCAGGCTGGTGATGGCAGTGGTGTATTCTGGACAGCGCAGGCCATGGATAAAACCATAGACAGTATTGCGATGGCTGACTATAGCACCTATCTCGGTACAAAGCTGGCCACAGATGCCGCACCCCGTTGGATCAAGGGTTGGAGAAAAGTGTTTACGCGTACGGCAGACAGTATCTTTAATATCATCAGGGAGATCAACACCATTCCGGATCCCCGGGTTAAGCAAAGTCTCCCTTTGTTGCTGGAGTTTGTAGAGCCGGTAGTTAAAGCGCGGCAGGCCCTGGCGGGCGCTTTCAACAGGCCGGATGCAAAGCAGTTATCGGTGTACACCATTGGTGATGGGGAAGCTTATTCCGGGATCATGATCACCGCAAAATATGAAGATGGCAGTGCCTGCTCCCTCATCGCAATGACGGACTAGCGGGCGTAAGGATCTCCTCGATATTGGTTTTAATATTAGCCGCGATCTTCTGCATGGGCAGGTCATTACTGTCAACACCAAACGGATCTTCAATTTCTTCTGCAATGAGCTCCAGGCTGGCTAAGATGTAAAACATGAATGCCGTCACGGGAATGGTGAAGAGGCCCAGTGTCACGGCAAACCCAAAGGGCATGGTGATCACATAGATGAATATGAATTTTTTGATGAAGGCGCTGTAACTGTAAGGGATGGGTGTGTTTTTGATCCTTTCACAGGCACCACAGATGTCTGTGAAACTCTGCCATTCATTGTTGAGCATCAGCAGTTGGTAGTCATCGATCAAATTTTCCTTCCTCGCTTTCTGGATCTCGCGCAACATGCTTGCGGCAATGGTGTTGGGAACATGCGCATGCTTCTCCAGTTCAGCCAACTCCGGATGCGGGGTTTCATCCAGGGCCAGCTTGGTGGTTTCTTTTACCAGGTGCCGCTTCATTGCCGTGGCATAGAGGGGTATGGCCTGCCTGAAATAGTGACGGATGTGTTGTGCATCCTGCGGAAGAAAAATATTCAGCTTGATGGCCAGGTTTCTGCTGTTGTTGATCAACGAACCCCAGAGTTTGCGCCCTTCCCACCAGCGCTCATAGGCCGTATTGGTGCGGAATACCAATAACATGGAAATCGCGAAACCCAGCAGGGAGTGCAGGATGGTGAGGTTTTTAGCATGACTTGTTTCTCCCAGTTTCAGATACACCGTTTCAAGGTATACAACCCCCCAGGCGTACAGGCACATCAGGATAATCGCCCACAACAATTTCCGGAAGGTGTCGGCCTTATGGATGTTGAATACCGCGGAAAGCCATTCCTTGGGATCATATAAAACCATGCAAGAATTTTGGTAAAGCTAAGGCAGTGACCGCAAAACAAAAACCCCGGCGTAAGGCCGGGGTTTGCAAATCAATTTTGCAGCAATCATTTGGAACCCATCATACTCTTGATCAATCCTACAATGGTCATCAACACGCCACCGCCTGCGCCACCGCCCAACACACTCATCAGTATTCCACTTAAACCTGTAGCCGCAGCTTCTCCGCCGCCAATACCCAGCATACCCAGGAGCTGACCTCCAAGGCCACCACCAATAATTCCGAGTATGGCGTTAACGGCCGTACCCAAGGAAAATTTTGGCAATAACTTGCCTGCCAATGCGCCTCCGGCTCCGCCAGAAGCCAATTGAACGATCAGGGAAAGAACATCCATGTGTTTACGATTTAGGTGTGAAGAATAGACTATAAGATATGTATTAATTACCAGTCTTCAAATAGCCCTAAAACTTCAAAGTTCCCGGAAGGTATTTCTCCACCAGCTCCGTATAATACCCTTTCAGCTTGTTCCAGTCCGGCGGCTCGGGATTCTTACTGTACAGATCATAAGGATTAAACAGCTTCACCCATTTCAGCATCTCCCTATCGTGCTCATCCAGCAGGTGATCATATGCCCCTTCCCTGTGCCAGGCATAGAACGAGTGATACCTGAGCATATATAATCCCGGTTCCGGAAGATGATTTTTCATCATCTGGTACACATACTCATCATGGCCCCAGCTCATGTCTACATTGCGTAGTCCACAGTTGGGCTGGTACACACCGTACTTAGTGTTGTAGCGTGCATCATTATAGTCTGGGTTGTGCACAAAGAACTCCGGATAAATGATCTTATCTGAATACGCACATCCCACAGGAAATGTATCACCCACTACGGCCCACTGGGGCTCGCCAAACAAACAGAGCACCTTACCCATATCGTGCATTAGCCCCACCAGCACCATCCAATCAGGGTGCCCATCCTTGCGGATCGCCTCTGACGTTTGCAGCAAATGCTGGAACTGGTCCAGGTCTGTATCGGGATCGGAATCATCCACCAGTTGATTCAAAAACTGGAAGGCATCCCATACCGGCATTTCCTTTTTGGAGAAGGAGAGATATTCCTTCTGTTTCTCTTTCACAAATGCATAGGTCTGGTAGGTATGGTTCAGCCGGTAGAATTCCTTCACCGTATCCCTGACGGGATCATCATAATTCCGATATGCTTCTTTGGTCTTTGCCGTGGCAATGGCATCCGGATCCGGATAACGCTCCAGCAGATCGTCTTCCCAGTGGTCCAGGCTGGCCAGCGGATTGGTCTCCTGCGGTGTGAATGGGTCTGGCATATGTTCCTTTTTTTGAGGATCGATGATCTATAAATATAATCATCTTGCCCTGAATTTGCTATATTCAGTTTCCCTCAAGACCCACTGCATGAATTTACATTTTGCCGACTACCTGGTGATCCTTCTTTACTTCGCTTTTGTGGTGGGCGTGGGCTTTTTGATTAAGAAGAAGATACGATCAGCCAACGATTTCCTGAGCTCCGGCCGCAACATCCCGTTGTGGGTGACCAGCCTCGCTTTTATTTCCGCCAACCTGGGTGCACAGGAGGTCCTGGGTATGGTGGCCTCCGGTGCCAAGTACGGGATCATGACTGTGCATTTCTATTGGGTGGGCGCCATCTTTGCGATGGTCTTCCTCGGCGTATTCATGATGCCTTTTTATTATGGCAGCAAGGCCCGCAGTGTTCCTGAATATTTGTTTTTAAGGTTTGATGAGAAGACGCGCGGACTCAATGCCATCACTTTTGCGGTGATGACGGTTTTCTCTTCTGGGATCTCATTGTTTGCACTCGCTAAGCTCTTTGAAGTGGTATTGAACTGGGACTTCGATGTTTCCATTTGGGTGGCTGCGGGCATTGTGCTGGTGTATACATTCCTGGGCGGACTCACCAGCGCGGTGTATAATGAAGTGCTGCAATTTTTTCTGATTGTACTCGGTCTTTCACCGCTGGTGATTGTAGCGATGGAGGACGCCGGCGGATGGCAAAATATTAAGCAGAACCTTGAACCCCAGCTCACGCATGCCTGGCAATATATGGGCAGTGCAGACACTAACCCCATGGGGATTCATTTTATGTCGCTCATCTTTGGCCTGGGCTTTGTGATGAGCTTCGGGTATTGGTGCACAGATTTTCTGGTGGTGCAACGGGCGATGATTGCGAAGAACATGAACGCTGCCCAACGCACACCTATTCTTGCTGCTATTCCCAAAATGCTGATGCCATTGATTGTGGTATTGCCTGGGGTGATAGCCATTGCATTAAGCCAGGCCGCGCTGAGTGGAAAAGGGTATACCATTCCAAAGACTGCCGATGGGGGTTTTGATTACACGATGACGCTGCCTTCGCTGCTGGCACATTATTACCCCAGCGGATTGATGGGTGTGGGCATTACGGCATTGCTGGCTTCATTTATGAGTGGTATGGCGGGGAATGTGACGGCCTTTAATTCTGTATTTACCTATGATATCTACCAGGCGTATTTTGTTAAGGGGAAGTCTGATAGACATTATCTGCGGGTGGGCAAGCTGGTGACGGTGTTCGGGATCCTGTTCTCCATCATGACGGCCTACCTCGCCACGAGTTTTAATAATATCAATGATTTCCTGCAACTGGTTTTCAGTTTTGTGAACGGCCCTTTGTTTGCAACATTCCTGTTGGGCATGTTCTGGAAAAGGACCACGGCCGATGGGGCCTTCTGGGGATTGTTGATGGGAACTGTTGCCGCCGCTGTAACGCATGGCCTCACCGTTGCGGAGGGCAAGGGGGGATGGATTGCGCCGATGTTCCATATTGCCAGCGGCATGGGCCAGGCTTTCATAGTGGCGTCTGTATCCTGGTTGGCCAATTTCAGCATCACCATTCTGGTGAGTTTGTTCACCCGGCCCAAGCCTGATGAGCAGTTGAGGGGGCTGGTATGGTCGCTCACGGAAAAGCCCACCTATACCGCTGCAAGATGGTATCAGAAAGTGGGTCCCATCGGCCTCGTGCTGATCATCATCACCATTATCCTTAACCTCATATTCTTCTGATCATGATGAAGCGATTTGAACAACTGGGATTCATCATCGGTGTCTTTTTCATCCTGCTGGCGTTCATCCTGCTGGGCGGCTACCTGATCACAGACCGGCTCCACGCGGTGATCAATCTTTATACGGGAGTTACTTTTTTGGTTTTTGGCGGAGCGATGTTGTTTGTGAGAGAGAAATGAAAAGTAGTGGTTCCTGGGGCAAGGCCAATTTGGATTTTTCGGTGACTATGGGTGATGCTGGCAAGGGATTGACGCTTTGCGACATTAAGTACGATGACAAATAGCAAGATTAAATAAAACAGCTATAGAGATGAACTGGCTTTCTAGATATAGAGAAACGGTGTTCTTTATTGGAATGGTGTTTGTTTTTTTCATGGTTGGTGTCTTTTTAAGTAGCAGAAAAAATGATATAGTTGAAAATGGGCGATTTACGAGAGCCTTTATTTATGATTGTCAGGCAAGTAAAAGTGGATTTTTTATGAATATCCGGTACAGCATTTATGGTAAAGTTTATGAACAGGAGCTACGACCTAATGGAAAATGCGGCGCTATTGGCTCTTATTGCTTCAATTGATTTAATGTTTTCTTATTTTGACGTAGTTGAAAAACATACTTACGCAGCGTTTTGCAAGTCTTCAGCTATGGCTGAATTTTGGATCGGTTTTGGTGCAGGTAATGCTTCAACCCAAACAAATGGAAAAATTAAGTGATTAAAAGAATTAGAAATACTAGGCCTTTTTTTGGGCTGTTTGGTTTTGTAGTCATACTGCTTATATTTTATTTAGGCGCAGTTTTACAGCAGTATCAACGAAACAAGATATCTAGAAATGGTCGTTTTACAAAAGCATATATATATGATTGTGAGGGAGGCAAAAGTGGATTTTATATGTTTGTGCGTTATACAATCTATGGGCATCAGTATGAAAAAATGATTCGTCCTAATGGAAAATGCGGTGAAGTAGGTTCGTATTGTTTTTTAAGATTTACACCAGGTGACCCGGAATCAATAGTATATATGCGGGATTTAGTTTTTCCCGAATGTTTGAATGATCTTTCTGTGCCTGATTCTGGCTGGACTTCTTTACCTAACTGCCCGTAATTTTGAATTGGACTAGCTGAAAGAATAGTGCTGAAAAGCGCAGATTTTACTTTAATGTGATAAAACAGAAGTGGGAGTTCTCACATATGCTTCTAGTAGTTTAGGTATAGACGTACACAAACTCCGGAAATTAAAAAGCAGCTACCAGACAAGGCTTGTAGCTGCTTTTTAACAAGTGGATCCTGCCGGGCTTGAACCAGCGACCCTCTGATTATGAGTCAGATGCTCTAACCAACTGAGCTAAGGATCCGGCCATTGTAACTGCCAGAGGCAGTGTGGCAATGAATGCGCAAATATAATGCAATCTCAGTTATTGCCGTAAAGCCGCAGCAGGCCGGTATCAAATGGCGTCCACAAACAATATCGCAGGCCGCTTTTTTTCAATCCGTTGTTGACCCAGGTATTACAGGTGTGGAACATGCTATAACTGCCATAGGCTTCATAGAAGGCATCGTCATTGCCGTAGACTGCATTGGTGGGGATAAGGATGGGTTTGCCATCCGCTTTCTTCTGGAAGCTGGCCAGGATGTAGTCAACTAAATACTGGTATTGCTGGCGGGTTACCATCATCCGTGTGCAGGAATCACCGGGGACTGGTTTGCGGTGGTAGGTTGCGTGAATGGCGGTGGTGCTCAGGCCGGTGGCGGCTTTGAAAGCAACGGAGAATTTGAGCTCGGCCCAGGTGGGCGTTTCCAGGTAGAATCCTTTGTCACCCCAGCCCATGCCCAGGTAGCTGAGGCTGGTATCATTTCCACGCGTATTCTGGTAGGGAATCAGGGTGGTCCAGTTGATCAGGTCTGAAGTGGCCGGCACCACTATGTCTGTATGTACGCCGTTGCTGAGGAGGAAAAGCTCGTAGGTTTTGGGTTCCCCGGGTTGGCCGTCAAAACTGATCCGTGCTGTCACATAGGCCACGCCAAGGTAGAGGTATACAAAAACCACAAAGGTGAGCAGGACCCACCCGGTGGCCCGCCAGATCTTTTTCACGAGAGGAGGGAATCGCATATCGCCAAATATACATCTCCCCTCCGGTGTATTTGAGTATTTACTAATTTGAATGTTCAATGTTGATACATGCGAAATTTTCTGATGACTGTATTGTGCGTTTTGTGCCTTTTTAACGCTAACGCACAAACGAAAACGAAGCTGACCGATGACCAGTTGCTGGACCTGGTGCAGAAGCAGACCTTCCGGTATTTCTGGGACTTCGGCCACCCCGTGAGCGGCCTGGCCCGCGAACGCAGCAATGTGGCCTATGAATACGGACACGAAGTGGTCACCACCGGTGGTTCTGGTTTTGGGGTCATGGCTATTGTAGTGGCTACCGAGCGCAAATGGATCACCCGCAGCCAGGCCGTAGAGCGCATGTTGAAAATGGTAAAGTTCCTGTCCAAAGCAGATCATTACCACGGCATCTTCCCGCATTGGCTGAATGGGGAAACCGGCAAGACCATTCCCTTTTCTCGAAAAGACGATGGGGGCGATGCAGTAGAAAGCTCTTATTTGTTCATGGGCCTCCTCACGGCAAGGCAGTATTTTAATGGTGATGCCAAAGAAGAGCGGGAACTGAGAAACCGCATCACCTGGCTCTGGGAAGAAGCCGAGTGGAACTGGCAAACACGCAATGAAGACCTGTTCTTCTGGCACTGGAGTCCCAACCACGGCTGGGCCATGAATTTCGATATCCGCGGCTGGAATGAATGCCTCATTACTTACGTGCTGGCCGCGTCATCGCCACGATATCCCATCAGCCCATCGGTATACCATAAATGCTGGGCCAACAGCAACCATTTCAAAAATGGGAGGGAATATTATGGCATCAAACTGCCCCTGGGTTTTGACTACGGCGGTCCGCTGTTCTTTTCCCAGTACACCTTTATGGGACTGGATCCGAGGAAACTGAAGGACCGGTATGCGGATTACTGGGAACAGAACCGCAACCATACCCTCATCAACCGGGAGCACTGTGTAAGAAATCCCAAGGGCTATAAGGGTTATGGCGCCAATAGCTGGGGGCTTACGGCGTCTGACAGTTATAACGGGTACGATGCCCATTCACCGGATAACGACCTGGGGGTAATTTCACCCACGGCGGCCTTATCGGCCTTCCCTTATACCCCGGAATACTCCATGCAGGCACTTCGGCATTTCTATGAGGACCTCGGTCCAAAGATCTGGGGTGAGTATGGCTTCAAAGACGCTTTTAACGAAACAAAAGGATGGGTGGCGGAATCTTACCTGGCCATAGACCAGGGACCGATTATTGTGATGATCGAGAACTACCGGACGGGACTGTGCTGGAAGCTGTTCATGGGTGTGCCTGAAGTGCAGGTGGGACTTGAGCGTTTGGGGTTTACGTACCGCTGAAGAAAGGGAGAAGGTGAAGGGGCAATTAACAGTTTAATCAGGGAACATGCCCTAAATTTGCACAATGGCTAAGTACATTTTCTACGCCATATTATTATATATGGCCTACAGGCTGGTGTTTGACGTGATCCTGCCGGTGAGGAAGACCACTAAAACCATGCGGGACCAGTTCAGGCAGGCGCAGGAGCAGATGCAGCAGGCCCAGGAACAGGCCCATCGGCCCACCCCTTCCCCGGAACCGGGAAAAAGCAAACCCGTTGGCGATTACATTGATTTTGAGGAGGTTAAGTAGCAGATTCCTTCACACTTCCCCCTTCATCTTCTCCCTTTCTGGAAAACAAGCCTGCAATCTTAGCAGTAAGCTTCTCCAGCAGGTTATACACACCGTCCTGGATCTTGGCGCTGTGCAGCACCCTGCCCGCGAAGCCGGAAAACAGGTTCTGCTTTACCACGGCACCCACAATGGAATTCATGGCCATGGCGGGGAGGTTTTGCCGAAGCTCATTGGCGTTATGGTCCAGCCGGCGCTCCAGCTCTTTGGCCTTCATTTTCAGGTAGCGCAGTTCCGCGTCAAGGCTATCGAGGTTGTTGATCCTGCTCATGTTTTTCGGTTTCGTAAAGATCGTGGCTCATTTCACTGACAATCTTCCTGACCAGCGGATCCATAAACAGGGGCTTGCGGAAGATGGCAATGAGAAGGAGGAAAACAAAGAAAAGTCCGGCCCCGCCTGCAAAGCCGGCGATATTGCTGCCGGTGAGCTTGCCCAGCCAGAGGGCGAAGGCGATGCCCAGAAAAAGGATCACAAAAAGGGCAAAAGAAGCCACCAGGAACACGGTGAACAGGATGCCGAGGGACCGGGAAGTGGCCTTTATGGCCTGCAGTTTCAGCAGTTTCACCCGCACGTCCAGGTATTCCCGGACCAGCGATTTATTCTCGTTAAAAAAACCGGCAAAGTTTTTATCCGTGCTCATGGGGGGTTATTGGACTAAAGGTACTAAACCCGGGCAGCAATAACTATGATTTCAGTTATTGGTTATTAGGGAATATTCCCTACATTTGCATCGGAAAAAGAAGCGAAAGAAGGGAACGGGGACGTTCCCTTCTGTTTTTACCAGCCATGAACACGGAACAACAAATTGGTCAGATCAAAAGCCTGGTGGAGAAGGCCCTGGAGGAAAAACCGGCCCTTTTCCTGGTGGACGTTCGCATCAAACCCACCAACAACATCAAGGTTTTTATTGATGGCGATGAAGGGGTGAGTATAGAAAGCTGTGTGGCGGTAAACCGGAAACTGTACAAGGGTATTGAAGAGCTGGCCATGTATCCGGGCGGCGATTTTTCCCTGGAAGTATCCTCGCCGGGGCTGGACGAACCGCTGAGAATGCACCGTCAGTATATCAAGAATGTTGGGCGAAATGTGGAGATCGTGAAAATTGAGGGCGAGGTAGTAGGAGGAGTGCTGAGGAAGGTGGAAGAGGGAAGCATTGAAGTAGAAGAAATAAAAGGCAAGAATAAAAAAAAGGAAGTGGTAGTGCATACCATTCCATTTGATCAAATAAAAACAACAAAAATTCAGGTAGTCTTTTAAGATCCCTGTTTTCAGGTAAAAAGAAACGAGTATGGCCAGTATTAACTTGATAGAATCCTTCCAGGAGTTCAAAGATGCGGAAAACATTGACCGCCCCACGCTGATGAAAGTGCTTGAGGATGTGTTTAAAACATTGCTCAGGAAAAAGTACGGATCAGATGAAAACTTTGACGTGATTGTAAACACCGAGAAAGGTGACCTTGAAATTGTGCGAAGAAGGATGATTGTGGAAGACGGTGCTGTGGAGAATCCCCTGGCCGAGATCGCCTATTCTGAGGCTACCAAGATTGAACCTGATTTTGAAGTGGGTGAAGAATTATATGAAGAAGTGGAGATCATGGATTTTGGCAGGCGCGCCATCCTTGCCGCCAAGCAAACCCTGGCGAGCAGGATCAGTGACCTGAAGAAAAATGTGCTGGTGAAGAAATACGGAGATCGTGTGGGTGAGATCATCAGCGCGGAAGTATACCAGGTATGGAAGAAGGAAGTGTTGTTGCTGGATGAAGACGGCAATGAACTGATCCTTCCCAAGTCTGAGCAGATCCCTTCAGATTATTTTAAGAAGGGCGAGAGCATCCGTGCCGTAGTGAAGAAAGTGGAACTGAAGAACAACAGTCCCGTCATCATCCTTTCCCGCACGCATCCTTCCTTCCTGGCGAAGTTGCTGGAGATTGAAGTACCGGAAATTTTTGATGGGTTGATCGTGATCCGCAAAATTGTTCGTGAGCCGGGTGAGCGTGCGAAGGTAGCCGTGGAAAGTTATGATGACCGCATTGATCCCGTAGGTGCCTGCGTGGGTATGAAAGGTAGCCGTATCCACGGGATTGTTCGTGAGCTGAAGAATGAGAACATCGATGTGATCAACTGGACCAATAACGTGCAGTTGCTGATCCAGCGTGGTCTTACACCGGCCAAGATCAGCAGGATGAACCTTGACCAGGAAGCCAAGACCGCCGAGGTATTTGTTTCACCGGAGCAGGTATCCCTGGCCATCGGTAAGCGCGGGGTGAACATCAAGCTGGCAGAAGAACTGACGGGATATAATATTGATGTATATCGCGACACAGAAGGGGAGATGGATGAGTTTGATATTGATCTGGATGAATTTACAGATGAGATTGAACCATGGGTGATTGACGAGTTGAAGCGCATTGGTTGTGATACTGCACGCAGTGTGCTTAACCTTTCTACTGACGAGCTGGAACGCAGGACAGACCTGGAGAAAGAAACCATCGCGGAAGTCAGGAAAGTATTACAGGCCGAATTTGAAAAAGGGTAAAATTAAACTTGATAAACAGGTAAATGTCAGATAGCAACACACCACGATTAATGGCCGCTGCCAAGGAGTTCAACATTGGTAAGGATACCCTTGTGGACTTTTTGGTGAGCAAAGGATTTCCTAAAGACGATCTGAAACCTACGTCTAAACTTTCAGAAGAGATGTACCGTTCCTTGCAACTGGAATTCTCTTCAGATAAGGCGGCGAAGATGAAGAGCGACCAGATTGAAATTCCGAAAGGCAGCGTTGCGGAAGCAAAGAAGAAGAAGGACGAGGAAGAAATTCTCTTCAAGAAAGAGTCTAAGAAAAAAGCAGAGGTAGCACCGGTGCCGGTGGCGGAACCTGTAGTGGAGCCCGTTGTAGTGGAGCAGCCTGAGCTGCCTGCAGAGCCTGAGGTTCCGGAGACCATCAGGATTGATGCGCCGGAAGTGGTGGGCCCCAAGATCCTGGATAAGATTGATCTGGACGCCATCGACTCTTCCACAAGGCCTAAGAAAACCAGTAAGAAGGTTGAGAAAGAGAAGGTTGAACAACTCCCTGTGGTGGAAGAGCCAGTGATAGAAGAACCTGTGGCGGAAGTGGAAGCCCCGGTAGAGGAGGTGAAAGAAGTGAAAGAGGTGCAACCGGAAGTGATCCGTATTGATGCACCAGAACTGGAAGGTCCCAAGATCATCGGTAAGATTGAATTGCCGGTGGAGAAAGATACCAACCGCGGCCTGGATGAAAAGCGCAAACGCAAGCGCATTCCCATTGAGAAAAAAGGTGCGCAGCAACCTGCGGGTCAGTTCAAAGCCGTACTGAAAACCGGACAGGGTGGTCAGCAGGGTGGCAACAGGCCGCAACAGGGTGGCCAGCAGAGGCCCACGGGTCCGTCCCGTTTCAGGCCGGAGAAGAAGCGTGAAGTGAAGGAGATTGACGAGAAAGAGATCCAGGAAAAGATCAGGCAAACACAGGCTAAGCTGGCCGGACAAACCGGACGCGGCAAGAGCCTGAAAGCAAAATATCGCCGTGCGAAGCGGGATGAGATGGCAGATGCCATGGGTGAGCAGGTGGATGAGAAGCTGCAGGTAACGGAATTCATCAGTGTAAGTGAACTCGCTTCATTGATGGATGCCAGCATTGCAGACGTGATCTCCAAGTGTATGAGCCTGGGTATGATGGTGTCTATCAACCAGCGCCTGGATGCGGAAGTCATTGAACTGGTGGCCAGTGAGTTTGGCTATGAAGTGGAGTTCATTGACATGGAGAAGCAAATGGAAATGGAAGATGTGGCGGAGGTGGACGACGAAGAGGCACTGGTGCCAAGGCCGCCCATTGTCACCATCATGGGTCACGTAGACCATGGTAAAACTTCATTGCTTGACTATATCAGGAATACAACCGTAGTAGCCGGTGAAGCGGGTGGTATCACCCAGCACATTGGTGCCTACCAGGTGGATCTGCCCAATGGTAAATCCATCGCATTCCTGGATACGCCCGGTCACGAAGCGTTTACGGCTATGCGTGCCCGTGGTGCCAAGGTAACGGATATTGCGGTGATCGTGATTGCTGCGGATGACGCGGTGATGCCCCAGACCAAGGAGGCCATCAGCCACGCACAGGCGGCGGGTGTTCCCATGATCTTCGCGATCAATAAGATTGATAAAGACGGGGCCAATCCCCAGAAGATATATGAGCAGCTGGCGGGAATGAACCTCCTCGTGGAAGAATGGGGTGGTAAGTACCAGAGCCAGGAGCTTTCTGCGAAAAAGGGTCTGAATGTAGACCTCTTGCTGGAGAAAGTATTGCTGGAAGCTGAATTGCTGAACCTGAAAGCGAACCCAGACCGTGAAGCCAATGGTACGGTGGTGGAAGCCACCCTGGACAAAGGCCGTGGTTATGTGGCCACCGTGCTGGTACAAAATGGTACCCTGCACAATGGGGATATTGTGGTGAGCGGACAGCACTATGGCCGTGTAAAGGCGATGTTCAACGAGCGTAACAAGCGCGAAGAAGTGGCAGGACCCAGCACGCCGGTGTTGATCCTCGGTCTTAATGGTGCGCCACAGGCGGGTGAGAAGTTTAAAGTGTATGAAGACGAAGCGGAAGCCAAAGAAGTGGCTGGCCGCAGGGCGCAGATCCTTCGCGAACAAGGTATCCGTACCAAGAAGCATATCACGCTGGATGAGATCGGCAGGCGTTTGGCGCTCGGAAACTTCAAGCAGCTTAATATCATCATCAAAGGTGACGTGGACGGTTCTGTGGAGGCCTTGAGTGATTCACTGCAGAAGCTGTCTACCGAAGAGATTGCGGTGGCTGTGGTGCACAAAGGTGTGGGTCAGATCACAGAGTCTGACGTATTGCTGGCAACGGCATCAGACGCCATCGTCCTTGGTTTCAACGTTCGTCCTTCC
Organism: Chitinophagaceae bacterium; assembly: GCA_044225015.1. Lineage (GTDB taxonomy): Bacteria > Bacteroidota > Bacteroidia > Chitinophagales > Chitinophagaceae > Pollutibacter. Next base: position 334,083 of record JBGAJG010000001.1, on the reverse strand, counting down.
TTGCAGGCTGCCAAGCTTGCAGGTACGGAAGGGGTGGAGATCAAGTTGTACTCCATCATCTACAACGCCATTGAAGAGATCAAGAGCGCGATGGAAGGTATGTTGGAGCCGAAGATCCAGGAGAAGATTGTGGCGAATGTGGAAGTGCGCGAGGTGTACAAGTTTGATAAGGCTACCGTTGCCGGTTGTTACGTGCTGGATGGAAAGATCCTGCGGAACAGCAAAATCAGGGTGATCCGCGATGGTATCGTGGAATATCCCAAGGGCGAGGGCCAGGCTGCAGAGCTGGGCTCACTGAAGCGGTATAAGGACGATGTGAAAGAAGTACCTTCTAATATGGAGTGCGGTTTAACCGTGAAGAATTTCTCTGACCTGAAGGTGGGCGATATCATTGAGGCGTTTGAGGAAGAGGAAGTGAAGAGGACATTGTAGGGGAAGGGTTTAGGGGTAGGGTTTAGGCTAAGGGCTAAGCCCTACCTCCTAACATTAGGTTTTTATTAATAAAGGAATAACCATCTTTGTTGCATGCGTAAAGCAGTAGTTGTATTCATAGCCATGCTTATAGTGGGCCAGCTGCAGGCGCAGTCTGCGAAAGTGCTGGCGGATAAGATCGTGGGGATCCTGGGAGATAAGATTGTGCTGAAATCTGACCTGCTGAATTATATTGATGACATCAAACGCAGGGGTGGAGAAGTTCCGGCAGATGCGGAGTGTGTCTTGCTGGAAAGGATGCTGATGGATAAGGCCCTGGTGTTGCAGGCGGAGAAAGACTCCTTGCCGGTGAGTGATGAAGAAATTGAAGCGGAACTGGACCAGCGTATCCGTTATTTCATCATGGAATTTGGGGGGAAGGAAGCCGTTGAACAGGTGGCGGGAAGAACGATTTTCCAGATGAAGGAGGATTTCAGGCAATCCATTAAAGAGCGCAGGCTTGCCGATGCCATGCGGGGCAAGATTGTGGAGAATATCAAGATCACACCGCAGGAGACCATCGCTTTCTATGAGAAGATCCCCAAAGACAGTCTCCGTTTTTATGAAACGGAACTGGTAGTGGGCCAAATTATATTGTATCCTAAAGCGGGCCGTGAACTGGAGAAGTTTGCGATAGATGAGTTGAATGATTACAAACGCCAGATTGAAGCCGGTAAAAGCTTTGAGAACCTGGCCAGGTTGTATTCCGAAGATCCGGGCTCCAAAGCCAACGGCGGCCGTTACGAGATCAATAAGAATGAAAAACAGTGGGACCCGGATTTTAAAAATGCCGCCTTCCGTTTGAAGGACGGGCAGGTTTCACCTGTGATCAAGAGTAAGTTTGGTTATCATATCATCCAGATGGTGAGCAGGAACGGTGATGATGCGGTGATCCGCCACATCCTCAGGATTCCTGAAGTAACCCAGGATGAGATTGACCAGGCCATCGGGAAGATGGATACCATCCGCTCCAGGCTGATTACCGGCTCCATGAGTTTTGGAGAGGCCGTGGAGAAATACAGTGACGATGAGAACTCTAAGTTTACAGCAGGCCTGGTGATGGATCAGCAGGGCAGCACCAGCGTTACTTTTGACGCCCTCGAAAAGGACATCGTGAAACTGGTGGGTAGCATGAAGGTGGGAGAATACTCAAAGCCTATTGCTTTCCAGGATGAGCGGGGTAAGAAGGGCGTGAGGCTGGTGTATCTCCAGAGTAAGACCGAGCCCCACAGGGAAAATATCAAAGACGATTATAATAAGGTGGCTGCCCGCGCCCTGGAGGAGAAGAAGAATGCAGCCATTGCGAAGTGGTTCCAGGCCAAACTTCCCACCTATTACACCATGGTGGATACTGAGTACCAGAGTTGCCCGGCTATTAAGAGTACTTTTAAGATTGCCGCTAAGTAGAGGGAGAAGATGAAGGGAGAGGTGCGAAGGCTTCGCACCTCTCCCTGTAACTTTACCTTTCCTGCCATGATTTTTACCATTTTAGTACCATCGAAATAACTAACTTTGCGCCTCATCATCCTTACATGAGCGATGCAATAAAGCATGAATGCGGCCTGGCATTCATTCGTCTACGGAAGCCTTTCTCCTACTACATGCAGAAATATGGGACGGCACTGTATGGCCTGAACAAACTTTACCTGCTCATGGAAAAGCAGCATAACAGGGGCCAGGATGGCGCCGGTGTTGCCACCATCAAACTGGATACGGAGCCCGGTTATCCCTTTATGTATCGCCAGCGCAGTATTGCTACGCAATCCATTGCTGAGCTGTTCCAGAATATCGGGAAGGAGATCAACGAGTTGGAGAAATACCAGCCTGATATCCGCAAACATCCCGGCCTCATGAAAGGGCATCTGCCATTCATGGGTGAACTCTTACTGGGTCATTTGCGCTATGGTACCCAGGGCAAGAACAATGCTGAGTTTTGCCACCCTTTCATCAAAAAGAATGTAGTGCCTGCCCGGAACTTAGCCATGGCGGGCAATTTTAATATTGTCAATACCGAGGAACTCTTTTCATTGATCAATATAGATCCGGGAGAGTTCCAGAAGCAGAGTGACCTGGCTGCCATGATGGAAGTGGTGCACCATTTCCAGGTGAAAGAAGATGAGGCCAATCCGGGACATCTGGACGTGGCCAATATTCTGCGTAAAGCATTTCCTTTGTTTGACGGCGGCTATCACGTGGGTGCGATGCTGGGCAATGGAGATTCATTTGTGATCAGGGATGCGCATGGCATCAGGCCATCGTACTACTATATCAGTGATGAGCTCATTGTTGCTGCTTCGGAAAGGGCGGCCATCCGCACCAGTTTCAATGTGGGCGAGAATGAAGTGCTGGAACTGATGCCTGGCCAGGCCTTGATTGTGAAGTCCAATGGAAGCTATTCCATTGAGCAGATCCTGGAACCCAAAGAGCGCAGGGCCTGTAGTTTTGAACGCATCTATTTCTCCCGTGGTAGCGATGAGAAGATCTATCGGGAGCGCATTGCCCTCGGCCATCACCTGAGTTCTACCGTGCTGAAATATATTAACCACGATCTGAAGAACACGATATTTTCTTTCATCCCCAATACGGCAGAGACCGCATTCTATGGCTTGCTGAAAGGCATGGAAGACTATCTCAATAAAGTGAAGATCCAGCGGATCATGGGCTGGGAAAAGGATTTTGACGAGGAGAAGCTGGCGGAGATGATCAACCGCAGGATCAGGGTTGAAAAGGTGGCCATCAAAGACGTGAAGATGCGCACCTTTATTACGGAAGATTCCAACCGGTCAGAGATGGTGCAGCACGTGTATGACATCACCTATGGAACCGTCCGCAGAAATGAGGATACACTGGTGGTGATTGATGATTCCATTGTACGCGGTACCACACTCAAAGAAAGTATTGTGCGCATGCTGTCCAGGCTGCAACCCAAGCGGGTGGTCATTGTTTCGTCTGCCCCGCAGATCCGCTACCCTGATTGCTATGGTATAGACATGAGTAAGCTGGGGGATTTCATTGCCTTCAGGGCCGCAGTGGCCCTGCTCAAAGACAAAGGCCAGGAGCATGTGATAGAAGATGTGTATAAGACGCTGAAGGAAATGCAGCGTAAAGGAACTTTGCATACAGAGAATATGGTGCGGCAGATCTATAAACCCTTTACACCGGAGGAGATCTCTGCTAAGATCGCTACGCTTATCACCCCTCCTGAAGTGAACATACCGGTGGAGCTGATCTTCCAAACCATCGAAGACCTGCATGATTCATGTCCTACCAATACCGGCGACTGGTATTTTACGGGCAATTATCCCACCCAGGGTGGTAACAGGGTGTGTAACCAGGCGTTTATCAATTATTACGAGGGCAGGAATATAAGAGGGTATTGATCCAGTGGGGCAAAGGGAGAAGATAAGGGGAGAAGTACGAAGCTCTCTTCGCACCTCTTCCTTTATCTTCTCCCTTTACTTAGCATAAAGTGGATTTCAAATGAAAAGAATTTACATCGTTCGTCATGCCAAAAGCGACTGGTCCTTTGATGTGGATGATTTTGATCGTCCCTTGAACGACAGAGGAAAGCGTGATGCGCCCATGATGGCGGCCAGGCTGAAACAACGCAATGTGCAGCTGGATGCCTTGTTGTCCAGTACTGCCGTGAGGGCCTGGAGAACGGCCCAGTTCTTTGCCCAGGTATATGACCGGGAGGAGAAAACCATCCTAGGTATTCCTGCACTCTACCATGCTTCTGCGGACACTATTTTTAATATCATTGAAGGCGTGAGTGATCAGTACCAGTCCATCGCTATATTCACCCACAACAATGGCGTTACAGACTTCGCCAATTCACTGGGCATCGTGAGAATTGATAATATGCCTACCTGCAGCGTTTTAGGATTTGCTGCCAACATGCATGAATGGAAAGATATCAGGACGGCGGAGAAGATGCTGTTGTTTTTTGACTATCCCAAACTCAAAAGTTAGTTCGCAGGTCGCAGTTCGCAAGTTCGCAGGACCTCCTGCGAACTTGCGAACTATGCGAACTGCGCCCTCCTACTTGATATCGTACTTAAACTTATATCGCTCGTACAATTGCTTGTGTTTATCATTCAGGCTAACATTCCGGCCCTGAATAAATGCGTGCGTGATATTGTTGCTTCGCATGTCCAGGATATCTCCGCTGCTGATGACGATGTTGGCGTCCTTTCCCACTTCAATGGATCCGGTTTTATCTGCAATCCCCAGGATCTTAGCAGGGTTGAGCGTGATGGCCTGCAGCGCCTGCTCTTTGGTTAAACCATAGGCCGCAGCGGTTCCTGCATTGAATGGCAGGTTCTTGCCACGGTGCTGGCCGTCCTCGTCATTGATGGCAAACAGCACACCAGCCTGCTGGAGCAGGTAGGGGAGCTTGTACGGCAGATCCACGGCGTCTTCATTCATGGTGGGCAATGCGTGCATCTGGTTTACGATCACAGGGATATCATATTGTTTCAGCAGGGATGCCACCTGGAAACTTTCACTGCCGCCCACAATCACTACATCCAGTCCCAGTTCTTTTTTGAAATCGATGGCCATCAGGATTTGTTTCACAATATCCGCGTGTACAAAGAATTTCTGCGACTTGTTGAATAAACCTTTGATGGCTTCAAATTTGAGATTGGTTTCTTTCTTGTCTGTAGACAAAGCGTAAGCCCTGGCTTCTTTCAGGAAGGCCTTGGTTTGCTCAATCTCTTCAAGTCCCTGTTTAACGGGATCGCCCTGTGGAGCCTGGGGGCCAAAGAATCCACCGAAGCGATTGGGGCGGGCAAACAGATCGGGCATATTATAGTGTACACCGTTGTCCATTACATAGGCAGCATCTTCCCAGTTCCAGGCATCCAGTTGTACCACCGTGGAGGTGCCACTGATGATACCACCCTGCGGAACAATATTGGCCATCAACACGCCAGTTTGTTTCAGCGTATTGATGACTTTTGAATCCGTATTATATGCCACGATGGAGCGGATGCTGGCATTGTAATCACCTATTTCAGATACATCCGTGCTGGCCCTTACTGAATTGACGTCTACCAGACCAAGGTTTGAATTGCTGAGGATCAAGCCCGGGTAAACGTGCTTCCCTGTGGCGTCAAATACTTTGACATCATCCATGGGAATGGGCAGGTTGGTCCCGATCTGCTCGATCTTTCCATTGCTGATCTTAATGGTTGCATTCTCCAGCACCTGGCCGTTGCCCACATGCACGGTACCGTTCTTGATGAACATCAGGCCCTTGTACTCCTTCGCGGGGTACACATCGTCCTGGGCAAAGGAAGAAGTGAAAGGGAGAAGTGCGAAGGCCGCTATAATTAATCTCTTCATTGTTTAGTTTTTAATTGTTGACTTAGTTTCCTTCTACCGTTAACAAGCCATGGCTATGATCATGATCACCACAGTTGAGGATGATGTTCATGGAAGGCATGGCCGGACCCACAGGACCACCGGATCTTTTTTCGCCGATCATTTTGTTGATGATCCGCATACGCTCCGCGTTGATCGCTTTTTGCTTGTCGGATTCCTTGTCTCTGTCGAAGTACACTATCCCATCCACAATCGTTTTTTCTGAGCGTGCATAGATGCTCAGTGGGTTATCATTCCACAATACCAGGTCTGCATCCTTGCCCACTTTGATACTGCCCACCTTATCATCTACGCGCAACATTTTGGCCGGGTTGATGGTCACCATTTTCAGTGCTTCCTCTTCAGAAAGGCCACCGAATTTGATGCTCTTGGCAGCTTCCTGGTTCAGGCGGCGCGCCATTTCAGCATCGTCTGAGTTGATGGCCACGTTGAGGCCCACCTTGCTCATGATGGCCGCGTTGTAGGGGATAGCGTCTAACACTTCCACTTTGTAATTCCACCAGTCTGAGAAGGTGGAGGCGTTGGCACCATGGGCCTTCATTTTGTCAGCTACTTTATACCCTTCCAGGATATGCGTGAGGGTGTTGATGCGGAAACCATAGTGTTCAGCCACGCGCAATGCAGCGGTGATCTCGCTCTGCACATAGGAGTGCATGGTGATGAAGCGCTTGCTGTTCATGATCTCCACCAGTGCATCCAGTTCAAGATCGCGGCGTACTACTATGGGTGTTGCACCTTTTTTCTTGTTGTTTTCTTCTGCGGCTTTCCATTCCGCTTCGTAGGTTTTGGCCCGGTTAAAGGCATCTGCGAGTACCTGCTCCACGCCCATACGGGTATCGGGGAAGCGGTTGTTGCCCGATGTAGCGCTGCTGCGTTTTACGTTTTCACCCAGGGCGAACTTGATGAATCCGGGTGCACCCTGGAATTTGAGTTCATCATCGTTAGCACCCCAGCGGAGTTTGATCAGCTGTGTTTGTCCGCCAATGGTATTGGCAGAACCGTGCAGGATATGTGAGGTGGTAACGCCGCCGCTGAGCTGGCGGTAGATATTGATATCATCCGGGTTGAGGTTGTCTGCAATGCGCACTTCAGAAGTCACGGATTGTCCGCCTTCGTTGATGGAGGAAGCGGCAATGTGGGAGTGTTCATCAATGATACCGGGTGTAAGGTGCTTACCGGTGCCGTCTATCACGCGGGCGGCAGGATCAGAGAGGTTTTTGCCGATCTGGGCGATCTTGCCATTCTTCACCAGTACATCGGTATTCTCCATTTTACCGGCTGCATCGCTGGTCCACACGGTGGCATTTTTGATCAGGATGGTTTCAGACTTTGGCTGTTCTTCCAAACCATAGGGCAGGAAAGGATAGGTCACCTTACCCAGTACCGCCGGCGTTTTAGCCTTCACACTATCCCCTTTATCTTCTCCCTTTTTCACCAGGCTGGCTGTCCATGAAAGCTTGTTACCAGCAGAGTCCTCGCCGTAGCCCGTCCAGGCATCACCCGTGTTCACACCGCTGAGGCGGATGTTGTTGCGGGAGCGTTTGGTGGGAGTGAAGCCGATGCGAACCTGCTTGCCGTCTGTGCTGAACTTGGCATTGACGGTATCCCTGCCGATGATGCTGGCGCTGTTGGCGCTTTTTACATCCAGGGTGTAGTTGGTGTTACCGGTGGCAGAGTTGATGGCAATGTTGTAGGTGCCTTTGATATCATTCCACTGGTCTTCTTTGACACCATATTTGGCGCCCTGGATCCAGTTCTGGAGGACGGCAGTATTGCTGGCAAATACAGGACCGGAGGTGATGATGAAGTTGGCGAGTTTTCCTGTTTCCAGACTGCCCACTTTATCATAGATCCCCAGCATCTGGGCCGGTGTTCTGGTAAGGGCGTCCAGGGCCCTGGCTTCTGAGAGACCATTCTCGATGGCTTTGCGCAAGTTGCCGATAAAGGCTTTGCTGTCCCTCAGGTCTGCGGTGGTGAGAGAGAAGGGAATACCCGCTTTTTCAAAAGCGGCGGCATTGGTGGGGGCCAGCTCCCAGTGTTTCAGGTCGGCCAGGGAAACAAAGCGTGCATCATTCGGGTCTTCTACATCCATGGCCTGGGGATAATTCAGGGGCAGGATGAAGCTGGCCTTGGTTGCGGCGATTTCTTTGATCCGCTGGTATTCATTTCCGCTGCCTTTGATGATATATTGAACGCCAAACTCATCACCGATGCGGTCTGCACGTAAGGCTGTCCATTTATCCGTTACTTCAAAGATCTGGGGGAGGGATTGGTTCTCGTTCCAGGCTTTGAGGGAGAGGTTGGTTTCTGCGGTTTTTTCGTTGGCTTTGTACCAGCGGGCATCCAGGTAGCTCTGGCGGAGCAGGGCGATGGAGCCCATCATGGAGCTGGGGTAAGCCTGGCCGGAAGAGCCTTTGTTAAAGGAATAGTGGGCGGAAGCACGGTCTTTGAGCACCACCATATTCTCTTTTTCTGCGGCCAGGGTAACAATGGTTCCTGTTCCGCGGGCGATGCCATCTTTCACGTGGGTGAGGACGGTGCCGAAGCCCATGTCCCTGAGCGTTTTGGCTTTATTTTCATCCGTGGAAAAGACCCGGGCTGCATCTACATCGGCTTTGATGGCCTGGTTCCAGCCGAAAGGTCCTTTTTGGTTAGAATTGAGTTGTGCCGGGCCACCGAAACTAAACCTGCCTCCGGGTGGCGGAGGGGGCGTTCCGTAATCTGAATAGGCATCAATGAATGATGGATAGATGAACTTACCCTTGCAATCCCATACCTGGGCTTCTTTGGGTATGGCTATGCCGGTACCCAGGGCTATGATCTTGCCATCTTTTACAACGAGGGTGGCATTGGACAGGGTGGTTTGCGGGTCTTTGACGATGGTTGCATTGGTAAATGCGTAAGTACCATGCCGGGGATCCGCAACATCATTGGCGGGAAATCCTGTTTGCGCCCAGGCAGAACCGATGCCAAAGGCCAACAGGAAGGCGAATAGACGTCTTCTCATGCTGCAGTATAGTTTTTGGAATGTGGAAATTAAGCCAAAAATGAATGTGCGGAGCGGGCGACGTTGATTTTCAGGAATTTCTCCTGAACTGGGGCCAGTCAACGCATGTCAAAGGGCCTGATTCACTTAGGCGGAAAAGAAGATTTTTTTACCCCCTAAAATGATGAAATACAGGACAGAAAGCGGTTTCAGCCCAGAATTTATGGGGTAGGGCTTTTACAAATCAGAAATAGTTTATATTTTTACAGCCGTCATCTGAATGACTACCTCGCCACAATCCTTCCTTTCAAAAATCATCGGTGATCCAAGAGCCTATTGAAATTGTTTTTCACAAACAACTCAATAAGTCGTCTACCAATGAACACAAAATTTCTTTTGCTGACCTGTATTGTATTATCTGCAATTACTGCGTCAGGGCAAACACTGAACAATTCCAGCGCCTGGGATGCTGCAAACAAGCGTTGGACGGGCCCAACTACGGTTGCCTTAGCGCAACGTTGGACTTTCACCGCAAGAACAGGGTATGACAATGTGGGCGCCCCAGGTGTCAGAACCTCTCCCTATTATGTGAGTGACAATGTTAACGGCTGGATGGAGTATCTGCCCATGGGGTATAATCCTGCCAATACTTCCAAGCGCTATTCACTTTTAATCTATTTTCCAGGCTGCGGAGAAACAGGGAATACCGGATTTTTCTATACAAATGCAAGTAACAATCCCAGGTATGACATTGGTTTAGCCAGGTTGTTTGGTAGTTCCGGCAACTTCCCTTCCCTTCCCTGGTATATTTTGCAGAACGGGCAATACTTTTCAAAGATCAAGATCAAGCGTCCTGCCGATGGAATTGCCGGCGCGGTCCAGAACGCCGGTGTGGATGTAACCGATGGTATGATCATCTTGTGCGTGAACTATCTCACCACTGGCTTTTGTTCCGGTGCGGTACCGCCCAGTGTGTATGATATGGAAACCCTTATCAATAAGGCCATCTCTTTGTATAGGGTTGACCCGGCCAAGGTTTTTGTTACCGGGATGAGCCAGGGCGGCCCCATTGAATGGTCAATGGCAAGTTTCTCAGACTATATGGCCAGGTACCTGGCGGGGATCATTCCAGTTTGTGCAACGGGCACTATTTATAACCCCAACCAGGCTATTCAGGATGCCTCCGCGGATGTGGTGGTACGGAATGGCCTGAATGTCCTGGCTGTGTCCAACAGGCTGGATTACAACAATGATGGTATTGGGGGAAAGGTGCATGTGTATAACAGGGCTTCCATGCTTTCTGTACTGGCCAACCCGGGCCTGAAACCCTACCAGGCGGATACATCGTTCTTTACTTATACGAGTCAGCAGGCCTGGCTGGATAACCCGGTGGGCAGTCCTCCTTATAGTCATAACGCCTGGCAGTTTGCCTATCATCCTGCCGTGGTGGAATATTCAGCTTCCATCCCCACTAATATTCAGGGGAACCAGAAAGTATGGAGGGATATAGCAGACGGGGACAACTACAATCTGTTTGAATGGATGATCACCCGCCAGAACCTTCTGGTGCTGCCGGTACGGCTGGCAGGGTTTACGGCCCGCCAAGTAGATGGAGGCGTGAAATTAGACTGGACATCGGCCACGGAAATTAATTCCAGCCATTTTGAGATAGAAAGGTCCACTGATGGCCGGAACTTCAGCTATATCGGGCAGGTGGCTGCCGCGGGGACTTCCAGCACAGATAAGGGCTACACCTATCTGGATGCCAATGTGCCTGCAGCAAAAGAAGTGTATTACCGGTTGAAGCAGGTAGACAAGGATAACCGGTTTGAATACAGCCAGGTGAAGAAGGTCATTCTCCAGACTAAGCCTTTTGACATCAAATTATACCCCAATACCACCACGGGTCCTGTAACCATGGAGTTCAAACCAGCGTCTTCTACCTCAGAGTTTAAGGTGGTGGATATGAATGGCAGGGTGATGATGAGGTCAATGATCAAACCCCGTGAAAGGATATTGAAATTTGATATCAGTACATATGCCACGGGCATCTACATGATCCAGCTCTCCAACGAGAACGATGTTGAAACAATGAAACTGATCAAACGCTGATGTTGAAAACTTTTCCACTGGTGTGGATAAGTTGACCAGACGCCCTATTGACGAGTTTTTATAGCAAGGAGGTCCGCTAATTTAGCGGGCCTCCTTGTTTTTCGGCATATTATTTGGTTAGTGGAGCGTTGGATTTCAATGGGTGATGTGAGCAATATTTTTCCCATCTCCACTGCCTAAATTCCCCGTGCTGTACCCCTTTAATGAAGACTATTCCCTATTAAGAACCAGAGGTGAGTAGCATTATGAAAAAATTGAAACTGATTGGTAGTAGCCTGATCATCGGGTTTCTGCTTGTGGTATGTCTTCCACTGTTGTCCATGTCCCAGACCTGGGGTCCTAAGTACACCAGCATAACTTCCAATACGGGCGGTTACTATGAGTATCTGCCGCAGGGGTATTATGACGCGGCCAATGCCGGTAAGAAATGGCCGGTGATCCTGTTCATCCATGGCATCGGTGAAACCGGGAGTGGTACGGGAGCTGTTTTAACCAATATTACAGGTGTGGGCCTGCCCTACCTGATCACCCAGGGCTATTTCCCTAAAACATTTACGGTAGGCGGACAAACACATTCTTTTATTGTGATTGCGCCGCAGTTCAAATCCTGGCCCTCCAACGCAGATGTGGAGGCTTGCCTTAACTATATTGCCGCTAATTATAATACTGACCTGAACCGTATGTACCTGACCGGCCTGAGTATGGGTGGCGGTGTGGTTTGGGATTATGCCTCCAGCAACACGGCAGCATCCGGGCGACTGGCGGCCATTGTACCCATTTGTGGTGCTTCATCACCCAGCACCTCAAAATGCCAGAACATGGCCTCAACGAATTTGCCGGTACTGGCTACCCATAATGCGGATGATGGCGTGGTGGGCGTAGGTTCCACCAATGGATACGTGGATGGTATCAACGCGTTTAATCCCAATCCCCGGGCAGCAAAAGTGATCTGGCCCAGTGGTGGCCACAATGCCTGGTCTGCCACCTATGACCCCTCCAACAAACTCGTGGGCGGCACCATGAATACCTATGAATGGATGCTGCAGTATAGCAGGGGTGTGGCAGTACCTCCTCCGCCCCCATCGTCCCTTGTCATCAGTTTTAGCGGGGTGACCATGGTGACCTGCAACGGCGGTGCTAATGGGCGTGCCACGGCAAGCACTACGGGTGGAACAGCGCCTTATACTTATAGCTGGAGTACCAGCCCGGTGCAAACAACCGCCACGGCCAGCAACCTCCGCGCTGGTACTTATTCTGTGACGGTGCGCGATGCCAACAATAATACCACTACTTCTTCAGTAACCATATCAGAGCCTCCCAGGCTCACCATTAATGTTTCCGCAGGAAGTATTGCTACTTACGGCGGAACCACCAATGTTTCATTGTCTGCCAGTGGCGGAACGGGAACCTATACCTTTAGCGGCGGACCCACCACGAATGTGGCGGCGGGAACCTACACGTATACCGTGACAGACGCTAATGGTTGTACAGACAGCAGAACGGTTACCATCACGCAACCGGCGCTTCCGTCTGTATCTGCCTCCATGACTTCCAATATACCGGTGAGTTGCGCTGGCGGTGCAAACGGTTCATTGACCGTTACTGCTTCCGGGGGCCTTGCACCGTATACTTATAACTGGAACACCAGTCCCGAGCAAACAACGGCAACAGCCAGTGGTTTGAGGGCCGGTAACTACAGTGTTACCGTCAGGGATGCCAACGGGAATTTTGTGATTGTTAATGCAACCGTCACACAGCCTTCTGCGCTGGCGCTTACGGTAAGCCCCGGCGTGATCAGCAGCTATGGCGGCACTACAACTGTGGCCCTCAGTGCCACTGGTGGTACGGCGCCTTACAGTTATGCGGGCCCTGTGACAAATGTGAGCGCAGGTACCTATACCTATACCGTAACGGATGCAAGAGGCTGTTCAGACAGCAAAACCATCACTATTTCGCAACCAGCGGCACCGCCTTCCACCCTCAACCTGACCCTGAATGGTACGGCAGTTAGCTGCAATGGCGGAGCTACGGGCAGCGCAAGTGTGTCTGTGAGCGGAGGCCTGAGTCCATATACCTATAGTTGGAGCACCAGCCCTGTGCAAACAGGGTCAACTGCCAGCAACCTGCGTGCAGGCACCTATACCGTGACGGTGCGTGATGCCAATAACGTAAGTTCTTCAGGAACAGTGACCATCACAGAACCGGCGGCCCTGGTGTTGAATGTAGCACCGGGTACCATTGACGTGTATGGCGGACAAACCAATGTGTTCCTCAGTGCCAGCGGTGGTACGGCACCGTATAGTTACACGGGCCAGACCATGAACCTGAATGCAGGAACTTTTTCATACAGTGTAACTGATGCGGCGGGATGTACCGATAGTAAAACGATTACAATCACTCAACCGGCACCGCCAACACCACCAGCGCCGCCTGCATCAGTGGGCGTAAATGTAACGGGTGTGAACATGGTGAGTTGCTTTGGCGGGGCCAACGGCAGCGCCACTGCAACGGCAACAGGCGGAACAGCGCCCTTCACTTACAGCTGGAACACCAGCCCTGTGCAAACAGGTGCTGTTGCCACTAACCTGAGGGCAGGGACCTATACCGTGACGGTTCGTGATGCTAATAATCTTACGGCCACGGCTACGGCAACCATCACGGAGCCCGTTGCGCTTTCACTGCATGTATCGCCGGGAACTATTGATGTGTACGGGGGCCAAACCAGTGTTGTTCTGGGTGCTACTGGCGGTACGCAGCCATATACTTTTGCCGGGCAAACCACCAACCTCAACGCGGGAACATTTACCTATAGTGTAACGGATGCGAGGGGTTGTACAGACAGTAAAACGATTACCATCACTCAACCAGCGCCTCCTCCACCCACACCGGTTTCAGTAACCATTGTAGGTGTTAAGATGGTGGATTGCTACGCTGGTAGCAATGGTAATGCAACGGCCAGTGCTTTTGGTGGCACGGCACCGTATACGTATAGCTGGAACACCGCTCCGGTGCAAACAACAGCCATCGCCAACAATCTGTTGGCTGGTGTTTACACAGTTACGGTAAAAGATGCTAATAATAATCAGGTAACGGCAACAGTGACCATTACAGAGCCACAAGCCCTGGTGCTTTCTGCTAACGCAGGTGTGATCAGCAGCTACGGTGGTACAACTACCGTGTCGCTCAGTGCTACGGGAGGTTCTGCACCCTATAGCTACAGTGGCCCGGTCACCAATGTTGCTGCTGGTACCTATACCTACAGCGTTACAGACGCAAAAGGATGTACAGGCAGCAATACCATTACCATCAACCAACCTGCACCTCCACCACCGCCACCTGCGCCCGCGCCTTTGGTGGTTAGTGTGAGCGGTACGTCAGTAAATTGTTTTGGCGGCAGCAATGGCAGTGCCACCGTAACTGCCAGCGGAGGCACATCGCCCTATACTTATAGCTGGAGCAGCAGTCCTGCGCATACCAGCGCCACGGCAACGGATCTTCGTGCAGGTACATACACCGTTACTGTTAAGGATGCCAATAACCTAAGCGCATCAGGAACGGTGACCATCACTGAACCAGCTGCCCTGGTGCTCAATGTAAATGCGGGAACGATTGATACTTATGGCGGGCAAACGAATGTGGTACTGGGCGCCAGTGGCGGAACAGCACCCTATAGTTATGCAGGCCCAACTACAAACCTTGTTGCCGGCACCTACAGTTACAGTGTTACAGATGCGAAGGGATGTGCAGACAACAAAACCATAACCCTTACGCAGCCGGAAGCACCTGCGCCACCCACAGCACCGGGACTGGCAGCCCCTGCCCTCTCAGCAGTGGTATCTAAAGTGGATAAAGTTACCTGTAATGGAGGCAAGAATGGTTCGGCATCCATCACCATCAGTGGTGGAGCAACACCGTATAAACTGGTGTGGAGCCACGATGCCGGACTCAATGCAACAACGGCCACAGGCCTGGGTGCAGGACGTTACGGGGTAGATGTGATTGACGCCAACAACAATAAAGTATCCCTGCAGATAGATATCACTGAGCCTCAGCCCTTAAGCCTGAGTATAGATTCAGTATCCGCTGGCTTGAATCTTTGGAACATCCAGCTTTCAGCCAATGGCGGTGTTGCCCCTTATCAATTCAATGGTAAGACTAGCGCGGTAACTCCCGGAACCTACACCTATTCTGTAGTTGATGCCAACGGTTGTAGCTTATCACGCAACCTGCAGTTTAACGAGGCCCCTGCGCTGGCAGCCCTTACCCTGAATATTCAGGCCGGCCAGATCAAGTGTAACGGCGGAACCACTTCTGTGCAACTCAAGGCAACAGGTGGTGTTCAACCTTATCGTTACATCGGAGACACGTTGAACGTTGCTGCGGGAACATTTAATTATAGTGTGGTGGATGCCGCGGGTAACCAGCTGACAAAACAAATAACCATTTCCCAGCCAGATCCATTGGCGCTGGGCATTACCGCAGAGCCGGTGAAAAGAATAGGCGGTAAGACCGATGTAGTGCTGCAGGCCACAGGTGGAACAGCACCTTATGCTTACACCGGTGAAACTCAGAACCTGAAAGCCGGGAAATACCAGTTCTCTGTAATAGATCAGAACCAGTGTTCCGCTTCTGGAAGTATTGATATCAAGCAGCCCGGCATTGTGGTTTCCAAATTTGAAGCGATACCGGTAGATACGGCCATCACCCTCAATTGGGTTACCAGCTATGAACATGAGATCGATTATTTTGAAGTGGAAAGGTCTGTAGACAATGTAAACTTCACCTTGTTCATGAAAGTGAAAAGTAACTGGAACAACCTGGTATTGCCGAAATATAACGTGGTTGACAATACACCGCAGCTGAGACGGAACTACTATCGTGTTTATGCGGTAACCATTTTTGGAGAGAAGATTCCTATTAAGGAAGAAGATATTTTCTATGAAAACAGAGGAAGGGTAGATGTAAGGAATATGGTGGATATGTTAGATGTCACCGTAATGAATCCTTACCAGGAAGAACTGGAGTTGACCCTGATGGATATCAATGGAAGGCCCTTGTCAAGGCAAAAGGTTAAGAAGGAAAACTTCACCTGGAATAGCAAGGTTTCCATGAAAAATCTGAACTCAGGAGTTTATGTATTAAAGATTTCTGGTCAGCATGTCCAGTTCGCGAAACAGGTCGTAAAACTTTAGTTCGGTTTCATTCTGCCGCAATGTCCTTGAGGGTCAATCTGTTTAATCAGATTGACCCTTTTGTATATTAGGAAGCATGCATATTTACTGCATTCACAGGGCCAATTGTGGCACGCAATTTGGTATTTCACGATAATGAAAACGCAGGTCTTGCGTTATTTGAATTAGCGAAGACCTGATATTAATCCAATACCCAATCCAGATTGACCATGAAGAAATCTACTCTCAAGGCCATCGTGCACGCTTCGGTAATTTCTTTCCTGATTTCACTTTTCTCATTTTCAAGCAGCTATGCTCAAACCTGGGGTCCAAAGAACACCAGTGTGATTGCCAACAGTGGCGGATTCTATGAGTACCTGCCGTTGGGATACAATGACCCGGGGAACAGCACTAAAAAATGGCCTGTGATGCTGTTCATTCATGGCGTTGGGGAATTGGGTAATGGTACTACACAGCTGGCAAACATTACGGGCGTGGGACTTCCTTATCTCATCACCCAGGGCGCATTTCCAAAAACATTTACAGTAGGTGGTCAAACGCATTCATTTATAGTGATTGCACCGCAGTTTAAAGCATGGCCTACCGTTGCAGACGTGGAGGGTTTCCTTACTTACATTCAGGCCAATTACCGCGTGGATGTTAGTCGTATTTACCTCACAGGATTGAGTATGGGCGGAGGTGTGGTTTGGGATTATGCATCCAGCTCAACTACAGCATCAGGAAAGCTTGCAGCCATAGTTCCTATTTGTGGTGCATCGGCACCTGCGTCATACAAATGCCAGGCCATGGCCAATACCAATTTGCCTGTACTGGCAACACACAATAATGATGACGGAGTAGTAGGTGTGGCCAACACCAATCTGTATGTAGACGGGATCAATGCATTTAATCCCAATCCCTTGGCCATTAAGATCATATGGCCTACAGGTGGTCACAATGCCTGGTCTTCCACGTATGACCCTTCCAATAAACTGGTAGGGGGCACCATGAATACATATGAATGGATGCTCCAATATACAAGGGGAGGCGCTACACCGGCTCTTTCTGCCAGCATCAGTAGTTCAGTGAATGTAAGTTGTAATGGTGGCACCAATGGAACCGCAACTGCTACTGCCAGTGGCGGTAAAGCACCCTATACGTATAGCTGGAGTACCAGCCCTGTACAAACAACGGCAACTGCATCAGGACTTGCTGCAGGATCTTACACCGTCACCGTTAAGGATGCCAATAATACTACCACTACAGCCACGGTTACAATCACACAGCCTACAAAGCTGAGCCTCACCGTAACACCGGGTACTATTACCGTAAATGGCGGAACCACTTCGGTATCCTTGACAGCCAGCGGTGGCACAGCACCCTATTCATACACCGGTACTACTGCAAACGTAACCGCAGGTACCTATACCTATACTGTTACAGATGCAAAAGGATGTACAGATACGAAAACAGTGACCATCACAGAACCAGCGCCGGCACCGCTTACCGTTTCGTTGGGATCAACGGTGAACGTATCCTGCTTCGGATCTTCCAACGGTAGTGCTGTAGCAACCGCAAGCGGTGGTAAGGCACCGTACACCTATAGCTGGAGCAGTTCACCGGTTCAAACAACCGCCAGTCTTTCAAATGTTCCCGCCGGTGTTTATACGGTAACCGTGCGTGATGCCAACAATATCACGGCCACAGCATCAGTGACCATTTCACAGCCAGCAATCCTGGACCTGAATGTAACACCGGGGACCATTACGGTGAATGGCGGAACAACCAATGTGACCCTCAGTGCAACAGGCGGTACAGCTCCCTATACCTATAGCGGACCTACCACTAACGTGGCTGCAGGTACCTATACCTATACCGTTACAGATGCAAAAGGATGTACTATAAGTAAATCCATTACCATTACCCAACCTGCTCCTGCATCACCCGTGATTCTGGCGCTGGGTAAACAGGATGTAAGTTGTAATGGCGGAACCAATGGTAGTGCAACAGCAACGCCTTCCGGCGGTACTGCCCCTTATACCTATTCATGGAGCACTTCTCCGGTACAAACAACGGCAACCATCAGTAATCTTAAAGCCGGTACTTATACTGTAACGGTGAAGGATGCCAACAACACTACGGCAACCAGTACGGTTACCATCACAGAACCTGGTCTGCTCTCCCTGAATGTGAGTGCAGGAACCATCACTGTTCCGGGTGGAACCACCTCGGTTACACTTTCAGCAGGTGGTGGTACAGCGCCGTACAGTTATGCGGGTCCAACCACATCACTGTCTGCAGGTACGTATAACTATACTGTTACCGATAGTAAGGGATGTACCGATATGAAAACAATTACGTTAACAGAGCCTACGGCATCCAGTTTAACCATCGTTTCATTGTCCCATACAGATGTAACCTGTAATGGTGCGGCCAATGGTAAGGCAAGTGTGGTGGCAACAGGTGGAACTGCACCCTATACATATTCCTGGAACAGCAGTCCTGTACAGGCAACGGCAAATGCGAGTGGACTCGCATCCGGAAGCTATATCGTAACGGTGAAAGATGCCGCAGGTAAAACGGTGACAGGCACAGTGAATATTTCACAGCCTTCTACACTTGTATTAAATGCAACGGCAGGTACCATTACTTCTGCGGGTGGCACTACCAATGTTAGCCTTACAGCCTCCGGTGGCACAGCACCCTATGCGTTTACAGGAACCACAACGGGGCTTGTTGCCGGTACCTATACCTTTGGTGTCACCGATGCCAATGGATGTAAGACCAGCACAAATATTACCATCGCAGACGGTAAAAATGTAAAGCTCACTGCTAAACCCGGCAACGGAGGCATCAAGTGTAAGGGCGGATCTTGTAATGTAGCCTTAACCGTGGAAGGTGGCGTAGCGCCATATACTTTCACCGGTGATACAACCACCCTCACAGCAGGAACATATACCTATATGGTAACGGATGCTACCGGTGCCCAGGGAAGTACAACTATTACCATCACGGAACCGGAAGCCCTGAACCTTGCGGCCACTGCTCCAATCATTACCCAGATAGGCGGTACTACAGATGTAAGCCTTGCTGCAAAAGGAGGTACCGCACCGTATAGCTTTACAGGTAGTGTTAAAGCAGTAAAAGCAGGCACATATAACTACCAGGTGAAGGATGCCAATGGTTGTACAGCTGCTGCTGCTGCTGAAGTGAAAGAGCCGGGTGTTGACCTCAGCGCATTCAATCTGGCAGCAACGGATACCACTGTGTTAATAAAATGGAATACTTCTTATGAATTTGCCATAGACAGGTTTGAAGTGGAGAAAGCGAAGGACGACAAGACGTTCATGTTTGCCGCCAAAGACAAATCAAAAGGCAATGGCAAAGGCTTGAAAGAATATGTTCAGGCAGATCCGGCACAGATTGCAGGCAGCAATACCTATAAGCTTTATGCCATCACCAGTTTCGGGGAGAAGATCCTGTTGGGAGAGAAGAAGCTTTATTTCTCCGGAAATGGCTCCATCCAGATCAAGAACCTGGTGAACAGGATTGATATCACGCTCACCAGCAGCAGGGAAGAAAAGGTCACTATTCAGTTGTTTGATATCCTTGGAAGACCTGTACAGCGATCTGTAATAAGTAAGAGTGGTTCCGTAATGAGGACATCCATAGATATGAGCCAGCTTAAATCAGGCATCTATGTGGTGAAAGTGAGCACGGCCAGTGGCATGCAAACAGTGAAGCAGGTAGTAAAACAATAAGGAAGTTCATTTGCATACGCATAGAAGGCCGGACCGTGTTTATGGTTCGGCCTTCTTCCATTTTGCACGTTGTACCAGGAATACTCCGGAGAAGATCAGCATTGCTGCAAGGATTTTCACCGGCGTAATCTCCTCGCCCAGAAACAATACTGCTACAATGGTTGCAAAAATGGGTTGCAGGTAGATATAGGCACCCGTAGCAGAGGCCTGGATATGATGAAGTCCGTAAATATTAAAAAGATAGGCCAGAAATGTAGCGCCCAATACCACAAAACCGATGGCTGAATAGTCTTTAAAAGTAAAAGCGGCCCAGTGGATGTCTGTGAATTCAGACCATCCAAATGGAATGATGAACAAGGTGCCAAATGTGAAGGACCACCGCAAAACCTGTAACGGTGAATACCTGGCCATCAGTGGTTTCACCAGCACAAAATAGAATGCATATGAGATGGCATTCAGCGCAATTAAAATATCTCCGAATATCACGTTTGATCCAGTACCCGTGGGTTCTTTGGCGGTAATAAGCATTACTGCACCGCCAATGCCCAAGGCCAAACCCAGCAAAACCGAGGGGTTCAGTTTCTCTTTCAAAAACAGAAATGCGGTAATGGTGATCAGCAAAGGTGTGCACAGCATCAGCAGGGATGCATGGATAGAGTAAGTAATGGAAAGACCTTTGATGAAGAGGAGTTGGTTGATGGTGATGCCGGTTAGGCCACAGGCGATGAAGAGAGGGATATCCTTTCGCTGCAGTTTGGTAGACGGCCTTTCCCAAAGATACATCAGCCATAAAAGTCCGGTAGTGACCAATGCACGAACCACATTCAGACCAAAAGGCTGCATCAGCCCTGGTGTCACATATTTGACCACACTGAAATTGACGCCAAAGATCAGGTTGGCCATAAGAACCGCCATATGGGCTTTTTGCTTTACGCTCAATCGGAATTTTTTATGCGCAAAAGTAACTGCTCCAGAAAGACCCTGAAACGGAAAAAATCCAGCTCAGGTAATTGATGCACAAATCCATTCATTTGCCGGACCAGATCTTCCGTTAAACTTTGGGTACCGGCCTGCAAAAAATATTGCTTGCCTGCAAGATAGCTGGCCAGGTATTCCTGTTCCGTTTGCCCTGGTGTGGGCACAAGGATCGCAGTTTTACCCAGGGCCACCAGATCCATGATGCTGGTATACCCCGACCGGCAAATGACCTTTTCCGCTCCCAGCAGGGAGGCCTCAAGCGCTGCAGCGGATAAATGGGTAACGGAGTGTGGGATAGGCGTTGACCCTGAACCGGGCAGCCCCCGCACAATCAGATAGCTGGATGGGGTATGCTCCAGAAACTCCTGCAATTCACGCTCAAAATAAGTCCTCTGTGGCTCAGGACCGGAAACCAGGGCCAGGATGCCCATTGCAGAGCCCGGCTTATAAAGAGTGCCCGCAAATCTCGATAAAGGACCCATAAAATGAAAACCAGCAGGCAACCTGCCATTCAGAGACAGTTCCCCTGATAAAACGGATCCCGGTGCATCTGGTACCCAGCATTCATTGAATCGGCGAATCCACCTTACATGAATATTTTTCAATATATTATCTATCCATGCAGAAATGCCGGATTTTGGACGTATTTGGTGCGTAATAAATACGGAATAGATGTCCTTGTGGTAAAAACCGTATCTGTTATCACTAATAATAGCGTCTATCTTATATTTTCTGACAATATCTGCCACCCATTTTCTTTCATGATGAATTACCCTAATAAGTCGGGGTGTTTGTCTAAACAGGCCAAAAACCAAGTGGCCGCCTGCGCTGTTGTATTTTACATCATATTCCGGCGGCGTCAGGTATTGAAGGTGGGGAAATTCCTGTTCCAGTAGTTTTCTTTGCTGTTCACCCGTTGCAATGAAAAGTTGGCACTGGAATTGAAGCAAATAGTTAATGAGGGGTATCATCCGGGTAGCATGACCCAGGCCCCAATCCAGAATGCCTAGTAATATAGTAGGATTTTGTTTAATGTGTAGTGTGATGTTATATACTTCCGTTTAACGGAAAATTCAATGGTTCAACAATAAATTATTGTCAAATTAGTTTATTTTAGATAACGGTGATTATGAAGGGTTTAAACAGAAATATCATTTTATTGTTATTAATTCTCGTGGTCACTGTAGCCTCTTGCAGCGCATCCAAAAAGTCCAATTGCGGATGCCCAAGCAAGAAAGGAATGGTTGGTTATTAGCAAGCTCTTAAATCCAAAAATGTATGAAAAGTCCCAACAGAGATCTGCTGGTACTGCTTAAGGACGAAACAATGAGCGAACATGCCATTGAGCGTGAGGTTGAAAAGCTGAACGCCATGCTGTTCCAATTGGAGGCAACAGATAACTTTTGCTTATCGCATGAGTTGCTGGACATGAATCGTTACAAGATTTCCAGTGACAAGCAACTGATCATGCAATCCATCAGGCAAAAGGAATTGAAGCCGTTTACCTTCCTTTGCAATCTCAACTAGCTGCTGTACAATGCATTGAAAAACCCTCTGGAGTCAGAGGGTTTTTTTATAGAACTGAATTGGTGTTGAATAACAGGCTTAATGCAGTTGCTCCAGGGCAGCTTTCAGTTTTCCCATCATCTCATTGATCTCTTCCTTTTTACAGTTACCCACGCTCAGCCTATACCAAGCTGAATCTGTTGCGCCAAAAACCTGGAAAGGCACTACAGCCAGTTTCGCTTCTTTAAGAATATATGCAGTTACATCCTGTTGCTGTGCAAGCACCTGACCGTCTGGTCTTTTTTTCCCTTTAAGGTTTAGCTGGATGCTCAGGTAGATGGCTGCCTGCGGGGTGATAGCGTCAACGGCAAAGCCTTGTTTTTTCAACAACATAAAACCTTCATAGATTTTCTGGCAACGCTCCAGGATCTCCGCCTTAAAATTTTTCATGTATTGGTCAATGGCACCTTTCTGGCCCAGGAATTTTGCTGTGGCCTTTTGCTCAGGCATGGGAGCCCACGCGCCGATATGACTCAGTATAGCCTTCATTTTACTGATCACCACTGCGGGACCTAGTGCCCAGCCCACGCGCACGCCGGTAGCGGCAAAGCATTTACTGATACCATCCACGTAGATCGTGTATTCTTTGAGTTGCGGGTAGAGGCTCACCGGATCAACATGCCTGGTGTCCCCGTATGTTAGAAGCCAGTAGATCTGGTCATACATGATATAGAGCTTCTTTCCCTCAGTTCTGCTTTCATTCTCTCTGATCACCAGCTCACAAATGCCCCGCAGTTGCTCTTCTGAAAAAGTGGTACCGGTAGGGTTGAGGGGGGAATTGAGGCAAAGCAGGGTGGCTCCTTTTATATACGGCGCTATCATGTCTGCGGTGGGCATGAAATTGGTTTCGGCCGTTGTTTCAATTGGACAATGATCCCCCTGGGTGAAGTGAACGTAGTGGTTGTTGTTCCAGGACGGTACAGGATAGATCACCTTATCACCTTTATCAACTATCGCACGAAAAACGGTGTAAATAACAGGCCTTCCGCCGGAGGTGATCAGGATCTCATCAGGTTTATAACTGATGCCTTGTCTATCTGCGATGAATTGTGCAACCGCCTTACGCAAGTCCAGTTCACCTTCTCCCAAAGGATAGTTGGTGAGGTGCTTGCGGTATGCATATACAATTTCTTCTTCAAGGTCTTTGGGAATGGGAAAGATGGAAGGATCAAAATCCCCGATGGTGAGGTTGTAAATTTTTTCACCCTTTGACATCAGGTCCCTGATGTCACTGTTCATTTTCACGATCACAGATCCTATCAGGGTCTCTGCTAGTTCAGACAGCACTGGTGTTGCGGCAGATGTTTGGTTCATACCGCAAATTTAAGTATAAAGATGAAGGGAGACGTGCGAAGCTTCGCACTTCTCCCTTTATCTTCTCGCTTTATCTGATAGGGCTGTATTCCTTAAACAAATCCACCTTCGTATTTTCCGCCTGCGCCCTGTATTGTTTCCAGGGGCCATCAAAAAAGCGGTTGATACGGTCAACGGATGCAGAGATCCTGGATTCAGAATATTTTACCGCTGCTTCCTCCTGTGCGCCGGGAGCCACATTCTTAGCATCAATGGCACCGCGTGCATTAAAATAGGAAGTCATCACCGTCATTTGTGGTACCTGTCCGTAGCCCTGGCGCTCTGATCGTTTTCCACTGATGCTTTCACGGATGGCTTTCACGGAATCCTGCATGGCTTTGGTGGATTTACGCAGTGAGTCTGCGGGCTTGCCTTCCACATCTTTCAGCTGCGCTTCCATTTTTTTCAGCAAATCATCGGCTTCTGTAAGCCTGTCCAGACCTTCTGTTAGCCTGTCTGCACTTTTCTGCAATCTTTCCGCCATTTGTGCCTGCGCCAGTTTAATGCTGTTGCGGTTACCCATTCTAGGATCATCTTTAATGGTGATCATGGAGGAGTCTTTAGCATCACCTAACTGGTACACCACTTTGTATGTTCCGGGCAGCACCTGCCTGCCCCTGGGTTCAGGATCATTGGGTTTGGGTTTGGCAGAGCCTGGAAAGCGATATCCCTTTTGTTCCATTCCCCAGTATTTCCTGTTCAGTCCACTGTCTGCCTTAAAACGGAGCATCCTGATTTGTTCATTCTTGTCTGAATAAATCCTTACTGTAACTGTATCCAGTTTTGCTTTGGCTTTTCCGGTATCTCCGCTGAGATAGTTCACATGATAGGTAAGCGGAGCACCACCAGGCCTGTTATCCGCATCCCAGATTCCCCATGTGCTCCACTCGTAACCCGGCGCATTTTTATATTCTGCCTGGATCACTTCCGGTGATGCATAAGCGATAATTCGCTGGTCACCGGGAACCATGCCTTTATTTTTTGCGATAGCACGCAGGGGCCTGATATTGTCCAGCACCCATATTGCGCGACCAAACGTAGCAATCACCAGGTCTGCCTCGCGCTCCTGGATAACCATATCAAATGTGGAAACAGAAGGGAATCCGTTTTTCCACTGTTGGAAACTCGCCCCTTTATCAAAGCTCACCCATACCCCGTGTTCGGTGCCTGCAAAAAGCAGATTAGGTTCTGCAGGATCCTGCAGCACACAGAGTGCATAGCCTTTCACCTTCTTATCGTCCACTATCCGTGTCCATGTTTTACCATAATCTCCGGTATAAAAAATATACGGGGAAAAATCACCGCGGCGGTAATCATTGGCTACTACCCAGGCTTCAGCAGCGTTATGCCTTGACGTCTGGATCTGCGGAACCCATGCACCCAGGGGAAGTCCCGCAATCTTACCCCTGAAATTGGTCCATGTTTTTCCTCCGTCACGTGTGAGCTGCACATTACCGTCATCGGTCCCAACCCAAATCACACCCCTTTCTTTCCAGGAGGGTGCAATGGTGAGGATGGTACAATGGTTTTCAGCACCAGTGATGTCAATAGAGAGGCCACCGTTGTTCTGCTGGTCAATTTTGGCACTGTCGCTGGTTGAGAGATCCGGAGAGATGGTTTCCCAGCTCACGCCTTTGTTGGTACTCCTATGCAGGTATTGGCTGCCGTAATAAATAGTGCCGTGGTCAAAAGGATCCTGCGCCAATGCGGCGTTCCAGTTGAAGCGCAGGAATTTGGAAGGATCTGCTGACGGCGGTTCTATAGTCCATTGTTCACCGGTTTGGGTATTATAACGGCCCAGGTTTCCACCCTGGCTCATGGCGTACACCCAATTAGCATCATCAGGGTCAGGCATCACGTCAAATCCGTCACCTCCCCAGAGATTGTCCCAGTAGTAATTTTTTATTCCGCCAGACATCCAGGTGTAGGCAGGTCCGCGCCAGGAGCCATTGTCCTGCATTCCACCCATGACATGATAAGGTGTTTCGTTGTCTACATTGATATGATAGAACTGGCCTACTGGCAGCTTCTCATCAAAGAGCCAGGTTTTACCACCGTCCCGGGTGATGCCAATTCCGCCATCGTTTCCATCGATGATAAATTTACCGTTGGTGGGATGAATCCAGAAGGCGTGGTGATCTGGATGGATGCCATTATAAGGGATGATGGTTTCAAAAGTTTTACCGGCATCTTCACTCCTGGAGACGATCTGGTTGATCAGCCACAACCGGTTTTCATTTTCCGGATCCACGGCAATGTCCTGGAAATAAAAAGGTCTGTTGGAAACGATGGAAGGTTCAGCATTCACGAGCTTCCAGTTATAGCCTCCATCATCTGAGCGGTAAAGCCCGTTCTTCTTTGCTTCCACCAGGGCATAGATCCTGTTGGGATCATTGCGGGACATCGTAATACCTATACGGCCGAAGTCGCCCTCCGGTAAACCGTTGCTTTTATCCAGCTTCTTCCAGTTTTTACCGCCGTCAACGGTAAGGTAAAGTCCGCTGCCGCGGCCACCGCTGGTGAGGCTCCAGGGCGTACGCCTGTGCTGCCACATGGCCACTATCAGCTTTTGCGGGTTGGAAGGGTCCATCACCATGTCTGCCACACCAGAAGAATCATTGGTATAAAGGATACGCTCCCAGGTTTCACCCCCGTCCCGGGTTTTGTATACACCCCTTTCCGGATGTTCAGCATAGGGGTTGCCGATGGCACCGGCATACACCACATCGGGATTGGCGGGATCTATGAGGAGACGATGGAGGTTGCGCGTTTTTTCAAGTCCCATCCGGCGCCAGGTACGGCCGCCGTCTATGGTTTTGAAAATGCCTTCACCCAGGTTGATGGAGTTTCGGGGGTTGCCCTCGCCCGTACCCACCCATATCACCTGGGGATTATTTTGCTGGATGGCAATGGATCCTATGTTCAGGGTAGGTTGCTCATCAAACAAAGGCGTCCATGCACCGCCCCCGTTCAGGGTTTTCCACACGCCACCCGAAGCTGCACCCAGGACAATGACATTGGGGTCCGATGCCAGTGCGTCAATAGCAGTAATACGGCCACTCATGCCCGCCGGGCCAATGGCGCGGGGTTTCCATTGTTTGAATTGTGACAGGTCAAATTTTTTCTGGGTCTGTGCTGTAGCGGCAAGGATACCCATGAAAACCATCGATAGCAGTAATTTTCTCATTAATTCTGGAGGTTTGGAACCTGAAATTTATCCAAAATGACCATACAAGACAGCGGTTTGGTGCTTTTTTTGCGGGGAAGAAGGTTTTGGTGAGAATGGGCATCTAATGGTCACGGTAATCCTGCCTTCAGGCATCCGGCCGGCAAATTTTAACGATTCATAACAGGGAAATCTCCTATTTTAGTGTTTAAACATTGATTTTTTAATAACAACACACGAACATGAAAAAACTGACTACACTCGCCGCAATGTTGCTCGTATTGGTATCTGCAGGATTTGCGCAGGCCACAAAATGGACCGTAGACAAAGGGCACTCCAACGTAAAGTTTACTGTTACCCACATGGTGGTATCTGAAGTTGAAGGTGCTTTCAAAACTTTTGACGGTTATGTTGAAAGTACAAAAACGGATTTCTCTGATGCCAAGATCGGGTTCACGGTAGATGTTGCATCA
Organism: Chitinophagaceae bacterium; assembly: GCA_044225015.1. GTDB lineage: Bacteria > Bacteroidota > Bacteroidia > Chitinophagales > Chitinophagaceae > Pollutibacter. The sequence continues at coordinate 306,658 of JBGAJG010000001.1, read as the reverse complement.
ATCAATACAGACAACGAACGCAGGGATGGTCACCTGAAGAGTGATGACTTTTTCAATGCAGAAAAATTCCCCCAGATGAAATTTGAAAGCACTTCTTTCAAACCCCTGGGCAATAACAAGTATGAGCTGGCAGGAAACCTTACCATCAGGGATGTAACCAAGCCTGTGGTATTCCAGGTTACCCACGGTGGCGTGTTGAACACATCACGTGGTGCCAAAGCTGGATTTAAGGCTACCACCACCATTGATCGTTTCGCATACAACCTGAAATGGGATCGTGCAACAGAAACGGGCGGACTGGTAGTAGGTAAAGATGTAGTTATTACGCTGAACCTTGAGTTGGATAAGGCTGCTGCTCCCGCAACAAAGTAATTTTGATTAGTACATAGAAAAAGGCTGCTTCGTATGGAGCAGCCTTTTTTGTTAGTTGAGCCGTTAGGCAATTGGGCCATTGGGCAATTGTACAATTGGGCAACTGGCCAATAGCTATTTCTTCTTTTCAAATTCCAGGATCACACCATTGATACAATACCGCAGTCCGGTGGGCGGAGGGCCATCGTCAAATACATGTCCCAGATGTGCTTTACAACGGCCACACTGTACTTCCGTCCTGGTCATGCCGTGGCTGTTATCCGGCGTGTAAATGATGCTGGTCTTGGAAACCGGCTCGTAAAAACTGGGCCATCCGCAGCCACTGTCAAATTTAGTATTGCTCCTGAACAGTGCATTGCCGCAGGCAGCGCATCGGTACAGACCCACTTCGTCAAATTTTTCAAACTTACTGGACCAGGGGCGCTCCGTGCCTTTCTGGCGGGCAATATAATATTGCTCTGGCGAAAGCAGTTTCTTCCAGTCGTCTTCTTTCAATTCCACCTTGCCAGTGTCTGTGGTGGAGTATACTTTAGGTTTGGTACTGTCTTTTTGTTCCATAGTTGTTTTTTTATGCTGATCTGCCTGTGAGTAACCGCAGTTACTGAACAGGGCCGTAAGGAGGAAAAGGGAAAAAATCTGTTTCATACGCTCACTGTTTAACAAATCTACGATGATAAAGTTCCGGCGGATGGTTATAGGAATGTTATTAAAATTTTCGGCCTATATTTGAAATAACGCAAACCTGACAACGCAACATGTTCAATTTAATCCTTTTTGGCCCTCCCGGCAGTGGCAAGGGTACCCAATCTGAGAATCTCATCAGGCAGTATGGTTTCAAGCATTTGTCTACCGGAGATATTCTCCGTGCAGAGATTACCAATAAGACGGCATTGGGTTTAGAAGCCAAGGCGTTGATGGACAAAGGCCAGCTGGTACCAGATGTGGTGGTGATTGGAATGATCAGTTCTGCCCTGGACGCCCATCCGGATGTGCCGGGATTCCTGTTTGACGGTTTTCCGCGGACCACAGCCCAGGCGGAGGCCCTTGATAAACTACTGAAGCTCAAGGATACGGAGATAGGGGTGGTGCTGGCGTTGCAGGTGCCGGATGAAGAATTGGTGGCCAGGATGCTGAACCGCGCCAAGACCTCCGGCAGGGCAGATGATGCAGATGAGCAGGTGCAGCGGAACAGGCTGGAAATATACAAACGCGATACCCTGCCGGTGGCTGCACACTATGCCCGCCAGGACAAGGTGGTAAATATCCCCGGCGTTGGCAGCATTGACGAAATCTTTGGCAGGCTGTGCAAGGAAATTGACGACAGAAAGCTTAGCTAGTTCGCATAAAGGCTGTGACCTGCGCAACCTGCGAACTGCGCGAACTGCGAACTGCGAACTAATTTAATCTATGGATAAACTGGGAAACTACATCCTGGGAAGTTGGCAATTGGGCGAGGGAGAAGGCCAGCTCCTGATGAATGCTGTAACAGGAGACCCTGTAGCGTCTGCATCTACCCAAGGGCTCCCCTTTAAAGACATCCTGCAATACGCCCGCAATACAGGGAACCCTGCCTTGCGGAAAATGAGTTTTCACGAACGTGGAAGGATGTTGAGGGCATTGGCGCTTTACCTGACTGAGCGAAAAGAGAAATTTTACGAAATCAGCTACCAGACAGGCGCCACGCGTGCAGACAGCTGGATTGATATAGAAGGGGGCTTTGGCAACCTATTCGCATATGCCTCTCTCAGAAGGAAATTTCCAGATCATCCCTATGCGCTGGATGGCGAACCCCATAACCTGAGTAAAGGGAATAGTTTCATGGCCCAGCATATCCTCGTTCCAAAGGAAGGAGTGGCCATCCATATCAACGCTTTTAATTTCCCTGTTTGGGGAATGCTGGAGAAATGTGCGGTGAACTGGCTGGCGGGTATGCCCGCCCTGGTGAAGCCCGCCACACTAACTTCCTATCTCACTGAAGCCGTGGTGCGGGAGATCATCGCATCCGGGATTCTCCCTGAGGGTGCGTTGCAGTTGATCTGCGGCAGTGCCGGAGATCTGCTGGATCATGTAATGTCCCAGGATGTGGTTACGTTCACGGGCTCCGCTTCCACGGGTAAAACATTGAAATCCCATCCTGCAGTGCTCAGTGAAAACGTTCCTTTTACGATGGAAGCAGATTCCCTGAACGCCATGGTATTGGGTAACGATGTAGAACCTGGTATGCCGGAGTGGGAACTTTTTGTAAAGGAATTACGCAAAGAGATGACAGTGAAAGCGGGGCAGAAATGCACGGCTGTGCGTCGTGTGTTTGTACCAGCTTCCAGAATGGAACAAGTGTGGAAGGATGTTGCAGCATCTCTCGCTGCAACCGTCATTGGTGATCCGCGGCAGGATAAAGTGCGGATGGGCTCCCTGGCTTCGCAGGGACAACGGGATGAGGTACGCCAACAGGTGGATAAACTACTGGCTTCTTCGCAACTGATATATGGGTCACTGGATCATGTGGAAGTGCTGGGTGCCGATGCGGCAAAAGGGGCATTCCTTGCGCCTATGCTTCTTGCTAACCAGGATCCTTTGCACGCCACGGCAGTACACGATGTGGAAGCCTTTGGCCCCGTTGCTACGGTTATGCCTTACTGTGACCTCGATGAAGCAATTGCATTGAGCAGGATGGGCAAAGGTTCCCTTTGCAGTTCCATCGTTACCGCCAATGATAAACTTGCAAGGGATTATGTATTGGGTGCAGCTACCCATCACGGCAGGATCCTGGTTCTAAACCGTCACAATGCCAAAGAATCAACGGGACATGGTTCTCCCTTGCCTTTACTGGTGCATGGTGGTCCGGGCCGTGCCGGTGGCGGGGAAGAGATGGGTGGCATCAGGGGTGTAAAACATTATATGCAGCGGGTGGCAGTGCAGGCTTCGCCCACCACTATGACGGCCATCACGGGTGTTTACCAGCAATATGCAGATGGCGTGGAAGATGAAAAACATCCGTTCAGAAAACATTTTGAAGAACTGAAGATCGGCGATACTCTTTTTACGCATAAGCGTACGGTTACCGAGGCAGACATCGTCAATTTTGCGAATGTTAGCTGGGATCATTTTTACGCGCATACGGATCATACTTCCCTGGAAGGGACCTTGTTTGAGAAACCCGTGGCCCATGGTTATTTTATTTTGTCTGCAGCAGCGGGATTGTTTGTGGATGCTAAGAAAGGGCCGGTGCTGCTGAATTATGGCCTGGAGGAATGCCGGTTTATGAAACCGGTATACGCCGGCAGCACCATACAGGTGCAGCTTACCTGCAAAGAGAAAATTCCACAGGAAAAGAAAACACCGGAAGAAATAGGCAAGGGCATTGTAAAATGGCTGGTGGAAGTGCGGGATGAAACGGGTGAACATGTTGCCATTGCCACCATTCTTACCATGGTTAAAAAACTGGATCAGCAATGAATACGGAAGGCTATGTAAGGACCGATGTACAGGACGGCCTCGCAACGGTGATCTTCTATCATCCCAAGAGTAACTCCATGCCTTCTTCACAGCTTGCCAAACTTTCCGCAGCTATTGAAGATGCAGGCCGCAACAGTAACGTGCATCTCATCCTGCTTAAAAGTGAAGGGGAGAAAGCATTTTGTGCGGGGGCAAATTTTGATGAATTGCTGGCCATCTCCAATGCAGAAGAAGGCAGGAAATTTTTCATGGGCTTTGCCCATGTCATCAATGCCATCCGAAAAGCGGGGAAACTGGTTGTATGCAGGGTGCAGGGAAAATGTGTGGGCGGTGGCGTGGGAATTGCAGCTGCAGCTGATTATACATTGGCTACAGATACAGCAGAAGTAAAACTAAGTGAGCTTGCCGTGGGCCTTGGCCCCTTTGTGGTGGGGCCTGCCGTGGAGCGTAAGCTGGGCCGGGCCGCATTTTCACAACTTACCATTGACGCGGCCAGCTTCCGCTCCGCCCAATGGGCCAGGGACAACAATCTATTTGCAGAAATTTTTCCCACCGTTACTGCTCTGGATGAAGCGGTTGACAAACTGGTGGCAACACTCCTGGCCTCCAATCCAGAGGCCATGATGGCGCTGAAAGAAATTTTTTGGGAAGGCACTGCAGACTGGGACCAATTGCTGCAGGAGCGGGCGGAGACCAGTGGCAGGCTGGTGTTGAGTGAATTTACAAGAACCTTTTTAAGCCAGAGAAAGAAAAACTGATGATTAGTTCGCAGTTCGCAGGGCGCAGTTCGCAGCGCTGCCAACTGCGCCCTGCGAACTGCGAACTAAGCTACAGGTTATCAAACTCATACAAAGGATCTATATGTGTTCCCGCCGGCATCTCAAATACCGGCTTGATCAAGCCATCATCCAGGCCATACACCCATCCGTGCAGATGGGGATAATGATTGTCCTTCCAACTCTGTTGGATAATTGACGTCTTTGCCAGGTTGAGCACCTGTTCCTTTACATTCAGCTCTACCAGTTTATTGGTCTTGTGATCCTCATCAGGCAATGTGTCTATTTCTTCACGGTGGAATCGATACACATCTTTAATATTCCTCAGCCATTTATTGATGATGCCAAAGGAGTGATTGCCCATCGCAGCTTTTACACCTCCACATCCATAGTGACCGCAGACGATGACGTGTTTTACCTTGAGCACTTCCACGGCATATTGTAACACAGACAACATGTTGAGGTCTGTATGTACCACCATGTTGGCAATGTTCCGGTGAACAAAGATCTCACCGGGTTGTGTGCCGGTGATTTCATTGGCGGGCACCCGCGAATCTGAGCAGCCTATCCATAGAAACTCAGGCGTCTGCAGGTGCGCAAGCCGGCTGAAAAATTCAGGATCATCGTGCACTTTCTCCGCAGCCCACGCTTTATTTTCTAATAGCAGTCTTTCGTACGCTTTCATCATAAGTTTTGTTTAGGCCAATTGGTGAGAATCCTCTGGCGAATTAATTAATCCATGTATCGGGCTGTAAAGATTCTTCTTCACTTCCACCCTGATGTTTTTCAGGTAGGCATGGGCGAGAAATTCATTGATGGTTTCAATGATGTCTTTGTCTATAAAATCTGCCCTGGAAGCATCAATGATCACATAGGCATTCTCCGGCACCTTCTCCAGTTTGCGCTTGATGATGGGTTTGTTCAGGAAAGATACGTCTTTGCGTAAACGGAACAGATAATTATTGGCGTCATTCACCACCAGAACGGACGAGCGGAAATTGCTGCGTACCATGAAAAAGAGGCCCACTAATATACCTACAATAATGCCCACCAGCAGGTCTGTAAGCAGGATGGCAATGATGGTTACGGCAAAGGGAATGAACTGGTCCCAGCCTTTGTTGTAGAATTCACGGATCAACGGGATCTTCACGAGTTTATATCCTGTAAAGATCAGGATAGCCGCAAGGGAGGCCAGGGGAATGCGGTTCAGCAGATCCGGAATCAGCATCACACATAACAGCATCAATACACCGTGGAAAATGGCGGATAATTTTGTACGGGCTCCAGAATTCACATTAGCAGAACTCCGCACAATCACTGAAGTGAGGGGGAGCCCGCCCAGTAATCCGGATACAATATTTCCTGCGCCCTGGGCCTTTAGTTCCCTGTTGGTAGGTGTAACCCTTTTATAAGGATCCAGTTTATCCACGGCTTCTATTCCAAGCAGGGTTTCAAGACTAGCCACAATGGCGAGCGTAAATGCCGTTTTCCAAACGATGATACTGTTCAGGAAACTAAGGTCAGGCGCATGGAGGAATCCAATGAATTCCCGGGCACTGCCCGCCACCGGAAGTTCCACAAGGTGCTCCGGTCTTAATGCTATATCTGGTTTGCTGATCTTCAGGTACTCATTAAGCAGCGTGCCAACAATGACCACAATCAAGGGACCGGGAACAAACTTCAGCCAGCTGATTTTTTTCAGGGGCTTAGACTCCCACAAGATCAATATCAGCATGGAGACGCCGCCCACCAGGATGGCCCCTGGTGCAAAATATTGAAGGGAGTGGAACACGCCGCTGAACGTATTTTCTCCGTCACTGATGAAACTTTCATCACCTTCAAAACTGGACCGGTCATACCCTACCAGGTGTGGAAATTGCTTCAGGATGAGGATAAGGCCGATGGCGGCCAGCATACCCTTGATCACTGCATTAGGGACATAATCACCAATGATGCCTGCTTTCAAAAAGCCCAGCACCATCTGGATCACGCCCCCGAGTACTACGGCGAGCAAGAATGCTTCAAAACTGGGCAGGGTGGCGATGGCACCGGCAACAATCACCGTAAGACCTGCTGCAGGTCCGCTCACACTCAGCTGTGAGCCACTGAGAATACCGATCACAATGCCGCCTACCACACCGGCGATAATGCCGGCAAACAAAGGCGCTTTAGAGGCCAGGGCTATACCCAGGCAAAGGGGAAGGGCCACAAGAAGCACTACAACAGAAGCCGAGAGATCATAGCCTATCGACTGTACATTTTTTTTCATGTAAGCGTTTTAATTCGTTAAAAGACTGTCTTTGAACCGTCTTACATGTTTGGCGGGGGCGTATTGATGTCATCAGCATGCCTGGACGTCAGTTGCTCAATTAGGCAAATGCGCAGCGCCTGTGCATCAGGTTCTGCGAAATCCAACAAGGGATACAGCAGGGTATGTTCAGCATATTCTACCTCTTTGGCCACCGTTGGGTGTATGATCTCTTCCTGTAATTGATTAGAACTGAGCAGATCCCCCACGGGAGCAATGGGCAGGAGAGGAATACTGAAAATCAGTATCAGCATGATGGCTATGCATTGTTTTCCTCTCATGCCCTAAATTTAGTTAATAGCAGGTAGCTATGAACTATTTGCAGTTAAATATTTAAGCCACCGCAGGTGCTGATCACCTGACCAGTGATATAAGAGCTCATATCTGAAGCAAGAAATAGCGTTGCATCGGCTACTTCAGATGCGCCGCCAAATCTGCCCAAAGGGATTTTTTCTATAAAAGCTTTGGATGCTTCCCCATCCTTGAGGTAGTGGGTCATATCCGTTTCAATGAAGCCCGGTGCAATGGCATTACATCTTATATTACGGCTACCTAACTCATGGGCTACGGATTTGGTAAATCCGATGATGCCGGCCTTACTGGCAGCATAACTGGTTTGCCCGCCATTACCCCTTATGCCAATGATGGAGCTCATATTGATGATGGACCCTTTTTTGGCCTTCATCATGGGCCTCATGACCAGTTTAGTCATGTTGAAAACGCTTTTCAGATTGATGTCCATCACCTCGTCCCATTGTTCCGGCGTTACGCGAAGCAACAGGTTGTCTTTGGAGATGCCCGCATTGTTAACGCAGATATCAATGGTTCCGAAATAGGCAATAACATCATTTACCAACTGTTCACATTGGGCAAAGTCTCCGGCGTTGCTCTGGTAAGCCTTAGCCTTCACGCCCAGGGTCTCCATTTTGTCCTGGAGTACCTTCGCTTTCTCTGCACTGCTGTCACTCACATACGTGAAAGCAACATTAGCACCATGCTCTGCAAATTTCAGGGCGATGGCTTCACCTATGCCCCTGGCTGCTCCGGTAACAATGGCTGTTTTTCCAGCTAATAATTTCATGTGTTGGGTTTGCGGCAAAAATAAGGATAATGGCCCATCAGGAATACGGTTTATAAAATTGCGGGCCTTTCAGTGATCTCATGGTATTTGATCACATCTTTGGCATAGTAATGAATAACGATACTCTTTCTGGTTAATTGGGGATCCCGGATGGGATCTCCGCCATGCAGAAGATTGGCATGCCATACCAACATGTCTCCTTTTTTGGGAAGAAAAAACTGCTTCTCCATCTTTTCCTGCTCCACAAGCCCTTCAATAACATCTTCATAGTCCTGGTAATTCTTATTGCCCAATTTCCAGGCAGTTGAAATATTCCCAAAATCGTCATTCAGCAAATAGGGGAGCCGGTGGGAACCAGGATAATAAAACAAGGGTCCGGCATCTGGCTGAATATCCTCCAGTGCAATCCAGATGGCAATAAGGTAGCCCAATGGATAAGTGGTCATATGAATGGAATCCGAGTGTGTGCGTTGACCGCTCCCCTTGATGAAATTAAGCGACTGAAAAGGCACTACTTCTTTTCCCAGGATGAATGACAATAACCGTAGAATGTCTGGATGATTTGCCAGGTCCCTCACAGAAGGTAGTTTTTTCAAAAGGAAGGGCAGTTTGTTATCATGCGTGAACCGGAGATCCTCTTGCTCTATCAGCATGTCCACGTCACTGTTGATCCTGTCTACTACCATGGCGTCTATACATTTCTCCCAGATAAGATATCCACGGGACGACCAATTCTTTAATTGCTCCTGAATGCCCGTGGGGAATTCTGCATAACCGGCAGCGCCAGGAACCAGTAAGGAAGAATTGCCTACATCCAGCCAGGCATGAGAAGTTTTGTCTGGGAAGTCTTTGCTTGATATGGATCCAAATAGTTTTTTTTGAATGCCATAGTTGGTATATGCGGATCTATTGTGCGTGAGTTTGGAAAGATGAATCAGGTTGTATAACCAGTGGAATGGTTTATACCTCTTGAGCAGATTGGCAAAACTCATAGCCCGATTGTTTGCAGAATTTCATTGACATAAGTCCTCTCATTGCACAAACGGGGAATTTTATGTTGGCCGCCCAGCTTGCCTTTGCGTTTGAGCCAGGTTGCAAAATCCCCTGGTTGTAGTGCGTGGATGATGGGCATTCTTAATGCGATGTCTTTGTGTCTCTTTGCTTCATAGTCACTGTTCAGGCTTTTCAGTGCCTGGTCCAGCTCAAAGACAAAATGTTCAAGCCTTTCCGGTTTTTTTTCGAATTCAATCAGCCACTCATGTCCACCGTTGGAATGATCACCAAAGTAAATGGGTGCTGCCGTGTAATCATTTACGATGGCGCCGGTTTGCTCGCTGGCAATGGCAATGGCTTTGTCAGTATTCTCTACCATCAGTTCTTCGCCAAATGCGTTGATGAAATGCCTGATCCTTCCACTTACACGGATACGGAAGGGTTCCAGCGAAGTGAACTGTATGGTATCTCCTACACAATAGCGCCAGAGCCCGCCGTTGGTACTGATGATAAGGGCATAGTTTTTCCCCAGTTCCACATCCTGGAGGCCAATGGTTTGCGGATCCGGTTTGCCATATTCTTCCATGGGCATGAATTCCATGAAGATGCCGTGGTCTGTGAACAGCAGCATGCCATCTGAGCCAGGACTGTCCTGCGCAGCAAAAAATCCTTCGCTGGCATTATACATTTCCAGGAAGTTGACCTTCTTGCCTATCAATTTTTCAAAATGCTCACGATAAGGCACAAACGAAACGCCGCCATGGAGATAGAGTTCAAGATCTGGCCATACTTCTGAAATGGTGGACTTGCCGGTGATCTCCAGTATCCTGCGGAGCAGCACCAGTGTCCAGGTAGGAACACCTGAAATGGACGTCACATTTTCATGGATGGTATGTTGTGCGAGTTTTTCGATCTTGCTTTCCCATTCATCCATCAGGGCGATGCTCAGCTCAGGGGTGCGGATCCAGGATCCCCAGAAGGGTGTGTTCTGCAGCAGCACCGCACTCAGGTCGCCATAATGGGTTTCGTCACTAAGGCTGCTCACCGTATGGCTGCCACCAATGACAAGGCCTTTACCCGTCAGTAAGTCTGAAAACGGATTGAAGTTGTAATACATCGTGAGCACATCCTTGGCCGCCTTGTAATGGCAGTCTTCCAGACTTTCGTTGCTAACAGGAATAAATTTTGATTTATCCGAGGTGGTTCCGCTGCTCTTTGCAAACCAATTGATGGGTGTATTCCACAACAGGTTTTGCTCCCCGTCCATCAAACGCAGGATATAGGGCTTCAGATCATCATACTCATGAATGGGAACGGCTTTTTTGAAAGCGCGGAGGTTGTACAATGATGAGAACTGGTATTTACGGCCAAATTCTGTGTATTGTGCCGAGGTCACCAGGTCCTGCAGCACTTCCCGCTGTGCAGCAGCCGGATTCTGTTTCCAGCCTTCGATGCGCCACATTCGCATGCGCGCCAGTCTTGATATGGCGGGGGAGAGGAGTTTCATCCGGGGGAAAAATACTAAAAATTCAGTTCGCAGGGAGCAGTTCTGTACTGAATTACCGCATTACCGCACTATCAAATTACCGCATTATTCTTTGCTTCTTCGTGCAGGTAGTCTTTCCGCTTGAGCTCAAAATTGCGGCCGAGGTAGAGCCGGCGGACCTGCTCGTCTTCTGCCAGTTCTTCGGCTGTACCGTGTTTGAATATCTTCCCCTCAATCAGGAGATAGGCACGGTCACAGATAGAGAGGGTTTCATTTACATTGTGGTCCGTAATGAGTATCCCTATATTCTTGTACTTGAGCCGGGCCACCACCGTCTGGATATCCTCCACGGCAATGGGGTCCACGCCGGCAAAAGGCTCGTCAAGAAGTATAAAGCTCGGATTTACCGCCAGGGCTCTCGCAATTTCCGTACGGCGGCGTTCGCCCCCGCTGAGGGAGTCACCATTGTTCTTCCTTACATGGGTAAGCCTGAACTCCGTCAGCAGCTCCTCCACCTTGTCTTTCCTTTCCTTTTTAGACAGGTTCGTCATTTCCAGGACCGCCATAATATTATCCTCCACCGTGAGTTTCCGGAATACAGACGCTTCCTGGGGCAGATAGCCAATGCCCATCTGGGCGCGCTTGTACATGGGCTGGCCCGTGATCTTCTCATCATTCAGGAAAACCTCACCCTCATCAGGCTTGATCAGGCCTACCACCATGTAAAAAGTGGTGGTTTTCCCCGCGCCGTTAGGGCCAAGGAGACCAACAATCTCTCCCTGTTTAACATTTACGGATACCTTATTCACCACCGTTCTGTTGCGGTATACCTTCACAAGGTCCTGTGTATGAATGATCAGACTCATAAGTTGAATCAAAAATACAGAACTATCCCCGCAATACCCATTCCCGTCAATGCTTTAACAGATTTGCTGCTAAAGGTAATTCTAAGTTACTTTGCACCCGGTTTATTAGGAATTCCATCAACATGAAAGTAATTGAGCACATTCAACAGGCAAAGGGTACCCTGATCTCATTTGAAATTTTACCCCCCTTAAAAGGTAAAAGCATTCAATCCATTTATGACCACCTGGATCCCTTGATGGAATTTAAACCATCCTTCATCAATGTAACCTACCACCGTAGTGAACAGGTTTTCAAGAAGAAGGCCGATGGGAATTTTGAAAAAGTGGAAGTGCGGAAACGCCCTGGCACTGTGGGCATTTGCGCGGCCCTCATGAACCATTACAGAATAGACACCGTTCCCCACCTTATCTGCGGGGGCTTCAATAAAAGGGAGACAGAAGACGCCCTCATAGATCTTCATTTCCTGGGGGTTGACAATGTACTTGTACTACGAGGGGATGCTGCCAAGAATGAAACTTTTTTTGAACCTGAAACCAATGGTAACGCCTATGCCATTGACCTGCTTAAGCAAGTGATGGACCTCAACCATGGTGTGTATCTGGAAGATGATATCCGCGAGGGATTCCGTACCAACTTTTGCATTGGCGTGGCCGGCTATCCGGAGAAGCATTTTGAAGCCCCAAACCTGCAGACAGACCTGGCCTATGTAAAGGCAAAGGTGGAAGCCGGTGCTGATTATATTGTTACGCAGATGTTCTTCGACAATAAAAAGTATTTTGACTTTGTATCCGCTTGCAGGAATGCAGGGATCAACGTTCCAATCATACCAGGGCTTAAGCCGATTTCTAACAAAAAGCAACTGGCAGTGATCCCGAGAACCTTCCATGTTGATATTCCCACAGAACTCAGCCTGGAGATCATGAAATGTAAGACGGATGCAGACGTTGAAAAAGTGGGCGTGGAGTGGCTGGTGGCCCAGTCAAAAGAACTGAAGCAAGCCGGCGTTCCTGTGCTGCACTATTATACCCTCGGTAAACCAAGGATCATCCGTGAAACGGTGAAGCAGGTGTTCTAGTGCATCAAAATATTCCGTACGCGGGTAAATTCTTTTTCATCCACCTTTATCGGATACTGGCTTTTTAGGACATTGATCCATCGTTCTTCCAGTACAACCTGGTAGTCATTGATCACTTGCATCTTTGCTTCGGCAAAACTTTTCTGCGAGGGCTTGGGATAGGTTTTTACGATATAGTTAAATGAAGCAGTCTTGTCCAGGCCATTCACTACTACAGGCGTAGCTGTATTATTCATCATGACAGCGTTTTCAGGCTGTACCAGTTTCCAGTCCATGCGAGCGCTGTCCCCAACAATTCTTCCACCGGAAATTTCCACTAATGTGCGCCACCGGGATGGATTGGCCATCACTTCAAGCCTGGTTGTTGCAGCAACAGCGGAATCTGATCCTGAAAAAATGATCACATCGGCACTCTTTCCCCATTGGTATTTTAATTTGTTAGCACTATAGTATTTTTTCAGCGCAGTGGTATCCATAGATGCCTGACTCCAGATCTTGCGTTCCATGATTTCAAACAGTAAGTTACCTTCTGTGAATTCTTTGATCTGGTTGCGGTAAGCGATGTTGTATTTCTCCATATTCCTGCGGTAATAGTCGGCCGCAACTGCACGTTTAAAATCATCCCACAACTGCTGATATCCTTCCTGGGTGCGGTTAACCACGCGTGACTGCGCAAAACCGATCCAGTCCACCATATTATAGCTGCTTTCATTCACCTGGACCAGGACCGTTTTTTGATTGAATACCGGAGAGTATGCTTGAAATCCCTGGATGGTGCTGTCTGAATAGCGGAAAAATTCAGGAAGGTCCTTGACCAGACTTTTCAGCCCCACGGTTTGGATGGCCTCTTGTTCAAATGCTATCTGGGGAAGCTTTCCCCGGCGGTCTTGAAGAATGGCCTGTTCCCAGGACATGGTGCCAAATCCGGAACTGTCAGGAGGTATTTGCCGCATCCTTCTGACCAGGTGAAAGCCGAGGGCGGTTTCAAATGGCGTGCTGATTTGCCCATCTTTGGTAAGGGCAAAAACTTTCTCTTCAAAAGCAGGGTCATAATTTCCAACCGTCAGCGGAGGCAAGACCCCACCTCCGGGTGCGGAGACCATATCATAACTATAAGCCCTTGCAAGATCATCAAAGGATGCACCGGCATGTAATAGTGTATAGAGGGAGTCAGTAAGCCTTGCAGCATTTTGCCTGGCTGGTGTACCGGCTTCCCGGTCAAAAGAGATCAGGATCTGTTGAACCTGCATCATCCCTGATGTTGCACGTTCAGCTGTTTTCAGAAGTATATGAAAGCCCTTGTCTGAAGCAAAGGGCTTTGAAAAGCCGTTTAGTGGTAGTGAATAGGCCACACTCTCCAATGGGTAGGGCAGCGTGAATACGGTGATAAAACCGAGGTCCCCGCCATTCATCTGAACAGAGGAATCTGCAGAGAATACACGTGCAACTTTTATAAAATTTTCACCCGCCAACAATTGTGCATAGGCTTTCTCGGCCTTTTGCCTGGCTACTTCTTTGTCTTCTGAATTGATGATGAGTGTTGAACCGGGATTTTGTGCAAATTCAGCTTTGAAGGGAATGAAGATATGGGAGAGGCGGATTTCTTTTTTACCCCTTTCTTTGGCTTCTGCAACCAATCTGGCCATCAAGGCCGGGTCAAACATATATTGATCTTCGATCTGTTTGCGGAACGTGGCCACATCTTCCTGTTTATTGACCACGGTGTCAAGGTGAAGGGCATAGGCATCCTGCACTTTGAGTTTGAAACGAATATAGAGGTCAAGGTATTTGCGCACCGAAGCATCTGTGATGGTGCCGGGTTCAGTGTTTTTCCTGAAAGCCCTGATGAACTCATCGGAACTCACCGTATGTTTACCATAGGTGAACAGGGTTTGAGCCTGTGTATATCCCTGCAGCAGCAGGGCTGCGGTCATCGCCAGTAAGGTTCTCATGGATTAATGGGTGCCTGTTGACTTCGTTTTGTGATCCAGAAAATCATTCAGCTGCTCATAGTTCAATTTCTTTGCCAGAATTTTTTTGTCGGCGTCCAGCAGATAAAGCATCGGTGTCTGGTATACATCGTATAACTGCCGGAAACCGGGCAGGCTGGATTGAACTTCAGCGTCCTTCATTTCCTTGGTCTGATAAACGTGGATCCAGTCTTTCAAATTGTGCTGTTTGATGAAAGCCAGCCACTTGTCTTTGCCACCATCGGTCATTACGCCATAAATTTTAACACCCAGGGCCTTCCATTTGGCATGGTAAAAGGAATCCAGCTTAGGCACTTCCACCTGGCAATGGCTGCAGGTGGGGTCCCAGAAACAGATCACGGTATAGGGGCTGGTAACGTCATAGAGGTTTGTCTTCTTGCCGGCACTGTCTACCATATTCAGGTTGGCACCCTTTTCACCGATCACATTGGCCATCAGGCTGTAACCCCTGTCGAAAACAAATTTCTTGTACTTCTCTGTCATCCAGCTGTCTGCTTCACCGGCGATAAAATATTTCTGGAATAGATGTACAAAAACTGCATCCTGGCCCATGTATTTGGGGTTCACATATTTCTCTGTGAGCGTTGCCAGTACATACTGGCGCATATCCTTGCTGCCTCTTGCGTTGAACATAGCTTCATCAGCCTCCAGGATGATGGAATCTGCCTGCTGGGGCAGCACTTCATCAAAATAGCGGTTGAATTTAGGCTGGAAGACTGGTGTACGTAGGAGGCGCACATCAGAGAGGTTGATGCCATCCCAGTAGTGTGATTTATAATATTGGTAGATGAGGGCTGAGTCTTTCCAGGATGGTGGAATCTCCGGTTCATTGAGGAGTTTAAAGACCAGTGACAGCAGGTGATCAGGATTGGTTTTGATGAACTGCTGGCGATAGTTTTTCAGTTGGGCGTTTTTGTCTTTCAGCTGTGCCAGGATGCGCGTGGAATCTGACTTGGACGGCGCCTTGGCATAGGATTTCTGCAGTGTATTCATCTCGCCACCCACTACCGTAGTGAAATCCTGGTATTCTTTGAACAGCAGGTTTTCTTTTGAACCCACATACTTTACGGATTTCAGTAGGTCAGCGGAATCTGCGGATACAGAGAAATGTTGTTCCTTATCCACCACCATTTCAAAATATCCGTCTTTACGGGGGAAGGCAATCATGTAGATACCGCCAATGAGTTTCTCCTTTCCGCGAAATACGGCCTCACTTTTGGCATTCAGGGGAGCGGAATCCACCAGGGCCTGCTTCTGGCCGTAGTAGTGGGCCAGGAAAACATATCCTTGTGTAAATGGTTTGAGGGTGACTTTGATTTCATAACCGGGCTGCTGTTGTGCGTAAGAGAACAGGCACAGGAGCAGGGCCGTGAGGGACATTACGGTTTTTCGATTCATGGGGGAAAGTATCCGTACAAAAGTAATTTAAAAGCATTTCACATTTTGTTAAACCATTTCGTTTCCTGCGGGCTAATTTTGTCGGATGCGCAACAGGAAACAAACGGTGCTCAACCAGGTGGTAGTGAGTGATTATGCTGCTGAAGGCAAGGCCCTGGCCAGGGTGGATGGAAAAGTGATTTTCATCCAGGGTGCCGTGCCAGGGGATGTGGTAGACGTTAAACTGCTGAAAAGCAAGAAAGACTGGGCCGAGGGGCAGTTGCTGCGGGTGCACCAGCCCTCACCGCACCGGATAACGCCTTTCTGCAGCCATTTTGGTGTTTGTGGCGGCTGTAAATGGCAGATGGTTCCCTACGAAGAGCAGCTGCGTTTCAAGAGCCGCGAAGTGGCGGAGCACCTGCGCAGGATCGGTAAGGTGGAACTCCCGCCTATGGAGCCCATCCTCGGCGCAGCCAAAACAACCCACTATCGAAATAAACTGGAGTATACATTTTCAAGCAGGAAATACCTGACAGATGAAGAATTTCGCACAGTTGGGCCATCCAACGAACCAGCACTGGGATACCATATCCCAAAGTGGTTTGATAAAGTCATCGATATAAAAAAGTGTTACCTGCAGGAGGAACCCTCTAATGGGATCAGGGATAAGGTAAAGGAGATAGGATTAAGGGAGGGGTTCAGTTTTTATGATATCAGGGCACATAAAGGATTCCTGCGGAATCTGGTGATCCGATACGCAAATACAGGGGAGCTCATGGTGAACCTGGTGGTGGGTGAAGAAGACAAAGTGGCGATCAAGCTGATTTTTGATGAATTGCTGCAGGCTTTCCCGCAGATCACTACCCTCATCTATACCGTTAATCCAAAGGTGAATGACGCTATTCATGATCTGGAACCGGTTACCTGGTTTGGGAAGGGATATATTGAAGAGAAACTGGATCATTATGTTTTCAAGATCGGCCCCAAGTCTTTCTTCCAGACCAACACCGGCCAGGGACTTGAGTTATACAAGGTGACGCGGGAATTTGCGGAACTGACCGGTGATGAAGTATTGTATGACCTGTATTGTGGTACAGGCAGCATCGGTATTTTTTGCAGCGAATCAGCAAAGAAAGTGATAGGGGTGGAGGTCATTGGTGAGGCGGTAGAGGATGCGAGGATCAATGCCGCCATGAACGGGGTAAAGCATGCGCAGTTTTTCCACGGGGATGTGAGTGATGTTTGCAATGAGGCGTTTTTTGCGAATCATGGCAGGCCCGATGTGGTGATCACGGATCCACCCCGTGCAGGTATGCATGAGAAATTGGTTCGTACCTTGCTGGACATTGCGGCGCCAAAACTGGTTTATGTGAGCTGTAACCCGGCTACACAGGCCCGGGACCTGCAGCTGCTGGATGAGAAATATGCAGTGACGCGGATAAGGCCGGTGGATATGTTTCCGCACACCAATCATATTGAGAATGTGGTGCAATTGAGACTGAAATAAATTATTATGAACGTAAGACAACTAGGCACCGGAGGGAACCTTCCCCTGGTCATCAAGAACCTGCTCATCATCAATGGACTGGTATGGCTGGCACAGAAAACAGTGAGCAGTGAGAGTTTTAGTGTGGAGAATGTTTTTGCACTGCACTATATCAAGTCTGAACTCTATAAGCCATGGCAGTTCCTGACCTATATGTTTCTGCACGATCCCAGCAGCATTTTCCATCTGCTCTTCAATATGTTTGCCCTCTGGATGTTTGGCAGCACGCTGGAGAATCTTTGGGGTTCCAAGAGATTCCTGCTGTTCTACCTTATCTGCGGGCTGGGTGCCGGACTGGTGCAAATGGGTGCACTTTGGGTAGACGTGAACCAGGCAATGAACGCTTTTGAACAGGGCAGGGGCCCCGCTGAAAACGTATGGCGAGCCATCAACTCCCAAACCCTGGGCGCCTCAGGAGCCGTGATGGGTATTTTTGCCGCTTTCGCCTATACCTTCCCCAATACCCAGTTGTTCATCATTCCCATTCCCGTTCCTATCAAGGCCAAATGGGCCATGGTGGGCCTGATAGCCCTAGATCTCTTTGGCGGTATCTCCAACCAGAACTCCGGTGTGGCACATTTTGCCCACGTGGGTGGAGCAGCCGTGGGAATTCTTCTGCTCATGATCTGGAACAAAAATGACCGGCGCGGGTTTTATTAATTAACGTTCCCCAAACCTGAGGAATGTTTATTTTTACATACCGTGAAAACAGGGTGAATATGGGATACCGTGATTATTATGCAAGGAAAAAAACATCGATCTGGAGCGATAATAATGCGCTGCTGATCCTGATAGCCCTGAATGTTTTTGTGTACATCACGCTTCGGTTCATCCTTGCTGTATACGGACTGTCAAACCTGCAACGGGAAGCCTATTTCCGCAATGTATTTGAGTGGTTTGCCATGCCTGGCAATGCATCCACGTTGCTCACAAGGCCCTGGACTATTTTTACTGCCGGATTCACCCAGCTGGATACCTGGCTGATGATCAGCCATATGCTCTGGCTCTGGACCTTCGGCTTTATCTTCCAGGACCTCACCGGCAACAGGCGCATCATTCCCCTCTATATCTATGGTTCTGTGATCCCGGCCCTGGTGTATGTGGCGGCTTATGCTATCATACCCCAGCTCCGGCAAATGCCTTCAGCAGACTATTATTTTGGCTCCCTCGCAGGCATCATGGCCATTGCCGTGGGTGCTACCACCTTTGCACCGGGCTATCGCCTCTTCCCGATGATAGGTGGCGGCATTCCGCTGTGGGTACTTACCCTGGTTTTCTGTGGCGTGGATATTTTCTTCCTGTCAAATTATGGCGCCTGGGCATCTGCGCATGTAGCTGCTATGATTGTGGGATTTCTTTTTGCACACGGACTGAAGACCGGGAGCGACTGGAGTGAGTGGATGAACAGGGTGTATGATTGGTTTACAAATCTGTTTGATAACCGGCAGAAGACCGTCAGAAAAAGACCGGTTAAACAGGAAGTATTTTATAATACGCGGGGGCTGCAGCCTTATAAAAAAACTACCAACCTTACGCAACAAAGGATTGACGAGATCCTGGATAAGATCAATCTGAAAGGCTACGAGAAACTCACCGAAGAAGAGAAAGATCTGCTGCGCCGGGCAAGTGAAGAAGATTTGTAAATTTGGTAATGCTGGTTAAAGCCGCCGGAAAATTTTTCACTTTCTCATACATAATAGTACTCTGCATTTTCCTGGCAGCATCTATTACGCCGTATCTGAATCCCTCGTCGTGGTGGTTTGTAGGTTTTGCGGGATTGCTTTTCCCTTATCTTTTTCTGACTTTACTGGTGATGACGGTTTTTTGTGTGATGTTCAGAAAGCGCCGCCTGGCGTGGCTTGGGGTGGTAGCCATCATCATTTCCATTCCCAAAACCGGGGTACTCTTCGCACTCAATTACGCCGGTAATTTCAAAGCACAGAAAGACAGTGCAGCAGTGAGGCTGATGTCATGGAATGTGAGAAGGTTCACACCTTTCAACAAGGAGTATTTTGATCCGCAGCGCAACAACCTGGAAGACATTGTGGAGGAAGTGGTCATGTACCAGCCGGATATTCTCTGCCTGCAGGAATTTTATACCGGTACCTCCCGCAACCGGCGCAACCTGGAGCTGTTTCGTGATTCCCTGAACTATCCGTATGTGGCTATTGAAAACTTGCCGGCCAGCGGCAGTAAACTGAAATCAGGCACGGTGATTTTCTCTCGCTATCCTTTTACCCAAACCTATACGTATAATCTTCCCCGGGAATTTGCTACGGCTGCTGAAGATCCGGTTGCTGCAGATATAGTGGTAGGCGGGGACACCCTTCGGGTGATCACATTTCACCTGCAGAGTTATGGATTCATGAACCGGGACTATGAAGACCTATATAAAATAAAGAACCAGGACGATAAGGGCCTGGTGGCATCCCGGAATATTTTCCGGAAAATGAAATATGCATTTTCCCAAAGGGGAGTGCAGGCCGATGTGATCCGGAAGGAGATCAACCGCTCTCCCTATAAAGTGGTGGTTTGCGGGGATATGAATGATGTGCCCAATTCATACGCATATGTAACGGTACGGAAGAACCTGGAAGATGCCTTCCTGGAGAAAGGTTCAGGCCTTGGCAAGACCTTTATCAGCGGCCGGTCTAAGTTCCTGACCTGGCTGCCCACCCTCCGGATTGATTATATTTTTACGGACCCCTCACTGCAGGTGGACCAGTTCAGGATGGTGACGAGGAAACTCTCAGACCATCGTGGCCTGATCACCGATCTGAAACTGCCCGAAAATTGATATTTTTGGCGACTATGGCGCTGAAAGTGTATAATTCGTTGAGCAGGCAGAAAGAAGAATTTGTACCGATGACTCCCGGGCATGTGGGACTATATGTATGCGGACCCACGGTGAGTGGAGAAAGTCATCTTGGTCACGCCAGACCCTTCATCACTTTTGATATTGTTTACAGATACCTGACCTTCCTCGGGAACAAAGTTCGCTACGTACGTAATATTACCGATGCGGGACATTTTGAGGAAGAGGGACGGGAAGCGGAAGATAAAATTTCAAAAAAGGCGGTGCTGGAGAAATTGGAGCCGATGGAATTGGTGCAGAAATACACTAATCTATTTCATTGGGCCATGCACCAGTTCAATAACCTTGAACCCACTATTGAGCCCACAGCAACAGGACATATTGTAGAGCAGATCGTAATGATTGAAAAGATCATTGCCGATGGGTATGCTTATGTGGCCAATGGCTCGGTGTATTTTGACGTAGAGAAATACCACCAGGATTTTGGGAAAAAGGGAATCCCCTATGGTATCCTGTCTGGCCGTGTCCTGGATGAACAATTAGAGACCACCCGTGAGCTGGAATCACAGGAGGAGAAAAGGAATAAGTCTGATTTTGCCCTCTGGAAAAATGCAGCACCGGAACACATCATGCGATGGAAAAGCCCTTGGGGTGAGGGTTTCCCAGGATGGCATATTGAGTGCTCTGCCATGAGTACGAAATACCTGGGTGAAAAATTTGATATCCATGGCGGTGGGATGGACCTCCAGTTTCCGCATCATGAGTGTGAGATAGCACAGAGTGTGGTTTGCAATCATGAAGTGCCTGCCCGGTATTGGCTCCATAATAACATGATCACCATCAACGGCAAGAAGATGGGGAAGAGTTATAATAATGTGATCAAGCTGAGTGAATTGTTTAGTGGTGAACATCCCATATTGGAACAGGCGTATAGTCCCATGACGGTGCGCTTTTTCATACTGCAAACACATTACAGGAGTACACTGGATTTCAGCAATGAAGCGTTGCAAGGTGCTGAGAAAGGCATGAAGCGCTTGTGGGAGGCCTATGCTTTACTGATGCAGATGAAGCACGATGAAACCAAAGAGCAGAATGCAGAGGTGGAGGGACAATTACTGGCTTTGGCACGTGAGTTCAATGAACTGATGGAAGATGATTTTAACACGGCTAAAGTGCTGGCCAATATGTTTACGATGGTAAACCATATCAACTCCTTCAAGAGCGGTGCGTATGAAAAACAAACACTTTCTGCGGCTGGATTGGAAGAGTTGAAAAAGCAGTTCACTGTTTTTCTCGTGGATATTTTTGGGATGAAAATGGAGAGTGCGGGGAACGATGATAAACTGGATGGCGTGTTGAAGCTGATCATTGATATCCGCAGGGACGCGCGCAGCAAAAAAGATTTTGTAACCTCAGATAAGATCCGGAACGCATTGCAGGAAGTGGGAATTGCACTGAAGGATGAGAAGGATGGGAGTGTTAGTTGGGTGGTGAAATAGTGAAGTGGTGAAGTGGTGAAGTGGTGAAGTAGTGAAGTGGTTAGGCCTCGAGGCTTTCATATCCCCATGCTTTGCTGGTGGTAATTTCTCTAATTGTTTTATTGAGTTGGCCGGGGAAACTTTCCACCCAGGTTTTGAAGGATGCGCCGGGAAATGATTGTTCAAGGGACTGGATCACGGCGGGATCAAAATCAAACCGGCAGCTGTGTATACCCGCCCCAATTCGTTCAGTATCCCTCGCGTTGCAATATTGTTCATAATGCCCCTCCACAGGGATCAGCATGACAGGCTTGCCAAGGTAGATGGCTTCGCAAACGGATTCAAAGCCGGCGGTGCAAACCAGCGCACTGCACCTTGACATAAGGTCCAGGAATTTTTCCTGGTGCAGGGAATGGAAGACCAGGTGTTCATCGATCCTGTATGTTCCCTTGTGTCTTTCCCTCACATCACGATTATCTGTAAAGCAGACGAGGTTTACCTTTGGATTTTTCCTGTGCCAGTGAATTACTTCCACCATGAATTGGCTGTTAATGATGTAGATCAATATGAAATCATCGTCACCCGTTGTTTTGTTGAGTAGGTTTTGCCGGAGTGCGGGTGGCGTGACCACTAACCTGCTGCCGGATGCAGGGAGGTCATACATGGAAAGGGCCAGGATCTTTTTGGCACCGATGGCCGTGAATTTTGTATAGTATTTCAAAAATTTGGACTGTAAGGCGAATCCTTTTGGAAAACGGAAGGCTGGGTTGAGGTAAATATATTGGTGGGCAATGGCGATGATCTCGAAATTTCGGACGTAACTCAGTGTGTACATAGCCACCAGTGGCTCGTATAGGTTGATGAGGATGTCTGGTTGATGAACAGTAATGAATTCGTGCATTTGCCGGATACTGTGAATATAGGCACCCATGCGCCGCAGGTTTTGGAAGATAGTGGCAGGCATATGGATGGCATTGCCTTTGCGGTTCATGGAAAAATGCGGACTTCTTACCTGCAGGAGAGGGACGTCTGTTGATTGCAGGAAAAAATCTGGCAATGGCTTTTCAGGATTACTTCCTGCAATGATGCCGCAAACCAGGTGACCCTGTTGTTCCAGGATCTGTTTAATAGCGATTGCCTGGGTGAGATGACCACGGCCCTCACCCTGCACGGCTATGATGATACGAAGATCACGCATGTTGGAGGATTTGGTCCAGTTCAAGTTCCCATGCTGCGGGGAGTTGTGCTGCTCCATCCTCTTCCCGCCCACAGAGCCATTCTTTATAATGAATAAGGTCCCATGTATGATTTTCAGTCTCCACCAGGGCACTCATGGTTTCTACCCAGTCGCCCGAGTTGAGGTAATGAATATCTCCTATCATTTTATTATCCGGGTGGTGGATATGCCCGCAGATCACCCCGTCACATTTTTCGTGTTTGGCCACTTCGCAGAGCTCTTGTTCATAATCAGTGATAAATGAGACCGCCTGTTTCACTTTGTGTTTCACTACTTGTGAAAGTGAATAATAGGGCAGGCCGCGTTTCACCCGGTAATGGTTGTAGTGCCTGTTGAGCCATAACAGAAAGGTATACCCGATATCTCCCAGTTTGGCGATCCATCGTAACCTTGTAGTCACAGAGTCAAAGATGTCACCGTGCACCACAAAATATTTTCTGTCACCGGAATGATGGATGTGCTGCCTCACGATGGAGAAATTGCCCAGTTGAAGGGGGAGTACTTCGTCCAGGAAATCATCATGGTTACCGCGGAGATAGATCACTTCAGTGTCACTGGTGGCCAGCCATTTCATGATGAGTTTGAAGAATGCGGTGTGTTTTTTCTTCCATTTTCCTGATTTGCTGAGTTGCCATCCGTCTATGATGTCACCATTGAGAATCAGGGTATCACAGGTGTGGTGGCGAAGGAAATGAACGGCTTCTTTGACTCTCGAGTTTTGAATGCCTAAATGTATGTCTGATAAGACAATGGTCTTGTAATGCGTTTTCATTGGAATGGGGTTTCACAAACTTAGTCATCGGGTATTATCGCAATATTTCCGAAAGGTTACCGCAATGTGAATTATCTTGGAGTGGCAAACAGAATTTTTTGACTTTTTGATGATTGAGCCTTGCATTACGTAAAACATTTCAGGAAAACAGACCCGGTGCTGGCGGCACTGGTTAAGGAACAGGGTATTCTCGCCCTTACCCCTCACCCTAATTACTATTTAAGACTTTGTCATTCCATTTTGAGCCAGCAGTTGAGTACTAAGGTGGCGGCGGTGATCCGGAAGAGATTTGAAGATCTGTATGGAGGGGAGTTCCCCACGCCACAACAGATATTGGAGACACCGGTAGCCACTTTCCGTGGGATCGGGTTTTCTAATGCCAAGGCAAACTATGTACATAATGTAGCACAGTTTGCTCTGAGCCCGGGGATGGACGATGCTAAACTTGACGCAATGACCAATGAAGAAGTGATTAAGTACCTCACACCAATTAAAGGCGTGGGTCAATGGACAGTGGAAATGTTACTGATGTTTACTATGGGGCGTGAGGACGTGTTTGCGGTGGATGATCTGGGTATCCAGAATGCGATGTGTGAATTGTATAAGATCAGGAAGACGGATAAGAAAAAGATGAAGGCAAAGATGCTGAAGATATCCACAGGCTGGAGTCCTTACAGGAGCTATGCCTGCCTGCATTTGTGGAAGAGCCAGGGATAGGGGGATGGAGCTTTGAGATGCAGAATGAAGATCCTGATGGGCATTTGTAAAAGATTGCAAACGGCCCTCATGACAAAGAACCGGAATCGCTCATTCAAATCTACATACCATGAAGGCATTTGTAAAAGAGGTGTATGGCGGCCCTGAAGTGTTGCGCCTGGAAGAAGTAGAAAAACCCACACCGCGGGAAGGTCAGCTGCTGGTACAAGTTCATGCAAATTCTGCCAACCCGGCGGATTGGCATATTCTCAGGGGCAAACCTTGGTTGGCGAGATTAAGTTTTGGCATGTTTAAGCCTAAAAACAAGATTCCGGGTGCGGATTTTGCAGGGGTAGTAGAAGCTGTGGGTTCCGGTGTTCATGATTTCAAGGCAGGAGACCGCGTGTTTGGACAGTCGCTGGGCGGTGGATCATTTGCAGAGTATACTGCGGTGGAAGCAAGCCTGTGCGCGCAGATGCCTGACCGTGTGGATTTCCAGACTATGGCAGCTGTTCCAATTGCCGGACTCACGGCGTTGCAGGCCTTGGTTACCCATGGTAAACTCGCAAAAGGAGAGCGCGTTTTGGTCAACGGATCCTCTGGTGGTGTTGGCCATTTTGTGGTGCAGATCGGGAAGGCGCTGGGTGGGTATGTTACTGCCGTTTGCTCTGAGCGGAATAAAGCGTTTGTTCAATCCCTGGGTGCGGATGAAGTGATAGCGTATGACAGGGTTGACATACATACACACAACAGCAGCTATGACCTGGTGATAGACACCCATGGTAACCTTAAGTATGAAGACTACGAACGATTGGGTAAGCGTGGTGTGGTTACCGGATTTACCACGATGGGTAATTTGTTGACATTGCAACTTCGGCGAGCTGTGGGAAAATTTCCCCTCGTTCAGTTTACAGCTGCTGCCAACAGCAAAGATCTCAAGGACCTGGCAAAGATGGTGGAGGATGGAAGAATTAAGCCAGCCATTGAGAAAACCTTTTCCTACAAGGAAATTCCTCAGGCCATTAGTTATATTGAAGCGATGCGCACAAGAGGTAAGGTAGTGATGTTTTGGCGCTAGGCATTTCATTGTTGAGCCACATAGAAATTTTATTATGACAGGAGAGAATTTATCTATAACCTGCAGGATCATACTCGTCAAACCACCAGCTGGTGTGATGTTTGGCCTGCAGAAAGGCAGCGGCAATAATTATGAGGTTGTCCAGAAACAGGTCTCCGGCGTGGACAACCTGGTCTTTAGTTTTGATGTAACTATCAAGGGAAACAGGCAGAAAAACCCCCTGCCAGGATTTTCTGCTCCTTTTGTTCAGGGACCTGCTGCAGGTAAATTTGTGTATATCGATATTGGAAAATATGCAGGGCAGTTGAATTCGGAATGGGCGAGGCGACTCAAAGTACCTCTGACGGGAATTACCTGGGATGATATTGAACTGGCTGTGCGTAATGGCATACTCCAGACTTCGGTTCCGGGCACAGGAAAAGACGGAGGCCCTAACTGCGCAACCGTAAAACCATTTGATGGCTGGGAGGTTAGCAAAACCCCTTTGTAGTTTATGGAGCAATCAGTAAAGAATGGACAAATTATAAGTTCCAGAGTATTGAAAGCATCAGTACATGTTGTTTGGAAAGCATTTGCTGATCCGCAATTTTTACAACGTTGGTGGGGGCCGAAAGGTTTCACTAATACTTTTCATGAATTTGACCTAAGGCCGGGAGGCCGATGGGTGCTTACCATGCACGGTCCGGAGAAAGGGAACTATGAGAATAGCGCTGTGTTCACTGTAGTGGAACCGGGTAAGTTAGTTGCATGGAGAAGGATCTCGCAACCCCATTTCAATATGGAAGTGGCCTTAGAGGAGGTCACCGGGCAAACTACGAGGATTACGTTCAGGATGATGTTCAGGACCGAAGAGGAGTGCAACAAGATCCGACGATTTGCAGAGCCAAACAATCAGGAGAATTTTGACCGTCTGGAGCAAGTGATCCTACACTGAAAACTAAGAAATATTTTGCGAAACCGAAAAGTTGCATATGTTTGCAACCGTATGGTTTCAATAAATTTTGGCATATGAGAAGGGATGTGTTCCAGGCGATAGCGGATCCCACACGAAGGGCGATCATTGCGTTGATTGCCTTGCAGGCTATGACCCCCAATGCCATCGCAGAGAACTTCAACACTACCCGTCAGGCGGTATCCAAACACCTTCGGATTCTTACAGAGTGTGAGCTGGTGAAGCAGGAACAAAAGGGGCGTGAAATTTATTACACGCTTGAGCTGGAGAAGATGAAAGAGATTGACGCATGGATCAGCCAATACAGGCAGATCTGGGAAACAAGATTTAATCAACTGGATGGCGTATTAGCCGCCATGAAAAAACAAAAGAAATGACCAACATTCCTGCATTTGAATTTACGGTAGACAAAGCGGCACAGAAGGTTTATATCAGGCGGTCATTTGCCGCGGAACGCTCGCTGGTTTGGGCCGCTTTCACTACGGCGGAGCTCCTTGATCAGTGGACGGCACCGGCACCCTTTACAGCCCGTACAAAGTACATGCACTTTGAAAACGGAGGAAAGAGATTTTACGCCATGGTAGGTCCTGATGGAAAGGAAATGTGGAGTTTACAGCAGTATTCATCGATCTCCCCCCAAACCCATTTTCATATGTTCAACACATTTGCGGATGCGGAAGGGAATCCCCAGCTTCCGGGATCTGAATGGGACTATGATTTTGAAGAGCAGGACGGCAACACCGAAGTGAGGATAACCATTTATAACGAGTCATTTGAACGCATGGAGAGAATGCTGGCGATGGGCTTCCAGCAAGGGTTTACGGCTACCCTGGCAAATCTTGAAAGGGTATTGGATGAACTCAGTGCGAAATGAGTTAATTTCAGGTCATACGCATTATGATCAATAAACTTCTCATTGCTGCCATCTTTTGTTTTTCAATCACCGGCTCCCATGGGCAATCAACTGCTCCAAAGCTGGAGATCAAACAGCTCACGACCAATTTCTATATCTACACCACCTATAATGAATACAAGGGGGGGAAGATCCCGGCTAATGGTATGTACCTGGTTACGCCTGATGGTGTAGCCTTGTTTGATACACCCTGGGACACCACACAGTTTCAGCCCCTGCTGGACAGTATAGAAAAAAGGCATCACCGCCCGGTGGTAATTAATATTGCCACGCATTTTCATGACGACAGAACTGCGGGTCTTGAATTTTACAGACGGAAAGGGGTAAGAACATATACAACAAAGAAGACGGATGAATTAAGTGTACACACTGGCAGGAAGCGTGCGCAATTCATTACTACAAAAGACACGGTTTTCCGTTTGGGCGGTTATGCATTTGAAGTATTTTATCCCGGCGAGGGGCACACCTCTGATAATATCGTGATCTGGTTTCCCAGGGAGAAGATCATCTATGGTGCCTGCCTCATCAAGAGTGCGGATGATGAAGACCTCGGTTACCTGGGCGATGCCAATAAACTGGCCTATGCTGCTACCTTGCGCAATGTGCAGCAGCATTGCCCGAAGCCCCGGTTCATTATTGTGGGGCATGGGGATTGGACAAACATTAAATCTCTGGATCACTCCATACAGATGGCTGATGCATTGCGGGAGAAATATGCAAGGGCCAGGGACATCGGTATACCTTTTAATGGCACACCAGGGAAATACAATGCCATTACGGATGTGGCTGGCGTAGAAGTGGGATACAGCACCATCATTTCCGGGCAGGGCGTTAACACCAGGGGCAAAGGTCCTGTACGTACCGGCGTAACAGCCATCCTTCCCCGGGGCCGTAACAATAATCCGGTCTTTGCCAACTGGTATTCCCTGAATGGGAACGGTGAGATGACGGGTACTACGTGGATCACGGAATCAGGTTTTTTAGAAACACCCATCATGATCACCAATACCAATAGTGTGGGAGTGGTTAGGGATGCCGTATTGAAATGGTTTGTGAGAACGGGCTGGTATAAAGAAGATTTCTGGTATACGTATCCGGTAGTAGCGGAAACCTATGACGGATTTCTGAATGATATTTATGGGTTTCATGTAGAGGAGAAACATGCCTGGGAAGCATTGGATGGTGCTACGCCTGGGCCATTGCAGGAAGGGAATGTGGGCGGGGGAACCGGTATGATGTGCCTGGGATTTAAAGGAGGTACCGGTACTTCTTCCAGGGTGGTTAAAATTGGCGACTCCACATATACCATAGGCGTACTGGTGCAGGCTAATTTCGGAAGTAAACGGAATCTCACTATTGCCGGCGTGCCAGTAGGAATGGAATTGAAAGACACACTGAACAATGAACTAAAGGCACCGCCTTCTTATCAACCCGGCGATGGATCCATCATTGTGGTGGTGGCTACTGATGCACCGCTGCTTCCTCACCAGCTCAAGCGCATTGCAGCCCGGGTGCCGCTAGGCATCGGCATTGTTGGCGGCAGGGGAGAAAACGGATCCGGGGATATCTTCATCGCATTTTCCACAGCCAATACAACTGCATTTCAGAGGGATCAGTTTACACAATTGCAAGAACTACCGAACGACCAGATCAATCCATTGTTTAATGGAACTGTGCAGGCCGTGGAAGAAGCCATCATTAACGCTATGGTGGCCGCGGAAACCATGGAGGGGATCAATGGAAATAAATCCTATGCACTCCCGCATCAGAAAGTAATTGAGATCTTACGGAAATACAACCGGATCCACTAGTGCATTGACCTGCCTGGGCAAACCGCCCGAGAAGTTGTTTGACCGTCCATAGACCAACCATTTTTCTGCGCATATAGAATGAATATATTGGCGTCTATGAATACAGCAAATCATGCACACGAAAAGCGCACCACCGCCAGGCTTACCGGTTTTTGGTACTTACTCATTGCCGTTTCAGGTATTGTTGGATTCATGATTCTTCATCCACAACTCTTTATATCAGATGATCCTGTGGCAACCCTTGCTAATCTTAAGGGGAAACAAGGTTTGTTGCATCTACGCCTGGTGATGGAACTACTGATTGTAACTTCCCAGGCCCTGGCGGCCGTTTGGTTTTACAAGCTTTTCAAACCGTATAACGATGGCGCCGCGTGGGCCCTTGGTGCCTGGGGAATGGTTAACGCCGTGGTTATTATGGTGAGTGCCATTGCGATGGGAGCAATGATTTCCACGGCATCTTCAACAGGAGTTGACGAGCAGCAGAAACTGACTGTTGTCTTTGCTTTGGGCCAGATCGTCAGCCATGCATGGGGTGTGGGTGGAATCTTTTTTGGATTATGGCTGATGCCGATGGGGTACATCGTGATCAAATACCAGTGTATGCCGCTATGGCTCGGCCGTGTATTGATCCTGGGTGGCATAGGGTATATCCTGATGACTTTTCTACACTATGCCGGTGTAACCGGAGACTGGCTGCAAGCACTGGTGCTGCCCGCTTCCATCGGTGAATTCTGGATGGTGGGCTATCTCCTTATTTATGGAATAAGGCCGGCTGACTGATGGGGAAACCGATGGCCGAAATCGTACAATAATTGTATCAATATCGATACAGTTCTCTCTGATTTATTTCCTTAAATTATTGATAAACAATTAATTGCAAAGGTGGCATTCCACTTGATAGCGTTTGTTAATATATCCATCCGCTATGTTTAAAAGCTATTTCAAAACGGCATTCCGCAGCCTGCTGCGCAACAGGACATATTCACTCATCAATATGTCTGGTCTTACCATGGGTATTGCAGTTTGCCTGGTCATTTTTATCGTGATCCGTTACCAGATGGGTTTTGATGCATTTCATACCAACGGTGACAGGGCATATAGACTGGTGACGGCCTATCATCATGCAGATGCTGCAGGTATTTCCTTAAGTAAGAATGTTCCCTTTCCCATGCCTGCTGCATTGAAATCGGAATTTCCCCAGGTGGAAAAAGTAGCGCCTGTTTTTGCCAGCCATAATGATGTCCTTCAGATTGTTGACGAAAGCGGCAGGATAGCAAAATCATTCAAAGAAGACAGGGGAGTTTTTTTTACAACGCCTTCTTTTTTCCAGGTCTTCACATTTCCCTTAATGGCGGGTTCATATGAAAGCCTAAAAGACCCCAACAATGTGCTGTTGACCAAAGAAATTGCAGAGAAATATTTTGGTAACTGGGAGGCGGCGATGGGCCGGACCATCAAACTGGAAGCGGGTGGTTCCTTGTTTAGCCACGGTGTGGATGTGCTGAAGGTATCCGGAGTACTGGCATCCGTTCCTGCCAATACAGATGTACAGTTGAAACTGGTAGTCTCCTATGGTACAGGGATCACAGAGGATATGGCTTTGAATAAAGATTGGCAGGACCGTACCAATACGGATTTTGCCTGTTATGTTCTGCTTACGGAAGGAGCTTCTGCAGAGCAGGTCAACCGGGAACTCAAGGCTTATGGTGAAAAACTGCAGTTGCCGGGCAATAGAGACCTTCACTTTATACAATCCATAAGTGAAGTTCATTTTGACACACAGGCCAGTGGCTTCAGCAACAATGCAGTCAGCAAGGAATTGATCCGGGTCTTATGGCTCATTGCAGGGTTCATAGTGCTGATGGCCTGTGTAAATTTTGTGAACCTTTCCACCGCCCAGGCTGTCAACAGGGCCAGGGAGATTGGTGTAAGGAAAGTGCTGGGCGGCAGCCGTTTTCAACTCCGGACACAGTTTCTTACCGAAACATGTATGGTAGTACTTGCATCGGTAGCACTGGCGGTGGTTATTGCCTATTTTGCTATACCCTATGTGGGTAAGCTTTTACAATTGGCCCTGGACTCACGTGTACTCTACAGCAGCCCCGTCCTTTTATTTTTACTGTTGGTTTGTGTTGTTGTAACCGCACTCGCTGGTTTTTATCCTTCGGTGGTTCTTTCCAGATTTAATCCTGTGCAGACGCTCAAGAGTAAGCTGGCCGCCAGTGTTGTGAAAGGGATTTCATTGCGGCGCGCACTGGTGGTATTCCAGTTTGTGATAGCACAGGTACTGATCATCGGAACTTTTATCATCGTGGAGCAGATGAATTATTTCATGGACCAGCCGGTGGGTTTTGATAAAGATGCGGTGGTGACCGTTCCTTTCCGGGTTGACAGTCTGCGGATCAGCAGGCTGGATATGCTCCGGCAAAGGCTTATGCAGATCAATGGCATCCAGGATGTGAGTTATGCGTCCAACGCACCTGTGGAAGACGGAAATGATATGTGGCATAACTTCCGATTCAACAGGGCGGCAAAAGAAACAGATTTTAAAGCCATCACTAAGTTTGCAGATGAAAATTATGTACCCACCTATAAACTGCAATTGGTGGCTGGAAGAAATCTTCAGCCATCGCCCTTTACCAGGGAATTCCTGGTGAATGAAACCATGGTCAGGATGCTGGGACTCAAGAATCCGGAAGACATCATCAATAAGGAAATCAGTATGTGGGGAGACAGGATACGATGCCAGGTGGTAGGGGTATTGAAAGACTTCAATGACCGTTCTTTCAAACACGAGATTGCACCGTTGCTGGTTACAACCAATGTTACTATGTACAGCCAGGCTGGTATTAAACTGGAGGCAAAGAATATGTTGGCTACCCTGGCATCCGTCAAAACAGTATGGGAAGAAACCTTTCCCAATTTTGTGTATGATTACGCTTTTCTGGATGATAAGATTGCGGGATTTTATAAGCAGGAACAGCAGTTATCTGCTCTGTACAAAATATTTGCCGGTATCGCTATCTTTCTGAGCTGCCTGGGCCTCTACGGATTGGCCTCATTCATGGCTGTTCAACGGGTGAAAGAAGTGGGTGTGAGAAAAGTATTGGGTGCTTCTACAGGTAATATCGTTTATCTTTTCTCCAGGGAATTTATAGCATTGATCACCATTGCTTTTTTGATTGCGGCACCTATTGCCTGGTATTATATGCAGGAATGGTTGCAGGATTATGTGTACAGGGTAAATGTACAATGGTGGTTATTTGTGGCAGCTGGCGGAACGGCATTGATCATTGCCTTGCTTACCATCAGCTTCCAGGCTATTAAGGCAGCCGCTGCCAATCCGGTAAAAAGCCTGAGATCTGAATGACATACAAGCATTACCTGCGATCAATCCGGGTTACAAGAATCTTGTGGGTTGTGTATCTCCTGATTTTATGTTGGGTATTGGTGCTCAAACTGGGCGTCAGTTTCAGCTACATGGGTGAGAGGAGGGTAAACCTTTTACCATTTGCTGATTATATCGCCACAAATGGCAGGATTGATAAGACCGAGATGGTGTTGAATGTGCTGGTATTTATCCCAGTGGGCATATATGTTGCCATGCTTTTGCCTTCCGGTTCACTGGGGGGCAGAATGTTGCGTATTTCCCTAATCAGTGTGGGGATTGAATGCTTGCAATGGGTGTTGGGTACCGGCGCGTTTGACACTACTGACATCGTGACTAATAGTCTTGGCGGCATGATCGGGTTTACTACAATTGTTTTGCTAATACTACACACAAAGCAACCTGGCAAGGTACAAATGTGGTTGAATAAAATTGCCCTGCCGTGTACCGTAGTTCTGGTTCTATTGCTGGTTCTGCTTAAACTGGATATGTTGCCAGTTAGGTATAGATGATCTTTGTATTGTAACAGTTGAAAGTTTTAAGTGTTGATTCAAGTGTTATATTTTATCAGATTTTCGTGGTTTTTACTTTTGTCTCTGCGGGTTACATTTGTGGTAATCAGGTGAACTCATTATGGATGACGAAATGAAGCATACAATGCAAGCTGATTTTTGGGATAAGGGACCATTTTTTCATGGGACGAAGGCCAACCTGCGTTTGGGTGACTTGCTAACGGCGGGGTATAATTCCAATTACAAACCAGAGGTTCTCATGAACCATATTTATTTTACTGCATTGGTAAATGGGGCCGGCCTTGCAGCTGCACTTGCTAAAGGTGAAGGCAGGGAACGGATCTATATTGTGGAGCCTACTGGCCCCTTTGAAGATGATCCGAATGTGACCAACAAAAGGTTTCCCGGCAACCCCACTCGCTCCTACAGAAGTATTCATTCCCTAAGGGTGGTAGGTGAGTTAACGGAATGGGACAGAATTTCCGACGCAGAAATTGAGAATTGGCGGCGGAAGATCGCAAACTTGGATGGCGAGATTATTAACTAGGGAGTCATGAAGAAAAAAGACATTAAAGAGTTATTTCAGGCCATTCGAAAATCGGAATTACAGAAGGTGCAGTCAATGGTAGAGGCAGACCCTGGATTTATTTCCGTGACTAATTTTGCTCCGCCTAAAATGGACGATGGTCAGTCGCCCCTTCAGGTGGCTTTTAAGACAGGAAACTTTGATATTGCCAGATACCTACTCAGCAAAGGCGCAGAGGTGAATTTCAAAGAAACTTCTGCGGTGAATGAATGGACTGCACCGGTTTTGCATGACTGCATCAGGGCTGTTATTTTTAATACACACACTTTGCAGAAAGACCATGTAAGGTTTGAGCATGGCCTTGGGCTATTGCAATTGATGCTGCAAAAAGGTGCTGACCCCAATGCGGCAGATTCTTACGGAAATAGTGGCCTTCACAGGGCTATTCTAGATACAAGGCAGATGATTGACAATCCGGGTGCGGAACTCGATAATGGAATCCTGCTTCAGCAACTCCGGCTGGTTTTTAAGGCACTGGTGGACGCAGGTGCAAATCTGTATGCATCAACTTCCACAAGGTCTGCGCCGGCAGATGATATTGTTCAATTCCGATTAGCGCAGTACCTTTTGGTTTGAAATCTACAAAATTTATGTCCATCACCAATGATGATGAGTTAGCCGGAATGCAAAGCGTAAGTGATGCCGTTGCGCTAACGTTGCGGGAGATGATGCTATATGCAAAGCCGGGTATGTCAACCCAGGAACTGGATGCCTATGGCGCGGGCATTCTAAAAGATCTTGGAGCTCGCTCCGCTCCGTATGAAACCTATCGGTTCCCTGGCTATACCTGTATCAGCGTGGGCAGCGAATTTTGCCATGGTATTCCTACACCTGGAAAAATCCTGAAAGAGGGCGATCTTATTAACATTGATGTGTCTGCCGAGCTGAATGGATTTTGGTCTGACAATGGATCTTCTTTCATCCTGGGTAAAGACCTTTTTGGACACCGGGAACTGGTGGAGTCATCCAGGAAGATTCTCCATAAGGCCATCAGCCAGATCAGGGGTGGTGTGAAGATTGCAGACATCGGTCAGGTTATAGAAACAGAAGCAAAAAAACGTGGATATAAAGTGATCAGGAACCTCACAGGCCATGGTGTTGGGCGCAGCCTGCATGAGGCACCTGAAGAGATACCCAATTACAGGGACAAGCACAACCACGGTAGGTTTCGCAAGAATTCTGTTGTGGCTATAGAAACATTTATTGCCACAAAGTCCAATGCCGCGGTTACCCTGGATGATGGCTGGACGATGGTGGGCAACCATGGAGGTTTTGTTGCCCAGCATGAACATACCATCATGGTAACGGACCATGCACCTTTAATACTTACGGAAAAGAATGGGATTTGGGAATGATACAATACTTAATTATACCCGGGCTTGGTAATTCAGGGCCTGAGCACTGGCAGAGCTATTTTGAACGGAGTTTACCCGGCGCGCAAAGAATTGAACAACGGGAATGGGATGCGCCAGACTGTGATGATTGGGTGAATACTATTGAACACCGTGTAGGTGAATATGATCCTGCCACAGTGGTTCTTGTTGCCCATAGCCTGGGTTGCAGCACCATCGCCCACTGGGCTGCAAGGTTTCCAAAACGCATCAGGGGTGCCATGCTGGTGGCACCGAGTGATATTGAAAACCCGGTATACACTTTTCCTGCTATGGGTTTTTCACCCATACCGCTGCAAGCGCTTCCCTTTCCATCCCTGGTGGTGGCCAGTGAAGATGATCCCTGGGTCACATTGGAACGGGCCCAATTTTTTGCCGGTTCCTGGGGAAGTGCATTTACCGATATCGGTAAGGCAGGCCATATTAACCTGGCTTCGGGATTTGGGGAGTGGAAGGAAGGCCTGCAGTTGCTGAAGCAATTCTGACAAGATTACAACGTACATGCTTAGACGAATATTTACCGTACTTGTTCTGTTGGTGCTGGGAAGTCTTCTGGCTGTTTATGCATATCTCTATAGTAAAAAAGGGGTATCCACTATAACAGCAAATTTTGAACGGGTTGAAGGCTGGCCCCAACTGCCAGCAAACTTTGTATTAGGAAATCCTACCGGCCTGGATATGGACACATCAGGAAACCTGTGGGTTTTTCACAGGGGAAGCAGACGTTGGCCAGCTTCCGGCATTATGCCAAAAGAACCCATCACAGAACCCACCCTATTGGTGCTAAGTTCATCCACTGGCGAACTGATCAGAAGCTGGGGCGCAGGGCTGTTTGTGATGCCCCATGGTTTAAAAATAGATCAGCAGAACAATATCTGGCTGACCGATGTGGGATTGCACCAGGTATTCAAATTTAGCAATGCTGGCGTTTTGTTGATGACCCTCGGAGAAGCTGGCGTACCGGGTACAGACGCTGTGCATTTTGATAAACCAACCGATGTGGCCATTGCAAAAGATGGGAGCTTTTTTGTTAGTGATGGCTATGGCAATAGCAGGATCCTGCATTTTACTCCAGACGGTAAACTGATCAGGAGTTGGGGAACCAAGGGAGATAAACCGGGCCAGTTTGTCATTCCACACGGTATTTCGCTGAACTATAAAGGGCAGGTGCTGGTGGCAGACCGGGAGAATAATCGTATCCAGGTGTTTGACACCACGGGCAGGTATATACGAACCTACACGGATCGTAGCTTTGGAGTGATCACCTGCGTGCGTGCCGTAGGGGACGATATTCTTACTGCCGATGATCTGTCTTTTTATGGCATTGGCCACCAGGGCTCAGACCTGATCCGGCTGGACAGTTCCGGGTTCCAGCGGGCAAGGGTTGGGCGGAGTGGCGGATATTCCGGTGAAAAGACCTGGTACCACGCGCTGACAGTGGATTCTCAGGGAAACGTCTACCTGGGTGATATCTTATCCAATACAATTCAGAAATTTAAACCGCTGTCTTTTCAGCCTTAGCTTTGTTGTAATTTTATAGACCTAACGATATTTTATGCAATCACATGTAGTAAAAGCCTTTGGCGCAGAAGCGGCAACAGAAGACCTCAAGCAGATCAACATCAACAGAAGGGAAGTGACGGCTCATGATGTGGAGATCGATATTTTATATTGCGGTGTCTGCCATTCAGATATCCATACCGCCCGCAATGAATGGCCCGGTACCATTTACCCCAACGTTCCCGGCCATGAGATCGTGGGAAAAGTAACCAGGGTAGGAAATGCCGTTAAGAAATTTAAGGTGGGCGACCTGGCTGCCGTAGGCTGCCTGGTGGATAGCTGCCGTGTGTGCGAGAGCTGTAAGGAAGGATTGGAAAACTATTGCGAGAACGGTATGACCGGCACGTATAATTCACCAGACAAGCACCTCAATACCCAAACTTTTGGCGGCTATTCTGAACAAATTGTAGTGGACGAAAACTATGTACTCAGTGTCCCGGCCAATCTTGACCTTGCCGCCGCAGCACCGTTATTATGTGCGGGCATTACCACCTATTCCCCTTTGCGCCATTGGAAGGTTGGTCCGGGTATGAAGGTAGGTATCGTGGGCATTGGCGGCCTCGGACATATGGGCGTGAAACTCGCCAAGGCCATGGGCGCTTATGTAGTGGTGATCACCACATCGGCCTCAAAAACTGATGATGCCATCAGACTGGGTGCAGACCAGGTGATCCTGAGTTCCGATCCTGCACAAATGAAAGCCAACGCAGGTACACTGAATTTTATCCTGGATTGCGTTTCCGCGCAACATAACATCAATGCATACCTGACTTTGTTGAAGCGGGATGGACAACTAACCCTTGTGGGCGCACCTGCTGAACCGTTGCCAGTTGCACCATTTGCCCTGATTCCCGGAAGGAAAAGCTTTTCAGGATCCATGATCGGCGGTATTCCTGAAACCCAGGAAATGCTGGACTTCTGTGGAAAGCACAACATCACATCTGATATTGAGCTGATTAAAATCCAGGATATCAACAAGGCCTATGAACGGATGATCAAGGGGGATGTGAAGTACAGGTTTGTAATTGACATGGCTTCCCTGAAAAGTTAACCATGGATTTGTTGGCTCAACTGGAAAAAACGAGAGGGGAGTTGGATGCATATTATCTGCTTCCCTCTCATGATTTAAGCAAGACCTATCTGGAGGGAAAGTGGACCGTCAGGGAGATTTTGGTGCATATGGCTGATGCCGAAGCGGTATTGCAGGAAAGAATCAAAAGAATCATTGCCGAACCTGGTAGAAAGATCTGGGCCTTTGACCAGGATCGATGGGCTGTTTCATTGGATTATCAGCGCTATCCTTTAGAGTTGAGCAGAGTGATGTTTAATGCTAATAGGCAATCCCTAATCTACCTGGCCAGTCAGTTTTATCACAGCCACGGAAGTCTGGAATTTGAACATAGTGAGATGGGAAAAAGAACGCTGGAACAGGAGTTTGCCAAAGTTCTTCACCACTCGGAAGGGCACCTGATGCAAATCAGGTTAGCCTTGAAAGCATAGGTCAATATTACCGTTAACTGAACCCTT
This sequence comes from Chitinophagaceae bacterium, assembly GCA_044225015.1. GTDB lineage: Bacteria > Bacteroidota > Bacteroidia > Chitinophagales > Chitinophagaceae > Pollutibacter. The sequence continues at coordinate 268,614 of JBGAJG010000001.1, read as the reverse complement.
GTTATTTCGGATTTATTGTTGTTCATTGCTGGCTGGTAATAATCCCTCAACACTAAATCTTCGCGTATGCAAAGGCGTAAGTTCATTGTCCAGACAGCCTTCACGGCTTTCAGCGTAAGCGCATTTGGCGCTGTAAACTGGAATGGGAAACTATTTGAAGGCGATAGTCCTACCACTACAGACATCCTCGGTCCTTTTTACAGACCCAATGCTCCGATGAGAAACAATCTTCGCATTCCTGGCGCTAAGGGTACACCCATTGTTTTGAAAGGGAATATTGTTGGACATGATGGAAAGACACCCGTAAGCAAAGCGTTGGTGGAGATCTGGCATTGTGATGAGGAACAAGGTTATGACAATACTTCAGACAACTACGCCTACCGCGGCAGCCAGGTAACGAAAGCAGACGGGAAATATAGTTTTAAGTCGATCCTGCCGGTACCTTACAAAGCTGATCCAGATGATGAAACATCCTGGCGTCCTGCACATATCCACATGCGCGTTTCTGTCCCCGGCCAACAGGATCTGGTAACCCAGATCTATTTTAAAGGAGGAAAGTACGTTGATAAGGATGCATGGTCTTCTGCACCCCATGCGGTGAACCGGATTTTGGAGGTTAAGGCGATGGCCAATGGGGAAAGTGAAATTGTTTTCAATGTGGTATTGAAGAAGGAGTTTCCGCTGGAGCAACAAGTGTATGATAAAATAACAGGCCTATATGCGCTGGATAAAGATGATTACGTTGAGTTTGTTAAGCGCGATGATGCCCTGCACATGAAATACAACGGCCAGCTGGTGTCTGCACTCAGTTATATTGGCAACAACAGTTTTCAACAAGGAGATGGCAGCCCCAAAGCCATATTCACTCCCCAGGCCAATGGAACAGTGTTGGTTGAAGTCATCTGGGGAAGCAGAAACAGAAAAGGCACCAAGTATTTAAAGTATAGTTAAGGCAGAACAGGGTAACGGCTATTGGCGTAACTTTTGGCATGACCAGAACAGCGGCTCTGTGGGTTCCATTAACGGGCATCCCCTTATTTTTGATTTTGTATGTGTGGGCATCATGCTATTATCCCGGGGGTTCACAGGCTGACGCCCATAGTCTGGGCTTCAGCTGGGTAAACAATTATTGGTGCAACCTGCTTAACTCCACTGCTATCAATGGCCAGCCCAATCCGGCTAAGCCAATTGCTTTGGCAGCGATGCTCATCCTCTGCATTTCACTCGCGGTATTCTGGATATCATTTTCAAAAATTGTATTGACTGGCCAGGGCTTGAAACTGTTTACGATGACCAGTGGCATTACGGCGATGAGCACGGCAGTACTGCTGACAACCAGCCTCAACCATGATATGGTCACCAACCTTGCATCACTGCTGGGCCTTTGCGCTGTGGCCGGTACGCTCATCGGTTTATTTCGATGGAAATGGCTGAACCTGTTCTGGTTTGGCAGCGTCAACCTGCTGCTGGTGTTGCTGAATAATCTTTTGTATTACAGTCCTTCACTTATCCATCACCTGCCCCTGGTGCAAAAAATAAGTTTTGCTTTTTTTCTTGCCTGGTTTTTTCTGATAACGTGGAGACTCAAACGGCGGCAGCAGCCTACTTATCCTTACGGTGTTTCGTGATCTTTTCATTACCCACACCAAACTCTTTCATCAGTTCCAGCCCGTAATTCCGGATAGCATCAATAATTACAATCGCCTTTTTCCCCCTTTTGGTAATTGTGTATTCCACCTTGGGAGGAACTACTGCATATACCTTTCGTTCAATAAATCCCTCCGCCTCCAGCTCCCTGAGCTGTGTGGTCAACATTTTATGGGTGATATGCGGGATATCTTTTTTCAGTTCACCATACCGCATGACCCTATCCTTCAATCGCCATAAAATAGGCATCTTCCATGTGCCACCTATTCTGTCCATGGCAAATTCTACAGGATTATAATACAATTTGTTGTTGAACAGGAATTCTGGCATGGTGAAACGCTTTATGGGTACAATACTATCAATTTAGATAGTATCATTAATTAAGGTAAGTATATAGGTAAAGGTAATATATGTTGCCAAATTTGTAGCCTTAAATGCAACATGTATGAGAAGACTGAGCTTGATATTTTTTTGCCTTGCCTTATGGTTAGCAACCGGAACCGCCCGGGGCCAGCACAACGCAGGCAACAATGGTAAAATCCTGATGATAGCCTCCAATCCTTCCACCAGCACCACTACAGGATGGCCAATAGGCGTATGGTATGCCGAGTTGACCCATCCCTACTGGGCCTTCACGGAGGCTGGGTATAGTGTAGAGATTGCCAGCCTGAATGGAGGTGATCTTTATTTTGATGGATTCAGTGACCCCGAAGATGAAAGCAAGTATGCGGCGTTTGATTATGTATCACTCGGGTTCAAAAAAGATCCAGCAAAGATGGCCCTGACGAAAAACACCCGTAAACTGTCTACAGTGAATCCTGCGGATTACAAAGCCATATTTGTATGTGGTGGGCAGGGGCCGATGTTCACCATGTACCGGAATGTGGAGATCGAGTCTTTTTTTGCGAAATTTTACGCCACCGGTAAACCCGCTGCGGCCATCTGTCATGGAACTTGTATCCTGCTCAACGCCAGGCTCGGCAACGGAAAGTACCTGGTGGAAGGCAAACGATGGACAGGCTTTGCCAATAACGAAGAGAATTATGCCGATGCCTATGTGGGCAAGAAGATCCAGCCTTTCCGCATTGAAGATGAGGCCAGGAAAATGCCCAATACCCGGTTTGAAGTGGCGCCGATGTTTGCCGCCTTTGCCATCCGTGATGGCAACCTGATCACAGGGCAGCAGCAGAACAGTGGTGCTAAGGCAGCGGAACTGGTGCTCCAGGCATTGGAGGATGATAAGCGCAGGTATCCTACCTACGTGCTGGTACATGGTGCCTGGGCCGACGAAAGTGCATGGGGATTTGTGCGTAACCAACTTGCCCTCCGCGCCAATGTGGAAGTTGTGAATCTTCCGGCCCACGGGGCAGACAATACCTATGGTGTGGGTGTTGGATTGAAGAACTATGTAAAGACGGTGGCCGATGTGGTGAACCGGCAGTCCGGCAAAGTGATCCTGGTTGGGCACTCCATGGCCGGGATGATTATTTCGCAGGTGGCAGAACAGCTGCCTGGAAAAATAGACAAACTGATCTATGTATCTGCCTATTTGCCCCGAAACGGCGAATCAGTCAGCGGCATCACCAATGCATTCCTGAACAATAAACCGATTGAAGCTTTTGAGTTCAACAAAGATTATACCCTCGTGAGCATAAAGAAAGAAGCCATTGCCCCGGTGGTTTGTGCAGATTGTCCGCAGTATATGAAGGAGACGCTCGTGAAGTACCACAGACCGGAACCGGTGCAGGGACTGAATGATAAAGTAAGCCTCAGCGGAAAATTTGCCGCCGTGCCCAAATATTATATTACTACCAGGCAGGACATGGCTGTGCCCTACGATTTGCAGCAACAGATGATCAAAGCCAACGGCACGGTGAAGAAAGTATTTGAGATGAATACGTCTCACCTGCCATTTGTGGTGCAACCGGAGGAATTTTTGAAGATCATTGCCAGCATCCAATGATCCGGAGTAGTGCTGTTATGCTCGCTATGGTACTGCTCTGCAGCGGGAGCAGTACCATGGCGCAGATACCGGTGGAGCTCATGGTTGGACATAAAAAGGCCTCCATTGACCTTATGTTTTTCAAGTATATCCGGAACAGCAGGGAGGAGAACACGCGGTGGTTATTCTTCTCCCGTGCAAGGGCGTCTGTGGATTATACTATGACGTCAACCACTAACCTGCCTGCTTTTGGGTTAACAGAGGCCATCAGTTATAATCCCCGCTCCTGGAAAGGCTTTGCTCCCGTGGCAGTGGTACAGGTGTTCAACCGGGGAGTTTTTCCCAAAGCCGGGATGCAGTTTGCGCACATTGGTCATACGCTTACTGTATTCAGCTGGCTGGTGAGTGAAACCTTACGTAACCCAGATATAGATTACTTCCTGATGTTGCGGTATACCCCAGGGATCGGTGGGCCATGGCGCGCATTTACCCAACTGGAACTGGTAAACAGTTTTCCTACCGATGGGTCATCACCGTTCAGTTTTACACAGCGATTCAGGTTGGGGATCATGCGTTCTCAGTTTCAGTATGGACTTGCCCTGGACTTGGGTTTTTCTGGCAGGAGGGATTTTGGAAGTACCCAGAATGCCGGGGCATTTTTTCGCTATGTGTTTCAATGACAACTATTTTTCAGTTCTTCATTAAACATTCGCGGGGCAAATCCGTCTAACTGCCATAGTTTTACCCTTATGACCAAGATCTTACAGGCATACTCACTGACATCTCTGTTCTGCATTTTTGGGTTGATCAGTGGATGCAATAAGTATCCTGCCATTGCGCCAGAGCCTACGGCAGTGGAGAAAACTTTCAACGGAGAGATAGACCTCAACAATCTGTATGACTATGCCGGGCAGTTGGTACCCACCTTCTTCCGCAAAGACAATGCCGGGGCAAACCCCGTTACTAACAAAGGGGCAACCCTGGGCCGTGTATTGTTTTATGATAAAAACCTTTCTGTGAATAATTCAATCTCCTGCGGCAGCTGCCATAAACAGGAGTTTGCTTTTGGCGATACCGCTATAGCCAGTAAAGGCGTTAATGGCACCACGGGCAGGCACAGCATGCGATTGGTGAATGCCAGGTTTGGGCAGGAGGTTCGGTTTTTCTGGGATGAAAGGGCAGCAACACTGGAGGACCAGACCACTCAACCTATCCAGGATCATAATGAAATGGGCTTTAGCGGAAAGAATGGTGATCCGTCTATCAATGACCTCATCATAAAACTGAAAGCACTTGACTACTATAAAGAGCTTTTCACGTTTGTATATGGTAGTGATGAGATTACCGAGCAGAAGATGAAACTGGCCCTTGCACAGTTTGTGAGAAGTATTGTCTCATATGACAGTAAATACGATGTAGGCAGATCACTTGCTACGTTTGAGGAAGATGCTTTTTACAACTTCACTGCGCAGGAAAATACAGGCAAGAATTTATTTCTTGCACCACCCATTTTTAATGCAAACGGTGTGAGAACCGGCGGCGGTTTAGGATGTGGTGGCTGCCACAGGGCACCTGAGTTTGACATTGATCCTAATACAAGGAGCAATGGGATTGGCGGAAGTATCAATGGTGGCGGGCCGGATTTCACCAACACCCGTTCTCCATCCCTCAGAAACCTGGTTAAAGTGGATGGGTCAACCAATGGCCCCATGATGCATACCGGCGTAATCAAGGATCTGCAGACCGCCATTGGCCACTATGGGAACCTTACCAATGCTGCTTTGAATAACCCTAACCTGGATCCCCGGTTAAAGCCCAACGGGCTGGGCCAGCAACTCAACCTGAATATGCAGGAGGTGAATGCGGTAGTTGCATTTCTCCGCACCCTTTCAGGAACTGATATCTACACCAATCCCCGCTGGAGCGATCCCTTTAAATAAAAAAAGGTGGAAGTAAGTCTTCCACCTTCTCCCTATATCTTCTCCCTTTCTTCAACGGATGCTCAATTCCTTAATCAGATTAGAGGCGCCGCCTAATTTATCAATACACCACAGTACAAAACGGATATCTACACAGATGGTGCGGTTGAGGTCTTTATCAAAGGCAATCTTGTGGCTCAGGGCCTCATAGTTCCCGTCAAAACAAAGACCAATCAATTCGCCATTGGCATTCAGGACCGGTGAACCTGAGTTGCCACCGGTAATATCATTGGTGGTGATGAAACCCACCACCAGGTCATTCCGCAGTTTATCTGCGTAAGGTCCAAAATCTTTCTTCGCCACCTTGTCCAAAAAGTCTTTCGGCAGGTCAAACTCATAATCCCCCGGCTTGTACTTTTCCATCATCCCCCTGGTGGTTGTGATATAGTCATAGCGCACTGCATCCCGGGGCTGGTAGCTTTTTACATTGCCAAAACTAACGCGCATGGTGAGCGTAGCATCAGGATACATTTTTTTCTTAGGATCCATCTGCATGATGCCTTTTAGGTAAAGGCGGCCATACTCATTATTGGCATCATTGAAGATGCGGTATTGCGGCAGATACTTGCTGTCATAGTTCCGCACAAACTGGCTGGCGGTTGCAAAAGCGGGATCATTCTGCAGAACAACTGCATCCGGATTGCTCATGAAATTATTCCACTTGGTGTCATCCAGGATCATCGTAGTTCCAAACATATTGAGGGCGTATTTCTGGAAGCTGGCCCTGTCTTTCAGGTCTCCGTACGTATTTTTCAGGTTGTCAAAAAATCCGATGGGATGCTGTGATTTGTCTACCTGGTTGTAAAACATCATCAGCGCATCTCTTACAATATTCTTGTCTGATCCTACCACTTCACTGGCCACAAAGTCTTTTCTACGGTTATTGATGGCAGTGAGTAATTTCTTAACGTCAGCATTGTCTGGCCCCTTTTTTACCAGCTCTGCTTCCAGTAACATCATGGATGAAGCAAAGGAGAGCAGGGGGCTGCCGAGGATGCCCTCATTGATGAACCAACGGTGCTTCTCATAGGGTCTCCACTTCTCATAGGCTTTGTCCCATTCTGGAAAAATATTTTCAAACTCAGGTTTTCCTTTCGCCCAGGTTTTGAACCGGGTTTCATCAGCCTGTTTCTGTTCAAACACTTTGTATTTGAGCAGTTGCCTGGCTTCACCATCATAAAATTTCCAGTAGTTGGCTATGCCTGCATAGTTTGACGCCAGTTTGAGGCGCGTGGCATCGTCTTTTTTCATCTCGTCAAACATATGCTTCAGCCGCATTTCCCGCAGATCAACCCTTGTGGGATTTTCGATGTCAGTTTTCATCTTCACCCCAAAAGAAGTTTCGTAGCGGTTGGTGCTTCCGGGATAACCATAGATCATGGCGTAGTCACCATCCTTCACTCCTTTGATGGATACCGGAAGGAAGTATTTCGGTTTAAGAGGAACATTGGATGCATCATAGCCGGCAGGCTTGCCGTCTTTGTTCATATATACCCTGAATACAGAAAAATCGCCCGTGTGGCGGGGCCATTCCCAGTTGTCTGTATCGCCCCCAAACTTACCCACGCTTTCTGCAGGTGCGCCTACCAGGCGGATGTCTTCATAGCGCTCATATATATAAGCGAGGTATTGATTGCCTTTGAAATGGGCAATCACCGTGGTGACAATATTGTTGGCAGGGTCACTCAGAGATTTATTCAAGGCGGCCACCGTCTCCTGTACTTTTTTAAGCCGGTCTGCTCCTGTAAGCGTTCCCACTGCACTGTCTATGCTTTTGGTAACGTCATCGATCCTTTTCAAAAACAACACATACAATCCTTTGGCAGGTATTTCTTCACCCAGGCTCTTTGCATAAAAGCCATCACGCAGGTAATTATGATCCACAGTGCTGGCAGCAGCAATGGCACCATAGCCACAATGATGATTGGTGAACAGCAGTCCCTGGGCGCTCACGATCTCACCGGTACATCCACCGTTGAACATCACAATAGCATCTTTTACAGAGGCCTTGTTGATGCTGTAGAGCTGTTCTTTCGTGAGTTTAAGGCCACGCTTAACCATGTCATCATACACCTGTTGCCCCAGCAACTGCGGCAACCACATACCTTCGTCTGCATTGGCCATAAAGAAGGTCAGTACAAGGCTGAAAAGAATAAGAAGTTTTTTCATAACTATTTCATTATTTCACTATTTCACTATTACACCATTTCATTACTTGCCTGCAACGTCTTCCACAACAAATCTTTCAGCGGTTGTAATCCTTGCTGGTACATCGCAGAGAAGAAAACATGGGGAATATCCTTAGGAAGTTCTTTGGCAATGGCATCCCGAAGTTCGTTGTCCAGCATATCAGATTTGCTGACGGCAATCACAAATTTCTTATGAAGTAGCTCAGGATTATAGGCTTCCAGCTCACTGAGCAGGATGTTAAATTCTTCCCGGTGGTTTTTGCTGTCTGCCGGGATCACAAACAGCAGGATGGGGTTTCTTTCAATATGGCGAAGGAAACGATGACCCAGTCCGCGACCTTCCGCAGCTCCTTCAATGATCCCGGGCAGATCTGCTACACAGAAGCTTTTACCATCGTAGTATTCTACCATACCCAGTTGGGGATTGATGGTGGTGAAGGCGTAATCTGCAATCTTGGGTTTGGCTGCTGTGATCACAGAGAGCAGGGTAGACTTCCCTGCATTGGGAAAACCCACCAGTCCCACGTCTGCCAGTACTTTCAATTCCAACACTTTCCAACCTTCAGATCCGGCTTCACCGGGCTGTGCATATTCCGGAACCTGGTTGGTTGCGGTCGCAAAATTTTTATTGCCAAGTCCGCCCCTGCCACCTCGGATCCAGACGATGGACTGGCCGTCTTCCATGATCTCTGCCTCTTCTTCTTCTGTTTCCGAATCGCGGGCGATGGTACCCAATGGCACTTCTATGACCACATCTTCCCCATCCCTGCCGGTGCGGTTATTACGGTCTCCCGGCCTGCCGTCTTCCGCCAGTACATTTTTATAATACCGAAGGTGGAGGAGGGTCCACAGGTTCTTGTTCCCGCGAAGGATGATATGTCCGCCCCTGCCGCCATCACCGCCATCCGGGCCGGCCGTAGCATTGTATTTCGTGCGCATGAAATGCTTGCTGCCGGCGCCACCATGGCCGGAACGGCAGAAAATGCGGATCTGGTCAACAAAGTTGGATTTTTCCAATGTGTATGCTTATGTAGTAAAAAGCCAAAATTAAAAAAGTAAAAAGGGTTTTGAATTTTTACTTTTTAGCTTTCAGTTGATTCCATGTTTCATAGAGTACTTCCACCTTTCCCCTTCCCGCTTCCACCGCTGTTAATGGTTCACAGGGTTCCCATTCTGCATGCATGGAAGCAGGTAGCTGCTGGTACAAGGCGGTGCCTATGGTCTTCCATTCCAGCATCTCATCGCTCACTTCCCTGATGATTTTGCCTGGATTGCCCACCACCAGGCTTCGCGGCGGGATCACTTCACCCGCTTTGATGAAGCTGAGTGCCCCAATGATAGAACCATCGCCTATCACCACTTCATCCATCACCACGCTGTTCATGCCCACCATGGCATTTTCACCTATGGTAGCACCATGAATAATGGCGCCGTGACCAATATGCGCGCCTTTTTTCAATATCACCGTTGTGCCGGGAAACATATGGATGGTGCAGTTTTCCTGCACATTGCAACCATCTTCAATGATGATACCACCCCAATCACCGCGGATGGCGGCACCCGGTCCCACATACACATTTTTCCCGATGATCACATTACCGGTTACAGCCGCCTGCGGATGTACAAATGCGCTGGGGTCCACTATGGGCTTGAATCCTTTGTATGCGTAAAACATCAGATCAGGGTTTTACCGGTGCGGAAACAAGTGCCCTTGAATAGACCTACCTGTTCTCCTTTTTGGTTGGTAAGGGTGATAAGGTATACTCCGGTGCTTCTGCCGTTATGAATTTCCTTAGCTTCTGCCGTTAAGATATCACCTACATGAAGGGCCTTCATGAAACTGATGGTGACATCAAGTGCTACGGAAAGGTTGTTGCGGTTATTACAGGCAAAAGCAAATGCACTGTCTGCCATGGAAAATGGAATACCACCATGCACAATGCCGAAACCATTCAGCATTTCTTCGCGGATCTCCATACTGATCTTGCTGTAGCCTTCCCGGATATCCAGCACCCTGATGCCCATCCACTCACTGAATTTATCATGCTCCAGCATGTGATCTACCACCTGTTGCGGCTGTGATTGGTTGTCCATATTATTTCCCTTTAAAATGAGGAGTTCGTTTGTTGACAAATGCGTTTACGCCTTCCTGGTAGTCTTCCGTTACGGCAGCATCCTGCTGAAGTTTATCTTCCAGGGTCAGTTGTTGTGCGAGGTTATGGGTCATGGATTGATTGAGCGCGTGTTTGGTGAAGGCGAGCGCCCTCGTAGGCATAGATGCCAGCTGGCGGCCAAGTGACTCCACATCCTGCAGGAAGGTTTCGTCCGTAAATACTTTATAGATCATCCCGAGACGTTCCGCCTCTGCGGCAGAAACTTTATCGCCCAGCATCATCAGTGCGGAAGCTTTTTGAAATCCGATCAGGCGGGGAAGCATAAACGTTCCGCCACTGTCCGGAATCAGCCCGATTTTTGAAAAGGCCTGGATGAAAGATGCAGACGAAGTTGCCACCACAATATCACAACAAAGGGCGATGTTGGCACCCGCGCCGGCAGCTACGCCATTTACTGCTGCTATCACAGGCTTTTGAAGGTTTCTGATACGGGTAACGATGGGGTTATAGTGTTCACTGAGGATCTGTGCCATGGTGGGCGCATCGGGGCCCAACAGTTCCGCCAGATCCTGGCCCGCGCAGAAACCTTTGCCATTACCGGTGATCACCAGTGCCCGCACTTCGTCCTGGTGGGCGCAATAGTCTAAGGCTTCCTGCATTTCCAGGGCCATGGTTCGGTTAAATGCATTCAACCGTTCAGGCCTGTTCATAGTAATAGTGGCGAGGCCTTCATTATGCTGTAACTGGATGTGTTGCATATGCTTCAATGGCATTTAAAATAATCGAATGGTTCTTTACATTCATCACACTGATATAAAGCCTTACAGGCAGTGGAACCAAAGTTGCTGATTTTATGGGTATGGATGGATGAACAGTGCGGACAGGCAATCACTTCATCGGCAAAAAGCCCTGTATGACAAACCTGCTGACTGTGCAGCGGCGGGGCAATGCCATAAGCCCGGAGTTTTTCTTTACCCTCCTCCGTCATCCAGTCTGTGGTCCACGCTGGTGAAAGTACGGTGTTTATATGCACCTGGTGGTATCCCTGCGCCATCATTTCCATCCTGATTTGCGTAGCGATGACGTCCATGGCGGGGCAGCCGGTATACGTGGGGGTGATTGTAATGTTTATACCCTCTGGCGTCTCCACCGCATCGCGGATGATGCCGAGGTCAATGACGGAAAGTACAGGAACCTCGGGGTCCTGGACTTTGGAGAGTATTTCTTTTATACTGTCATTCATTCATTGAAGTGTTAAGATAAAGTGTGAAGTCTGAAACCTTGCTTCCAACTTCTCCCTTCACCTTCTCCCTTACCAGTTAGAACCTGGATAGGCCCGTTGCATAAATTGCATTTCAGCCAGGATTAAGCCAAGCTGTTCTGTGTGCATACCTGTTTTCCCACCGGTTTGGAAATAGGTGTCAGCAGGCAGGGGAAGGGTGGCTTCTGTAAAAATTTCGGCTATACGTTGGTGAAAGCTTTCTTTAAAGGATTGCGGATCGATGGGTTCATAAGTTGCGGGTATGAATAGCTCGCCAGTGTAGGTCCACAGGGCATCTACGGCCTGCAACATTCTTTGCCTGCTTTCTTCCGTGCCATCGCCCAGCCTGATCACCCATTCACTGCTCCACCGGAGGTGATAGGTCACTTCTTTCAAGGCTTTGGCGCAGATGGCTGCCAGCTGCTGGTCTTCATGGTCTGCCAGTACCCGGTAAAGTTCATATTGATAATTAGCTACAAGAAACTGACGGAGGATGGTTTGGGCCCAGTCTCCATTGGGCTGTTCTGCGAGCAGCAGATTTTTGTATTCTCTGGCATCACGCAGATAGGCCAGGCTGTCTTCTGTACTTCCGTCATTACGCAGGGCAGCCGCATACTGGTAAAAATTCCTGGCTTGTCCAATCAGATCCAGGGAAATATTGGTGATGGCGATGTCCTGCTCCAACACGGGCCCATGGCCGCACCACTCGCTGTTGCGGTGTCCGAGAATTAAAGCCGTATCACCCAGAAATAATAAATATTCAATGTTCATTATCAAAATGGTATTGGGGTACTGTGCAGCCTACATATGAGACAGTTCATCCGGCAGATCATAAAAAGTTGGGTGCCTGTATACTTTGTCGTTAGCAGGCTCATAGAATGCGCCGGCATCGTCAGGGTTTGAGGCGTGCACATACTTGCTTTCCACCACCCAGATGCTGATCCCTTCCATGCGGCGGGTATATACATCGCGGGCATTCTCTATGGCCATGGCGGCATCTGCGGCGTGAAGGCTGCCCACGTGTTTGTGGTCAAGTCCCTGACGGCTTCTGATGAACACTTCCCACAAGGGCCAGTCTTTGGCATCTTTCTGTACATGGGTGACGGGTGCGCCGGAGCCTTGTGTATCCGGGATGTCTCCGTAATAAAATTTTCTGGGCATCATGCGGCATTCGTTTTTACGTGAGCAGATTTTTTTGCGGCATAGGCAGCGGCGGCTTCGCGAACCCAGGCGCCATCAGCATGGGCCTTACGCCTTGCTTCCAGCCTCTGTTTGTTACACGGCCCATTGCCTTTTACCACATTCCAGAATTCTTCCCAGTTGATCTCGCCAAAATCAAAGTGTTCACGGGCTGCATTCCATTTCAGGTCAGGGTCTGGAAGTGTCATCTGTAGAATCTTCACCTGTTCCGCGATCATATCCACAAATTCCTGCCTGAGCTGGTCATTGGTTTTCCGCTTCACTTTCCATTTCATACTTTGATCACTATGTGTGCTGTCTGAGTCCTTGGGTCCAAACATCATCAGTGATGGCCACCACCATCGGTTGATCGCATCCTGGCACATGGCCTTTTGGGCATCAGTGCCTTTGCTCAGGGTGAGCAGGATTTCAAAACCCTGGCGCTGGTGGAAACTTTCCTCCTTGCAAATACGTACCATCGCACGGGCATAGGGTCCGTACGAAGTTCTGCAGAGCATCACCTGGTTCATGATAGCCGCGCCATCCACCAGCCATCCAATGGCGCCAATGTCTGCCCAGGTAAGCGTGGGGTAGTTGAATATAGACGAATATTTGGCCTTGCCGGAAAGGAGATCATCCATCATCTGCTGGCGTGACGTACCCAGGGTTTCCGCTGCGGAGTAAAGGTAAAGTCCGTGCCCCGCCTCGTCCTGTACTTTGGCCAGCAACACGGCTTTTCTTTTCAGGGATGGTGCGCGCGTGATCCAGTTGCCTTCCGGCAACATACCCACCACTTCGCTGTGCGCGTGCTGGCTGATCTGCCGTACCAACGTCTTCCGGTAGGCTTCCGGCATCCAGTCCTTGGGTTCAATTTTCACTTCTGCATCAATCTTGTACTGGAACAGGCCCTCCAGATCGTGCGATGGTAAAGAAGTACTCATGGCTCAAAGATAATTCAGTTTGTGTCAAATACTAACAGTTGTTAGTGCCTGAAAACGTTAACGTTGGTCGAAATCCACAAAGACCTGTTCTGTGACCGGATGGCTTTGACAGGTAAGGATATAACCTTGTTTCACTTCCTCGGCTTCCAGGGCGTAGTTAACGTCCATTTCCACCTGGCCTTCCAGGAGGCGGGCTTTGCAGGTGGCGCAAACGCCGCCTTTACAGGCAAAGGGCAGGTCTGCGCCGGCGCGGAGTGCAGCATTCAGGATACTGTCTCCTTCCAGCGGCAGGCTGAAGCTTGTCACGATCCCATCGATCTTCACTTTGATGGTTGACACAGGACCGGCATTATTTTGTGTGGGGATGCCCACCCTGGTGGGTTTGGACGGTGCGGTTGAGGGTGTAGTGAATAGTTCAAAGTGAATATGTTCAGGTGGGAACCCATTCTTCCCGAGTGTCTCGCGAAGGCTATGGATCATGGACTCAGGCCCGCAAAGGAAAATTTCGTTTATACTTGACAGTTGGATCAGTCCGCCCATGAGCTGCCGGCATTTTTCTGCATCTATCCTGCCATGGTGCAGCTTACTGTCTGGCTCTTCCCGGCTCAGGATATGGATGATCTGAAGCCGCTGCATGTAGCGGTTTTTAAGGTCTTCCAGCTCTTCGCGAAAGATAATGGAACGCCGGTTGCGGTTGCCATATACCAAGGTGAACTGGCTGTGGGGTTCCGTTTCCAGCGTGGTTTTCAGGATAGACATAACGGGTGTGATGCCGCTGCCCGCTGCAAAGGCCAGGTAGTGTTTTTGTGCCGATGGATCCAGCGCTGTGTTGAACTTACCTGTTGGGGGAAGCAACTCAAGGATATCACCTTCTTTAAGGTTTTCATAAGCCCAGTTGGAGAAACGGCCCTGGGGCATCCGCTTGATGGCAATGCGCAGTTCTCCCTGGGACGGCGAGGTGCAAATGGAATAATTTCTCCGGAGTTCATCTCCTTCCATCATTTTCCTGATGGTGATATTCTGTCCCTGGCGGAAGCGAAATGTTTCCAACAGCAGTTCAGGAATCTCGAAAGCTACAGAAATACAGTCTTCAGTTTCTTTTCGGATATGCTTGACGGTGAGTGGGTGGAAATGGATCGACATACCTATTTTTTGAGGCCTTTAACCAGATGTAAGACCATGTTTTCTTCCAGTTCAGCAGCGCTGATATTTTTTTTGGTGCGGTGCCAGAATTCAATACCCCGCACGGCACTCATGAGGGTAAGCACTACGGCATAGGGCTGCACCTTTTTAATATTGCCCTTTTTCATGCCGTCTTCAATGACTTGTTCAAGCCGGCGCACATATACGCGCCGCTCATTCAGGAAGGTGCCATTGTAGGGCTCTTCAAGGTACTTGCTTTCATTGTTGGTGACCATCACTTCATCCAGCCTGTTGATCCACATGTGGATGTGAAAACGTACAATGGCATCCAGTTTCTCCAGGCCGCTGAGATTATCACTGGCTTCCACTTCCATCAGTTGTGCGTTAAAATCATTGGCTACACGGAAACAGATCTCCTGCAGGAGCTCCGCCTTGGAACGGATATGGTTATAAAGACTGGCAGCCTCCACACCTACTTCACCTGCGAGATCACGCATGCCGGTGGAAGGGAATCCCTTTTCCCTGAACAACCTCGCGGCGGCCAGGGTGATCATCTCGCGTCTGTTGCCATTTTTCCTGCCTGAAATCCTACCCATTGTTAGCCTGGTTATGAGATACAAAACTAACAAATGTTAGGTTTAGTTGTCTCATTTGTCGCGACCTGCGAACTAATCCTATATTTGCGCAAAATCTCCATTATGTCTTTAGTTGTAGTAGGCTCCATGGCCTTTGATGACATTGAAACTCCATTTGGAAAGAGTGATAAGATTGTAGGCGGGGCCGCAACTTACATTGCCTGGAGTGCTTCCAATTTCAGTCATAATATCAAACAGGTTTCTGTAGTAGGAGGGGATTTCCCACAGGAAGAGCTTGACCTTCTGCATGCCCGCGGTGTGGATCTTGCCGGTGTACAGGTAAAGAAAGACCAGAAAAGTTTCTACTGGTCAGGAAAATACCACATGGATATGAATACCCGGGATACCCTGGATACCCAGCTCAACGTACTGGCAGATTTTAACCCGGTGGTGCCTGAAAGTTACCAGGACTGCGAGTTCCTGATGCTGGGAAATCTTGTACCCGCCGTTCAGATGAGCGTTATCAAACAACTGAGACAGCGGCCCAGGCTGATTGTAATGGACACCATGAATTTCTGGATGCAGACGGCGCTGGAAGACCTGGAAGCTGTCATCAAAGAAGTGGATGTATTGCTGGTCAACGACAGTGAAGCCCGTGAATTGAGCGGCCAGTTCTCGTTGGTAAAGGCAGCCAGGACCATCATGCGCATGGGTCCCAAATACCTTATTATTAAAAAAGGGGAGCATGGTGCGTTGCTGTTCCATGAAGACAAGGTATTCTTTGCGCCAGCACTTCCCCTCGAGGAAGTATTTGATCCTACCGGAGCCGGAGATACCTTCGCCGGGGGATTCATCGGTCATATTGCACGCACGAGGGATACATCCTATGACAATATGAAATCTGCCATTATTGTGGGATCAGCCATGGCTTCCTTCACCGTGGAGAAGTTTGGCACCCAAAGGTTGCGCGAGATCACCAAGGAGCACATTGACGAAAGAATCCAGGAGTTTGTGCAGCTGGTGAATTTTGATATTACCCTTATCTGATCATTGTTTCAGCAGCCTTTCAGTGTGATTGATGCCTTCCCCTGAAATGTTCAGGAAGTAAACGCCTGCGGGCAGGCCTTCCACAGAAAAGCGTTGTGTAAGGTCAGGGCTTTTTTTCACCGCATCATATCGTCTTATCACCCTTCCCACCTGGTCTGTGAGGGAAAGTCCCAGTTGTGCCACAGCCCTACCATTGACTTGGAGGGTAAATGCCTGGCTCACGGGATTGGGAGATACGGAGAAACTTAAACCCAAATTGGACAGGGTGATTTTTCTGACCGCAGAATATTCAAACCGGTTGTCAATATCAACCATTTTAAGGCGGTAGTAAAATACAGCACCGGCAGGAGGCTGATCATTATATGTATATGCCTGATCAGTTTGAGAATTACCTTTTGCCTTTATGGTGCCTATGGCTGTGAAATTCCTTCCGTCTGTGGATCTTTCCACTTCAAAATGGCTGGCATGACTTTCCAGCGCCGTTTCCCAGGACAGTTGCACCGCACTGTTCCCCTGGAGCCGGGCCCTGAAATCTGCCAGTTTGATGGGCAGGAGTACAAGGTTGCTGGAGGTGTAGTCCAGGAACCAATTGAAGATGAATTTTCCGTTATAAACAGCATAGGGTGGTGTCTGGGGCGCTTGATAGGGGTAATAAGCGCTACTCCAGGCATCATGACCATCATAATTACGGTTTGCGTAAATGGTGGGATCAAAATATCCGCCGGTATTGGCCGGTCTGCGTACCATCAGTGGGTCATAGAAAAATTCCTTGGAAATCCTGTAAGGGGCCAGGGAACGATCATCCACATTATGGTTGAACCAGATGCCCAGGTTTGGAGCGCTTACAATATTATCCAGGATAAGGTTATACTGTGCAGTGTTGGTACAAGCTGCCCACTGCGGTGGAACCGTTGGGCCCTGGTAACTGCTGATATATTCAGGTGTATAGGGGCATTCCGTTCCTGTGGCAACTGGTGCTGCAGCGGCAATGAGTGAAACCCTGGCCGCATCAGCAAGAAACTCCATGGTTTTCCCTCCGCCAAGACTCAGACCGGTGATATAGATTCTTTGTGGGTCTATCTTGTTTTTATATTTTTCAAATACGTAGCCCCGTATATATTTTTCGTAGTTGTTTATATTTTCTACATCCGCGCACTGTACGCCCACTACAATAAAAGAATAATTGACACTACCGGGTCCGGGGATATTGAACGGTGCTCTCTCCGAGAGAATATACCTGGGCATTCCGATCTTGGCTAATTTAACGATGGAAGGGTATGTATATCCTGGTTCCAATAAAGAAGGAGCTTCCACTCCGGCATTTCCAGCCCCAAGATCCGCATTCTGGAAATCGTTGGCTTGTACTGTTTGGTTAACGCCAGGGAAAAAAATGATCAGGGGGTATTTTGTATTGTCTGCAAAACTGAACCCCGGTGGCTGGTATTCAAAACTATTACGGCAGGTACCAGCGCCCGTGTAGGTATCCATATAAGCATATACTGTACCTCCACCGGCCGCAGCTTGTGTATATTTAGGTGTACCATTTTGTGCTTGTGCTGGTAAACACAACACAAGAAGAGCAAGAAAGCACACGGTTTCCCAGATGATGCTCCGATTCATAAACTAACATTTTGTGTGTCTGTTTCAGAGGGGTTGGGTGAGATACGGCAAAACGAATATAAATATAATGCATTTGTGCATTATGCTGCAACCTCTTCAAAGTCCGCTGCCAGCCATGGCATGTTACCTGCAACATCCATGGCTGTTAATTCCAGATGCTCACCACACGTTTGTAGCTGATAATTTTTCCGGAGACGGAAACAAACCTTGCATGGATGAAATAGTTCCCTGTTGGCAATGGCAGCCCGTACGGGTTGATACCATACCAAAGAAACTGGCCTGCGGTGCCGCATAGTTCATTGTTGGCAATGGAGGCAACAGGCCTGCCCGAAATGTCATATGCCTGGATGGTGGCGAGGAATCCCGGGCTATCGAGATGATACCGCATCAACAAAAAGTCATCTCTGCCATCCGGGAAAGGCGAGATCAACCGGGTATTTAAGGTGAATGGATCATTCTGTGATGGAGTGTTGGCAGACTGGCTGTTCATTTTGCCTGGTGTCCCGTAGTGAGTCAGTGAGGAGGCCGACTGCCAGTTGGTTTTTTGTTGGGTGGGTTCCCACGCGCTGATTCTTTCCAGGGCCACTCCCCGGGGATCAGAGATCAGGGGGTGATGCCATGATTGATCATAGTGCAGTTCATCAATAATGATCCCGTTTGAGCTACTAAAGACTATGCTTCCTTCTTCATCTGGCAGGGTGGGCAGTTCGCATACCATAATTGCAGTGACAGGCACTGAATATGTTGCAGACAACCATGGCCTATCCTGCGTGAACACCATGAAACTATCCGGCATGATAGGAAAACTTTGTATACTACAACGTATGGGAGGGCTTGTTGACCCATTCGGTTTTCTTGCGTACATATACACTTTGCCGAGGTCAATAATCTTTCCTGACCGGTTGTAAATTTCAAGGTAATCAGCACCGTTGAGGGGCGGGTCAAAAAGGATTTCATTAATAACCAGGTCTGAAGCCGCGGGATCCGAGAACAGACCTGTTTTACGTTGAGAGGGAACGGAATGGTTACCCTGGCAGTCGGCAACCCTGGGTATATCCACCATCACGTATTGACCAGAGCGAAGTGGCGAAGGAAGGTCAAGTATAACCCGGTTATAAAACGGAGCTTCTGGGGTGCCAGCAAGTCCCAGGCCATTTACTTTGTAGAGTGGGCCTGTGTTTTGGGGCAGGGGCTCACTCCATTCCACGATCAGCGTTTGGGAGTCTCTGGCGTACAGTGTTGTTGCATAGGGTACTGATGTATCCCTGATCTGACTCCTGACACTGTTCACTTTGCCAGGGGTGCCGCCAGCGGGATCTTTGGACGCTGTCCAGTTTTCCGGACCTATGCATGGTTTTTCATCGTCAATTATTTCCAGAGACCAGCCGCCGTTGGCCTTTACAGGATCTGCATATGCAGACTTATCCCAATACATGGCGTGGATCACCTGGCCTTGTGGCGACAGAAGGAAGAGTGTATCACCCGTATTGGAAAGTGAAGGGAAAGGGGTGACTGGGCAGGATTTACCAAAGCTCCTGTATGCCAGCAGAGATGAGGAAGCGGTGAGAATGACAAAACCACGGGGTTCAATAAAAACATCAGCAGTGATCTTGCCCGTGGCAGAGCCGTTGGATAGGGTCCAATTGCGCAAGTTGATTGAATCAGTGCCGTTGTTTTTCAGTTCTATGAATTCACTGGTGGGCAGCCCGATCCTGGGGTCAGGATCGGGAAAAATTTCTGTTATGATGACGCTATACCTTGCTGGTGCCTGACCAAAAGCATAGCTGTAGGAAAATGCAATCATCGTCATCATGAGGATACGCATGGAGGGTGATTTTCTCAAAACTATGTTCAGCCATGAGGGAAATCCAAGTGGAAATCATCACTGCCTGCGTAGAAAAAAACTTTGGTAAAACAGGGAATCAGCTTTATTTTTGACCAGATGACAATGAAGAAACATAATAAACGCACCTGGAAATCATCCCAGCGGGAAGGTTAAGGAGTGTTTATGTGTCCACATAATTATCCGGGCCTTCCAAGTTGGAAGGCCTTTTTTATTAACCATTCAATGTAAAAATCAGAACATGAAAGTAGCAGTAGTAGGCGCTACCGGCCTTGTAGGAACCAAAATGTTGCAAGTATTGGAAGAACGAAATTTTCCTGTAGATGAATTGATCCCGGTTGCATCCGCGGCATCCATTGGAAAAGAAGTGAAGTATAAGGGAAAGAGCTTTAAGGTGGTTAGTGCGGAAGATGCCATTGCTGCTGCTCCTGATGTTGCCCTGTTTTCAGCCGGTGGTTCCACTTCCCTGGAGTTGGCCCCCAGATTTGCAGCAGCGGGTATTACGGTTATTGACAATTCATCTGCCTGGCGTATGGATCCCACTAAAAAACTGGTGGTGCCGGAGATCAATGCAGATGCGCTGACGCCCGATGACAAGATCATTGCCAATCCAAATTGTTCCACTATCCAGATGGTGGTAGCACTGAATCCCCTGCATAAAAAATATAAGATCAACAGGGTTGTGGTATCCACTTACCAGAGCGTAACGGGTACGGGGAAAAAAGCGGTAGACCAATTGATGGGTGAGCGGAATAAACTGGTGAAGGGCAGCACTGAAGAGTATCCAATGGCGTATAAATATCCTATTGACCTCAATGTGATCCCTCAAATTGATGTATTCCTGGATAACGGGTACACAAAAGAAGAGATGAAGATGGTCAATGAAACCAAAAAGATCATGCGGGATGATAGTATAAGGGTTACTGCCACTACGGTGAGGATCCCTGTTATGGGCGGCCATAGTGAAAGTGTGAATATTGAGTTTGAACAGGAGTTTGATCTTGCTGAAGTGAAGAGCCTGCTGAGCACTGCGCCAGGAGTGGTGTTGGTGGATGATCCGGCTGCTCAACAGTACCCCATGCCCAAGGACGCGCATGAAAAAGATGAGGTGTTTGTGGGTAGGCTGAGGCGTGATGAAACACAGCCCAGAACTTTAAATATGTGGATTGTGTCAGACAACCTTCGCAAAGGGGCAGCTACCAATGCGGTACAGATCGCTGAATACCTGATGAATTCAAAGTTGTTGGGTAAACGCTAAAAGAGATAAGATGAAATCAACACTGGGATTTCTGCGTAAGCTGAAAAAGAACAACAATAAGGCATGGTTTGATGCAAACCGTGCCTTGTATGAGTCTGCCAAAGATGAGGTTAATGAATTAGTGGAATCTTTGATCAGCAGTTTTGGAAAAACAGACCCCACCATTGCGCACCTTACACCTAAGGATTGTTTGTTCAGGATCAACAGGGATGTGCGGTTTTCAAAAGATAAATCTCCTTACAAAACTAATTTCGGTATTGCGATCACCTCAGGTGGTAAGAAATCCCCGCTGGCTGGCTATTACCTTCATATTGAACCAGGTGAGGGATTTGTGGGAGGCGGATTGTGGATGCCATCTCCGCCAGTGCTGGCTGCCGTGCGCCAGGAAATAGACTATAACCTTGATGAGTTCAGGGAGTTGTTAAAGCAGCCCTCGTTCAGGAAACAATATGGTAGTTTATATGCAGGTGAAGATGCGGCACTGACCAGGGTACCTAAAGGGTATGCCGCGGATAATCCGGCTGCGGAATTTTTGAAACTGAAAAGTTTTCTGGCTATGCGAAAGCTGGACGATAAAGCCTTGGAATCCCCGCAGTTGGTAAAGCAGGTGAATGAAGCATTTAAGGCGCTGAAGCCTGTGATTGAATTTCTGAATCGAAGCCAAAGTTAGTGAAATGGTGAAGTGGTGAAGTGGTGAAATGGTGAAGTGGTGAATTGGTGAATTGGTGAATTGGTGAAGTGGTGGTGCACCTCACCACTTCACCAATTCACCACTTCACTACTTCACTTTTCCCCAGTTTTCGCCGCTCTTAATGCGGTATAGGGTCATTTCACTGACGCTGTATTTTTCCGCGAGCTGTTTGAATGTTTGTTTCCTTTTAGGATCTACCAGTAATTTCTTTATGGCTTTTACCTGGTTTGCTGTGAGCTTTAAGCCATTGCTGCGCGATGCCTGCACTTTTTTATAGGCAATCTTTGCGGGAGACTTTTGCTGGTGGTTTGCCACTTCTTCCTGCGTGGCCCATTTAAGGTTTGACGCTCTATTGTCAACCTTATTATGATTCACATGAATCACATATTTATGTTTGGGGCCTGGCTTTTTAGAAAAGAGTTTAGCCACTTCCCTGTGGATATAAATAGTACCCTTGCTGTTGGGCCTGTGGAGGTTCAGGCTTTTATAGCCGGTAGTAAGTGATCCATTGAGGAGCTTACCATCCTCATGAACATCATCGGTATAACTGGCCACTCTTCCCAGGCTGGATACTGCATATTTTTTTCTCAGTTCCTTCCATCCGGGGAATTGCAGATTTTTCCATACTTCACCAGGTATCTTTTTAATCATAGCGGTGTTTTAGTCTCTTAAATGTAAGGCAAGAAACCATACATGGTACCTGTTTTTAACATTTGACGCATATAATTAACAATTGTTTAGAGTACCCATGGTCGTTATACCTCCCGTCTGGGGATAGCTTATCGCTATGAAGTGCCTGTCAGGGCTAGAAATTCATCTTCGGAAAGAATATGGATGCTGGGTATTTTTTTGGCTTTCTCCAATTTTGATCCTGCATCTTCCCCCACCACCAGGTAGTCAAGTTTGCTGCTGACCCCACTCAGCAGCTTTCCGCCGTTGGATTCTACAAGTGCTTCAGCCTCACTGCGTTTGAGTTTATTCAGGGTGCCGGTGAAGAGAAAGGTTTTACCTGAAAGTGTGCCATCTGCAGCTGCTTGTTTTTTGTGGTTATGCAAAGTGACGCCCGCTGCTTCCAGTTTTTTGAGCATTTCGATATTGTCATTGTTGCGGAAGAACTGGAATATGCTGTCAGCTACTTTTATTCCAACATCCTCCAGGTTCATCAGCTGTTCAAGGCTAAGTTCCCTGAATTGAAGCAGATGGCTGACGGCATTAGCGAGGGTTTTAGCTGTTGTCTCGCCAACGTAACGAATGCCCAGGGCATAGATCAGCCGGTGTAATGGCTGGTTCTTTGATTTTTCAATGGCTTCCCTGAGATTGGTGATGGATTTTTCGCCAAAGCCTTCGAGGTTACGGAGTTCATCAAAGGGGATGTGATAGATGCCTGGAATATCCGGCAGGAAACCAAGGTCATGGAATTTGCGGATATTGGCTTCGCCCAGTCCGCGCAGGTCCATGGCGTCTTTACTGGTATAGTGGATGATCCTTTCCACCACCTGCGCCTCGCAGTTGATGTTGGTACACCTCCATACGGCTTCATCCTGTGGCCTAACGAGAGGATCGCCACACACCGGGCAATGGGTAGGGAAAACGATGTGGGTTTCTTTGCCGGTACGCACCTCCGTTAGTGCTTTTACAATATAGGGGATCACATCTCCGGCACGTTCTACCAGGAGTTGGTCGCCAATCATAATATCCCTTTCGCGTATAAAGTCTTCGTTGTGGAGAGAGACTGAACTTACCGTTACACCACTGAGGGGAACAGGTTCAATTTTAGCTACGGGTGTGATACTGCCGGTGCGGCCTACCTGAAATTCAACGGCACGTAGTGTACTGGTGGCCTGGCGGGCCTTGAATTTATAGGCAATTGCCCAACGGGGATGGTGGGTGGTCATGCCCAGTTTGTCCTGCAGGGCGAGATCATTGACTTTAATCACCATGCCATCGATCTCATAAGGCAATAGGTCCCGCGCTTCTTCAAAAGATGCACAATACTGAATCACCTCATCAATATTATTGCAGATCTTTTTTTCATTTTCAGGGCTCCGGAAACCCAGGTCCCACAAAAGTTTCAATGTGCCTGCGTGGGTTTGCATCAATGCAGGTAAAGGCTGTGCACCGGCTGGGATGACATAGCTGATATGATAGAGAAAGGCTTCCAGTTTTCTTTTGCTTACTTCCCGGGAATCTTTGATACGTAGTGCACCAGAAGCGGCATTGCGGGGATTAGCGAGGGGCGGCAGGTTCTGCGCCAGCATCTGCTCATTGTATTGCCGGAAATTGTGTTTGTTCATGAGCACTTCACCCCGGATCTCAATCTGCTGGATGCCGAAAGCAGAGAACCTGGCAGACAGTGGGATGGACCTTATCTGCTTGCAGTTGGTGGTGATTTCTTCTCCCTCTACACCATCACCGCGGGTGGCTCCCCGGACAAACTGGTCGTTTTCATAGAGAAGGGAAATACTGGCCCCGTCAAATTTGGGTTCAACGCAGTATTCAATCTTGCTGAGGCCGGATTGTTCCCTTGCTTTCCTGTCGAAATCCCTGAGATCTTCTGCGTTATAGGAGTTTTCCAGGGAAAGCATGGGTACCATATGCTGAACGGTGGGGAAGGAGGCGGTAAGTCCGCTGCCTACCCGTTGTGTAGGACTGTCTGGCGTAACCAGTTGGGGATTTTGTATTTCTATCTGAGACAGCGCTGCATACAGCTGGTCATATTCCTTATCTGAGATCAACGGGTCATTGAGAACATAATACCGGTATTCGTGAAAACGCAATACTCCCTTCAGGGCTTCCAGTTCAGCAGTGGTCAGGGAAGATATATTCTGCAGGAGGTCCTTCGTGCTTTGTTGAAGTTCAACGGTTTGTGCAGGGGTATACATAGAAAGTAAAAAAACCCAAAGTAAAAACTAAAACAATGGAGGCGTGTGTTTTTTGCGCTTTACTTTTTTAAATGCCTTCCATGTGTATATTAAACACAATAAAATTTGCTGTTTTCATTTTTGTGGGATAATTTTTCCCAGTTTTTAATGACCCCCAACGATGACGCCAACACGCAAAAAGCCTAACATCAATTGCTCCCCTGTGGATACCAGCCATTTTTTTGGATTTGCGGTATCTGTGGATTGTGTGATTTTCGGATTTGATGAAAATGTACTTAAAGTATTACTGATTAAAAGTGATCTGCCTGAATTCCAGGACAAATGGAGCCTGCTGGGAGACCTGGTGGAGTTGAATGAGGACCTGGATTCCGCCTCCTACCGGGTTTTAAAGGACCGGACGGGGCTGGACAATGTATACCTGGAGCAGGTGCACACTTTTAGTTCTGTGAACAGGCACCCAGCGGGCAGGGTGGTGTCCACCGCTTATTTTTCCCTGGTGAATGCAAGGCATTACCAGCTGAGGGAATTGGCTAATGAGTTGCATTGGCACCCTGTTGAGGAAATCCAGGAGATGGCTTTTGACCATATGGATATTCTGCAAACCTGTCTTTCTGCTTTGCAGAAGAAAGTGCAGGAAGAACCCATCATCTTCAATTTGCTGGAGAACAAATTCTCCCTTAGAGAACTGCAGTATTTATTTGAGGCTATTCTGGGTGTGAAGCTTGACAGGCGCAATTTCAGGAAGAAATTATTTACCACAGGATTACTGGTGGATGTGGATGAGATGGAGGAGAATGTGCCGCACCGCCCGGGAAAGCTTTACACGTTCAACCACAGCAGGTATTCAAAGATGAAAAAGAAAACCTTTGTAGGGATAGATTTTTAATAAAATGTATGAGTGGTGCAGCAGCATCGTCTCCGGCAATGTCTTCTCTCTTTGCGTGTGTTCTCAAACCTGTGAGGGAAAAATATTTTGAATAAGTTTATCGATTTAGCGTGACATTTTTTATAGCAGAGGGCAAAAAATGTTAACTGATTGATAACAATATGTAAAGAATACATAATTTAGGCGAGTCTTTTAATTCTTAAATACTGTTTATGACCCAAAAACGCTTACTGCCAGCGTTACTCATTACGCTATTGCTGGCGTTACAGACCTTCGCTCAGCAACGTACAATCACGGGTAGGGTAACAGACAACACAGGTGCACCGGTATCCGGCGCTACTGTAACTGTTAAAGGCACTAATATTGCCACCTCTACCGGCTCTGATGGTACCTACAGGATCAATGTTCCCCAGGATGCGGGAACGCTCGTTATTTCTGCTGTTGGATATGGCAATGTAGAAGCTGCCATTTCCGGTTCCAGTGTAGACATTAGTATCACGGCCACGCAATCCAACCTCAATGAGGTGGTTGTAGTGGGTTATGGTACGGCCAGGAAAAGGGACCTTACGGGTGCCGTAGCCTCTGTTAAAGCCAAAGATTTTAACCAGGGTGTATTTGCATCACCTGATAACCTTATCCAGGGTAAGGTTGCCGGTGTACAGGTAATTAATAACACTGGTGCTCCCGGTGGTGCTTCTACCATCAGGATCAGGGGTATCTCCTCTATCCGCTCTGGTCACGCTCCATTGATTGTGGTGGATGGTGTTCCTCTCTCCGGCGGTAGCGCCCAGCCAGGCCTGGATAACGCATTGGGTTCCACACCTGGTGACAACCCGCTCAACTTCATCAACTCCGCTGACATCGCGTCAATGGACATCCTGAAAGACGCCTCTGCCACAGCCATCTACGGTTCTCGTGGTGCTAATGGCGTTATCGTAATCACAACTAAAAAAGGTTCTGCAGGTGCTCCTAAAATAGAATTCAATACATCCGTGGGTGTAAGCAATATGCTTCGCCAGATCAAGGTATTGGATGCCGCAGGATATCGCAAAGCACTTACAGAATATGGACTTTCTGCAGGCGACTATGGTGGAAACGTGAATGCGATGGATGAGATCACCCGTACTGCTTTCACACAGAACTACAGCCTGGCTGT
Source organism: Chitinophagaceae bacterium (assembly GCA_044225015.1). Lineage (GTDB taxonomy): Bacteria > Bacteroidota > Bacteroidia > Chitinophagales > Chitinophagaceae > Pollutibacter. Next base: position 242,261 of record JBGAJG010000001.1, on the reverse strand, counting down.
TTCTGGTGGTAACGAGAACGGTAAATATCGCCTCTCCGCTGGTTACATGAATCAGGAAGGTATCATCATTGAGTCCGGCTTCAAAAAAATCACCGCCAACCTTGCTTCCAGCTTTAAATTCACTGAGAGCAAGCGTCTGGGTCTGGATTTCAACCTTATTTTTGGTAACACCCTTACTGACCAGGCTCCAATCGGTAATACTTCCGGTTTCCAGGGTAGTTTGATCGGTCAGGCCCTCCAGTGGAATCCTACGCATCCCCTGCGTAAGCCTAATGATTCCATCTGGGTAAATAACCAGTTGGGCGCAACTACTATCAACCCGCTCGCAATGATTGCAGCGTACAGTGATAAGACCAGCCTCAACAATATCATTGCTAATATCTCTCCCAGCTATAAAATCCTGAAGAACCTGGAATATCGCATGTTGTATGCGGTAAACTACAGCACGGCTGAAAGGCGTTCTTCCATCAGGAACTGGCTGAATTTCACCGGTAACCTCGGTTCTGCCCAGATCGGTAACAACCGCTCTGTAAACCAGACCCTGACCCATACACTGAGCTATACACCGCAACTCACTAAGAATATCCTGATGAATGCGGTGGTAGGTTATGAGTACCTGCGTTATGACTTCAAAGGAAGCGGTATGCAGGCCAACAGGTTCTTTGATTATCCCCAGTTGGACTATACCAACTATATGCAGAACTCACCTGCAGCTGACAGGAACGTATTCTCTTATGCTCCCCCTATCAGCGAGATTCAATCTCTGTTCGCACGCGCCCAGTTCTCTTTTGGAGACAGGTTCATCCTGATGGGTACCGTACGTAGGGATGGTTCTTCAAAGTTTGGTGCCAACAATAAATATGGTGTATTCCCCGCGGTTTCTGGTGCATGGAATATCTCTAACGAGAACTTCCTGACATCCAGCAAGGCCATCAGCAACCTGAAACTCAGGGCCAGCTGGGGTGTTACCGGTAACCAGGAATTCCCTTCAGGTGTTTCCCAGCGTACAGTAGCCATTGGTATTGGCGACAATACTTCAGTTAACAACTTCGAGAACCCAGATGTAAAGTGGGAAACCAATACCATGATCAACGTTGGTCTGGACTTCGGTTTTGTGGGCAACAGGGTAACAGGTTCAGTTGACTGGTTCAACAGGAAAACTACTGATCCGCTGTTTGCCGCTACTCCCGTAGCGCCTGCTCCTGCTTCCGGTGTGATCTGGCAGAATCTGCCCGCCAGCATCGTAAACTCAGGTGTGGAACTCGCGCTGATGTTTAACATCATCAGGAACGAGAACCTCTCATGGAACCTCGGTGGTAACATCGCATTCCTGAAGAATGAGGTTAGGGACCTGAATGGCTCTTACCAGACGGGTGGTCTTCATGGTCAGGGTATCTCTGGCGCTACTTCTCAGTTGATTGTAGCCAACCAGCCCCTGAACGTGTACTACCTCAGGAAGTTTGAAGGCATTGATAAGGCTTCTGGCCAAAGTATTTATGCCGACAATGAGAAACTTTTTTACTCCGGCTCACCCAACCCAACCAGGGTATATGGCATCACTACAGATCTGACGTGGAAGAAACTGTTTGCTTCTGCAAACATGAATGGCGCAGCGGGTCACTATCTGTATAACAACACTGCCAACTCTGTGATCAACGTAGGTAACCTCGGTACTAGGAACATCTCCGCCAGCATTCCCGGCACAGGTGAAAACCTGTCCAACGCGATCGCTCCCTCTACCCGTTACCTGGAGAAAGGTGACTACCTGAAACTGGCCAATGCTACCATTGGATACAGGATCGGTAACCTGGGCAAGGCATTTAAGAATGTTACGGTTAGCCTCACCGGCCAGAACCTCTTCGTAATCACGAAGTTCACTGGCTTTGATCCTGAGGTTAACGTAGATAAGAACGTAAACGGTATTCCTTCTGCAGGTATCGAGTACATTCCTTATCCTACTGCCAGAACAATTCTCTTAGGTTTGACGTTTGGTTTATAATTCAATTAATGAAATCAGTTTATGAAACAACTTAAATATCTGACCGTGGTACTTGGCGCAGCGATAGCTGTGTCCTGTACTAAACTGGAAGAAACACAGCGCGATTCTGTGAATTTCCAGCGAGCTACTGCCGCGGGTCTGCTCCAGGGTGCATATAACTCCCTGGGTGGCCTTCAAACTCAAGACGTTGTATGGGCATTGATGGAGCACTCCTCTGACGAAGCCCTCGGCCCAACAAGGGGTCCAGACTGGGATGACAACGGGGTATGGCGTGTGATCCACAACCACCAGTGGGATGCAGATCACAGTGTGGTAAGGAATACGTTCAACTCCCTGCTGACGGCACAATTCTCTGCAACAGCGGTACTGGAACAAAGCCCTTCAGCTTCTGAAGCAGCACAGGCAAAATTCATCAGGGCCCTTTCTATTTTCCTGGTATTGGATCTCTATGATCAGGTACCCTACAGGGAAGATCTGAAAGACCTGAAGCAACTGCCTGTTACCCTTAAAGGAACCGAAGCTGCAGACAAAGTGATCTCTGAAGCTAATGCTGCGCTGACGGCATTGCCCGATGCTGGTTCAAGCACTTGGGTAGCTAATAAAGATGCTGCCCGCGTTCTGCTGATGAAAGCCTACCTGAACCGTGGTGTTTATGCCAACCGTGCCACCCCCACATTTGCTGCGGCAGATATGAACCAGGTGATCACACTGGCAGACCAGGTGTTGGGCAATTCAAGGTATGCACTGGCAGATAACTTCTTTACCAACTTCGCTCCTAATAACAACTCCGCTTCTAAAGAGCTGATCTTTACACTGGAGAATACGGTTGGTGTAAGGGGTGGTAACAACAGGTTCAACTGGTTCTGTACGCTGCACTATAACCAAAGGCCCAGCGGCTGGAACGGTTTCACAACCCTGGCAGATTTCTATGACAAGTTTGAAGCTACTGATACAAGGCGTGGTGGTTCTTACCCCGGTCTTACCAACGTAACTGGTCTCCGCACCGGTTTCCTGGAAGGCCAGCAGTTTGACCAGAACGGCGTAGCCCTGAAAGACAGGAAAGGTAATAACCTGGCCTTCACCAGGGAAGTAGCCCTGAAAGAAACAGGTAATAACCTCGAGATCACCGGTATCCGTGTTATCAAATATGTACCTGACTTTGCACAAGGTATTGATGGTAACGCTGAGAACGAGTACGTGATCTTCCGTTTGGCTGATGTGATGCTGATGAAAGCTGAAGCGCAATTGCGCCTCGGTCAGAATGCAGCGGCGCTCGCCATCGTGAACACCCTGCGTGCAAAACGCGGTGCTTCTGCCCTGGCAACCCTTACGCTTCAGTCCCTGCTTGATGAGCGTGGACGTGAAATGTATTGGGAAGGCTGGAGGAGGAATGATCAGGTGCGTTTCGGTACCTTCCTGAATGGCGTGGGTTCTACACGTCCTAACAAATCAGGAAACGAAAGGCTGATCTTCCCCATTCCTAATCAACAGCTGGCTGTTAACCCTAATCTTACACAGAATCCTGGTTACTAAGCCAATTGCTTAACTTTATCTTTCGAAAAGGTCAATGTACATTGACCTTTTCGTTTTTTTGCACATGCGGAAATTATTGATCCATCTGATCCTCCTGCTGGGTGTTGTTTCATGCAAGCAACCTGAATCCAAATCCCTGTTTGAAAAAATAGAAGACAGCGGTATCAGGTTCTCCAACACTATTTCCAATACCAAGGACTTTAACATTTTCAGCTATCGGAATTTCTATAATGGCGCAGGCGTGGCCACTGGTGATATCAACAATGACGGTCTTACTGATATCTTCTTCACCGCCAATATGGGACCCAATAAACTCTACCTGAATAAGGGGAACTTTAAGTTTGAGGACATTTCTGAAAGCGCAGGGTTTAAGGAAAAGGGTCAATGGAGCACCGGTGTAGTGATGGTGGATATCAATGCCGATGGCCTCCTCGATATTTATGTTTGTAACGCGGGATACCAAAAAGGGATTGGCCTGGAAAACCAGCTCTGGATCAACAAAGGGAACCTGAAGTTTGAAGAGAAGGCAAAAGAATACGGCTTAAACGATGACGGATTTACCACTCACGCTGCATTCTTTGATTATGACCTGGATGGAGACCTGGATGCCTATATACTCAACAACAGTTTTATTCCCGTTAACACGCTGAACTATTCTAATAAGAGAGACCTGCGCGCCAAAGACTGGCCCATCGCTGATTTTTTGAAGGGAGGCGGCGACAAGTTGATGCGGAACGATAATGGAAAGTTTACCGATGTGAGTGAACAGGCAAATATCTACGGAAGCCTCATCGGTTTTGGCCTCGGTGTCACAGTGGGGGATGTCAACAATGATGGCTATCCGGATATCTATGTATCCAATGATTTCTTTGAAAGGGATTACCTCTATATCAACCAGAAAAACGGAACATTTAAGGAAGAACTGGAACTGCGTATACAGCACCTCAGCCACTCATCCATGGGTGCAGATATGGCGGATATCAACAATGATGGTTGTCAGGATGTATTTGTTACAGAGATGTTGCCGGATAGTGATTTCCGGTTGAAAACAACCACTTCATTTGAGAACGTGGACGTGCAGCGGTATAAAGAAAAGTCTGGTTTCTACCACCAGTTCATGCAGAATACACTGCAACTGAATACCGGTACAGGTAAGTTCAGGGAAATGGCACAGTATGCGGGCGTAGCTGCGTCTGACTGGAGCTGGGGCGCGTTGATGTTTGATGCTGATAATGATGGCTGGAATGACATCTATGTATGCAACGGAATTTACAATGATGTCACCAACCAGGATTTCATTGATTTTTTCGCCAATGACGTGGTGCAGAAAATGGTGATGACGGGGCAGAAAGAAGAGATTGAAGAGATCATTCGTAAAATGCCATCAGTCCCCATCTCCAATAAAATGTTCCGTAACAGGGGGGACCTTCAGTTTGAGGATGTGGGCAGCAATTGGGGTTTCACGGATGAAACATTTTCCAATGGCGCGGCCTATGCTGACCTGGACAATGACGGTGATCTTGACCTGGTGGTAAACAATGTGAACCAACCGGCATTGCTGTACCGGAATCACAGCAGGGAACATAACGGTAATCACTACACGAAAATAAGGTTGAAAGGAACCGGCTTGAATACAAAGGCCATTGGCAGCCGTGTTTCGGTTTTTTCCAGCGGGGTAGAACATATGAAAGAACTGGTCCCGTCCCGCGGATTTCAGTCGTCTGTTGACTATGATCTCAACTTTGGACTGGGGCAACAGACCAGGATCGATTCCATCAGGATACAGTGGCCCAACCGGTCAGTAAGCCTGGTGGCAAATGCACCCGTTGATTCATTGCTCATATTTGAAGAGGGAAAAGTTGAGCAGTCGGCTCATTTTACAGGGGTGGTTGTACCATCCATTTTTGCACCCGCGGATGTTGGTATGGGTACACATGAAGAAGATGACCAGGTTGACTTCTATATGGAGCGCAACATCCCATGGATGTTGTCCAGGTTAGGACCGGCTGCAGCCATTGCAGATGTAAACGGTGATGGGATGGAGGATGTTTACGTATCAGGCACCTTGAAGAAACCCGGACAGTTATACCTCCAGCGAAAGGGCGGGCTGCAGCCAGATCCTGCGTTGTCAGCTTTGCTGAAGGGGTATGAAGATATTTCGGCATTGTTCTTTGATGCAGACGGTGACGGAGACCAGGACCTGATGCTGGGTGCTGGTGGCAATAGTAAACCTTCATTCAGCAAAGAGATGCAGAACAGGCTGTTGCTGAATGACGGTAAAGGACGTTTTACAGAGAGCAGTACACCGCTGCCAAAGAACATGGGCAATACCAGTGTGTTGCTGGCTGCGGATATTGACAAAGACGGTGACCTTGATGTCTTTGCCGGCAGCAGATCCATGGCTTTAAATTATGGCGCCCTGCCCCAGCAGATGGTTTACCTGAACCAGGGCAATGGGCAATTTACCGCTTTGCCTAAAGAACAGTTGGGACCCTTGTTCAACGCAGGCATGATCAGTAGTGCCAGCTTTTTGAAAACCGGTGAACTGGTGCTGGTGGGGGAATGGATGTCACCCGTTATATACAAGTTTGAAGGAGGAAGGTGGAAGGTGGAAAGGGAAGTCACCAAAGGCAAGGGGTGGTGGCAGAATGTGACGGCTGCAGACCTGGATGGCGACGGGGATGAAGACCTGGTGTTAGGAAATATGGGCGGGAATTTTTACCTGAAACCGGATTCAGCCCATCCGGTGAAACTCTGGGTCAATGATTTCAGTAATAATGTGATTCCGGAGAAAATCCTCACCAGGAGCATTGCGCAAAAAGATGTGCCCGTTTTTCTTAAACGGGAACTGACAGACCAGATACCCGTGTTGAAAAAAGAAAACCTTAAGCACCAGGACTACGCCAATAAATCCATCCAGGATCTTTTTGCGCCGTCACTGATCCAGTCCAGTGAAGTACGCGTGACAGATGATGCACTCTCATGCATTGCATGGAATGAAGGTAATGGCCATTACACCATTGCTGCGCTGCCCGCAATGGTTCAGCTGTCTACAGTTAATGCCGTTCTGGTTTCAGATGTTAACCAGGACGGAAAGCCAGACCTGCTGCTGGGGGGCAATATGACAGCATTTCAACCGCAGTTCTCCCGCATTGATGCAAGTTATGGACAGCTGTTGCTCAATAAGGGACAGCGCCAATGGGACGTTGTGACAATGTCAGGTTCAGGGTTGGATGTACCCGGTGAAACGAGGGTCATCCGGAAACTGAACATCGGAACCAGACCTGTATATATTTTCTTCAGGAATAATGGCCTGCCCCAGGCTTACCAACTTGCTGCTGCAGAAAGATGAACTGTTTTTTACGATACGCTTGTGGATTGTATGTCCTGCTGGGCCTGTTGAGCTGCGGTAAGGAAAAAACCGAGGCACCCTTATTTGAATTGTTGGACAGCAGTTCCACCGGTATTCGTTTTACCAATACCCTTACGCCCACCGCGGAACTCAATATGCTGAAGTATATGTATTTCTATAATGGGGCAGGTGTGGGTGCAGGTGATTTCAACAATGACGGTCTCACTGATCTTTATTTTGCAAGTAACCAGACAGGAGACCGCATTTACCTGAACAAGGGCAATATGCAGTTTACGGACGTGACTGGCCCGGCAGGAATACCGCAGGACGGCGGCTGGTCAACGGGTGTGTCTGTAGTGGATATTAATGACGATGGCCTTCTGGATATTTATGTTTGCAGGGTAGGGCACTACGGTCCCCTCCGGAGCCACAACCTGATGCTGATTTGTAAGGGTATCAATAATGGAGTGCCTGAATATAAAGATGCATCCATTGAAATGGGACTTGCTTTTTCCGGATTCAGCACCCAGGCTGCATTTTCAGATCTGGACAGGGATGGGGACCTGGACATGTATCTCCTCAATCATTCCCTGCGCTACAACAGTACATTCAGGCCCAGGGACCAGTTTGAGAACCAATATGATAGTTTATCCGGGGATCGCATCTATCAGAATAACAGCGGCAGGTTTAAAGATATCACGAAGGAAACGGGCATCCACAGCTCCAATATTGGCTATGGTCTTGGTATTTGCGTGTCTGATATTAATCATGATGGCTGGCCGGATATATATGTATCCAATGATTTTCATGAGAACGACTATCTCTACATCAACCAGCAGAATGGACGCTTCCGGGATGAGTTGAATGAAAGAATTGATCATACCAGCCAGTTTTCCATGGGGGTTGATATTGCAGACATCAACAATGATTTACAGCCGGAGATCATTACCCTGGATATGCTGCCTGAGGATCCGTACATCCTTAAGCGTTCATTGGGTGACGACGAATACAATTTATACCTGATGAAACTGAAGTACGGCTATAACCACCAGTTCACCAGGAATAATCTTCAGCTGAACCGCGGCAACGGCCAGTATTCAGAGATCGGATTTTATGCAAACGTGGCGGCAACTGACTGGTCATGGTCTGCCCTTTGGATGGACTTCGACAATGACGGGCAGAAAGACCTTTTTATTTCCAATGGGATACCGAAGCGTTTGAACGACATTGATTATGTGAACTACATTTCCAATGAGGATATTCAATCCAGGATCCGTAGTGACCAGATGCGGACCGAGGATTTTGCATTCATCGATAAATTTCCGGAGATCAGGCTTCCGAACAAATTCTATAAAAATGGCGGAGACCTTCGTTTTACGGATGCGGTATCGCGGGTAAAAGGTGATAAGCCCAGTTTTTCTAATGGTGCGGCTTATGCAGACCTGGACAATGACGGTGATCTTGACGTGATCGTGAACAACATCAAGGACGCGGCATTCATCTATAAAAATTTAGCCAGTGGGGGACGTTCCCTAACCGTATCCCCGGTGGGTGCGCCAGGCAATAGGAGGGCGCTGGGTGCGGTAGTGCTGGCCTTTAAGAAAGATACGGTACAGTTGTACGAGAAGCAGGCAGTTCGTGGGTTTCAGAGTAGCATGGAAGGGCCATGGGTGATAGGCACAGGTGTCACGGCGCTGGATTCCGTCCTGATTGTGTGGCCTGATCAAACTTACCAGCAATGGATTCCATCCGGAGCAAAGGAGTGGAAACCGGTTTGGAAGGAAGGGCTGCCCTTGTTTGCAGAGGGACGGTGGAAGATGGGAGGTGGAAGCAAAGGCGAGGATGTTGCGGAACAACTTGGATTAAGGTACACACACGAGGAGAACGAGTATGTGGAGTTCAATCGTGAACCACTATTGCCGCATATGCTGTCTGCAGAAGGCCCGGCACTGGCCGTGGGAGACATGAATAAAGATGGACGGGAAGATGTGTTTGTAGGTGGTGCAAGGGGAAAGCGTTGCGGTTTGTTTCTTCAGGATGAAGGAGGAAAATTCAGAAAACTGGATTATCCTGTTCTTTTGGCCGATAGCATGTATGAAGATGTGGATGCCATCTGGGAAGATTTTAATAATGATGGATGGCAGGACCTGGTGGTGGTGAGCGGAGGAAATGAATACTATGGGGCAGACAGCCTCAGGTCTCCCAGGATATACCTCAATCAACGAGGGCAGGGTTTTGTACGAACCACCATCAAAGGCATCAGTTCCACTTTATCCTGTGTTGCGGTATGGGATGCCAATAAAGATGGAAAGCCAGATCTTTTCCTGGGAGGGCGGGCTAAGAGTTTTGCTTATGGCAGCGTGCCGGCTTCTTACCTGATGGTGAATGATGGGAACGGAGGGTTTACTGAAGTCACGGAGAAAATGGCGCCGGGACTGGGGCAGGCAGGTTTTGTGCGGGGAGCAACCGTTGCAGATTTGGATGGCGATAAAGACCAGGATCTGGTACTGGCCCTGGAGTGGGGCGGCGTAGTGGCCTGGTTGAACGAAGCAGGACTTTACCGCCAGCAAACCTTACTGCCTGCAAAAGGGTGGTGGAGTTTTGTTAGGGCATCTGATCTGGATGCAGACGGGGATGTGGATCTTGTGGTGGGTAACCAGGGAGAGAATAGCAGGATCAGGCCAACTATCAATGAACCCGTGAGGATGTATTATGATGATTTTGACGGCAATGGACTGAAAGAGCAGATCATCACCTACTATTTACATGGGCAGGAGATCCCATTGGCCAATAAGGCGGAGCTAGACAAACAATTGCCGGGGCTGAAGAAACAGTTGCTTTATGCGGAGGATTTTGCCAAAGCTCCGATGGATAAGATCATAGATAGAACAAAACTGAACAATGCGCCAGTATTCAGTGCAGAAACATTTTCCAATGCTGTGTTGATCAATGAAGGTGGATTGCGATTCAGGTTACAGCCAATGCCTGCGATGGCTCAATTGTCTAATTACAATGACGCCCTGCTTACGGACCTGGATGGAAATGGTAAAACGGATATTGCGCTGGCGGGCAATTTTGACGGTGATGTGATTGCGATGGGAAGAAATGATGCGGATCACGGTTCAGCACTCATCAATGCGGGCAATAGTAATTTTCAATATCAGCAGCTGGGGTCAAACCCCGTCAGGGGCGTTTCCAGGAAAATCAGGCAGATAACGGTAATGGGTAAGCGATACTTGTTATTTGCCCGTAACAATGCCTCGCTGTATGTGATGGCGTATTAGCCATCAGAATACGGGGTAGCAAACTTTCATGTGTACCATAGTGGTGTCTGAGAATCCATAGCCATCCTGGAGGTATTTATGGAAAGGGATGGCCATCGTTACGTACCTGTAATCCTGCCTGAAATTCTCCAGTGCCTGGTAAGCTTTGGTCACGCCGCTATAGGGACCCTGGTAATCAATGGTGAGCAGGTTAAGCTGGTAGGGCATTTTCTTAAGGCTCACATTTTCCCCTTCTTTGGTTTCAATGCTGTTGGTAATGCCGATGCTCGCAAAAATGGTTCTTTCTTCACCATGGTCCTGGAAATGGAAAATACGTACGCCATTGTACCCTGCATTCCTTTTCGCTGCTTCGCTGATCAGCATGTCAAAAAGGTTTTTGGTTTCCACAGCGAAGTCTTTTTTGGCGATGATTTTTTTTGCAAACAGGAAGGCGGTATCTGATACGGATTCCGCTTTTATGGGGAAGCCATACAGGCGGGCGGGATCATCAAGGAAAGACTTGAGGGAGTCAAGGCTGGCCGTGGTCTCGTTGATCAGAGCCGGGCGGAAGATTTTTTTCCACCTGGGCGTGGTATACCGTAGTAGCAGGTGGGATTGGAAAATGGAATCATTGTCTGGGATGACGTTCATGCTGAAGTCCTGAATGTTGGTACCGGAGCGGCGCTGAAAATCCATCTCAAAAGCCCCAAGGCGTGTAATCACCAGGGTGTCTTCATGGTGGGTGAGCATACCTCCTGACCAGGGATCTGTAATCCGGAAAGGAACCATCCATTGGTTGATCCTTCCGGTATCGGAAAAATAAGTCATGGCCTTAATAGCCGGCAGGTTCACTTTTGCGGAATGGGTTTGTTCAGATGTCTGGAACAGGGTAAAGACAGAAAACGCTACAATGAGGAGGATCAGGGAAACAGCTACCAAACGGGTCATAGGCAAATATAACTACCAGTTTGCAGGTTGCAGTTCGCCGGTTGGAGGGAAATCCTTCGCACTTCCCCCTTTAACTTCTCCCTGCTGAGCAAGAATGATAAAATAAGAGCAAAATTTTCATTGAAAATCAATTAGTTACAAGGGTTGCTGTAAAATAATTGCCATTTTTTGTTCTTTTAGACCCTGAATTCATCTACCTTTGCCGTCCCTTAACGGGCTACCGGGTTGGCGGTAGTATTGATAACGATTCCCTGAAGGGATAAAAACAAACAGAATGAGCAAATTACATTTCACCACCAAGCATGCAAATGCAGCTTCCGTACAGCGTAAGTGGTACGTTGTGGACGGGACCAATCAAACTGTGGGTCGTATGTGTAGCAAGATCGCTCACGTTCTTCGTGGTAAGAACAAGGCGTATTACACACCCCATGTTGATTGTGGAGACTTCGTTGTTGTGATCAACGCGGACAAAGTGATTTTCACCGGAAACAAACTTGACCAGAAAGATTACCTGACCTTCTCCGGTTACCCCGGTGGTCAGAAGGCCGAGACAGCGCGTGACCTTTTGAAGCGCAGGCCTGAAGCGGTAATTGAGCGTGCCGTTAAAGGTATGTTGCCTAAGAACCGCCTGGGTCGTAAAATGGTTAAGAAGCTTTTTGTATATGCCGGTGCTGAGCATCCCCATACTGCACAAAAGCCCGCTGATTATAAATTCTAAACTTGTCCAAACTAATTATAATGGAAAAACAGAAAAATGCAGTTGGTCGTAGGAAAGAAGCGGTAACCCGCATCTTTATCTCCAAAGGTGATGGTAAGATCACTGTAAACGACCTTGATTACAAAGCTTATTTCCCCCAGGTATATCTTCAGAACCAGGTGGAACTGCCCTTTAAGACCATTGATGCAGTTGGCAAGTATGATGTACTGATCAACGCTGCTGGCGGTGGTAAAAAAGGCCAGGCGGAAGCTGCCAAGCTGGGTATTGCCCGTGCTTTGGTTGAATTGAATGCCGAGCTGAAGCCAGCGTTGAAAGCGGTGGGTTTGCTCACCCGCGATCCCCGTGGTGTTGAAAGGAAGAAACCAGGCCGTAAGAAAGCCCGCAGGAGCTACCAGTTCAGCAAACGTTAATCATTGCTTATCCCAAATTGTTCAACAACCTTATATACAAATACAATGGAAAATAACACTTCATTACAACAACAGTTACTTGAAGCCGGTGTACACTTTGGTCACCTGCGTAAGAAGTGGAATCCTAAGATGCTCCCTTATATCTATGCAGAGAAGAAGGGCATCCATATCATTGACCTTAATAAAACCGTTGAGTGTCTGCAGGAAGCATCTGCTGCCCTGAAGAGCATTGCTAAAAGCGGTAAGAAGATCATGTACGTGGGTACAAAGAAGCAGGCAAAGGAGATCATCACTGAATGTGCAAGGCGTGTGAATATGCCTTTTGTAACCGAGCGTTGGCTGGGTGGTATGCTTACCAACTTCAATACGGTTCGTAAGAGCGTAAAGAAGATGCAAAGCATTGAGAAGATGCTGGGAGACGGCAGCTTTGACAGCATCACCAAGAAAGAGCGTCTGCAATTGAGCCGTGATAAAGATAAAATGGAGAAAGTATTGGGTGGTATCGCCCAGCTGGGACGCGTTCCGGCCGCCCTCCTGATCTTTGACATCGGCCATGAGCATATTGCTCTGGCAGAAGCCAAGCGCCTGGGTATCCAGACTTTTGGTATCGTTGATACCAATTGCGATCCCAACAAGGTAGATTTCCCTGTGCCGGCAAACGATGACGCAACAAAATCCCTGGCCATCATCGCCAACTATATCACTGCTGCAATTGCAGAAGGTCTTGCTGAAAGGCAGGCCGAGAAAACAGATGATACAGAAGAGACAGAAGAAGTGCAGGAGAAAGGCTCACGTTTTGCCATGGATGAGGAAGATAAAGGTGGAGACAGGCGTGGCGGTGCCGGCAAAGGCCAGCCCAAGCGCAGGGTTGCAGGCCCTGGCGGTGGTGGAAGGAAGCCAGCTGCGAGGAAATAAGATCTATTTACAGTATTAATTCTATACATATGTCAACAGTAACTATTACTGCGGCCGATATTAATAAACTCCGTCAGTCTACCGGTGCCGGTATGATGGATTGCAGAAAAGCACTCACTGAAACCAATGGTGATTTTGAAGCAGCGATCGACTGGCTTCGTAAGAAGGGCCAGAAGGTTGCGGCACTTCGCGGTGACCGTGATGCAAAAGAGGGAGTGGTTTTGGCTGCTACCACTGCGGATAACAAAACAGGCTTGGCTTTTTGCCTGAGCTGTGAGACTGATTTCGTGAGTAAGAACGCTGATTTTGTTGCGTTTGCACAATCTATCATGAATGCGGCTATTGCCAGCAATGTGAAGAGTGCGGAAGAACTGAATGAGGTGACTATCAATGGTGCAAAAATCTCTGAACTGGTGAATGATAAACTCGCTTCAATAGGCGAGAAGATCGGTGTCTCTAAGTTTGAAAGGATTGATGCGGATTATGTGGCGTCTTATATTCATGGTGCTAACAGGATGGGCGTGCTGGTAGGATTCAGCAAACCTGTGGGTGATGCCGGTAAGGATGTTGCTATGCAGATTGCTGCTATGAATCCCGTGGCAGTAGATGCAAGTTCCGTTCCTGCAGAAGTGGTTGAGAGAGAGAAAGCCATTGTGACTGAGCAGATCAAAAATGATCCCAAAATGGCCGGCAAGCCTGAGGAAATGATCAGCAAGATTGCTGATGGTAAACTCAACGCTTACTTCAAGGAGAATACCCTGCTGGCGCAGCCTTTCGTAAAGGATGCCGCAAAGAGTGTGGGTGAATACCTGAAGAGTGCAGCGGGCGATGTGAACGTTATTGCGTTCAAGCGTGTAGCACTGGGGTAATGTGGCAATGCGGTAATGCGGCAGTGCGGTAATGAATACAGGTCCCTCCGAGAAATCGGGGGGACTTTTTTTTAGTTCGCAGTTTGCAGGGCGCATAGTTCGCAGGGTGTTTTCTGTGAACTGCGCCCTGCGAACTGCGAACTTTTTTACTACCTTAGCAGTATGCAACCAGCATATAAGAGAATTCTGCTTAAGCTTTCCGGAGAGTCCCTGATGGGTAACAAAAATTATGGACTTGACCCTGATATGATTACTACCTACGCGGAGTATGTCAAGGAGATTGTTGACCTGGGAGTAGAAGTAGCCATCGTCATTGGTGGTGGAAATATTTACCGGGGGATGAATGAATCCCAAACCGGAATTGAGCGCGCTCATGGAGACTATATGGGCATGCTGGCAACAGTAATCAATGGCATGGCAATGCAGGCGATGCTGGAGAAACTGGGTGTGTATACAAGGCTTCAAAGTGCCATTAAAATGGAGCAGATCGCGGAGCCATATATCCGGCGCCGCGCCATCCGTCACCTGGAAAAACATCGGGTGGTGATTTTTGGTGCCGGAACGGGTAATCCCTATTTCACTACAGATACAGCCGGTTCACTGCGGGCCATAGAGATCAATGCCGAAGTGATTCTCAAAGGAACCAGGGTCAATGGAATATACACAGCAGATCCGGAAAAGGATCCAACAGCGGTGAAATATGACCAGGTCAGTTTTAAAGAGTGTATCGATAAGAATTTGCGTGTCATGGATATGACCGCATTTACATTGTGCATGGAAAATAACCTGCCTATTATCGTGTTTGATATGAATGAGCCGGGCAACCTTAAAAGGGTAGTGATGGGAGAGAAGGTGGGGACTTTGGTGAAGTAGTGAAGTGGTGAAGTAGTGAAGTGGTGAAATGGTGAAATAGTTTATGGGAACAATTGCAGACATCAGAAAGGAGTACATGCGGGAAAGCCTGAATGAGGCCGATGTTTATGCAGATCCCTATCTGCAGTTTGGACATTGGTGGAGAGAGGCGGAGGCCGCTGACATTGATGAGATCAATGCAATGACCCTCGCAACGGCCGGTAAAGATGGCATTCCCAAAGCCCGAATTGTTTTACTGAAAGGCTATGACGAGAAAGGATTTGTATTCTACACCAATTACATGAGTCATAAAGGGCAGGAGATGCATGAGAATGCATATGCCAGCCTGTTATTCTTCTGGAAAGAGTTGGAGCGCCAGGTGCGGATTGTAGGAAGGGTAGTGAAAGTGGATGCATCGGAAAGTGATGCCTATTTTTTTTCCAGGCCTGAAGGCAGCAGACTCGGTGCCTGGAGTTCCCCCCAAAGCGAAGTAATTCCCGGAAGACAGGTCATTGAAGACAACCTTGCAAAGTATACCCGTGAGTTTGCTTCCGGCCCTATCCCCAGACCGCCGCATTGGGGCGGCTATCGGGTAATTCCATTTACCATAGAGTTCTGGCAGGGAAGGCCCAGCAGATTGCATGACCGGATTCAGTATACCCGCGAGGCGGAGAACTGGATTATTCAAAGGCTTGCGCCGTAGGGAGGGGAGAGGCATGAAGGCATTGAGGCATTGAGGCATTAAGGCATTGAGGTGTTTGGGCCAGGGATGTAGACGAAATGATATTTCTTCCCAATCTTATTATAGGGATGGTACATTTTTTTCATAGCCCAGCCTACAGCATACAAGCCTGCGGCCATCCCCATGGGTGCCAGGCTTGATTCCAGGGAAAGGTCCTGCTGTATCAAACCATTGGCCAGGTACACACCCGCAAAAGTCATGGCAGCCAGCCGAAACAGATAGCCAGACTTTACCCAATAGAACTTGACATGGCCACCTGATGTATTGTAAGTAAACCGGCCATCGATATAATCAATTAATACCCCTTTCTTGGGCATGGCAAAAATTTCACTGTATGCATAGGCTTCTGTATCCCAGTAAATACTGTCTGGACCTGTAAACTGTGGTTTGATCACCAACGGTGAAATAAGAATGGAATCAGTCTTTAGCCTGATGATTTTGCCTTTCCGCCAGGTACCCTGAGTGGTCATAAAACTGATAATACTTCCTTTAGTGAAACTGGCGCGGGTAGTTTTATGGCGTTTATATTGCAATACGCCCTGGCTAAAAACGGAAAACGAAATAAGACATAAAAAAAAGCAGAGTAGAACTTTGGTCATTGACCTAAGTTACTCTGCAAATTCTTTAAAGAATGTTAATGAATGACAGCGCATTACCGCACTGCCGCATTCCCACATTCCCACATTGCCTTATTATGCTTTCTTCGGCGCTGCTTTCTTTGCCGGACGGGCCTTTGCAGGACGTGATTTGCCATGAGATCCTTTGAAGATCTTTCCTTTCTTGGTTTTCTTATCGCCTCTTCCCATTGTTATTGAGTTTTAAATGACATTACAAAAATAAAAAAGCAAGACATATTGCCTTGCTTTTTTCTGTCGCAGGATCAGATTATAATTTAGCAGTAAGTTCTTTACCAGCTTTGAACCTTGCAACTTTCTTAGCCTTGATCTTAATCACTGCACCAGTCTGGGGGTTGCGGCCATTACGGGCAGCCCTTTTTGTTACAGAGAAAGTACCGAAGCCAACCAGGGTTACTTTGCCACCACCTTTCAGGGTTTTAGTAACTGCTTCAATGAAAGAATCCAGTGCTTCGTTAGCCTGTGATTTTGTGACGCCTGCGTCTTCGGCAATCTTAGAGATTAATTCAGCTTTGTTCATAGATGAAGTTTTTGTTCGTGCGGACAAATATATCCGATTTTGGAAACCAAAAAAATATTTTTTTGAGCGTCAAAATCCAGTGTGGGAGCGGTTTTCAGCGATTTTTTTGTTAAGGTTGTTGCCAGTGCTTCAGAAGGGTGGCGTCCTGAAATCCGCTACAGGATTGAGTTCTGGCGTTTAATGGGCTGGAATGCAGTGTTGGCGGGGATTTTCAGAAGCGTAAAATCATGATGTAGGTCAGGTTTTTCTGGCAGTCAGGCGTCCGTAATTCTTATCCACACTCATTCCACAACTTCCATCAGGCTGCGAAATGCTATGCATTGGTCGCCCCATTTTTCATATGTTTTGTCGCGAAGGCTTTTCGCATATTCTGCGATATAGGTGTCATATCTCTCCCTGCTTGAAGCGAAATATTGAAATGCATAGGTGGGCCCTTCGGTCTCATCCACTTCCAGGAGGCGCAGGATTCTGTGGTGTGTAAACATACCAGATTTCATGATTTCCGGGACGTGGATTTCACGCATCCAGGCAAGCCATGCTTCATGGATGGACCAGGTGGGTTGAATGGTTACGTTGTATATAAGCATGACTAAAAAGTAGAAAATTAATGTTGAATCTCCCTTTTTTTACTTTTTACGCTTGCCGTTTACTTCCAGTTCCACATACACCGGGCAGTGATCACTGTGTTTAACGTCAGGATAGATTTCTGCATCTTTTAATGCGCTGCGGAGGGGCTCAGTTACCGTAATATAATCAATGCGCCAGCCTTTGTTATTCAGCCTCACTGATGGAAAGCGCTGGCTCCACCAGCTGTACCTGTGGGGTTCAGGGTGAAATACCCTGAATGTATCTACCCAACCGCTGGCGAGAAATTTATCCATCCACGCTCTTTCTTCCGGCAGGAATCCCGAAGTGTTTTTGTTGCCCCT
Organism: Chitinophagaceae bacterium; assembly: GCA_044225015.1. Taxonomy (GTDB): domain Bacteria; phylum Bacteroidota; class Bacteroidia; order Chitinophagales; family Chitinophagaceae; genus Pollutibacter. The sequence continues at coordinate 224,576 of JBGAJG010000001.1, read as the reverse complement.
GGGATCGTGTATATCAATCTCTTTATGGGCGATGTTGTAATCCCCCACCAATATGAGTTTAGGGTGGGTTTTTCTGAGTTCATCCAGGTAAACCAGGAATTTGTCAAGCCAGATGTATTTGAAGTCCTGGCGGTGGTCTCCGGAAGTACCGGAGGGGAAATAGGCATTAATGAGCCGCACATCGCCAAAGTCCAGTTGGATCACCCGGCCCTCATCATCACTTTCCAGGTGTCCATTGCCGGTAACGATGTTATCGGGTTTTATCCGGGTGAAAATGGCAACGCCACTATAGCCTTTTTTCTGTGCACTGAACCAATAATCATGGTAGCCCAATTCAGTGAATTTTTTATGGTCCACATTGTCCTTCAGGGCTTTGGTTTCCTGCACACAAATGATGTCTGCGGGATCTGTTTTCAGCCAGTCCAAAAACCCTTTGTTCATGGCAGCGCGGATTCCGTTGACGTTGTAGGAAATGATCCTCATGTGATTGGAATTTTTACTTTTGAATTACTCCAAATTAGGCCTCAGCCATTTGGTGGCTTCTTCTTCACTCATAGCTTTCCTGGATGCATAGTCTTTCAGCTGGTCTGGTGCAATTTTCCCGAGTCCGAAATACTTGGATTCAGGGTGAGCGAAGTACCACCCGCAAACGGAAGCCGCGGGATACATCGCCAATGATTCAGTCAGTTGAATTCCTGTTTGGACGGAAGCATCCAGTAATGTGAACAGCTTTCGTTTTTCAGTATGATCTGGGCAGGCGGGATATCCCGGCGCCGGCCTGATGCCCTGGTAAGATTCCCTGATCAGCTGCTCATTGGATAGCTGTTCAGATGCGGCATAGCCCCATTCATTTTTGCGCACCCTTTCATGAAGCAACTCAGTATAAGCTTCTGCAAGCCTGTCTGCCAGCGCCTGCAACATGATCTTGTTATAGTCATCATGCGCAGCTTCAAAGCGCCTGATATGTTCTTCAATGCCTTGTATGGTTACGGCAAAGGCGCCGATATGATCTGTTTTGCCGCTACTGGCCGGGGCAATGAAATCAGCAAGGGAGATATTGGGTTGTCCCGCTGCTTTCTTTGATTGCTGACGAAGGAACTCCAGATTTATTCCATCAGCGAGATGGACACTGTCTGCCCCATTGCTGTTGCAGGGCCAGAAACCAATCACTGCCTTTGCCTGCAGCCAAGCTTCCCTGCTGATCAGGAGGAGCATTTCTCTGGCATCATTGTACAGTTTTGTGGCCTCGGCACCAATGGTCTTGTCTGCCAGGATATCCGGAAACTTACCATGCAGTTCCCAGGCAATAAAAAATGGTCCCCAGTCTATGTAAGGTATGATATCCTCTATCTTGTCGCCGGTGAATAATTTTGTTCCAGTGAAACTTGGTGGTTGCAGGTTGGAGCTTGCAAAGTCAATAGTGAGTTTGTTCTTCACCGCATCGGCATAACTGATCAGGACTTTAGCCTGTTGCTTGCGGGCAAAATCTTCACGGATCTTTGCATATTCATCTTCCAGCTGCCGGAAGAAACCGGGTTTGGTTTCCTGATTCAGCAGTTTGCTGGCTACGTTTACACTTCGGGAAGCATCCAGTACGTGTACCACCTGGTGATCATATTGCGGACTGATCTTAACAGCAGTATGGGTTCTGGAGGTGGTGGCACCACCAATCATGAGGGGTTGTTTCATGCCCCTTCGTTTCATTTCATGGGCCACATGCACCATCTCATCCAATGACGGTGTGATAAGGCCACTGAGGCCGATGATATCCGCCTGTTGCTTTTCTGCTTCGTCAAGGATTTTGTCTGCAGGAACCATCACACCCAGGTCAACCACATCGTAACCATTGCAGCCCAGCACCACACCTACAATATTCTTACCGATGTCATGCACGTCTCCCTTTACGGTAGCCATAAGGATCTTGCCGGCAGAGGACTGGCTGGACTTTTCCAGTTCAATATACGGTGTGAGTACGGCAACACTTTTCTTCATCACACGGGCACTTTTTACCACCTGGGGCAGGAACATTTTCCCACTCCCAAAAAGATCACCCACCACATTCATTCCATCCATCAGTGGCCCTTCAATTACATCCAGCGGGCGGGGATATTTGAGCCTGGCCTCTTCCGTATCTGCATCAATATAATCTGTAATGCCATTGATAAGGGCGTGTTTCAACCGGTCTTCTACCGGTCCGTTTCGCCAGGCTTCGTCTTTCACTTCTATCTTGCCTTTAGCTTTGACGGTTTCGGCAAAGCTGATCAGTTTCTCCGTGGCGTCAGTTTTGCGGTTGAGGATCACGTCTTCACAGAGTTCCCTCAATACCGGATCAATCTCATCATACACCACCAGCTGGCCTGCATTTACGATACCCATATCCATTCCTGCTTTGATGGCATGGAACAGAAATACAGCGTGCATGGATTCGCGCACATGGTCATTGCCTCGAAATGAAAAACTAAGGTTGCTCACGCCGCCACTGATCTTCACCAGCGGGAATTCCTGTTTGATGACGCGCGTGGCTTCAATAAAGTCTACAGCGTAGTTATTATGTTCTTCCATGCCGGTGGCTACGGCAAAGATGTTCAGATCAAAGATGATGTCCTGGGGCGGGAAACCCACTTCACCGGTAAGGATGTTGTACGCCCTGCGGACAATGGCGATGCGGCGTTCCAGATTGTCTGCCTGGCCTTGTTCATCAAATGCCATAACAATCACGGCTGCGCCGTAATTATAACAAGTGTTGGCCTGCTCCCTGAATTTGGCCTCTCCTTCTTTCAGGGAGATAGAGTTAACTATGCATTTGCCCTGCACACATTTCAGGCCCGCCTCAATGATGCTGAATTTTGACGAGTCAATCATGATGGGTATCCTGGCAATATCCGGTTCACTTTGCAACAGGTTAAGGAAGGTAACCATGGCTTTCTCTCCGTCCAGCAGAGCATCGTCCATATTCACGTCCAGGATCTGTGCGCCGTTCTCTACCTGCTGGCGCGCAACACTCAGGGCTTCTTCATATTGACCGTCACGGATGAGACGGGCAAATTTCTTGGAGCCTGTGACGTTGGTGCGCTCACCTACATTTACGAAGTTGGTTTCCGGCCTTACCACCAGGGGCTCCAGACCTGCAAGGCGCATATAGGGTTTGATGTGGACTGTCTCACTCATATGATTAAAGTGCGTGTTCAATTACAGGCAGGGGCCTGGGCGTAATATGTTTAACGGCCTGGGCAATATGGCGTATATGGTCTGGTGTGGTGCCGCAGCATCCACCCACAATATTCACATAGCCCTCCTTTGCCCACTCCTCAATGAAGTGCGCGGTATGCTCCGGCATTTCATCATATTCACCCATTGCATTGGGCAATCCGGCATTGGGATAGGCTGAGGTGAAACATGAAGCCATCTGCGACAGTTCTTCAATATGGGGACGCATTTCTTTTGCACCCAGCGCACAGTTGAGTCCGATGCTAAGCGGACGGGCATGCATAACCGAAGTGTAAAAAGCTTCCAGGGTTTGCCCGCTCAGTGTTCTGCCAGAGGCGTCTGTGATAGTTCCGCTGATCATGACGGGCAGCATCGGCTTCTTCACATCAGCAAAATATTTCCGGATCGCAAAAATAGCTGCCTTAGCATTGAGGGTGTCAAAAATGGTTTCGATGAGCAGTAGGTCTGCACCACCATCCACCAGGGCTTGCACCTGCTCATAGTAAGCATTTACTGCATCGTCAAAACTGATAGACCGGTATCCGGGATTGTTGACGTCCGGACTTAACGACAGTGTTTTATTGAGAGGGCCGATGGCGCCTGCCACAAATGGCCCGCCTTTGGCCGGATCATAGGAAGGCGACTGCCTGAATTCTTCTACTGCCTGCCTGGCGCATTGCGCAGCTGCAAGATTGAGTTCACGCGAAAGGTGGCTCATATCATAGTCAGCCATGGAAATAGCCTGTGCATTGAAGGTATTGGTCTCTATTATGTCTGCCCCGGCTTCCAGATATTCCTTATGGATGGCCTTAATGATATCTGGCCTGGTGAGGCAAAGCAATTCATTGTTTCCCTTCACATCAATATGCCAGTCTTTAAATTGCTGTCCCCGATAGTCCGCTTCCTGCAATTTATATCGCTGTATCATGGTGCCCATGGCGCCATCAATCACAAGGATCCTGTTGTTTAACAACTCCTGAATCGTCTTCATGTCAATATTTTTACGATGCTGCAAAGGGAAACTAAACGGGGAGAGTGATCAGACGTTTATTAGTTCAGTTTTCTTTACAGCGTACAGGCCGAACAATAAACAAATCTGCCTGCGGGGCAAAGATAGTGAATTAGTTCGCAGTTCGCAAAGTTCGCAGGTTGCAGGCGAACTCCGCGAACTGCGAACTAATTTGAAGCTATTTACCTGAAACATAACTCTCTATCGGAAGTCTGTTCTGTAGCGAGCGCGCCAGGGTCATCTCATCCGTATATTCCAGCTCGCCGCCAAACGCGATGCCGCGTGCGATGGTGGTGATTCTTACCGGGTTGTCTTTCAGCTTTTTCTGGATATAGTAAATAGTGGTGTCACCCTGTATGGTGGGGCTCAGCGCAAAGATGATCTCTTCTACTTTATCCTGAGCTACCCGCTGCAGAAGGCCCTCTATTTGCAGTTGGTCTGGCCCCACGCCATCCAGCGGGGATATCACACCGCCCAGCACATGATAAGTGCCGTTAAACTGCTGGGTGGCTTCAATGGCAATTACATCCCTGATGGTCTCTACCACACAAACCAGTTCCTGTTTACGGGCGGTATTGGCGCAGATGGAACAAAGGTCTGCATCGGCCACATTGTTACATCTTTTGCAAAAACGAATCTCTTTGCGCATGCGGCTGATCACCTCACTGAACTGTTCCACCTGGCTTTCTTCCTGCCTGAGCATATGCAGTACGAGACGCAATGCCGTTTTCTTTCCGATGCCCGGAAGTTTGGCAAATTCTGCCACCGCATTTTCCAAAAGTTGTGAAGAAAAGAACATACTGTAAAGTTAACCCTGGTTGATGACCTCCTGCAAATCAATCTCCACTTCGTTGTCCCAATTGGCCCTGATGTTCAGCCTTTGCTTTCTGGGGATCACAATCTCGGGCTGGCGCCTGGTCCTGAACTCACCAGGGTCCCAGATGCCGTTGCCATTGGTATCAAACAGGATACGCAGTTCATAATCTCCTGGCTGCATCAGCGGAATGGTGATCCTGGTGGTATTCATGCGCACCGCTTTCTTCAATCCATCATTCACATAAAACATCAGCACGGGCTTTCTGGTACTGTCAGGATTTTTAATCCTTATCAGCAGGCTGCCGTAATCACTTTCCTTACGCGTCTCAAACTTGAGCGTATCGGTTTTCTGTACCTGGTTTCCAAGGCTGTCCTCAGCAAGCCCCTTCCCGATCAGCAGGAAATACTTAGTGCCGTAGTTCCAAGTATGCGCGATGCTCGCTGTATTGCTGTCCAGGCGAAGGGTATAGCCCGGAACCCGATTGAACAGGGTATCCGTAAGCGTTAGTTTAGAGGTATCAAACTTCACGGGGTTTCGTTCAAACTTCAGCTGCAGCCTGCCCAAGATATCCAGCATCCCATTTTCCAGGTTGTTTTGGAATTTCAGGCGTTTATCGTCTTTTGACGAAGGAAGTTTGGGGAGCCCCCTGACCAATGATTTTTTTGAAGTATCGATGGCGGTGTAGGCATAGAGTTTCACGGGACTGCTGTTATTGCCTATTTCCACCGGTTGATTCATGAAGGCCAGTGTTCCATTGCCGGGATCTATTTTCATAGTGCCTTGCTGGTCCTTAATGGCATAGATCTGATAGGTGCCGGGAACTAAAAAACGGAAGGTGAAAAAACCTTCTTTATTCAGCCTGGCAAAATACTGGGGCCTGGTAGTAGCCAGTGCCGTATCCGCCAGGTTCTTGTGCAGTATGACAATCAGGGTACTGTCTGCCCTGCCTGTTTCAGCCATGAGTACGCGGCCTGAGATCTTTGCCGTATCCAGTTGTGCGCCGGTGCTAAACACATAGGTGAAATTTTGCAGCGGATTGTTTTCATTGATATCCTGGAGGGCGTTGCCAAAATTGAGGGCGTAGGTGGTGTTGGGCTGCAGGGTGTCTTTGAGCCGGATGGTGATGGTTTTGAGTTTGGCATCCACCTGGGGAAGTACGGTGGGTACCGGACTAACCACCAGCTGTTGCTGCAGGTTCTGCAATTGAATATACTCGTCAAATTCAAGTACGATGCGGTTTGACCGCATATTAATGGCAGAATCACCGGGGACGGCTTTCAATAACCGTGGTGCCAAAGTATCCCGCTTACCCCCCATGGGCGGCATGGGCTGGCCACAACGGAAGAAAAATGCCGCGAGGATCAGCAGGGAAAGCAGGGACGTAAATCGGTTTGTCATGTACTTCATGCGCAGGGCCTGCAAATTACGTTGTTTCCTTTCATCATGCCTTTTCCTCTTGTTAAATCCCTGTCAGGCGTTTTCCTCTTCCAGGCGCAGGTATAGTTTCTGGTCCCGCGCAAAATTACACCACTGGCAATCCTCCTTACCGCAACCGGTATAAAAATCATGTGCTTTGATCTTTGCCCATACATCGCGGATCTGCCCTGCCACCTGTTGCTCATCGTCAACGGTGATGTCTACCCGTTGCTGATGCCATTGCCCCTTTTTATCTGGTTCCACAAAATCAAAAACCACATGCTGAACCTTCCAGTTCCTGGGCAGCAGATCTACCAGGATTTTATAGAATACCGCCTGCCGCCAATAGTTGCCGCCATAGGGATGATCCTTATGTTCCCCGGGCCTTTTAAAGCGGTTTCGTGATTTTTCAACATCACCTGTTTTAAAATCAGTGATCACAATTTGGTTGCCTTCAAAAGTGATCAGGTCTGTGAAACCCCGCAGGGGTATCTCATCCAGTGCCACGCCGTCCAGTTTATATTCTGTGAGCAATACCTGTGGCGGTATTTTATCCCTGAACCGATGTCCATAAAAAGCAGACAATACCTGAACGCCAAGGTCTGAATACCTTACAAAACTTTCCGCGCTGAAGTGTTCCCGTTCCCTGAGAATTTCTTTTTTGAACTGGTCCAGGAATTTTGCTTCCGGCGGGTATGCAGATTTGCCCTTACCCTCATCATACATCAACTGCAAAGATCCATGCACTGCCGTTCCAAAGGATGCATTTTCTGATTTGGCCCCGGGCACTTTAATGATGTTATTGTAATAGAATCCGATGGGGCATTCCAGGTAATGATTAAGGGCTGATACGTTCATTACAAACCTGGCCAGCAGGCCATCAATATAGGATCTCTCCATGCCGGCCAGCACCGGTCTGGAGAGTATGCCAAAGCGCAGCGACTGATAACGATAGGTATCCGCGGGTGAAAGGTGGATGTCTTGTACGTCCAGTTCCCGGGCGCTGCGTATCTCTTCCACAAACATGGATGGCACCAGTTCTTTGCCGTCATTGGTAAGTTTGGGGTATGAGATATAAAGGTGATTTTCCGCGCGGGTAACGGCCACATAAAATAACCTGCGCAACTCCTCCCGGTCCTCTTCTTCCGTAAGGGCCTCATCAACCCCGCCTTCAAAAACAGATGGTGGTAACGGGAAGCCCTTGTTGTTCTTTCGTTTGCTTTCCCAGATATCAGACCTTGCCCCTATCAGGAATACATACCTGAATTCAAGTCCCTTGCTGCCGTGGCAGCTGAGCAGGTTCACTCCGGTTTCATTTCCAGTAGTCTGGATCAGTGGTAAAGGAAGTGCGTTGGCATCCATGAGGTCAATGATGTCCACAAAATCCCTGAGGCGGAGTAATGGCTGCCGGTGGGTCTCCGCCTTGATGTGATCAAACAGGCAGGAGAGTTTTTCCATCAGCCATAATTTTTCTTCATGCTGGTCTATATAACTGAGGATGCCTGCTTCATTGATCAGTTTCTCAAACCATTGCTGCAGCGGCAGGTTGTAGGAATCCTTCTGGAGAGTGTCAAGCAGGGTAGCCAGCGCGGTGATTTTTTCATCCCGCTCATCCTGGGCAAAAAGCAGGCCCTGCTGTGTGGTGCTGATATGGGTGAGGTATTCACGTAATGAACCCTTTCTTTCCCTGGTGATCCTGGCGATGTCTGCCGGATCCAAATGGAAGAAGCGATAGTGCATGATCTCAAAAAGCAGGTATTCACCACCGTTAGGAAGATCATTTTCCATGTTGATGTAGCGAAAGAAGCTAAGTATCTGGCGGATGAAAACGTCTTCCAGAAGGTTCAGGGATTTCTTTACATAAAAGGGAACACTGGCTTCCATCAGGAAACGCTGGAACTCATCCCCAAACTTATGTTCCCGGTACAAAACGGCGATCTTTCCCGGATCTACGCCGGATTGGATGAGGTTGCTGATCTCTGAGGCAATATGGGCGTTTTCGGCAAACTCATTATCATACACCCTGATCTCCGGAAGAACGGACAGGTCTTCTTGGTTGGGCCTTGCAGCATGGAGGTCTTTAGTGAGGCCGTTGATCTTCTGGATCAACCTTTTCTGGTTCTTGTTGATCAATGCACCCGCGGCATCCAGGATAGGTTGTGTACTTCGGTAATTGTCTGTGAGCACTACCGTGGTCAGGTTTTTACCGAGTTTCTGCCGCATGGCCAGCATGTTTTCTATATTGGCGCCCTGGAAACGATAGATACTCTGGTCGTCATCGCCCACCACAAAAAGATTAGGATCTTCCTGCCAGTAGGAACTGAGTAGTTCCACCACCCGGTTCTGAGATCCGCTGGTATCCTGGTATTCATCCACGAGGATGTATTGGAGGGCTTCCTGGTAGGAAAGCAGCACTTCAGGCTGGCGGGTGAAAAGACTGATCACCCAGTTGATCATGTCGTCAAAATCGTATCTGCTATGTTCTTCCAGGATCTGCTGGTAGCGGGGGAATGCTTTTACGGCTGCGCGTGACCGTTGGAAGCGTTCCGTTTCTTCCTTGCCCTTGGCTGTAAGACCTTTTTCAGGTGTTTTTTTATAGGTGAAGTTCTCCGGAATGGTGACTTCAATATAATGGTTGATCTGGCGGATGAGATGGTCAGGTTCCCAGGCCTCACGTTTGATGGTAGAGAAGAGGCGGGAGAGATTGCCGAGGTCATAATACACATCGCCCTTCATTCTTTTGAGCGGATCATTGTTGGGGAATGCATCTATCAGTTTTTTCATGAACTGGATGCGTTCCAGGTCACTAAGGGCTTCCATATCCGGTTTCCGGAAGTACCGGCCCTGTTCCTGGATCACTTTGTTGCAAAAGGAATGAAAGGTGTGGATATTGACTTTATAGGCGTCGCTCCCAAGGAAGCGGGTGAGTCTTTTGCGCATGGCTACCGTACCAGCCTCTGTATAGGTAAGGCAGAGGATGTTTTCCGGACGGGCATCCGTTTCCAGCAGGATCCGGGCAATGCGTAGCGCCAGGATCTGGGTTTTTCCTGTTCCCGGACCGGCGATGACCATGACAGGCCCCTCAATAGTGTCCACTGCTTTTTTTTGTGCACTATTGAGTTGCTGGTATTCCTGTTCAAAGCTGGCAAGAAGTTTTTCCGGAAGCGTCAACATAAGGGCGATTTGCGTGTTTATTCAGGGGTTCAAGTTAATGGAAATGGACCTACTTTATGGCGGTATATCAATTGCAGTATCAACAGAAGATCCCGATCACCCTGGAACAGGCCTGGGCATTTTTTTCGCACCCCAAGAATTTAGCGGTGATGACACCGGACTATCTGAATCTTAAATTCACCAACCAACTTTTCAGGGAAGAGATGTATCCAGGGCAGGTGATCACGTATACGGTACGTCCTGTTTTAGGGATACCGATGTTCTGGATGACGGAGATCACCCATGTAGTGGACAAACTGTTTTTTGTGGATGAGCAGCGATTTGGTCCTTACAGATTATGGCATCACCAGCACCATTTCAGGGAAATCCCCGGCGGCGTTGAAATGACAGATATCATTCACTATAAGATACCTGGTTGGTGGCTGGGCGATATAGCCCATAAACTTTTCATCGGGAAGCAACTCAGAGAAATCTTTACGTTCCGGGAACGGAAAGTGGTGGAGTTGTTTGGGACCTACCCGTAAATGTAAAAAGGTGTTGTGGGTGTCAGGTTAACAACGGCTGTTGTATAGGCTGCAAATTAACGGAAGGGGGCTTGTGCCCCTATACCCACTTAGTGGTATGAATGGCATATGAATGCCCGTCCATGTGGAGTTTTGTCCATACCACTTAGGGGGAATGTGTTAATGCGGTAGTGCGGAAATGCGGTAATGGTTGCGAAGACCATTTTTCTGCAAATAATCAGCCGGGGATCCTGGAAATATACTTTTCGATCTGTTTGATCTGGTCCACAACCTGTTTGGCGGTGGGCTTTTCAGCTTTTGCGCGCCTGAAATAATCTTTCGCCGCCCTGAATTCCCGTTTTTGCATCATGATCTGTGACATTTGCAGGTAGGCCAGGGCGGAGCTTTCCTTATCCGGGATGCCGGCCTTGAGGGCGGCGCGGATCAGTGATTCTCCTTGTTTGAGGTCACCTTTCTGGATGGCCATCATGCCCAGCTGGAGTTTATTGGCACCCTCGGCTTCTTTCATGGGGAGGCCCAGATCCAGGGATTTCTTCATGTGTTTCTCCGCGGAGTCAAAGTCCTGCTTCATCATGGCAATATTCCCTTTCAGGGTATAATACACTGATCTCACAGGTTTATAGAGCAGGTTGGGAAACCAGACCAGGTCCAGTACTTTCTCGGCATTTTCAAAATCGCCGCCTTCCAGGTGTTCCTGGATCAGGCGGAGCGGGCCGAAGAAGAAATGGGTGAACAGCATGATCACAGCCGCCAGGTAAAGGATAAAAGCCGGCCAGAAACCACTAAGCACATGAACCAGGATGGCCGCGGCCAGTACCACCAGGCTGTTCCAGAATCGATATCTGATAAACGTATTGAACCATTGCATGGCGCAAAGATAAGGTGGGTTGGGCGGGATAACACGAGAAAAAAAGCAGATTCAGCCTTGTTGTCGCTGATTTTGCCCTAATGGGCTTTTTTCGGTGGAATTATACCCTTATTTTTGCGTCCCCTCAGGCCCTGCCTGCGTTGGTCCCGTAGTTCAATGGATAGAATAGAAGTTTCCTAAACTTTAGATACAGGTTCGATTCCTGTCGGGACTACTCCTCAAAACTCGCATTTTGCGGGTTTTTTTGTTTTCGGCCATAATCATTCACTATTCAACACAGTGCATCACATTCCAGATTGCTGAGGAATGAGCCAGCTATGAGCGCTGGCATGTGACCAATATCACCCTACAGGCATTGAACGGGGATTACCTTGCAACAACAAAATGTTGCCTATGGTGCCTTTATTCTGGGATCAGCGATACGCAGAGCATGAAACGGTATATGGCTTCAATCCCAACCAGTTTTTTAAGCAGTTCATAGATAGGCAAAAACCTGGAACGATACTGCTCCCCGCCGAAGGAGAAGGCCGTAATGCCGTGTATGCCGCCAGCAAAGGTTGGACGGTGGATGCATTTGACTTTTCATCGGTTGCCCGCGATAAGGCGCTTCAGCTGGCGCTGCAAAAAGGGGTGCAGATCAATTATGAAGTAGTTTCCCTTGAGGCATTCAAGGCTGCCAGGCAATATGATGCAGTTGCATTGATTTATGTGCATATGCCTCCGGAACTGCGCAGCCGGTTTCACCAGGAGATCGTAAAATCAATAAAGCCCGGGGGCTATCTCCTGCTGGAAGCTTTTTCCAAAGAACAACTTGAACTTGAATCCGGCGGTCCAAGGGATGCATCCCTTCTCTATGATGCACCTGCTTTGTGTAAAGACTTCCAGTCCCTGCATATGCTGTCCTGCCATCAGAAGGAACTTGACCTCAATGAAGGGGAGTTTCACAGAGGGCCGGCAAATGTGCTCAGGCTTACCGGCCAGAAATTATAAAACTAAAATCTTCATATATGGAAACGATTCATCAAATGCCAAGGATTGGCGACAAAGCACCGGATTTTAAGGCCATCACTACTACAGGCCCCATGCAATTCTCGGAATATAACAAGGGCAGCTGGGTGATCATGTTTTCCCATCCTGCAGATTTCACGCCCGTATGTACCACTGAGATGTCAGGGTTTGCGCAGGAGAAAGCATTTTTTGATGCACGGAACACCAAGCTGCTGGGACTAAGTATTGACAGCATCCATGCACACATAGCATGGGTGAATGCAGTACTGGAAAAGACCGGTGTGCTGTTTGATTTTCCCATCATTGCAGACCTGGATATGAGCATTGCTAAAATGTATGGTATGTTGCAACCCGGAGAAAGCGAAACAGCTGCTGTAAGAGCGGTATTTTTTGTTGACCCTGAAGGCAAGATCAGGCTCATTATGTACTATCCCCTGAACGTAGGCCGCAACATGGAAGAAATTAAAAGGGTGCTGGTAGCGCTGCAAACTTCTGACGAGCATAAATGTGCTATGCCTCTTAACTGGAAAGAGGGCGATAAAGTGATTGTACCGGCTCCCAAAACACTGAAAGCGCTGGATGAAAGAAAGAAATCTGACCTGGAAATGGTTGACTGGTATCTGGCGAAGCGAAGCCTGAATTGAAATGTACAAAACGAAATAACCTTGTATGATTGAATTTCTGAAGAGATTATTTAAAAGCGCACCCCCTGTTGATTTTAAAGGCCTGATGCATGAAGGTGCAGTGATCGTTGATGTGAGAACGGCTGCGGAGTTTAAGTCTGGCCATATCCAGGGCGCCCTCAATATTCCCCTGGACCAGATCCGCTCGAAGGCCGCTGATCTCAAAAAGAAAAACAAAATTGTCATCACCTGTTGCAGAAGTGGTAACCGGAGTAAAATGGCTAAAGGCCTGCTCAGTTCCGCGGGTATCACTGTCTACAATGGCGGTGCCTGGGACTCACTGCAACAAAAGATCCGTTAGATAATGGACGAAAAGGAGCGGAGAATCATCAATAAAGATCTTATCCTCAGGGAGAAACTGGCCATAGAAAGGACAGATATGGCTATTGACCGCACTTTGTTATCCTTTATCAGGACAGCATTATATTTTTCTATCGCCGGGCTTACTATTCACAATTTTGTGGCACCGGAACTGCTGCCCTGGATTGACATTGTCTTTTGGACGGCGGCGGCGTTGATACTTATCATTGGTCTGTGGAAGTTCCGCATACAGAAGATCAAATTGGCAAAGAGTAAATCCCATATCGGTAGTTACAAGCTGGAATGGGAAGACGATGTGGAGTAGGCATACGCCCTGTACAAATTCATGGAAAAACAGGATAGGGGGCAGGCTGCAGGGATGTTTCTTTGTACATGCCCGGCGCATACAGCCGCGGCCCGATTTTGTATGAAAGGAAACCTTATTGTAACCACGGACACGGCCAGGCAGCTGGATCAGTATATTAGCTTGTTGGACCATACGCTGAAAGAGATCAGGCGAATTGCCAGGCAGTGGATGCCGGAAACCCTCGTGAAAGCCGGACTGGATATGGCGTTGAAAGAACTGTGTGTCCACACTGAAAAAGTGGCAAGGCGCCCGCTACGCTATATTCCCCACGGCCTTGAAGGTAAGGATGCTGATATGGACATGGCTTTTAAGGTTTACCAGGTGGTGAAGGAGATGCTGGATGAATGCCTCCACCAATCATTGGAAGCAGAGATAACGGTGAAGGTTAACCGGGATCAGGACCGCTTCAGGGTTAATATCGCTTCGGAAGACAGGGAAAGAACGGCGTATATTGCAATACCGGCATGAGAACAGTAAAAGTATTTATTGTGGATGATCACTTCATGGTGATTGAAGGCATCAGGTCACTGATTCAGCATGCTCCGCATATAGAGTGGGCTGGCCACGCCATGAAGGTGGAGACCTGCCTGAATTTTTTGCGCCAGCAGCAACCGGATGTTATTCTGATGGACATCAACCTGCCAGACGGGGATGGCATAACCCTTTGTAAACAGGTAAAAGAACTATACCCTTCCATCTTTGTCCTTGGACTCAGCACTTTTAACCAGGGCAGTTTTATACAGCGGATGATGGATAGCGGCGCTTCGGGATATTTGTTGAAAAATGCATCCGAGGAAGAAATCCTTGAAGCAATAGACGTGGTAATGAAAGGTAAAACCTATTTGAGTGAAGATACTTCTGTAGCCCTCCAGCAGTCTGCTTCAATGCCGGTTCCGGTAATTACCCGCCGGGAGCTGGAGGTGCTGGCTCTGATTGCAGAAGGCCTCACCAATAATGAAATTGCAGAACGTATTTATGTAAGCGTCACTACCGTGGAGACACATCGGAAGAACCTCCTGTTGAAATTTGGCGCAAAGAATGTAGCTGAACTGGTTAAGCTGGCGTTTTACCACAAGATTATATCCCTGGGTAACTAGTTGACCTGAAGTTTCCAGGAATGGGAAGTATTCATTGCTTCCATTTTCATTTCAACCGTATGTGTTCTGATCACCGGTACCTTGCAATGATTGAACAGGGGGCGAGGGTCAACACTGGCAGGATGGCAGCGCCTCAGCGGTGTATCAGCCGGGAAATAAATCATATCGATCTCATTCGCGTCCAGAAAATTCCGAAACAGGGGGCTACCATCCCCACGCATGATTCTTAAGACGATCTTACCCACCTTGCCATCGCTCTCCTTCTTAATGTTTTTGCAAGCCTGTCGAAATTTTTCTGTCAGTAAGCCCTGTGGTAGTGTGGGCTCTTCTGAAGCCAGCAGGTCAAAAGGCGACTGTGGTATATTGAAGGCGTGAAACAGGATAATATTGGATACGGGCGATCCTGCCAGCCGGATAGCAGACCTGATCAGGTTTGTAGACTCAATCGTAAAATCAGTGGGTATGAGAATATTGACCATGATGCATTTTTTTGTAAAAATGCTGTGGCTTGATGAGTTTGGGTTAAGAGCAGGATGAGAATTGGTTAAAAATCTGATTAAGTCCGCATGAGAATCCAGGGGTTTATTTAATCCGGATTAAATCTGTTCAACATAGACGGGGGAGTTGTCCGCTGGATGCTCAACAGGCAGAATAATGGTCACTTCCGTTCCTTTGTTGACGGTGGATGATACCCTTATTCTTCCTTTATGCAGCCTGATGATATTGTTGGCCAGGGGTAAGCCAATACCATGGCCATGGAAGCCGGTGCTGTTGGATCCCCGGAAAAATGGCTCATAAATATGCTGTAGTTCTTCCGATGGTATGCCAATGCCATTATCGCTGATCATGATGGAGGCATAGCTCCCTTCTGCGCGGAGCTGAAGGGCTACAGGTTTGTTGCCTGAATATTTACAGGCGTTGGTAACAATGTTGTTTACGGCCATCTTCATGAGTTCGTAATTCCCATTGAAACTGATCAGTTCCTCGTCTGCAGGAAGGGAAGGGATGTCAACAAAAACCTGGTTTTCCGGGATCACCGCATCGCAGTTTTCTTTGACATCATAAAGCAACTGATCCAGCCTTATTTTTTTCCAGGAGCCTGCATCATTGGTAAATCCCGTTTGGGCCAGTGCCAGTAAGCCCTGCGTAACTTGCTGTAACTTCTCCGCATGGTTTGCGATCTCTTGCAGGCTCTGCCGGTACTGGTCTGCTGAACGGTCTTTAGAAAGGGCATAATCGGCTTCGCCGATGATGGCTGTAAGCGGGGTTCTCAGTTCATGAGACGCGTTGGAAATGAAATTATTCTGCGCATCAAAGGATGTCTCCAGTTTGTCCAGCATTTGGTTGAAAGTGGAACTCAGCTCTGCGATTTCGTCTGACCCATCCGGTTCTTTAAGCCTTAGGTGGAGGTTTCCGCTGCTGATCTTTTGCGCATTGCTGGTAATATCCCGGATTGGCTGAAAAGTTTTCCGGGAGAAATAGAGGCCCACTGAATAGATAAGGACTACAGCACAGATAAACTGGATCACTTTGATGATCCTGAGCCAGTGCATCATTTCACTTCCGTATTGGTTGGTTGCCGATTTAATGACAATATATTTGCCCTTATTGCCGGTATACAGGAAACCGGCGTAATGCCTGTACCTATTCTGATAGTATACCGTGGCGCCCTGTCCTTCCCTGATCTCCTGCAGGTATCTTTCCGGCAGTACTTTAGGCGGCTGTTCTTTAATGCTCCCGTCTGCACTGTCCAGGGTCAGGAAGAAGGCCTCTTCTTCCGGGAGAATTTCCAGGTATTGTTTCTGAATATTGGCGAAAGCCTGGGTAGACAGGTCATCCTTTTCAAAACGGAATTTGGCAGACATTTTAGCCCTGAGTTCCAGGCGTTTGTTGAAGTCCTGGTGGGCATAGGCATCAATGAAAAAGTAGACCGTCACGTTAAGGATCAGGAAGATCGTGGCCGTGAGGATGGTGAACAGGATGGTGGTCTTAGTCTGAATCTTCATGCGATACCAGCCTTATACTTTAAGCATGTATCCCATCCCAATGATGGTTTGGATGGGTTTTTTACCTGTATGTGCCAGTAGTTTTTTTCTCAGGTAGTTCACATACACATCTACCACATTGGTGCCCATGTTAAAATCAATTCCCCAGACTTTTTCCAGGATCTCCATACGGTTGACCACGCGGTTTTTGTTTTTCAGCAGAAACTCCAGCAGTTTGAATTCTGTGGAAGTAAGGGCGATGTTTTTCCCGTCAAAACTCACCTGTTTGGATCTGAAGTTGACGGTTATTTCATCAAACAGGATTTTTTCCTCCTCTTCCGGCTGGGCCAGGGATTGGCGCCTTACCAGTGATCTTATCCGCGCTTCAAGTTCTGCAAGTTTGAATGGTTTCACCAGGTAGTCATCACCACCCAGTTCAAGTCCGGCCACAATATTTTCTGTGGTGCCCAGTGCGGTCAGGAAAAGGATGGGCGTCTGGTTTTTGGAAGCCCGTAAACGCCTGCACACTTCCATGCCATTGATGCCCGGCAGCATGACATCAAGGATGATGACGTCAAAAGCATGGGCTGAGGCCATTTGCAGCCCCAAAGCACCGTCCGGTGCAACGGAGACTTCGTACCTGTTTTCAGAAAGCCCCTTGTTGATGATTCCCGCCACTGCAGGTTCATCTTCAATCAGCAATACTTTCATGCAACCTTATTTAGTGATGTTTTGGCAGCGCCGAAATTAGTTACACAAATGTTAAGGGTTTTATTGTGAATATACATGGCAGGTTTGAAGCCAAAAGGACGGGCGTTTTAGCGGGGCCCGGGGAATCTCCATATTTTTGGGCTTTCCTTCATCTGTAAAACAATAGTAGTGGAAACTTTGAAAGCATTGCGCATCCTGGTAGTTGGTTGTGGGAACATGGGGGCTTCCCATGCCATGGCTTATCACCTTGACCCCGGCTTCAGCATTTGTGGCCTGGTATCCCGTGGGTCATCCAAACAGGTCCTGAACAACCAGCTGGGAGGCGGCTATCCCATGTTTGAAGAATATGAACAGGCATTAGCGGCTGCCCGGCCAGATGCAGTATGCATCTCCACCTATCCAGACACCCATGAGGCCTTTGCGCTCCGTGCTTTTGAATACGGATGCCATGTATTTATGGAGAAGCCCATTGCTGATACGGTAGCCGGGGCAGAAAGGGTGGCCGCTGCAGCCAGGGCTGCGGGAAAGAAATTGGTGATTGGCTACATTCTCCGGCATCATCCTTCATGGATCAGGTTCATAGAGATAGCCCATGAACTGGGGAAGCCCCTGGTGATGCGGATGAACCTGAATCAACAGAGCCACGGGTATATGTGGAATGTTCACCGCAACCTGATGAAAAGCCTGAGTCCCATTGTGGACTGTGGTGTACATTATATTGACGTGATGTGCCAGATGGTGCGTTCAAAACCAGTGGCTGTAACAGCCATAGGGGCAAGACTTACCGAAGATATCCCCACTGGTAATTATAATTATGGACAGTTGCAGATCCGTTTTGAAGACGGCTCTGTGGGCTGGTATGAAGCAGGATGGGGGCCAATGATCAGCGAGACTGCTTTTTTTGTGAAAGATGTGATAGGTCCTAAGGGTTCTGTATCCATTGTGGCCAGAGAAGCGGGAAGTGCAGGGAAATCAGATGCCGTATCGTCCCATACCAAAACGGAATCATTGCGATGGCATCATGCAGACATCAACGCCAACAATGAATTCACCAGACCGGATTCCTGGATAGACCTTACTGACGAGCCTGATCACCAGGAACTTTGCAACCGTGAGCAGGCTTTTTTTCTCAGGGCCATACGTGAGGATATGGACTTGAGAGACCATGTGGATGACGCTGTCAATTCCCTGCGCATCGCCTTTGCCTGCGATGAGAGCGTGCGAACGGGCGATGTGGTGAAACTGTGAGGTCTGGGCATGGTTTTTTAACCAGCAACGAAGACGGTTCAGAATAGGTTTGTCAAAACATATTTCGCTGTCAGGTAATTCAGGTTTGGGTTTACCGGCAACTTTAAAAAAGTTGCCGGTTTTTTTTTGCCCGGTGGTTACAATCCGTGAATGGGTGGTTACCAATAGATACACATATCCATAACCATTAAAATGTATTAGCATGAAAAAGATTTTTGTAGCCATCCTGATTTCTGCGGCCCTGATGACTTCCTGTTCAAAAGAAGATTCCGCCATTGATGCGGCGGCCCGTGGTTCCAATTCTACCGGCGCCGTTGAAGACAATATTAAGTCAGTAGATGTGCCGTCGGCCGTCCTGAATGCTTTCAATTCCCGCTATCCCGGCGCAACCAATATCGAATGGAAAATCAAAAAAGGCAACTATAAAGCCCAGTTCTTCCTGGGCACAGTCAGGTGGGAAGCCATTTTCACCCCTGCAGGCGCTCTGGTGAAGCAAGAACGTGCATAACACGGTTTATAGGGTGAAGGCCGCTAATTCTTTGGCGGCCATTTTTTTTAAATAGTGGTTACAATCCCTTTTCCGGCGGTTACTAATAAGAAAACAAGCGATATGAAGCAGTTCCTCCTCATTGCGGCAGCATGGACCCTGAGCACAGCATTTTTCTCTTGCTCAAAGTCAGACAACCCCGGCGCATCTGGTCAGCCCCAGGTAGCCTCAATGCTCACAGGCACCAACCGGTCGTCCTCGCTCAATGGCATCAGCAAGGATTCCCTTAACTGGACCAGTGCCAAAGCCCAGGCAACCCTGGTTAAATTTGAAGCTAAATCTGCCGGCCAGGAAATTGAGTACAAATCCAGCCAGCAGGTAACCATCGATCTTTTTTCTTCCAATCCCCTCGCAGGCCAGTTTGAGCTGCCCGCAGGAACCTATAGCGAAGTGGAATTGAAAACGCAATTATCGCCCCTCGGTGGCCAGCCTTCGCTGGAACTGAAAGGCAGCTTTACATCCGGCGGTGTGGTTCTGCCCATAACCTTCCAGTCCCAGGAGGCATTGGAGGTTAAAGGGGAGAAGTCTAATGTAACCGTTGACCCGGGTACCAGTGTTGACATCTCAACCCTGGTGAACCTCAGCCTGGTTTTCCGTGGCATCTCAGCTGCAGACCTGACGTCCGCAACGCGTACCAATGGTGAAATCCTGATCAACAGCAGTGTAAACAGCAAGTTGTACGGGATCATAGTAAACAACCTCGGAAACCTGGAAGATGAGTGCGAAGTGCATCATCATTAATAGCAAGGCTGCACATATGCAGAAAAAAAATTAGATTAGGTCCCGGTTAATTTACATGGATCTACACAACCAACCTACGGATACATATCTTATCCAGCTGATAAAGAAAGGGGGCCCTGATGAAGAAGAAGCCATCCGGGCCCTTTATGTCCATTACATGGAACCATTGGTAAAGCAGGTGATGTTTAACGGGGGAACGGAGGACGATGGGCAGGATATGTTCCAGGAAACGGTCATCGCCTTTATCCATACCATTAAACAGGATCGTTTTCGCGGGGATGCTTCCATCAAGACCTTTCTGTTTGCCATGAACCGGAACATCTGGAAGAATGAGATGAGAACGAGGGACAGGGCTGCGCAGCGTGCAAAGAAATACGAGGCCATGGGGCCACAGCAGGATGCAGGGGCAAGTGGCAGTATGGAGAAGAACCAGGTGAGTAGGCAGCTGGTTTCCCTGATGGAGAAACTGGGCGAAAATTGTAAACAGATCCTCACCCAGTTTTACTATGAAGAGAAGTCTATGAGAGAAATTGTAGCGGGGATGAACTATGAGAATGAACAGGTGGTGCGGAATAAGAAATCCAAGTGCCTTAAAAAATTAGCAGGGATGCTGGCAGATCGGCCACACCTTGCTGAACAATTTCAAACCTTTTTGAATGAGTGAATTTGACATAACAGAACAATTGGTAAGGTATCTTGATGGTGATATGCCGGAGGCAGAGCATGCCAGCTGGGAAGCACGCATTGCTGCAGACCCGGCCCTGGGCCAGGAACTCAGGGAGTTACAGTGGGCCAGAGAAGTGATCCAATTGGCTGGCACCAGCCAGAAAGTTGGTAAGGTTCATCAGGAAATGACGGCATCAGTTAGTGGACGCAAATCCCAGCCTGCACCCATACACCGTATGCGTACAGGGACCTGGATGCGCGTAGCCGCCGCCATTACGGTGTTGGTAATGTTAACTGCAGGATGGTGGGTTTTACAAACCACAAACCGGGCCATTTACCAGGATCATATGATAGACTTTGCCGTCAGCAATTCCAGAAACCAGGGTAGCCAGGATGAAATGAAGGCGGCTTTCAATAACAAAGATTTTTCAAAGGTGGTGTCATTGGCTAGCCAGGCCAGGAAAGCTGATGACAGCCTGTTAACAGGCATTTCCTTTTTGAAACTCGGACAATATGATGAAGCTGTACAATGGCTGCAGCCCCTCAGGAATGAAGGCTCATTTAAGGATGACGCAGACTATTACTATGCTTTTGCCATGCTGGCCAAAGGAGACAGGAAGGAAGCGCTGCGCGTATTGGAGACCATTCACGGGAATGCAGATCATATATACCATTCACAGGTTACTCCGGCCCTGCTTCGTAAGCTGCGGTTTACTGTCTGGTGAGAAATCTTCTTCTATAAAGGTATCCGCCGGAACCTGCGGCAAGCAGAACAAGGAGGGTAAGCCATGGCCAGTGCTTTTTGGGGCCGGGCTGATAATTGCCGATGATGATCAGCTGAGACCAATAGTAGGGATGTTTAAAGCGGGGATGTAATTGCGGGTCTGCCAGTAAATCCAATTTCGCTTTTTGTAATGCTTCATCACTGGTGATGCCATTGGTCAGGTGCTGTTGTAGCCTGGTCACCAGATAAGCCGTTGTTTTGTCATCCGCTTTCCACTGCGTTGTGATGATGTCATTTACGCCGGCGTAAGTGAATGCTCTGCTCAGGCTCATCACGCCTTCACCCTGTAAAAGTTTTCCGGATGCTGTTTCGCAAGCACTGAGGATCACCATGCGTGTATTCCTGAGATTCATGATATAGATCTCATTATCATAGAGGAGATCTGCTTTGCCGGAGGAGTCCCTGAAGACAAGAAAAGATGAGCCCGGTTGTTCATTGGCACTGGCATGGGTTGCCAGGTGGATCAGCCCGGCTTGCTCAGCATTGTTAAGAAAGGCGGCCTTAGTTGCTTTCATGTCCACAAACTGCTTGCCTTTATTACGGGCAATCTCATCTTTGGAAAAAGGAAGTGCTGCAAAACTGTCCATCGCGGAAACGGCGAATGGCGCAAAAGATATATCATGATCGCTCCTGATGATGGGGCTGGCTTTTTTCAATAAAGCTGTTGAGTATTGGTATAAGATGCTGAATTGTTGCATAGCCCACTGCCCTTCAGGGTCTCTTAATGTTTCAAAAGGTAAGTATAGCAGTTCATTGTCTGGAATGACGATGAGCCTTGAGGGGTGAATATGGCTGACTTCGCCCAGCAGTAACTGGTACATTTGTTGGGAGAGGTCAGAGGGAATCTTTTTTGCGGGATCTTTCAGCGCATCCACATACTCCTGGAGTTTTTCCCTGAATTGGGGGGGCAGTGCTTTCCTTTCTGCAGTTAAGGTTGAAGGCGTAATGAGGGTGCTGGTTACTTCACTGTCTGACAAATGATATGAGATGATGGCAGTCCCGGACTCCAGCAGGTTTTGCTGCAACTCCCTTATTCCCGGCACCAGTAATGCGGATTTCTCAAGACCTTTTGTACGATCTCTTAACCTGGACAATTCCAGCTCCAGGTCCCTGATCTGGGTGCGATATTGTTGTAGTTGGGTTGCGTTGGACGTAACCGCCGCCAACCGGTTGAGTCTGACGATTTTCTTTTTAACGGAGCTGGCTTTTTGCAGGGCCGGATCGCCGGTCATGGTTTCGGCTCTTACTACCTGGAGGGCCAGCACCGCTGCTTTATTCTGCTGGTCAAGCATATACAGTTTATGCAGGTATGCACTATCCCTACTGCTTTTGTAAAGTTCATAGGCAATGCGAATGGGCTGGTCATGCGTTCCGTATCTGGAAGTATTGATGAATAAGCGGGCTTCATCACTTTCATAGGTAGCCATAACATGGTCCAGTAATGAATAAGCAGCAAGATAGGTTTGTAATTCAAGCTGGCCCGCGGACCGGTCTTGCTTTACCGTATATAAGCGATGCCATGCTTTTGCTTTGGCAACAAGCGTTTCATACAGTTCTATGTAGGAGAAAATACCGGTAAACCGGGTAGGTACTTCCCTGGCAGATTGGGGCTGGAAGTCAGGATAGAAATAGCTGATGGCTTTAGAATATTCTTCAATAGCAATTTGAGCTGAGTCCTGCTGCATGGCAAGATCACCCAGCAGTTGGAACGTTTCTCCCAGTGTATGCTGGTTCTGTGTTATGCCAGGATAGGCAGCCAATGCTTTTGAGAGGTATTCCCTGCACTGGCCAGGTTGCCCCATCTTCAGGTATACCCTTGCAAAGCTGTTGAACAGTTTTGGTTTTTTTTCATCGCTGAATTCTACCTTGCCGAGATAATTTAGAGCTTCCTGGAGTTTCCCTTTGGAAGTAAGGGCGATGCCCATATTGTGGTAGATCTCGTTCAGGTTTTTTTGCAGGGGAATCAGCTGTTGATAAGTTGCAAGGGCATTGTCATATTCTCCCAGTTTGAGTTCTGCCTGTGCTATATTGATCAGGTAATTACTTTCCAGATCCAGGAAGGAAGGATCATTGTGGTCAACCATCTCCAGCGCTTTCCTGAAATAATTGAGCGACTGGCGATAGTTACCTGCATCGTAACTCAACACACCCAGGGTGTTATAGAGCCGCTGGCTTTCAGCCAGGGGAGCGGTATATTTTTGCTGAATGGAATCAGCCGTGAGGAAAGATATTGTTGCGCTGTCAATATCACCTCTCTGGTAATAGATCAGTCCCGCGTAAAGGTGCGGAAGGAAAAATAAACTGTCTGGCAATAAATGTTGCTGGTACTTTCCGATCAGCCACCGGTATTCAGTCATGGCCTCGTTGTAGTGTGTGAAATAGTGCTCCAGTTCCCCTATCGCGAAATGTATTTTATGCTGGAGAGAATCTGATTGAAAGGGCATTTCGGCAATTACTTCCCTGAACAATCGCAATGCCTTGGTATTGAGTTGTTCTTCTTTCAGTTCATCATAATTTTCCCTCATCGCCAGTTGTTGGGAAGCAGTATAGGCACTCCATGCTTCTTTCAATTTCAGGTCTAGTTTTGCGGGCAGGCGGGAACCATCCTGGGAGATGACCAGCAGTGTAGACAGGAAAAGCAGCAGGATCAGGACAGAAATGCGCAAATGCCGAAATTATTTTGCAATGATAATGATACAGGGTGGTCTCGGTTTAGCCGCGGATACAATATTCTTGATGTCATTATCCACGGGTGCACTGGTCACAGGAATGTCAGCGGCACTTATGCCGAGGAGCAAATTCTGGTGCGCCCGCATGGCGGCACTCACATTGCTGGGGATATTTTGGATGGCGGTGTAAAAATAAACAACCACATCAAGGTTGTTTTTCTTGGAATTGGATTCATCATTGGAAGTGTATTCAATGTTTACAACGCGCCAGTTGCTGTTTTGAGGGTCATCATTGAAAAGCCCGTTCCGGATACTGCTGGTAAGGTTAATGTTGCCCGTGGCCGGGTCAATATCCAGTTTGCCATTTGACTTCGTGAAATTGCCTCCGGGGAAATTAGCACCAGGGTTAGCGTTGTAGATTGGCCTGGCTATAGAATCATTCTGCGATAGATAGTAGATTTTGTCCTGAAAATTGATACCGGCTAGTGTAATGAAAGTGCTGTCCTGCTTCCCTTGCGGTGACGTATACAGGATGCGATACTTTAAGCCTGTTTGTGTATTCTTGCCCTCGATGTCTTTAACAGAAACAGTGATACGCCCGGTGACAGGATCTATGTTCAGGTTATCCGGAAATGCTGTGTAGGTTCCGTTGCCGGTGGTTGGATTGATGACGTAGTCAGTAGCCTGTAGATAGAAAATGGTATTCCCATAGCCCAAACTGGCAGTTCCGGGATTGCTGCCGCCGTCGTCTTTCTGGCAGGCGGATAAAGACAGCAAAATGCAAAGGAACAAGGGTGCGCGCATATTCATCGGCTTAAAAGTAATAAAATAGCATGGCCTCCGGCCCTTATCCTTGTTAAAACAGGAATGGCGGGACGGAGAAATTCCATTCTATAATGGACACCGCAGATAATCCCAGTGTAACCATCCCGTGAATTTTTTTTTAAGACCTTGAGGATCAGGCTTGTGGCTTCAACGTAGCATTTGTTTCCTGTGCATGGGTCAGCAGGAGCTTTATTAGTTTGCTGTCATGGATAAACTGGGAGACGGTGGCAGGCAGGTTTTCAAAGGGCAGTATTTCTGCCAGTTCAGTTTGTAAAGTCTGGGCCTCTTTTTTTCTGCCATTTTCTGAAAAGGCGGCAATTTTGAGCAGTAGTTCCCAGACACGGGTATGGGTCTGTAATTTGTCTGCCCAGTATGTAGCTCCTTCATAGTCATGCTTAACCAGATGATACATACTAAGGCCGGCATTGAACCACCAGGGATAATAAGGATTGAGGTACACGGAATCTGACAGCATCTGGTAACCTTGCTCATACTCACCGCAGCAGATCAGGCAGAATCCGATGCCACCGGAAATACCTGCAACATTGGCATTCAGGTTTTGCCAGTCCCGGGCCACACGCAGGCAGGATTCTTTGTCATGCCGGAAAACATAGGCCAGCGCAAGGGTCTGGTATGCATGGTGGCAGTTTTTGTTGAGTGCCATGGCGGTATTTCCACACCTTACCGCTTCATCCAGGGGGTTGTCCTCCGGTTGCAGGTATTGATAGAAGTGCCCTGCCACATAGGTTTCTCCCAGGATGGCCCATCCAAGGGCATAACTGCTGTCAAGCCGCACTGCTTCCCTCATGGATTCCAGTGCCTTGAAATAGAGATCTCGATCCAGGTCACTTACCAGGTAATAAAACCAGAATACGGCATCATACACTTTAATATCCAGCAGTTGTTTATCAGCCGGTATTTTCACGGAGTCACGAATGATTATACCCAGGCTTCCGGCAATCTGGTTGATGACATGCCTGACTATATCATCTTGCAATGTGAATGTATTGAAAGCATGCCTTTTTCGCTCATAGGTGCTGGCCCAGATCTGCTGAAGTGTATTAGCAATGGTTAATTGCACCCTTATCCTGATGTCATCTCCAATGGATTGAATATTTCCTGTGAGGATATAATTGACATCCAGCAGTTGACCCAGTTTCCGAAGATCACTATATTGCTCCGCAATGCGCTTGGATGAGTAATATGAGACTACGGAAATCTCATTGAAAATGGTGAAATCAGTGCATAGCTGGTCGCAGAGACCATCCGCCAGGGCAGCGTCCAGTTCTTTCTGGTATACCTGAAAGGGAAGTACGGCGAGGCTGGGCCGGTTGTATACTTTTTGGCCGTCAGATACCGCCAGGTATGTAGAGGGCGTATTGTATTCAAACTGGGGGACATAGGTTCCTTTTGGAACGGTGATGAGCACAGGATCACCTTTACCATTTCCAGAGTAATAAGCCGCCAGTGCTTTTCGCAGTCTTCCGGCGTGGATCCGTACCGAGGCGTCTGATTGTGTATCGTAGGCGGTTTTTTTGGAAAGTACCGAGGTGCCGATGGTATATTCCTTTAACGTATGGCTCCGTCCATTTAGGGTCTCGGTAACTATATAAGAGAGGAAATCCTGCAGAATGGAAGAATGTGCAAAATGAGCGCTGGACAGAATTCTTTGCAACTGTTCCCTGATCTCTGTTTCAGACACATGAGTACTTTCCATTATACAGTTAATTAACGTTTGGGGATCGACGATAAAACTACAAAAATTTAGCTTCGCCCCAGATTAGGAACTCTTAAATTGCGTTGATGATAACACGTGCACTTCCCTTCCTGATGGCATGCAGCCTTGTGATGTCTTGCCAGACTTCCACCGAAAAGAAAGCCGATTCCCCGGCAACCAGCACCGCGAAACCTAATATTTTGCTGGTGGTGGCAGATGACCTGGGTTTTAGTGATATTGAGCCTTTTGGTGGAAACATTGCTACACCCACATTATCTACCCTGAGTAAAGATGCGGTATTGTTCTCCAATTACCATGTATTACCCACCTGTTCTCCTTCCCGTTCAGCGATGTTGACAGGTAACGACAACCATGTGGCGGGTATAGGTATTATGAGCGAGTTGGACTATCCCGCCCTTCATGACCAGCAACTGGCAGGGTATTCCGGCAGGCTGAGCAAGCAGGTGGTGACCATCCCGGAAGTATTAAAGGGAAATGGGTACCATACATATATGGTAGGTAAATGGCACCTTGGGGAGGGCCAGGGCGCAGATCCTTATGATCGTGGATTTGAAGAATCATTCATCCTGGGTACAGGGGGTGGTAGTCATTTTGACGACAAAAAAGCCCTCGCACCACCCCAGCATATGGAATATACCCGCAACGGAAAAGTGGTGGAACTGCCGGGTGATTTTTATTCCACAAGGAACTACACAGATTCCATGATCCGGTTTATGGATATGCATAAAGCGGACAACAAGCCGTTTTTTGCATTCCTTTCCTATACCGCTGTGCACGATCCACTGCATGCGCCTGCTGAATATATTGCCAAGTACAAGGGCAAATTTGATAAGGGCTGGGACAGCCTTTGGGCTGAGCGGTTTACCAACCTGAAGTCCCTGGGTATTGTGCCAAAAGACGCCAGGACCGCACCTAATCCAACAGTACCCAAGTGGGCATCACTTTCCAAAGAGCACCGTATAGAGCTAGCGCGTGATATGGAAGTGTATGCGGCCATGCTGGATTATATGGATATGAGTATTGGCAGGGTGATTGAATACCTTAAGAGCAGCGGACAGTATGAGAATACAATGATCATCTTTATGTCTGACAATGGTGCCAATGGCGCCATGGCCACGTCTTATCCAGGCAATGAAGATGGAAAATATCTGGCAAGTTTTGATAACCACATGGAAAACCGAGGCCTCAAGGGTTCTTATGTAGAAGCCGGTCCCGGTTGGGCCTGGGCTTCTTCCTCACCCTTCCGATTCTTCAAGGGTTTTAGTACAGAAGGAGGAATCAAAGCGCCGTTGATGGTAAAAATGCCGGGGAATACGCGCAACGCGGGCCAATGGAACCGCAGTTTTGTTCATGTTACTGACCTTATGCCTACTATTCTTGAACTCACGCAATCCACCTACCCAACCAATTTCAATGGCAATGCCATCCATCCTTTGGTGGGTAAATCCATGATGCCCATCTTTACCACAGACGGTGCAGATATTCATAAAGACGGTGGAATGGGCTATGAATTGTTTGAGATGAAGGCTTATTTCAAAGGTAAATGGAAGATTCTTCGTTTGCCTGTACCCCTGGGTACCGGTGATTGGCAATTGTATGACATGGAAACTGATCCGGGAGAAACTACAGATCTTTCTGCCCAGTTTCCGGATATCCGAAAAGGCATGATTGAAGACTGGAAAAAATATGCCGCGGAAAACCAGGTGTATGACCATAAGGGCCATTACGATTCATTTTATAAACGAACCTTTTCAAGATAATCAACATGAGAAATAAGTTAATGATGCTCCTGGCAATGGTGTGTATTGCCTCATTTGCTCAGGCACAGGATTCAGCAGCCATGACCATGCTAAAACAATGGGTGGATGCCAAGGCATTTACTTTCAAGGCAGTATCAATGACGCCCAGCAAAGGCGGTACGAGGCAACTCAACTCTGTTACCTACGCTGTTAAAGTAAGTGGTGATACCGTGGTGTGTGATCTTCCTTATGTGGGCCAGGTGTATAATATTAGTGCGGCCACAACCGGTCAAAGCGGAATGAATTTCATATCTTACAAGTCATCGTATACGTCTAAGCCCGGTAAAAAGAACAAGCTGTTGCTGACGATCAAGACCAAAGACCTCAATGCGGATAGGGACCTGTCGTTCGTATTCTTTGATAATGGCACAGCTACCCTGAATATTACCAGCTCAGACCGCCAGTTCATCAGTTACCAGGGTAGAATAACAGCCAAATGAGTAAGATATTCAGGATAGCTATCACGGTCATATCGTTCACCATGTTTTTTAATTTCCTGTTCACTGCCGGTTTTGGCGTGTACAGGGCCGTGCATGCCGTATATATCCTGGTTAAGGACGGTCCGGAAGGCCGGCCGGGCCTGGAGATCATAGAATCACTGGATCTTTTCCTGGTCTCGCTCGTCTTCCTTATCCTGTCTCTGGGCTTCATGCGGCTCTTCAATCCCAATTTTAATGCTTTCCGGCATATTGAACTCCCCTGGCTTAAAGTGGAGGATTTCTTTGCCTTAAAACATATTACCTGGAATACCATGTTGCTGACCATGCTGATCTTTTTTGGTACCCACGTACTGAAGGAGAATGGCCAGTTGGACTGGAGCATCCTGATCATCCCTGTTGCGGTATTACTTTTCTCCATCAGCGCCAAAATGCTCAAAAGCTAGGTTGGTTATGCGAAAACTGCTTTGGATAGCCATACTGTGTGGTTTGGGATGGCTATTCCCGGAGACTGCCCATGCACAGTCTTCCAGTAACCAGGCATGGGCAGAATACATGGGAAATCTGGCTTTTGGAAAGGCCGGCAACATGGAAGCGGCAGTTACCTACAGTACTGATATGGGCCAGCCTAAATGGCGCACTTTTGACCTCCAGTTTACTCCGGAATGGGCATTGAATAAGCGGATCGATGTAATGGGCTCACTATTACTGAGCAATACCTTTCAAACGGCAACCCTGAGTACATTTGAAATCAGGGAGATGGTAGGCGCCCGTATCCACTTCACGCCAGACAAAAGGCTGCTGGTGAGGCTGCTGGTGAGATTAGAACAAAGAAATGTGGAAGACCGGGAAACCAACACCTGGGATCACAGCACCAGGAGCCGCTTCAGGCTGGAAACGCTTTATCCTTTTAATCATCCCACCATTGGTGGTGCAAATGGCGTATGGTATGGTATTGCCGATGTGGAAAGCTTTGTGAAGTTCGACAAAGACGTCCAGGAAAGATTTGCCAACCGTTTGCGTTTCCGTACTGGGATCGGGTATGCATTTAACAACCGTTTCAGGGCAGAGTTCATTTACATGTTACAGGCTTCTGTGAATCCGCTTGAAGGCGGAGTAGATTCCCGCGAGAACATATTCCGGTTCCGGTTGAAGCATTATCTGCACAGAAATAAGCCGAAACATCCTGAAGGCTCAGGGAACTAATTCCTGGATGCCCTGGCGTCAAAAGGCTGCATGATGAAAAAATCAGGTGGTTGTGGCGCCTGTAAAATGACTTCCCTGTATTTCTCTTTGAGGGCCCTTTTAAAATTGCCCAGGTAGCCCGGTACCGGGATGTTTTCTTTGTCCAGGGGTATGGCCTCAATAAGGTCATTCCCCAGGTACATCATGAGGGTCATAGTCTATTGGATTTATACCCTAAAGTAAATACATCCTACTAAGCTGTACAATCACAGAAATACGGATTTTCATCGGCAGTATTTTTACGGTTCTCACGGTACAAACCCTATTTAGGGTGGAATCGGTATATTTAGGACGCAGCCAAAAAAAACTGTTTTCCATGATCAGAAAATTGCTGGGTTTCATCTTCTTCGTTCTGTTGGGACTGGCCGTGGTCCTGTTTATCAACCTGTTCCGTTTCCCCAAAGGCAAGCCGGGAGGTGCGCCGGCAAAGATCACAGGGGTCAGTGATTCCGTGGCGCAGCACCTCAGCGCAGCCATCCAGATCAAGACGGTTTCATTTGGTGATACATTGGCCATTGACACGGCAGAGTTCCTGAAATTCAGAACGTTTATGGAAACTACATATCCGGTGATGCATGCCCGTTTGCCCCGGATGAGTTTCAATGAATTTAGTTATGTATTTACGTGGAAGGGAAGGGATACTATCGCGAAGCCCATCGTGCTAATGGCCCACCTTGATGTTGTACCGGTAGAGGCCATAGCGGAGAAGAAATGGACGGTGCCTTCCTTTAGTGGCGCCATTAAGGGCGATACAGTTTGGGGCAGGGGGGCAGTGGATGATAAAGCGTCCGCGATCAGCATCATGGAAGCTACGGAACAACTGCTCAAGGAGGGTTTTGTACCGGACCGCACCATCTATATTTGTTTTGGGCACGATGAGGAGATCTCCGGCAAACGCGGTGCCAATATTATTGCCAAATGGTTCAATGATAACAAGATCCATCCTGAACTGGTAGTGGATGAAGGCGGCATGATTGATACGGAGAATATGCCGGAATTGCAACGCCCCATCGCGCTGATAGGCGTAGGTGAAAAAGGCTATGTTAATGTAGACCTCACCGTAGAAATTCCAGGAGGCCACTCCTCCATGCCCATGAAGGAAACGGCCATTGACGTGTTGAATAAAGCCATCGGCAATGTGCGGAAACAACAGATGCCGGCGAGGATCACGCCTGCCGTGGATGAATTCATGCGTACCATTGGTGCCTACCAGGGTTTTGTGAACAGGCTGGCTATCAGCAATATGTGGCTCTTTAAAGGGACAGTGATCTCTAAACTGGAAGCATCGCACAAATCCAATGCCATGGTACATACAACCATTGTCCCCACTATTGTGAATGCAGGCATAAAAGACAATGTAATTCCTTCTGTGGCCAGGGCCACTTTCAACAGCAGGATTCTGCCTGGAGAGTCCAGTGATGATGTGGTTAATTTTTTCATCAAAGCAATTAATGATGATCGGGTGCAGGTGAAAAAGCAAACCATTTCATTGATGGAGCCATCGCCCTCTACTTCTTCCCAGCATCCCATGTACCAGCGCGTACAGGCAGCGGTGCAGCAAACGGCGCCTGATGCTATCGTTACTCCTTTTCTGGTGATTGGCGCTACAGACTCCCGTTATTACAGGGGTTTCAGTGATGCCGTGTTAAATTTTGCACCGCTCACCAATGCCAGGGGATTTCATGGGATCGATGAAAGGGTGGGGATTGAAGACCTTAGGCGATGCGTATTTTTTTACAAGACCCTGATCAAAGGAGGTAAATAGTTCATGCATAAGAGAAAATTTATCCGGCAGTTGGGATTAACCGCCATCGGAGCGGGGATAGGCCTGGAGGGACTTGCCAATGCATTTCTACAGCAACAGCATCGTTCAGCTGATGCGCTGGCGACAGATGACGCATTCTGGCAAAGTATACGCAACCAGTATCTGCTGAAGCCCGAGTATATCAACCTGGAGAACGGGTATTATAATTTTATACCCAAGCCCATCCTGGAAAAATATATCCAGCACATTAGGGATGTTAATTACCAGGGTTCTTACTATATGCGCACGGTGCAATGGGATAATAAAAAGCGCATGGCGGCAAAGCTGGCGGAGATTGCAGGATGTACGCCGGAGGAACTGATCATCACCCGCAATACAACAGAATCACTGGACATGGTGATTGCAGGCCAGGAATGGAAACCAGGCGACGAGGCCGTGATGGCCATCCAGGACTACGGTGCCATGCTGGATATGTTTGAGCAGGTGTCAAAAAGATATGGCGTGGTATTGAAGAAGGTATCAGTGCCTAACCTGCCTTCTTCTGACGAAGAGATCGTTAAGATCTATGCCGATGCCATCACGCCCAAAACAAAGCTGCTGATGGTATGCCATATGGTAAATATCACAGGGCAGATACTACCCGTTCGCAAGATCTGTGATATGGCCCACGCGCGAGGGGTGGATGTGATGGTGGACGGCGCACATGCTTTTGCCCATTTTCAATACAAGATTGCTGAACTGGGCTGTGACTACTATGGCACATCGCTGCATAAATGGCTCAGTGTTCCGCTGGGTGCAGGATTCTTATACGTAAAGAAGGGAAAGGCAGACAAACTCTGGCCGCTGATTGGAGATGGAAATAAGAATATGGCTGACATTTATCGGCTCAACCACACAGGGACTCATCCCTGTGCCACTGATCTTACCATTGAAGATGCGATCGACTATTATCAAATGATTGGCCCGGAAAGGAAAGAGGCCCGGTTGCGTCATCTGCAACAGTACTGGACCTCAAGGGTGAAAGACGTGCCGGGCATTGTACTCAATACGCCAACAACCGATGCCAGGCGTGCTTGCGGCATTGCCAATGTGGGTATTAAAGGTATGGATCCCGGAGAAATGGCCAGGAAACTGATGGATGATCACAAAGTGTTTACGGTAGCCATCAATTATGCCAACGTGATGGGGTGCCGCATCAGCCCCAACGTATATACTACGGAGAAAGAGCTGGATGCGTTTGTAGAGGCATTGAAGAAAATGGCGAAAGGGTAGTTTACCTTGAGCTGTTGGGATGAAATTGTTGCCAGGAATGCAGGAACTCCTGGTAGGCCTTGATTTTTTTCAATTGCTTTCCTTTCATTGGACCTGAAGTACTCAGCCCATACAGACTCCATCCTGATCCGGTTTGCAGATCAATGAGAGAATCTGCAGAGATGCGGAACTGCAAAGACTGGTCATCCAGTTTCCGTTGTAAGGCATAAAAAGAACTGCTGTCTGATTCCAGTACAATTAACAACGGCAGGCCGGGCAGCGAATCCTGGATCAGCCTTTCCTTTACAAGCCTGTTCCAGTCATAACTCTTTTCTTTGCCCTGCTCACTGATTCCGATTACCCATGATTTCCTGTTCCATGAACCACTGTCTCTTCTGGTGAGATCAGATTTGGAAAGTCCTTTATCATACAGATCCATTTTTGCAAAGGTTGCCTTGAAATTTGAATCCGGTTGCAGGATCCTGCCGGATGGATATTGTCTGAGAAAGCTGGCAATAGTAGTTTGTTCCGATGGGATCTCTTCAAGCTGCATACCTTTCCTGGGACCGGCAATACACTGCCCCGTTGCCTGTGCCCACCAACTCTTTGTGGTGGCGTCTTCAAACATGGCATTGAAATGATCCATACCTACCAGGCGGAATGTTTCCACCTTGCCTTCTACCACCGGACTGAAAATTCTGCCTGTACGGCAAACGGTACAATAAGTGATGATGGCTGGTTTCCCACCAATGCTGTCCACCACCTGGTGGTGATATCCGATAAGTACGATAGGATAGGCTTTAGCATCCCCGTTTATTGTTGTGCCTACAACAAGTTTTTCCGGCTTTACAGCGTTGCTGACGCCTTGTGCAAATGTTGTATATGAAGGCTGCAGAAACATTTTGTCTGCTTCCATTTTCATGTTGAATAAAAAGGCTACGATGCCATAAAGCAGGAAGCTAATGCCGGCAAACCACTTCATCTTCCGGCTGCCGTTTGCCCAGATTTTCCACCCACCCACCAACAAAAGCAGAAACCCGAGGCATCGGAATATCCACTGGTACCGGCCCAGAAAATAAGCAAGATCAATGGAATTGAATTGCTGGCTGCCCGGCATGGGCATGATGAGGTATACCCTGGCTATTTCAAAAAGGATGAGGTATACAATGCCGATGATGAAGAAAGTTTTTCCCATCCGGGCAAGTTAAGACACTGAGAGGCATTCTCCTATTGTTATAATTCCCCAAATTGTTGCCTGTTAACAGCTACGGGCATACGAATTGTATAATTTCGAGCCCAGGAAGGCCTCATATTTGTAATAGCCATCATGCGTTCCTATATTTGCGCCCGATCCTGATCACTGAAAATTAAACAGATCTCTTATGAAGAAATTTATTGTACTCGCTTCAATTATGTTCATTGGTTTCACAGCATCTTCCCAGGAACTGGGTGTGCGCTTTGGTAATGTATTGGATAATAATGTTGCGGTTGACGGCGTATTCAAGGTAGGTAAGTTCAGCAGGGTGCACGCAGACCTTTCTTTTGGTGATGGCGTGGGCATAGAGGCCCTTTGGGATTTTATTTACAGGCCTCTCGGTGGAGAAGCATTTAACTGGTATGTTGGTGTGGGTCCTTCTTTGCTGATTGACAATCCTACCTGGTTTGGGGCCAGTGGCGAGATTGGACTGGAATACAGGTTCAATGGAGCACCTTTGGC
Source organism: Chitinophagaceae bacterium (assembly GCA_044225015.1). Taxonomy (GTDB): domain Bacteria; phylum Bacteroidota; class Bacteroidia; order Chitinophagales; family Chitinophagaceae; genus Pollutibacter. The sequence continues at coordinate 189,978 of JBGAJG010000001.1, read as the reverse complement.
ATTGGGTATCGACTGGCGCCCTACGCTTTTCCTGGTGGACAAAACAAGCTTTGATGCAGGCGGATTTGGCCTGAACTTCCGTTATGTCTTTAAAGGAAGCAGATAACTTTTTTGACAATTGAGCATCTGGGCCATTGTGCAATTGTACAATGGCCCCAATGCCCAAATGCTCAACTGTTTATCAAACTACTTCATCCAGTTTTCTTTCCAGGTTGTTTTTGCGCTCCATGAGCCCGTCCTTGATAGCATTGATCTTTCTCTGACCTTCAGCTACACTGTCACTGATATCATCAGCCAGTTGACGTCCTTTCCGGGCAATTTTGTCCCTGGTGTCAGTCCCTTTTCCAGGCGCAAACAAAACGCCCAGTATGGCACCTGCTGCCAACCCAACACCCAATGCGGTAAGAACTTTATTTGTGTTTCCCATGACCATTGATTTTTGAGATGATGTAATCTTTTACCACCAGTAAATCTCCCAAAACACCCGAAATTAAAAAATGACTTCAGTCAGGAAATTCAATCCTTGGGAGATATCTTAGCCCCATGCGTTTACTCAGTGCCTTGTGTTGCATTTTATTGTTCACTCAATGCCAACCCCATCAGTCTATGGAAAAAGCTACATACCAGTTTCATCCCCTTCGGCTTAAACCCGGTGAGGACCTGAAGAAAAGCATTGAGCAGTATGTTAAGGACCATGGAATACAAGCCGGATGGATCAGTACCTGTGTGGGAAGCCTTACTGACCTTCAGGTGCGTTTTGCCAACCAGCCTGCTGGCATGGCCATGCATGGCCATTTTGAAATTGTTTCCCTGACCGGAACTGTAGGCAATGGGGGCAGCCATTTGCACATCAGTGTGAGTGACAGTACCGGCAAAACTACGGGCGGTCACCTGCTGGATTCCAGTTTTGTGTACACCACCGCAGAAATCGTCATAGGCGAGAGCCTCCTGCATCAATTCACCAGGGAGAAAGATGGATCCACACCCTGGCCTGAACTACAGATTAAACCCAGGAACTGATCATTTCATTCCAAAGAGAAACCTCGTGATACTTGTTCTCCTTATGATAAACTGGTAGATAGTCAGGATGGCTATAATACTCAGCACCATCAGTAATAAACATTTGCCCCATAGGGGAAGGGGCCATTGAACAATAAAGTAACCCAAGGCTACTATAATTGTCTGGTGAATAATATAGTAGGGATATACCGCTTTATTCAGGTAGTTCAAAAGGCGGGAGTTTCTGTTCAGGTATTGCTTAGCCATGCCACAACAGAAAAGGATCATCGTCCAGATGTGGATCCCGTCTACAATACAATACAGCAGGAACCGTTTGTCCCTGGCGGTGAATACCGGCACTTGTTTCCAGTAAACATTTAAAAGCAACAGACCTGTTGCCAGGGAAACTGCACCGGTATACCAACGGATGCGTGCTGTGCGTTCCCAGAAAGACCTGGAAGGGCCCACCAGGAACCCAATAAACAGCAGGCTTATAAAAAGTAAGAAGGCAAACCAGTCTTCCGTGAGACTACCGTTTTCGGGATATTCTATAGAAAGGCTGTACATAATCATAGTGATCAGGAAGGCGGGTAGCAGCAAGGCCAAAGGATGTCCTACATGGTTTCTTAAAGCGTCTGCATATTGAGCCATAGTTTTATTTTTCCCGACCAGAAAAACCGGAAATAGTATCAGGAGAAAGGCGATGAGATACACCACAAACCACATATGGCTCCAGGTAAGGGGGCCATCGGGATAAACTTTAAAATCCCATACCTGTTGGTAAAATGGTAAGTATCCAGGACTGATTTTCCCTTTCTGTAAAAATTCGAAATAGGGTTGAATGGGGATCGTGAAAAACATGGCAAATAAGAGGGGGATGAATAGCCTCCTGAATCTTTCAGCATAGAATGCTCCTATGGACCGGTTTTGAAGTGAGAGCTGCACACCCAGGCCAGACACAAAAAACAAGAGGGGGAGCCTCCACTGGTGTAGCCAGAGGGTAAATTGCGTAAGGGTTGCAGAAGATTCGGCATTGTTGATTTCCCATCTGATGGAAGTGAAGGGTACAATACAATGCAACATAATCAGCAAGCCAAATGCAAGTATCCTGATCCAGTCTATATACAATAACCTTTCCTGCTTCACTGGTCTGTAATTTGTTTGCGGGTATACGTTTCAGTGAGCCAAAAGTTACGGGCCTTCTTGGTAATTTCTTCGGATGTTGCTATTTTTTGACCTCAAACCCGCACATGCAATTACTTACCCTTCAACCCTGGCCAGGAAGAACCCACTGGTCCGCCGCTGAGAAAATCCTTTTTCGTTTTGTGTTCATCTATTTTGTACTCAACATTGCACCATGGACCTGGATACTTGATCTTCCGGGCGTCAGCTATGTGGGGAAGTACTATTATGAGGGTGCAGACTGGCTCATAAATACCCTGAACAGCAAGATTTTTAAAACCTATAAAGAACTGGTTCCATTGAATGGAAGCGGCGATACTTCTTATGGTTGGACCCTCCTCAAAGCCAATCTCCTGCTGGCATTTGTGGGAATGCTTATCTGGACGGTGGTGGACAGAAAGGCTGGTAATTACAATGCATTGTCCTATTGGCTGAGGGTGCTGCTCCGTTACACATTGATCATTGCCTTGCTCATTTATGGCAGTATTAAGATGTTTGGCCAACAGATGGTTTTCCCCTCCCTTAGCCAGCTGGCCACCCCATTGGGAGACCTGCTCCCTATGCGCCTTTCTTGGTTGTTTATTGGGTACTCAGATTCTTACCAGTTCTTTTCCGGACTGATGGAAGTTATTGCAGCCGTGCTCCTATTTTTCAGAAGGACATCCGCTTTTGGTGCAATTGTTTCTACAGCGGTTTTTGCCAACGTTGCGATGCTCAACCTGAGTTATGACATACCGGTAAAGATCTATTCTATCCATTTGTTCATCATGAGTGTAGTACTGATGATCTACGAGTACCGGCGTTTGTTACCTATGGTGTTTAACCAGGCTGCCACAGCATCTCGGATATATGACGTAAAGTTCTCCAAACGCTGGATGCGGATCACGCGTGTAGTCTTGAAGTATGGGTTTGTTGGGTTTACTTTAGTCATGGGCCTCATTCAGGGATTCCAGGGCTTGAGCCAGTCTGGCCAGCCCAGAAAAGAAGTAGGCAATATCAAATCCGGAATCTATGATGTTACGTTATTCGTGCTCAACAAAGACACCATCCCTTATGCTCCCGCGGATACTTTGCGATGGAAAGATGTGGTATTTGACCATGGCGCAGGAAGCGTGAATACCACCGATACCATTTTCTGGCAGCGGTACAGGAGGGGGTATTTTCGTTATACTGCAGACAGTACCGGGAACTGGGTCAGTTTTACCAGGTCAGGTTGGACGGGCCAAACTGATTCGCTCTTCACACTGCAAAAGGATCACCCGGATAGCAACAGCATTCGTATGTGGGGTAAGATCCGGAATGATTCCATATGGGTGGAAATGAAAAGGAATAATCGTCATTTCCAGCTTACGGAGAAACAGTTCCACTGGTTGAGTGAATACAATCGCTAATCAGTTAATAATGCATTTCGATAGGCTTCACTGACGGGAATCAGTTCCTGCCGAATGGTGAGTTGATGGCGTTCTATGCGGTCTACATGGTCTTTGTTCACTATGTAAGACCTGTGGACCCTCACAAAATTCTGCGGCGGCAGCAATTGCTCCATCTCAGAAAAAGTCATCCTGGTCAGCAACTTTCCGGTGCGCAATACCACGTTGATATAGTTGCCTTCAGCAACCAGGTAGAGGATTTCACTGTACAGGACTTTTATCTGTTCATATCCCGTTTTCAGAAATACATAATCCTGTTGTTTTCCCTGGCTTTTCCATTGCCACACTTCAAATGCCTTGTTGCAGGCCTTGGTGAAACGTGCCAGGGAAAAAGGTTTTAACAGGTAATCTACTGCGTCCAGCTCAAAGCTGTATACCGCGTGTTCTGAGTAAGCGGTGGTGAAGACTACCAGTGGCTTCCTGCTGAGACCGTTATAAAAATCCATTCCATTGATGTCTGGCATCCTGATGTCCAGGAACAGTAAGTCAACTGGATTTTTTTTGAGATAGTCCAAAGCCTGGAATGCATCCGTGAAGGTGGCGGCAAGTTCCACAAACGGAACCCTGGAGGCATGTGAGCGAACTACCTCCAGGGCCAGGGGTTCATCATCTATAGCAATCGCGATCATCATCAGCTCAACTGTATGGTTAAATGTACGAAGTATTCATTGGCATTTTCCCGGATGATCAGTTCATGCTTTTCGGGATAGTATACTTTCAGTCGCTCCCTTACATTCGCCAGGCCAATGCCGTTGTTGTTTCGTTCCGGATCATTTTCATTTAGTGCATGTTTGCTGTTGTATACGTCAAAAAAGATGGCATTCTCTTTCTGGAAAAGGGATATTTTGATGTGTGAAGTTTCCCGCAGGCTGATACCATGTTTGAATGCATTTTCAATGAAGGGGATCAGCAACATGGGTGTGATGGAAAGGGAGCTGGGTGCATCGTCCAGCACAGTTTGAATCACAATGTTGGGAGATATATCCGTACGTAATTTTTGTAGTGCGATGTAGTTGTTGATATATTCAATTTCCCTGTTTAAAGGGATCCTGTCCTGCATGTTTTCCGTGAGCATGAACCGCATCATATCTCCCAGGCGCTGGATGCCTTCACCGGTCCTTTCCGCTTTTTCCTGCAAGGCGGTACCGTATAAGGTATTCAGGGAGTTGAACAGGAAATGAGGGTTGATCTGGGCCCGCAGCATATCCAGGTGGGCATCTTTATTGCCGAGGGCAATCCTGAGTGAGTTAATCTCAGATCTGTTCTGGATCTTGTAACGGTATACAAACCAGGCAACGGGTACGGTAACCACCAATTGGAAAGCAGCGTTACCTAACACAATAGCGGCTACCGGATCCGGGTGATAGAATAAAGCGTAAGCAATCAGTCCCAATGGCAGGGCGGTCAGCAGCAGGATCACCAATACTTTCCAGGCATAATGCAGGAACCGCCGCCTTGGATAGGGCATAACCGAAGGGATCAGGGTATGCAGGGAGTACCAGTATAGGAGGATGGCAAGGGGAACAATGATGGTGAAAACGGTAATGAATTCCCCGCGAGCGTTTCCAAGCAGCATCAGGAAGAAAGAAATCATCCAGAGGATAAAAGCGATGATGCCTTCCCTGTTGATCAGCGGGTATTTTGTCTTGATGGACTCTTCATGGGTAAGCAGGTAGATGGCAAAATGCTTAATCAACGTATAAATGCCGAAAAGAAAGAGCAGCCACAATCCAAAAAAGGTACGCTGCCTTGCTATATCATCATAGAAGGATTTGAGGTTTTCATTTTGGATCTTATAAGCCTGGATCCATGTGTCACACACGCCAAGCGTGAGGCTCACCATGAAAAATGTGGCCAGTCCTATCAGGATGAACAGGATCATGTTTTGCCGCTTACGGATCTGCGGAACAATATAGAGGGTAAGGAAAATATAGCCGAGGTAAAGAATGGTATAACTAACGGCAACGGGTATCGTGTAATTGGCGAGCGGATGGTATTGGACGCCCGCTTCCTGAAATTCATAAGCATTGCGGCCCCAGGTGTCGCTTCTTCCGTGGGTAATGGCTTCTGAGATCAGCAGAAAAATGGCCATTACATAGAGAACCGTGATCCCCCAGAACTCAACCTTGTTGTAGTTTTCTGTTATCGATTTTTCCTCGCGCATAAAGTTTTCATTTGCCTGCAAGTTGTGACAAGGTTACAGCCGGCGATTGCAAATGTGACGAATATCCGCATAAATGTTATGAACCTTAATTCAGCCTAAAAACTTATATTAGTTTACTTCAAACCAACCAATATGACCAGACTGCGCTACGTCATTATTTCCCTTTTAATTTTTCAGGTTACGATGGCCCAGAAATTTGATGGACTGGATATGAATGTGTCTAACCTGTCCCGATTGTCAGACGCAAAAACCCGTTCTATTAGCCCTGAAAATTTCAGTGGTGCCAAGGGCCGCGGGGGTATGGCGGATCCGAGGGCTGACAGCGGAAAGCGGAATGTGGCCAATGCAGCATATAATTCTTCTGATCTTGGAAAAGGCTGGAAGGTGAATCCCTATATCATCCTGGAGCCTGGGGAAACCATCACCATCGGAGAGATTGATGGTTCAGGAGCCATCCAGCACATCTGGATGACGCCCACTGGTAACTGGCGTTTCACGATTCTTCGTTTTTACTGGGACGATGAAGCCACGCCGTCTATTGAGGTACCGTTGGGTGATTTTTTCGGAATGGCCTTTAATGAGTATTCACCGATGAATTCCCTCGCTGTAACTGTCAACCCCGGTTCTGCATTTAACTGTTACTGGAAAATGCCGTTCCGGAAAAAAGCGAAGATCACTGCACAGAATGTGAATACAGAGGCAATGCGACTATTCTACCAGATTGATTATGTGTTGACGAATGTGGGAGATGACGAAGCCTACCTGCATGCACAATTCCGCCGTTCCAATCCTACTAAGGGCTCATTGTATACCCTCGTGGATGGTATCAAAGGCAAGGGGCAGTATGTTGGCACCTATATGGCGTGGAATGTTAACAATAATGGCTGGTGGGGCGAGGGCGAGATCAAATTTTTTATGGATGGCGATACGGAGTTCCCCACCATTAATGGCACAGGTACCGAGGATTATTTCTGCGGCTCATACAATTTTGAGAACAAGAAGCAAAAGCGTTATGAAGAGTTCTCCACTGCCTATGCCGGATTGCACCAGGTGCTCCGGCCTGATGGCTTGTACCAGTCCCAGCAAAGCTTTGGTATGTACCGATGGCATATCCAGGATCCCATCCGTTTTGAGAAAGATTTGAAAGTTACCATCCAGGATATCGGGTGGAGGCTCACCGGAAAATATTATGCACAACAATCTGATATTTCTTCCGTAGTGTTCTGGTACCAGCGCGAGCCCCATGCACCCTTTCCGAAACTGCCGGGACGGGATGAGCTGGAGTTTATACGATGGTGAGGGATAGGGGTAGGGGATAGGGGTAGTGAATAGGGGGAGGGTGTAGGCTAGGGCCTAGTCTACACCCTCCCCCTACACCCTCCCCCTATCCGGTCACTACCCCTGAAATAAAGCCAGCACCTCCAGGGTAGCATCCACCTCCTGCTGCCCAATGGCAGCGCTGATGAACCAGGTTTCGAAAGCAGACGGTGGCAGGTAGATGCCATGGTTCAGCATATGGTGAAACAGTTTGTTGAATACTTCATTCTTCGCGGCTGATGCAGTGGCAAAGTCTTTCACTGGTTGTTCTGAGAAATGAAGCGATATCATACTTCCGCAATGATTGATCACATACGGTAAAGATTTGCGCTGCATTACATCGTCAATGCCCCTGGCTAGCGTGTTTCCTGCGGCCTCCAGTTGGTCATATACTTCGGGATGTTCATGGAGATAAGACAGTAAGGCAAAGCCTGCTGCCATAGCAATGGGATTTCCGCTTAAGGTACCAGCCTGGTATACTTTCCCCAATGGGGCGATGTGTTCCATTATTTTTCTCTTTCCTCCAAATGCACCCACAGGCATACCGCCGCCAATTACCTTTCCATAGGTCACGAGGTCTGCGTCCACTTTCAGTCTCTCCTGTGCGCCACCTGGTGCCAGCCGGAATCCTGTCATCACCTCATCAAAGATCAAAACAATGCCTTCTTTAGTGCACAATGCCCGTAGTCCTTCCAGGAAACCGGGCTCGGGCAGGATGCATCCCATATTCCCCGCAACTGGTTCCACGATGATGGCGGCAACCTGGTCCGGGAATTGGGCAACTATCTTATTCACGGCTTCCAGATCATTGAAAGCTGCGGTGAAACTGTCTGATACCACGCCTGGCGTAACACCCGGCACCTGGTCAATATTCAGCGTGGCTAGGCCACTGCCGGCTTTCACCAAAAAACTATCTGCGTGACCATGATAGCAGCCTTCAAATTTGATGATCTTGTTTCTCCCGGTAAAGCCCCGTGCCAGCCTGATAGCACTCATACAGGCTTCTGTTCCGCTATTCACCATCCGGATCAGATCAACATTGGGTGCCATCTGTTTCACCAGTTCTGCCATCCGGATCTCCATCTCCGTAGGTGCACCAAATGAAATGGCTTCCGCGGCTCGCTTGCGGATGGCGTCTACCACAGGTGCAAAGCCATGGCCCATGATCATCGGCCCCCATGAATTAATAAAATCAATGTAACGGTTGCCATCTGCATCAAACAGGTATGCGCCTTCTGCGCGATCCATAAAAACCGGCGTGCCGCCAACGGAACGAAATGCGCGAACAGGTGAGTTCACGCCGCCGGGGATAGAAAGGCTGGCCCTGTCAAATAACAAAGTACTCTGCACTGTATTCATATCAGTCAATTAGTTCAACGGCCTGTTTGGCGAAATAAGTGGCAATGAGATCTGCACCAGCCCTTTTCATGGAAATCAGGGTTTCAAGGATCGCTTTGTTTTCATCGATCCACCCCATCTTAGCCGCCGCCTTGATCATGGCATATTCACCGCTGATGTTGTAACAACTAACGGGCACGTCTACTGCATTTTTAACTTCCCTGATGATATCCAGGTAACTGAGCGCTGGCTTTACCATCACGATGTCTGCACCTTCTTCCACATCCATGATGGTTTCCCTGATGGCCTCAATCCGGTTGGAGGGATCCATCTGGTAGGTTTTTTTATCACCAAAACCCGGCGCTGAATCTAAGGCGTCCCGGAAAGGGCCATAGAAGCAGGATGCGTATTTGGCACTGTAGGCCATGATACCGGTTTGCGTATGGCCCGCTTCTTCCAGGGCCTGCCTGATAGCACCTATCCTTCCGTCCATCATATCACTGGGAGCAACAAAATCTGCTCCTGCAGCGGCATGGCTTACACTCATTTTTGCGAGGACTTCAACCGTTGCGTCATTGACAATTTCTCCATTTTCCACTATGCCGTCATGGCCAAAAGATGAGTAGGGGTCAAGGGCCACATCGGTCATGATCACCATCTCCGGTACCGCATCTTTGATGGCACGGATGCTGCGCTGCATCAGCCCATCGGGATTCAGCGCCTCGGTGCCTTTGTTGTCTTTCAGTTCATCGGCAGACTTTACAAATAACAAAACGGACTTTAATCCCATTTGCCATAATTCCTTCACCTCAGATACCGTGAGGTCAAGACTACGCCGGTAGTAACCGGGCATAGAAGCAATTTCTGACTGCTGTGCCGTGCCTTCCAGTATAAACAGGGGAACAATGAAATCAGCAGGGGATAAAGCGGTTTCGCGCACCATACTACGGATGGCGGCTGATTTTCTGAGGATCCTGTTGCGTCTTTGTAAATACATAGTGCTTTAATTTACGCCCATTCCCGCGGATGGAGGCAGGCCTGTAACAACAAGTCTTCCGGCGAGCCTGAAACGGGTTGGTATTGGTAATCAAATCTGACGGTGGGCGGTAAACTCATCAGGATACTTTCTATCCTGCCATTGGTTTTCAACCCAAACAAGGTGCCCCTGTCATGCACCAGGTTAAATTCCACATACCTGCCCCGCCTGATCTCCTGCCAGTATTTCTGTGGAGCCTGGTATGGTTGGTTTTTTCTCCTTTGAACAATGGGAAGGTAGGCATCCGTAAAGGCATTACCACAGGCTATTCCAAAGTCCATCCAGTGCTGTACATCATGTTCTGCATCCGGCCTGCAGTAGTCATAAAATATTCCGCCAAGGCCCCTGCGTTCTTCCTGCCTGTGCCAGTTCACAAAGTAATCGTCACACTGCTTTTTGAACCTGGGATAAAACGCTAAATCATACTGGTCGCAAACTGATTTGTAGGTACAGTGAAAATGCCTTGCGTCTTCTTCAAAAAGATAGTAGGGGGTAAGGTCTGTACCACCGCCAAACCATCTGTCTGTAACATCGCCAGCTTCGTTCTGCAATTCAAACATTCGGTAATTGCAATGTACGGTGGGTACAAACGGATTGAGCGGGTGGAGCACCAGGCTCAGTCCGCAGGCAAACCACTGGTGACCGTGGATCTTTAACTGCGCCGCCATCATAGGGGTGACTTCTCCAAAGACCACCGAGGTATTCACACCTCCCTTTTCAAAAACATTACCACCACTGATGATGCGGGTTCTGCCGCCACCGCCTTCGGCCCGGTCCCACAGGTCTTCCCTGAATTGCGCGGCGCCGTCTTCCTGTTCCAATGCAGTGCAGATCCTGTCTTGCAAATGATGAATGCGATCAGTCCATATCTCCCTCACAGTGGTCATGCACCATATGATTTTACGGCATCTACAAATGCCTTAGCGTGTTCAACCGGAACGTTAGGCGTGATGCCATGTCCCAGGTTGGCGATATAGGCACGGGTGCCAAATCCATCGATCATTTCATTTACCCAAGTTTTGATCTGTGCGGGTGGTGCCAGCAGTTTTGCAGGATCAAAATTACCCTGCAGGGTTACCTTGTTGCCCACTATACTTCTTGCCTGTTGTGGGCTCATCAGCCAGTCTATACCAATACCAGACGCGCCGCTGTGCTGTAAGGCATCCAAAGCATACCAGGATCCTTTTGGGAAAAGGATGACCGGAGCCAGCGGCTGGATAGCCTTTGCTATGCGCACCAGATAAGGTTCTGCAAATGTGCTGAAGTCCTGTGGGGATAGAGCCCCTGCCCAGGAGTCAAAGACCTGCACGGTGTCTGCGCCGGCAGCCACCTGCGCTTTGAGGTATTCAATGGTGATGTCTGTGATCTTGCCCAGCAGCTGATGTGCAAGTGCAGGCTCCGTATACAAAAATTGTTTGGCCTTATCCCAGGTCTTGCTTCCCTTGCCTTCCACCATGTAGCAAAGGATGGTCCAGGGTGCGCCGGCGAAGCCAATCAGGGGGACGCGACCATCCAGTTCTTTTTTGGTGAGGGCCAGTGCTTTCATGACATATGAGAGTGATTCCTCCACACCATCCGTACGCAGGGCCTCCACCTGATCTCTGCCCCTTATCACCTGGGGAAGCAGCGGCCCTTTGCCTTCTTCCATCAACACTTCCAGGCCCATGGCTTGCGGGATCACCAGGATATCAGAAAAAATGATGGCCGCGTCTACACCCACCTGGTCAACAGGCTGAAGCGTGATCTCACAGGCCAGTTCCGGCGTTTGAACACGGGTGAAGAAATCATATTGGTTGCGAAGCCGGATGTAGTCGGGCAGGTATCTTCCTGCCTGGCGCATCATCCATACCGGAGGCCGTGATACGGGTTCCTGCCGCAATGCTCTGAGTAAAAGATCGTTCTGTAAACTGTTCATGCTTGTTGATAATATTCTATGACCAGGTTGGTGATGCTTTCCTGCGTGGGAACATCGGCCACCCTTATCTTGGCAGTGGTATATTGCCTTAATACCGATGCCGTGGTTTCGCCGATGGCAAAGCAAACCGTGCCAGATTTAATAAGGTTATGTTCAAAAAAACTATGGACACCACTGGGGCTGAAAAAAATGATACCATCATATGTGGTATCCAGTTTTTGGGTTACACTAACGGTATGGTATACCTGTATTTCTGTGAGTGCAATCCCATTTTCCTTCAATTGCGATGGAAGCTCCTGCCTCCTGAGGTTACCACAAAAGAAAACCAGTTCTTTTTCACCATGGCTGATGATCAGGTTTGCCAGCGCTGCTGCATTGGGTGCAGTTCCTTTGACAGGGATCATGGGGAATAGAGACCTGCATTGATCTGCCGTGAGCCCCTGGAGGGCATAAACATACCCTGGAAAAGGAAGCTCAAGTTGGTGCCTGCGCCTTATCTGGTATAAGGCTTCTACCGCATTGTGGCTGGTGAAGATCCATGGAATGGTCTCATTAAGGTGTGATAGTTGTGCCAGCGTGCGGGCATTGTACTGGTGTTCAATATGGATGAAGGGTTTCATGGTAATACGGATCCCCTGCACGGCAGCTTTGCCCGCCAGTAACGGAGCGATCTGTTTTGTACTTAATATGTTTACCCTTGCCACCTTCTATTTATTTAATGCAGTCTTTAACCATGCATCTGGTTTTGACAGGATCTCTTTTGCTGCAGCTATACCCATGTCTGGGGCTTTGTCTGCAGATGAAATACGGCTTATGGTTTCCTGCTGTTTGCCGTCATGGCTGGCAACACTGCCGGTAAAATGCACCATTCCGCCTCGTATCAAGGCGAGGGCGCTCACCGGGGAAGAACAGCCGCCCTGCAGTGTACGAAGGAAGGATCTTTCAATATGTGTACAAACTGCTGTGGCTTCATGGTGCAGCGTATGCACAGCCTCGTAACTTTTAACATCATGTTCCCTGCAAACCACCACAATGGCACCCTGTGCAGGTGCAGGAAGCATCCAGTCCAGGTCAATGGATTGTGCAGGCCTGAGCCCGATGCGTTCTAAGCCAGCCGCTGCAAAGATGGCCCCATTCCATTCTTCGGTTTCCAGTTTTTTCAGCCTTGTATTCACATTGCCCCGCAAGGATACCATAGTGTGTTGGGGATAGCGATGCAGCCACTGGGCAATGCGCCGGATGCTGCTGCTGGCTATGACTGCAGGCAGTCCCGCATGGAGGAATGCTGCGTCTCCTTTATACACCAGGATATCATGGTGCGATGCCCTTTCAAGCACCGCAGCCTGTTGGAGACCCTGGGCCAGGGTTACCGGAACATCTTTCATGGAGTGAACGGCGATATCGATCCGCCCGTCCAGCAATGCCATATCCAGGGTTTTGGTAAAGATGCCCTGAACGCCCATTTCATACAAAGGTGTATGAAGATTGAGGTCGCCATCGGATTTGATCATCACCAATTCCGAAGCCACGCCTTTTGCAGCCAGCAATTCCTGTACATGCGTGCTTTGCCAAACAGCCAGTTGGCTGTCTCTTGTCCCGATGCGGAGTATTTGTGCCATTAATGAATGAACTGGTTTAAGGCCGAAATGAAATGACAGCCTTTTGCATCCTTAATATCCAGCTTTTTTGCGGTATCCCGGATGACTTTATTGATCCTTAGTGAAGTGTTCAGGGTATTGTTTTCCTGGTGATGGCTCAGGCGCGGATGCTGATGCAGCTGGTACAAAGTTAGCTTGAGATCATTCAACATGGGTGCATGGCGGCGGCGCTGGTTCCATTCCAGGAACTCACGCAAGGATTCTCTGATGATTGCCTTGGCCCTCGGCACTTCGGAAGTCCGGAGACTTAATGTCTCGTCTGTGATTCGTGACAATTCATCCACCCTCACCACGTGAATGTGCGGTAGTGCTTCCACGGCCCTGTCAACATTGGCCGGAACGGAGAGGTCAATGATCAGCCTGGGCCGGCCATCGTTCACATGGTGCACATCAATTATGGCTTTGGGTGCACTGGTGGCTGTGATGATGATGTCTGCCGTTGGGATGTGCTCATGAAGGTCCTGGAAATGGCCAGCCTTTACACCAAAAGTGTTGGCCAGTTCTTCCGCCGGATCCTGGGATCGGTTCAGGATCAACAGGTTTTTTGCACCGCCGTAATCCATCAGGTTCTTACAGGTATTCCTGCCAATCTTACCAGCGCCCACCAGCATCACTTGTTTACTGGCAAGATCCTGCTCATATTTTTTGATCCACTGAACAGCGGCAAAAGAAACGGATACTGTTCCACCACTCAGTGAGGTTTGATTCTTGATATCTTTTGACGCCTGCAGGGCAAGGTTCACCAGCCTGTCCAGCAGGCTGCCCCAGGTGCCTGCAGCTCTTGCGATCTTCATCGCCGTTTTCAGCTGACCCACAATCTCATAATCCCCCAGGATCTGAGAATCAAGCCCGGCGGCCACATCAAACAGGTGTTCTGCTGCAGTAGCTTGCTTATGGATATAGGCCTGGGATTTAAAATAGGCCGCTTTGCCAATGGTTTCTTCACAGAGCAGGTGAATGAGCTGGTCTGCTGCGTGCGCCAGGCCATAGATTTCGGTGCGGTTACAGGTGGAAAGGATGAACAGTTCAGGGATGCCTTGTTGTTTGGCTTTCGCAAGCACCCTGGAGATCTGCTCCGGTTGAAGCGCGTACTGACCACGGATATCCATATCGCACTTGCGGTAATTGATACCTGCCACATAAAAAATCAATCCATCGTTCCTGCTGATCATACAGTGCAAAAATAGGCCATCCCTTGCAGGGCCGCCAATGGTGGGTGTTTCAATTCTGTCATCTTTTGGTCATATTCCCGGCAGCGTTATTTCACTGCAGCGGAACTGTAATTTTGTGGAATGAAATCCAAACATAGATCAGCTATTTTACTGATGAATCTTGGCTCGCCTGATTCTACCAGTGTCAGGGATGTGCGGCGCTACCTGAATGAGTTTCTGATGGATGAACGGGTGATAGACCTTCCCTGGCTGGCCCGTACGCTGTTGGTGCGGGGAATCATCGCCCCTTTTCGTGCCCCTAAGTCTGCCGAAGCCTATCGTTCCATCTGGCAGAAGGAGGGGTCACCCTTAGTGATCCTTACCCGTAAGTTGCAAGACGCCGTACAGCAGCAGTTTGAGGAACCAGTAGCCATTTGTATGCGGTATGGGAGTCCTGCTACTAAGGAAGTGCTGGCAGCCCTGCATGCTGATCATCCTTTGCTGGAAGAAATTATCCTGTTCCCGCTTTATCCGCACTATGCCATGTCGAGCTATGAAACTGCCGTACAGCAGGTGAAAGACATCCATCAGCAAAGCAAGTATGCATCCAGGCTCAAAGTGGTTGAGCCCTATTATGATGAACCAGCATATGTAAGTGCCCTGGCAGAAAGCATCAGTCCTTATCTCAGTAAAACATGGGACAAGATCATCTTCAGTTATCATGGCGTTCCTGAACGGCATATCCGTAAAGGGGACATTACCGGTAGTCATTGCCTTGCATCCCAGGATTGCTGCAGCCAGCCCAGTGCCGCCCACCGGCAGTGTTATCGTCATCAGACATTTGTGACCACGGAGCGGGTAACACAGTTACTCCAGCTTCCAAAGGAGAAAGTGGAGCAAACCTTCCAAAGCAGGCTGGGGCGTGATCCCTGGCTTCAACCCTATACTGCCGCCAGGCTTGAACAGCTGCCAAAGGAAGGCGTAAAAAATGTGCTAATTGTATGCCCCGCTTTTGTGAGTGATTGCCTGGAGACCCTGGAGGAAATTGCTGAGGAGGGAAAAGAAATTTTCATGCATGCAGGTGGTGAATCCTTTACAGCCATACCTTGCCTCAATATTCAACCTTCCTGGGTAAACGCGGTCTGCAAGTTTATCCGGAAGGAAATGACGATGACAACTGAAATAGTTTGATGGAGTACGCATACCTGAAAGCAATACATATCATTTTTGTGGTGACCTGGTTCGCGGGCATGTTTTATATTCCCCGCCTGTTCATCTACAGCACAGAAGCCAATCAAAAACCGGAATTGGAAAGGATTGTGCTGCAGTCACAGTTGGGTATCATGATGTCCAGGCTATGGTATGGGATCACCTGGCCTTCGGCTATTCTCACCTTGATCTTTGGGCCCTGGGTATTATGGAAGGGAGGATGGTGGCCTGCACTCAGTTCCGGCAATGCACTTTGGTTATGGATCAAAATTGGATTGGTGGTTTTATTGTATGGCTACCATCTTTACCTTCATTATATGTTCCGTTCCATTCGCCAGGGTAATTATCGCTGGGGTTCAGACAACCTGCGGATATGGAACGAAGGGGCAACGGTATTGTTGATCGCGATTGTGATGCTGGCTACCGTGAAAACCGGTATGAGCATGGTATGGGGGCTGGCCGGACTGGTGATACTGATGGTGGTTTTGCTGGTGGCAATCAGGATTTATAAAAAAATAAGAACGGGTAATTAACAATTGGCAATTGACAAATGGCAATTGGCACTGGTTGTTAAGGATTGGTGTTAGCGGCTCCTGAAATGCAGTATCGTTATGGGGAAGAGAAAATTTGGCATTGGCGTTTATTGGGATGCTGCCTTACCATTTCAACATGTTTACCAATCTTGTTGCTGTGATTGCCGGTAAGAAAGATACTTATCAGGTTGGCTATGTATTTGGACAATTGATATCCTTCATTTTGATTTTATCTGTTATAGTATTGTTGTTTCTATACGGGGCACGATGGACACGAAAAAAAATCATCCCAGGCGCGGGAAGAATATACCGCGGCCGCCCACCACTAACTTCCAAAGACCAGTGCCAATTGTTAATTGCTAATTATTAATTGCCAATTATCAGCTGTATATTCTTTCAACGGCATTCCTGTATTTCTCCATGATGACCTTGCGCTTGAGTTTCAGCGTGGGTGTGAGCTCTCCGCCATCGATGGTCCATTCAGATTCCAACAGCTCAAATTTTTTCACCTGTTCAACATGGTTGAACAACTGGTTGTATTCTTCCACAATGCCTTTGTATAATTCAATCACCCGTGGATCACGGAGAATTTTTTCAGTGCTGCCTTCAGCGCTGACCTGGTGATGGCTGCACCATTCTTTAAGGTTGGCCAGGTTGGGAACGATGAGGGCTCCGGCAAATTTCTGTTCAGCACCCACCACCATCATCTGTTCAATGAAGGGTGATTCTTTCATTTTATTTTCGATGGGTTGTGGCGCAACATATTTACCACCACTGGTCTTGAAGATCTCTTTCTTACGATCCGTGATTTTCAGGAAATGGTTCTCCACCCAAACGCCAATATCGCCGGTATGGAACCATCCATCTTCTGAGATCACCTGTGCAGTGGTCTCCGGCTGTTTATAATAACCCATCATCACATTGTCTCCTTTACAAAGAATCTCTCCGTCCTCTGCCAGGCGTACTTCCACATTTTTGATGACGGGTCCAATGGTGCCAAACCGCCTGTTTTTTTCATCAAACCTGTTCACACTGATGACCGGCGAGGTCTCCGTAAGGCCATAGCCTTCCATGATCACAATTTTTGCCGCGGTGAAAACACGTAGCAAACGAACCTGGCAAGCCGCAGCACCGGTAACAATGGCTTTTACCCTGCCTCCCAGGCCTTCCCGCCATTTGGAGAAAACTATTTTATTGGCGAGGGCCAGCTGGGTGTTATACCACCATCCCTGGTTCTTATTCACTTCATATCGGTTGCCCAGCTCCACGGCCCAGAAAAACAATTTCTTTTTGATGCCGGTTTGCTCATGCCCTCTGGCAATGATGCGTTCGTACACTTTTTCCAGCAATCTTGGTACCGTGGCAAATGTGGTGGGCTGTACCTCCTTCAGGTTGTCTCCAATCTTTTCCAGACTTTCTGCGTAGTAAATGGAACACCCATAAAACAGGTAGATATAGGTGATCATGCGCTCAAAGATGTGGTTGAGCGGCAGGAAACTCAGGGCCCGGGCATCTTTTTCAGAAACGATGGGCCTGAATACTTCTTCCACATTCATGACGTTGCTGAGGATATTTTTATGGCTCAGCATTACGCCCTTGGGTGTGCCGGTAGTACCAGAGGTGTAGATGATGGTACAAAGATCTTCTGAACTGATCCTGTCCCTGGTGGCTGCTACTTTTAAAGCATCAGCCTCTGTGGCTTTGGCAAGAATCTCCCTCCAGTGTAAGGAAGGCTGAAAATAATCAAAGGTGAATACGGCTTTCACACTGGGGCATTTTTCCCTCACTTGCTGCACTTTTTCATACATCGCCTTATCATTCACAAAAACCAGTTTAACAGCTGCGTCATTCAATACATATTCCAGTTCGTGAACGCTGATGGTAGGGTATATGGGCGTAAGTACCGCGCCAACCTGTTGCACGGCAAGATCAAGAAAAACCCATTCAGGGCGGTTGTTACTGATGACTGCGATCTTATCCCTTCCTTCAATGGACATATCATTGGGTCCGATGCCGAGGTGCGCCAGTCCCGCACTGAATTTATCCACGATGTCCCTTACTTCTGTGGTACTGTATTTTCTCCAGGTGCCACCAGCTTCTTTGGCGGCAAGCATGTCTTCTTTGGGAAATTTCTCCAACTGAATGCTGATGCAATCAAACAGTCTTGTAGGCGTCATGGTGCAATGTTGAATATTGAATGTAGGAAAAGATCACATAATAATCAACAGAAGGGCAGCCCCTTTCTACAACCTGTAACCAGCTGCCTGTATCCTGTTTATTGGTAGTTCTGTCCTGCCGGCATCCTGAACACCCGGTTCTTCTGGTAATAGTTGAAATCAGCGAGTTGTTTTGCATTGGCATTGGCCCATTGCTGGTATTTCTGCATATTGGAAACGGGTCCAAATAGCCACTGGTTGTATGCCTCAAACATACCTTCGCGAAGCAGGTACTGCTGGTGATCAAATAGCTTATAGGGATATTTTTTAGCGGGACCTTCAAACCATTGCAGGATAAATTGGGTCCTGATCATGGTGAGTGATTCTGCGGTAACACCCATGGATGCCAGATCAGACTGTTGCCAGAGCAGGTCTGCTACGGTTTGCTGAAATCCACCGTTGCCACGTTTTTTACCCGCATCGGTTTTCTGCAGGTAAAAATTTTTATACGCATCCAGAAGCATATTCTTTATTTCTGCTGTACGTACGGTATAGCTCTCCATATTCACAAAGATCTCTCCGTACAACAAAGAAAGGGCCGGGTTACTGCCGGTGTAGTAGTAAAATTTTCCTGCATGGTAGTAATTGCCGGGATAAATGGGATCTACTTCAATGCCTTTTTCCCAGAGTTTAATGGCTTCGTTTCGCTGTTGCTGCGTGAGCATCAGTTCACCATATTCAAAATAAAGTACACCACTGTTGGGAAATGTTTTCAGCGCTTTCTTATAAAGTTTATCGCTCTCCTTTGCATCTCCCATGCCTTTGAAAACATTGCCTGCAATCTGGTAGGCCTGCACATCCGCATCTTCACGGTTGTATAAATTGATAGCTATGGGGGCTGCTTCTTTATAGTTGCCGGCCCTGTAATACGTGTATACCAGTTCCTTTTGTATGGTAAGATCCTGTGGTTTCTGCTGGGCTGCCTTTTGCAGGACGAGCACAGCATTATCATAATCGCCGTTCTTAGTGAAATTCCGGGCGGTTTCCAGCAGTTTGTCTGTATCCTGGGCTTGAACCAGGATGCCCGTTAACAGGGCCACTATGATGAATGTTAAAGATCGGATCATAAGGGATAAGTTCTCAGATCAGGTGTGTTAGCAGGCCATCCCTGAGTTTGGGTTCAAACCAGGTGCTTTTAGGCGGCATAACTTCTCCACTATCTGCAATATCGAATAATTGTTGAATTGAAACGGGGTATAAGCTGAAGGCAACGGCCATTTCTCCACTGTCAACCCGTTGTTGCAGTGCATCCAAACCCCTGATTCCCCCAACAAAGTCGATCCGTTTGTCTGTACGCTGGTCTTTGATACCCAATTGTTTGTCCAACACCAGTTGGGAGAGGATGGTTACATCCAGTACACCAATGGGGTCATCACTCCAGGAGCCTTCCTTGGCGGTAAGGATATACCATTGACCGTTCAGGTACATGCCAAATTCATGAAGGGAGGATGGTGCAAATGGTTCAGAACTCATCGCAATATCGAAATCATCATGCAGTGCGGATAAAAATTCCTGCACTTTCATATCATTCAGGTCTTTCACAACACGGTTGTAATCCATGATGCTGAGCTGGTTTGCCGGGAAGAGGGTGGTCAGAAAGTACCTGGCTTCTTCAGTTGCTTCAGACCCCAATTCCGCCAGGACTTTGGCAGCACTGGCTGCGCGGTGGTGGCCATCTGCGATATAGGTCTGCGGAATATGCTTTGCAAAAATGTCTGTAATAGCCTGGACAGTGGAAGGGGCATCCACCACCCAAATGGTATGCTGTACTTTGTCTTCTGCCTTGAAATCATAGATGGGCTGGTGGCTGCTTTTCCATTCATTGATCAGCGTATCCAGGTCTGCATGATTGCGGTAAGCCAGGAAAACGTTCCCGGTTTGTGCGCGGGTGATCTTGATATGGTTGATCCTGTCCTTTTCCTTCTCAGGCCGTGTGAATTCATGTTTTTTGATCAGGTCATTGTTGTAGTCTGCCACTGAGGATACGCATACCAGTCCGGTTTGGGTGCGTTTCCCCATCACGAGGGTATAGATATAATAACACGGTTTTTCTTCTCTCACCAAAATACCGCTGCTGATCAGTGCGTCAAGATTTTCTTTTGCCTTGTCATACACCAGCCTTGAATAGACGTGTACATCAAGGGGGAGGTCAATTTCTGACCTGGTTACATGAAGGAAGGAATGGGGATTATTCACTACTTCCTCGCGGGCTTCGGCGGTATTCAGGACATCATAAGGACGGGAAGCAACGGATTCAGCTACATCGGGTCTGGGTCTTAGCGCCTTAAAAGGTGCGATCTGTGCCATAATATTTAAAAAGTTTTGATCAGGTCAGTAATGGCGATGACGCTTTCCAGCGGCAGAGCGTTGTACAAGGAAATGCGAAAACCGCCTACGGAGCGGTGACCTTTCACCCCCACAAATTTTGCGGCCTTGCAGGCATCCAGGAAAACTTTTTCTTTCTCCGGGTCATGCATGCGGAATACCACGTTCATTCTGCTTCGGTCTTCTTTTGCCACCGTGGGGTGAAAAAGCGGGTGCGCATCCAGTGTATCATAGAGCAGTCCAGCTTTTTGCCGGTTGATCTTTTCCAGTGCCGCGATTCCGCCCTGCTTTTTCACCCAACGAAGGGTTAGCATGCACACATAGATGGCAAACACCGGAGGGGTGTTGAGCATGGAACCATTTTCAATGTGCAGACGGTAATCCATCATGGAAGGAAGCTTTCTGCGGATGCCCCCCAGGATATGTTTATCAATGACCACTACGTTCACGCCCGCTGCACCAATGTTTTTCTGGGCGCCTGCGTAAATGAGGGCAAACCTGTTGAAGTCCATCTCCTGGGAAAGGATATCACTGCTCATGTCTGCAATCAGGGGAACATTCACATCTGGTATGCTGAACATTTCTGTTCCTTCGATGGTGTTATTGGTAGTGTAGTGAAAATATTTTGCATCAGGGGCCACGGAATAGTCTTTGGGTATGCAGGTGTAGCCCTGGTCTTTAGAACTGGCCACTACAGACACATGGCCAAATTGCCGCGCCTCCTTGATGGCCTTGGTGCCCCAGATTCCTGCATCCAGGTAGGCTGCGGTTTCATCTTCATTCAGCAGGTTCATAGGCACCTGGAAAAATTGGGTGGATGCACCGCCATGCAGGAAGAGGATCTCTTTGTCTGCATTCAGCTGCATAAGTTCACGAAGGAGTTGTTTTGCTTCCTCCAGAACAGATTCAAACAGGGGCGTACGGTGACCAATTTCAAGGATAGATAAACCGGTGTCATTGAAATTTAGGATTGCTTTGGAGGCTTCTTCAAAAACTTCACGGGGAAGGATGCTGGGACCTGCGTTAAAATTATGCGTCACGGTGCTGAATTTCGAATGGCGAATGTAGTCAATTTGTGCAAGAGGTGCCTGCTGCACCACCTTGTTTCCATCGCAGGTTCAGTTCCTGCCAGTCTGCCTCATCGCTTTCATCAAATGGGTTTCCGCTGAGCGCACGGAGGTTGGGCTGGCCAGCGTTGACCCAGGCTGTGAACCAGCAACTGGCGATCATCTGGATGGAAGCTCGCATCCTTCTTTCCACCATTCCTGCTAACCGGAGGTGGTAAGCTTTGCTGTAGGCGGTGGAATACTGCCTGAGCAGGATGCCATTCCGGTCTTCAAATGCATATTTGCCATCAGGCCTGAAATCTGCGTTCAGCGATCTTTCTGCACGCAAGACAGTATCTGCCGCCACGGCTGATTCCCTGATAGTGGTCCATACAGCCGCCGAAACACTGGGAAGGTATCCCGCCCGGTCAAGTAAAAAATCGAATTCTTTTTCGGCAAACAGCTCAGGAATGCGGGATTCCCAAAATGCATGAATGCCATGCTGCCCCGTCAATTGCCCATTGTGGTTGCTGCTGGCATGCAGGGGAACGTGGATGTCTGCCAGGTAGTGACCCAGGTCTGCAGATAGTTTCAATATTGCGCGGACATCTTTTTTCTCAAATGCGTGGGTGAGCCTGGACACCATGGTTTGAAGCCACCAGGGAGCCATTCCGTGACGCAGCAGGCTATCCTCGCTATACTTCGCCACGGCTTGCGTCCAGGATGCGGGAATACTGTCCCAGGGATGGTAATGGTCCATATCCATAAAATGCCGAGCGCCCTCTTCTTTTAGAAGATACCTGCGTTTGTCCGGGTCTACGGCATGATCTGTAATAAATGGAAGGTTGGGCTTATACAGCACCATCATTTCCGGTGGCAGCAAGTAAACAGCCATCCGGTTTATCAGCTTATGGCTGTAAAATCCCCAGCATTTTGCCGGCGTACTCAAGCCAAAGAAAAACGAGAATAACAACAAGGTTTTTATCATACATCACAAATTCATCATCACGTTTAGCCCTACACCCTCCCCCTACACCCTATCTCTACCCACCCTTCTCCTCATGTTCCGTCTCTGTAACTCCTCCGGATATCGCAAATTTCATGGCATCCGTGGGGCTCACATCAGTGACGGCTTTGACCCGCGACCGGGGAACAAGGTAGAGCCGGCCTGAGAAAGCATAGGAATGAGGAATATAAACGGCTACATGGTCAATTAGTCCGAAATCCTTTACGTCCTCTGCAGTGATAAAGCCGAGCTGCCAGATTTCCGGATGTTCTATAGAAACCAGTACCGGGTGTGTGAATTTCTTTTTGTTGCCGGCAAAGGCTTCAAAAAAATCTTTCACCGTGGTATAAATGACTTTCACGCCTGGCGTCTTTTCCAACAGCTGGTCAAAAAGGTACACCAGCCTGCCGAAGATGAAGGAGGAAGACACATATCCCACACCAATCACAATGAGGATCACCAGGATGAATCCAAAGCCAGGATAGCTTTTGGGACTGCCATCGGGATAGGTACCTACCACCGAAGGGAAAAGCATATACAGGATGTTCGGGAGGATGCCATCCACAAAATTGAACAGGGATATCACGGCCCAGGCGGTAATAACGATGGGTGCCAGGATGATCAGGCCCTGGAAAAAGTAGTGCAGCAACTGCCGAAGTCTGGAATTCTTCATTGACGCCAAAAATAGGACAAAGGGTAGTGGAAATCATGGGAAAAAGACAAGGGATTGGTGTGAAAATGTGGAGGTGAAATGGTGAAATAGTCCTTACCCCCTATTCCCTAAAAAAAGGACAAGTGGTAGAAAAAAATGATGGAAACTTGAAACGTGATAAAAGTTTCCTTAGTTTTGCGGCCTTATTCGATTCAATATGACAATGGAGCACACAGTAGATACCCGTGACAGGATCAGGGAACAGGCAAAAAACCTGTTCATGAAGTATGGTATCCGGTCTGTTTCTATGGATGATATTGCCGTAGGCCTCGGAATTTCCAAGAAAACCATTTACCAGTGGTATAAAGACAAGGATGCCCTCGTGGATGAGATCATCAATGACGACATCAATGATATTAAGAAAGATTGTCAAGTGTGTGAGGAAAACGCGGCTAACGCTGTGGAAGAAGTGTTTTTCACCATGGACAGGCTGATCAGCCACATGCAGAGCATGAACCCCAACATCCTCTATGATCTTCACAAATTTCATTTTGCGAGTTTCAAGCGGTTCATGGATCATAAGAACATTTATCTCCTGGAAGTGGTGAGCAAAAACCTGCGCCGAGGAATAGCCGAAGGCCTATACAGGGAAGGCCTGAATGTTGCTGTACTCTCGCGGTATCGGCTGGAGTCAATGCTGATCGCTTTCAACCAGGATGTGTACCCTAACACGGAATTCAACCTTGTGGAGGTGTCTACATCCATGCTGGAAAATTTTCTATTTGGCCTGGTGAGCCCCAGGGGCTATGACCTCGCCTTACAATACCAACAAGACCGAATTAATAAAAGCAAGCAAAAATGAGAAAAGGCAGGATGAGACAGGCAGGCTTGATGTTGCTGCTGTTGCTGGGTTTACAGGTGCATGCACAGAAACACTATGCATTTACCGCAAATGAAGCAGTGGATTTTGCGATCAAGAATGTAACAGACATCAGGAATCTGAAGATCGACAGGAAATTGCAGGAAGCAAAGAACAATGAGATCAAGGGCCAGGCCATGCCGCAGGTTACCGGATCTATTGGCGTGCAGCACTTTTTTTCCATCCCGGTTACGCTGTTGCCGGATTTTGTAACGCCATCGGTATACAATGTACTGGAGACAGAGGGGGTTAAGGACGGCAATGGCAATACGATTGTAGCACCAACAGGCCCACCGCAGTATTTCCCCGCACGGTTTGGTGTACCCTGGCAGGCATCCGCTGGTTTCACTTTCCAGCAGCTGCTGTTTCAGCCCGATGTATTTGTGGGTCTTCAGGCGCGTGATGCCGCATTACGGTATGCTGACATCAACATTAAAGCCATGGAGGACAGTGTCAAGAGCAATGTATATCGTGCCTATTATGGCGTCCTTATCCTGGAAAAACGGAAACTGTTCCTGGACGATGGAATCGTAAGGCTTCAGAAACTGGTGACTGACCAGGAAGTGTTGTTTAAAAACGGGTTTGCCGAGAGGCTGGATATTGACCGTACCCAGGTGAACCTGAATAACCTGAAGTCTTCACAGTCGCAGGTGAACAATCTCATCATCATCGGTTATGCTTCCCTGAAATTTGCACTGGGGATTAACCAGGCAGATACACTCCGCCTCACAGATACCTTATCAACTGAACTGGTAAAGAAAGATATCCTGGATACTACTGGGTTTAAGTATGAAGACAGGGCTGAAGTCAGGTTGCTCAACTCTGTGGAAGAGTTGCAGAAACTGGACCTCAAGCGTTACAAAATGCAGTATATCCCCACGCTGGCGGCCGTATGGAATTTTTCAGGAAACGCACTTCGCCAACAAGCTGATTTCCTGAATTTCAGCAAGCCCTGGTTCAAGTCCAATGTATTGGGTGTGAATATGAGTGTGCCCATTTTTGATGGCTTGCAAAAAGAGCAAAAGATCAAACAGGCGCAGCTGAACCTGGAGAAGACCAGAAATAATATGGATAACCTGCAAAGGGTGATAGACCTGCAGAGGTCTGCTGCTTACAGCCAGTTCAGGAATGCCATTGCCAATATGGATGTGCAGGAGCGGAACATGGAACTCGCGGAGAAAGTATATGCCACCACTAAGAAAAAATATGAACAGGGCCTGGGTTCAAGTTTTGAAATCATCCAAACGGAAGCGGGATATGAAGACGCCCAGTCCAATTATTTCCAGGCATTATATGATGCTGTGATCGCCAAAATTGCCTATTACCGCTCCCTGGGAAGATTATAAATAAACGAATCAACACTAAAGAAGATAGTATGAAACAACTGATTATGATGTCATTCCTGGTAGTGCTCGCAGCCTGTGGCGGCGGCAAGAAAGATGCCAGTGCAGTATTGACAGACAAAAAACTGGAACTGGAAAAACTCAAGAAAGAAAAAGAAGCGATTGGGGAGAAGATCACCAAACTTGAAGAAGAGGTGAATAAACTGGATCCTGCATCCGCGGCTGAAGCCAGTAAGAAACTGGTGGCGGTAACCTCGCTCCAGCCGGAAGACTTCGCGCATTATATTGACCTGCAGGGACGGATCTCAACAGAGAATGTATATGCGGTCACGCCCAGGGGAATGGGCGGGCAGGTAAAAGCGGTGTATGTGAAGCAGGGAGACCGTGTAAGGCAGGGCCAGTTGCTGCTTAAACTGGACGATGCGGTGGTGCGCCAGCAGATCGCTCAGTTAAAAACACAATTGGATTACGCCAGAGATCTGTACAACAGGCAGCAAGCTGTTTGGAAAGAGGGGATTGGAACAGAAGTACAGGTGTTGAATGCAAAGAACGGGGTAGACAATCTGGAAAAACAAATGTCCCTGCTGAATGAGCAGCTGTCCATGTCCAACATCTATGCACCGGCCAACGGAGTGGCCGAGACGGTGAACATTCGTGTGGGTGAGCTCTTCAATGGTAATCCTGCTGCCGGTATCACCATCGTTAATCCTTCTAACCTGAAAGCCGTGGTGGATGTTCCGGAGAACTATGCTTCCAAAGTGAAGAAGGGCATGGATGTGATTGTGGATGTGCCGGATGTGGCTAAGCGTATCAATGCGAAGATCACCCTGGTGAGTGAGTTGATTGGCCAAACCAACAGGAGCTTCACAGCGGAAAGCAAGATCCCTGCAGACCCGGCGCTGAAGCCCAACCAGATTGCCATCATCCGCATTCTTGACCATGCATCAAAGAATACCATCGTTATCCCGGTTGCTACTGTTCAGTCTGATGAGAAAGGAAAATTTGTATATGTGATGGAGATGCAGAACGGAAAGGCAGTAGCTAAAAAGAAACCTGTGGTGGTGGGTGAACTTTATGATGATAAGATAGAGATCCGCCAGGGGCTGCAGAGCAATGATCAGCTGATCACTCAGGGCTTCCAGGGATTATATGAAGGACAATTGATTACAACAAAATAACTGCTGGGTCATGAAGAAAGTGACTGATGAAATACAGAGCCTGTTAAGTGGCGGTAAAACTTTTTTTGCCACCAACTGGGCCATTAAAAGCAAGACGGCAGTTTACCTGATCGTATTGTTTGTTACGGTATGGGGTGTATCCCTGTTTGTGACGCTGCCCAAAGAGCAGTTTCCAGACATTGTGATCCCCACCATCTATGTACAAACAGTGTACGTGGGTAACTCCCCCAAGGATATTGAGAACCTTGTGACCAGGCCCATCGAGAAAAAACTCAAGGGCATCACTGGCGTGAAGATCAATAAAATGACAAGCACATCACTGCAGGATTTCTCGGCCATCATTGTGGAATTTAGTACGGATGTGAAGACCGATGTGGCCATCCAAAAAGTGAAGGATGCGGTGGATAAGGCCAGGGGAGATCTGCCAACAGACCTTACCCAGGTGCCTACGGTGCAGGAGATCAGTTTCAGTGAGTTCCCCATTATGGCGGTGAATGTAAGTGGTGATTATGATGCGGTGAAACTGAAAGAGTATGCAGACAAACTGCAGGATAAGATCGAGGAACTGTCCCAGATCACGCGTGTGGACATCATTGGTGCTCCTGAACGGGAGATACAGATCAATGTAGATAATTACAAGATGCAGGTTGCCAAGGTAACCTTCTCTGATATTGAAAATGCCGTGGCGAGGGAGAATGCAGATATCTCCGGCGGCTTGCTGGAGATCGGCAACCAGAAACGAACCCTCAGGGTGAAGGGCCAGTTTGAAAGTGCGATGGACCTGAACCAGGTCATCGTCAAGAACTTCAGCGGGGCTCCCATTTATCTCAGGGACATTGCCACCATCAAGGATACAGTGAAAGAGAAGGAGAGCTATGCACGGATGAATGGAAAGAATGTGGTAAGCCTCAGTATCATCAAGAGATCTGGTGAGAACCTTATTGATGCAGCGGGTAAAGTGCGGGAAGTGGTGGCTGACCTGCAACGCAAGGAGTTTCCGAAGAACCTTGATATAAGCGTATCAGGAGATCTCAGCATCAAGGCTGGTACATCTTTCACGGAGTTGGTAAACTCAATTGTCATCGGCTTTATCCTGGTGGTGCTGGTGCTGATGTTTTTCATGGGCGTCACCAATGCATTCTTTGTGGCACTCTCTGTGCCCCTGAGTATGTTTCTCGCGTTTATCTTTTTGCCTTCCGCTGAATTCATTGTGGGCGGAAATATTTCATTGAACTTCATTGCCCTTTTTGCCCTCCTGTTTGGGTTAGGGATTGTAGTGGACGATGCCATTGTGGTGATCGAGAATACCCACAGGATATTTTCACAGGGGCAGGGAAGGATCTCTTCTGAAGATGCTGCAAGGTTTGCGGCAGGGGAAGTATTTGTGCCGGTGTTGGCGGGTACCGTCACCACCCTGGCGCCATTCATACCCCTGCTGTTCTGGCCCGGTATCATCGGTAAGTTCATGATCTACCTGCCTACGATGCTGATCTTCACCCTAACGGCTTCCCTTATAGTGGCCTATGTGATGAACCCGGTTTTTGCCGTTGATTTCATGGTGCATGAAGAACATAGCAAGGAGCCTAAGTCAGCTATCTTTAAAAAGCCGGCATTCTGGGTTACCATATTACTCATCCTCCTCCTGGACGGATACGGATATATCATGGATGAAGCCGGATTCCGTTTTATCGGCAACCTGCTCATCTTCCTGTTGGTGCTGGTGCTGTTTAATCGTTTTGTATTGGCTGACCTGATCAGGAATTTCCAGAACAAAACGCTCCCGGCTATGATGAACCGGTACGAGAAATTGTTGCGATGGACCCTGGAAGGCTGGAGACCCGCTTATCTGCTGGCAGCTACTTTTGGGCTGCTGGTACTGTCTTTTGTTTTCTTTGCTGCCAGAAAAGTGCCGGTGTTGTTGTTCCCGCAGGGGGATCCCAATAATATTTACGTGTACCTCAAACTGCCTTCCGGTACAGATGTGAAGTATACGGATTCAGTGACACGCTCACTGGAGAATAAAGTGTATCGCGTGCTGGGTATGAAGGAAGGCAAAGGCAATCCGGTGGTGGAAAGTGTGATTTCCAATGTGGCGGTGGGCGCCTCAGATCCTAACAGTAACGATAGGAGTACGCGTCCTGAGCAAGGCCGGATCCAGGTGAATTTTGTTCCCTTCGAAGAACGCCATGGTGTGGCTACCAAGCCTTACCTGGACAGTATCCGTGCGGCCATCAAGGGGATACCCGGTGCAGAAATCTCCGTGGCGCAAGAAGCTGCAGGACCTCCCACCCAACCACCTATCAATATTGAAGTGAGTGGTGAGAATTTTGAAACCCTCACCCAAACGGCCGTTGACCTGAAAAACTACCTCGTGGTTAAGAACATCCCCGGTGTGGAAGAACTCAAACTGGATGTGGACCTGAGCAATCCTGAGGTCACCATAACAGTGGACAGGGAACGGGCATTGGTACAGGGGATTTCTACGGCGCAAATAGGCCTGGAAATCAGGACCGCTCTATTTGGTAAGGAAGTGTCCAAGCTGAAACTGGATGAAGATGAATACAAGATCCAGTTGCGGAACAATGAACTGCAGCGCAAGAGTTTGTCTGATCTCCTCAATATGCGGATCACGTATCGTGATTTCACCACGGGGCAGATCAAGCAGGTTCCTATCAGTTCAGTGGTGAACTATGAACTCACCAGCACGTATGGAAGTATTAAGCGAAAGAATGCAAAGCGTGTGATCACCATCTTCAGTAATGTGCTGACCTCTGCGGGCTTTACACCTGCAGCAGTGAATGCCGATATCCTTGCGGCTATCAAAGACTTTAAGCAGAAACCGCAGGATGTAAGTATTGAGCAAACTGGTGAGCAGGAACAGATGAAAGAAACGCAGGACTTCCTGGGTAAGGCGCTGGCCATCGCTATTGGCCTGATCCTGCTGGTGCTGGTACTGCAGTTCAATTCACTGAGTAAAACCGTGATCGTACTGTCTGAGATTCTTTTCAGCGTGATCGGTGTACTCTTAGGATATGCGATCACCCGCAGCACAGCAGCCGTTGTAATGACGGGTATCGGAATCATTGGCCTTGCCGGTATTGTGGTGAAAAACGGGATCCTCGTGATTGAGTTTGCCGATGAGTTGCGGCACCGGGGTTACCGAACCCACGAAGCGGTGGTGCAGGCTGGTAAGACGAGGATTGTGCCTGTACTGCTTACGGCATTGGCGGCTATCCTTGCCCTGATCCCGCTGGCAGTGGGTCTCAACATCAATTTTATTACCATGTTCACAGACTGGAATCCCCATATATTCTTTGGTGGTGATAATGCGGTGTTCTGGAAGCCCTTGAGCTGGACCATCATCTGGGGCCTGATCTTCGCCTTCTTTATGACGCTGATCATGGTGCCCGGTATGTACCTGATGGCGGAGCGGTTGAGAAGACCTATGTCGCAGTTCTATCATGGTAAATGGATTGGGCTGTTTGGTTTGCTTGGACCCTTCTTCTTTATTTTCACCGGTTTGATGTACCTGGTACGGAAACTCCAGGGTAAACCGGTATGGAACGGGAAGATGAAAGACTAGGGTTTAGGGTGAGTGTTTAGGGCGAGGCGAAAGGTGTAAATCCTTTCGCCTTTCTCTTTTAACTTGCAACCTGTAAAAGAATTACGTCTTCTTACTTATTCAACAGAAGAATATGTCACAAAGGACCAATCACGAAATTGACTACAGGATTTACGGGGAAGAAATGCAGTATGTGGAAGTAGAGCTTGATCCCATGGAAACGGCCATTGCGGAATCAGGAAGTTTTATGTTTATGGACGATGGGGTGCAGATGGAAACCATTTTTGGTGACGGATCAAAACGTTCATCCGGAGGGATTTTTGACAAACTGATGAGTGCGGGTAAAAGGATCCTTACCGGTGAAAGCCTGTTCATGACAGCATTCACCAATGTAGGCCAGGGAAAGAGGAAGGTAGCTTTTGCATCGCCCTATCCCGGGAAAATTATCCCGCTTGACCTGCAGCAGTACGATGGTCGCATCATCTGCCAGAAGGATGCCTTCCTTTGTGCTGCAAAAGGAGTGAGCGTGGGTATTGCCCTGCAAAGAAAACTTGGAACCGGACTGTTTGGGGGCGAAGGGTTTATCATGCAGAAGCTGGAGGGTGATGGGATGGCTTTCATGCATGCCGGAGGGCACGTGTTTTCAAGGACGCTTACACCGGGTGAAGTGCTTAAAATAGATACCGGCTGTGTGGTGGGTTATACCCAGGAGATCAGTTTCGATATCCAGTTTGTTGGCGGAATAAGGAATACCATTTTTGGAGGCGAGGGCTTGTTTTTTGCAACCCTTAGGGGGCCGGGAACGGTTTGGCTGCAAACCCTGCCGGTGAGCCGCCTGGCCTCGAGGATCCTTAGTTATGGTACGGTGCATCGTAAAGAGGAGGGAAGTATTCTGGGCGGTATCGGGAACCTGCTGGATGGAGACGGTATGTAGAGAGGGAGAAGATGAAGGGAGAAGGGTGAAGGCTTGACCCTACTACTGCCTCAATGCCTTAATTTCTTAATGCCTCCAAATGGCAAGGCAGTTGGTTTCCCAACTGCCTTTTTAACACATCCAGTAACCATCCGTATGATATCTTTCTACCGTTTCCGGGTTGTTTGCTGTAGTATGATGAATCAAAAATATATCTAGCTTACTGGGAATTCAAATCACCCGGCGAAGGAAATCGATCAATCATCGAAACCGGCCTTCCTCATGGTATAACAGCTTCATAAACAACTGATAAAATCTTCCTGAAAAACAGTTTTTCGTCATTTTTCGAGGCTGATCTCTTCGTACATTAGCGTAAACCCAACAGGCGCTTCATGAACAGACAAGACGAACTGCTACAGGACGTAGTAATTAAATTTGCCGGCGATAGTGGAGATGGAATGCAGCTAACAGGAAGCCAGTTTACCAACAACACGGCTCTCCTTGGAATGGACCTCGCCACCTTCCCTGATTTTCCCGCTGAAATCCGCGCACCACAAGGAACCATTCCCGGTGTCAGTGGTTTTCAATTGAGATTTTCCTCTTCACCGGTGTTCACGCCTGGTGATGAATGTGATGTTTTAGTAGCCATGAATGCCGCCGCCCTGAAGACCAACCTGAAAGGATTGAAAAAAGGCGGGAAGATCATCGTTAATACGGATGGGTTTGATTCTAAAAACCTCCGCCTGGCTAATTATCCGGAAGGGGTGAATCCTATTGAGAACAATTCCCTGGAAGGCTATGATGTGATCAGGATGGATATTACCAAGATGACCCGTGAAGCCCTCAAGGATTTCACCATGGGTACTAAGGAAAAAGACCGCGCGAAGAATATGTTTGTGCTGGGTTTCCTGTACTGGATGTTCAACAGGGATATGGACAATACCCTTCAGTTTCTCAAAGACAAGTTTGGCAAAAAGGATGATATCCTTAATAGTAACATCAAGGCTCTGCAGGCTGGATACAATTATGGGGATACCACCGAAACATTTACCACTCGGTATAAAGTTGAGAAGGCGAAAATGGAAACCGGTTCTTACCGTTCCATTATGGGTAACCAGGCCCTGGCCTACGGTCTCATCGCCGCTTCACAGAAAAGCAAACTGCCGCTGTTCCTGGGTTCTTATCCCATTACGCCGGCATCTGATATCCTGCATGAACTGAGCAGGCACAAATCTTTTGGTGTACGCACTTTCCAGGCGGAAGACGAAATTGCTGCCATTGCTTCGGCTATTGGTGCCAGTTATGGCGGATCCCTGGCGGTGACCACTACTTCTGGCCCGGGTATGGCATTGAAAACTGAGGCGATGGGCCTTGCCGTAATGATGGAGATCCCGCTGGTGATTGTGAATGTTCAAAGGGGCGGCCCGTCCACCGGGTTACCCACTAAAACGGAACAAAGTGACCTGCTCCAGGCTTTCTATGGCAGGAATGGGGAATGTCCCATGCCCGTTATTTCCTCTTCTACGCCCAGCGATTGTTTTGATGTGGCGTTTGAAGCAGCCAGGATTTCAGTACAGCATATGACACCCGTGATCCTGCTGAGTGATGGCTATATCGCAAACGGCGCTGAACCCTGGAGATTCCCGCAGTCTGCGGACCTTCCGGAGATCAATGTGGAGTTCAAGAAGGGGCTGGATGAAGGGGAAGAAAAACTGATGCCTTACAAGAGGGATGAAAAACTGAGTCGCCCCTGGGCCATACCGGGAACGGCGGGACTGGAACACCGCATCGGCGGACTGGAGAAGCAGGATATCACCGGCAATGTGAGCTATGATCCAGACAACCACCAGCACATGGTGTTCCTTCGCCAGGCCAAAGTGGATAAACTGGCTGACTATATTCCCCTGCAGAAAATTGACAGCGGTGCCGCCAAAGGGAAGGTACTGGTGGTGGGCTGGGGCAGTACCTATGGAGCCATCAAGACTGCCTGTGCTGAATTACAGGCTGAAGGCAAAGAAGTTTCGCATGTACATATCCGTTACCTGCGTCCTTTCCCCCGCAATCTTGGTGAGATCCTCAAAAGTTTTGATCACGTGCTGGTGCCGGAGATCAACAACGGCCAGCTCGTGAAGATTCTCAGGGACCAGTATTTTGTAGATGCGATCCCCTACAATAAGATCATGGGCATTCCTATTACCAAGACGGAGCTTGTTGAAAGAATCAGACAACTGTTCTAACAATTAATAATTAACAATTAACAATTTACAATTGGCACTAGTTGCTAAACTTTAGAAACTAGTGCCAATTGCAAATTATTAATTGTTAGTTGTTAATTGCCCGTTCTATTATCTTACCGGTGGTTTTGTTTTTCAGGATCACTTTTTTTGCGCCGTAGTGGGTCATTTCTTCTTTAACGAGGTAATGCTCACTGTCATATTCAACAAGGTGGCTGTCTTTGGTTACGCCAGTTCGTCCCCGCCAGATGTCTAATACAATGGGTTCCCATTGTTTTGACTTGGCTGATTTATAACACGCATCCAGTACGGCATTTACAACATATCCATCATAGAAAGTTTCTCGTGGCGCTGTTCCTTTTTCAATACAGTTGAACATCTCTGTAAACATATGGTTATAGCCCAGTTCATTCAGTTCATCACCTACTGGGAATAACCATCCGCTGTTGGACTCTGCTTTTTCAGCCACATAATCTGCTCCTTTTCCGGTAGTGAACATTTCAAAACCTGTACGGAGGAAGCTGTTCACCCAGATGGTGCCTTCGGTACCCATTACTTCGTCGCGGAGATCAAGCCCCCCGCGGAATGTCCAGCTCACTTCAAATTGAGCGATGGATCCATTCTCATATTTTACGAGGGCGATGGCATGGTCTTCAGCATCAATAGGTTTTACCTGCGTATCTGCCCAGCACATCGCTTCAATGGGTTTGATGTCTTTGCCGATATAACTCCTGGTGATCTCTACGCAATGGCATCCGAGATCCAGCAGGCATCCACCGCCAGCTTGTTCTATATCCCAGAACCAGTCACTATGTGGCCCAGGGTGCGTCTCCCTTGATTTTGCCCAAAGGATCCTGCCGAGTGCGCCATTTTTCACCGTGTCATATGCTTTGATGAATTTGGGTGTATACACGAGGTCTTCCAGGTAGCCATGGAAGATACCTGCGGCTTCTACTGCTTCCAGCATTCGTTTGGCTTCTGTGGCATTACGTCCCAGGGGCTTGGTGGTGATCACGGCTTTCTTGTGTTTGCAGCACTGGAGAACAGCCAGTTCATGGAGATTGTTGGGGAGCGCAATGCATACCACCTGAACATCCGGGTTTGCAATGGAAGCTTCCATCTCTGTAGTCCAGTGACCGCAACCATAATCATCTGCAAATTTCTTTGCACTTTCTTCCCGGCGGGAATACACTGAAACGATCTTGTCCCTGCTCCGCAATCCCTGGATAGAATCCGCATAAAATCGGCCGATGAAGCCTGAGCCCAGCATTGAAATATTCATAGCAAATACCTTAATAAGTTAAACCATGGATACCGCGTCTTCCTGATGTGTGGCGGTATGTTTATTGTCTTTAAAAAACAGCACAAAAAGGATCAGTACAACAACTGATATTCCTGCGGGTACCATCCACACGCTCTTCCAGTTCACGATGCCGTCCATTGTATAATGGTCCTTAACGTAACCGGAAAGAAGTGTACCTATCCACATGCCAATACCATAGGTGGCCATGGTGATCATGCCCTGGGCCTGGCTCTGGATCTTTAGCCCGGCCTTGCTGTCTGTATAAATCTGGCCGGTAACAAAAAAGAAATCAAAACAAATGCCATGCAACACAATACCGGCAAAGAGCATCCACATGCCGGTTTCTGCATTACCAAATCCAAAGAGCAGGAAACGGATAGCCCAGGCGATCATCCCAAAGGCGATCATCCATTTTACACCCAGTCTTTTGAAAAAGAAGGGAATGAGCAAGATGAAGAAAGCTTCAGAGAACTGTCCGAGGGTCATGTTACTGGTGGCATTCTCCATACCGGCTTCCGTAAGAAACAGGTTAGTGAAGCTGTAGTAAAAACTCAGGGGAATACAGATCATTACCGATGCCAGGAAAAAGATTACGAATGACCGGTCCTTAAAAAGCACAAAAGCATCTGAACCCAGGATTTGTGCAAAGCTTGCCTTTGTTCCCTTGGCTTTAGGTGGTGTGTCTGGCAATACAAAACTAAGTACACCCAGCGCCAGGGATGCAATGGCTGCCATTTTAAATGTAGTGGCCAGCTGTTCAGTAGTTATGTTGAGTACTTTATCAATCATCCAGCCGGTGGCGATCCACCCAATGGTACCCAATACGCGAATGGACGCAAATTCTTTACTGGGGTCCTTCATCTGGCGGAATGCTACGGCATTCGCCAGTGCAAGGGTGGGGGCATAGCATAAAGAATAGAGAAGCAGGATCCAATAAAACGAATCCGGATTATCTACTGTAGTCAAATAGTAAAGCAGTGCCGCGCCCAGAAGATGAAGTACACCTAATACTTTCTGGGCAGAGAAAAAACGATCGGCAATCATGCCTACAAAAAATGGTGAAATAATGGTGGCGATGGCCATTGCACTGTAAGCTGCGCCTACCTGGACGCCATCGGCTTTCAATACTTTATCCAGGTAGGTACCCATGGTGACGTACCAGGCACCCCAGATAAAAAATTCCAGAAACATCATGGCAGATAACTGAACCCTAACCGTGGAACGCATAAGCAATTGGTTGAGTTTGGAAGTTACGAAGAAGTGAAAAGTAAAAGTCAAAAGTATAAAGCGCCTGTATTACTTTTTAATGTTGACTTTGTAATACCTGCAAACATCCGTCAGGCCACAAGCATTGCATTTCGGGTTCCTGGCCAGGCAGGTATAGCGCCCATGGAGGATCAGCCAGTGATGGGCTTTATGGATCAGGTCTTTGGGAATGTATTTGATGAGTTGCTGTTCTGTTTGCAGCGGTGTTTTGGCTCCTGTGGTGAGCCCCAGGCGGGCGGATACCCTGAATACATGCGTATCCACGGCCATATTGGGTTGCTGGTCAATGACCGAAGTGATCACGTTAGCGGTCTTACGGCCCACGCCGGGTAGTTTCACGAGTTCTTCCACTGTCATGGGTACCTTGCCGTTGAACTGCTCCACCAGCATGGTACTCATTCCCAGCAAGTGCTTTGTTTTGTTATTAGGATAAGAAATACTGCGGATCAGCGGGAATAGCTCCTCAAAGGTGGATGTAGACAACGCATACACGTCAGGATATTTTTCAAATATGGCCGGCGTAGTGAGGTTAACCCGTTTGTCTGTGCATTGTGCAGACAGGATTACGGCCACCAGCAACTGATAAGGATCGTCATAGATCAGTTCTGTTTCCGCATCGGGAATATGTTCCTGGAAGTAGGACAGCACAGTGGCGAACAATGCTTTCTTTGTCACGGGACAAAGATAACCCCCGGATGTTAATGGGTAACACCTTCCTGCTGTTCTGCATACTGCAGAATGGCATTAACGGTAGATTTTCTGGGGGAAGAAAGCGATGTATCCAGGCAATCCTTGGACTGCTTAAGATTTTCAAAAGCTTCTTTCAATGTCCAATCCTGTTGCATAGCCTGAAGGAAAATTTGGGTCTCTTCAGTAGTCATCTCGTTGTACAAAAACCTGATCATGTCTTCAGTAGTAAATTGTTTCATAGCACCTTTTTAACCGTACACAATAACCATAGGGTAGGTAGCGGTTCAAAGGATAATAGATTAAAAGTGGCTTTCAAAGGACCAGGTCAGGTAGAAATAGGGTAGTTGGTTACGTATATAAACGCACGTATTTTTCCGATATTGTGTTGAGGCACAATTTATTTTTCGGCAATAATGAAGAGGTCTTCATTATCTTTTTTCATCAAGTATTTTTCCCGGGCCACTTTTTCCAGGGATGCGGCGTTTATGCGGAGGGATTCCACTTCTTTGCGTGTTTCAGCGATCTTTTGGCGGTAGAAATCTGATTTTTCCCTGACTTCTTTCAACTCCTGGCCCCTTTTATACTGAAGCATGAGGTCATTGTGGTCAAAAAAAAGCAGCCAAACCACAAAAAAAACCACGGCAAGGAGGTATTTATTGGTCATCCAGCGGGGCAGAATTCTCATTTTCAAAGGAATATGCCCTAAAATTAAGGTATTATCATCCAAATGACCAAAGTGAAAAGATAAAGGGAGAAGTGCGAAGACCGCCTTCGCACTTCTCCCTTCATCTTCTCCCTTTCCTCATCACGGCCTCGTAGCAAGCCCCTTTGCCGATCCCTTTACCAGGGTCAGTTTATAGTCCTGGCCTGAGGAAGATACGCCGGCCATAATATCAGCATATCCATCGCCATTAATATCTCCAGCTGATGCCACGGAAAGGCCGAGGTTCACCCCGGGGAAGCGCTCCTTATTAAGAACAATAGTATTGGAGGTAACTCCGGTACGGGAACCGTAGTAAATAAACACATTGCCGATGGGGTCCTGGACATTATTACTATACGCTCCAGCTATCAGCTCTCCATATCCATCGCCATTGATATCCCCTGCAGCATTTACCGATATACCCAGGTTGCCATCAATCTGGGAGCCGGTCATTGTCCAGTCTGGGTACAGACTGAATCCATTGGCTGATCCCATGTATACGTAAAGTTTCCCCACATTGCTCATCTTATCATCATAGCGGTTTGCACCCACCACTACATCTGAAAATCCATCGCCATTCAGATCCCCTGCACAGGCTACTGAGTTTCCAAAATTTGCGTCTGCCTGGTTGCTTTCTCCGGTCCAAGCTGCAGCCTGGGTCATACCTGAAAAAGTGCCGAGATAGAGGTATGCACGGCCTTCGTTGGTTTGCCCGTGATCATAACCGGGGGCACCAATGACAATATCACCAAATCCATCATGGTTTACATCCCCGGCGGATGAAACAGACTTACCGAAATATGCATTGACCTGGTCTGATTCTGCAGTGAAATAAGGCGTTTTGGCGAGTCCTGATGAAGAACCCAGGTAAACAAATACCCTTCCTTCGTTGGTTTCGCCGTTATCATAAAAACTGGCTCCCACCACCACATCGGCATATCCATCTTTGTTGACATCACCGGCAGTGGATACAGACGCGCCAAAAAATGCATTGGCCTGGTTACCTTCCATGATCCAGGATGGGTTGGTCTCCAATCCGGAAGGCGACCCATAATATACAAATACAGCGCCCTCGTTCTCTTCCCCATTGCTGAAGCGGGGTGCGCCTACAATCACATCAAAATACCCATCGCCATTCACATCTCCGGCAGAACCGATGGACTCGCCATAATTGGTGCCGCCCTTACCATCGCTGGTCCAGGCAGGGGCACTGCCAATGCCGTTTCCGGTACCCAGAAACAACTGCACTTTGCCGTCCTTGCTAACACCAAACACATTATTGTAGACGCTCACCAGCACATCTGAATAGCCATCGCCATTCACATCACCGGCGGGAGATAGATAATAACCTACGGTATTCTCAGCAAATTTTGCACGGGAGAAAGAAGAAAGGATGAAAACAGCTACTGTTAGCAGGAGTGTTTTATACAGGAAACGTAAACACATAAACCAAAGCTTTTTTGTGGTAATAAAGGGCTTGGTTTTTTGAATAGGGCTAGTGGATCTAGGTTAGTTTCCTGTAGGATCTGAAGGTCAAAAATAATGCGCAGGATTGACATTTCAATGGGTAGCTCCCTGTGAAATCCTTGCCTGTAAAGCTTTTCAATGGATTATACGAAAAGAGCCATAGCTAACACTATGGCTCTTAATACATTATGAAAATTTGTTTTATTTCCCAAAACGGAACTTTCCTTTAGGGTAAATAGCATTGGATCCCAGCATTTCCTCTATCCGCAGCAACTGGTTGTATTTGGCCATCCTGTCTGTGCGGGAAGCTGAACCGGTCTTGATCTGTCCGCAATTGAGGGCCACGGCCAGGTCTGCAATGGTAGTATCTTCGGTTTCACCACTGCGGTGACTCATAATAGAAGTATACCCGTTGGTTTGTGCCAGTTGAACCGCATTAATGGTTTCTGTTACGGTTCCAATCTGGTTTACCTTGATCAGGATGCTGTTGGCGATGCCTTCATTGATCCCTTTCTGCAGGCGCTTCACGTTGGTTACAAAAAGATCATCTCCTACCAGCTGGCATTTGTTGCCAATAGCCTGGGTGTGTTTTTTCCAGCCTTCCCAATCATCCTCAGCCATTCCGTCTTCAATGGAGATGATGGGGTATTTATTCACCCAGGTAGTCCAGTAATCTACCATTTCATCCCTGCTGATGGACTTCTTGGAGCTCTTATAGAATGTGTAAGTGCCGTCTTTTTCATTGTACATTTCACTGCTGGCCGCATCCATAGCTATGCACACCTGAGAACCGGGCTGGTAACCTGCCGCTTCGATGGCCATTAATACGGTTTCGATGGCTTCTTCATTGCTCTGGATCTCTGGCGCAAATCCGCCTTCATCCCCTACGTTTGTACTATACCCTTTTTTCTTCAGCACAGACTTCAGGTGATGGAAGATTTCCACGCCCCAACGCAGGCCATCACTGAAGGTTTCAGCGCCCACGGGCATCACCATGAATTCCTGGAAGTCAATTTTATTGTCTGCATGTGCTCCACCATTCATGATATTCATCAATGGAATGGGAAGTACAGATCCATTTACGCCACCGAGGTAACGATAGAGGGGGAGGTTGCTCTCTATGGCTGCAGCTTTGGCAACGGCCATAGACACAGCGAGGGTAGCATTGGCGCCCAGTTTATTTTTGTTTTCTGTACCGTCAATTTCTATCAGCCTGGAATCAATGAAAACCTGTTCGTTTACATTCAGGCCAATCAGTTGGTCTGCTATTTCCTCGTTCACATTGTGCACTGCTTTCAGTACACCCTTACCCATGTACATGGATTTATCATTATCCCTCAGCTCTACAGCCTCGTGTTTGCCGGTTGACGCACCGGAAGGTACTGCCGCCCTTCCCAAGGCACCATTCTCTGTGATCACATCTACTTCCACTGTAGGATTTCCCCGGCTGTCAAGAATTTGCCTGGCACGGACATCGGTAATAAAGCTCATTTCAGTTCTTTTAATTGGTTGACTATTTAAGGTTTGCCGTAAGGTCCCGAAATACGTCCTCGAGATTCCGGCTTTCGCTGTGCAAAGAAACGATATTAAGGCTATGCTGCAAAGCCATCTCCATCAGTTGTTTGTTGAGCAGCTCAGGGTCCTGGGTATCCAGCAGCCAGGTATGCGCATCCTTTTTATCCGCCCGGCTTACGGCAGACAACCTCGTGAGCCATTCCTGCTCCAGTGCTTCCCGGAAACTCACCCTGATGGTATGGTCCTTACTTACCCGTGAAAGATTTTCCAGTTTATCGTCTGCCACCAACTTCCCCTTGTTAATAATGATCACCCTGCTGCAAAGGGCCTCCACTTCCTGAAGGATGTGAGAGGAAAAAAGGATGGTCTTTGATTCACCCAGTTTGCGGATCACCTCCCGGATCTCCATGATCTGGTTGGGATCAAGGCCTGATGTGGGTTCATCCAGGATCAACACCTCAGGATCATGGATCAAAGCGGCAGCAAGTCCCACGCGCTGCTTATAGCCTTTAGACAGCTGGCCAATTTTTTTATGACGCTCTGGTGTGAGTCCGGTTACAGCTATCACCTG
This sequence comes from Chitinophagaceae bacterium, assembly GCA_044225015.1. Lineage (GTDB taxonomy): Bacteria > Bacteroidota > Bacteroidia > Chitinophagales > Chitinophagaceae > Pollutibacter. The sequence goes on along the minus strand of JBGAJG010000001.1, from coordinate 149,137 downwards.
TTCAATAGCGGCATCCGGATGGGGTACCTGGTGAATCCCGGCTATGAAGGCCAGGTATTCCCGGATATACATGTCAAAATACAGCGGGTTGGCTTCCGGCAGGTAGCCAATCTTTTTCTTTCTTTCCAGGATGGGCGCCTCGCTGGTAATGCCAGCCACCTCCACCGTACCACTGTCTGGTTCCAGGAAACCCGTGATCATTTTCATGGTGGTGGATTTCCCTGCGCCGTTTGGACCAAGAAAACCAACGATCTCTCCTTTATTGAGGGTAAAGGAGATGGCATCTACGGCCCGCTGGGTACCATAGTTCTTTTGTAATCCGTTGACCTTGATTGACATTGGCCAAAGATAAGCACTAGTAATTAGCAATTGGCAATTGCTAATTGTCAATTACTGTTGAATGATAACTGTGGTTCCAACGGGAAGCATTTCATACAACTCAAAAATATCTGAGTACTTGGTGGAGATACAGCCATTTGTCCAGTTCATGAATTTGTCAACCGCATATTCCTCACTGGGTTTGGTACCATGGATGCCGATGCCGCCGCCAATTTTTGCGCTTTTGGGAATGGATCCAGTGGTTTTACGATCCTGGAAACGCTTTACACTTTCAGGATTGGGGTAGTCCAGCAAAAGGAAGCAACCCCAGTCTTTGTGGTATTTTTTTGAAACGATTTTAAACGTACCGTCCGGCGTCAGCCTGTCGCCCTCCATTTTTTTGTCGGACTGATTCTTACTGCCAAACACAACCGGATAGGTAGCCACCCATCCGTCTGTATCATAGACAGACATTTCATATTCTGACTTGTCAATCACCACTTTATACGGTGATGAAGGCGTAGTAAATCCCAGCAGGTACGAAAGAATTAGCAACAACATAGCTTAACGATGATATGTATTCAACGCTTAAAGCTCTGCACTATTTTGTTAAGGGGGAGATAAGAAAATGTGAATTTGAATAAAACTCACATTTTCATCTTCTTAGTGGCTAACGGCTGCTGCCAGCGTTTTGGCTTCGGCAATCATTTCCTTGAGGGTATCCACGGCGGGCACCCTGCCGCTCAGGCCAAATTGCTCATTGACCTCTACCAGTTTAGCATGCAGATTCTCTGCATTTCGGGTGGCAAATTCTTTTACAGAATCAACCCCGGCAGCTTCAAGGAGCTCAGAGATCTGCCCTGCCACCCCTTTGATCCGCATCAGGTCTGCATGATTGACCCAGGTCAGGATCAGGGATTCAGGAATACTTGTTTTTTCAGCTAGACTGGTGCGGTCTGCTTTTTTTCCTCCATACTGAAGTAAGTCAGAGGTGGTGAGAATACCAATGCGGCCCAGTTTTTCTGCATAGGTGGGACCAATACCTTCGATGTCAATTATCTTGTAGGGCATAGTGTAAATTAAAAAAGTAATCTGCTTTGCCGGCAAATTACTTTTTCCTTTTTACTTTTTATTTTTTTACTTCCTACCAGGTATCTGCGCTGAATCTGACACCTACATTGTAAGGATACTGCTCTACGCCGTACTTATGAAGGGGGGTAAAAGCGTAGGAGCCGAAAAGTTTTACGGGACCGATACCCAGTTCTGCCACATAGGCCAGTTTCCAGCGCTCAAGGTTGAAATCTGTCTTTTCTTTCTGCTTGCCACGTTCATCACTTTTCTGTTTCTGGCGCGCACTGTAGAGGAATCCACCGCTAACACCTACACTCAGCTGGATACCGCCATTACGGGCGTTGGGCGTAACATTGAAATTGAGCATGAGGGGCGCGGTGAAATAGTCTGCCGCCAGTTTATTTTTTGAGAACAGCACGTCATCTCGCTTCACATACACGGTTCCGCCATCCACATAGGTAAGGGGTGTTTTGTAATAGTAGTTGTTGTTTTCTATCCCAAATCCATATTGCAGATTGATGACGTGTTTATAGAGATTCAGTCGCTGCATAAAGAACCAAAGGCTGAAATTGGAGATGCGGATTCCCTTGGTAGAAAAATCTCCTTCATACAGGGGTGAGCCCTGGGGGTTTTGCAGGAAGGCCTGGGCTTCCGCAGAATTATAATTTGTTTTGTCATTAAATCCGGAGTATCCGATATCAAATACCAGCCAGTTGGTGCTGATATTACTCCGTTTGTACGTGCGGCGCTTGTAGCTGTTGTGATTGGAGACATCATAGTTGGCGCCACCTTTGTTAACGATGATGATACTGCCTACACGGATGGTGTCATGCACTTCCTTAGTTTTAGTGGTATCTTCTTGTCCAAAGCCTGCCTGGTAACATGCTGCTGCCAGCATGAGCATCATTAATTTTTTCATACATCCTTTTTTTGGGGGTCTTAGTTTATCTGGGTAATCCAATTTCAAAGTTGGCAACTTTCACCGTAGCTTTTTCCGGATCGGGGTTTGTTGCTTTATTGTAGATACGATTTACTTTCCTGATCAGGCCTCTGAAGCCCTTGCGTTGTCTTTGTTCTTCACCGTTGAATTCTTCCTGGGGGTTAGACTGTTCCCTGTACAAAGCGTCTGTCACATAATCTGTTTTCACGTTCAGTGCAAGTGCCTCCTGGGCTTCAGGGTTGGTTCCTTGTGAAGGCTGGAGCCCTGGCGCGGTAATCGTGTTTTCATGTCCGTCTGCTTCGGGAACCAGGCTCACTTGCCCGGTATTGATAGTACGATCTACCGAGGCATATGTTACAACTGATTCCTGATTTTTTAGAGGCTGGTGCTTCATCTCTTCTTTAGCCACATCCTTAGATGTTTGCTGCTGCTCCGTTTTGCCGGAGGATGGGGTTACCGCTAAGGAGGATGTACTTCCTGATTCCGATGCTGCAGGGTTTGCCGGATATTCGGAAATCTGACCTGTTGCCGGCGTTCCTGCGGAAGGGGTACCAGGGGTGCCCTTGGCGGCGAGTTCCGGTTGCAATACACCTGCAGGGGTGCTATCCTGGTTCAGCCACCACAAACCGGCCGCGAGAATCACTGCGGCGGCGGCTGCAATCCTGATCCAGCGCATGCTTATTATTGCCGCCGGCTTTTCACTATGCCGATACAGGGATGCTTTATGGGGGAAATGGATAACCTCCATGGGAAGCCTGGCTTTCTTCAGCCACGCTAAATTCTGTTGTGCGTCATCACTGGCTTCAGTATAGGCCAGGGTTTTAGCGGCAAGCACGGGATCCAGTTCACCATCCAGGAGCTGCACCTGTAGTTCTTCAATATTATCCGCATGAACAGCGTCCTCGGGCATTAACAGCGCAGCCTTCCCTTCAAAAGCCAGGGTATCCGGCATTAACCGGGTATCGAGATACATTTCCAGTTCTGCCTTCAGTTCCGGGTTCGCCAGCACAAATGCTTCCACAGCCTCACGTTCTCCGGATGTCAACTCATTGTCAACATACAGGAGGAAGTATTCCTCGTAGTTGTCTTTATGTATCGGTTGACGGTTCATGATCTTTGCTTTAAATAACGTTTTCAGGTTTGACCAGGAAATTTTTCAACTGCACCCGGGCCCTGTGCAGGTAAACTTTTACCTGGCTTTCGCTCAATCCCATGATCTGGCCAATTTCTGCATAGGAATATCCTTCATAATCTTTCAGCATCACCAGTGACCGCTGGGTTTCATTTAAACGGGCCAGGGCTTCGTTCAGTATTTTCTTCAGGTTGGTCTCGGGCTTGTGTGTGACCTGGGCGGTTTCTGAGAACTCACCCTTCAGGCTCACCCTTTTCCCTTTCCTGAGATGATCAATCATTTGGTTATGGGCGATGGTAAACAGGTAGGCTTTGGCCGTTGCCGCGTCAATACCCTCCCGGTTCCGCCACATTTTCTCAAAAGCCGACTGCACCACGTCCCGGGCATCCTCCTCATGACGTAAATTCTTGAGAATGAACCGGTATACATTGTCTGCATAGCTGTTTACGCATTCATTGTACTCTCTTTCGGTCATACGTTTGTTCTGGTGTGAAATTACTCTTCTGTAAGGGTATTACGAAGATCCGGGGGAATAGTTACAGCCGGGCATAAAAAAAGGCCCGAAGGGGCCTCAAATTCAGTAAACAAGGCTGATCAGAGCCTCACAATATTCTCCCACAGCTGAAGGGAGGCCTTTTTCAGGGCCGCTGCCCGGGGCTGTTCCCTGCAGATCTCCTTCTCAGGAGCTGCCTCCTGGCTGTTTTTGACCTTAAATCCTACCAATAGGCTCATACCCAAGGCTACGAAGCTAATCATCATCCAAAGTTTCTTATTCCCGGCGCTCATCTCAGTTTGTTTGGTATATATGACGAAGATATTTTGGAATTGTTACAGGAAAGGTTAATTATTCTTAAAAAAGGCTAAATAAAAGTTCGCAGGTCGCAGTTCGCAGGTCGCAGGCGAACTGCACCCTGCCACCTGCGAACTGATTCCTATATTTGTTGTTCCTAAACACTGCATATGAACGAGAAAATGGTAGAGCGCCTGCGGACGGAGCTGGAGGAGATCAGGCAAAACGGGCTTTTTAAATCTGAACGGATCATTGAAAGCCCCCAGGGCGCCGTGATCAGGGTGGGCAATAAACAAGTGATCAACCTTTGTGCAAATAATTATCTCGGCCTGAGCTCACATCCTAAAGTGATTGCCGCGGCAAAGAAATACATTGACCATCGCGGATATGGACTATCATCTGTTCGTTTTATCTGCGGAACACAGGATATCCATAAAGAACTGGAGCAGAAAATTTCCACCTTCCTGGGTACAGAAGACACCATCCTTTATGCAGCGGCATTTGATGCCAATGGTGGCGTATTTGAACCCTTGTTCAATGACCAGGACGCCATTATTTCCGATGAACTGAACCATGCGTCCATCATTGACGGTGTACGGTTGTGTAAAGCCCAGCGCCTAAGGTATAAGCACAATGATATGGCAGATCTGGAATTGAGACTCCAGGAGGCATGCGGTGCCAGAACCAGGATTATTGTGACCGATGGCTCTTTCAGTATGGACGGTACCATTGCCCAACTGGATAAAATTTGTGCACTGGCAGATAAATATGATGCGGCCGTGATGATTGACGAGTGTCATTCCTCGGGATTCCTCGGTAAAACGGGGAGGGGTACCCATGAATACCGCGGTGTTATGGGCCGGATAGATATCATTACGGGGACCCTCGGCAAGGCCCTGGGCGGAGCCTCCGGCGGATTTACCAGTGGGCGCAGGGAAGTGATTGAAATGTTGCGCCAGCGTTCCAGGCCTTACCTTTTTTCCAATACCCTCGCCCCCAGCATCGTGGGAGCGTCCATCGCAGTGCTGGATATGCTGAGTGAAACCACTGAACTGCGCGATAAACTGGAATGGAATACCCGTTATTTCAGGGAGCAAATGACTGCGGCGGGATTTGATATCAAACCTGGTGACCACCCCATCGTACCCATCATGTTATATGATGCCGTGCTGGCCCAGAAAATGGCGGCCAGGCTTTTGGAAGAGGGTATCTATGTCATAGGATTTTTCTATCCGGTGGTGGCCCAGGGTAAGGCCAGGATCAGGGTGCAGCTGAGTGCGGCACATGATAAAACACACCTGGACAAAGCCATCGCTGCTTTTGTGAAAGTAGGTGCAGAACTGGGTGTGCTGAAAACCGTTCACGCATGAAAAAAATGATTTGGGTGCTGCCATTGATTTTTCTGGCAGCCTGTTCCCGTACCAACGTAACCGTCAGGGAAGACCTGAAGAAGTATTTCGATGAATATAAGGTGGAAGGCTCTTTTGCTATTTTTGATAACAGCAGGGGAGAACACATTATCTATAACCCGCAGCGGGACACAACCCGTTTCATGCCGGCCTCCACTTTCAAAATTGTAAATGCCCTGGCAGCCTTGCAAACGGGAAGGGTGACTTCAGACAGTTCCATTGTTCCCTGGGATAGTGTGGTACGAAGTAATCCGGAATGGAATAAAGATCTTCCCCTCTATGAAGCTTTCCGTGTGTCTTCCGTGCCCCATTTTCAATGGATAGCGCGGCAGATAGGCAGGGATACCTTACAGCGATACCTTGACAGTATTCACTATGGTAACATGAAAATTGGCCCCAGGATTGACTCTTTCTGGCTGGATAATTCCCTGAAGATTTCCCCGGATGAACAGGTTGGCCTGGTGAAAATGGTGTATTTCCGCCAGTTTAAGTTCATGCGCCAGAGTGTGCAGGAACAGGTGAAGCGGATGATGATCCAGGAGAATAATGTGAGCTACCAACTGGGCTATAAAACCGGCTGGGGGAAAACAGAAGCGGGAAATGAGTTGGGCTGGGTAGTGGGTTGGATAGAGGAAAACAGGCACGTGTATTTTTTTGCACTGAACCTGGAGTCTGCAGACCACCAGATAGATATGCGGACAGTGCGGAAAGAACTGCTGAACAAAATTTTAACTGATCTCGGGTTTTTTAAAGGGAAAATGTAGGTTGGACAACCTTGTTTCTTTAAAAACGGAATGTTTTTTGAACCATATCCTGCATGCTCAGATTTGAACATCCCATACTCCTGCTGGCCCTGGTTCTGGTACCCCTGATGGTGCTGTTGTACTGGGGTCTGGTGCGATGGAAGAAAAAGACCCTCGCCAGGATTGGGGATCCTGCCCTGGTAAAGCAACTCATTCAGGGATATTCTCCTTCCCGGTTCAGGGGAAAATTCATCATGATCATCACTGCTTTTATCCTGGCCGCTTTTGGGCTCGCCAATGTGCAGCGGGCTGACCAGGTTGCGCAGGTAAACCGCCAGGGAGTGGATGTGATGATTGCCCTTGATGTGAGTAAATCAATGCTGGCCGAAGATATCCAGCCCAACCGGCTGCAAAGGGCTAAACTCCTGGTGAATAAATTGATTGATGAACTGGAAAATGACCGGATAGGGCTGGTTCTATTTGCCGGCAGGGCCTACCTTCAGATGCCACTTACCAGTGACCACGGCGCAGCTAAAATGTATGTAAATACGGCTTCTACAGCATCTGTACCTACGCAGGGAACAGTGATTGGGGAAGCGCTGCAGATCTGCAATAATGCCTTTGACCAGCAACAGAAAAAATTCAAAGCCGTGATCCTGATCTCTGATGGCGAAGACCATGATGAGCAGGCGGGAGCCATTGCAAAGAAAATGGCTGAGGATGGTGTGCTGCTGCACACCATAGGCATAGGAACCAGCAGTGGTACGCAGCTCATTGATCCGGATACCAAAGAACTGAAAATGAATGCCGATGGCACACCGGTAGTCACAAGGCTGAATGAAAAAGAACTGATGGACCTGGCCACCACAGGCAGTGGTTCATACCAGTTGCTGGCGGATGCGGATGCGGCAGTGTCAAGGATCATGAAGGAAATTGAAGGGATGGAGAAGAAGACGATCAAAGACAACAGCCTGCTCAATTACCGAAGTTATTTTCCGTGGCTTCTGGGTGCGGCCATTGCCCTGCTCATCTTTGAACTGATGTATCCCGAACGAAAAAAAATTACAACATGAGCATGCGATGGATGGTTTTAGCCACTTTGATGTTGCCATCAGTGGTGCGTTCACAAGATGCCAATGCGGAGATCAGTAAAGGCAATGAGGCATATAAAAAGCAGGAATACAGCAAGGCCGGAAGTTTTTACCAGATGGCATTACAGAAAGCACCCGGCAACGGCATAGCCACATTTAACCTGGGTAACAGCCTGATGAAAGAGAATAAACAGGAAGAGGCTATTAAACAATATGAAGCTGCAGCACAGGCTGTTAGAAACAAAACTGAAAAAGGCGATGCCCTGTATAATATGGGGGTGGCGTTCACAAGGCAGAAAAAGCTGGATGAGAGTATTGCGGCATACAAATCCGTATTGCGGCTGAATCCCTCAGATTCCATGGCCCGGCAAAATCTGCAGCGCGCGCTGAACGAGAAGCAGAAAAAGCAGGAACAGCCTAAGCAAAACAAAGACCAGCAACCCAAAAAACAACCCAATAAACTGAACAAGCAGCAGGTGCAACAGATGTTGAACGCACTGCAGGAACAGGAGAAGCAACTCCAGCAACGCATGCAGAAGTCCAAAGTGCCTGCGCCCAATCAACCGGAGAAAGACTGGTGAGGGCAATTTGGCAATGCGGTAATTTGGCAATGCGGTAGTGCGGCAATCTGCGAACTACGAACTGAAATAAATTGGCTAATTTTATTCCATGTTATCTTACGCGGAATCTTTAGTTTCCTACCAGCGATTACAAACCCTCGAAGTTAAGATTGGTGACCTGCTCCTGGGTAATGGACATCCCATAAGGGTGCAAACCATGACCACCACTGATACCATGGATACTATGGCCACCGTGGAACAATCCATTCGTTGTATTGAAGCCGGTGCTGAGCTGGTGAGGATCACCGCCCCATCCAAAAAAGAAGCAGAGAACCTGCAATTGATCAAAGATGAATTACGCAGGCGTGGATACAGCACACCTCTTGTTGCCGATATTCACTTTACACCCAATGCCGCCGAGATTGCCGCACGCATTGTAGAGAAAGTGCGCGTGAATCCGGGAAATTATGTAGATAAGAAGAAGTTTGAATTTATTGAATACACGGATGCGGATTACCGGGAAGAAATTGACAGGATCCGTGAACGTTTCACGCCACTGGTAAAAATCTGTAAGGAGTATGGCACCGCCATGCGCATCGGCACTAATCACGGTTCCCTGAGTGACCGTATTATGAGTCGTTATGGGGATACACCTATGGGGATGGTGGAGTCTGCCATGGAGTTTCTGAGGATCGCCCGTGATGAAAGTTATCACAATATTGTGCTGAGCATGAAGTCCAGCAATCCCCAGGTAATGGTGCAGGCGTATCGCTTGCTGGTGCGTACAATGAAAGAGGAATTCAACGCATGTTATCCGTTGCACCTGGGGGTAACAGAAGCCGGCGATGGAGAAGACGGAAGAATTAAATCAGCCATTGGTATTGGAACGCTGCTGGAAGATGGCATAGGAGACACCATCAGGGTATCCCTTACTGAAGATCCGGAGTTTGAGATCCCCGTGTGTAAGGATCTTGTACAACGATATAGGGATCGCCAAAGCCATTCAGCCATTCCAGCCATAACACAGATGCCGTATGATCCATACCAGTACCGCCGCAGGGAAACCAGACCTGTAGCAAACATGGGTGAAGGTCATGTGCCCGTTGTGGTGGCTGATATGCATGATAAGACCGGGTTCACTCCATCGGATTTTTCGTCTATAGGATACCGTTATGATGCGCTCACAGATAAGTGGAACATTGCCGATGCGGCGGCAGACTACGTGTATACCGGCAGCCAGATCCCTGGTTTTGCTTTACCGGGAACCCTGCGTGTGTTGGTAGATCCCCAGGCCTGGCTGGAAGCGCCGGACAAAGAGAAGTATTTTCCCGTGTTCTGGTTTGCCGAGTATTATAACAGCACGGAATCGAGGTCTGCCCTGCAAAATTTTGTCATCGTGGATGTGGCCGATACCGCATCGTGGACGGCCATGATTGAATTGATGTTGAAAGACAAAACAGTTATTCCCTGCCTCGTGAGTACGGCAGCACCATCCATGATGTTTGTTCGCAGGTTCATCATCGAGATGAAGTTGCAGGGCGCCAAACTGCCTGTTATTTTAATGGTGGATGCCCGGAAAGGATCTGTTGACCAGCAGTTGATCCATTTTTCAACCGAGGCTGGTGCTTTACTGCTGGATGGGCTGGGTGATGGGATATGGCTGCGCCATGAGGGGGCAGGCGTGGACAATATGCAGGTGAGCGGACGTACCTACCTTGAAGTGAAAGACTATTATCAGTTCCTCAACAACACTGCGTTTTCTATTCTGCAGGCAACCCGAACCAGGATTTCAAAAACCGAGTATATCTCCTGCCCCAGTTGCGGCCGCACTTTATTTGATCTGCAGGAAACTACGGCAAAGATTCGAGGCTATACCCATCATCTGAAAGGCGTTAAAATAGCCATTATGGGATGTATTGTGAATGGCCCCGGCGAAATGGCTGATGCTGATTTTGGGTACGTGGGTAGCGGTCCTGGAAAGATCACCCTGTACAGGGGGAAGGAAGTGGTGAAGAGAAGTGTAGACAGTGAAGTGGCTGTGCAGGAACTGATCCAGCTCCTGAAAGATAATGATGCCTGGATTGAACCTTAAATGCTTTTGAGATGCAAACAGATTTTCTGGTGATTGGCTCCGGAATTGCGGGCCTTACCTATGCACTGAAGATTTCCGAGGCCAAGCCGGATTGCCAGGTCATTGTGATGACGAAATCGAGCTCAGACGAAACCAATACCAAATATGCCCAGGGCGGTGTAGCAGCGGTGTGGGACGATGAAACCGATAATTACGAAAAACATATAGAGGATACCCTCATTGCCGGCGACGGACTTTGTGATGAAATGATTGTGAACATTGTAGTGAAGGAGGGCCCACAGCGCGTTCGCGAATTGATTGACTGGGGTGCGCGGTTTGACAAACAGGAAGATGGGGATTATGCTTTGGGAAAAGAGGGTGGTCATAGTGAGAGCAGGATCCTGCACTATAAAGATGTAACGGGAAAAGAGATGGAAAGGGCGCTGCTGGAAGCGGTAATGAAGCGTCCCAATGTTAAAATGATCAACCACTGTTTTGTGGTTGACCTGATCACCCAGCATCACATGGGTTACCTGGTGATGAAGTCTACGCCAGACATCAACTGTTATGGTGTTTATGCGCTCAACCTGCAGACCAACCAGATTGAGACCATCAGAGCGAAGATCACTATTCTTGCAACAGGCGGGAATGGGCAGATTTATCGCACCACCACCAATCCCTCTATCGCCACAGGTGATGGTGTGGCTATGGTGTACCGCGCAAAAGGAAGGATAGAGAATATGGAGTTTATCCAGTTTCATCCCACCGCATTGTATGCACCCAATACTAAAGGCCAGGCCTTCCTGATCACCGAAGCGGTGCGGGGAGACGGCGGAATTCTCCGGAATAAGCAGGGCGAAGCATTTATGGAGCGATATGATGAGCGCAAAGACCTTGCGCCCCGTGATATTGTGGCCCGGGCCATTGACAGTGAAATGAAAATTAATGGTACAGAGCATGTATGGCTGGACTGCCGTCACATGGATCTGGAAAAGTTCATCCATCACTTCCCCAATATTTATGAAAAGTGTAAATCGATGGGGATTGATGTAGCAAAAGATATGATACCTGTTGCACCAGCGGCACACTACAGCTGCGGGGGCGTTAAGACGGACGAATGGGGGAGAACCAGTATACATAATCTGTATGCAGTGGGAGAGTGTGCTTCCACAGGATTACACGGTGCTAACAGGCTGGCCAGTAATTCCCTGCTGGAGGCCATGGTATTTGCCCACAGGGCTTATCTCAACTCACTGATACTGGTGGATGACCTGGCCGTGCCGGAGTCAATTCCGGACTGGAATACGGCGGGCACCACGGAGCCCAAAGAAATGATCCTGATCACGCAGAGCCTGAAAGAACTCCAGCTGGTAATGACGGACTATGTGGGTATTGTGAGAACCAATGTTCGTTTGCAGAGAGCCAGCAGGAGGCTTGACCTTCTTCATGAAGAAACCGAAGATCTGTACCGCTATACCGTCTTAAGTCCGCAACTCTGTGAATTGCGCAACATGATCACCGTTTCATACCTCGTAGTGAAAGGGGCACAGTTCCGTACAGAAAGCAGGGGCCTGCATTTTAACACGGATTATCCGTACAAGAGTGAATTGGTACAGGATATCGTACTTTAGTACCTCCATGTACTATCTCGTATATATACCCCTTTACCTGCTCTCACTGTTGCCATGGTTCTTCATGTACAGATTGTCTGATTTCCTGCAATTTCTGGTGTGGCGTGTTTTCAAATACCGAAAGGATGTGGTGCTGAGCAACCTGGCCATTGCTTTCCCCGAAAAAACGGAACAGGAAAGGGTTAAGATAGCCATAGATTTTTACCAGTTGTTTTGTGATACGCTGGTGGAGAGTATTAAGCTGATCTCACTGGGGGAGAAGGGGGTTCGGAAGAAATTCAGTGGTGATTTCTCGTCCATCAATGATATTATGGACAGGGGAAAAAGCATGCAGGTGATGGCCATGCACAACTTCAACTGGGAGATTGTAAACCACAATCTGGCGCTTCAGTTCCGCTACCCTTTCATTGGGGTGTATGGGCCTTTGAGCAATAAGATTTTTGAACGCATGTTCCGTAAGATCCGTTCTCGTTACGGCACTATTCTTATTCCTGCACCTGCTTTCAGGACTGAATTCCCCAAATGGAAGGACAAGCAGTATATGTTGGCGCTGGTGGCAGATCAGAATCCGCCCAAAAAGGATGTGGGGTATTGGTTTCCGTTTTTTTCAAAGGAAGCCCCCTTCATTAAAGGTCCGGAGACTGGCGCTAAACTCCAGGATACTTCCGTCATTTTCGGGCATTTCTTCCCACTACGGCGGGGGCACTATTCGTTTAAATACAAGCTGATAACAGAAGATCCCCGGTCTTTTCCCGATGGAGAATTGACCAGGCTTTTCAAAGAGTACTGTGAAGAATGCATCCGTGAATATCCTGCCAATTACCTGTGGACGCACAGGCGGTGGAAATATTCAAGGTAAGTCGCAGGTCGCGAAGTTCGCAGCAATTGCCGCATTACCGCATTACCGCACTGCCTCAATTGCCTTATATCCCCCTTCCACATTCCGCACATTATGTATGCCCTGGCGTTTCAGCAGGGAACAGGCGATCACGCTTCGGTATCCGCCGGCGCAATGCACATAAACATTGTCTGTTTCTTCAATCATGGACATGGCACCAGGATCTTTCATCTGGTCCAATGGCAGGTTTTCCGCTTCATCCAGGTGGCCGGATTCAAATTCTGCGGGTTTACGCACATCCAGGACCAGGAGATGCTCATCAAAAGGAAGATCCATCAGCAGTTCATCAGGCTCAATGGTTACCAGCATATCATGTGCGGCACCCGCGTCTTTCCATGCCTGGTAGCCTCCTTTCAGGCAACCAATGATCCTTGAGAAACCAACCCGCGCCAGGCGGATCACGGTTTCCTCTTCTTTTCCTTCAGGCGTCACCAATACTATATCTGTATCATAGGGTAAAAGCGATCCCGCCCATTCTGCAAAACGGCCTTCCAGGCCAATGAAAACGGCACCGGGAATAAATCCGGTGACAAATTCTTCGGCAGGGCGGGTATCCAGAATGACCATGGAGCGCTCTTCGGATATCCATTGCTGTAGTTGTGCAACAGGCACCGGCGTGAGACCATTTTTCCGGATGGCATCAAGGTCTTCATACCCTTCTTTATTGATCTTTGCATTGAGCATAAAATAGGAAGGCGGCTCAGACAAACCTTCCGTTACAGCTTTAATGAATGCTTCTTTGGATTCAGCCTTTAATGCATAATTGTTTGCTTTCTCTGCGCCAATGGTACTTTGGGTTTCAGGACCAAGGTTTTTTCCACAGGCACTACCGGGGCCGTGTGCAGGGTATACAGTCACATGGTCAGGGAGGGTACTGATCTTTTCCTGCAGGGAATGATACAGCAGGCCGGCCAGTTCATTGGATCCCAGGTTGCCGGAGCTCAGGTCAGGACGTCCCACATCACCCACAAACAAGGTATCTCCGGTGAAAACGGCCTGGGGTTCATTGTGCTTATCCAGCAGTAAATAACAGGTTGATTCCAGGGTATGCCCGGGTGTATGTAAGACCCTGATCCTGGTTTCTCCCAGCGGAAACTCCTGATGATCCCTGGCAATGGTAACCGGGTATTTGGTTTCTGTTTCAGGGCCAAAAATGATGGGCGCGCCGGTGGCCTTGGAGAGCTCCAGGTGGCCGCTTACAAAATCAGCGTGAAAATGCGTCTCAAAAATATAGGCCAGCCTGCTACCCCTGGCTTCCAACAGCCTGAGATAGCTGTCTATGTCACGAATGGGGTCAATGATAGCGGCCTCACCATTACTTTCAATATAATAGGCGGCCTCACTGAGGCATCCGGTATACAATTGCTGGATATACATGGGGCAAAGGTACAAAAGAAGGGAAAAGGAAAGGGCCGTACCAAAATGTACGGCCCTGAAGACATTTTCTTAGCCAAGGAGCTCGTGGATCAGATGGTTGATCTGGTCCAGGCGGTCATAATTGACGTGATAAAATATGAACTTGCCATCACGTTCCGTTTTTACAATGCCGGCCCTTCTGAGGATGGCAAGGTGTTGGGAAGCCACAGATTGTTCAAGCCTTAACGCTACATAAATTTCCGTAACGGTCATGCGTTGCTTTTCATCAAGCATTTTGACCATTTGCTGGCGCAGTTTATGATTCAATGCGCGCAGCACTAAAGAAGCCTTCTTGACATTCAGGTAATCGATACTAATAGAATTAACCTTGGACATAGGATGAAAGGTGATAATATAACTTGGTTATGATTAAAGATAACAATACGAAATTATAAAGCAGCCGTTCATTAAACGGTAAACTGGTTCAACACGATTATCAATTAAACGGATACGGCTATAATGCTATATGTTGGCCGTTGTGAAAAATCCCTTCAAATAGAACGGCTCTGAGTAAGCAAGGTCTGAAAAAAATCGCTGTTCAAACATTGTTTCTGCGATTTCAGCCTGGTCCAAGGGGCCTGAATTCAGGTGGGTAACCGTGCAAGCGTACTGATCCCTAATGATTTGCGGCAATTTGAGTGCACCATTCCCCGTGAATACAGTCTTCCTTTCTGGTAGAATATCGGAGAAACTGGTCTCATCCAGTATCATGGCTACCGGCGGTAGCAAAGGTTGCAGAGATTTGTTAAAAGCCGCTGTAAACACTTCCATACGCCTCGCATCAATCATCGGAATAATACAATCGTATTCACCATTTTTATACGGATAAGCCATCCAATCCAGGGTTGAAATGCATATCAATGGAATCCCATATGCAAAACAAAGCCCCTTGGCAGCAGAAAGACCCACCCTTAAACCGGTATAAGATCCAGGACCATATATAACAGATATAGATGATAAATCCTGAACCTTCCTGCTGGTGAGTGCTAATAAATCACTGATGGCGGGTTGAAGGAATGCTGCGTGCTCTTTGGGTGAATCGTTTTCCCGGAAAGCGAGTATTTCACTGCCATGGGAAAGACATACATATGCCTTATCCAGTGCGGTATTGATATGCAGCATCAGTTCTTTCATATGGGAATTGAATTGGCGGGCCGGTAAATGGGATCATTTGCAGCAAGTACCTGCTGGAGTTTTCTGATCCTTTGCCATCCTATGGCTTCTGCCCATTCAAAAGGCCCTTTTGGGTAGTTGGTTCCCAGCTTCATGGCTATATCAATAGAATCCTGGTTACTGACACCCTCTTCTACAGCGCAGGCAGCTTCACTGATGATCATAACCAGGGTTCTGGGGGTCACCATTCCCGGAATATCATCCACCCAGATCATTTTTTTACCCAACAGGGCTGCCACTTCCTCAGCCTGTTGACGAAACCGGGGATGGGCTGCCGCTTCCAATGCTGGCCGGCCAAGCATGCCGGGCCAGGCGTTCAGCCTGATCCAGTGGTGAGGGGCCTTCTGTTCTGCCAGCGTCTGGGTTACACTATACATAAAAACGGGCCCCTGGAATCTTTCATATAAAGGAAGATCCCAGGCATCTTCACGCAGGTCAAACAGCACATCTTCCGCCCTGATCTCGTTTTGCAGATCCGGGTTCAGAAGCACCTCCAGGTGATCCGGAAACAGTTCCTTCCACCATTCGCCATCACAAAAAACAATACATCTCATGTTTGTAATTCTACAAAATTAGGTTGGCAAACTCCAATAATCAACGCAATTTTATATTCATCAACATCAGCTTATGAGTAAGGCAATTGTACAGACGAACGATGCTCCGGCCCCCATCGGGCCCTATAGCCAGGCAGTAAAAACGGGGAACCTGTTGTTTATTTCCGGGCAGGTGGCCATCAACCCGGCAACCAATAATATAGAAGCAACCACCGCTGCTGAAGAAACTGAACAGGTCATGAAAAACCTTGATGCCATCCTTAGGGAAGCAGGGGTCAGCTTTGACCATGTGGTGAAAACTACCATCTTCCTTACAGACATGTCCCTGTTTAATACGGTGAATGAAATCTATGGCAGATTTTTTACCGGCAGGTTTCCTGCCAGGGAAACCGTGGCTGTAAAGGGCCTGCCTAAAGGTGTAAATGTGGAGATCTCCATGGTAGCATATGTTTAGTATAATGTAAGCGTATGAGAAAATCATTGCTGTTACTGGCTCTTTTGTGTATGAATGCCTGGGCTTTAGGGCAGGATGAATGGATCATTCATGCGGGTAAACCTGATCCCAATCATTACTATGGTATAACGGTTGCCAATGGCATGATCGGGATCGTTTCTGCTCCTGAGCCATTTAAAGTAAAAGATGTAGTGCTGGCGGGAGCTTACGATACCTACGGCAGGGGCCGGGTGAGTAATTTCCTGCGCAGTTTTAACCTGCTGAATATGACCCTGGATATTGATGGTAAAAGGGTCACAGGATCATCGGTACAAAACTTCTACCAGCAACTCAACATGAAGCAGGCTTCTTTTCATGCCGGTTTCACCGTTGCTGACAAGGCTGATGTGGAGTACACTTACTATTCCCTTCGGCAGCTGCCATTTACCGTGCTGATGGATGTAACCATCAGGGCCAAAAAAGACATTGACATCAATAGTGCTTCTGTGATGGAGGCACCGGATGCACTTCGTGACGTAGAGAATTATTATAACGAAATTGACCGTCCGCACGTGGTGATCAGCCTGCTTACCTCACAGGCAAAAAGTCCCACGGGCAAACTCACCATGTGTGCTTCCAATACATTTCTATTTTCAGAGAAGCATGGCGAGGAGCCGAGGGTGATCCATGAGATGTGGGATAATAATATGCACCTGATGAAATTTTCGCGAAAGCTGAAAGCGGGGCAAACCTATCGTTTTTCCATTGCAGGATCTTCCATCACTTCGGCGCATCATGATGACCCGTTGAATGAAGCGGAGCGCATGACCATTTTCGCGAAGCTGGAGGGAAGGGAGCGTTTGATTGAGTTTCATGAAAAGGCCTGGGCGGAATTATGGAAGAGTGATATTGAGATCGATGGGGACCCTGAAAGCCAGAAAGATGTGCGGAGTATGCTGTATCATTTGTATTCATTTTCGCGGGAAGGAACTGCACTGAGCCCTTCGCCCATGGGCCTCAGCGGGTTGGGCTACAATGGACATGTTTTCTGGGACACGGAGTTGTGGATGTACCCGGCCCTGCTGGTGATGCAGCCTAAAATGGCAAAGTCCATGATGGAATACAGGTTCCAGCGGCTGGATGCGGCCAAACGCAATGCCTTCTCCAAGGGCTACCGCGGTGCCATGTATCCCTGGGAAAGTGCAGCTACCGGCGTGGAAGAGACGCCCGTATGGGCCCTGAGCGGTCCGTTTGAACACCATATTACGGCCTGTGTGGCCATTGCAGCATGGAATTATTATTGTGTGACCCAGGATACGGCATGGTTGCGGGAGCGGGGCTGGCCCATCCTCCAGGCCACCGCTGAATTCTGGGCATCCAGGGTGGAGCGGAACGGCCCCGGCCATTATGATATAAAGAATGTAGTGGCGGCAGATGAATGGGCTGAGAACGTTGACAATAATGCCTTTACCAATGCCGCTGCAAGGGCCAACCTGGAATTTGCCACCAGGGCGGCAGCCATTCTGAAACTTAAGGCTGATCCGGACTGGATGCAAGTGGCGAAAAATATTCCGATCCTGAAATTCCCCGATGGCGTAACCCGGGAACATGCCACCTATAACGGGGAGGGAATCAAGCAGGCTGATGTGAATCTGTTGTCTTATCCCCTTCATGAGGTAACTGATCCTAAAGCCATCAGGGCAGACCTTGAATACTACAGCAAAAGGGTGCCGGATGAGGGTACGCCTGCCATGACCCAGGCTGTTTTTACACTTTTGTGGGCAAGATTGGGAGATGGTGAAGCAGCGTATAAGTGGTTCAGGGAATCTTATGTTCCAAACCTGCTGCCTCCTTTCAGGGTGATCGCAGAAACCAAAGGAGGCACCAACCCTTATTTTTCCACGGGTGCTGGAGGCATAATTCAGAGTGTATTGATGGGCTTTGGAGGCCTGGAAATCACCGAGAAAGGCCTGAAACAAGGGAAGCCGGTGTTGCCGGCGAAGTGGAAAAATCTAAGGATCAGGTTGGGGAATTAGGGAGGGGTTGAAACTTTTTGTTTATTATTGCCCGGCAAAATAGCTGATTGAGAACATTTGTAGCCATAACACTGCTTTTTATCCATGCATTCAACATGGGCGGTTATCGTCTCGTGTTCAATGCGATGGAGGATCATGCAACGGCTGCATTTGTGCAGCGGCTGGATGATGAGCAGTATGATGACCAACAGCTGATTGAGATGAAAGTTCCCCTGCCCATGCCTTACCAGACCAACTGGGCAGACTTTGAACGCTACAACGGAGAGATCGAAATCAACGGCGTACACTATAACTACGTTAAACGTAAGGTGTACAATGACACCCTTATCCTGATGTGTATTCCCAACCAGGATAAAATGAAGCTGAACAGTGCCAAAGAGCAATTCTTTTCCCTGGTGAATGATATTTCTGCAGACCAGAAAAATGTTCCCCAGCCTGCAAAACCACAACTGATCAAATCAATCACTTCTGAATACCAGGTAGTACAAAACGAGATCGCCATCTCGTGTCCTCAGGTAGAAGGAAGCGGGTTCATAGTGACACACAGCACTATCCCTTTGTCCGTTTTCGTAGAGCAGCCTTTCCAGCCACCCCGCGCATAATTGGCAGTGTATTTTTTATCCCTCGATGCTTTAGCATTGATATCATCGGAAACGGGAATCCGTTTACGTTGGGTTCTGCCCATTATTGAAAGGATTACATGAAGAAGTTATTGTTTTTGTCACTGATAGCAGCAGTAGCCTGCAATTCAGGTTCTACCAATTATACCACGTTCACCAGCAATCCGGTTACCTACTGTAAAACAGTAAAGGAACTGAACAATATTGTGCTGGAGAACAATTTTGCGCCCATGGTAGCTGCGAGAAATTATGTGTATGCAAATATCGCAGCATACGAGTGTATGGTAGCTGGAGACGGGAAATGGCAGTCTCTCGCCGGCCAGATCCGCCATATGCCCGCTATGCCCAGGCTTCCGGAAGGCACAGCTATTGATTATAACCTGGCAGCGCTATTGGCATTTGTGAAGGTGGGCAATGCTGTTACCTTCCCGGAAGGCAGTATGATGACCCACTATGACAAACTGATTCATGAAGCAGACAGTATGGGCATTTCAGGAGAGATGCTTAAGAATACCCGCTTATTTGCAGACACCATCGTTTCCGCCATCATCGCTTGGAGTAAGGGTGACCATTACAGTAATACCCGTGGTGCCTCACGCTACGAAGTGAATGATGTTCCCGGCAGATGGGTACCTACACCACCCATGTACGCAACGGCAGTTGAGCCTCATTGGATGGAGATCAGGCCCATGGTGCTGGACTCCGCTGCAGCGATCACCTGCAAAAGGCCTCCCGTTTTTGATGTTAAAAACAAAAACAGCGAATACTTCAAAGCACTCATGGAGGTGAAGCTTGTGGGCGACAGTCTTTCAGAGGAGCAAAAGCACATCGCGGATTTCTGGGATGACAATCCATTCAAGATGAACGTTACAGGGCATGTGATGTTTGCCACTAAGAAGTTTTCACCTGCGGGGCACTGGATGAACATTGTGGGTATAGGCGCACAGAAAGCGGGTGCAGATCTGCACACGGTGATTGCGGCCTACGCACAAACATCCATTGCACTTTTTGATGGATTCATTGCAAGCTGGGATGAAAAATACAAAAGCAACTACATCAGGCCAGAGACAGTGATCAACCAGCTCGTTGATCCAGACTGGCAGCCTTATATCCAAACGCCACCATTCCCTTCTTATGTGAGTGGCCATTCAACCATTTCCAATGCAGCCGCAGAGGTAATGACTTCCTATTTTGGTAAACAGTCTTTCACTGACACCTCCCTGAAAGAATTTGGTATCGCCAACCGGGAAATCAAAAGCTTCAAAGAGGCTGCACTGGAGGCCAGTATTTCCCGATTGTATGGCGGTATTCACTATCGCTTTGATCTGGATGAAGGAAATGTGCTGGGAACAAAAGTGGGTGAACTGGTGGTGAGCCGCATAAAAATGCGGAAGTAAGAAAGTCAATCAACTTAAAACAAACTCAAACGTCATGACATTCAAGAAATGCATGATGGTAACGTTCTTGTGTGCAACGTTTGGAACAACGTGGGCGCAAACAGAATGGGATGCCATCATGATGAATAAAAATCAGTTATGCATTGGTCCGATGTATACGCATTCATCCTGGAAAAACTACTGGGAAGGCACATTGAAAAGAGATAACCTCAATCTTGGCACCGTAACCACACAGTCAGTGATGGTGGGTGCAAATTATGGCATCACCAATAACCTGAATGTTATGGTGGCTGCGCCATATGTGTGGACAAAAGCATCAGCCGGAACCCTTTCGGGCCAGAGTGGCATCCAGGATTTGTCGGCTTTTGTGAAATGGCGGGCAGTGAATACCCAATTGGGCAAGGGAAAATTTGCAGCATATGCATTGGGTGGAATTTCAACACCCTTATCAAATTACGTGATAGATTATCTGCCTTTGTCAGTGGGACTGGGATCTACCAACCTGACCCTAAGGGGAATGGTAGACTATAATATCAACAGGATTACCGTTACTGGTTCTGCGGCATATGTGCGAAGAAGTAACGTAACCATTGACAGGAATAGTTACTATGATACACAACTCAGGCTCACCAATGAAGTGAAGATGCCTGATCAGGCACAATTCCAGTTAAGGGCAGGCTATCGTGGACGATATTTAATTACGGAAGCCATTCTTACAAATATGACCACACTGGGTGGATTTGACATCACAAGAAACAATATGCCATTTCCGTCCAACAGGATGAATGCAACCTCTGCGGGTGTGTTTGCCAAGTATACCCTGAAATCATACACCAACCTGGCATTTGTTGGCCAGGCTAACTTTACCATTGCAGGCAGGAATGTGGGTCAGTCTTCCGCATTCAGCGGAGGCATATTCTATGCATTTTATGTGACTAAACACAAATCGAAATCCTGATTTTAAAAACACAACAATGAAAAAAATTACACAATCCCTATATGCAACAGGTGTGATGGCATTATTGGTGATCGCTTCCTGTTCAAAAGATATCCAGAACAGGACGGATGATCTCCCTTCCCTTGCGCCTTCAGCACTGGATGCAAATGCAGGAACCTGGAAGCCTGTTCTGCTCACAGGGCCGGCAGAGTTTAGCCTGGCTGCCCCTATTGCCACGTCTTCTCCGGATTACAGGATACAGATCAATGAAGTAAAGGCGATGCAGGCAAACATGACGGATGCAGACAAGAAACTGGTGGAATACTGGAGTGCAGGTGCTGTATTGCGCTGGAATGAAATCATGCGGGAACTGGTGGCCAAACATAATCTCGCGCCCTACCAGAATCCTGACGGGACTTATCCGTTCCCTGATGCTAACAACCCCCTGGCCTATCCACTTTTTCCTTTTGCGAATCCACCCTATGCGGCTCGTGCTTACGCCTATGCATCTACAGCACAATATGATGCTCTGGTGGCGGGGTATTATTATAAGGATCAGTATAAGCGGGTAGCACCATATGTGGTGGATACCACGTTGAAAGTGACCGTTGCCAAGAACAATCTGCCCGCTTATCCATCAGAAGATGGATTGGTATCCGGTGCCGCAGTGGAAATGCTGTCAGTACTTTTCCCGGGGGATCAGGACTACATTCGCCAGCGAGCCGCTGAACACAAGAAAGCACGCCTGCTCACAGGTGCTAACGTGAGGAGTGATATTGAAGCAGGTGAATTGTTGGGCACGGCAGTGGCCAGGAAATTTATTGGCAGGGCGCGTACAGACCGTGCCGGTGCGGCTGCGGGAACGCCTGCCATATGGAAGCAATTTGAAACCGATGCCATAGCTAAAGGTGAAATTCCATGGTATAGCCTTGAAGTGCCAGCCAGGCCTCCTATGTTGCCCCTGTTTGGTAAGGTGCGTTCGCTGTTGCTGGATTCAGCAACATTGGTATCCCTTCGTCCCGGACCACCACCATTGACAGCCAGCCCCAAAATGCGTGATGAAACGGTAGAGATATATGACATGATCAATAAAGCAAGCAGGGAAGATATGGCCATTGTGCATTTTTGGGCAGATGGCGTTGGAACCTATACACCTCCGGGACACTGGAACGCCATAGCAGCGGATGATTTCGTGAAGCAGAATTTCAGTGAAGTACGATGGGCAAGGAACATGGCACTATTGAATATT
Organism: Chitinophagaceae bacterium; assembly: GCA_044225015.1. Lineage (GTDB taxonomy): Bacteria > Bacteroidota > Bacteroidia > Chitinophagales > Chitinophagaceae > Pollutibacter. The sequence continues at coordinate 126,668 of JBGAJG010000001.1, read as the reverse complement.
GCCTTAATGGATGCGGCCATTGTGTGCTGGGATACTAAATACTATTATTTCAATCCCAGACCGTCACAACTGGATCCCAAAATCAAGAGTACAACAGGTATCCCTAATTTCCCTGCCTATATTTCCGGCCACTCAACATTTAGTGGTGCTGCAGCAACCATTCTGGGGCATATCATTCCATCCAGGGCTCAGGCCTATGCGGATATGGCTAAGGAAGCCTCTGTTTCAAGGATGTTAGGCGCATTGCACTACAGAAGTGATTGTGAAGTGGGCCTTACGGTGGGCAATAATGTGGGTGGATACGCCGTACAACGAGCAAAAACAGATGGAGCGGAATAAACTTTTTCCTGTTGCAAAGGCAATCATACTGGTCATGGCAGTGGTCTGGTATGGTTGTCTTGCTGCACAGGACACCAAAACAGTAAAAGGATTTGTGACTGACAGCAGTGGAAGGGGACTGGCCGGTGCATCTGTTGTAATCAGTGGATCCGGAAAAGGGACCGTTACCAATAAGGATGGCAGGTTCATGCTCCGCAGGCCCGTTGGCGGAAATGTAACCCTGGAAATCAGCTTTACCGGTTTTTATACCCAGTACCTCACCTTGAACACAACAGGATCTGCTGAGGATATTCATGTAAAGATGAAACCGCAGGATGGAAGCATGGCGGTTGTTGAACTCAAAGCCAAGGCGGATCCCCTGGGATCCATGCAACGTCTGCCGGATGTTGTGGGAGCCTATATCATGGGAGGTAAAAAAACAGAGGTGATTGCTGTACAACAAATGGATGCCAATATCACCTTAAAGACGGGCCGACAGATTTTTGCGAAAGTACCCGGTGTTTTTGTATATGATATGGATGGTTCAGGCAACCAGGTGAATATAGCCACCCGAAGCCTTGATGCCCATCGAAGCTGGGAATACAATATCCGATACAACGGCGTGCTCACCAACTCCGATATGTATGGTTATCCCGCGAGCCATTTCAACCCACCGATGGAATCTGTTCAGTCCGTGGAACTGGTCAGGGGCACAGCTTCCCTGCAATATGGTGCGCAGTTTGGCGGCATGCTAAATTACATAAGTAAGAAAGCAGATACCACCCGGCCTTTTGCCTTTGAAAGCATCAATACAGTAGGTTCTTTTGGCCTCCTCAGTACCTATAACGCCGCAGGAGGCAAACTGGGCAAACTCAGTTATTACGGTTACTTCAGCAAAAGAAAGGCAGATGGCTACAGAGACAACTCCAGTTCTGATGCGGACGCCCAGTTTTTGTCACTTGCATACGCTTTGACGCCTACATTGTTGCTGAAAGCCGAGTTAGGACATTCAAAATATATATACCAATTGCCAGGCCCGTTAACAGACAGCATGTTCCATGCTGATCCACGGATGTCTACCCGAAGCCGGAATTGGTACAGTCCGGATATCTATGTTCCCTCATTAAGTGCAGAATGGAAGATCAGCAACAGAACTTTTGCGCAGTTCACTGTTTCTGGAATTTTTGGTACACGCAACAGTGTTCAGTTCATTGGTTTTGCCGATGCCAAAGACACGGTTAATCCGGCAACGGGGCAGTACAAAAACAGGCAGGTAGATATTGACAGATTCAATAGCAAGACGGCAGAGGCACGGATCAGGCATGGATATACGGTTGGTGGTTTGCAAGCCGTCATGGCAGGTGGTGTTCAGTTTATGCACAATGACCTGCACAGGAGGCAGCAGGGAAAAGGAACCACAGGGTCAGACTATGACCTGACGCTGACTAACCCTATCTGGGGCCGTGATCTTCATTTCTTCACAGAGAATATGGCGGTCTTTGCTGAGAACATCATTTATTTCAACAGCAGCCTATCCATTTCTCCCGGATTCAGGTGGGAATACGGAGCCACAGATATGCGCGGTGAGATCGGATATTATGATTCTGCAAAAATTCCCCTTACCATCCGTCACCAGTTTCCTTTGTTTGGCGTGAATGCGCAGTATCGGTTTGGTAAGATCTGCAAAATCTATGGCGGCATCAGCCAGGCATATCGGCCTGTTATCTTCAAGGACGTGATTCCCGCCAGCCCCATTGAAGTAGTGAATCCAGACCTGAAGGATGCCAGAGGATATAATGCGGAAATAGGCATGAGCGGCAGATGGAGGGACAGGCTGAACTATGACCTGTCTTATTTTCACTTGCGTTATAACCATCGTATGGGGGCTATGATCATGGAAGACGCAGCAGGGCAGAGTTATAATTATCGAACTAATGTTGGAAACTCAGCAACAGATGGCGTAGAAATATTCCTGGAATGGGCTGTCATCAGAAAAGCGAGAAGTTTTTCTTTCAATCTGTTCACCTCAACCGCATGGATGAATGCCAGGTACACCCAGGCCGTTTTTGCCAGTGCCGGAAAGAACTATGATGTCTCTGGTAACCGCCTGGAATCTGCACCGGTACTCACTTCTAGAAATGGACTCAGGTTAGGGTACAACGCCATCAGCCTTTCCATCCAATATAGTTATGTGAGTGAAAGTTTTTCTGATCCCCTCAATACGGTGACACCCGTTTCCAATGGTTCCAGGGGAATGGTGCCCGCCTATGGGCTCTGGGATCTGGACCTTACGGCCCAACTCCATCCGCAGGTGAAACTGAAGATGGGCATAAATAACCTGACCAATGAACAGTATTTTACCAAGCGGCCAACATTTTATCCAGACCCGGGTATTTGGCCCTCCGATGGGAGAAACCTGTACTGCACCCTCGCTTTCAAACTATAATGCAGGCCTGCGAACTAAAAAAACCATCTCTTGCAAGAGATGGTTTTTTAATATTGTTAGCCTATGCGTTTTTGTTCTTTCAGGGTTTACATAGGGCGGCTAACGGGGATTTCTCAAAGGTTGGATTAGGTTTTTTCAAGGGTTGGAGGTCTTTTCTCAGGATCGGGATAAGTTTCTCAAGGGTCAGGATTCTGTTTGCTTTTCAAAGGTTGGATTCCAGGTATCGGATGGGATGGATTATTAAGGGTTATCTTTCTAAGGATCGGATCGTTGTTGTCATGCATTGACAATACAAAGATGGTAAGTAATTCGCTCGTTTTCAGATGATTTAGACAACTGGCATCCATCCGTCGATGAACGAACTGCTTTCTTCGATAAATCGGTAAATACAACTCCTTGCCAAATGCAAAAAAAGGTCCCCGGAGGGACCTTTTTTAATATGTTAGCCTGCGTGTGCAATTTGTATTCTTGCGGTCTTCAATGGGGCTAACGAATTTTAACTGGCCTTCAATAGATTGGATTTCAGTGGCTTCAATGGATGCTTGGATCTTTGCGGATAGTTTGGACCTCGGCTTTTACAGGATTGGATCGTACGGTTTGGGATTTCCGGATGGATGGACGTTCAGCTTTCAGAGGATTGGATACGGTTGGTTCTTCAGGACTTTGGCTTTTGCGTAGGATCGGGATTTGGTTTCTTCAGGATTCAGGACTTTCGGTTTCCAGTAGATATCGTTGCGTTGACAGTACAAAGATGCAACGCATTTTTCATTGTTACAGAGTCATTTAGATATTTGGAACGATATCGTCGACGAATGAACCGATTAATTCGATTGATGAATTTATTGTTGTTCAATCCATTGACTTAAAGCAAGAAATACGCCGTTTGTCCAGCCAAAACCATCCTGTGAAGGATATTCTCCACCGCCTGCATCCAGCTGGGTATTGAAGACATTATACTTTTCCATCAGTTTACCCGTTCTCCCGTATACATCTTTGTTGAGTGTGAGCCAGCGGGAAGCCGCCAACTTGGCTTCATCATGGAAATAGTAGTTCTGCAATGCCCTGATGGCTACCCATTGCAGGGGTGCCCAGCCATTGGGCGCATCCCATTGTTGTTTTGTGTTTTGCGCAGTGGTGGCAAATCCACCGTCTTTCAACAATTCCTTTTTTGCAGTTTCTACCTGGATGCCCGCCCGTTGTTTATCGCTGATCTTTAGGAATAGGGGATACATGCCTGCCAGCGTAACTGCATCGGAAATCTTTTTGTTGATGAATTGGTAATCTGCATACATCCCTTTGTTGTTATTCCAGCAGTATTGCTCGATGGCTTTTTTCCTGGCCTTTGCCAGGGATTCATATTTAGCCGCCATAGCGCTTTTGTCTGCTATTTCTGTTGGAGTCTTGGCAGGCTTTTGTACATAGGCCAGCCGGATGATATTTTCCGTTTCAAACAAAAGGCTGTTGAGATCCACCGGAATGTAATAGGCTGTTTCGATGGTGGAAATATCCTGGGGATCTCGGAACCACCGGGAGGAAAAATCCCAGCCACTGGCGGCGCCTGCCCGCAAATGTTGGTAGATCTCTATCCGTTTGGCCTGGGATGCCTTTTCAGCCTGGTTTGCATTCTTAAAACCAGCGGATGCCAGCATCGCATTCACGGCCTTCTCGGCTGTTTCCACATCTTCCCGGTAGCTTTCCTGGCGGGGAACCACTGCATCATCCCAATACCTGTTCATCACCGTTCCATCATCCAGTTTTACTACACGCTTGCCTGCAGTGCCGGGTTTAAGCTTTTCAGCGCCTTCCATCCAAAACTGGTACTCTTTTTCCATGGCGGGTAAGAACTCAGTATACACTTCTTTGCCTTTTACATCAGCCAGGAGCTGCACCATCATAGCAAAGAATGGCGGCTGAGAACGGGTGAGATAATAACTTCGATTCCCGTTGGGAATATGCCCGTAGGTCTGGATGAGATAGGCGAAGTTTTTAAGGATCTGGTGAATGGTTTCCAGTTCACCACTTTCTCTCAGGCCCAACATAGTGAAGTATGAATCCCAGTAGTACACCTCTCGAAATCTTCCGCCAGGCACAATATAAGGATGCGGCAGGGGCAAGAGGGAACTGCCTTCTTTCTTCACATCAGGCTCCCTTTTCAGCACACTCCATAAGTTCCGGATGTGAACCTTGATATCTTTCTCCTGTTGAACATAGTTGAGCTGTGGAACAACCGGCAGATCAAAGTTTTCCTTTACAAAATTCACCAGTGAGAAACCCGGTGTTGCCTTTGCTTTTTTATAATCAGCTACAATGGACCTGGGGTCCCGTTTGGGCACGCAGTCTACAAAGGTCTTTCCGTCAGGAAATACCCGCTGCATCTGCACGTCCACAAAAAGGTTGCCATAGATCTCGTCTGGTGTTGGCTGGGCATAAAGCAGGGTAGATGCCCATAGGCCACTGATCAGCAAAATGATTTTCTTCATAAAAACTACTTACTACAAGTTACAGAAAGCCGTAGAATTGTGTCATGGAAAGAACTTTCCTGCCTCTTTGCATCCTGGTGTTTCTTCTCACCGCCTGTAACCAGCCGAGGTATGTATACAATCAGAACATGCGCAACGTGCATTTCTTTTACAAAAAAGGACAATCACGTTTATCCGCCGCATTAGTGACTGGCCCCAGCAGGGGCTTGGGGGACGAACAATCCAACTACAACAAGGGATTTGATGTACAGGGTGCCTATGCTATAACCGGGAAATTTGCAGTGGCTGCCAGTTATTATTCCAGAAAGGAGAAAGACAGGATCCAGGCCGGCAACATCACGCCACTGGTTTCTGATGTACAGTATAAAAGGAGCGGATGGGAATTGGGTGGTTCTTTTTTTCTGCCTTTAGACAGGCACAGCCATAGTTTTTTTCACCTGGATGCAGGCGTGGGTCAAACCCGCAATCAATTTGTTGATGCAGGTACTTTTGATTCCCTCGGCCTTACCCGCAACTATGCCAATCGCAATTTCAGGTATTTTCTTCAACCGGGACTGTATACGGGCAGTGGTCCGGTAGCGTTTGGCATGGGCTTTCGCCTGGGATGGACACATTTCAGCCATATAACTACCAGCTATACTCCCGCCGAAATGCAAGCGTATAAGCTTAGTGGTCTCAGTCAAATGGCAGTTCTGGAACCATATGCAATTTTACGCATCGGACCCGCTTCCATTCCCGGACTAAGATTTGAAATCCAGGGATCTTTCTGTTCACCCAGTAAAGACTATTATGTACGAGGCGGATATGTCAGCTTTGGAGTTGTTGTGGACCCCACCGGTTTAACAATTGACAAATGACAATTCGCAATTGACAATTGGCACTAGTTATTAAACTTTAGTAACTAGTGCCAATTGCCAATTGTTAACTACCAATTGTTAACTTTGTATATGCCATATACTCCTTCCAATAAGATCAGGATCGTGACTGCCGCCAGTCTTTTTGACGGTCACGATGCCGCTATCAATATCATGCGGCGCATCATGCAAAGCAAGGGTGCAGAAATCATTCACCTCGGCCATAACCGCTCCGTAGCTGAGATCGTGGAATGTGCCATGGAAGAAGACGTGCAGGGTATCGCTATTACCTCTTACCAGGGCGGTCACGTGGAGTTCTTCAAATACATGAAAGATCTCCTGGAGCAGAATGGTTGCGGGCATATCAGGATCTTCGGCGGTGGGGGTGGAACCATCCTTCCATCTGAGATTGAAGAACTGCATGCTTACGGCATCACCAAGATCTATTCACCGGATGACGGTCGGCAATTAGGCCTCGAAGGAATGATAGAAGACGTCTTAAAACGATGTGACGTTTCCCTCAACGGATCAGGAGAATATCCAGTCCCCATGACCTTTCCGGAGGTAAAAGATATCCGGCGCATTGCACGCCGTATCACCAATGCAGAGAACGGCCTGTCTACCCCTCTTCCCTCCCCCTCAACCCTGATTCCCGTACTGGGTATCACGGGCACGGGTGGCGCAGGTAAATCTTCCGTGACTGATGAATTGGTGCGGAGATTTTTACAGAATACCCAGGACAAAACCATCGCCGTAATTTCTGTAGATCCTTCCAAGAAGAAAACCGGCGGTGCCCTGCTGGGAGACCGGATCCGCATGAATGCCATTCACCATCCAAGGGCATACATGCGAAGCCTGGCCACAAGGGAAAGCGATCGTGCGCTGAGTTCACATGTACAGGAAGCCATCGATATCTGCAAAGCAGAAAAGTTTGACCTGATCATTTTAGAGAGTGCCGGGGTAGGACAGAGTGATGCGTCCATCCTGGATTATAGTGATGTGTCTCTCTACGTGATGACACCGGAATACGGCGCTGCGTCCCAGTTGGAGAAGATCAATATGCTGGACTATGCGGATCTCATCGCCATCAACAAATTTGACAAAGCAGGCGCACTGGATGCTTTGGCTGATGTGCGCAAGCAATATAAAAGGAATCACAGCTTGTGGACGGCTAAGGACGATGAATTGCCCGTAATGGGAACCATTGCTTCGCAGTTCAATGATCCCGGTATTAACAACCTTTTTGCGCACCTGATGCACACCATCCAGGCTAAAACGGGTGTGGTACTGATGGAAGAACTCCATCCGCCCACCAGCAACACCTCATCGAAATCACTGATCATCCCTCCCTCCAGGGCGCGGTATCTCAGTGAGATTGCGGATGCTGTAAGGCAATACAACAAAGATGCACGGGAACAGGCCGCAATAGCTTCGTCCCTGTACCAACTAACCGGGGCACTGGAACTGGTGGAAGGCGGAAGTCTGAAGGTGGAATTACAGCTGAAGATCGATGGCTTGAATGAGCAACTGCTGGCAGTGAACAGGAAATTACTGGAAGGGTGGAAGGCAAAACAGGAAGCCTATGCCCAGGACCATTTTGAATATAAAGTGCGCGATAAAGTGATCCGCCAGCCCATGTTCAGCACCACCTTATCCGGTACAAGGATTCCTAAAGTGCTGCTGCCCAGGTATAAGGACTGGGGAGATATTCTGCTTTGGGAATTGCAGGAAAACGCACCCGGACAATTTCCTTTCACAGCGGGGGTGTTTCCCTTGAAACGGGAAGGCGAAGATCCCACGCGTATGTTTGCCGGCGAAGGCGGACCAGAAAGAACCAACAAGCGATTCCATTACGTGGCACTGGACCAGCCTGCGAAGCGGTTGTCCACTGCTTTTGATTCTGTGACCCTGTATGGTGAGGATCCGGATCATCGGCCGGATATCTACGGGAAGGTGGGCAATAGCGGTGTGAGCATTGCCACCGTTGATGATGCCAAGAAATTGTACAGTGGCTTTGACCTTTGCGATCCCCGCACCAGTGTGAGCATGACCATCAATGGTCCGGCCCCCATCATCCTTGCCTTCTTCATGAATGCGGCCATTGACCAGCAATGTGAGAAATATATTGACACTAATAATCTCTGGGGTGAGGTTCGTGCAAAGGTGAGGGAGATCTACGGAAACCGCCCGCAACCGGTATACCAGGGTGAATTGCCCCAGGGGAATAGTGGCCTGGGCCTTGCGCTGCTGGGTGTCACGGGTGAGCAGGTGTTGCCGCATGATGTATACCTGCGGATCAGGGCGGAAGCCCTGTCCAATGCAAGGGGGACTGTACAGGCAGATATCCTGAAAGAGGACCAGGCACAGAACACCTGTATTTTCAGTACGGAGTTTGCATTGAAAATGATGGGCGATGTGCAGGCTTATTTCATTGACCAGCAGGTACGTAATTTTTATAGTGTGTCCATCTCCGGCTACCATATAGCTGAAGCCGGAGCTAATCCTATTACACAGCTGGCCTTCACCCTGTCTAACGGATTTACCTATGTGGAGTACTACCTCAGCAGGGGAATGAATATCGATGATTTTGCACCCAACCTGAGTTTCTTTTTCAGCAACGGAATGGATCCGGAATATAGCGTGATTGGGCGTGTTGCGCGCCGCATCTGGGCCAAAGCGATGAAGCATAAGTATAAGGCCAATAAGCGCAGCCAGATGCTGAAGTATCATATCCAGACTTCCGGCAGGAGCCTCCATGCTCAGGAGATTGATTTCAATGATATCCGTACTACGTTGCAGGCACTGTATGCCATCTATGATAATTGCAATTCTCTGCATACGAATGCGTATGATGAAGCCATCACTACACCTACAGAAGAAAGTGTAAGAAGGGCCATGGCCATCCAGCTGATCATTAACCGGGAGTTGGGGACAGCGAAGAATGAAAACCCCAACCAGGGTTCATTCCTGATAGAAGAGTTGACTGACCTGGTGGAAGAAGCGGTGATGCAGGAATTTGACCGTATCACGGAAAGGGGCGGTGTATTGGGTGCTATGGAAAGGATGTACCAGCGGAACAAGATCCAGGAGGAAAGCCTGCATTATGAAAGCCTGAAACATTCCGGGGAGTTGCCAATCATAGGGGTAAATACCTTCCTCAATAAAAAAGGATCACCCACTACTATTCCCGGAGAAGTGATCAGGAGCACTACGGAAGAGAAAGAACAGCAGATCCGGAATTTGCTGGAGTTCAAGGCACGCAATGCAGCCGTGTCTGCAGCTGCATTGAAGAAGCTGCAGCAGGTGGCGGTAAGTAACGGCAATGTTTTTGCCGAGCTGATGGAAACGGTGAAGTCCTGCACCTTGGGGGAGATCACGCATGCGTTGTATGAAGTGGGGGGGCAGTATAGGAGGAGTATGTAGTGAAGTGGTGAAGTGGTGAAGTGGTGAAGTGGTGAAGTAGTGAAGTGGTGAAGTAGTGAAATGGTTTAGCTTATGTGTTTTTTCAATGGTATTAAGGTTAGTCGCGCTGATCATATCAAGCTCAAGGAGCTGGAGATCAGTTTGCAGGATTACACCCTGGCAATGATGCGGCCCATGGTTAGCGGGTTTGATTTTGGCGACTGGCCGGTGATAAGACCGGTGAATGGAGGGCAGGGAGCGGAGTTGGTGATGATGCACTGGGAATTGATTCCATTCTATTTCAAAACCTTCCGGGAGCTGGAGTTTTTCCGAAAAGGGGGCCTTAATCCTAAGACAGGAAAGAAGGACCCACCAAAGAATACTTTGAATGCCGTAGGAGAGGAGATGTTGAAAAAACCTACCTATCGCAATGCTGCACTCAAGCGGCGATGCCTGGTGTTGTCGTCCGGTTTTTATGAATGGCGTCATTTTACCCCGCCGGGTGCTAAGAAAGACCAGGCGTATCCATATTATGTGCAACTGAAAGACCGGGAGTATTTTTTCATGGCGGGAATCTGGCAGCCGTGGACAGACCAGGAGACGGGTGAAACCGTGGATAGTTTTTCCATTGTTACCACCAGGGCCAATGAACTCATGGCCCAGGTGCATAATGTGAAGAAACGCATGCCTTGTATCCTCACTGATGATCTTGCCCGGGAGTGGATCATGGATGGCCTTACCGAAGAGCGTATTACGGAAATAGTGACCTCTCCTTTCCCTTCAGAGCAAATGGAAGCATATACCATCGAGAAAGGATTCAGGACATCTGGTGACCCCACCCATCCTTTTCAATACGAGGACTTGCCTGCATTGGTACGCTGACTGTTTCTGGTCCAGGTCACATAAAGGATAAAGGCCGAAATTACGCACATAACTGCTGCGCCGATGATCAGCCCTTTATCATGCTGCCGTATACCTATCATTGCATCGCCCACATTCATGATCAGGAAAAAAGTAAATGCAGTGGTAATGATGGTATATGATTTTCTCCAGGCGCCTATGAAGAAGATACATCCCATGGCAAACTGCCTTGCTGCCCACATGCTGATGAGATAGTCTACCCCTCTTGCCTGCAGGTCTACCTGTTGCAATGCGGAGGCCGGGGAAAAAATAAGGGTTGATGTTACTATACAGGCGAGTATCGCAAAAATAAATGCCGCGATGCGCAGCCAGTTTGGAAATATTGGTTGGTTGCTCATATGCTTTTATGGTGATTTAAAATATGGACAACTGGGTTCCCGGTCTTTTAAACAGTGAGGTATCCAGCTCCCATCTGGCGGCGGTGAGGCCATATTTCTCACTGTATTTTTTATACTGTTGGCGAATGATCTCTGCATATTGACCCTCTCCCCGCATCCTGACCCCAAACCTACTGTCATTTACCTTACCTCCATGGCTTTCTTCAATCATATGCCACACTTTATCCGCCCTGTCAGGATATGCCTGATACAACCACTGATGAAAAATATCTTTGACAGCGCCATTGAGCCGGATGAAAGTGTAAGCGGAAAACTTTGCGCCGTTGTCAGAAGCTTGTTTCAGGATCTTCTGCATGTCATGGTCATTAAGTCCCGGAATCATTGGTCCTAACATGACACCTGTCCGCACGCCCAGGGCACTCATTTCACTGATCAGTCGCATCCTTTGTTTTGTTGTAGTGGTCCTCGGCTCTAATTTCTGGCGCAGGCTTTCATCCATGGAAGTGATACTGACGAGGACGGAGATCAGGTTTTTGGACGCCAGTTGGGCGATGATATCTTTATCCCTCAACATGCCTGCGTTTTTGGTGATCATTCCAACGGGCTGGTTAAACTCCAGGCAAACTTCCAGGAGTTTTCTGGTGAGGCGGAATTTCTGTTCTGCTGGTTGGTAACAATCTGTGTTGCCACTGATGGAAATGGGCTTGCACTCCCAATCCGGGCGCATCAGGAATTTCCGCAATAGCTGGGGTGCATTTTTTTTGACGATGATCTTCTGTTCAAAATCCAGTCCGGCACTGTAACCCAGGTATTCATGGGCATTGCGGGCATAACAATATACGCAGCCATGCTCACAGCCGGCATAGGGATTCATGGAGTAAAACATACCTACGTCCGGGCTATCCACTTTATTCACCAGCGACCGCGATTCCTGTTCAATATACTGTGTAGTGTCCTGTGATACAGTCCACTCATCGATTCCTTCCACATGTTCCCTGACCCATTGGTCTTTATGGAACCTGTTCTTAGTGTTGAACTGTGCACCCCTTCCTTTGATGGGCTCCTGGTTTTGTGGTGTGGCAGACATCAGGCTGTTTTTCCAATAGGGATATCCATGAAAAGGGATGGCTGACGCGTTTGGACCGGTAGCGACTGGAACTCAAAGCGCTGAACGATCTGCCAGGGCCGGGTGGCATCTTTTCGTTTTAGCAACAGCATGCCATCGGCAACAAACCTGCCGGAGAATTTCCGATGGGAGAATTCCAGCCATCCTTTTTCAAATTGCCAGGGTTTGAGTTTTCTGGCTATGGAGATCATTGGCTCCTGCAGAAAATAGGGCTTGTGGTCTGCATCGGTTTTTAACAGCCGCTGTATCTCTTTTACAGACTTCACCAGTGCCTTTACCCGGTTCTTTGTGGCCACCTGTATAAAGATGGTATGTGAGGGGAATGCATTATAGTCCTGCAACTCAATGAGGAAGGGCGATTCTCCCATTCCTATGGTTCTCAGTTTTTGGATAATACGATCTTCGGCCATTTCCATCTGTGAAAACATCACCAGGGTAAGGTGGGGCCGCCCCGGATCCGCTTTGTACTGGTAATGCTGGCCAAACTCTTTCCTGACCTGGTGGATGCGCTGTTCCATGGCTTCCGGAAGCGGCAGCACCAGCTTATATTCCTGCAATTGGTATCCTGTTAAATACATTTTTCAGAATTTTTTGAATGGACAAGTTGTTATTTATGCATCGGCAAGACGAAAAGGGAACTGACTTACCACCTGCCACTGATCATCAACTTTTCTGAAAAGGATGATCTGGCGGGCCATGAATGCCGCATGGAAAATCTGGTGCGTGTACTGCATCACCGTTTCAGCGGCTACACCTTCCGGCACATCCCCGAGTTTGATAAAAGGCTTGTCAAAAAATTTTCCATCCTGGATAAAATCTGCCATCGACCTTAATAAAACTGCCAGCCGTGTAAACGGCCCTGCGTCCTGTACACGGATGTAGAGGATCTGCGGGGGAATGGCACTGAAATTATTTAGGACCACAGGAAAAACCTGCTGCTGCTGGCAAACCCTGCGGATCCAGCGCATGAGTGTTTCTTCCATTTCTTCCCGGGCAGTAAAAGTTGCCAGCGTGATGCTGGGCGGCTTTTCCGAACTGGCCCGGTGCCCGAAATCTTTTTCCCATTGTTTCCTTAATTGCTTTACCTGCCTGCTGACCGGTTCATCTGCGGGGATGACGAGCCGGTACTGCGGTTTGCTTTCCTGAACGAAAGAAACCGGCGATACTGCCTTTCCTGTTGTTATTTTCTCCATGCCTGAAATATTTTTCCCTGATCATTTCTTTAGCATAAATTTACTAAATAATTTAGTATTTCAAAATATATTTTATGGATGGGGAAGTATTTTACGGGGCGGCTTATAAGGGTAGTAAGCAGTTCCGCCAACAGGAGGTTCGCACCGCCAATGCCACTGGTTTTGGTGCTGCTGCGGATGATTATGCAGAAAGGGGGATAGACCTGAATGAGCAGCTGGTCCGCAACAAGCCGGCCACGTTCTTTATGCGTGTAAGGGGAGATGCGATGATTGGTGCGGGGATCCATGACGGGGACATCGTGATTGTGGACCGCAGTATTAAAGCCGCGAGCGGAAAGGTGATCATCGCCACCCTTAATGGCGAGATGCTGATCCGCCGTTTTGAAAAAGGGTTTAATAAAGTCAGGCTGATCCCTGATACCGCAAAACTATCCCCCATTGATGTAGACCCCTATGCGGAGTTTGCCGTATGGGGCGTGGTCACTTATGTGATCCATGCAGTTTGAACCCAAACAACCTTGTGATGGTAGCCATAGTGGATTGCAATAGTTTTTATTGTTCCTGTGAAAGATTGTTCAGGCCTGATCTCCGGCAGAAGCCGGTGGTGGTACTGAGCAATAATGACGGATGTATCATTGCCCGCAGTGATGAAGCCAAGGCCCTGGGTCTCAGCATGGCCGGGCCCTACTACCAGCAGCGCGATGCCATTCTTCAACATGGTGTGGCTGTGTTTTCATCGAACTATAATTTATATGGGGACCTGAGCATGCGCGTGATGGACACTTTGCGTACGGTGTTGCCGCCCTCAGCCGTGGAAGTGTATTCCGTGGACGAAGCTTTCCTGGATCTCTCCGGCCTTCCGCCTTCCAGCTTCCGCCTCTTCGCTGCACAACTGCGTCAGACCGTGGAAACCTGGACGGGCATACAGGTTTCCGTGGGCGTAGCGCCCACCAAAGTGCTGGCCAAGGTGGCCAACCGCCTCGCCAAGAAAGACAAGCTTTTCTCGCAGTGTGTAAGGGTGCTGGACAAGGACGATGAGATCCGGGAAGTGCTGGATCAATATGACGTGGCGGAACTATGGGGCATTGGCCGACGGTATGCAGACAAACTCAAAAACTGTTACGGCATCACCACGGCATCGCAGCTGATGCAGATGCCCGAAGACTGGGCCCGGAAAAACCTTGGCGGCGTGGTGGGTGTACGCATGATCCGTGAACTGAATGGTAAACCCTCCTTTCCCATGAAGGATCCGCTGGAGCAGAAGAAGATGATCTCCACCACCCGCATGTTCGGGAAAGCGGTATACAAAAAAGAGGAGCTGCGCGAGGCGGTTGCAACCTTTGTTTCCCGGGCGGCGGAGAAACTGCGCCGGCAGGGTTTTTCCGCCAGGTACCTGGATGTCTTTGTGGTCACCAATGGCAAGGCCGGGGAGCAATACCATTATGATCCCCGCGCAGACCACCGGTATATGATGCTGCCCAGGGCTACGTCTTTCACACAGGAAATTATCGGTTATGCAATGCCGTTAGTTGATGATTTATATCGCGAAGGCCAGAAATACCTGAAGGCCGGTGTTACGCTGAGTATGCTGGTGCCTGATGCGGAGGTACAGTCGAATCTTTTTGAAGCTGCCCCGGCTCCGCACCAGCGAGCGTTGATGGAAGCGGTGGACAACCTGAATTTCAGTATGCGCGGGGACCTGGTGAAATATGCCGCCAGCGGGCTGGAGCGAAACTGGAAAATGCGGCAGGAAATGAAGAGCCGGCGGTTAACCACCCGGTGGGAGGAGTTGTTTGAGGTAAGGTGATGGTGTAGGGCGGGGGTGTTGGGGGAGGGAATAGGGGTAGGGTGTAGGGGGAGGGTGTAGGGGGAGGGTGTAGGTAGGCGTTAGGACATAAGCCAGGCCTACTGCCTCCTCCTATTCCCTACCCCTACACCCTTCCCCTATCCCCTCGCCCTGTTTTTTCCCCCTCCCCCGGCGTTTATTTTACGTTCCTTTTGCAGTTAAACTACTGATTGGATCGCCCTGACGCTGAGGCATATTCGTAGAAACAAACCAAGGGTATGCATGAAGAATACAGCCACCTGAACCAGCGCGAGGCGTTGAAGGTGGAAAATGAGGTGATCAAGATGAAACTGATGTTGGAACATGGCGCGGAATTTTCTCATAATGAAGCTGCACCACCGCTTAGTCCGGAAGCAGAACATCAATTCCTGCAGTATGTGATGAATGTGGAGCGCCAGGAACAGATGGCGAGAGAGGTTACAGTTTATGAGCTGCTGGGAAGCCCAACACAGTTTCCGCCGGAGGCAGAACTTACCGATGAACTGCTGGCGGAGCGGCTGCGTAAACTTACCCAGTGCATGAAAGGCCGCGGCATAGAACTGACGGTTTTCAGCCCCAATGTCACTGGCCGGGAAATATATCGGTTCATTACCACAGAACTGTTCAGCCACCGGATGCTACATATCCAGATGCCCGGTATGGTGACCTGTTTTATTTATGATGAGTTTCATCCCGACTATCCCTATGAAAACGCGCGGACGGCTGTCAATGAATGCCTGAAGGAGATTTTTTCCGTCAGGGATCTTCAGTGGGTATTCCAGTATGAGCAGTTGGTAGCACTCAATGACCACCGCGCGTTAACCATTGATCAGTTCAGGAAAACGATCAACAGCTTCAAGCGCCGGTTCACGCATATTGAACCGCTTAGGCTTGATGTGACCTCTTGCAGGATAGAAGGGGATCACTGCGAAGTGTCAGGGAGTTTTGAAGTCTGTTTTACTTCTGCCCAGGAGCATATCCTGAAAACAGGTGCCTGGCGCGTGGCGTATCATTTCTGGAGCGAAATGGAGATATGGATGATCCATGAAGTTTATCTGGAAGGGATTCAATTGTAAACCCACGGGATCACGTGGACTTTCCCTCCCGGATCTTACGGTTGATTTTCCGATGCGCTGCCCAGCCTTCAAACAGCAGGCCAATGGTCAGTATGATCAATAAGGGTAACATGGTGTTGGTTTTGCGTGTGTGTCGGTTGTTATATGTGTGACTCAAAATTTGTCCTGCGGTTTCTTAATGGAATGTTACAATGCAGTAATTTGTTGATTGAATAACATAACATGTTACGCATCAATTCAATATCAAAGGGAGCAAACTGGCTGATATGGCAGTTGGAAGATCTGCAAGCCAGGATAAAGGTGGAATTGGTGCCCGGTGCAGGTGCAATCATCAATGCTTGGTGGGTGGGAGATCAAAATATTGTTGATGGTTACCATGACAGATCGGATTTTGAACGTCGGGTACTGGAAGGTTTCAGGAGTGCAAAATTGTCACCATTTGTTTGCAGATTGCATGAAGCGGCTTATACCTGGGAGCATGAAAAGTATCGGCTGGATAAGTTTCTGCTGAATGGATCGGCCCTGCACGGGATTCTGTATGATCTGCCTTTTGATGTTGTGGACAGTAATGTTTCATCAGACCATTGCAGTATCCATTTGCAGTGTAATTACGATGGATCACATCCGGGTTATCCATTTCCCTACCAATGTCACGTGATGTATACCCTGAGTATCGGTGGGGTGTTGAAAATCAGGACTACTTTGGTAAGCCCTGCTACCAATACAAAGGCAATACCCATTACAGACGGATGGCATCCTTATTTCAGGTTGGGCGGAAAAGTGGACCAATGGTGGTTAAAGATTGCATCAGACCAGATGATGGAGTACAATGACCAGCTGATACCTACTGGCCGATATATAGTCAGGGATGAGTTTTTACAGGGAAGGGCGATAGGGGATATGAAACTGGACAATGGTTTTTTACTGTTGCAGGGGGCATCACCGCTGTGTACACTTCGCAATAACGAAACTGGACTCACGGTGCGTTTTCTGCATCAACTGAATTATCCTTACCTGCAGCTATATATCCCTGACAGCAGGGAAACCATTGCCATTGAGAACCTCAGCGGGGCCCCTGATGCTTTTAACAATGGCATCGGGTTAACCGTCCTGAAACCGGGTGAAGAGAAAAATTTTGAAGTAGAAATCCAGGCTGGATTTACACCCTGATATACAACTTGCGTTTATCCATCCACCAACCGGCAAGCCAGCAGACAAACATCACTGTAAGGGCAAAGGCCAGAGAACCCCAGGGGCCGGGCAAGATCTTTTGGTAAATTTCGTCATTGATGGCCATGTAGAGAGGCTTTTTACCCACCTGGATGAACCACATCATAATGGCCAGCAGTTCAGAAAGGAGGTAGATGATCAGCGGATTCTTTCCGAAAACCTCAAAGAAGCCGGTCCAGTTTTTTCTCTCCCTGATCTCAATCAGATAGATCAAGCCTGCTAGTAAAACCAGGTCAATACCGCAGGTATAGAAAACAAATGAACTGGTCCATAGCTTTTTGTTGATGGGGAAGAGGAGATCCCAGAAATAGGCAGAGACCACCAATGCAGCGCCTGCCAATGCCAACCGGGCAATGGTTTCATACTGATTGCCTTTTTCCCGGATGAATACACCGGCATAGTATCCTATGATCACATTGACTACTGCGGGGAAGGTGCTTAAAAACCCTTCGGGATCAAAGGCAACGCCTTCACCATGGTAGAGGTGTTTTTCACCCAGCATGGCAAGATCTATCGCCCGTTCAGCATTGCCCAGGAGCGTGTAGTCTCCTAACAGATACATGAGGAGCCAGTAACCCAGGAGAAAAACGGCACTGAGCATGATGACCATTCTTGTAGACAGAAAGTGAATCATCAGTGCGGCCAGGGCATAACAGATGCCTATACGCTGAAGGACGCCAAAAACTCGGGTTTCAGAAAATGGGTTGAAAGCGTATCCATCCGTGGTATGGTGCACAAATGGAAACCAATACATAAGGTAGCCCAGGAGAAAGATGATCAGGCCGCGTTTGATGATTTTCCAGGCAACCTGTCCGGATGAGAGTGTACTGAACTTACCCATGGAAAAAGCCATGGCGTTACCCACTGCAAATAGAAAACTCGGAAAAACCAGGTCTGTAGGGGTGAATCCATGCCATGATGCATGCGATAGCGGGGAAAACGGCTCCGCACCGGTGCCCCCGGTATTAACGATGATCATGAAACAAACGGTCATGCCCCTCAGGACATCCAATGCGAGAAATCTGGCGGGTTTTTGGGTCATGTAAGTTCAGTTATACGCGGATGTAAATTTTCTTTCGGTCAAGGATGCTTCCAATCAGCCAGAACACCAATACATGGAAAATGGCAAAAAGCAAGGAGCCGGGATAGTTCCCAAATGTGGGTTGGAAAACGTATTTAAATAGCCAACTGTAAGCGTTGATAAATACTTCCTTGCCATCTTTTATGCCATCGGGAATCCTGGCCAATGCATAGAGTTTTACCCATACACCACTCAGCACAAATATGAAAAGCGGGTTTTTCCCAAACACATCAAAAAAGCGGGTCCACCAGCCTTTGACGGATTTCAATTCAATCCAGTACATCAACACACCCAGCACCATCATAGCCAGCCCTGTGGTGTACAAAACATATGAGCTGGTCCAGATTTTCTTGTTAATGGGAAATACGATATCCCAGCAAAAGGCGGTAAATACCAGTAAAGCGGCAATCACCATGAAATTTGCCAGCATATCAGTGTTCTTGCCTTTGGTGATGATGTATTCTCCGGCCAGGTAGCCAAAAACCACCTGTACGATAGCGGTAAGTGTGCTTGTAATACCTTCCGGATCAAAGGCAACGCCTTCGCCATGGTACATATGGCTTTCTCCCAGAATGGCTTTGTCTACAGCTATCCCAAAATATCCTTCTATAGAGAATGGATCGCCCGGCTGTCCAAAGGCAATGCATAGCCACCAATATAGCAGGAGTATTACTGTGCCCGCCACAAAGGCGCCCCGGGAGCCCAGGTACCGGATGATCACTGAAGCAAAGAAATAAGCCAGGGCAATCCTGGGAAGTACCCCCAGGATGCGGATTTGTTCCAACGGCTTCATGACCAGTGTGCCCTCCTGCCATTTTACGAAGGGAAACCAGTTGAGGAGTAGCCCTATGCCAAAGATTAAAACGGTTCGCTTAACCACTTTTTTCCAGAACTGTTTATTGTCTGTAAAGCGGGGCATTACAAAGGCCATAGCATTACCCACAGCAAACAGGAAAAAGGGGAACACCAGGTCAGTGGGTGTACATCCATGCCATTTTGCGTGTTCCAGGGGGGGGTAGATATAAGACCAGGAGCCGGGATTATTCACAAGAATCATAAGGGCTACGGTAGCCCCGCGGAAAACATCAAGGGAGTAAAAGCGATTCATGCTGGCTTACTTTCAGTAAATATAAGTCTACTGTTCCTGAAAATCAGATTAACCTTACCGTTCGTTTATGTAGGTTCTGGTCTGGATTATTTATTTTCTTTTGTATGCATATTCAATGTAACCGTTATCGTTGGGATATACGGTTTCATTTCCTTCAAATGAGATATTTAGAATAGATTTTCCCTTTGAAAGCTGTGGTACCGGGGCATCTTTACTTTGGGCAACTAGTTCAAAAGGAATTTCAATTTCCCTGGCACCTTTATTTCCAGTGACTATTATCCTGATCAGATTGCCGTCCATTTGTAGTGCAACCGGCCCTCCGGAACTGCTGAATTCCTCTATACGTCCCTGTTGCTGCCCTAAAAAGTAAATGGTCCTGGTTTTTTCATCCTGTATATCCAGTTGCCATGGTGTCAACTGGTAAGTCCGGCTGCCCCTTCGCAATACCAGTTGGTTTTTTGCTTGAGCTATGGTTTTCACAGCATTGACTGAATCATTCTTGTTGAATGGTGTAATGACGGCAAAGAAAGGCTGGACTGATCTCCACCTGATCATTTGTTGTGTTTCACTATATGGCTTATCATTAGACTGTTTGTATTCCTCTGTCTCCTGTGTGTTTTGCCATGTGGTGGTCCATTCACTGAAGGAATAGGATGAATTGCCGGGATTATATAAGTGAAGCCACCAATTAATGCCTTTTCCGGCGTGCTCGCGCCATTGCTGCCCTAGAAAGTAAAACTTGTTCCACCCGGCACCCAGTGATTTTTCGGGAGTTCCTGGCGGGATGGAGAAATTACTTCCAGGGTCATATTTTATGGAAGGAATCTTTATAAAACTATTACCTGGCGCAAGAACTGATTCTGCCATGAAAGACATACTCCAGACAGCAGGTTCCTTCGTTGAAAGACTGTCATAAAAGACGATGATGGGTTCTTCAGCCTTTGCATGGATCATCATGAATCGTCTCGTCCAGTGAAGGGAGCCATTGGTCATTAATGATTCAGACTGTACCAATTGCGGAAACTTTGAATAGGAAGTGGATGAAGAATATTTCCACACAGTTCCAACAGAAGCTGGAGTTGGCATGGATGGCTTGTCAGCCTTCCATACAGGAAACAATTGCTCTGGTATTACCATGCTTCGCATTCGGGCATCAGGTATGTGCGGGCTATAAAATGAGCTTCTGCTAAGGCTTAACGGGGCCCCCAACGCATACAGAATTACTTCGCCACGGTCGTCATTCCGATGGTCAAGATAAGTTTCCCCGTTGATGATCCACGCTGCAGATTCATAAGGTGTGTTGAGGCCTGAACGTGCGTGGCTCAGGTAACCAGGAAAATTCGAAGAGCCAGTCATGACCTTGCCCTTGTGTGGAAGAAGGTCAACCGAAAGTCCCAGGGAACCAAACGCAGATGGCCTGGGCGCGCCATGCTCAAAAATATAATACAAGTCTTGCGAGAGGGAATCGTTAATACCCTTGAAGCCCGCACCCAATAAAGCAAAACTGGCTGCACTTTCTTCTGATCCGTCCCCAATGCTCACAAGTTTCCGGTGCCCCATAAAACGAACAGATCTTGGTGTGAGCAAACTGGTATAGAAGCAGATGAATTTCTCAAGCAATGCACTGTTCTCCCTGAAAAGATCACCCATTTGTGCATTTCTCAATTGTAGCATAGTATACAGGATAGGATCTATGGTAGCTTGTGTATAGTGTGGAGACGCAAAAGAAATGCCATTGGGGCTGATAGCTGTGGAAAGGTCTTTTCTGGTTTCTTCCAGCACCCGGGCTGCTCTTTGACTGAATTCCGGGTCTTTTGAGAAAAGCAAGGCAAAAAAATTGCGGCCGTTGTTTCGGTATTGATAATTCATGTTGGCCGTGCCGAAATTTATGCCTGAACTGTCAAAGAAGGGAACATAATCATTGTCCCAGAGTAGTCTTGCCATTAGCCTAAGAAATTCCTCCATTTGGTTTTTCTCGGTCTCCGTTAAACTGATCTTATCATCTGCAAACAAGCTTGTAATTAACATGGCCGTATTCTTATAATTCATACTGCCCATCCAATATTTCAGGTTAAAAGCATGTGTGCCGTCGCCGGAAATCAGTTCTTTCTGAATTCCGGAATACATTTGTAGGATACTTCTTTTCAAAGAGGCTGCGGAATCAGGAAATCGCCAGGCATCCAAAGCTGATTTGAAAGATGGGTTTACACTGATGAGGTACTCATAAAAAAGTTTGTCTTTTTTTACCCTGTCAATTAATTGGCTGACTTCTTTTTCTTCCAGATAGATAGCGCCTTTTCTAAATGCCGGGTTGAGTAACAGCGGGGCGGTTCTATATGCATCTACTCTTGCCGCCACACCGGATTGGAGATTCATTTCTCTTCCTATTGCCTGGTACTGTTCTGGCGTACCCAGATCCTTTTTAGTAGTAAGAAAAGCGCACCATTGGAATCTTTTACGGGCAACATAGCTATTGTCTGGTCCTCGTCTTTCCAATTCCATTTTCAATTCCAGTATCCCCGAAGCCTGTTTAGGATCGGGAGAACTCATAAAGCGCACACCCACAAATTTGTTTCCAATCAGTAAGGAGGGTTTACCCTGGAAAATACCAAACATCGGATCCTCCAGTTTCCCAGTTTTTTTATAAACCTGCCAGTACCTGCCGGTATTCACTTCACCACCGGCAGGATCCCAGTTGCTCATCAGCATGTATTTTGTAGGCAGGTCAAATCGCAGGTCTAACACGGCGTCAACCGGGCTGCGGTTGTTTTCATCTCTGTATTGCCTGCCATCCGGCTCCTTTCCATATTCTGGTGAACTGGCACTCCAACCCCTGTATCTCGCCTGATCAAAAGCATGTTTATGATTGATTTGAACCGAATAGCTTACATCATCATTGCTATCTTCCAGGACCTGGATGGTTTTACTGTTTTTGATAACAGTAATGATACACCTGTAATAAGTTCCTCCTTTAAATGTATAGTAGATTTGGTAATTGAACCGATCAGCTGAAGGCTGTTTTTCAACCTTTACAGATTGAAGGGGGGCAGCAACTTGCAGGAAATTCTGACTGGGGTCAGACAAGTTGCCGTCCTGAAACATAAATGCCTGCAAAGGTGCCAGTGCTTTTCCGTTTTGCATGGCGTTTTTTTCTGTGGGTACCACCACCCCCACAAGACCATTGTTCAGTAGCAGAGAGCCGTCAGGCTGTTGGGTGATCCTCGGGGTAAATTGGCTGTAGCCAAACAAGGTTGAAGTTGCCAGAACGTAAAACAGCAGTATTCGTGTAAGAAGTCTCACTACACTAAGTTATTGTAAAACGGCCTTTGTTCATAACCGCTAAATGCTTGCTTGTACCCGCAATACTTATCGCCAAATCGTCCAAATGGATTTATTTTGCAAGAATAATTGATCTTATGGAGGCAGATTATTTTGTGCATGCGTCCAGTTTTGTTGACCCGGGAGCGGTAATTGGCAAAGGAACCAAGATCTGGCATTTTTGTCATGTCATGGGAACGGCAATCCTTGGCGAGCGCTGCAACCTTGGCCAGAATGTATATATCGATGGCCATGTGGTGATTGGCAACGGCGTGAAGATCCAGAACAATGTCTCTGTGTACAAGGGTGTTCTGGTGGAAGACGATGTGTTTCTCGGCCCTTCCATGGTTTTTACAAACGTGATCAATCCACGGAGTTTTATTGAGCGCAAGACTGAGTTTAAAGCTACTACGCTTCGAAAAGGATGCACTGTGGGTGCCAATGCCACCATATTATGCGGAATTGAAATAGGAGCCTATGCCTTGATAGGCGCGGGTTCTATGGTTATCAGGGATGTGCCTGCCTATGGACTGGTAGTTGGAAATCCGGCGAGGCAGGTAGGTTGGGTCAGCCGGTCAGGCCTGCGCCTGGTCTTTGATGAAAAAGGTCATTGTTTCGTAGCCGAGGAAGGCCTGGAATATTTCCTGGAGGATAACCAGGTTACTTGCAGGGGCTGATTTATTTAGGACCTCGCTCAACCTGTTCAAAGTTTAAGTTTTACATTTGCAGGGAACTGCCTTGTCATGCGTCTAATGCCAAAGTGATCCTAAATTTGAATTTTATCTGGTTCATTTTCAATTATTTAAGCATGACATTTTTTATTTATGCCAGTTTTTGGCCGCTTCCCTGTTAAATGTGGTTGTGGCTGAGGTGGCGAAGCTCTATCCGGGCATAACCGTTTGGAATTCCAGAACGGCTCCAGCACGGATGGGTTGGAGCACAAAATGAATATCCTTGTCAAGAAACAGCCAGATTGTTCAACAGATCCGTTTGATGTTTGCAAAGCCGGAAGGCTTTATCGGTCTTCATGAACCCAGGTTTTGGGGAAATGAAGGGAGGTTTGTGCAGGAAGCCATCGATTCCACTTTTGTTTCATCTGTAGGTGCATTTGTGAACCGTTTTGAAGAAATGATGAAAGATATCACCGGAGCGGCCTATGCGGTTGCGATGGTAAACGGAACAACTGCCCTTCAACTTTCCCTTGAGTTATGTGGCGTCAAGCCGGGTGATGAAGTCATCACCCAGCCACTCACCTTTGTAGCAACAGCCAATGCCATCAGGCATTGTGGTGCCGATCCCCATTTTGTGGATGTGGATAGCGATACGCTTGGCCTTTCACCTACTGTATTGAAGGATCATCTGCAGGAAATTGTGGTTATGAAAGGCGATATGCCATATAACCGTAAAACCGGTAATAGAATAGCGGCATGTGTTCCGATGCACAGCTTTGGGCTTCCTTTGCGGATAGACGAAGTGGTAACCGTGTGCCGCGCATTCAATATACCCGTAGTGGAAGATGCTGCAGAATCGCTGGGTGCCTATTACAAAGGAGTTCACACCGGCAGATTTGGGAAGATCGCAGCTTTCAGTTTTAACGGAAACAAGATTGTTACAGCGGGAGGTGGCGGGGCAATCATTACAGATGATCCGGAATTAGGAAAACGTGCAAAGCATTTATCAACTACAGCCAAAGTGCCGCATCCATGGGCGTTTGAACATGATGAAGTAGGTTACAATTTCCGGATGCCCAATCTGAATGCCGCTCTCGTTTGTGCTCAATTGGAGCAACTGGAATTGTTTATTGAAAAAAAACGTGAAACGGCGGAGAGATACCGGGAGTACTTTGGAAATCTGGGGCTTCGTTTTGTAACGGAGATTGATCAGGCAAAATCCAATTACTGGCTTTGTTCCGTTCTCATGGAGAATAGGGAACAACGTGACCAGTTGCTTGAAGAGACCAACAGGAATAAGATAATGACGAGGCCGGCATGGACCCTGATGAATAAATTGCCGATGTATGAAAATTGTTTCACTTCATCACTGGAACATGCACAGGATATTGAAGACAGGCTGGTAAACCTCCCGAGCAGCGTGCGTGAACGGGCAAATGAATTAGCATGAGCATGAAAACCTTGATAATCGCTGAAGCCGGCGTTAACCACAATGGCGATATGGAATTAGCGAAGAAGCTGATTGATGCTGCCGCTGAGGCGGGAGTGGATTATGTAAAGTTCCAGACATTCAAAGCCGGGAAACTGGCTAGTCGCCACGCAGAGAAAGCCAAATACCAGGCTGAAAACATGGGCGAAGGAGGATCGCAGTTAGATATGTTGCGGAAGCTGGAGTTAAGCGAAGCTAACCATGAAGAGATCATCAGCTATTGCAGAAAGAAGAATATCAGGTTTCTTTCTACTGCTTTTGATATGGATAGCATAGACCTACTGGTGAAATTTGGCGTTACGCTCGGTAAGATACCATCCGGCGAAGTTACCAATCTCCCGTACCTGAGGAAAATGGCCAGGAGCTTTAGTGAAATCATTTTATCTACCGGAATGTCTGACCTTGCGGAAGTAGGAAATGCATTAAAGGTTTTGAAAGATAGTGGTATGCCTGGGGAGAATATCTCGATTCTGCACTGCAATACGCAGTATCCCACTCCTATGGAGGATGTCAACCTCAAGGCGATGCAAACCATTGCTGACACTTACCAGGTGAGGGTGGGTTATTCTGATCATACATTGGGAATAGAAGTGCCGATAGCAGCGGTTGCGATGGGTGCTACTATCATTGAGAAACATTTTACCCTGGACAGGACAATGCCAGGTCCGGACCATAAGGCTTCGTTAGAGCCCGGGGACCTCAAAGAGATGGTGCGTTGTATCAGGAATATTGAAAGCGCGATGGGCTCCGGTGTAAAAGGTATGAGTAATTCTGAGGCTGCCAATGTGGGTATCGCCAGGAAAAGCATCGTGGCTGCAATGCAGATTCGCGCCGGAGAGGTCTTTTCAGAGCATAACCTTGAAGTAAAGCGCCCAGGCACAGGCATTAGTCCAATGCAATGGGATGACGTGATAGGGAAGGTTGCCAAAAGGGATTTTGATGAGGACGAATTAATTGAACTATGAGTAAGAAGCAACCCATAAAACTCTGTGTTTTTACCGGTGCCAGGTCTGAATATGGACTGTTAAGTCCACTATTGCGGGCACTTCGCCGGGAAAAAACATTTGATGTCAAAATCCTGGTTTCGGGAATGCATCTGTCACCGGAATTTGGATTAACCTACAGGGAGATTGAGAAAGATGGATTCCTGATTGCAGAAAAGGTTGAGATGCTATTGTCCAGTGATACAGATGCTGGCATTGCCAAATCAACAGGCTTGGGCATGGTGGGATTTGCGGATGCTTTAGGCAGACTAGAGCCGGATGCGGTGTTGTTGTTGGGTGACCGGTTTGAGACCTTTGCTATGGCCACGGCTGCCTATTTAATGAAAATTCCTGTGGTTCATTTGCATGGCGGAGAAACCACTGAAGGTGCAACGGATGAAGCCATGCGACATGCCATTACTAAAATGGCCTATCTGCATTTTACTTCTACAGAAGCCTACCGGAAACGTGTCATTCAATTGGGGGAAGCACCGGATCGAGTGTTTAATGTAGGGGCAATTGGACTGGATAATATCCGATCCCTGCGGTTGCTGAAAAAGAAAGAGCTGGAAGCAGATCTTGGTATTTCGTGGAAGAGCCCGATGGCCGTGATCACTTTTCATCCTGTTACCCTTGAGCATGCTACTGCGGAAAGTCAGTTTGATGCATTGGCTGCGGCCATACTGGCAAACAAAGGATTGAATGTTATTTTTACTTATCCTAATGCGGATGCAAGCGGAAGAATTATTATTTCAAAGATCAGGGAGTTTGTAAAAGTGAATCCAGGTATTGCAACGGCGTTCCCAAGCCTGGGCGTAATTAAATATCTCAGCGCCGTGAAACATGCAGATCTGGTAATGGGTAATTCTTCCAGTGCAATTATAGAGGTTCCGTCTTTGCACAAACCGGTGATCAATATTGGCGACAGGCAGAAAGGGCGTGTAAGGGCAGACAATGTGCTGGATGTGGAGTCTGAAACAGCAGAGATCAGTAAGGCTATACGTAAGGCATTGTCTGAAACTTTCCGCCAGAAATGTGCCCGTGTAGTTAATCCCTATGGAGATGGCCGAACGGCACAGCGAATCGTTGCAATTCTGAAAAAAGAGTTGTGGAAAATAGACTTGAAAAAGAAATTTTTTGACATTAAGGCATGAAGAACTGGAAGCAAAATATCATATCAGCAAAGCAAACTGTTAAACAGGCACTTGAGCAGCTCAATGACATCGGTATTCCTTCCAACGTGTTATATGTGGTTGATGAAGATGGAAAGATACAGGGTTCTCTGACTGACGGAGACATTAGAAGAGGACTTTTAAAAAATGCAGAACTTTCAGACGCGGTAATCAGTGTTATGAATGCAGATTGCCTCAAAGCGCAAGAGTCTGAGGTGAATTCTGAGTTTGTTCAGGAGTGCCTGAAAAGAGGAATACAGACCGTACCCATCATTAATGCAGACCATGTCATTGTTGATATTCTGGCTCTGCATGCGTATAAAGATTTTATTCCTGTTGATGCGGTGATAATGGCAGGAGGAAAGGGGGAGAGATTATTGCCACTGACAAAGGAGAAACCTAAGCCACTGTTGCCCGTTGGTGATAAGCCCATCATAGAACATAATATAGACAGGCTGATTCAGTTTGGAGTGCAGCATATAAAGATCAGTGTGAATTATCTTGCGGATCAGTTGATTCAGTATTTTGGTAACGGAAGTTCCAAGAGTATACGTATTGACTATTTGCGGGAGGAAAAGGCATTGGGTACCATCGGCTCGCTGAGTATTGCTGAAGCTTTTACACATGAGGTGATCCTGGTCATGAATTCTGACTTGTTGACCAATATTGAGTTTGGTGACTTTTATCATAAATTCATGGAGTCAGGAGCTGACCTTGCGGTTGCCACCACACCACATTATGTGGATCTTCCATATGGAATTATTGAGTTTAATAATGATCAGGTTTCTGCATTGAAGGAAAAACCCCGGTACGTATATTTTGCAAATGCAGGTATTTATCTTATGAAGAGGAGTGCGTTGGATTTCTTGCCTAAAGGTGAATATTATGATGCAACAGATTTATTGGAAAGGTTATTGTTGGAGGGCAAGAAAGTGATCCATTACCCGATACTAGGCTATTGGCTTGATATAGGCAGGATGAGTGATTATATAAAAGCACAGGAAGACATTAAATTCATCAACCTATAAAACTAAGTGTTGGCATATGTCTCCAAAAGTGCTCTGGATTGTTCCTGCTCGTTCCGGGTCTAAAGGTATACCGGATAAAAACATCAAATCACTTGCAGGTATCCCATTGATGGGGTATCGCATCATGGTTGTAAAGCAAATTTCCCCGGCAGAGTTCATATGGTGTTCAACTGATAGCCAGCAATATGCTGATGTAGCATTCAGTCTTGGAGCCACCGTGCCATTTTTAAGGCCTCCTGCGTTGGCAACAGACAGTGCAAGCTCTACAGATGTAATTCTGCATGCAATGCAGAAAGCTGACGAATTGGGTATGTCTTTTGAAATGGTGGGTTTACTTGAACCAACTTCACCTTTCGTTTTTAAGGAAGACATCATCAAAGCAACGGAGCTTTTGCAAGAAAGAGAGGATGCGGAAGCAATTGTTGCAGTTAGGGAGTCAAGACCTGGAAGGATATTCATTCAGGAAGACCGGCCTTTCCTGGATGAAGTGTCAAACAATATTAACCAGTTAAAAAATATCGGAAGACAGTTTCAATCAAAAGAAATCACCCCCAGCGGAGGCTTTTATATAAGTAAATGGGATGCGTTCAGAAGGAATCAGGGTTTTTATACCGGGAGAACGCTTTCATATGAAGTGCCTGATTACAGCGGTTTGGAGATTGATGAGCCAATTGATTGGATCTGGGCAGAGTTTCTGATTGAGAAAGGGATTGTCAATATCAAAAAATTATTGAACCAATGATGAATTATTCTGAGAGGCTCCATAAAGTTATTCCCGGAGGTGCTCATACTTATTCACGGGGAGATGACCAGTTCCCTGCAAACGCGCCCCAAATACTTGAGCGGGGAAAGGGTTGCCGCGTTTGGAGTCCTGACGGGCGTGAGTTCATAGACTATGGCATGGGATTGCGGTCTGTGAATCTGGGCTATGGTAATGAAGAAGTAGCTTCTGCTGTCATGGATGAGATCATGAAAGGCAATAACCTGACCCGGGCATCAGTGACAGAGCTTACTGCAGCGGAATTACTCACTTCCATTATACCTTCTGCCGAGATGGTGAAGTTTGCAAAACATGGCTCCACGGTAACCACAGCAGCTGTGAAGCTTGCAAGGGCTTATACAGGCAGGAAATATATTGCTGTGCCCGCTGAGCACCCATTCTTTTCATTTGATGACTGGTTCATTGGTAGTACCGTGATGAATCTGGGTGTGCCAGATGAGATTAGATCACTTACACTAAGATTCCATTATAACGACCTGGCCTCCCTGGAAAGTCTATTTCAGGCGCATCCTGGAGAAATTGCAGCGGTTATTTTGGAACCTGCCACTACTACTGGACCATGCAATGATCAATGTGTTAACAAAAGTCAATGCTGGAGTTGCAGTAACCATTCCTTGAATTTTTTGCATCAGGTCAGGGCACTTTGTAAATCTCAGGGGACGGTGTTTATTCTGGATGAAATGATTACCGGATTCAGGTGGCATTTTCAGGGAGCCCAGACTTTTTATGGTATTGAACCTGATCTTTCAACTTTTGGCAAAGCAATGGCAAATGGGATGGCGGTTGCTGCACTAACTGGAAAAAGAGAGATAATGAGCATAGGAGGTATCCAGGAAAAAGGAAAGGAAAGATTGTTCCTTGTTTCAACCACCCATGGTGCAGAGATGGGAGCTCTTGGGGCATTTATCAAAACAATGGAAATTCTGCAGAGGGAGAAAGTTGTGGAGCATATGTGGAGGTACGGTTCAAGGCTTATGGAAGGTGTCAACAATCTTTCGCAGGAATTAGGGATCAGTGAATTTTTTTATATGGAAGGGTATCCCTGCTCACCAAACTATATCGCCAAAGACAGAGACGGGAAGGTTTCCCTTGACATGCGCACGCTTTTTTCTCAGGAGATGATAGCTAATGGTGTGTTGATGCCGTATGTGGCCATCTCAATGTCTCATGATGACAACGCCCTTAACCAGACGCTGGAAGCCGTAAAGCGTGCTTTGGCTGTTTATGCTGTTGCACTGGATAAAGGTGTACAGGGGTATTTACAGGGCCACTCCATAAACCCGGTTTTCAGGAAATACAATTAGTGCAATATGTTCAGATTAGATGGTAAATGCATTGTGGTAACAGGATCATGCGGACTTTTAGGAAGGTCAATGTGTGACTCACTGAGGAAGGCCGGAGCGAAAGTGGTGGGTATTGATATTGTCAAACTGGATAACAATGATGAGTATATTACAGCAGACCTTACAAAGGAAAGTGAATTACAAGATGCTTTAACAAGAATTCTGGCGGTTCATGGGAAAATTGACGGCTGGATTAACAATGCATACCCGCGCACCACTGATTGGGCGAAGAAGGTGGAGGACATAGAGATGGAATCATGGCGAACCAATGTGGATATGCAAATGAACAGCTATTTTATGTGCAGCAGGATGGTATTACAGGAGATGGGAAAAGCAGGCAGAGGATCATTGGTAAATATGACTTCAATTTACGGTGTTGTAGGCCCGGATTTTTCAGTTTATGATGGCACAAATATGACCATGCCTGCTGCTTATTCTGCTATTAAGGGTGGTGTTGTGAACATGACCAGGTATCTGGCTTCATATTATGGATCCAAGGGTTTGCGGGTTAATTGTATTTCGCCTGGAGGGATTGAGGACCGCCAACCTGAACAATTTATCCAGAATTATTGTAGTAAAGTGCCACTGCGCAGGATGGGTACTCCTGAAGATATTGCCCCGTCTGTAGTGTTCCTGATGTCAGACGAAGCGGGATATATCACCGGGCACAATTTGATGATTGACGGAGGCTGGACAGCAATCTGATTATGGAGAAAATTTTTGAATTTGAAAGGTCTAATCCTGATGTGTCAAAACTCAAGATCAATGGCACCCTTGTTTGGACGGTTTTCAGATTTCAACTTAAATTCCTTTTGCTTCGGCAAAGACTTTCCAATGGACCATCAGGTGCAAGGTTTAAACTGGGCAGATTAGTAAGAAGCGTACAAGCCTTTGTCAAGGATGCAGTCAGTTTTGCAGGTAGTATACCCGTTATTTTTAGGAAATATCGATACATCGTTGTAACAAACAACCTGGAGGTAAGGTCAGTGGACGGGAAGCGTGTTGACAAACTGGCACACAATCTTATACAAACTGTTGGTGAAAAAGATACGCTTGTCTTATGTTATGGATCAAAGAGCAGGTCAGATATTCATTCCTACCGGTATTGCATTAAGGCTTCCTTTATTGACTGGCTGGCCAGGTTCTATCGTTTTAGTGTACAGGTAGATGAGTCAGACCAACAACTGCTCAACCAGGTGCAGCAGAACTTTGGCATGAATGAAATTGTAATGGATGAAGTGGCGATGGTTATGAGAAAAGCAAAGGTCATTCATTGGTTATTGGGCATATGGAATCCCAGGGTTTTAGTTAGTTGTTGTTACAGTAATTATGCTGAAATATTCGCCGCAAACCAGTCTGGCGTGTATACATTGGAAATGCAGCATGGGATTATTGGTCCTTTACATGCCGGGTACGAGTCATCCATACCGCTCAACAAGAGCTTTACATCTCGCGCGTTGTGGACGTTTGGGTGGAATAGTACGCGAGGTTTATCCGGAAATCTGGTGGATTTGAATAATGTATGGCCCATTGGGAATTATTACCTTGAGTCCATTGCTGCAAAGGAGAGGGCTGACCATGAGTTTAAGCACGATAATGGACTAGCCGTATGTGTTCCTGTGGATGCTTATACAGAAGAGCATATACTTGGATTTTTGCTAAAAGTGGCTGAACATTTGCCCCATGTAGTGTTTTATGTGAATCCACGAGTTCAGCTTTCAGAAAAAATGCTGTCTGCCATATCAGATTCTACCAGCTTCAGGGTTATATCCGATATGCCGTTCCAAATGCTAGTGAGGAACTGTGATGCTCACACGGCTACAGATTCTACCTGTTGCCTCGAAGCCCTTTCACTGGGCATTCAGAACGTTCTTATTAATGACAACGGTTCTGCTTTTCGGTATTACGGGGATCTGGTAGATCCGGCTTTTACTAAATTTGCCAATGACTATAATGAGTATATACAATTCATGAACAATTTGAGACCTGCGTCTCCCGTAGAAATTGTGGCTTCTAACCGAGGAAATTTTATGCCCAATAACCTTGAACGTATTCGCGAAGGGCTGGCAAACCTTGAGGCATGCTGAAGAAACTGCTGTCCGGGGCATTTGTTTTTACCGTTTTACCACAGTTGCCCAAGATACTTTCCATTGTAACACTTCCATTTATTACAGCAAAGCTAACAGCCGCTGACTATGGTGTGTATGGTGTTATAAGCGCTTATGTAGGATTGGCTGGCTTTCTAAAGGAATTGGGGTTTTCTGTTTTTTTCATAAATAGCTATTATAAACGCCCTTTGCACTACCGCCTGATCTGGCGTCATTTGCAGGGACTGTTGTATGGCTGGTCAGTTTTGTATGGTTTGTTACTGGCGGTCATTCTGATATTTACAGTTCCTATAGAAGCAAGAGGCTATCTTCCGCATATACTCTTTGCAACTATTATTCCCATTATTATACTGGATATTGCACCTACGGTGTCATCCTTGCTGTATCGGGTCAGGGATAAGCCGTTGCCTATTGGCCTGATATCTTTATTGACTGGAGCCGTTCAGGTAAGCATGAATTATTATCTCATAGTGGTTTTGGATTACAAGTATATGGGATGGTTTTATGCAAGTTTTTTGAGTGCACTAACAGGATTTATTTTTCATGGTTACCATGTTTACATAAAGGAAAAACTTGTTCCCCTTTTTTCCTTTCAGTGGCGGCATATTAAAAGGTATTTATCAAAGAGTCCATTTTTAATCCTCCATGATTATTCTGCATATCTGCTGAATTCTTCTGATCGAATTGTAATGGACTGGCTTCGGATTGATGTTAAGAGCATCGGTTTTTACAATATTGCGTACACTTTTGGCGGGTATTTTTCATTTTTTGAGACAGCAATGGGAATGGCGGCTACGCCATTGTATCTGAAGTATTATTCTGAGAAAAGGTATGTGGAGGCCCGCAGGCTTACTTTCCTATCGCAGATTATTTTTCTATTGGTGACATTTTCAGTTTCAATTTGGATGAAGGAAGTCTTTTCTGTATTGGTTCGGAATAGTGAATTTCAGGGTGCTTACACACTCAGTATTATTATTATTATGGGGTATAACTACAAGCCTATGTACCAGGCAGCTACTAATACTCTTTTTTATCGGGAGAAGATCAGGACAATTTTGAAGGTGTCATTTTTCGCTGGAATTATTAATGTTTTGCTCAACCTGGTATTGATTCCCTATTTAGGCTACCAGGTAGCTGCATACACCACATTTTGTTGTTTAATGTACATGGGGTTTGCAGGTTTTGCATTGAAAGATTATCGTGAACAAGGACAAGTACCTTATTATCCCATGATGTGGTTGGCTTTGATTGTTTTGGCAACAGCTTTAGCTTACATCTTACGAGATGCTTCCCTGGCGGTGAAGCTGTCCGTATCTTTCGGAATGTTGCTTTCTGTTTTATTTTTGTACCGCAGATATAAGCGGCTTATTATTGTTTAGTATGCACATATTTAACGTAGAAAAGTTTGTATCGGAACATGTTACAGGGCGGAAAGAGAGTTTTTTTATGCCAGACCTGGTTGGATTTGGCAATGAACTGCAGGCAAAGATAGAAGGAAGATCTGCTCTTGTCATAGGTGGAGCCGGTACAATTGGAAGCTCTTTTATCAAAGCACTTTTAGTGTATAGACCCGCTAAGGTAGTGGTGGTAGATATCAATGAGAACGGGCTTACAGAATTAGTGCGGGATTGCAGAAGTGACGCTTCAATATCGGTTCCGGCAGATTTTAAGTTATACCCGGTTAGCCTGGGTGATGACGTTTTCACCAAGATTTTTCACCGCGAAGGACCATTTGATATTGTGGCAAACTTTTCAGCACACAAACATGTGAGGAGTGAAAAAGATGTGTTTTCTGTGGAAGCCATGATTGAAAACAATGTTTTCCGTGCGGTGGAGATGTTGAAATTGTTGGAGCAGTATCCGCCTGCACATTTCTTTTGTGTGTCTACTGATAAAGCGGCAAATCCCGTTAATGTGATGGGTGCCAGTAAAAAACTGATGGAAGACCTCATAATGGCATATGCAGGAGAGTTTAAAGTGTCTACCGCAAGATTTGCCAATGTTGCTTTTTCCAATGGCAGTCTTCTGGCTGGATTTGTTGAACGCATGATGAAGCAGCAGCCCCTGGCCTGCCCGGCTGATGTAAAGCGTTTTTTTGTCTCCCCGGCTGAATCTGGCCAGATCTGTCTGCTTGCCTGTATTCTGGGGAATACAGCAGAAATTTTTTTCCCGAAACTTGAAGAAAAGGATATGCGCCGGTTTTCGGAAATAGTACCTGCTTTCCTGGATCAATATGGATTGACACCTCTTTACTGCAGTAGTGAGCAGGAAGCAAGGGATCAAATGACTTATCGGGTCAATGATCAGTATCCGGTGTTTCTATTCAATTCAGACACAACCGGCGAGAAATTGTATGAGGAATTCTTTACGGATACAGAGAGTCCGAACCTGGATAAATTCAAGTCGCTGGGTGTTATCACCGCACAAAGGTTCATTGATAAACGAAACCTCCTGGAAAACCTCACTTCATTTAAGGCCCTTTTCAGGGGCCAGGCAACTAAGGCTGATATTGTAGCCGCCTTACAGAGATTGGTGCCAGACTTTCATCATCATGAGACAGGCCTTAATCTTGATCAGAAGATGTAAGGGCTTGATTATTAGGTCCCAAGGCACCTTAATTTACCCACCTTCCCCTAGTTCCCCCAAGAAGTTTTACATTTGTGAAGCTAAAAACAGGTAGCCTATTCTGTATTTTTAACTAATTGATTATCAGTTATTTAAAAGTTAGTATAGATTAAATGTTTTTCTATGGTGCTCCATGCCCAGACTGGTCTCAAATTAATTATGGGACTAAGGTGGGCGAAGCCATATACTAATTCAAGCAAAATGAATAAGCATTGGTATGCAGTTTACACCAAACCAAGATGGGAGAAGAAGGTTTCAGAGAGGCTGAAAGAGGCAGGTTTTGAGTCTTACTGCCCATTAAACAAAGTCAGGAGGAAATGGAGTGACCGCTATAAGGTCATTGAAGAGCCCTTATTCAGCAGCTATGTATTTGTGCGGTTGCCGGATCTGCATGAGGGTAAAGTGAGGATGATTAATGGCGTTATCAATTTCGTATACTGGAACGGCAAACCTGGCATAGTGCGTGATGAAGAAATCCTGAGTATAAAAAGGTTCCTGAATGATTATACGGAAGTAACAGCTTTGCAACTGGATATCAGACCCAATGCGAAGGTTATTGTGGCAAAAGGCGCCATGATGGGCAAAGAAGCTGTTGTTGAGAGGGTTTTACATAATATTGTAGAGTTGAAGATCGAAAGTCTTGGGTACAAACTAGTGGCAAAAACAGAAAAATCAAATCTATTCCCAATTGATGAAAATAATGCGAAATAGTCCAATCCTGAACCAGCTTGTTTTTAATACTCTTTTTAGTTCGATTTTAGTGGTAATTCTTTCCGGATGTTTCGGCTCCAAACCTGTTTCATACTTTGAGAATGGAGTACTGGATACAAACCGTGTAGAGAAAGTGGTGATACCCGAGCAAACCATCCAGAAGGGTGATATTCTCAACATCGTTATCTACAGTGACAATCCGGAAGCCACGTCAATTTTCAACCAGGCCGGAGGTAACCAGGTGGTGAGCAGTGTTGCCACTTCATCTGCTAAAGGCGTTGCCGGGGCCGCTGCACCTAACGCGGGCGGGGGATATCTCGTGGATGCTGAAGGCAACATTACTATGCATGCCATTGGAGTGCTGAGGGCTGAAGGGAAGACAAAAAACCAACTGGGAACAGAAATCATTGATAAACTGAATAAGCTAGGGGTGCTTTCACACCCCTATTGTGTTATACGATTCAGTAATTTTAAAATTTCCATATTGGGGGAGGTGAGGAGTCCAGGCGTCTTCACGCTTACGGGGGAGAAAACAAGTATCCTCGAAGCCATGGGCATGGCCGGTGATATCACAGATTATGGACAGAAAGACAAAGTTACCCTGATAAGGGAAGTGGACGGACAAAGAAGTTTTCACGTCATTAATCTACTTGATCCCCAGGTGATGAATTCACCCCTCTACTACCTCAGGCAAAACGATGTTCTGCTTGTACAGGCAGATAAAAAGAAACCTACTGCCCGGGATACACAAACCCTTACATACATCACCGTAGCTGCTACGGTAGTTTCATCTTTAGCCATTTTCATTACTTTATTCAAATAGTCAATGGACCTAAACAGCCAAAGCGACTCATACATGATGAATTCCGGAGAGTTTTCTGTAAAGAAAAGTATGTCTCCCAGGGAATTGATCCTTCGTTACCTGCCTTATTTGCCCTGGATACTTGCCTCAATTACCCTGGCACTATTGCTGGCCTTTGTAAAGCTTCGCTATTCACCCAATATTTATAGTGTCAAAGGAACCATCCTTGTCAAAAATCAATCCGGATTCAATGAGAACTCAGAGAAATTCGGGGAGATGTTATTTGGAGAACCCAGCAAGGATCTGTATGATGAAATGCAGATCATTCGCTCCCGTGGTATAGCAAAGCGAGTAGTCAGAAGCCTGAACCTGGAGGTTCAGTATTTCAATGAGGGTAAGATCAGGTCAACGCAGGTATCGGCTATTCAAAGCCCCTTTAAACTGGTTATACAGCATCTTAAAGACTCCTCTTCCAGTTTCAGTCTCCTGGTAACCATGAAGAATGATAACCAGTTTACCATTTCAGAAAATGGGGCACCTATTAATTTTGGCCAGTCATTTGAAACGGTGTACGGGGTGTTCTCCCTTGAGAAACTTTTCAACAACCCGGCGGTATTCGCAAGTAACAGATTTGTTATTGAATATGCCCCCGCAGATAAAAGGGCTGGAGAACTGGTTGGTGGGCTCAATGTTCACCAGTCTGGTGAATCCAACAATATTCTGGAACTGGGTTATGAAACAGAAAACCCACGGATAGGTGCGGAAATCATTGATCAGTGGATGCGAGAATATGAGCAGTCTGGTCTTGAAGAGAAAAAGAAGATCGCTGGTAATGCACTGAAATTTATTGATTCGCAAATGGATACTGTGAGGGATGAACTTGGTGGCGTTGAAAAGAATCTGCTCGGTTACAGGGAGAAGAACAGAATCATCAGTCCGGAAGAACAGTCAACCCAGGTATTCAGCACCGTCAATGAACTGGAGAAACAGATCACCACCCAATCTGTACAGATCCAGATTATAGATAACCTATCCGGCTATATTGCAGATAACAGGGCTCCCTTCAGGCAAGTGGCTTCTACCCTGGGGATAGTGGAACCTTCATTGACCATGCAGATTGCAGAGTTCAACAAGCTTCAGGTGCAACGGGAGACCTTGTTGAAAACTACCACAAGGGCAAACCCCTTGGTGGTGGATGCGGAAGCTGCTATTGAGAAACTCAGACAGGATATTCTTCAGAATCTTAAGAACATCAGGCAGGCTTATCAACTCACGCTCAATAACCTTCAATCAAGGAACGCCGAGGCTGATCGTGAGATTGCCAAGATACCATCCAAGCAGAAACAGCTATTGGACATTACCAGACGACAGAAAATCCTGGAAGAACTATATTCCTTCTTACTACAGAAGAAACTGGAGACATCTATCAGCTCTGCATCAACGATCTCTAATGTTAGAGTAATAGAACCTGCAATGGCTTCTTCGGTGCCCGTTAAGCCCAACCGGAAGGGGATGTACCTGCTTGCTTTGTTCCTGGGCTTGCTATTGCCATCCGTTGTCATTTTTATCATTGAGTATCTGAATGACCGGGTGAACAGCAGGGAAGACATACAGGAGACTGTATCCGCTCCCATAATTGGTGAAGTAGGTCATTCTAATGAGAAACAGATTTTTGTTGTAACGAGGACAAGCAGAAGATTTATTTCTGAACAATTCCGGATAATCCGTACAAATCTCCAGTATGTACTTCCAAAGAAGGAGAAAATGGTGATATTAGTTACCTCCACCACATCTGGTGAGGGGAAATCTTTTATCAGTACAAACATAGGCGCTGTGATGTCACTTGCAGGAAAGAAAACAGCCATACTGGAATTTGATATCCGTAAGCCTAAGATCATGAGCAGCCTGGGACTCACGAGAAAGTCAGGCATTACCAACTATATCATCGGAAAAGCAAATCTTGAAGACCTGCCTGTAAAAGTCCCTGAATATGATAATCTATATGTGATTCCCTGTGGCCCCATTCCACCTAATCCCGCGGAGTTATTATTGTATGACAGGTTTGATGAAATGTTGAGTAAACTTAAAGAGGATTTTGACGTATTGGTTATAGATACGGCTCCGGTTGGCCTTGTGAGTGACGCCATCATGCTGGGCAAGTATGCAGATGCTGTTTTGTATATCGTAAGACATAACTATACTTTCAAGAAGCAATTGAAGTTGCTGAACGAAATTTATATGAATAACCGCCTTCCTAAAATATCCCTCGTCATCAATGATATTAATGGCGAAGGTGGCTACGGACGTTACTACGGCTACGGAGGATACGGTTATACGGGTTACGGCTACGGTTACGGAAATGAATATTTTGAGGACGTAGAAGGTGGCAAGAGTTTTCTCCAGAAATTCATTTCACTGTTTAAGCGATTTGGAAAAAGAAGGTGATATGATTGTGATCTTTGACTATGGTGTGGGTAACCTGACCTCCATCATGAAAATGATCAATAAGTCAGGGCATAAAGCGATAATAAGCGGGGACAGAAAAGATCTGGAACAGGCAACAAAAATCGTTATGCCAGGTATGGGGCATTTTGACCATTGTATGCGCAAGTTCAATCAAAGTGGATTGCGTGATCTCATCACGGAACGTGTTATGAATGAGAAGATTCCATTGCTGGGGATTTGCGTAGGCCTTCAGATGTTTTTCAGTAAGAGCGATGAAGGGACGGAGAGTGGTTTAGGATGGATATCCGGAGAAGTTGTTCGTTTTGATGAGACTAAATTCAAACAGAAACTGACCGTACCCAATATGGGATGGCTTGACGTACGCTTTGGAAAAGAATCCCCGATGCTGAATAATCTTGAGTCGTCCAGATTTTACTTCGCACATTCTTATCATATTGTTGCGGGGAATGCTGAAGATATATTAATGAGTGCGGAATACGGTTATTCATTTTCCGTTGCCATTGAAAAACAGAATATTATTGGTGTTCAGTTTCATCCGGAAAAGAGTCATCGTTTTGGCATGCAGCTGTTACAAAATTTTTCTGAAATACCGGTATGAGAAGGGTGCGGATCATACCTGTTTTATTGTTGCATAAGGGCGGTCTGGTCAAGTCTGTTCGTTTTGGAAATTATAAATATGTTGGAGATCCCATTAATGCAGTCAAGATCTTTAATGAGAAGGAGATTGATGAGATCCTCGTTCTGGATATAGATGCGTCCAGGGAGGGCCGGGGGCCCAATTTTGAGGCCATTAGAGAAATTGCCGGCGAAGCATTTATTCCTCTTGCTTATGGTGGTGGAATCCAGAACGTTGATCAGGTTAAGGAGTTGTTTTTCCTTGGCGTAGAGAAAGTGGTATTCAATTATGCATCTGCAAAGAACAGGGACCTGATTTCGGAAACGGCCTCTTTGGTTGGAAGGCAAAGTGTAGTGGGAAGTATTGATGTGAAAAAAAACTGGCTGGGGAAGCGAAAGGCATATTTTCTGAATGGGAAGGAAAGTGTGGGGCTGGATCCTGTTACATATGCCAGGGAGTTGGTGAATGCAGGAGTGGGTGAGTTAGTGATAAATGCAATAGACAGAGATGGGACCTATGAAGGATACGATCTTGATCTGGTCAAGGAGGTTTCTGAAGCAGTTGATGTTCCAGTAGTTGCATGTGGGGGTGCATCAACAGTTGAAGATTTTTATAAGGCAATTGAAGCCGGAGCCTCAGCCGCCGCCGCGGGCAGCATGTTTGTGTTTCAAAGGCCGCATAACGCTGTATTGATCAGTTATCCCGGACAACAGGAATTAACAGATAAGATTTATAAGCGACTTTAGACAAAGCAAAATTTATATTGATGAGTGAAAAAAGGGTCCGGTTTGCCGTTGTTGGTTTCGGACATATAGGCAAACGTCACGCCGCCATGATTTCCCAAAATAAAGAGTGTGAACTGGTAGCAATTTGTGATACAGATAAAGCAAAATGGGAAGGTGCTGATGTAAAATTAAGCTGCTATTCAGATTTGGGTGACATGCTTTCTTCGGAAGAGGGTATAGATGTGGTGAGTATAGCAACGCCCAACGGTTTGCATGAAGCCCATGCGTTACAGGCCTTGCGTTATGGCGCAAATGTGGTCATTGAGAAACCGATGGCTCTTACAAAAGCCGGTTGCGAGAAAATTGTTTATGAAGCCCTTCATCATCAGAAACAAGTGTTTTGTGTGATGCAGAACAGATATAGCCCGCCTTCTGTCTGGCTTAAAGAGATATTGCGTAAGCGTTTATTGGGTGATATCTATATGGTTCAGATCAATTGTTACTGGAACCGTGATGAAAGGTACTATACCAAGGGGAACTGGCATGGAACAAAAGAGCTTGACGGTGGAACACTATTTACGCAGTTTTCACACTTTATAGATATCATGTACTGGCTTTTTGGTGATATTGACAATATATCAGGCCGTACTGCGGATTTCAATCACAGTAATCTCACTGATTTTGAGGATTCTGGGATTGTGCAGTTTGATTTTGTAAATGGAGGAATGGGTGTCCTGAATTATTCCACATCAGTATGGAATCAGAATCTTGAAAGCAGTATTACCATTATTGCGGAGAATGGCACTGTTAAGGTAGGAGGCCAGTATATGAATGAGGTTGAAGTATGCCGAATCCGGAACTATGAAATGCCGGTTTTGCCTCCTTCAAATCCACCTAATGATTATGGATTATATAAAGGCTCTGCTGCTAACCACCATTATATTTTTGAGAATGTGGTTGATGTGCTGATGGGAAGAGCTCCTATAACCACTAATGCCCTGGAGGGTCTCAAAGTTGTGGAGATCATTGAGAAGATTTATGAGAATACTAAGACTGTTAGTAGGGATTTGTCCAAATAAGGCAAACTAGTTAACTATGAAAATGTTCAATGCGGAGAAGTTGAAGGAAGATGTAGGACTTAATTTTGGCAGGACTTATCAGCAATGCTCACTAAGCATCATGGATACAATTGCTGATCCTGACATTACATTTGATGCAAACGGGGTTTGCAATTATTACCGTCAGTATCAGGTTCAGGCCGAAAACGAGGTAATGCACGGAGAAGACGGGGCAAGAGCTCTTGAGGCGATGGTTGAGAAGATCAAGGCGAATGGAAAAGGTAAACGGTATGATTGTATTACCGGGGTAAGTGGAGGCGTTGACAGTACTTACCTTGTATACCTGGCTAAGCAATTGGGCCTGCGTGTGCTAGTTGTACACTTTGACAATGGGTGGAACAGTGAGATTGCTGTAAAGAATATTGAGAATATTATCAATAAACTTGGATTTGATCTGTATACCCTGGTTGTGAATTGGGAGGAATTCAGGGATATCCAGTTGGCTTACTTTAAAGCTGATGTGGTAGATATAGAGGCAATAACAGATCATGCTATAATTGCCACAATGTACAAACTGGCAATTGAGAATGATCTGAAATATATCCTCAGTGGGACCAATATTGTAACAGAAGCCATTCTTCCCAGGCACTGGATATTCAATAAGATAGACCATCGAAATATCCAATCTATACATGAGCAGTATGGAACTGTGCCGCTTAAAACATACCCATTTTTTGATACGCGTTTAAAGAAAAGAGCGGAGATGAAAGGTATTACTACTCTTAGCCCTCTTAATCTGGTGGATTATAATAAGGCTAGTATCAAGGAGACTATTTCGCGGGAACTGGGATGGAGGGATTACGGAGGTAAGCATTATGAATCCGTATTTACTCGTTTTTATCAGGGATACATTTTGCCTGTAAAGTTTGGGATAGATAAACGGAAAGCACATTTGTCTAATCTTGTCTTTTCAGGACAGATCACCCGTGAACAGGCAATAAAGGAAATTGCCCAGCCTATATATGATGTGCATCAGTTAGAGCAGGATCTTCCATTTGCGCTGAAGAAACTGGGTTTTTCAGGCGATGAGTTTGATGCATACCTTTCACGTGGCCGAAGGGAGCATAGTGAATTCAGGATGGAGAAAGGTTTTTTTGATGAGTACCCGTTATTGAAAGGATTCAAGCCGCTGGCCAAGGTTTTTAAGAAATTCTACAATTAGTATCCGTCGTTATATGGATGCAACTGTTAAACACAGGGGGGGTAAGGACACTGAAGAACACTATAAGGGCGTGCCGGTTCACGCGGCTCCGGGGGTACATGAGACCGTTGCCAATATCATTAAAGCCAATATTCCCACATCACAGGCGGTGGCAGATATTGGAGCTGGCGATGGCGCGTTGAGTTTACGGCTTTTTGATCTGGGATATAAAGTGTTTCCATTTGATGTTGATAATTCAACCTGGGAAGTGAAGGAGTTTAATTGCAATGTGATAAACGTAGAGAGCAGCTTTTATGAAATTGCGAGTAAGGGTCCTTTTGGCGCCATCTGTGCTGTTGAAATTATTGAGCATCTGGAGAATCCTAGAGAGTTTCTCCATGAACTGGTGAATTTGGCTAGATCTCATCAGTCGATTCTTGTCATTTCCACACCTAACCCACTAGACACTTTTTCCTGTATTTCCATGTTTACACGGGGTGTTTTCAATTGGTTCAGTCCTGCACACTATTTGGGGGGTGGACATATTTCTATACTGCCGCATTGGATGATTTCTGAACATCTGAAATTTCTGGATGTGAAGCATTATGAGTGGAAGTTCTGCGCACCCTACAGGCATCCATCGGCGCTGAAAAGACTTCTTTATTCTCTGGTCTCTGGTTTACGAAGGCTTTTGTCCAAATCAGCAGACAAATCTTTTTTTGAAGGCCAAACAGCTTTGGTTACTATTTATCCCTGATGACAACAAAGGTCCTTTCTGGCAAGCGGATTCTGGTTATTTCGCCGCAGGCATGGGATAAGGTGCGGGTGTCAAAACATCATTATGCCATCACCCTGGCGGAGAAAGGGAATACCGTATTTTTTCTGAATCCTCCATCCGATGAAGGGCCGTCAATGAGACAGGAAGAGACAAGCTATCCCGGTCTCAGCATAATACACTACAGGCCCTTTTTCCCGGTTGCGATCCGCTTCAGGCTAGGCTGGTTGTTTCGGAGATTGATGGCTGTACAGGTTAAAAGGTTGATGCGGGAAATTGGTGGCGTAGATATTGTTTGGTGTTTTGAACCTAATTTATATGCAGATCTTGAGATTTTTGGTGCCCGTGTAAAGATTTTTCATCCGGTGGATGTGTTTACACAGGACCATGCCGTAAAGGTTGCCAAATCCGCAGACGTTATCTTTTCCGTATCTCCAACCATCCTTTCCTATTTCAGTCACCTTGGGAAACCTGGGTACTTCGTAAATCATGGGCTGGGAAAGGATTTTGTGCAAAGAGCTTTAGAACGCAGGGAAGTATTTCCCCCAAT
Organism: Chitinophagaceae bacterium; assembly: GCA_044225015.1. GTDB lineage: Bacteria > Bacteroidota > Bacteroidia > Chitinophagales > Chitinophagaceae > Pollutibacter. The sequence continues at coordinate 82,848 of JBGAJG010000001.1, read as the reverse complement.
GGGTGAGAAACGTAAGATAGGATACGTAGGAAACCTTTTGATTCCATATATTGACAGGGATTTGCTCAGGAATGTCATTGAAGGTTGTGCAGATGTTGAATTTCATATGATCGGTCCATATGCCAGTGGACAAAGTTCACTGGGAAGTGGAAGTAATGACGCTGAAGCTTTCATCAGGTTCCTGCTAAGCTGCAGTAACGTGGTGTTGACGGGCCCAATGGGCTCTGCACAATTAGCTGAAAGACTGGCCAAAATGGATGGATTCTTGATGTGCTATTCCAATAAGCATGCGGGCTATGATCTTTCTAACTCACATAAGATTCTGGAATATCTGAGCGCCGGCAAGGCCATTATCACTACACCTGTTCTTGCCTACCTGGATAAAACTGAATTGGTCACAATGCCGGTAGGCCTCCCAGAAGAAGAATATCCCAGATTTTTTATTGACGCTATATCAAACCTTGAGAACCTGAATACTGATCTTCTGCAGGAGAAGCGACGCCAATTTGCGCTTGAAAATACCTACCAGAACCAGGTGGCAAGAATTGAGCAAATCCTTCAGGAGCTTAAACTAATTGGATGAGCAAAGAGGATATCGGTTTTAGGTGTAGTGCAATCATAGTAAGCCCTTCCGGCAATTTCTATGGGAGTGAGCAGGTACTGTTTGATCATATGCGGTATTCTGATTTCACTTATGAAATTTATGTACCTCAGGCTTCTGTTTTTGCTCAGAAGCTTAAATCAACGCGTCATAGGATCCGGGAGTTTACCTCACCGGTTACGTTGTACGCCAGGATTTTTCTACGGTTGTTAAGTGGAAAGTACCGGATTGTTTATATCAATGAGGCCGGCCACAGCAGGTATATAAACCTCTTGGCTAGGATATTCCCGGAATCCCGATTTCTTGTCCATGTACGTATTATGGAAGATACCTTGCCTCAGAAATGGCATCAGTTAAGACAGCAGAATACAACGCTGATTACTATCTCTGCATTCTTACAGCAATCTCTGAAACCAACAAGCATAATGGTGAGGGATCTTTACGATTTTCCGGAGAGCGTGCAGCGTCATCTACCATCGGAAAATCCAGAAAAAAATGTGGCTATTGTGGGCCGGGTTTCTTATTCCAAAGGATTTCTGTCACTTGTTGCACTGGTTGAAATGATAGCTGGTATAAAGAGTGACAATGCATTTTTCCTGAACATTTACGGAGACATTTCCAATGATGTAAAGAATGACCCCGGACTGGCTGTTTTGCAGGCGCATTCTTTTGTGCGTTTTCATGGCTTTGTTGACAGCCAGGAGATCTACAGGAATAACCAACTGGTGTTGCATTTGAGTAAAAAGGAACCATTGGGAAGAATTTTTTTTGAAGCCATTTCTGCAGGCCGCCCAATGGTTGGATTTAATGCAGGTGGGATCGGAGAAATTGCGGGATTGTGTGGACTGGGTGAATTTATGGTAGAGGAATCATCGGATGAAATTAAACACTTGCTTGAGAAAATTACTGAGGTGCTGTCAATGCATGGGCTAAGTGAAATTTTGGATAAGGCACTGATCAAAATGAAAAAGGAGTTTGGTGTTGAAAGGTATGTCAGCAAAATGGATTCATTAATCACGCAAACCCATGAATAGTGCGGTTACTGGCTTTTTTTCATTATAATCCTATAGAGTTATTCCCGCCGGCCCAGAATCTGATTCGATTTCTGTCAAAACAAGGTAAGTTCAGGATACAGATTTATACAACCTATCCTCCGGAGCGGATTGAGTTATTTAAGACTGACGAACTAAAAAACGTGAAGATTGTGCGTGTGGGTAAGGACAATTCAGCATCTACGTTGTGGGTGAGATTGTTCACCTATGCCAGATTCCATGTAGTGTCTCTGTCATCCGTTTTGCGATTTGGACCGCAATTAATTATGTATGTAGAGTCTTTCTCAGCTGTAATTCCACTACTGCTGAAACAATACATACGCAGAAAAGCAGGACTATTTATTCATTATCATGAGTATATGAGTCCGGAAGACTACAGCCGATCTGCCATCCTGAAATTCATATATCGATGGGAAAAGAGAATGTTATCAAAGGCGGAGTGGGTATCTCATACTAACAAAGACAGAATGAGCCTGTTCCTGAAAGATGTTGGACTTGGGGACGATAAAGTACGGTCGCAAATCATGCCTAACTATCCCCCTGAGTCCTGGGCCGGGAAGTATCATAAAAGTGCATGGGCCCCCGGCACCTTTCTAAAACTCGTATATGTTGGAGCGGTAGGGCAGGAAGGATTATATTTCAGGGAAGTGTTTCAATGGGTCAGTTCCATGGGCGGACGTTGTATTCTTGATGTGTATTCTAACCAGTCAGTAGATGAACTGGAAGACCTGGTTAAGCGGGAGCATTTTCAATATATATCGTTTAAGCCGCCAGTACCCTATTTACAATTGCCACAAGTACTGATAAACTATGACATCGGCCTTATACTGTATAAGGACGGTGAATTAAATTTCAGGTATAACGCTCCCAATAAGCTATTTGAATATCTTAATGCAGGATTGGATGTTTGGTTTCCTGGTCATATGCTGGGGGTGCTCCCGTATATTCAGACCCAATGTCACCCTATGGTAATTCCAGTTGATTTTGGAAAATTGAATACGGATACACTTTCTACATTATATACAAATAACCATGAATGCTTCAGGCCTGTAAAGTATCAGGCTGAGGAAGTATTTGCCCCTCTTGGAAATGCTTTAATGCAATATTCAGTGTGATTTATGCGGATAATCATTCCTAATTATAGTCTTGATGATAATTTTACCAATAATGTAGCCTATACATTGGTGAAAATGGGACATGAAGTACTCACCGTTCCAAAGCCAACACAATTGTTGAGTCACCGGATGATGCACTTGATGCAGATTGTATATGATAGAGTTATGCCTATGCGGTTGATGCCGCAGGAAAAGTGGTTGAGGTCTGTTCATAAGTCATATCGTCCTGATCTTGTACTGGCTTTGACCCAGGAGTTGGATGAAGCGTTGTTGTCTGAACTTAAACAGGCTGGTGCGGTAACAGTTTCATGGTGGGGAGATACACCAGCGAACATGCGGAAACAGGGATTGTTGGTTAAAAACTGGGATTGGGTGTTTATTAAAGACAGGTATGCCGCTTTCAAACTGAATACACTCGGAATAAATGCTGAATTTTTACCTGAGGCAATGAATCCCGACTGGCATATCAGGAATTATGAGAGCATAGGATCTAATCTTTGCTTTGCAGGGAATGTATATAATTATCGACATTTTTTGATCAGACAGCTTATTGAGCACGGTTTAACAGATATTACTTTATTTGGTGACCGTCCGCCAAGATGGGCTGCACCTGAAGTCAAGGCAGTATACAAGAACAGGTTTATTGTTAAAGAAGAGAAAAGCAGAATTTTTGGAGAGAGTTTCGCATGTATTAATTCCACAGCAATGTCTGAAGGAAATTCATTGAACTGCCGGGCATTCGAGATTGCCGGGGCAGCGGGATTGCAGATCATGGAGTATCGTCCTGCAATAGAAGATTGTTTTGAACCGGAGCATGAGATTGTTACGTATTCCAGCGTCCCTGAATTGGTTGAAAAGGTTGAGCGTTTGAAAAAGGACAGTTCATTGGCTGAAAAAGTGAGGTTGGCCGGTCATCGGCGGGCATTGAGTGAACATACCTATCAACATAGAATTGATTATATATTTAATAAAGTGTTTGGTTGAGCCTCAGCCCTGGACCAGAACAAGTTATTACAAGACTAAAGATCAAAGCAGGATTATGAATAAGTTACAGTTCTTCAGTGGTGCATTGCAGAAGATTCCGGATTTGAGGGGTAAAAGGAGAATTTGCAGGATGATGATGGCAGGTTTGGGATTGGATACAGCAAAGGACATTATTATACGTACCGGGTCAGGTATTTTTAGGTTGCCTAATGTAAAAGAATCAATTTCTTTTGAGTTGTTTATAAATGGAAGTTATGAGAGAGGATTGGTAGACCTGCTGGCCAGTCAGATTCCGCCCAACGGGGTATTTTTGGATATAGGGGCTAATATTGGTTCAATTTCCATTTCTCTTGCTAACCGGCGAAAGGATATTAGCATCATTTCTGTAGAAGCTTCACCATGGATTTTCTCAGTTTTGTCTGAAAACGTGAGGATGAACAAGCTGACCAATATCACACTCATTAATAAGGCAGTATTTCATACATCCGGTATGAGCTTGCCTATGTTTGCTCCAAAGGAATATTTTGGTAAGGGTAGCCTGAAGCCGGTGTATACCCAGGATGCTGAACAGGTAGAGACCATTACTATTGAGGATATTTTGAAGCTGAGCCCGTCACAGAATGCTGATTTTATAAAGGTTGATGTTGAAGGGTTTGAAAAACCCGTGTTTGATGGATTACCTCAAGTTTCGACTGAGAAGCCCAGGATAATCTTCGAGTATGATGCATCAACTGAGCTTTCTGCTGGATTTGAGCCGGGAGATGCCCAAAAAGTGCTGATATCCAAAGGGTTTAAGTTGCAGGGATTGGATCATAACTTTCGCGCGGGTGAAGCCGCAGGTAATGATGTTATTTCATCCGGTTACGCCAATATTTTAGCCTCCTAATAGTGTATTGATGAAGTTTAAGGCAGGTTGGATATTTTTTATTGCAGAAGCCATCGTTCTGGCCCTTTGCGTATTTCCTGAATTTTATCGGGAACTGGCATTGGTTATTTTTTGTATTGCCTTACTTCGCCTCTTGCATAAAATAGGGAATGGGTCTTTTTTTCTGGAACTGATCTATGTCTACTCTGCATTTACTTGTTTGCTGATGCCTCTTATTGGGTACATATATTTCCCCAAGTCGAATTTTTTGTCAATGACGTGGGTTCGTTTCATGCCTATTCCGGCACAGCAGTATTTTTCCTTTAACCTCCCGGCTTTGATCTTCCTGGCATGGGGTTTTTTTCTTTTTAGGAGACAGTCGCCGGATGACGCTTCTGTAGTGAATCCAATTGTCCAGCAGATCAGGAAAGACATAAGGAGAATACATCCCGCTCTTGTCTTTGGCTTGGTTTTTATTTCCCTTTTTGCTTATTCTATTTCGGCATACCTGCCCGCTTCTTTACAGCAGGTCAACACCTTTCTCTACTATAGCATGTTTGCCGGTTTTTTTTATATCATTTTTTACACTGGCTTCCCTGCTCGGAAGCTAATGATTTCCGCAATCATTTTGTTCCTGCTTGTTGATGCTATCCAATCTGGCATGTTTACCATTATTGCCTATATGGGCGGCTTGTTCATGATTTTACTATTGGCTGGTAGAAAAATATTGGTGGCACAGAAAGTAATTTTTGTTGTTTTAAGCATAGTGTTTATAGTATTCCTACAGCTGTTTAAGTTGGATCTCAGACAGTCGCGCAAAAAAGGTATAGACTCAGACGTAGTGCAGGTAGCGGGCAGGGTATTCAATAACGCGCAGAACTCCAGTTTTCAACAGATTCTTTTTCCTCTTTATTACCGGATGAACCAAGGCCACAATATCGCTCTTGTGCAACAACGCATTCCAGCGAGGGTTGAGTACATAGGCGGGAATTACATTTTTGTATCATTTTTATCTGCATTTGTACCCAGGCTTTTCTGGCCGGATAAACCAGAGGCGGGCGGTAAGGCAAACATGAAACTTTATGTAGGTATTGATATTAGATCCTGGTCTACCAATGTAGGGCCGCTGGGTGAGGCTTATGGAAGTTTTGGATACCTTGGAGGCTGGTTGTATTTACTGGTTTTTGGTCTGTTTATACAGAAGGCGTATACTTTTTTCATCAGTTTATGTAAGCGGAGGGCAGTATTGTTTCTGTGGATGCCACCACTTTTTTTCCAGACGGTATATGTTACAGAGACTGATTCATTGCAAGCCTTCAATTCCTTGATAAAAGGGGCGATTTTTATGTTTTTGCTGTTTAAAATTGTACCTGGCTTATTCCCCACCAGTAACGGTCAGAAGGAATGAGGGTGGTGTATGTTTTCAGGAAGAGAAATCCTCGCTTTTTCAGCATTGAAAGAGTCTTTGGAACAATAACCGAAGCAATGGAGGGCGTGCAGACAGAGCGTGTTGAGGTGCCTGATTATGGGTTAAGTGTCAGGAATTTTCTGATGTTGAAGCGCTTTGCCAGTTCAAGGAAGGACGTCATTTTCCATATTACAGGGGATTGCACATATCTTGCACTTGCGCTTCCACGCAAACGTACAGTAGTAACGTTTCATGATGCTGTTTTTCTGCATCAACAGAAGGGGCTGAAGAGGATGATTCTCGGCTTGCTGTTTATAAAGCTTCCAGTTTATTGGTCAAAGCACATCACAACAATCTCAGAAACGTCTAAAAAGGAGCTGGTGTCATATTCAGGCTGTGCTCCGGAAGCCATCAGGGTGATCGGCAATCCATTGACTGGCGCTATAGCTAGGGTGGATAAATCATTTAACACGTCAATGCCGCAGATTCTTTTTGTTGGTGTAACCGGGAACAAGAATTTACACAATACGGCAATAGCACTTCAGGGGCTTCAGTGTATGTTGCATATCATAGGTAAGCCGGATACTGAACAGTATGCATGGTTAGAAGATAACCGCATCCAGTACAGAACGTATACTGGATTATCTGATGAAGAATTGGCAGAAGTTTATGCCGGCATTGACATTGTCTTGTTTCCTTCCTTTTATGAGGGTTTTGGATTGCCTATTTTGGAGGGTTTTCAGGCAGGCAGGATTGTGATCACCAGTGACCGGGATCCGATGAGAACCATTGCGTCAGGTGCAGCCATACTGGTGGATCCTGAAGATCCTGTTTCCATAAGAAAAGCAGTGGAATTAGCTGTGTTTGATGACAAAGCGCGGAAGGAGAAAATTTCCAGAGGATTTGAGGTGGTGGAACAGTATCAACCGTGGAAGATTGCATCAGATTATCGCAAAATATATAGCGAGGTGGCGGAGCTCACCGGATTAGCAGATTAACTTATTTACTATGTGCGGTATTGCAGGAATAGTTCAGTTTGACCCTCATGCAGCCAGACCTGACATCAGTAGGATGACAAACGCCATCCGCCACAGGGGGCCAGACGCCGAAGGAATATATACTGACAACACTGTTAGCCTGGGGCATCGCAGATTGTCCATCATTGATTTGTCTGACGCTGCAAATCAACCTTTTTTGGACGAGGAGGGAAGATATGTTCTGGTATTCAATGGAGAAATTTATAATTACCAGGAAGTAAAAGCTGAGTTAAAAGGGTATCCATTCAGGACCAACAGCGATACAGAGGCTATTCTTGCCGCTTTCAAAACCTGGGGCATCAACAGTGTGAAGAAACTTAAGGGGATGTTTGCTTACGTGATCTGGGATAAGCATGAGCAGAAAATGCATCTTTTCCGGGATCGTATGGGTGTTAAACCTCTTTACTTTTTTTTAAATGATCAGTTTTTTGTTTTTGCATCCGAGATCAGGGCTATCCTGGCTTCCGGCCTTGTTAAGGCATCCCTTGATACCGATGCAGTGATTGATTATTTATCATTCCAGTCTTTTGCTTTTCCTGATTCTCCTGTGAAAGATGTCAGGCAGGTGGAGGCCGGCACTCACCTGGAGGTTTCAGCATCGGGGATGCATAGCCGTAAATACTGGGAATTGGGCGAAGGTATTAACGGGATAGCTGAAAATGACCTTGGTTCCGTGCAAAAGCACATTAAGGAATTATTCAGTAAGGCGGTGGAAAGGAGGCTTGTGAGTGATGTTCCGGTGGGCGCTTTTTTATCCGGCGGTATTGACTCCAGCGCCGTTGTAGCAATGATGGCTGAACATACCTCACCCGTTACCTTCAATATTTCGTTTGAAGAACAGGGTTTTGACGAGTCTGCCTTTGCCAGTATGGTGGCAAAAAAATTCAAAACAGATCATCATGATATACGTCTATCCAGTGATGATTTCCTGAGTGAGATTGAGATGGCTCTGGATGCTATGGATACACCATCAGCAGATGGCGTCAACACTTATGTGGTATCAAAAGCAATCAGGAATACCGGATTAAAAGTTGCGTTGTCCGGCATAGGCGGTGATGAACTATTTGCCGGATATCCTTTTTTCACTACAGCGCATAAATTCCAAAAATTCAGTTCTGTATTAAATGCTTTTTCACCCTTCAGACAGTTGGGTGGAAAGATGCTTTCTGGCTTCAGTTCTCCCAAAATGCAGAGAATAGGCGCTATTCTCCGGGAAGATAGAATGGATGTAGCCTCGTTATATCCCCATTTGCGTAGGATTATAACACCTGGAGATATCAGCAGGCTTACCCGCCTCACTGCAGAGGGTTCATCTTCTATGGAGAAAACGTTGAAGAATGCCAGAAGTTTAATTGGAGAATTTCCGGTTCTCAGTCAGGTTTCCGTTTGTGAATACATGGGCTATACACAGAATACTTTATTGAAGGATGCTGATCAGATGAGCATGGCTGTGGCACTGGAAGTGAGAGAACCTTTCTTCGACCATGATCTTATAGACTATGTACTCCGGGTACCGGATCATTTGAAGTATCCCGCTTATCCCAAGTCATTACTAGTGGAGTCATTGGGTGACGCTCTGCCGAAAGAGATCGTTCATCGTAAAAAACAAGGATTTCTTTTTCCCTGGCCTGTGTGGATGCGAAATGAATTAAAGTTGTTTTGTACCAGCAGGATCCAACGTTTTGCCACCCGAAGTTTTGTAAAAGGCGACGTAGTGTTGAACTGGTGGGACAGGTTCCAGAAAGGCGATGACCATGTAAAATGGACGGAGATGTGGATGCTGGTGGTATTAGAACACTGGCTCACCAAGAATGAAGTATCCTAACAGGTATGGCTGAAAAGAGGATTTTGGTTTTTGCCGATTGGTTTTCACCGGGTTATAAGGCGGGAGGCCCCATAACATCCGTAGTGAATTTTGTTGAGCAACTGAAAGACAGATTTGATTTATTTGTATTTACCTCAGACAGGGATCTGGGGGATGTTGAGGCGTATCCGGGAATAGAAGCAGACCAATGGATATCCCGAAGTAATTATAGTGTTTTTTATGCTTCACCAGGCCAAAGAGGACGTCAATTGGTATGGAGGATCATTGAAGAAGTGAAACCGGACGTGATTTATTTGAACAGCATGTATTCTCTTGATTTCACTGTTTTCCCACTGCTGTATAAACGTATTTCAGGCAATGGGTGCAGGATGATCCTATCGCCAAGAGGTATGCTTCGTAGTTCAGCCCTGGCGATCAAGCCATTGAAGAAACAAATTTTTCTGGCTGTTTGCAGGGCAACAGGTATCAGCAGGTATGTTGAATTTCTGGCTACAGACCAGCAGGAGACCGAAGATATCAGTGCAATTTTTGGAAAGGGTGTCACAGTGGAAACACTGGGAAACTTACCCGGTCTTCAACCAGCCTTCGTTCCCCCACCCTTGAAGCGCACCGGATCAGTACGTTTGATTTTTGTAGGACGTATACATCCAATAAAAAATCTATTATTCCTATTGGAGAGCATAAAGCTTTGCAGCAGTTTTGTGGAACTTTCCATTGTGGGACCTATAGAAGATGCACATTATTGGAAGAAATGCAGGGAATTGGTTGATACAATGCAAGGCAAGCTGACTGTTACAAATTACCAGAGTGTTGAGAAAAGCAGGATTACACCTTTGCTTCAGGAGCATCACGCTTTTGCGCTGCCCACAACAGGTGAGAATTTTGGACATGCTATTTTTGAATCCCTTGGAGCTGGCAGACCGGTACTCATTAGTGACCAGACTCCCTGGCTGGGGTTGGCAGATAAAAAAGCCGGATGGGACCTTCCTATACAAAGCGTGGAAACTTTTTCCACAGCCATTGATCGGTTAGGTGCAATGAATCAGGATGAATTGGAAGAATGGTGTAATGGGGCATGGAATTTCTGCAAACAATTTATGCAGGGAAGTAACCTGCGGGAGAAGTATATAGAATTTTTTGAACGTTCCTGATCAATACAATTATCTTGTAAAGAATAGTATGGATGTAAAAACTGATCTGTCGGCTTACAGGAATGATGAATATAAGCAGAAGCTCCCCAACATTCTCGTAAGGGTAGGTTGGTTGTTTGTAAGTAGTATTATATTCAGGAATTCACTGGTCACTTCTTACCCGTTGAAACGTTATCTGCTTCGTCTTTTTGGTGCAAAGATTGGCATCGGCTTAGTCATTAAGCCTTCGGTGAATATTAAATACCCATGGAATCTGACAATAGGTGATCACAGCTGGATAGGTGAGGAAGTGTGGATTGATAACCTGGGCAAAGTGATCATCGGATCCCACGTCTGCATTTCACAGGGAGCTATGTTGTTGACAGGAAATCATGATTACAGCAGCCGTTTATTCCCGCTGATGGTGCAAAGTATAACCTTGGGCGATGGCTGCTGGATAGGGGCAAAGGCACTGGTTAGCCCGGGGGTTACCTGCGGAGAACATTCAGTACTGGCTGTAATGTCAGTTGCTTCCAGGAACCTGGAACCTTATACAATTTACAGGGGAAACCCTGCTGAACCTGTAAAAATAAGGGTGATTCAGTGACCAGGGTTTCAATCATAACGGCAACGTTCAACAGTTCAAAAACGATTCGGGATACGCTGGAAAGTGTAGCCAATCAACGCTATGAGGCCATTGAACATCTGATCATAGATGGCCTGTCCTCGGATGATACTTTGAAAGTGGTAGAAGGATTCCCTCATGTATCCAGGGTGATCTCAGAAAAAGACAAGGGCATCTACGATGCCATGAATAAAGGGATAGGGCTGGCTTCTGGTGATATTATCGGAATACTCAATTCAGATGATGTATATGCATCTGATGAGGCTATCGGTCATGTGCTGAAGATTTTTTCTGAAACAGGCTGTGATGCAGTTTACGGAGACCTGTTGTATGTAGACCAGCACGACCTCGGCAAGGTTAAAAGATATTGGAGATCTGGTGCGTACAAAACCGGTGATTTTTTATGGGGATGGATGCCGCCCCATCCTACGTTATTTGTCAAAAAGGAGTTGTATCAAAAATACGGAGTATTCCGGCTTGACCTGAAAACAGCAGCGGACTATGAACTCATGTTGAGGTTCATACACTGCAATGGTATCCAATTGAGCTATTTGCCGGAGATATTGGTCAAAATGAGGGCCGGTGGTGCCAGTAATGCTTCCTTGTCCGGCAGGATCAGGGCCAACCAGGCAGACAGGATGGCCTGGAAAGTAAACCAGGTCACCCCTTATTGGTTTACCCTGTATCTCAAGCCCTTACGAAAACTGGGGCAATTTTTTAAGATTTGAGCCGCAATCCTTTAAATACATTAAACTAATTGAAATATAACACACTAATTTTGCGCAGCAAACGTTCAATTGATTTACGTTAAGCCAAAGAGAAGAATCCATTTAATTCAACACTAGTATAATGAGTAAAGTTGCACTTATCACCGGTATTACTGGTCAGGACGGAGCCTACCTTGCGGAACTCCTTCTTGGGAAAGGATACACGGTGCATGGGATCAAAAGAAGAAGTTCCCTTTTTAACACCGAGAGGATTGATCATCTCTACCAGGATCCACATGAGAAGAATGTGAAAATGCACCTCCATTACGGAGACCTTACTGATTCTACCAATCTTATCAGGATAATTCAGGAAACCCAACCGGATGAAATTTATAACCTGGCCGCAATGAGCCATGTTAAGGTAAGTTTTGACACCCCTGAGTACACAGCTAATGCGGATGGGATCGGTACATTGAGGATTCTTGAAGCGGTAAGATTGCTGGGACTAACCCGGAAAACTAAAGTATACCAGGCCTCCACATCAGAACTGTATGGTCTTGTACAGGCTGTACCGCAGTCTGAAACAACGCCGTTTTATCCCCGTTCACCCTATGCAGTGGCAAAGATGTATGCTTACTGGATCACTGTGAATTACAGGGAAGCGTACAAAATGTTTGCAGTTAATGGAATCCTGTTTAATCATGAGTCTCCGCTTAGGGGTGAAACCTTTGTGACAAGAAAGATCACGAGGGGTGTAGCTAAGATTGGCCTGGGTATGCAGAACAAGATTTACCTGGGTAATATGGACGCAAAACGGGACTGGGGCCATGCCAAGGACTATGTGGAAGGTATGTGGCGGATACTCCAGCATGAAACACCGGAGGATTTTGTTCTTGCCACGGGCGTAACAACTACCGTACGGGATTTTGTGAGGATGGCATTTGCAGAGATTGGTGTTGAGCTTGAATTCAAGGGAAAGGATGAACATGAGAAAGGCGTAGTGGTTGCATCAAACAACCCTGATTTTCCGGTGAAAATTGGCCAGGAAGTGGTATCTGTGGATCCTGCTTATTACAGGCCCACTGAAGTTGACCTGTTGATTGGTGATCCCACAAAAGCACATACCAAACTTGGATGGAAGCCTAAGTATGACCTTCCGATGCTGGTCAGTGAAATGGTGCAGGCGGATGTTGAACTTTTCAGGAAAGAAAGAATCCTCAGGGAGTCCGGTTTTACGATCAAGAACCAGTACGAATAAAATAATTACAATAGTCAAAAGTCAAAAGTCAAAATCGGAACGCCTTTTTTGATTTTTGACTTTTTTTTTAAATTTCTGATATGGAGAAGTCATCTAAGATATACGTTGCTGGCCATCGGGGAATGGTGGGGTCTGCGCTGTTGAGAAAACTTAAAGCGGAAGGATACCAGAATTTTGTGCTCCGCACATCAAAGGAACTGGATTTGAAAAACCAGGAAGCCGTGCAGGAATTCTTCCGGACTGAGAAGCCTGAGTATGTGTTTCTTGCGGCGGCTAAAGTGGGAGGTATCCTGGCCAACAATGTATACAGGGGTGAGTTTTTATATGATAACCTGATGATCCAGAATAATGTCATTCATGCTTCATACCAGTTTGGTGTGAAGAAACTGATGTTTCTCGGTTCCTCCTGCATTTACCCTAAAATGGCCCCCCAGCCACTAAAAGAGGACTATTTGCTTACGGGACCACTGGAGCCCACCAATGAGCCTTATGCCATAGCAAAGATTGCCGGTATTAAACTCTGTGATGCTTACAGGCACCAGTACGGATGCAATTTTATTTCGGTGATGCCCACTAATCTTTACGGCCCCAATGATAACTATGATCTGCAATCCTCACATGTATTGCCGGCGCTGATCCGCAAAATACATGAAGCCAAATTAAATGGAGACGCATCGGTAGTCCTGTGGGGAACGGGAAAGCCCAGGAGGGAGTTCCTTCATGCAGATGACCTGGCAGACGCCTGTTATTACCTGATGGAGAATTATGACCAGGAAGGTCTGGTCAACGTTGGCACAGGCGAAGACATTGAAATCGGTGAACTGGCATTGATGATCAGGGAGGTTGTAGGCTATACCGGATCCATTGAACATGATCTCAGTAAGCCGGACGGTACGCCCCGTAAACTGATGGATGTTTCAAAACTTCATTCGTTTGGTTGGAAACATAAGATTAACTTGCGGGAGGGCTTACAGATGGTCTATCAGGAATACCAGAACCGATAGACTCAGCAGTAAGGGAACCACCAAAAAGTACCTGTGTTTTCAATATTCAAGAAAAAACTCCCTGCTGAACCATTTCCTTTTCATCTCCTGGAAAAGGATATGCATTCTCATTTAATACCAGGCGTTGATGATGGTTCTCCTGATCCTGGAGAATCAGTTTCACTGATCAACGGAATGCTGGAACTTGGATTTGGGTTCCTCATTACCTCTCCGCATATTATGCAGGATCTGTATCCAAACTCCCCGGAGACGCTTGAATCAGGATTTCAACGTCTCAAAGGCCAATGGCCCGGTGAACTGCCCTGCAGGTTTGCGGCGGAATATTTTCTGGATGATCATGTTACCGCCCTTTTAGCGAAAGAATCCCCCTTATTGACGGTATCCGGGTCAAAAGTATTGGTGGAGCTGAGTTTTGTAAGCAGACCGATGGGACTGAAGGATATGATCTTCAACCTGCAGATGGCGGGCTATGAACCCATTCTTGCACACCCTGAACGCTATACTTATTTTCATAGGGAACCTGGCTTGTACCAGGAGATCCGGGAAGCCGGGTGCCTTATGCAATGTAATATCCTGGCCTTTTCTGGTTACTACGGAGAAACCATCAGGGAAGCTGCTGAATACCTGGTTTCCAAAGACCTTGTGGACCTTTTGGGTACAGACCTCCACCACCAGCGGCACCTGACCGCCTTACGGCAACTGCCTTTTACACCTTCTCTTCAAAAGCTTATGGGCAGGCCCCTGCTCAATAATACGCTTTGATTCCGGTTTCCCGGAGAAAAATCAAACCCAATCTGAACCTTTCCGGCCAGAATCTGTTGAAAGGGGTATGAACGCATTCACCATAAAAGACCTGGAAAACCTCACGGGAGTGAAGGCCCACACCATCCGGATCTGGGAACAGCGTTATAGCTTTCTCAAACCCCAGCGTACGGATACCAATATCCGCTTTTATAATAACGATGAACTAAAGACCATCCTCAATATCGCCCTGCTCAACAAGCACGGGTACAAGATCTCCCATATCAACCGGATGTCTGTGGAAGAAATGAAAGACAAGATTCTTTCCCTTTCCAACACATTGGCCCAGCAGGAGAGAACCGTTAACGAGCTCATCCAGGCCATGGTTGATCTGCATATGGAACAGTTTGAGGCCCTGCTGGATGATTACATGCGTTCAAGGGGAGTGGAGAAAACCATCAGCCAGATCATTTTCCCTTTTATGGAGCGCATTGGTGTGCTCTGGGTAACTGATCATATCAACCCCGCACAAGAACACCTGATCTCTAATATTATACGGCAAAAGTTGATCATGGGCATTGAAACGGTTCAATCCTATATCAAAGTGAACCGTACGGTCCTGCTGTTCCTGCCGGAGGGTGAATACCATGAGATTGGCCTGCTCTATGTACAGTACCTGCTTAAAAGCCGGGGGATCAATACTATCTACCTCGGCGCCAATATTCCCCTTGAAGACGTTCAGTATGTTGCAGAATTGAAACGTCCTGATTACATTTTCTCCCACCTTACTTCCGTTTCCAGTGGTTTCAGCTTTGAACGATTCCTGCTCCAACTGACTAAAAAACTGGACAAATACCCCGTCATCATTTCCGGAATGCTTACCCAGGCCTATGAAAAACGGATTCCTGCCAAGATCAACTTCAAGCGTAATCTGGGTGAAGTCATGGAATTTATCGCTTCCATCCATGAACCAGCCTAATAGCTGTTTAACTTATTAATAATCAACTGATTAATTAGTGTCGATCCTGACCTGAGCTGAGGAATAATAGCCCTGGGTTGTAAACTGTTTAAGTTTGATAACAAAATAGTTGCACAAAATACGCGGCTGAATCCATTAGTTTGTTTAAATTTGACTTCCGCACAATTAAACAAAAAATCATGGCAACTGCTGAATTCAATCAAATGCTCCTGCAGAATGCAGACTTCCTGAAGCCTTTTGCCGTTACCCTTACCAAGGACCACGAATCAGCCAAGGATCTCCTCCAGGAGACCATGTTCCGCGCACTGGCCAACCAGGAAAAGTACAGCGTGGGCACCAATATCAAGGCCTGGCTGTATACCATCATGCGCAACATCTTCATCAATAACTACAGGCGCAAATCAAAGCAGAACACCATATTTGATCATTCATCCAATGATTTTTTGCTGGATCACCAGCAGAGTGCCATCGCCAATGCCGCGGAATCAAATCTTCGCATCAAAGAAATCCAGAAAGCTATTCATGAACTCCCGGAGATATTCAGGAATCCTTTCATGTTGTATTTTGAAGGATACAAGTATCATGAAATTGCAGACATGCTTCATGAGCCATTGGGCACCATCAAGAGCCGCATACACTTTGCAAGAAGGCTGTTGAAAGAACAGATTGCCCGATATTAACTCATCGCAAAAGTCTGAGGTCAAAAGTTGGAAAATAGATGTCTGTTTTCGCTTTTGACTTTTAATTTTTGACTTTATTTGAATAGTGATTAAGAAAAAAGTTATCATCATCGGTTCTGGATTTGCAGGCCTCTCTGCGGCTTCATTCATGGCAAAAGCAGGGTGGAATGTGACTGTTCTGGAGAAGCACGATATTCCCGGGGGACGTGCCAGGCAATGGAAGGAGCAGGGGTATACCTTTGACATGGGCCCCTCCTGGTATTGGATGCCGGATGTATTTGAGCGCTACTTTGCACAGTTTAACCGGAAAGTTTCTGACTATTATCAACTCAAAAGGCTTGACCCCTCTTACAGGATTTATTGGGACGAGGGGTATACAGATATACCTGCCAATTACCAGGCGCTTCGGGACCTGTGTGAATCCATGGAAACCGGAGCCGCTTCCGCATTGGATAAGTTCATGCATGAAGCTGCGTACAAATATGAAGTAGGCATCAACAAACTTGTATACAAGCCGGGCCAGGATTTGCGTGAATTTGCAGATATGGATCTCATCCGCGGTGTTTTTAAGCTGGATGTATTTACCTCTATCAAATCCCATATTGCAAAATATTTTAAGCACCCCAGGATCAGGCAGATGATGGAGTTCCCGGTGCTCTTCCTGGGCGCGCTGCCTGAGAACACTCCGGCCTTGTATAGCCTCATGAATTATGCTGATATCAAACTGGGTACCTGGTATCCGGAGGGTGGCATGTTCAGTGTGGTAAAAGCCATGGCTACACTGGCGGAAGAATTGGGGGTTCAGTTTCATTTCAGCCATGAAGTGAAAGAAGTGGTGATGCAGGCCAATACGGTGAAACGGGTGGTTTGCACCAATGGAGAGGGATTTGAGGCCGATGTGGTGATTGGCGGCGCAGATTATCACTTCATTGAATCGCAGCTCCTGCCCGCACCATTCCGGTCTTATTCTGAAGCCTATTGGGACAAACGTCTCATGGCTCCGGGCAGCTTATTGTACTATATTGGTGTAAACCGAAAAGTGCCGTCTGTGCTGCACCACAGCCTGTTTTTTGACGTGCCTTTTGAAGCACATGCCCGGGAAATATACGTAACGGAACAGTGGCCAAAGGAACCTTTGTTCTACCTGAGCGCATCTTCACATACAGATCCGGAAGCGGCGCCCCAGGGGCATGAGAACCTGGTGATCCTGATCCCGGTGGCTGCTGGTCTGGAAGGAGATACCGAGGAACTTCGTATGAAGTACCTGGACATTGTATTGAAACGTTTTGCAAGGATCACCGGAGATGATATCAGTAAGGACATTGTATACTGCAAAACTTTTGCCCACAGTGACTTCATCAGGGACTATCACGCCTTTAAAGGCAATGCTTACGGGCTGGCCAATACCCTTACCCAAACTGCCATCCTTAAACCCAGCTGCAGAAGTAAGAAAATCCCTAATCTGTTTTATACAGGTCAGCTGACGGTTCCGGGTCCCGGCGTACCCCCCAGTCTTATCAGTGGAGAGGTGGTTGCAGGCCAGGTGATTAAACATTTTGGGCGATAATCTGTTCTTAGATTCAACAGAACCGGAATATAATATATTAGGTGGGTTGCCATTTTTTTTTAGATTTACAAAACAAGCAATTTAAAAAACCCCGTTGATTGGTATGATAAGCCTGTTTCACGAAGTAAGCCAGCAATGTAGTAAACTGACTACGGAGAGATACAGTACATCATTCAGCAGTGCCATACGCATGCTGCATGATGACCTCAGAACACCGATCTATAATATTTATGGATTCGTAAGATTTGCCGATGAGATCGTGGATACATTTCATGACCATGACAAACATGAACTGCTGAAGGCATTTAAGAAAGAAACCTATGAAGCCATTGACAGGGGTATCAGCCTCAATCCCATCCTGCACAGCTTCCAGATGACGGTGAATCAGTTTGACATTGATCCTGCGCTCATTGAGGCTTTTTTCAAGAGTATGGAGTTTGACCTGTCTAAACGGCAATATGACCAGGCAGGGTATGAAGAATACATTTACGGATCGGCAGAAGTGGTGGGCCTGATGTGTCTCTATGTATTTTGCGAGGGTAACAAAACTTTATACAGTGAATTGGTGCCCAGTGCACGTTCTTTGGGCGCCGCATTCCAGAAAGTTAATTTTCTCCGTGACGTGAAGGCAGATTACCAACAGCTGAACCGGGTTTATTTCCCAGGGGTGGATTTCTGCAATTTTACCAAATGCATGAAAGACGGCATTGAAGAGGATATTGCAAAGGATTTCAGGCATGCCTACGAGGGAATATTGAGACTTCCACTCAAATCCCGTTTTGGTGTGTATGTTGCGTATAAATACTACCTCAGCCTTTTCAGAAAGATCAAACGCACCCATCCTGAAAGAATCATGGAAGAAAGGATCAGGATCCCCAATTACGCGAAAGCCTGGGTAGCCGCAAAGGCAATGGTGAGGACACAATTGAATATTTTATAATCCGGCAAATAAAGCATCAGCGGGGCGTCCAAAGACTTGGCCTCAACTGACTGCATCCGCATTTTTATGGAATATGTTGTATTGGTAGACGAGCAGGATCGTGAGACCGGCATCATGGAGAAAATGGAGGCTCATGAGAAGGCATTATTGCACAGGGCTTTTTCTGTTTTTCTTTTTAACGATAAAGGGGAAATGCTCCTTCAAAGACGGGCGCTATCCAAATATCATTCCGGAGGATTATGGACCAACGCCTGCTGCAGTCATCCCAGGCCGGGGGAAACCAATCTGGCCGCTGCCCAACGGCGTACTTTTGAAGAATTGGGCATAGAACCGCAAATCCGGCACGCTTTTTCGTTTACATACCAGGCTGCATTTGACAATGGGCTCACGGAGCATGAATATGATCATGTCTTTGTTGGTAAGCATTCAGGTGATGTGAATCCGGATCCCCGGGAGGTCAGTGAGATATGTTATAAATCGATGGATACCATTCACCAGGAACTGATCAACGCCCCGCATCTGTATACAGCCTGGTTCCGCATCGCCTTCCACCAGGTGGAAGAACACATTGACAGCCTAATCTGAACATTATGCAAGCGTCCTCGGTGGCCATCATCGGTTCCGGAATGGGTGGACTAGCTACGGCCATCCGCCTGGCAGCAGCTGGCTATACCGTAACCGTATTTGAAAAGAATGCCGAAGCAGGCGGTAAACTGGCGCTATTTGAAAAGGACGGTTACATTTTTGATGCAGGCCCTTCCTTATTTACACAGCCCCAGAATATTGAAGAACTGTTTGCACTGGCGGGAGAACCCATCGGCCCCTATTTTGAATACCAGCCGCTTCCCCTTGCCTGCCGCTATTTCTGGGAGAATGGAAAATCAGTAGATGCCTTTACGCATCCAGACAGCCTGGCCCGTGAACTCCATGATAAACTGGGTGAAAACCCGCAGAAAGTAAAACAATATATGGCCAGGGCCGGGGAAGCCTATGAAAAAATCGGCAACCTGTTCCTACATTACCCGCTGCATAAAGCCTCCACCTGGTTCAGCAGAAAACTGACACCGGCAATTTCGGCTACCCGGCTGGGTTATCTTACTTCGTCTATGCATGGTTACAATAAGTCCTGGTTTAAAACTGCTGAAGCCGTGCAGATGTTTGACAGGTTTGCCACGTACAATGGCAGTAATCCATACAAGGCCCCTGCCATGCTCACCATGATCCCCCACCTGGAACAGAATGAAGGTGTTTTCTATCCCAAGGGAGGAATGATCTCCATAACCAGGGCACTATACCAACTCGCTGTTAAAAAAGGCGTGACGTTTATTTTCAATACAAAGGTGGACAGGATCATACACCAGGGTGAAAAGATACAGGGCATTATGGTAAATGGCAAACAGGTGAAGGCGGATATTGTGGTGAGTAATATGGATGTATACTATACTTACCGTGACCTCCTCAAAGATGAGCAGAAAGCGGCCCATATTTTGAAACGGGAAAGAAGCAGCAGCGCCCTGATCTTTTACTGGGGTATTCGCAAGGCATTTCCCCAACTGCATTTGCATAATATCTTTTTCTCCAATAACTATAAGGCAGAGTTTGAACATATCTTCCAGCAAAGACGGATGTATGATGATCCCACGATATATGTCAACATCACGTCTAAAATGGAACCCGGTTTTTGTCCGCCCGGTCATGAGAACTGGTTTGTAATGGTCAACGCACCCAATGAAACCGGACAGGACTGGCCTTCCATTGTCAACAGAACAAGATCCCTGGTGTTGCAGAAGCTGAAACGTATGCTGGGTGAGGATCTTGCCGGACTAATTGCTACTGAGCTGGTACTGGATCCCATCGGTATTGAACAACAAACCCTGAGTTACAGGGGGTCCCTGTATGGCACCAGTTCCAATGATCGCTTCGCTGCTTTTTTAAGGCATCCCAATGATTCAAATGCTGTGAAAGGTTTGTATTTTACAGGCGGCAGCGTACATCCCGGTGGTGGAATTCCCCTTTGTCTTAAAAGTGCAAAGATTGTTGCGGATATGATCACGTCCTGAGATGCATGCTGTTGTAAACCCAACCAACACATGCGAATCGTTTTATTACTTGCCATCAGTATTGTCCTCTTCCAATCGGCAGTTGGCCAGCAGGATTTCCAAAAGAAATTGCAGACAGACCTGATCATGGTGGAAGATGGTGGAACCATCACCCTGGATGAAGGCAGTTTCACCCTTAGTGGTACGCTTTCTATGGAAGGCAAAAAGAATGTAACCATCAAAGGCAGGGGAATGGGGAAGACCATTCTTTCATTTAAGGGACAGCAATCCGGAGCAGAAGGCATCCGGATATCCAATGCAGAAAATATTACCCTGGAAGACCTGACCGTGCAGGATGCGAAAGGTGATTGCGTGAAAACAATGGATGTGAAGGGCATCACTTTTCGCAGGGTTTGGGCGGGGTGGACGGGCAAGATGAGCGAGAAGAATGGATCCTACGCGTTGTACCCCGTTCTCTGTGAAAATGTATTGATTGAAGAATGCACGGCAAGGGGCGCCTCAGATGCCGGCATTTATGTGGGCCAGTCTAAAAAGATCATCGTAAGGAATTGCAAGGCATTTGAGAATGTGGCGGGTATTGAGATAGAGAACTCCTGGGATGCGGAAGTGTACAACAACGAAGCCTATGAGAATACCGGAGGGATACTGGTATTTGACCTGCCAGACCTCAAGGTCAAAAAGGGCGGCAACTGTAAGGTGTACAATAACATCATCAGGGACAACAATACAGCCAATTTCGCTCCCAAAGGAAATATAGTGGGCAAGGTTCCCCAGGGAACGGGTATCCTCTTGCTCGCCTCCACCAATGTAGATGTCTATGGAAATAAGGTGACCAATAACCGCACGGTACCCACGGGCATCATCAGTTATTTCATCACGGAGAATCCCATTAAAGATTCCGCTTATTATCCCTATCCCACGGGTATCAGGATATACGACAATGAATATAGCAAAGTGCGGAAGCGTGCTACCATGAAAGGACGGATGGGAAAACTGTACCGTTTTAAGCTCAAGTTTGGAAAAGATGTGCCCGACATCGTGTATGACGGTATTGTGGATGAAAAAATTGCCGTCAACAACAAGTATCCCGGAGAGAAGGCTATTTGTGTCAGGAACAACAAGGGTGCTACCTGGGCAAACCTGGATGCAGCCAATGATTTTAAGAACATCTCCAGGGATATTCAAACCGTGGCTTGTCAATAGCGTGTATGAGAAAGTTGGTGGTCCTTGTTCTGGTATGTCTCCCTTTCGCTGGA
Organism: Chitinophagaceae bacterium; assembly: GCA_044225015.1. Lineage (GTDB taxonomy): Bacteria > Bacteroidota > Bacteroidia > Chitinophagales > Chitinophagaceae > Pollutibacter. The sequence continues at coordinate 61,014 of JBGAJG010000001.1, read as the reverse complement.
TTTCTGGAAGCCGGCAACGCTCCTAAGATGAACCTTAGTGAGTACGGATTTTTCACGGGCGAGTTGAAGCAACTGGTGCCGGCTAAAGGAGTGGTTCCCTATCATCTGAATACACCCTTGTTTACAGACTTTGCAGAGAAACTTCGCTTTATAGTCTTGCCGGAAGGTGCCATGGTCCCTTATAATGATACGGCAGTCTTTGCTTTCCCGGTAGGTACCACCCTCATTAAAGTATTTTATTATCCGCTGGATTTTCGTGATCCGTCCAAAGGAAGGCGCATCATGGAAACCCGTTTGCTGATCCACGAGGAGTCAGGATGGCGTGCCCTTCCCTATATCTGGAATGAGGCGCAAACGGAGGCCCTGCTGGACGTGGCCGGAGAGACTACAACGGTAAGTTATACGGATCTTACCGGAAAGAAAAAGAGCCATGCTTATGTGGTTCCCAATATGAACCAGTGTAAGGGCTGTCACAACAAACAGGAGAGGATGATGCCCATCGGCCCTTCAGCATGGCAACTCAATGGAGAGCATGATTATGGTACCAATAAAGAGAATCAGATTCAGCACTGGATCAATAACGGCATGCTGAAAGATCCAGGTATGGCTTTGCCCAAAGGGGTGGTATGGAATGATGCTTCCACCGGTACGGTTGAAGAAAGGGCGAGGATGTGGCTGGATATCAACTGCGCACACTGTCACCGTGCAGACGGCCCTGCCAGCAGTTCCGGACTCCATTTGGGATGGCTGGAAAAAGATCCCGTAAAAATAGGCATCGGCAAGACGCCCGTGGCGGCGGGCAGGGGTTCGGGTAATTTTCGATTTGACATTGTACCGGGTAGGCCTGATGAATCAATCATCGTTTACCGGATCAAATCCAATGATCCCGGCATCATGATGCCTGAGTTAGGGCGTACGCAGATGCAGCCGGAAGCGGTTGCTTTGGTGCGGGAGTGGATCAGTACGATGCCACATTAAGTTCAACCCCGCATCAAAAGGAAAAACAGGGCCTGGATCAGCAGAAGATTTACGGCAAAAGGATGCGCCTTCAACGGCAGCCTCCGGAAAATAAAGAGCAGCAATACACTAACGGCAAACCAGGAGATGTAATTGTAAACAGGGATATGTCCGCCTTCCCATTGCCAGAATCCCAGCCTCACTGCGGCGGGTTCCATGACCCAGTCAAAAATAGTGGCCAGCAACGCACCATCCAGGATCAGTGAAAACCCGAACCACCTGGTAAAAGCTGCTTTACCAGGCATGGGAATAGCTCTTGCCACCCATTGGCGGAACTGTTTGGCCAGCATTCCGGATGCATAGACTACGATGAACCAATTCATCCCAATGAGCAAGGGAACCCCCATCCACTTGGGACCGAGCGCACTGCCATATTGATAAGAGCCAAATAAGAGACCGGTATGTACACCCAGAAACTCGGCGCCATATCCGATGAAAAAGCAAAGCAACAGGAACAAAAAGAAGGGTCTGTTTTTTTGGGGCGATGTCCATACCACCAGGGCAAACATCGTGAGCAGATTAAACGGGGTCAACAGCCCGAAAAGCCGTGTAAAGCCAATTTGAACACCGATGACACCCATCAGGTGCATCGCCATGGCCAGCCATGTGGCTAAATTGGTTTTTTGCAGGTTGCTCACGCATAAATAACCCATTTCCGGGCAAATGGTTCAGGATACCCTTGCCTGAACTGTTGTATCTTTGACGGGATGGGTAAAGAAGCGGAAAAAGACATCAGTCACTCAGCCATTGAGATGCTCCGCAGGGAGAAACTCAGGTTTGAAGCCTTGTTTGACTTTGCCACCATGGCCATCATGGTAGCCAATGGAAAGGGCCAGATTGTCATGGCCAACCGCTTTGCCCGCACGCTTTTTGGCTATGGGGACGAGATACTGGAATTAATGGTGGAAGACCTGATCCCGGCCCGCTTCAAGGAACGTCACATTCAGTACAGGGAGAAATACAATCATAAACCGGTGAACCGTGCCATGGGCCAGAACATGGATCTCAATGCCGTCAGGAAAGACGGGGAGGAATTTCCGGTGGAAGTGAGCCTGGGTCACTACACTTTTGGGGATGAAAAATTCATCATTGCTTATATCATTGATATATCGAGGAGAAAGGAGATCGAGGAAATGCTGCTGGAGCAGAAAGCTGACCTCCAGAAGAGTAACCAGGAGATTGAAAAACTGAATGATGAACTGGAACAGAAAGTCATAGACAGGACCCATGAACTGAAGGCAACCCTGAAGGCGCTGGAAGACTCCAAGACTGAACTGGAAGCGGCGCTTAATAAGGAGAAAGAGCTGAGTGACCTGAAGACAAGGTTTGTATCCATGGCATCCCATGAGTTCAGGACGCCTTTGAGCACCATCCTGTCCTCGGCCTCCCTGGTGGCAAAATATAAACAGGCGGAGGAACAAGACAAGCGGGACAAACATATTCAGCGGATCAGGTCTGCCGTCAACAACCTGACGGATATCCTGAATGAGTTTTTATCCATTGGACGGATAGAGGAGGGCAGGGTTCAAACCAATTTTTCCTCTTTTAATATCCGGGAACAGATCCAGTTGGTCTGTAATGAGATGAAGACCATCATGAAGCCCGGACAACGATTCAATATTGTACACAAAGGCACAGAGAGGGTATACCTGGACCTCTCCCTGCTGCGCAATGTGATGATCAACCTGATCTCCAACGCCATCAAATTTTCTTTCGATAATTCTGTGATAGATATATGGAGTGAAGTGAATGAAAATACTATCTTGATTACGGTAAAGGACTATGGCCTGGGAATCCCTGACGAAGACAGGAAACACCTTTTTGAGCGGTTTTTCAGGGCCCAGAATGTCACCAATATCCAGGGTACTGGCCTCGGCCTTCATATTGTTTCCAAATATGTGGAGCTGATGAATGGTCAGATTGAGGTAGATAGCGAACTGGAAAAAGGAACCCAATTCAACATACAATTTAACTATGAGCAAGATCCTGTTGATAGAAGACAACCATGATGTAAGGGAGAATACTGCCGAGATCCTGGAATTGGCTAACTATAATGTAGTTACTGCTGAAAATGGAAAGATAGGCGTTGAAAAGGCGTTACAGGACAGGCCTGACCTGATCATATGTGATATCATGATGCCTGTGTTGGATGGCTACGGTGTTCTGCACCTCATCAACAAGAATGAGGAACTGAAGAATATTCCGTTCATATTTCTCACTGCCAAAGCAGAGCGTGGTGATTTCCGGAAGGGTATGGAAATGGGTGCAGACGATTATATCACTAAGCCATTTACCGATATCGAGTTGCTTAATTCCATTGAAAGCCGGCTTAAGAAGGTGGAGTTAATGCACAAGCAGTATCCCACAAATATAAAGGGGGTGCACGAGTTCATGCATGACCTCGGAAAAGGTGATGCATTGAAGAGCCTGGCAGAAGGCAGGAATATTAATCATTATAAGAAAAAGCAGGTAATCTATACGGAAGGCAACCACCCGGGCAGGATGTTTTTTGTGGTAAAGGGTAAGGTCAAAACCTTTAAATCCAATGATGACGGAAAAGAGCTTACGGTGGGACTGTATTCAGAGGGCGACTTCTTTGGCTATGTGGCCTTGCTGGAGAATACGGTTTACAGGGAATCCGCAGAGGCTATGGAAGATGCCGAGGTGGCATTGATCCCCAGGGAGGATTTTGAAGCATTGATCAACAACAATTCTGAGGTGACCAGGAAGTTTATTAAGCTGCTGGCCCATAATGTTGCAGAACGGGAAGAGCAGTTGCTGGGCCTGGCCTATAATTCACTACGCAAACGCGTGGCGGATGCTTTGCTGAGCCTGCAGCGAAAATATAGGAAAACCGGGGAGGAGCATTTTTCCATCCATATCTCCAGGGAGGACCTGGCCAATATTGCCGGTACTGCTACCGAATCCCTTATCCGCACACTGAGTGATTTCCGGAGCGAGAAACTCATAGAAATCAAGGACGGAAATATCATTATCATGAATGAGAAGAAACTCACATCCATGCTGAATTAAATGGATCATACATCTATTGGAAAGGCCGCTTCTTCAATGAAGCGGCCTTTCTTTTTTCAAGCACCTGACCTTACTGTTTATGACCAGATCTGTTTGGTCAGGTAAGCATAGAATTCGTTTCTCAGGTGGGTAAAGTCTTTTTCAAGATAGGTCATCTGGTCTCTAAGGTTATCCTGGGTATCAGAAAATGATTTGGCATGACCATTCAGTTCTGCATTCTTCAGGCCATAGGTCTTGATCTGCCTTACCTGTTCATTGACATCGTGCTTCAATTCATCAATGAATTCATCTTTGATGATGAACTGGTTCTGAAAATGCTCAGCCTGGGCCAGGAACACTTTGTCTGACCGGTTGTCCACAACAGCAGAAAGCCTGTTCTTAAGAAAATTATTTTCCTGTTTGATGAAATCAAGCGTACGCAGCCACATTCCTGCTTCGTTCTGATATTGATCCAGTTTTTCGTGGGTTTCTTTCATCATAAACATCTTACGCATCTTTAATCAGTAATCAATCTTGCCCGGGAACAATAGCCCTGTAAGCAATCAAAGAAAGCCCTGCTGCATCCCTCTTACAACAGGGCTCTTTGAACGGCCTTCTTACGAAGGCAACTGCCCAAAAGCAGTTTGTATCGTCTCTTGCGAAACTTTACCGTACAAATCTATCTTCAGGGTTAAACAAAGCCAATGTTTGGAGTCATTGGGAAAACTGACCTTAATCATGGCACTGGACAGGGCTGGTATGGCTGAGGTGGAGGGCCGGACTGATATAAGGAATGTCAAGGTTCAGTCCGCGCAGGATCAGGAGGATGGCAACCAGTGCTATCACCGCGGGGTATAGTTGCCGGGCCTTGTTCCGGAGTTCTTGTTTAAGCATACCGCCAAACACACTAACGGACATCATGGCGGGCGCAGTTCCCAGTCCAAATAAAAACATGAATAGTCCTCCTTCCATGGCGCTGCCGGTAGCCATGGCGCCTGCCAGGGCCATATATACCATTCCACAGGGCAGGAGTCCATTCAACAAGCCAAATGCAAAAACGGATCCGGGCTTTCCCCTGAACAGCAATTTGGCCATCCTGGTACGAAGGCCCTGCATGAAATTTTGGATATGATGATTCAGCGGATTGGCTTTCTGGAGGAGGCCGGGCAATACTAAACTTAAGAGGATGATCAGGCCCAGGGCAATCGATATTTTCTGCTGCCATCCAAACCATGCGAAACCCCTGCCCACCAGGCCAAATACCAGTCCAAACAATCCATATGTGACAGCCCTTCCCAGGTTGTAGATCAATGGCAGACCCACACCCCGTAAGCTAATACCGCTCTGGCCGGGCCTGGATCCCGGAACCATCATGGCCAGAGGACCGCACATACCCACGCAGTGCAGGGAACTAACCAGGCCGAGTATGAAGGCAACCCACATTAGTTGATGGTTAGGTTTTGCTCAGCGAAATATTTAACACCCTCAACCTCCCACTTAACCTGGAGTTGGTGAAAACCCTGGTTCTGTTCAGGGAGGGATAATTTCATGGTATTGTTCTCTGTTGTGATGTTTCGCACGAGGTCTTTCCGGGCATCCGCAGGACAGTATAGCAACAGTTCACCATTGATTTTCTTGCCTGCAAATTCTTTGGGAAAAGAAACGATGAGCACACCCTGGCTAAACTGAACTTCCAGGGGCGCGGAAAGCCCTTTAGCGTTGGCTGTTTCATCGATCCTCTGCTGGTATTGGATCTCCTGCGCATAATAATCTGTGGTCACCAGATCCACTGTTTGACGGCTGGCTTGCACCACCATGTATACAATGCCCGCTACAAAGACCAGGTAAACCGCTGCAATTTTATATCCCCAATTAAATTTCATAAATAACTATTTAGGTATGTAACTAAACCCTCCCCCTATTCCCTACACACTAATTCACCGGTCCCATGAACGTTGTTTCTGCTGTTTGTAATTTTTTATTGCCTTCATAAACACCAATCCTGATGGGCGTTTTTCTTTCGTGTAGTTGTGAAGGCTGAATCTTAATGATGAAAGGCTGGCTACGGTAGCCTTCTCCTGCCACTTTAAATTCACCACCCACAATCTCAATCTCGCCCTGTACATTTTCCAGTTTCAGGGTGATGGGAATTTCATTGCGGGTTTTGTTGGCCATCTTGATATTGTAGATATTGGCCAGCCTGCCGTCTGGCAAAGTCTGGTACACCGCACCTGCTGCGCGGAGGATGGTGACATCCACATCATCGCGGGTAGCCAGCATGAAACCCAGTACAGACAAGAGAAGGGTAAGTACAACGGAGTATGCGATGATCCTGGGATTGATCCCGGCTTTCTTACTATGCTTGATGTCATTTTCTGATGCATAGCGGATCAGCCCTGTGGGTTTGTGCACACTGGTCATGATTTCATCACAGGCGTCAATGCACGCTGTGCAATTCACACATTCCAGCTGGGTGCCATTGCGTATATCTATACCTGTAGGGCATACCCGCACACAGGCAGCACAATCAATGCAATCTCCAGCCTCGCCCTTTTCGCTTACCCTTTTCCCTTTTGCTCGTGGTTCACCGCGCACATAATCATAAGCTACCACAATTGAATTCTTATCCAGCAGCACGCCCTGTAGTCTGCCATAGGGGCAAACCACAATACAGGCCTGCTCCCTGAACCAGTAGTAGACAAAGAAGAATACGGCGGAGAAGATCAGCAGTGTTACAAAGGTGCCCAAATGCGCACCAATACCCTCGTGTATGTAGAGTTTTACACGGTCCATCCCTATGAGATAGGCCATGAAGAAGTTGGCGATGAGAAAAGACAGGGCATAGAAAACCAGGATCTTGGTGATACGTTTCCTGATCTTTTCTGCATTCCAGGGCATATCACGCAGTTGCCTTTGTTTAGTGGAATCCCCATCAATCCAGTATTCAATTTTGCGGAAAACCATTTCCATGAAGATGGTCTGCGGGCAGGCCCATCCACAGAATACGCGGCCGAAGACAACCGTAAAGAGGATCACAAACACCATGAAGGTGAGCATGCCCAGCGCAAATATGAAGAAATCCTGGGGGCCGAAGATCTGGCCAAAGAGTACAAATTTCCTGTCCAGCACATTGATCATGAAAAATGGCTCCCCCTTGATCTTGATGAATGGAAGGGTAAAAAAGATGATCAGGTAGAAGATACTGAAGATGGTACGGGTATTATACAGTTTCCCTTTGGGCTTCTTGGGATGGATGTATTTTCTGTGTCCCTTCTGATCAATGGTGGCTACAGAGTCCCTGAAACTCTGGTCCATTTTTATGTCTGAATCACTTTTCATATCTGATAGTTGTAGCGTGAGGGGAAAGTAATAGTGTGATGATACATCACACTATTACATCACTATACTATTGTCCTATTCTGCAGAGATCTCACCTTGCGGTGCTTTTCCATTGGCAGGTTTGGTGCCTTTCAATGATTTAACATAGCTCGCAAGATTTTTCATCTGCACCGGATTGAAGGTAGATTCCCAGGATTGCATGCCTTTGTCTGGGTAACCCACTTTAATAGTGTGGTAAATATTATTCATAGACGCTCCATGCAGCCAGTATTCATCAGTAAGGTTAGGGCCAATTCCGCCTTCCCCTTTCTGGCCGTGGCAGGCAACGCAGGATTGCTTGAAGGATTTTTCTCCATCAGCAATCCCGGCGGCGTCAGCCATGGTGACATTATTTTCATCCACCAGGTTTTTGGTTTTGGCCTTGTACGCGTCTTCAACCCGTTTGCCTTCTGCCATTTCTGCGGCATATTCCTGTTCAGGATTTTTACCGATGCCAAAAACATGGAAATTGAAAACATAAATCACCGCCACTACAATGGTGATGTAAAAGCCATACTTCCACCATGGTGGCAGGGCGTTGTCCAGTTCTTTGATGCCATCATAATCATGGTCCAGCAATACATCGGCTTCTTTTTCAACGGGCACGGCACGGGTGAAGATTTTTTCATCCAGGCGTTTCCACCACAATGAGAGTGTGGAATGTTGTACCTGTCCCGATGCCACTGCATCAGCGTATCCTGTGAGTTCACGATACATCCTTCTCCCCATAAATGCAAGGAAGAGGATTACGAGAAATTCTATGAAGATCACCGTTGCCAGCGCCCAGAATTCCAGTTCAGGAATTCCGCCATAGTTGGCGGGGGCAGCGGCGGCAGGCGTAGCTTCCGCTGTTTGGGCCTGGGAAGCAAGCGAGAATAAACCGAAGATTACCATCATCGTTGTAGCCCTTAGGCTTTTACGCTTGGCACCAACTTTCTTTCCCAGGATCAGCAGCACCTGGCCCATCCCCCAGATCACGAAAAGAAGAACGATGGCCGCCACTACCAGCAATACTTCCAGCCAGTTGGTTTGACCCCCGGAGGGGGCGGCAGCTTCCTGCGCACGTGTTGCAAACGCGATTGTGAGCAGCGCAGAAAAGACTGCCGCTTTTTTTCTTATGTTGACGTTGAATAAGGGTGTCATATTCCGTGTTTTAAAGATTCATGGTTTGATGTGGATTCTCCAGGTCAAGCGGCATGGAACTCAGTTCATCCACTTCCTGCTTACTCATCTTCCTTACATACATCACCATAAGGATGAAGAATACAACGAAGATGAGCAGCCCTATCATGGGGAACAGATTGGCGTGGTCAATCTTCTCTGCATATTGCCTGATGAATTTGAACATGATCTATTTTTGAGCGGTTTGTGTTTTAGTGATATCTGTGCCCAGTCTCTGCAGGTAGGCGATCAGTGCTATGATCTCTTTGTTGGAAGATGTCTTAATGCCATCTTTCGCGAGATTATCAGTGATGGTCTTGGCCTGGTCCCTCAGGTTCTGGTTGGCCTCCTGGTCAAAGCCTTCAGGATAAGGAACACCCAGTTTTTGCATGGCACTGATTTTTGCCGCCGTAGTTGCCGTGTCCAGTTCATGATCCAGCAGGAATGAATAGGAGGGCATGATACTACCGGTTGAAATGGCGCCAGGGTCATCCATGTGGTTGTAATGCCAGGTGTCTGATTTTTTCAGGTTGCCCGCACCCTCACGCATCAGGTCAGGACCGCTACGTTTGGATCCCCACTGGAAGGGGTGGTCATACACGTATTCTCCTGCCTTGGAATATTCACCATATCTCGAGGTTTCAGAACGGAAAGGTCTGATCATCTGGGAGTGACAGGTATAACAGCCTTCACGGATATAGATGTCCCTTCCCTGCAGTTCTAATGGGGTGTAGGGTTTTACCGCCGCGATGGTAGGAATATTGCTCTTGATCATGAAAGTGGGTACCATTTCAATGATACCACCAATCAGGATCACGATCAGTGTAAGCACCAGGAAGGGGATCGGTTTACGTTCAATCCTTCTATGCCAGTGTTCACCTGCATGCTGGTGGTATTCTCCCTGCAGGGCCGGTGCTTCTGCTGGTTCATCACCTATGAGCGATCCTTTGCGGACGGTGGCCACCAGGTTATACACCATGATGAGTGATCCGAGGAAGAACAGGGTTCCACCCAGTGCACGCAAAAGGAAGAAATTATGTAACTGGGTTACGGTTTCCAGGAACTGGTATTTCAACTGGCCCGCTTCTGTGAATTCTTTCCACATCAGGCTTTGTTTGAAACCTGCCCAATACATCGGCACAGCATAGAAGATGATACCCAGGGTAGCAATCCAGAAGTGGATATTGGCCAGTTTCTTTGAATGCAGTTCTGTGCGGAAGATTCTTGGGATCAGCCAGTAGAGGATACCGAAAGTGAGCATGCCATTCCAACCCAGGCCACCCACGTGAACGTGGGCAATGGTCCAGTCTGTGAAGTGGCTGATGGCGTTCACATTCTTCAATGAAAGCATGGGGCCTTCAAACGTGGACATACCATAAGCCGTTACGGCCACTACCATGAATTTCAATATCACATCTTCCCTTACTTTATCCCAGGCGCCACGGAGCGTGAGCAATCCGTTGATCATACCGCCCCAGCTGGGGAAGATGAGGGTGAAGCTGAAGATTACACCCAGGGTTTGCGCCCAGTTGGGAAGTGAGGTATATAGCAAGTGGTGCGGACCTGCCCAGATGTACAGAAAGATCAACGCCCAGAAGTGGATGATAGACAGGCGGTAAGAGTACACCGGCCTGTTGGCAGCCTTGGGCATGAAATAGTACATCAGGCCCAGGTAGGGCGTAGTGAGGAAGAAGGCCACCGCATTGTGACCATACCACCACTGCACCAGGGCATCCTGCACGCCTGCGTAGATGGAATAGCTTTTAAACAGGGATACCGGCAATGCCAGCGAGTTGGTGATATGCAGCACCGCTACTGTAACAAAGGTGGCTATGTAAAACCAGATGGCTACATAGAGGTGGCGTTCCCTGCGTTTCAGGATGGTCCAAAACATGTTGTAGCCAAATACCACCCATACCAGGGTGATGGCAATGTCAATGGGCCACTCCAGCTCCGCATATTCCTTGCTGGTAGTGATACCCAGGGGCAATGTAATAGCCGCTGCCACAATGATCAGCTGCCATGCCCAGAAATGGATGCGGCTCAGTGCATCGCTGGCCATCCTGGTTTTTAACAGGCGCTGCAATGAGTAATAGTATCCCATGAAGATACCGTTACCCACAAAAGCGAAAATCACCGCATTGGTGTGGAGGGGACGAAGGCGGCCGAAGGTAAGGCCGATGGTCTCTTTGCCAACAGCGATACCACCCACATTCAATTGGGGGAATACCATCAGGAAAGCTACCCATACGCCGATCAGCATACCTACCACGCCCCAGAGGATCGTTGCATACGCGAAGTTGCGGACGATCTTGTTGTCGTAATAAAACTTCTCAACTTGCATTATTGCCGTTTTGTGTTAGTGATGTAGATGTTATATTGGTTGAAGGATCTGCGGGGGAAGAGATGGGCTGGTCGTCAAAAAGCATTCTCACTGACGGGGTATAATCGTCATCATACTGTCCGCTTTTTACAGACATAAGGAAGGCGGCCAGGAAACCTCCGGCTACCAGAATGCTCAGGAATATTAATACAATTAATACACTCACAATCTTGAACGTTTGCAGACCAAAAGTAGGGGGGTGACATTCCCGTGACGATGAGCAGCAACAAGGGGTTATATGATTTAGATCATGTGATCCCTAAATCTTCCTCGCTGCAATACGGGCGTAAACAGATACCAGCACCACAATAGAGATACTGCTGGCCGGCATAAGAATAGCTGCTATGAGGGGGGAAAGCAGCGCTTGCGTGGCAAAACTCAGTCCCACAATATTATAGAGAATGGACAGGATGAAACTTGCCGTCACAATGGTTTTGCCAGTTTTGGCGTACTGGAGGAAATGTGCGAGGCGTCCCACTTGCAAACCATCCAGGATCCCGTCACTGGCGGGTGAGAAAAGGTTAGTGGCGTCTGTGACTGCAATACCCACATTGGCCTGGCGAAGTGCTCCGGCGTCGTTCAGCCCATCGCCCAGCATCATAACGTTTTTACCCTGTGATTGCAGTTTTTTTATATAGTCAAGTTTGTCCTGCGGACCCTGGCGGAAAAGTACATGAAGATCAGGTCCAAACAGCTTTTCCAGGTTTTTTCGTTCCGAGTCATTATCGCCACTCAACAAATGGATTTCATAGCCGTTTGCTTTCAACTCAGCAGCCATTTCGGCTATGCCATCCCGGTAGCGGTTGCTGACCATGAAGCGGCCTTTTACCTCGTCATCAAAACTGATATGAACGCCAGTATCCGCAAGGGCCAGAGAGCCATCCTCCCGTACAAAACTGGAAGAACCGATGCGCACCTGGCGTTGGTTTACCAGTGCCTCGAGGCCTTTGCCCGTAACTTCCCTATACTCATCCACATCCATCCCGGGTTTCTGGTCAACCGCAAGTGAAGCAGAGATCATTTTGCTCAGCGGATGGGTTGATTGCGAGGTTAGTGCCTGCACCATTGATCGCTCCTCATCAGACAATTGATCCCCTTCAAAGGTCACGTCTGCAGCATGGTGATGGGTAAGAGTGCCTGTTTTATCCAGCACAATGGTATTCACTTTTTCAAGTGCTTCTATAACATTCGCATTTTTGAGATAGAATTTTTTCCGGCCAAAGATTCCCAGCATATTACCATACGTAAATGTGGCAGAAAGCAGGAGACTGCAGGGGCAGGCCACAATGAGGACAGATGTTATAGCGGGTAGAACTTTTGTGCTGTCATGCTGGTACCAATACAGGGCAGAGAGAAAAGCCAGGATGAAGAGGGCATAGGTGAAGTAACGGCTCCAGGGGTGCACAAAGCTTTCTTCCTTATTCTTTTTACCATGAAACACGTCATTGTTCCAAAGCTGGGTGATATAACTCTGGGAAACCGGTGTAACCACTTCAACGGTAATAGTGGTGCCCATCTGTTTGCCTCCGGCATAAAGCAGCTCTCCTTTATTTTTATCTACCGGGGTGGTTTCTCCTGAGACAAAGCTATAGTCTATATTGCCACGGCCCCTCAACAGGATCCCGTCTGCAGGAATCATTTCCTCATTTCTCACCAGGATCACATCTCCTTTTTGCAACTGGATCACGGGAACATTCACTTCCTCCCGGTCCTTCAGCACCGTAACACCCAGTGGGAAATAGGATCGGTAATCGCGATCAAATGAAAATGCATCATAGGTGCGATTCTGGAACCACCGGCCCACCAGCATAAAGAATACGATACCGCTCATGGAATCAAGGTAGCCTGGTCCTGTATGGGTAAGAATCTCGTACACACTCCTGCCAAAAGCCATCAGGATGGCCAGGGCAATGGGTGCGTCGATGTTCAGCCAGCCCTGCCGCAGTCCTTTCCATCCTGAAATGAAAAACTCTGACGCGCAGTAAAAAAGTACGGGTAGAGACAACAGAAGGCTTACATAACTGAAGGTATTCCGGAGTTGCTCGTCGCCCAGGTGTCCACCAGCAAAATAATCCGGAAAACTCAGCATCATGATATTGCTGAAGGCAAAACCGGCAACACCAATTTTAAAGATATGGGAGCGGTTGATCTTTTTTTCTTTCTTTTCCTCGCCGTCATTCAACGTGATATAGGGCTCATAACCAACAAATGCGAGGAGCTCAACTATTTTGCGAAGGGTGGTTTTCTGTTCATCAAAGATCACCAGGATCTCCTTGCGCTGGAAGTTGGTTTGGGAGTGAATGACTGCAGGATTGATCCGATGCAGGTTTTCCAGCAGCCAGATACAGCTGGCGCAGTGCATGGTGGGCAAATAGAATTGTACGTGCGCCTGTTTGCCATCTCTGAAGCGCAGGAGCTTATGTTGAACTTCTTCATTATCCAGATAAGCGTATCGGTTGTCTGTAAACCTGCCTTTGGCAGTTATGCCCGGTGTTTTGTCCAGGGCATAATAATTACACATATCTGTCTCATTGAGCAGGAGGTACACCTGCTTACACCCTTCGCAACAGAAGGATTTGTGGTCTATGGCTATGGAATTGTCGCAAGACTCGCCGCAATGGTAGCAGGTTTGGTGCTGCATGTCAGATCGTAGCTATATAGTTTAAGTAGTTGCACTTCAATTCCAGAAAGTTTCTTTCCACATCCCTGATCCTTTCCCGGAGGACCTTCTGGCTGAAGAAAGTGTTAATGGAATGAGGGTCTTCATTTTTTCGTTTTCGCTGATCATGCAAATAGCGCTGCTGCTTGCCCAGTTCCTGAACCAGATCCTGCATATGCTTTTCCTGGTCCTCCATCTGACTTCTAAGATGGTTAAAGACCCTCGCGGCATCTGCTTTAATGCCTTTGTCTGCGATGATCCTGGTCACCAGTTTGTCCAGTTTAGGAAGCTCTACTTTGTGCCTGGCTATCATGTCTTCCCAGGCATCGTTCTCTTTCATGAAGAGGTCAAGAATTTTGTAGTCCATGGTAAAGATTTAAGTATGATAGGCGAATGATACAAATATCATACTTGAGGCCCTTGCCATGCAATGACGAGAATCATAAAAATACATGAGGAACGCCGAGGAAAGGGAGAAGATGAAGGGGGAAGTGCGAGGAAAGGGAGAAGATGAAGGGGGAAGTGCGAGGAAAGGGAGAAGATGAAGGGAGAAGTGCGAGGAAAGGGAGAAGATAAAGGGAGAAGTGTGAAGCCTTCTTCGCACTTCCCCCTTCATCTTCTCCCTTTCCTCCCCTCCCTTTCCTCAACCGTTCATCTTTTCCAGCAACCACTTCAGCGGATGGGGCGATTGTTCATGGGTGAGGCCAAAGCGCTGAATGCAGGTTTTAATGTGCAGAACCGCCTCGTCAATGGAGTCTGTGACCAGGAAAAGGTCAAGATCCTTGGGCGATATTGTTTTTTCAAGGAGCATTTTATCTATATGCTGCAACAGTTCTGCATGGTAATCCTTCCCGAAAATGATCACGGGGAAGTCCTGGATCTTGTCTGTCTGGATAAGGGTCATCGCCTCAAACATCTCATCCAGGGTCCCAAAGCCCCCTGGCATGATCACAAAAGCATAGGAGTATTTCACCAGCAATGTCTTGCGGACGAAGAAATAGTTAAAGTTGACGTATTTGTCGAGATAGGGGTTGTGATTTTGCTCCATAGGCAGCTGGATATTGCAGCCTACACTTCTTCCTCCCACATCTTTAGCGCCCCGGTTGGCTGCTTCCATGATCCCTGGTCCACCGCCGGTCATGATGGTGAAGCCAATCTTGGCTATCTCTGCGGAGAGCCTGCGGGTCATATCATAATAGGGATGGTCTTCCTTAAATCTCGCGGATCCAAATACGGTAACACAAGGGCCCGTGAAATGCAGGGCCCGAAATCCCCGGATAAACTCGAGCAGTACTTTGATGGTGAACGTAAACTCTTCCCATCGGGAGCGGGGGCCTTCCAGGAATTTGATCTCATTCTTAGGATCGATCTTGCCGGATTCTTTAACCATGTACGCTTAATTCCGCTCAAACCTACCTGTTTTTTTGTTAAGAGCAATGCGCCAGATCACCACTGTTGTGTATCCCGGTTGTCTGTCCCGGGGTCTTTCAGCAAATTTGTGCGGAGGAAAGGCTGTAGAACTTAATTTCAATTTGAGCATATTCTTCCACAAATCCTCCATCATCTTTTGTTTCTCCAGTTCATCCGTGATCTCTTCAAACCGGCCCCAGGTGATCACGGTGTCCCAGTCAGACATCGTCCTGATCTCTTCCACCAGGAAACAAACCTCAGGATGTTGACGCATCATTTGCACTTTCATGCCTTCCGTGGAATGAGCAATGATATACTGCCCGTCATACACATAATTAACTGGTACCACGTACACCAATTCTCCATCTGTTACGCCCAGTTTTCCGAGGTGGTTTCTGCTCAGCAAGGCCTCTATTTCCGTATCGTGGAGTTTGCCCAGCATGGTAAATCTCAACAGTGTGCTATAAAAATCGGGATACGGTGTGCGCGGATAATGTCCGTGATATAACTCTTCCGGAAAAGGCTGGAAAGTTCGCCCCTGCCAAAGGCACCTGCCACCAGGATCGCGTGGCGGTTGTCCAGCATCCAGTTGTGGAGGATCTCTGCGTCTTCCTCATTGAGCTGCTGGATATCAACGGGATCAAAATGCACTTCCACCAGTTCCTTCAGCCTGAGTGCCTGCGGAATTTCTTCCCCCTGGGAATGGAATAGCATAGTGCCCATTTTGCAGCATTGTGGAAACAGGTAGGCAAACTGTTTGATCGCAAAAACGGAAGATGCTTTACCGTCATAGCTCAGTAAAACTGAAGCCGGTTCTTCAAACTGTTCCGGCACCAGCAACACCGGGCATTCTGCATCATGAAGTATCTTCTTGAGATATTCATTGGGCTGATGTTTGTCTATATTCTCGTAAAACAATTCTGAACTGATCACCAGCAGATCCGCAAAGCGTGTCTCCTGTACCAGCTCTGCCAGCGCAAATAGGGTAGTGTCTTTATGGGTATTATACTCCAAGCCATTCTCCTGGCAGTATTGGATAAATTTCCCCATGGTTTCTTCTATGATGGAATCATCCTGTTCATATGAAACAGGAAAAACCGGCGCGCCCACACCCAGACCGCTATAACCCAATAATTCCCGGTAGTCAACGGGGCTGATGAATACACCAGACAGGAGGATCGGCATTTTCCGGTTCAGCCATTGTGCCATTTTCATGGCACCGGCGGAGAAGTGCTGGCCATCGAAGGCTACAATAACTTTAAGCATGGTGCAAGATTTAATGGTGGACAATCAATACACTGTTCAGGACTTCCTTAAGTCTCTGCAACAGGATCTTTTCTTTACTGTTGAGGTGATGATAGGTGCCTGCCAGCCTGTCTGCCAGCAGGTAACAGATCTCCCGCATGCGGGCATCAAAATGTTTTCCATGTTCGGCAACAAATGCGGCAAAGGACTGAAACGCTTCTTCGGGATCCAAACCCTGTTCTTCAGCCACGTCAAATTCAAATTCTGTATACCAGGCGTCATTGGTGCCATACTCGTCTGTATGCACTTCACGGAGGGTGAGCCTTGATGCAATGAGCTCATGCAGTTCTTGTCTCTCCTGCCGGGTGATGGTACCGTCTATATCTGCCACGGCATATAGCAATTTCCCCAGTTCCGCATAAAATATCCTGATGTCCATATACAGCATTTTCGTCTCCATAAAGTGACGAATTCCCTCTTCCGGAAACAATGAGAAAAATCATACCATCATATGCCGTATCAATACAGAAATGGAATGATCATGGGCACCTCATTCCGATAGGTTTCATAAGCCTTGCCGTATACCTGCATCAGTTTTTTTTCTTCCCACCGTATACCGATCAGGGTATAGACGGAAATACAGATATCTGAAATCAGGATGGACAGGGTTGGTCTCCAGAGAAAAATGCCCCAGATGGTGAGAAAGGTAAAAAAGTAAAGGGGGTGGCGCACTCTTTTATGCCAGCCACTGGTTTGAAGCGGTGGTGTTTGCCCTTCCAGAAAAAGATCCCGGAAACCTGCTGCGGAAGATACATACCTGCGGAGGGTTAACGTGGCCATCAGGATACCGGCGCCCGTCATTAACCAGCCCGGAATTTTTTCAACTGGGCCGGGCTTCCAAATCCAGACGGTAGGCTGCTGCCTGCTGATCCAGTAAATGGGAACCAACAGCAACAGGGCCAACAGGCTGTACCCCAGGCGGTATAATTTGTAATGCCGTCCTAAGATGTTCCTAAACCAGGATTTTACTGTTACCGAGGCCAGCCAGCTGTGGAGCAACCCGTATATTGTCCAGGCCGCCATCAATAGCCAATCCATTTTTCCCATCCAACAATTTAGTTATGATTTATGTTATCCGGAATTATAATGGCTAGAGGCTAAGTTTGTGGCGGGGCTTTGGCAAAAGCCGTTAACTTTGAATCAATCACTGTACTATGACCTGGTTATATTTTATAATGGTTCTGATCTTCACCTTTTTGATCATGGAAGGGGTAACCTGGCTAACACATAAATATGTTATGCATGGGTTTCTATGGTACCTGCACAGGGATCACCACCAGGTAGAGCCTGGGTTTTTTGAAAAGAACGATGCTTTCTTCGTCATCTTTGCCGTACCCAGCATGCTCTGCATTGCGTATGGGGTGAATGGCCAGGTCTGGTGGCTTGCTGCCATAGGATTTGGCATCATGGCCTACGGGTTCGCTTATTTCCTGGTACATGATGTGATCATCCACCAACGGTTCAAATGGTTCAGCAGGAGCAAAAGCACCTATGTGCGTGCCATCCGCTGGGCACATAAAATGCACCATAAACACCTTAACAAAGAACACGGGGAAAGTTTCGGGATGTTATATGTCCACAAAAAATACTGGGAGAAAGTGCTTCGCGATAAGCAACTGATGGCAGGTAAAAAAGTTGAATACGCTCCCGAAGACTGATATGGCCGCAAGAGCTTATGACTACATTATTGCAGGAATGGGATGTGCTGGTCTCAGCCTGGCACTCCGCTTGTCTGAAGCCGGACTCACCCGCCATAAAAAAATCTTACTGATAGACCGGGAGCAGAAAAATGTCAACAACCGTACCTGGTGTTTCTGGGAAACAGGCCCGGGTTTTTTTGAACCGGTAGTTCACAGGTCATGGAGCAATGCGTGGTTCCACAGTAAGGATTTTTCTTCCCTCCTTCAGTTGCATCCATATCAATACAAAATGATCAGGGGCCTGGATTTTAATAATTACTGCATGCAGAAACTGCAGGCGGATCCAGCCTTTGAGATTATATATGATGAGGTTTTGTCTGTGGAGTCTGCAGCTGACACTGCCATCTGTCACACAGTTAACGGAAGCTATGAAGCCAGCTGGCTGTTCAACAGCATCCTTTTCAACAAGCCTTCCCCCCAGAAAGGTACTTACGTACTGCTGCAACATTTTAAAGGTTGGGTGATCAGGACAAACAGGCCCGTATTTGACCCTGCCACTGCCACCCTGATGGATTTCAGGCCTCACCAGCAGCATGGAACCACTTTTGTGTATGTGATGCCCCTTACCACAACAGAGGCATTGGTAGAATATACGCTGTTCACGCCCTCATTACTGGAAGACCAGGCTTATGATGAAGGGCTGAACAATTATATCAGGGACTACTTACATCTGGATCAATGGGAAGTAACAGAGGAAGAGTTTGGGGTGATTCCTATGACCAATCATAAATTCCCTATGCACAACCATCAGATCATCCATATGGGTACTGCTGGTGGAATGACCAAGGCATCATCCGGATATACTTTTAATTTTATCCAGAAAGATGCTGAAGAGATGGTGAAGCAGATCCAGCGTACCGGAAAACCCATACGCCAAACCACCTGGGCGGGAAGGTTTCATTGGTACGATAGCGTATTGCTTAATATCCTGCACCATAAAACCCTTCAGGGGGATGCCATTTTCACTGACCTTTTTCAGCACAACCCTGCTCATACAATCCTGAAGTTCCTGGACAATGAAACAGGAATTGGAGAAGATTTGAAGATCATGTGGTCCCTGCCGCAGTGGCCGTTTATGAAAGCGGGACTGGAGGAGGCGGGGAAGTTAGTTAGCTGGTAGCAGTTCGCAGGTTGAACTATTTTTCATCCCTGATCTGAATGATTCCTCCAATCAGTGCGCAAATACCTGAGATCAGCGTAAACAAAAAGCTCGCGGAAAAAGCCCTGGCACTATCCAGCATCATCAGTGCCGAACCTGTCACCAGCACCCATTCACGAATGCCGAGGCCGTTCATACTGATGGGAAGGGCAGACATCACGGAACCACCATAAAACAGTATTCCATAGGAGATCCATTGTCCACTGTCTATAGAGAAACCTTGCAGAATGCAGAAAAAACTCAATAATTGGATACACTGGATCAGCCAGCTCAGGCCTGTTGCTGCCGGTAGCACAGCATTGTAAGCCGGAAACAGTTTGCGGTGAAGAAGGAAATATACCAGCCAGCCAGTGGCAAGGAGTGCAAGGATCCACCCGCTTTTCACGGGCATATACTCCTGTAATACATCAAGCCTCTGGATCATCAGCAATGCCGCAATGGACAGCAGTGTGGTGAGTCCATTCACCCTGTCTAATAGTGTAGTTGTGATCAGTGTCTTGTAACTGGCCGCTGATCTTTTCTGCAGGTAGATCACTTTATAAGCATCGCCGCTCACGCCACCCGGAAGGAAGAGCCCGTAGAACATCGACTTATAATAAAGTTGCAGGTTGCGGATATAACTTATCTCCACGCCAACACTCCGCAGAAACCGGAGCAGCCTGAATGCACTGATGAACTGGGAAAGATTATACAAGATGAATGCAAGGAACAGCCATCCTGTTTTAAATTCCAAAAATGTTTTCTGAATCTCGGCCCAACTTACTTTCTTAAATACAAGATAGAATGCCAATGTGATCAACCCGATCTTCAATACCCATTTCAGTGCAGTCTTCATCCTTTTTTCTGGTTAGAGAAAATTTTCCTTACCTGGTAGGGTAGCTTGTTCTGCGATTCATAATAGGTGCGCATCATAATGTCTGACTGGATGCCAAACAACAGCAGGAGCAGGCCTGCCAGGAGCAGGATTACACCAAGGATCAGCAGTGGCCTGTCGCCAATTCTTTCTCCCTGGATCTTCAGCACCAGCAGGTAGAGATTAATTACTACGCCTGAGAAAAGAAACAGGAATCCAATAGGCCCAAAAAGGTGCATAGGTTTCTGGAAATATTTCAGGCGGAAGATCATCAGGATGAGATCACTGGCCACTTTTGACGTACGGCCAATGCCATATTTTGAGACGCCATGAATTCTTGCGTGGTGCTTTACCGGAACTTCCGTCATCCTTGCACCCTGCAGTGCTGCTAACACAGGAATGAAACGATGCAGTTCCCCATATAGGCCAAGATTTTTTGCAATGCGGGCGTCAAACACTTTAAGGGTGCAACCATAATCATGCAAGCGCACCTTGGTACTTTGGCGGATCAGGGCATTGGCGATCTTGCTGGGGATCTTGCGTAATAACATTCCATCCTGTCTTTTCTGGCGGATGCCCGCTACAAGGTCCCACTCTTCGTCCCGCAGTTTTTTCAGCATCATGGGAATGTCTTCGGGATCATTCTGCAAGTCTCCATCCATGGTAGCGATGTATTCTCCTTCTGCTGCCTGTATACCTGCGGCCATCGCGGCAGACTGGCCATAGTTCTTCATCAGGGTGACCAGCCTGGTATCTGTTCCCAGGTGCTGTTTCACTTTTTCAACCGTTTTATCTTTTGAACCATCGTCCACCATCACCAGCTCATAGTCCATACCTTTTAAGGCTGACCGGAGTTTTTCAAACAGCGGCTCAATATTGTCTTCTTCGTTATACAGGGCCACCACTACGGAAAGAAGGGTCATGATCTATTTTTTCTTGTAAATGAAAGTATGTTGACTGCTGAACAGGTCTTTTTCATCCTGCACCAGTTGCAGGGACGGCAGACTGTCTGTAAGGTCTGGGTTTTTCCCAAGCTGGATAACGAGCAGATCCGGATTTTGTGCCGCAATTTGCGCAATTTCCGGCGCAGATGATATCACGGGAATGGGCCTGCCATGATAAAATACAAATGCATCGTTCATGCGTTTATAGGCCACCACCATCTTTGCATCTTTCACCATGCCACCTAGTTTTTTCACGGAGCCAGTAGCGTCCAGCAAAGGGAAAAGCCATGCAAAGAAAAGCATATTGAATAACATGAAGCCCAGGGAAAGCCATCGCCACCAATCCTCTTTTTGTTTCATTTTAAAGAGATACCAGGCTCCCACGGAAGCCAGGGGCAATATGAATACCATCCACACCTGCGGCAGCAGTTCAGGAAGTTTATCGCTCTTCACCCAGATCACAAAACCCACCGGAAACAGTATAGTGAGGCCGGCGAGGATCAACAGCTGAATATTCAATGCCCGGGGTTTACGGATCGTTGAAAGGTATGCACCTATGATAATGGCCAGAAAAGGGTAGGCCGGACTGGTATAGTTGATCAGCTTGGTGCTGGAAAATGAATAGGGAAGGATAATGAATACTGCTGCCAGCAGCAAAAAGAAAAGAAACGGAACCACGGATTTTTTCTTCCACACGTCCACACAGGCCATTGGCATAAAGACGGAGAAAGGGAATAAACCTGCCAGCACAAAAACCAGGGGAAGAAATACAGGTCCTTTGTGGCCATCCACTGCGGCATTGAAACGGCTTACATTATGTTCAAGGAAGAATCCCTTCGTCCATGCGCCCTGCGTTGCTTTGTGTACCATGAAATACCAGGGTAATGCAATAGCCGCAAAAATCAATGCACCTGCTAATGGCTTCATGGAGACAATTTTTTTCCAGCTGAGTTCTTTTTTTAACAGCAGGAAAAAAAAGATGGTGGCGCCTGGGAGGGCCAGGCCCACCGGGCCTTTTGCAAATACTGCCAGGCCCAGCATGGCATACATCGCATAATACCAGTTTTTATTTTCCGTAGCATACGCTTCCCAGAATGCATAGAGCGAAAAGACGTGGGCTAGGATCAGAAAGGGGTCAGGTGTGGCCAGCCTGAACTGGAAGACGAAATGCACTGAGCTGAGGAGAACCAGCGCCGCAATATGAGCCGCCTTCTCTGAAAAATGTTTCCTGGTGATCCACCAGGTGCCGCATACCAGCAGAACACCCGCCAGGGCGGAAAAAAATCGCGAGGAAGCTTCGGATTTGCCGGCCACGGTATAGGCCAGCATCATCATATAGTAATGTACAGGGGGCTTGTCTGTGCGGAGTTTGCCGTTAAACATCGGGACAATGCCATCACCTTGCAACATTTCATCGGCACACTGGGCATTGCGGCCCTCTGCCACCTGAAATACCGTGGTGGCACCCAGCCGTATAAACATCAGCAACACCGCAGCAATCAGGATAAAAAGAAAAGTTCTGGATGATCCCATATGGTTGTCAGTGGGCCATGAAGTTCTGGCCTTGTTTCCATTTTACGAAGTTTTCAATCCCCTTATCCAGGGTCAGGGCAGCCTCATAACCCAGCTCAGCCTTCGCTTTTTCCGTGTTCGCAAAAGTTTCTTTCACATCACCAGGCTGTTCCGGAAGCCATTGGATCTGTGCTTTTTTCCCCGTGACTTTTTCCAGGGCTTCTACCATTTCCAACAGTTGAACGGGCCTGCTACTGCCGATATTAAAGATCGATTCCTTACCCTCATAGGCCAAAGCCTTGTAAAAGCCGTTAACGATATCTGTAACATAGGTATAATCACGGCGGGTCTTACCATCACCAAAAAGTGTGACGGGCTTACCTTCAGTGATCTGCTGGTAGAACTTATGGATGGCGAGATCTGGCCGCTGGCGCGGACCAAATACGGTGAATAAACGCAGGGCGATGAACTGGATTCCATGCAGGTGCCGGTAAACCTGGCCCATATCTTCCGCTGCCAGTTTACTGGCTGCATAGGGACTGATGGGTTGCAAGTCAAGATCCTGCTCACGCCAGGGGACGCGCGGATTGTTTCCATACACACTGCTGGAAGAAGCGAAAACAAATTTCTTGATCCGGTTCACGCGGGCAAATTCCAACAGGTTGAGCGTGCCCATCACATTGGTCTGGTAATAGTCGTGCGCATTTTCAATACTCGGCCGCACACCAGCTTTGGCAGCAAGATGCACGATGGCGTCAAAACTGAACTTTCTAAAGTGGTAACTGAGTTCGGCCGACTGTGTGGTTCGTATGTCCAATTCATGGAAATGAAAGCCCGGTTGCTGACGGCACCATTGCAGGTTGATCAGTTTAACCACAGGGTCATAAAACGGATCGAGGTTATCAATACAATGTACTTCATGCCCATCTTTTAACAGGGTTTCTGCCAGGTTGCTTCCAATAAATCCGGCACCGCCGGTCAGGAGTATGGTCATGTTGGTGTGAAAATGTGAGGCTGTGAAGGTATGAAAGTTCAGAGGATTACTCTTGGGAGAAAATACGGAACTTCGCTTTCCGGGAATCCGCAGGTATGCATTATATCAGGAACCAGTTCAATAGACTATTTCAGTTTGCCAGGCTTCGGCTCACCCGTGTGCAATATGTCATGGGTATGGCTGTATTGGTTGGACTGGCATCTGGCCTCACGGCTGTGTTGTTGAAAACCATGGTACACTACCTGCAAAGGGTGATTGAAAATGCAACCATCTCCCGGTTCTTCTATCTTTTGTTTCCTGTATTTGGGATCCTGTTGTCTGTGATCATTGTGCAGAAGTTTTTCCAGGGCAGGATCGAGAAAGGCATAGCCATGGTCCTCCGTCATATTGCCGGGCAAAGCTCTTATATCCCTACAAAACATACATACCAGCACGTAGTGACCAGCGCCGTCACTGTAGGGTTGGGCGGTTCTGTGGGTCTGGAAGCCCCCATAGTGGCTACCGGTTCTGCCATCGGCTCCAATATTGCCCGGTGGGGTGAACTGAACTACCAGGAGAGGACACTGTTGATCGCTTGTGGTGCGGCAGCTGGGATCTCTGCTGCCTTTAACGCACCCATCGCAGGAGTGATTTTTGCTACTGAAGTCTTGCTGGTGGATACGGTTGTCAGTTATTTCATTCCACTCATCCTTTCATCTGTAGTGGGTGTGCTCTGCTCAAAAATGATCCTCAAGGAGGGGCTGCTGTTCAATTTCGTGTACATGCAGCAGTTTAATTATCATAATGTGCCCTTCTATATATTGCTGGGAATATTGGCAGGTTTCTGTTCGCTCTATTATGCCAGGGCCTTCAAATTGTCTGAATCATCCCTGGAACATCGCAAGCTTAATATATATGTAAAAGCCATTGTGGGCGGTCTCCTTCTGGTAGCGCTTTACCTTGTTTTGCCGCCTTTGTTTGGTGAGGGGTATGAGAGTGTGAGGAAGGTGGCCAATAATTCTTTGAAGCCTACGGCAGACATCGCGAATATTTTTGGCGGCCTGGGGGCTGAGTGGGGAATGATTGTATTCAGTGCCCTCATTGTGCTGTTCAAACCCATTGCCGCGGGGATTACTATTGGAGGGGGCGGAAATGGCGGAAATTTTGCACCCTCTCTCTTCACGGGTTCGTTTCTCGGTTATTTCTTTTCCCGGTTGCTCAACCAGACGGAATGGGTAAACATCCCGGTGGGAAATTTCAGCCTGGTGGGTATGGCAGGGATGCTCAGTGGTGTGATGTATTGTCCGCTCACCGCCGTGTTCCTGATTGCCGAACTTGCCAATGGTTACGAGCTGTTCATTCCCCTGATGATCGTTTCATCGATCTCATTTTTCATTGTAAAAAGTTATGAGCGCTATTCCATGGATACGAAGGCACTGGCATTATCTGGCAGGATCTTCACCCACCAGAAAGAGAAAAATATCCTCACTACCATCAGCCTTAAAGACATCCTGGCTTCAGAGCATCAGAGTATTTGTATCGATAAAAAACTCCGTGATTTGGTGGAAGTGGTTAAGGCTAGTAGCGACAATGTATTTGCGGTGCATGATCAGAAGGGCCGGTTTGCTGGGATTATAGAACTGAACGATGTGCGGCAGAAATTATTCCTGACGGAACAGTATGATAAGGTCTCCATCAAGGCCCTGATGAAAAAACCGCCGGAGGTACTGCTGCTGGGCGAGCCCATGACAGGCGTGATGGAGAAATTTGACACCACCCGGAGCTGGTATCTGCCTGTTTTGGATGAAGAACGGAAACTGGTGGGCTTTGTATCTAAGGCCAGCCTGTTTAACAAGTACCGGGAAGCCCTTTCCGCCGGGAACGACCTTTATGAGTAAAAAATAAATATTTATTGTTTATCAATAAATATTTGTAATATTGCAGTGAAAATATCACTGTACTATGGCACAACAAAATTCCTGGATCCTGAAAGTCACGCATGTGCTTACCTGGATCGTTTTCATTGGGCTTTGCATCAATGCCGGCACCATCATCACCTCCTATGTGTTGAGTGCTTATGTGAACCCTGCCGCTGCATCAAATCTCATGCTGGGTTTGGATTTATCTGCGCTCCGTTCTGTTGGGAAGGTGGAGTATCACATTATGGTTTGGGGGATCATCCTGGTGACTGTATTGGAAGCAACCTTGTTTTACAAGTTGTTGGAGATGTTCAAGAAGATTGACTTTCATCGTCCTTTTCGGGAGAGCATAGGGAAGCTGATCCTCCAGATGAGTGTGATCTCTTTATTTGTGGGTATACTGAGTAAGCAGATGACTGGTTTTGCGGAACATTATATCGGCAAAGGGTTGGTGTTCCCGAAATTATCAGAGCATATTGGGCATGGTGATGCCTTCCTGTTCTTTGCAGGGATATTGTTTGTGATCTCTACGATCTTTAAAAAAGGGATCGAGTTACAGGATGAAAATGAACTAACTGTTTAAGGTATGCCCATAGTTGTAAATCTCGATGTCATGATGGCCAAGCGGAAAATGTCGCTGAATACCTTGTCGGAGAAAGTTGGCCTCACCTTATCTAATCTATCCATTCTTAAGACCGGTAAAGCAAAAGCCATACGTTTCAGCACGCTGGAAACCATTTGTGAAGTGCTGGACTGCCAGCCTGGGGACATCCTTGAATACCGGGAGGAAGAATAAAAACAATGTGACAAAATGATTGCACCGGCGTATCACTGTTGAATGCTGCCGAACAGGCTATCTCTTTTCTTTTAACAATTAAATATCAGCACATGAAAACAATTCCATTGAATGGGATCAGGATCCTTATGCTCCTTACCTTGCTTTTTTTCGCCGCCTGCCTGGAGAACCATGCCAGTGCACAGCAGGGGAAATCAACAACGGTGAAAGCGCCCGCC
The DNA here is from genome assembly GCA_044225015.1 of Chitinophagaceae bacterium. Lineage (GTDB taxonomy): Bacteria > Bacteroidota > Bacteroidia > Chitinophagales > Chitinophagaceae > Pollutibacter. The sequence continues at coordinate 34,615 of JBGAJG010000001.1, read as the reverse complement.
ATTGATATCCATACGGCTGTGGCCACGGGCAAACTGGATCTGGTTCAGCAACACATTAAGGCAGGCACGGATATCAACCTGAAAGATCCGATGGGTGGCTCCAGTCCCCTGATCACGGCAGCGTTGTATGATCAGGGAGAGATCGCTTCATACTTGCTCAGGGCCGGGGCCAATAAGAATTTTCAGAACAACGATGGTTCTACTGCGCTACATGTAGCCGCATTTTTCTGCAAGTCAGCCATCGTGAAAATATTGTTGGCGGCTGGTGCAGATAAGCAGGTCAAGAATAAGTATGGAGACACGCCATACCAGATTGTTTCAGCGCCATTTAATAATGTGAAGCCCATCTACCTGCAAATGAAGCAGATGCTGGAGCCCATAGGTGTGAAGATCGATCTGGTTCAGGTAGAGAAACTGCGCCCGGAGATAGCGGCCATGCTGAAATAATATAGCCATGCAAACGAGAAGATATGATATCGATGCCATGCGTGTTATTGCCATTGGCTTACTGCTGATCTATCATACAGCGATCTGTTTTCAACCCTGGGGTGCCATGATCGGCTTTCTGGTGGCACCCCGCAGCTGGCCGGAAATCTGGCCAGCGATGAGTATGCTGAACGTATGGCGGATCCCCTTGTTGTTTTTCGTCTCGGGCATGGGATTGCAGATGGCCATGGGGCGTAGCACCACCAAACAGGTATGGATGGAGAGATGTAAACGCATCGGCATACCGCTCTTGTTTGGCAGTTTTGTTGTGGTTCCATTGCAAACAATGGTCATACTCAGGTATTATCAACAGCCCGTTGCATATATACCCGGCATGGCTCATCTCTGGTTCCTGGGTAATATTCTCGTGTATGCGTTGGTGTTGCCATTGATCATACATCTACTACCGGCCTTTTTTCATTCGTATTTTCTTCGGCTAAGTTCTGGTGTTGCTGGTGCTGTTGTTTTGCTGTTGCTGGTCATGTTGGCTCTTGCGCTGGAGTCATTTTTTCTGGATCCCCGCCCCTTTGAATTGTATGCATTTACCCTGCACGGTTGGGTGATCGGGTGGATAGCATTTGCTGGGGGCTATATGATGATGGCTGCCGGCGACAGGCTATGGCTGGTGTTGAGGAAAAGCAAATGGCTGTTGTTGGCTACGGCTTTCTCCCTGTTTTTGAAACGGCTGTATCCATCACCAATGGTTGCTGATGGCCTCTGGCTTTCACTGGAATCCACACTATGGATCTTCGGGTTCTTTGGTTTGTGCAATACCTTTCTGAATAAACCCATTCCATTCTTTGCCCAATGGAAAGAAGCGGCCTATCCTGTGTATATCCTGCACATGCTGTTCCTTCATGTAGGATCTGTAATCCTGTTTCCCCTGCAGTTGCCGGCAGCTTTGGGTTTTGGGCTCCTTTTGTTTTTTGTTCTGGCTGGCAGCCTGCTGGTTTACCAATTTGTGGTACGCAGGCATCAATGGATGAGATTTTTGTTTGGATTGAGAAAATCAGGCAACCGATAAGGATCTAAAATACCCTCAATTGGGGGGTACCAGTTGGACCGCAACAGTTGTACATTTAAGTAATCTCATCTAAACACAACAACTATGGACAAGCTCATTTTCCCCCATCATTATCAGCAACTGAGCAAAGCAGACCTGTCTGAAGCGGTTCAGTCTTACAGGAAGGACCTCCATCCCAATGAAACCAGGTCCTGCATCCTCCTTTGGAGTGAACTGAAGCAGTTGGTTGCCGATACGGAGAAAATTCACGGGGATGGCAGCGTTGACGGAATCAGGATATATTTCTACAGGGCAGATGACAGAAAAGAATACATCGGCCCCGGACAAAAGATCCATGCTGTGGGGGATAAGACACAATTGAGTATAATGGTTGTGCCTATGAATAGATACAACTATTCATCGCCGGCTATTGCATATGATATGTTTGACCAAGAGGGCAAGGTTTGGGTTCTCATACCCGGCGGAGAACATACGGGTCTTTGCCCAACCAATTGCGGTGGATCTATTTGAACATTACCTCATCTGCAGTTATGCTCTGGATAAAACCATTTGTTCACTGGGGATTCCTGTTGGTTCAGCTGATCACCGCTGTGCTGGCTTTGCGATGTTTGTCCCGTAACAGTTCCCTGCCCTGGAAGGTATTTACCGGCATATGGGTACTTAGTTTTTTAGTGGAGCTGGCAGGAAAAATCATGGGTGCATTTGCCTTGCGTAATTTCTGGTTGTATAACCTCTTTGATGTTGTTTTCTATCCAGCAATAGTAGCTGTATATATTTTGGTGTTCCGAGGCTATAAGGCTTCCTTGCTGGTGAAAGGAGTTGCCATAAGTTTGGCCTGCTGGTCTGTGCTGTATCTTTTCCGGAACGGATTATCAGACTACAACACCTATTACACTGCAGTTGCTGGCAGCTGTATCCTGGTATTTGCAATAGGATATCTTGTGCTGTTGTTTCTGGACAAAGAGGCGTCTTCGCCGCTTCGGCGGGATTATTATTATTGGTTCAGTGTGGGTTTCATCATCTATTTTAGTTTTAATACGGTATTGCTGGGTATGTACAATTCCCTTGTACAGAGCAAGGTTTCATGGTTACCCGATTTCATTTTTTATGCAAACCATTTCATTACCTTAGTACTGCATGTATTTCTTTGGATGGGCTTCAGCGCTTATTACAGATGGACGAAGTAACCCGCATATTCATCTTTGCAATTGCATTTACCCTATCTGCAGTGGTGCTTATTTTATTGTCATTTATCATCAGCAGACGCAGAAAACTGCAGCATGAGAAACAAGTGCTGGAGGAGGCATTCCAGGCCAGGACGGAGGCTTTGCTTCAGATTTCACGTGATCTTCATGATGATATCGGCTCATCCCTGAGCGGGATCAATTTGTTGACGCATCTTGCACAAGAGCAGCTTTCCACATCTACCCCTGCGGAAACCACGGAGCTTTTGCAAAAGATCAATCTGTATACAAATGAAGTAATTGAGAAAGTGAGTGATATGGCCTGGCTTTTGAAACCTGATCATGAGTCTTTCTCCATTCTGGTAAGTAAGATAAAGCGTTTTGCTACGGCTACCTGCCTGTCTAAGGATATACGTTTTTCAACTATTGATGCGCAGGATAGTCATACAAAGCAATTAACACTACCCCAGCGAAAAGCGATCTACCTGATCAGTAAGGAAGCCATCAACAATGCTGTTAAATATGCAGAATGTTCATCGCTGGTATTTGAGATCTCTGGGGATACGAAGCGATGCATCATCAGGGTCATTGATAATGGCCGTGGTTTCCAAGCGCAGCAAGAAGTTACAGGAAATGGTTTGATCAATATGCATACAAGGGCAGCGCAAATTGGGGCAAAGTTGAGTATACAATCTAAGTTGCAAAAAGGAACATCAGTAGAACTTATTATAGACTACCCCTGAGTGGGGTCTAATCCAGGATAGATGTGAATCAAAACAGGGACATAAGGGTAGCCATTTTTGAAGACAATCCCATCATGATGGATGCATTCAGTGCTATCCTAAACGGATCGCAGGGTTTTGTATGTACCGGTAAATTCACGTCCTGTAACAACTGGAAACATGATATTGACAGGAGCAAGCCTGATGTGGTTTTGATGGACATTGAAATGACCGGCCTGAATGGGATTGAGGCTACAAAACTCATCAGGCAGCATGGTGATTGCAGGGTACTCATTCAAACGGTATTTGAAGATGACAGGCGCATCTTTGAGGCTATCTGTGCCGGTGCAAGCGGATATATACTGAAGAACACACCGCCGGTAAAGCTATTAGATGCGGTGGTGGATGTTTTTAATGGAGGTGCTGCATTTAGTCCAACTGTTGCTGCAAAGATTTCCATGCTTTTCCAGAAATACGTTTCCCCCTCGGTAAATGCCGAGGACTACCAATTAACTACCCGGGAGAAAGAAATTCTTCAGTTGCTTACGGAAGGCGTGCCGATGCCCCGTATTGCTGAACGCGTTTTTCTGAGCTACCATACCGTGAGGGATCATGTTAAAAGCATTTACCAGAAACTGCACGTGGCCTCTGCAACCCAGGCTGTCAGCAAGGCCATTCGTGAAAATTTAGTGTAACCTGCTCCAAACGCAAATGCCAATTTCACCGCAATTGCGGGATTGATATCGCTTCCACGTAAAACTAGGTTTGTTGTGTTAACTGCTGTTGCAGTTTATTATGCCTTTTCACAACTTAAAACTATTTTATGAGACGTATGTTTCTGTTGGCATTCACGGGCCTTATGCTCGTAGTCAGTATTGGCTGCGACAAGCATGATTTTGATAAGGGTGATCCCAGTCAGGCAAAAGACTATTCTTCCGAAGTGATCACCAAATGGTTGAATCTTCAGCTGGACTTATTGCGCGTACCACTCCCTGCAGGAACAGGATCACAGGCGGCTGAGCGGGCGCTGGCTTATTGCGGGGTAGCTGCTTATGAAGCTGTAGTCCCTGGTATGCCATCTTACCGTTCCATTGGAGGGCAGTTGACAGGCTTGCCGAATATGCCTGAGCGGCAACCTGGAAAAAAATACCATTGGGCTGCTTCTGCCAATGCGGCACTGGCGGAAATGAATAGACGATTGTTCCCAACCACTGCAGCATCTAATAAGGTTAAGATTGACAGCCTTGAGTCTGCACTACTGGCTGGCTTTGCTTTGCAGTCTGATACAGCTACTATACTTAGATCTATACAATTTGGAAGGGAAATAGCTGCGCGCGTTTTTCTCTGGGCAGCGTCTGACGGGTCATCAAACGTTAACCCAGTTTACGTGCCGCCAGTAGGTCCGGGACTTTGGGAGAGTACACCTCCCAATTTTCCGGCTGCTGTGAATCCCTATGCCAGCCAGCGCCGGCTCATGGCGCCTGGTGTTTCTGCAGGCACCGCTTTAGAGCCACCTCCGGCATATTCCACGGATCCATCCTCGCCTTTTTATGCCATGGTGAAAGATGTTTATGACAAATCGCTGGTGCTCACGCCAGATCAAAAAGCGATGGCCATCTACCACAGGGATGCACCTGGTTATCCTGGCGGCGGACATTTTGTGGCAGTGCTTTCACAGGTGTTTACGCAAACAAAGGTGAAACTTGACAAGGCTGCACTTGCATATGCCAAATCAGGAATTGCCATTCACGACGCGGTGGTTGTATGTTTTACGCAGAAATATACGATCAATCTTGTGAGGCCAATTACCTACATCAGGAATGTTATAGGAGCCAAAGAGTGGAATGCTTTGTTCAATACGCCCGGGCATCCAGAGTTCCCTTCCGCGCATGCGGTGAACGGAGCCGCTGTTGCACTAATGCTCACAGACGTATTAGGGAATAATGTCAAATTTACCCTGAACACCTACGACTATCTGGGACTCCCTTCCCGTTCTTACAATTCATTTTATGACATGGGAAAGGAGATGGCTGATAGCAGGGTATTTGGAGGAATTCATTACCAGGCGTCTTGTGACAAAGGCAGAAGCCTGGGTGAAAAAATAAGCCAGAATATCCTGAAAAATGTAAAATTCAAAAACTAACCATCATTACCGCATTCCCGCACTACCACATTACCACATTAATTTAGTAGTCCCGTCAGGACTATAAAAGCTTCTTTTGATTTCCTTAGTTGTTTTCAATTTTCTAGCCCATACCCCCATAAAGCTTGTCTGTAGGCTATTAGAGAGATTGAACAACTTAGAAAAGGAAGCAAAAAGAAGGTAACATATTGTTTTACCTATGTTTTACCTAGCTATCTTTGTAGTGGATATAAATGAAACACTATGAAGGTCAAAGTTTTACTTAGAATAGACAAGCCTCTTGCAAATGGCAATTTCCCCATTTGGCTAAGGATAACACATAAAAGAAAGTCCAGCTATTTATCCCTAGGCCATAGTTGTTCCCAAGAAGAATGGGACCAGCAAAATGAAAGACTTTATGAAGTCAAACCAAGGCTTACCCTGAAAGACAAGGAAGGGCTGAATAGCCACGAAATGAAAGAAATTAGGGCCAAAGTAGGTATCATCCAAGTAAACCCACTAGCCAAAGTCATAAATAATGACATTGCAAATGAAGTAGACAAAATTTACAGAACCAAGGGCAGAATAGAAGCAAAAGAAGAAACTCTTTCAGCCAAGAAGATTAAAGGAACCATTAAAGACCAATCTTCAGCTTCTAGCTTTCTATCTTTTTGGGAGGCAAAAAACAAGGAAATGGAGGTAGAACAGTCCTATTCAACTACCAAGAACTATCAAAGCAGCCTCAGAATACTAAAGGCTTTCCGAGGTGGGGCAGGCCTGGAATTTTCAGAAATTGACCTCCAGCTTTTAAAAAACTTCAGAATTTACCTAGCTAACAAGGGGAATAGCAAGAATACAATTCACAAGCTTCTCCGGAACTTCAGGACTATTTTGTATAAAGCCATTGAAGAAGGCTTTATGGACCAAGGTAAAAACCCCTTTTTTACCTTCACCTTAGAAGCTCAACCCCCTAAAAAGAAAGAAAGGCTAAAGGTGGATGAAATTAAAAGAATACAAGAACTAGACCTAGAAGAAGGGTCCCTATTGTGGCATACTAAGAACTTGTTCCTTTTCTCTTTCTACAATGCAGGAATAAGGATAAGGGACCTATTACAACTCAAATGGGAGAATATTAGTAAAGATGGAAGGCTTGAATACACTATGGGCAAAAGTGATAAGTTCAGGTCTATTAAACTCTCCGAAAAAGCCAATGCCATTATTATAGACTACAAAAAGGGCAAAACTAAAACTCCCTATATCTTCCCTTTCTTGAACTCCAAGATAAAAAATGAAGATAAAGGCAAGCTAGGAAGGCAATTAGATTCCAAGACTGCCCTAGTTAATAAATACTTACGTGAAATAGCAGAAAGGGCAGGGATAGACAAGAATTTGACTTCACACATAGCAAGGCATAGCTTTGCTCAAATTGCTAAGGATAAAAAGGTAGACCTAGAAGAAATTCAAGCACTATTGGGGCACTCAGACTCAAAGATTACCAAAGCCTATTTAGACAGTCTAGACATTGAGGCTATGGATGAAACTCAAGAAAGAATTCTAGAGGGACTCTAGTCTCCTAAAAAAGATGATAAAATTAAATTGATCTATGAACCACATTGAAAGAGATGTATTGCAAAGGAAGCTAGAAGAAATTGAACAATTATCAAATTTGGACTATATACCGATAGTTAATGCGAATATTGACACCCTATTAATAATGATTGACTCAATAGCGAAAGAAAAGATTAATATGCCTGAGTCATTGACTTGGATAGAACCTCTTATTGTTAAGCTATGCTTGCATTGCAGTTCATTCCTCAGCTTATTTAAAGGAACACAAATACCCATTACAAACATTAAACTTCAAGATGTATCATCTATAAAACTGCTACTCCGAGCAATCACCGAGAATTATCTCACCAGCCACTACCTGTATTTTGACAATGTAGACAATGAAGAAAAAGAGTTTAGATTTCTTGTTTACAAGTATTGCGGACTACATCAAAGAGCCAATGTGAAACCTCCTTCTACAATTAGTGAAGAACACATTTCTCAGGAAAGGGAAAAACTAAACTTATTGAGGGCAAAAATTGAAATGTCTGAACATTTCTTAAAACTTGAAAAGGGCACTAAAAAAGGCATTCTAGAAGGCAAAAAACCCAGATTAGACTTAAACTGGGTGAAGCTAAGTAAAAAGAGCAATCTAAATGAGTACATTTTTACTATGCTTTATAGCCACAACTCATCTTATGCCCATTCAGAATTCCTTAGTATTCTACAGTTAAAAACAGGATATAACTCTAGTGAGAATGGAGAAACAAGAGATCATCATTTGATGGAACTAGCAAACTATTTCATTTGCAAAACAATAATTGAACTGTCTGAACTCTTTCCCAATACAAAAGCCTGCTTAGATAAGCTTGATGTCTATACCAGAAAAATTATCGAAATCTATAGTCAACTTATTCAAAATAGACCAATTCAGTAAATTGCTTATCAATGTTCTTTTATTACCTTCAGAAAGGGGAAGAATTCTTACCCCCACAGGATATAAATGAACACCAATGGACCAATTTATAAAGGACATGGCCCTTTACATGTCTATTAACCCTCAGTACCTTAAACCCCTCCCAAAGACAGGGAAAGAATATAAAGAAGCTGCGAAGCTATTAGAGCCATTTCTAGGCCAGTTTAAGAACCATTCAAGAGAAACAGTCATTCAGGGCTTTACTATTCTTATTGGGCATTTAAAGGGCATAAAAAAGCAATTTGATGAAATGCTAGAGTCTGAAGAAAGAGAAAAGGCTAAAGAGCTAAAAAAATACTTGCAGAACATACAGAAAATTGATAAGGTAATTGAATGCTTTAAATATGGTGAATACTCTAGGGACCTTGGTTTAAAAGATGCAAGGAGGGTTAAAAAAGACTTGGGGTTTTTCCCTATAGATAAACTCATAATTAAAGGCAGTAGAACAGAAGACAAGATAGAAATTGAAGGAAGTAATGCTCTAGACATATTTAGGGCCCTATTTTCTGCCTATTATGATGCCAATGATGACTCACTCAGGCAATTCAATGATGAACTGTATAGATCCCATTCCATATTTAGAGCCAACTTAGAATTGGCAAATTGTTCCACAGATACTATTGGTGAAAGGTTCAAGAAATACAATGAAAAGGAAACATTAGAAGGAAGGCTGCAAATGCAGAGGCAAGCCCTAGCTTTGAATATTCATATGTTTTTCAAAGCACACTCAACCAAAGTGGCTAGCAATATTCCCAGTTGGCACAAAAAGTTAATAGGGGAACTGTTTGATTTGACAGGTTTGGCACAAACAAAGACTTCACATGAGGTTGGATATATTGAACCCACATATTATGTTAACATAGGCAATTGGATAGAAAGGGCTAAAAAGAACTGAAACAAAAAAGCCCAAAATTTCCCCTTCTTTCTGTTTCAACTAGAACTCCACACTTTTCTTCCCTTTGTAGAACCCTGACAAAACAGGGCTATGTACAAAGATGGAAATACTTATAATTCCCAAGGAAAAGCTTGACACACTTGAAAGCTACCTTACAGAAATTAAGAAGCTACTAGAAGTAAAGCCTGAAGAAAAGGAAGTACCTAAATGGCTGCCTAAAAAGGAGGCTGCTAGGGCTTTGAATGTCTGCTCAAAGACCTTAGATAGCTACTTAAAAAAAAGGATTATCCCATTCTCGCAATTCAAGGGTAAAGTCTATATCAAGACTCAAGATTTAGACAAGCACCTAGAGAAATTTTATGTCAAACCATAAACTAACAGGGATATGAACAAGAATTTAATTAGAAATAAGCATGAAGTTTTCACTTATGAACTCAAGGAGGGCACTAAGTCTAGCTACTATAGGGTTGATGGTGGCCCCCTACTGCCCTTTAGGGTTAGCTTTTCTTCTCAAGGCTTTTTTGAACTGAATAAGAAGGGCAGGGCAATAAGTGAAAATAAAGTAGGGCAAATTCTAGGATGCTTCAAGAAAAATGAAGATTCTACTTATAAGCAGAATAAACCCTTTGAAGTCTACAGTTCAGTTTGGCAGGCTACAGATTACCCTGAATTTTTGGGCTATGGAGACATAGGCTTATCAAATGAAGAAGGGAGAATAAAGGCTTCAAAGGACCTATTCATATTAGTTAAGAAAGATAAGGTCCTAGAGTTGCATCTGTTCCCCTCCTTAGTTCCTTACAAAGAAGAAGTCCTAGAATACTTAAGGGGGTTAAAAAAAGCAAACCCCTAGAAAGGGGCCTGCGAATAGGATATAAATGAATTTTGACTATATAGAAATAGCAAAAAGTCTAGGCAAAGATAAGCTATGTTCTGACTATTTAGAATGTCAATTAACTACTAAGTCAGGATGGAATAAGTATGAATATGAAGGCTGCAAGGTCATTGAAGTATGGCACCATACCGAAACAAATGACCTAAAAGTGAAGGGCAGCCTTCCTTACTTTATTGCGGGGCAAAATTTCCATACAGAAACAAAAGACTTTAAGAATGGGATTGAATATCTTTCTAATGTCCTTGAAATTGATCTTGCAGATAGCGAAGTAAGGGCAATGGAATTTGGAACAATTCTACAGACTCCATTTAGCCCCAAAGAAGTCTTCAATTCACACATAAAAATGACTGGCAAGAAGGCCAGGACTTATGACTATGGCAAGTATTTTGTAGACAGCAATTTGAAGGTAAAGCTTTATGATGCAGGCAGGAATATAAAGCTTAAGCTTGATAAAGTTGAAAGGGCAAGGCTGGCTAAATTTGGCTATGATCCTTTAGCTAATTATGTCAAGATAGAAAACCACTACTTAAGGCCCTCTATTTACTTTATGAAAAGGAACTTAAAGCTTAGTGAACTGCTTACAGACCAATTTCAAGACCATTGCAAAATAGATCTTCTAAATACTTACAATTCTATAAAGAAAACTAGTCAGGCTATGGCAGATAACAAAAAACACCTTTCTTCTTCTACTATCCCCCTTTTGGTCCTGATGGAATTTGAGGAATTCCTGCCCTGCAAAGCTGAGGAACTCATAAAAAGAAAACTCAAAGATATACCGGAAGCCATATTGACAAAAGAAGATAAGAAAGCAAGGGCTAGACAAATAAGGGACAATTTCAGAAAGATAAAGACCCATAAATGTGAATATGACCTAAGGCCCTTTTTAGAGGCAAAACTAGCATAGGCTATCCCGTTTTACAGGCCTAAAAAGGAGATTTTCTACACTATAAAAAAGCTAAATTGGAAGAATTGGACAGATTTTAGCTAAAAAGGGAAAATTAGAGAAACTAGACACATTTTAGCTAAAAAGGAATTTTCACCAAATGAGACATTTCTAAAAGTCTATCCTTTCTAATACTCATTCCATTTACTAAAATTTGGCACCCCCTTTCCCCAAGTGGCGCAAAAATTTGCAATTTTCTTACATATAAAAAAGAGAAGGACTAATTGGACTATTTAAAAAGAGAGAAAGTGATTAACTATCTTCAATACTTATCAATACAACTGTCCTGTTAACATCATCTACCTTATACAGTATTTTTACCTTTGGAAAATCATCACTAATTAGCTTTTCCGTAACCCAGAGGTAGTAATCTCCAGAAATATGTCTAAAGGAGTGAGGTTTTCTACTCAAAGCCCAATCAATAGCATGATCTAGCTCTGACATTCTTTGATATCTAGTACAAATTTCCTCTAGTTGGCTATCAAACTCTTTTTCTCTAATAACTGTAAAAAACGACTCAGCATTGTATCTTCCAAGAGCCATTTTAGGCAGTTTTCCGTTGGTGTTTTGCTATTGCCTTTTTAGCCCATTCAAGCTCTTTGGATGTTGGCTCTTGCTGGGTCAATAAAAAAGTAAACATGGGCAATTCCTCTCTTTCATTAGCAAATTTCCATGATATAAAGTCATGAGTATAATCACTTATTTGGCTGGCATTAGAATCGCAAATATACTCTAGAATCTGATAAATCAGTTGCAGTTCCTCTTTGTTGAAAACATCAATTTCAGGTTCTCTTGTTGCTTTGTACCTAAGTTGCCTCCTACCAAAATAATCAGTTTCAACTTCTTCCAGCTCCCCGTCACGAACTAGTTTTTCTCTCAATGCCAAAAACTTTGAATTTGGGGCTGGTCCAAACTCCAATTTTACATAGTTAAAGTCTGTAATGGGAGAACCAAGTTTTAAATATGACATAGAGTCTATAAAATACAATGCCTTATTTAAAAGAGTAGAACCATAGTTTGGTTTATCTTTTAAATAGTTAGCAATAAAAATTAATAACTCTATATCTCTTTTGTTCTTGTTCATTGATTTGCTTGTTCTCTGTTTCAGCTATGAAATTACTAATTTATTTAGGTGCTAAAGTCTATTTAACTAAATATAAACTGATTTTAGAGTATAAAAAGTATAACACTAGTTAAACTATTCAATCAGAATAAACCCAAATTAGAGCTGTTAATAAGATGCAAATGTTTTACTTATGATTTACCTAAAAAAGAAAAACCCTTGATAATCAAGGGTTTAAGCACAATTAATGTAGTCCCGTCAGGAATCGAACCTGAATCCAGGGCTTCGGAGACCCTTATACTATCCATTGTACTACGGGACCGGATTTTTGCCGGAGGCAAAAAATCAATGCGGTAATGTGGTAATGTGGCAGTGCGGTAATGCGGCAATGCTTTATTTAATTAAACCACTGAGGTTTGTTGTAAAGATCTTCACGGCAATGGCCAGCAAAACTACGCCAAAAAATTTACGTACAGCCAATAAACCTCCGGTTCCCAGCAACCTTGCTACGTAATTCAGGGAATGGAGCACCAGGTACACAAAGACCAGGTTGATCAGGATGGCCACCAATACGATGGTTTCATTATAGTTGGCTCGCAGGGAAATCACGGTGGTAAGGGTTCCTGAGCCGGCAATCAGCGGAAAGGCGATAGGCACTACCGTACCTGCTGATGGGTTTGCGTCTGGCTTAAAAAACTCGATTCCCAGCACCATTTCCAGGCCCAGGATAAAGATGACAATGGAACCACCCACCGCAAAGGATTTTACATCCAGGCCCATGATACTCAGGAATTTCTCACCCACAAAGAGAAATGCGATCATCAGCGCCCCCGAGATCAGTGTAGCCCTCAGTTCACGGATCCCGCCCATCTTCTGCTTCAGGCTGATGAGCAGGGGAATGGAGCCGATGATATCTATCACGGCAAACAGCGTAAAAGTGACCGTGATGAGTTCGTCTAGCGTGAAATTCATAGCGCAAATTAGTTCGCAGTTCGCAGTCCGCAAAGTTAACAGTGACATTTCTGCCAACCTGCAACCTGCGAACTGCGACCTGCGAACTCATCATAATCCCACACTCACTCCCACCATGACATTAATTGGTCTGGTAGTGAAGCCCATAACATCCGTATACTTTACATTGAAGATATTCCTGAGGTCCGCAAAGGCCCGGATCTTTTGCGAGAAACGGTACTCACCATACAGGTCAAACACCGTGTACGCATCCACTTCAACGGGGGCTTGCATGAATCTCGGTTCAAAACGCTTGCCGGCATAACGGCCATGCACACTTGCGTAGAATTTCTCCGTAACCTGGTAACCAGCAGTGAGGTTCAGGCTGTGGGCAGGGCGCCTAAACATATAATTATAGGTGGTGTCGCCATCTGCAACATAACTGAAACTGGGTGCATCATAGATGTATTTCACCGTATTCACTTCGCCGGTAACATAGGTATAGTTCAGGACCAGGTTCCATTTGTTTTTTCTATACTGGCTCTCCAGTTCAATCCCTTTGTCCCTGGCGCTGTTGTTGTTAAAATATCGGTAGTCAATCAGGCTGTAATCAATACCGTCTTTCAGTTTTCTCGTGAACGCTACCACCCGGCTTACCCAGGCTTTCTCCAGGGCAGTAAACTGAATCCCCGCTTCCATGGAAGTTGATTTCTCCGGCTTCAATGTGGCCAGTCCGCTATTAGGATCATACAGTTGATACAGGGTGGGAGCCTTGAACGCAGTGGATAGATTAGCAAAAAATTTCCAAGGTCCTTTTGCGTAGGATGGGTTTAGGGAGTAGGTAAAGTTATTCCCGTACATGGAATGGTTGTTCCATCTGCCACCCAGTTCAAGGAAAACCCCAGTTCCGGAATTTAATAACGCTGACGCATAGGCGCTATATTGGCTGATCTTTGCAGAGTCTTTGCCAATGCTGGTTTCATAGGGGCCAAAACTACTGATGGACAGTGCATACTGATCTGTCTGCTGCCTGCGAAGGTCAGTGCCTGCAAGTAAACTCACCCGGTCTCCCAATTTTATCTTGGCATAGAGTTCGGCAAAATGGCTCAACCCTTTGAAACTTGATTGGGAGTATTGCGCAAAACCTCCGATATCCGTGGAGTCATCCAGGTAATCACGTGCTGTAGTGTTCAGGGTATAGTTTCCATGAATAACGGTATTGCCCAAACGATAATCCAGTCCCAGCGCGGCGGTGTAATTTCTATTTTTTACGGTGTGGTCCTTATCATCATTGTACGCATTGGCATCCAGGTCTGCCTTGTAAAGATTGGCCTGGCCCATCAGCCTCCAGGAAAACTGCTCATTGAACTTTCCATTCAGCGATCCTAATACGTTATGCTGCTGAAGACCGTCTTTATCAAAGTCTCCTTTGCCTGAACTGTCCAGCGCCGCAGAAAGCCCCGAGGTGCGCAGGTACTGGTACTGGAGGCCATAGGAAAGGTCCTTAACACTACCCCTGAGCCCTATCCCTGACTTCAAGGTCCCAAAAGAACCCGCGGCAACATTGGCATCAAAAGAAACCCTTTTTTTCGGCGGCTTCCTGGTGATGATGTTGATCACACCGGCTACGGCATCTGACCCGTAAATGGTGGACTGTCCGCCTTTCAATACTTCTATACGTTCCACCATATCAGCCGTAATAAAATTGAGGTCAAATGCGGATGAAATGGAAGACACATCATAAACCGGTGTGCCGTTGATGAGGATAAGGGTATTTCCCAATCCCGCGCCACGGGTGTATACATCCAGATTGGTGCCGGGATTGTTGTTGGCACCCACTACAGTGAAGCCGGCAAACTGGTTCAGGATCTCACCCATATTACGGCCGCTGTTCTTCTCCAGTACAGCGCGGGTGATCACGGTGAGCACTTTACCCGTCTGGTCTTGTTTTTGCTCTATCCTGTTAGCGGTTACTACTACTTCATCTAAAATTGTACTGTCGTTGGTTTGTGCCGTCGCCCTGGTGCTGCCAATAATCATAGCAGCGATAATGAACATTTTTTTCATGTCTGTGAATAGGGGACTTGGGAGCAGAGAAAGAAAACCGTACTTCTTCCGCGGAAAAGAAACAGGTTGACCCACTCCGGCTTTTCACCCGAAAGCCCAGGTTATTAAATCACGATGGCAGGTCTTCTGGCTTGTTTCTCTGCACCTTCCCGGCTTTGTTGGGCCAGTGGTTTTCTTGCAAAGGCACCTGAATTCAAGGCGCCTGAAACTTACAGCTACGGGGATAGCGCCGGACTTACACCGGCTTCCCTTTTCATCCTCCGTTGTTGGCGGAGGAACCATTCGCAGGGCAAAGTTGTGTCTTACCCATCAGATCGCAAAATAGATTTATGGGTGACGTGAATAAAAAGTTGATACTAAAATTTCGATTAACTTAAGGGCGTTTATGAAAGAAGAGAAAAAAGGTAAGTCGCTCCTCAGTCTGTTTGACCTGACCATGATTGTGATAGGCCTGGTGATTGGACTGGGCATTTTCCGCACTGCCGCGGATTCTGCAAAGGCAGCCATTACCCCCCAGGTTTTTTTCCTGGCCTGGTTGTTTGGCGGTGTAGTGGCCCTTTGTGGCGCGCTCACGTATGCGGAGATCGGCTCCCGGTATCCGGTGACCGGCGGATATTATAAGATCTTTGCCACGGCCTATCATCCGTCCGTGGCCTTCGGCATCAACTGTATCATCCTGATCTCTAATGCAGCCTCCCTGGCTGCTGTTGCCCTCATTGGCAGTGAGTATCTCGCGGAGATCGTTTTTGATGAAACACCTTCTGATCTCGTCAAAAGTTTTATGGCGATGGGCGCCATCTTACTATTCTATTTAATCAACCTGATGGGCCTGAAGGTAAGTGCCAAGACGCAGAATATGCTGATGATGGTGAAGATAGGAATGCTGTTGCTGTTGATCGTGGCATTGTTCTTCCCGGATAAACACGCTCCGTTGAAAGCTGCAGTAGCTGCAACAAATGATTATGGGACGATGGATTACATTAAATCCTTTGGCCTCGCTCTCATAGCGGTCTGCTTCACTTATGGGGGTTATCAGCAAACCATCAATTTTGGCGATGAGATCCGCAACCCCCGTAAGAATATGCCGAAGGGGATCTTCATCGGCATCCTGGTCATCATCGTACTCTATCTTACCGTAAGCTATTCTTATTATAAAGTCATTGGTTTTGAAGACCTGAAAACCTCTAAGGGCATTGCAGCAATTGTTGCTGAACGCGTATTTGGTTCCACAGGCAAATATGTTTTTTCCATTCTTTTGTTTGTAGCCGTGCTGGCCTATGTTAACGTCATCCTCCTCAGCAATCCGCGCGTGATGTACGCTATGAGTGAAGACGGTATCCTGCCGGCGGCATTCATGAAACGGGATGGCAAGAAAGGCGTGCTCACCGTTAGCCTCACAGTATACGCCTTGCTGAGTATGGGTATCCTGTTTTTCCTGGATACCTTTGATAAGATCCTGAGCTTTACGATTTTCCTGGACTGCATTGGCATGGCATTTTCAGCAGCAACGATATTCATCCTGAGAAAGAGAATGAAAGGGCAGGATGATAGCCAGATCTACAAACTGAAGCTATATCCCCTGATGCCCTTGTTGTTCATTGCCACCTATGTTTTTGTGGCGCTGAGTATTGCCTATGATACCCCGATGACGGCGCTGGCAGGGCTTGTGGTCCTGGCCGTATTCATCGGCATATATTTTCTTACCGTGGGTAACCGAAAAAATAAATCTGCAGCATAATGGACATTTCCTATATCCTCAATGAACTGGGGGAGGACCGTGAGCATTATTTCAATGCCATCGCCCCGCCCATTATCCAGACCAGCAATTTTGCCTTCAACACGGTGGAAGATCTACGCCAGGCTTTTGAAGACGAGATGGGAGGGTACATCTACAGCAGGGGCCTGAATCCCACGGTGGAGATCCTGCGGAAGAAACTGGCGGCACTGGATGGTGCTGAAGACTGCCTTGTTTTTAACAATGGTGCTGCTGCAACCTATGCCGCAGTGATGGCCAATGTAAAGACAGGTGACCATATTGTTTCCGTAGAACATCCCTACAGCTGGACCAAACATCTCTTTGACAAGATTCTGCCACGTTTTGGCATCACCACTTCGTATATAGATGGCCGTTATATCGAAAATTTTGAACGCGCCATCCTCCCCAATACCACGCTCATCTATCTGGAGAGTCCCACGTCCTGGTATTTTGAATTACAGGACCTGAGAGCCGTTGCTGAACTCGCGAAATCAGAAGGGATCATCACCCTCATTGATAATAGTTATTGTACGCCGCTTTACCAGCGCCCGATTGAACTGGGCATTGACCTGGCCATGCAAACGGCCACTAAATATATTGGCGGACACAGTGACACCCTTGGCGGAGTACTATGTGGGTCTTCCGAAATGATTCGCAGGATCTTCCTGAGTGAGTACCTCTGCGTGGGCAGTGGGATCCCGCCTTTTAATGCCTGGCTGCTGCTGAGAGGGCTCCGGACCTTGCCCGCACGGCTGGAAAGGATTAACCACAGCACGGCAAAAGTTTTTGAGTTCCTTAAGGGGCATCCCCGGGTGGAAGAAGTGGTCTATCCTTTTGATCCGGATTTCGGTCAGTATGCGCTCGCAAAAGCGCAGATGGCGGAAGCGCCGGGACTGATTTCATTTTATGTGGATGTGGAAACGGCGGCCGGGATGGAGGCATTATGTGATGGCCTGAAAGCGTTTAAAATGGCTGTGAGCTGGGGAGGCCATGAAAGCCTCATCATCCCCAAGATGTCTGGGATGCCCCGGGAATCCTTTGACCCAACCGTTAAAGATCACCGGATGGTCCGGGTTTATATAGGTCTGGAAGAGCCGGAATACCTGATTGGGGATTTGAGGGCGGGATTGGACCAGCTTTAAGGTGGAAGGTGGGGGGTTGGAAAGGAGAAGCGGCGAGAATCCGTTATCAATGATTTTGCCAATGTTAATTTTGGTTGAATCTTTGCGGGAGTTTGGCAAACTGTAGTTGCACAACGTAAAAGATTGACATGCGTAAGATTCTTCTAAGTTTGATGTTTTTGGCGATTATGGGGGCTGGGATGGCCCAGCAGGTGCAGAAATGGGACCTCCGGAGGTGTGTGGAGTATGCGATGGCCAACAATATCTCTGTAAAACAGGCTGATATCCAGGCCCGTTCTTCCGAAATAGTGGCTAAGCAAAGCAAATTTGCCCAGTACGGACAGGTGAATTACAACCTCAACCATGGTTTTTCCTACGGTAGATCACTGAACCAAACCACCAATACACTCCAGGATGCCAACCTGATGTACGAGAATATGGGTCTTCAGGCCCAGATAACCCTGTTTAACTGGGGAACCCTCAAGAATACTACGGCTTCCAATAAGTATGCGTACGAGGCGGACAAAGCAGCTGTGGATAAGGCAAGAAACGATATTGGCCTGAATGTGGCTAACCAATACCTCAGAACACTTCTTAGCCTGGAAGCCACAAAAGTGAATGAAACGCAATTGCGTCAAACGCAGGCTCAGTTTAGTAATACCCGTAAACAGGTGGATGCAGGGAGTTTGCCTGAGTTGAATGCGGCGGAACTGGAAGCCCAGGTGGCCAGGGATAGTGCAACACTGATTGCATCCCAGGTTCAATACCAGGTTGACCTGCTGACCCTTAAAGGGCTCTTGAATCTGCCAGCTGACACACCGTTTGACATTGAAGCACCACCTGTGGAGCAGATCCCCATTGATAATATCCTGGAGCAGAACCCTGCCCAGGTATTCCAAATGGCCATGACATCTCAACCCCAGATCAAAGGAAACCAGCTGAGATTGCTTTCTGCGCAGAAAGGGTATGAAGCCGCCAGGGGACAGCTCTATCCCAGCTTCACCGCTTTTGGAAGCTTGCAAACCAGGTTCAACCAGAATTTTACCACATACACGCCCACCGGCACCCAGGAGGTGACTACCGGCACTTATATCAAAAATGGCGCTAGTACTGTCCCTGTTTACGCACAGATTCCTGTTATTTCTACCGGCGCCCTGGGACTGGGGAACGCGTTTGACGGATACTGGAACCAGTTGAACAGCAACCTCGGTAAATCATTTGGAGTGGCCCTCAATGTGCCCATTTTTAACGGCCTGCGAGCAAAATCAAACGTGGCCCAGTCTAAATTGAATATTGAGCGTGCCAACCTTGCCATCACCCGGGATACCCTGCAACTGAAACAGGATATCTACAATGCCTATCAGCAGGCCATCGGCGCATATAATACCTACATCGCCCGTGAGAAAGCCGTGCGCACCGCAGAGCGTTCATTTGAATTGTCAACCAAACGCTATGAAGCCGGTGTACAGCAAACCATTGAGTGGTTGCAAAACCAGAATAACCTGACGAGGGCGAGGATCGATAAACTCATCGCCCAGTACAATTATGTATTTGCGATGAAGGTGCTGGAGTTTTATAAAGGACAGGGATTAAGATTATAAAAAGGATAAATAAGTTATACGATGAAGAAAAAATGGATCTGGATACTGATAGCCCTGGTGGTAGTGGTTATCGCTTTGTTGGGATTGAAGTCGGCCGGCGTCATTGGCAAGGACGAATCCACCAAGGTATCCGTAGAAAAAATTGAACAGCGCACCATTACTGAAGTGGTAACGGCCAGCGGAAAGGTTTATCCTGAAGTGGAAGTGAAAGTGAGCCCTGACGTTTCAGGTGAGATTACGGAGCTCACAGTGCAGGAAGGAGACAGCGTGAAGAAAGGCCAGATGCTGGCCAGGGTATATGCAGACATCCTCGCTACCCAGCGAGACCAGGCTGCCGCAGGTGTAAGCCAGCAGCAGGCACAGGTTCAGAATTCCACTGCCGCACTGGAAAGTTTCAAAGCCCGTGCAGAGCAGGCGGAACGCCAGTACAAGCGCCAGAAGCAATTGTTTGACGATAAAGTTATCTCCCGCCTTGAATATGAGCAGGCTGAAAATGCATGGCTTACGGCCAAGGCAGACTATGCCGCCGCGCAACAGACCATCAACAGCGGAAAGGCCAGTGTGCAGAGCGCACAAGCCAACCTGCAGGTAGCCAATAAAAACCTGGGCCGCACTACCGTTGTAGCGCCCATGAGCGGGGTGGTTTCCCTGCTGAATGTAAAGAAGGGTGAAAGGGTTGTGGGTAGTAATATGATGGCAGGTACAGAGATGATGCGTATTGCCGATATGCGTGTGATTGAAGTTAGGGTGGATGTGGGTGAGAATGACATTCCAAAAGTGAAAATTGGTGATACAGCCCTGGTGGAAGTGGATGCCTATATAAAGCGTAAATTCAAAGGCGTGGTTACCCAGATCGCGAGTACCAACAGGGGTGCCAACGGTACTACAGCCACCACCAGTACAGATGTGACCAATTATGAAGTGAGGATCCGTCTTGATCCGGCAAGTTACCAGGACCTGGTTGATCCTAAAGGCAAGAGTTTTCCCTTCAGGCCGGGTATGAGTGCCAGTGCAGATATCCAGACCAGGACACATACCAATGTGCTGGCTGTGCCTATCAACTCTGTCACTACCAGGGATAAGAATGATACAGCTAAAGCGGGCCCCAAGACCAAGGCGGTGGCTAAAGAAGCTGAAAGCAATAATTCAGGTAGCAGTGAAGAAGGATCATCAGGCAGTGCGGATGATCTGGATGAAGTGGTATTTGTTTTGGCTGCTGACGGAACCGTGAAGCGGGTTAAAGTGCGCACGGATATCCAGGACATGAACTACATAGAAGTATTGAGCGGCGTAAAGCAGGGTGATCAGGTAGTTACAGGACCGTATACCGTGGTGAGTAAACTCCTGCGGGAAGGTATGAAGGTGAAGGTGGTTCCCAAGGACCAGCTCTTCGAGACAAAAAAGTAAGTTGACCCCAAATAAGGGATGGTTATTAGTTATTGGTTATTTTGGACCCGTTTTCAAAAGACCCATAGCTAATAACCATTTTTTATTATGCAGATAGGCATCATCGGGAGCGGAAGCTGGGGTACAGCGCTGGCCAAACTGGTTACAGATAACCAGCATACCATACATTGGACGGTCAGGAATGAGCAGGTGGTACAACACCTGCGGAAACGCGGCCATAATCCCAATTACCTGCATTCCGTTCATTTCAACAACAGCCTGCTCCACCTCAATGCAGTACCCGCGGAGACTTTCAAAGCCTGCGATGCAGTGGTGATAGCTGTGCCTTCCGCCTATGTCTTAGATGCGCTCCGGGATGTGGATCCGGAACTGATCAGAAGCCGGAAGATCATTTCAGCGGTGAAGGGTATCCTTCCGCAAACCAACCAATTACTGAATGACTATCTGACCAACCACTACACCACTTCACTATCTCACTACTACACCATCATGGGTCCCTGTCATGCAGAAGAAGTGGCGGCCGAAAAATTATCTTATCTCACTTTTTCAGGGCTGGATGAGGGACTTACACAGGAGATTGCAGCGTGTTTCCAGGGTCCCAACCTGAATACGGTGATCAACCAGGATATCTATGGTGTACAATATGCCGCCATTCTGAAAAATATTTATGCCCTGGGTGCGGGCATTGCACATGGGCTGGAATATGGTGATAATTTCCTGAGTGTACTCATTGCCAATGCCGCAGATGAAATGGCGGGATTCCTGCGGATGGCGGGTATCCGTAATGTGGAAGTGGGCGTTCACCATGGTGTACCGGCAGCAAAGCGTAAGTCGCCCAACTATGCTGCCTCTGTATACCTGGGGGATCTGTTGGTAACCAGTTATTCCTTATTCAGCCGGAACAGGACCTTTGGCAATATGATAGGGAAGGGTTACTCTGTGACATCGGCCCAATTGGAACTGAACATGGTTGCGGAGGGGTATAATGCCAGCAGATCCATCTATTTGCTGAACCAGCAGTTTGGGGCGGATATTCCCATTGTCAATGCTATTTACCAGATCTTATGGGAACAGCTTCCGGCGGCGGCGGGATTCAGGCAAATTGAAGAAACGCTAATCTAGGTCAGGAGGGAGGAGCGTATAGCAGGCTGTTTCTAATCTATATTAGGGGCTGGGTGCATGTAAAATCCGTACGGACGGAAGAGGGGTCCTGGGTTTAATGCACGTTAGAGATCGTGGAATCCACTGACTGGAGCAGGGCCATGATCACCGGGTAGAAATCGTGTTTCTGTGGTGATTTATCTTCCAGTTTGGTCCTGATCTTGTCCATGTTCAACAAGAGTGCATCCTTGCTGATACTTTCCACATGAATGTTGTTGGGGCCGTGAATTTCAAAATCATCCCTGAGCAGGTCTACAATGGAGACCTCCAGGACTTGGGAGATCTGCTTGACGTGGTTTACGGTAAGCTGGGTAATGTTGTTCTCGATTTTGCTGTAAGCGTTCTGCGAGATTCCCATTTTCTTGGCCACGTAGTCCTGAGAATAATTTCTCATTTCACGATACCTTCTGATCACTGATCCAGGCATACAATTCTGTTTACTCTGCAAATAACCGTCAGGGGAACAGAATGTTCAAATAATTCCACACAATTCTGGCATTTTATTCATCAAGATCAGGATTAACCTTATGAACGGTCATTCAGCTGTGTGGTCCAGGAAAAAGAGATCAGCAGCGATGCCGTCTGCAAATAATTTACCGGTTCTGGTAAGCCTGATCTGATCTTGGCTCATGGTAGCCTGGGCTGCAGAAAGGTATCGTTGAATGTTTTGCTCGGTGGCCTGTTTTTTCTCCAGTCCCCATTTGTTGGCTATATAGTCCAGGTTTAAGCCCTCTGCAGTCCGTAATGCGGTCATGATATATTCATTCAGTTGCTGGGTGGGCGTCAGGTCTTCTTTCTCGAACGGAATAACCCCTTGTGCCAGGGCATTGATGTATTGGGCATTGTTGCTGAGATTCCAGTATCTCGCATAACCATCAAAGGAATGGGCGCCCGGTCCAAAACCGAAATAGGGGACCCCTTCCCAATAGGCGCTGTTGTGCTGGCTCCGCATGCCGGGTTTCGCAAAATTGCTGATCTCATAGTGTTCATAACCGGCGGCTTCCAATATCTCCATCGCCATGAGAAACTGGCTGGCCTGGCGTTCCGGATCCACCGCCGTTTTTTTCCCCTGCTGGATCATGGTCTGCAAAGCGGTCTTGGGTTCCACAGTTAAGGCGTAAGCAGAGATATGCGGAACCTCCAGGGCAATGGCTTGCTCCAGGTTGGCCTGCCAGGCAGCATCGTCCATTCCCGGTACACCATAAATGAGGTCAATGCTGAAATTGGTGAATCCGGCCTTCCGTACCTGTGTAAGACCCTGGAGGGCCTCATCGGCCGTATGGGCCCGGTTCATCCACTGCAGATCCTGGTCCCGGAAGCTCTGGATACCAATGCTGAGCCGGTTAATACCCTGTTCATACCAGAAAGGAGCGGTAGACTCATTGATATCATCCGGGTTTACCTCAAAGGTCATTTCAGCGCCGGGGACAATCGTGAATTTCTGGTTCATCACATCCATCAGGGTCCGGAGTTCTTTCCGAAGAAGCATAGAGGGCGTTCCACCACCGAAATACACCGTGGTGATGAGCCTGATCTTTTTACCCCTGGTGAGGTTGATCTCCCTGATCAGGGCATCCACCATCTCCGGTTTGGACTGCAGGGACGTGGAGAAGTGAAAATTGCAATAATGGCAGGCTCTTTTGCAATAGGGTATATGAAAATAAAGTCCCGTGGCGTTATCTGGACGATTGATCATCATCAATTAGTTTTGTACGATGCGTGGAGCGGTGCTTTTCCTCTTTTTCGCGATACTGGTTCCCAGTACTGCGGCCATTGGCCAGGGCGGGTACGTACTCACCTATCGCATGCAGGACAAAGATACCCTGCAATCTGCGGAAAGCTTAGGCCTGAAGCGGGGATTTTCCTCACGAAATGAATGTATTTCCTACATCAGTTTACTGGTGGAACAACAGCGTTTGAAGGGGTTTATCACGTTTTCGGTGGATTCGGTGGCTTATGACAGTACTCACGCGGAGGCCTGGATCTTTGCAGGAAAACGGTACAGCTGGAAAAATGTGCGAATACCTCCCGGAGAAGCCGATATATTTAGCGCCCTTGGTTACCAGGACAGGCAGTTGAACGGGAAATCCATCGACCTTAAAAAACTGGAACAGCTGCAGGAGCGCATGCTGGCCTATATGGAAAACCATGGCTATCCCTTTGCCCGTTTTCAGCTGGATAGCCTTACCATTGAAGACGGAGAAATCAGCGGAGTCTGGCAGATCAACAAGGGGCCGCATTATAAAATTGATTCCATCACGGTCACGGGTACGGCAAAGATTTCCAGTTACTACTTGCAGCAATACCTGGAGATCCCCGCCGGCTCTTACTACCGGAAAGACAAGCTGGACGCCATCAGCACGCGTCTGATGGAGTTGCCCTTTCTGAAAGAGGCCCACCCCTGGAACATGACCATGGTGGGTACGGGTTCCGTTGTTAACCTTTACCTGGATTCCCGGCGGAGCAGCCAGGTGAATGCGCTGGTGGGCTTTCTTCCTGCCAACCAGACCCTGGGGGGTAAGATGCTGGTTACCGGCGAGGCCAACTTAAACCTCAAGAATGCATTTGGGGGCGGTGAAACCCTGGGCCTGAACTGGCAGCAACTGCAGATCAAGAGCCCGAGGCTGAACCTGCTCTACCAGCAGCCCTATATCTTCCGGTCTCGCTTTGGATTTGATTTCAATTTTGACCTGTTCAAAAAAGATTCAAGTTTTCTCAACCTGAACCTGCTGCTCGGTCTTCAATACATGGTGAGCCAACGCCAGCAGGGAAAACTGTTTTTCCAGAGTTTCAGGACCAACCTGATCACCGTGGATACCGCCACCATCAAGCAAACAAAATCTCTCCCGCCATTCCTGGATGTTTCCACCCAGAACCTGGGCGTAGACTATACATTTAATAATACGGATTACCGGCTCAATCCCCGCCGGGGCAATGAGTGGTATATCATGGTGAGCGGTGGCCTGAGAAAAATCAGGGAGAACAACACCATTCTCAGTTTGCAGACCGATGCATCCGGAAAGCCATATGATTTCGGTACGCTGTATGATACCCTTACTATGCGCAGCTACCTGTTAAAACTCAGGATGGCGGGTGCACACTATTTCCAGACGGGTAAGCAATCTACCCTGCGCACTGCCATTCAGGGCGGATGGTTACAGACAGAAACACCATTCCGTAACGAGCTGTTCCAGATTGGCGGATATAAGCTGATGCGCGGCTTTGATGAAGAAAGCATCTATGCCAGCAGGTATGTAGTGGGGACGGTGGAATACCGATACCTGATTGGTGTTAATGCATACCTTTTTGGATTTGCCGATGGCGGCTGGGCCAGGGACAATTCCTATGCCAACGATGTTTCACACACCTACCTGGGTACGGGCTTTGGGCTTGCACTGGAAACAAAGGCCGGGATTCTGAACCTGAGCTATGCCGTAGGAAAGCGTGACGATCAAAACTTCACGCTGCGCCAATCAAAAATTCATTTTGGTTTTGTATCGATATTTTAAACGATGATAAGAGCAGGAATTCAAACATCGGGCCTCCGTTTTATCCATCGAAAAAAGATATTTTTGCGCCACATGAA
Organism: Chitinophagaceae bacterium; assembly: GCA_044225015.1. Taxonomy (GTDB): domain Bacteria; phylum Bacteroidota; class Bacteroidia; order Chitinophagales; family Chitinophagaceae; genus Pollutibacter. Next base: position 9,110 of record JBGAJG010000001.1, on the reverse strand, counting down.
ATCCGGACGTCCATTGATCCTGCTATTGTTGCTCCTCCTCATGGCGTCAAGCACCATGGCCCAGGAAACTGACTCCGTGAAAACACAACCAGCTCCGCTGCAGGATACCCAGCCAAAGCCCAGACCTGTTGATACATCCCGCCGCGTGGTAAAACCGAAACCCCTGCCTCCTAAACCGGTGTTGGACACCTTGCGTGCTGATAGTGTGGCCAGGGATTCTGCATTGCCCGTACCAGCGGTGGTTAAGGCCGCAGACAGTTTTGCCGTGAGCAAGGTATTGCCCAGTGTTCAGCTGCTGTTTCCGGTAACCCTTAGGTATCCCACCATTTATGGATCACTGGTGGGGGGATATATGCGGCAAAATGAGCGGTTTAATGTTACGGCTCCGGTACAGCGGAAAACTGCACTCACCCGCACCGTGGAGACCAAAGACTGGATCTTTTATTTTTTCTGTGGATTGTTATTGTTGGTGGCTTTTATCAATATCGCATTCAAGAAATACTTCGTGGATATTTTCCGCGTGTTTTTCAATACCTCCCTGCGTCAGAAACAGCTTCGGGAGCAACTGAGCCAGACGCCCCTGCCTTCCCTGCTGCTGAATATTCTTTTTTGTGTAAGTGGAGGGGCCTTTATTTTTTTCACCCTGAGGCATTACGGCATACGAACGGGTTTGAACCCTGCCCTTGAACTGCTTGCAGAAGCCGGATTGATTGCCGGGATATACCTGGGTAAATTCATATTTGTAAGCTTGCTGGGCTGGATGTTTGACCGCCGGCAGGCTGCTGAAAACTACCTGTTCACCGTTTTTCTGGTGAATAAGGTTGCCGGTCTTACCCTGATACCCTTTACCATGCTGCTTGCCTACGTAGACAAGCCCGCCCGGGAGGTGGTGATCACCCTGGCAGCCATCACGCTGGGAATATTCATCCTTATGCGGCTGACAAAGGGCTTTGCTGCTATCAACGGTTTGCGCGTGGGTTTCATCCCCTACCTGGTTTTTGTGGGGGCCTTTGATATTGTCCCCACCCTCCTCATCTACAAAGTTTTGATGAATATTTTTGTGTAGAATCTACGTACCTTTGCACATCGATTTTTTGAAACGAACCGGTAATTTATGGCTGAGGCAAATAAGTCCGTGAAAAAGATTTTGATTACCCAACCCCGTCCCGACTCTGATAAGTCGCCCTATTTTGAGCTGGCTAAGCGTTATGCTGTAGAGATGGAATTCTTCCCGTTCATTCGCCTGGAGCCCATCCCCTGCAAAGAATTCCGGAAACAGAAGATCGAGATCGCGGAATATTCATCGGTTATTTTCACCAGCAGGAATGCGATAGACCATTTCTTCCGGATCTGCGAAGAGATGAAGCTGAATATTTCCCAGGACACCAAATATTTCTGTATCACGGAAGCAGTGGCCCTCTACCTGCAGAAATTCATCCTTTACAGGAAGCGTAAAGTTTTTTATGGTGCCGATGGTACCAATAAGAGTTTGTTTGATGTCATGAACAAGCATAAGGAGAATGAGAAATTCTTGTATCCCTGTTCAGAAAATCAACAGGATAATGAGATCGTGAACTGGCTGAAGAATAATAAATGTGAATTCCAGACGCCATTCATGTACCGTACCATCAGCAATGATGCCACCAAGCTGGATGCGCATAAATTTGACGTGATCTGCTTCTTTACACCCAGTGGCGTGAAAAGCCTTTTCGATAATTTCCCTACCTACACACAGAACGGAACCTTCATTGGAGCTTTTGGCAGCAATACCTCCAAAGCCATACAGGATGCGGGTTTGCAGCTGCACATCAAAGCCCCTGAACCACAAGTGCCGTCCATGATTGCGGCGCTGGACAGGTTTTTATCTACAAACAAAAAGTGAGAAGATAAAGGGCGAATTATGAAGAAAAACGATTGCATATAAGGAAAAACTTTACTTGCAGAAGGTTGTGATAAGGCCTGAGCCTTTAGATCTAAATCCTTCTCCTTTTCATGCATGAACCGCCTGGCATCAGAGACAAGCCCCTACTTGCTTCAGCATGCACATAATCCTGTGGATTGGTATCCATGGGGAGAGGAGGCATTGCGCCTGGCGAAGGAGGCAGACAAGCCCGTGCTGGTGAGCATCGGATACTCCGCTTGTCACTGGTGTCATGTGATGGAGCGGGAGAGTTTTGAAGACGAAAGCACGGCGGCATTCATGAATGCCCATTTCATCAATATTAAGATTGACCGGGAAGAACGTCCGGATCTGGACCACATATATATGGATGCCGTGCAGGCCATGAGTGGCAGTGGCGGCTGGCCATTGAACGTCTTCCTTACACCGGAGGCAAAACCTTTTTATGGTGGCACGTATTTCCCGCCCAGGCGTGTGCACAACCGGCCTTCATGGATGGAAGTATTGCAGGGGGTATCCCGCGCGTTCAGGGAAGACCGGGAAAAGATTGATGCCCAGGCCCGGCAGCTCACGGATCATCTGCACCAGCAAAACCAGTTTGGGACCGAGGCCCTCCGGCTGAATCTTCCCCAGGAAGAAAGGTTCAATGCCAGCCAGTTGAAACTGGCTTTTGAGGCGGCCATGGGCCAGGCAGACCGGCAGCGGGGTGGATTTGGCCAGGCACCTAAATTTCCCCAAACCTTCACCATCAATTATTTACTGCGGTACCATTACCTCACCGGCAACCAGCAGGCCAGGGATCAGGCCTTGCTGAGCATTGACCAAATGGTGATGGGGGGTATCTATGACCATCTGGGCGGCGGTTTTGCCCGATACTCTACGGATGCGGAATGGCTGGCTCCGCATTTTGAGAAAATGCTCTATGACAATGCCTTGTTGGTGCTAACGCTTTGTGAAGCTTTTCAGCTCACGGCCAACCCGGTTTATGAAAAGATCATCAGACAAACGCTCACGTTTGTGCAGGCAGAACTAATGGATGAAACGGGCGGATTTTACAGTGCCCTGGATGCGGACTCAGAAGGGGAGGAGGGTAAATTTTATACCTGGCACCTTGACGAAGTGATGGATGTGCTGGGTGAAGCAGATGGCTCATGGATTGCGGATATATATAATATTACACAGCAGGGGAACTGGGAAGGGATGAATATCCCCAGGGTGGTGAAACCCGGAGCCTGGAACCTGGCGTTGGGGGGGGAGCGGTTGGAACGATGTTTGAGCCGGTTGAAAGAACAGAGAGGGCGGAGGGTGCGGCCGGGACTGGATGATAAGATACTGACGGCTTGGAATGCACTGATGGGCCAGGCTTTTATGAGAGCGTCAGCCGTACTGGACGATGCCCAATTGAGGCAGGTTGCCGGCAAGAACCTTGCGTTTCTTTGGGATTGCAGGGTGAGGGCGGGTGAATGGCGCCATAGTTACAAAAAGGGCGATTACAGGATCCCGGCTTTTCTGGATGACCAGGCCTATGTACTGGCGGCGATGCTGGAATGGTATAGCCTGACTGGCCAGGACCTCTGGCTGGACAGGGCGGGGGAGATGATGGAAGGGATCCAGGAGCAGTATTCAGATGAAGATGGCAGGTATTATTACTATACAAAGGCGGGCCAGGCGGATGTCATTGTCAGGAAAAAAGAGATTTATGACGGGGCAACACCTTCGGGGAATTCGGTAATGGCCCTGAACAGCTGGCGCCTGGGAATCCTCCTGGGGAAGGAAGCATGGAAAGAGCGATCCAGGGATATGGTGGATGGGGTGATCCAGGTGGCAACAAGGTATCCTACCTCTTTTGGGGTATGGACCAGCCTGTTGGCAGAGCTGGTTACAGGAACCTGGGAACTTGCGATAGTGGGCAAAGGTGCAGCGGATAAGCACAAGCACCTGCAAATGAAATATTTGCCTTTCAGTGTGGTGCAATGGACCGAAGGAGAGGGCAGTAAATATCCACTGCTAAAAGGGAAAAAAGCGGGAGAGGAAGCGTTGATGTATTTGTGCAGGGATTATGCATGCAGGCAGCCGGTGGAACGCATTGAAGACTTGTTCCAACTGATTGAATCGGAATTGTGGTTGAAATCCTGACCGGCACAATAAGGAAGGAAAAGATCCGTTATTTATGGAAGCGGAGATTGTTCCGTGAACTTGTTAAATATTGTATTAAGATTCAAAACAGCTTTAATAGTCAAGGGAATATTAATCTATATTTGTCCAAATACCATCAATACTTTTTATGAAAATGAGAAACCTTCTGTTCAACCTGGGAACACTTCTGCTGGTGTCACTGCTGGCAGCAAGTTGTGGCAAACTGGGGAAATCCAAATCCAAGGGTTTACCGGATGATGGTCAGCTCCACGGGGTTGCGCCGGGTGCCGCGTCAGACATGACAAAGCCTCCGGGTATGGTTTACGTACCACAGGGAACTTTTCACATGGGCCCCAGTGATGAAGACGTAAGCTATTCCTTCACGGCCCGCAACCGCCAGATCTCCATTAATGGATTCTGGATGGATGCTACTGAGATCACCAACAACGAGTACCGCCAGTTTGTATGGGCCGTGCGCGATTCTATTGCCGCCACGATCCTTAACTACAAAAAGCCAGGTGGTGATGGTGTTGAGATCATCGATCAGGCTAAAATGAAAACACTGAAATGGAGTGACCCCAAGATCCTGGAGCAGCTTAACGCTATGATCGTTACGCCTGACAACCGGGTGAATGGTAAAAAAGAGATCGACGCTGACAAGCTCATCTATCACTCTGAAATTTTTGATTACAAAGAGGCATCACGTCGTGAGAATGCCGGTAAGCCACGTTCACAATTCATCGTCAAAAAAGACGTGAAAGTGTATCCTGATACACTGGTGTGGGTGCGTGACTTCTCTTATTCTTACAATGAGCCGATGTCTAAAAGATATTTCAGCCACCCTGCCTTCGGTAACTATCCCGTAGTAGGTGTGAACTGGAAACAGGCCATGGCTTTCTGCGAATGGAGGACAACATTGTTGAACTCTTTCCGCGAGAAGAAAAAGAAGAACCTGGAATCTGATTTCCGCCTGCCTACAGAAGCAGAATGGGAATACGCTGCCAGGGGTGGCCGTTCACAGGCTCCTTATCCCTGGGGTGGTTACTACCTGAGGAACAAGAAAGGTTGTCTGCTGGCTAACTTCAAACCCGGTCGTGGTAACTATCCTGAAGATGGTGGTTTCTACACGGTAAGGGCTGACGGTTACTGGCCTAACGACTTCGGTCTGTATAACATGGCGGGTAACGTAGCGGAGTGGACCTCATCTCTCTACTACGAAGGTGCTTACAACTTCCAGCATGACATGAACCCGGATATCCGTTGGAATGCCAAAGACAGCGATCCTCCCCGGATGAAACGTAAAGTGATCCGCGGTGGTAGCTGGAAAGATGTAGGTTATTTCCTCCAGACCGGTGCACGTCAGTATGAGTACCAGGACACGGCCAAGTCTTATATCGGCTTCCGTTGTGTAGTTGATCTTCCTCCAACACCTTCTAAGAAAACAAAAGGGTAACAGAATCTTCCTTTAAACTGAAAAATTTAAATAAAGAATATCATGCTGTGTAAAGCAAGCCTTTGCCCGGCATGATATTCTCCGAATCCTAAAAAAGAAAAAAACCACAAAAATTCATCGTTATGGCAGGTACAAACAAACAAACAGACAAAATCGTTAACATCATCGTGTGTCTTGGTGCGGCGGTAGTAATCTTTGGTGCATGGGCAAAGATCCTGCACAAATCATTTGCCGACATCATGCTTACTGTGGGTCTGCTCACTGAGGCTGCAATCTTCCTCGTGTATGCATTCCTCCCCCCTCCCGGCCAGGAAATGGCGAAGCTCGCTGAAGCCCTGCCTAAAATGACCGGTTCTACTGGAAATCCCGCCCTCGCTTCTATGGACAAAATGCTGGCAGAAGCTGACATCAATCCTGCTAACATGAAGCGCCTGAGCGACAACTTTTCCAAATTTGGTACTACAGTAGAGAAAATGTCTGACATCGCAGACGTATCACATGCTACTGCAGACTACACACAAAAGACTAAGGAAGCAACAGCTGCCCTGAGCACCATGAAAGATGCTTACCAGAATGCTGCAACCACTATAGGCCATTTCAACAATGCTGCTGACAGCACCCGTCAGTTCCATGAGCAGGTTCAGACCCTTACTAAAAACCTGGGTTCACTGAACACGATCTATGAACTGGAGCTTCAGGATACCAACAACCACCTGAAAGCCATGAACGGCTTCTACAGCAACCTCGTAAACGCTTCACAAGCTATGCAGGGAAGTGCAGACGATGCGAAGAAAACACAAGAACAGATCGCATTGCTGGCTAAGAACCTGAGCAACCTGAACAATGTTTACGGTAACATGCTGGCTGCCATGCAAGGCCGCAACTAATCAGTAGTGTTGAGTTGATTGAAAAACCCTAATCTAAATTTTAAATCCAACTAGAAATGGCACTACCTAAAGAACCGCGGCAGAAGATGATCAACATGATGTATCTCGTGTTGACCGCACTCCTGGCGCTCAATGTATCTGCTGAAATCATAAACGCGTTCAAGACTGTGGACAACAGCTTGATGCAGTCCAACAATGTCCTCAACTCTTCAACGGGTTCAATCTATAAGAGTTTTGACGACATGCTGCAAGACGCAAAGACTGCCGAAAAAGCAGCACTATGGAAACCTAAGGCTGACAAAGCCCGTGAACTGGCAAAACAGACTTCAGACCTGATTGATAAGTACAAGCAGCAACTGAAAGAAGAAGCTGGCCTGGACAAAGAATCCGGTGAATTCAAAGAAGATAATATCGACGCGGCCACACGCCTTTTCGATACCAAGGGTGAAGGTAAAAACCTCTATGCCGCCCTGGAGAACTTCAAAAAGAATATCCTGGCTATTGATCCAGAGATCTCCAAAGCGCTTGCTGCAAAGCTGCCTTTGAACCTGGAACTGCCTAAATCCTCTTCCGGTAATAAATCAACTGGTGATAAAGTAGCAGACTGGGTATATGGTAATTTCCATATGACGCCTACGGTGGCTGCCCTCACCATGCTGAGCAAATTCCAGAATGACGTAAAGAATACTGAAAACCAGGTGGCTACTTTCTGCGCCAGCCAGGTAGGTGCAGTAAAGATCGTATACGACAAATTCGTTCCGATGATCGGAACTAATGCAACTTACTTGATGCCTGGTGACGAACTTGAAATTACAGCCGGTCTTGGTGCATTTAATGCGTCTGTACCTGCCAAGATTACAATAAACGGTCAGGCAGCAACTGTTGATGCAAATGGAGTCGCTACTAAAAAGTTTGCTGTAAACAGTAGCGGTAAGGTCACAGTTAACGTAACATATGTGGACCCTACTACTGGTAAAGAAGAAACAGTTCCTAAAACCATTGACTACACTGTAGGTACTCCTTCAGGTGTGGCGGTAATGGCTGATAAAATGAACGTACTGTACATTGGTGTGGAGAATCCTCTTACCATCACTGCCGGTGCAGGTTCAGAAAAAGTTTCAGCAACTTTCAGCGGCGGTAGCCTGAAGAAAGTAAGCGGTAACAAATACATCGCCAACCCCACTAACCCCGGTGAGCATACCGTAACGGTAATGGTGGAAGGTAAAGCCGCCGGTAAAGTAGGCTTCCGTGTGAAGCAACTGCCTTTGCCTGCCGCTTATGTAGGTAACCTGAAACCCGGTCCTGTGCCCACAGCCAACTTTAAGGCCATGGGTGGTGTGATCGCCAAACTGGAAGATTCAGAATTTGATGCTCCTTACGAAGTAGTCAGCTACACCGTAGGTGCACTGAGCCCTGATATTCCTGATTACGCCCCGGTAACCAACAATGGTAACAGGTGGAACGGCGGTGCTGCTGCACTGATCAACAAACTGAAACCCGGTGCCCTGGTAGTGATCAATGACATTATGGTTAAAGATCCGTCAGGCAGGGTACGTAAGCTCTCCAGCAGCTTATCCTACAGTTTGAAGTAAGATTAACATAACACAGCAATAAGTACTGATAGAGAATCGTTTAATTTGTATTGTAAACTGTAGACCATGAAATTCCAATTGGCAAAATATGTTTTACTGGTAGCGGCCTTCGGTCTTACCACCCAGGTTGTGGACGCGCAAACGCGTAAGAAAACCACCCGGGCAAAGACCAGCACTTCCAAGAAGACATCGTCCAAAACCACACAATCCAATACGGCCGATGCCAATTTGAATGCAAAGGCTGCCGATACAGTAGTACCCGTGGCTAAGCGTGATCCCCTGGCCATTGATACGCCCAAAAAATCCCTGCGCAATGACGCGGCTGTGGAAAGGAACCTCGTAAAAGACAGGACACCCCTGGCGCATGAGAACATCCGTGAGGATGATGCGTGGTACCGTGAGCGTGTATGGCGGGAGATTGACATCCGCGAGAAAATGAACCTTCCTTTCCGCTATAAGGCAAATGAGGACAACGGTAACCAGCGTTTCATCATGATCCTGCTGAACGCCCTGCGCTCCGGCGAAGTGGTAGCTTTCGACAACTCAGTTGACGATCGCTTCACTACCCCCATGCCCCTGGAAAAGATCGGTGAACTGATCGCCGGTAAGTGTGACACCACGCAGATCCCGGATTTCGTTAAAGATCCTAACGGTACCAAAGGTATTTTCAAAGACACGATGGTTTGTGCCGAGTTCAATCCTGATGATATCACCAAGTTCAGGATCAAGGAAGAATGGGTATTTGACAAGGAAAGCTCCAGGATGTATGCACGTATCCTGGGTATCGCTCCGGTTAAAACCTATGTTGACCAGTCAACTGGCGCTATCCTCGGTGAATCTCCCCTGTTCTGGGTGTACTACCCTGATCTGCGCCCCACCCTTGCCAAGTATGAAGTATATAATGGCAAGAACTTCGGTGCCCGGATGAGCTGGGAAGAACTTTTCGAAAGCCGGTATTTTGCCAGCTATATCGTGAAGTCTACCATCGAGAACCCCTACGATATGTTCATCAAGAGCTATGTTAAGGATGATATCCTGAGACTGCTGGAAGGTGAGAATATCAAGGAGCGTATCTTCAACTTTGAGCAAGACTTGTGGTCATACTAGAAAAATTATAAGCATAAAAAAACCCAGCCAAAGGC